>NZ_JACOON010000001.1 GCF_014287795.1 Christensenella tenuis
GCAGAAACGGGAATGCCGCCCAGCACGCTCTACAGGAAGATGCAAAAGCACAAAAAAACGGCACCAAAGTATGCCGCAAACACGATTCTATCGAACATTTAATTTTTCCCGAAACGTATGCTTTAGCTAAAAGATAACCATACTGCCGCTTTTGCGGCGGATCCCGGCGAGGAAAATGGCGGGAGACAGGATTTAGCCCGCGCCGCCGAATGAGAATATACCGGATGACCGGTGCTGCCGGTACTGTCAGGAATTTTTCGCAAATTGGCTGGAACACCCAAAGGCAGGCAGTCCATCCTGCCTGGTGTTTTTCAGGCGGGGTTTCAAAACCTGCCGGGCCTTCACAAGCGCCGCCTGCAGTGAAAATAAAAAAATATCCATATTTTTTAAAAAACCGCTAAATAAAACGAAAAAACGTCCGATACTATTATACAGAAGCATAACAAGTGCCATCTTTGACACTCTTTCGTTTCCCGGGGGGACGTCACTCCGGGAACGAAAGGGCACTGTCAAAACGCACAAAGCTTCATAAGGGTTCCCGCTAAGAAAGCGACTATGGAACCTGATGCCGCCGGGGTACCGAATTCCGCCCCGGAGGGTATATCGAACAATACAGGAGGTATTTATTATGAGAATTCAAAACAACATTATGGCGATGAACACACACCGCCAGTACACCATCAACAACGACAACGTATCCAAGAGCGCGGAAAAACTTTCGTCCGGCTACCGCATCAACCGTGCGGGCGACGACGCGGCAGGCCTTGCCATTTCCGAGAAAATGCGCAGCCAGATCCGCGGCCTGAACATGGCGACGAAGAACTCGCAGGACGCTATTTCGCTGGTGCAGACGGCGGAAGGCGCATTGCAGGAAACGCACTCCATGCTGCAGAGAATGAACGAGCTTGCGGTACAGGCGGCGACGGGAACGAACGAAGACCTCGACCGTAGCGCGCTGGCAAAGGAATTTGACCAGCTGAAGCGCGAAATCAACGACATTGCGGAACAGACGACGTTTAACAACATGAAGGTTCTGGACGGCTCCCTTTCCTATTCGGGTCCGGAGCGCAGCGCAGCGACGGCAGGCATCAACATGACAACCGTGACAGAGGATGTTACGGGTTCGGCAGTATCTTCCAAGGTCACCGCTCAGGGCCAGGCTCAGGTGGCGGCGCAGCAGGGTTCTTTTGAAGTTACTGTGGCTGGTACAATCAATGTAGCGGAAGACGCTACGGCGACCCTGACGCTGAAAATTGACGGAAAAGACTATACGATCACGAGTGACCCTGCTACCGGCGCGGCTGTGAACACTGTGGCAGATTATGTGGACCTGTTCGATGGAAAAACTGTGGAAATCGGCGGACAGACGTTTACCATTGCGTCTGACAATACCAGCAAACTTACCTTTACGACAGATGCACAGCCTACAGGCGATGTAGACCTGCCTGATGCGATCACAGCGACCGCTACCGGCGGAGCGACGGGCACCGTTGCCGCCATCCAAGATGCGGTACAGAAGAAAGATGCAGTACAGGGTGTAGAGACGGCGACAGTAGACCAGAGCAAACTGAATATCGGCGATACGATTAAAATCGGCGACAAAACGTATGAACTGGTTGCGGACGGCGCTGAAGCGGCGGACGGCAATACGGCCATTACATGGAAAGGCGACGGTACGGATGATCTGGGCGCGCTTTTGGCAGCGGCGGATGCACCGACTGGCCTTACCATTGCCGATACAGCGGACGGCTTTACGGTAACGCAGGCCGTAGCAGGCACGGGGGAGACCAAAGTAACCTATGCAATGGCGGACGGAGCAAACAGCACGCATACGATCGAATTCGATACTGTGAAGATGAAGGCCGGGGATACGGTTAAGCTGACGGTAGGCGGAACGGAATATACGTATACCTATCAGGCAGGCGATAAGGTATCCGACATTGCGAATGGCCTTGTGGATGCTGACGGTAATGCGCTTGGCATCGCAGCAAAAGGCAATGCGCTGATCATCGATGGAACGACGGTAGAAGTCGGGTTTGATCCGGCAGCGGAAGATGAGGATTCCTTCAACGCAATCCGCATCCAGGTTGGTGCTCTTGAAGGCGAACAGCTTGCGGTATCCATCGATTCGATGAACACGGCAGGCCTGAAGCTGGACGACCAGAATCTCGAGACGCAGGACAGTGCGGGCGCGGCGATCACAGCGGTACGCGACGCGATCAACAAGGTGTCCGACCAGAGGGCAACGCTGGGCGCGATGCAGAACAGGCTGGACCACAAGATTGCCAACCTGAAGGTATCTTCGGAGAACCTGAGCGCGGCGGAAAGCCGTATCCGCGACGTAGATATGGCGTCGGAAATGACGACGTTCACAAAGAACAACATCCTGTCGCAGGCGGCGACGGCAATGCTGGCGCAGGCAAACGCACTGCCGCAGAATGTTCTGACACTGCTGAGATAAGTTCTCTTGCCTACGGAACTTATTTATGGAAAAAGCGCGGATTGTCCGCGCTTTTTCTTTGCCATTTTCCGGGAATGGTTCCCCTGCGCCGCCGCTTCCGCGCGGCGGCGGTCCATAGCTCAACGCGGCAAAAACAATCTATAGAAGCGTGCCTGCGCTTCGGCAGAAAAGCCGTGCAGGCACGGCGAAATATGCACAGATGAGTTTACATCCCGGCTATTTATGCTATAATATTTTTAATGAAAATTGCCGGGGCAAAAGATCCGTGATGAAGAAAGAGTATCAGGGGCTTAATGTATACGACGCCTTACAGGAACGGTTTGAATACCTGTTCCGGGAATTCGATCATATCTATGTATCGTTCAGCGGAGGAAAAGACAGCGGAGTTCTTCTGAACTTGCTGATGGATTTCAAGAAAGCGAATTATCCTAAACGAACGGTAGGGATTTTCCACCAGGATTTCGAGGCGCAATACAGCCTGACAACCGAGTATGTAGAAAGAACGTTCCAACAGCGCCAGGGCGAGGCGGAGCTGTATTGGGTGTGCCTGCCCATGGCAACCCGGACGGCGCTCAGCAGTTATGAAATGTTCTGGTATCCGTGGGATGACAAAAGGCAGGAAAGCTGGGTACGTCCAATGCCCAAGCATGATTTTGTCATTCATCTGGGCAGGCCGTTTCATCATTACCGCTACCGTATGCATCAGGAAGACCTTGCAAAACAGTTTGGGCGCTTTTATAAAGAAGAACACGGAAACGGGAAAACCGTGTGCCTGCTTGGAATGCGCGCGGATGAATCCCTGCAAAGATACAGCGGATTTTTGAACAAGAAATATGGCTATAAAGGGGAATGCTGGATTTCAAAGCAATTCAAGGACGTATGGTGCGCGTCGCCCCTTTACGACTGGTCTGTGAGTGATGTGTGGGCTGCCAATTATAAATTTAATTACGATTACAACAAACTTTACGATTTGTACTATAAAGCGGGGCTGACGCCCGAGCAGATGCGCGTCGCATCGCCGTTCAACGATTATTCCAAAGACAGCCTGAACCTTTACCGTGTGATTGACCCGGAAATATGGACAAAACTGGTAGGGCGGGTGCGCGGAGCGAATTTTGGGGCCATCTATGGAAGAACCAAAGCCATGGGATACAGGAATATTACTTTGCCGCAAGGGCATACGTGGAAATCCTACACGCAATTTTTGCTGGCAACACTCCCGAGGAAATTGCGCAAACAATATATTGAAAAATTTAAAACATCCATTGAATTTTGGCACAAAACAGGCGGAGGACTATCTGAACAAACGATCCAGGAACTGCTGGAACATGGATATGACATCAGGAGAAACGGCGTTTCAAATTATACGCTGGACAAAAAGACGCGGGTTGTCTTCCGGGGAAAGATACCGGACAACACGGACAATATCAAAAGCACGAAAGACATTCCAAGCTGGAAAAGAATGTGTTTTTGCATTTTGAAAAACGACCATATGTGCCGGTTTATGGGATTTGGCCTTTCCCGGACGGAACAACGGAGGATTGAAACGATTCGAAAACGGTATTTGGACTTTATCAATGAACAGAACGGCTGACACAGCCTTCGAACTCCAGTGAAAAGAATCTAAAAAGCACATTCCAGTGTGGAAACAGAGCGACAACAGGAGTAGGAGAGATGAGCGGTAAATCATTTAAAAGCCCGGTATATCATGTGATTGGAGTACCGGTTGAAAAAGTAGTTGCAAATACATACAATCCCAACAAAGTAGCGCCGCCGGAAATGAAGCTTCTATATGACAGCATAAAGGAAGACGGTTATACGATGCCGATCGTATGCTACTATGCAAAAAGCAGGGATGTTTACGTTATTGTAGACGGCTTCCACCGCTACCAGATTATGCTGAATTATCCGGATATCTATGAGCGCGAAAACGGAATACTTCCCGTTTCCGTCATCGATAAACCGCTTTCCAAACGAATGGCGAGCACCATCCGGCATAACCGGGCGAGAGGAAGCCACGATGTGGACCTGATGAGCAATATCATCCGGGAACTGCATGAAATAGGACGATCCGACGCGTGGATTTCAAAACATTTGGGCATGGAGAAGGATGAGATTTTAAGGCTGAAACAAATCACGGGGCTTGCCGCGTTATTCCGCGATACGGAGTTCGGAGAGGCATGGAAACCGGCTGACGAAGAACAGGAGGAAGCGTCCAAAGAAGAAACAGCAGGGAATGGAGAAATACCAAAATAAAGTGAAATTTGCCCTTGGAAAATACCCTTCCCTCATAAAGGAAGGGTGTTTTTGAATGTTTTGGCCAGTGAAATATTTATAATTAAATTTTTTATTGTTCTATACGATATATCAATAAAAGGCATTTTATTGATATACAAGCACAAGTGAAAAGAACGGTGTTTCCTTCATACATAAATATGATTGCTGTACTTGATGGAGGGGGGGAATGGAGAAATGAATGAGCGCGCACCATGGGAGATGTTTGAAAACTTCAATGAAATCGTTTATGCTTCCGACATGGAAACTTACGATATCATTTATATGAATAAAGCAGCGCGTGACAGTTTCCAAATAACGGAAGAAGAATATAAGAAGCAGAAATGCTATAGCCTTATCAGCAGGTTTTCTTTGCCTTGTTATTTTTGCACAAATCCGAAGCTGAAAGTGGGGGAATTTTACGAGTGGGTATACCATAATCCCTACTTAAAGCGCTCTTTTAAATTAAAAGATACCATGTATTGTTATGAAGGCAGAAAAATCCGAATTGAGATCGCGATAGATTTAACATTAAACGAGCAGGAGAACAGAAGCGTAAATGAAATGATCCGGGATGAAGTTTTTATCAATTCCTGCCTGACAATGACGCATTCTGCTTCCACACCAAATGAATCCATGAATTTTATGCTTCAATATATGGGACAATATAAGGGATGCAAAAGCGCATCTATCTATGAAATCCGAAACAACAACTGGCTCTATCATACTTATTGCTGGGATTTTGAAAATGGAATATGCCCGGTCAAGGCTCCGTTTCAAATAGACTTTCTGGAATATATAAAGGAATGGAAACGAAAATTTGTGCACAATGAGCCGGTGATCCTGAAGGATATGGAAATCATAAAGCGAAAGATGCCGGAATTTTACAGCTATTTAGCTCCGGAAGGGGTGAGCTGCATGGTGTTCATTCCCCTGCTGTATAATGGCGAAATCAGCGGATTCCTGCGCGTCGATGACCCGCCGGACAAAAAGGCGAAAAATATTGCGCTTGTTGGACGGATGATGTCTCATTTTATTGTTTCGATTATACAGCGGCGTAATTTGGTAGAAAATTTGGAATATCTCAGCTTTCACGATCAATTGACGGGGGCGCTCAACCGCAATGCACTGAACGCGCACCTTAAAAAAGAGGACAAACGGCAGAAGGGCCGGGGCGTGATCTATTGCGACGTTATTGGGTTAAAAAAAGTGAACGACATGCTCGGGCATGCCAGCGGAGATAAACTGATTGTGCGGGCATACCAAACATTAGCCGGCTTATTTCCGGGAAAGGTTTACCGCGTCGGGGGAGATGAATTTATCATTCTCGAGGATGGGAAGGAGGAACGGGAGTTTAACCAAACCGTTTCCCAATTGAAAAAAAAGATACGGGCGGAAAACATAAGCTTATCGATTGGAAGCGCTTGGGCCGACGGCGGCGAAGTGGGTTTTGAGCAGCTATTTAAAGCGGCTGATGAATGTATGTATGAAGATAAATTCAGCTACTATAGCCAGGAAGAGCCGATGACAGGCGTGCCGCGGGAAACAAAACGGCGCAGTTATGGGGCAAGGAGCATAGCCGAAAAGCCGCAGACGTCATTCGGCACATTTATAGAGAAATGCTATTTTGACGCCGAGTCTTTTTTTCAGTCTGTTGCGCTGCCAGACGCGCCTTTTTACCTTTATTGCGGCGACCTTGAAAAGAATTTGTACTATATATCGGATAATTTAAAGGATGATTTTAATTTTGACGATAATTTAGTTTATGATTTCGTTACCCATCTGGAAATAAGAATTTAAGAATGTTGCCGGTCCGGATGTGTTTGGAAAAGACGGGGCATTTGGAATCAAGGACACCTCAATCACGCCAAAGAGCCTTATTCATGAAAATATGACTTTAGCCGAAATAGCCGACGCTACAGGCAAAAAACTCGGCGGTGCAGATGGAGGCGTATCTTTCTCAATCAATGGAAAAGAATTCCGGTTTGGCAAGGACACTACGCTAAAAGACGTTCTTGACGCTGTGAATGATGATCCTGATGCGAAAGTCACCATGGCGTATGACCAGGATAAAGACAGGTTTATGCTGCGCAGCGATGTGACTGGAAGCGGAACGGAAATAACAACCAAAAATATTGGCGGCAGTAATTTTTTTGGTGAAGATGGTATTACAGGAATTATTGAGGACACTACAACAAAGTATCAGACAATAGACCGCAGCACAGATACGATTGCTACGGCAGCTGCAAAAATGGGAATTGACCTTCAGCTGGATAAGGATGGCAAATTCAGCTTTACGGTCAACGGTGTGGATTTTTCCTTTAAGACCACGGATTCATTGCAGACAATGATGAACGAGGTGAACAGTAATGAAGATGCAAAGGCAAAACTGACGTATAGCCAAATCACCGATTCGTTTGTATTTACAAGCAGCGAGACCGGAAGAAATGCGGTCGTCACAGTTGGAAACAAGGATGGGGCAAATGCGTTTGGCGGCGCGGATTCTTTCTTTGGCGTCGCGGAAGGAGAGGCGCGTGGAAGCGATGCAACCATTGTGATTGATGGCGAAACGATTTCACAGTCTTCGAATACGTTCACGCTGGACGGTATACAATTCACCCTGAAGGCGGATTTTGATGCGGAGAATAACAGGGATAATTTGGGACCGGCAACCTTCACGGTTGAACAGGACATCGATCAGGTTGTCGAGAAAGTAACCCAATTCGTCAGCGAATATAATAAGCTCACGCAGGAGCTGTATGCGCTTACCATTGAAGAAATGGATTACGATTATTCTCCGTTAACCCAGGATGAGAAAGCGGATTTATCTCAAGAGGATATTGAAAAATGGGAGACTGAAGCAAAAAAAGGAATTCTCAGGAATGACAATACAATTAAAAATTTATTGTCTAAACTGCGGTCCAATTTCTTTTCAGTAGTCGAAGGCAGCGGCCTTTCCGCTTATGATATCGGCTTTAATACCAGTAAATATTCCCAAGGGCAATACGGAGGACAAATTACTTTTGATGAAGATAAATTCCGGGAGATGTTGCAGAAGGATCCTGATGCTGTCGCAAAAGTAATGGCGGGAACCTCAGACGCCGTTGATGATTTGACGGAGTACCAGGAGTCGGGGCTGGTTTCGCGGCTTTTCGACCAGATGTCTGATTTCAAAAGTACGATTCAAGGGAAGAACCTGAAGAATACAAATCAGCAAATAGATGATACCAATGATTCGATGAACGATCTAATTGCGAAAATGTATGAGGAACAGGAGCGCTTGTATATCCAGTATGCGCAAATGGAAACGCTCCTGTCGCAATACCAGTCACAAAGCACGTGGCTCGCGCAGCAGTTGTCTGCGTTGTAATAAAGCGCGGTATGAGGGAGGCGCGTTCATAAATGCGTGCCTCCTTAGCTCTTTTGAAAGAAGGTGGATAGTATGGCTTTTTATGCAACGGCTAATTTGCAGGACCAGTATAAACGCGATTATATTACGATGGCCAGCCCGATTGATTTAATTATTATGCTGTATGAAGGCTGCATTAAGCAGCTTAAATTAGCGAAAATTCACAAAGAGAACAATGAACTTGATAAAGTATCCGAATGTTTCCAAAAGGCGGAAGATATTATCCTCGAATTAGTTGGCAGTTTGAATCTTTCGATATCCATATCGGAAAACCTGCTGGAACTTTACCAGTTCATGCTGGACGAAATTGTGCAGGCAAATATCACCAAAGATATGGAACGGGTTGATCCAGTGATAGAGATGATGACATTGCTGTATGAAGCGTGGAACGAGATTAAGGTGAAAGCAGAAAGCGATATATATACGCAAAACGAAGAATGAGGAGATTTTGTATGAAAGACCGGGTTACGCTGTGGAAACAAAATGCGGCATATTTACAAGAGTTTTTAGCGCTGACAGAACATATTGAGGAGTGCTTAAATACGATCGGAAATATCGATGAAGCGTACCCGCAAATGGCAAGGGATGTTGAAAAACGCGGCATACTTATTCCCCAAATATCCGAAGTCACCGATTTGCTTAATACGCTTCAAGACAGTGAAATAACGGAGGCAGAGAGAAAACAGGAATGGCTGTGCCACGAGCTTCTGAAACAAATTGATGAGATAGAAAAGAGAAGCAAGAGAAAGATGGAAGACGCCCTCGAGCAATATAAAGGGAAAATGAGGTCTAATAAGCAAAGCCGGGAAACGCTGGGCGCATATAGCAATACGCAGATGTATGAACCGGAAGGCACTATATTAAATAAACTGAGATAGGCAAATGATTCCATGAAGATACAGAATGTCAACAATATGCCCATTGAGTCGTTATCAAGAAATGATATTGACGAAAACGTTAATTTCCCTGAAACAGAGCTCGTTTTCAGAAGCAAGCTCACTGCGGAATCAAAATCCGTGTACGAAAAGCAGATACGCGAATTGGTTCGGACGATTGAGGCTCAGGGTAAGCGCCTGGCTGAGCGTGCCGACATGGGCGAGATGCAAAAGTATAGGGAGATGATTACCCAGTTGCTCCATGAAACGGTTAGCAATGGGTTTGCTTTTCACAAGGAAGGAAAAATTGGGGTAAACGGCAGGAGTAAAATTTTTGCGATGATTAAAACTGTCAATGAAAAACTGGACAGTATGACCAGAAAACTCCTGGACGAAGAAAAGGAAAATATAGATTTACTGGATGATATCGACGATATCCGGGGATTACTCGTCGATATGTATCTTTAAAGGCGGGAGCAATGGATTTAAACGAGAGAGAATTTTGCAGATTAAGAG
Source organism: Christensenella tenuis (assembly GCF_014287795.1). Taxonomy (GTDB): domain Bacteria; phylum Bacillota; class Clostridia; order Christensenellales; family Christensenellaceae; genus Christensenella; species Christensenella tenuis. The sequence continues at coordinate 9,536 of NZ_JACOON010000001.1, forward strand.
ATTTCATGTATGGGAAATTTGGAATCAATCTGAGTGAGAAAAAAACTCTGATTGAGGGCCGTCTTTCCAATACATTATCAGCGAAAGGCTTTAAGAGCTTTACAGAATTTATTGATCATCTGGAAAAGGATAAGACAGGGGAAGACCTGTCTTTGGTTGTAACAAAGCTGACGACAAATTTCACATATTTTTACCGTGAAGAACAACACATTGAATTTATGAAAAAGGTTGCTCTCAATGAGATATTGCCAACGATTCGGGATGGCAACCTCAATATTTGGAGCGCGGGCTGCTCTTCCGGTGAAGAACCGTATACGATCGCGATGTTTCTGGATGAATATTTCCAGGGAAGGCGAACGGATTTGGACAAGCGGATATTGGCGACGGATATTTCGGATAAAGTGCTTAATATTGCACAAAAAGGGGTCTATCATGACGACCGCATGACGAGAATGCCTCCGAATTGGCAAAAAGCATATTTCAAGCATCTTGGCGGAGATGAATTTGAAGTAAAACCTAAAATTAAGCAGGAAATTATTTTCCGCAAATTTAACTTAATGGAACCTGTTTTCCGGTTTAAAAGGAAGTTTCATATTATATTTTGCAGGAATGTAATGATATATTTTGATGCCAATACAATCAATAAATTAACGCAGCGGTTTTATGATGCGCTTATGCCCGGAGGGTATTTGTTCATAGGACTGTCGGAGACCTTGCTTAAACACCATACAAATTTTGAGTATGTGCAACCGTCGATTTACAGGAAAAAGCGGTAAAGGGGAAGATATACGTGGGAATAGAAAGCGTACAAGCGCGCGTAGCGGAAATACAGACAAGGATTGACAGCATAGCTTCATCGAAAAACGCTGCATTCCAATCAATTTTAAATCAAACGCTGAATCAGGATAATAATGCGGAATCGTCAACGGCGGCTGCAGCGGGAACCCTTGGCAGCGAGTATTTATCTTCAGGGAATATTGCATCAACAGGCCGGTATTGCAGCAAATGCGGAATGCCGGAGGTACTGAATGCCTATGGAAGCAGCGGACAATATACAGCGGCGGTTGATACTGGCGATGGCATGTTGGAAAAAGCTGCGCCCTATATGGATATTATTGAAGATGCATCGGAAGCCTATGGGATTCCAGTGAATGTAATTATGGGGGTTATCAAAGCTGAATCCGACTACAACCCGGATTGTGTTTCGAGTGCGGGAGCAATGGGGTTGATCCAGATTATGCCGGAAAATGCTGAAGAATATGGAGTTACGGATCCGTTTGATCCGCGGCAAAATATATTCTGCGGCGTTGACGAGATCGCCAGGCATTTAAAAACCTATAATGGCGATCTGAAGCTTGCGTTGGCTGCCTATAATACCGGGCCGGGAAATATTGCAAAGAGGAATGTTACGAGCAGTTCCAGTGCCGAATACCTGACAATTCCCCAATCGGTAAGGGATTATGTAGACCGTGTTCTGCGATATGCGGGACTGGAAACGGAAGTTTGAATGGAAAGGGAGTGACCAATAATGCAAACACAATCTTATATCGTTAAGCAGCCCATACATGATGCGAAGAATGACCTGTGCGCATATGAGATTTTATATGTAGAAGAAGGTGGAAATAATCTTGTGGAAGACTCTGCTGCGGCGAATGCAATCGAAACCCTTCTGATGCAGTTTAAAGACGACGGATTTTTGGAAGGAAAAACCGCTTACATTAATTTCACGCCAGGCCTGCTGTTTCGTAATGTGCCGCAAATATTTGATGCTGAGAAACTTGTCATCCAGATTGAAGAGGACGTATTGCTGAACCCGCTTGCGATGAAGTTGATCCAGAAGTACCGCAAGCAGAATTATAAAATTGCATTGAAAGGTTTTGAGTTCAACGGCAGATACCTTTCTGCACTGGACAGCATTGACATAATCAAGCTGAATTTCAAACGGAAGACCGTTCCGAAAGAAAGTGTAGCTGAAATAGCGAAGGGACTGGGAAAAGAAATTGTAGCTTATAATATCGAGGATATAGAAACGTATGATCTTGCAAAAAAAATAGGCGTTCAATATATGCAGGGCAGCTATATTGGCACGATTCTTCCGGAAAAAGTACATCGGATGCAGCATCTTCAAAGCAACTTTTTCCAATTAATGATAGCAATCACAAAGGATGAAGTTGACTTCAATGAAATCGAGAATTTGATTTCGCGCGATGTTACATTGACATATGCGCTTTTGAAACTGGTAAATTCTTCTTATTTTGCCTTGCGCAATAAAGTAGAATCGGTTCAGCAGGCGCTGGTGATTTTGGGCCTGGGGCAGCTGCGTCAATGGATTTATTTACTTAGTTTTCAGCCGGACAGCGAACTTCCGTCAGAATTTATAAAAATATCGTTTATGAGAGCAAACTTTTGCGCTGAGCTCTTACCGCTTGCAAAGGATATGCCGATTTCAAAATCAGAAGCATACCTCATGGGAATGTTCTCAACGCTGGGTTCCCTTCTTGATGTTCCGCTTGCGGAAGCACTGAAAGAATTGAGTATATCAGAATATATCATAGACGCTTTGTTGAAACAGGAAGGCAGGGCAGGACTTTTATACAGCCTTGTCTTGTACTATGAACAAGGCAACTGGATCGGTATGTCAAACAATGCTGAAGAATTGGGAATACCTGTTAACATTATCTCGCAGAAATATTTTGAATGCGTAGACATGATGAATGAAACATGGGAAAACCTGTCAGCAATGAGTGAAAAATCACAGGCATGATCGGAGGGAAAAGATATGGCATATGTTTTTACAAAAGATTTGGAAACGGGGATCGCTGTAATTGATTCACAGCACAGGGAAATATTCGACGCGATGAACCGGTTGGCTGACGCCTGCGCAAAAGGAACGGGCCGGCAGGAAATCGAAAAAATGCTTCATTTTCTCAATAATTACATTGCAAAGCATTTTGGAGACGAAGAGAAAATGCACGCGCAATACAATTATCCGGAGAGGATAAAACATAAAAATTATCATGAGAATTTCAAGCTGACGGTGAATGAGCTGATTAAAGAATATCGTACTGACGGCGCTTCCATAGGGCTTGTGGGCAAACTGAATTCGAAAGTAGGCATGTGGCTGTTAAACCATATAAAGCGCGAAGACGGTGCGTTTGGGACCTACCTGAAAAGCAAAAATGGATAATAATTTTAGCTGTTATGCAAATAGATGAGTAGAGTAAGGAGAAGAAAATGAGCCGGGAGAATAAACAAGATATCCTTTTGGAAACAGGAACAAATGAAATCGAAATTATGGAATTTACCATTTCAAATAATACATTTGGAATTAATGTCGCAAAAATCCGGGAGATTATGAATTCGGCGGAAGTAAAACCCATGCCGCATGTTCATCCGGCAATTGAAGGCGTATTTAAACCGCGCAATACTCTAATTACCGTCATTAATTTGCCGCAGTATCTGAACATGGAAAGCGAACACGAAAGTTCTAAAGATTTATTCATAGTAGCTAATTTTAACAATATGCATATCGCTTTTCGGGTTGATACGGTGGAAGGAATCGACCGGATTTCGTGGCAGGCGATCCAAAAGCCGGACAAAACGATTTACGGCGGACAAGAAGGGATTGTTACCGGACTGGCAGAGTTTGAGAATCGCTTGATTACCATACTGGATTTTGAAAAGATTGTTGCGGACATTGCTCCCGAGACGGGGATTCAATTATCTGAAATTGATGAACTGGGGGAACGCCCGCGGGATGAAAGGCCAATATTGATTGTAGAAGATTCGATGCTGCTTTCATCGATGATATTGGAAGCGCTGCATAAAGCAGGCTATACAAATACTGAGAAAAAAGATAACGGGAAAGAAGCATGGGACTATTTAACGTCTGTGAAGAAAGAATGCGAAGAACAAAATATTCCCATCAGGGAAAAGGTGGCCTGTATGATTACGGATATTGAGATGCCGCAGATGGATGGTCATCACCTGACTAAATTAACAAAAACCGATCAGTTTTTAAAGACGATCCCGGTTATTATTTTCTCATCGCTGATCAACGACGAGATGCGGATCAAAGGGAAGGAAATTGGCGCGGATGAGCAGCTTTCAAAGCCGGAAATTGGACACTTGGTATCGGTAATAGATCACCTTCTGGAACGTTCATCATTCCAGATGCCGGGGGATTTTGAACAATAAGCAAAAAGTGCATTGCAGTTTTAAGGAGGCGATATAAATGGGAATGTTCGATAGCTTAAAAGGACTGGAAAACGGTATTGCGGCCTCTTGGCTCAGGAATGAAACGATTTTAAACAATGTAGCAAATAATGATACTCCGGACTTTAAAGCTTCCGGAGTAGAATTTGAGGAACTATATAAACAAGCGCTTGGCGACGATGACTTTCAATTTAAACAGACCCGCGAAACCCATATGCCCATCGGCGGGACGGGTGACGCGGATGGAGTGCAGGGGGTCGTTGTTCCCAAAGCAGACACAACATATAGGATGGATGGAAATAATGTGGATATCGATCAAGAAATGACCGATTTTGCAAAAAATGTGATTTACTACAATACTTTGATGCGGAAAATCAATGGTCAATTTACCCAATTGCGTATGGCGATCAAAGGACAGTAAGGAGGGAAACATATGGCTTTTTTATCTTCACTCGATATTTCAGGTTCGGCCCTGACAGCCCAGCGGCTCAGAATGGATGTAGTCGCAGAAAATGTAGCAAACATCAATACGACAAGGACAGCGGAGGGAGAACCCTACCGGCGCAGATATGTAATTTTTCAGGAAAAAGAAAAGGCATCTTTTTCCGAACAGCTCAACCAATCCTTGGCCGGAAATGCCGGAAGCGGAGTGCGTGTAACAGAAATATTGGAAGATCCTTCTGCATTCAAGTTGGATTATAATCCGACACATCCGGACGCCGATGAGTTTGGGTATGTGCGTATGCCAAATGTAGACCTGGCGCGGGAAATGGTAGATATGATGTCTGCGACGCGTTCTTATGAGGCAAATATCACGGTTTTGAATTCTACGAAAAGTATGGCGATGAATGCCCTTGAAATTGGAAAGTAACCGGAGGAACAATGAAAAATGAGTAATATTACATCAATTATATCACCATCTGAAATTTATCAGGCAAATAAAGTACCTGTTAAAACCGCTAATGAAGCGGAAACAGGTAATGTCAGCTTCCAGAATATGTTGTCTGACGCAATCGGACAGGCAGATAATTTGCAGGCCGTTTCGCAAGAGGGAACTCAGGCATTGCTGTCAGGCGAAGTAGATGACATTGCCAAGGTCATGATTGACGGAACGAAAGCGGAGCTTTCGCTTAATATGGTTATCCAGATCCGCAATAAAGTACTGGATGCCTATAACGAAGTCATGCGCATGTCCTTATAAAGACAGAGACGGGTAAGGTGAATGGTGGACGAAAGTAAAGTAGCGTTTGCGCCCGGAATCGATGTTTCCAACGTGCTGTTGATCATCCTCTATCTGGTCCTTATTATTATCGCGGCATATTTTCTGACCAAGTTTATTGCTAGGAAATCCCTTCGAAAAGGAATGAGAAGCACAACCTCTTCGACGGGCAGGGGAACAAGGAAAAAGAATGCCGAACTTGGACATTTGGTAGCGGTTGTTGACAGAATCGCGATTGACCGGGATAAAACAATCATGGTTGTTGAATTCAAAGGCAGGCATTACTTAATCGGCACAACTGCGCAGGACATAAAATGCATCGATTCCGTTGATATAGCGGTTGATGTTGTTAAGGAAACAGCGGCTGATGAAACCGCTGAACCATCGCCGGACGAACCGGCAGATGAACAGCAACAGCCCGGGGAATGCGGAGAGGATACAAGACAAGGAACGTTTACGGAACGATTTAAAAAGTGTATGAAAATTGTTTTGCAGAGCTATTTGCCGAAAAGCATGAGAAAAAATAAAGAAACGGCATCCTTCGATACGGAGCTAAGACAGAAGCTAGAGGAACAGGAAAATGAGAAAAAATAAAGAAACGGCATCCAGATATCATTAAGGAGTATATGAGATTGAAGAAAAAAGCAGCAGCAAAACTGGTTATTTTAATTGTCGTTTTGTTGGCGGTATTGATTGTTTTTTCCGGATGTTCCGCTGCACAAACAGAAGAAGGGGATACGGTTGACTCAGGAGGCGGCCCTATTGCTCAACTGGTTGGGAGCCGGTCAACCAGCTTGCAGATCGTAGGTCTTCTTACAATTCTTGCAATCGCGCCATCAATTTTGTTGATGTTTACAGGATTTACAAGAATTGTAATCGTTTTGTCGTTCACGCGGAATGCACTGGGGCTGCAGCAGATGCCTCCAAATCAGGTCATGATTGGATTGGCGCTGTTTTTAACATTTTTCATTATGTCTCCAGTGTTCGGGCAGATTAAAACAGAAGCGATCGATCCCTATATCGCTCAGGAGATTACATTTGAAGAAGCGGCCGATGCGGCAGAAGAGCCGATCCGTGAATTTATGTTGATGCAGACCTATAAAGAAGACCTGAATATGTTCATGGAATTTTCCAATGTAACGGATGCCGAGTCTATTGATGAGGTGCCAATTACAACAATTATGCCCGCATTTATTACAAGCGAGCTCAAGCGGGGGTTTATGATTGGCTTCTTTATATATATCCCATTTATTGTGATTGATATGGTGGTATCCAGCACGCTTATGGCTATGGGTATGATGATGCTGCCGCCGATTGTGATCTCGCTGCCATTCAAAGTATTATTATTTATTTTGGTTGACGGGTGGACGCTGACGATGCAAACGCTTTTGGCAACCTTCAATACGTTCACATAGCCGGGAATATAACAGTTTTCAATACTATACAGCGAGGGAGTGGTCAAAATCGATCAGGCAACGATCATTACTGTAATGCAGGATGCAATTAGTACGATTTTAACAGTTGCTTTGCCTCCGATACTAATCGGCTTGATAATCGGTATCATCATATCGATTTTCCAAGCCGCAACACAAATTAACGAACAGACTCTGACATTTGTCCCTAAGATCATCGGAATCTTAGTGGCACTGTTGATTTTTGGAGGGATGATGCTGAACAACCTGACAGAATTTGCAAGCAGAATTTATGAATATGCAGTCATGATTACTTAAAGAGCCAAACGCGTATGATAGATTTTTTTGATACCTTTATCAATAATTGGGAGTTCTTTTTGCTCCTGTTTTTACGGATTTCGGGGTTGATTTTTTCATCTCCGATTTTTGGCAGAACGAATATTCCCAATATTGTGAAGATTGGTTATTGTGCCTGCATTGCCGTATTGTTCTTTATGTCTGCCCCCCAAATCACCGAACAGATGGCCGCGTTTGATTATGGAGGGGATATTCTCCTCTTCATTCTGCTGTGTGTCAAGGAATTGCTGTTTGGCATCGTATTGGCCTATGTGTTGAACCTGTTTTTTCAGATGCTGGCCTTTACCGCGGGGCAAATGATTGATATGCAAATGGGGTTTGGTATGGTCAATGTTTTTGACGTTCAAAGCAACCTGAGCATACCAATGATTGGGAATTTCCTGAATATTATCATGCTGCTCGTTTTTTTTGCAGTCAGGGGATATGAGCAATTGCTACGGATTATGGCGCTGACGATTGAGCAGATTCCCATTGGAGGCGTGACGTTTAACCCCCAGATAGGATGGGTTGCGCTTCAATTGTTTGTCGAAGTATTCCTGCTCGCCGTTATTGTGGCAATGCCGATCATAGGAGCTGGACTGCTGGGGGAGGCGTGTTTTGGCATTCTGATGAGGATGGTTCCGCAGATGAACGCTTTTTCCATCGGAATACCGGTAAAGATTATACTTGGTTTTCTCGTGCTCCTTGCCCTGATACCGGTATATGTGAATTATATGCCGCAATTATTTGAACAAATGTTTGCGGGATTGGAACAGATGTTTGCAACACTGACAGGATAGATAACGTATGGCTGACAACAGTACTGGTGAAAAGACCGAAAGCGCTACCCCTAAGCGACGGCAAGACGCAAGGGAACGCGGACAGGTGCTCAAGAGTATGGAGCTGGTAATGACCGGCTCGTTATTCATTATGTTCGGCGCACTGAAAGTTTTAACGCCGATGATTGCAGGGAACATCATGAATTTTTCCGCGTCGTTCCTGTCAGGGCAATACTTGACAAATGAAGTGCTCAATGCAGACAACATTGGCCCGGTGATGCAGGAAATGATATTTGGCTTCCTGCAAATCATGTTGCCCATCCTGGCAATAGCGGTGCTGGGGGCGGTATTGCTTAATATTATCCAGACGGGATTTTTGTTTAGCACAAAAGCCCTGGAACCTAAAATGAGCCGGCTTAATATTGCGGAAGGATTTAAACGGATGTTTTCCGGGAGAACGTTATTTGAACTCCTGAAAGCAATTCTGAAGATAGTAGTGATCGGCGTAGTCATTTATACGGAAATCCAGGCGGATTTGCCGGCGTTTTCCATGATGTTGTCGCCCAGCCTGACCTCTACGATTCTGGAGGTGGCGGAATTAATTTTCAACGCCGGATTCAAGATTATGCTGTTCCTTTCGGCGATTGCACTGTTGGACTTTATGTTTCAGCGGAGAAAATATGAGAAAGACCTCATGATGACAAAATATGAAGTGCGTATGGAGATGAAGCAGCAGGAAGGAGATCCGCAAATCAAAGGGAAAATCCGGCAGAAGCAGCGGCAGATGGCTATGATGCGCATGATGCAGGATGTTCCGGATGCGGATGTAATTATTACGAACCCAACGCATTATGCAATTGCGCTGCGATATGACGAAGAAAAAAGCAGCGCTCCAATCGTGGTGGCCAAAGGGAAAGATATGATTGCCCAGAAAATTAAAGAGATTGCGGCGGAACATAAAATTGAAATGGTTGAGAATAAGCCTTTGGCACGCAGCTTGTATGTAATGTGCGAAATCGGCGAACAAATACCTGTTGAGATGTATCAGGTTGTGGCTGAAATTCTTGCTCAGGTATATAAAAAAAGACATGGCTGATGCCGACGGAAATAAAAACGGTATCCCGGTAAATAGAGGTTTTGGATGAAAGTAAAAGATACATTAATCGCAGGCGTAGTTTTAATCGTTGTATTGCTTATTATATTACCGCTGCCCCCCACTATGCTGGATGTTTTGCTGGTAATTAATATATCTGTTTCCTTACTTGTGCTGATGATGACGCTTTATGTACATGAAGCGCTTGACTTCGCTGCGTTTCCATCTTTACTGTTGATTTTAACGCTGTTCCGACTGGGGCTGAATATTGCCTCCACACGGCTGATTCTGGGGAATGGAGGAGACGCAGGCAGCGTGATTGAAGCATTCGGCAGCTTTGCAACCGGGGGCAATCTGATTGTTGGAATTATTATATTCCTCATTATTATTGTCATACAATTTGTCGTCATTACAAAAGGGGCGGAGCGCGTTGCGGAAGTGTCGGCAAGGTTTACGCTGGACGCTATGCCCGGAAAACAAATGGCGATTGACGCCGATCTGAATTCAGGACTGATCAATGAACAGCAGGCAAAAGAACGGCGCGAAAAAATTGCGCGTGAAGCAGACTTCTATGGCGCTATGGACGGTTCCAGCAAATTTGTTAAGGGAGATGCTATTGTCGGCATACTTATTACTGTCATTAATATTGTCGGCGGACTGATTATTGGCGCTATGTCCGGAGAGGGAGTACCTTTTGATGAAATTTTGCAGACATATACCATTGCAACGATAGGCGATGGCCTTGTAAGCCAAATCCCCGCGCTGATGGTATCGACGGCAACCGGTATTATCGTAACCAGATCGGCATCGAAAGACAACCTGGGACGCGACCTCATCAATCAATTTACAAACCAACCTTATATTTTTTTGATACTTGGGGTCATGCTGATATGTATTAGTTTTATTCCAGGCCTGCCCAAAGCACCCATTTTTGTTATTGCCGGACTGGTTATTGCGATTGGCCTGGTGCTGATCCGGGCCGATAAAAAGACCGTGCAGCCGAAAATTGAGGAAGACAAAGCGATTGCCGCGGCAAAAGAAAAAAGAAAGCCGGAAAACGTCACATCCCTGCTGCAAGTAGAGTTAATAGGGATTGAACTGGGATATGGGCTGATTCCCCTGGTGGATACCAGCCAGGGCGGAGACCTGCTTGAAAGGGTCATTATGATTCGCAGGCAATGTGCGATTGACCTTGGAATTATTGTTCCGGTTATCAGGATACGGGATAATATCCAGCTTGGAACAAATGAATATGTAATAAAAATCAAAGGCGTTGAAGTGGCGAAAGGCGAGGTCATGCTGGACCATGTTCTCGCACTGAGCACAAACGAAGTGAAAGGAAAAATCCAGGGAATTGATACAGTCGAGCCTACGTTTGGACTGCCGGCGGTCTGGGTTCCTGAAAGCGAGCGGGAAAAGGCTGAGCTTCTAGGTTATACGACAGTAGACGCGCCGTCGGTGATTGCGACTCACCTGACAGAAACGATCAAGCGGCATGCTTCCGAACTGCTGACACGCCAGCAGGTGCAGACGCTGGTGGATAATCTGAAAGCAACCCAGCCGGCCTTGGTGGAAGAAGCGATTCCAAAGCTCTTTTCACTAGGCGAAATTCAAAAGGTATTGAGCAACCTGCTCGATGAGAATATTCCGATCCGGGATATGGGGACGATAGTAGAGACGCTGGCTGATTGCGGCAAGGTTGTGCGCGATACGGATCTCCTAACTGAATATACGCGTAAAAGTTTACGGCGCGCTATATCAAAACGTTTTGTCCCAAACGATAAGGCAAGGGTAATTACGCTTGATCCGGCTCTGGAAAACCTGATTGCAGAGAAGACAAAACAGACGGAGCAGGGGACTTATGTAGCCCTTTCGCAGGATGAACTGCAACGGATTTATGGGCATTTACAGGAAATGATAGAAAAAATGAATCAATTGGGAATAACTCCTATTGTACTGACCTCGCCCTTGGTCAGGCGGCAGTTCAAAAATATAACGAGCACGATGGTTCCTGATCTGATTGTATTGTCATATAACGAACTGGAAAACAATGTAGAAGTTTTTTCGGATGGCGTAATAGGATTGTAAATTTTGAAAGAAGAGGGAAAAAAGATGAAATTCAAGAAATTCCGTGCGGACAACATGGCACAGGCAATGGAAATTATCAAAGATGAAATTGGACCGGATGCAGTCATCATGAGCAGCAAACAGGTCAATAAGAAAAAAGGAATTTTAGGCCTGTTTTCAAAAAAAGAATTCGAAGTGGTGGCAGGATATGAAGAACACAAGCCGGTGAAAACTAATTTTCAAAGCATGCTGTCTCAGGAAAGGCTTCCTACTGCTGATTATGCTGGAGCTACCGCGACAAATGATACAGAATTGGCCGGAAGCTTGGACGAATTAAAAGGAATGATCGCCAGGCTTTCAGAGCGCGTAGATCATGCGGAAAGCCCGGTCGAAAAAAGGTATTCAAGAAACGTTATGGCCATTTACCGAAACCTGGTAAAAAATGACATCGGTGCAGGAATCGCCGAAGAAATTTGCGCGCAAACTGAGGCGGTAGTGGTGAATCGAAAGGCAAACGCCGGTGACGTCGCCGCCAATTTGCTTAAAGATATGTTGGGAAAACCCCAGCCAATTGAGCATACAAAATATAAACAGAGGGTAATTATGCTGGTAGGGCCGACAGGAGTGGGCAAGACGACAACATTGGTGAAGCTGGCCTACATGCTGGTATATCAGGAGAAACTGAATGTCGGGGTTATCAATACGGATTCATTCCGCGTAGCCGCGCAGGAACATTTGAAAGCATATTGTGAAATCCTGCAAACAGATTTGTTGACCGTGTATAAACCGGACGAAATTTCCGATGCCATCAAAGCATTTCAGGATAAAGATGTAATTTTGATTGATACGGCCGGCAAGGTGTCGGATGATCTTGGATACCGCAAAGATATTGAAAAAATCGTGGGAAGCGGAAAGATTGACGATATTTATGTCACGCTTTCAGCTTCAACCTCAACACGGGTTTTGGAGAAAACAATCGAGAACTATAAATTTCTACAAAAGTACAACGTGATTGTTACGAAAATCGATGAAACTGCCTATCGGGGAGTGTTTTTCTATATTGCAAAAATGAGCGGAATGCCTCTTTCCTATGTTTCGATAGGGCAAAATGTTCCGGATGATATCAAAGTAGTAGATACCGCTGAAATCGTAAAAACAGTATTGGGAAAATAGTATGAGCGAACAAGAAAGAACCTTGCGTGATGCCGTTGCAAAACAAGCGTCGTTAGGAAATAGAAGATCAGAATTCAATAATTCCGCTAAAAAAGCAAATATTTTTTGCGTTACAAGCGGCAAAGGGGGAGTGGGAAAAACATGCTTTTCAGTTAACTTCGCTCTTGCGCTGGCAAAATGCGGAAAAAAAGTGATTATCATAGACGGCGATTTTGGCTTTTCCAATGTGAATATTATGTTGGGGAAAAATGCGAAATATACACTTGAACATATAGTGCATGGTGAAAAGCGGCTGGAAGATGTAATGGAAGAGTGCTATCCGAATGTTTGGTATATTTCCGGGGGATCCGGGGTATCGGAACTCGTGAAAATGCGCGACGATCAAATGGAAAAAATAATTGAACAATTGGGTATCCTTGAACGGGAAATGGACTATATCATTTTTGATACCGGGGCCGGGATGAATGACAATATTATGAAGATGATTCATGCCAGCGATCAGGCGATTCTTATCACGACGCCGGAGCCCACATCTATTTTGGACAGTTATGTCGTGCTGAAGACAGCCAGTGAAGAGATGCCGGTTGGCAATGTAACGGCCGTTATAAATAAAGCGGCTTCCGAGAAAGAGGCAGTGGAAACTTTTCACAATTTTTCGAACGTAGTCCATAGATATTTAAAATGCGATGTCGATATGCTTGGGTTCATACCTTTTGATTCACGGGTTCCGCAGGCCATCACCGCTATGGTTCCGTATATCGTAAAATATCCGGGAAGCGCCGTAGCATACCAATTCCAGCAAATTGCAAGCAGAATTACCAATTCACATCCGGAGAAAAAAGAAGGCGGATTAAAAAATTTTATTTTACGGCTAATCAGAGGGAGAGGGAACCGCAATGCTGGATAAGAAACAACATTTGAAAGTCGGAGGCCTGCTTATGATACTGACGCAGACCGGAAGGATAGAAACGAAAGTTGAAAAGATTTCAGGCAATTCGGTTTGGGTACTCAACATATCCAATGAACTTGAAAAAGCCGGCATGGCCGGAAAGAAGATCGAGGCGATCTACCTTATGGACACGAGCGTCTATTTCTTGAAAGCGGAGGTCAAATATAAAGAGGATTTTATTGACGGGATTTCCATGACACGCATTGTCCTGTTGGAGGCGCCCGTTAAAAATGAGCGCAGGGAATCATTTCGTTTAAGACAGTCCTTTGATTTATATCTCACCGAACCGGACGGAGAGAAGAAACAAAAATTATATGGCGTTGATATTTCGGACACGGGATTAGGGTTCCTTTCCAGGGGGGCATATCCGTGCGGCGAGGTGTTTTATTTTGAGTTTACACTTGGAGATCAACAGTATCTCCTAACAGGAGAAATCGTACGCGTGATACCTCCGGACTCCGGAAATGTGATGTTTAAAGTTGGAGTAAGGTTTGTAGCCTTACCGGAGCCTATGAAAAAGGGTATCAGAAAATATATCTATATGCAGCAGGCGGCAAAAAGGAAGTGAATCGGAAAGAAGAACAGGGCGGCATCAGCGGAGGTAAAACTGGTTGACAAAGAAACATGAAAGAGAGCCTAAGGAGTTATGGGACGCATACATCAAAGATCCAACTGTAGAAAACAGGAATCAAATAGTTGAGAATTATCTATATTTGGTAAAGGCAATTGTTCTTAGGATGTCCCCGCTGTACCAGACGACCTTTCGCGATTACGATGACTTAATCAGCAATGGAGTCCTGGGATTAATGGATGCAGTACAAAAATTTGATCCCAAACGCAATATTAAATTCGAGACGTATGCCCAGCGGAGGATCCGCGGGGCGATTCTCGATTATATGCGGCAACAGGATTGGATTCCCAACAATATGCGAAAAGAAATCAAACAAGTAAAGCAAGCTTACGACGACTTGATTCTTGAACTTCAGCGGCCTCCGGAGTATGAAGAAGTGGCAAAGCGGCTGGGTATTTCACCAGGAAAAGTAAAAAAGATATTTTTCAACGACTATCAATACAGCCTGCTGCACTTTGAAGATATTATCAACGAAGTGACCTATCGTTCCGAGTTTGTAAATCCGGAACCGGATTTGCTGAGGCATCAAAAATCCAGCGCCGGGCAAACACCGGAAGAAAACATACTGCGCAAAGAGACGCATGAGGAACTGGTTGAACTGCTGCGGACACTTCCTGAAAATGAGCGGATTGTTTTGGATTTATATTATGTTAAGGAGCTTAAGGTAAAAGACATAGCTCACATAATGGATTTAACTGAGTCGCGTATTTCACAGATACACAGGTCGGCAATTCGTAAAATTGCTGACATGTATGAAAAGAAATATCAGGAGTAGCTTGGCAAATAATTTCACAGACGGAGCGTAGCGAAAATGGAAAAAATTGACATGGAAAAGAGGCAAGAAGAACTGGGAGCACCTGTAAAGAATAATGGATACAGGCTCTATTACCGGGAAGATGGAGTGTATCTTGCAATCGATCCCTCCGCCGTTAATCAAAACGAAATGAATCTACATCGGATGATTCAATATATTAAACGCAAAAAATTAGAGAATCCTTATTTTGACGTCATCAGTGAAATGGTTTCCAACATACGGCACGCAGAAGAAAAAATTGCCGAGACACAGGACGAAGTAATTTTGGATGAGGAATTATGTGTGGAACTCTCTGCCGACCAAATGCAGGCTTACCTGACTTTATTGCCACCGGATATAGGAGGAAAAAAACTTTCCAGGGAAGATGCAAAGGCCGTTTTAGAGCAAAAGTACCATGTTAGCTATGGAGTCGATGAAGATAAGCTGAACGAAATTTTTGACAGGAAACTATACGGCGAGAAATTTTTGATTGCAACTGGACGTGAACCTGAACGCGGGGAAGACGGAAGCTTGGAATATTATTTCAACCATAAAAATTCTGGAGGAAAAATTACCTACGATGAAAAGGGACGGGCAGATTTTAAAAATATGCTGACTTTTGAAAAAGTGACCGATGGGCAGATATTGGTGAAACGCATTCTTGCTACACATGGTGTGGAGGGAATCAATGTTTGCGGAAAAACGTTACCGGCGATGAAGGGGAAAGAAGCTGCATTGCCCAAAGTTGGCAAGAACGTCCGCATCTCTAAAGATAAGACGGAAATTTTTTCAGCCATAGACGGCGAGGTAACGATCCGCGGAGGAAGAATTACTGTTCTGCCAAACGTGACCATTGAGGGGGATGTTGACATGTCTGTTGGCAACATCGAATTTGATGGAGATATCGTAATTAAAGGAAACGTTAACCAGGGTTTTATGATTAAAAGTTCAGGGGACATTATAGTCCACGGGTTCGTTGAAGCCGCCACGCTTGAAAGCGGCGGGAATATCATAGCAAAGGGAGGCATCAAAGGGGCGGACCGCGGCGAAGCAACCGCAAAAGGAAATATCTCAGCTTTGTTTATTGAACGGATGAAAATTACTGCCGAAGGAAACGTAACTGCGGGTACAATCGTTAACAGCACTGTCGTTAGCGAGGGATATGTAGATGTATCCGGAGGCCGGGGACGGTTAATTGGAGGGAAAGTCAGCGCTGGGAAATATGTCGTTGCCAAAAGAATTGGCTCTGATGCCGGAATACAAACAGAAATCCACATTGGCATGCTTGCCCAAAAGCGCAGACGCCTGGAAGAGGTGGAGCCTGAAATCAATGCGTTATCCACAAATATCGGAAGGATGAATCTGGCGCTGAATAACCAGAATTCAAATATAGCCGGCAAAGCACGGCTGGAACTCGTTATTTCCCTATCAAAAATGAAAGAAGAGAAGAAGCGGTTGGAACAGGAAAAGACAGAATTGGAAGAATTGATAAAAGAAACAAAAGATGGCAATGTACATGTATTGGAAACGATTTATAAAGGCGTGAAAATTTTCTTCGGGAAAATTTGTTATATCGTCCCATATGACAATGAATACGTGACTTACTATAAGGATAAAAAGGACGTTCTGACAGCGGCATGCCGTTTTATTCCGGAAAAGTAACAAGCGAATAAAATGAAAGGGCGAAAAAATTATGATACGTGGAATTGACAGCCAAATTATGATAAACAAATCTATCGATTATGCCAAACAACTGACCGACCAAAACAGCAATGTCCAGCAGGCAAAAGATTTCATCGCAGAGATGGAAAAAGCGCAGATGGAACACAATGACAAAACGGTCAGCCAAACAGAAGAAACGGAGCAGGAACGAATACGCAGAGAAAAGGAAGGACAGGACAGTCAAAATTCCCGGACTATGCAGGATGCGCATAGAGAGCCGGAGGACAGGATGGCAGCAGGGGATGACCTGGAAGCGGAAATTGAAGCGCAAGAAGGCCTAGGAAGTTCGATTGATATCAATATATAATGGAGGAAGCAATATAAATGGAAACGGAATATTTTTTATTTGCACTTATGATTTTCGGAATGGTAGTTGCCGTATTATTCCTCATTTTTAAAGGGTTCAAAAAAGCCGGCTCCCAAAATGGGAAAGATCGATCTGCACTTGAAGAGCAAGAAAAAAAGGTGATGTTATTGTATTTTGAGGTGGAAGATATGCTAAATTCTCTGAAAGAATACATTGGCCATACGGATGAAACGATCAGATTGAAAACAGAAAAGCTGGAGGCCCTGTCGGACAATATACACCTAAAAAGCACGCTGGATGCCAGCAAAAGAGAACGTATAGAAAGCGATGGGAAGCAGGAAGAAAAGGAGCGGGAAAGAGAAGTTGACTGGAAAGACGAAAGCCTCCATAAAAAAGTCATGGAATGTTACCAAAACGGGGAAGACGAAGATGAAATTGCAGAGAAATACAGGATATCCCGAAGCGAAGTTCGTTTTATTATAAAGCTGTCTGGAAAGTGATATTTCGACACATCTAAAGTTTTTATGAGAATCGCCGATAATATATGTAGAGTTACCTAACGGGAGGACAATATGCTAAGAAGTTTTTATATCGCCGGCACCGGCATGCTGACACAGCGTTCTAAAATGGATGTTATTATTAATAATATTACGAATGTCGATACGACCGGGTATAAAAAAGACCAGGTGATCTCTCGCTCTTTTGGAGATCTGTTGCTGGACCGCCTGAATGATCCTTCTATCTTAAACCAGACGACCTATGTTGGCGGCCAGAATACCGGCGTATATGTTGATGAGCTTGTTGTTGACTTTACGCAGGGTCCTATGGAAGTAACAGATATACAAACGGATATGGCAATAGCGGGAGACGGCTTTTTCTGTATTCAAACGCCGGAAGGAGTTCGCTACACCAGAAGCGGGAATTTTCAGGTCGATGCAAATGGAACCCTGCTGACACAAGAAGGGTATTATGTTTTAGGCGCAAATGGCGGACGGATTAATGTCGGAACCGGGGAGTTTACAGTTAACAGCAGCGGCGATATATTTGTCCAGGGACAAAATGTAGGAAGGCTGCGGATCGTGCAATTTAATGATAACGGCGTCCTGAGAAAAACTGGGGATAATCTTTATTATGCTTATAATGGAGAGAATCCTGCCGTGATGCAGAACCCCAACGTTGTGCAAGGCGCGCTGGAGGGATCCAATTTGGATATTGGGCGCGAAATGGCCGAGATGCTGACAACCAATAGGTTATATGAGAGTAATCAGAGGATATTGAAGATGGTGGATGAATCACTGTCGAAGACCGTAAACGATATAGGAAGATTTTAAGGAGTAACGAGTATGATGCAGGGAACTTATACGGCGGCTCTTGGGATTGCGTCCCAGCAGCAACGTTTAGATACAATTGCAAACAATCTTGCAAATGTTAATACAAATGGCTTTAAAGCGTCGCGTACAGATTTTAAAGACGCCTTATACCAGAATATGCAGCGTGTAGAACAACCGCAGGATGATCTAAATATGCTAAAAGGGCATGGAACGTTGGTTTCGGGTTCCACAAGGCTTTTCACACAAGGGCAGTATATCGAAACAGGAATTGATACGAATTGCTATCTGGAGGGGGAAGGATTCTTCATGGTACAAGCGCCGGAAGGGCAGACCTATTATACTCGGGACGGCAGTTTCAGGAAGAGTTCCGAAGCGGATGGAGAGTATCTGGTGACTTCCCAGGGGTACTATGTTCTTGACCAGAATGGCCAGAAAATTCGCCTGGAAGGAACAGAATTAAATATTTCGTCCGAGGGATATCTGTCGGACGGGACAGAGAATCCAGCTTATGCGAGACTTGGAATATTCACCTTTCTGAACCAGGAAGGGTTGCTTGCAGTAGCGGACAACCTATATGCTGCTTCGGCTTCCTCCGGCGCGGCACAGCAAGCAGGTGCGGAAACCACTGTAATCCAAAAAGTAGTAGAAGGTTCCAACGTAAATTTGGCGGATGAATTTTCAAAATTGATACGTGCAAGCAGGGCGATGCAACTGTCATCCAGGGCGTTATCAACGGCCGATGAAATGGATGGTACGGCAAATTCTATAAGAGGCTGACAAATGAATGGAGGGATAAGCTATGGCGCTCCAATATAAACAATGCAAATATTGTGGTACGATCTTCCAATCGACTGGGGGAAATGAATGCCCGCGTTGTATGAAAGACAGGGAAGAAAAGTTTACAATAATTAAGGAATACTTATATAAGAATCAAGGAGCTTCCGTTGCAGAGATATCGAATGAAACAGGAATTGAAGAAAAGCTGATCCTGCATTTCCTGCGGGATGGACGATTGGAAATGGTTGTAGCGGATGGATCCCTTGCATGCGAGAAATGCGGAGCGCCTATCAAGAGTGGGCGGCTGTGCAGAAAATGTTCAGAATCATTATCCCGGGCTCTGGGGAGTGTGCTGCCGAAGCAAAGCAAACCGGCGCCACAAAAGAAGGCGTCCTATGGTTTGAAATCTGATCGGTCAGACGGCTTGCATGTAGATATTTCCAAGCGTAAATAAAAGGAGCGGCAAATATGAAAATAGATGCAACAAATTCAGTTTATGGAATTAAACAATACTATAATACAATCAACAGAAATGTTGCCCCCAATATTACCGAGGCACCGCAAGACCACATCGATATTTCAGACGAAGCAGTTTCCTTTGCTGAAATATTTAATAAGGCAAAAGCAGTTCTGGAAGAAGTGGATACCAACCCAGCGGTTTCGAATATCGAACAAATGCGCTATGACGTTCGGAATGGGTCTTATGTTGTCTATGAAGACCAGGTAGCCGATGCAATTCTGATGTATATTTAGGAGTTGTAAATGGTAAAAGAGTTGATTGACAATCTGCAAAATTTAAAAAATATCTACCAGAAAATATTCGACATTTCATTGCAAAAAAAGCAGGCGATTATTGATGGGGATATACAGGCGGTAAGTGAAATTGTAAAACAGGAATGGGAATTACTGTCTGAAATCTCAAATTTGGAAGAAGAACGAATGCGGATTACACGCAAAATTTTAATAGAAAATGATGTGGATCCGAATGAGAGCGTTTCATTGTCGGATATGGAACGATATGCGGATGAAGGTGAAACCCGTGCGCTGAAAGAGACTGCCGGGGAACTTAAGACACTGATTGCAGAACAAAAGAAAATTAACAATGAAAATAAGGGCTTGATTGATTTACATTTGGAGTATATGGATTATATGGTCAATATAGTGCTGAAGGAACCGCAGGTCAGCAATATATATGGCAGCTCCGGCGAGATTCCGAATGACGATACAGAAAACAGAGCGATTATTGATAATCAGGTATGAGGTGAGACAATATGAGATCAACATTTTATGGATTGGAAATTGCTAAGACTGGTCTGTTTATCAGTCAGAACCAGCTTGACGTTTCGGGGCATAATATTTCCAATGTAGATACAAAAGGATACACGCGGCAAAGACTGAGCATAGCGTCGCTGCCGCCGGCAATTGGCACCAGCTTGATTGCGACGGACATCAAGGGAACCTCTGGGCGCGGTGTTACGACAATTTGCGTTGAACAAATCCGGAATCCGTTTCTGGATTATCAGTTTCGCAAAGAAAATTCGGTTACATCGAAATGGCAGACGAAAGAGCAATATTTTGAATATGTTGAGGCTTTGTTCAACAATGAATTAGATGCAATTGAAACGTCTACCGGAATTTCCGCAATATTTTCGGATTTTTATGATGCGCTGTATGAACTGCAGGAGCAGCCGGAAGATAAAGCGATTCGTTTAAATGTGCAGCAAAAAGCGATTGTAATGACCGATACGCTTAATAATTATTTTAACGATTTAGTTGGACAACAGGATACTTTAAATGAAAGCGTCCGGATAACCGTTGACGAAATAAATTCGATTGCCCGGGAAATTGCCCAACTCAATGAACAGATATACGGGTTTGAGCTCTCCGGCGCCAAAGCAAATGATTTGCGCGACCAGAGAAATGCACTTCTGGATACTCTGTCCGGCCTCATAGACATTGAGACTTTTGAAGACACTAACGGTCAGCTAATCGTACAGGTCGACGGTAAAAATTTAGTGCGTCATGCTGACTATAAGCAGATGGCTACAGTGGATGATATAGAAAACCCCATAGAAGGCGGCCAGAAGTTATATGGAGTTTATTGGGAAGACAGCCAGGGAAATCCAACCACCAGCACGGTTGGAATTACGGGCGGCTCATTGAAAGGCTATATGGATATTCGCGATGGCAACTCCAAGACTTCAATTGGTATTCCTTACGTAATTGACCAGTTAAACGGATTGTGCCAAAAGATCGCAGCCGACATGAACGAAATTCATGAGAAGGGCTATACAATACCGAATGGCGATAATGGGGAAAGCAAAACGGGCATAGATTTCTTCCATGTTCCGGTGGATGAAAACGGAGAAAAAGATTACAGCAAAATTACCGCGCAGAATTTCCGAATCAGCGACGATATTATGAATGACGTTTATAATATAGCGGCATCGGATATGAAAGTATCGGCGGATGGCAGTGAAAACGAACAAAAAGGAAATGGCAGGATTGCACTGGAAATGTGCGGATTAATTAATAAGAAAAATGAATCCGGAAATGATGACAGCATCGATGGATATTATAAAAATATACTGAACAATATCAGCGTTGAAATGGATCATATACACAGCACATACCAGGGACAGGCCGTTATGGTAAATCATTTGGAGCAGCAAAGGCGTTCGATAAGCGATGTATCCCTTGACGAGGAAATGACTGACGTTATCCGGTTTGGGCATGCCTACAATGCTGCCTCAAGGGTTATATCGGCAATTGATGAAGAACTTGATAATTTGATTAATAAAATGGGACTTGTTGGCAGGGCATAACCAATGAAGTCGATCCGTAAGAGAAAAGGGAGGAGCCGCATATGAGAATTACCAATTCCATGATGATAGATAACCTGCTAACGAATTTGAATGCCGGATTGGGGCGTGTTAGTAAATATAATAGCCAGCTTTCAAGCAACAGGAGAATCGTCAACCTTTCAGATGATCCGGTCGGTGTGTTCAATAGTCTGGGAGCAAGACAACAAATAAGAAGATTGAACCAGTACCAGAAGAATGTAACGGCGGCAAATAAATGGGTGGTGCAAACAGAAAACGCCATCAATGAAATGGAACAAACGATTGTTAATATTAAGGAATTAACCACAGAAGCGGCTGGCGTTCGCAATGAAGACGATAAGAAAAATATTGCTACGCAGATAGAGGAATTAATGGAGCATCTGCTTGAAACATGCAACGGCGTGATTGGGGATAAACATATGTTTGCTGGTTTCAACACAACAAACGCGCCTTTTGAAGCCATACGTGACGGCGCGGGAAAGTTGACGGGCGTACTGTACAATGGATATGATCTCACACTGCCCGGAAATGCAGTCATTCTTGGCAAAAAGATCGCGAACACGGATCATGCTTCGAATTTCCAGTGGACCGGCAGTATGACGGATTACCAAAAATATTCGGTCAGCGCAGCAGGAGATACATTGACATTTACGGGAGCAGACGGAAATCAGATAACACATACGATCAGCGCACAGGAAATCCAGGACGGCAAGATCGATTTATCTGCGGAGGGCCTGGGAACAATCACCTGGGAAAATTCCGATCCGGTAGCCGCAACTGCAAATGAAATTGCAGGAGCAATCGCATCGGCAGGCTCTATTACTACGCCGAGCACTGCGGTAATAGGGGAACGCGCGGATGCATCCCTGCAATGGAAGGGCGAGATCACGGGAAACGAGAAATATAGAATTGCAGTAGAAGGGGATACGATAACGTTCTATAATTCACATGGAAGCGAAGTTGCGCATAGGCAAGTGACTGATGCGGACATTGCTGCCGGGCAGATCGACCTTACGGCAGAAGGTCTCGGCATCGTCAGTTGGACGGGTACTCCCGCGAACCCCGAAGAATTGGCTCAACTAATCGGGAGCGCTGAATTTGTTACATCCGCGTATGGAGAAGAACATACGCAGGATATCCAGTTTGAAATTGGATATAATATGTATTTTGACGTTTCTTTTACGGGCATTGACGTTGTCGGAACGGGAGAAGACAACATGTTCAACGTATTGATTAATTTAGTCAATGACCTAAATAGTGGAGCGCCAAACGAAGAAATTTCTACGTATTTGACTTCACTGACAAACGTACAGGACCGCCTTATCACCTGTATGGTGGAATGCGGTACGAGAACGACAAAACTTGAGACCATGAAAAACCGCTATTCGCTGGATGCAATCAGTTATGAAGCTGCCCGTTCGGATGTGGAAGATATTGACCAGGCAAAAGTAATTATGGATATGAAGTATTCCGAAACAATTTATAAACAGGCCTTGGCAACGGGCGCGATGATTATCCAGCCCACATTGATGGACTTTCTGAACTAGCTTTTATGATAAAATAAAAAAGGAGGAGACGTTGTATGAAGACTCTTGATATTCATTCCAGCCGCGCTGCACTTGATATTCATACAACACGCGCTCAATTAAATATCCAGAATCATGTCCGCAGGAGTTTTCGGGTTAAAACAACACGGCCGCAGATGCATGTAGAGCGGCAGAGGCCGCAGATTAAAGTTGACTGGAAACAGGTCTGGGCCAACCGCGGGGTACGCTCGCCAGAACATTTTTTGCAGTATACGCGGCAATTAGCGCGCCAAATTGTGAATGAAGCCGTACAGAATATGACCGCAAGCGGCAATTATATGGCTCAGCTTGAAAACTATTTTCATACGATGCAAAGCCCAATCGGAGACTGGGCGTATGAGCAGATGTTAAATTCTGTGCCGGAAGTGGGGATGTCTGCAGGAGTGCCGTCACCCAGTGTTCAGTGGACAGAAGGAAGCATTAAAATTGAATGGGAACCGGGCGATGTGGAAATTGTATGGGAGGATGAATTCATGCCGGATATAACGGTCACTCCACATTCTGTAGAAATTCGTCTGCGAAACTATGCAGATGTTAAAATCAGTGTAAATGAAAACAATTTACCAAAGACCAGCGGTAAAAAAGTTGATAAAAAGATTTGATAAAAGTTGAAAGGATTTTAATGTGAAGATTGAATCAACACGCTTTGGCGAAATAGAGATTAACGAGAATAGTATTATTCGTTTTGTCGGTGGTTTGCCTGGATTTGAGGAGTTGGATCGGTATGCAATTATACGCTGCGATCAAACAGAGCCAATACAATGGCTGCAGAGCTTGGACGACAAGGATATTGCCATTCCAATCGTCAATCCATTTATATTAAAGCCAGATTATGAAATTGAAGTGGACGACGATGATTTGGATTTAATCGAGACCCATAAGGAAGAAGATTTAGTGGTACTCAGTATTATGGTGATACCGGAAGATATTACAAAAATGACGGCCAACCTTATGGCTCCGCTGCTAATCAATATCAAAGAAATGGTTGGCGCCCAGATGATGATGGATTATAAAACCCTTCCCATCCGTTTCCCCGCATTTGAAGCATTACAAAAGTATTATCATCAGGAAGAGGGGGTGGATTCCAGTGTTGGTATTGACGAGAAAGGCGAATGAAGCGGTTCTCATCGGGGATGATATTAAAGTGACCGTACTGAGCGTTGATTCTGATCGCATCAAACTGGGGATTGAAGCACCCAAAAGTATGCGGGTGTTCCGGTATGAGACGATAAAAAAAGTAGTTTTGGAAAATCAGGCGGCGGCAAGCGTCAACGTAAACCTGATAGATCTGGCAAATTTAAAAAAGAACGCAAAACAAGACCGAAACGAGAAGTGACACTCTGTTTTGAAAATCACAGCATAAGCAAATGCCAGCTGAAAAAACAGCTGGCATTTGCTTTATTCGCTAGGGTTGGTTTAGCAAAAATGAAATATAGGCCAAATTTTTCATTTACAGCGAAAAATCAAATAAAAACCCGGTTTTGGGCAACAACATATCGATCACGCTGTCTGAAACCTTCATATTGCTGAAATCGGTATAGGTTGCAGCTGGTATCCGCATAGCCTCAGAAGCGTTATTCTGGGTCATTTCCGTAATGCTGCCGTATCCGGTCAGCATTGATTTTACGTTGGCCGGGCTTTTTGCAGCGGCGTCGGCAAGCTTCTGGGCATCAATTGTCATCATCCCATTTTCATCAATTGACATGCCGAGCGCAGATAGGCGGTGGACGGCATATGTACCGTAACCCGCCATGGATAGCTCTGTCATTCGGTTATCTGCTACCAGGTTTAATGCCTTTGAAACACCTTCGCCATCGGCAAGCCCTGATGTCAGGAAAGAGACCGTTTTATTGTACGCCGAAGCAAAATTCTGCGCAGACGCGACTAAGTCTTGCCCAGATGAATAAGACCCTAAACCGTGTGCTGCACTGCTTAACCCACTGGCTGCTGATTTCAGCAGGCGAAGGTTTGAAATGTTTTGACTGGCAAATGCAGTTGTGTTTTTTACGGCATTATTTGTAACGGAGGCAAACGAATTATCCTGCTGCAAGGCAGAAGATGACTTTGAAGCCGCCATATAATTTTTTACGACATTGGAGGCATATAGCCCAACGTTTCCAATACTGCTGAAATCGTATGTTGAAGAAACTCCCATCATAATTGAGGCCCTCCTTAAAGCGTAACTTTAACTACCTTGTATTTAATATCGTCAATATTACTTAAAACTTAAGCGTAAAACATAAATTTTTTATTTTTCAGGCAAGAAGTAACCATGTGGATTGGATTAAACTTTTTTTGAAAATATACGATAAAATAATTTAGGAGTTAAAATTACAAAAGAGTGGTAAGAAAGCATGAACAGGGCAGCCTTTCGAGAATTTGTAACTTCATATTATTTTGACAACAGTGCTTTTTGGGATTCGATTTCATGGGACGACTCCCCAATATATACGTTTTGCGGCGACATACAAAATAATGTTTTTTTGATTTCTGACAATATGCGCCGGGATTTTGGGTTTGAAAGCAGTATTGTATTTGATTGGTTCAGGGAATGGGGAAAGCGGATTTGCGAGAGGGACAGAAGCCACTATTTTCACAGCGTCGATGAAATGATCGCCCTGAAACGCGGGGAATATAACTTTCGCTGTAAGGCAATAGATGCGAGCGGACGTTCCGTATGGCTGCATTATCGTGGAATTATGCGGTGGGATGAAGAGCGGAAAAAGCCTTTATTCTTTTCTGGGAGCGCATCTAATTTAGAATCTGAATCCGAGGTCGATCCAATCAGTGGAGTTTTGCGCTATTCGGTTGCGCTGCGCGATCTAAATTGCCTGTTGAATGAAAAAAAGGCCACATTGATGGTGGGAATCGGCCTGAATTATTATTCGTTTGTAAACGTATCCAATGGCCGTTTTATTGCGGATAGGATGCTTCGTGATATTTTCAGGCAACTGACAGAACGGTTTGGAAGAAATTTTATATTTTACCGAATTGACGGCTTAAGATTTATTGCGTTATGCAGTGAAGATATGATCGCAGAAATTGACATGGATAGGCTTACCAATGAAATCAGGTCTATTGTAAAATCGGTTTACCAATCCAGGAATATCTGGCTCGATTATCCGTGTTCAATTGGTTATATCAAATGCCCGGAAGACGGCAACAGCGCCTTCGAACTGATTGAAGAAATGGTTGGAACGATTAACGAAGCAAAATTATTTCCTGAATTAGACTATATGCTTTTTTCGCGTGACGTCTTGCGCAAGCGTCAAAAAGAAGCGGAGATGCTATTAAAGCTGAATGAGTGCGTGGATCGGAACTTCTGTGATTTTCATATTGTGATCCAGCCGATCGTCGATGCACAAAGCGGCGCTATATCAAAAGGAGAAGCCTTGCTCCGCTGGGTCTATAAAGGGAGGACGGCTGCACCGGATGAATTTATTCCTTTGCTGGAAAAGAGCCGGCTGATTATCCCAACCGGGAAATGGATTTTTGAGCAAGCGGTAAAAGCATGCAAAGTCATTGTGAATTATATTCCCGATTTCAAATTATCTTTTAATGTAAGCTACTTACAAGTGACGGACGAATCCCTCTTCCCCTTCATGCGTGAAACCTTGGAAAAATATGGGGTGTCTGGAAAAAACATGATTATTGAATTGACGGAGACACACTTTGACAGTATGCCGGAAGTCATGCTGCGCTGGCTGGAAAACTGTAAAAGCCTGGGCATGGAGTTTGCATTGGATGATTTTGGAAATGGATATTCATCGCTTAATTTCCTTTTCCAGTATCCTACGGATATTATTAAAATTGATAGAGGGCTTGTACGGGAAATTCAAAAATCCGAAAAAAATTTGCAATTTTTAAAAGCCATTGTCTGTGCGTGCCACCATGCGGGGAAATCTGTATGTATAGAAGGAGTGGAAACGGAACAGGAATTAGCAGTTGTCAGAGACACCCAATGTGATTATATTCAGGGGTACTATTTCTATTCTCCGGAAGAATTGGACGACCTATATGATCTGCTGGCGCATACTGATACAGCAAACAGGCTGGAAACAAGCGGTGTGTGATACCGCTTTTCCAATAGAAGAAAGCAGCGCACCACATGGAAACGATAACATTTCAAAACATCCTAAAGATCATTATTGGTTCTTTGGATAAAATCGATAATAATTTGGTTGGCCACGGCGAGCGTGTTGCCTATGCCGTTTTGCGTTTGTTGGAGTCCAAACGCATGTTCAGCAATGATGAACTTGGAAAAATAGGGCTTATTGTCTTATTGCATGATATTGGGGGCTGGGAAAAAAAGAATATATCCGATTTGCTCAGGATAGAAAATGAAGAGCGCTTTTCCCATGCGCAATACGGCTATGTCTTTATTAAACATTTTACCCCTTTTCCGCAATATGCGCCGATTGTTTTGTACCACCATTCCTCCTGCAGGATGATCGATCACTGCGTTCAGGATCAAGCATTGCGGACGGCAATCAAGCAAATACGGGTTGCGGACGCCGCAGATTTACTCATCCTTTCCCAGCCGGATATCGATAAAAGGGAATTGTCCGCGAAGCTATATAATTTGTGCAAAAGCGGGGAACTTGACGGTGACGCCGTTACCGATTATATGAAGCTATTGGGGCAGGAAGAGACCGTGTTTGCCGCACAAGATGGCCGCCGGGCGGTCCGGCCTTTGTTTTTGGGATATATGGAACATGTGTCAATTTCAGAACACGAGCAGGAACGGCTTTTACAGACGATTGTGAGCTCCATCGATTTCAGGAGCAGATATACCGTATTTCATTGTGCGACAATGATACGGATTTGCGAGTTGCTGGCGGATTTTTGCGGGATAGACCCGGACAATAGGAATACATTGCATTATGGAGCGCTGTTCCATGATCTGGGGAAAATTGCGATTCCCACATATATTCTGGAATCCCGGGGAAAACTTTATGGTGAAGCGTGGGAAATTATGAAGGCCCATGTAAATATAACCAAGGAAATTCTGGAAGGAAATGTAAATGACAAGATCCTGCAAATAGCAATACGCCATCATGAAGCAATGGATGGAAGCGGATATCCCCGCGGTTTAACGGGAAAACAGCTTACGCTGATGCAGCGCATAGTGATTGTTTCCGATGTAATAAGCGCCCTGGCTGGGAAAAGAAGCTATAAAGAGCCTTTTTCACTCAACCGGATCAAACAGATTTTAAATGAAATGAAAACGGGTGGAAAATTATGCCCTTATGTAACGGATATTGCGCTTGAACACTGTGAAAAGATCTATCTTGCGGCAAATGAAGTCGGCCATGCGCAGCAAAAGTTATATCATGATATTCAACAGGAATATGAAAGAATGCGCCAAAATACAAATCAATTGGCAAAAATATAAAAATCAATAAATTTTTTAAAAGGAGAGGTTAAAAAATGGCATACGAAGTAACAAAGGATTTAGAAACAGGAAACACACTAATCGACAGCGAGCACAGGCAGCTCTTTCAGGCGATTAACAATTTGCTGGACGCTTGCTCCCAGGGAAAAGGACGTGCACAAATACAGAGCACGATCCAATTCTTAAATAGTTATGTAGGGAAACATTTTTCCGACGAAGAACGCCTGCAGGTAGAAAGCAAATACCCGGATTACCCAGCGCACAAAAGATTCCACGAAGGATATAAGCAAAAAATGGCGCAAGTAACCAACGAATTGGCAGCAAATGGGGTAAACATTTCTTCTGTTGGGAAGGTAAATGAAGCAGCGGGGATTCTGGTTACGCATATACGCACAGAAGATAAACGGCTGGCACAGCATGTAAAATCCGCTAAATAATTGAATGGCTGGCAGGATTGTAAATACGCAAAAGGGCAAGAAAAGCTTCCCGCAAAAAGTGCGGTGAAAACGGCTGGGGATTTTTATATTCCCAGCCGTTTTTTTGCGCACGCACGCTGTATGGAAGATGCCGCGGCCACACGCCTTGATACCGTTTACTGCCGAATGATATTGGCCGGCCCACATTGATTTTTTAATTCTGGAACTGGCCACCGGTGCTGCATGCTGGCCGGGCAAGGCGTTGTAGCAGGATTCCTCCCGTATCAAATTTGTTTTACTATTTTCCTTTTTATTTTTCAAAAAATAAAAAAACGGCTAAATATTCCAGAAAATATTCCGATAGTAATTAAATGGACCTATAAAAAATGAATCATCCGGAGCGGAAAACAATGGCAAAACACAAGATTTTGAGCAAGGCCAAAAAGCAGGACGGCTGGATATCCCGGACTGCAGATGGGCAAAAAACGAGCATCAGCAAAAAAATCGTTATTCATACCATTATTGTTTTATTGGTGGTATCCATTACCCTGGTGGCGGTTATGTCTTACTTTATGGCGGATTTAACCAATACTATTCTGTTGGATATTTTGCAGCCGACCGCAAAAGTCGCCTCACAAAATATTGAAAGCAACCTGCATATGATGGCTGACAGGATTTTTATGATTGCCGATAATGCAGCGCTCACCAGTGACGAGGCCACCCTTGAGGATAAACAGAGCGTTTTAGATTATGCGCAGTCGGGAATTGAATTCGGATGGCTTGCCCTCTATGACGCAGACGGACGGTTGTATACCGGGAGTGAGAATAGTCCCGCAAACATCACGGGCGAATTTTATACCGATATGAAGGAAACGCAAAACCTGGTGATCAGCGATACGGAGGCCAATGGCGATGAACTTCAGGTTATCATTGGCACGCCAATTACCAAAGGAGACGAGATTGCCTATTACCTCGTTGGAAGCTATAAGTATGATGTGTTGAATGATGTGTTGAGCAATATCAACATCGGTGCGAATGGAACGGCCTTTATTATCAATGAAGCCGGAGAATTTGTTGGACATCAGGATGTGAATATGGTCAAGGAGCAAAAAACAATATTTGATAATTATGGAAACAGTGATGCCATTGACAGCATATTCAATGAGATGATAGTAGGGCAGACTGGTTCGCAGGGAGTCGGCGGATTCTATAATCATCAATATTTCAGTTATTCGCCAGTGCGCGGAACGCACTGGAGCCTGGGTATTACTGCGCCGCAAAGTGATTTTATGGCTGCGACAAACAAGGCAATCCTGACGAGTATTATTTTTACAATTATCCTGTTGGGACTATCGATTCTGCCTACTTTGTGGCTGGCAAGGCGTATTAAGCGGCCCCTTAGCCGCGTAACCGGAAGAATCGACCAACTTTCCGGCGGAGATTTACATTCGCCGGTCGACGTTGAACAGACGGAAGATGAGACGGAAACGTTGTCCCGCGCGCTCAACGATACTGTTGACAGCATCAATGGGTATACGTCTGAACTGTCGCGGGTTCTGGATGAACTTTCAAAAAGCAATCTGGATGTTGTGGTAAACGGGGATTTTTGTGGAGACTTCATCGTTATGAAAGATTCGCTGAACCAGATTGTAGACTTCCTGAATCAAATTATGAAAGCGATTCAAAGCGCGGCCGTCCAGGTTTCCAATACATCGCATCTGGTATCGGAAAATGCACTGAATGTCCGTGAAAGTTCAACCGGCCAGGCCGATTCCCTCAATGAACTCGAACACGAAGCGCAATTGATTTCCGAAAGTATCAACGAAGTAAGCAAGCATACGGATAATGTCAATGAGCTTATGCATAAAGCGATAGAACGGCTGGATATTGCCAAACATAAAATGGATGATATGCTGAATGCAATGGAGGCGATTGGGAACAGCTCGGAGGAAATCACTAAGATCAGCAAATTCCTCGAGGATATTTCCTTCCAGACAAATGTTCTCGCATTAAACGCATCCGTCGAAGCGGCACATGCCGGAGCAGCCGGGGCTGGTTTTGCCGTTGTGGCGACAGAAGTAAGGGATCTTGCGGCCAAAAGCGGCGAATCTTCCCGCAAGACAACCGAGATGATTCGAAAATCGCAGGAAGTCGTGGACGAAGGATCTGGTTTCGCCGTAGAGATGGCAAAATCCATGCAGGATATTTACGAGATCACAAAAGAGATATCGGATATTACGATTCAGTTGGAGAATGCGGTAGCAAGCGAAAAGAAATCGCTTCAGGCCATCACCGGCCAAATTGCTTCCATCAATGGGCTGGCGCAGCAAAACGTATTGTCCAGTGAAGAAAGCGCACAGGCGAGCAAGATGCTTACCGATCAGGCGGACTCGCTCCAAAAGATGGCGAACCGGTTCAGGCTGAGAAAGTGAGGAAGCTATGAGGAAGAGAAGCTATAGAATTATAACGGTTATTTTGGCAGTGATTGTGATAAGCGTGGGAATTGTATGCCTTACCGGCTGCTCACAAAGTTCCAACGCACTGAAAGACGGGTATTATACGGCTGAAATGGCTGAATATAACAATGGATGGAAGGAATACCTGACTGTTTTTGTGCGTGGGGGAAAAATTGTTTCGGCAGAATATAATGCGCGGAATGCGAGCGGGTTCATTAAATCCTGGGATATGGATTATATGCGGCTCATGAATGCAAACATGGGAACCTATCCAAATCAATATACCAGAAATTATGCGAAACAATTTTTGGAAACACAGCAGGCGGATGCGGTTGACGCAATTGCCGGAGCCACTACCTCGTATGGCAGCTTTGGCGATCTGGCACAAGCGGTGATCGACCATGCAAAAGCAGGGAATACGGAAATTGCAATTGTACCGGGCTGAAGCGAAGCGGGCGGCAGGCAATGATATTTTTTTGCTTTGTGCTCCTGCAGCAGGAAGAAAACATATCAGTACAATCCGGTAAAAGAACAAAAACCAACCCGGGCAGCGGAAACGGGTTGGTTTTTTGTATGTAGCTGAAGCGTGAAAATTTTTTGATCATGCCGGAAAAGGAAGTGTCCGCTGTTTTCGCAATGCGTTCTTCCCCCTTAATGGCAGCCGCGATAGAAACAAATAATGAAAAGAGCAATATTACCGTTTTAACGGCGGCGGTACAGGGGGCACAATTTGAGCGCCATCAGGCGCAGGGGGGGCCAGACCTTTATAGAGCCAGTGCAGCAAGCTGCCGGTGATTTATGCCTGACTGCCTGCGGAAAACGGAATTTGTGCCCTAATTGCCGGGCATTTTGCATCCTGGCGGCAACATGTCCTCGCTTGCAGAGATTTATTTTGAAAATTTGTACTCTGGGAAAATGCCCATACTCCCGCGCTTACGGAAAGCGCCGCAGGATTCTTCGGCCCTGCCAAAAGATTTTTATTTTGACGGCAAATTTTACGAAAAATTGCTAAAGTTTTTTTAAGAAACTGCGATATAGGATATAGAGGGAACAAATGTAATGTGACTGTACTTCTTATTTATTTGAAAGTACAGGGCATGAAACGGCGGGGGACGTCACTCGGCGTTTGAAACGGCACATCATTTGTTTCCGCAAAAGGGCTTCCGCATTGACAGCGGCAAAATAAGAGGCCCGATGCCCGGCAGATACCGAATTCTGTCTGCCCGGGTAAATCAAACCGAATACAGGAGGTATTTACGATGAGAATTCAAAACAACATTATGGCAATGAACACACACCGCCAGTACACCATCAACAACGACAACGTATCCAAGAGCGCAGAAAAGCTTTCGTCCGGCTACCGCATCAACCGTGCGGGCGACGACGCGGCAGGCCTTGCCATTTCCGAGAAAATGCGCAGCCAGATCCGCGGCCTGAACATGGCGACGAAGAACTCGCAGGACGCTATTTCGCTGGTGCAGACGGCGGAAGGCGCGCTGCAGGAAACGCACTCCATGCTGCAGAGAATGAACGAGCTTGCGGTACAGGCGGCGACGGGAACGAACGAAGACCTCGACCGTAACGCGCTGGCAAAGGAATTTGACCAGCTGAAGCGCGAAATCAACGACATTGCGGAACAGACGACGTTTAACAACATGAAGGTTCTGGACGGCTCCCTTTCCTATTCGGGTCCGGAGCGCAGCGCAGCGACGGCAGGCATCAACAACACCGTAACGGCGATGGAAGCGGCGGCAGGCGACGCGATAACATCCGAAATCACAACAGCGGGCGTAAAGGGCAGCGCGGCAGTTACTGCTGAAGCTGGAAAACTTGAGTTTGACCTTGCTGGTATGGTGGCAGCTCCCGATGCTGCCGGCACGGATACGATTTCCTTTGACCTTACCCTTGGGGATGGAACAAAAGTGACATTGACGTCACAAGCATTAGCCACCGGTGACACGGCAGATGCTGCGATTGCCGGTAAGTTTGCGAACCAGACGGTTCAGATCGACGGCGAGACTTATACCGCTACAGTAACAGGCACAAAGATTACGCTGACGGCTGGCAATACCGGAGCGACTGATCTTGGAACGGTTACCATGGGAAACGCAACGCTGACAGGCGCGGGTTCTGTTACCACGCAGCCAACCGCCAGCACCGTAACGGTGACGGAAGGTAAAGATGCGGCTGCTGCGGTTACAGCGGTAGCGCAGGTAGAAACGGCGACTGTAGATCCTACTAAGATCAAATATGGCGATACGATTACGATCGGCGATAAGACATATGAGATCACAAAAGACGGCACAGCTTCAGGTGCCGGCAATACGGCTATTACCTGGAAGGGTGACGGCACGGATGATTTAGGCGCCCTGCTGGCAGCGGCGGATGCACCGACGGATCTCGTTATTGCCGCTGGCGCGGACGGAACTTCCTTCACGGTAACGCAGGCTACAGGCAAAGAAGGCGATCCGGCTGTTGACACGAAAGTAACTTTCGCGGCCGGGGACGGCAGCAACGACAAGAACACAATCGAGTTCGACGTTGTGAAAATGAAGGCCGGGGATACAGTTAAATTGACGGTGGACGGCACGGAATACAGCTATGAATTCAAGGAAGGCGACAAGGCTGCCGACATTGCAAAAGGACTCGTAGCTGCTGATGGCACAGCCCTTGGTATTGATGCGAAAGGCAATGCAATTATCATTGAAGGCGCAAAAGTGGAAATTGGCTTTGAAGGTGCAGCGGTAGCGGACGATGCATTCAATGCGATCCGCATCCAGGTAGGCGCTCTCGAGGGTGAGCAGCTTGCGGTATCCATCGATTCGATGAACACGGCGGGCCTGAAACTGGACGATCAGAACCTGAACACGCAGGATAGCGCAGGATCCGCGATCACAGCGGTACGCGACGCGATCAACAAGGTATCCGACCAGAGGGCAACGTTGGGCGCAATGCAGAACAGGCTGGACCACAAGATTGCCAACCTGAAGGTATCTTCGGAGAACCTGAGCGCGGCGGAAAGCCGTATCCGCGACGTAGATATGGCGTCGGAAATGACGACGTTCACAAAGAACAACATCCTGTCGCAGGCGGCGACGGCAATGCTGGCGCAGGCAAACGCACTGCCGCAGAATGTTCTGACACTGCTGAGATAAGTTCTCTCACCTACGGAACTTATTTATGGGGAAAAGCGCGGATTGTCCGCGCTTTTTCCTGTTTTTCATCAATGGAGGTGCAAACATGAACCATCGATCAAAGATACTGGGGACAATAGAATACAGCGCGGGAGAGGTATTTACATTTGAAGACGGGTTGATTGGCTTTCCTGACGATACGCGCTACATATTGCGCAGCGCGGACAGGGAGGAACTGATGTACTGGCTGATCTGCGTGGACGCGGGCGGTCCGGAATTTTTGGCGGTGCGTCCGGAAAAAATTTTGCCCCGTTATAATTTGAAGTCTCTCGTATACGAAAATGAAAAGCTGTCGTTCCTGCGCGCTAGCTTGGGGGAGGAACACCTGTTTTGTATCGTAAGCGTTCCCGAAAACATCCGGCATATTTCCATGAATTTGCGCACACCGCTCTTTCTGAACTCCAGAACGCGTACGGGAATGCAATACGGCCCGCCCGGGCTACAGCGCAAGCCGATACGGTACTTGATCCACCGGGAGCTGACCGGCTGCGGGGCGGAAGAAGAGAGGAGTGGCACTCTGGTCATCCAGCGCAAACTGAATGAAACAGTTTATATAGGGGATGATATTATCATAGAGGTACTTGACTTTGCGCGAGGCAGTGTAAAGCTGGGCGTGAACGCGCCGCGCAAAACGAACGTATTGCGTGGTGAAACGCGCGTCACGCCGCAGGAGGAGAATATCCGCGCGAATGGGACGGCGAACGCCGAACGGCTGCAAGAGGTACTGCGGAGTGTGAAAGCCAGCGGCAGGTGACGGGGAAATACAGTCTTTTGATATCATGGTTTTTGCGCAGCCCTGGGAGTGTTTTGGCTTTCTTTCTTCTTTGGCGGGTTATGGGAACGGTAAGGCCTTGCAGTTGCGTAAAGAAAGCCGCAAATAGAAAAAATATTTTTTGCGGAAAATAGTCAGCCTCTATATTAGTTCGTTCCTGTCAGGCGTTTTCATAAATATTTCGATACATATTTGGACAATATCGGAACCTGGCTCTTTACCGAGCGAATAGATCCGTCCAAAGAGTTCCCTGCCGCAATCCATGATGAAGGATAATAGCGTATTTGCCTGATTGGAGATATAACCGAGCTTTACACCTGACTCATCCTGGACGGAAATAGAGGTTGGGTCTTTTATATGATATGGTTCCCGAACCAATTCTACCCGGTCCCCCGGCAAAAGGGAATCCAGTACCTCGATGCGCTCCTTCAGGGCGATCATCGTTCCGGCAAGCGCCTGGAAATCAATGAAACGGCCGTTTTCCCAATACGGTTCTTTTTTTCTTTGAGAAATACAGGCAAGCTTTAGTTCGTGATATTTCAATTTTGTATTTCTTAAATTCAAGCGGGACGCTACATCGTTTTGATGCTTGAGGCTTTGTTCTTCAAGACGCTTTGCGCGCTCTTTTTCGGCCTTTTCACGCGCCTCCTCTTTCAATAAATATTCCATCTTACTGTCTAAAATCTTAAATAAAATTTTGCGCAGCATGGGTTTTGCGCTTTTCTTGATGTAACCCGATAGAATATCATAGGAATCATGATTGACAGCCGGGGATGGAATTTCTTCAAGGACCGTTTGCAAAATATTTTCCAAAGTCACCGCATTCTCGTGGCCCAAATGAGAGTTTTCTCTCAAAAACGCCATTAATTCCTGAAAAAGCCCATATTCCTGCTTTTCAATGCAGGCAGCCAGTATAAGGGCATGACGCTTGTCTACATACGTAGATTCCCGAAACAGGATTTCTGAAAATTCAGCGTCCGATTTCAAACAGGGCAAAAAATATTCAAAAAAAGACTGCTGCCGGACCAATGTATATAAGGCGCCGCTTATTAGCCTGTACGAATTAGTGGGGGAAGTTAAAGTTGAACGAAAGGTTACCAATAACCATTTCCAAATTTTATACGCATAACCTTCATCCAGCAAAAACAAGTTATAAATGATATCCGGGATTTCCCCATAAGTGCCTTCAAAATTCGCTTTCAAGTCAGGATAATTTGCATATAAAGCCAATGTAAATTGATATTGGCCGTCTGAAGAACGGTATTTGAGTATTTCCTGATTTAAATCTGCGGAAATATCAATCGGCGTGTTGATGTCTGGGCGATAACCATTTCCGTCAAATTCATTTTGGTTAGATGCATCAGGCAGGACAGAGCCTCCCTCTTCCGCTGGCCGGAATGAATTTTCCAGCTCAAGGCCGGGTTTTGCCTTTTGTTTTAATTTTTTAGAAAAGATACCCATTTATTCATTTCCTCTATTTTTCAATATGATGCGGTCGATAAACGTCTCGAAATCGGTATAATTCCCGGAAATAAAGCCGTTTTTTAAAATACGGATGCTGGTGCGGTCCGCAAACCATACCGTGCAGTATAAAGGATCCTCGCTGCGCCTGATAATGGTATCATATTGGTACTTACCGCCATATCTGGGATCCTCGACTTCGATTTGTGTTTCATAAAATTTTACAATACGAATCCATTTCAGTTCATTCAGGGGATTGACTGAAGTAAGTTTGTTTAAATTGCTTTCAGGCCTGCGCTTCGCAAAAAAAATTCTGAAGATGTATACTGCCGTAAGCAGCAGGCCGATTGCCATAAGCCCATATGCTTCGATCAGAAAACAGAAAACAGAAAGAATCCCGGCAGCTGCAAGCCCGATTCCCCGCACTATTTTTCCCGGCCGGTCCCGGTCATGAGGAGAAGCGGGTTCTCCCTGGCCTTGTGCCACTGCGTGATGATAGTTTGGAGTTGTATTTTCAGATACAATATATTGATTTATAAATATGGGTTCCATAATTTTGCATATTCCTGTATAAGCCGTTGTTTTAAATGGTTCCATATTATCTATATCGTTTTGTTTTTGAAAAACTTTAGCCGTGGTGCTTGCTGTGGGCATTTGAAAATCAGAATTTGAATCGCTTAAATTTTGGACATACACTAAAGATTTTGTAATAATACACGATATAAATTTTATAGGTTGTCTTATAGTTCCGTTTCTCTTTGACGGACTTGCGCACGAAAAACATATGAGAATCGATATAGCTGGCTGGTATTGATAGAAATGCCTCCATCGAGAAGGGGATGGATAATTGGCAAAATGTTACTTTGCCGGCATTGTATCAATAATATCTTTCCATAGGGGTGAAATACAAATTATGAATTTTAATATGACAACGGGTTACGCAGTAGGGGTCATGGCGTATATGTCCCAAAGTTATCCCCAGTTGAAAACCGCAAAGGAGATTGCCGAAGAAGTAGGCGTTACCCCGCTTTATCTAATAAAAATTTTGCACCGGCTATTGGATGCAAATTTGCTTTCCTCAGAGCAGGGGCGGTATGGCGGGTACCGTTTATCCAAAGAACCGGAGAAAACCTTTATATATGATATTGTAATTGCAATGGAAAAACGCGTGCAACCTTATGCAAAAGGAAGGCGCGTAAATGAAACTGCCCCCGCTATTACAACCCCATGGTTTGTCGCTTCCGAAAGTTACTTTCGGATATTGGAAAGCAAGTTGCTGATAGAGATGAAAAAAACTACGATTCAGGAATTTTATAACCAATATATGTAACGGAAACGGCAATAGATTCCCATATGAGAACAAATAGCTGATGAATGGAAAAATAGTTCTCAAATGCGGTGAAAAATTTTTAAACAGAGAATTTCGGGTTGGCGGCCACACTGGAAAAGCCGCATAAAGGAAACAAAATAACGGTTGGTGGGCCATACGGTCATGTAGGGGTAAACTATTTTATTTACAAAAATCAGTATTGCCTTCACAGGGATGAAAGGGTATAATGAAAACTCCACGGGGAGGGCGGAAGCATGGCAGAACAAATTAGTTTTCAATTTTACAAAAAAGAAGATCATCCGGAGCAGGCAGCCGAATCGGAAAAAAGCACTGTAACACGGAAAAAAAGGATTACGCGGGGAATTCCCGTTGCATGCGCGGATGAATATGGAAATGCGTATCTGAAATATATGGATGGAAGCAAGAAGTATGTAAACTAGGCATATTGATGTAAAGGCGCCGGTGCTCCGGAATGAAGTGGATAGCCGGGGCCTTTTTCTTTTGCAGCCGGAAAAGGGTATGCCAAAATCGGTTCCGGCCTGAGAATATGATGACTGTAACGTCGCCGGTATCACAGGGGGAATCCTTTACTTCGCCGCTTACGGCCTTGCATTCACTGCATTAATTTGCTGTGTTTTAGGGACGGGCCATGTTTTCGCTGCGGGAGCATTCAGGTCTTCGGCAAATAAATCCACCTTGATGATCTGGCTGTTATCATACGTTTTGAAATAATAAGCGCCGCTGTCGCAAAACATACAGCAGGAATGCTGCGTGTAATCAATTCCTTTGTCTGTTACGACGCTTCCTTTGGGAATATCAACAGAGGAAAGAATGTGAAAAATTGCGGTTACGGCATCTAATTCATTCTCCGCGCGATTGATCGTTTCCTTACCGAATAAAGCGCGCAGGAACCTTGAAGGGGGCGTGTAGTCTCCGGGGATTCCCATTGTGCCCGAGCCCTGGCCAAACGGAGAAAAAGTAACGCCGCCCAATGTAACCGGTTTTAGCTGGTAAGGGCGAACACCAATGTAGTTTCTGATATTTGTCATGTGCCAGCTAAAATCCGGACTGTTGGACATGACGCCCACCGGATTATCACAAACGGACAGACCGTCCTCGAGCGGTTCAATGACAATCGTGTCGCCTGAACGATCTGTAACAATCCAGTGAAAAGGGGGCACAAGCCCGAGCAGGTCGATTACGGAAGCTGTAATATTGAGATCCTTTACGGCCTCACGCACCTGGCCCACTGTCGAGCAACTGGAGAGGAGCCAAAATACGACTTCGTGCGGGGCAAGATTGATTTTATTTTCAAGCGGTTCCTTTTGGTAAGATGCATATCCTGAAAAATAAAGGACGGCGCAGCAAAGGCCCTGCTCGTTCACACCGTCGGCAAAAACATATTCGCCCAAGTGGCGGCCAAGACCGGTGAATGCGTATGTTGTCGTCCGCACAGCACGATCCGGCTGGGATTGCCATGAAAATCCCCTTGGAATTAAAACGATGTCGGGATCGAGCTTAAAAGCAAAATCCATGGAACGCGCAAGGGCATTAGAACCGTTTTTGATTTGATAAGTAAAACTGGTACACATTTTCTTTTCTCCATTTCGATAGCTTCGATACCATTATTTTAAACCGGGAACACCTCTGCAAAACCGTCTGGAAGCCTGCGGTTTTAAGAACTGGGATTATCTGCGAATGTATCTGTATTGCATCGGAGTTCTCTGAAATTACCGGCGACGTTTCATTGTAATATAAACTGAATAATAGCACAGTAAAAAAATGCCATGAAGAATTGATGTTATTACGACGCCGCAGATTACAATGAAACGGGAGCTGGAGTTCGGGGATAAAATGACAGGAAGCAAAACACCTAGAATGTAGAACAATCTTATCAGGGTGCGCCGATTAACAAGATCAGTTCCGCGATGCTGATTTGGAACCGTTTTGGCGTGGCTGCGGTTCAGGCTTGCCTGAATGCGGCGGTTGAGGTAGGTTCTTTTTTGTTACGTATGGGCGGACCAGGTAATCGGTAAAAACAAATACTCAAATTTTTCATGCGCGGCAAATTCACCGTTATGCGTTATTTTCATTTGGCATAAAACAGTGCTGATGCCATATCCGTATGTATCGTTTGAAAATATGCTATGGTGCGGCTGGATTTATGGATGCCGAAAGATAGCGCAGAAAACTATTCCCAGTAAAAAATTCACAATATATTTACATTTAGTAAGA
This sequence comes from Christensenella tenuis, assembly GCF_014287795.1. Lineage (GTDB taxonomy): Bacteria > Bacillota > Clostridia > Christensenellales > Christensenellaceae > Christensenella > Christensenella tenuis. Next base: position 50,028 of record NZ_JACOON010000001.1, read on the forward strand.
ATGCTATTTGAAAATAAAAAGTGTAAGAAGCTTCGCAAAATACATGGTAAAAACCAAGGAAAATACATTTGTAGGATGAAAAGTGTAATAAAAAACATTGCTTGACAAGGGAAAGCGGTATTCCATATAATTACAAAAAGACATATATAAAAATGTAATTAGTTCTAGGCTGGATTCTTAAAACCGGGAGGGAAAAGATATGCCGGATATTATGGCGATTGGAGATATTGTCGTTGAATTCCTGGGGACTCAGTTGAATCAAAGCTTTTCTGAGACAGGTAGTTTCGATGGACCGTTTGAGTCCGGGTCCGCGGCAATTTTTGTAGACCAGGCGGCGCGGGCGGGCGTGTCCTCCGGAATCTTTGCTAAGGTGGGGCGTGACGGGTTTGCGCAGCTTGTGATGGGCAGGCTCCAAAAAGACGGTGTGAGCCTGCGGGGAGTCAAGCGTTCCGAACGTACGCCGACAGGTGCGAATTTTGTGACGTATAACAGCGATGGAAGCAGGCAATATATTTTCCATTACGCCAATAGCGCCATGGGGGAAATGGGTCCGGAAGATGTGGAAGAAGAAATGCTCGACGGATGCAAGTATATGTTCTTTTCGGGATCAAACGCCATGGCGACGCCAAGCATGTGGCAGGCGTCTTTGCGGTGTATTGAATGCGCAATGGAGAGGGGCGTAAAAATTGTCTTTGATCCGAATGTACGCGCGGAGCTTCACAAAGGATCTCTGAAAGAATTATGGGAGCCGCTTATATCATGTACCAGCATATTTTTGGGAAGTGAATCAGAGCTTATGGCGCTTTCAGAAACGCAAAGCGTAGAACAAGGGCTGGCGGCTGCCCATTTTTGTGAAATGGAAATTATCGTCCTGAAATACGGGGCGCAGGGTTCAAGAATATTGGCCGGAGGACAGGATATTTATATTCCGCCGTATCATGTCGATGAAACGGATCCGACCGGTGCAGGCGACAGTTTTGCGGGGGCGTTCTTGGCACAACTGTGCAAAGGAGAGGCAATTGAGCGGGCAGCGCTTTTTGCGAATGCAGCGGGCGCTCTGCATGTAACGCAGCCTGGACCGATGAGCTGCCCATCTTATGAAGAAATTGTGGATTTGATGGAACGGCAAAAAGGGGGGAACTGAAATGACGTATAAGCCTTATTATGAGCCGATTTGCACGTGGCATGAAAACATGGAGGCGGAAGAAATACAGGATCTGGCCCTCCAACTGAGACGGGATGCAGTCGATATTGCAAACTGCTCGGGAACCCATTCAGGACATCTTGGCGGGGAGCTGTCGGCGGCGGATATTATGGCGGTTTTATACGGCGGGATTCTTCGTATGAAACAGGGAGACCCGGAATGGGAGGAACGGGACAGGCTGATTCTTTCCAAAGGGCATAATTCTGCCATTCAATATGCCGCGCTTGTTTTTCGGGGAATTTTGCGGCGGGAACAGCTTTATACCGAAATGAACCGGCTGGACGGAATCCTGCAGGAGCACAGTAATCCTTCGATTCCGGGTATAGAGGCCCCTACAGGGTCGCTTGGCATGGGCCTTTCGGTGGGCTGTGGGTTTGCCTGGGCAGCGCGAAAGAAAGGACAGGACTACCATACGTTCGTTATTTTAGGGGATGGGGAATGTACGGAAGGACAGGTTTGGGAAAGCGCCATGTTTGCGGCAAAATATAAATTAGATTCCCTCACGGCAATTGTAGACTACAACGGATATATCTTGACCGGAAAAACGGACGAAGTATCGGGGCTTGCGCCGCTTGAAGAAAAATGGAAATCTTTCGGATGGGAAGCGCGCACGGTGGACGGACACGACACCGAGATGCTTACAAACGTGCTTTCGGAAATGAGAAAGCCGTCCTTCGCACCAGGAAAACCGCGTGTATGCATTGCAAAAACGAAAAAATGTTATCCGGTTGGCTTTATGATGGAAACTCCCGTGAATTACCACTCGGCGCATGTCACGAAGGACAGTTACACGGCCTGCATGGAGGAATTGGTAAAATGACGACAGAAACCATTTTTGGACATAAGATACAAGGCGCGAGGGCGGCGGTTGGCGAGACTCTCCTGCACTTGGCAGAGCAGGATGAACGCATTGTGGTTGTGGATGCGGAAACAGCAGTAGCTACAAATTTAATGGGATTCAAAGAACAGTTTCCGGAGCGGTTTATCACAACGGGAATTGCCGAGCAATGTGCGGTGAGTATGGCCTATGGGCTTTCGCGCTGCGGTTTGGTGCCCTATCTTCCGCTTTTTGCGGCTTTTTTGACCAGACGTGCTTATGATCAACTGTTTGTGCAGATTGGATATCCAAACGCAAATGTGAAACTGATGGGATGCTATGCAGGAATCAGCACGGCAAGCACAGGCGCGACGCACCAAAGCTTTAACGACATTGCGCTTATGCGGAGTATTCCGAATATTGCCGTCATCGAATGTGCGGATGCAAATGCGCTTTCGCAGGCGATGGCCGCATGTGTGCAGCATGAGGGCCCTACCTATATTCGCGTTATACGGGCAGATCTGCCAGAGTATGAAAAGAATATCCTGCCTGAAAGTTATCGTTTTCAAATTGGAAAAGCAGCAATCTTGCGAAACGGAACGGATGTGACACTTATTGGTTCGGGCATGATGACCGTGCGCTGTATGAGGGCGGCGGATGAACTCGAAAGAAGGGGCGTTTCTGCCGAAGTCATCGACCTGGGGACGATCCGGCCGCTGGACGAAGAAACGGTTCTCGCCTCCTGTGAAAAGACAAATGCGGTTGTAACGGCGGAAAACCACGACATTACCGGCGGCGTAGGAAGCGCGGTCGCAGAGCTTTTGAGTGAAAAAATGCCGACTGTACTGCGGCGCGTCGGCGTGCACGGCCGCTATGGGCATTCTGCACAGCTTGGTGAGTTGCTTGCGGATTACGGACTTACGGAAGAAAATATCGTGTTGGCGGCAGAGGAAGCGCTGCGTTCTACAAGAAGGTAAGAAGGAGGGCGACTTATGCATATCAGCAAAAAGAGCCTGGAGATGATTCCGCATGACTGCGTTGTCAGGCTTTTTTCCATCTATGATACATTGAAATCGGCAGAGCGGAAAGCGGCGGACCTGCTGATTGAAGATCCGGAGTTTGTGCGGACTTCCAGCATTGCAAAAGTTGCGCGGCGCGCGCAGTGCAGTGAGCCTACCTTTTCGCGTCTTGCCAAAAAGCTCGAATATACAGGGTTCCCGGAATTGAAGCACGAGCTTGGGAAAGCAAATAACGAGCGCGCTTTCGTTTTTTATGACGGCATCCAAAAAGGGGATTCCACAGATGAAATCATTGAAAAGGTATTTCATTCCGCCGCCCAGGGGCTTGAAGATACCGCTAAAACGCTAAGCGGCGAAAAAATAGAGCGGGCAGTGGAGACTCTGATCGGCGCACGGACTTGTCTTGTATACGGTGTGGGAGACTCAAGCGTGGTGGCGCGCGCAATACAGTATAAGCTTGCGAAGCTTGGGATACGGATTCAGTTTGCAGAGGACGTGGATTTTACAGCGACGATGGCATTCCATCTGGGAAAAAGCGACGTGTTTTTTGCGGTATCGCATTCGGGTAAATCGGACCCGACCCTGCGAATGGCACGGCGGGCAAAAACGAACGGCGCCCAGGTAATCAGTATCACAAATTTTCCGGCGTCTCCCCTCGCAAAGATTTCCGATGTAGTACTCTTAACAGCGGTATTTTCGGAATTGGTTTACGGGGAAAATACGTCGAAACGCGCGGCCGAAATGTGCGTGCTTGAGATTTTAGCCGAATGTATGGTGCTAAAGGGAAAGACGGGTATGCCTCCACGCATTACGCGTAAAAAAACAAATAAGGATGAAAAAATATGAACCTGACCAAAGAACAGATGAAAAAAATTTATGACCAGATGTTCAGTTCGAGGACATTTGAAGAACGCGTAAATGAAATGTTTATGCGGGGGATGATCCACGGGACGACGCATCTCGCTGTCGGCGAAGAGGCGACGGCGGCAGGAGGGGTCAATGCACTCAGACCGGACGATTATATTATGAGTTGCCACCGCGGGCACGCGCATTGCATTGCCAAGGGAGCAGATTTAAAACGAATGATGTGCGAACTTCTCGGAAAACGGGACGGCTTTTGCAAAGGGCTGGGGGGCTCTATGCATATTGTAGATATTTCAGTGGGGAACTTCGGGGCGAACGGCGTGATGGGGCCTTCCATTCCGATGGCAACGGGTGTTGCGCTGGCCATTAAAAAGGAAGGGAGCGGTAAGGTGATTCTGGATTATTTCGGAGATGGAACTTCGAATTCAGGCCTTTTTCATGAGGCGCTCAATATGGCGGCACTGTGGAAGCTTCCCATTGTGTATCTGTGTGAAAATAACTTGTATGGGATGTCTACTCCGGTTTCCAAAAGCGTATCTGTACCGGATATTGCAATCCGTGCCCAGGCTTATGGAATTCCGGGAGTTATTGTGGATGGGATGGATGTGCTTGCGGTCATGGATGCGGTGAGTGAAGCTGCGGACCGTGCACGGCGCGGGGAAGGACCAACGCTGATCGAAGCCAAAACATACCGCTATCTTGGACATTCCAAAAGTGATAAACGCGCCTACCGTACACGGGAGGAGGAAGCGGAATGGAAGAAGAAGGATGCGATTCGGTCCTTCGCAGCGTATATGTTGGAACACGGCGTTTCCCAACAAGAGATTGACGAAATCGAGGAGCGCGTGAAGCGGGAATGTGAAGAGGCGGTGCAATATGCCCAAAAGGCGGAAACACTGACGCTGGAGGAAGCGAAAGAGCTTGTGTTTAGGGCGGAGGAATGCAGATGAGTGAAATTACGTATGTACAGGCAGTTTCGGATGCGCTTCGGGAGGAACTGCACCGGGATGAAAAGGTATTTCTTCTGGGAGAGGATATGGGCGTTTACGGAGGATGCTTTGGCGTAACGCGCGGCTTCCTGGAAGAGTTTGGTCCGGAACGCATTATGGACACCCCGATTTCGGAAGGCGGATTTATGGGTGTGGCAGTGGGTGCCGCGATGGCGGGATACCGCCCGGTCGTAGAATTCATGTTTTCAGACTTTGTGACATGTGCTATGGATTTGATTTGCAACCAGGCTGCAAAGCAGCGGTTTATGCTCGGCGGGCAGGTGGATATTCCGCTTGTTGTACGCACGCCTGCGGGAAGCGGGACAGGAGCTGCCGCACAGCATTCGCAAAGCCTGGAAGCATGGTTTTGTCATATCCCGGGACTCAAGGTGGTGATGCCGTCCACGCCTTATGATGCAAAAGGGCTGTTGAAAGCGGCGATCCGGGAAAATAACCCGATTCTGTTTTTCGAACATAAGCTTCTTTATGGAACGAAAGGAGAAGTTCCGGACGAAGAATATCTGCTTCCAATTGGCAGAGCGGATATTAAGCGTCCGGGAAAAGACCTGACCATGATCAGCTATTCTCTGACACTGCAAAAGACGCTGCGTGCGGCAGAAATGCTTGAACGCGACGGGATCGACGCGGAAGTGCTCGACCTGCGGACACTAACGCCGCTTGATGAAAGAGCCATCATTGCATCCGCTAAAAAAACAGGGCGGGTGCTGATTGTGCACGAAAGCGTTCAAAAATTCGGCGTCGGCGCGGAAATCGCGGGATTGATTGCAGATAGTGAAGCGTTTTTTTATTTGGACAGGCCAATCCGGCGGTTTGGCGGTGAAGATATGCCGATTCCGTATTCCCCGGCCCTGGAAGCCCAGGTTGTCCCGCAGGTGGAAACAATCTATGAAAAAGCCAAAGAATTGTTGAAATAGGAGGCGCGCATGCTGAACAAAATGGCAACGCCCGCCGCCAGACGCGTGGCGCAGGAAAGGAATATCGACCTTTGGACTGTAAGAGGAACGGGAGCCGGAGGCTACATTCAGGAAGCGGATGTGCTTGCGCATCGTGGACAAAAGGCAACCTTTGTCGCGCGTGCAGCGGCACGATACCTGGAAATTCCGCTGGAACAGATTTGCGCTTCCGCGCCGGATGGGGTAATCCGCAAAAATGATGTGCTTGCAGCGAAAGGGACTGCCTCCGGAGGGAAGCGGATTCCAGTAAACGGAATGCGCCGGACGATTGCTGCAAAAATGCGGGAAAGCCTCTCCGTATCGGCACAGTATACCCTGATGGGGGAAGCAGACTGTGGAGCGCTGCAAAAGAAAATGAAGGAATTCTCGGGACGCTGTATGGAAAGGGTAGGGATAAAGCCGACCTATTCTGATTTTTTTATCCGCGCAGCGGCACTGGCACTGAAAGAGAACCGGATGCTTAATTCCCGCTTTATGGAGGACCATATACTGATTCATGAGGATATTAACATCGGCCTTGCAGTTTCGCTTGGAGAGCGTGGATTGATCGTTCCGAATATCAAAAATGCAGACCGAAAGACGCTTGGTGAAATTGTACAGATGCGCGCGGAATTGGTAAAACGCGCCCGGGAAGGCAGGCTTGAGCCGGACGACTACGCGGGCGGGACGTTCAGCATATCAAACTTCGGGCGTTCTGCGGTCCGTTTTTTCACACCGATCATCAATCAGCCGGAAAGCGCGGTACTGGGGATTGGAAATATGGTGGAGCGGCCCGTCGTTCGCGAAGGAGCGATAGAAGCGCGGCCCCAATTGGGTCTTAGCCTTACGATAGATCACCGGCACATTGATGGAACAACCGGGGAAAAATTCCTGAGGGATTTTTCGGAATTGATAGAACACCCGGAACGCATGGAGTAACTGGAGGGATTGAACATGGGCGATTTTATTACAATGCCGAAACTCGGAATGACGATGACAGAGGGAAAAATTGTAAAGTGGCTGGCCTGTGAAGGGGAACGGATCGGAAAAGGCGATTCAATCTTTGAAGTGGAGACGGATAAAACTTCCCTTGAGGCAGATGCGCTTACAGGAGGAGTACTTCTGAAAATATACCGCAAAGAAGGTGAAACGGTTCCCGTAAATAGTCCGGTTGCATTTGTGGGCGAAGAAGGAGAAATGATTCCGGACGTAGGAAACGAAACCGTTTTTCAGGAAGAAAATACGGCGCCCGGGCAGCAGAAGCAGGCCTGCGACTACGATCTGATCGTGGTTGGAGCCGGGCCGGGAGGATATGTATGCGCGCTGCGGGCCGCGCAATTGGGCGCGAAGGTTGCGGTTGTAGAACGGGATATGCCCGGGGGAACCTGCCTGAACCGGGGTTGCATTCCAACCAAAGCGTATTATGAAAGCGCCCGCCGCTGGCGGGAGGTATGGGACTGCGCACAGTTCGGAATCGAAATTCAGGATGCTTCTTTCCATTGGGAACGTGTTTTAGAGCGTAAGAATGGAATTGTGGACAGACTGCGCATTGGAATTGAAACGTTGCTCCGTAAAAACGGTATTGAACGAATCAACGGGAACGCCGTGATACGCAAAGCAGATACGGTAGAGGTTGACGGAAAGACCTACCGCTGCCGCCATATTGTACTGGCAACGGGGGCCAAAGCCGCGCATGCGGTAGCTACGGCGGAACAGCTCCAGACAACGGATACGGTTCTTGATATGGGGCAGCTTCCGGATTCTATCGCCATTATTGGCGGAGGCGTGATCGGATGTGAGATGGCAAGCATACTGAACGCGTTTGGTGTGCGGGTAACGATTATTGAGGCGCTTTTGCGTATTCTCCCCGCGATGGATGAGGAAGTAGCGGATTGCCTTTTAAAAGAGATGCGGAAAAATGGAATCGAAGTACTCACCGGGACAACCTGTAAGTCAATTACAAAAAGTGGAGAGGGATATCGGGTTGTTCTGGAAGACGGACAGGAAATTATGCCTGAAATGGTATTGGAAGCTGTCGGACGTGTTCCAGAATGCGCCGCATTTGAAGGCTTAGGTGTGGAATTATCTCCGGAGGGCTATGTAAAAACAGACGAATGGATGCGCACCAGCATCCCCACCGTTTACGCAATCGGGGATGTGAACGGCAGGTTTCAGTTGGCACATGCCGCTTCTGCTCAGGGAATTTTGGCGGCGGAGCATATGTTTGCGGACCAGAAACCTGCGGCAATGGAGATGGTGATTCCAGCCTGTGTATTTGCGGAACTTGAAATTGCTTGTGCAGGAATAACGGAGCAGGAGGCAAAGGAAAAAGGAATTCCGGTTAAAGTCTCAAAGTTTCCTTATTCTGCGAACGGAAAGGCACTTGCCATGGGGGCTGGGAAAGGATTCGTCAAGGTAATCGCCGACGAACGTTGGGGAGAAATCCTCGGTGTGCACATAATCGGGGAAGGAGCTTCCAGCCTTATTGGCGAAGCGGTTATGGCGATGCGGTGTGAAGCGACGGCCGACGCGGCAGGCGAAGCGGTGCACGCGCATCCCACCCTTTCGGAGGCGCTGATGGAAGCCTTTTTGGGCGCAGGAAAAGGCGCGCTGCATCAATAGAGGAGCAAAAAACCGGAGAAACCTCTGTTTCTCCGGTTTTTTGTTTTAGAAAAGGTTATTCCCGTCCTTCAAGATGGACCACATATTTATATTGCTCCGCAACCAGATGCGTCCTGCCGAACTCCACGGGGCCCTGCTCCGTATAAGTTGTGCGCTGATCTGCAAGCAGCGGCGAACCAAGCGGGGCATGCAGTATCTGTGAGAGGATAAAATCCGCGCAGGAAGCGGAAATATAATCTGTGGACGATGTGAAAATCAATTGGTATTCCTGTTCGAGAAAAGAATATAGGTTGGTGAACGCACCTATGTGCTGGTCAAAATCTGGAACGAGGTTTACGCGCAGATAATTTTCCATCAAAGCAATCGGATTGCAGTCGGCATATTGCACGCGCTGAAGGCGAAACACTTCGGCCGCCTGCACGCAGGTGAAGCGCTTCGGCCGCCTGTTCCGGAGCGGGTACACGTTCAATGCACATCCCTCTGTTGCGATTGTAAAATCTCTTGCGGGAAGAGATTCTGTCACCGAAATAATCCGGTTCAGGCGCTGCGAAGTAGAGCAATCGAGCACTTTGGTTCCGCGCCCCTGGCAGGGCTTTAGATAACCGCCTGAAGTAAGCAGTCTCGTTGCCCTGCGAATTGTGGTCCGGCTTACGCCAAATTCTTGTTCCAATTCGCTTTCGGTTGGTAAAAGCGTGCCCGCCCGGTAGATTCCGCTGGAAATCCTGCTTTTGATGGTCTGGTATACCCTGCGGTAAGAAGGAATTTGGGGCATGGGTTTCTCTTAAAAGTAATTGTTTTAAATTTAGTCTACAAATATAATACCGCTATGCCAAGTAAAAATGCTTTATATAAAATATTATTTATAAAGGTAGTTATTAGAATAAATATAAATAAATGGATAGCGAGGGATAAAATTCAATTTATACGAAAATAGAGGGATATATATTATGAAATTGACAAAAATTCATAATTACATTATGCTGTGAACAAGACTTATCATTTTGCCATGAGGGAAAGAAGAATGAAAGAAATCGATAAAAACCAGCTTACAGTAAAAGATATTGCCTATATGATGGATCCAAGCGTGCTCAAGCTTGATACAAGTTATGAAGATTTATATGCCATGATCGACGCGTGCAAACAGTATGAATTTGGATGTGCGTTTGCATGGCCTGCCTATTATCCGGAACTAAGCCGCGGGTTAAAGGGAACAAATACGGCGTTCGGAACGTCGCTCGCATTTCCCTCCGGGCAGGAAGCGACGAAAACCAAAGTGGAAATGGCGGAATATTTTAATACGTTCGATCCGGCAGAGCATGACATGGTTATGAATGTGGGCTGGCTGAAATCCCAAAAATACGAAGAAGTGCTGGAAGACCTCCGGGCTGTGCGTAAAGCGACGGAAGGCCGCTCGCTTAAGGTAATCATCGAAGCGATGCTGCTCACGGATGACGAAATTGAAAAGGCCTGTGAAATTGTGATTGCATCCGGTGCAGATTATGTAAAAACAGGAACCGGTTTTTCTGCGCCGCCGACAACTCTGCATCATGTGGAGCTGATCAAAAAAACAGTGGGGGAACGCATTAAAATTAAAGTGGCGGGCGGCGTACGAGACCTTGAAACGCTGCTGAAAATGTATAAACGCGGCGCGCGGCGTTTTGGGATCGGTTTTGCCTCCGCCATAAAGATTATGCAGGAAGCGCTCGTGCTTCCGGGTGGAATAGCAGACATTGAATCGGTGGAATAACATGTATACACGCCAACAGATTGAAAGCATCTTAAAACAAATTCTGCAGGATACGCCGGTAAAGCGTGTTGTGCTTTTCGGCTCTTATGCTAAGGATAATGCGACGGAAGAAAGCGATCTTGATTTTGTGATCGACTCGGATGGAACGCTCCGGGGCCTCGATTTCTTCGGGGTGCTTGAAACCATGGCACAGGCGTTTCACGTGCCCGTAGATGTAATTGAACTTTCGCAAATCGAGGCGGGTTCGAGGATTGCGCATGAAGTGGAGCAGACAGGGGTAATAGTCTATGAAACGGAAAACGGAGCAGATTCTTGAAAAAATCGAACGCTATTCCCGGCAGACGCGCTCTTTTGTGGCGGGATATACCTATGCGGATTTTATGCAGGATGATAAAGCGATCGCAGCTTGCGTATTCAATTTAAGCCAGATTGGGGAACTCGTAAAAATTGTGGACAATAGCCTTAAGGAACGATACAGCACCGTCCCCTGGCACCAACTGCGTGGGCTTAGAAACAGGATTGTGCACGATTATGAAGGCGTACAGCTTTACGATGTGTGGGATGTTATCCAGCATGGGCTGCCGCGGATTGAACACGAACTCCGCATGATCCGGGAAAAAGAAGCACAGGGATAAGAAGGCGGGAGTTTTCGCTTACAGACAGATTTTTGCCGCCGCGGGCATTTTACCAATCATGCGCGTACGGAACAATTTGAGCCCATTATTGCCGCTGAATCTGCGGCAATGCCGGCAGTTCATGTTGTGCAAGCCAAGGGAAAAAAGAGCTTCGCACAGCCTGAGAAAACTGCACTGTTTTGAGTGTTTGGTGTAGAATTTTCCGAATATCTGCTGCCACCGGCATTATTTTATGAAAAGAATGGAAACATGCGGCGACAGTTGATATAATATTCGCATAATTGAAGAAACGCCGTGTATGGCGCAATAAAAATAGTGCTCATAAAATAGTTAGGGGGATTTCGAAATGCTTGCTGCCAAAAGAGAATGGATTGATATTGTAAAAAAACAGGAAGAATTGCTGCGCTTTGAACAGTTTACACGGGATGACGCGCTTGGTCTTGGCCTTAAAGTGATAGAGATGGCAAGAGAGAAATATCACCATGGGGTTACGGTGCGGATTTTTGCGGAGGGAGCGGTTTTGTTTTCGCATATGATGGATGAATGTTCGCTTGAAAATGAGTTATGGATGACACGAAAATTCAATACGAGCTCCATTACAAGGATTAGTTCAATGCGAACATTCCTCGAAATACATTATGGAATCCGGCAAGAAGAAGCGTGGTGTAAAAACAGCGGAGATCATGGAAATTATGCGTTATGCGGCGGCTGTATGCCGATTTTTGGAAAGAATGGAGAAACGCATGGATTTGTGATGGTGTCTGCGCTTTCCCATGAAGAAGACCATCAGTTGATTGCGGATTCTATGGCGGCGTATCTGGACGTGGAAATTCCCTCTATCCTGTGACAAAATGAAAAACAAAACGGTACGGCATGGGCTGTGCCGTTTTTTTATGCTTTACGGCATATGTGTGGAAATGTTTGTCAAAAATGTGTTAAGAAGGCGCAAAAGGATCCTAGTTTCTGGTATAATCAATTATATGAATGAGATACATGGAAATATGGCAGGGCTGAAATCCCGGACCATAGAAGAATTAAAAGGACTATATGAATTTAAGCTGTCTCCGCAGGAATTTATTTCGGAAGCTTTGGTTGGCGAAATGGCGCGCCTCACGGAAGTTACGGGAAAAGAAATTTCCATATTCCTTTCGAGGAGCGGAAGGGTGCTCGATGTTTCTGTAGGTACGGATAAAAGCGTAAAGCTGCCCTATATGCGCGTGCGGCGCGGGTCTGCGGGCGTATCCGGCATACGCGCCCTGCATACGCATCCGGGCGGGAGCCCGATGCTTTCCAGCGTAGATGTTGGTTCGCTGCTTTCCAGCCGTTTTGACGCGATGGCGGCAATCGCTGTAAAAGAAGGCAAAGCGACCGCTATGTGCGTGGGCTTTATTGGAGAGAAACTCGATCAGGCCAGGATTACGGGCCCTTTCCGGCCGGGGCGTATTCCGCAGCAGGCACTGATGCATGAGATTGCCGCAGTAACGGAACGAATCCAGCAGCTTGTGCGGCTGCATGAAACAGAGGACGCCCCGGAACGCGCAGTGCTGGTTGGCCTGAATGCTCCGCAGGAAAGTATGGAAGAGCTTGCGCGGCTCGCGGAGACGGCGGGAGCGCAGGTTGTGGGCAGCCTCACACAGAATCGTGACCGGGACCGGGCCTATTATGTCGGCAAAGGAAAAGCACAGGAGCTTTCCTTACAGATGTCTGCCCTGGATGCAGATATTGTGATTACAAACGATGAGCTTTCCCCGTTGGAAACACGCAATCTTGAGGAGACTTTAGGCGTTAAGATTGTAGACCGCACGATGCTGATTCTGGATATTTTTGCCGCGCATGCGCGCACACGCGAAGGACGGCTGCAGGTAGAACTTGCGCAATTGCAGTATACGCTTCCCCGGCTCGCAGGCGAGGGTGTATCCCTGTCGCGCCTGGGCGGAGGCATTGGAACGCGGGGGCCGGGCGAAAAGAAAATAGAGATTGACCGCCGCCGGATTCGGCGGCGGATTTTCGAGCTGCAGCAGGAACTGGGAAAAGTTGCGGAGCAAAGAGAGCTTCGCCGTACTGCGCGCCGGGAAAACGACGTAAAGGAAGTCGCGCTTGTGGGCTATACAAATGCCGGGAAATCAAGTTTGCTGAACGCTCTCACGGATGCGGAGGTGCGTGCGGAAGATAAGCTGTTTGCAACGCTTGATCCTGTTACGCGGCGTGTGGAACTGCCGGATATTGGAGAGATTGTGTTTACTGATACGGTCGGTTTTATCGAAAAGCTTCCGCATGATCTCGTGAGTGCGTTCCGTTCCACACTGGAGGAGGCGGCGCGGGCGGATCTGCTTCTCCTTGTCACGGATGCAAGCAGCCCGACCGCGGGAAGGCAGATGGAAGTAGTGCGCGAATTGCTTTCCTCCCTGCACACCGATGAAACGCCGAAGATTTTGGTGATGAATAAAACGGACCGGCTGGAGGAACAGCCCGAAGCGGGAAAAGATACCGTCTATATTTCTGCAAAAACAGGGGAAGGGCTTGAAACGCTGCTCACACTCGTTGCGGAAAAGCTTGCGCCCCAATTTATGACGTATCGCGGGACGCTCGGATACGACAGGGGAGACCTGCTTGCGCTGGTTAACCGCAGTGGAAAGGACGTTTTTCTTGATTACAGGCCGGATGGCGTGTATATAGAAGCGCGTCTTCCGGTGGAAGTCATCAGGAAACTGGGCGCATAAGCCAGGGGAAGGCCAGGCTGGCCCGGCTTGCGGAGAAAGTGGTTTTTTGATATGATGTACGATAGGAATTGAAGGGGGTTTTCCATGTACCGCGAAGAGATGGCTCATAAAAAAATAGGCGCATTTGCAGGGATATTGATTACGCTTGGTATTGTTGCGGCAATCTTGGGAACCATGTTTGTTCTTTCTTTCATTGGTTTCCTGCTCAGTTTACCTTGGCTGCAACTTTTTGCCTTTGTGATTGTGGTGCTTGCGGGTTTTGTGGCGGTCAAACGGTATATGACAGATTATGTTTATGTGATTGGCGATGGGAAGATTCTTTTTGGACGCAGGATTGGCGCCCGGGAAAAAGAACTTTCTACAATTCCCCTGCGCAACATTAAAAAAATGGGAGAATATCCCGCAATGGAGCATGAAATTGCCGGACGAAAAAAATATAAATATACCTTCCGCAAAAAAGCGGACAGCTATGTCGTTGACTGCGGGGATATTGCAATTTTGTTCAGCCCAACAGAGGAACTGAAGCAAAAGCTGGAACAGCGGTAAGAGGAGGCCGGCGCGATGGAAACACCGATCGTGGATATGCTGGGCCGCGTTTCCGGAGAGGCGCGGTTGCGTTTTTGTATGCCCGGCCACAAAGGAAAAGCGGGGTTCCTGCCGGAAGAGGTGCATCGGCTTGATATCACAGAGCTTTCCGGGGCAGACAACCTCTATCATCCGCAGGAAGCAATTAAAAAATCACAAAAGCTGCATGCAGAGTATATCGATGCGCGTGAAAGCTATTTTATGGTAAATGGGGGCTCATGCGGCGTGCAGGCATCCGTGCTTTCGGTCCTGGAGCCGGGAGACACAGTGATCGTCGCGCGGGATATCCATCTTTCCGCAGTGAATGCCTTTATTATGGCGGATGTAAAACCGGTGTTTGTTTATCCTTCCGCGCGGGAAACGGATGTGCCCTGCGTGGTAAGCGTACAGGATATTGCTTCCGCCGTGGCGCTTCATAAAAAGGCAAAGGCCGTTTACCTGACTTACCCAAACTATTATGGACTGTGCGCGGATTTAAACGGTATCTGCGCGGTAGCGCATGAAGCCGGAATGAAGGTAATTTGTGATGCGGCGCACGCTGCGGCGTTCGATTTTTCCGGCCTGCTTCCGGTAACGCCCGCGCATGCGGGCTGCGATATCTGGACGTGCAGCCTGCATAAAACGCTTGGGGCGATGAACCAGTGCGCAGTACTGAGCGCGGGAGTGGAAGCAGGCCTACAGCCAGAAGTCATCCAATCGCGGCTCAACATGCTGCAAACGACGAGCCCGTCCTATCTTTTGCTGGCGTCTTCGGATTATACGCTTGGATTTATGCGCAGGGAAGGGAAACAAAAACTCCATACGGTGATTCAGCTTGTAGAAGAGAATATGCGCCGTATAGAGGCGTTGGGCGGCTACCGCTGCATTTTTCAGGATATTCCCAAAGAGACAGGAGCTTTTGACAGGGATATCCTCCGGCTCGTGATCGATGTGACGGACCGGGGAGTCAGCGGCTTTGGGGCAGCGCGCTTTTTGCAGGAAAAAGGAATTGCGGTAGAAACTGCGGATATTGCAAACATTGTATTGATTTGTACTGCCGCTGACACAGCGGAGGATTTTGAGGCACTCAAGGCGGCGCTTGGTGAAATCAAGGGATCGAACTACAAAATACGCAGGATGATGACAGCGGAGGACTTGAAGCAGGTATACCTGCCGCAAATATCGGTTCCCATGCGCAAAGCATTTTTTGCGGAACGGCGCAGCGTGGCACTGGAAGAAAGTATTGGGTGCATTGCCGCCGTGCCCGCAGGGGCCTATCCGCCTGGCGTACCCGTGATTCTGCCCGGGCAAAAAATCGCGGAAGATATGGTCGATTATCTGACCTTGCTGAAAAATCGCGGATATGGACTTTTTGGCATCTACCGCAATGAAATCGAAATTGCTTGTTTTTAAGAAAGGATATACAAAGTTTTGAGTGGATTGTTTATAACATTTGAAGGTGTAGATGGCTGTGGAAAAAGCACCCAAATGCGTTTTTTATCGGAATACCTGATGGAGGAATGCGGTATTAATCCGGTGCTCACGCGTGAGCCGGGAGGCTGCAATATTTCTGAAAAAATCAGGGATCTTGTGCTTGATATTGAGAATAAGGAAATGGGAGACCGGACGGAAGCGCTCCTGTATGCTGCCGCGCGTGCGCAGCATGTAGAGGAAGTGATCGCTCCTGCCGTACGCGAAGGGCGGATTGTCCTGTGCGACCGCTTTATCGATTCGTCGCTTGCTTACCAAGGAGTAGGCCGCGGCCTTGGAATTGAACCGGTGATGGATATCAATCGCTTTGCTATGGGCAATATGATGCCGGACAAAACCTTTTTTCTTGATTTTCCGCCGCATCTTGCATTTGAGCGGATGAGTAAAAAGCGCATACATGACAGGCTCGAAACACAGGAGGAAGCATTTTATATTATGCTGTACAACGGATTTGTAGAGCTTTCAAAGCTATACCCGGACCGTATTGTTCGTATCGATGCTTCCGGCGATAAATACATAACGCAGGATATTGTACGTGCCAAAATGGAAGAAATTCTCAGGGAAAATGGATTTTGCAATGAATGAGATACTAGAAAACGCGCTTGCAACAGGAAATATTGCGGGTGCTTACCTCATAGCGGGTTCATCGCCTGAGGCAACGCAGGAGCAGATTGATGAATTTTTACTGCGTGTATTCTGCCAGGACAGAACGGGATGCAAAACGTGTCCGGGATGCTTAAAATATCTGCACAAAAATCATGCGGATCTGTTTGTGATCGAACCGGCGAAAAGTACGATCAGTATTGGCGATGTGCGCGAAATTCCTGCGGCAGTTGCCAAAAAGCCGTATGAAGGAGGCTATCAGGCTGTTGTGATCGCCCGTGCGGATGCAATGACGCCCCAGGCGCAAAATGCGCTTTTAAAGGTAATTGAGGAACCGCCGGGTCACACGGTGTTTATGCTGGGCGCGCAAAACATGAAAAATATATTGCCTACCATTCTTTCGCGGTGTATAATTTTAAAGACATCATTTTCCCGTGAAGAAACGGAAAAGCTGCTGCATGAAGAGAAAAATCTGCCTACGCTTCGCGCGCGTGTGCTTTCTGTTGCCGCAAAGGGAGATTACCATCTGGCGGTATCGTATCTTGAGAAAGGATTCTTTGACATCAGGGACGATATGATCCTCGCCTTAAATCGTCTGTTTACAGCAAGAAATATGGCGACAAGCGCAACATTAGAGCTTTTCCTGAAGCACGAAGGCGCGGTTGACCTGTGCATTGGGGCGGCACTCCAGTACATTGGGGACGTATTGCTTTATAAACATACGGGAGAGGTGTTGGTGAGCGAAGATAAACTCCCGGAAATTGCACGTCATGCAAAACTGCGGGATTATGTGCTGGTCAACACGCAGCAGGCATTATTTGATTGCATGGTAAAGCGTGCGCAGTGCGCAGGGCTTAATGTGAAACTTGCCCTCGAGAGTATGCTTTTTCATATATTGGAGGTTATTTTATGAGTTTTATTATCGGCGTACGGTTTGCCGAGGTTGGGAAGATATATTATTTCGATCCGGGCAAACTGGAAATAGAATTGAATGATAAAGTGATTGTCGAAACTGCCCGTGGGGTGGAATTTGGAGAGGTTGTTCTGGCACCGCGCGAGGTGGAAGAAAAGCAAATCACAAAACCGCTGAAAAAAGTTTTGCGTAAAGCGGATGAAAAAGACTTAAAAAAAATCGAAGCAAACAGGCAAAAGGAAAAAGAAGCCTTTAAAACCTGTAATGAGCGAATTAAAAAACATAAGATGGACATGAAGCTGATCGATGTGGAATATACGTTTGACGGCAACAAAGTGATCTTTTATTTCACGGCGGAAGGCAGGGTCGACTTCCGCGAACTTGTCAAGGATTTGGCATCTGTGTTTAAAACACGGATCGAACTCCGGCAAATTGGCGTGCGCGATGAAGCGAAAAAGATCGGCGGCCTCGGGCCGTGCGGACGGCCGTGCTGTTGCAGCGCGTTTCTCGGGGATTTCCAGCCGGTTTCGATCAAGATGGCAAAAGAACAGAGCCTATCGCTTTCGCCGACGAAAATCAGCGGCCTATGCGGCAGGCTGATGTGCTGCCTGAACTATGAGCAGGAGCATTACCATGATATGTGCCGCAGGCTGCCACGCGTCGGCCATGCGGTGAAAACTCCGGACGGCCTGGGCGAAGTGGCGGATACCAATACGCTCACTGGCAAAGTGAAGGTGAAAATGCCCCTTGAAGACGGAACCTTTGAATACGCCGTCTATGATTATTCCGAGATTCGGGCAAAGGATGCAGGGCCAAAGAAAGAAAAAAAGAAAGAGGGCAAAGAGGCTTCGGCGGATGAAGAAAGAAAATCGCCGGAAGGTAAATAAAACTATTGCTTTTTTATGGGTGGATAGGTAGAATAGAGTTGTATTAAGTATGGAGGTGAAAGGACATGGCATACAAAATTTCGGACGCTTGCATCTCTTGCGGAGCTTGCGCGGCAGATTGCCCGGTAAACGCGATTTCCGATGGGGGCGATCAGTATCAGATCAATGCCGATGAGTGCATCGACTGCGGAGCTTGTGCTGCTACGTGCCCTGTGGAAGCAATTTCCGAGGCGTAAGCGAAAGTAGAACAACACGAAATAAAAGAGACCTGCACTTTTGCGGGTCTCTTTTTTCTGCTTTCCTTGGGAGGACAGGAAGATATGGTATAATACAAATATGGAACGAATAGACGATCTTCAATTAAAAGGGCTTTCTATTCTGCAAGATACGGATTTATTTTGTTTTGGAACAGATGCAGTCCTGCTTGCGGATTTTGTACGCCTGAAAAAAAATGCGCGTGTCGCTGATCTCGGAACGGGGACAGGAATTCTTCCGCTGCTGCTTTACGGACGCAGGGAAGATATTTTTGTGCAGGCGCTCGAACTGCAGGAAAATCTTTGCTGCCTCGCGCGGCGCAGCATTGAGATGAATGGACTTTCCCAGCAGATCGAGATTATCCACGGAGACATTAAAGATGCCCGTAAATTGCTTTCCGGTGAATTTGACGCGGTGGTTTCCAATCCGCCATATGACAAGGAATGCGCAGGAGTGGGCAGCAGAGATAAATCGCACAGGCTCGCAAGGTTTGAAATTGCCGTCACATTTTCCGAACTCTGTGCTTCGGCGCGGGCATTGCTGCGCTCAGGCGGACGTTTTTTCTTGATTCACCGGGCAACGCGCAGCGCAGAACTGTTTACAGTGCTGCGTGAAAACAGGCTTGAGCCCAAGGAAGTCCGGTTTATTCACAGCTTTGTCCGCAAACCGGCAGCACAGGTGCTTATTTCCGCCGTAAAAGACGGAAATGAAGGGGTAACGGTACACCCGCCGCTTATTATATATCATGATGACAGAAGCGAAACGGAAGAAGTCCGAAAAATATACCACAGGGATGGGATTTTAGAATGAACTGCGGAAAATTGATGATTGTAGCGACACCGATCGGGAATCTTGGAGATATTACGCTGCGTGCGCTTGAAGCTTTGAAAGAAGCGGATATGATTGCGGCGGAGGATACAAGGAGAACCATAAAACTGCTGAATCATTACGAAATTCAAAATAAGCTGTTGAGCTTTCATGAATACAGCAAAGAAACGCGTTTTGGAGAAATTATAGACGCCTTGCAGGCGGGAAAAACGGTAGCGCTTGTTTCGGATGCCGGAACCCCTATGATTTCCGATCCGGGATATGAGCTGGTCCGGCGGTGTATTGCAAAAGGCATTGACGTAGAAAGCCTTCCGGGCGCGTGCGCTGCGGTGGCAGCGGTGACGCTTTCAGGGATGGATTGTTCCCGCTTCCTGTTCTGGGGGTTTTTGAGTCCCAAACAGGCTGCGCGGCGGCGGGAACTGGAAGAGATACGGGAAAAAGGCATTCCCTGTGTTATCTACGAAAGTCCGAACCGTATTCTGAAGACGCTGGCGGAGGTATGCGATGTATGCGGCGCGGATACGCCCGTGTGCGTATGCAGGGAGCTGACGAAGCTGCATGAAGAAAGCCTGCGTATGACCGCCGGCCAGGCAAAAGATGAATTCGAAAGAAGGGATGCTGTTAAAGGGGAATTTGTCTTGATAATCTCTCCGGAAAAAGGCTGCGCGGAGGATTTGACGGATGAGCGGATCGCACGGGAAGTAAATAAACGGCTCAAACAGGGAATGACAAAGAAATTCGCGGCAGCGGACGTAGCACGGGAATATAGTCTGCCCAAAAACAGGGTTTACGGGATTGCGCTTGTAAACGGGAACCGCAAATAAGCGGGCGCTTTGAAGGCAGGCTTCACGAGAATCGCATAAGAAAAGCATTTTCGTAAGACCTGTACTTGTATTTTGACAAAAAATATAGTAGAATAAAGCATCAGACAACGTAGGCAAGGGGTAATTATGAAAGTAGTGTGTTCGGCGGTTTTTCGGGACCTGCCAATCAATGAATTACAAGACAGGACGGCCGTGATGGTGGATGCGCTTCGTGCGTCCGCAACAATTATCACGGCAATTTCAAACGGATGTGACAGGGTTGTTCCCACGAGTGAAGCAAACGAAGCGGCTGCAATTAAGAAAATCTCGGAAGGCAACGTTCTTTTGTGTGGGGAGATTGCAGCGCAAAAGGTAGGCGGTTTCGACCTCGGGAATTCTCCGCTTGAGTATACGCAAAATGTTGTGCAGGATATGGTTGTCCTGTATTCCACATCCAACGGTTCCGTTGCAGTGAAAGAATTGGCGGCGGCAGACGATGTTTTGATCGGCACCTTTATCAATGCGCAGGCAGTTGCAAAAAAAGCGCTGTCTCTGGGGACGGATATTGTTTTGGTATGCGCAGGTACAAAGAGAAAGTTTTCTATGGACGATATCATTGCGATGGGCTGCATACTGGACCGAATGCTGAAGCTCGACGAAACGCTCGAGCTTGACGACATGGGAAGAGTCGCCCTGAAATTGTATCACGATGCAAACCACGATATCCTGGGAGCACTGGAGGGCAGCACACAGTTTGAGTATTTGAAGCAGCTTAAATTGTATGATGACCTGGAATACTGCACGCGCGAAGATATGTTTGACGTCGTTCCGGTCTACCAGGAAGGAGTTATCATCAAAGGATAACCTGGCTAGAGAGAAATTCAGGGCACAGTCTTTTAGGCTGTGCTCTTTGTTTTGACTGGGGCGCTATTGAAAAGAAATGCGGAAAATTATATAATAAAGCCTATGCGAGAAAGAAAAGGAGCCATGGAAATGAGCGAAAAATTTTATATCACCACACCGATTTATTATCCCAGCGACAAGCTGCACATTGGACATGCATATTGTACGACGGCGGCAGACAGCATTGCGCGTTTTAAGCGCCAGACTGGCTATGATGTCATGTTCCTCACGGGGACGGATGAACACGGCCAGAAAATTGAAAAGATTGCAACGGAAAAAGGAATGTCGCCTAAGGAATATGTGGATGGCGTGGTGGCACAAATCAAGGATCTGTGGAAATTGATGAATATCACCAACGACGATTTTATCCGTACGACCGATAAACGGCATGAGGAATGTGTACAAAAGATTTTTCAAAAGCTTTATGACCAGGGCGATATTTATAAAAGCGAATATGAAAGCTGGTATTGTACGCCATGCGAGGCCTTCTGGACAGACCGCCAGCTTGCAGATGGAAAGTGCCCGGATTGCGGGCGTGAAGTGCATAAGGTCAAGGAGGAAAGCTATTTTTTCCGTGCGTCCAGGTACGCGGATAAACTGATTCAATACATTGAGGATCATCCAGAATTTATCCAGCCGGAGTCGCGCAAAAATGAAATGCTCAACAATTTTCTGCTCCCTGGTCTGGAGGACCTGTGCGTATCCCGCTCTTCCTTTAAATGGGGAATCCCAGTGCCTTTTGATACGGAGCACGTAATGTATGTGTGGATCGACGCACTGTCAAACTATATTTCCGCACTGGGCTATCTTTCGGAGGATGACAGTAAATTTCAGAAATATTGGCCGGCGGACTTGCATCTGGTTGGTAAAGAAATCGTGCGCTTCCACACGATTACATGGCCGACAATCCTGATGGCGCTTGGCCTGCCCCTTCCGAAGCGGGTCTACGGGCACGGATGGCTTACTTTGCAGGGCGGAAAAATGAGCAAGAGCCGCGGCAACGTGGTAGATCCTGTGGTACTTGTAGGGCGCTATGGAGTAGATGCAATCCGTTATTTCCTGATGAGGGAAGCACCGCTTGGCAGTGATCTTATGTTCTCGAATGAACTGTTGCTTTCACGCATCAACGCCGACCTTGCCAACGATCTTGGCAACCTGCTTTCACGGACGGTAGCTATGATCGGAAAGTATTTCGGCGGGGAAGTGCAGCGGGCGGGCGAAGTAGCGCCCGAAGATCAGGAGTTGATTGATTTTGCCGAAAAATTGTCCGGACGCGTAGACGCCATGATGAGCGAGTGGAAGGTGTCCGAAGCATTGACGGAGATATGGCAGTATATCGGTATGCTGAATAAGTATATCGATATTACGATGCCGTGGGCACTGGCGAAGGATGAAGCGAAAAAGGAACGCCTTGGAAGCGTGATGTATCATCTGGCGGAAGGGCTGCGCATTGTAAGCGTGCTTATCGAAAGCGTTATGCCGGAAACTGCAGTCCGAATGAGAAAACAGCTCGGACTGGATGACAGGCAGGAACTTATCAGCTGGGCAAGCATTCGTGCATATGGGCAGCTTCCCGCAGGCATCCACGTTGAAAAGGGGGAAGCGATTTTTCCGCGTATCGATATTGAAAAGGAGCTTGCAGAGCTTGACAAGCTGATGGCTGCGGCACAAGCGGAGAAGGAACCGGAGAAAAAGGAAGAAATACAGCAGATTACAATCGATGAATTCAAGAAGGTACAGTTGAAGACTGCGCTTGTAACAGCGTGTGAAAATCTTGAAGGCTCGGATAAGCTTTTGAAGTTGACGGTGAAGTGCGGGGAAGAGACCCGGACCATTGTTTCGGGAATCCGCGAAAGCTTCACGGCAGAGGAGATGATCGGGAAAACGGTGGTGATTGTCGCAAATCTCAAACCTGCAAAACTGCGTGGTACACTTTCGGAAGGCATGATCCTTGCCGTTGGAGATAACCCCAATGTATCTCTGGTGACTGCGGATGCAAAGGATGGAATGACCGTTGGATAAGGGGATGCTTTTTGATACGCACGTTCACCTGCTGGATGAACGCTTTGACGGCGACAGGGAGGAGATCCTCTTAAGGCTTACTGAAAACCATGTCGGAAATGTCGTAGAGGCCTCGTCGGACCTTGAAAACAGCATTTATGCGGCAGCGCTTGCACGCGAACACCATATTGTGCATGCGGCAGTGGGAATCCATCCCCACAGCGCAAGCGAATGGGATGAGCGGACGGAAGAAACATTGCGTGGCCTGCTCCAGGAGCCCAAAGTAGTTGCGGTGGGCGAAATTGGCCTTGATTATCATTACGATTTTTCACCGCGCGAAAAGCAAAAAGAGGTATTCGAACGGCAGATAATGCTTGCGCTGGATGTCGATATGCCAATTGTGGTGCACAGTCGGGAGGCAACTGCGGATACAATGGAGATCCTGCGGCGTTATCCGAATGTACGCGGAGAGCTCCATTGTTTTTCAGGGAGCGCTGAAACGGCGGAGGAGCTTGTGAAAATGGGCTTCTATATTGCGTTTGGAGGCGCGGTCACGTTTAAAAATGCGCGGAAAACGGTCACGGCCGCGAAAGCCGTTCCGCTTGAACGCCTTTTGATCGAGACGGATTGTCCCTACATGACGCCCGTGCCGTTTCGCGGAAAACGGAACGAGCCCGCCTATGTAAGCTATGTGGCGGAAAAACTCGCGGAGGTCAGGGAAATACCGCTTGAAGAAATCGTTCGCATTACGGAAGAAAATGCAAAACGGTTTTTCGGGCTTGTATAAGGTTTATCGTAAAAAGAGGAAAAACAAATTGCACGTTCCGGCGTGCGGAAATGGAAAAATAGCTTGGATACGTATATTTACAAAATAGGGGACAAAAATTATATAAACCTGACAAACAGGTGTACCAACGACTGCGAGTTTTGTGTGCGCAGGACGGAAAAAGGCGTTGCAGGATACGAACTCTGGATGAAAAAAGAGCCTGCGGCACAGGAGATTATCGACCTGCTGGAAAAAGACAAGACGGATGTTGTTTTTTGCGGCTATGGAGAACCGACTATTAAAATTGACGAGTTAAAGGAAATCGCTGCCTATGTAAAAAGTTATGGCGGACACACACGTATCAATACGAATGGACATGCAAGTGTTTATCATGGTCGTGATATTGCAAAGGAGCTCGTGGGGCTGGTTGATGAAGTCTCCATCAGCCTCAATGAAGCGGACGCGAAGAAATACGAACGCGTAGTACACAGCCGTTACGGGGAAGATGGATTTCGTTATATGCTTGACTTTGCACGCGATTGCGTCAAATATGGAATCAGGACAACCCTCTCGGTAGTGGACGTAATCAGCCCGGAGGATATCGAAATCTGCCGCGGGATCGCAAAAGACGCAGGCGCACATTTCAGGGTGCGGCACTATATTGCATAAAAGAAAAATAAAAAAACGGGCATGCGCTTTAGGCGGCCATCCATAAGGAAGTAATGGTATCTTGCAGGACAGCATGGCAAATTGCTATGCTGTCCTGCTTTTTCTCTACCGTTCAATGGTTTGCTTGTCCTCGTCCTGCTTCAGTTCACCAACGAAGTTCCAGATAATCTGGATTTTCTGCCGCCGGTGGCCGCTGGACTTGTCCGGCGCATGAACGATAATCTTCTTCACAGACTCATTGATAATCGTGGGCGTGAGTTCGGTAATCCCCACATACTTGCGAATGACCGCCGCAAAACTGTCAAAATCCGCTTTGTCCTGTTCGTAGGTGCTTACCATTTCCCGGCCTGCCTTGACCTTTTCCGTCAGTTCTTTTTGCTCCGCTTCATACTCGCATACCGCCCAGCAGTTTATTCATTTATCACCGCTTGGATAATCTTGAAATCCATAGAAAAGTGCGCTATACTTATAAAGTCAATAAATTGACCGTAAAGGAATAGACCAAAGGCAGGGAGATATGACTAAGGAAGATAAGAAAAACGCATACCTATATTGCAAATTCAGAGATGAACAGTTTGCCCTGTATGATGAATACGCAAAACGTCATGGTATGCTGATGAAAACGCTGCTGGTAGTAAACGCACTCTTTTATGCGAAGGACGGAATGACGCAGACCGAAATTTGCAAGAGGACATTTCAATCTAAACAAACGGTAAATTTAATCATCAAAAATCTTTTGTCCGATGATTATGTTACTGTTACTGAAGTGGTGGAAAACAAGAGAAATAAAATTGTTCAAATGACAGACGCAGGGCGGGCATACTGCGAAAAAGTTGTGCGGCACATTACATGGGCGGAAGATACCGCCATGTCCATGTTTACAATGGAAGAACAAAAACTACTGATTGACCTTTCGAGGACATTCACAAAAAACCTTACCATGTTGGTAAATCAGGAAACGGAGGATTGAGGAATGGAACTTTACGAAGCGATTAACAAAAGGAAAACAACGCGGGAATTTTTAGATACAGAAGTCGATTTTGATACTATAAAAAGGATTTTGGAAGCAGGAAACAAAGCCCCTACATGGGATCACAACCGTAATTGGAAGTTTATCATTTTACGAACTGATGAAGAAAAGGAATATGCTTTTTCTGAAGCCAAAGCGATTGCGGATAAATTCAATGCCGACAAGTATCTGAATATGCCCAGACCTTACCCGATTACACTGGGGCAAAAAATGTATGGCTACGCTATGCCTAAACAATATACCATGCTGAAAGAAGCGCCGTATGTCATTATCCCTTTATTCAGAGCAAAAGAATTGAACGGCGAATATGTTTCAAAATTAAATCCCCTTGCTACAATTTGGTGTGTAATAGAAAATATCTTTTTGGCGGCAACAGCGGAGGGGCTGTCCTGCTCCATGCGTATACCGCTTAATAAAGAACACGACATTGTTAAGAAAAAGCTAAAAGTGCCGCCGACCTATATGATACCCGTATTTATTGGCATTGGCTACGCAAACCCGGAGGAACCGCAATTAGAACAACATCAACCCGATATAGATAAACAAATACATTTTGGAAAATGGAAATGATGATAAAAGAAATTGAAGTAAAAAGCATTATTACAAAATCAAATCTGCCTGTATGTGAATACTCCGTCAATCCTTATGTGGGCTGCACGCATGGGTGCCGCTATTGCTATGCGTCCTTTATGAAGCGTTTTACAGGTCATGCGGAGCCCTGGGGAACTTTTTTGGATGTAAAGCTATGGCCGGAAATTAAGAATCCGAAAAAATATGCCGGCAAGGAGCTTTTTATCGGCTCTGTGACAGACCCCTATCTCCCGCAGGAGGAACAATACAGGCGCACGC
Source organism: Christensenella tenuis (assembly GCF_014287795.1). Taxonomy (GTDB): domain Bacteria; phylum Bacillota; class Clostridia; order Christensenellales; family Christensenellaceae; genus Christensenella; species Christensenella tenuis. The sequence continues at coordinate 76,160 of NZ_JACOON010000001.1, forward strand.
GCGCTTTGCTGGAACAGCTTCAAGGCAGCGGTGCAAAAATCAGTATCGCAACAAAAAGCGACCTAATTTTGCGAGATTTAGAGTTGATAAAGACTTTCCCGGACTCCCGCGTTTCGTGGTCTATCAACACATTAGACGAGGACTTCAAAAATGATATAGATAACGCCGTCAGCGTCAAACGGCGGCTTGCAGCAATGGAACTATTTCACAAAGCCGGAATCCGTACCACTTGCTTTGTTTCCCCTATATTCCCCGGTATTACCGATGTAAAAGCGATTGTTGACCGGGCAAAGAAACAGTGCAATTTGATTTGGCTGGAAAATCTAAATCTGCGTGGCGGCTACAAAGCGGTAATCATGGAATATATACGAGAAAAACACCCAAAACTGCTATCCCTTTATCGAGAGATTTACCAACAAGGCAACCGCAGCTATTGGGAATTACTGGACACCGAATTACAAGCCTACGCCGCAGAGATCGGTCTTGATTATGTGACGAATGACGACAGCATGAAGCGGCCATTTGACGCGCCGCCTGTTGTTGTCAACTATTTTTATCACGAGCAGATAAAAAAATCAGCGGGGAAAGGTGGTGGCAATCATGCCGGAACTGCCGGAAGTAGAATCCATAAGGCGAGTAATTGAGCCGTAGATACAAGGGCTTGCGACTGAGCAAATTACTGTCAATCGCCTGGAAGTGGTTGCGCACCTTATTGCCGATCTATTTTGCCGTCGCCTTGCGAGGCAGACTTTTGACAGCGTAGTACGCCGGGGAAAACTTCTTGTTATTATGCTCAAAAGCGGTGATAGAATTATTATTCACTTGCGAATGACCGGCTGCTTGTTGTTAGCACCGGCAGAATACCCGGAAGAAAAGCATAGACACATTGTTTTCAGTCTGAATAACGGCAAAGAACTTCGGTTTTCCGATACGCGCCGATTTGGGCGTTTTTGGTTGCTGGATAAAGATGAAACCAATACATACAGCGGAATTGAAAAATTAGGCAAAGAGCCGTTTGACTCTGATTTTACTGCGGAATATCTGTCCACTAAATTAGGAGGACGAAAGAAAGTAATAAAAGAGTGCCTTATGGAACAAAATACGATTGCCGGAATTGGGAATATTTATTCCGATGAGATTTTATTTGCCGCAAGGATTTATCCGGGACGACCGGCAAATAGCTTGACCGGGGAGAATGGAAATGTCTTGCCGCAATCATTCCAGAGTGTCTTACCTTTTTCATTCAGAAAAATAGCACGACCCCAGAAGAATATTTTGAAACAAAGGGAAAGGAGTACCGCAATACGCCATATTTACAGGTTTACGGGCGTGAGGGGGAACCTTGCCCTGCTTGTGGAACCCCTTTGCCACATATGAATACCACAGTTATCAAAGAGCCAGACGCACAGCCGATAACGCGCAGATCAAAAATGCGGTTATCGGCTCTATTATTTTGTTTGGAGGTATCTATGTTGATTGCCATTTCTCATAACCTACGGTCAAAAAAAGCCTTTGCACCTATACGGGATTTTGCGCTTATGAGTATGAAATCGTCCTTAATGGAAGCACTACCCAAGTTCCGCTTTGACAGATGATAAGTAGCAAAGCCAGAAAAAGCTGTCAAGGATAAACTTCGCGCTTTGCGTCCTTGACAGCTTTTCCCGCCTTTGCTGCTAGGTAGTTAAGAGGGCGCAACCGGATAGACTGCTTGCGCCCTCAAACATGGTCTTTATTTTCACTGTCAGCATGGATATTTAGACGAGCAAAAAGCCTTGATTTATGCGGCTTTCAAAGTGCAGAAGAGGGGCAGACAATATAATATCCCTCGGAAGTGTAAAAATGCCGTTCTATTATTCCACGCGGCATAGAAAAAGCGGGTAAGAAGCCTTTGATCGCTTATCCGCTTTTTGTTGCAATCTGTCTGCCAGTCGTTAAGTTAGTTTATTTTCAAACTTTCCTTATCGGTGGTTGCCTTTTGGGTATGCCCGTTTTTGTATGGAAAAATTGGCGTTCAGCCTGCGGCCTGCTGATGCCTGATTCCGGCACGGCGGGTGACGAGCCAACCGAAAACGAGGAAGAGAAGCGCGAACAGGAGCCAGAAAAGCGCCGCGTTCGTCAGGCTGTGCAGCATCCACTGAATAAACTGCGGGATAGGCTGAAAAGCAGGCCCGGCGGGTGTGGCTGCGTTCATGATAAAAACGATGCATAGAATCGCGGTTACGGGAATAATGATCGAGACGGCGATCTTTGCAGCCTTATTCATTCGGTAATATGCGCCCGCAAAGAAATAGCCGAGCGCCATCATGCCAAGGTTCAGCGTGAAGAAAAAAAGCATCTGTATGCCGGGCGCTTCCGATAAAAAGGGAGTATATGTTGACGGAGACAGCCCGGGAATCATGTCGATCAATACGCCGAGTACAGCAGTCAAAGCGCTGGCAAAAGCGGCAAAGAGCAGGAAGCTGAGAAAGTGCGTCCTGCGGGATACGCCGTTCCCAAAAGCGATATGAAGGTTTTCCGCAAAGGAGGCACAGCCGGCGACGAACAGAAAAAACACGCCGATAGAGGCTGCGCTCATATTGAAGGTGCCGCCATCCTGGACGAACGCAGCAACAATGGTAAGGATTGTTGTTAAGGCTGTAATAATGCAGAAAAAGATAATAAAAGCCACTCGGCTCGAAAGAAGCTGCCATAAAAACATTTGTTTGATTTTCATAAAAGGGTTCCTCTCTTTCTTCAGGAGTTCGTCAGATGGATAAAAAGCTGCTGCAGATCGAGCGGCGTGACAGTGAGGGAAGCGGGTACGCCGCTGTGTTCGCCAAGAATATGCGCCAGCATCAGCCCGCCAATCTCCTGTGAACCAAGAATATTTTTACCGGCGCACCACTCCTCCACGGCCTCTTTCCGTCCAGATACGGTAAAGCCCATGCTTTGGATCTCTTCGGACGGTCGGTCGAGCAAAATGCGGCCGTTTTTGATGATGACGACATGCTCGATCAGATTTGCGATCTCTTCGATCAGATGCGTGGAAAGGATGACTGTGCACGGCCGCTTGGAATAACGGGCCAGCAATTCCGCATAGAAAAGCTGGCGGTGATTTGCATCGAGGCCGAGAACCGGCTCGTCGAACAGCAAATATTCCGCTCCGGAGGCCAGTGTAAGAATAAGCTTGAAAATAGAGCGGTAGCCTGTGGAAAGCTGTCCGATTTTTTTTCTCACGTCGAGGCCGAATTTTTCAGCCAGAGCGGACGCATAGGCGCTGTCGAAGCCGGGGTAAAATATGGCGGTCCATTCAAAGATGCGCCGCAGCCGTACAGACGGCTCATATAGGGTATCCTCACCCATGCAGGCGATTTTGCCGAGGGCCTTATCGTTCTCTGTGAGAGGAAATCCGTCCATATACAGAAAGCCCTCTGTTGGAACAAGGCGGTTCGTCATCAGGTTCAGCAGGGTAGATTTTCCCGCTCCGTTGCGTCCGAGAAGACCATAGATACGGTTTTCGCCAAAGCTGACATTTAAGCCCTGCAGCGCTGTGACATTCCGGAATTTTTTTGTGACATTTCTTACTTCAATCATTTTCTGCTCCTTCTTTTATCATGCTGATGACCTCATCGGGACTGATACCAAGCTTTTCCGCCTCTGAGAGGAGGCTTGCGACATAGTTTTCGAAAAAAGACTGCTTCCGCCGCGCCTGTATTTTTTCCTTTGCGCCTGCGCATACAAACATGCCCACGCCTCGGCGTTTATATAGCACGCCATTGCCCGCAAGCAAGGTGACGCCCTTCAGCACGGTCGCCGGATTGATCTTATAGAGCGTGGAGAGTTCCGTCGTAGACGGCACCTGTGTATCCTCCGGGAAAATACCCGAAAGGACCGCGTCCTCGATTTGGTCTGCGATTTGAAGATAGATGGGAATTCCGCTTTCAAAATCGATCTTCATTACAAACTCCTTAATTGGTTAGTTACTTATGTAATTAACTATAATGGAGCGAACAGGAATTTGTCAAGAGGAAAATAAAAAAACCGCCGGAGCGGTCAGAGCTGTTATCATCAGAGGACCATCACAAGGGTGCCGAGCGTGATCAGTATTCCGCCGATCACCGTTTTTGCGGTCACGGCCTCTTTCAAAATGACAAAAGCAAGAACCATACTGATAACAACGCTGAACTTGTCAATAGGAACAACTTTTGAAGCATCGCCGAGCTGAAGCGCTTTAAAATAAAATAACCAGGAGAGGCCGGTTGCAATACCCGATAAAATCAGGAAAACCCATGATTTTGCAGTGATGCTTGGGATTTGGCACTGCGTTCCTGTCACAAAAACGATGCCCCAAGCCATGATGAGAACGACAACGGTACGAATTGCAGTTGCAAGGTTGGAGTTCATATCCTGGATGCCAATTTTTGCCAGGATTGCAGTTGCGGCAGCAAAAACCGCGGAAAGAAGTGCAAATACGATCCACATGTTTTTTCCTCCATGCAATGCATTCACAGGATCACCTCATCAAAAAAGCCGCACAGTGGCGGCTTACCGGAATTTATTATAATTCTTTTTGCAGCATCAGGATTTCTTCTCCGCCCAAAATTTCGCTCTGCATACTGTCGCTTGCGACAAAACCAAGCTGTTCGCGGTAGATTTTAAGCGCCCGGTAGTTGGACGGATCAACATTGACTTCCACAAGCCGTATACCAAAAGCGCGCATATCCGCAAAAGCAATGTTTAAGAGGGAGGTGCCGAGATTGGGATAAGCCTGCGGGTCAATAATGTTGATGCTGTGCAGGAATACTTTATCGGGATTGTCAAAATTACGCATAAAGTAGACCGCTCCCAGAATTTCATCATATTCCACAGCAACATAAACCCGTGCATGACGCAGCATTGCGATGAGGTCAAAGACATCGAGCGCTCCGCCGTCGTAAGAAGAATTTTCGATCTGGATAAGTTGTTCAACCAAATCAAAATCCCGTTCTTTTATATGAAAATATTCAATTGCCATTTTTACCCTCCGGTTGCGCAAAGATCGCACATTAAAATTCTCTGATACAAAAGAATTATACCTAAAAACCTCATATATTGCAAGCGCAAGCGTCTTATTCGCCGATGCGGTCCGGCGGTAAGCGCTGGGGTAAATCCTGCATAACCCGGCCGGAATACTGCGCCGTGCGCGCGGCATCTTTGGGATAATTGTTCAGGGTAAGCAATTTTTCAGAAAAGCTGAAAGCATCTTTTTCTCCAATGATAATATGATCCAGCAGGGAGACGGAGACCGCATCCATCGCGGACGCAATCTGTTGTGTGATTGAGATATCCTTATCGCTCGGATATGCGCTGCCGCCGGGATGGTTATGCGCAAGCAGGATTTTTTCCGATCCGGTGCGAATAACGGTTTCCATAATATGCCGTACGTAAACAGGGGCCTCAGTAGCGGTACCGTGCGAAAGACGGTCGGTATGCCGGATACGAAAATGCGGATCAAGGCACACGACATAAAACTCTTCCCTGGTTTTTCCCCGGAATAGAAGGCTTACATAGTCAATCGCAGATTGAATGGAAGAAAGCGTGGTTTGCTCTGCAAGGTCGGCAAGCCAGTATTTCCGCGCCAGCTCAGACTGGAGCTTTATGAGGACCGCCGCGTTTTCACCGATTCCCTTAATGCGGGCCAAATCTGCCGTATCTGCATCGAATACGTTGCGAAGGCTGCCGAAACGATCCAGAAGTTCGTGTGCCAGCGCATTGGTATCTCTGCGGGGAAGAGCGAAAAAAAGTAAAAGCTCAAGCGCTTCGTGTTCTTCAAAAGAATCAAGCCCATATTTTAAAAAACGGCTCCGGAGCCGTTCGCGGTGTCCGTCATGGATGGAAATAGCTGTTCACCTCACTGAAAATAATCAATTGCTCAATATTAATCTAATTCGCCACAGGCAACCGCGATTCCTTGTCACCCGACACCTTAGTTAAAAAGAAAAAAACGGTGTATATCCGTCGGGAAATCTGTTATAATAAATAAAGTTTCTTTAAATGCTACCAGAATGGATGAAGGAGAGGAAAACGATGCTTGAGTTTTCGCTTGCCCCGCGTAAGGATGAAATGATAGAAGCCTTGTGCAAAATACTTTCCATTGAAAGTGTCAAAAGTGCACCGCAGGGGAATATGCCGTATGGGAAAGGTGTGTTTGACGCACTCATTAAGACGCTTAATATTGCGGAAAAACTCGACTTTGACAGTGTGAATTTTTATTCTCATTTAGGATATGTGGAATATGGCGATGGCGATGAAATCTTTGGCATTGTAACACATCTTGACGTAGTACCTGCCGGGGATGGATGGACCGTGCCTCCATTCGCGGGGACGGTGAAAGACGGGCGTATTTATGGACGTGGTGCAATTGACGACAAAGGGCCGGCGATTGCCGCGCTGTTCGCGCTTTCGGCAGTCAAGGAGAACTGCATCAGCCTCAACAAGCGCGTACGCATTATTTTCGGATGCGATGAAGAAAGCGGCTGGTCAGATATGGATTTTTATAAAAAGAATGGCGGCGAGATTCCAGCCATGGCAATTTCACCGGATGCGGAATTCCCCATTATCAACGCCGAAAAAGGACTGTTGCAGCTTCGGGCGGTCAAAAAAACTTATTCCGCCGAGGGGGAAGGCCTTACGGTAGAGTCGTTGCAGGCGGGCGAACGCGTGAACGTGGTGCCCGCGGTATGCACTTGCAAGATTACGGGGAATATCAAGGCGGTTCGGCAAATGATCGAGCTGTTCAATGAGGATTCTCCAGTGAAAATTACGGACCGCGAGGAAGAAGGCGGCCTTGTCCTTACCGCTCATGGCGTTTCCGCCCACGGTTCGAAGCCGGAGGAAGGAAAGAATGCGCTGTCGTTTATGATTTTATTCTTGAATACGCTTCCGCTGAGAAAAAATGCGGTTTCCGATGCAATCTATGAACTTGCGGAATACATTGGTATGCAAACGGACGGCACGCATCTTGGAATTGCCGCCCGGGATGAATCGGGCGCGCTTTCCTTGAACCTCGGGTATTTCAGGACGACGGAGGAAGGCGTGGAAGCGGGGATCGACATCCGTTACCCGATTCATACGGATAAAGAAAAGGTTCTCTCAGCCATCCGCAGTAGGATGAAAGAACTCTCGATTGAGGAAGTATTCTCGCGTCCTCCGCATTTTGTACCGGAGGATTCTCCGCTTGTTGCAGGCCTGAAACAAGCATATGAGGAAGTGACGGGCGAGAAGGCATACTGCATGACGATGGGCGGCGCGACCTACGCGCGGGCCTTTCCAAATTCCGTTGCATTTGGGGCTTTGTTCCCTGGACAGCAAGGAACGGAACACCAAGCTGATGAATATATTGAAATCGATTCGCTGCTGAAAACGGCGGATATCATTGCGAACGCCATTTTGGTGCTGTGCAAATAGAAAAGACGACAGAGGAGTTTTATGGATGAAGTGCTTGACAAGTGACGAATTAAGGCAAATGTATCTGGATTTTTTCAAGAGCAAAGGGCATGCGGTCATAAGGAGTGCGTCGTTGATCCCGGAAAACGATCCGACGGTGCTCTTCACGACAGCAGGAATGCATCCGCTTGTCCCGTATCTGCTGGGAGAGACGCATCCGGCGGGCACACGGCTTACGGATGTGCAAAAGTGCGTGCGCACCGGGGATATCGACGAAGTGGGCGACGAGAGCCATTGCACATTTTTTGAAATGCTGGGCAACTGGTCCCTTGGGGATTATTTCAAAAAAGAAGCGATAACCTGGAGTTTTGAATTCCTGACAGATGAAAAATACCTGGGCATTGATAAGGACAAATTGTATTTCAGCTGTTTCGCCGGAGACGAAGACGCTCCGCGCGATATGGTGGCATATGATACGTGGCGTTCCCTCGGCGTAGCGGACGACCATATTTTCTTCCTTCCCAAAGAAAATAACTGGTGGGGACCGGCTGGCATTACAGGCCCCTGCGGACCGGATACGGAAATGTTTATCGATACTGGGAAACCTGCCTGCGGGCCGGATTGCAGTCCGGCGTGCGACTGCGGAAAGTATCTTGAAATATGGAATGATGTATTCATGGAATATAATAAACAGGCGGATGGAACCTATGTGCCGCTTGAGCAGAAAAACGTGGATACAGGCATGGGGCTTGACCGCACCATTGCAATCCTGCAAGGTAAGGGGTCTGTCTATGAAACAGATGTATTCGCCCCTATTATTTCAAAAATTGAAGAACTTTCCGGGAAAAACTACGAGGGAGCGGACGAAGATACACGGAAGGCATTCCGTATTGTAGCGGATCATATGCGCTGTGCTACTTTCATGATTGGCGACGAACGGGGTATTACCCCTTCCAATGTGGATCAGGGCTATGTATTGCGCAGGCTCCTGCGACGGGCGATCCGCTTTTCCGGAAAGCTGGGGATCGCGGAGGGCAGCCTGCCAAAGATCGCTCAGGTTGTCATCGATAAATATGCGCATGCATACGAAGAATTGAAAATTAATGAAACGAAAATACTTTCTGAGATTGCAAAAGAAGAAGAACGCTTCCAAAAGACGATCACACAGGGAATGAAGGAGTTTGAGAAAACGGTGGAGCGGCTCGATGGAGATATGATCGACGGCAAAAGCGCTTTCCGCTTATACGATACGTTTGGCTTCCCGATCGAATTTACGCTTGAGCTTGCGGCAGAACGTGGGTTCAAGGTGGATAAGGACGGATTTGACAAAGCGTTCCAGCATCATCAGGAGCTATCGCATGCGGGTGCGGAGCAGCGTTTTAAGGGAGGCCTTGCGGATACGAGCGAGCAAACGGCGCGCCTGCATACCGCGACGCATCTTCTGAATGCGGCCCTGCGTAAGCTATTGAGCGAGGATATCGTCCAGAAGGGCTCCAACATCACGGCGGAGCGTCTGCGGTTTGATTTTAATTTCCCGCGCAAGGTGGAGAGGGAAGAACTCGACCAGATCGAAGCATATGTCAATGAAGCCATTGATGCGGGGCTTGACGTACTCGAAGAGGAAATGTCCGTTGCGGAAGCAAAGGAACAGGGCGCAATGGGCGTATTTGATTCAAAGTACGGAGACCTTGTAAAAGTGTATACGATTCCGGGATATTCCAAGGAAATATGTGGCGGGCCCCATGCAAAAAACACAGCAGAGCTTGGACACTTTAAAATCAAAAAGGAACAGAGCAGCAGCGCAGGTGTGCGCAGGATCAAGGCTGTGCTGGACTAGGATGAACGGTGATAAATCAATCAAAGGCTGTCTCAATTTTTGAGACGGCCTTTGATTTTTTCAGGCATCGAGCCACGCATAAAGTGCGGGATCGGTAAAATCAGCGATGACTTTCTGCGCGGTAGCAGTAAAGGCGGAAGCGTGATTGCCTGGTGAGATGGCGAAGATAGTACCGATTCCGGCACGTTTCGCGGCGAGTGTACCGAGCGGGGAATCCTCAATGACCAGGCAGTCTTTCACGTCGGCGCCAAGCGTATTCGCTGCACGCAGGTAAAGATCGGGATCAGGCTTGCCGCGTACCGTACCATCGTTATAAATAATCCGGTTCGTATCGAACCAACGGGCAAGATGAAACTCGCTGATATAGAAATCGAGGTTTGATTTCCCGGACGCTGTGGCGATTGTGCGGGGAATTCCTTTTTCTTTCAGAAAATCAAGATAGGCACTCACGCCATTTGCAAGATGGAACCGAGCCCGGTCCTGCAAACACAGTTCACGGTACATAGCTTCCTTTTGTTCGGATAGCTCGTGAGCATGCGCATCCGACAGGAGAGTTCCCGTAAAATGTTCCAGAATAACTTTGTTTGTGCGGCCGTGGACATTATAGCGGTCAAGCTCTTCTTGCGTGATCCTGCGCTTACATAAATTCTCTAAAAAGCGTTTCCAGGAAGCATCGTGCTTATCGGTATCGAAAAACATGGTGCCGTTAAAATCAAAAATAACTGCTTTCATATATCCTCCGGGAACTATTGTACGGAATGGATGTTGTCAAGCGGCCAGATGACAGACATAGCATGGCCTACAATTTCGGAGCGCGCAATCGGGCCGATGTCACTTGTACGGCTGTCGAGGGAATGCGCCCGGTTATCTCCCATGACAAAAACAGTATCTTCCGGCACCGTTACAGCAGCCATATCCATATAAGGCTCGGCGTTATTGATGTACGGTTCAGAAAGAGCCTCGCCGTTGACATAAACAGTGCTGTCTTTCACTTCCACGGTTTCCCCGGGTAGAGCGATGACACGCTTCACATAGGTTCCGCTCATATTGGGATAATGAACAATAATGATATCTCCATGCTCGGGCAACCCAAAATAACGGCTTACCTTTTCTACTGCCAATTTTTCATCCGACTGGAGGGTAGGGAGCATGGATTCGCCGTCCACTACGATAATCTCAAAAAAGAAGGTGCGTACAACAAAGGCGATTGCTACCGCCGCGATAATGGAAATCACCCAGCCCCAAATCGCGCGGGATTTCGTCATGAGTTTTTCTTCGTGGATACGTTTTTTTTTGCGCTTGCGCCCGAATTCATCATAAGTGACGAGATCATCATCCAATGGTTCGAGTTCCTGATAAGGGTTTCTGCGCGCCTTATTGGGATTAAAAGTTTCCTCCGGCGGTTCCTCAAAGAATTCTTCCGGCTCCATATAATATGGCTCCGGTTCCGAATCGTCCTCATAATCATAATAGGGTTCGTCGGAAAACTTTTCCTGCTCAAAATGGGCGCTCAAAGGCTCCTGCAAATCCCCGCCATGGGGGGCCTGCGAATGCGCATGAAAAATATGCCGGCCCGTACCAGAAGAAAGTGCGTCGGAATCCGATTGATATTCTTGCGGTTCTTCGTAAGGGTTGTTTAACCTGCGTCCATATTTTTTGGGGGAATCTGCGGGTGCGGCGCTCCGCTGACCCACACGGCGCGGCCCGTAGTGTTCCTGCTTTTTATTGTTCATCTATTAAAACCTTTTTCATTCGTTTTATAAATGCCGCGTAATCGAGCATCACGATGTGCCCGCATCCAAGGCATTTTAGCTTAATGTCGGCGCCGGTCCGCAAAACCTGCCATCTATCACTCCCGCAAGGGTGTTTTTTTTGCATGACGACAATATCGCCACAGGAAATTTTTTCCGCCATTCTGCCATACCGGTCCGTAAAATTTTCGATTCAATATATTATACTATACACAAAAGAAAATTCATAGGAAAAATTCGTGTGAAGCTGGTAAAATGAGGCTTGCACAAGCTATAGACAAAGGATATAATGATAAACGACGACATATGTTACCAAGTCACAGGAGGTGAGAAATACGTGGACGCAGACCCCAAACGAACGAATTTAAAATACACAGACAGCGGGATGCGTACGGTATTTCTGCGCCATTAGCCGCTGCCTGCTTTTGAAAGTAGGTGAAACATTTGATCAGGATTTTCAGTTCTGCAGAAAACAATAATTTTAAAGAGATCGACAAAATAGAGCCGGGCGCATGGATTCATCTTCTGGACCCTACGGAAGAGGAGATCGTCAAGGTGCGGGACACATTGCATATCGAGGATGAATTTATCCGCGCGGCGCTGGACGAAGAGGAAACGGTGCGTATCGACGCGGAGGACGACCAAACGCTGGTTCTGGTGGATATTCCAATTGTCAGTGCGGAGCGTAATTCATTTATGTACACGACGCTCCCGATGGGTATCATCATTACGGCGGATAATATCGTCACAGTATGTTTGGAGGAAACATCGATTCTCGAAGATTTCTGGAACAAAAATGTGAGGGGGGGATTCGATACCTGCAAAAAAACGCGGTTTCTCCTTCAAATTCTGTATAAAAATGCAGGAAAATACCTGCAATACCTGAAACAGATCGATAAAGCGTCTACCCAAGTGGAAAACGCATTGCATAAATCAATGAAAAACAGCGAACTCATCCAAATGCTGAGGCTGGAAAAATCTTTGGTATATTTTTCAACTTCACTCAAGTCAAATGAAATCGTGCTTGAAAAAATGTTGAAATCAAAGGTAATCCAGCGGTATCCGGATGATCTGGATTTGCTTGAGGATGTCATTATTGAAAATAAACAGGCCATCGAAATGGGGACGATTTATCGAGACATCCTTTCAGGAACAATGGATGCGTTTGCAAGCGTAATATCGAACAACTTGAATATCGTCATGAAAATTCTTACGTCATTGACGATCATACTCGCCATTCCAACCGTGTTTGCGAGCTTATGGGGTATGAATGTAGGCGGGATTCCTTTTGCAAGCAATCCGCTCGGGTTTCTATGGGTTACTGTGATTGCGCTTGGAAGTACAGGTGTTGCGGTCTGGTTCCTGTGGAAAAAGAAAATGTTTTAATAAAAATAGGAGGCGCAACCGGAATTTTTTCCGTTGCGTTTTTTTTATCAGCAGAAAAGAGCTATGTACAGCGAATACAAGCGGCCGTTGCATCTGGGCCGCAATGTCTGCTTGAAAAAAGCGGTATTGAATGGTAAAATGGAAAACAAAAACAGCAATAGAAAAATTGTGAAATAAAGGAAGGATCCAATTTTATGACAGAAAAAATTGTGATCAATGGCGGGATACCGCTGAAAGGCACGATTGAAGTAACAGGTGCTAAAAATGCGGCGGTAGCAATTCTGCCTGCCACGATTCTTGCGCATGGAATTTGCGTGATTGAGAATCTGCCCAATATTGCGGATGTGTTGATCATTAAACGTATTTTAGCGGAGATCGGCGCGGAAGTGGAATTTGAAAACGGAACCATGACGGTGGATACCACCAATATCAATACCAGCAAGGTGACGATGAACCTTGTCAAGAAAATGCGCGCATCCTATTATCTTTTGGGTGCATTGCTTTCGCGTTTTAATGATGCTGAAATCAATCTGCCGGGTGGCTGCACGATTGGCGAACGTCCGATTGACCTGCATATTAAGGGAATGCAGGCACTGGGAGCTAATGTAAAAACGGAATATGGCAGGGTGGTTGCGAACGCCCCGGATGGACTTCGCGGCTGCGATATCTATATGGATAAGGTCTCCGTAGGCGCTACGATCAATGTGATGCTTGCGGCGGTGTGCGCGCAAGGGCAGACTTCTATTATCAATGCAGCAAAAGAGCCGCACGTTGTGGATGTGGCCAATTTCCTGGTGTGCATGGGCGCGAAGATCAAGGGAGCGGGTACGGATGTGATCCGTATTACGGGTGTGGAGAAGCTGCATGGCTGTAATTATTCCATCATTCCCGATCAGATTGAAACGGGTACTTTCATGATCGCAGCAGCGGCTACACGCGGCGATGTGACGATAAAAAATGTGATCCCTACGCATATGGAGGCGCTTACGGCTAAATTGGAAGAAATGGGCGTCACGATTCAGGAAGGAGCGGATTTTATTCGTGTTACCTGTGATAAACGGCCGCGGGCGGTCAAGATCAACACGATGCCCTATCCGGGATTTCCAACAGACTTACAGCAGCCGGCAACGGTACTCCTTTCCACTGCCAAAGGTACCAGCATGATTACAGAAACGATTTTTGAGTCGCGTTTTAAACATATCAAAGAAATTCGCCGTATGGGTGCGCAGATCACGACGGAAGACCGCGTAGCGGTCGTGGAGGGCGTAGAACGCCTTACCGGCGCACCGGTCAGCGCTTCCGACCTGCGGGCGGGCGCGGCCCTGATCGTAGCCGGCCTGATGGCCGACGGGACTACAGAGATCCAGAATGTAAAGTATATCGACCGTGGGTATGACCATATTGAAGATAAGATGCGCAGGCTCGGGGCGGATATCCGGCGGGAGGAAGTCGTGCACACAGAGGACGATGACCTATATTGAGCGAATTGTTTTGGAACCGGGGCCTGTGCTTCGGTTCTTTTATTTAGAAAGTGTTTATACAGAATGATAATGCATGTGTTATAATATCGGTAATATAAATTGATAAGAGGAGGATATTTTTTTGGACGACCCTTTCATATGGCAGCTTCTTTTGCAGGTGGTTTTGATTGCGATCAATGCCTTTTTCGCTTCGACTGAAATCGCGGTAATTTCGCTTAACGCGAATAAAGTCCGCCGCATGGCGGCGGAAGGGGATAAGAAGGCAAAACAAATGCTGAAGATGGTGGAGGTGCCCGCGGGCTTTCTGTCCACGATACAGATCGGCATTACGCTGGCAGGCTTTCTGGGAAGCGCGTTTGCGGCGGACAACTTCGCCAGCAAGCTCACAGATTGGATGATTAATGTGCAGGGGGTTACGATCCCGCCAGATACGCTCAACACCATTGCGGTCATCCTGATTACCTTAGTCCTTTCGTATTTCACACTGGTATTCGGTGAACTGGTTCCAAAGCGCATCGCAATGCAAAAGCCGGATAAGGTGGCGCGGGCTTCTGCAGGAATCATTACGGCCCTTTCCATTGTTATGAAACCGATTGTATGGCTGCTCTCCGCTTCCACAAACGGAATCCTGCGCCTTTTGCGTATGAATCCTGATGAAGAGGAAGAAGCCGTCACCGAAGAAGAAATTCGCCTGATGGTGGATATCGGGGAGGAAAAGGGTGCCATTGAGGCTTCGGAAAAGGAGATGATTGAAAATATCTTCGAGTTCAACAACACTACGGCCAAGGATGTTATGATGCACCGTACCAATGTAACGGCGATCTGGAAAAACGATCCGCCGGAAGAAATATTAAAGGTGATCCGCGAGAGTGGATTGTCCCGCTTCCCGGTTTACGATGAAGATATCGACGATATTGTCGGTATTCTTTCTACGCGCGCCTATCTGCTCAACGAAAAAAGCGAGCATCCAAAGCCACTGGAAGAAATGATCTATCCGGCTTACTGCGTGCCTGAATCTGTCCATACGGATGTGCTGTTTCGCGAGATGCAGCGGCAGAAGATCCATATTGCCGTTGTAGTCGATGAATACGGCGGGATGAGCGGCATCGTGACAATGGAAGACCTTTTGGAGGAGATCGTCGGAAATATTTACGATGAATTCGACCCGCAGGACGAGCAGGATATCACGGAAATAAAGACTGGATTGTGGCGTATTTCAGGTGCAACAGAAATTGACCGTGTCGCGGAGGTACTTGGTGTGGAACTGCCGGAGGACGAAGATTTCGATACCTTGGGCGGTCTTGTATACAGCCGATTAAGTACGATACCCGAGGATGGCAGCCATCCTGTTGTGGAAGCGTACGGATTACATATCCGCGTTGAAAAGCTCGAGGACCGGCGAGTGGAATGGGCGCTTGTCTCAAAAATGAAGACAGGGCCGGAGGATTCAGAAAAACAATAGATATCTGTCACATTCCGGTCACAAACAGGGAATAAGATAAGGTTATAATATAAATCTTCTTTCCTCTGTTTTTTCAGATAGAAAAGAGCCGTAAGGGTTTCCTTACAGCTCTTTTACATCTTCCAGAAAACATTGGGAGAGAGCGTTGGCAAAGGAACGCAGGCCATCGGCAACGGCACGGCGCTCTTTTGCGGTCATGCCGAGAAAAGCGCGGGTTTCGGCCTGCTCAAGTTCTGCAAGAAGCGTCTGCGCATAATTTCGGCCTTCCGTTGTGAAGGACACCAGTTTGTTGCGCCGATCCTTCGGGTTTTCGCTGCGCCTCACATAACCTTGTTTCTCCAGCTTGGAAAGAAGGAAAGAGACCGTCTGCTTGGGCAGGAAAAGCTTTCGGCATAGCTCATGCTGCGTACAGTCATCCGCCGAGACGAAAATTTCATATAGCATGAACACCAGGGAATCTGTCGTGCCGTGCTGCTGGGCCCATACGGAATACGCTTGGTTAATACGGAACCAGCTTTCATAATAAGCATCAATATCTTTTCTGACATCGTCGATCTTCTTTTTCATCTATTTGTTCCTCCGGTATTTTGGCAACAGTGGGCAGAGGCGCCATGCTTGCGAAAATAAATGATAAACAGGATACCGGTAATGCATACCAAAGCGCCCTGCGCGACAGGGATAGAGAGCCATATGCCCGTTACTCCCCAAAATACGGGGAGCAAGTACAGGAAAAAAGGTGTAAGCGCGAGCGGATCGATGTAAATCACGAGCGTTGAATACCCTGTTTTTTGCACTGCATAAAAAAACGAGGATGCAAGCCTTGTGACTCCTGTCATAGGGAATGAAAATGCAGAAATCAGAAGCGCGGAGGCCACAAGGAAGGAAGTTTCGCCGGATGCACCGAAAATTGCGGGAATTGCATCACGGAAAATAATTGCACCGGCACACAGGATTCCTCCCAAAGCGAGCACGAGTGCAAACGATTTTTTGAGCAAGCGGTGCACGCTGTTGGGCTTTCCGGCGCCATTGAAGTAACTCAGGAGGGGCTGGATGCCCTCGCCAATACCCTGCAGGAGCAGCTGCGCAGATGTTACAAAATACATCAGGACGGCATAAGCCGCAACGACTGTGCTTCCACCATAAGCGAGGCATTGCCAATTGGCCAGTATAATGATAATAGAAGGCGCAAATGTCATTCCAAAAGGAGAGAGACCGATCTTCAAAAGACGCGCAACTGTTTGGCCGTGCGGGAGCAGGTCGCGTTTTTCAGGGCGTTCTTTCCTTTTCCGGAATAACAGGATCAGGCTCAAAACCGCAACGAGGGCTTGTGCGGTTACGGTTGCGAACGCCGCGCCAAACATACCCCACCGAAACACCATCATAAATAGGGCGTCCAGAATAATATTGGTAATCAGACCGCATACCATAGCGATCATGGCAGAGATCGTTTTCCCTTTATTGCGCAGCAGGGGAACGAGGCCTGTCCCAAGGATTTGGCAGGCGCTTCCAAGGGCAATGATCTGCGTATACTCGGCGGCGGCTGTAAGAAGGTTGCCTTCTGCACCCAAAAATTGTAGGAGCGGTCTGTAAAAAAGCAAGAGCAGGATCGTCATAACAGCGCTGAATGCGATCAGGACAAATAGCGTATTGCCAAGCGCTTTTCGTGATTTTTTCAGCTTTCCCTCACCAAGACGCGTTGTCATGACCACAGAACCGCCCGCGCCGATTCCTGTTCCGGCAGCCAGCAGGAACGAGGCGATGGGCCACGCGATATTGATGGACGCAAGCCCGGTGTCGCCAATGGTATGCCCCACAAAGAAACCGTCGATGATCGCATAAAAACCGCTCAACAGCATGGCGAGCATAGAGGGAAGCACGTAGCGGAAAAATTGATTTTCACTTGGCTGGTTTTGCATAATTCACCTCGAAAAATAGTACAATATCGTACTAATTGGTACAACATTGTACAGTTTACCAGAGGAGGATTCCCATGTCAAGTATGAAACCATGCCGCGCAAAGCAAATTTGCTGCTTCGTATAATTCTTCCGAATGATAACCGGAATAGCCGGCGACTACAGCGGGAATAGGAGCCGCTTCATTCACATAATATGCGGATAATGGAAAAAGGCGTACGCTTTGTTCTTCTGCAGAACAAACGAGTTCTTTTTCAGACATTCCGTTTTTTACCGTCAGCAAAAGATGCGGTCCGGAATCGAGACCTGAAAAATTGAGGTATTCCCTATATTTTTGGAATCCTTCTGTAAAAGCATCGCGCCGTGCTTTATAAATCTTACGCATCCGGTGGAGATGGCGTTCAAAATATCCGCGTGCAAGAAACAGGGCGAGGGTACGCTGCTCAAAGCTCGGGATCGTACACGAATAGAAGCGAAGGGTTTCGCGGTATTTCTTCAGCAAATGGGACGGAAGGACCATATAACTGATTCGCAGGGAGGGAGCAAGCGTTTTGGCAAATGTATTGAGGTAAATCACCCTCTCATGGGTGTCAAGGCTTTGCAGGGCGGGAATCGGTTTTCCTGAAAAACGAAATTCACTGTCATAGTCATCCTCGATGATGTAGCGGTTCCCGCGCGCCGCCCATGAAAGCAATTTTTGCCGCCGGCCGACGGGAGTTATAATTCCCAGGGGAAAGTGATGCGAAGGCGTAACATGCGCGACATTTGCTCCGGATGCTTCCAAGACCTCTACGCTCATACCCGCCTCATCAAGGGGAATGGGAATGGTGGCAATTCCGTTTGCCCGCAGAATATATTCTGTTTTCCGATAGCCCGGATCCTCGAGGGCGTACAGGTTCTCACGGGGCAGAAGCTGGGAAATAAGGCTAAGCAAATATTCCGAACCTGCCCCAAGTATAATTTGTTCGGGTGCAGCCTCAATACCGCGGAAACCGCCAAGGTAGCGTGCGATACCGGCACGCAGGGCAAAGTCGCCCTGCGGATCGACGGAACGAAGGAGGTTATCGCTTTCGGAACTCAAGATTTCACGCATCAGCTTCGCCCATGTTGGGAAGGGAAAATGCTCCGTATCAACACGCGATGTCGATAGAATGAACCGGCAGGTGTCTTCCTGCGGGGGAGCAGCAGGCGGCAGGATATTCTTTTCATAGGGGGCCGGCGGGCTTTCGTCCACTGGATTGACATAATATCCGCGCTTTTCTATGGAATAGATATAGCCCTCTGCCAAAAGCTGGGAATAGGCGGCTTCCACCGTTCCTTGACTGATTTTTAAGTGCGCTGCAAATTTACGCTTGGAAGGAAGGTGAAATCCTTCCGAAAGCCGGCGCGATTCAATCTCTGTACGCAGATAACGGTATAACTGTTCATAAACGGGTATCGGATTCGCGGAATCCAAAATCGGTGTCAGCACGATTCTCCTCCATATCCAAACTGGCATATTTAAAAAGTACAAAACTGGCTGTTGAAACAATATCAGTTTTGTTTATAATCATACCTGTAATTCAAATTACTGTCAACGAAAGGATGATATGAAAATGGCACAGAGCAGATATGAACTGAATAAAAATTTAGCTCAAATGCTTAAAGGAGGAGTGATTATGGATGTGACTACTCCGGAGCAGGCGAAAATTGCAGAGAATGCGGGTGCGTGTGCAGTTATGGCGCTTGAGCGTATTCCGGCGGATATTCGCGCCGCGGGCGGCGTATCACGCATGAGCGATCCAAAGATGATACGGGGAATTCAGGAAACAGTAAGCATTCCCGTGATGGCAAAGGTACGGATCGGCCATTTCGCAGAAGCGCAGATTCTCCAGGCCATCGAGATCGATTATATCGATGAGAGCGAAGTGCTTTCCCCGGCTGATGACGTTTACCACATTGATAAAACAAAATTTGAGGTTCCTTTTGTATGCGGTGCAAAAGACCTCGGAGAAGCGCTGCGGCGTATTGCCGAAGGCGCTTCTATGATCCGCACAAAAGGAGAACCCGGCACGGGCGATGTGGTACAGGCTGTGCGGCACATGCGGATGATGGCAAGCGAAATACGCAGGATTGCGGGGCTCGCCGAAGATGAACTTTATGAAGCTGCAAAACAAATGCAAGTACCCTTTGAACTGCTGCAATATGTACATAATAACAGACGGCTGCCGGTAGTTAATTTTGCGGCAGGCGGCATCGCGACTCCCGCAGATGCCGCGTTGATGATGCAACTTGGTGCGGAAGGCGTATTTGTCGGGTCAGGAATTTTTAAATCCGGCAATCCGGCAAAACGCGCCGCTGCAATCGTACAGGCTGTGACCAATTATAACGACGCGGAACTGCTGGCCAAGCTTTCGGAGGATCTTGGGGAAGCAATGGTTGGCATCAATGAGCAGGAAATCGAATTACTGATGGCGGAGCGCGGAAAATGAGAATTGGAGTTTTAGCGCTTCAGGGCGCATTCGCTGAGCATGAGGCAATGCTGCAAACGCTTGGAGCCGATTGTTTTGAAATACGCAAACCTGCGGATATTAAAGGGCAGCCAATGGACGGATTTGTGATTCCCGGCGGTGAGAGTACGGTTATGACGAAATTGCTGCATGGTCTTGGACTGTTTGAGCTTTTGCAGGGAAAGATCGCAGGGGGGTTGCCCGTATTTGGGACATGCGCAGGATTGATTCTGCTTGCAAAGCATGTGCAGGGAGGAATTACATGCTTTCCCTGTATGGATATTACGGTCAGGCGCAATGCCTATGGCCGGCAGCTTGGAAGTTTTGAAACAACGGCTTTGTTCACTGGGCTCGGGGAAGTGCCAACGGTGTTTATCCGCGGGCCGTACATCGAATGTGCCGGAGAAAATGTTCAGGTTCTTGCATACGTTGATGGGAACATCGTTGCGGCAAGACAAGAAAATATCCTTGTGACGGCATTTCATCCAGAATTAAAACAAGACGTCCGGATACATCGTTTTTTTCTCGATATAGTGAACAAATATAAGAAAGAAAAAGAGAAACCCCAAAGCCGGTGCGGCTGATAAAAAATGGGTCCCGCTTTTTGGCGAGACCCGTTTTTGATTCGAAATTTATTTTGCGATGATTGGGGAAGGTGTAGAATTATAAACCGTAGTATGCGGCTCAATGGAGTGAGTAAGCCACACATTACCGCCGATGATCGAACCTTCGCCGATCACCGTATCTCCGCCGAGGATCGTTGCCCCGGAATAGATAATCACATTATCTTCAATGTCAGGATGGCGTTTTACCCCCTTCACAGGATGGCCATGTTCGTCAAGTTCGAAACTCTTTGCACCAAGCGTCACTCCCTGATAGATTTTCACATGCCTGCCAATGGTGCACGTTTCGCCGATGACCACACCCGTCCCGTGGTCGATGAAAAAGTATTCGCCAATACGCGCGCCGGGATGGATATCGATCCCCGTGGCGCTGTGAGCCTGCTCCGTCATAATTCGGGGAAGGAGTGGAATATGGCGTTCATACAGCGCGTGCGCAAGCCGGAAAATGCTTACCGCCTCAAAACCAGGATAGGAGAGCAGGATTTCCTCGTTGGAAATCGCCGCTGGATCGCCGCAATATGCAGCTTCGATATCCGTATTCAAAAGGCGTGCGATGTCCGGCAACTGTTTCATAAAATGAAGGGTAATTTTCCGGGCATTTTCCCTGCATTTATCACAGTCTACGCGTTCGCGTTTTTGCAGATGGCACTGGTTTACCATCACTTCGGCTACAATACAGTCAAGGAGCACGGCAGCTTCCTGGAGCCTTTTTTCAACAATTTTCTCCAGGTCTGCTTCCTTGACAACCATGCTGTCATAAATATTAGGAAACATCGCGCTGCGCGTAAGCTTGATAAAAGCAGCGACTTTTTGTTTCATTCCAAATCCGCTGATCGTTTCCCCGGTAATATTGTGCGCATTGATTTGGATAACCTCGCGGGCGAGCTCGTGTGCGGCTAATTCATTCAGGTCCTTGAGCATGTTTCCCTCCATAATTGAAACGCCGGGCCTTCTTCGGCCGGTAAAATAGATTGCATTTTTATAAAAAAGTGTATTTATATTATATGTTGTTGTATAATAGATGTCAAAAGACTTTTCCAGAATGAAGAGAAGGAGGAATGCGGATATGCCTATTAATATCAATAGCAAGCTGCCCGCGGCAAAAGTATTGGCGCAGGAGGGCATATTCACAATGCCCTTCGAACGTGCGGAAACACAGGACATCCGTCCGCTTAGGATTGCAATCCTGAACATTATGCCCACAAAAGAACAAACAGAAACACAATTGATGCGGCTGCTGGCGAATTCGCCCCTGCAGATTGAAATTGTCCTGTTGCATCCGGCGACGCATGTTTCCAAGAACACCCCAATCGAACACCTGAATGCTTTTTACCAAACGTTTGACGATATCAAAGACCAGAAGTTTGACGGCCTGATCATAACAGGGGCGCCGGTGGAGCAGATTCCGTTTGAACAGGTTACCTACTGGGATGAGCTTAAGGGAATCATGGATTGGAGCAGGAAAAACGTTTATTCAACGATGCATATTTGCTGGGCCGCACAGGCTGGGCTTTACTACCATTATGGAATTCAAAAGCATGCGTTGGAGCAAAAGCTCTCGGGGATTTACCTGCACAAACGAACGGATCACAACAGCCCGCTTATGCGCGGCTTTGACGATGTATTTTGGGCCCCGCATTCCCGGCACAGTTATGTCAGGATGTCTGATGTGAAAAAGCGGCCGGAGCTTAGCGTTTTATGTGAATTTGGCGAGGATGGGCTCTATCTCGTTTCTGCAAAACGCGGACGCCAGATTTTTGTAACCGGGCATCCGGAATATGATGCGAATACGCTTAAGACAGAGTATGTACGTGACCTTGCGAAAGGGATAGACGTTCCCATGCCTGCCCACTATTTTACAGACAACGATCCGAAGAAGCCGCCGCTTGTGCGGTGGCGCGGACATGCGAATTTATTGTTTAATAATTGGCTGAACTATTACGTTTACCAGGAGACGCCATATGATCTCCAAGCAATTCAAAATGAGGAGTAACCAATCATGAAACTGGCAAAACAACTAACAGACCTAATCGGAAATACGCCGCTTTTGCAGCTCAATCACATCAACCCGGCCATCTGGGCTAAGTTGGAATCTTTTAATCCCCAGGGGAGCGTGAAGGACCGTGCGGCCTATTATATGATCAAGGACGGAATTGACAAAGGCCTGATTCAGGAAGACACTGTGATTGTGGAATCCACAAGCGGTAATACAGGCGTAGCGCTCGCTTATATTTGTACATGCATGGGCCTGCGGCTGATTATCACGATGCCTGAATCCATGAGCATGGAACGTAGGAATCTGCTTGCAGCACTTGGCGCGGAGCTTGTGCTTACTCCTGCGGCGGAGGGAATGCGCGGAGCCATTAAAAAGGCAAAGGAAATCTGTGAAAAAGAGAATGGATATATGGTGGGGCAATTCGAGAATCCCGCAAATGCACGCGCGCACCGCGAGACGACAGCTCCAGAAATCCTGCGCGATCTGGTGGATGATGTGGATGTTTTTGTAGCAGGTGTGGGAACCGGCGGAACCATTACAGGATGCGCGGAAATGTTCAAAGAAAAGCTTTCGGATGTTAAAATAGTGGCAGTGGAACCTGCGGAAAGCCCCGTACTTTCGGGGGGAAAAGCCGCGCCCCATAAAATACAGGGGATTGGCGCGGGTTTTGTGCCTAAAATACTGAAACGTGAATTAATCGATGAAGTGATGCAGGTCAGCGCGGATGATGCTTATAAAGCTGCGCGGATGCTGGCAAAGAAGGAGGGCGTTTTGTGCGGCGTGTCCTCGGGTGCGGCGCTTGCGGCCGCCATGAGGCAGGCGGAACGGCCTGAAAATGCGGGTAAAAAGATTGTGGTCATTCTTCCAGATACGGGGGAGCGTTACCTTTCCACGGACCTGTTTGCAGGAGAATAAAGCCGGAGTGCCTGAAAAGTACCGCCACTATGCGGCCGGACATTTTTCGAAGCTGCAGCGGTTTTGCAGCATGGCAGGCCGTGCAGTCGAAAAACGCCATGCAGACGGGCCTGCGGGAACATATGTTGTTCCTGCCCGTAAACGATAGATCAGGGGATAAGAACCCCTTGGCGGTTCCCGATTGAGATTTTGCCGGCAGCTTGTAAAGCGCGGTTGAAAATAAAAAGATAGAAAAGGAGAGTTGCTATTATGCTGAAAAATATACCGGACCTTATTTCCCCGGAGCTTATGTATGCGCTGATGAATATGGGACATGGAGATGAAATTTGTTTCGGAGACGCGAATTTCCCGGCAGATGCCATGGGCCAGAGGGTAATTCGAGCGGACGGACATAAAATTACGGAGCTGATGGACGCGGTCTTACAGTTTATGCCCCTTGATTCCTTTGTACAGAAACCATGCGTACTGATGGATGCGCCTATAGGAAATGAACCGGCAGTGTGGAACAAATATGAAAAGATTATCCGCGAAAATGATTTTGCCGGAGGATTTAAACATGGGTTTGAAAAGATGGACCGTTTTGATTTTTATGACCGCGCGAAAGAGTGTTATGCAATCGTCGCAACGGGTGAGTATGAAGGATATGCGAATATTATCCTGAAAAAGGGCGTTATATTCAAATGAGGACCCGGCAGGGAGGCAATTACAATGGAATTTCAGTTACAGGTTCCCACTAAAGTTATTATGGGACAAGAATGTGTCAGGAAAAATGAAGCTCTGTTTGCATCGTTTGGAAAGCGCGCGGCAATTGTGAAATCGGGTTCGGCCGGAAGGAACGGTGCTCTCGAAGATGTTATCGCGGCGCTTGAAGCGCGGGATATTTCGTATCATGTATGCGGAAATGTTCCGCCTAATCCGACGCCAGAGGATGTTGCCGCTCTTCTCGGATATGCGCCCGGATTTGATTTTATCGTCGCCGTTGGCGGAGGAAGCGCAATGGACGCGGCCAAAGGAGTTGCGGTACTCGCCACAAACGA
This sequence comes from Christensenella tenuis, assembly GCF_014287795.1. Lineage (GTDB taxonomy): Bacteria > Bacillota > Clostridia > Christensenellales > Christensenellaceae > Christensenella > Christensenella tenuis. Next base: position 100,455 of record NZ_JACOON010000001.1, read on the forward strand.
TATCCCGGCAATGGGCCTGTTTGATAAAGTTTATGAAAACAAACCGCTGCCGGTTATCGCGGTACCGACAACGTGCGGCACGGGAAGCGAGGTCACGGCGGTATCCGTGCTTGAAGTGGGAGATACCAAAAAATCCATTTCCAAACCAGAGTTATTTCCGGCAGCGGCCCTGCTCGATGCAAAATATCTGAAAACCCTTCCTTCACAGGTCACGGCAGATACGGCGCTTGATGCGCTGGCACACAGCGTAGAAGGGTATCTGATCCTTGATTCATGGGCGACGGATATGTTTGCGGAACGCGCGTTTGCTAATTTTGCGCTATATAAAGGCGCGTTTGGCAAGCATGCTTTTACGGATGACGAACTGGAGCTGATGCTTTATACTTCTACTTTGGGCGGTATTGTGATCAGCATGGCGGGAACCTCTGCAGTGCATACGATCGGCTATCCGCTTACCGTGCATAAAGATATTCCGCATGGGCGTGCCTGCGCGCTTACGCTTGGTGAATATGTTGCCTTTTCTTACGAGGTGAAAAAAGAAAAGATAGACCGGATGTGCGGGCTTCTTGAGGTGGACGGTGTGGAAGGATTCAAGCAAATGATCCGTGAACTTTTGCCGGAAGTCCCAAAACTCAGTGAAGAAGAGCTTGCGCGCTTTGCGGATATTTCCGCGGAGGATGCTGCAAGGAAAAAGAATACGAAGCCAGTCTCAAAAGGCGATATTATGCGCATGTACCTTGCGTCGCTGCTTGGCTGACAGAAATGGGGGAAAGCATGAACAAATCTTTAGGAGAAGTGTTCCGTTCTGCTTGGAACACAACAAAAAACAACTTTGTCCCGTTGCTCGTGGGAATCCTGATCTATATGGCGCCGGCGATGGTACTGTCGATTGTTTCCACGGCGGTTCTGCCGTCTGAAATGATGGGAATGGAATCGCTAGGCGGCGTTATGGTTGGACTGGAATTGTGCCTTCTGCTCTATATGGTCTTTATTTCGCCGCTTTATATGGGATATATCACATCCGTTCTGCGTACATGGCACCTTACGGGAACGCCTGCAAAGATGTCTACTGCATGGGCGGCGGCAAAAGCCAATTATGGACGTTATATGACGACCTTGCTTGCAACGGTTGTCATTTCGTTTGCGGCGGTTCTGATCATCGCTTTTGTCTCATCGATCGCGGTTATCGGTTCCGTGATATCATCTGCGGGAAGTTTTTACGGCAGTTCGATGGATTCCCTCATGTTCATGGAAGCTATGGTACCAGCTCTCATTGTGATGGTTGCGTTGATCCTGTTTTATTCATTTTGCCTGAGCTTTGTCAATTTTATTCCAGGTATGGAAGTTCCAAGCGGTTTCCAGGCGGTATTCAAGTCTTTCCGTTATATTTTCCGCGGGAATTTTTGGAAGAATTTCGGGCATACGCTTATTATCGGACTGATTACCGTAGGGATCGAGCTTGTTGTGATTTTGCCATTCTATATGCCGTATATTTCAGCGGCGTTATCTCCGGGGGCGACACCTTCGGATATCGCGTATGCAAGCACAGCGCTGACCGCAGTAATGCCCCTGTATATTTTGCTCAGCACGATTCTGGGAATTTTCCTGCAGACCTTTACAACACCGTATATGTTTGAAGTTTACCTGAATGCAAAAGGTGTAAGCGATGGAAAGGATTCACAGCAAATGCAGCGAACCTACGGCGATCCGTATGCAAATTTTACACAAAATAATAATTATACACAGCCGCCATATAGCGGAGGGCAGGATCCGCCGCAAATTCCACCCAGGTAAAGAGAACGGTTCAAGAGCGCTTCTTTTGCAGGAGCGCTTTTTTGATGTGTTGCGGATAGTGTAATGATTAATAGAAAGTTATAAAATGAGACTGGACCATATCCACTATACTGATATCAGAAATAAACAGAAAGGCGGAAATTTCTGAATGGACAGACATCCTCTGTCAGAGAGCCCGATATTGACTGGGATTACGCCGTGGCAGGCGAGCAGCGTATGGGCTGGTACAACCAGGTAACCGAGCTTGCCTTCTGCAACGGTCCGGCAGATTTTAATTCGTTTTGTGAAGCGTTGATGGAAGCGTTGCAAAAAAGTTTCATGGAGGAGGGAATCGAAATTGCTCATCTGAAGATCCTATGCTCCTCCGGCAAAGAGTATTGCAAAGAGGCCCTTACCACAACCAAAGGAACGATCATCTACACGGGCGGTATAAACGAAAAATATAAGGAAGCACGATTGAATGTGAATATTCGTGCACTTGTTGTACCCGAGCGTCTTTCCGCTTTGATTGAGCCAGTACTGGAAAAGATGGCCGCCAAGGAATTTGTTTGGGAAACCGCGAAAAGCAGGCGTTTGACAGCTTTGAAGAAGCACCCGATCCTGATGTGAAGTGTTGCTGCGCAGACTAAAAATAAAAAACCTGCCCGATCGATCAGGCAGGTTTTTTCAAAAAGTTAAGAAACGATTCCCTTTATCTTCTTTAGAACTCTACATCTTTTCCATAATAAGCGCAGTCAAGCACCTTGCGCATTGCGGCAACATCCGTTTCGCGCGGGTTGCTGCCTGTGCATGGGTCGGCCGCCGCGTTCTCGGCGATAAAGTCTGCAACCTTCTGGAAGGCTTCTTCGCTTACGCCGTTTTCCTGATACGACTGCTTGATTCCCAATTTTGCATTCAGGGCCTTGATCGCATCCACGAGGGAATTGATAAGCTGGCGGTCCGTTGCTCCCGGCAAGCCGAGTGCTCTTGCGATATCTGCAAACCGTTCCGGAACCATCTTTGCGTTGTATTCGATTACGAAGGGGAGCAGGATTGCATTGCAGCGGCCATGTGGGATCTCGAATTGTGCACCCGTCTTATGCGCGAGGGAATGGCAGATGCCAAGCAGTGCGTTAGAAAACGCCATACCTGCCATGCATTGCGCAATATGCATCTCGCCACGGGCATCCTCATTTCCTTCTATAGAGGAAATAATGTTTTCATAGATCATCTGAATTGCTTTCAGCGCCAAGGCGTCTGAAATGGGGCTATGCAACGTGGCAACATATGCCTCAATCGCATGTGTAAGCGCATCCATGCCGGTATCGGCCGTCAGGGATTTTGGCATAGTAAGCGGAATGCTGTTGTCGAGGATGGCAATATCCGGCGTAATTTCAAAATCTGCCAGAGGGTATTTGATCAGCGTCTTATAGTCCGTGATAACGGAAAATGCCGTTACTTCCGTCGCCGTACCTGAGGTAGACGGAATTGCTACGAAGATCGCTTTCTGGCGAAGCTTGGGCATTGTGAACGGATCTTTGATATCGTCGAAAGTCTTTTCCGGATATTCATAGAACACCCACATAGCCTTTGCCGCATCGATCGGAGAACCGCCGCCGATAGCAACGATTACATCCGGTTCAAATTCACGCATCGCCTGCGCGCCGCGATAAACGGTTTCCACCGACGGATCGGGTTCAACACCTTCGAAGAGCTTTGTTTCAAGGCCTGCTTCGTGCAGGATGTTTTGCAGTTTATCAAGGAAACCAAATTTCTGCATTGAGCTTCCGCCCGTCACAATGATCGCTTTTTTATATCCCTTGAGGCAGGAAAGCTCGTTCATTGCATCGGGACCAAAATAAAGGTCGCGTGGGAGTGTAAATCTTGCCATAATTCATTACTTCCTTTCCATATTTTATAAATTTATTGTCATATTATTCATAACCATTAAATTCTTTCTTATCACAATTTCATTGTACTATTTGTTAAATAAATATCAATCTTTGTTTTTTACGATGAAAACTGCGGAGGCTGTGGCAGATATTTATAATATGGTAAAAAGGAGGAACAAGAAAAATGTTACAATACATATGTTTTGTGCTAATATAATAGTGTTCGAAATAAAGTAGGGAAATATCTATGCGGAAACTTACCAAATATTTAAGGAACTATAAAAAAGAAGTGATACTGGGGCCGATTTTCAAGCTTACGGAAGCAGTCCTCGAGCTGATCGCACCGCTTATCATGGCAAATATTATAGACGTGGGAATTAAGAACTCTGATTCGGATTATATCCTGCGGATGGGCGGATTGATGATATTGATTGCCGCGATTGGCCTGGGCTGTGCGCTCGTTTGCCAATATTTTGCCGCCAAAGCTTCGCAGGGATTTGGTACAGACCTTCGCAACCAGATGTTTTCCCACATTGCAGCTCTTTCACATGCGGAAATTGATAAGGTTGGTACGCCGTCGCTGATTACACGTATTACCAACGATGTGAACCAGCTCCAGGTGGCGGTAGCCATGCTGATCCGCCTCGTAATCCGCGCGCCTTTCCTTGTAATTGGCGCTACTGTAATGGCGATGCTGATCGATTTCCAAATGTCACTTATTTTTATTATCGCTGCCGTTGGGATCGCCGCAGTGCTGTACCTGATTATGTCGCGGTCCGTACCATTTTACAGGGCAATTCAAAAGCTGCTCGACCGCATCTCGCTGGTCACACGGGAAAACCTCGCAGGGGTACGGGTGATTCGCGCGTTTTCAAAGCAGGAAAAGGAACAGGAACGCTTTAAAGAAGGAACGGATGAATTAAAAAAGGCGTCTGTGCGTGTGGGAAAAATTTCCGCGCTACTAAATCCATTTACTTACCTGATCGTCAATATAGCGATTATTGCGATTATTTGGTTTGGCGGCGGCGCGGTCAATACGGGAGCCCTTGAACAGGGACAAATCGTTGCGCTCGTGCAATATATGACGCAGATATTGCTTGCGCTGATCGTAGTTGCCAATCTGGTCGTTATTTTTACAAAAGCATCCGCATCCGCTGCGCGTGTGAACGAAGTTCTTGAAATGCAGGCAAGTGTCTCGGATGGGGGAAATATTTCGAAAGCCAGGGAAAAAACAGATGATATTCCCAAAATAGAGTTTGAGAATGTGTCGTTTTCCTATGAAGGAGGAGAAATGGACCTCGAAAATATTTCCGTTAAAATCATGCGTGGACAGACGATCGGCGTAATTGGAGGCACTGGTTCGGGAAAATCGACTTTTGTAAACCTGATCCCGCGTTTTTATGATGTCAATAGGGGCCGTATCTTCATAGACGGTGAAGATATACGTGAATATCCTTTTACAGAGCTTCGGGGACAGATTGGCATGGTGCCGCAGCAGGCAGTGCTTTTTTCGGGAACCGTGCGGGAGAATATGCGCTGGCGGGATGCTTCGGCGACGGATGATGAGATATGGGCAGCGCTCCAAACCGCGCAGGCCTATGAATTTATAGAAAAATCCCCGGAAAAACTGGATATGCCTATTTTGCAGGGAGGGAAAAATCTTTCCGGCGGACAGCGGCAGCGCCTTACCATAGCGCGTGCGCTGGTAGGCCGCCCAGAGATACTGATACTGGATGACAGTGCCTCCGCGCTTGATTTTGCGACCGACGCTGCGCTGCGAAAGGCGCTCAGGGAATACAGCAGGGAAATTACAGTCATCATGGTTTCGCAGAGGGCAACAACGCTTAAACATTCAGACAAAATTATTGTGTTTGATGACGGCCGGGTCGTAGGGGTCGGTACGCATGAAGCGCTCTTTGAAACGAACGAGGTCTATCGTGAGATATGCCTTTCCCAGCTTTCGGAAAGCGAGGCGCGGTATGAATAAAAGTGTAATAAAACGCCTCATCGGTTTTCTGAAACCGTATCGCGGCTATCTGGTATTTGCACTCGTTTCTGCGGTTATAAGCGTCGCTATGTCACTGTGGGCGCCAATACTGATCGGTAGCGCAGTAGATTTGATTGTGGGACCGGGGAATGTAGATTTTCCGGGGGTCTTGTCAATTCTTGCAAAAATCGGGACTGCTATCGGCCTGTCTGCGTTGTTCCAGTGGCTTATGACACGGTGTACCAACCATGTGACTTATTATGCCGTTCGTGACTTGCGCGTGAACCTGTTTGAAAAGCTAAAAACAGTTCCTTTAAAATATGTCGATTCCCATGCGCACGGCGATCTTATCAGCCGCGTTGTGAATGATATTGACCAGATATCAGACGGCCTGCTGCAGGGCTTTGCACAGCTTTTTACAGGCATAGTCACCATAGCGGGAACGCTGCTCTTTATGCTCTCGATTAATGTAAATATCACGTTGGTAGTCGTTTTGATTACGCCGTTGTCCCTTGGTGTAGCGGCTTTTATTGCGAAAAAATCTTTTCATTTATTCCGCGAACAGGCAGCTGTACGCGGCGAACTTAGCGGCTATGTTGAGGAAATGGTAGGAAACCAAAAGGTGGTAAAGGCATTTGGTTACGAGCAAGAAGCGCGGCAGAAATTCGAAGAGATCAACGGCAGGTTATACACAAGCGGCGTGAAGTCGCAGTTTGCTTCCTCGCTGACAAATCCCTGTACCCGGTTTGTAAACGCAATTGTCTACGCAACGGTGGGCATTGTCGGCGCGCTTTCCGCAATCAGCGGGGGGATTACGGTGGGGCAGCTTTCAAGTTTCTTGATTTATGCGAACCAATATACCAAGCCGTTCAATGAAATTTCCGGCGTAGTAACAGAACTGCAAACAGCGCTTGCGTCCGCACGGCGGGTATTTGAAGTGCTTGATGAGCCGTCTGAAACGCCGGATGCACCGGATGCTGCGGTGATGCAGGGGAGCAAGGGGAATGTGGAGATTGAAAATGTGTCGTTCTCCTATGTACCCGACCAGAAGTTGATCGAAGGCCTCAGCGTATACGCGCAGTCGGGACAGCGCATTGCCATTGTCGGGCCGACAGGAAGCGGAAAAACTACGATTATCAACTTGCTGATGCGTTTTTACGATGCCGATAAAGGCGTAATCCGTATCGACGGAACGGATATCCGTCTGATGACGCGTAACTCGATGCGTGCGCTTTATGGCATGGTACTACAGGAAACATGGCTGTTTGCGGGCAGTATTCGTGACAATATAGCCTATGGAAAGCCGGACGCCACGGAGGAAGAGATCGTCGCTGCTGCGAAGTCGGCGCATGCGCATAGCTTTATCCGCAGGCTGCCAGATGGCTATGATACGGTTATTTCCGAAGACGGAGGTATTTCACAGGGGCAAAAGCAGCTCTTGTGCATTGCGCGCGTTATGCTGACCCGCCCGCCGATGCTGATTCTGGACGAGGCGACCAGTAGTATTGATACGCGCACAGAGATGATGATTCAGAGCGCGTTCAATAAGTTGATGAAAGGACGCACCAGCTTTGTGGTGGCGCATCGCCTGTCAACCATACGCGAGGCGGACTGCATCCTTGTGATGAACGAAGGGCACATCGTAGAACAGGGGACCCATAAAAAGCTGATGGAAAAGGATGGTTTTTATGCGACCCTTTATAACAGCCAATTTGAACAGACAAATTAGCAATATGCGGCAACAAAAAACGGAGCCTGTAAAGCTCCGTTTTTCAGTAGATATCCCCGCCGCCATATTCCTCAATGAATTCATCGTAGGTTCCGAGCCGATCGATCAGGCCGTCCGAAGTAAAGCGGATGATGCGGTTGGCAATGGTATTGATGAACTCATGGTCGTGTGAGGCAAACAGCACCGCGCCTTTAAAATCCATAAGCCCGTTATTAACCGCAGTAATGGACTCGAGATCGAGATGGTTGGTCGGCTGGTCCAGTACAAGGATATTCGAGCCGAACATCATCATGCGCGAAAGCATGCAGCGTACACGTTCGCCGCCCGAAAGCACGTCTACCTTCTTGAAAACGTCTTCGCCCGAAAAGAGCATGCGGCCGCAGAACCCGCGCAGGTAAGTCTCGGTAGTGTCTTTGGAATACTGGCGCAGCCAGTCGAGGATCGTAAGGTCGCACCCATCGAAAAATGCAGAATTATCTTTGGGAAAATAGGACTGTGACGTAGTACCGCCCCATTTGAAGGAACCTTCGTCGGGTTCCAGTTCACCCATCAGAATCTGGAAAAGCGTAGTTGCGGCAATCTCCGTGTCACCAAGGAATGCGATCTTATCCCCACGGTTCATACGAAAAGAAATATTATTTAAGACCTTTTCTCCGTCAACCGTTTTAGAAAGGTTTTCCACAGCCAGGACTTCCTTGCCGATCTCACGGTCAGGCGTAAAGCCTACGAACGGATAGCGGCGGGAAGAAGCGGGCATTTCCTCAAACTCCAGCTTTTCAAGCAGTTTTTTGCGCGAGGTCGCCTGCCGTGATTTTGACTTATTGGCGGAGAAACGCTGGATAAAGCTTTGCAGTTCCTTAGCCTTTTCTTCGCTTTTTTTATTTTGCTCACGCAACATTTTCTGGATGAGCTGGCTGGATTCATACCAGAACTCGTAGTTGCCCACATACAGCTTGATTTTTCCATAGTCAATATCCACCATATGCGTACATACCGTATTGAGAAAATGGCGGTCATGCGATACGATGATGAGCGTCCCTTCGTAATCGAGCAGGAAATCTTCGAGCCAGTGCACGCTCGCCACATCCAGATGGTTAGTCGGTTCGTCAAGCAGGATGATATCCGGTTTCCCGAATAAAGCCTGCGCGAGCAGCACCTTGATTTTCTCATTATCAGGCAGGGAAGATATTGTTTGGTAGAGAATATCTTCGGAAAGGCCGAGGCCCTGAACCAGCTTGGAAGCGTTCGATTCCGCTTCCCATCCGTCAAGCTCTGCGAATTCTGCCTCGAGCTCGCCCGCACGGATACCGTCTTCCTCGGAAAAATCAGGCTTGGCATAAAGTTCATCTTTTTCTTTTGTGATTTCTGCAAGGCGCGGATTCCCCATGACGATGGTATCGACTACCGTAAAATCATTATATGCGAAATGATCCTGCTTTAGAACGGACATACGCGCGCCTTCCTGGATATGCACATCGCCCGTCGTGGAGTCAAGGTCGCCGGACAGGATGCGCAGGAAAGTAGACTTGCCTGCGCCGTTCGCCCCAATGATCCCATAACAGTTTCCGGGAGTAAACTTGAGGTTCACGCCTGAAAACAGGTTTGTTCCGCTAAAATTTAAGCTTAAATTTGTGACCGTTATCATTATTAGCTCCTTTTTGCCCAAGTTTTTCCATTATACCACAAAACCGGGGAATATGGTAAAATAGACATATTAATTTAACAGAAGGTAGTTATGGAGTTCAATGAAAATGTTTCCCTGTGGCAGCGGCTGCGGCAGGCGCGCAAACCGGTCGTACTCTATGGAATGGGAAACGGAGCAGATAAAATTTTAGACGAACTTGCGCGGCACGGTATTGCAGCGGCAGGTGTTTTTGCAAGCGATGAGTTTTGCCGGGGGCAGATGTTCCGCGGCTTCCGGGTAACAAATTACACGCAGGCGAAGGAACATTTTGGGGAAATGATCGTGCTCGTAGCTTTTGGAACGCAGCTTCCGGAGGTATTGGGCCGGGTTAAACAAATTGCACGGGAACAGGAACTCTACATACCGGATGTCCCCGTCTATGGAGAAGGTATATTTGATACGGATTATTTGAGGCTGTACGAGACGGAGCTTCGCCAGGCGTATGGTTTGCTGGCGGACGATCTTTCCCGTGAAACCTTCCGGGATATGGTTGAATATAAGCTGAGCGGAAAGCCGGAATACCTGTACCATTGCGAAAGCAGGCCTGCGGAAGTATGTGAAAATATCCTGAAACTTGGAAATAACGAATGCTATGTTGACGTCGGGGCCTATACGGGAGACACCATACGCGATTTTGTTGAAACAACGGATGGATATGGGGAAATTTTTGCGATTGAACCGGATGAACGTAATTTTGTGAAACTCAAAAGTGCCGTGGAAAGCATGGAACATGTTACCTGCTGGAACGTGGCAGCCTGTGAAAAAGACGGAATGATACCGTTTGCCCAGCGTGGCGGACGTAATTCTGCGGCCTCCGAACAGGAGAGGATGGTTCCGGCAAGCTGTCTGGATAACCTACTTGCCGGCAAGCGTGTCACCTATATCAAATACGACGTAGAGGGGGAAGAGGAATCAGCGCTGAAAGGCACGAAGCACATTATAAAGGAACAAAGACCAAAGCTGCTTGTATCCGCCTACCACCGGACCGAAGATTTGTTTCGTCTCCCGCTGCTGGTAATTGGGATGCAGCCGGATTACCGGGTTTATCTTAGGCATTTTCCGTGTATTCCCGCATGGGATACCAATTACTATTTTGTCTGATCGATTAGAGAGCAACGGATAGGAGCGTACTGTATCATCAGATACAACATACTTTTTAAATATTAATATTGCTATTTGCTGCAGCTCTTCGTTCGTATCAAATCCCAACTACAAATATGAGTAGTTCTCCGGCCCTGCCATTGAAGTGCGAGTTCTTTCGGTATCGACTCTTTTGTATTTTCAGTGTCGATCAGAAACAATATCTTTTTGCAGAACAATCCTTGCCTATCTGACATAGATGTCAGGATCAAGTGAAGTGCAAAAGATCGTGCAATATATGCTCCCGGATCGTCTTCAAGAAGTCGAAAGAGACAGATATCTGCTTATAAAACAAGGATAAGAGAGACGAACGGACTTCAGTAATATAAAAACTTTTGACTTCACATTCATTGGTGAAGCGATTAATTTATCATGGGGCGGAAGATACTGTATTGCATGATTATTCAAAAAATGCGGCAGTAAATCCTGCGGTAGGAGAAGGGTTGCAAGCTTCTGCCTCTACAATGACATCTTACGATCAAAGCGCAAGGCCAGGCAAAGATACCACGAGCAAAGATCAAGGGATAGGCAGCGAGGGCTGGGATACACTTGCCGCAGGATTTATCTGTTGAAAAGAATATACAGACTGATATAATAAAAAAATGTCGCCGCTATTATGATGCCTTCCGGATTACTAGGCTGGGAGGGAGTGCAGGCCTGGGCATGAAAGAAGAGAGCGAACTGCAGTCGCGAAACGGCCTGTGGCGAAACAGTCCGCCGCGAGAGCTGGATGAAAAATGCTTTTGTGGCAGCGGCAAAATTTGGAAACGGAAAGCATTATTGGGATTCAAATATTAGGCCGTTCATATAAGTGAAAGAAAAAGACAGAAGAAATTTCTCACGAATAAAACTTTTTTTGCATGAAGTTTGTCTCAGTTATAGAAGAGAGGTGAGCAGACTGAAAAAAAACAGTTTTATTCGATGGATTGTCTGTTTGATCAGGCGGGACATGAAGGATTTCCGGGAAGATAAGGAAGAGAAGCAAAAAATATATCATTTTGTCAGAAAGAGGTTAAAGAGATAAGAAGATGAACTATGAGAAAGCAGTTGCGCTCGCAAAAGCGGGAAGAGAAGAAGGATTTCGTTTTTTATATGAAGCGACCTACCGGAGTAAATATTATCTGGCGCTTCAATATATGAAAAATGAAGAAGTGGCAAAAGACGTGCTTCAGGACGCGTACATCAGGGCGTTTTCCAAGCTGGATCAGCTCAAAGAGCCGGATGCGTTTGCGGGGTGGCTTGGCAGGATCGTCGCCAATACGGCCAAAAACAAGCTGATAAAGAACGAGCCGGTATTGTTTTCGGATGTTGCTGTGGATGAGGATATGGAAGGATTTGAATATCGAATCGAAGATGAGGAGATCGAAAACCAACCGGAGCCTGCTTATACGAAACAGGAGCTTAGAGAGCTTGTACGCGAACTGATCGATTCACTCTCCGAAGAGCAACGGATGTGTATTTTGCTCTTTTATATTGAGGGAGCATCTATCCGGGAGATTGCTTCTACACTGGGGTGTTCGGAAAATACAGTAAAATCCCGCCTGAATTACGGCAGGAAAAACTTAAAAGTAAAAGCGGAAGAATTGAAAAAGAAAGGTTACAAGCTATATGGAATGGCGCCGCTGCCACTGCTGCTCTACCTTTTGCGGGCACAGGAAGCTGGACTGTCTGAAAGCAGTGCATTTACGGAAGCAGGCAAGAATATTGCGGAAGCGGTGTTCCAGGATTCGGCGCTGCAAAAAGGTGCGCCCTCTTCCGGCGTACGGTATGCTGCTGAAAATGGAGTGAAAACGGCTGCAAAAACCGTGGCCAAAAGCGGGTTCCTGCATACAGTGGCCGGAAAAACCGTTGCGGTCATTGCCTGCATATGTATTGCGGGCGGCGCGGTTTACGGGATCTCAAACGCATTGCAAAAACCGGTTGAACCGGAAATCACTGTACAGCAGGAAGAAGCGGCGCCAGCGCAAACACCGGAAGCAACCGCAACGCCTGCCGTGAAGGAGCTCGCAGAAGCGGATTATCCGGAACTGCTCGCAGGGCAGCTCACCCGGGAAGAACTCGAATTTGTCCTTGCCTATGGGCCGGAGGAAATACCGGAGCAGGGATTCGGGCTGACCGATTACACGTTTATCCTGAACACGCTGTGTCAGGGTTCCGACCTGGAGAGCGGAATTATAAAGAATTACGGCGCAAATGAACAATGGGAGTCACAGTATTCCGCAGAGGATATCAACCGCCTGTTTTCTGTGTTTACCGATTACCGATTTGAAGAAGGTATGGAGCATGCAGAAATGATCCGTATCAGTGGGGACGCGGTCATATTTTTCCCGGCAACACTCAGCTATACGGCGGAGGCCGGCGTCACGAAAACGGAATATACGGACGGGAAGATTCATATTTACTATACCTACGAACATAACAGCTATGAGAATGGAATCAGCACATCTTACAAAAAGGCTGTACTGGAGCAAGGGGAAGACGGTACATACCGGATCGTCAGGATTGAAGAAATTTTTGCAGGGACGGGCCAGGAGGGCGAGGGCGGTACACCTGCGGCAGGAGAACAGCCTGAAAGTGGCGCGGTAGATGGGAATGCCGGCAATAACGGCGCAATGGATCCAACTGCGGATAGTGCTGCTGTGAAAGAATTTTATACGGATGTACTGGACGGCCCGGAGAGCGGAAGCAGCTATTACTTCATATGCGATATGAATGGAGATGGAATCCAGGAATTGCTCGTGAGTACGGAAGTGGCGGAAGGGCCGTTCCTTTATAACAAGTTCCATGTATATACCTGCGAAAAGGAGGGCGAAAGCTACGCGCTGAAGCCAGTCAGTGGAGAAATCACCGCATTAGGGCTTTGCATTGCGGGGGACGGAAATGGGTTATTTACCCAGGAGCTTTCGCGGGGAACGGGAGAGATGCGTATATATCGGATCACCATACAGGATGGGACGCTCGTAAAGGGCAGTGCGGAGCAAAGCTTTACGATGGGCGATGCAGACAATCAAGCTTTCATAGCAGCCAATCCATCGGTCGAATGGATGGAGCTTTCTGACCGTTCGGCGTTCACTATATTTGGTTGAGTCAGGATGAACATTCCCGTTTTCAGGATGAAGTATGCAAGCAGTACGACAAAACAGCGGATAGATATCTGCTGTTTTTATTTATATTTAAAATTTTTTCGGATGGATAAAACTTTTTTGGCTTTTCGCTTGTCTTATTTATGAAAAGTTAAACCAACTGTAAAAGTAGTTTGGGAAAACAATCATAATCATGGAGGAAGAATTGAAATGAAAAAGAGGATCCTATGTATTTTTATGGCGGTCATAGCAGCATTATTCAGTTTGAACGCCTGCGCTGCGGTGGGAGAGCCGACTGAAGAAGGAACGCGGCCTTATGAGGAGGGAAACGGGAAGACCTCTGAAGAAACTGCTGTCAACACCGATTCAGGATATACAGGCGAAGGCTTGCCCGATTATCTTTCCGGACAGCAAAAGGCGGAGATCACAGCGCTGTATAATGAGGCTTATGAAGACGAGGCAAAAGGGATAGACTCCTATATCAGCGATTATATCCTGCTCCGCACGGGACGGTCGGAGGAAAGCTACGATCCTTATGCGGAAATATTGGAAAGTCTTGTCGGCACGACGGAATCCCTGTATCAGGCTGTCAATGAATTTGATCCGGGTATCAAACATGAACTAACGGCGCTTACGGAGCAAAAATACGGATATATCGCGGGCAAAGGAGTGCAATATCTGCTCAGCAATTCCGAACTCGGGCAGTCGCTTCGTGAGGTGGGCGAGATCACGGTGCTTGCGCTCACGGATATCATGCTGAACTGGACGGCCGACGATTCACCGCAGGTGACAAAATATGCGCTTATGCCATGCTCGGTCAATGGGAATTACGTCCTCATGCGTACCTATGGCAGTCTGGCGGAAATGGTGAACGAGGCGGCAATGCCCTATTCATTGGCCGAAAATGCAGTGGAAGAACGTTACGATGCCTTGAATGAGGCGCTTCTCCCGACCGCGTCGGAGGACTTTGACCTGCAGATGAATGCCGATCCGGATGACCCGGAGGAGGTAGAGGCCGTCTTCGAAATGCTGCGGAGAACGGAACCGGTCTGTGCCCGACTGTCTGTACTCGACGCAAAACGGGAAGCCCTGCAAAAAGACGAACGGAATGTGATAGACGGGTTCCTTTCCGGAAAAGGGATCACAGACTATAGCATGGAGGAAGAGGACAGCAATTATTATCAAACGCTTCCCAGCATGCAGCAATGTATCTACTATATCATGGACAGCGAGGGCAATATTTATTGGAGCTTTACGGCTGAAAAAGAGCTGAACGCGACGATTGGCGAAGATGGAACCTGCGCGATGTGGCACAGCGATTTTGAACCGGCGGATGAAAACCATATTATCGTGGATAAAAATGGGAACGTTCTTTACCGCAACGAGATTATAACGGACACAAGAGGAGAGATCGAAGCGGGCTCGGTCATTTATTATAACATTTCGCCGAGCGGCAATGTTCTCCGCCAGACTTTCCGGTCGGACTTTGAGCACGGTGATTACAGCACGGTAGAGCTTGTTACTCCGGAGGGCAAGACGATCCCTGTCAAAGATGAGTTGGACTATTTTGAAGTTGTTGGTGTGCAGGAAGGCTATGACCGCGCAACGGAGTTCTTAGACCTGACGGATTATGATTTCACAGGCGGCGTATCCGCATACAGCGATACGGTCTGCATCGCATATAACATCTATAGTGACGGACAGGTGGTGCTTGATATGAAGACGGGCAAGCAAACGCCTGCGCGTGAAATAAAGGACAAAGAAATGGAAACGGTTGCGGAAGTACAGGAGAAATACGGATTCGATTTCACCCTTGTGGGCGACCAATATATCCTCAATATGGCAGATTATGTCCTGTACGACAGGGCGGGAAACATGGCAGCAGATTTTCAGGATGGTGAAGGACCGAAAGATTCCTATCCCTATTATGAAGACGGAGCTTATTGGGTGGTCACGAACACGGGATATTTCTATGTCACAAACGAAACTTTTGAAAAAATTCTTGAGCCTGTAAAATTGTGCGAAGATGCAGAGACTAAGTTCTATCCGGGTTATGGGCTGTGTGTCTTTGATCCGAATGAAAAAACGATGACGCTTTACAATAAAAATGGAGGGAAGGAGATCACGCTCTACAAAGATACTGCAAGCGAAAACTGGGGGACGGGCAGCGACGGTTGGGACGAACTCTCCACAGGATTCATCTGCGGCAATGAACGCACGGGCTGGTATAACATGAAAAAGGATACCGCGGACATCATGCTCATTCCGGACTACAACGGTGAGATCACCGACATGAGCGTGGAGGCATAAATTAAATTTTATTGATGAAGCGGGTCTGAAAATAACAGATGAACATAGAGGATTCGCGTAACGGTATAATTTCGGTATAGAACAAAAATACTGAAATTATACCGTTATTGATATAGCTTAAGCGTAAAAATTCCCCCGGCACCGCCGGGGGAGGGAGTATCTTTTGCTATAAGAATACTATTGATGAAAAAGCAATATTGCTTTTTGAACGGCGGCAATACAGGGACGCAGGCAGAATACCCTTTGGCTGATACTCTTTATGGGGCCTGTCTAAGCTGCTGGTTCTGCTGGCGGCCTTGGCTTCCGGGCTGGAGCCTTAATGGGGCCTTGCGGCGCTATTCAGTCCGCAGCGCTTGAATCGGCGGCATTTTTGCAGCCTTGTTGGCCGGATTGATGCCGAAGATCACGCCGATTGCCATAGAGAAGAAAACGGCAAGCAGGGCGACGCCTGCAGACATGGTGTAGGTCATATCCATCACGAGGGAGAGTATGGCGAGCAGTACCCATGAAAGGCCAAGGCCTATGAGACCCCCAAGCGTGCTTACGACCAGCGCCTCGATCAGGAACTGAAGCAGGATGCGTTTGCGTCCCGCGCCAATAGCCTTGCGGATACCGATTTCCCGTGTGCGTTCTGCCACGGATACCAACATGATATTCATGATGCCGATCCCGCCGACAAGCAGGGAAATCCCCGCGATCCCGCCAAACATCATAGCCATAGTGTTGGTGATAGAATCCATGGATTCGAGAATGGTAGACTGGTTCATCACGGAAAACGCATCTTCATCTTTGAAGCGCGACATGAGATCATTTGTGAGATCGTTTTCCGCTGCGTCCACCAGTTCGCTCGATTCTGCGGCAACCGTAAAGGAGGTCACGCCAGAAATATAGAACATTCGCTGTGCCGTGGTATAAGGGATGATGATGTTGCTGTTTTCGCTGCCCATCAGGGATTCTCCGGCATCGGCAAGCACACCCACCACGAGAAAGCTGCGCCCATCTACGGAAATGGTTTCGCCGACAATATCGGTTCGTCCAAAGAGGTCGTCTGCCACATCGGTTCCCACCACGGCAACTGCAGAATTGTTGGTTACATCCGGGGACTTGATGAAGCGGCCGGATTGGAGAGACAGGTTATTGATATCCGCATAAGCCGCCGTAGTTCCAACGACAGACGCGGTGGTGCTGGTATCGCCTGATTTAAGTGTGGCGCTCTGCGTCGTGGTAGGGGCAGCGGAACCTATGCTTTCATATTCATCGGAAAGGCCTGTTACGTCGTTTACAGAAAGAGGCTGGTAGCGCGAGCTTGTAACGGTGACAGAAAGCGTCTCCGCGCCGAGGCTTTCCAGTTCGCCCGTGACGGAATCCGTGGCGCTGGAAACGATGGATACCAATACCACCACAGCCATAATGCCAATGATGATTCCCAGCATTGTCAGAAAAGAGCGCATTTTATTTGCTACAATCGAGGCAAACGCCATGCGGAATGATTGTAAGATCATGATGCAGTATCCTCCGTTACCTGTCCGTCGAGAATGCGCAGGCGGCGTTCAGCTTTCTGTGCGATTCCGTCATCGTGGGTGATGAGCACAATGGTATTTCCATTCGCATGGAGTTCTTTGAACAATTCTAATATCTCCACGCCCGTCTTATGATCGAGATTCCCGGTCGGCTCATCCGCGAGGATAAGCGATGGGGAGGTCACGATGGCCCGCGCAATGGCGACACGTTGTTGTTGCCCGCCTGAGAGCTCAGACGGCCTATGGTCCATACGTTCGGAAAGCCCCATGCGGATTAAAGCGTTTTCGGCGCGTTCCCGGCATTCCTTTCGCGAAATTCCTTGATAAATCAAGGGAAGTTCCACATTTTCAAGCGCCGTGTTTTTTGGAAGAAGGTTAAAATTCTGGAACACAAAACCAATTTTGAAGTTACGTATCCGCGTTAATTCATCTTCCGTATAATCCTCGATGGCTTGTCCGTCAAGGAGGTACTTACCGTCGTCTGCCGTATCAAGGCAGCCGATGATGTTCATCAGGGTGGATTTTCCACTGCCTGACGGACCGATAATTGCTACAAATTCCCCGTCGTTGATGGTAAGCGTTGCGCGATTGAGTGCATAGAGTTCCTCATTTCCAATGGTATATATTTTTGAAACGTTCTTCATCTGGATCATGAAAGCCTCCTTTCCTCAGCCCATGGGGCCGCCGCCCATGTTGCCGCCATTAGGAGGCGTACCGCCGCCCATGTTGCCGCCATTAGGAGGTGTACCGCCGCCCATGCCCTGCATCATTGTCTGTTCAGAATCGCCGGCAGAGGTGCTCTCTATATAAGCGACTTGCTCTCCTTCGGAAAGCCCGGATATGATTTCAACGTTGGTGCCGTCGGAGAGACCTGTTTCCACAATACGCCGTTCGCCCAGCCCTTCATCACTGTCGCCGACGATATATACGAACTGTTCGTTGCCCATTTCCTGCAATGCATCAAGGGGAATCAACAGGACATCCGTGCTGGTAGCGATAGAAATTGTTGCAGTTGCATTCATACCTGTAAGAGCGCCCGAACCGGAAATATCATCCAGTGTAATCGTGACTGGATAGGTGGTCACGCCAGACTGCACGGTTCCAGAATTTGAAATCTTGGTAACTGTTCCATGAAAGGAATCGTCGGGAAGCGCATCCAACACAATTGTCGCTTCCTGTCCAATATCGATCGTAAGGATATCGAGTTCATCTACGTTTACGGTAAGGGAATTGGCCTCGCCGGTCTGAATGGTAAACGCAGTCTGTAAAAGTGAATCTTCACTGTCTGACGAAGAGGAACCGCTTGACGATGCGGTGGATGCCGCCGCCGAACCGGAAGCGTTCGAAGCGCTGTAAGAAGTACTGCCGGACGAGCCTGACGGCATACCCCCGCTTGCCGCCGCACTATTATCGCCTTGTGCGTTGCTTTCTGCAGATGCAGCCTGCTGATCCTGCTGTGTATCCTGCGCCGTTGCCTCGAATACAGCGCGGAAAGCAAGGACATTTCCAGATGTTTCCGGGCTGACAGTAATATTTTCAATTTTTGCCCCTGCGACATTTACGGTAGCATCCGATGAAAAATGATATCCGGGAGCAGCCGTAAGCGTTATATTGGCTGCATACACCGTGCCTGCTTCGAATTTCAAATCCGCAGGTTCCCAGGAGATCGTTCCGGTATATCCATTGCCCGGCATAATCGTGCTTTGCGGCGTATTGCCGATGGCCGGGTTGTTGACAAAAATTTCCGTAACGCCGGTAAGTTCGGTGACGGCATCAGACTCTGTCAGAAGCGTGATGTTTTCTGAATCTCCGGAAGAAGCGGAAAGCAACTGCACAAAATCATCCGTGTTGCCAGACAGGGATGAGACTCCCCTTGCGGCAGATGAGGAAGACTGCGCGTCCGAGCCGGTAGAAGTAGAAGCGGACGAGTCACCCGCGGCAGTTATGGAAACCTCGCTGATTGTACCCCCGCTTTCTGCCGTAATGGAGTTTGTCTCTGCATATTTGAGCAATATCCGCAGGATCTCTTCGTATTCCGTACGTTCTGTCAGAAGGGTTTCATACTCCCGGGATACCGCCGCTTCAGTCAGTGTGAACAGGGTATCGCCGCTGCTGATACTTTCATTTAAGGAAACATCCACACTCTCTATGGTACCAGTGCCTCCGAGGATTGCAATGGGTGCGTTGATCTCAAGCGTTCCTGTACCCAGTTCCGTACCGTCTAAAGATATGATGACGTCGTCGCCGCAGGTTGGGCCGTTATCAGTCAAAGTAACGGTACAAGATTTTGCGGAAAGGGTGCTTACGGTTCCCGTTTCTGTGTCGCCGTCAGACAAGGTAACATCCACTTCGGAACCGATACCTAAGCCATCCGTAGAAGAAGGCGTAAATGTTACCTTCATTTTTCCGTCGATGGAAACCACGGCCAGTGAGCCATTTTCATCAATTATGTTGGATGTGCTGTCACCTTCTCCGGCAAAAATTTGCTTGACACGGCCGCTGACAGCGGAAGTGATGGTATTGGATTCCGTATCGTCTTTTACTTCGTCAATTTTGGAATCTAGGGATGAGAGCTCTTCCTCGGCATTCGCAATTGCGCTTTGAAGTGAAGCGGCATTCAAGGTGGCGAGCGTGTCGCCTGCGGCCACGGTATCTCCGGCGTCTACCAAAACGGTATCCACCGTTACATCGGACGGAAGTTTGATCTGAAGCGTGTCGCCCGCGGCAAGATTGCCCGAACCGACCACCGTGGTTTCGATTGTTCCTTTTTCTACAGATGCCGTGCGCGTTATGCCTGCCTCTGACTGCATATTTGCACGAAAAAGAAATTGCGGTAATAAGAAAACTGCCAGCAAGACGCCGGCAGCAACAACAGCTGCCACAATAATCCATTTCTTCTTTGTCATTTTCTTTTTTGCGCTTTTCGTTCCTTTTGTACCCATGAAAGCCTCCTGGATTTTTTCATTATTGCGATAACTTCAGTATGAAAGAAGAATGTGAAGATGATATGAACCTCAAGTGACGCGGGGCTAAAAGTTAAGATGGGCAATATCAAGAAAAACAAATGGTGGAAAACAGGCAATAGCAAAGGCAAAAAGGTAGCAGGTGTCACCATGCACGACAGGGTATAGGCGTTTTAATTGTAAATGCAGTGCAAAAGCCGTATCCTTTGGCATTGATGGCAACGGCCGATACCTCCTTCATCGGCGCGCGCCTGGCTTGACTTCTGCAACGGAGGGAGAGAACAGCGAGAAGGGGACGTTCCCACCGGTTGGTAAAGACGGCTTATATTTTTTAGAAAAGATAAATCAGTCAAACGGCAAAGACAAGCTGTTACGCAGAAAAATAAAAAGCCCAACAAGGGCTTTTTGAATGGTGCCGAAGGTGGGAATCGAACCCACACGGTATTGCTACCACAGGATTTTGAGTCCAGCGCGTCTGCCAGTTCCACCACTTCGGCATAAAAAGTTGACTCAAAAATAATAGCATACTGTAATTTAAAAGTCAATCAAAAACGCAATTTGTGATATACTAAAACTGCAAGCGATGGATGGGGGAAAATAAGATGAAAATAAAAACCATAGCAATATTGTTGTGTGGCCTTCTGTTTTTGGCGGGATGCGCGGCAAAGGGAACAAAGCAAGCATCCGCAGTGGTGCCAACCGTGGTGTCCGCGTCAGAAGATAGCCAAAGCAAACCTTCGCCTTCCGCGCAGCAGGAAGTGAAGTGTGCTTCAGGGATGGTTCGAAGCGTGGATGGAAATGAACTTTTATTGGAGAATGAAGATGGAATCCAGCAGCCTTATTTGCTGGTGTTGAAGGATTCGGAGTTACCCACAGTACGTATGATGGAACCGGGAGCCGTCGTCGAGATAGCCTATACGGAGGAGGGGGAAGTCCGCCTCGTACGAGAGGTAACGGTTAAGCAAAATGCACCCAATCCACCTTTTAACCTGTATGAAAGACGTGCGGAAGAAATTTTGCAGGGAATGACGGCAGAGGAAAAAGTCGGACAAATGTTTTTTGCGCGTTGTCCGGAGGAAAATGCGCAAGAAATCACCGAAACATACCAACCTGCAGGATATGTTTTATTTGACAGGGATTTTAAAGGAAAAACGAGGGATGAAGTAAAAGAAAATATCGCCGGATATCAGGACGTATCGAAAATTGCGATGCTGATCGGCGTTGATGAGGAAGGTGGAACGGTAAAGCGCGTCAGTAAATACGAAGTATTGTGCAGCGAACCGTTTTTATCTCCTCAGGAGCTTTACAATGAGGGCGGGATGGAACTTGTCATAGATGACACGGCTAAAAAGGCCGGCGTTCTAAAGGGACTTGGCATCAATGTAAATCTTGCCCCCGTGTGTGACGTATCGACAAATCCCGATGATTTTATCTATAAACGGGCATTTGGGCAGAATGCCGGAATGACCGCAGACTATGTTGCGGAAGTAGTAAGGCAGATGAATGAGAGTGGAATCGGCTGTACGCTTAAACATTTTCCCGGATATGGTTCCAATGCGGATACGCATACGGGTATCGCATATGATGCACGGGAATATGAAACGTTTCTAAACAACGATTTTTTGCCTTTCACAGCAGGAATTGAAGAAGGGGCGGGTAGTATACTTGTGTGCCATAATATCGTGGAATGCATGGACAGCGCATATCCGGCTTCATTATCGGTCAAAGTGCATGAGATACTGCGCTCCGACCTTGGCTTTTCCGGAGTAATCATGACGGACGATCTTTATATGGATGCGATCCGGAATGAATATGGTATTGGTGAAGCAGCTGTCCTCGCGGTACAAGCGGGCAATGATCTTGTTTTAAGTTCTCAGTTTGAAGAGCAATATCAGGCAGTGCTGGATGCATTGCGCGATGGAACTCTCACCGAAGAACGAATCGATGAATCCGTAAAGCGCGTCCTGTGCTGGAAATTATCTCTCGGAATTATAAAATAAACACGCGTTTCGCAATAAAAAAGCGAGCTTTTTTCGGCGGACTTTATTTTTTAATATTTCACCCCGGAAGTCTGGTTTATATTAATGAAAAGGGTGAATTTAAAAAGAGGGAACAAGAAAGATATGACAAAACAACCGGTAACACCACTTGCTTATTTGATGGATATGCTGTACATCCAGGGAACGCAGCTTGCAAAAGCCGTCCACGTGGATCGAACGATTATTAGCAGGTGGAAGAATGGACGCGCAGAACTCAACATGAAATCGCAGTATTTCAGTGATATTGTGAATGCCGTACTCGATATCAACGAACAGCAGGGCATTAAGACTTTAGAACGTTTTTTTTCGTCAATCAATGACGTGGAAATAAACAATAGGGAAGAATTGTATGAATACGCGGCACGATGGCTTATATCAAAGGATTTTGAAAAGAAATTCCAAGAGCCGGACAATGGAAACAGCCTCTATGATGCTTCTTACAAAATTTACAAGGGGCCTGCGGGAAAACGGGAAGCAATTCTTTATTTGCTGAAGGTGGCAGATTCTCTTCCAGGTGGTGAAGAAATTTGGGGATATGATGCAGATTCCCACATTTTCTATTCCGGATCCCACAATTCTTCAGCTTCGCAGAAGTTGTTTTTAGATACCCAAAGGGACATAAGCTTAAGACAATGTTTTATATGAACCGCCCGGCAAAGCAGATTTATAATATGTCGGAATATTGGCTGCCCATGTTTTTATCGCCTCAGATGGAGGCGTATTACACTTATGATACAGAGGAGCCGTTTTACAGTTATATTTATTCGATCAAGGGAAAGCTCGCGCTTGTAGGAACCACACATAATGACGACGTGGCAAATATGTATACCGCGGTATATGACGACCCCATGACAGTGACACAGTTTGATTCTTATCTTGAAAATCATATAAAAGGCTTTAAACCGCTGATGAAGCAGCTTCGCCATAAAGACCTGTGCGACGACTTCAAAGAGAACGAAATTGCCGAATTCCTAAAAAAAGATATGAACCAATATGTTAATGTTGCGTCTTCTCCGTTTATTTCAATCGGTAAGGAAACGATTGAAAATGTTATTTTTGAGATGGAGCTTACCCCGGCGGAGGAACGTAAAATTATGCGGTTTTATAGGACATGCAATGCAAATTCAAAGAAATTTTTGTCGGAACATCATTTCAGCAGGGTGATTTTCAGTATGGAATATATTCATTCATTGCTCCCGGCGCATAAGACGGAAATGCCGGTCTTTTCTTCGCTGCTGGGACGGAAAGTAGAAATTTCAAGCCAAAATATTGCGCGCGAAATTAAGCTGTTTATTGACGATACAAAATATGATCCTACTGTAGAAGTAGCTTTGCTGCCCTATGGTACGAAACAGTTCCTGCCCGAAATTAATTTATGGGTTAAGGAAAATGCAATCGCTTATTTCTCACAGGCCACTGATACGACAGTTCGTGTTCTGACGGATGAATTTTTATCAGTCAACACCTTTTATTCCATGATCGATCAATATTGGCAGCAGCTTCCCAAACAGTGCAAACAAAAAGAATGGGTTTATGATCAAATTACCCGTGCAGTTACAAGAAAATAAAGAAAAAAGGCAGGAAAGAAAACCTCTTTCCCGCCCTTTTTTCCCTTCTTATGCTTTCCCGTCTGCGCCGCAAACACGGATACGGGTCTTGACTGCTTCAACAACATACTCCCGCCCAACTTTT
Source organism: Christensenella tenuis (assembly GCF_014287795.1). Taxonomy (GTDB): domain Bacteria; phylum Bacillota; class Clostridia; order Christensenellales; family Christensenellaceae; genus Christensenella; species Christensenella tenuis. The sequence continues at coordinate 124,267 of NZ_JACOON010000001.1, forward strand.
CCATATTTTTTTGGATCAAATACATCCGGCGTTTCCGTAAGTACGTGTTTTACACCGTTACTGAAGGCGATACGCAGTTCGGTTGCAAAGTTAACTTTACAAATACCTGCTTTTACGCATTCGATAATGTCCTTGTCAAGCAGCCCTGAGGCGCCGTGAAGTACGAGAGGAACGGAAACAACTTTCCTGATTTCACGCAACCGTTCCACATCCAGTACAGGTGTGCCTGAATAGATTCCGTGTGCCGTACCAATTGCAACCGCAAGGGAAGAGATCCCTGTACGTTCCGCAAATTCCTTGGCCTCTGCAGGATCGGTATATCCTCCGCTGCCGCCGTCAAGATCGTCTTCCTTACCGCCGACCTTGCCAAGTTCCGCCTCGACAGGGATGTTTTTCGCACACGCCTGTTCTACGACGTTTTTTGTGAGTGTAATATTATCTTCAAAACTTTCGTGCGAACCGTCAATCATCACAGAGGTATAGCCTGCACCGAGCGCCGCTATGGCAAGATCATAGCTATCTCCGTGGTCGAGATGCATGACCACCGGGACCGACGCTTTTTTGGCAAGCGTTTCGACAATGGCATGATACATTTCCACGCTGGCATAACGGATCGTGGAGGGAGTGGTCTGCAGGATGACGGGAGCATTTAATTCTTCCGCGGCCATTACAATGGCTTGCCCCATTTCCATGTTTTCCACATTAAATGCGCCGACGGCATAACCATTTTTCTGCGCATCCAGTAAAAGTTCTTCTGAAGTTACCAAAGGCATATGTTTTTCCTCGTTTCGTATTGTTATTTTTTGAATTCAGTCATGGCATTTGACTGTACCATTTCCGCAACTGTTTCGGGCGTAATATTTCCTTCCATCGGACCAAAGGCGCAGGTGTTGAGTGCCGCGGCTGCCGAAGCAATTTTTGCGCACTCAAGGAGGGGACGTCCTTCCAACAGGGAACACAGGAAGCCTGCGCCGAAAGAGTCGCCCGCACCCGTAGGATCGACAGGATCAATCCTGTAAACGCCAAGATCAAACGATTCGTCGCGCGAATAAATAGTACAGCCGCGCGAACCGCGCTTTAAGGCGATGATTTCAAGTTTTTTATGGTCGAACATCTTTTCCACGGCAAGGTCAAGATTCTCTTCCTGCGCCACGAGCTGCAATTCTTCTTCACCGGGAAAAAGCACGGAACAATTTTCGATAATCGGCTGCATAATTTCAGTTGCCCCGCGTCCACGAAGCAATTCGGGGCGGATATTCGGATCCAATGAAAGTTTAGCGCCCATTTCAAGACACTGGTCAACCGTTTTCAGGATTTCTTTGGCATATGTAATTTCATTGCTTACTGCGCTGCCCATCAGGTGAAAAAATTCAGGCCTGCCGTCAGGAATCTTCGCGGGGGCCTTGGTTTTTACCACTGGTCCCAGATGATAGATGAATTGGCGTCCACCGTCGCTGAAATTCGTGTTGAACGCGACGGCCGTGGCAAGCTCGTTATCTACCCCGACCAGATCGCAATTGACACCGTGTCCTTCCAGACGGTCAATTATACACCTGCCGAAATCGTCGGGGCCCACCGTGCTGATGATGCCCGCCGTATGCCCCAGACGTGCTACCGTATCGATAAAAATCGCGGGTGCACCGCTTGGATAGGGGCCAAGGAATTCGGCTGGATCATAAAAATTTTGGTCGATTTTCGGCCGCATAATCTCTACAAGCATTTCGCCCATGGTCCATATTTCAGCCATAAAAAAAGTTCCTCCTGTAATTTCATTAACGAAAACAATTTCTCCGAAAGAGAAAGCAGCGGGGAAACCGCTTTCGTTATCTAGTTTAACAATAATGAAAACCGGGTAAAAAGTCAACGGGAAATGAAAATGGATCTATTTGTTAAATTTTTATTAAAGTGAATAGTAAGGGGTCTTTTTATCTTCAAAATGGGGTAGAATAGAAAGGGGCAGGGGAAAGAAACACACAGGCCCGGCAGAAAAAGATTTGTCTTGATACTAACATGGAACGGGGGAAGTTTGGGCTTTTTGTGTTGCCTGGAAAAGCAAGTGAATTTTTTATGAAAAAATTATCGATTATTATTCCGGTCTACTATAACGAAGAAAATTTGCGGGATATGTACGCAGGCCTGCGGGCAGAGGTACTTAGTGTCCTGCAATGTAAATACGAGGTTGTTATGGTGGATGATGGTTCGGGAGACAGTTCTTATGCCATTATGGAAGAACTCGCCGCACAGGATAAGCATATTAGCCTGGTGAAACTATCACGCAATTTTGGCGAACATGCGGCGCTTCTGGCGGGGCTCAATATATGTACAGGCGACTGTGCCGTTAAAAAGTCTGCGGACGCCCAAGAACCCGCAAAATTGGTTCTTGACCTGCTGGAAAAATATGAGGAGGGAAACGATGTAGTTCTGGCCGTTCGTGAGGACAGGAATGAACCTGCTGCGCAACGTTTTTTCTCAAGATGCTATGCAAATATGATGCGCAGACATGCACTGCCAAATATGCCGGAAGGAGGCTTTGACAGCTTCCTGATCGACCGTAAGGTGATTGACGTATTGGTTTCCATGGACGAACTTAACACGTCGCTTATGAGCCAGATTCTATGGAGCGGTTTTAAAACGGCACAAGTCGGCTATACGCGTCTTGCGCGCACCGCAGGAAAGTCCAGATGGAGTTTTTCCAAAAAAGTAAAGCTTACGGCAGATTCCCTGCTTGGTTTTTCAACGGCTCCATTGAAAGCAATTTGGATAATAGGCTGTATATCGTTTGCGGTTTCTCTTATATGGCTTGCCTGTTATTTAATTTATAGTTTTGCAGAAGCTGTGCCGCTTTCCGGGTTTGCGGTGGTCGTTCTCCTGCTGTTCCTTCTATTTGGCATGGTAATGCTTGCCATGGCGGTTTTGGGTGCTTATCTGTGGCGAACTTTCGATGCTGCGCGCAATCGGCCGGTCTTTATCATCGAAAGGGTGAAGCGGCATGACTGAACTAAAGCCTGCAAAACGTTCCCTGTGGGAAGTTGTCAAGGGAGAGCATCTGATTTTGTTGGCCCTTGTTTTTGTTTTTTATTATGCATGGAGCCTGCATTTGCCGCCGGGGGTTGCACCGGATGAAACGATGCGCTGCCAGATCCCTGAATTTATTTATAAAAACGGATATCTGCCCCATGGAGCGGACCCTGTCCTGCGCGATGCGAACTGGGGTATTTCCTATGGATTTGCGCCTTATTTAGCCCAGTTGATCGGCGTAGGATTTATGCAAATCGCCGGGCTATTCGGGTGGGAGGGATTCGCCCTTCTGATGGCGCTGCGGCTTGTTAATGTGTTGTGCGCAACGGCAACGGTCTGGATTTCTATTAAAATTGCAAATGAACTTTTCAAGGGCGTGGCACGCTGGCTTTTTGTCATACTGATTGCAGCGCTTCCGCAGTTTATTTACCTTGCGGCATATGTGAATAACGATTGCTTTGCAATTTTCTCTTCGGCGATTATCCTTTATGCATGGATTATCGGCCTCAAGCAAAAATGGCCGATGAAAAGCTGCATGCTGCTTGGAATCGGTATGGGGCTGTGCGCCATGTCGTACTACAATGCATATGGATGGCTTCTGGCAAGCGTTATCCTGTTTTTTGTTTCCAACCTTGGGATGGATGGTGCAAGATGGAAAGACCGTCATTTTCGTGTGAAAATTTATGTAGTTGCAGCCCTATTTGCGGCTATTGCCGCATGGTGGTTTATCCGCAGTTATATCATTTATGACGGAGACTTCCTGGGGCTTACTGTCACAGAACATTATAAGGAATTATATGCAATAGACGATTTGAAACCATCGCACTATCAAACGGTACAGGAACAGGGGCTTTCCCTTTACAGTATGTTGATTCCGATGGGATGGGCGAAGCTTACCTACTGCAGCGCCATCGGTGCATTCGGCTCAATGGACGTGTGGCTCCCAGTCTGGATTTACGTGGTATACAGCATACTGTTCCTGGCAGCGCTTATTGGCTGTGTGATACATTTTGCAAAATTTTTGCGGGAACACGGCAGCGGATATTCGAAGAAATGGCTTGCGGGTTTTTGTATGGCGCTTACTATAGTCATTCCCATTGCCCTTAGCATATATTATTCTTATACAAGCGATTATCAGCCACAAGGGAGGTATATTCTTTCCATGCTGCTTTCGTTTATGGCGTTTGTCACAGTAGGCCTTGAGACGCTTGTGCGCAGGATTTTCCGCAGGAAAGCGGCAGACAAAATCCTGATTGGTTTTATTGTACTGATCGCGGGAATGACAGCCTATATTTTCTTTGGTATCTATCTGCCGCTTTACCCATAATTTTGAAAGGAATTTACAATGATTAGTTTTAATGTTCCGCCCTGCGGACCAAATAGCTTCCGGTATATCAAAGAAACCGTATTCCGGCGGCATACATGCGGCGACGGGGAGTTTACCCAGCGTTGCAGCCAGTGGCTTAAGCTCAATTGTGAAATCTCTAATGCGTTTCTAACGACCTCGTGTACGCACGCTCTTGAGATGGCGGCGATGCTGTGTGGAATCGAAGCAGGCGATGAGGTGATTATGCCGGCTTATACTTTTGTTTCCACGGCAAATGCGTTCGTACTGCACGGAGCGAAAGTTGTGTTTGTGGATATACGTCCGGACACTATGAACCTTGACGAAACTTTGATAGAACAGGCGATTACCTCGAGGACAAAGGCGATCATTCCTGTGCATTATGCAGGTGTGGCATGCGAAATGGATACAATTATGGATATTGCCGGGCGTTATGGCCTTAAAGTTGTCGAAGACGCTGCCCAGGGCGTAAAATCTACCTATCATGGAAAAGCGCTTGGAACGCTGGGGGATTTTGGATGTTTCAGTTTCCACGAAACAAAGAATTACAGCATGGGGGAAGGCGGCGCTCTGCTTTGCCATGGATCGCGTTACACGGAACGCGCAGAGATTATTCGTGAAAAAGGAACCAATCGCAGCAAATTTTTCCGTGGACAGGTCGATAAATATACGTGGATGGACTGTGGCTCATCCTATCTGCCGAGTGATATCAACGCCGCTTTCCTTTTGGGGCAGCTTGAGATTGCCGATGTCATCCTGCTGGACCGCATGAAAAGTTGGCAGCGCTATTATAACGGCCTGCTGCCGTTGGCAAAAGAGGGCTTTATTGAACTTCCGGCAATACCAGAGGGCTGCGAACATAATGCTCACATGTTTTATATCAAAACAAAGGACTTGAAAGAGCGTACGAAACTTATTTCTTTTTTGAAAAGCAGATATATCGAGACGGCATTTCATTATATTCCGCTGCACAACGCACCAGCGGGAAAGCGTTTTGGAGTATTCGCTGGGGAAGATAGGTACACCACCCGGGAAAGCGAACGGCTGCTGCGTCTTCCAATGTACTATGAACTACAGGAAGACGACGTGGACTATGTAATTTCCACTATCAGGGAGTTCTATTATAACCGGGAGATGCCGGTATGAAAAAAATTGTCATCATTGGCGCGGGGGAATTCCAAAATCCATTGATTTTGCGCGCAAAGGAAATGGGATACGAAACGCATGTGTTTGCATGGCAAAACGGGGATATTGGAGAACGGACTGCAGACTTTTTCTATCCGGTCAGCATCGTGGAAAAAGAAAAAATTTTTGAATACTGTAAGAAAATTGCACCGGAGGCAATCGTTACCATTGCTTCCGACTTGGCGACGCATACGGTAAACTACGTCGCGCAAAGGCTTGGTTTGCCATGTAACAACGAAGTTTGCACGGAGTGTTCCACCAATAAATATCAAATGCGCAGGGCAATGAAAAAAGCGGGAGTAGAAACGCCCGGATTTGCATTGTTGGAAACGCCGGAAAGTGTAGAAAATTTAAAAAATATGGCTCTTCCTTTTATTATAAAACCAACGGACCGTTCGGGAAGCCGCGGGATTACTGAGGTTTATTCGATGGAACAGGCAAAGGCGGCGGCCCGTGCGGCGATTGAGTATTCATTCGAGAAAAAAGCGATCGTCGAGGAACTGATTACCGGGCCGGAATATAGCTGTGAATGTATTTCACAGGAAGGAGAGCACCATTTTCTGGCATTTACCAAAAAAGAAACGACGGGAACGCCGCACTTTATCGAGACGGGGCATAGTGAGCCTTCCGATATTCCCCAGGAATGGCAGGAAAGTATCAGGAAACAAATTTTTCAGGCGCTGGATGCCTTGGAAATCACGACAGGCGCCTCGCATGCGGAATTCAAGCTGCTGCCTGATGGAACGGCGCGCATTATTGAAATTGGTGCGCGCATGGGGGGCGACTGTATCGGATCCCATTTGGTTCCCCTGTCAACAGGGTACGACTTTCTCGGAATGACGATCAATACGGCGGCAGGCCAGCCAATTGATTTATCGCTTCGTGCCCACTATGAAGCGGCGGCAGTGCGTTTTTTATTCTCGCCAGAAGATGTGGAACGGATAAAGACGGTTAAGGAACTTTATCCCGGGGGTATTATTGAAGAGAGCCCCGTCAGATGGAAGAACCTTTCAGGCGCGGCGGACAGTTCAACCCGTGCCGGGTTCTACATTATGGCCGGTTCCGGAAAAGAGATAGAGCAGATGATGCGGCTCACAGGAAAGGAAGGATAAAATACCGATGAAAAAGCAATGGATACTGATTACCCTGGTGGTCTTGGCCTGTGCCTTTGTTTTGGCAGGCTGCGACAGCAGCGCGGCAATACCGGATGCGGAAACTACGCCAATATCTGAACCGGCGGTTGCCTCGACAGACACGCAAAGTTCTGTGCCGACGGCAACGGTGAAACCGGAGGAGAGTGCCGCGCCCACCGTAGACGCAGCTCCTGCCGCGGTGGAAACGGCAGACAGCACGCTGACCGTTAGCGCGACGGAAACAGTGAAAAAAATGCCGGATATTGCGTATGTCAGCATCGGCGTGCGCACTACAGGCGTTACGGCACAAGCAGCACAGGAAGAAAATGCACGTATTACGCAAGCGTTTCTTGGCGCAGTCAAGGCACAGGGGGTTGCGGAGGACGATCTTGAAACACAAAATCTGAATGTATATGAGGATTATGAGAATCCACAGCAGACGGTGGTGGAAAATACGTACCGTGTAACGATACGCGACATTGATACGGTAGGAGCGGTCATTGACGCAGCGGTCGCGGCCGGAGCAAACTCTACATATTCGCTTTCCTTTGACCTCGCGGACAGGGATTCCATCTACATGGAAGCATTGGCCAAAGCGATGGAAAACGTCGGGAACAAGGCAGCCGCAGTAGCGAAGGCAGGTGGTTATACCATTATACGCCCCCAGTCTATTCAGGAGGGCAGTGCAGGATACAGTGCGGAGCCCTATATGACGGCGGAGTCCGCGGCGGTGGATACCGGCGCTGCGGCTGGTGCGGTTACGCCCATCAGCCCACAGGAAATTGAAGTTTCGGCGACTGTTACGGGAACATATATCATTCAGTAAGAAAAAGGGACTCCGCATTTCAAACGTGCGGAGTCTTTTGTTTGGGCAAAAAACGGATGTTTTGCAGATGGGGAAACGAAGCGGTGAAAACAAAAGGTTGCTCCCGGAATAAAAGAGGTCTATAATGCCATGGGGATAGTTTTAGCGATAGGAGAGGAAGTAAATGAAGAGTTTATTTCAGGTAGGGATTGTGCTCGCGGTTTGCCTTGCAGGCGAACTGGTTTCGGAGGCGATTCCGGCTGCAATCCCAACGAGTGTCATCAGCATGATCCTCTTGTTCGTTTTGCTGCTTTCAAAATGCGTCAAACCCCGCCATATTGAGCAATTTAGTGATTTTCTTTTAAAAAATATGGCATTTTTCTTTATTCCGGCGGGCGTTGCCATCATGGAGCAATTCGATCTTCTTAAAAATTATCTTTTTCCGTTTTTACTAATTTGTTTTATCACAACAATCATTACCTTTTTTGCAACTGCCTATACGGTTAAAGCAGTGATGGCGGCACAGAAAAGGGTGCGGGAGGATAAGCGCCATGAATGATTTCGTAACGTCCCCTTTTTTTGGTATTGTATTGTGTATTGGAACCTATGCGGTGGGGCTGTGGATCAACCGTAAAACGAAATCCCCCCTTGCGAACCCTCTGATGATTGCAATCGCACTCGTAATTGTGATCCTGAGCGTATTTCATATTCCACTTGAAGACTTTAACCAAGGAGGAGACCTGATCGCCTTCTTCCTGATTCCGGCGACGGCGGCGCTGGCCCTGTCGATTTACCGGCAGGTATGGCTTTTAAAACGAAATTTTCTTCCCATCATCATTGGCAGTGCGGTTGGCTCGCTCGTATCTATGGGAAGCGTTTATGGCCTGTGCAGGTTATTCAGGCTTGACGACGTACTTACTCAATCGTTGATCCCTAAATCGGTGACGACGCCGATTGCTATGGACCTTTCTATTCAACTTGGAGGAGAGCCGTCAATTACGGTTGCCGCGGTCGTGGTTACGGGAATTGTCGGCGCGATTTTTGCGCCTTCACTCATCAGGTTGTTCCGGGTGGACAATTCCATCGCGGCAGGCGTTGCCATTGGGACGTGCAGCCATGCGCTCGGCACTACAAAGGCGCTCGAGATTGGCGAAGTGGAAGGAGCGATGAGCGGGATTGCCATCGGCGTTTCAGGAATTCTCACCGTCCTTTTTGCAACAATTATCCTGTAACCAGCCCAAAGTGCAGCCGCCTTGTCCACGATATCACGGACGGGCGGTATTTTTTATTCGGCGGATGGTTTGTAAAGTTCAAAAAGTTTTTACAGAATTTACGTGTGAATGAGGCATGGAACCCGCTGAGCGAGTTTGATTTTAAGACGGGAACATGATAGAATATTAGCGCCGCAATGCGGAATTTAAGGAGGAGCTTTTATGGCGGACACATTGCTTGCAATTGACGGGAACAGCCTTGTTTTCAGGGCCTATTGGGCGCTGCCCACAACAATGCAGGATAAGGAAGGAAGGCCGACCAATGCAATGTACGGCTTTTTTACGATGCTCTTCCGTGTGGTGGAGGAATATCATCCGACCTATATTGCAGTTGCTTTTGACCGGAGCGAAAAAACGTTCCGGCATAAAAAGTATGAGGAATATAAAGCGGGCAGGCGTAAAACGCCGGATGAGCTGTTGGCACAGATTCCGATGCTTCAGGATGCGCTCCAGCGCATAGGAGTCCAGTGGGTAGACCAGGCGGGGTATGAAGCGGACGATATTATTGGCGCGTTATCTGTGCAGGCGGAAGGCAAGAACATGTCTTCCTATATTTTTACTGCGGATAAAGACCAGCTTCAGTTGATTGACGGACACATCAGCGTGGTGCTCACGAAAAAAGGCGTTACGGAAACCAAGCTGATGACAGGGGAAACGCTGATGGAAGAAATGGGTCTTACTCCTGCGCAAATTCCTGACCTCAAGGCCCTGATGGGCGATGCTTCGGACAATATCCCGGGAATTGCGGGAATTGGGGAAAAGACGGCGCTGAAATTGCTGCACGAATATCCAACCATTGAAGCGCTTTATGAAAACATTGACAACCTCCCCAAAAATAAGCTGCATGAAAAATTGGTTTCGGGGAAAGAAGCGGCCTTTATGTCAAAAGACCTTGCAACGATCGAAACGGACATGCCTTTGAAAAAGACGCTGGAAGATTTTAAATTCCAGGGATTCGATATGGATGGCCTGCGGTCAGTGAGCGAACAATATCGTTTTACTTCATTTCTTAAACGGTTTAACCTCGGACAGGAAAAGGAAAAGACGATAAAAACGGAAATTATATCCCCGCAGGAGCTGGGCATTTTAGACGACGCATATGAATTTGCACTTCTTATAAAAGATGGAGTGCGGATTGCGATCAGCGGGGAAACGGAATATGTAATTCCCCTAAAGCAAACACTGCTCGATGAAGGATACGACCTCAATGATGTCCTTCGGGAACTGAAACCCTTCTTGGCGGACAAGAAGATTATTGCACACGACGTCAAGGCGTTGATGCACGAATGGGGGAACCTGTTCCGCGACTTTTATGATACGATGCTTGGTGCATGGGTTTTGAGCCCGTCATATCCTAAATATGATCTTGCAAGCGTTATGAAGCGTGCCGAACTCGAGGAAAATGCAGCGGATCTTTTTACGCTCGCGGAACGCCAGCGGGATGAGATTGAGCGTACAGAACTTGAAAATATTATGTATGAAATCGAAGAGCCCCTTCTTCGCGTCCTGTATGGCATGGAAGCGGAAGGATTCCGCGTAAGCAGGGATGCGCTCGCCCGGCTGGGAGAAAAATATGATAAAGAAATTGGAGCGCTCACGGAGAAAATTTTTGAACTTGCAGGAGAGTCGTTCAATATAAGTTCTACCAAGCAACTTGCGGAAATTTTGTTTGAAAAATTAGGACTGCCCATTGTTAAAAAAACCAAAACAGGCTACTCTACCGATATTGAAGTGCTGGAAAAACTTGAAAAAAAGCATCCGATTATTCCATATATTGTTGAATATAGGGCGCTTACGAAACTGAAGGGCACTTACATAGACGGCCTTATCGGCATGATCAGGGGCGGCGTGATCCATACGACGTTCCTGCAGACCGCGACTGCGACGGGCCGCCTGTCGAGTGCGGAACCGAATTTGCAGAATATTCCGATCAAATCAGCTATGGCGAACGACATTCGCAGCGCTTTCGTCGCCCCGGACGGATACCAGATTGTATCTGCGGACTATTCCCAGATCGAACTGCGTATCCTTGCGGCAATCGCAGATGACAGACATCTGAAGGATGCGTTTATGAAGGGGCAGGATATTCACGCGCGTACTGCGGCGGAGGTGCTGGGAAAGGCAATTGAAGAGGTGACGCCAGCGGAACGCGCAAGCGCGAAAGCGGTGAATTTTGGTATTGTATATGGCATTAGTGATTTTGGACTGGCCCGCAACCTTGGGATCTCGCGTAAGCAGGCAGCAGAGTATATTGCCCGCTATTTTGAGGAATTCAGCGGCGTACGTAAATATATGGATAAGATTATTGCACAAGCGCATGAGGATGGCTTTGTGCGCACGCTATGCGGCCGTATCCGGTATATTCCGGAACTTTCCTCGGGAAATTACAACATACGTTCTTTCGGCGAACGGGCGGCGCTCAACACTCCTATACAGGGCAGCGCCGCAGATATTATTAAAATTGCGATGAACCGTGTAAAGCAGGCGCTCGCAGAACATAGCTACGAATCCAAGCTTGTGCTGCAGGTGCATGACGAACTGATTCTGTATGCAAAGGACGGCGAGGTAGAAACGGTCACGGAGCTATTGCGCGATTGCATGGAAAATGCGATGAAATTGAGCGTGCCTCTTCGCGTAAATGTAGCACAGGGAAAAACATGGGCGGAGGCAAAATGAAGCGTACCATCGGCCTTACGGGAAACAGCGGCGCAGGGAAAAGCACCGTTGCGGAATATCTGGAAAAACTAGGGGCGGAGATTATCGACGCAGACCGGATATCGCGTGAGCTGTGCGAACCTGGAAAGATAGGATATCTTGCAGTGAAAGAAGCGTTTGGAACGGAATTTTTCCGTGCGGGCGGCACGCTTGACCGGCACAAGCTTGGCGCTTATGTGTTTGCGGACAGAGAAGCGCTCATACGGCTTAACAACATCCTGCATCCGCTCGTGCTCAACGAGGTGCGGAGGCGAAAAGAAGCCTCTGAAAAAGATACCGTGGTTATCGACTGCGCGCTTCTGGTTGATACCGGTCTTGACCGGGATGTGGACGAAATATGGCTTGTGCGCGCCGGAACCGGCAGGAAGATGGAACGGATTCAAAGCAGGGACGGAATTGATAGAACACACGCGGAAAACCGTTTAAACAGCCAGGCAAGCGAGCAACAGATGCTCGGGGTTGCGGATGTCGTGCTGACAAATGATGGAACGCTTGAACAATTGAAAAAACAAGTAGAGGAACATTTTTATGGGACGAATGGGTTATAAGCGCCAAAAAAAAGGCGTAAATAAAGCGGCTGTGGCAGTTATTTGCATTGCCGTGGCGGCTGCTTTCATACTGGCTTGTATATTTGTATTGATACCGCAAATCGAACGGGCGCAGTATAAGCTGGAATATGCGGAACTGATTGAAAAATATGCGGCCCAGTATGGAATCGATCCCTATTTTGTCGCCGCAGTGATCCATACCGAAAGTGGCTTTGATCCGGAAGCGATATCGAGTGCGGGGGCGATGGGTTTGATGCAGATTATGCCTGAAACAGGCGAATGGATTGCGGGAAAACTCGGGGTGGAGGATTTTACTGCGGATGATCTTTTAAATCCGGAAACGAATATTGAGATGGGTTGTTGGTACTTGCAGTTTTTGCAGGAGCGGTTTGACACCCTGCCCGTTATAATGGCGGCTTATAATGCGGGTCATAATAAAGTAAAAGAATGGCTGCAGGATCCACAATATTCAGATGGAACAAATCTTACGAATATTCCTTATGAAGAGACGGACAATTATGTCAAAAAGGTGACGAAAGCATATGAGAAATACAAGGAACTTTACGAACTGGAGTAAGAAATTAATTGCCCTCCCGCTCGTCTGTATGATGCTTACACTGTGCGCATGCGGGAATCTGATCGGAGGAACGCAATCCGGGGAAGCGGCGGCTTCCGCCACTCCTTCCGCTTCCAGCGCGATAGAGAAACAGCCGGGAGGCGATCTTTATATTGCGATGCCTGCGGAAATCAGTTCGCTTGATCCGCTGACTGTAACAGATGAAGATCTCGTGAATCTTCTTGGACTGATTTATGAGCCGGCGGTATGCATTGGCGCGGATGGAAAGCCGGAAGCCGGGCTTATTGAGTCATGGGAGATTGACGAAAGTGGAATGATATATACATTTAAGGTTCGTCAAAATGTTATGTTTTCCGATGGAAGTACGCCGCTTACGGCTGACGATATTGTATACAGCGCAAAACGGGTAGGCGAACTTACAGGTGTACAGTTTGATGCCCCGGCTGCAGAAGATTTGCCGAATCCGGAAGGAACACAGGACCCAAACGCTCCGGCCGAAACACAGGAGCCGGATAATCCGCAGGGAACACAAAGCCCGTCGGATTCCGAGGATACCGTATCCGTAGGCCCGTCGAATTCTCCCAGCCCGACGGGAAGCCCGGAAGAATCGCCGGTGGTGGAAATTCCGCAAACCAACCATTATGCACAATATAATTCGCTTGTCGAGAGTATTGAAGTAGTAGATACGGCAACGGTAAAACTTACTATGACCAAGCCGGGTGCCGAAGCGCTCTATTTTATGTCGTTTCCCGTTATGAATGAAGCGCTGTATTCAGATGGGCAGGTTGTCGGAACAGGTCCTTACCGGATCGATTCCTTTGACCCGGAGAACGAAATGGTGCTTACGTTAAACGAAGCATGGTGGGGTACAAAACCGAATATTCCAACCATTGTAGCAAAGCCAATGACGGGCAACACGGCGAAACTTGAAGCCGTCACAACGAGCATCTTGGATTTTGTTACGACGGACGTGCTGTATGCGGGAAAATATAAGATTGCAGGGAAGACGCAGGTAGTCGGGTATTTGACCAATTATTATGATTGTCTGGTGCCCAACCTTAATAATCCGGCTCTTGGAATTACCGAAGTGCGGCAGGCGATCTCTTACGCGCTTGACAGGCGCGAGCTTATTTCAACCGTATTAATGGGCCATGGAGTGCCTGCGAATATGCCGATTGCTCCTGATTTCTATGCTTACGATTCCAAATATAATCAGGACGAAGATTTGAAAACTGCACGCGCGCTTCTCGAAGGCGCAGGTTATCGAAACAGTAAAGAAGGAACGGGCAATGTGCTGCAATTTTCTATTATTGTGCCGGATGATAGGGAAATGTCTTATCGAATGGAAGCGGCCAAGGCGATTGCCAAACAGTTAGAAGAGGTAGGTATCGAGGCTACGGTGGAAGAACTGAACCAGCAGGAGTATTATAACCGTTTGCAGACAGGAGATTTCCAACTTGCGATGTGCAGTTTTTATCTGGATGAAGATCCGGATATCGGTTTTATGTTCAACCCGGGCGGATCGGCAAATTACGGCGGAGTGGATAGCGCGGAGATTACGTCTGCAATCGACGCGGCGCGCAATGCGTTTAAGGAAGAAGATATCAAAGCAGCTTATAGCGAGGTACAAAGGCTGCTTATGGAGCGCATGCCCCAGATTGGGCTTTATTACCGTATGAATTCCATTGTATGCAACGATTTACTGACGGATATCAAAGATCCGCGCCAGGGCCAGGTATTTGCGCATGTAAATGAATGGTACTACAAAAAGAGCTAAGTTAGCCATATGCCGTTTTTGTTTATCAAACAGATAGACAGGTGGAATTTATATGAGAGGAATTTTATATGAACACCAAAAAAAACGGGACAATGATGCAGTATTTTGAATGGGAGCTTCCCTGCGGAATGCTGTGGAACCAGGTGGCGGACAAAGCCGGGGAGCTTGCGGAGGACGGTATCACGGCGATATGGCTTCCGCCCGCTTACAAAGGCAGCGGCGGAGCAGCTGACGTCGGCTATGCCGTCTATGACCTGTATGATCTTGGAGAGTTTGACCAAAAAGGCTCTATTGCTACAAAATACGGAACAAAAGAAGAATACCTGCATGCAATTCATGCGCTTCACGCGGCAGGAATCCAGGTCTATGCCGATATTGTTCTGGATCATAAAATGGGAGCGGATGGCATTGAAGAGGTTCTTGCATGTGAATTCGCGCAGGAAAACCGATATGAGCAGGTCAGTGGGGAGCAAAAGATTTCCGCATGGACACGGTTTGATTTTCCCGGAAGAAATGGAGTTTATTCTGATTTCAGATGGAACAGCGGGCATTTTGCGGCCATAGACCGGGACGAAAAAACAGGCCGTTCCGCGATCTTTCAATTTCGCGGCAAACAGTGGCAGGATGAAGTAGATAAGGAATTTGGTAATTTTGAATATTTGATGGGAGCAAGCATTGACCTGAGCAATGAAGAAGTGGTGCGGGAACTCACGGAATGGGGAAAATGGTATTTGCGGGAAATTCCACTTGACGGGTTTCGCATCGACGCGGTAAAACATATGCGTTTCACCTTCTACAGTCATTGGCTCGCGGAGCTTCGAAAAGCGGCGGGAAAAGAATTATTTGCCGTAGGGGAATACTGGAACGGCGATGTCGCCAAGCTTTCTAATTATATTGATATTACACAGGGAACATTATCGCTATTTGATGTACCGCTCCATTTTCGTTTCCGGGACGCGGCAAATGCGGGAGGAGCGTTTGATATGCGCACGATTTTTCACCGTACGCTTGTACAGGAAAATCCATTACTCGCAGTGCCTTTTGTAGATAACCACGATACGCAGCCCGGGCAGTCGCTTGAATCATGGGTGCAGGACTGGTTTAAGCCTCTTGCATATGCGCTGATTTTGTTAAGGAAGGACGGATATCCCTGTGTGTTTTATGGGGATTATTATGGAATTCCGACGCACGGCATCGCAGCGAAAGGGCAGTGGCTTCGTCCGATGATAAAAGCGCGTGAACTCTTGGCCTATGGAGAGCAACATGACTATTTTGATGACCCGCATCTTGTGGGATGGACGCGGGAAGGCGACGATGCCCATGCAGACTCCGGACTGGCCGTAGTCATGAGCAACGAGATTGGCGGGTCAAAAAATATGTATGTGGGTACCCGGTTTGCGGGCAGGCATTTTTATGACGTTCTGAGAAATAGGGAAGACATCGTAACGGTAGAAGAGGATGGAAGCGCTCTTTTTTCGGTAAATGGCGGCAGCGTATCGGTCTGGGCGCCGACACGGCATTAGATAAAGGCAAAGAGAGGCTGCCGCAGGGCGGTCTCTCTTTAGCGGATTTGTTTTATGGTTGAACGGAAAATTTAAAACGAATATCTTGGGTGAAATTTTTCCTTAAAGGATTTCCTTCGCAGCGGTAAACGGCAGGGCATTTCATATCGTAAATCACAGACCATACTGTATCCCTTCCGGTTTTTCGGTCATACTGGCACATGAAACCGTAGCGCCCCGCGAGAAGATTTTTTGCAAAATCCATATCATACGTTTTTGTATCACGAAAAGCATTTTGAATGGTTGCAAACCGTTTCTCAGAATTCCACGTATCGATATCCGTGCAGGTATAGATTGCCATCTCCGGGCAATAAAAGGAATTGACGGCTGATACGAAAGGATATGCTTCTCCCGGTTTTTTCACAATTACTTTTTCAGGGTTACATTCCACAAGGGCAATGCTCCCGCCGTGGTCGGCGACCGTGAAAGTTTGGCTGGACGCAATTGGCAGCCGTGTGAGTTCCCCAATAAATTCCTCTGCCGTTTTGCACTTTTCGAGCCCATAACGCAGCAACATTCCGGCATTGAGCCCATGAGCCAAGATACGCGGCCAGATGGCAGTCAGCCCGATTGCAAGGCCGTGTTCATTTGCGCCGTCTTCCATTTCCACAAATGCAGTAGTATTACCAGTAAAAGAATGCGCACCTTCCAGGGTATATATGCAATTCATACAAAGGTTTTCAATTTCTGTAAGGAAATCGCTGTTTCTGGCAAGAATACTATTGTTTTCCGTTTGGAATGCAAAACAGGAGCATCTGTTCTCCGGCATAATACAGTACATGCCAAGCAAGAACGAAAGAAGCGGTTCCACCGCTATTTCCTGCCCATTTGCGATCCCGCGTATTTCTTCTAAAATTTCCGGATACCAGAATTCGTAAAATGGAAGGCAGCAGCGGCTGAATTCCATGCGCTCCTCGGTGAGAAAAAAAGGAAGTTTCTCCAATAATATTCTTCCGCGCCTGCGCAAGGCTGTTCCCCAGCGGAAGCCAACCTCATAATGTGTTCCATTGAAGTGCCCATGATACATAATTTGCTCTCTCCTTTGGTTTATAAGAGAGCCACCGGTAACTCTGTACCAAGCATAAATGAATAAAAATTTAATGTCAACACTTGGGAAGAAAAACAATAGATACAAGATGCATCGCATAAAAAGACGGGTTCACCCCGTCCTTTTTCCGCCTTGCTGCTTCTGCATCTTATTGCCCAGCCCGCAGGACGGCCTGAATATGTTCTTCGTCAGGAAGACCAGAAACATCTGTTTTACTGTTATTGAAGTAGAGGAAAGTATGCCCGGCCATTCCGCTTCCATAAAGATCATCCCCGCCCGTAGGCATACCAAACAAGGAAGCGGCATAAGTGTGACCATCCACGCTGACAAGGACAGCACGGTGCTCCCATGTGTCGTCTCCACCGAATATGGAGCGGTAGGTATTGTAATCTACAGACGAAGGAGTTGCTACATAGGCGCAGTTATTTCCTCCTGTGCGGATAAGATTTAAAGTCTTGCCTGTGTTAAGATCCTGCACGGAAAACTGTGTCTCTACAGGAATTAAAGGATCGATATTTTCCCAGGAAAGGAGTTCTCCTTTTTCCTGTACTGCTCCCGAATAGGCAGGGCCGGATATCTTCTTTACAGAAGGATTGATGGGGGCGCGTTTCGCGTCATCGGAAAAAAGAGCCTGGTAAGTATCTTCTCCTACCTGGCCATCAGGAGAAATACCGCTTTGCGTCTGAAACTTTTTAACTGCCTGCACCGTCATATCGCTGAACTTGCCGGTAGGGCGGTAATTCAGGTACCCAAGATCACGCAGCCGCCTTTGGATAAGTGCTACTTCATCCCCGGTTGCATGCTGTTTAATTGCTGAATCTCCTTCTGCCGCCGCAATCGCCGGAAGAACCATTACGAGGCAAACGAGGAGTAAAATACTAATCCATTTTTTCATATCGTTATTCTACAAAAAAACGGGAAAAAATGCAAATTTGTTTCAAATTTACGAGGTTTCCAGTATAATAAAATTATGGGAAAAATTACGGATATGCAAAAGGGAGCGCGCAATAAAGACCGGATCAACGTTTTTATGGACGGCGAATTTGCGTTTGCCGTCTATATTGATACGGCTCTGGCAAACCGTCTAAAAATAGGGAGCGAACTTTCTGTCGAAGAAAAAGAACGTATTTTGTGTGAAGATGGGGAAAAATATGCGCTTGCCTGCGCAATGAAATTTCTTTCCTATCGGATGCGGACGGAAAAAGAGTTGCGTGGTAAGCTCAGCGGAAAAGGGATTTCAGAGGATTGCGTCGAACGTGCGGTGAAAAAATTAAAAGAGATAGGATATCTTGACGATCGTGAATTTGCCGGCCTGTACGCGCAGGAGCTTTTGCAAAAATATGGGCAGCGTGTTGCGGTGCAAAAGCTGATGCAAAAAGGAGTGCCGCGTGGCATCGCGGAGGAAGCGGCAAAAGATGCCGGACAGGAAGAACAAATTATAGATGGATACATTGTCCGGCTGAAGCAAAAGCACCGCAACGAAGAAGCCGGAAAAGCAAAACAAAAAATAATACGCGCATTGATGGCAAAGGGATTTGAATACGAGGAAATCAAACGCGCGCTTCGAAGGTATGAAGAAGAATGAAAAAAGAAATTTTAAAATTGCTTTTTAATGCAGATAACTTTCTTTCCGGGGAGCAAATCAGTGAATTGCTGGGTATCTCCCGCGCGGCTGTGTGGAAGCACATCAAAGCAATCAAAGAGGAAGGAGGAAAAATTGAAGCACACACCAAGAGGGGCTACCGTCTTGTGGCTTTCCCTGATTTATTGAAGCCGGAATACGTAGGCTTTTTCTCGCAGCGGGCACAAACTATCGAATGGATGGAAGAAGTGGATTCCACCAATGAGCACGCCAAACGGAAGGCGCGCGAAGGCGCGCCGCATGAAAGTGTATATATTGCGGAATACCAGACGAAGGGAAAGGGAAGGTTGAGCCGGGGATGGGTGTCCTCACCGGGGGATGCGATTCAAATGAGTGTGCTTTTGCGGCCGGAATTTGAGCCGCCGAAGGCTCCTGCGGTTACGTTTGCCGCCGCTCTTGGCGTAGTCGGCGCGGTTCGGAGGATCTGCGGTATCGATGCAAAAATAAAGTGGCCGAACGATGTTGTATATGGCGGGAAAAAGCTGTGTGGAATTTTGACGGAAATGTCTTCGGATATGGATCGTGTGGAATACATTGTGTGTGGTATGGGCCTTAATGTGAATCAACAGGAATTCCCAGCGGAGGTTGCACCAAAAGCGGTATCCCTTTGTATGGCGGCGGGGAAAAAACAGGATCGGGTAAAGCTTGCCGCCGCTATGGTCGACGATGTATTTGCATACTGTGAACGATATATTTCGGGTGGGATTGATGCGATTTTTGATGAATATTGCGCAAATAGTGTTATAATAGGAAAAGAAATTAAAGTTTTGAGCGGAAAAGAAATTGTTCTGGGTGTTTGCGAAGGGTTTTCCAAACAGGGGGAGTTGCTGCTCAATACAGACGGAACAACCAGGTCTTTCATGGCAGGCGAAGTTTCGGTTCGCGGAATTGAGCAATATATCTGACGGAGAAAGTTTATGTACAGCGGAAGTATTACAGATATTCAGGGGCTTTTAACCGGTCACGCCCAGGATACCGCCGGAAGCACTGGCATTACGGTCGTCCTTGCCCCGAATGGCGCGGTATGCGGTGTTGATGTGCGTGGAAGCGCGCCCGGCACGCGGGAGACCGCTTTTATGTCGCAGGGGAAAGCGGTGCAGGAGTGTTATGCGGTTTTGCTTGCGGGAGGCAGCGCCTTTGGCCTTGCAGCTGCGGACGGCGTGATGATTTATTGTGAACAGCAGGGAATGGGTGTGCGCACGGAAGATGCGGTTGTGCCAATCGTTCCGGCGGCGGTCATCTATGATCTTGGATATGGCAGGAGCGATATCCGCCCGAACGCGGGAATGGGCTATGCGGCATGTATCAATGCATGTACTAAAGTGCCGCAGGGCAGTGTAGGCGTTGGGATGGGCGCGACGGTCGGCAAAGTGCTCGGCATGAAACATGCGCAAAAGAGCGGCGTTGGTACCGCCAGCCTGCATCTTCCTGGCGGGGTTGTTATAGCGGCTCTCGTGGGAGTGAACGCCTTTGGAGATGTAGTAGAAAACGGGAGGGTGCTTGCTGGAGCGCAGCGAAACGGAACGTATATCAACACGGCGAAATACATGCTTGAGAATAAAGTGGAAACCGAATTTATGAAGGGGCGGAATACGACAATCGGTGTGGTCGCAACGAATGCAAAACTGACGAAAGACGAAGCCGCTAAGCTGGCCCAGGTTGCGCATGACGGCCTTGCGAAAGCTATCGATCCGATTCATACTATGGTAGATGGCGATACCATATTTTCCCTCTCCTACGGGACAAGAACGGCGGACATGAACGTGCTGATTACCGCTGCCATTGAGGCGACGCGGCGGGCTGTTGTAAACAGCGTTCTCGCCGCGGGGGAAAAACCATGATAATTGGCGTAGGAATCGACAGCCTTCGCATTGCGCGTATGGAAAACGCAATCAAGCGGGAGGCTTTTTTGAAACGTGTATTCACGGAGCGGGAAAGGCGCTACCTTGATGGGAAAAAACTTGCTGCGCAAAGTGCGGCGGGCATGTTCTGTGCAAAGGAAGCCGTACTGAAAGCGCTCTCGCTTGGCATTATAGACGCAAGGCTTACCGATATTGAAATTTTGCATAAGGAAAGCGGCGCACCTTATGCCGTGCTGCACGGTCCGCTCGAGGGGAAAACGGCCCTGCATATTAGCATTACACATACGGAAGATACAGCCAGCGCAATTGCTATACTCGAAAGGGAGGAACGGCCAGAATGAGAACAGTATTGACACCAAAGCAAATGGGAGCGGTAGACCGCTATATGATAGACCGGATGAAAATTCCCGGTATCCTGCTGATGGAAAACGCCGCCTATGGCGTTTATGAGGCGATCCGTGAAGAGAGAGAGCCTTGTACCGTACAGGTATTTTGTGGAACAGGAAACAACGGCGGCGATGGGTTTGCGGTTGCGCGCATCCTGCTTGCAAACGGCTATGATGTAAAGGTAATCCTCCTTGGGAATCCATCTTCGCTCAAAGAAGATGCTGCGGAGAATTTTGCTTTTTTCAGGGAAACAAGGGAGTATTATACAATTATAACGAATAAAGAGGAATTTGAGGCTCTTCCTGAGGCAGAGGTTTATGTAGATGCGATTTTCGGTACAGGACTTGCGAGGAATATAGATGGAATCTATCAAGATGCGGTGAATTTTTTAAATGCCAGAGATGCGCTGGTGGTGAGTGTAGACATCCCTTCGGGAATCAACGCGGAAACGGGTATTATTATGGGAGCGGCGGTACGCGCAGATATTTCAGTGACTTTTCAATATCCGAAGGTAGGCCACTTCCTGTATCCGGGACGGGAATATGCCGGGGAACTTCAGGTTGTAAGGATCGGTGTGGATGAAGGCTGCGATATTCCGCTTCAGGCTGCGGTATGCGCCTATGAAAGCGACGATCCGGATATGTGTCTGGGGGAACGACCTCTCGACTCCAACAAGGGAAGCTATGGAAAACTTTTATTGGTTGCGGGCAGTTATGGTATGGCGGGGGCAGCGGTGCTCAGCGCGCGGGCTGCATCCCGTGCGGGAGCAGGCTTAGTGACGGCAGCTTCCTGCGGGGAAGTGATCAGCGTCTTGCAGCAAAACGTGCCGGAAGCAACCTGCTTTGAAGTTGGCGGAGAGAATGGAATTATTTCAAGGGAAGCAATTCCTTCCCTTGAAAAACTTACCCTGGGAAAGACGGCGATTGCCGTAGGACCTGGGCTGGGTGTGAATGATGATATTGCCGCTGTAGTGGGTAACCTGATTACGGAATGTGAGCTACCGAAAGTGGTGGATGCGGACGGACTCAATGTACTTGCAGAGCATTTGGAATTTTTAGAAAACAAACAGGGAGAGGTAATCCTGACTCCGCATCCCAAAGAGTTTTCACGGCTTTCGGGGATGCGGACAGAAGATATTCTTGGAAATCCTGTGAAGGCTGCTGTTGATTTTGCGGTTGAATATGGTGTGACGCTCGTCCTGAAGGGAAGCACGACAATTGTCGCAGACCAGTTTGGAAATGCGTCGTTGCTGTGCGTAGGGACCCCGGGAATGGCAAAGGGAGGCAGTGGAGACGTTCTTACCGGTATCATTGGCGGATTGCTTGCGCAGGGAAAGGACGTTTATGAAGCAGCGCTTACCGGTGTGTATATCGCTGGAATGGCAGGCGAACTTGCGGCAGAACAGGAAGGAGAATATTCCATGACGCCCATGGATACGGTGAATTATATTGGCCGGGTAATGGACGCAATGGTGGTAGATTATATTACTGCCGATACGGCACATGGACACGGAGGGGATGCGGACGTCCCGCGTATGCTTCCGAAAAAGACGGTCGAGATAGTGGCCGGACAGATCGAAACTCCTATATTTACAGGTGCACAGGCGGAACCGGAAGCCATGGGAGAAGAAATATGGCCGGAAGAAACCGGCACGGAGGAAGCGCTATGGGCGGAGGAAGAGATCGTATCTGAAGAACCGAAAGATCTGGCGCCTGAAGAAGAAACGGATGTGGAAGAACCGACAAGGATAGTTCCGGAGGTCAGGGAAGAACGCAAGCCGCTTGAGCCAGCTATGGATTTTCTGGAAAAATATACTGACGAGCCAAAAGAACCGATGACACGGACACAGCGCAGGATTCTCGGGCAAACGCAGGAGAAAGAGAAGAATTCTTTCTTTCGGCGTAAGACAAAACAGGAGGAGACACCCATAATACCTGAGGTAACACCGCAGGATGTTATGGATGAAGTAATGGACGAATTGCCGCAGGAGACCCCAAAAAGGCCTACACGGCGTAAAATTGGCTGACAGGAGGAGGAAAGCAATGTTGGAATTTAAGGAGCTGGATCCCGCGGAACTTGAAGGGAACCCCTTTGAAATGATCGGAAAGGGCTGGATGCTTGTCACGGCGGAAAAAGAAGGACAAGTGAATGCCATGACAGCCTCATGGGGCGGTATGGGTGTGATGTGGGGGAAAAATGTTGCGTTTGTTGTAATCCGTCCGACCCGGTACACAAAGGAGTTTATTGATGCAACAGATACCTTTTCTCTTGCGTTTTTAGAGGATAGCTACCGCAAAACGTTGAATTATTTTGGAACGGTATCCGGGCGTGATGAAGATAAGATTAAAACATCGGGGCTGACCGTATTACACGACGAACAAACGCCGTATTTTAAAGAGGCGAGTCTTGTTCTTGTCTGCCGAAAGCTGTACGCGCAGCAGTACGACCCGAAATGTTTTATTGATCAAGAGCCGGACAGAAAATGGTATCCGGAAAAGGACTATCATACGATGTATATCGCAGAGATTGCAAAAGTCTTTCAAAAATGAATAGAAAAATGCAAAGGCCGCAGCAATCATGCCGGGGCCTTTGTATTTCTATTCATTTTTCCAGTTTTTCAGGATCTGGATTTTCTATGTTCGCATAGTAAACCGTACAGTGATAAATATAAAGCTGGCAGCAGTCTGTTTTTTTTGTTTTGAAGAATACAAGCCTGTTCATACATTTATTCAGGACCTTCATTTTTCAGCAATGCAATATCCGTATATCCGAGATGAAGTACATCATGCTCCGCCCTCTTTACGATACTGGGAATTTTTCACGACTCACTCATCATAGTAAAGCCCCCTCGGAGATTTTATTATAAAAAAGCACCGCGAGCAAAATCTATTTCCCGTGCATAGCAAAGTCTAGAGGCGGGCAAACGCCGGAATGAGAAATAAAGGAAGATTAATTTAAGGAATAGAAGAAGGGCAGACACCGCCATACCGGAAATCATAAACAAATTTTAGAGCCCGATTTTGTATTGCGTTGAAACATAATGCCAGCAAAATTTCAGAAGAAAACAAGAAAATTGAGAATACCCGCAAAATGGCATATAAAAAATCGCTTAAATTGATTAAGCGATTTTTTCTGTGGTGCGGTAGATGGGACTTGAACCCATACGTCATGGACACACGCCCCTCAAACGTGCCTGTCTGCCTATTCCAGCACTACCGCGAGCAACACAAAATATTATATTATACGAACAGGCCGAAGTCAAGAAATAGATTTCACTTTTTACTCTAAAATAGAAATTATTTCTTTTTCTTGTATTGATCCCTATACCGTTCCACCCGGGAGCCTACTTTAGGCCGCGAAGAGTCCCGGACTGGGTGCGGTATGTTTTGTGCAGGTGAAGCAGGCTGTGTGGGTATGGATTCAGGCGCTTCGTCTACGGAGGTATTCCGGCGGGCAAGCGACTCTTCAGCGATGGTGGGGCGCGTAATGGGGTTGCCTACATCATAGCCACGCGAAGCGCGCGTATATTTATTGGGATCATAAGTATCCTCGGGTTCGCGTGCTGTTTCAGGCAAACCACAGGAATTCTCCGCCTTCCGTGCACAAGTATCGCCTGCAAGTCCTTGCGAAGCGCTGTCTACAGTATCTGGCTTAACCTCGATGGAACCCTCAGCCGCGCTATAGGTGATCTCTCTTTTCCTGCTTGCATGAATTAGTATGATAATGATAACGATAAGCGCCACGACAACGCAAGCCCCGGCTACATATAACGGAAAATATGGGTCGTTATAGTAGGCGTCTGTAATCCTTTGGCCGATGTTCTGCAGAAATTGCTGGATTCCGCCTGAGGCTGGCGCTGAGGAGGACTGCGGTACCGGGGTAGGGGTAGATGAAACGGTGGCGGCCGGGGTAGGCGAAATTGTGGGAGCCGCCGATGATTGCACAGCAACAGGAGTGCTGTCGAATCTCAACGTGGATAAAATGGTTTCCGCGGGGGCCAGATAAGTGTTTGACGCATCGTTTTTATAGAGCATCGTGATTGCGAATAAATAATTATCATCCGCAAGCAAATAAATTTTTGTTGTATAACCATTATCTTCCGTGTGCCGCCCAGTTAATACGAGCGCCGTTTTTCCGGCGAACGTTTCCGTGGTGTCCGCGTCAAAGGTATAAACAGAACCGTATTCCGCTTTCTTTTCCTGCGCGATGGAATCCAGTTGCTCTGCCGAAAGCATGGACAAATCCGTAATGGCACTTTCTGCTGAAAGACTGGGAAGGATCTCGCTGACCGGCGTTGCGGTCATATCGAGCGAATAGGAAAGTGTCGTCCCATTTTCATAAGATGCGATTAAAAAACACACCGGAGGCGTTTTTCCCTGCGCGACCGCAAGAAGGTCTTCCGGCATATTCGAACCTTCCTGTGTATAATAATATGTGGTCTCCTCTTCGGGAAGTTCGACGTTATAGTGATATGCCTGATCCGCATAAGGTGCGGCGAGCGCAGAGACGGATATAGACAATATAAGGATAAACGTGAGGATAAATAGCAGCTTTTTCAAAACAGTCCCTCCAGATGTTAAATCGCATTTATGATCCGGTTTGTTGCTATTATAACTTAACGATAAAAGATTTTCAATGAAATCCGGCAGCAGGCATGTTGGAGTGGCAAAAGCAAACGATACTGCACCCCACGATACCATTTGCTTTTGCGTCAGATGCGTTTTGCCTGTTTGCGCATCATTTTTTCACGTTTGAGGAACTTCTCGTCGAAATCGTCTGTTTGCTGCACAATCACTTTGCTGAGCACCAACAGGCAGATCAGGTTGGGAATCGCCATTAGGCCGTTTGCCGTATCTGAAAAATTCCACACGATCTTGAGGGAAGTGACTGCGCCCAGGAATACAACGCATGCAAAGACTGCGCGGTAAATATAGCGCGCCTTAATGGAATGGGTAAGATATTCGAGACTCTTCTCGCCATAATAACTCCAGCCGAGAATTGTAGAAAATGCGAACAAAATCAATCCGATTGTTACGACATAGCTTCCAACAGGCCCCATAACGCTGCCAAAGGCCGCGATGGTAAGGGAAGCGCCCGTTACGAGCTCACCGCTTGCGTCAAGGGTTCCCAGTACGCCCGATCCTGCAATGGCAAGTCCGGTAAGGGTACATACGATAATCGTATCGAAAAATGTTCCCGTCATGTTAATATAACCTTGCCGGCCGGGATGATCGGTCTTGGCCGCGGCCGCAGCAATTGGCGCGCTGCCGAGGCCGGCTTCATTGGAAAAAACCCCGCGCGCAACACCGAAACGGAGAGCGCTGGCAAAAGTAAATCCGGCAACCCCGCCAAGAACGGAAGTGGGCGAGAAGGCGCTGCTCATAATTTGCCCCACACCCGACGGCAGGGAATCGAAATTCAAGACGATGACAATCATACAGCCGATTGCGTAAAAGACAGCCATTACCGGGACGATTTTGGAGGAAACCTTGCCAATGGATTTGATCCCCCCTAAGAGTACAATGCCGACAAGTACGGCAATCACAAGACCTGTAATCCACGTTGGGATATTGAATGTACCCAAAACAGCATCTGCAATAGAATTGATTTGCGTTAAATTGCCGATACCAAACGATGCGATCACTGCAAAAACAGCAAAGGCGGCGGCAAGCACCGTGCCCAGCCACTTTACCTTGAACCCGTTTTTGATGGAAAACATCGGTCCGCCTGACATCTCGCCCTTTTGATCCTGCTGCCTGTAATAAACTGCAAGGACAGATTCGCCGTATTTTGTTGCGAGCCCGAACAGCGCCGAAATCCACATCCAGAAAAGCGCGCCCGGGCCGCCCAGCGTCATCGCTGTGGCGACCCCAACGATATTCCCCGTACCGATGGTTGCGGCAAGCGCGGTCATGAGCGACTGGAACGGGGAAATATCCCCTGCGTCATCATTGTGTTCCTTCTTAATGCTGTGCTTGGAGAATACCTGCTGCAGCGCGTATCCCAAATTGCGCAACGGGCGGAATTTCAGGCGAATCATCAAAAAGACGCCCGTACCGACGAGCAGAACGAGCATAACCGGTCCCCACACAAAATCATTTACATTGCTAAGAATCCCGGAAAACCGGGACATAAACGAGTCAAAATTCATGACCATACCCCTATAGCTTAAAATGCTTTGAAATAGGCGCTAAACGCCCGAGCAATACCATTTATATTAAACAAAAACAGATTCCCTGTCAAATGGCGGGTATTGACAGGGAAAGAGAGGGGGACTATAATAAGTAAAGAAAAGTGAATGAGTCTTCGGGGCAGGGTGAAATTCCCTACCGGCAGTATAGCCTGCGAACCCCTGTAAAGGGGCCGATGCGGTGAAATTCCGCAGCCGACAGTATAGTCTGGATGAGAGAAGAATGATATGGTTACATATTGATTTCCGGGGATTTCGATTCACGGAAATTTTTTAATATGGAGGTATCATCTCATGAACACTCTTTCAAAGCCGCGGTTTACAACGCGGAACATCACTTCTATCGCTGTTATGGCGGCGCTGTCCGTCATACTGGTTGCAATGATCCACATTCCAATGTTCTTGCCGTTTCTGGAATATGATCCGGCCGATATTCCAATTTTTATTACGACCTTTGCGTTTGGCCCTCTGGTTGGCTTTGTTCTTACAGTTATCGTAGCTGTACTCCAGGGCATAACGGTAAGTGCATCAGCTGGAATTATTGGCATTATGATGCATATTTTTGCGACTGGTATTTTTGTTATTGTGGCAGGAAATATTTACAAACGAAACAAGACGCGTAAGAATGCGGCGTTTGCCCTCGCAATCGGAGTTGCCGTATGGACGATAGCTATGGTTGTGTGGAATATTATAATGACGCCTCTTTATATGGGTGTTCCGCGCGAGGAGGTTATTGCGCTTATTGTTCCGGCGATCCTGCCCTTTAACCTGATTAAGGCGGGAATCAATTCGATATTGACTTTTGCGCTGTATAAGACGGTCGGGCGTTTGTTCGGGCTTAAAGAGATTAAAAGCATAAAGGAATGCCCTGTGGAAAAATAAGCTGTTGGGCCGTATTTACCGCGTGATACCTTGCATAAGCGGCGTTTTTCCTTTATAATAAGAAAATGTGCAGATGCACAGAAGCAATAAGGAACCGGGCGCAGATGCAGGAATTTTTAAGTGATAGTGAATCAAAAACAAAAGAGTTCGCAAAAAAGCTGGCTTCCCGTCTGGTTCAAGGCAGCTTTCTTGCCGTTTATGGGGATCTTGGTGCAGGCAAGACAGCCTTTGTAAAAGGACTGGCCCAGGGCCTCGGCGTAACGGAAAGCATCGTAAGCCCGACTTATACGATTCTCCGTGTTTATGAGACGGGACGGGTGCCGCTCTATCATTTTGACGTTTATCGTATTGCGGATGAAGATGAGCTTTATGAAACGGGCTTTGACGAATATGCAGCAGGAGATGGCGTTTGTGTATGCGAATGGGCGGACCTTATTCCGGACGCACTCCCTATACCGCGATTTGACGTCAGAATCGAACGTCTAAGTGAAATGGAACGGAAGATAACCCTGCAAGAGGTAAAAAAATGAAGCTGTTGGGAATGGACACGACGGGAAATACGCTTTCCGCTGCGGTCAGTGAGGACGGAAGGCTGCTTGCGGAAATCTACCTTGATACCGGAAAGAAACATTCCAGTACGCTGATGCTTGCGGTGGACGGCGCGCTTCGCGCGGCAGACTGTACAGCAGGAGATATGGATGCGTTTGCGGTGGCTTGCGGGCCGGGATCATTTACCGGAATACGGATTGGTACCGCAACATGCGCGGCAATGGCACACGGGGCAGGGAAGCCTGCGGTTGCGGTGAATACGCTGGATGCGCTCATTGAAAATGCAGGAAAAGAAAAACGAACCGTATGCGCGGTTATGGACGCGCGCAGAGGCGAGGTTTATACGATGGCAAAATGCGGCGGCGAATCTATTGTCCGCGAGTGTGCGGTGCCGCTTGTAACGCTTCTCACGGAGTTGCTGCCGAAGGGGCCTGTGGTGTTTGTGGGAGACGCGGCAGAACGCTTTCAAAATGAAATTATGGAGAACAGGCCGGATAGCTTGTTTTTGCCGCAGCAGTTTGCGCTGCAGCGTGCGTCGTCTGTATGCGCGGTTGCGGAGAGACTTTACAGGCAGGGTGAATTACTCGGGTATGACGAACTGGAACCGCATTATTTACGGGAAAGCCAGGCGGAAAGGTTGAGGAAACGTTGAGATCTTTAAGCGATGTGGTCATCAGGGCTGCGGAACGCGGGGATCTGGAAGATATCCATTATTGCGAGAACAGTAGCTTTGATCTTCCGTGGTCCTACGCAATGCTCTACGATGATATTATTGAAAATGAAAACACGGTATATCTCGTTGTAGAAAAAGAAGGCCGGATCATTGGCTATGGCGGCATGTGGATCATCTTCGACGAGGCGCATATTACAAATGTGTGTATTCTGCCGGCGTATCGCGGCAGGGGATATGCCTATGCGCTGATGAGGGAACTGAACCGGGCTGCAAAAGAACGCGGAGCAGACGCAATGTCGCTCGAGGTTCGGGTGTCCAATAGGGCGGCGCTAAAATTGTATAAGAAATGTGGATTCTCAATTCACGGAATTCGAAAACGGTACTATTCCAACAACGGGGAAGATGCATACGTAATGTGGACGGAGCGCGGACCGGGACTGGAAGCACTGTAACAAACGCGCGCAGCGCGTGGAATAAGCTTTGAGGAGGATAGGATATGCAGAAAATCAAGATGCCGGTGCCCCTTGTCGAAATGGACGGGGACGAAATGACGAGAATTATATGGGATATGATCAAGCAGGATTTGCTTTTGCCATATATTGAGCTCAATACTGAATATTATGACCTTGGACTTCCGTATCGGGATGAAACGGACGACCAGGTGACGTATGATGCGGCGAATGCAATCAAAAAATACGGTGTGGGCGTAAAGTGTGCCACCATTACCCCGAACGCGCAGCGTGTGGAAGAGTATCACCTGAAGGAAATGTATAAAAGCCCCAACGGTACTATCCGCGCGATTCTTGACGGGACAGTATTCCGCGCCCCTATTGTAGTTGACGGGATTTCCCCGTCTGTAAAAACATGGAAAAAACCGATTACGATTGCGCGTCACGCTTATGGGGATGTATACCGTAATACGGAGTATCGCGTGCCCGCAAATACAAAATTTGAAATGGTATTCACTGCACAGGACGGAACGGAAACAAAACTGCCCGTGTTTGAGTATGAGGGCGGCGGTGTTGCGCAGGGCATGTACAACACAGATAAATCCATCGGCAGCTTCGCACGCAGCTGCTTTAACTATGCGCTCGATACCAAACAGGATCTCTGGTTTGCGACCAAGGATACGATCTCCAAGATCTACGATCACACGTTCAAAGATATTTTCCAGGAAATCTATGATGCGGAATATAAAGAAAAATTTGAAGCGCTCGGTATTGAGTATTTCTACACGTTGATCGATGATGCCGTGGCCCGCGTGATCCGTTCGGAAGGAGGATATATCTGGGCATGCAAGAATTATGACGGGGATGTCATGAGCGATATGGTAGCAACCGCTTTCGGCAGCCTTGCCATGATGACGTCTGTGCTTGTTTCACCAGACGGAAACTATGAGTATGAAGCGGCGCACGGTACGGTAACGCGTCATTTCTATAAGCATCAGGCAGGAGAAGAAACTTCCACCAATTCCATGGCGACGATCTTCGCATGGTCGGGCGCGCTCAAAAAGCGGGGAGAATTGGATGGCAATACCGCACTCGTAAATTTTGCGGAAGCGTTGGAAAAGGCATCGGTCCGCACAATTGAAGAAGGTGTGATGACGAAAGACCTTGCGCTTTTGTGGGAAAAGGGAGATAAAACAGTGGTGGATACCCACGGTTTTATCCGCGAAATTGCAAAACGGCTGGATGAGGAACTTAGGGAGGCTCTGTAATGGCTTTATACGAACAATGGAAAAATCTTGCGCAGATGGCGCAGACTCCTGCGCAGCAGCAGGCATTTTGGGACGACTATTTTTCTATGGAGACCGACGTATATGAGAAGATATTGGGCGATACGTCCGTTGCCTATGAAGGTACGGTAAAAGAGGTTGCGGAAAAGGTCGGTATGGAACCGGTCGTGTTCTGCGGCTTTATCGATGGCATTAATACCAGCCTCAAAAAGGAGATTGATCTCGATTCGCTCGAGGAAGACACTGCCATTAAGCTGGATATTGATTTTGAAAAGTTGTATTTTAACATGCATGAAGCAAAGGCAAAATGGCTGTACACACTGCCGCAATGGGACGGTGTACTGCCGGAAGAACGCCGGAATGAAATCACCCGGGAATGGCGCGCATCCAAGCAGGCTGTCAGCGAGAAAACGGTGGGCAGGAACGATCCGTGTCCATGCGGCTCAGGCAAAAAGTATAAAAAATGCTGCGGAAAAAGTGCCTGAGCGTCTGTAGCAACGATTATCCCCCGCTTGGAAAGCCAGCGGGGGTTTTCTTTTGCTTTCAGTAGGGCGTGTTATTACGCCTGTGTCTTTGGGCAACTCTACAACTCTACCAGAGGCGCTTTCCATAAAAAAGGAAAACGAAAAGAATAAAAATGTTTAAATCCATTGTGTGAAGAGGATAAACAAAAGGAAGCAAATTTTGGAAAGCGCTATACTTTTCATGAGAAAAAATATATAATAAAGGTGTAATAAAAACTATGGAGACAAGTCTATGAAACGGGGAAGCGGGATACTGTTGCACATATCATCCTTACCATCTCCTTATGGGATCGGGACGCTCGGGAAAGCGGCGTATGATTTCGTAGACAGTCTTTCTGCGGCGAAACAGTCATATTGGCAGGTACTTCCATGTACGCCTACGGGCTATGCCGATAGCCCTTATTCAGGTACGAGCGCTTTTGCCTACAATCCCTATTTTATCGATTTTGACTTCTTGGCTGAAGAGGGCCTTCTGAAAAAAGGCGATTATGCTCATTTAAACTTTGGGGAAGATGAAACATGCGTCGATTATGAGGCGCTTTTTCATCTGAAAAATGACATTTTGGAAAAAGCATATCAATCCGGAGTTGAGCGCTACCCCCATGAATTTGCTGCTTTCAAATTTGAAAATTCGAGCTGGCTATTTGATTATGCTCTGTTTGTCGTGCTGAAAAAGCACTTCCATTATTTGCCGTTTCGCGAGTGGGACAAGTGTATTGTGGAACGGGAACCGGCCGCAATCATGGAGATGACGCAAAAGTATGAGCGTGAGATTGAGATTGTGCAGTTTACGCAGTTTTTATATGAACGCCAATGGTTTGCGTTGAAAGCATATGCCAATGGAAAAGGAATCCAGTTGATTGGAGATATTCCGATTTATGTATCTCCCGATTCGGCGGAGACATGGGCGCACCCGGAATATTTTGTAAAAGACGGAAGCGTGGCGGGCACGCCGCCCGACTATTTTTGCGGGGAAGGGCAGCTGTGGGGAAACCCCCTCTACGACTGGAATTATATGCGTGCGCATGGATATGAATGGTGGGTAAGGCGCATGCAGCGCAGTTTGCACCTGTACGATATCCTGCGTATCGATCATTTCCGTGGCTTTGAAGCTTACTTTAAGATACCAAAAGGCGGTATGCCCAAAGATGGGCAGTGGGTGAAAGGCCCGGGCGGCGAGCTTTTTGACGCAATTAAAACGGCGCTTCCGATGCCGCCAATCATAGCGGAGGATCTTGGTGCGATTGACGACAATGTAAAAGGATTCCTCGATTATTGCGGGTTCCCGGGGCTCAAGGTTTTACAATTTGCTTTTGACGAGCAAGACAGCTTTTATTTGCCGCACAACTATCCGCGCAACAGCGTGGTCTATACAGGAACACACGATAACGATACGACGCTCCACTGGTTTCAGACAATCGGGCCGGAAACCAAAAGATTTCTGGAGGATTATATTGGAAAAACAGCGGAAACTGATATAACCGGAAAGCTGATTCGCCTTGCCATGATGAGCGTTGCGGATATTTCCATCATCCCGATGCAGGATGTCCTTGGCCTTGGAGGTGAGGCGCGTATGAATTATCCGTCAAAAGCGCTGGGAAATTGGAAGTGGCGCATGAAAAAGGATGCGTTCAGCAGGGAACGGATTGAATGGTTGCGCACGGAAACAGAGGTTTACGGAAGAACGCAAGAGAAGGGGTAACTGATATGAGCAGGAAAATTGCTGCGATGGCTTTTGCTGTGATACTGATTATCTGCGCATTGCAGGGAGCCTGCTTTGCCCAGGACAATTCTGTGGAAAGTGCTGGGGAGTCCCTTGCGGTTGCTGCCGAAGAAATACTTGCTGTAATCAAAGACGGGAATGCGGCCGATGCGAAAGCGATGTTTACGGAAGAGGCGGCGGCTACCATTACAGAGGAAACATTTCAGCAGATGGCTGACTATTTTCATGGAGAGGTTATTCACACCGAAGTAGCCGATATTTCCGTTGATACAACCAACGACCTTGGAACGGGCAGCCAGATTACTCAAAGGAGCGCGAGTCTTCAGGTCGTAACCGATGCCGACGAATATTATATTCAGATACAGCAGGAGCGGGTAAACGGCGGGAATTGGAAGATTAACGCGTTTAATATTGTGAGCGCTGCCGACTATTCTGCGGCGACAACTGTGGACGAGGCAAAAACCGCTGCGCCGCAGGGAATTATGATAGCGGTGACGATTGCGTTTTATGCGGTGATTGTATGGGCCTCCATCTCGTGCATTCGGGCAAAAATCAAACTGAAGTGGTTGTGGATGATTATCATTATTTTGTTCACAATTGCGGTTACGGTTGCAGGGGATGGGTATGCCACAAATATAAATGTGCAGTTTGGCTTTTATATTGCAACTTTTTCCAGTGCATTTTTCCTTGTCAACGGGGTATATCAGGTATGTGCCGTCCTCCCCGCAGGCGCGATTTTATTTCTGGCGCTCAAAGGTGTGCTGGAGCGATATTATATCCGGAGGGAATGGCAGCAGAAAATAGAAATGCAGGCGGCTGCGGCGATGACCGGAAGTCAGGATCCGGAAATACCGGAAAAAAAGAATAATCAATCCGAAGGGTTGAGATAAAAATGAAGTATTGGAGGATGAGAATATGAAAATCGATTTTAATAATATGTTGCAAACAAGCATTGGGGAGCATGGAATCCGAGAGCAGGATATACAGAAAATGGCGCAGAAGCTTCCGCAGGTGCACAAGAATATGTGTGCGAAAAAAGATGCGATGGCGTGGCGCAGCCTGCCCTATAACCAGGCGGAGATCGTCGCAGACATTAAAAAGGAAGCGGATCGAATCAATGCAAATTTTGATAATTTTGTGGTGCTGGGAATTGGCGGGAGTGCGCTTGGTTCAAAAGCGCTTTTTACAGGCACGAAACACCTGAAATATAACGAGATTTCGCGTGAGAAACGTGGAGGAGCCCGGTTTTACGTAGTGGATAACGTGGATCCGGACGGAATCAATGCCTTGTTCGATGTAATTGATGTAAAGAAAACATGCTTCCACGTAATTACCAAAAGCGGCAATACAGTAGAAACGATGTCCCAGTTTATGATCGTTCTTAGCAAGCTGGAAGAAGTTCTGGGTGAAGATTTTAAAGACAACATCGTGCTCACGACAGATAAAGAGAAAGGGATTCTGAAAAAGATTTCCAATCAGTATGGGTTCAAGACATTTACGGTGCCGGACGGTGTAGGCGGGCGTTTCTCTGTTTTGTGCCCGGTTGGCCTGCTTTCTGCAGCAGTCCTCAATATTGATATCGATGCATTGTTTGCGGGTGCAAAAGAGATGGACGAAGCATGCACGCGGGAAGACCTATGGGAAAATCCGGCTTATATGTATGCGCTTCTCTACTGCACCGCAATGGATATGGGAGTTAATATTTCGGTAATGATGCCCTATGCCGACGGGCTTCTTAATATGGCCGAATGGTATGCACAACTGTGGGCGGAGTCGCTCGGAAAACGTTACGGGAATGATGGCAGCGTTGTCAATAAAGGCCAAACACCTGTACGTGCGCTTGGTGTAACCGATCAACATTCACAGATACAGCTTTATACGGAAGGGCCGTTTGATAAAGTAATTTCCTTTATTGACGTGGAAAAATTTAACACGGAACTGAAAATTCCCGATGCCCCCATTGATATGATGGATGCGGCTTATTTGCAGGGGCAGACAATCAATAAACTGATTGCTTCCGAAATGCGCGCGACGGAATATGCCGTCACGCAGGCGGGCAAGATGAATATGCGTATTACATTGCCGGAAATGAATGCAAGAGAGATTGGCGCTCTTTTCTTTTTCCTTGAAATGGCAACGGCGGCAGCCGGGGAATTTCTTGAAATTGACGCTTTCGACCAGCCGGGTGTGGAAGCGGGTAAAATTGCGACATTTGCGCTTATGGGACGCGAAGGATATGAAGAAAAGGCGGCAGAGCTCAATGCTGTCCAGGGAAAGGACGGAAAATTCGTTTATCAGGTATAAGACTATTTTGGAGATTGAAAAAGGACGGTGGGCACGATGAAAGAATGTTATCAGAAGTACTTACCGGAACAAGACATCTATCTTTACAATATCGGTGAAGCACAGAAAGCATATGAGCTTTTTGGGTGCCATTATATTCCGGAACTTAAAATGCACCGTTTTTGCGTTTGGGCGCCAAATGCAAGGAAAATAAGCATCGTGGGGGATTTCAACGGCTGGGATGCCGGCAAGACCCCCATGGAGCTTTACCAGAACGGTGTGTGGGCTGCCTTTGTACCGGGACTGGCAGACGGCGAGAATTACAAATATTTTGTACACGGTTACGATGGAAGTAAAATCATGAAGGCGGATCCATTCGCTTTTCACGCTGAGGTTCGGCCTCAAACTGCTTCCAAAGTGTGGGATATCGGCGGGTATGAATGGCACGATGAATCCTATTTGAAGCGCCGTATGAAAAGGAATGTGCTGAAAGATGCGGTTTCAATTTATGAACTGCATCTTGGTTCATGGCGGACAAAAGAGGGATATCGTTTTCCAAGTTTTCGGGAAACGGCAGACGAGCTTGCAGATTATGTAAGCGGTATGGGATATACGCACGTCGAGATTATGCCTGTTGCCGAACATCCGTACGACGGGTCGTGGGGATATCAAATTACGGGTTTTTATGCAGTTACCTCGCGCTATGGTACGCCGCAGGATTTTATGTATTTCGTGGACAAACTGCATTCGCGTGGTATTGGAGTTATCATGGACTGGGTTCCCGGTCATTTTCCAAAAGACGAACAGGGCCTTTCCAAGTTCGACGGAACCCATTTGTATGAACATGAAAACGTTCTCCAGCGTGAGCATCCACAATGGGGTACGCTGATTTTTAACTACGGCAGGCCGGAAGTGATCAGTTTTCTCGTGTCGAACGCCATGTTTTTTATGGATAAATACCACATTGACGGTTTGCGTGTAGATGCCGTAACGTCGATCCTGTATCTGGATTACGCGCGCGACGGATATTTTGTACCCAATGAAGACGGCGGGAATATCGATAACCATGCCGTTGAAATGCTGCGCAGGGTAAACAGCGTCGTACTCACCAATTATGCGGGAACAATGACCATTGCTGAAGAAAGCACAGCCTATCCGATGATCACAAAGCCGCCGTATGATGGCGGGCTTGGATTTACTTTCAAATGGAACATGGGATTTATGCATGACACGCTTGCATACATGAGAATGGATCATTATTTTCGTCAGTTCGAACACAACAAAATAAGCTTTTCGATGTATTATGCATTTTCTGAAAATTATATTTTGGCGTATTCGCACGATGAGGTAGTGCACGGAAAAAAGTCCATGGTGGACAAAATGTTTGGTGATTATTGGCAGAAATTTGCTTCTCTGCGGGCCCTGTATGCGTTTATGTTTGCGCATCCGGGCAAAAAATTAATGTTTATGGGAGACGAGTTTGCGCAGTTTATTGAGTGGGATTATAAAAAGCAGCTCGATTGGTTTCTTCTTGAATATGATTCCCATGCAGGAATGCAACGGTTCATAAAGAAACTTAACCACATTTATACAGAGCATCCCGCCTTATATGAAATTGACGATAGCTGGGATGGATTCCAGTGGTTGAATGTGGAAGACCGGGAACAAAGCGTCTTTGCGTTTATGCGCACAAATGGAGAGGAATCTGTGGTCTGCGCCGTGAATTTTACGCCTGTTGTGCGGGAAAATTATTGGATCGCCATGCCGCGGGAGGGAACGCTAAAATGCCTGCTTTGCAGCGATGAAGCGCAATACGGAGGCTCTGGTGTATTGCCGGAACCCAAAATAAAAACACAGCGCCAGGCCTTGAATGGGATGGAGCACAGTGCAATAATAACATTGCCGCCGCTTGGCGCGGTTTATTATAAATTCACTTTGAAGAACAAAGGGGATGGGTGAAATGATTAAAAAGAAAAAATGTGTAGCAATGCTTCTGGCAGGCGGCCAAGGCAGCCGGCTTGGCGTTTTAACCAAGCACCGTGCAAAACCGGCCGTCACGTATGGCGGAAAGTACCGTATTATTGATTTTCCGCTTTCTAATTGCATTCATTCAGGTATTGACACGGTAGGCGTTTTGACGCAGTATGAACCGCTTGAACTCAATGCCTATATTGGTACGGGATCGCCGTGGGACCTTGACGGGATCACAGGCGGTGCATTTGTATTACCGCCTTATGTCAAGGGAGAGCGCGGGGAGTGGTATACCGGTACGGCAAATGCCATTTACCAAAATATTTACTTTATTGAACAATATAATCCGGATTACATTCTTGTGCTGTCTGGGGACCACATCTATAAGATGGATTACAGCCAAATGATCGAAGCGCACGAGGACAACAAGGCTGACGCAACAATTGCCGTCATTGAAGTGCCTATAGAGGAGGCGCCGCGTTTTGGGATCATGAATACAGATGAATCGCTTCGTATTGAAGAGTTTGAAGAAAAGCCGAAGAAACCGAAAAGCAATATGGCATCCATGGGCGTTTACGTATTCAACTGGAAAAAAGTGAAGGAATATTTGATTGCTGATTCCAAAAATGAAAAATCGAGCAATGATTTCGGAAAAAATATTATTCCGACAATGCTTATGAATGGGGAAC
This sequence comes from Christensenella tenuis, assembly GCF_014287795.1. Taxonomy (GTDB): domain Bacteria; phylum Bacillota; class Clostridia; order Christensenellales; family Christensenellaceae; genus Christensenella; species Christensenella tenuis. Next base: position 162,361 of record NZ_JACOON010000001.1, read on the forward strand.
GCCTGTTTGCGTATCCCTATAAAGGATATTGGAAGGATGTCGGTACAATCGATTCCCTGTGGGAGGCCAATATGGAACTTCTCCAGGAAGAGCCGGGGCTCAACCTTTATGATGATGCGTGGCGTATTTTTTCCCGTAATCCGAATAAACCACCGCATTTTGTAGATAAAGGCGCCAAGATCAAGAATTCGCTTGTATCGGAAGGTTGCTATATCTATGGAACTGTGGAAAACAGCATTCTATCGGCAGGCGTTACCGTAGAAAAAGGTGCAGTGGTGCGTGATAGTATTATTATGCAGGAAACAGTGATCCGGGAAAAAAGCAAGGTCGTGAAAAGTATTGTGGATGAAGAAGTCATTGTTGAGGAAGGCGCAAGCATAGGCGGCAAGGGCGAAATTGCCGTGGTTGGGAATAAAGCCGTCATCCGGGCGGGCGCTTCGGTTGCGGCAGGGGAAAGCGTGCCCGCCAAGCGAATCGTAAAGAATACGACGGGAGGTGCTTCATAATGCTTAGGAACACTTTTGGATTGATTTATGCCGGAGAACAGAATATCAACCTGCGCGAGCTTGTATACTTGCGTACGGTAGGAGCGCTCCCCGTGGGCGGACGTTACCGTGCAATTGATTTTATATTATCCAACATGGTAAATTCCGGGATACGTAATATCGGTGTGATCGCACAGCGGTCGTACCATTCCCTGATGGATCATCTTGGTTCAGGAAAGGAGTGGGATCTGTCCCGCAAAAATGATGGTTTATTCATCCTGCCGCCATTTTCCAGCGCGGAGAATATGGGAACCTACCGCGGCCTTGTAGACGCCATTAAAGGCGTGATGGGGTATATTAGCCGTTCCAAGCAACAGTATTGTATCCTCTCCGGTTCCTATACCATTTTTAACCGTACCTTTGACGATATGGTGGAATGCCATATGGACAGCGGGGCAGACATCACTATGCTGTATAACGAGGAAGAAGCCGATTTCTTCAGAGGGGAACGGTATAACGATGTACGCCTGCATTTAAATGAAGAAGGCCGGGTGGTTGATCTTGAGATCAACGCCACGACGAGCGATTCCAAAAAGGTGGGCATGGATACCTATGTCATGCGGAAGGATCTTTTGGAATACCTGGTAGAGGATTGTATGTCGCGCGGAAAATATAATTTTGTCAGTGATCTTTTGATGGGAAACCTGAACCGGATTAAGATTATGGGTTATGAACATAAAGGTTACGTCGGACGGTTGCATTCTGTGGCTTCCTATTACAAAATCAATATGGATTTTCTTAACAGGGACGTACAGGATCACCTGTTCTACAGTGACAACCAAATTTATACGAAGATCAAGGATGAGGTGCCTGCTAAATATGCTAAAACCTCGAATGTGAAGAACTCCCTGGTAGCGAATGGATGCATTATAGAAGGAGAAGTTGAAAACAGTATTCTTTTCCGCGGAGTCTATGTCGGAAAAGGGGCGAAGATCAAAAACAGTATTATTATGCAGAACAGCGAAATTTACAATAACTCTGACCTTGAATATGTCATTCTCGATAAATCGGTAAATATCCGGCAAGGGAGGCGGCTTATTGGAGATGAGGTGTTTCCTGTCATTATCCGTAAGGGGGCAATCGTATGAGTATGCTGAAGGTCCTGATCGCGGGCGCGGAAGCAACGCCGTTTGCAAAAACCGGCGGACTCGCCGATGTAATCGGCGCACTTCCGCGTGCGCTTGTAAAACAAGGCGTGGACGCGCGTGTAATTTTGCCTAAGCACAGGTCGGTTAAGGAAAATTATGGCGACCGCCTCCGTGTCATTGCAACCATGAATTTGCAAATGGGATGGCGAAACCTGTATTTGGGTATCGAAACGATGGAACTTGATGGAGTTACCTACTATTTTATTGACAACGAATATTATTTCGGCTGGTGCATTTATAAAGGCGGAGAAGCGGAAACAGAACAATATGCGTATTTCTGCCGCGCGGTTCTGGAGGCGATTCCGTTCCTTGATTTTGATCCGGATATTATTCATGTGAACGATTGGCATACAGCCATGATTCCGCTTCTGCTGCGTACGCAATATCAGGAAAAGCAGCAGGGACGGGCCAAGACGGTACTTACGATCCATAATTTACAATATCAGGGGCAAACGTCCTTTGAAATGGCTAAAGATATCCTGGGAGTGGAAGACCGGTATTTTACCCCGGAATATATGGAGGCTTATGGAAGTGCAAATATGATGAAAGCAGGCCTTGTGTTTGCGGACAAGATTACAACTGTAAGTCCGACCTACGCGCAGGAAATTCTCGATCCGTATTATGGGCGTGGACTCGAGGGAATTTTAAATGCGCGCAAAAATGATCTGGTGGGTATTCTCAACGGCATTGATACAAAAGAATTTGATCCGAAAAAGGATCATAATCTAAAATGCGCTTATGCGGCAGACGACCTCACCGGAAAATATTACGACAAAGAGCAGTTAATGAACGAGCTTGATATTACTGCCCGTCCCAGTGCTCCGTTGATCGGTATGGTGACGCGTATGACGGAACAAAAGGGGCTTGATCTCGTGCGGGCGGTACTGGAAGAGCTGCTCTACGAAAATGTGGCGTTTGTGCTCCTTGGGAGCGGCGAAGAACAATATGAAAGCTTTTTCAAGTATATTGCCGATAAATATCCGGATAAAACGGCAATTTGCTTAGGATACAGCGACGCGCTTGCGCACCGGATTTATGCGGGATGTGATTTTTTCCTGATGCCGTCTATGTTTGAACCATGCGGGATTTCGCAGATGATCGCGCAGCGTTACGGCACTCTGCCGATTGTGCGGGAAACAGGTGGTCTTAAGGATACGGTACAGCCTTATAACATCTATACGCAGGAGGGAAATGGATTTTCATTCAGCAATTACAATGCGCACGATATGCTGAATACGATCTGGTTTGCACTTAATGTGTATCAGGACAAGACAAATTTATCCAGGCTAATCCAATCGGCAATGGCAATTGACAATAGTTTTGCGAAATCAGCCGGGGAATATATAGAACTTTATAAAGAAATTCTGTAAGCAAGAACAACAGGAAAACGGGCAGAAACGGGCAGAAGCCCGTTTTTCTGTTGATTGCATCGCAACAAAGATATCCTGCGTATTGACGAAAGGTTCTTTTTCTAATACAATATTCAACAATATAGAAACAACGGCAAAACCGCGCGACGGTTTTGGACGGAACAAGGAGATGGAATTTTTTGGGAATAGCTTTATCAAAGAAGCAGGAAGAGAAAAGAACGGAACTGACCGACGTTCCCCTAAGATGTGAAAACGAGAAAGGTACGGAGGCGATTACCGAAATCGCCCAGGAACTTGACCAGATGGTAGGAGAGGAAACCGCTTTGGATGAAGCAGTCCATATTGACGAATATACGGTGCCGGATGCTCGGGATTGGGAACCGAAATCGGCGGATGAAGAGGAACCGGAAGAGATTTTTGCGGTTCTTGAGCGGGATACGGACGAGTTCCAAACAGAAGAAGAGGAAGAACTTTTCCCTGTGCTGGACGATGCGGAGCGGTGACGCCGCTCAAACAGCAAAAGTAAATTGAACGGAATGGGAACTGCTGCAACACGGCAGTTCTTTTTGCGTAAAATTATTATGAATAATCGCATTCACGACAGGGTATATGATATAATATTACCATTGAAGATTTTGAAGCCGAACGAACAGGAGGTTCATGCAATGGCCGATAATATCGCAAAAAAAGAAGAAATTAAATCACAGATTCTTGGGAAGCTGAAACGGCATTTTGGAAAGACGCTGGAAGAGGCAACCAAGGATCAAATCTATAAATCCTGTGCGCTCTCTATTCGGGACGTTATCGTCGAAAAATGGACAGACGCAAATAAACAGGTTCTGAATCAGGGCTTAAAACGCCTTTACTATTTATCCGCGGAGTTTTTGATGGGGCGTGCCCTTGTTAACAACATGATCAACCTGCACCTGCTAAAGGATTACCAGGAGGTGCTTTCCGAAATGGGTATCAGCCTTGATGATATTGAAGAACAGGAGAGGGACGCTGGCCTCGGAAACGGAGGGCTTGGCCGTCTTGCCGCGTGCTTCCTCGACTCCCTCTCCACGTTGGATCTGCCTGTGACGGGATGCAGTATCCGCTACGAATTTGGTCTGTTTAAGCAGCGTATTCTTGATGGAGAACAGGTGGAAGTGGACGACAATTGGCTGGAAGCGGGAAACGTATGGGAGATCCCGCGGCCGGAAGAGCAGGTTGAGGTCCGCTATGGCGGCGAGCTTGAAGAAGTGTGGACGGATCAGGGACTTAAGATCAACCACAAAAATTATTATAGCGTTTTGGCGATCCCGTATGATTATCCGGTGATCGGATATATGAGCAAAATGCCTGCAACGCTGCGGCTATGGAGCGCAAAAGCGAAGACTGGTCTTGATATGCATTATTTTAACCGGGGGGATTATGCACGCGCCATGCAGGAACGCGAGCTTGCCGAGGTTATTTCCAAGGTGCTGTATCCGGAAGACAATCATGAGCAGGGCAGACAACTGCGTTTAAAGCAGTTCTATTTCTTTACCTCCGCGACAATGCAACATATGGTGCGCAAGCATAAAGCCAATTATGGGGATCTGCATACGCTGCCCAATTATTTCACGGTGCAGATCAACGATACCCACCCCACACTTGCAATCCCGGAACTGATGCGCATCCTGATGGATGAGGAAGGCATGGGCTGGGAGGAGGCGTCGGACATTTGCGGCCGTATGTTCAACTATACGAACCATACAATCATGTCCGAGGCGCTCGAACGCTGGGAAGAGGATATGTTTAAGGAGTTGCTCCCGCGTATCTATGAGATCATAAAGGTTATTAACGATAAATTTTGCAACATGCTTTGGGACGTTTATCCGGGCGAGTGGGATAAAATCAGCAAAATGTCGATCATCGCGTATAAGGAAATACGCATGGCAAACCTATGCATTGCGGTGTGTAACAAAGTGAACGGTGTTTCCAAGCTGCATGGTGAAATCATCAAGTCGCGTACATTCCGGGACTTTTACGTGGTATTTCCGGATAAATTTCTCGGGATCACAAACGGTATTACGCACAGGCGGTGGCTTGCAAAGGCGAACCAACCGCTTACAAGGCTGCTCATCGATCATATTGGCGATGGTTTCCTGAAAGATTATAAGGAAATGGATCGCATCGCCGATTTGCTCGATAATCCGAAATTCCTTGACGACTTCATGGCGGTTAAGCAACAGAATAAAATCAGACTTCGTGAGCATCTGAAAAAGACGCAGGGAATTGAATTGAATGAGAACACAATTTTTGATGTACATGCAAAGCGGCTGCACGAATATAAACGGCAGCTTCTGAAGGTTTTGCATATTCTGCATCTTTATAATTTGAAAAAAGAGAACCCGGCGCTGCACATAGAGCCATGTACTTTTATTTTTGCGGCAAAGGCTTCTCCCGGATATGTCAGGGCCAAAAACATTATTCGTTTGATTCTTGCGGTAGCGGATATGGTGAACAACGACCCCGATACAAAAGATGTGCTCCAAGTGGTATTCATTGAAAACTACAGCGTATCTGAAGCGGAAATTATGATTCCGGCAGCGGATATCAGCGAACAGATTTCAACGGCTGGGCTTGAGGCATCCGGAACGGGCAATATGAAATTTATGATGAACGGCGCAGTAACGCTTGGAACAATGGATGGTGCAAATGTGGAAATATATGAGGCTGTTGGAGAAGATAACATTTTTATTTTTGGCGCGACGGAACGTGAGATCAGCAAAATGGAACGCTACGGCACCTATAAACCAGGCGAATATTATGAACAGAATGCGGATCTTCGGCAGGCTCTTAACCGCCTGATCGACGGTACGCTGCCTGTAGCAAACGACAGGCAGTTTTCCGATCTTTACCATTCGCTGCTTTTTGGAGATATAGACCGTGCGGATAAATACTACCTGCTGTATGATTTCGCTTCCTATTCGCAGGGCTATGAACGTGCGGTAAGCGCTTATCAGGATGCCGCGCGGTGGAAACGTATGGCGGCAACCAATACAGCCAAATCGGGCGTTTTTTCATCCGACCGTACAATCCATGAATATAACGATAAGATTTGGCGCCTGCGGGAAATGACCTGACCGGAGGATGAGAGATGCAGATTGATTTTTCAAAACAACTTATGCATGATTCCGCCAAGGAAGAATATAGGAGCCCGATGGGCGCGGTAACGGCGGGAACCTGTGTGCGGCTTTCGCTTGCAGTACGCGGTCTTTATTTCAAGAAAATGTATCTTACGCTTGTTGTAAATGAGGTGGAGGAAAATATCCGGATGCAGGAAAGCGAAAATGGCACATGGTGGGCGGAGTATGAAGCGCCCGTGGAACCATGCGTCGTTTGGTATTGGTTTTGTATCCGTATAGATGAAGACACGAGCATCTATTATGGCGCGCATTCCGGGTGCACGAGCGGCGCAGGGGAAGTCTATTGGAATCCGCCGCCGCCGTTCCAGCTTACGGTATACGATGAGGCGTTTGCTACACCCGGCTGGGCCAAAGGCGCCAACCTGTATCAGATATTTCCCGACCGTTTTGCGCGGGACGACAGCGGCACCTTTGAAAGAGGCGTAGAATATCACCGGTCGCGTGGAAGGAACGTTCTCGTGCATCACGACTGGAACGAAACAGTTCTATACGAGGCAGCGGAGGGGATGGAGCATTACGAGCCATGCGATTATTACGGCGGAACGCTTTTGGGGATCATTCATTCGCTGGATGCACTGCGCGATATGGGGATCACGGCGTTGTACCTGAATCCTATTGTAGAGGCTGCATCCAACCACCGCTACAATACCGGAAATTACCTGCGCGTTGATCCGATTTTAGGGACAGAAGAAGACTTTGATCTTCTTACACGCGAGGCGCATGAACGCGGGATTCGTGTTATCCTCGATGGGGTTTACTCCCATACGGGTGACGACAGCGTATATTTTAACAAATATGGGCGCTACGATTCCCTTGGAGCCTATCAAAGCCAGGAATCACCCTATTATAAGTGGTACCAATTTACAGACTATCCGGATCAGTATAAAAGCTGGTGGGGTTTTACTACCCTGCCGGAAGTGAATGAGACACAGCCCGAATGGGTAGACTTTGTCATCGATGGGGAAACAGGTGTGCTTGCGACATGGCTTGCGCGCGGGGCAGACGGTTTTAGGCTGGATGTTGCCGATGAATTGCCGGACGAGACGATTGAAAAGATGCGTGCTAAGATTAAGCATGCCTCACAGGACAATTTTCTGCTCGGTGAGGTCTGGGAGGACGCGACCACCAAACAAAGTTATGGTAAGCGCAGAACCTATGCCCTGGGGCGGGGACTTGATTCAGTGATGAATTATCCGTTTGCCGCGGTGGTAACAGATTTCTTGCAGGGAAAAAGCAGTGCGGCAAAATTGAAACAATTCCTGGTTGGGCAGAGCCAGAACTATCCAAAGGATATGTATTACTGCCTGATGAATTTGCTTTCAAGCCATGATATTGCACGAATCCGTACCGTGCTTGGAACGAAAATCGATCCTCAATCCCTGACGCGCGAACAGCAGGCGCGCTTCATTGTATCGGATGAACAGGATATATATGGTGCAAAATTGCAAAAGATTGCGGCCGGACTCCAGTTTACGCTTCCGGGAATGCCTTGCATCTATTACGGGGATGAAACGGGAATGCATGGCCTGCTGGATCCTTTCAACCGGCAACCACGCCAAATACGTGACCTGGATATGAGTGAATATTATCAGAAGCTTGCCTTGCTGCGTCGTGACACAGATGCCCTTAAAACGGGAAATTGCGTATTTTACGAACAGGGGGAGGATGTGCTTGGCATTTTACGTTACTGTATAGACGGTAAGGATGCCTTCGGCATTCGTGCCCGGGACGGGATGTACCTGACGCTTGTAAATCGAGGAAAAGAATCTCACAATGTTGCAGTAGACCTGTTTGCTCAGGAAGAACTGATGCCTATTATGGATACGGCTGCGTTCCGTGAACTCGAGTTTGAAGGGGCGGTTTGCAAATTAACCAATGAAATTTATACGGTGAATGAAGGACTTGTACAAGCAACGCTTCCTCCGGAAAGCATCAGGATTTTGGAGATCGGGTGGATATAATATGGCAGCATGCTTATACTGTATAAGTTATTTGCAGGACATTCTGTGCTTTAGCCGTGTGGCGGAGCGCTTGTTTCGATGGAGCCGGGAAGGAAGCAAAAAAGAGAGATAAGAAACTGGAGAGACGAAAAGAATGAAGTATAAGACAGTACTGTTTGATTTTGATGGAACACTCATGGATACAAGCCGGGGAATTTTGTATTGCGCAAAGCGTACGATTGAAGATATGGGCTTTGAATTGCCGGACGATATGACGCTTCGAAAGTTCATCGGTCCTCCGTTAAAGCTTTCGTTTGTGAATGTATGCGGCATGAGTGATGAACAAGCGGCAAAAGCCGTACAGCATTACCGGGAACGCTACGCTGAAGAGGGAATGCTTGAGGCGGATATCTATCCAGGGATGGAGAAGCTGCTTCAAAATCTTGGAAATTCCGGAGTGACATGTGCGGTTGCCTCTGTCAAAATGGAAAAAATTGTGCGGAAAACGCTCGCGCATTTCGATCTTACTGGTTATTTTGACGCTATCTGTGGCGCGCCAGAGGATATCAACATCAAAGGAAAGGAAGCGATCGTGAAGGAAGCGGTATCGCGCACCAATTCAAGCCCGGAGGATTGTATTCTTATAGGGGACAGCGATTATGACGCAAAAGGAGCACAGGCTGCCGGAATTGATTTCTGCGCCGTGCTGTGGGGCTTTGGTTTCAGCCGTATGGAGGATGCGGCGAAATTTACTTGCCGCTATATTGCAGATGACGTATCCTTACTTGAACGCTTTTTGTTGAAATGACAAAACAGAATTTGCAACTTACGGCGCGCGCAATGCATCTTACAGAAAACGCATTGACGCGCGTTTTTCGTTCACTATACTAAAATACAGGGAGGAGGATGGACAAATGAAAGTAACGCTCGATATTGATCCGGGCCATACGCAAGACGAGATTATTATCCGATGTGCAGAACTCAACGACGACCTGTTGAAAATTGTAGCGCTTGCAAACAGTTCGCAAAAAAAGGTGGTTGGCAGTTTGGGAAAGCAGACCTTCCTGCTCGAACCGGGTGATGTATACTATTTCGAATGCGTGGATGATAAAGTCTTTATTTATACGAAATCTAAGATATATGATTGCGCGCTTCGCTTGTATGAGATTGAAGAGAAGTTCCAGGGAACCAATTTTCTGCGCGCCAATAAGTCGACGATCATCAATCTCGCAAAGGTTCGCAGCCTGAATCCAATTTTGAACGGGAAAATTGAGGTGGAACTTGAAAACGGGGAAAAGCAGATTATATCGCGCCAGTATGCGCCGGCGCTTAAAGAAAAGCTTGGACTAGGGAGGTAAAAGAAAATGAAAAAAATTTTCAGCCTGTTTTTCACAGTGTTCGCAATCGCTTTCTTAATTGCGCTTGCAATCAGCGCAATCATCGCGGTTGCACTCGGCGCAGAATCCCTGCCGCTTGCGGAATTACGAAACGGTTTTGTACTGGCCCTTTTTATCGCCTGCGTACAGCTTATATGGGTCGGATCGGATAAAAGCAACAAGACGTATATCATACGCACAATTGTCCACTTTATTGTACTCATCACAGGATGCACGCTGCTTATGATTTGGTTTGGATGGCTTCCTCCAAGTGAATGGATTGTTTTATATTATACAGGCTTTATCGGAGCATATATTGTTATCTGGCTTGTATGCTGGAATATCAATCGAAAAAAATGGAAAGATATGAACAGAAGACTAGAAGAATTTAAGCGGAAAAATCAATGAGAAAGACTTTTAAAATCCGTACGCCATCAAGAAGCCCCTGGATTTCCACAACAAAAACCTGGGGGCTTTGTTCTGGGGGTGCGTGAAAAGATGCTTCAGGCCTATCACTCCAGTATAGCCGGATCAATCATCTGCCGTTTCGCCGGCTTCTTGAGGATATTTCGCTGCATAGGATTTGCAATTAATTAGACGTACCAGTATAAATATAGCATAGCTTTTGGCGTGGTATATAGCAAATATTTGCCCCAACGTAAATAAATCCGGCCCGTGTACGCAGGCCGGATAATCAATTCACAAATCTTATGGAAAAACTGAAGTGCCCGTCTGCGGATTTACGCGGGCGGCAGTTGATTATATTCAAGCTGTTTCATATTTTTGATTTCTTTTGTAACGAGAAGGATTGCTACAAGCGCCGCCATACCATCTGCTACCGGCCCTGCATACATAACGCCGTCAATCCCAAGGAAAACGGGAAGGATCAACACAAGAGGAAGCAGGAAAATGATCTGCCGCGTAAGGGAAAGCCAGATGCCCTTGGTCGCTTTTCCGATCGAAGAAAAGAAATTAGAGGTAACAGGTTGAATCCCGTTTACAAAAGTAAACATCAGGAAAATACGAAAACATCGCTCTGCAAAATAGAAATATTCCTCGCTCCCCGAACCAAAAATACCGATGATTTGGCGGGGGAACAGTTGGAATGCCAGAAACGCGCATATGGAAATAATTGTCGCTGCAGTGATTGCTTTGCGATATGTTTCACGTACCCGGCTGTATTTCCGGGCACCGTAATTAAAACTGGAAATCGGCTGCAGGCCCTGGGCTATACCAATAATAATAGACATAAAGATCATATTGACTTTCATAATGATCCCCACGACCGCTAAAGGAATCTCACTTCCATAGACAGACAAGGCGCCATAATAGGTGAGTACGTTATTGAGAGCGATTTGCACAGCCATCATAGCGAGTTGGTTAAAACATGCCGCTGCCCCGAGGCCCATGATGGCACGGCTTTTTTGCCAGGTAACACGAAATGCACTTTTGCGCAGCTTGACCGTTTTAAAACGAAAGATGAGATAATATGCCGCGAGCAGGGCGGAAACGATCTGACCGAGAATCGTTGCAAGAGCGGCGCCTGCCATTCCCATATTAAATCCGAAAATAAACAGGGGGTCGAGTACTGTGTTAATAACAGCGCCAACAAGTACGCATGCCATAGAGAACTTTGGGCTTCCGTCGGCCCGGATCAGGTTACTTGCACCGGTTGAAAAAATCAAGAAAGGGAATCCAAATGACGTAATTCCCGTATAAGTGAGAGAATATTCCAAAACTTCGGGAGTTGCACCGAAAGCGTGCATCATTGGGTTCAGGAAAATACGTACGATGAGCATTAAAACAACTCCGCACGTAACCAGCAAGATAATTGCGCCGCCAATAAAACCGGAAGCACGTCTTTCCTCCTTTGCACCCATGGAAAGATTAAAGTTTGCCGCGCCGCCGATCCCTAAGAGAAGGGCAATGGCAGTGCATACGGTTGTTAAAGGAAAAGCGACGTTGGTTGCCGCATTGCCGAGCATACCAACACTTTGGCCGATAAAAATTTGATCTACAATATTATAAAGCGCACTTACAAGCATTGCGATAATACTTGGGACTGCAAACTTGACGAGCAGCTTTCCCGTTTTTTCTACTCCAAGGGGATTCTTCATTGCCTGTTCCATATATTACCGCACCTCCCCGACGGCTGCGACTGCGTTTTCCGTTATTCTTTTCAATTGGGTCCGCAGGGAGATCAATTCTTCCGCGCAAAATCCTTTCAAAAGTATCTCATCCCAATCCTGAAATGTCTGAATGAGAATAGGAATCGCTTCATGGCCGCGCTTTGTGAGATGAAGCGAGAATGAACGCATGTCCTCTGGGTCTTTTTTTCGCAGCACAAAACCGCCGTCTATAAGCTTTTTTACGGCTCGAGTTACTGCGGCTTCATCAATGGATAGCATACGGGCTAAACTGCGCTGGTTGATCCCTTCGTTTTTTGAAATATGGATGAGGAACCAATGATCCGAAGACGTAAAGCCAAAAGGCTGCATCCTTCTGTTAATATATTTTTGAGCCGACCGATGCAGGACGCCAATGTACCGTCCGATTCGATCAACGTATTCTGTATTTTGCATTATTACCTCCCGAATAATTGATAAGTCAAGTAATAGGATAACGCAAACTATTTGACTAGTCAAGTAGTTTGCGTGCAGATGCAAAGAAAGAGGCTTAAAGCCTCTTTCTACCAATAAGGATGCGGCAGAAGTAAGGGACTGCCGCATGAGAAGTATTGCAAATTGATACTATAACTTTACTATTTTTTTGTGCCTGCTGTCAATCAAATATCGGTAGTTAATCAGAGATTTCTATTTTTCAGCCAGGTGGGCAGGGGAGTTCCGGCTTCGCGGTAAGCGCGCTTGAATAATTCGATTTGGCTGTCGATGCGCGGGACTCCTTTAAGAACGGGGAGTTTTTGGTAAACGCCCTTACCGACTTGATGACGCGTCTTGACATTATCTTTCAATTGGAGGTCGATCAAGTCGTTGATCTCCCGCTTTAAGTCGGGATCCAGAATAGGAACGGCAACCTCTACCCGCCGTTCTGTATTGCGCGACATGAAATCGGCAGAAGAAATATAGATTTTCTGACGTTCTTTTGGCCCAAATAAATAGACCCGTGAATGCTCAAGATAGCGCCCGACGATACTTGATATATCGATATTGCGTGTTTTGCCTGAAGCCTCCACATTAAGGCAACAAATGCCGCGAATAATCATCCGTATTTTTACACCGGCATCGGAAGCCGCTATTAACTTTTTGATGATATCGAGATCGTTCAACGAGTTTACCTTGAAAGTGAGCTCTGCGGGAGCTCCCGATTTTGCCATCAGGATTTCTTGGTCGATGTAACGCAGGACAGACTGCTTAAGCGTCAAGGGAGAAACCATCAGGATATCTGAATTTTCCACAAGGCTCCCCATGCACAAGTTTTTAAAAACGTCCTGCGCGTTGAGAGCAATATCTTCATCCGCAGTAATCAGTGATAAGTCCGTATACAGCTTTGCCGTATTTTCATTATAGTTTCCTGTGCCAATCTGCGTAATGAACCCGAGTTCGCCATCGCGCTTTTTCATCGTGATCAGGAGGAGCTTGGAATGAACTTTGTAATCCTCAATGCCGTAAATAAGCGAGGCCCCGGCCTCCTGAAGCCGTTTTGACCAATCGATATTATTTTCCTCATCAAAACGGGCCCGAAGCTCCACGACGGTAATGACTTCTTTTCCATTTTCTGCGGCGCGTATCAGGGCGTCGATTACTTTTGAATTGCGTGCCACACGGTATAGAGTAATCTTAATAGACATTACGCTTGGATTTGCCGCCGCCTCCTCAAGAAGGCGGACAAAAGCTTTCATGTCCTGATAGGGATAGGAAAGAAGAATATCCTTTTTTTGGATTTGCGGGATCAGCTTTCTGTTTAAATCGATCTTGCCCGAAGGCTGCGGGATCAACGGCGGGTAAAAAAGAGCTTGGTATTTTTCGTCTGTAAGCTGATCTTTCAAATCAGATACGAAAGAAAGTACGGTAGGCATTTCGTTGAAGAATACTTCATCCTGGGTAAGATTCAAATGCTTCATTAGCCGTTTGGTGATTTCAGCACTCTGGTTGCGGCAGATATCAAGGCGCACTGGCTCCAGCTTTTTGCGTTTTTTGACGATAATCTCCATAATATCACGGTAGGACATATCATAATCAAAAAACGCTTCGTCCGCATCGATATCTGCATTGCGCGTGATTGAAAAAATACTGCGCGCCTCCACCTTATGCTTGGGAAATACTTTGGAAGCAAACCGATAGATCAAATCTTCAATCAATGTAAATTTTATATACTTGCTGGGCAGGAGAAGCAAACGTTCGAAATAACCGCTTGCCGGAATAATACCAAGTTGCGTTTTCCCATCCTTTGATTTCAGCAATACCGCAATATATACGGTATTGTTTTGTAAAAATGGGAAAGGATGGTGCTTATCAAGAATGTGTGGGGAAAGTAATGGAAGCACGTTGCGTTCAAAATAACGTTCCAAAAAGCGGTCTTCATACTTGGTGAGGTGCACGCCTGCTTTATAAAAAATATGGTATTCCTCGAGCTTACTCAAAATTTCGATCAAAGCACGGTTTTTACGCGGCGTAAGATCCCGTATCTTACGGTTGATTGTACGCAGCTGCTCAAGTGTGGTCATGCCGGAACGTGGATCAATCTCATCTTTCTTCAGCAAGAGGCGGTCGTGCAGGCTGCCTACACGTACCATAAGAAATTCGCTCAGGTTGCTATGGTAGATTGCCATAAAATTAAGCCGTTCAAACAAAGGATTGGAAGGATCCTCAGCTTCTTCCAATACCCGCTCGTTAAACTTCAGCCAGCTTAAATCACGGTTCATAAGATGCTTATATTTGTTTTCAGCCATAATGTACTCCAAAATATGCGATATTATTTATTATTATACTCTAAATTGCGACTGAAAACACAGTTTGATGAAAATTTTACAATCGAGCGATTCTCTTGATAATATCGGGTATTGACGCTATAATAGAAAAGTATGTGAACAGGAGAAACTATGGAATTTTTTGCAAATATCACAATCGTACAGGTCATTGGTCTTGTTGTGCTTGCGGCAGGGGCTGTTTTCAGTTTTACTGCAAAGCATATTGCGAAGAGATTTCGCTATGAGCATACGGATTTGGTTTTGAAGTTCGTTGGCCTTGGCGTTGCGATTGCAGGATTCCTGATGATATTTATTTAGAGTGGTTGGAGGCAAAAGGATGCGCAAAGAGCTGAGCAAGACATATGATCCCAAAGAGACAGAAGAAAAACTATATCAGAAATGGCTGGAAAAGGGATACTTCCACGCAGAGGTGGACCACAACAAGAAACCATTTACTATTGTAATTCCCCCACCGAATATTACGGGGCAGCTTCATATGGGCCATGCGCTCGATAATATGATGCAGGATGCAATTATCCGCACAAAACGTATGCAGGGATACTCGACTCTATGGATGCCAGGTACGGATCACGCCAGTATTGCGACGGAAGTAAAGATAGTAGATGCGCTGCGCGATGAAGGGACGTCGAAGGAGGAACTTGGACGCGAAAAGTTCATGGAACGCGCATGGCAGTGGCGTGATGAATTCGGCGGCAGGATTACCCGCCAATTAAAAAAGCTCGGCTCATCGCTTGACTGGGAACGCGAGCGTTTCACAATGGACGAAGGCTGTAATCGTGCGGTGCGTGAGGTTTTCGTCCGCCTATACGAAAAGGGGTTGATTTATCAAGGGAACCGTATTATTAACTGGTGCCCGGAGTGCATGACGGCGCTTTCGGATGCGGAAGTGGAATATGAAGAGAAGGATTCCCATCTTTGGCATATGCGGTATCGTACGGAAGATGGCGGGGAAGGGATTGTCGTAGCGACGACACGCCCGGAAACGATGCTCGGCGATACGGCTGTTGCCGTCAATCCGGCGGACGAACGCTACAAAGATTTGGTAGGAAAACATGTGATCCTTCCACTGCTCGATAAGCCGATACCTGTTGTGGCAGATGAATATGTGGATATGGAATTTGGAACCGGCGCGGTGAAAATTACGCCCGCACATGATCCGAACGACTATGAAGTGGGCGAACGCCATAAACTGCCCGTCGTGCGTGTGATGAACGACGATGGAACAATGGCGGAAAACGCCGGAAAGTATGCGGGCATGGATAGGGATGAAGCCCGCAAACAAATTGTGGAGGATCTTAAGGCGTGCGGCGCGCTCGTAGAAATTGAAGATTATAAGCACAATGTCGGACATTGTTACCGCTGTCATACAGTGATCGAGCCGATCATTTCGCGCCAGTGGTTTGTGAAAATGAAAGAGCTTGTACAGCCGGCGATTGAAGCGGTGGAAACAGGCAAGGTAAAATTTGTCCCTGAACGTTTCTCTAAAATTTATTTTAATTGGCTGTATAACATCCGGGACTGGTGCATCTCCCGCCAGTTATGGTGGGGACACCGGATTCCGGCCTATACATGTAAAGCCTGCGGAAAGCTCATCGTGGCGGTGGAAGAACCCTCCGTGTGTCCGGAATGCGGTCATACGGAATTGATTCAGGATGAAGACGTGCTTGATACGTGGTTTTCTTCCGGATTATGGCCTTTTTCGACGCTTGGCTGGCCGGAGAAAACACCGGAACTCGACTATTTCTACCCGACGGATGTACTCGTAACCGGATATGACATTATTTTCTTCTGGGTTGCCAGAATGATTATTTTCGGTATTGAAATCATGGGAGATGTACCGTTCCATACGGTAGATATCCATGGCATCGTGCGGGACAGCGAAGGACGCAAGATGTCAAAATCTCTTGGCAACGGAATTGATCCGCTTGAAGTGATTGGGAAATATGGTGCGGATGCACTGCGGTTTTCCCTTGCGGTAGGCAACAGTCCGGGGAATGATATGCGTTTTTATTGGGAAAAAGTGGAAGCTGCCCGCAATTTTGCGAACAAAATATGGAATGCATCACGTTTTGTACTGATGAATATCGGCGACGGCGAAGTGGCTCCGGTTGATGAAAAGAAACTCGATATTGCGGATCGTTGGATTCTTGCAAAACTGAACGAAGCAATCCGTGAATGTACAGATAATATTGAAAAATATGATCTTGGCCTTGCGGCGCAGAAAATATATGACTTTTCATGGAGCGAGCTATGCGATTGGTATATTGAAATGGCAAAACCGCGCCTGTATGGTGACGATGAAGAAGTGAAGGCAGCGACGATCAGTGTGCTTGTATATGTGCTTGAAAACACGCTCAAACTACTGCATCCGTTTATGCCCTTTATTACAGAGGAAATTTATACGAGCCTGCCCGGCGCGGCAGAAACGATCATGCTTGGGCCGTGGCCGAGACCGTCATACGAAGGCGGAAGGGAACAGGCGGACATGATGAATGGCGTAATGGATCTGATTCGTTCCATTCGGAATGTACGTGCGGAGATGAATGTCCCGCCGAGCGTAAAAGCAAAAATTACTGTGCTTACAAAGCATGCAGACGCGATAGAAGCCTGCGCTGAATATTTGAAACGCCTTGCTTATGCAAGCGAAGTTACGGTAGCCGAAGATAAATCCATGATTCCACAGAACAGCGTTTCAGCAGTATGCGCGGTGGGTGAAGCGTTTATGCCGCTTGCAGAGCTCATCGACGTGGAAAAAGAACTGGCGCGCCTGAAAAAGGAAGCGGAGAAAAACGAAGGGGAGATAAGGCGGGCGGAAAGCAAGTTGAACAATAAGGGATTTACCGAGAAAGCGCCCGCAAAAGTTGTGGAAGAAGAACGCGCTAAGCTGGATACTTATCTTGAAATGCGCGGGAAACTCTCCGAACGCATTGCGTTTATGGAGGATATGAACTAGGCATGCAATATGTGCATCTGGCGGGGACAAACGCCAAGGGCTCCACGGCGCAATATATTGCCGGAATCATTTCAAAGGAGCATTCCTGCGGCTTGTTTACTTCGCCCCACATCATTTCCCCGCGCGAACGAATGAAGATTGACGGGGAAATGATTTCCAAAACGGAATATGATGAATATATGCAGCGTATAAGAGGTGACGGAGAAATGCACCTCTTTTGCGTTTGGACACACGCCGCGCTTGCATGGTTTGAAGACCAGAACGTAAAATATGCCGTAATCGAAACGGGACTTGGGGGCCGCCTTGATCCAACCAATACCGTGCCTTCGGAGATGCAGGTTTTAACGCCCATCAGCTATGATCATATGTCGATTCTCGGGAATACGCTGACGGAGATTGCACGTGAAAAATGCGGTATTATCAAACGGGGGTCCACTGTGATTTCCCATCCGCAGAAAGAAGAGGCAATGCGTGTAATCAGGCAAACGTGCAAAGGGAAGAACGCTCGGCTGATTGTGCTTGATGAAAACAAGGTCAATGTAAAAGAAAGCACGATTTCCGGACAAAGATTTGATTTTGCTTACGAAGGAAAGCGCTATAAAAACCTCCGGATACGGGCCATCTCTCCAATGCAGGTGGAAAATGCGTGCGTCGCATTGATGGCGGCCGTCGAGCTTGGTTTCAGCGAGCGTTCTATTCGCAGTGGGCTTGAAGAGACGGTTATTCCGGCCAGGGTGCAGGCAGATGGAAAGCTTGTCATCGATGGGGCGCATAATCCTGCGGCGATTGAGGAGCTTGCGCAGACGGTCAGACGGCATTATCCGCACGAAGATATCACAGCGCTTGCCGCCGTTATGCGCGACAAAGATGTGGAACATATTGCCGCGGGCATCGGCAGCTTTGCCAACCGTGTCGTTTGCACATGCGCCGAAAAAAGAAGAGGGCTTCCCGCAAAGGAGTTGGCTTTGTATTTTGATAAAAGCGTGGCCATAGAAGACCCGGAGTATGCATTCCAGGAAGCCCAACGCCTGACAGAGCAAAAAAAAGGCATACTAATTGTATGCGGCTCTTTTTATCTTGCTGCGGATGTCCTCCGGCAGCTACCCTAACCTAGACGAAGGACCACGTCCTTATAAATACTGACGGCATTTTTACGCCAATTATCCACAATTTTCTGTGCTTCAGTTTTGGAGTATACAATACTGTTGATTTCAAAAATTGTGCGGTCATGCTCTAAAACTTTCAGGATGACTCGGTATTCATTTTGGGCAAGTTTAATATATTCACCAACGAGCTGGGACTCCAATTCCAATTCACTGCGGTGTTCTTTCAGGTAAGCATCAACCGTTTCCCGGAAGGAAAGACGAAGATCGCTGACCAGTACATTGAGCATATTTCTTCCGGCTTCCGTAATTCCATACACCGTATTTTGCGGAGTGGATTTTGAATAAATATGTCCTCCCTGCTCCAATTCAAAAATACATTCTTTGAGATCAAAATATCCCATGAACGAAAGTTCGGTCATAGTGCGGACAAGCTGTAATTCCGAAAGCGCCATACCGCTTTTTTCAAGAAAATAGAGCAGTAATAACTTGTTATGCGCCATAGTCTGCTTGGGTTTTACTTTCATAAAAACAGTCCCTCCAAGATTATTATACCATATGGGAAAATCTTTCGAAAGGAACGCTTGAATTTTATATGGATTTATGTATAATAATAAAGGTAACAAAATGGACTTGTTTTTAAAAAGGCAAAGGTCTGGGTGCATTCGGCAAGAACAAGAAAGAAAAATGTGGGACTATAGCTCAGATGGTTAGAGTACCTCGTTGACATCGAGGGGGTCACTGGTTCGAGTCCAGCTAGTCCCACCACTCCGCAGAGATTGATACTGCGCTTAAAACCTGCAAAAATACACTTGCAGGTTTTTTGTATGTGCAATTGCTATGTCGTGGTTCGTTGCATCAGACGAGTGCTCGGAAATGATACTTTTAGGAGCAATAATATATACCGCTTACGGTGAGAGAAGGGTGAAATTGGCTGTCGAAAGAAATGGCGGGGCGCGAACTTACTGAAGATAACCTGCCAGATTCTGGAGCACTGGTGGAAGCAGCGGGCAAACATGCTGTTCTTTCGCTGTAGGAGGTTTGGTTCCAGTATGAGAAAGATTTACCAGACGTACTCAAGTAAGTATGGACGTCCCCCAAGCATCTTTTTTGCAGTGGTAGGCGGCAATGGAACAGGGAAATCCACTATGCTTAAAGCAATCTGTAATGTCCGCGAGCCTTACCGGGGCAAAGTGCTCGTCAATGGGGAAAAGTTGAGAAGTATAAACCGGATGAGTCGCCACATATTCAAAAAAGCCATGACCAACGAGGAGGTGATTGAACTGTGAAAAATGAACAAATGAAGATGGAAAAATGTGGAATTTACACCTGGTTTGGTTTTGTCATTCCATTTCCAGAAAAACTACGCTTAATAAAAGAAGCGGGATTTGACACAATTTGCACGTGGTGGGACGATATGTTCGTCGAAATCGACGGCCGGAAAGAGGAGCATTTTTCACAGGCGCTGGCTGCCGGACTTTATCTGGAGCATACTCATTTACCCTATGATGGCTGTGACGAGTTATGGCGGCCGGGAATGGATGGCGATACTTTATGCGAACAGTATTGCAAAGGGGTTTCGGAAGCGGCAGAAAGCGGAATCGGGACAGTGGTAATGCATCCGTTTGAACGGTTTGTACCGGAAAATGGAATTTGGGAGGTGTTCTCTGCACGCATGGAGCGTATTGCAGGCCAAAGTGCTGAAAAGCAGATTAGGCTTGCAATAGAAAATCTTCCGGACAGGAAAGGCTTTATGCATATCGTCGATCATTTAAACGCAAATCCTTATGTGGGGATTTGTTTTGATACAGGGCATAATCATGTAACAATACCGAATGATTTTGAACTGCTGGAAAGATACCAAGACCGGATATTTGCCCTGCACGTACATGATAACCATGGAACGAGTGACGAACATCTGTTGCCTTACAGCGGAACCATTGATTGGATGGCATTTAAGCGGACGATTGAAAAAACAGGATTTGGCGGTTCTTTGATGCTTGAGTCCTGCTATCCAATTGATATGGAAAAATTCGATAAGGATCCGGCACATGAATATCAGGCACCGCCGATTCCGCCGGAAGAATATCTTGCGGATGCAAAAAGGTGCTGCGAAAAAGTGCTGCAGATTCAAACGGAGGATTGATATAGGCAAAGAATACAGGATCAAACCGGATAAAGAAAAAACAAAAGGGCCGGTATGCAAGAGAAAGCTTTTCAAGCGTACTGTTTTGCCGTTTTCATTATTTTTATATAAATCCATTTATAATTTGATTAGGGTGGCGATATGGAGACCGCAATTACTATATTAATTACCAGCCTGCTGATTATTGTTTATACGATGATACCGTTCTTCCTTATTTTTGAAAACGAAAGCCGCAGGCAAGAGAACTTGTTATTCTGGCCGTGATGTGCGGAATCGCCATTACCTCACGGGCAATTTTTATCTGGCTACCTCACTTCAAGCCGATGACAGCAATTATTATCATTACTGGAATTGCATTTGGTACGGAATCAGGCTTCCTGGCAGGCACTATATCCGAATTCGTTTCGAATTTTATTTTTGGACAGGGACCATGGACGCAGTGGCAAATGTTTGCCTTGGGGATTGCGGATTTTTAGCCGGATTGCTATACCAAAAAGGACTGCTCAAAAAGGAAAAGCTTCCCCTGTGCATTGGGGGGAGTTATCGTGATGCTTGTCGTAGGGCCACTTTTGGATATCTGCGCTTTATTTACCATGGGTTCGGCCGTTACGCCGGAAGGTGCCGCTGCGGTTTACCTTTCAGGGCTGCCCGTTAATGCCGTACATGCTGCGGCTACGGTCCTGACACTGCTGCTTGTTTCCCAACCTATGTTCGAGAAGCTTGACCGGGTAAAGATAAAGTATGGCATGATGGAGGATTCCACGCAATGAGGTTTGATTCCTATCATCCGGCAATCAACTTTATATTTTTTGGAGTGGTGATTACCGCAGCGATTGCGTTTAACCAACCTGTTTTTTTAGCAATCGGGTATATTTGCTTTTTTCT
Source organism: Christensenella tenuis (assembly GCF_014287795.1). Taxonomy (GTDB): domain Bacteria; phylum Bacillota; class Clostridia; order Christensenellales; family Christensenellaceae; genus Christensenella; species Christensenella tenuis. The sequence goes on from NZ_JACOON010000001.1 coordinate 183,948, forward strand.
CTATTCGGTAAAGCTAAACGGGAAAAAAGCGGTTATATTTAATCTGGTTTTGATACCGTGTATAATTCTGTTTGCTCTCTTTTATTCGGGATATAATCACTTTGGGGTGACAAATCTTGCTGTTAATTTTATCGGGAATATGATTACCCTAGAATCCCTTGTGACGGGGCTGGTGATTGGTGTTACGATCGCAAGTGTTCTCATATGGTTTTCCTGCATGAATGCCGTCGTGTCGAGCGATAAGGTAGTTTACCTGTTTGGCCGTATTTCACCACGGCTATCGCTGTTCCTTTCTATTTTACTGCGCATGGTTCCACGGATCAAGGAACGTGCCCATAAAATCAATGTAGCCCAAAGGGCGATTGGTAGAGGCACAGGACAGGGAAACTTTTTCAGGAGGATCCGTAATTTTTTACGCATCGCCTCCATCGTTGTAACGTGGACAATGGAAAATATGATAGAAACGTCGGATTCCATGAAATGTCGCGGATATACTTTAAAGGGCCGCAGCGCATTTTCAATTTATCGTTTTGATTACCGCGACCGAAGCTTTGTGCTTGCTATATTCTGGTGTATTGCGGTTTTGCTTATGGGAGTGCTATTGGATCAGACACGAATTATGTACAATCCGGAAATCATCCTTAACAGGGTTACGCCGCTGTCATGGATTTTTTATAGCGCCTATGCGTTTCTATGCCTGTTGCTGATGCTGTTGCAGATGATCGGAGAAAAGCGGTTTGAACAGAAAAAGCGGTCTCGTTTCAGAGCCTATGGAAACTTTGGGTGATTGGCGGCGTGAAAGCAGAAGAACTAGAAAATATTTGTCTTTCATATTGGTTCGGTAAAAACAGCGAAAGAAATTCCCTTTGATGTTTTGCAGCTGCAAGTATACCGTATGAAGCGGGCACGTCATTATCATTTATCTTTGCGGGCAAATACAGAAATTTTTATGTATCAAGGCCACTCTGGCAGGAACGGATTTCCACAGACCGGATGCTGTTTCGGGCCGGAACTGCTTCGGGCATTCCAACATAGTATCCCTGCAAATAATCAATACCATAAGAAATCAGCGTATTCATTTCGGCAGATGTTTCAACACCCTCAGCAATCACACTAATTTGCTGGTATTTTAAATAAGACAACAGGTTTTGAAGCATAATCTGCCTATTCCGGTCGGTATCGATATTACGCACGATCGACATATCGATTTTAACATAATCAGGATGCAAAAGAAGCAGGATCGAATCATTATTATAGCCTGTACCGTAATCATCGAGTGCAATTTGGCAGTTCCATTTTGCGTAATAATCTAGCTTATCCTGTGTGAACTCGTTATCCAGTTTTTCTGTTTCCATAAATTCAAATACAAGTTGATCTAGAATACCGCCGAATTCATATTCAAACTCCTTGACCTCCCTACCTGAAATCATCTGGCCGGGCAGGGTGTTGATAAATAACTTACGGCCTGCCACAATATCGGGATAGTTAAGGTAAGTCCGTACTGATTTAAATAAAGTCAGCTTCTCAATTTGCCGCAGCCTGGACTGTGTTTCTGCAATACGTAAAACATCCGTAGGCGTCGCGAGATGAGCAGAAATAGGCCGCATAAGCGCTTCGTAAGCGAAAATTTCCCCAGTATGCGCATCTATGATCGGCTGGAATACATATTGAACAGATTCCTCTTCAATCAGCTTGTTGAGCTCTTCCTTGCTGTGGAGCAGGAAAGAATCCCGGTGGTAAAGATTGCTGTCAAATTCTGCAATTTGGCCTTTTTCCGTATGTTTGACGGTATACATTGCGAAATCTGCATATTTAATCAGATCGAAATAATTTACCGCATCGTCCGGATACCAAGCGATACCGACAGAGGCCCGCAGCCTTGTCTGCTTTTTTGGCGTAAGCTGGAACGGTTCTGTATCCATTTCTGCCTTGATGGAGCGAATAATGTCCATTGCCGAGTTCTTATTGTCGTATCCGTAAAGGAAAACGTAGAATTCATCACCGGATATTCGGGAGACAATGGCGTTATTATATGGAATAAAGCGCTTCAATACATTCGCTGTACTGCGGATATATTCGTCACCGTAATCATGACCATACGTATCGTTAATATATTTCAGATTATCCAGATCCCACATCATAAATGCGGCAACTTTTAATTTCTCAGAATGGGCGAATATATCCTTCATAGCGGCATGAAAAGCCCTGCGGTTCAGAAGGTTTGTCAGGGCGTCATAATCGCGCTCGTATTCGATTTTGCGTTTTTCAAGGAGTTCCCGCGTGACATCTGAAAGCACACCCATATAAGGTTTGTCATCCCCGATCAGGCGAAGGCGCAGCCAACGCATTCCGCCATCCTTGGTTGGGATTTTGTAGATATATGTGTTGCGGTCCGGGGTTTCTTCACGGGCGGCAGAGAAGAGCTTTAACTGGGCACCAAACTCCTCGCTCGACATGTGCGTACGTTCCGAAAGCCCAAAAAGGGAAAGAAATTTTCCGCTGATAAGTACTTGGTTTGTGATGGGGTTATACTCATAAGCACCCATTGAAATATCAGCGGCTTGGATGATCTGCGAAAAACGGGAAGCCGTCCGTTCGACATCACGGTTTAAAATCTGAACAGCGTCAGCTAAACTATCAATTTCCGTAATATGTGTCTTGGGAAAATGAAGCGGCGTTTCGGCCGTACTTGCACGGAGTACACGGCCTAGTATGGAAATCGGCGCGGTAAGCACTTTGCCAACGATCACAGCGGAAATGATGCCGAATAAAATTGAAATGATAAATGAAACTAATACCATTACAATTACGTGAGAAGAAGAATCAAGAAGATATTTGCCTTCAATGATGCCGGAGAGAATCCATTGTTCGTCTTCAAAGGGAGTGTTGGTATTATACAGCCGCAACGCTTGTGTACTTACATACACATCATCGGTGATACGGTCGTTTTTTTCCAACGTATAAATATTGTCATAGGAAGCGTAAGGGACTAAGGAAGCTGTTTCGGAAGTACCGATATACATTTTTGCCATAAGTCCGCTGGTTACGATTGGGGTGAGATCGCTGGATTCATCCTCGCGGATGCCTAGCAGATAAGCACCTTTTTTATTGATATCAATTTCACTATAGGGGAGAAAACCGGCAAGATAATCCGTCGTAATTCCCGTGCCAAGAACACCATACGCCGTACCGTCAGAAGTACGCAGCGGAATTGTGTACGTCACAATAGAACTGCCAAAATCGGGAGACAGGGAAAACGGATGACTCCAATAGCCAAGGTCACTGGACAAAGCATCGGGATAATCGGAAGCAGCATTTAAGGGGAGATAATAAAATTTACTGTTTTCGTCTGCGGCGGAAAGTTCAAAATTAGATGACCATGTGCTTGCAAGGGAAATGCCGAGCTTCTTTGTTACAGAAGATGGGGCACGCTCCACCTGAAGATCGGAGTTGTCGTCGGAATTGGTTGTTGGGTCAAGGTCACGAAGATAAAGGCCCTGCTTTGTTGCACTGTTTCCGCTGCCATCTAAAATAACAAAAGCTTCAGTAACGGCATGCTCGCGCAGGAGAGTAATCAGATCACCTGATATGGCATTTAAAATTGCCGTTCCTGTTTCTTGGTCAAACTGTGCGGATGAACGCTTATGAATTGCAAGGAGCTCATCTACAGCAGTATTAATAGATGCTTCGGCTGAATCCAGATTGGACCATTTCTGGATCATTTCATTTTGCAAATAATTTTTCCGGCTTTGCGTCCGTTCCGTTAAAATATCAAATGAGTTGTCATTCAGGCGGCTTACTGTACCGCTAAATAAGAAAATACAAGCGAAAAGAACAGTCTGCGCCAACATGATCGCCAAAATTGGGATCATAAATTTATGCATAATAGACTTATCTTTCATTCGCTTGTGCATCTTATTTCACTCCGGTTATTTCTGTGTTTCTTCTAAAGAGGAAGTGAGCTCCGATACCCAAGAAGAAAAATTTTCATCCGTATCGAATTTAGCTACGGCATCTGTCCGGGAGATACCGTTTGAAATATCTGTCAAGATCGTTTCATAATCGGCCTGAGCCTTGTCGGAAAGGGAATATTCCAATACATTTCTTGCATTGAATCCATTCTGAAAGGCTTTATTGGTATAGAGAATATCCTGATTCACTTCGTCGATAGAAACAAGAACGGAGTCTTCAAGTGCAGAAGAAATTCCATCCGCCTGTTCAAATGTTTTTTTTACAAGATCCGTATCGTTTGCAGATTTCTTTACGGGAAGATATCCTGATTCCACTGTGAAATCCAGATTGCGCTGAGTATCGGTAAACCATTTCAAAAACTCTGCTGCGGCATATTCCGTTTTAGCGTCGGATTTTGTCACGACCATGCCGGCTCCCTGCTGTATGCTGTAACGTTCGGCGCCTTCAAAACAAGGCGCGGGCAGGGTTAGAGACTCAATCGGATAGCTTTCATTGTCATTAACGGTTACTTCCGTTGGGAAATAGGCCGAGCCTGTCGTAGAACATACAAGTGCAATTAAATCGCCTGTTTTTGCATCGTCAGAGCGGAATTTTCCATACGCTCCGAAATATCCATTGATATAAGGGACGTAATAATTATCCCATATTTTTCGCAAGGCGCTCTCAGTGAGCTGGAAAGAAACTTCACCGTCGGTTACATCGAAGATGGTTGAGCCCAGCTGCTGCATACCACTGATGATATAATTGGCGACCGCATCACGTCCGAAAAAAGTTTTGCCATCGTCCGGTGTTTCTGTGAGGCTGTCAGTCCATTCATAATATTTTTTTGCGGTTTCCGTAACACCTTCAATCGTTGCGAGGTCGTTTGTGGTCGCGCCGGTTGCCTGGGCAAATTTGTCCCAATCTGTCTTATTGAGCATCATCACTTCCGTAGATTTTGCAATGGGAAAAATTTTCAGAGAATCCTCTTTGTCAAAACGGCCTTCTTCAATATAAGAGGGAACATATTCGGCGAGTTCGTCCTTTGTAAAATATGGATCGAGATCAGCCACCAACCCTAGTTGGTCAATTTCATATGCGGTGTCTGAATAAGCCGCAAAAATATCTGGAATATCGTCTGCGCCCACTTTTTTATTAGCGGCATCGACCACCTTAGTCAACAGGTCATTTGTGCTTCCTTGGTTAAAAGCCTCCACGATAATCCCTTTTTCGAGGCCAACCGTATTATTGAACTCGGCAACCATTTCGTCAAATGCAACCTTTTGGGGACCGTTATAGTAGTGCCACAATTCAAGGGATACCGGATTAGAAGGATCGAGTTTTGGAAGCTGTGTGCCTATGGAGCACCCCACAAACAGAGGAAGAGCCAAAAGAGTAACCAATACCACAGAAATAGCACGACAAAATAGATTTTTCATACAGCCTCCAAAACAATTATTTGATTGAACAACTATATCACAGAATAGTAAATAATACAATCTAAGAAAGGTATATAATATTAAATAGATACTATCTTGTTAAGTACTGCCATTCGTGCGTGGAAGAAGCCAAAACGATTGAAAGCAGGGGAGGCGCGAGCGCGTAAAAGGGAAAAAGACGAAAAGGAAATTTTGGCAAAAGAAAAACGGAACAAAATTTTCTGTTCCGTTGTGGCAGCGGAATAAGGGCTCGAACCTTAACTAAACGAGTCAGAGTCGTTTGTGCTACCATTACACAATTCCGCTATCTTTTTAAAATTACCCCAAAGTGCCGTCCGCCTTGCTTCTAAAACCCGCCTCACGGCAGGTGGGTATCCTGTTCGTAGCTTCAGGCTTTCTGCACGTAACAGACTTGCTCACCGCTGCAAAACCCAGATTCCCGAATTTAGAATGTGGGTTTAAAATACAAAGCGTAACGCACACCCCAGGAAAACAATATCTAATTTTCGTGTATTATAATATCATAATCGCTATCTCTTGTAAACCCTAATTTTGCCATCTTGATTTAAAATATTTTGTTTAGCAGGACAATTTGCAGCGTGTGAAAGGGAGTTTCAACTGAAAAAAGGGAATAAAGAATTCCACTTGTGTTTATCTATTTTTAGAATAAAAAAAGGAAGTGCAGAAGATGAAATCAGGATTTGAAATTAGTTCCATATATGGCCGTGAAGTGCTGGATTCCCGTGGAAACCCGACAGTCGAGGCTGAGGTTAAACTTGTATGCGGCGCTGTAGGAAAGGCGAGCGTTCCTTCAGGTGCATCTACCGGGATATTTGAAGCGCATGAACTGCGCGATGGGGATGAAACGCGGTTTGAAGGAAAAGGAGTCCTCAACGCTGTGCGTAATATTGATGAAAAAATATCGCCTGTTCTAATTGGCATGGATGCATCGAAGCAAGTTCTTGTTGATCACGCCATGATTGAAGCCGATGGTACGAAAAATAAGGAAGTCCTTGGCGCAAACGCCATTCTGGCGGTATCGCTCGCCAATGCCCGCGCTGCAGCCACTGCAATGCAAGTTCCCCTCTACCGCTATCTCGGAGGGGCTATGGCCCGGGTTCTGCCCGTGCCCATGATGAATATCCTGAACGGTGGAAAACATGCTTCCAATATTGTTGATATTCAAGAATTTATGATTGTTCCTTTTGGCGCGCCAAGCTTCCATGAAGCACTTCGCTGGGGCGTTGAGGTTTATCATACTTTGGGAAAACTTTTAAAAAAGCAGGGGCTTTCAACCGCCGTAGGGGACGAAGGGGGCTTTGCGCCGGATCTTGAAAGTGACGAAGCAGCTATTCATACGATTATTGAGGCCATTGAAACAGCGGGATATACAACCGATGAAATTGGTATCGCGCTTGACGCGGCCGCGAGCGAATGGTATACCGACGGAGAGTATATACTTTCGAAACGGAAGCAACGGATGGATACAGGCGCATTGATCGATCATTTGAAAAAGCTGGCAGATGAATTTCCTATTCTTTCGATTGAGGATGGCCTCGCCGACCGCGATTGGACAGGATGGACAAGGCTGACCCAGGAAGTACCTATTCAGCTTGTAGGGGACGACTTATTTGTTACCAATACGCAGCGTCTTGAGAAGGGGATTAAGGAGCATGCGGCAAATTCTATTTTGATTAAAGTCAACCAGATTGGAACTCTGACCGAAACGTTTGAAGCGATCGAGATGGCGCGATCTGCCGGGTATACAGCGATCATTTCCCATCGTTCAGGGGAAACGGAAGACACCAGCATTGCGGATATTGCAGTCGCGGCAGGTACAGGACAGTTGAAAGCTGGTGCGCCTGCGCGAACGGACCGCACTGCAAAATATAATCGTCTGATGCGTATTGAAGAGGCACTTGGGGATGCGGCAATGTATGCGGGAAGAGAAACATTCAAAAGGCTTTGAACCTAAAACCGGTTTCCATAAATTTCATGGAAACCGGTTATTTTTGCGCACTCGGTCCTATTTCAGGGAATATTCCCCGGTGATATTCTCTACCTTTGCTTTCTTATCGATGGAAAGTGTACCATTGCAATCGACCGTTTTGATTTTGCAATGGGGCCCGATTGTAATATCTTTTCCACTTACTGTTTGCGCGCTAACCCCCCGCAGATGAATGGTTGTTGCCTCGATCAGGTCGATGCAAGATGTCTTGCGTGTCAACAAGCCTGTAATTTTTCCGGAACGCGGGTTAATGCTGATATGATCGCCCACAATCTCTTTTGCATTGATACAGCCGTCTACACGTACTATATCGGCCGACACTTCGCCTTCGGCTTTGATGAGTCCATCGCAATTGATTTCATCTGCTCCCAGACGTTTCATTTTTACGACACCGTCTACAGAAAATTTTTTGGCCGTTACTTCCGAGCTGAATTCGGCGACGCCATCACATTCGATTACATCCGCCTTTACTGCTCCGGCACATTTAAAAATCCCGTCAATATCAAGATGCTCCGCCTTCAGGCCGCCTGTGCATTCCGCAATTCCGTCAATAATAACTGTAGAATATTCTCCGCCGTTCATCGTACCTTTTCCGTTGAAAGAAAAATTTTGCATGACATTGTCCTCCTGTGATATCCTTATAAATTTGTAGATTTCTTCTTATACTTCATTTTTATTTTGGCGGTTTCTTCTTCCAGAGAGAAGACGCCGATGAGATGCAGACCATCATCCAGAAAGAGACCTTCAACAGAATTGAGAAAAGCAAAATGGACTTTTTCTTCACAGGAAAAAACGGCACAGTTTTTTACCGCATGGAGGCTCTGGGAGCGAAGTGCTTTTTCAGCCAGTTCTGCGCGCGCCTGCCCGGAAAGCGGAAGGGAAGAAAGGGCGGAGAAAAAACCAAGGTCGGAATAGGTATACTTCCGGTTCGCAGGAAGGACAGATACGAGTTCGCCGTTTACTTCAGGAAATGCTTTTAGTTCATCCCATGAAAATTCAATTCCGGATGCTTTGGGAGACAGAAGGTCTGCAAGCTCATCAAAGGAATACTTGTCTTTTAGTTCTAAAATAGATTGGATACGGCTCAGAATCTGCTCGCGTGGGAAGAAGGTTTCCTGACCTGTATACGCTGATTGTTTTAAAAACCATTCCTCAGGAATCAATCCCTGGCGCTTCCAGCGATACAGCTGCCCATAAGAGATTCCCGTCATAAGCAATAAATCTTTTTTCGAAATAAGATGAGTTGCCGTGTTCATATTTTTCTGCTCCTGCTTTCAAACGAACCATTTCATACATACAGGGGCCCTAAAGGGGTTCCCATATATAACGAAATGAAACAATGTTTTATTTTGTAAAAAGCGTAACATTGTTTTGCAGGATTGTCAAGCATTGTTTTTCGCGGCTGTTTCAAAAAATTCTTTTAGGGGCGCATGTTGCGTAACGAATTCTTTTTTGATAAAATAAAAAAGTTAAGTTTGAATGAATTTTCAAGGAGGCACTGATATGTCTGCATTGATGGAAATAACGATTGGCGATTTGTTGGAGAAGCAAGCGGGGCTGTATCCGGATCAGGATTGTCTTGTCTCACCGTATCTGGACGTCCGCTATTCGTATAAGGAGTTTAATGAACTCACAGATCTTGTTGCCCGCGCCTTTATGGGGATGGGTATTGAAAAAGGAGATAAGGTCTCTATCTGGGCAAGCAATTATCCAGAATGGATGATTACGCAGTTTGCTACCGCTAAGATGGGGGCTGTGATGGTCACGGTCAATACGAATTACAAACAGTTTGAGCTTGAATATCTCTTGAAGCAGAGCGATACCATGACGCTTATCATGATGGAAGGCGTGAAGGATAACAACTATGTAAACCATATTTACGGCTTGTGCCCGGAGCTCCGGGAATCCGAACCGGGGCAGCTTTCTTCTGAACGCCTGCCTTACTTGAAAAATGTGATTTTCCTTGATGAGGAAAATCATCCGGGAATGTATCAGTGGAACGACATCTATGCGTTTGCAGACAAGGTCAGCCCGGAAGAATTGGAAATGCGGAAACGGGAACTTGATATCCATGATGTAATTAACATGCAGTATACGTCGGGCACAACGGGGTTCCCCAAGGGAGTCATGCTGACGCATTATAATTTAGTGAATAACGGTATGGCAATCGGCGACTGTATGAAATTGACGCATGAAGACAGGCTGTGTATTCCGGTTCCGCTGTTTCATTGTTTTGGATGTGTACTGGGCGTGATGGCGGCTTATACGCACGCGGCATCGATGATACTGATTGACCATTTTAATCCGCTCAAGGTAATGGGAGCAATCCAGAGTGAAAAATGTACGGCAGTGCACGGTGTGCCGACAATGTTTATTTCTATGCTGGATCATCCGGATTTTGGGAAATACGATTTTTCGACGCTGCGGACGGGAATTATGGCGGGATCGCCATGCCCGATTGAATTTATGAAACGTGCAATGTCGGATATGAATATGCGGGAAATTACGATTACATATGGACAGACGGAATCCTCACCGGCAATCACAATGACAAGCACAGATGATCCAATTGAAGTACGTGTTGCGACGGTAGGCAAAAAAATTCCGCATGTGGAAGCAAAAATTATTGATCCGGAAACAGGCGAAGACGCGCCATTCGATACGCAAGGAGAAATCGTTGCACGCGGCTATAACCTGATGAAAGGGTATTACAAAATGCCGGAGGCGACGGCACAGGCGATCGATCAGGATGGATGGCTGCATACCGGGGATCTTGGTACCATGGATAAAGATGGATATTTTAAAATTACAGGCCGCCTGAAGGATATGATTATTCGCGGCGGCGAGAATATTTATCCGCGGGAGATCGAAGAGTTCCTGTATACAAATGATAAAGTGCGCGACGTACAGGTAATCGGCGTGCCGGATAAGCGTTACGGGGAGGAAGTGTTGGCATGCATTATTCTGAAAGACGACGCGGAGGCCACGGAAGAAGAAATGATTGAGTTTGTAAAAAACGGGTTATCCCGTTTCAAAGCGCCGCGCTATGTACGCTTCGTTGATACATTTCCGATGACGGCAAGTATGAAGATACAGAAATTCAAAATGCGCGAATGGGCAATTGAAGAACTAAACCTGAAAGATGCGGCAAAAATTGAGACCGCGTGAGGAAAGATAGATGGGTGCTCCGGACAAGATAGCAATTCACAATCTGTTTGGGATCGAAGGACTGGATATTGCCTGGTATGGCATATTAATTGCAATAGGGATCGTTGCAGGTGTGCTTTTGGCGGTCCACGAGGCAAAGCGGCGCGGGTATACGTCGGAACTGCTGGTCGACTTTATGATATTGGCCTTGCCGCTTGCCATTGTAGGTGCGCGTATTTATTATGTTGCGTTTGAATGGGATTATTATTCCCAGCATCCGGAGGAGATTGTCGCCGTATGGAATGGTGGAATTGCCATTTATGGGGCCATTATCGGCGGGGTAGTGGCGGCGCTCATTTTATCGAAGTGGCGGAAATTTCCGTTGGGAAGGCTGCTTGATATTTGCGCGCCTGGTTTGGTTTTGGGCCAGGCAATCGGCCGTTGGGGTAACTTTGTAAACCAAGAAGCATTTGGGAATATTGTGACGGATCCCAAGTTGCAATTTTTTCCATATGCGGTTTATATCGAAGAACGTTTTACCGGAACGGAATGGGTTATTAACCAATGGGTGCAGGCAACGTTTTTCTATGAAAGCATGTGGGATCTCGGTGTGATGGTACTGTTGCTTCTCTATGCACGCAGGGCGAAGCATGATGGAAACGTATTCGCCATGTATTTAATCGGGTATGGGATTGGACGTTTCTGGATCGAGGGAATCCGTATATCTACACTGCAAACCGGTTTTGGAATGCCGGTATCTCAATTGCTCTCCTTGATACTGGTGATTATAGGTATTGCGTACATCCTTTTTATGCGCAAACGAAATAAACCAGATGTGCTTTATGAGGGGCGGTATTGCAAAAATTTCAAAAAAGCGGAAGCATAAGAAGGGAACAAACACGGGCGGATTTTTCCGCCCTTAAATTTTAATTGCAAGAGGTGTGTATTGTGAGAAATTTGACGATGATGACGGACCTGTATCAACTGACGATGATGTATGGATACTTTAAGGCCGGCAAGCACGGCGAGAAAGCTGTGTACGATCTTTTTTTCCGTCGTCAGGGAGATGAAACCAATTATGCGATATGCGCGGGACTCGAACAGGTGATAGACCTGATTAACAACTTACGGTTCGAGGAAGAAGATATCGAGTATTTGCGTTCGCTGAACCTGTTTGACGAAGAGTTTATGGAATATTTGCGGGGGTTCCGTTTTACCGGAGAAATTTATGCGATTCCGGAAGGAACAGTGGTATTCCCTATGGAACCTTTGGTACGCGTGAGCGCGCCCATCAGTGAAGCACAACTCGTAGAAACTGCGCTCCTGAATATCGTAAACCATCAGACGCTGATTGCAACCAAGGCGAGCAGGGTAGTTTATGCGGCCCAAGGAGATCCGGTTCTGGAATTTGGACTGCGGCGCGCCCAAGGGCCGGACGCTGGAATCTATGGGGCGCGCGCCGCGATTATAGGTGGTTGCAGTTCTACATCGAATGTTCTTACAGCCCAGATGTTTGGAGCTACTGCGGCGGGAACGCACGCCCATAGTTGGGTTATGAGCTTTCCGGACGAACTTTCTGCCTTCCGTGCTTATGCAAACACGTTTCCAACGGGCTGCATGCTTCTTGTAGATACTTATGATACGCTTAAGAGCGGTATTCCCAACGCAATCACCGTCTTCCGGGAATTGCGGGAAAAAGGATATGAGCCGGTGGGCGTACGCCTTGATTCAGGGGACCTTGCCTACCTTTCCAAGCAGGCGCGCAAAATGCTTGATGACGCGGGATTTTCCAATGCGCGTATTTTTGCGTCGAGTGACCTCGACGAATACACCATCGCGGATCTTAAGCAGCAGGGGGCAAAAATCGATGTCTGGGGCGTAGGAACCAGGTTGATCACCGGGCATGATCATCCGGCCCTTGGAGGCGTATATAAGTTGAGCGCAAATGTGGAAAACGGACAAGTCGTCCCTAAACTTAAGATTAGTGAAAACGTATGGAAGATTACCAACCCCGGCATTAAAAAAGTCGTACGTATTTACGGCAAAAAGGACCATATGGCGATTGCTGATCTGATTATGCTCGGGAATGAAACGATAGATGCCAGTAAATCCCTTACAATTTTTGATCCAATTGAAACATGGAAAAAAATGACGCTGACAGATTACGAGATCAGAGAGTTGCTTGTGCCGGTATTCGTGGATGGAAAGCAGGTTTACGAATCACCGTCCCTGAAAGAAATACAGGAATATGCCAAAAAGGATATGGCGAGCTTCTGGGATGAATTCAGACGGATCAAACGCCCGCACCTCTATAAAGTAGATTTGTCGGACGGGCTTTATAATCTGAAAAAGAAGCTGCTAAATGAACAAAAATGAGTGGCCTAAGGTTTGTGGTGAGGTGAAATAAATGAAAACAAGTCGTTGGTTTCGGATATTTATGATGGCGCTGGATACGGTGGTACTCTTTTTTCTGCGGATGTTTCGGCGGTTCGACAAGGTATACCGTTATGAAGCAGTGGAAAAAAGCAGCCTATCCGACAGGCCGCATGCGGTCAAGGGGACGGCACAGGAAGATTTGGGAATTGAATGTGATCTTGAAGTGGATGGAGCAATAAGGCAGGATTATCACAGGCCGGAGACGATCACCTTTCCCATGGAAGAACCTTATACGAAATTGGAGGGTATCGTAACTTTCCGCGGAAATAATCTGAGAAGCGGTGCAGCCTTTGGAACGCTTTCCTCACAGCCGCAAAGGTTAGAAAAAAAGTGGTCTGTTTCCACCGGAAGGCTGCAAAAAGGATATGGAAAAGGTTTTTGGACAGGAAGCGGCTGGACCGGGCAGCCGCTCATTGTGCGCTGGCCTGCAGAGCTGCGTATGCTTATGAACATCTATCCGCATAAAAAGCAAAAGGAAGGTCTTACGGAAGCGATCTATTCCACAATGGATGGAAACGTCTATTTTATTGACATCGAAGACGGCGAAAAAACGCGGGACGATCTTTTTGTAGGACTACCTTTCAAAGGAGCTGGAGCACTCGACCCGCGCGGTATTCCCATGCTGTACCTCGGCCCCGGAGATTCCTGTGGGGATGAGCCGGCCCGTGGTTTTATTTACAGCTTGATTGATTGCAAAAAGCTGTATGAATTTGGCGCGCACGATCCTTTCGCACTGCGTAAATTCCATGGCTATGATAGTTCGGTGCTTGTTGCGGAAAAAGCGGATACATTGATTGCTCCCGGTGAAAACGGAATTCTGTATACAATGAAGCTGAATACAAAATTCAATCGTGAGACAGGTGAACTTTCGATTTCTCCTTCTGAAATCGTGAAATTGCGTTATAAAACCTACCGTTCCAGCGAACAGAGCTATTGGCTGGGGATGGAAGACAGCGGCGTGATGTGGAATGACTACCTTTATATTGCGGATAACGGCGGTAATTTGATGTGTATTGATATCAATACCATGAAAATTATGTGGGCTCAAGATGTGGTAGATGACACGAATGGTTCACCGGTTTTCAGTGTGGAAGAAAACATTCCTTATATTTACATTGCAACATCGCTGCACTGGACGGCGAGCCGCAGATTAAAGCTCGGCGACGTTCCCATTTTTAAGATCAATGCAATTACAGGGGAATATGTATGGAAGCATACTTACCTTTGCAATACGGTTGCAGGCATTTCCGGGGGGATACAGGCGACCTGCATCAATGGAAAAAAGGGGATTTCTGATCTCGTCATTTTTCCAGTTGCGCGTACACCGCAGGTACGTACCGGCCTTTTGGTTGCGCTCGATAAAAAAACAGGAGAAGAGGTCTGGCGGTATCCTACAGGAAAATATGTGTGGAGTTCGCCGGTGGATATTTACGATCGTGAGGGAAATGCGTATCTTATCGTATGCAATTCAGCGGGGGACATGGACCTGCTCGACGCTCGCAAGGGAACGTTGATTTCGCGCCTGAATTTTGGAGCTAATATCGAGGCTTCACCAGCTGTCTTTGAGGATATGTTGGTTGTAGGAACGAGAGGACAGGAAATTGTTGGAGTAAAGATCTCTTAAAGCCGGAGTAAAATGAAAAAATACCCCCCGGCACTCATGATTACCGGAGGGTATTTTTACGATTTATTATTTGACTGGCGCTCTGTTTTTCGTTTTTTCTTTCCGCCATTTTTTTCAATGATATCCTTGGGATAACTATATTTTTGGGGAGGAATCCCTTTTTTCTCCAGTGAACGGTTGATACATGTTTTGATCAGGGAATAAATGATTGTAAAAACAGGTACGCCAAGCAACATACCCCAGAATCCAAATAGACCGCCAAAAAGAATGAGTGCAAAAAGCACCCAAAAGGCAGACATACCGATGTTCAGGCCCACGATTTTCGGCATCACGATATTTCCGTCAATTTGCTGCAGAATAAGAATAAAAATAACAAATATAAGCGCATACAATGGATCGACAATCAGTAGGATAACTGCACTTGGTATGGCGCCGAGAAAGGGCCCGAAGAAGGGAATGATATTGGTGCATCCAATGATAACTGCAATCAGCAAGGCATAGGGCAGCCCACAGACTGTCATGAAAATAAAGGTAGTAATTCCAACAAAGGCTGCATCAATTAAGGTTCCGTTAATAAATCCAAGAAATACATTATTGGAATAACGCAACACATCGAGAAACTTGTCAGCAAAACCCGGAGTAAATAAAGCGTATGTCAGTTTTTTGGCCTGCCGTTTAAATTTCTCGCGGGCAAAAACGACATAAATACTGACAATAAGGCCGACAAAGAAGTTAAACAGTCCTGTTCCTACACTTGTAAGCATGCTGGGCAGGCTCTCTATCAATTTATCAAAAAAGGATGTCAGGTCAAGCAACGTGCTGCGCAGGTTTGCAATTTGTTCTGCCACTTCAGGTGTATACAGATTCCAGGATTGAAGCAGACCTACTACCGATCCCTGAAGTTCATCCAGATACATGGGAATATTGTTGAACAACATCGTAAGGCTTGCGACAACCTGCGGAATAATAAAATAAATCAGCAATGCAAAAATTGCGAATGCAATCATAATTACAATGAAGATAGAAAGAGAACGCCGTAAACGCGGATGAGGCCGCCTGCGTTCAATGAAAGAAAACCAGTGCTTTTCTACGAAACGGCAGGGGCGCACCAAAAGATAGGCAATACAAAAACCGACGATAAAAGGCATTAATATCATGAAAAAAGCGGCGATGGCGCTGCCGAAAAATTGAATATTCAGGAAAAACAAGACGATCATTGTGACAATAGCCGCCACAATAATGGTATAGACGGCAATGGTCGTATATTTTTTATTCCACTCTACCTTCATTGCTGCTCTCCATAAAAATCAGTTTCATTATACACTATAGCGAGCCAGTGTGACAACGAAAGAATTTTGCCAAAAACAAAAGCAACACCGCATAAGCAGTGCTGCCTCCGCATTTATTGGTCCCCACCAATATAACAACTTTGAATATAATTATTGTAGCAAATTATGTTTCAAAAGGCAAGTTTGATACATTTTGCTACAAAATATGAAAGAAAAAAAAGAAAAATTGCAGAAAAATAAAAAATAAACGCTAAAAATCGTTTGAAATTACTTGTTTTTGAATTTTATTGCTGATATAATGTCAAAGTAATGATTAAAGAAAAAGATAAAGCAATGGAGGTTTATGAAATGTCTTATGTACAGAATGTTTTAAATCAGGTAAAAGAAAAAAATGCCGATCAGCCGGAATTTATACAGGCAGTCACAGAAGTACTGGGAACGCTTGAACCGGTGTTTGCAAAGCATCCGGAATATGAGAAAGCAGCGCTTCTGGAGCGGCTTGTTGAACCGGAACGGGTCATTATGTTCCGTGTACCGTGGGTAGACGACCAAGGAAATGTGCATGTAAACCGCGGGATGCGTGTTCAATTCAACAGCTCAATTGGTCCGTATAAAGGCGGCCTGCGTTTCCATCCGTCCGTGAATCTTGGCATTATTAAATTTCTGGGCTTTGAACAAGTATTTAAAAACAGCCTCACAGGTACGCCGATTGGCGGCGGCAAAGGCGGCTGCGACTTTGACCCGAAGGGGAAAAGCGATAACGAAGTCATGCGCTTTTGCCAATCTTTTATGGCGGAGCTTTATCGGCATATTGGAGCGGATACGGACGTACCGGCGGGTGATATTGGCGTAGGAGCGCGCGAAATTGGTTATCTGTTTGGGATGTATAAAAAAATCAGGAATGAGTACAGCGGGATTCTCACGGGCAAAGGCCTTGAATATGGCGGGAGCCTTGCCCGCAAGGAAGCAACCGGCTATGGTCTTGTTTATTTCATGAAAGAAGTAATTGAGGCAAAAGGAAAGTCTTTCCAGGATGCAAAGGTTGTTGTTTCAGGATCGGGCAATGTTGCGATCTATGCAACTGAGAAAGCGCAGCAGTATGGCGCGAAGGTTGTGGCGCTTTCGGATTCATCCGGATATGTTTACGATCCGAATGGAATTCAGCTTGACGTTGTAAAAGAAATTAAAGAAGTGCGCCGCGGCCGGATTAAGGAATATGCCGACATCGTAAAGAGTGCCGAGTATCATGAGGGATGCAAAGGAATCTGGACAATTCAGTGTGATATTGCGCTTCCCTGCGCGACGCAAAATGAACTTGATGAAGAATCCGCTAAAATTCTTGTGCAAAACGGTGTATATGCAGTGGGCGAAGGCGCAAATATGCCGACAACGATTGAAGGTACACAGGTCTTCCAGTCAGCAGGCGTCCTGTTTGCACCCGGAAAGGCGGCAAATGCGGGCGGTGTTGCGACATCGGCCCTCGAAATGACACAAAACAGTATGCGTCTTCCGTGGACGTTCGAAGAAGTTGATGAAAAACTACATCAGATTATGATCAATATTTATAAGCAGTGTGAGGAAGCCAGCACAGAATACGGTTTCAAAGATAATTTTGTGGCAGGGGCAAATATTGCAGGCTTTAAAAAAGTTGCGAATGCCATGATGGCCCAGGGCATTGTTTGAAACAAGTGAAAAAGTAAAAAAACAGGGAAAAGTGATTTTCCCTGTTTTTTTCGTTTAATGAAACCGCTGGATGTTTATCAATAAGAGGTATAAAAATGACCTATTATTTCGGAGGTATAGTTTTGGATATTCAAGTAAAATTCGATGACCAAGAAAACAAAATTTTGGTAGACTTAAATGGAGATCTCGACCTGAACAGCGTCAATGACTTTAAGCGGCAGATGGATGAGGCGCTCGAAGAAAACAAAACGGATGTTTCGATCAGTTGCGTGGAGCTGCGGTATATCGATTCCACAGGACTTGGCGTTCTTGTCAGTATCCTGAAGAAAGTAAAAGAGTATGGCGGCATAATGGAGATCAAGGCACTCAAACCCTATTTGTTCAAAATTTTTGATGTGACGGGCCTGACGAATGTATTTAAAATTGAGGTGGCTGAATAATGACTGATACGGTAAGAATGAAGTTCCCGGCAAAACGGGAATATTTGAAGGCAATTCGCCTCGCTGTGGCAGGAATTGCGTGCAACAGCGCATATGATGTTGACGAAATCGAAGATTTGAAAACATGCGTTGCGGAGTCTTGTATTTTATTCCTGTGCAGACAAAAAAGCGAGATTCTGGAAGTCGTGGTGGACTGCGGCGACCACGTATCTGTTACAGTGCGTGGAGAAGGGCGGCAGGTCGTATGCGAAGAATGTGTTGAATGCACGGGATTCAGTGAAGAAATCAGCAAGTTGATGATCCAGTCTTTAAGCGACGATGCGGAGTTTGAGGAAGAAGACGGAATGCTGAGGTCGGTTTCATTTGGCAAAAGGCCGGCAGCGTAAAAGACGAGGAGTTTTCAGTGGCAGATTATACAAAGATGGACAGCGACGAGCTGTTTAAATTATATGTGAAAGAGCACGATGTTGACATCAGAAATATACTGATTGAGCGGTATCTGTATATTGCAGAGATTGCCGCAAAAAAATTCGCAGGCAGGGGCGTAGACTATGAAGATCTTTTTCAGGTTGCCAGCCTTGCGCTCGTGAAAGCGATTGAACGTTTTGAACCGGAACGGGAAATCAAGTTTTCGAGTTACGCGACTCCCTCCCTAATTGGGGAAATTAAGAATTATTTCCGGGATTCGTCGAGGGTCATGCGCCTTCCGCGCAGGGATACGGAACAACTGAAAAAAATAAAATTGTATACGCAGGAATATATGGCGCGGAATGGAAGAAAACCATCGCCACGGGAAATTGCGGCGGAGATGGATCTTTCGGTGGAGCGTGTGCTTGAAGTGCTTGAAATGCAGCAGGCAGATAACATTTTGTCTCTCGACAGCGCGCTTGCGGCAGACAGCGAAAATTTTTCCCTTGGAAATGTTCTGGGGCAGGAAGACGCAAGTTTTGAACATGTAGAGAACCATGATTTTATCAATTATTGTATGAGTCTTTTGAACGACACGGAGAAAAAAATTATTGAACAGCGTTATCTTGGAAATAAAACGCAAAAGCAAGTTGCTGATATGCTGAACGTTTCACAGATGCAGGTATCGCGTATGGAACGAAAAATCCTTAACAAATTGGCAATGGTATACAAAAAATAGGGAGCTGTATAGCGCTGGAATACCGGCTGGTTTGACATGTTCAAAATTTTTTTACATTTGTTTCGTTAGTCGTTTTTTTCTGGGGGTATGAATACCTTAGAAAAAAGTATCAGGGGTATGGAATTTTGCTGGTAAGGAAAAAGTTATTCAGTCTGAATGAACTAAATGAAGCGATCTGTTCGGTTATCAGAGGAGTAGAGCGGGAGAAAAAGCTTGATGACGAACAGGAATACCGTATTCGCCTCGTTCTAAGCGAACTGGTAGTTAATATATTTAAATATTCTGATGCGAATGAAGTAAAGCTTCAGGCAGAATATGGGCAAGACGGGCTGCATATCGTGCTTGCAGACGATGGAAGCGGTTTTGAGACAGGTCCTGTGGTCTCCAGGAATGTAACGACGCGAGAATTTTTGATGAATGAAAACGGGCGCGGCGTTTATTTGGTAAAAATGATGACGGACAGCTTCCATTATAGTGAGAGTGGAAATACAGTGGATGTGACATTAAAGCTATGATAATTCTTCAAATTGTGGTATAATACATCCGTAGCTACTGAATATGGTAGTATTGAGACAATTTGAAGAAGGATTCCGATATGGCAATTAAACGGAGAAGACGTGCAAACACTAAATTTTACCTATTTATTGGCGCTATCGCAGTGGTTGCAGTTGTCGTTCTCTTTTTTATTTTTAATCTGCAAACGGTGGAAGTGGAGCGGGGCGCGATTCCTTTCGAGGCGGAAGTCTCGGTTGTTGTCGTGAGGGATGAACAGGTTATTTCCGCGCAGAACTATGGAAAAGCGAATTATATCGCAGCCGAGGGTGAACGGGTAGAAGCGGAAGCGCCTGTGATGGAAGTATATAAATGGGGCTATAACGAAAAAGTAATGAACGATCTGATCGATTACCAGACTAAGATTGAGCAGTATCAGGAAAATGGTTTCGAGTCAGAGGAATTAACAAATTTACAAAATCAGATTACAGCGAAAGCTGTGGAGCTTCGTAATATTATAAATGGCGCGGCAGAAGGTGATGTTGTCACCGCGGAACGTGAACTTAAAGCCCTGATGGCACAGAAACAGCAATATTTGAAAGACAACGTATCTGCAGATCAGCAATTACAGGAATTTTATACACAGGAAGAGGAAATTCAAGGGCGGGTTAACAACTGGAGGCAACAATTGACAGCTCCGTCGGCAGGCGTAGTAAGTTATTATTTCGACGGAGCGGAGGATACGTTGAATGCAGCCAATATCGAAAATATAAAATCGGCGGATATTGTAGATATCCTGAATGGAACAACGAGTGTGCAGACGTCTCAGGATGAGGAAGCTGAAAAACCTGTTTACCGTCTGGTGAACAGTTTTAAATGGTATTTGGTAGTCCAGTCCGAGACGGAGATTCCGGAATTTACCAATGACAGGGAGTTTTCTGTTGCATTTGACGATTATGTTGCGCGGCAATATCAGGGCGTTGTATCAGGGACGGTGAAAGAAGAAAACGATTACCTTTATGTGATAGAAATTTCGGATGACATCGGGGAGCTTCTGAATGTACGCAGGACGGAAGCGAGGGTGTTTACCCAGTTTGAAGGACTAAAAGTTCCCGAAAAAGCGCTGAAGGAAAAGGATGGAGTAACTGGAGTTTACGTAGTCGTAGGGCGGGATAAAACTTTTGTTCCTGTGACAGTAGATATTATTAAAGATGGAAATGCGATTATTACCCCGGTGGAAGGGGAAAGCTTGTTGGCTGAACGCCAGCATGTAGAGGTGTAAGATGGGACTTTCAGAAAACATTACGGCAGTGCGGCAGAAAATTGCTTTTGCCGCGGACAGAGCGGGACGCAAGGCGGAAGATGTTACGCTTGTTGCCGTGTCAAAAACAGTGGATACAGAAACGGTAGAGGCTGCCTATCGTGAGGGATTGAGATGCTTTGGTGAAAACCGTGTACAGGAATATCTGAAAAAGAGTGAAGCATTGCCCAGCGATATCAAATGGAACTTGATTGGACAGTTGCAAACGAACAAAGTTAAGTATATAATTAATAATGGAGTAGCGTTATTACATTCTTTGGATCGTCTTTCGCTGGCACAGGAATTGCAGAAAGAATGTGTGAAGAAAAATACTTCAATTGATGCGTTGATAGAAGTAAATATTGCGAAAGAAGAGAGTAAATCCGGTTTATATTTAGAACAAGTGGATGCTTTTCTGGATGAAATTGCGGATTTTGACCGGATTTGCTTAAAGGGTTTTATGACAGTGGCGCCCTACACGGAGGATAGAACGTATTTGCGAAAGATTTTCGCACAGGCGAAGACGCTGTATGATGCAAAGAAGAAGGACTTTCCGGGATTTAAGTATTTATCTATGGGAATGTCGAACGATTATGAGGACGCAATTCTGGAAGGCTCAAATATGGTACGCGTAGGCACGGCCATTTTTGGCAGCAGAATTTATAAATAAGTAGGAGGCTTGATGCATGGCTAAGGCTAAAATTGGAGACAAGTTGCTTTCTTTTATCGGATTAGAACCGACAGATGAAGAAGAATACGAAGATGAATATGAGGATCAGGAAATGATGGATGATGATATGAGTTTCCCACCGGACGACTATGAGCCAGCTCCGGTAGAAGAGAAAAAGTTCAACAAAAAAGCCCGGGAGCATAGAGGGGATACAGGGAAAGTAATCGGGATCCCGGATACGAGCAAGGTACGGGTATTGATTTACAAGCCGGTCTCTTATGAAGATACGCAAAGTATCATCGACAATTTGAAAGAAAAGAAGCCCATTATTATTAACTTGGATGAACTTGATACCGATGTGGCGCAGCGTATTCTGGATTTTGTGAGCGGCGCTGTCTATGCGCTTAATGGGAATATTCGGAAAGCGGCACGGAATATTTTTGTGGTTGCACCGTACAATGTCGATGTATCTACGAATGCGGCGGAATCGGTTGATGATTTTGGCTTTGGCGGATATTTGGAGAGGGACTGAACCAATCGTAATTGAGGTAAACCGATGAACATCACACCAAAGGATATACTGGAAAAAGAATTTTCAAAAAAATTCAATGGCTATGATCAGGAACAGGTTGATGAATTTCTGGATGAGATCATCAAGCAGTTTGAATCTTTGTTGGAAGAAAATGAAAATATTATCGCCAAGAATGAAGAACTGAAATCCGAGGTCGCGCGGTTGAAACAAAAAGCGGATAAGCTTGAAAATGTGGAAGAAAAGCTGATGGCTACTGTGATCACGGCCCAGCGGAATGCAACCTTATATATTGAAAAGGCAGAGCTTCAGGCACAGAAAATTATGGACGTTGCGAATCAGAACGCAAAAACTGTAATTGAAAGTACACAGCTGCGTATGGAAGCGGCAAAACAGGAAATTCGCCGTTATGAAAAGCAGGTTGCAGACTATAAGCGGCGGTTTCGCTTGTTTTTGGATGAACAAATGGCGTATGCCGAATCTAAACTGGATGATGAGGCTGTATTGAAGCATCAGGCAACGGAAATCAGCCAGTCGATCAGTAATCTGACCAATCAGATAGCGGATATTGACAGCGATTCGCAGAATACGTCGATTCATTTAAACGAAATATTGAAGCAGTCAAAAGAAGAGACGGAGCATGACTTTAAGCAAAGTACTGCGAACCTTCAGGAAATTGTAAATGAAATTATTGACGATTGAAATATGATTTGCAATACCGCTTGTTTGGCAAGCGGTATTTTTTTTGCCTGGAATATGGTATAATCACCTTGACTATAAAAAATGGAGTGCAGAATATGATTTACATACTGCTGATTGCGGCGATTGTGATTGGGGACCAGGTTGCAAAATATTTTACAGTGGCAAACCTTCCGGTGGGTGGAAGCGTTACCTTTATTCCAGGATTTATGGATTTTACGCATGTTCAGAATACGGGAGCGGCATTTAGCATGTTCAGCAACGCAACATGGATACTTACCCTGCTTTCTGCGGTTATGGCGGCTGTCGTTATCTTTCTTTTGTTTAAATATAAAAAACAAGTAAATTCCAAACTCTTTAATGCTGCGATGGCGTTTATTGCCGGCGGGGCAATCGGCAACCTGATCGATAGAATCATACAGGGGTATGTTACCGACATGATGCAGTTTACCTTTGTGGATTTTGCGATTTTCAATGTTGCGGACTGCTTTGTAACATTTGGTGCGATTATGCTGGGGATATGGGTGTTATGGTTTTGGGATAAACATAAAAAAGCGGAAATAGAAGATGACGGTACTAAAAAGCAAAGTTAACTCTTCAGAGAACCAAAGACTGGATACATACCTTGTGGAGAAATATCCGCATTTTTCGCGTTCTTTTTTGAAAAATGCCATTGACCGGGAGTATATTTTACTGAACGGCGGCAGAACAAAAGCAGGCGTGAAAGTGAAGGAAGGGGATGAGATTCTCCTTGATCTTCCCAAGGCGGAGGAAATATCGGTAGAACCACAGAATATTCCGATTGAGATTATATATCAGGATGGCGATATTGCAATAATCAACAAGCCGCAGGGCATGGTGACGCATCCTGCGCCAGGAAACTATAATGGAACTCTCGTAAATGCGATTATGTATCATATGAACGATCTTTCGGGAATCAATGGAAAGCTGCGCCCCGGAATCGTTCATCGGCTTGACAAGGATACTTCGGGGCTGCTGGTGATTGCTAAAAACGATATTGCGCATAAGGCGCTTTCAGAACAAATTGCACGAAAAGAAGCAAAACGCATCTATCTTGCGCTTGTTTATGGAAATATTAAAACAGATAACGGGACGGTCAGTACGCTTATCGGGCGCGACCCGCGGGATCGAAAGAAGATGGCAGTGCTGCGGGCAGGAGGGCGCCAGGCAGTTACGCATTACAAGGTTCTTGAGCGCTATGGAGGATATACTCTTGTGGAATGCGAACTGGAAACAGGACGAACTCATCAGATTCGTGTTCACATGAAACATATCGGACATCCAGTGGTCGGCGATCCGGTTTACAGCAGACAGAAAGATAGGTATGGTCTTGACGGACAGCTTTTGCACGCAAAAAGGCTGGAACTGATCCATCCCCAAACAGGTGAAAAAATGATATTTGAAGCACCTTTGCCCGAACATTTTAAGGCGATACTTGTAAAATTAAAAAAAATGTAAAAACAGATTGAACCCTAGGATAAAATTTGCTATACTGAATGGGAAGAAAATCATACCTTTAAACTGGTCCGTTGAGAGGCCGTAAGGTGACATATCAAAGCTAGTTTTTGTGTGCCTTGCTGCGTCTTGAAATGATGTGGGAAGGCTTTTTTAATGGGAGGAATACGGGATGGAAAGCAACAGGAAAACGACAATCATGGATAGGGAAACAATGCAGCGTACGTTAAAACGCATTGCCCATCAGATTATCGAAAATACGGATGGCGCACAAGACCTCGTATTCATTGGCATTGCCCGGCGCGGCGTAACCATTGCCCGCCGGATTGCAGAATATATTCATGAATTTGAGCGGGTTGTAATTCCCATAGGGACGCTTGATATTACGTTTTATCGGGATGACCTTTCGCATGGTTCCGACCAGCCGGTTGTAGGGGCGTCAAACCTTGCATTCGATGTAAATGGAAAGAGAATCGTTCTATTCGACGATGTTCTCTATACGGGGCGTACGGCACGGGCTGCCATGGATGCGATTATGGACATGGGACGGCCAAACTTTATTAAGTTTGCCGTATTGGTAGACAGGGGACACCGGGAATTGCCGATCCGCGCCGATTTTGTTGGAAAAAATGTTCCCACAGCGGCTCATGAACTTATTTCAGTCAAGGTCACGGAATTTGACGGGGAAGAGAGCGTCGATATTTGTGATCTCAAAAACAACGATTGAACCTTATCCTGCAGATAAGGTTTTTTCATACCCATGCCGCAGCCAAAGAGCAGCGGTAAGGGAATGCATTTTATCATTCATATTATATTGGGAGGTATCATATGGAAAATTCACTTGACCAGCAAAAGGGAGTCGGCAAGAAACTGATTCTCGGATTCCAGCATCTTTTTGCTATGTTTGGCGCAACGGTGCTGGTTCCTCTTCTCACGGGGCTCAATCCCGCGGTAGCTATTTGCTGCGCCGGGATTGGCACATTAATCTTTCACCTGATTACCAAGGGAAAAGTACCGGTATTCTTGGGATCCAGCTTCGCATTTATTGGCGTCATCGTAATTGTAGCGACGCAGATTAGCGGTGTGGATCCGTCGGTAGAAGGCTATCTTGCATCCCCGGCTTACCAGGCGGCGCTGCCGTATGTAGCCATTGGCATCATAGCGGCGGGCGCTCTGTACCTGATTCTTGCTCTTGTGGTAAAACTCGTGGGCGTTAAACGCGTAATGTCAATTTTCCCGCCAGTTGTAACAGGGCCAATGATTATGGTAATCGGGCTCACACTCGCGCCGACGGCATTTAACAATATCATTACCGCACCGGCAGCGGAGGGCGTTGCGGATATTTTGTGGATGCGCTGGGTGATTGCGCTGATCGTTGTTGTAACGATGGTAGTTATCTCGATTTTTGCCAAAGGATTTTTCAAACTAGTACCGATTATCATTGCCATTGCAGTAGGATATATCTGCGCGGCATTGATGGGGCAGGTGGATTTTTCCGGATTCCAGAATGGCGCGAATCTTGGATTTCAGGTACCGCCATTCAACATCTTCCTGACGCATGATCTGGAGCCTGCAGGCGTTTTAACATCCGTCAGTATTATTGCGCCGATTGCGATTGTTACCTTTATGGAACATATCGGCGATATTACGACTAACGGCGCTGTCGTTGGGAAAAATTTCCTGGAGGATCCGGGCCTGCACAGAACCTTGATGGGTGACGGTATTGCAACGATGGTCGCCGGCTTCCTCGGTGGACCCGCCAATACAACCTATGGCGAGAACACGGGTGTTCTGGCCGTAACGAAAAACTATAATCCGGTTACGCTGCGCATTGCGGCGGTATTTGCTATCGTCATCAGCTTTTTTGGTGTATTTACCGCATTCCTTGGCTCTATACCGGGCGCGGTTATGGGTGGGGTTTCTATTCTGCTCTTTGGCATGATTGCAACAATCGGACTGCGGACGCTGGCAGAAGCGAAGCTCGATTTTACACACAGCCGCAATCTGATTATTGTTTCCCTGATGCTGGTTATTGGCCTCGGCCTTTCCGGCGGCATCCAGTTCTCGGAATCGTTTACGCTCTCAAATATTTTCCTGAGCGCGCTTGCGGGAATTATACTCAATATTGTACTTCCAAAGAACATTTAGGCTGGGGAGCGGGCGGGATATCCCGCCCGCTGCTCTCTCTATAAAGGAGTTTTATGTCGATATTCATTCAAAATATCACGGCTGTAAATGCAGACGGTATTCAAAAAAATGTGGATATCCTTATTGAAGGAGAGCGCATTACGGAAATGGGAATGGGACTTGCAAGAAATGCGGCCCGCGTAATTGACGGGGCCGGCCTTACAGCGTTCCCTGGATTTTTGGAGATGCATTGTCATCTGCGCGATCCGGGCCTTGTACATAAGGAAGATATTGTAACCGGCACGCGTGCAGCGGCGGCGGGAGGATATACCGCTGTGTGCTGCATGCCGAATACAAAGCCTGTGACAGATAGCGCGGAGGTTGTAAGATACATCATCGAAAAAGCGAAAAAGTCAGGTTTTGCAGAGGTTCTGCCAGTCGCCGCGGTTACGCGGGGCATGCGGGGGGAAGAACTCACGGACTTTGCAGGGCTTCTAAAAGCAGGAGCGGTAGCTTTTTCGGATGACGGGATGCCCGTTGCAGAGGATGAAATAATTCTTGCGGCAATGAGGCGCGCAAAGGAACTTCACGCGCTGCTGATGCTGCACGAGGAAGATTTGGCCAAACGCGGAAACGGAGTA
Source organism: Christensenella tenuis (assembly GCF_014287795.1). GTDB lineage: Bacteria > Bacillota > Clostridia > Christensenellales > Christensenellaceae > Christensenella > Christensenella tenuis. The sequence goes on from NZ_JACOON010000001.1 coordinate 211,046, forward strand.
GTGCATGACGGGGAAAATGCGCGCAAAGCAGGAATTGCCGGGATACCGCGTGCCATAGAAGAGACAATGACGGCCCGTGATATCTTTTATGCGGAAAAGCTGGGCGTACCGATTCATATTTGCCATGTATCCACGGCGGGAAGTGTGGAGCTTGTACGGCGGGCAAAAGCAAACGGCGTACCTGTGACATGTGAGACAGGCCCTCATTATTTTTCTATTACGGATGAAAAGATATTGGATCGAAATCCAAATGCAAAGGTAAACCCGCCGCTGCGGGAAAAGGAAGATATGCTGGCCGTGCGGCAAGGAATTGCCGATGGAACGATTGATGTGATTGCGACCGACCATGCACCCCACAGCGAAGAGGAAAAAGCGCGGGAAATTGAAGATGCTCCCTTTGGGATGATTGGTTTCGAAACAGCGCTTCCGCTTACCGTGACAAATCTGCTTTGCCCGGGCATAATCGGGCTTACAGATATCGCAAGGCTGCTTTCCAAACGGCCACATGAGCTTCTCGGAATCGCGGGCGGTGAGCTCAAAAAAAATGTATGCGCAGATATTACGATATGCGACACAAATGAGAAATTCGTGTATAATAAAGATATGATTGCTTCAAAAGCGAAAAACAGTCCGTTTCTGGGAATGGAACTGAGGGGGCGCGTATGCTATACGATCAGGAAGGGGAAGTTTACCTATGATAGACAAGCTGATTGAGCAGATTATAGAAAAAAAGAGCCCGATTTGCGTGGGGCTCGATACAAAATTTGATTATATTCCGCAGGAGTTTTTATCCCATGAATTTTCGACGGATGCTCTTACCTATGCGGCGAACAATATATTCCAGTATAACTGCGCGCTGGTAGATGCCGTTGCAGATATTGTGCCGGCTGTGAAGGTACAGGCCGCCTATTACGAGATGTATGGCTGCGAAGGCATGAAAGCTTTTCGTGATACGATCCGCTATGCGAAAAATGCAGGGCTTATTGTGATTGCGGACGTAAAGCGAAATGATATCGGCGCGACAGCTACGGCATATTCAAGCGCTTATATTGGCAGGACAAAGATTGGAGAAGAAGAAATTCCCGTTTTCGATGCGGATTTTGCAACGGTGAACGGCTATCTTGGTACGGATGGGATCGCCCCGTTTGTAGAAGACTGTAAAAGATATGACAAGGGAATCTTCGTACTGGTAAAAACATCAAACAAAAGTTCGGGGGAAATACAGGATCTTGAATTCGGGCATAAAACAATTTATGACCGTATGGCAGACTATGTGCAAGAGTGGGGAGAAGGATGCATTGGAATCTACGGCTATTCTTCCATTGGGGCGGTGATCGGGGCGACGTACCCACAGCAGGCGGCCCGTATCCGGGAAACGCATCCGCACATTTTTGTGCTTATTCCGGGATATGGGGCGCAGGGCGGCAGTGCGGAAGGACTGCTGCCGAATTTTGACAGGAAGGGCCTTGGAGGAATCGTGAACAATTCGCGTGCGATACTGACTGCTTACCGTAATGAGGCGTATGCGAAGATGCCTTTCGACCAAGCGGCGAGGGAAGCGACGCTTGCAATGCAGCGTGATATCCTTGATACTTTTGATAAAAATGGAATTTCATACGATGAATAAGGGAGCGTAAAATAATGGCGTATCTGACACTGGAAGACGGAACAATATTCAAAGGAGAATCCTTCGGGGCGAAAATTGATATTATGGGGGAGGTTGTATTCAACACGGGTATGACGGGATATCAGGAGGTGCTGACCGATCCGTCCTATTGCGGCCAAATTGTGACGATGACGTATCCAATGATTGGGAATTACGGCATTGACGAGGCAATTTCGGAATCTTCCGGACCGCAGGTACGTGCCTTCGTTATGCGTGAGCTTTGCAAAGAGCCTTCCAACTGGAATTGCAGGGAGACCTTGCAAGAGTATTTGGAACGGTATAATATCGTTGGTCTCGCGGGGATCGATACGCGTGAGCTGACACGGAAGCTGCGCGATAAGGGAACGATGCATGGCATCATCACGCAGGTTCCTCCGTCCGTCCACCAGATTGAAGAGATGAAGGTATTTGAAGTAGAACGGCCGGTGGACAAAACGACTTGTGCGAAGAAATATCAATATTGTGTGGGAGAGCGCAAGGTAGCGGTGCTTGATTTTGGCCTGAAACGCAATATTCTCCGCAGCCTTGAAAAACGCGGATGCGGACTTACGGTATTCCCAGCCAGGACAGACCCGCAGGAAATTCTTGAGGGGAACTTTGACGGCCTTATGCTAACCAATGGGCCGGGGGATCCAAAGGTAAACACAGAGATCATTGAAAATCTAAAGCAGCTAATTGGAAAGCTGCCGATTTTTGGCATCTGTCTCGGACACCAGCTTGTTGCCCTTGCCATGGGAGCGGATACGGAGAAATTGAAATATGGCCATCGGGGAGCAAACCATCCTGTAAAGGATATGCAGAAAAATAAAGTATATATTACTTCGCAGAATCACGGCTATACGATTATGAGCCGTTCGCTTCCGGCATGTGCGGTCGTTTCGCACAAAAATTGGAATGATCAGACGATTGAGGGCGTAAAATATATCGGGTATCCGATGTTCACAGTCCAATTCCATCCGGAAGCTGCGCCTGGGCCGGAAGATACGGCCTACCTGTTCGACGAATTTATCGAGCTCATTGACAGGAAGAGAAGGTCATGATTAAAAAGCATTTTACGGAGAAGGTTCTTGCAAACGAACTGATTGCACAAAACACCTATTTGATGAGGCTTACGTGCACAGAGGATTTTTTGCGGATTTATCGTCCCGGGCAGTTTGCCCACATTGAAATACCACATGCAAAGGATCTTTTGCTGCGCAGGCCGATCAGCATCAATTATGTGGACTTCGAAAAAAAGGAAGTTCATCTGGCCTATAATGCCGTTGGCAAAGGAACCAGACTCCTTTCGCTTGTTCGCGCGGGAGACATGCTCGATGTGCTGATGCCGCTGGGAAATGGTTTCCAGCTTGCGGGCGATATGAAACGGGTATGGTTGGTTGGAGGCGGAATTGGAATTGCTCCCTTGAAATCGCTTTACTGCAAATATCCGGATCGGGAATATACGGCGTTTTTGGGATATCGCAGCCGGGAATGCGTGTACGAGGCACATGACTTTGAATTGTTTGCCAAAACACATATTACAACCGACGACGGCAGCTATTGTATCCGTGGTTTTTGCACCGACGTATTGCGTGCAGAGCTTGAAGAAAGCGGGCCGCCGGATGTGATTCTTGCATGCGGGCCGCATGTGTTTTTCAAATCCCTTGCAAAGGTGGTGGGAGAGATTCCTACGTTTGTCTCCCTGGAGCAGCATATGGGATGCGGAACCGGAGGCTGTGCGACCTGCGTGTGCAAGGTTGGGGGCCAATACAAGAAGGTGTGCTTGCAAGGACCTGTCTTTAATATCCGGGAGGTGGATTCGCTTTATGACTGATATGCGTGTAAATATAGCGGGCGTAGAGCTGAAAAATCCTATCGTTACCGCCTCAGGGACGTTTGGTTTTGCCGAGGAATATGCACTTTATACGGATCTTTCCCGGCTGGGCGGGATTGCCTTGAAGGCGCTGACACGGGAACCGCGTTTGGGGAATCCGCCTGTTCGTATCGCGGAGACGGCGAGTGGGGTACTGAATTCGGTTGGGCTCCAAAATCCTGGAGTTGATGAGTTTTTGAGGACAACGTGGCTTCGGATAAAAGAGATTGATACCGTAAAGATTGCCAACATTGCGGGCGCATGTGTGGAAGACTATATTTATGTTGCCGAGCGCCTGAATGATACTGGAATCGATCTTTTTGAGGTCAATGTATCTTGTCCGAATGTAAAGCATGGCGGCGTCAACTTTGGAACAGATGAAAAGACGCTGCGCGGCGTAGTGGAGGAAGTTAAAAAAGTTTCCAAAAAACCGCTGATTGTGAAATTAACGCCTAATGTGACCCATATTGCGGATATGGCGAAGGCTGCGGCGGATGGCGGAGCAGATGTACTGTCTCTGATTAATACCATCACCGGGATGGCAATTAACGCAGTCACCAGAAAGCCGGTTCTTGCCAATGTTACAGGGGGACTCTCCGGTCCTGCGGTGAAGCCTGTTGCCTTGCGGATGGTATGGGAAGTCTATCGTGCGAACCTCGGACTGCCAATTATTGGTATGGGCGGAATCATGACGGGAGAGGATGCCGCCGAATTTATGATCGCTGGAGCAGACGCTGTGATGGTTGGAACTGCTACGATGCGCAACCCATCGGCAGCGAAAGAAATTGGATTTGAACTGGAGCAATTTGCAGATAAAATAGGATTGGAACGGATCGGAGACTTGACTGGTTCGCTGAATATAGAATGAGGAGAGGTATTGATACATGATGACACAAGAAGAAATCATTGCGATTTTTAAGGAAAAAGAAGTGATGCTGGAAGGCCATTTTTTACTGACATCAGGGCGGCATTCGGATAAATATATGCAGTGCGCAAAACTGTTTCAGTATCCGGATGTATCGGAAAAGATCTGCGCACAGCTTGCAGAGCAATTCTCAGATATGAAGATCGACCTTGTGGTGGGGCCGGCGATTGGCGGAATTATTATGGCTTATGAAATGTCGCACCAGCTTGGTGTAAAAAATATTTTTGCAGAGCGTGAAGACGGAAAAATGACTTTGCGCCGCGGTTTTACCGTGGAACCGGGAGCAAAGATACTTGTGACGGAAGACGTCGTCACGACAGGCGGCTCTGTGAAAGAAGTGATTGCGCTGCTTGAGGAAATGGGAGCCGAAGTTGTCGGCGTAGGCAGCGTCGTTGACCGCAGTGCGGGTGGAGTGGATTTTGGCGTACCCTTCCGTGCGGTACTTTCCATGGAAGTCAAATCCTACGAACCGGATGAATGCCCAATCTGCAAAACGGACATACCGCTCATAAAACCGGGAAGCAGGAAACTTCCAGTAAAATAGTATAACAGAAAAAGAGCCGCGGATTTAGCTGCGGCTCTCTTTTGTTTCCGATAATGACAGATAGCACGGCGCATGGAAACGAAGTCCACGTTGGAACCATTTATTAAATGGCCAGATAGCGTCGATTCTTTGGGGCACCGGGCTGTGAAAGAAAAGCTTTTTGTCATATAAACGTATATCGTAAAATCCTTCCCCAGCATCTTTTGCCCCGAGATTGACATAAAAACTGCGTATTTCCCGCCCAAGAAGGTTATCCGCACAGATTTTACAATATTTGCGCGTCAGCACGACAGGCGGGATCCTGCGGCGTATGATGGATGGGATGTGGAAATCACCTTCAAAATAAGCACGCGTACTTTCGTCAGGATAGTCTGCATATGCAATCAACTTTTTCAATATATTGCCATGATACCATAGGAACATGCGATCGTTAAGCTGGACATAATCCCAACTGCCTGCTACAGGCGAAAGCTGAAGGCGGATCCGGTCTTTATTGGAAAGGGAATACCAGCCATTCGGGGAATGACCTCGCTTGATAATATACCGATCCGGGATGGGAAGGTTCCGGTTTTCATTCCTGTCGATTCCTTCAGTGAACAAATCATAGATTTCATCCCTGATATCCATTAGTTTTCCTCCGTGGGCATATAAAGGGCCCCCCTATGTGCGTCCACATAGACCGTAAAATAGTCGTCATAAGTTACCTTACCCGGACGGGCGGACGGCGGTTTTTTGAGGTTTTTCCGCTGCGTATAATCGACGGGGGTTTTCCCGGACTGGCGCGCACGGGAGTGTGCCGCTGCGAGCTCGGCCGCCATGACGATGGTTTCGTCGTCAATATCGTCAAGCGGTACACCGTTTGTGACCAGAAGCACATGTGAACCGGGAATCTTTTGCGTATGGAACCAAATATCGTCTTTTGAAGCGGTACGCATAGTGAGCTGGTCGTTTTGCCTGTCATTTTTTCCGACATAAATTTCATAACCGCTGGGGGATTTGAAACGAAGAGGATGAGACTGAACTTCCGGCTCTTTTTTGTTTTTGGGGGGAGCGGAAAGATATCCCGCACGCACAAGTGTATGCCGGATATCGGCAATATCCTCAGGCGTTTCCGCATTCTCTGTAAAGTGAAGCGCTCCTTCCAGAAAATCTTCCTCTTCACGGGCGTCTGCCAGCTTTTTCGCGCTGATTGCGGATGCGGTTTTCAACTTACTGATCTTCTTATAAAGCTTTTGTGCCGTTTCCTGCGGCGTACGCGATACGTCGAGGGAAACTATGACAGTTTTGCCAGTTTCGTAATCCACAGCCTCAAAATCTTTCATGCCTTTTTTCAGCCGATAGATATTCGCTGTGATAAGATCGGCACGTTTTTGCAGCTTCTGTTCTTTGGCGGCATCGCGCAGTGTAGCTTCATATACGCCGATCAACTTTTGCAGTTTGACATAGATTTTATGAACTGCCTTGTAAAGGGATTCCTTTTGCTGCCTCAAACGAGAAATCAGCAGACGCTGGCTATAATAAAAATCCAGCGTCTCATTGACGGTAGGGAAATCTTTCCGCATTTCGGCTGGATAGGTTTCATAGGGGATGCATGAAAAAAAAACGGGCATTCTGTCGGTATTGAATTGCACGCATGGTGCAGGCCTGGAAACAGCCTGTTGCAGGAAGCTTCGCATACTCCCGGCAAGACGTTCCGCCAGTTTCGAAGATAATTCGGACGTAAGAAATACGCCGATTCCGGAACGCTGCAGGATTTCTTGTGCAGTTTGCAGCGAAAGACCGTCGAAAGTAGAAACCATGTGATTGATGATTTTGGTATCCTTATGTGTTGTAAGAGCTTCTGCAAGCGTCGTAGGAGAAAGCGAAAGAGGATCGAATTTTGTCTGGGGCGGATTTTCATACCGCGCCCCGGGCAAAACCTGCCGTTTACTGCTCATATCCACAGATACACGCCGAATACTGTCGAGAATTTTATCGTTTGCATCCGTAAGGATAATATTGGAGTACTTCCCCATGATTTCAATCACAAGTTTAAGCGTAATGGGGTGGAGAAGTTCGTCTTTTGTTTCAAGCGTAAAGATGACGACACGATCAAGGCCGCGCTGCCCGATGTCTGTAATGCGGGCTCCGGTCAGGTATTTACGTAAGAACATGCAAAAAACCGGCGGCACTTTGGGATTTTCTTTTGCGGTACGCGTAAGGTAGAGGGCACAATCGCCCGCATCCGCACTCAGCACCAAACGGAGCGTCCCTTCCGCGGCAGAATAGAGCTGGAGCACAACCTCTTCTTTGCCGGGCATCAGCACCTTTTGTATCTTAGCGTCGGCGCAGCGTTCTTTCAGTTCATTTACGCACATATGTAATGTCAAGCCATCCAATGTCATAAAGCATCCTCCATTTTATTATTATACCACATCCAATTGTATGAACACAGGAATTGTGCTAAAATGAACACAGCAAATAAATGGGGGATTGCTATGAGAGAAAACGGAAGAAAACCGGATGAACTCCGCCCTTTGAGCATTCAGGCAAACGTATTGAAAAATGCACACGGAAGCGTGCTGATCAGCGCCGGGAACACACAAGTCCTGTGTACGGCAATGCTGGAGGAAGGCGTGCCGCCGTTCCTCGCGGAAACGGGTAATGGTTGGTTGACGGCAGAATATTCAATGATACCAGCTTCAACGCCGCATCGAAAAAAACGCGACGGCGTAAAACAAGATGGGCGGGGCGTAGAAATACAGCGGCTAATTGGCCGTTCGCTGCGCAGTGTATGCAATTTTGAAGGAATGGGTGAGTATACGATCTATATCGACTGCGATGTACTGAACGCAGATGGAGGTACGCGTACCGCTTCAATCAGCGGGGCATTTATCGCTGCCGCCCTTTGTATTGATAAAGCTGTAAGAGAAGGAATGCTCACCAAATCTCCACTCACCAAACATGTCGCCGCGGTATCCGCGGGGATCGTAGAGGATACTCCGCTGCTTGACCTTTGCTATGCGGAAGACAGCGGCGCGCAGGCCGATATGAATATGGTTGCGGCAGATGACGGGAATATTGGGGAAATACAGATCAGCGGAGAAAAGCGTACGGTTACGGAAGAGGAGTTTACGGTTTTGATGGCCCTATGCAAGAAAGGAATCCATCAAATCATCGCCCGGCAGAAAGAAATTTTGAAAGAAGAGGGAATTACAGTATGAAACAATTGATCATTGCGACAAATAACCAGGGAAAGGTTAGGGAGATCAAAGCGATCCTTGGAGATTTTTATGATGAAATCAAATCTTTAAAGGATGCCGGAATCGCAGTTGATGTAGTGGAAGATGGAGACAGTTTCCACGCGAACGCGCGAAAGAAAGCAGTGGAAATCAGCGAAATGGTGGAAGGCGATGTTTTGGCGGATGACTCCGGACTATGTGTGGAAGCGCTCGATATGGCGCCCGGGATCTACTCGGCCCGCTTCTCCGGGGAAGGAGCAACTGACGAAAAGAATAATGCCAAGCTTCTCTCGTTGGTGAAAGAGCAGGAAAACCGCCGGGCATGGTTCGTATGTGCACTGGTGCTGGCAAACGGGGGAAAAGAAAAGTTATATGTCGAAGAACGCGCGGAGGGAAAAATCATCGATGAGCCGCGTGGAGAAAACGGGTTTGGTTATGATCCGCTCTTTTATGTCGAAGAATATGGCCAGACCTTTGCTGAAATTCCGCCAGAGGTCAAGAATAAGATCAGCCATCGTGCAAAAGCATTGAAAAAGCTTCAGGAAAAAGTGCAGGAGATATAGGTGGGACAGTATATACACGCCCTTGTACTGAGTGATACACATGGAAACAGGAGTGCGATCGATGCGGTGTTGGGGCAGAATCAAAATGTGGAATATATCTTTCACTTGGGAGATAATATAGCGGATGCACGTTATATTGACCAAAATATACGCGCCAAGGTAATTTGCGTAAAAGGAAACTGCGACGTAGGTGACGCAGGCAACACAGAAGATGAGATCGTGCTAGTAGGGCAGAAGATATTACTTACACACGGGCATTTTTATAAAGTAAAATATTCATATGACAGGTTGTTTTACCATGCGAAAGAGTGCGAGGCGGCGGCCGCATTATTCGGGCATACACATAGGCAATACTGCGAATACGAAGATGGTTTATGGCTGGTGAACCCGGGGAGTGCCGGCGCATCCTGGGATGGGAATATTTACTATGCAACATTACTGATCGGAAAAATGGGAGTCATTCCTAAATTGCGAACATTAAAAACATAAAGGGCAGGTCTTATATAAGGCCTGTTTTTGTTTATAAGCAGATTCTTAAGGGTAATATAAGAAAGAATGGATGGGTCAGTTCGCATGCAAAAATTTTGGAGCAACGCAGCGCCATATCTGAAGTCTTTTTTGAAGTGGGTCATATGTTCAGCCGCAGTGGGAGCTGTGGCCGGAACTATTGGCTCTGTTTTTTGCCTTCTGATTAATCAAAGCTCGCAATTCTTCTTGGAACATAATTGGATAATCTGGCTGCTGCCAGTTGGCGGAATATTCATCGTGCTGTTATATCGATGGTGCAAAAAAAGTCATGATAATGGAACAGACACCGTAATTTTCTCTGTACGGAAAACGGACCGTATTCCCACTGTTATGGTACCGCTTATCTTTGTCAGCACGCTGCTCACGCGTGCTTTTGGCGGCTCGGTTGGTACAGAAGGAGCGGCGATCCAGCTTGGCGGAGGGCTTGCATCCAGCCTCGGCAGGATGTTCCGTATGGATGCTAAGGAAAAGAAGATTATGATCATGTGTGGCATCAGCGCTGGGTTTGCTGCTGTGGTTGGGACGCCTGTAACGGCGATTGTACTGGCGCTGGAGCTTGTAGGGATCGGCGTTGTTTACTATTCGGCTATCCTGCCGTGCGCATTATCTTCTGTTGTAGGCTTTATGATTGCATCTGCATTTCACATTGATTTTCCACGGTATACATTGAAAGGGATTCCTGAGCTAGGACCAATATCAATTCTGCAAGTGGCAGTTCTGGCGGCTATGTGTGGGCTTGTCAGTATACTGTTCTGCATTGCGCTCCGGAAATCGAAACAGTTATATGAGCACGTTTTTCCTGGTAAAATTTCCCGCGTAATAGCTGGAGGCCTTCTCATTGTAGGCCTTACTTACATGGTGGGAAACAACTTGTATAATGGAGACAGCATTGGACTGATTGGCGCAGCGGTAAACGGCAATTCCGCACCGCAGGATTTTTTATGGAAAATTGCATTTACGTCCCTTACGATCGGTGCGGGATTTAAGGGAGGAGAAATTGTCCCGACTTTTGTTGTTGGAGCGACTTTTGGCAGTTTTGCCGGGAATTTGCTGGGGCTTTCTCCATCTATGGGCGCCGCGACCGGGCTTGTCGCAGTATTCTGTGGAGCGGTGAATTGCCCGCTGACTGCGTTTGTTCTGGGGCTGGAAGTGTTCGGATCTGGGGCTGGATTGTTTTTTCTTTTGGCATGTGCGGTCAGCTATGTTTTTTCAGGATATTATGGGCTTTATCCAAGTCAAAAAATATGGTTCGATAAGGTACGGGCGGCATTTATAGGAAGAAATGCAAAATAGGCGCTTAAATTTTAGTTCCCTATCATGAAAGCAGCCGTCGAAGATAGACGTTGAGGCGGTGTGCGGCACTCGGGATATTGCCACATATTTGTACTTGCTTGCAGTAGGCGCTGAGCGAATGGGGAGCTCTAGTGAAATTGTAATAGAATATATAAAAGTACTGGCTGCCTGAAAAAGCCCAAAGCAAATTCGGGATTTTTTGTTGTTTGAAATGCTGGTGTAAATGCTGTATAATAAATAAAATATTGTTTGTTTTAAATTCAGCACAGCATCTGAAAGGGTCGGTATCATGAATTCTGTATATTATCAGTTGGAATTGGATCGTAATATTCCCGTTCCGCTTTATTATCAACTGAAACAGTTTATGATTGAAAATATTGAAAATGGGAAGCTGAAGGAAGGGGATGCCGTTCCGACAGAAGAAGAACTATGTGGAATACTCAATATCAGCAGGGCCACAATTCGCCAAGCATTCAGCGAGCTTGTAAACGAAGGGCATTTGAAACGCCAGAAAGCGAAAGGGACCTTTATTGCGAAACCTAAAGTAGAGGGGCGTTTTTTTCAGGTCATTGAAAGTTTTAATGATGAGATGAAGAAGAAAGGCTTGCAGCCTTCTTCGGTGGTGGTAGATTCGGGGATCATGCATGACAGGGAAGTCCTCGAACAATTGAGCCTTGATGGGCGCTCGTCCTGCGTATATATCAATCGCGTAAGATACGCGAACAATGATCCAATGGTTTATGCACGTACGTATCTTCCGGCTAAACCTTTTAAAGAACTATTGAAGGTAGACCTTGGAAAGCATTCCTTATATAAAACTTTAGAGGAAAAATTTGGGGTTGTGGTACACCGGGTTTCGCGCAGATTGCAAGTGGGGCTTGCGGACGGGGAACTCTCGGAGTTGCTGGCAATACCGGAAGGATCGCCGATTTATGTGGTTTACACGCTTTCTTATACGAAGAATGGAACACCGGTGGAATATTCGATTGCAAAATACCGGGGAGACCTAAACGAGTTTCGTATCGATCTTGAGAGAGGGTAAAACAGAAATAAAAAAGGATGCCGGAGGGCATCCTTTTTTATTTATTCTTACGAACGTTCAAAATCTTCAATCGATTTTGAAATATTGTGCGGGATTGGATCCCAGCCAATTTTCTTGAAAAGTGCCGCGATCGAAATCGGAATATAAGTCAGGATAAAGAAGGGAAAAGAAAAGGTGTATAGTATTTTCTTCACCGGACTCGTATCGTGGATTTCATTCCATTCAGTAACCGTGGTAATCAACCCTACAAGGAACAACATAATATAGAAATTGAACAGCGATGAAAGAATGGCTGTAGTTGTAGTGGAAAAGACAAGATGTTGAATGTAAAAGTTGCTTCCCATCATACCGTTCAGAAGGAAACATGCGTTCACAAGAATGCTAGCAAGCGATACAAAGATCGCTGGAGCAATGGTGATAAACATATCATAGCAGGCAAAGCGCCGCTCTAAGGCAAAACCTTTTAAAAGCCCTTTGGTATATTTGCCCAAAACCTGATAAAAACCTTTGGACCAACGCAGGCGTTGCGTCCATGACTGTTTCCACGTACAGGGCTGTTCGTCATAAATTTTCGCATCGCCGCAATAGCCAATGGTTTCACCATGGATAATACTATCTACAGAAAATTCGATATCCTCTGTAAGCAGATGGTGCTTCCACCCGTGGTTTTTCTGGATAATGTCATTGTGGATTAAAAAACCGGTGCCCGAGATTGCGCAACTGGTTTTGAGCATCATGCGCGGATTATTGAGATATTTCGATTCCCGCAAAAACCACAAGGAGTAGCCGGCGGAAATCCAATTGGTGCCATAATTCTTTGAATTGCGGTAGCAGGTGAGTACCCGATAGCCCTGATCGAACAGCTTATTCATTTCTGCTACGTAATTTTCATCAAGCAGATTATCGGCATCAAATACAAAATAGCCCTCGAAAGCATTTTTCCCATAATCACGTTTGATGGCATTCAAAGCGTAGCTTAAAGCATATCCTTTCCCTACATATTTCTTGTTGTAGCGCTCATAAACATTGGCGCCGGCTTTTTCGGCGACTCTGGCCGTATCGTCAGTACAATTATCAGCAACAACAAAAATATCGATTTTGTCCTGAGGATATTTTTGCTTTTTAATACTGCTGATAAGTTGTCCAATCACCGCGCTTTCATTACGCGCTGCAATCAGGATTGCAAAATGATGATTTTTTGCAGCTGCCGCAGGTTTTTTAGGCTTTTTAAAAAGTGCAACCACGACATAAATCACCTGATACGAGTAAAGTGCGGTGAAAAGTATAAACATTGCTAAATTGAAGTTTGTAATAAACGATAACAAATTAAGCCCTCCTTCGCCATGTGTGGCCATTTTTAATGAACCGCCTTTTTCACACAAGTTCAGATTATAGCACAGTAGTATGTCAAAATCTATGCGCAAATTCTGAACATTTCATTACAATTTCACTATATTGTTTGCATATGATAGATTGATACCCTTTTTACAGAAGAGTAATGCATTATTTCATTATTTACTTGAATAAACAAAATTTCTATGCATTTCTTATCATGGAAATATAGAAAAGCAATTGACTTTTGAAAGTGCGTTTGCTATAATTTCTAATTGTCAGCCGAGGCTGGAATATTTCAACAAGGTTGCGCCACGAGTGCTATGCGCCTGTAGCTCAGTTGGATAGAGCAACGGCCTTCTAAGCCGTGTGTCAGGGGTTCGAATCCCTTCAGGCGCGCCAAAAAGATAAACAAGGACATGGTGGGTATAGCCCAGTTGGTTAGAGCGCCAGGTTGTGGCCCTGGAGGCCGTGGGTTCGAATCCCACTACTCACCCCATTTTTCTTTTTATCTTTTGTCATTGGGGTATCGCCAAGCGGTAAGGCACTGGATTTTGATTCCAGCATTCGTAGGTTCAAATCCTGCTACCCCAGCCAAAAAAAATGTCTGCAGATTAAAAAAAGACTATACACATGTCTGCAGTTATGATATAATAACTGACGTTCCACGCAAAATGACCCACTAGCTCAGGTGGTAGAGCACTTGACTTTTAATCAAGGTGTCCGGAGTTCGAGTCTCCGGTGGGTCACCAGAAAAAACTGCTTGAACAAAGGGTTTCAGGCAGTTTTTTTGTTTTATTGAGAACCGCCTGAATCACGAAAACAACTAATTTGTACAAAATCTGTACAAAATTCTTGGAAGGATGAAGCATCAGTCGCTATATTCAGCAAGGTATTGTACAATCTGGAACAAGCGAAAGAATCTACTAAACCTCTTTTGGCGGAGAAAAAGATAGGTGCACATTGTTTAGTACCCCCGCTCTTATTCGTTCATCTTAACAATATAAATCGTATACACCAATAAAGACAGAAATAATTTCATCACTAGCTGCGTATTTTTGAAATGTGCAATCCCATTCATTTTTGTTTTTCTCGCGTTTCGTCCTGCACAAAGGACACGTTTTCAAATAATTTTCTACAACCGATAAAACATTGGAAAAATTTTTATTCTCTTTATTAAAAACGATTAGTGAAGTTTTGATGTCGCGCCATGTAGTATAACTAAATAATTGTTCCAGTGCTTCTTTAAATTTTTTCTCTCCATGCCAAATCTTACACTCAGCAATATATGCCGCCTTGCTATCAAACAAGATATGTATATCCGTTTTTCCAACCTTGTTAAATGTCTCGCCCGTTACATTTGAATAATGTGTGTTCAAATGAGAAACGACAATATCTCGCAATTCTTCTTCCTGTAATTTGATAAAAGTAGATGCTGTTTTTTCCATAGAAGTGCATGACATACTAATTATGTTGTTGATATTTTCATAATCTTTATCAGAAATAGTGTATTCAGGCTTTGAAAATTTCTTTTCTGGTCTGGATGGTATTGTTTTACTTTTCTTTGCAAGTACAACAGGGACTGTGTTTGGCGCATTCGGGTTAAGGTTTAGAGGTAAATCTAATTTTGCGCGCAAAGCAATATAATCTCCCGCCTTTTTACGTCTTTTTTCCAGAGATTCTTTTATGGATAAATTAAGGGAAGTGTTAAATTTTTTCACATCATCGTTTATATAGTCAATATTTTTTATATACTTGTCAAATCGGCATTTAAATTGAGAGAGAATAAAGTCTTTCTGATTTTCTTTACTTTCTAATTCCTGTCTAGTGTATTCTAAAGAATATTTAATTATACCACATTTATTACTAGTGGAACTCTCGACAGAATCAACCTCAAAGCGGCTCATTATATACGTCGATGCTTGAAAATATAGCAATTTTTCATTGCCCTCGAAAGGAACAGAGAACGTCATCTTATATCCATCCATAGAAAAATATTCAGATTCATATGGATTATGATGATGAAATTTATTATATCGTTTAATAGTGGTTTCTTCCAAATTATAAGTGATATTCTCTTCATAAAGAGTAATCGGCTCAATAGTATATTTATTCCATAGAAATTTCGTCCATTCGTTGATATCAATATTTAGAATTTCTTCATTAGTGATTTTACCAATATCAGAATCAACAGTTTCTTTTATCTTCTTGAATAAGTCTGACAAACTTCCCCGTATAAAAAGTTCAGGCATCTTTGAGTCCTCCCATAGTTTAGGTGTCTTTTATTATACCACTTAAACGAGTCATATGAAGGTTATCATCAAAAACGATTGTTTATGATAAAATTTTTAAGTGCTGAAAAATCACTGCTTTTTACAGCATTTTCTTTCTCAAAACATTTCTCAAAAACATGCTCCCTTTTACCTCCGTTTATGATATGATGGTTATATTAAATAAAAGGTGGTTTTCATTATGATTATTGGCTATGCAAGAGTAAGCACAGAACAACAGGAATTAGCACGTCAAACAGATGCTTTGACTGCCTATGGCGTTGATGAACTATATACAGAAAAAATCACAGGCACAAAAGCAAACCGTCCCGAATTGGATAAAGTGAAGATGATAGTCCGCGCGGGCGATACCGTTGTCATTGAATCCCTTTCACGGTTAGGACGCAGCAGTAAAGACCTTTTGACATTGATTGATGAATGGGATAATAAGGGCGTTAAATTAATATCTCTAAAAGAAAATATAGATACTTCAACACCTACAGGGAAATTGCTTTTAACAGTTCTTTCCGCTATCTGCCAGTTTGAACGCGATATAACGGTACAGCGCACACAGGAAGGGCTAAAAGCGGCACGGGCAAGGGGTAGGAAGGGCGGCAGACCGAAAGCCGATTCTAAAGCCGTAGAACGCGCTGTACGCCTTTATGATTCACAGGTGCACAGCATTAAGGAAATCACAGAAATGACTGGCATATCGTCTGCTACGCTTTACAGAGCGATACAGGCAAGGCGGCAAACAGCAAGTTAAAAAATACATCTAAAAAAATACCACACGTTATAAAAACAATGGCGGGGCGGCAAGTAATACATATCTCAGTGTTACTCTACCGCCCCGCATATTTCATTATAACTCTCTTTGACATGAAAAATCACATTTTTCTATATCAGTAAATTTGTGAAAATTTATGTCAAACCGGTGTTTCTGTATCGTCTGTTGCTGTTGCGCTGGGTGCTGGTGATTTTTCTGCCGTTGGTTCGGGGGAAAGAGATACAGATGATTCTACCGCCTCAGGTGCTTCTGTAGGTATCGGAGCATCAGTTGGTGACTGCGTATCTGCTACACTTGCAGATGGAACAGCTATATTATCAGATTGTATAGGCTCTTGTATTGACTGCTTGGATAAGGTATCGGTACCAGCGTGTAACCGCTTGCCACACAAAAAATTATTTCTGATATCATCGTCAACCGTTACTATCACTACCTTTCCCTGTGACAGTGACGCTTCTATCATCTGGTTATTTCCTAAGTAGATGCCCATTCCGATATTTGTACAAATAAAATCTCCGCGCTGTAAATCGTTAATATTCTCGACTGTAGGATAATACTTATCCTGCGTCCATCCTAATAGATTCATAAATCCTATATTACTCCCGCTTTTCTTTAAAGCATAATAAACCAATCCAGAAGCATCAAAAGAATCTGGGCCCTTGCCACCGTAAGAGTAAGGTTTATCTAACTGTGCTTTTGCCACATCAATAAATGCTTCAACATCAGCAATAACAGGCGGCTCCGGCGTAGGTGTTGGTGTAGGCGTAGGTGTCTTGCTATAAACAGAAGCGCGTCCAAACCATATATCTACTATACGTGTTAAATCGTCAAATTGCGTTGTTACTTGGAAAGTTCCATCATTGTTAATTGCACTCGATGCCTGTGCAAATCCATTATCATTAGATTTTAAAACAATTTCGACACTACCACTATTCATGCCACTAATATATCCGTTTATTTGCGCTGTCACGGTGTATGGTGAATAAAAAGAATATCCCGTTCTCAAATCAGGATTGGTCGCCCACTCGTCAAAATTATTCTTTGATGTTAATTCCACTACGATTGAATTAACGTGGACTGTTTTGCCACTATATCCATCCACCCAATCAAACTCTTTATTGGGATAGCAGGGAAACTTCGTGCCAACCGGAACATCTGCTAAAGAAGTCCTTACCGAACCTCCTGTTCCTTGCCCTGTAACCGATACACCTGTATCTGTGCTTCCAATCCACCAATTACCATTAGAACCAATGTATGGCGTTTGACCGTCGGCACCATCCCGACCATCTTCACCATTTGCCCCATCTTTGCCGTCTTGTCCATCCCTACCGTTTCTCCCATCCGTACCAGAAATAGATTTTGATGCTGTTGATGATGGTGAAGCGGACGGCGAAGCACTTGGCGTTGGTGAGACACTTGCCGACGGAGATACTGTAGGCGTTATCTCATCTTGCTGTTCAGAATTTGATATAACCGTTTCTGTAGGTTCTGGTGATTGTTGCTGTCCATCTTTACCACACCCCGCAAACGTGGCAACAACCATAGACAGTACAGCCAATAGACATATTATCTTTTTCATTTTCATTTCCCCTTTCACTTGCAACCCATATGTATTATTTCTATTTTATAACAACCAAACAGCAAATTCAACAATAGGCGTATTTATATACGCCTTAAATATAATCGCAGGTATTACACTATATAAAGAGGTATTTTTTATGGCTAAAATTGGCGATACATTAGGTAATAACCTTCAACAATTAAGAAAAAATAATCATTTAACACAAAAACAGGTTGCGCAGCGTATCGGTGTTTCTGTATCTGTGATTAGTTCGTATGAAGTCACGCACCGTACCCCATCTTATGATGTGCTTATCAAACTTGCAAATCTGTACCACACTACCACTGATTATTTATTGGGAAGAACCAAAACTAATGTTTTGGATTTAGAGGGTTTATCTCCCGATGATATAAAAATCGTTACTGAGATGGTTGAACACCTTCGGGAAAAAAATAGATAGAAAAAACCAAAAAAACACCGTTTCCACTGGAAACGGTGTTTCTTTTCCCATTACTTCTAAAAAAATAGTTAAAAGGGGTTGACAAATCAATCAAAATGTGCTATACTATAAAAGTATCACAAAAAAAGCGACGTTTACCTCGCTAATTTAAGTATACTACAACCGCGAGAAATTGTCAATAACTTTTTGTGAAAAAATATTAAAAATTTGAGGTGAAAAAATAAATGAATTTTAAAAAAGAAGAAATGTCGGTCGATATGACAGATATGAAAAATTATGTAAATGATACTGCCATAATGCTTGCGAGCACATGGCAGGCAATCAATCATATCGCAAGCGAAAGCGATAGGTTGGAAGCGATACAAACTCTCCTGAATTACAGTTTCACGGGGATTTTGCAGGAAAGTTCTAATTCTATCGTGAATATGGTAATAGCACAAGCACTCCCCAATGTAAATGCTGCACAGCAAAGATACGATTACCAATGTGGGAAAAAAACATCTGAATCTAACAATAGCGGTGGCAGACCGCGCGAAATTGATTATGAAGAAATTATGAGATATCGCGCTTGCGGTTATAGTTATGGTACTATCGGAAAAATGACAGGCATAAATATCAGTACTCTCAAAAGTATTGTAAGAAGAGAAAATATATCTTCTCTCTCATCTCAGGAAAGTGGTTGCAAACCCGATGGTTTACAACCACTTAATAAGAATAATGAAAAAGAAAAGAATAATAATAAAGAGATAGAGACAAATATAAAGGTAGAGGTCGATGATGCGGCGAAGATTGAAAGAAAGTTAGATTTTGAAAAACTGGCTTGTTCTAACTCTTTGCAGAATTTTGACGGTTCAAATTCATCATTAAATGATAGAATACAAAGCAAAATCGTATCCTTGGCAACAGAATATAAAGAATATGGGATAAGTGCGGATGATATCAAAGAAAGGTTCGGCAATTACGAAGATTTATCCGCAGAAGATGCTCATATGTATTTTAAAAAATTATGTTTGTTTGAAAATCGTATGAGGGCGCAGCAAACGCCTATAGTACCTTTAGATGACAGCGATGTGCCATTCTGAATTTTTGAATAGATATACTTATACATATCTATCATATAATAATTTATCTCCCTTAATTGCTTTGGAAAATATGATAAACACTTTGGAAAAAAGAGGGTATTTATATGCAGGAGAAATTATTCAAAAGTGTTTTATACAACAAAAGCCGTGCAGGATATATTGAAGATAGGCAGAACTTCAATGTATCAGTTGCTTCGAGAAAGGAAAATTGATTTCTGCCGTTATGGTAATGAATATCGATTCACTAAGCAACAAATAAATGCCTATCTGAAATCAGTGGGTTTACCTCCGGTTTTTGAGACGGATAGCGCTTTACAAACAGATTCCAGTGTGGTAGAGTGCTATCATCAACCGGATAGTACTTTGAAAACTGAATATAGTGACAACGATGCTTCTCCTTCCGCCGAAAGGAAGGAAGAAGCAGAAATGAAAAATACAAATAAAACATATTCAAAGCGCGGCAATCCGTTTAAGCGGAAAGGCAAGAAAGGTATCACGTGGGTTGCCATGTATTTTATAACTGACAGCGAAGGAAAACGCAAACAGAAATACAAGGGCGGGTTTCAAACAAAAGCAGAGGCGCAAATGTTTTTGGACGATATACGCGCTAAAATTGCAAATCACACCTATAGAGAGCCCTCAAAGATAACCGTGAAAGAGTATATTGAAAAATGGTTTGAGGACAACTATAAGCGGTATGAAAACAACGGAAATAATCAACGGCAGTATTCTTCCAATACCATCTATCAGTATGAGAATGATATACGGAGAAATATTGTGCCTTATATTGGTGGGATTCTGTTGCAAGCCCTTAACAGGCAACATGTTAAAAAATTATATGATGACCTGTTGGAGCGCGGTTTATCGGCAAATTCTATACGGCTGACAAATTCTGTATTATCAAAAGCATTAAACGAGGCGGTATATGATGGATTGATTGCCATCAATCCGTGTAAGGGGGTAAGGAAACCCAAAATAACACATTATGCGGCAAAAGTATTTGACAAAGAAGAAACAATACGCCTCATGAATGCAATTAAAGGAACAAGCGTTGAATTGCCTATATTGATTGCATTGTCTTTAGGGTTACGACGAGGCGAGGCATTGGGAATTCGTTTTAGTGATTGTGATTTCAGAAATAATACGATTCACATTCAGAGGCAAGTTACAATGGTAAAGCATGACGGTCAAGGATGTGAAGTTTACGGTCTTGCGCCCTTAAAAACCGAAAAGAGCAATCGCATTATAGGTGCGCCTCCGACGCTTATGGGTATGGTTAAGAAGCGTTGGGTACAAGTAGCGAAAGATAAACGCAAGTGTGAGAACTATCAGGATATGGATTTAGTTTGTTGTCACGAAGATGGTACATTTTTGAATCCCAAAAGCGTTTATCGCCAATACAGGCGTATTATTGCCCGCGCAGGATTGCCTGCAAACAGGTTCCATGACCTACGCGGCACACAGATAACGATGGCATATGCGCAAGGAGCACCATTGAAGTATATATCCGAAAATGCGGGGCATAGTACAATTAACATGACAGCAAATACATATTGTCAAGTAACGCCGGAGAGCCGCCATGTATGCGCGGATATCATGCAGTCGGTATTGTTTGGAACACAAGCGGCAACCACCTGAAGTATAGAGATGAGAAATGCACAAAATTTGTACAAATTCATATTGTGCCGTGTAGTGTCATACGATATCGCAAAACGCAAGAAATGCTTTTATACAGCCGAAAATCGGCTTTATAGAAATCTTAAAAAAGCAGTAAAAAAACATCTTTTAATCAAGGTGTCCGGAGTTCGAGTCTCCGGTGGGTCACCAGAGAAAAAGCCGTTATATAAGCGGCTTTTTCTTATTTCTGGGTATTATTTTTCGTTTCATAGTTTCGAATGATTTCCGATTGGTTTAGGCATTCCTTGTGCATTCACCCAAGGCTTTAATATGCAAACTCATCTTCCGAAGACGTCATGTATGCGGAGGCTATGCCTTTATAGGTGCGGATATAAATAAACGTCTTCATTGCATTGCCAACCTTTTGTTTATTCAAAAAGTAGTATAGGCGTTCAAATTCGAGTGGGTGCTTCTGCAAGTAACTATTTGAACAGAGAACAATCACTTTTTTAGTAAAAGATAAACCAGGAGACATCATAAATGCGCGGCGAAGTCTTCTACTTGAAACGCGAAGGTATAATATTCTGGAATATTTGCACCTCCATAGTATCATTTTTCACTATTCTGCTCGAGGACGGGTTTAGTGAATTGACAATGCGTGTATATCATACTAGAATTGAATTATAATAGGCCAAAAGTAATAGGAGGATATCCGGATGGATAATGATATTTTTTATAACCCAACAAAGGTTATATTTGGCAAGGGAACGGAACTTCTTTGCGGAGAAGAAGTTGCAAAATATAGCGATAAGGTGCTCCTTCATTACGGCGGCGGAAGCGCGGAGCGATCAGGGTTATTGGATCGAGTGCGCGCATCTTTGCGGGCCGCAAACATTACGGTCTATGAATTGGGCGGAGTAAAATCGAATCCCCGTCTTGAACTTGTTTATGAAGGCATCAATCTTTGCCGGTCAAATGGTATTGGATTTATTCTTGCTGTAGGTGGAGGAAGCGTAATTGATTCTGCTAAGACGATCGCCTGTGGTACGCCAAACAGCGACGATGTATGGGATTATTTTCTTGGAAAAAAGATGGCGCAGGCCTTGCTTCCAGTAGGCGTAATTTTAACCATTCCAGGTGCGGGAAGCGAATCTTCGGATGGAATGGTCATCACAAATGAGAAGACAATGACAAAATTGGCATATGGTGACGAGCGCAGCCGCCCGGTTTTTTCCATTCTGAATCCGGAACTTACCTATACAGTCCCAGCCTATCATACCGCTGCGGGTATTACAGATGCAATTGCACATGTAATGGAACGTTATTTTACGAGGACGGAACATACGGATGTGGTAGACCGGATGAGCGAAGCGGTAATGCGTGGCTTGATGCGCAACGCGAAACAGGCGATTACCGAACCGGAGGATTATAATGCACGCGCCGAAATTATGTGGGCTTGCAAGATAGCACACGACGGGACGCTTGGAATGGGGCGCGAAGAAGATTGGGGATCACATCAAATTGAGCATGAACTATCCGCAAAATATGACGTATCGCACGGGGCGGGACTGGCGGTTATTTTCCCGGCATGGATTAAATACGTGTATCGAAAGGCACCGAAGCGTTTTATCCAGTTCGCAATGCGCGTTTTCGATGTGGAGTACGATGTAAATGATCCGGATTGGACGGTTACGCAAGGGATCAAAAGGTTCCTGAGCTTTTTAAAAACAATCAGTATGCCAATTTCCCTGCGGGATCTTGGTATCAACGACAAATCAGTGCTCGACGAGCTTGCCCGCCGTTGCGCGGAAAATAATGATGGAACGGTTGGACACTTCGCCGTACTCAATGAAGCTGATATTCGTAACGTACTGGAACTGGCTTATTAATCGAACAGGCAAGACTCCCGGAAATCCGGGAGTTTTTTTGACTCAAAAAACCCCCAGTTTACTGGGGAGTATAAAAAAGCTTAAAGCTATGAAGAGAAATAAAAAACTCCTTTTGATAGAATGAATTTGCGGCCTGACAACTGCAAATAAAAAATCAAAAGGAGGCCATTCAAAATGAATGACAATAATAGTTTAGAACACACACGCTGGAATTGCAAATACCATGTAGTATTTGCACCGAAATATAGGAGGCAGGTATTCTACAAAGAGAAAAAGCAAGTAGTAGGAGAGATACTAAGACAGCTATGTGTGAGAAAAAGTGTGAACATAGTAGAAGCGGAGATTTATCCAGACCACATACATATGCTGCTGGAGATACCTCCGAAGATGAGTGTATCAAGCTTTATGGGTTATCTGAAAGGCAAAAGCAGCTTGATGATATACGAAAGATTTGGGGATATGAAATTCAAGTACAGAAACAGACAGTTCTGGTGCCGGGGATACTACGTGGATACGGTAGGAAAAAACGAGAAGAAGATAGCAGAATACATCAAAGGGCAATTGGATAGAGATAAGTATGGAGAACAACTGAAGATACCGTATCCAGGTGACCCGTTTAGCACGGGTAGCAGGTAATCTGTCTGCATGCGTCAGGCCGATACGCCTTTTAAGGCGTTGCCAGTATCATAGCCTTACAGGCGTTTTGTGAAAAACCCCCAGCTCTGCTGGGGGATGTTTATTGTGCCTTCCCGCTGTGCCAGCCAAATAAAATATGATATGATGTTTACGGAGGAAAAGCAATGCGAATTTTACACACCTCAGATTGGCATCTGGGCATTACTTTAAACAATATGTCGCTGCTCGAAGAGCAGCGGTGTTTTCTTAAAAAACTTTATGAACTTGTTGATACGGAAAAAATAGACGTAATTGTGATTGCGGGAGATGTCTTTGACCACGCCGTATCAAGTGCAGACGCGATTGCCTTATATAATGAAGCGATGACAATGCTCTGCATCGACCAAAAAAAGCGGGTGCTTATCTGCGCAGGAAATCACGATGGGGCAGCGCGCCTTTCTTCGTGCAATGCTCTTTTGGAACGTGCCGGACTTTATGTGGCGGGGAGTGTGCGCGATGGTGTCAAGCGGATCAATACAGGGGATGTGGCGTTTCACCTGCTTCCTTATTTTTCGATTGACGAGGTGCGTTACCTGCATCCAGAGGAAGAAATCAAAAGTTATGATGGCGCAATGCGTACGGTGATAAAAGGAATCGAACCAGACAGAGAGCGCAGCAATGTTTTAATTGCTCATTGTTTTGTAACCGGGGCCCAGCCAGCAGAGAGTGACCGTTCGGCAATGGTGGGCGGCGCGAACATGGTAGGCGCAGACGCATTTGCCGGATTTGATTATGTTGCCTTGGGGCATTTGCATCGGGCACAGGAAATTGGCGGGAATATTCGTTATAGCGGTTCGCCTGTTAAATTTTCTTTTGCCGAGGCGGATATAAAAAAGAGTGTAACGGTTGTTGATACAACCGGCTTTTCGCGGCAGGAAATTGTGCTTTCCATGCAGCATGATCTGCGCGTCGTCAAGGGAAATTACAGTGAAATATTGGACGCGGCGGAGAAGGACATGCACCGGGAAGATTATCTTAAAATTGAATTGCGGGATGAGTATGCTCATGTTGAGGTGCTTAATACGTTGCGCAGTTATTATCCGCGGCTGCTTTCACTTGTTGGAAAGCAATTGAACAATGTGAAAACTTCACTTTCTATGGAAAAGGCGGCGAGCCTCCATCCAGAGGATATTCTGACGATGTTCTGCCAGGAATATACGGGAGAGAAACCAAATGCAACGCAGATGGGTTGGTTCCGGAAAGCGCTTGAATTTGAGCAAAAAGGCGGTGATGCGCAATGATGCCGGAACTCCTGAGCTTTGAAGCTTTTGGACCTTATGTAAAGAAACAGCAGATTGACTTTCGGGTGTTTGAAAAATCCGGTTTGTTTTTGATCCATGGAAAAACAGGCGCGGGAAAAACAACAGTACTGGATGCAATGACATACGCGCTATTTGGAGAAAGCAGCGGCGGCGGACGTGGAGATATCGGCGCTATGCGGAGTAATTTTGCGGGAGATCAACAGGATACGAAGGTAGACTTTGTTTTCCGCGCCAACGGTAGGAGATACCGTTTCCTGCGGGAAGTCCGCGTCCGGACTAAGCGCAATGGGGAAAAAGAGCTTCAGGCTTCACAAAACGCTTTTTTTGAAAACGATGCAAGGGCATTCGAACCATTTTTTGAAAACCCGGGAATTAAAAATGTACGGCAGAAGGCAGAAGAAATTTTGGGGCTCACTTATGAGCAGTTTCGCCAGGTTGTCCTTCTCCCGCAAGGCCGGTTTGAACAGCTTCTGGTGGCGGATTCCGCGGAAAAAGAAAAAATACTGGTTACGCTTTTTAAGGCGGAGCGATGGCAGAAGATTACTGATTGGCTCTGTGCACAGGCACTTGAATTGAAGCATGTACGCGACGGTGTAGAACAGAGTCTGCAGACTGTGCTTCGCCAGTATGACTGCGAAACGAAAGAAGAATTGAAAACATTTTTAGCGTCGCAGGAAGAGAAGCTTGCAGAGCAAGAAAAGAATTGCGCCGACATTTCTGCGCAGCTTGAGGCGGCGGAGATGGCTTTGAAAAATGCGCAGGCTGTACAAGGCTTATTCGACGAATGGGAGCAGGCTAAAAAGAAAGAAGCGGCAGTAAGCGCACAGGAAGAAGAGATCCGTGGATTGGAGATCCAATGCGCACGGGCCCAAAGTGCGGCGCAGTTGCTGCCAGCGCGCCGTGAAGCGGCAGCCCTCCAGAAACGATGGAAAGAACATGAAAAAAAGTCTGACGAAGCCGCGGCACAAATAAAAAGCCTGCGGGCACGGCTTGATGAATATATGTCTATGATCGGCGGGCATAAAAAGCGCCTCCAACAGGAACAGGCAAAGAAAGTCACAGAAAAAAATATACTGGAAGAGAAAATAGAACAGGCGGAGAAAGAGTATCAACGAATTTTTTCTGCCTATATGGGAGATACGGCACATATGCTCGCAGGAATGCTTGAAGATGGAATGGCGTGCCCGGTTTGCGGAAGTGTCTATCATCCGTCGCCTGCAGTTGAACTGGATGTAAAAACAACGGAACAAGATGTTTTGAACGTGGAGGAGCGCATACAGGATCTGAGAAAGCAAGCCACAGAAAAAGAAAGGGAGATATTCCGTGTAGAGCAAGAGACGGAAGAATGTGAAAAGGGGATTCGAAAGCTCGGATTTAGCCAGGTCGTAAAACAAAATTGCCCTCAACTTCCCGGTAGATTAAAAGAGATTTTGGAAGAAGCGGAGAGATTGCTTTTGGAGTACAAAACCGTACAGGATTCCCAAACTTTTTACCAAAGGGAGGCAGGAAAGGCGAGAAATATTTTCGAAGAAGCAATTACATGTTTTAAAACGGCTTGTGCAGAAAAAGGATTTCAAACAGATGAGGAATTTCGCGCGGCCTGCTTGCCGGAAGAGGAGACGGAAGCAGCCCGGCAGAAAATTCAGGATTATTATGTAACGAAAAAAGTTGCGGAAGAAAGCATGCGCTTGCTTGAGGAAAAACTGGAAGGGATTGTTCCGGTAGATATTGGACCGCTTGAAGAAGAATTTAACAAAAAGGAGCGGGAAAAGAAAACAGCGGAAGCTGTTCTTGCAGAAATAAAAGCTAGGATCGCACTACTGGAAAAAGCGGCGGATGCTGTAGAAGAATACGCAAGAAAACTTGAACGGTCAACCTCAAAATTTATAGAACTGGACCAGTTTTCCAAACTGTTAAGGGGTTCCAATGGCATCAGCCTGCAAAGATATGTCCTCGGGGTTATGCTGACGGCGATTGCTGAAGAGGCGAACGTATTGCTCAAAAAGGTGCATGATGGCAGGTATCAGCTTTATCGATCTATGGAAGGGGCGGGCCGCACGCGTAAGGTAGGACTGGATCTTGAAGTGTTTGATTCTTATTCGGGAGAGCGCAGGAGCGTAAACAGTCTTTCCGGCGGGGAAAAATTTCTGGTTGCCCTAGCATTGTCGCTTGGCCTTTCTACGGTTGTACAGGCGCAAAGCGGGGGGATTCATATCGATGCCCTGTTTATTGACGAAGGTTTTGGTTCTCTCGATCCTTCCTCCATTGAGAATGCACTCGACGTTCTGGCGTGTGTGCGCGGCGGCTCCAAATTAATTGGAATCATCTCCCATGTCCAGATGCTCAAAGAGAATATAGAAACGACAATTGAAGTGCGAAAGGACCGTATGGGAAGCGATTTGATAATAAATTGTTAATTTTAGAAGCGGTTTCTTGCAATAGAAAAAACCTTGGAGTATTATGTGTATAAATATGGAGGAGAATGCAGATGGCTTTCGATAAGATGGATTGGCACGCAGTAACGTTTCCGGACAGCATTCCCTACGAGAATGCAGGAACTCATATCGGAATATACCTTGCGTGGCTGGTAAATAACGACCTGATACAGGAAGAATGGCTTGAGGAGTTTGCTGATGCGATAGAACGTGTGCGCAGTCGGGAAATGACGGGCCGTGACCTCCTGATGGAATGCTTTGACGAGGCACTGCCGGAAGATATTATGGTGGATGAAGCATTGGAATTTACCGGGGAGTATTATGTTACCTCCTATATTGATGATTTTGCAGATGCACTTGCGGCGGAAGATATTGATTCAGAATTTTCGGTGTATCTTCACGAAGATACATGGGAAAATTATGATAAGGTAGAACCTGTTATCAATGAAAAATTTGAAAAATGGAGAAATCAGGAGCTTGACTAAAAAGACGCCGAAAGGCGTTTTTTTTGTTCAATTATTTGACGCCACGCGTAAAATGCCCCCGTGTAAACTCTGGAGGCGGAGTATGCGGTTTTCCCTGCATTGCCCCCCTGTATTGCCGGACAATAGCAATACATTGTTCCGGGGATTCCACCGTGAAAAGAAGCCTGATTACATTGGCGCTGACTGAAATGAGTTTATCCGCCATATAAATTGGTGCGGAATTCAGGATTGCGACTCTACAGTCCGGGCCGACCCGCAAAATAGGGAACCTTTTCCCCATGCGGTCGGTAAGCACTGCCTGTCCTGCGGCGGCAGGACAGCGCTTTTTATCCTCACAGTGCATGGGGCAATACGAGGTAGTCATCAGGGGCAGCCTGCCATAGACGATCGCCTCCGTGGGCAGGAGATCGGGCAGATCTGCAATTTGCGCCGCATTGAGTTCAGCGCTCACGGTTGCACGCTCGTAACCGAGGGAACGCAGTGCTTTCAAGGTTTGGCCATTCATTATATTCAACGAGACATCCGCTATTTTGTGCATTACATCCCCGTCCATAAGAGTAGTAAACAGTTCGCCGTCAAAGCAGGCCTTGGAAGGCTGCTCCTCTCCATCATGTGAAATGAGCGGATGCGCACCGATAATTTGTGCCTTGGAACCAGAAAGTTCGCCCACCCATTGTGCAGCATAGGGAACATACAGGATATCTACCAGCGGCAAAACGGCCTTCGCCTGCTCGATAGTCGTTGCCTGTGCGGCCAATTTCCCCGGCTTTTTCCACTTTCCCTTTTTTAAGGGAGAATAAATGCCGAAAGGATGATCCGCAGCAGGAGGTTGATGTTTCATGGGTATAGTTTGAGGAAGTATGGAAGGAACACTTTTGGCGAAGGGCCGATCGGTAAAGCCGCGCCGGCTGAATGCTTTCAGGAGATCGTTTTTATCTTGTTGCGTAATACTTTTGCCGTCAAGCGCCTTGCGGTAAATGCGCGTAACGGTTCCTACGTACCGGGCCGGCTTCATACGTCCTTCGATTTTTATACTTTCGATTCCGGCCTGCATAAGGTGAGGAATATAATCAATTAAGCAGAGGTCGCGCGGGGAAAGCAGACGGCCGTGTTTTCCGTTTACTGAATAATCGAGCCGGCAGGGCTGTGCACACAGGCCGCGATTTGCACTTCTTCCGCCAAAAAGGCTGCTCATCAGGCATTGGCCTGAGTAGCAGGCACATAATGCACCGTGTACGAACACTTCAAGTTCTATTTTAGTACTCTCACGAATCGCACAAATTTCTGCAAAAGAAAGCTCGCGCGCCAAAACAATACGACGAAATCCAAGTTTTTGCAGGATACGCACGTTGGAAGGGTTATGCGCTGTCATTTGCGTACTTGCATGCAGGGGAAAAGAAGGGCAAAGTTCTTTGAGAAGCATTGCGCAACCGGGGTCCTGCACAATAAACGCATCAATTCCTGCCTGCACGGCAGCCTTCGCCGTATCGATCCATGCGGGAATCTCACGATCGCGCACAAGCGTATTGAGCGCCAGGTAGAGTTTTACGCCGGAAGCGTGCGCGAAGGCCGCCGCCGCCCCGAAGTCATCGAAATTATCCGCAAGGTTACGCGCGCTGAACCTTTGTGCGCCAATATATACTGCATCCGCGCCGTTTTCCACGGCCGCTTTTAAACTGTCCCATCCGCCTGCCGGCGATAAAAGTTCCATAAGCTCCCTCCCATATTTCCCATCTATTATACCATATACTTATACAGTGGTATCCCTTGCGTATAAACGCTTTTTGGTATATAATAAATTGTTTTTAAGAAAGGGAGAAATAAAGTGATAAGAGAAGATTTGAGGAATATTGCGATCATTGCACATGTCGATCACGGAAAAACGACGCTTGTAGATGAAATGCTGAAACAAGGCGGTTCCTTCCGTGACAATCAGGTCGTGGCGGAGCGTGTGATGGATTCGGGAGATTTGGAGCGCGAACGCGGAATTACTATTCTGGCGAAAAATACGGCGACTTATTATAATGACGTAAAAATCAATATTGTTGATACCCCCGGGCATGCGGATTTTGGCGGGGAGGTAGAGCGTGTACTCAAGATGGTAAACGGAGTTCTGCTGCTTGTGGATTCGTTCGAAGGGCCAATGCCGCAAACGCGGTTTGTACTCCAGAAAGCGCTGGAACTCAACCATCGCGTTATTATTGTGGTGAATAAGATGGATCGGCCGGATGCGCGCCTAAATGATGTAGGGGAAGAAGTACTGGAACTGCTCCTTGAACTTGATGCAACGGATGAGCAGCTCGACAGCCCGATTATCTATTGTTCCGGGCGCGAAGGAACGGCAACCATGGATCCCAACCGGAAGGGGACGGACCTGAAACCGCTTTTTGATACCATTTTAAGCTATATTCCCGCACCGGAAGGCGATCCGGATGGGCCGCTTCAGATGTTGGTATCCTCGATTGATTATAATGATTATGTGGGGAGAATCGCTGTTGGACGGATAGAACGGGGAACGATTAAGACTGGGCAAGAGGTTTCGCTGTGCGATTACCACGTGGAGGATCTTTGCACCAATGGCCGGGTTACGGCAATTTACCAATACGACGGTTTGAAGCGCGTGACAGTGGAAGCTGCAAAAGCGGGTGATATTGTTGCGTTTTCCGGTCTTGAAAATGTAAATATTGGAAATACGGTATGCGCCCCTTATGAATTTGAGCCAATTCCGTTCGTGAAGATTTCGGAACCGACGGTAGAGATGACATTTTCTGTCAATAATGGGCCGTTTGCAGGCAGGGAAGGAAAATATGTGACTTCAAGGCATTTGCGGGACCGTCTGATGGCGGAACTGCGCAAAGATGTTTCATTGGGCGTTCATGAGACGGACAGCCCGGAGACATTCCGCGTACTTGGACGCGGGGAGATGCACCTTTCCATCCTGATCGAAACAATGCGCCGCGAGGGCTATGAATTTATGGTCGGGGCACCGAAGGTTCTGTATAAAACGATTGACGGCCATATGTGCGAGCCGATTGAGCGTCTTTTGGTAGATGTTCCTGCGGAGAGTGTGGGCAGCGTTATTGAAAAGCTTGGTTCCCGCAAATCGGAAATGGTACATATGACGCCACAGGGTGAGCGCATGCGAATCGAGTTTAAAATACCTGCGCGGGGTTTATTCGGCTATCGTGGGGAATTCCTTACCGATACGCGCGGTGAGGGAATACTCAACACGGTATTTGATGGCTATGAACCATATAAAGGGGACATCGAAAAGCGATCCGTAGGATCGCTGATCGCTTTTGAAACGGGCGATGCAATTACCTATGGCCTATACAATGCGCAGGAACGCGGCACTTTGTTTATCGGTGCGGGCACCCCGGTTTACATGGGAATGGTAGTCGGCTCGTCGCCGAAAAACGAGGATCTCGTGGTAAATGTATGCAAGAAAAAGCATGCATCCAATGTGCGTGCTTCGGGAAGTGACGATGCGCTACGCCTGATCCCGCCTAAAAACATGAGTTTAGAAGAGATGCTGGAATTTTTGGGAGATGACGAACTTCTGGAGGTAACCCCCGAAAGTTTGCGTATCCGCAAACGGATTCTGGATCATCAGTTGAGGATGAAAGCGAATAAAAAATGAGAACACCTGATGAAGTTTTGAAAAACTGTAAGAGGCCGGAAGGAGAACTGGGAGAGCAGACGATTCGCCGTATGAATGAAAGCCATGCGGAATTGACTGCATGGGGCTTTTCGCATTTTGACGTAGGTATGGATGCGATTGTCCTCGATATTGGATGCGGGGGAGGAAAGGCGCTTAGGCGTCTGTCCAGACAGGCAGAAAACGGAAAGCTATACGGCATCGATTATTCCGAAACGTCTGTGAATATGGCAAAACAGGAAAATGAAGAGGATGTTCAAAGCGGAAAGATACATATCCTCCATGGAAGCGTATCCAATCTCCCCTTCCGTGATGATATGTTTGATCTTGTGACTACGGTGGAAAGCTATTATTTTTGGCCGGATCTGGCGCATGATTTCCGTGAGGTGTGCAGGGTGATAAAACCGGGCGGCCTTTTTGTGATCGTTGCAGAAATGTATAATCACGAGAATCAAAGCGAGGAAGATAAGTATATCGTAGAAACACTCAAAATGCATAACAATACTCCGGAGGAGCTTGAAAAGATGCTGCTGGAAGCGGGCTTCGCAGAAGTAACCACGGATACCAATGTGGAAAACGGTTGGTTGTGTGCAATAGCAAGAAGAGAATAAAAGCGCCGAAAGGCGCTTTTTTGTAGATTAACCGGCAAATTTTTTCAGAATCCATGCCATGTTTTCTCCCAGCAGCCTCATGGTCTCGAGACCTTCCTCGTCTTGCTCCCAATCATTCTGGCTGTTTGCCATCATGAAATTCCAGTGTGAAGAAGTTACAATCGGCATCTGGCTTGCCTGAAACAGATAGTTAATGGAAGCAAAAGTAAAGGCTTCTCCGGAACGTCGGGCGGCCACGACGGCAGCACCGGGCTTGTTTTTGAGCAAAAATCCATTGTTGCGGGTCACGCGCCCGAGGCGGTCAATCAGGCATTTTGTTTCGGGAGTCATATTGGCAAAATAAACCGGCGAGCCGATCAGCATTCCGTCGGATGTAATTGCCTGCGTGATAAAATCATTCATCTCATCCGTAGCAATGGAACACCGGCGGTCCATAATGCTTTTGCAATGACCGCAGTCGATACAGCCACGAAGAGGTTTGCCGCCAACCTGGATAATTTCGGTTTCAATCCCGCGAATATTCATTTCATCACACGCAAGTTTGAGGCTGTGATAGGTGTTGCCCCTCCTGTGCGGGCTTCCGTTAAAGGCAATTACTTTCACCACATTTCCTCCTGCGACCGTTTCTTTAAGTATAACACAATCGGGAATGGGAAAACAAAATATTGTGTTTTATGGATTACCGGGAGGTCTAAAATTTTTCTAAAATAGGTTTCCATTGGCAGGAGACAATGCTATACTGTTTCTGGATGTTCATAAAGTAAAATATAACAAAGGAGAAACCAATGGAATTTTTGGTGGAAGGGTTTGCCGCGCTCACATGGCAGCAGATCGTGATGTTTGCCGTAGGAGGCGTGCTTATTTTCCTTGCAATTTCTAAAAAATTAGAGCCTGCGTTGCTTTTGCCGATGGGATTTGGTGCAATTTTAGTAAACATTCCTTTTTCGGGCGCGGTTGATCAGGTGATGGCAGGTATCGGACCAGTAAACGGTATCGTCGATTGGCTGTTCAGCGTAGGAATTTCTGCTTCGGAAGCGATGCCGCTTTTGCTTTTTATTGGAATTGGCGCAATGATTGATTTTGGACCGGTGCTTAAGAATCCTAAACTGCTGTTTTTTGGGGCGGCAGCTCAGTTTGGTATATTCGCAACAATTTTTGCCGCTACGGGGATGGGATTTTCCCTTACGGATGCAGCTTCAATTGGCATTATCGGCGCGGCAGACGGCCCGACTTCTATTTTGGTTTCTCAAGTACTTGGAAGCCAATACGTTGGAGCCATCGCAGTGGCGGCCTATTCATATATGGCCCTCGTGCCCATCATACAGCCGCTTGCCATTAAGCTCGTGACCAGCAAAAAAGAACGTGCGATTAAGATGGAATATCATGGCGAAGATATCCCAAGGATTGCCAAGATTCTATTTCCGATTGTCGTGACGCTCATTGCAGGTCTTGTTGCGCCTGCGTCTATTGCGCTTGTTGGATTCCTGATGTTTGGCAATCTGCTGCGGGAATGCGGGGTGCTGGATTCCCTCTCCGATACGGCGCAGAAGGTTCTTGTGAATCTTATTACTTTGCTTCTGGGAATCACAATTGCTTCCACGATGAAGGCGGAAAATTTTGTAAATATCCAGACAATTCTCATCATGTGCCTCGGACTTGTAGCATTCTTTTTCGATACAATCGCGGGGGTGCTGTTTGCCAAGCTGCTCAATTTGTTTGGCAGAAATAAAATAAATCCAATGATCGGTGCGGCGGGAATATCGGCCTTTCCGATGTCCGCACGTGTTGTACAGAAAATGGGCCTTGAAGCGAACAATCAGAACCATCTGTTGATGTTTGCGGTGGGGGCCAACGTCTCGGGGCAGATTGCTTCGGTGATTGCCGGAGGCGTTATCCTCGGTCTTGTACCGGTGCTGATCTAGCAGAAAGGAAAAAGAATATGGATGCTGTTACAGGTTCCCTCCAGCTTATGTGGCAGGGTATGGTCTCTATCTTTGTTGTAATTGCCGCTATTTGTGTGGTAGTGCTTATTATCAATAGGGTAACCAAGAGAAAGAAGCAATAGGCTTGGATTATGTAAAGATTTTCCGGGAAAAGAATATTACACTGTATGGAAGCGACCAATTGCCGCAGAGTTTGCAAGTGTATGAAACCCTGCCGAATGTAATTTCTTTCGCACTGCCGCTGCCGCGCGCGATTGTACGGGAGATTGCGGAAAACGGGCCGACAAAGACTTATTTCCATCATTACCGTACCTGCAATGCATACATCGATCATGTATCCTATACGCTTGTTCTTGCAATCAAAGCAGAAGGTTATGATGCAGTGTATATTCCGGCTTCACAATCGGTAAGTGAAGATGGATACAGGGGGCTTTTTCCGCACAAAGCAGCAGCGGTATTGTGTGGGCTGGGCGGAATTGGAATGAACGATTTACTGATTACCCCGGATTATGGGGCAAGCGTCCGTCTGGGGACGGTTATGACGGACCTGCCGGTTGCACGGACCGGAAAAACCGAAAATCCGTGTACTGGATGTGCCAAATGCGTATCGGCATGTCCGAGCGGCGCGCTTTTTGGAAAAAAGTGGGAAACTGGCATATCTGTCGAAGAGATCATAGATGTGCGCCTGTGCAGTGCACACATGAAAAAAGCTTATAAGAAAATTGGCAGGGGAGCCGTTTGTGGAATTTGTATGGCCGTTTGCCCAGTGGGACGGGTACCAAAGTAATTCTGCTGCTTTTTGAAAGAATTATGAACAATTTATTACGAAACTATTTACAAGTGTGCGGAAACATTGTATAATAATCAAAGTTATAAGGTGAAATGGTGCCTTGTATCTTCGTAAAAAAACAGAGGAGATTAATATGAATCATATTATATCTAATGTTAAAGAGGGTTTTTCCAAAGCAGTCAGTACAACAAAAGACAAGCTTTCCCAAGTGAAAGGCTCTATTTCTAACATCCATGTAAGCAGTAAAAGAAGAAGGGGAACGGCGATGCCGTCGAGAAATTCGCGTACGAGAATTACCATGCAAAGGCCAGCCCGCCGTGCGACGCGGCGTTATACGGCACATCGTGTAAACAGGAAACGTTTTACGGTGGTAGTAGCAGTTGCGGTTGTGGCGATCATGGTTCCTGTGATGGTTATGGCTGCAAACGGCGATACCGCCCAAGTAGAGCCGAATGTGCCGGAAATGGTGCAGGTTGCGGAATACAATGTGGAAGCACCTGCGGAAACAACGCAGGCTGTGGCAGCCGTACCGGAATTGACGGAAACAACGCAGGCTGCGGTGGAAGAGAGCACAGTAACGTCAGATGGCGCAGTTGCGGATGATGCCGCGATTGCAGAGACGGCTGAAGAACCGACGCCTACTCCTGAGCCGACACCTCAGTATGTTATGCTGACGGAAGGAATGAATGACGCTTCCGTACCGGCATTACAGCAGAGGTTAATGGATCTCTATTATATGGGTGCGGATGAAACAACTGATTATTATGGGCCGCAAACGGCACAGGCAATTAAATATTTCCAGAGAAAACATGGCCTTGCAATCGATGGAGCGGCAGGCCCGGAAACACAGGCATTATTGTTCTCGGATCAGGCAAAAGAATATACAATGTCTCTTGGTGCGGAAGGATATGATGTCGAGCGGATGCAGGAGCGTTTGATGGCTCTTGGGTACCCGATTTCCTCAGCAAGCGGTTATTTTGGAGAGGAAACGGAAAAGGCTGTCCAGTATTTCCAGAGAATGAACGGCCTTACTGATGATGGCAGTGTCGGCCATATGACTGAAGAATTGATTTATTCGGATGAGGCTGAGAAAGCCCTGGAATATGAAGCTCCGAAAAAGGAAAATGATAGTTCCGATAGCAAGGGGAGCAGTTCGTCTGGAAATAAAGGGAATAGTTCTTCTTCCGGCGGGAATAAAGGCAATAGTTCCTCAGGCGGTTCAGGCAGCAGCAGTCCGTCTTATACGGCTGATCCAGGTTCGGTAGAGGCTTTTATTGATGTGGCAATGGCTCAGGTTGGAAAACCGTATAGTCTTGGCGCAAAAGGCCCGGATGCATTTGACTGTTCTGGATTCATCTATTACGCACTGAAAGAGAGCGGTAATGGCATTGGCTATATGACATCCAGTGGTTGGGCGAATTCAGGCTATACTTCGGTAGGTTGGGATGATCTGCAGCGCGGCGATATCGTGTGCGTTTCTGGTCATGTAGCGATCTATCTTGGCGGCGGACAGGTTATCGATGCCTCTTCGAGCCAGAATGCGATTGTTGTGCGGGGCTTAGGCTCTTGGTTCCAGAGTCGGTTTATCTGTGGTAAAAGACCACTCTAAGATACTTCGATTTTAATAGTAAGAACGGGTGCAACTGCATCCGTTCTTTTTTGTGTTCTTGTATAGTTCACATATATTTGCTATAATATTTTGTCAGCGGGAGGTAGTTATGACAGAATATAAATTGGGACTTGATATTGGATCCACCACGATCAAAGTCGTGTTGATTGATGGGGAAGATAATATCTTGTTTGAAAGATATCGGCGTCATTTTTCAGACGTCAGGGGTGAACTATTAAATCTGTTTCGGGAAATTGCGCAGGAATGCGGTACATATACGGTCACTTCGGCTATT
Organism: Christensenella tenuis; assembly: GCF_014287795.1. GTDB lineage: Bacteria > Bacillota > Clostridia > Christensenellales > Christensenellaceae > Christensenella > Christensenella tenuis. The sequence goes on from NZ_JACOON010000001.1 coordinate 247,441, forward strand.
ACAGGTTCCGGGGGACTTTCTGTTGCCAAAATTCTAGGACTTCCTTTTATTCAAGAAGTAGTTGCGGGGGCGCGCGCAACGCAAAAATATATTCCGCAAGCGGATGTCGTTCTTGAGCTTGGGGGAGAAGATGCAAAGATCACTTATATGAAGCCATCGCTCGAACAGCGGATGAACGGGACCTGTGCAGGCGGTACAGGAGCCTTTATAGACCAGATGGCAACTTTGCTGAATACGGATCCGATGGGCTTAAACGAGCTTGCTAAAACCTATCAGACAATTTATCCGATCGCCGCGCGCTGCGGCGTATTTGCAAAAACAGATGTGCAGCCATTGGTCAATGAAGGCGCAGCGAAGGAAGACATTGCTGCTTCCATCTTCCAGTCGGTTGTAAATCAGACGATATCCGGACTTGCCTGCGGCAGGCCGATTCGGGGCAACGTTGCATTTTTGGGAGGTCCGCTTCATTATTTAACGGAGCTGCGCAGCCGATTTATAGATACTCTGAATTTAAAAGATGAAGCAATTATCCATCCGGAAAATTCGCACCTCTTTGTTGCGCTTGGCGCTGCATTGATGGCAGAAGGCAAAGAGTTTCAAATCAGCGAATTGCCGGGAATGCTTGAGCATGCAAGCGAAGGAGAGCACGAAACGCGGCGGCTGCGGGCATTGTTTGAAAATCAGGAAGAGTATGATGAATTCCAAAATCGGCATGCGCAGAAAAATGCCGTGCGGGCCGATTTAAAAGGTGCAGAGGGCGCATGCTATTTGGGATTGGATGCCGGGAGCACAACAATCAAAGCAGTCTTGATTGACGATCAAAGCAGAATACTGTATTCCCACTACCATTCCAATGAGGGAAGCCCGCTTGATTCCGCAGTAGAAATTGTACGCGATATTTATAATAAAATTCCTTCAGGCGCCTATATCGCAGGTGCATGCGTTACGGGATATGGGGAAGCAATCATAAAAGAAGCGCTGAAACTTGATCTTGGCGAGATTGAGACAATGGCGCACTATAAGGCGGCGGAATTTTTTAATAGGGATGTGGATCTCATTATTGATATCGGTGGGCAAGATATGAAATGCTTGCGGATTAAGAATGGTGTCGTAGATGGGATTATGTTAAACGAGGCCTGTTCTTCCGGTTGCGGCAGCTTCCTGCAGACATTTGCTTTCTCGCTGGGGATACCGATTCAGGAATTCGCACAAGAAGCGCTCAAGGCGAAGAATCCTGTCGATCTTGGGACGCGTTGCACCGTATTTATGAATAGCCGGGTGAAACAGGCGCAGAAAGAGGGGGCGACCGTAGGAGACATCTCCGCCGGGCTTTCCTATTCGGTTGTAAAGAATGCATTATATAAAGTGATTAAGGTCAAAGATCCGCAAGATCTCGGCAGAAATATTGTCGTACAAGGCGGAACCTTTAAAAACGATGCGATCCTGCGCTCCTTTGAACTGGAGTTGGGGCGTGAGGTCGTCCGTCCGGATATCGCGGAGCTCATGGGCGCGTTCGGCGCTGCTTTGCTTGCCAAGAAAGAAATGAAGGGAAAGCGCTCGGGCATCTTATCCCGTGAGGAACTTGAACATTTTACATATAAGGGAAGCTTTGCGCGGTGTGGAAAATGTGAAAACAGATGTATGCTCACGATTACCACCTTCGAGGATGGAAGGAAGTTTGTTTCCGGAAACCGTTGCGAAAAGGGAAGCGGTATTGTACGTAAAAACGACATGCCGAATCTGTTTGATTACAAGCTGAAACGTGTTTTCGAGTATGAGTCTTTGAGCGACGAGGAAGCTCCGAACGGGACAGTGGGGATTCCGCGTGCACTCAATATTTATGAGAACTATCCATTTTGGCATACGATGTTTACCAAGCTCGGCTTCCGTGTCGTATTGTCGGATCCATCCAGCCATTCTATGTTCCAGAAGGGGATGGAGACGATTTCATCGGATACCGTTTGCTATCCGGCAAAGCTGATTCACGGACATATTGAAAACCTTGCCGAAAAGGGTGTAAAACGGATTTTTTATCCATGCGTGCCTTTTGAACGCAAGGAGTTCGACAATACGAACAATCATTACAATTGTCCGGTGGTGACATCTTATCCGGAAGTGATCAAAAACAATATGGATGTCCTTCATGAAAAAGGGATTGAATTTATTAATTTTTTTGTGGCTCTTGATGAACCGGAGTTCATGCCGCAGAAGATCATGAAGGAATTCGGAAAATATGGGATTACAGAAAAGCAGGCCAAAGAGGCGGCAGAAGCCGCGTACGCCGCGCTCGATGCGTTTAAGCAGGATATGAGGGAACAGGGCGAAAAGACGATCAAATGGCTCGAGGAGACCGGAAATACAGGCATTGTGCTTGCCGGACGGCCTTACCATGTGGATGCAGAAATCAACCATGGTATTCCATCGTTGATTACAAGCTATGGTCTTGCCGTATTGACGGAGGACAGTGTAGCACATTTGGGGCATCTTGAACGCCCAATCCGGGTAATGGACCAGTGGGCGTTCCACACGCGGTTGTATGAGGCTGCGGCGGCGGTAGGGCGCTATGACTGTCTCCAGCTTGTGCAGCTCAATTCATTTGGATGTGGATTGGATGCGATTACGTCGGATCAGGTGCAGGAGATTATTACGGCGGCTGGGAAAATTTATACGCTGCTCAAGATTGACGAGATCAGTAACCTAGGAGCGGCCAAAATACGAATTCGATCCTTAATTGCAGCACTCAAGGAACAGAAAGAGGAACAGGCAGAAAAACCGAAGCCGGAACGCAAAGATGCCATATGGCATCGTCGGATTTTTACAAAAGAAATGCGCGAGAAGGGCACGATCGTCTGTCCGCAGATGGCCCCGCTCCAGTTCCAGTTCCTAAAGCAAGCCTTTGATCCTACGGGCTATCACTTCAAGGTGTTGACGGAAGTGACAAAAGAAGACATCGACGTTGGCCTCAAATATGTGAACAATGACGCATGTTATCCGACGATTATTGTTGTAGGGCAGCTTGTAAATGCGTTTCTAACAGGAAAGCTCGATCCAGACAATACGGTCATTATGCTGACACAGACGGGCGGTGGATGCCGTGCATCTAACTATCTGGCTTTTCTGAGAAAGGCGCTGAAGGAAGCGGGATTTCCTCAGGTAGTGGTGGTATCAATCAATTTCTCAGGATTAGAGAAGAATCCGGGATTCCGTTTTACAGGCGGTCTTGCGATGCGTCTTCTTCTTGCAATTCCGCTAGGTGACTTACTACAGAAATTATTGCTTGCAACCCGTCCTTATGAGAAAAATGAGGGAGAGACCAATGCGCTGTTTAACAGGTGGGTCAAGAAGATACAGGATATCGTAGAACATACGCGTTATTTTGGGTATCGTAAGGCTGCCAAGCAGATGGTCAGGGACTTTGAAGCGATTGAGCGTACAGGTGAGGTGAAACCCAAGGTAGGAATTGTAGGAGAAATTCTTGTGAAATATCATCCGGATGCCAATAATCATGCTATCGACGTGATTGAAAGCGAGGGCGGTGAGGCTGTAATGCCGGCATTGATGGAATTTTTCACCTACAGCTTATATAGTTGCAAGTTCAAGCATGAGGAAATGGGGAAATCCAAAGGAGTCTATAAAGCCGCTATGTTTGGCATTTGGCTGGTCAATTGGTTCCGGAACCCGATTCAGCGTGCGTTGCGCAAGAGCAAATATTACGAGCCGTATCCGAAAATACAGCACCTTGCGGAACGGGCAGAGGAAATGATATCCTGTGGAAACTGCACGGGTGAGGGCTGGTTCCTAACGGCTGAAATGCTGAGCCTGATCGAAGAGGGGACTCCAAACATTATTTGCGTACAACCGTTCGCTTGTCTGCCAAATCATGTAGTGGGCAAGGGAATGATACGGGGGATCAGAAATAAATATCCCCAGGCGAATATTGTGGCAGTGGACTATGACCCGGGCGCGTCGGAGGTTAATCAGCTTAACCGGATTAAACTGATGATCTACAGTGCGTTCGAAAATTTGAAAAAGCAGCAGGCGGAAAAGGCTGCGGCAAATGAGCGGGAATAAAAGGACTGTAAAAAACCGGTATTGCTTAATACCGGTTTTTCTTTTCTGCGGAATGGGCGGCTCGTGTTTTGCGCCTGCGGCGATATAGGATTTCGAGGGAAATTCCCGCTAAAATGCAGGCGAGATATACTGCGCCCCAAATAAGCCATAGATCGTCTGTTTTTCCGCCACCGGGATCCGTTCCATAAGAATGGAGCAGGATACCTGAGAAAAAACCGGCAGCATAGCCAATGGGTACGGAAAACCGTATGGTATGAGAGACAGACGGGAGGGAAAGAAAAATCACTCCTATACCGAAAAAAACAGCAAAAGCGGAAAATCCTTCATGCCATGCCAATCAAATAGAATAAAACGACAGAGCAAAAATTCAAGCAGTAAAATAATGGCGGCGAAAATAGCCTGAAGAAAATGCTTTCGGTTCATTTGGCGGCCTCCTTTATGTTATTGGTCAGGAAACAACCGGAAGCTCAGATTCTGGAACAGGCACTTCCTCATAATCGAGGCTTTCCCATAGTATATCACATGCTATGGGAGTGATAGAGTACAGTCTGCCGCTCTTTCGCAGGAGGGAGCCGTTTTCGCCGATAGAAACGGTAACAGACGCCCCGTCCGTTAAATAGAACCGCAAATGCAGGCCGATCCCGCCGGCAACCTCGTCCTCTTGGGAAGCGCTTCCAAGCAATTTGATCTGATTGACTGCTTCAGTGAGCCGCTTGATATCCTCTGCACGAGAAACTGTTTTTTGTACCGCCGCCGCGGGAACGCTTCCCGTAAAAGCGTCGACCGATTGCACCTCCGCGGGGGAGAGCGAAAAAGCGGATTGGCAGCCTGTAAGCAGCAGAAGAAGACCAACGGAGACGGCCAGCAGAAAAAATTTTCTCACGATCGTTTACCTCACTTTGAATATAGTTCAAATATCTCCAAAAGCCTGCCCTTCGGAACCGTACCACAGGACGTGAAAACCAACAGAACAGGAAACAATACGGCACACAGCACGGCGTTCCATCGTTTCATGGCGATATCCTCCGGGCGAAAATGAGTGTCTGTAGGAGAATGAGAGTTTTTATCTATTATAATATTAATATCCTGATATTTCATGATTGAACAGCCTTTCTTGAGAAAATTCATAAACTGTTCAGAAAAGAGCCGCTATTTGCGCAGATCCACATTTTCGAGGCCGTCGGCAAAAACAAGCAGCTTATCGCGCATTGCCATAGTGTCATCATACCCAACCTGATATTGAGCGGATAACTTTTTTGGATTTTTTTCCATGCGTCCTGCGATAATGGGCCTAGACGGACGAATAATAAGCGCATTTCCTTCGCGTTCCTGTTGCTCTGCAATTTCGATGCTCTTGTTGTAATACTGATAACGATTGGCAATTGTATACGCAAATTCCCTATGGGATGGATACCGTATGTAAGGGAACCAGTTCATTTTACCTTTTTCATGCCGAAACCCCGCGCATCTTGTCAGGACAATTATATTTTTAGTATTACCTTTGGAGAGGGAATACTCAATTGGTATAGAATCACTTGCGCCGCCATCCATCAATTGATGCCCGTCTACCTTTACGATGGTAGACGCCATAGGGATTGCAGCCGTTGCGCAGAGATACTTCATATCAGCATCGTTGTTAAGGTCGGAAAGCTGCTTATAAAATGGTTTTCCATCTTTAACATTTGTCGCGACAATCGTGAGCTTTTTTCTGGAATTTTTGAAAGTGTCATAATCAAAGGGAATGATATTCCTTGTCACTTCATAAAATACATATTTCATCCCGAAAAATGAGCCTGTAGTAAGAAAATTCCATGCGCTCAGATATTTGCGGTTGATACAGGTATTATAAATAGTTAGATTACGTCCCTGCTGTTCAGAGACATAAGAGATCGCGTTGGCCGCACCTGCGGAAACGCCTATGATGTCTTCTGAATGAATTCCGAGATCAAGGAATGCATCCAGGACGCCGGCTGTGTAGGAGCCGCGCATTCCGCCTCCCTCAAGGATTAAACCTGCTTTTGCCATAAAATTCACCTCAATGTTGTATTATAACTTTTCTCAACCAAAAAATCAAAAATGTGATACAATATAGCACGGGAGCGTACATTTATGTTTGGGATAATTTTGATACTTGTTTGCATAGGGCTATTTTTTCTTTATTTTTTTATGACGATGGGAAAGCCAGTCTATGATTGTTGGCTAAAAGATTACGATTATGCCCACCGGGGATTGCATTCGGAGGAAGTGCCGGAAAATTCGATACCTGCGTTTGAGCATGCCATCCGCCAAGGATATGCCATCGAGTTGGATGTACATCGTTCCAAAGACGGCATATTGGTGGTATTTCATGATGACGACTTGGAGCGTATGACAGGAAGGAAGGGTAGGATTGAGGACCTTGCGCTGACGGAACTGCAGACTCTTCGCCTCGCCGGGACCGAAGAAAAGATTCCAACCTTTGACGCGGTATTAAAAGCAGTTGGCGGAAAAGTGCCGTTGCTAATTGAATTGAAAAATACAGGACGGGCAGGAAGGCTAGAAGTGGATGTTTGCGAACGGCTAAAAGGCTATGAGGGAAAGTTCGCAGTACAGTCGTTTTCTCCGTATTCGATGCGTTGGTTTTATAAACATGCGCCGCAGGTGTTGCGCGGCCAGCTTTCCGCAACATTTGAAGAAGGTGCGGAAGCGATCCCAGCATGGCAGCGGTGGGGGCTGCGCCATCTGCTTACCAATGTCATGTGCCGTCCTAATTTTATTAATTATGAAAAAAATGGAGTAAAACAGCCGATTGTCGAACGCTTGCGCAAAAGTGGGGTGCCGGTATTTGCGTGGACGATCCGTTCAGAAGAGGAGCGGAAAGCGGCAGAGCCTTACATTGATGCCCTGGTATTTGAACAATTTGAACCCCAAGGAGGAAAGCATGCGCAATAGAGCTCTGGCTATTCTGGTTATCTTGCTTGGGGCGTTCTCTTTCCTGATGTTTGTTCCCGGCTTTTTCCTGATTGGCCTTATTTTAGCAATTGCCGGAGTTATTGCCGGTTCAGCCACGTTAAAAATTTTGCATTTTTACTCTATCGCCGGCATGTTGCTCTCAATCATAGCCTGTATCATTTATATGTTTGCGATGGGCGCTGTAGGAGTTTCGATTTTCAATTGAGGAAAATAATTTGTTTGAGGAGCTTTTTCTGTCTTTATAAATAATCAAAACGAAAACGGGAGTAATAGAGTATGAATGTTTATGATTTTGACGTGAAAAAGATGAATGGAGAAACGCAGAAAATACGCGACTATGAAGGAAATGTTTTACTTATTGTCAATACGGCGAGCAAATGTGGATTTACCCCTCAATTTGAAGGCCTTGAGAAGTTGTACCAAACTTATGGAGAGAAAGGACTTGCCATCATTGGATTTCCGTGTAACCAATTTGCGGGACAGGATCCGGGTACAAACGAAGAGATCAAAGAATTTTGTTCTCTAAATTATGGGGTTACGTTTCCTATGATGGCAAAAATAGATGTCAATGGAAAAGATGCCGAGCCGCTTTATGAGTACCTGAAATCACAAAAGGGCTTTGCCGGGTTTGATATGGAACACCCAATTGCCGGCAAGCTTGACGAAATTCTTCGTGCCGAAAATAAAAATTATGATGAAACCAGTGATATCAAATGGAATTTCACTAAGTTTTTGATTGATAGGAAAGGCACTGTTGTTGAGCGGTTTGAACCAACTGCCACGCCAGATAAAATTGCTCCTGCCATTGAAAAACTCCTCTAAGTTTAAAAAACACCGCTTTTATAGCGGTGCAGCCTGTCGAAAAAGTCAACCGAAAGGTTGACTTTTTCGACAGGCTGACGGAGCAAATATTTGCTCCGTTTTTGTTGCAATTCAGAATAGGCCGACTGTATCTCCATTTTCATCCAGAGTGATATTGACTGCGGCGGGTTTTTTGGGCAAGCCGGGCATACGCATAATGGTTCCGCACAACACAACGATAAATCCTGCTCCGGAGCTTAGTGTTACATCCCGAACATCCATTTTAAAACCTTCGGGTGCTCCCAATTTTTTAGGATCATCGGAAAAAGAGTACTGTGTTTTGGCAATGCAAACGGGAAGATTGGCGTAGCCTTGGTCTTCATACATCGCTATCTTTTGTTTTGCTACTTTAGAGAAATCGACGCGTTCCGCACCATAAACACGGGTAGCAATAGCAGTTATTTTTTGTATAATTGGCTCTGCATAATCATATGGATGACTGGGAGACGAATGGTTCAATATGGAAGCTGTAACAGCATCTGCAAGTTCAAGCGCTCCTTCTCCTCCCTTTGCCCAGACATCACACAAAGCGGCTTTGGTTCCCATCGCCTCTAACTGGCTTAACACTTCATCAAGTTCGGCCTGCGTATCGGTGGTAAAATGATTGAGAGCCACGACAACGGGTAAACCATATGTATTTTTGAGTGTGTTAAGGTGCCGCCGGAGATTAGAGATTCCCTTTTTAACGGCCTCGATATTTTCCACATTAAGCTGGTCTTTTGGAATGCCTCCATGATATTTCAACGCCCGGACAGTGGCGACAAGGACAACCGCATCCGGCCATAGATCTGCCGCCCGGCATTTGATATCGAGAAATTTTTCCGCGCCAAGATCCGCGCCGAACCCAGCTTCCGTGACGGTATAATCTGCAAGATGGTTTGCCATTTTAGTGGCAATGATGCTGTTGCAGCCATGTGCAATATTGGCAAAGGGTCCGCCATGCATAAAAACCGGAGTGTGTTCCAGAGTTTGTACTAGGTTTGGCTTGATTGCCTCTTTGAGGATGACGGACATTGCTCCGCCCGCGCCAAGGTCTTTGGCAAATACAGGCTGCCCATCAAGATTGTAAGCGACAGTAATTCTATCAAGCCGCCTTCTGAGATCATCTGAGTCGGAAGCAAGACACAGCACTGCCATAATCTCGGAAGCTGCGGAAATATCGAATCCGTCCTGACGCGGCACACCATCCGTACGCTCGCCCAATCCGCAAATAATATTTCGAAGCGCACGGTCGTTCATATCCATGCAGCGTTTAAAAGTAATATTTTTTACGTCGATGCGTAACTCGTTTCCATGATAAATGTGATTGTCAATCATGGCGCACAACAAATTATTAGCAGTTGTCACGGCATAAATATCGCCAGTAAAATGCAGATTAATATCTTCCATCGGAATTGCCTGGGCATACCCGCCTCCCGTCGCGCCTCCTTTGATGCCAAATACCGGCCCCAAAGAAGGCTCGCGTAAGGCGAGACACGTTTTTTGTCCTCTGCGGGAAAGGGCATCTGCAAGGCCGATCGAAACAGTTGTTTTGCCTTCGCCCGCAGGTGTGGGATTGATGGCGGTAACGAGGATTAAGCGCCCTGGCTGGCGTGTCTCTTCCAGCTTCTTTAAATAGGAAAGCTGCACTTTGGCAATATCTTTTCCGTAAGGAATCAATACATTTTCCGGAATACCAAGCTTTTGTGCAATTTTTAAAATGGGCTCCGCTGTTACGGAATTTGCGATTTTCAAATCATTATTCATCGGTGTCACTCCTAGGATAATTTGGCTATTGCTTCTATTTTCGTTCATCTGCATATGTTTGTCAATGTGTGTTATAATAATAGGCATGGAAAAAGAATTAGATTTTTTTAGAATAGACGACGCCTACTATGGAGGAGATCAAAACTGGCACACCCATCATATGATGAAATTGGGGGGCTGTTCGGCCGTGTGCGCATGCGAGCAGTGCATTGTATTGGCACGCTCGTTTCCCGCGCTTAGAAAACTATATCCGTATGATCCATTCCATGTGACACGGGAAGATTTTCTGAAATTTTTTGAACTTATGTTCCGGTATATCTATCCCGGCATCGGAGGCCTCACCAGTATCGATAAGTTTGAACGAATGTTCTTGCGTTATGCACAGGACGCGGGAGTCGGGCTTGCATTGGAAAAGATTGACGGTCACGCGGATATCTCACAGGCAAAAAAATTTGTACAAGGAGCGATTGGGAATGGCGTGCCTGTTATGTATCTGATGCTCAAACATTTTGATGTGGCGTTTGACGAATATGAATGGCATTGGTTTAACCTGACCGGATATGAAAGCGACGGTGAAGAAATGAACGTGATTTTTGCGACGTGGGGAAAGCGGTGTTCGTTTGATTTTGTTCGTGCGTGGAATACTGGAAAATTTTGGCGGGGCGGTATGTTGAGAATTGCAGATACATGCTTGAAATAAAGATAGGTTTCCTGAACTTCCGAACCATGGCAGGCAGGAAAGCACTTTACATCCGGGGTTGTTTTTAATATACTTATAAAATACGGTCTTATGTTCTTGCATAAGGCGTGATTGGCGAAAGGGGCATTTCAAAAAGCATGAAGAAAAAGTTGATTGTATTACTTGTTATCGTGATAGCTGCGGTGACTGTTTTAGCTGGCTGCGGAGGCGCACAGGAAATTAAGAGGCCGGAAGCGGACGGAACAAAATTTGAAGTAACAGGATCCTGCACGGCGGAACTTACCGACGGCAAGCTGATTGTTTCCGGAGAGACCAACCTGATGGATGGTACCAACGGTATCATCAGTGTATTGAATTCAGATGGAACCCGTATTGACCAACAGAAGATAACCAAGGAAGGGAATAACCTGAAAGCGGAATTTACAGTGAAAGAAGATTGGCCGGAGACCGTTTATGGGTTCGTGATGTTTGATACATCCAAGTCGGATGGACAGCCGGAGGCGGTGAAACAGGCCTACGGAAAAAAATTCCAGAATCTCGAAGGAGAAGATCTTATTTGGGATAAGAACGGTGTTATCGTCGTGTTTCAAAGTGAAGCGGTAAAAGTAAAATAAACGGGACTAGCACGACGGGGTGAGTATTCCGGCGTTGGCTTTCGGGAAAGCTTGAGCATAGCCGGAAACTTCCGGTTTTTTGTTTCGTGTATGAAACGGCAGTGTACGGTCTGCGCAGGTAGAAATGCGCAAACCCTGATTTTAAGATGGGAGTGTAATAACGATGAATGAGATCAAAGAAATAGCGCAGCGAATTAGCGTTTTGCGTGAGATAGAAGAAATCAGCATTGAAGAGATGGCGCAGCTGACCGGAAAAACTATAGAAGAATACAGGGAATATGAAGCTGGAGAGAGGGATTTCTCATTTAGCTTTTTGTATACGCTAGCGAACCGTTTCGGAGTTGATATTACGGAACTTCTTACGGGTGACAATGCAAAACTTAAAACCTTTACCTTGGTGCGGAAGGGCGAGGGGCTTAAAATGGAACGCCGCAAAGCTTATAAATACCAGCATCTTGCGCCGATTTTTAAAAATAGGGCGATGGAGCCATTCCTTGTGACGGTGGAGCCAAAAGATACGGATGCCGTAAAAAAGAATGCGCATGAAGGCCAGGAACTCAATTATGTCGTGGAAGGAAGCATGACAATTTTTATCCATGATGCAGAGATACGCCTGAATGAAGGAGATACCGTATATTTTGATGCTTCTACGCCGCATGCGATGCGCGCGGAAGATGGAAAACCCTGCAAATTTCTGGCAATTATTTCAAAGTGAGGACGGACATGAGGATATACGAAAAATTTAGCACGACAGGATTTACGAGCTATGAAGATTTTGCACAGAATTTTAAGACGTTTGTGCCGGAAAATTTTAATTTTGGATTTGATGTGGTAGATGAACTTGCGAAAGAAAAGCCGGAGAAGCGGGCGCTTCTCTGGACGAATGATGCAGACGAGGAAAAAACATTTACCTTTAGCGACATCAGCAGGCTATCAAATCAGGCGGCAAATTTTTTCAAAAATGCGGGAATTACAAAAGGCGATAAGGTTATGTTGATCTTAAAGCGCCATTATGAATTCTGGATTGCGATTATCGGCTTGCATAAACTTGGCGCCATTGCTATTCCGGCGACACACCTTTTGACGAAGAAAGATATTGTGTACCGTAACAATGCCGCTGATGTCAAGATGATTGTCTGCACAAAAGATGGGGAATTGAAGGAACATGTGGAGGATTCGGAAGCGGAATCCCCCACGCTTGAAAAGAAAGTCATTGTAGGGGAGAAAAGGGAAGGTTGGCTTGAATTCTGGGAGGAAATGGAAAAATGTGGGCAGGATTTTCCGCGCCCTCAAGGAGAGGAAGCAACGCATAACGATGATATTATGCTCCTGTATTTCACATCGGGAACAACCGGAATGCCCAAGATGGTGGCGCACAATTTCGTGTATCCGCTGGGGCATATTGTAACGGCAGTTTATTGGCATAATGCTGATCCGGACGGCCTGCATCTTACGGTAGCGGATACAGGCTGGGCCAAGAGCGCATGGGGAAAGCTCTATGGTCAATGGTTGGCGGAAACGTGTATCTTTGTGTATGACATGGATAAATTTGTACCGGACCGCCTTCTGAAAAAGATCGAGCGGTATCAGGTTACGACATTTTGCGCACCGCCGACAATCTACCGTTATTTTATTAAAGAAGATCTTAGTAAATACGATCTTTCTTCGCTGAAGTATGCGACAATCGCGGGAGAACCGTTGAACCCGGAGGTATATTATCAGTTTTTGGAGGCGACAGGGCTGAAGCTGATGGAAATCTACGGCCAGACAGAGCTTACCGTGACAATCGGAAATTTCATCTGGATGGAGCCGCGCCCTGGTTCCATGGGCAAGCCAAATGCCATGTATGATCTTGATATTGTGGATGAAAATGGAGATTCCTGCGCACCGGGCGAGACAGGGGAAATTGTGGTTTATACGGATAAGGAAGTCCCCACAGGAATGTTCCTTGGTTATTATCGCGATGAAGAGCGTACGCAAAGCGTATGGAACTACGGCGTATACCATACCGGAGATGTGGCATGGAAAGATGAGGACGGTTATTTTTGGTACGTTGGACGTGCGGATGATGTGATTAAATCATCGGGATACCGTATTGGGCCGTTTGAAGTGGAAAGCGCCCTGATGGAGCATCCTGCGGTGCTTGAAACAGCAATCACGGGGGTTCCTCATCCGGAACGCGGACAGATTGTTAAAGCGACGATTGTTCTTGCGGAAGGATATGAACCGACAGAGGAACTGAAAAAGGAACTACAGAATCATGTGAAAAAAACAACGGCCCCGTATAAATATCCACGTGAAATTGAATTTGTAACGGAACTGCCCAAAACAATTAGTGGAAAAATTCGCCGGGTGGAACTTCGGGAAAAAGACCAGAAAAAGAAATAAAGCGTTCCAGGAAAGGAAAAAATGATGGAAGCAAAAACAAACAAAACGAATAAAATACCTTTTATTATTTTAGCAATTATTGTACTTGCGGTATGTGTGATCTATTTTGTAGGCTTTGGGGGCTATCTCAATTCAGCGGCAGCGGCTTCAGGACTGACATTGGGGCTCCCGATGGTTCTCTACTACCTATATTTGTACGGCGGGATGATGATCGCCTGCATTGCTGTTTTGATGATAATGGTACTGACGCTCAAAAATATGCGCGAATTTTTTGCGAAAATTTTTGTGTGGGGCACTTTCTTACTCGCAATGCTCGCAAGCGCCGGCTTCTTTGGGAATTTAGCACAGGTTTCCAGCTTCACGTCTATTGATCAGGGGATTGCATATTTTGCAACCTATGTACCTTATGTAGCGCTTGTGGTCGCATCCATTTCACTTATTGTGCAATGGGACAGTAGCAACCGTAAAAAGGCGAATATGATTTCGCTCGTGTGCACCTTGATTTCGGCGGCAATGACAATATTGCTGATCTCCAATATTATGACACAAATGAAATCAATGCTTGATACGCTTGGCACAATGCAGACGGCGTATATTTTTCAATATACTTTTATGATCATGACTGCCGTTGCCTGTTCGATAATGTGTATGCTGTATTTCTATGTGACGCTTAATCGCAGGAAATTCGACTGCCATATGATTGGGATGACTGATGAAGAGGCTGAGATTGTAGAACGCATTGAGGCACGTGTTGATGAGATTGCAGATGAAGTAGAAGAACTTGCTGCAGAAGGCGAGGCAATCATCAAAGCGGAAACGGAAATTCAAAAAGAAATCGATGGCCAGATCGGCGAAACGGAGAAAGAGGCTGCGGAGATTCTGGAAGATACAGATTCTGTGAGCATAGAAATAGGAGAAACTGAGGAAAAGTAAACTGAAAATAGCGTATAACAGCAACGCCTGCGGGGAAGCCCACGGGCGTTTTTTCTTGGAAATATCGGTTTGCTATGGTATAATATAATATCTGTAGCGGTAAGGAGTGAGAAAATGAAAAGTTATCGTGAAGTACTGGAATTTCAGATTCCGCAGCGCAGGCAATTTTTGAATATTACGCCCCAGGTGGAAAAGGCAGTCCAAAAGAGCGGCATTCAGGAGGGATTGTGCCTTGTGAACGCTATGAATATTACAGCGAGCGTTTTTATTAATGATGATGAAAGCGGATTACATGCTGATTTTGAGAAATGGCTGGAGCGCCTTGCGCCGGAAAAACCATACAGCCAATATGCCCATAACGGCTATGAAGACAATGCGGATGCCCATATGAAACGTACTGTGATGGGGCGTGAGACAGTGGTTGCAGTCACGAACGGCCGGCTTGATTTTGGAACATGGGAACAGATATTCTACGGTGAATTTGACGGTAAGCGCCAAAAGCGTGTTTTGATCAAGATAATAGGAGAATGACCTTTTGAAATCAACAGAGGAAGAACTGCAAAAACCAGAGGACAGCGACCAAAAAGCAGAGCTGGAAAAATTGCGGGAGAGCGATAAACCGCGCAGAAAAGGCCCGGCAGAGCGGATGTGGGCGCCAATCAAGCTGCATCTTGATGAAGATTACCAGTATGTTACCAAAAATTGGGGCCTGCGTTTTTTATATTATTTTGCGATGTTTGTGGGAATGCCTTTCGGATATTTGTTTTTTAAAATCCGTTGGGGATTCGGCGTCATCAATAAGAAAAATGCAAAACTTGTGAAAAAGACATCCGCAATTACAGTGGCAAACCATGTACATAATATGGATTCGCCTATGCTTACTTATGTATTTTATCCGAGTGCGCCCTACTTTGTTGCCTTGAAGCATAATTTTGAAGCATTTATTATCGGCGGGTTGGTACGTGTGCTGAGGGGAGTGCCGCTCCCATCCGACTTGAAGAACTTTGAACGTTTTTCCGAGCAAATGAATGATGCGCTTCAGAATACGACGCGCAAAGTACATATGTATCCGGAAGGCGAAATCGCACCCTATTCAAAGGAGCTGCGAAAATTTAAAAATGGCGCATTTCACTTTGCTGTAAAAAATAATGTACCTGTTTTGCCAATGGTATTTGTTTTTCCAAAACCCAAAAAGGTAAAACTGATTGTTGGAAAGCCGATTTATGTGAAGGATGTTCCGGGAGCGGAAGGACTGAAGGCGCCGAAGCAGACGGTGCTGATGTGCAGGTATGTGAGGGAAAAGATGCAGGAAATGCTGGATGACTATTATGGAGGACTTGAGAAATGAAAATTAGGAAAGCGGTGATTCCCGCGGCAGGGCTGGGTACGCGTTTTTTACCAGCCACCAAGGCGCAGCCGAAGGAAATGCTGCCTATTGTAGATAAGCCCACAATTCAATATATTGTTGAAGAAGCGGTCGCAAGCGGAATTGAAAGCATTGTAATTATTACAGGCAGGAGCAAGCGTGCGATTGAAGACCATTTCGATAAATCGATTGAGCTGGAATTGGAACTGACGAAAAAAAACAAGTGCGAGCTTTTGCAGCTTGTGGAAGATATTGCCAGCATGGTAAATATGATGTATGTGCGCCAGAAAGAGCCGCTTGGTCTCGGACATGCAATTCTGACTGCCAAAGATTTTATAGGGAACGAACCATTCGGGGTGATTTTGGGCGACGATGTGGTAAAAGGAAAACGTCCTGCGCTTGGCCAGCTTATGGACGCTTACTGTGAATGTGGATCCACAGTGCTTGGCGTACAGCGGGTAGATATTAAAGATACAGACAAATATGGCGTAATCGCTACCGATGATCCTGATGGAAGAATGCATAAGGTTTCCGACCTTGTCGAAAAACCCGGACCGAAAAATGCTCCTTCTGATATTGCGATTTTGGGGCGCTATGTGCTTACTCCGGGAATTTTCGAAGCGATTGAAAATACTCCGCCGGGAAAAGGCGGAGAGATCCAGCTTACGGATGCGATTCGCAGGTTGCGGGCAACAGAAGAGGTCTATGCGTACGAATTTGAAGGAAAACGTTACGATGTAGGGGACAAACTGGGATTTTTAAAGGCAACCTGCGAGTTTGCGCTCGACAGGGAGGACCTTAGGGGAGATTTTGAACAGTATTTAAAAGAATTGGTTGGAGGAATCAAATGAGCGATATCAAGGATATCAAATTAGCGCCTTCCGGCAAGCAAAAAATTGAGTGGGTTAAGAGATATATGCCTGTTTTAAAAAGCTTCGAGGAAGAATTTGCGGCGCAAAAACCATTTGATGGTTATAAAATGTGCGTATGCTGCCATCTTGAAGCCAAAACAGCCTACCTGATTCAGGTGATCCAGGCATGCGGCGCGCAGGTTGCGGCGTGTGCATCGAATCCATTGTCTACACAGGATGATGTAGTCGCGGCACTTGTTGAAGGTGGGGCGGATGTATATGCAATCCATGGCGAAACAATGAAGCAATATGATTCACATATCAGGAGTGCACTCGGCACAAAGCCAAATTTGATCGTGGACGACGGTGGTGATGTGATCACAATGCTGCATGAGGAATTCCCGGAACTTCTTGCGGATGTAATCGGTGCGAGCGAGGAGACAACGACAGGGGTACTGCGCCTCAAAGCGATGGAAAAAGCGGGTGAACTTAAAATTCCCGTGATTCCAGTGAATGACGCGCAGTGCAAATATATGTTTGATAACCGATATGGCACCGGGCAGTCTGTTTGGGATGGAATCATGCGTACGACAAATCTGATTGTTGCAGGAAAGCGCGTGGTAGTTGCAGGGTATGGCTGGTGTGGGAAAGGCGTTGCAAAACGGGCTGCCGCGCTTGGCGCACGGGTAATTGTAACGGAAATTGACCATATCAAGGCGACGGAGGCCCTGATGGATGGATTTGACGTAATGAGCATGAACGATGCGGCGGCCCTTGGAGATATTTTTGTTACCGTCACAGGATGTGAAGATGTTATTGTTGGGCGCCATTTCGATAGAATGAAGGACGGCGTGCTGCTTGCGAATGCAGGGCATTTTGATTGTGAGGTCAAAGTCTCCGAACTCGCAGAGATGAGCGAGAAAGTCGTTGAGATGAGAAACAACGTGGATGGTTATGTGCAGAAGGATGGAAGAATCTTAAACGTTATTGCGGGCGGACGTCTTGTAAACTTAGCTTCAGGTGACGGACATCCGGCGGAAATTATGGATATGAGCTTTGCTTTGCAGTTCCTTGCCCAGAAATACCTAAAAGAAAATTATGATTCGCTGCACCCGGGCCTTTTGAACTTGCCGAAAGACATCGATTACAGCGTAGCGGTAAGAAAACTGAAAGCGATGGGCGGAACAGTAGATGTACTTACGCCAGAACAGCACAAGTATTTATATGGAGACTAAAATTATGGTAGAAATACGTCATGCGACGCTGATTACAAATAATGACCGGGATGAAGTAATCAGAGATGCAACAATACAGGTAAAAGATGGAAAGATTGCTTATGCGGGGCAGGGGAAAGCGGCTCCTGAATTTGCCCCAGAACGTGTCATTGACGCGCATGGCAACATTATAATGCCTGGTTTTGTGAATATGCATACACATGTCCCTATGAATCTTTTTCGTTCTTATGCAGACGATCTCGACCTGATGACATGGCTGAATACCCGGATATTTCCTGCGGAAGACAAACTGACGGAAGAAAGCGCATATTGGGCCAGTATGGCTGCGATGTGCGAGCTTTCCGCCGCCGGAGTGATTGCCTTCAACGAGATGTATTTTTTTGTCGATTCTATTGCGAGAGCGGCTCAGCAAAGCGGACTGCGCGGAGTTCTTTCACGTGCAGTAGTAACCCCTGCGCCCGGCGTGGGGGAGCGAATGCTGGAAGAGAGCAAAGAACTGTTTGAAAAATACAACGGGAAAGGGCGGCTAAAAGTCTTTTTATCACCACACGCTCAATATACGGTGAACAACGGAATGCTGGAGCAGATTGCAGAGGCGGCAAAGACGCTTGGTACCGGAGTGCATATGCATGTGTCCGAAACACGTGGCGAACATGAAACCTGCCTGAAAGAACAGGGAATGACCCCGATTGAACTTTGCCAAAAAGTTGGGTTGCTTGATGTACCGTTCTATGCCGCACATTGCGTATGGATTGGAGAACATGATATGGAGCTGATGGCGGAATATAATGCAACAGTGCTTTCGTGCCCAAAGAGCAACCTCAAACTTGCGAGCGGGATAGCGCCGCTGACAGAAATGATGCAAAAAGGCGTAAGGGTGACGCTGGGGACAGATGGCGCCGCATCCAATAACAAGCTCTCCATGTGGGAGGAAATGACTTACGCTTCCTTCCTGCAAAAGGGGACAACATACGATCCCAAAACCATGCCTGCAGCACAAACCCTGAAACTTGCTACCCGCTATGGCGCGGAGGCACTAGGCTTGAATAGCGGAGTGGTTGAGGCAGGCAAGAATGCCGATCTCGTCATGGTGAATACGAATGGAGTCCGGTACACGCCGGATTATGATGAAATATCTTTGGCCGTATATGCGGGCAGTGATGCGGATGTGTGCATGACGATGGTCGGCGGGGATATTATTTATGAAGACGGAAAATTTGCATTTGCCGACCTTGACGAAGTAAAAATGAAACTTGCGGAATATGCAGAAAGTATGAAGAAAATTTAAAGGTTAAAACTTATGCGGAAAAAGTCCACCATTATTCTGATTTTTATCATGGTAGCAGCATTGCTGCTCGTTTCTTGTGCACAGGAAGGAGTGCCCTCTACGACGGAACCGGAAGAGAAGCAGGTAAAAGGAACCGTTACCGGAGGGGATGCCTCCCTTGGCGAAACTGTGAACCTGAAAGATATCAATGTAGAACAACAGGGCGAAAATACGGTTGTTACGATGTATTTTTTAAATGGATCGCGTGTCGCCGGGGTTGATGAATCCAAGATATCCGCCGTACCAGAATACAGCGTGCAAATGCTTTCCGCGCCTTTTCGGATGCAAGTTGATCTTTCCGTTGGTTTTTGGGATTATGCTGAAAATAATGAAACCTACAGCAATAGTGTACTGTATGGGCTGTTTAATACGATTCATTCGGACAGCCAAGGGAAACTTTCGGTTTTCTTTCAATTAAATGAACATGTGGAGGCTACGCTGAAAGAGGAAGGAGATAAACTGGTATTTACCCTTACTCCTAGTCCGCAGGCAGGGCAGGAAGCATATTTTGTCGGACTGAATGCATATGAAGCCTACGAGCAGAGCCTTATCCCGGAAGATACTGGTCTCACGCCTACAATGTGTGACGGCCTTGCCGATATTATGTTGATTTCATCGCCGCTTAAGGATGAAGCGTCAGCGAAAAAACTTGCTGAAGAAATCGATTTAAAAATTGCAAATACGGTTCCCGCTAAGAAGGCATATTCATTTTCAATGGAGACGACCGCGCTCCCGGCTTACAACAGGGATGCAGACGCAGAATCCGTGAAGGAAGAACCCGTCGTATTGAAGGACGGCACCCCAACCCCTCTGCCAGTTCTGGTTGAAAACGGACGGTATCTTTGTACAACCGGTAAAGGTAATATTATCTACGCCCGTTCTTATGTTCCAAGCAGCGGGGAGGATATGGAACAAGTATTGAAAGAAAAGTTGTGGATGATAGAAACCAATGGCAAAAAAACACAGCTTGAACTTCCGGATTTTTATAGTGTAGAAAAAGCAGCGGTTTCGGCGGATGGCCGTTATATTGGAATCTTGGATTCCGGAATCGAAAATAAAGTTCTCTATGTGTATGATACGGAAGAGAATATTTTACACAACTTGGGAGAAGAAGGCCTTGGTACGATCACAACATCTTTTGCATGGGATGCGGAGAGGCCAATTGTATATGCAATGTCAGGCCTTGGCACATCGCAGGGAGCAAGTGCGCTCCAGCTTGTGAAGTATGATTTTTCCAAGGAAGCCGGCAACCGTGTGGATGCCATCGGCGGAGACATGCCAGGGGCGGACAGCCGGATTGCGCTGGTAAATGGGAAAATTTACTTTGCCGATAAAGAGGAGGCAAAGATATATTCGCTGGACTTGGCAACGGAAATGAGGGAAGAAGTAGCACAGGGAATTGATTTTGCGGTAGCGCCGGATGGCAATAATATCGCAGCAGTCGTTCCGGTTGTAGAAGAAGGAGGAGAGCTAGGCGGATCGCTTACCTTCAACATTGTGTTAACTAATCTCTCCACAAAAGAGCAGACGGAAATCATGCGGGGAATTGGCGAAGGGGAAAGCCCTAGCATTGGATTTGATGCCGGAAGCGATATCCTCTATTTTACGACCTATTCATATGAAGGAACAACGCCACAATATCAGGTTGCCGTTCTGGAATATTCGATTTCGGCTTCAGAGCTATCCTTGCTCGAGTATTCCAAGACAGAACGCATCATGCCGGGGTTAAATGCAGGAGAAATTTATATTATTAATTACTATAGCCAGAATGAAGACAGTTTTTATGTCACCTATGTCCAGACAGAAAAATAATCTATCCAAAGCCGTCTTGCAGTATTTATTGTCTTGAAGGTACCGGGCATTTTTCTGTTGTGCTGCTTAAGGCCGGATTTTATTGGCGAGGTATGGAATCTATATGAAAACACTCTTAATTGCCGTAAATTCAAGCTATGTACATACTAATCCGGCGGTGCGCTCCCTTGCTTCGGCAGGCTCTATTCCTTTTGCGGAATTTAATATCAATCAGGACAGCCATCATGTTTTGGGAAATATTTTGTCTTATGCGGCGGAAATTGTCGCTTTTTCCTGTTATATCTGGAATATAGGATATGTGCTTCGTCTTGCTGAGGATTTGAAAAAGGCCTGCCCGGAAGTGACTGTGATCTTCGGAGGACCGGAAGCTTCTTTTCGTGCCGAAGAAATGCTAGAGTATTGGTTTGTAGATTATGTGTTGCGCGGAGAGGCAGAAGAAAGCCTAAATGAACTGTTGGAAGAACTTAGGCAGGAAAAAGCAGTCAAAACCAGAGGGGCTTTATATAAAGAGTCAGGTAAACTAAAAGGAAATAACGAATACCGGATAATAGATAGTATGTATCTGCTTCCGGCTCCTTTTTCCGCAGGCGATGAATATGATGAAAACAAGATTTATTATTACGAATCGTCAAGGGGGTGCCCTTTTTCTTGTGCATACTGTATGTCTGGCAATCTCAAAGGTACAGTACGCGAAAAGTCGTTTGACCAAGTAAAAAGGGAATTGAAGGTTTTCGTAAAGCATGGCGTGAGGCTTGTCAAATTTACTGATCGTACTTTCAATGCGAACAAGGAACGCGCTAAAAATATAATTCGCTTTATCTTAGACGAAACAGAAAATACCTGCTTCCATTTTGAAGTAGCGCTGGACTTAATGGATGAGGAAATGGTTTCTCTTTTGCGCAGTGCACCGATGGGAAAAATCCAGCTCGAAGCAGGCGTACAGTCTACAAATTCCCGTACGCTTGCAGCCATCATGCGCAGGATGAATCTGGACCGGCTGAAAGAAAATGCAAGTTCTATACTGGATTCAGGCAATATTCATCTTCATCTCGATTTAATTGCCGGATTGCCCTATGAAAGTCTAGACAGTTTTCGCACATCTTTTAACGAAGTATACAGCCTCTATCCGGATGCACTCCAGCTTGGGTTCCTCAAATTGCTTCCTGGAACTGCCCTGCGGCGTGAAGCGGGGAAATATGGCATTGTTTATAGGAGTTATGCGCCTTACGAAGTGATTTGTACAAGCGATATTTCGGCGCGGGAATTACTTTTTTTAAAAGGAATTGAACTGATGTTAAACCGTTATTACAACACGGGGCGGGCAAGGCAGGCGTTCGATTTTCTGACGAGAAATAAGATTGTTGCTCCCTTTACGCTTTATGAAAATTTATATATATTTTGTGAGCAGGAAAAATATGCGGCGCGGCCACTGAGTGCAAAAAATCAGTTCGTTGTGCTGATTGAATATGCAAAAAAGTATCTGCCATCTTCTCGTTTGGAAGAATTTTTTGCGCTGCTGCGCACGGATTACGACCGTACAAAAATCAAAGGGCAAATCCCGGAAGAATTATCAAAATTTGTTTAAAAAACCTGTTTACATTATCAGGATTTCGGTTATAATTAAAACAAAGGTCAAAGAAAGTCAAAGATAGGAGGGCGAAAAATGTCGGTACTGAGCGACCACATTGAGAATTTCATCAAAGAGTTGATGACAGAAGCGGACGGCATGGCGGAGCTTCAGCGAAATGAACTGGCACAGAAATTTAACTGTGCGCCGTCGCAGATCAACTACGTGCTGACCACAAGATTTTCGCCAAACCGGGGATATATCACTCAGTCCCGAAGAGGTGGAGGCGGATATATCCGGGTGATACGTTTGAACATTGATAAATGCGATTATGTTTCACAAGTGATCGAACAAAATCTGAGGCATGGGATCAACATGCGGCAGGCGGCGGAGCTGATTGAAGGGCTTGTGCAGACTGGGCTCATTGGGAACGGAATAAAAAATATACTGCTCGCAGCAATTTCTGACAGAGCGCTTGTTGCCGCACCGGAACAAAGGAATGAATTGAGAAGCTCGATCTTAAGAGAAGTTTTAGCTTCTGTTCTATTAAAGGAGGACGAATAATATGTTATGTGATAAATGTAAGCAGAGGGAAGCAAATGTTCATATCAAACAAAGCATCAATGGTATGACTACAGAAAGGAATTTGTGTGAAGTTTGTGCGCGGGAAGAAGAAGGGCTGATGGGCGCCTTTTCCATGGATCATTTTTTCAATGACTTATTCGCGACCAGTTTGCTAAAACGTGGATCGAGGCGAATGGGCAGCATGTTTGATATGGCGCCTCAGCTTCAGAAGGCAGGAAGCGACCGCTATAATGCAGAGTTTGTGGGAGTGGATCAACCGTTCGAAAGCGGAATTGAGCTGCCGAAAATTAACTTGGATCCAAAGAAACAAGAAAAAAGGAAAGCGGAAGTGGAAAAAGATGGCCTGAAAGCACAGCTTGAACAGGCAATCAAAGAAGAAAATTATGAAAAAGCTGCGGAGATACGCGACTTAATGAAAAAGAAGAAAGAGAAAAGTGATGAAACGGCTTAAGTTGTTTTAACAAAGAAAATGGCGGTTACATTATAGCCAGAAGAAGCCGTTTTGTAACAGAAAGAATAGGCGCACCGCTCGCCGGAACAGCGGTACCTCTTGCGGAAGCTCCGCGGAGGTTTAAGGGAGGACAATATGGACAATATGTCAAGATTTACTGCAGGTGCGCAGGAAGCTGTCAATCAGGCGGCACAGTTCGCCAGCAGCATGGGAGAAAATTATGTAGGAACGGAACATCTGCTTCTCGGGCTGGTTCTCGAGGGGGGAACTGCGGCGGAAATTCTGAGAAAACAGGGAATTGATGCTGACAAGGCGGCAGAATATATTCGTTCTGTCTCAACGGACGGTGGCTATGGAAATCCGCAGGTGATTGGATATACGCCCCGGACCAAAAAAATTATTGAAATGAGCGTAGCGTTTTCACGGCAACTCGGACAGAATTTTATTGGAACAGAGCATATGCTGCTTGCAATTATCAATGAACGTGAAAGTATGGGTTTCCGCATGTTGCACGACCTCGGGGCAGACCTGGCGGCCATGCAGCAGGAAATACTTGCCGTTGCGCAGGGAGCGCCGGTAAGCGGCGATGAAAATCCAAAGTCGTCTACGCCGAAGTTGGACAAATTTGGCCGTGATCTTACGCTTGCGGCAAAGAATGGAGAACTTGATCCGGTAATTGGACGTTCAGAAGAAATCGAACGGATCATCCAGATATTGAGCCGCCGTACAAAAAACAATCCCGTTTTAATCGGCGAACCGGGCGTCGGTAAGTCCGCGATTGCGGAAGGACTTGCGGAAAAGATCGTAGAAGGCAATATTCCCGATATGCTGAAAAATAAGCGTGTCGTGATGCTTGACCTTGCCGGAATGCTGGCGGGTTCCAAATTCCGCGGTGAGTTTGAAGAACGGTTAAAAGATGCGCTTGATGAACTGAAAAAAGCGGGTGATGTGATCATGTTTATTGATGAACTTCACACGTTGATCGGCGCAGGTGCGGCAGAAGGCGCAATGGATGCGGCAAACATCTTAAAACCGATGCTTGCACGCGGTGAAATCCAGGTAATCGGCGCGACGACAATTGACGAATACAGGAAGCATATTGAAAAGGATGCAGCTCTTGAACGGCGGTTCCAGCCGGTAAACGTCGGCGAACCCACACCGGAAGAGGCCTTGCAAATCCTGGAGGGCCTGCGTGACAGGTATGAAGCGCATCACAAGGTAACGATTACGGATGAAGCCCTGAAAGCAGCCGTTGACCTTTCTACGCGGTATATTATGGATCGGTTCCTGCCGGACAAGGCAATCGACCTGATTGATGAGGCAGCCTCAAAGGTGAGAATCTCCATGTTCACTTCTCCACCAGACCTGAGGGAATTGGAAGAGAAGCTGGAAGGCATTGGGAAAGAAAAAGAAAGCGCGATTGCGCATGAAGATTTTGAGAAGGCGGCAAAGCTGAGGGATGAAGAAGCCGACATCAAACGCGATATCGAACATTGTTCTGAGGAATGGCGCAAGGCTGTTGCCAAGGAAAAAGGCGTTGTTACGGAAGAAGATATTGCGCAGATTATCTCTAGTTGGACGCACGTTCCGGTCAGCAAGTTGACGGAAGATGAAAGCAAGAAATTGCTTAACCTTGAAAATATGCTGCATGAACGTGTAATCGGGCAGGATGAGGCGGTTTCCGCTGTCGCTAAGGCGATCCGCCGGGCACGGGCAGGACTGAAGGACCCGGCAAGGCCAATTGGTTCGTTTATCTTCCTTGGCCCCACGGGCGTGGGTAAAACAGAGCTGACCAAGGCGCTGGCTGCGGCAATGTTTGGCGATGAAAATGCAATGATTCGTCTCGATATGTCGGAGTACATGGAGAAACACTCCGTATCAAAGCTGGTTGGCTCGCCTCCGGGATATGTCGGCTATGATGAAGGCGGACAGCTGACACAAGCGGTTCGGACCAAGCCGTATTCAGTGGTACTGTTTGATGAAATCGAAAAAGCACATCCGGATGTGTTCAATATGTTGCTTCAGGTTTTGGAAGACGGACGGTTGACGGATTCCAAGGGCCGGACAGTCGACTTTAAAAACACAATCATTATCATGACATCCAATGTGGGTGCGCATGAGATTGCGGCAAACAAGATCGGCTTTGGCAAGGAAAGCGACAAAGATATGGAGCAGTTGAAAGAATACGATGAGATGAAAGAGCGGATGATGGAAGCGCTGAAAAATACTTTCCGTCCGGAATTCATCAACAGGATTGACGATATTATCGTATTCCATAAGCTGACGGAAAAGGATACGGAGCAGATTGCAGAACTGATGCTGAACAGTGTCATCAAGAGACTGCATGACAGGGAAATTGATCTGACGTATACAAAGGATGCGGCAAAACTGATGGCGAAAGATGGGATGAGCGACCAGTATGGTGCACGGCCGCTGCGCAGGATGATTCAGCAGACCGTAGAAGATAAGCTTTCCGAAGAAATCCTTGCAGGAAAGATTAACATTGGCGACAAAGTTAAGATGTTTGTAGAAAACGGAGATGTTGCATTTAAAAAAGAAAATTGATATAATGTAGCAAAGCACAAGTGCGGCAAAGATGATTTGCCGCTCTTGTGATATTTGCTCACAATTTACGGATCGGAAAGAGGAAACGTTCTATTATGGATGTACGTTCGGGCATTTTGATTGTAATTGCATTGCTGTTTACGTTTTTTGTAACGTATACAACGACGCCGCTCGTCCGTAAACTTGCGTTCCGGGTAGGCGCAGTAGATGTTCCTAAAGATGAAAGACGAATGCATAGCAAGCCAATCCCCACAATGGGGGGGCTTGCTATATTTGTAGCGTTTGCTTTTGGAATGCTCGCATTTGTGGATATGGATCCCTCTTTCATCGGGCTTCTCATTGGGGCGCTGATGATTATTATTTTGGGAATTCTCGATGATATCTATGACCTCAAACCGTATATTAAACTGCTGGGCCAGGTTTGTGCGGCGCTTGTAGTGTGTTTTTCCGGTGTACTGATTACGCGCGTAACACTGTTTGACCAGATCATTTATTTTGGAAACTGGGCAATTCCAATTACAGTCCTATGGATTGTCGCAATCACAAACACCATTAACCTGATCGATGGCCTTGATGGGCTTGCATGCGGAATTGTTGCGATTTCATCGTTTGCTTTGCTCGCCGTATCGTTGCTTTCTGCGGGAAATCCAACAGTTACGATTGTGGCGGCTGTGCTTGCAGGTGCCTGCCTTGGATTTTTGCCTTATAATCTGAATCCAGCTAAAATTTTTATGGGAGACGCAGGCGCGATGTTCCTTGGCTTCGTGCTTTCCGTAATTTCCATACAGGGATTTTTCAAGGTTAATGCGGTCGTGTCCTTCGGTATCCCTTTCCTCGTACTGGGACTGCCGATTGCAGATACTGCATTTGCAATCCTGCGCCGTCTTTTGAAAGGGCAGCATCCGTTTCATGCGGACAGGAAACATCTGCATCATCGGCTGGTTGACATGGGATTGAACCAGAAGCAATCGGTGACTCTTCTCTATGCGATTTCGGCGCTTCTTGCTATTTCTGCGGTATTGTTTGCAGAAAGAGAATTTACAGGCGCCATTCTTGTTTTGGTGTTGGCTTTTGTCGTTGGTTCTATTAACTGGATGGTTTTAAAAAGAGAGCACCAGCATGCACTCGAGGAAGAGGAAAAAACAGCGCGTCAGAAAGATGAAAAAGATACGCCGCAGCCATAGGGCCGCGCGTCTTTTTTATTTGCTGGAAAAATTGTGTATCACACTGTGCTATGTATGGTGTAAAATAATTTTATGAATGATAGGAAAGGAAAAAACGCACATGAAAATTACGGAAGGTCTTACATTTGATGATGTTCTGCTAAAACCGCAAAGGAGCGCCGTTACACCGAATGAAGTTGACGTCTCTACCTACATTACGCCGAATATCAAGCTCAACATCCCGATCATGAGTGCTGCGATGGATACCGTTACGGAAAGCGGCCTTGCTATTGCAATTGCGCGGGAGGGAGGCATGGGTATTATCCATAAAAACATGTCGATCGAGCAACAGGCGGATAATGTCGATAAAGTGAAACGTAGCGAGCATGGCGTTATCAGCGATCCGTTTTCGCTTTCGCCCGACCACACGGTAAATGATGCGGATCAATTGATGGGGCGCTATAAAATTTCAGGTGTGCCGATCGTAGAAAAAGACGGCAAGCTAATTGGGATCATCACCAACCGTGATATGCGTTTCGAGACGGATTATTCGCGTAAAGTAAGCGAAGTGATGACAAGCGACCACTTGATAACCGCGCCGATCGGTACGACACTCGACCAGGCGCAGCAAATTCTGCGCAAATATAAAATTGAAAAACTGCCGCTTGTAGATAAAAATGGAAAGCTGATGGGACTTATTACTATCAAGGATATCGAAAAGTCGATTCAATATCCGATGTCGGCGAAGGACAAAGGCGGCCGGCTACTGGTTGGCGCAGCAGTTGGGACAGGAAACGGAACAATTGAACGGGTGGAAGCGCTTGTAAATGCCAAGGTGGATGCAATCGTAATTGATACGGCACACGGGCATTCCGTTTATGTGCTTAAGGTGCTGGAAAAGGTTCGCTCCAAGTTTCCAAACCTCGATATTATCGTTGGCAACTGCGCAACAAAAGAAGCGGCGCATGACTTGATTGCTGCAGGAGCGAGTTGTGTAAAAGTTGGCATTGGGCCGGGCTCCATTTGTACGACGCGCGTTGTCGCTGGAATTGGCGTGCCACAGCTTACGGCGGTCATGGATTGTGCGGAGGAAGCTTCAAAATTTGGCGTTAAGGTAATTGCAGACGGTGGAATCAAATATAGTGGAGACATTACTAAGGCGCTTGCAGGCGGTGCGGCAGCCGTTATGATTGGCAGTTTGTTTGCTGGAACAAAAGAAAGCCCGGGAGAGATGGAAATTTATCAGGGCCGCAGCTTTAAGGTATATCGCGGGATGGGATCAATTCCAGCGATGCAGAAGGGAAGTGCAGACCGTTATTTTCAGGAAAGCACACAAAAGCTGGTGCCGGAAGGCGTAGAAGGACGCGTTCCCTACAAAGGTCCTCTTGCAGATACAACCTTCCAGATGGTAGGCGGATTGAAATCGGGCATGGGATATTGCGGGGCTGCGACAATTGAACAGCTTCAGAAAAATGCGGAATTTGTCAAGATCACAAGCGCCGGACTTCTGGAGAGCCATCCGCACGATATTAATATTACGAAGGAAGCGCCGAATTATAGTGCAAAATAGTCGATGACAGCACAGGAAAAATTCAGCAGCTTGGTGAAGCTTATTTATGAATGCGACGATGTGGCAGTGGCGTTTTCAGGCGGAACAAATTCGTCATTGCTACTTTGCGCCGCACAGGAAGCGCATGGAAAAAATGTTTGGGCGCTTACTGCGAATGCCGCTTTCTCTACGCAGGAAGAGCTTTACCGTGTACATGAGGTGCTGGAGGATTATAAGTTGAATGACGCACGTATTCCAGTTTATGTCCTGCAGGAAAAAAGCGTTGCCAAAAATGGAGCAGACAGGTGCGAAACCTGCCGGAAACTTTTGTCGGAAGGGGTTGCAAAGGCTGCAAAGAACCTGGGGGCATCAGTGCTTTTAGACGGACGCATTGGGGAACAGGCAGGATGTGTTGACGGGAGGATGGCAAATGTGGAAATAGAGCAGAGAAGCCCGTTGGCAGAACTTGGTTTTGTGAAGTCGGACATTTCCGAGATGCTGTGTGCAGTAGGCAGGAATTATTACATTCGAGAGCCTGTTTGCTGTCTTGCGGAGCGTTTTGCATCAGGCGAACACCTGACGCCTGAAAAACTTGATTTTGTAGAAAAAGCGGAAAAGGAAATTCGGAAATTTGCAGGGAAGGACTGTTCTGCTTATTTTTCGGATTGGAATATTGCGGTATATACTGCAAGGAACCTATTGGACTGCGAGAAAGAAAATATTACCCAAAAGTTGAAAGAGGATGGCGCAAAAAATGTGAGCTTTACTCTTTTGGAAGAATAACAAGAAAGGATTTTTTAGATGAGGGAAACAGTCATTGTGCTGGACTTCGGCGGACAGTATAATCAACTGATTGCCCGCCGCGTCCGCGAAGCGCATGTTTACGCAGAGCTTTTGCCATATGACGTGGATGTGCAGCGTATTAAAGATAAAAAACCGATTGGAATTATTTTTACAGGTGGGCCTAAAAGTGTGTATGAAGAGGGGGCGCCTGTTTGTGACACCAAGGTTTTAGAATTGGGAATTCCGATCCTTGGGATTTGCTATGGGAGCCAGCTTATCAGTATGAAACTCGGAGGACATGTTGCTTCGGCACCTGCTGGTGAATATGGGAAAACCGAAATTCAATACGATACCTCGAGCATATTGCTGAAAGATATGGATTGCGAATCAGTATGCTGGATGAGCCATATGGATTATATTGATAAAGCGCCGAATGGGTTCGACATCATGGCGACGACAGGAGCCTGTCCGGTAGCGGCATTTGGCAGTCGGGAGAAAAAGATATATGGCGTACAGTTCCATCCGGAAGTACAACATACAGTAAAAGGGCAAAGCATACTGGAACATTTTTTATATGACATATGCGGCGCAAAAGGAGATTGGGATATGAATGATTATGCAAAACAGGCCATTGAAGAAATTCGTGAAAAAGTAGGGGATAAGAAGGTATTGTTGGCGCTGTCGGGCGGAGTAGACAGCTCAGTATGCGCCGTATTGCTGCACAAAGCGATTGGAAAAAATCTGACTTGTGTGTTTGTAGACACCGGGCTTATGCGTAAATATGAACCGGATGAAGTGGAAGATGTTTTTAAAAAGCAATTTGATATGAATCTTGTTCATGTGAAAGCCGAAGCACGGTTCCTGGAAAAATTAGCAGGAGTTACAGAGCCTGAAAAGAAGCGTAAAATCATAGGTGAAGAATTTATTCGCGTATTTGAAGAAGAGGCAAAGAAGATAGGAAAAGTACACTTTCTTGCCCAGGGAACGATTTATCCGGATGTAGTGGAAAGCGGCGTAGGAGATGCGGCACTGATAAAGAGCCATCACAATGTAGGCGGCCTGCCGGATCATGTGGATTTTGATGAAATTATAGAACCGCTGCGGGAGCTGTTTAAAGATGAAGTGCGTGAATTGGGTGAAGAACTTGGACTTCCACGCCATATGGTGTGGAGACAGCCATTCCCGGGACCAGGGCTTGCGATCCGTGTGATCGGCGAAATTACGAAAGAAAAACTTGATTTACTGCGTGACGTGGATTTCATCTTCCGTGATGAAATCGCTAAGGCGGGCTTAGATGAAAAAATCTGGCAGTACTTCGCAGTGCTGACTGACATGCGCAGCGTTGGCGTGATGGGAGACGAACGGACATACGATTATACGGTCGCCCTGCGCGGTGTGACGAGCGTGGACGCGATGACGGCAGATTGGGCGCGTATTCCTTATGATGTGCTTGGAACGATTTCAAACCGCATCATCAATGAAGTACCGCACATCAACCGTATCGTTTACGACATCACGTCAAAGCCCCCGGCAACCATCGAGTGGGAATAACGTTTTTGGCTTAACCATACGGGTTTGAGCCGGACGGCATTTCAGTGGGAACAGCATCAAATTTCAAAAAATAGGCGGTAATCATGACTGCCTATTTTTTATTTTTGGAGGTGTTATTCCTTATGGAAAAACAGAAATCAAAACCAACTATTAGAAGAAGAAAGAACCTGCTTGACTGCAATATGACGGATATCCTATATGATGCATATCAAAGAGTGATTGCTCCCAATCATACCTTGGGCGTAAGAGCTTAAACTCAGTTTGGGAGCCTATTGGTTATATGGCACGTGAAACAAGATTGAGGATTTTTTCGGCAATTGCATTTAATGAAACAAATAAAGTATAATGGTCCATATTTCATGTATTGGGGGAAAGTGTATGAACGAACAAACAACAAGAGCGAATCCGGGCCCGCTGGGGTTATTGGGATTTGGCATGACTACGGTCCTTTTAAACCTGCACAATGCGGGAATAACGGAACTTTCGGTTGTCATCGTAGCGATGGGATTTGCACTGGGAGGCGCTGCACAAATTATTGCCGGGATATTTGAACTTCGGGGAGGAAATACCTTTGGCGGTACGGCATTCATTGCTTATGGTTTTTTCTGGTGGTCGTTAATTTTCATCTGGACAAATCCTGTCAGCAATACAATATTAGCAGCGGATGAGCGTTCCATGGGTTTCTATCTTTTACTGTGGGGAATATTTACACTCTTTATGTTCATAGGGACGCTGAAGCATAATACAATTACAAAAATCGTCTTTCTCTCACTTACACTATTATTTTTCGGGCTCGCGATCGGGGATTTCACAGGGATAGCGCTCATTAAAATTATTTCAGGATACATCGGAATCCTTTGCGGAGCGAGCGCAATTTATTCCGCTATGGGACAAGTTATAAACGAAGAATTTGGCAAGAAAGTTATGCCGTTGTAAAACCATGCACGTGATCCTGTTAGATCAGGATTTGTCAATGGCATCAGAACGAGAGAAGATTGCCTCTTTTTCTTTTAAGGAACAGGTTTACAAAGCTGTTAGGCAGACAGAAGCATTAAAAAGCAAAAAAACGCGCAGTTATCATATATATGACAATGAATCGGATATATAGTTCGGAATAAGTCGAACTATATATAGAGCAAAAAAAATATAGTTCGAAAATATATTGCGACAATCTCTGATTTAAAGTATCATAAATTGTGTAAGTTTTTATACTTACCATATCATATTGTAGGAGGTATCATATGGAAAAGTTTTTCAAACTAACGGACAACAAGACCAATTTCCGTACTGAGGTAATTGCCGGGTTTGTAACGTTCTTCACGATGGCTTACATCATTTTCGTTAACCCGAACATTTTATCCGGTGCGGGAATGGACCATGGCAGCGTAACGGTTGCTACGTGTTTGTCGGCGGCGATTGGTACGCTGCTGATTGGCTTGATGTCAAACTATCCGTTCGCGCAGGCTCCGGGCATGGGTCTGAATGCATTTTTCGTATATACGGTATGCGGCGCGATGGCATGGGAGTGGGAAGGCGCTCTGGCGGCAGTGTTCATTTCAGGCATTATTTTTGTTATCATTACACTGTCCGGCGCACGCGGCAAAATCTTGAACGCGGTTCCGAGGAGCCTTAAGTAT
Organism: Christensenella tenuis; assembly: GCF_014287795.1. Taxonomy (GTDB): domain Bacteria; phylum Bacillota; class Clostridia; order Christensenellales; family Christensenellaceae; genus Christensenella; species Christensenella tenuis. The sequence continues at coordinate 280,148 of NZ_JACOON010000001.1, forward strand.
GCGATTGGCGCAGGTATCGGCCTGTTTATTGCATCTCTTGGCCTCAAGAACGGTTCGATGCTTGCGCTCTCTGCGGATGGTTTCTTCATCGGAAGTCTTGCAAACCCGATGATGCTGCTTGCGATTATCGGCCTTGTGATTACGATCATACTGATGGTGCTCAAGGTAAAAGGCGCTATCCTGATCGGTATTGTGCTCACGACGGTTGTAGGTCTTTTTATGCCGAATGGCGAAGGCGGAACAATTACATCCCTCGCTGGTGTGGAAGTAAGTCCGCTTGCTCTCGCAGGCTTTATTGCCTTTGCGCTTATGGTGTTGTTCGTTATCATCTGGGGCGTGACAAAGAAAAAAGGTATGGGAACCATTGCGGGGATCTGTCTCGCAGCAACCGTGGTTTTGCTGATTGCAAATCTTGCAACGGGTGAATCCTCCATCTCGCTGGATCAGACGTTCATGAAGATGGACTTCAGCAAGATGTTTGTTGGCCCGACGCTGTTTGTACAGGTTATTTCCTTTGTAACTGTTGTTCTTGCTTTCCTGATGATCGATATGTTCGATACCATGGGGACAATTATCGGTACTGCTGAAAAAGCTGGATATCTTGATAAGGATGGTAATCTGCCGAAAGCGAATCAGGCGATGATGGCGGATGCAATCGCAACGGCGGCAGGCGCTGTGCTCGGTACGTCTACGGTTACGACGTTTGTAGAAAGCGTCTCCGGCGTGAATGAAGGCGGCCGTACAGGGCTTACTTCAGTCGTTGTTGCAATCCTGTTTGTACTCGCTCTTCTGTTTGCGCCAATTGCGGGAATTATCCCGAGCTCGGCGACGGCTCCGGCTTTGATCGTTGTCGGCATCCTGATGATGGGCCCGCTGATGAAGATCAAGTGGGATGATTTCACGGAGGCCGCTCCGGCATTCATGACCGTACTGTGCATGGGCTTCATGAGTTCTATCACCGACGGCATCGCATTTGGCTTTATTACATATGCGATTTGTAAAATCTTTACCAAAAAGGCGAAAGAAGTTGGCGGAATTATGTGGGGTATCGTCATCATCTTTATCGTTTACTACGTCATGAGGGCCATTGTTATAGGCTAACAAATTTATAAAAGCCGGTTCCGGTGGCAGACACCGGGCCGGCTTTTAAAAACTAAAGGAGATCAAAAAATGAAAGTTGCAGTGATTATGGGATCAAAAAGTGATCTGCCGGTTTTGAAACCGGCCATTGACACGCTGAGGGATTTTGGGATTGAAGTGGAAGCGCATATTATGTCGGCCCACCGGACTCCTGAACTGGCAGCAGACTTTGCAAAAAACGCAAAAGATAAGGGTGTGGAAGTGATCATTGCAGCGGCCGGAAAAGCTGCACATTTGGCTGGCGTAATTGCGGGACATACAATTTTGCCGGTGATTGGCCTGCCGATCAAATCTTCAACAATGGACGGCCTTGATTCCCTGCTTTCCACCGTGCAGATGCCGGAGGGGATTCCGGTTGCGACGGTAGCAATCAATGGCGGCAAAAATGCCGCTCTTTTAGCAGTGCAGATTCTCGCATTAAAATATGATACATTAAGCGATTTATTATATAAGTTTAAAGAGGACATGCAGCTCAAAGTGGTAGCTGCGGATGCTGAACTCAGGGAGGAGTTGTCAAAATGAAAAAAACAGAGCAATTGTATGAGGGAAAAGCAAAGAAGGTATTTAAGACAGATGATCCGAACTACGTGATCGTTGATTACAAAGATGACGCAACTGCATTCAATGGATTGAAAAAAGGAACGATTGTTGGGAAAGGCGTTGTGAACAATAAAGTTTCCAACCATATGTTTAAAATGCTTGAGAAGCATGGTATTCCGACGCACTATGTGGAAGAGCTTTCGGACCGTGAAACAGTCGTCAAGAGTGTTTCCATTGTTCCGGTTGAGGTAATCGTGCGTAATATCGCGGCGGGAAGCCTTTCCAAAAGACTCGGTATCCCGGAAGGGACAAAACTCAAATCTACGGTTCTTGAGTACAGCTACAAAAATGATGACCTTGGAGATCCGATGATTAACGATTATCATGTTTATGCCATGGGTCTTGCGACTCCGGAAGAAATGGAGAAGATTGCAGAGTATTCCTTCAAAGTAAATGAGGTAATGACAGAGTATCTGAAACAATTCGGAATCGAGCTTATTGACTTCAAGCTGGAATATGGCCGCTGCAACGCATGCGGCGGAAAAATTATCCTCGCGGATGAAATTTCTCCGGATACATGTCGTTTCTGGGATTCTAAGACGGGTGAAAAACTCGATAAAGACCGTTTTCGGCAGGATCTTGGAAATGTGGAAGATGCATACCAGGAAATTCTCAAGAGGCTGATGGGAGAATAAGCTATATGTTCATTCGGCCAGATCTATATAACAGCTATGAACGCTGGAAGCCGAAAGACGATGTGATGGTGGAGGAATGCGGCGTATTCGGTATTTTTATGGATGACCGTCGCTACGATCCTGCGGAAGCAACCTACCTCGGACTTTATGCGCTTCAACACAGGGGACAGGAAAGTGCCGGGATTGCCGTCGCAGATGGAAAAGATATCAAATTCCATAAGGGAATGGGCCTGTGCTCCGAAGTCTTTAAGGAGAACCTTGGGAAAATACTTGGGGGAAATATCGGCATCGGACATGTGCGCTACTCTACAACAGGGGATAGTAAAGCGGACAACGCGCAGCCGTTGGTAATGTCTTACCGCGGAGGCAAACTTGCCCTTGCCCATAACGGTAATCTGATTAATAGCAGTATTTTGCGGGAAAAGCTGGAGGATGAGGGAGCAATTTTTCAGACGACAATCGATACGGAAGTAATGGCCAGCCTGATCGCCCGGCAATCCCGGAAGGGAATGCTGAAGGCGATCACTGCGATGATGAAGGTGGTACGCGGCTCTTATGCACTTGTGATTATGACACAGAAAGAGCTGATAGCCGTGCGCGATCCGTTGGGAATACGTCCGCTTGCATTGGGAAAACTCGATAACAGCTATGTGGTGGCCTCTGAATCCTGTGCCTTCGACGCGATCGATGCGGAATTTGTCCGGGATGTACGGCCGGGAGAGATCCTTGTGATCAATCAGGACGGGCTTAAGTCTTACCAGGCGCAGTCCTCTATGAAAACGGCGCTGTGCGTGTTTGAATATGTTTATTTTGCACGGCCCGATTCCGATATCGATGGGATCAGCGTGTATCGCTCGAGGGAAAATATGGGGATCAAACTTGCGCAGGCTTTTCCGATTGATGCAGATCTTGTGAGCGATGTACCGGATTCTGCAACGCCCGCTGCATCGGGATATGCGGCGGAAAGTGGAATTCCTTACGCAAAAGCGCTTGCCAAGAACCGTTATGTAGGACGTACTTTTATCCAACCGTCACAGGCCCTGCGGGAACGCGGCGTAAAATTGAAGCTGAACGCAATGAAACGCAACGTACATGGGAAACGGCTGATATTGATTGACGATTCTATTGTGCGGGGGACAACAAGCCGAAAAATTGTGGAAATGCTTCGGCTTGCGGGAGCGCGGGAAGTCCACATGATGATTAGTTCGCCTCCGGTGGTCTGCCCGTGCTTTTTTGGGATCGATACGCCGTCCCACGATCAACTGATTGGCTCCAAAAATTCTGTAGAGGAGATACGAAAGATCATCGGTGCGGACACGCTGAACTATCTTTCGATCGAAGACCTTTTGAAGACGGTGGAAGGAGCAGGATGTAATTTTTGCGCTGGATGCTTCAACGGAAATTATCCTGTTGATATGAAAACGGCGCTAAAGGAGACGGAAGCGCTTGACCTTGCGACGATTGAATAAATAGGAGTGGAAATAATGGCAGTAACTTATAAAGACGCTGGCGTTGATGTAGAACGCGGATATGAAGCGGTAAAGCTCATGAAAGAGCATGTAAAAAAGACCTTCGACGGAAATGTAATCACTGACCTCGGCACGTTCGGTGGGATGTACGATATTGGAAACGGGCAGGTACTCGTATCGGGAACGGACGGTGTAGGAACAAAACTGAAAGCTGCGTTCGCGATAGAAAAAAATGATACGGTCGGGATTGACTGTGTGGCGATGTGTGTCAATGATGTAGTCTGCCATGGTGCAAGACCCTTGTTTTTTCTGGATTATATTGCGACGGGGGCGCTTGTGCCCGGTATTGCGGCGGATATCGTAAGTGGAATTGCGGATGGCTGCATGCAGGCAGGATGTGCACTGATTGGCGGTGAAACCGCAGAGATGCCTGGTTTTTATCCCGTAGGAGAATACGACCTTGCAGGATTCAGTGTAGGGATTGTGAATAGAAAGGATATTATCAACGGATCGGAAATTGAGCCTGGAGATAAAATTATTGGGCTTGGTTCGACAGGGATTCATTCCAATGGTTTTTCACTGGTACGCAAGCTGTATGAAATGGACGAGACTTTGAAAACCAAAATAGTACCAGAAGCGGGAAAAACTTTGGGAGAACTTTTGTTGGAACCTACAAAGATTTACGTGAAATCGATTCTTGGGTTGATTGAGAAAGTGGATGTGAAGGGAATTGCGCATATTACGGGCGGCGGATTTTATGAGAATATCCCGCGCGTGCTGCCAAAGACGGTGGACGCAAAAATCAAGCTTGGTTCATGGGAAATGCCGTTTGTATTTGATATGCTGGTGCGCGACGCCCAGCTTTCCGAAAGAGATGCCTATAATACGTTTAATATGGGAATCGGAATGATCGTTGTAGTGAAACCGGAAGATGAAAAAACAGCGCTTGAGGCACTTAAAGCTTCCGGTGAAAAGGCATTTGAGATTGGCGAAATAGTTTCCGGTCATGGAGGCATCGAGTTATGCTGAAATTTGCAGTAATGGCTTCAGGTGGGGGAACGGATTTTCAATCCCTGATCGATGCAGTGGAAGCAGGGCAGATCGATGCGGAAATCTGCTGCCTGATTGCGAGTAAACCGGACATTTATGCAATCGAACGTGCAAAAAAGGCGGGTATTCCCACAGAGGTAATACAAAAGAAATCCTTTGACAATGTGAAAGCGTTTGACCAGGCGATCCTTACCACGCTTAAGAGATATTCGGCTGATTTTGTTGTACTTGCGGGCTATCTTAACATCGTAGGGCCACAAACCATCAGCGCTTATGAAAACAAGATCATTAATATCCATCCCGCATTGATTCCCAGCTTTTGCGGGATGGGAATGTATGGCAGTCATGTGCATGAAGCCGTAATTGCATATGGTGCAAAATATTCCGGTGCGACGGTTCATTTTGTGAATGAGGAAGCAGATGCGGGGCCGATTATTTTACAGGAAGTGGTTCCAGTTCTGGAAAACGACACTCCGGAGGACCTCGCTGCACGGGTATTGGAAACGGAACACAAGCTGCTGCCGCGGGCGGTAGAGCTTATGGCAGGCGGCAGGCTCCGGGTTGAAGGGCGACTCGTAAAAATTTTAAAATAATTTGGAGGATAACGATATGGCGAAAAGAGCTTTTTTAAGCGTATTCGACAAAAGCGGAGTAGTAGATTTTGCAAAAGGTCTTGTGAAACTTGGCTTTGAAATTCTTTCTACGGGCGGGACACAGCGCGAGCTGGAAAACGCCGGGATTCAAGTAACGAATGTGTCGGACATTACGGGCTTTCCGGAATGCCTTGACGGACGGGTAAAAACGCTGCATCCAAAAATTCATGCAGGAATCCTCGCAATGCGTGGGAATGAAGAACATATGAAGCAGCTCGAGAAGCTGGGGGTGGATACGATTGATATCGTTGCCGTCAATCTCTATCCATTTAAACAAACGATTTCGAAACCGGATGTCACGCTGGAAGATGCGATTGAAAATATCGATATCGGCGGACCGACCATGCTGCGCGCGGCAGCCAAAAACTGGCAAGATGTTGCGTCTATCGTAGACAGCGCCGATTATGAAACGGTGCTGAGGGAATTGGCAGAAAAGGGAGAAGTAACACGCGAAACAAAATTCAAGTTGTGTGCGAAGGTGTTTGAGACAACGGCAGCCTATGATGCTCTCATTAGCCAATACCTGAGGAAACAGCTCGCCACGGAAGAATTGCCGGAGAAATTGACGATTACATATGAAAAGCAGCAGGGAATGCGGTATGGCGAGAATCCGCACCAGAAGGCAGCGTTCTACAGGGAACCGCTTTACGTACCGGGGAGTCTCGCAAATGCGGAGCAGCTCAATGGAAAAGAACTTTCATTCAATAATATCAATGATACGGCAGGAGCGCTTGATTGCCTGCGTGAATTTGAAGAAACGACGGTAGTGGGCGTAAAGCATGCAAACCCATGTGGCGTTGGAAGCGCGGAAACGGTTTACGATGCTTATATGAAAGCCTACGAATGTGACCCGGTTTCGATTTTTGGCGGAATTGTGGCATGTAACCGTGAGATCGATGAAAAAACTGCGGCACAGATGAGCAAGATTTTTTTGGAGATCGTCGTTGCGCCTTCCTATACAAAGGAAGCGCTCGACATTCTCTGCCAGAAGAAAAATCTGCGGGTGCTACGGCTGCCTGAAATTTCCGCGCCCTTGCCGAAAGATGGGCTTGACACCAAAAAGGTATTAGGCGGGCTGCTGGTACAAGGGCTCAACGATAAAATGTTCGACAGTGAATTTAAGGTTGTTACAAAACGCAAACCAACAGATGAAGAAATGGAGAACCTTGAGTTTGCGTTTAAGGTTGTGAAATATGTGAAATCAAATGGTATTGCGATTGCCAAGGATATGGGCACGCTCGGCATTGGGCCGGGGCAGACAAACCGCATCTGGGCGGCGGAGATGGCGCTTGAGAGGAGCGGCGAGGAAGCAAAAGGGGCTGTAATGGCATCAGATGCCTTCTTTCCGTTTGACGACTGTGTAGAGGCTGCTGCCAAAGCGGGTATTACCGCGATTATCCAGCCGGGAGGTTCGATCCGTGATGAAGATTCCATTAAGAAATGTGATGAAAATGGAATCGCGATGGTATTTACTGGTATCCGTCATTTCAGGCATTAAGAGACAGGAGAGTAAGGCATGAGAAAAGTATTGGTAGTCGGCGGCGGCGGAAGGGAACATGCAATCCTGTGGAAGTTAAAGCAGGGAAACGAAGCACTGGAGCTTTTTTGTGCTCCTGGAAATGGTGGGATTGCAGAGCTTGCAACTTGTGTCCCGATCAAAGCGGATGATGTCGAAGGAATGGTTACATGGTCAAAAGAGAACGGAATGGATCTTGTATTTGTCGCACCGGACGATCCGTTGGCGCTCGGCATGGTAGACGCGCTGCAAGAGGCGGATATCCGTGCATTCGGCCCAACGAAAGCCGCTGCGGAAATCGAATGGTCGAAATCTTATTCCAAATGGCTGATGAAAAAATATGGGATTCCCACTGCTGCCTTCGAAGTATTTGACGATGCGGATAAAGCGATCCGGTATCTTTCGGAAGCAAACTATCCGATCGTTGTGAAAGCGGATGGTCTTGCACTTGGAAAAGGCGTGCTTATTTGTGATGATTTTGAGCAGGCGAAGCAAGCTGTGCAAGAGATCATGCTGGATAAAAAATTTGGCGCAGCGGGTGCACAGGTCGTGATAGAAGAATTTATGACCGGTCCTGAAGTGTCTGTGCTTGCATTCTGCGATGGAAAAACGATTTTGCCCATGGTGTCCGCACAGGATCATAAAAGAGCGTATGATGGCGATGAAGGGCTAAATACGGGCGGCATGGGAACCTTTGCACCATCACCGAAGTTTACACCGGAATTACAGGAATATGCCCGCAAGGTAATTTTTGAAAAGACGGTGGAAGCGCTGAATGCGGAAGGCCGTATATTTAAGGGTGTGATCTTTTTTGGATTGATGATTACACCAGACGGACTTAAAGTATTGGAATATAATGCACGGCTCGGCGATCCGGAAGCGCAGTCGGTATTTATGATGATGGATACGGATCTTATGGAGGTGGTCGATGCGGTCATTGACGGCACACTCGATCAGGTATCTTTCCAATGGAAGGATGGCAACGCGGTGTGCGTAGTGATGGCGTCGGGCGGTTATCCGCAAAAATACGAGAGCGGAAAGCTGATTGAAGGTTTGGATGACGTTGAAGACAGCGTGATGGTGTTCCACGCGGGAACAAAACTGGGGGAAGACGGCAGGCTATATACAAATGGCGGGCGCGTACTGGGTGTAACAGCCGCGGGAAGGGATATTCAGCATGCGCGGGAAATTGCCTACCGGAACATAGAGAAAATCAGGTTTGAAGGCGCCCACTACAGAAAAGATATAGGAATAAAGTAATAAAATAAAATGAAAAACGGCCGCAGAAATGCGGCCGTTTTGTGTTTCATTTTACAAAACAAAAAATAATTTTCCTATCACAATGGGGAAAAATTCGCTACAATAAAGGCATAATTAAATTGGAGATAAATATAAGATGAAATCTATTTTACGAAAAGTCGATCAAGGGGTTCAACTGACAAAGGAAGATGCTGTGGCTTTACTGAAAACGCATAACCAATCACCGGAATTTTATGAATTGATTGCAAAGGCAAACGAACTTTCCAGAAAAAATTACCAGAATAGGGGTTATATTTTCGTGCAGATTGGAATTAATTCCGATCCCTGCAGCGGAAACTGCAAATTTTGTTCCATTGCAAAAGATAATTTCTGTGTAGAAGAACAGGCCTCAAAGTCCCAGGGGGAAATTTTGGAGCAAGTGAATAAAATTGATTTTGCACGCATTACTGCACTGTTTTTGATGACAACGGCGGATTATAGTCAGGAAGACTTTCTGAAGATTGGGAAGGCTGTAAGAGCAATATTGCCGCCTCATGTAATTATGGTAGCGAATGTTGGAGATTTTGACGATGCTTATGCACTAAAGCTGAAAGATGCAGGATTTGGCGCCGCTTACCACATTGTACGCCTGCGTGAGGGAAGCGATACGGCATTGCCTCGGGAACAGCGAATCAGAACCTTGGATGCCATTAAAAAGGCTGGTTTGGATCTTTATTATTGCGTGGAACCAATTGGAAGAGAACATTCCTACGATGAAATGGCGGACGAAATGATCCGTGCACGGGAGTATGGTGTTGATGTAATGGCTGTGATGGCGCGCACACCGGTTCGGGGAACTGCTTTCGAACATGAAAAACCGATTACGGAATTGGAGCAGACAAAGATTGCGGCAGTGGCACGGCTTGTGACAAACCCGGGAAAATCTATGAATATTCATGAACCAAAAAAGATGGCGCTGCTGGCAGGCGTAAACCAACTTTATGCGGAAATTGGCGTAAACCCACGGGACACAAAAGGAGAGACGGAAAAGGGAAGGGGCTTTGGCGTGGATGAAGTGATTGCCTTGCTTGAGGAAGCAGAATATCATGTTGATTAAGGCATAACAAAAAAGCCAACCCACGGGGCTGGCTTTTTGATTTTCTAAAATTGCTCTAAAATCTTATCCGCAACATAGAGACCATTGGCTGCTGCCTGCGAGAGGGAACGTGTAAATCCCGCACCGTCGCCGGCCGCATAAATGTGATCAAATCCATCCAGTTCAAAATCATGCGCAAGTGGTCGGGCGGAATAATATTTGCACTCGATTCCATAAAGCAGGGTATCGTAGTTGGCCGTGCCGGGTGCAATCTTATCCAGCGCATATAGTGTTTCAATAATATTGTCAAGCTGGCGTTTTGGCAGACAGAGGCTTAAATCTCCGGGGACTGCATGCAAGGTTGGCCGGGTAGTGGATTGCGCGAGCCGCTTTGCATCTGTTCGCCGTCCGGACAAAAGATCGCCGAAGCGTTGCACAAGGACGCTGTCACCACTGATCAGGTTGGCAAGGCTGGCTACATGACGCGCATATTCGATGGGCTCCTTGAACGGTTCTGTGAAACGGATTGTTGTAAGGAGAGCAAAATTGGAATTATCCGTTTTACGTGACTGGTCACGATAGGAATGACCGTTTACCGTCAGCACGCCATTCGTATTTTCCGTTACAACATTTCCTTTTTCATTGAAACAGAACATACGTGTCGTATCGCCATATGCCTTGCTGCGATACCAGATTTTCGGTTCGTAAATTTGTTTGGAAAAATGTTCCCACACACTGAAAGGAAGCTCTACACGAACGCCGATATCCACCTGATTGTTGGTCAGGACGACGTTGTTGCTCTTGCACCACTTCGTAAAAAATTGACTTCCCGCACGCCCTACGGCAAAGATGATATGTTTCGCCTGAAATTCCAAAGATTCTGTTTTTGCCTGCGCCAAAATAGTATGTGCAGCCGCGTCAACATCTGTCACGTCGGTATCCGTATAAATGTCGCATTTTTCTGAAATATGCTCGATCATTCTGCGCATTGTGTCAAAGTTCTCATCCGTACCGAGATGCTTTAGCTGAGCTTGTGACATATGGAGGTCGTACTTAAGGCATTCCGCCTTAAGACTGTTATTGGGCATAAAGCGTTCGGTTGTAGCGCCAAAGGAAACGAGCAGGCGGTCGGCCTGTTCAATATAGTCAATAACGGTTTGCGGCTCTAAAAATTCCGTCAGCCATCCGCCGTATTCCGTGGAAATTACATATTTTCCATCCGAAAAAGCACCCGCGCCCGCCATGCCTTCCATAATGGCGCAGGAAGGACATTTTACACAATGATCCGCAGTTTTTTTTATGATTGGGCATATGCGTCCGGTAATTGCATGACCTTTTTCGATCAATGCGACCGCAAGGGCAGGGTTTGATTCCGTTAGGCGGTATGCACACATGATTCCACTGATACCGCCCCCGATGATTGCTACATCATATTTTTTCAATTTATAGTTACCTCAGTTGGTGAAATTACAAGCTGAATGCCTGTGTAACAGCCTTGATCGCCTTGGTTGCATCCTGGTTTTTCAAGCAGAAAGAGATCCTTGTTTCCGAATCAGTAACGATGTATGTTTTGATGCAATCCGCCGCAAATGCAGAAAACAGCTTAGATACTACGCCATACTGGCGGGCCATACCGTCTCCTTCAATCGTGAGTTTTGTAATATCGGAAACACATTTATAAGAAAGGCCTTCCATCAAATCGAGCGTAGCCCTGACCGTTTTAAGATCGGATGACGCGACGGAAAAAGTGATATCAACCGTGCCGTCCTGCGGGTAGGCTTGACTGATTGTCGCGATATTGACGCTGTTTTTGGCAATGCGGTCAAATACGTCTGCAATATAAACAGGATCGTGCGGCATATTAATAAGGGTGACAATCGCATTGTTTTCCTCTTCCACATAGATACTGCTTACGATCTTTTTTCCAGAGATAATATCTTCCATGGAATAAAGGCCCGGGGAACGACCTGCTAAAAATTGTGCAGCCCGTACAGCGCCTTCGGCAAAAATCTGCCGGGAAAGGGCACGGTGATGGATTTCGATGACCTCGTCATTACCAAGGAACAGTACGTCATGGTCGCCGACCACTGTTCCTCCGCGCACCGCATGGATACCGATTTCTTTTTGCACGCGCTTTGCACGTACTTTGGGGGTGCGGCCATAAATATATTCCTTGTCCCCGGAAAAGACCTCGTTTATTTTGTCTGCGATAGCAAGCGCTGTGCCGCTGGGAGCATCTACTTTTTGATTGTGGTGCTTCTCGATAATTTCAATATCGAATTTATCGCCTAAAAATTCAGAAGCAGTTTTGCAGAGCTCCATTTGAAGGTTGACCCCTAGGGACATATTGGCGGAAAAAAAGACTGGGATATGACCGGAATATTTCACAATCATCATCTTATCGTTCGCCGAATACCCCGTTGTTGCCAAGACAACGGCACTGTTCTTTTCCTGTGCGAAATTGAGCAAACCGTGCAGGGCATCGGGCCTCGAAAAATCAATAATCACGTCTACCGGCTCCGCAATGCCTGAGAAATCATGATAGACAGGAAATGAATTCTGCCGCGCGTCAGGCATTTTATCTACTCCTGCAACCACCACCATATCTTCTGTTTCCGCGACGCATGCGGCGATCATCTGCCCCATTTTGCCATTGGCACCGCTGATCAAAATTTTAATCATTTTTCAGCCTTTCTTAATCACAAAGTCCAAACTGGCGCATCTGCGCCAGAAGATTATTATAAGTCTTATCGCCCATCTCTGTAAGTGGAAGACGAAGCGGCCCCATATCAAACCCCATCATACGAAGAGCGGTTTTAATAGGAATCGGGTTGACTTCGCTGAATAAAGCTTGTATGAGCGGGTTGATTTCAAGCTGCATCTCACTTGCTTCCTTCATTTTGCCGTTCAGGTAGTTCATTACCATGTTGTGCATATATTTCGGCATGATATTTGCTACTACGGAAATAACGCCGCTTCCTCCGAGGGAAAGCAGGGGAACAACCTGATCGTCGTTTCCACTGTATAAAGCGGCTTTACCGCGGGTCAGGCGTGCCGTTTCAACAACCTGCGAAATATTTCCGCTCGCTTCTTTGATGCCTGCGATTTTTTCGTGGCAGCAAAGCTTCTCATATACAGAAGCACAGATATTGACCCCAGTCCGGCTAGGGACGTTATAGATGACAATCGGCAGATCGGTCGCATCCGCAAGAGCGCCAAAGTGAGCGATCAGGCCCGCATCCGTACATTTGTTGTAATAGGGGGTAACGGCCAAAAGGCCATCTGCACCGGCGGCCTGGGCCGCTTTTGCACAGGAGATCACATGCGCGGTATTATTACCTCCTACGCCCGCAATCACAGGAATCCGTCCAGCCGAAGCTTTGACAACACACTCAATGACCGAACGTTGTTCTTCGTCCGTCATCGTAGCGGGCTCTCCTGTCGTACCGCATGCGATTAACGCATCGGTGCCGTTTTCAATCTGGAATTCGACGAGCTTTTCAAGCGTATCGTATGCAATTCCGTTTTCCGTGAAAGGCGTTGCAAGCGCAACACCGGAACCTTTAAAAATCATTATATAATCTCCTGTGAATCAAAATTAGTTGTCTTGCATTTCTATCCATTTTTGAGCGATCTGCACGGCATTTGTTGCCGCACCTTTCCGGATATTGTCGGCGACGACCCAAAGGTTCACGCCGGAATCCACGGAACGGTCACGGCGAATACGTCCGACATAAACCTCATCCTTGCCGGCAATTTCAATAGCCATTGGATATTTTCCTTTACCTTCGCCTGTTTTCACGTCGTCCATCACAATAAGGCCGGGGAAAGCGGCGAGTGTCTTCTTTAGATCGTCGAGATCATACTCTTTTTCAAACTCGACATTAATGGATTCGCTGTGCCCGTGAAATACAGGAACCCGAACCGTGGTTGCAGTGATGCGCATATCGTCGTTATGAAGGATTTTGCGTGTTTCATTCACCATCTTAAGTTCTTCTTTCGTATAATCGTCCTCATCAAACACATCGATCTGCGGCAGACAGTTGCCAAAAATCGGGTAGGGGAATTTTTTCGGCGCATCTCCGTTAATTCCATTTTCAAGATCGCTGTATCCGCCCATTCCCGCACCGGATACTGCCTGATATGTCGAATAAACTACACGCTTGATTTTATATTTGTCATCAAGTGGCTTCAAGGCGACCATAGCCTGAATCGTAGAGCAATTTGGATTGGCGATAATGCCGGTATTCCATTCGATATCTTCAGGGTTCACTTCCGGAACGACGAGCGGAACCTTGGGATCCATACGCCATGCACTTGAATTATCAATAACAAGCGCTCCCGCTTTTACCGCAAACGGGGCAAATTTTTCACTTGTGCCGCCGCCAGCTGAAAACAGGGCAATATCGATATCTTTGCCGTCGAAGCAGGTTTCCGTAAGCTCTTCCACGGTATATTCTTTTTCCATGAAATCCACTTTTTTGCCTGCGCTGCGGGAACTTGCAAAAAGATAATAATTTTCTACAGGCAGGTTGCGTTCTTCCAAAACCTGCAGGAATTTCCTGCCTACCATACCGGTAGCGCCAACGACAGCAACATTATACTTTTTCATTCTTAGTCTCCTATTCTTTGCCGCAGAACGGCATTTCTGAAATATTTAAAAAACGGTTTCCGTTTTCTGTTACCTAGCCTATTTTTTTCCCGCCGCAACTCAAACAAAAAGGGCGGCACACATACTGCGCCGTCCTCTGCATCCATAATTCATCCGATCGCAGCAGCGCAACACCGCGGGGCGGTGACAGTGACACGGCTATTAACCGTATCCCCAGACCGCTATGCCCGGCGCACATAACGTCTTCGGCGTTAAGCCCTTTCCTGCAAAATACAACCGCTCCGCCGAGAGCTCATCATTTTGCGGTACTGATGCTGTAACGCGCCTCTGTCTGTTCAATTGTCATTATACAACATCCCCCCTGGCATGTAAATACTTTTCCATCTGAAATACTTGCGAAATGAGTGGGGAAACGGTATGATTTAGTTAGTATATGAGCAGGAAGGGAACCGTAAGATGATAGAAGTCAGGGACACAGTAAAACTGCAATGGGACGAGTTAGTGAAGCTGCGTCGTGAGCTGCATAAAATTCCAGGCTATTCTTTTGATGTTTCTGAGACGCACGAGTACCTTATGAGTTACCTCGGAACGCTTGCGCCGGACATACTGCAAATGTGTGGAAACAACGGGATTAAAGCAGTTTTTTTTGCAAAAAATCCTGCCAAAACAGTGGCGATTCGCGCGGATATGGATGGTTTGCGTATTGAAGAAAAAACAGGATGTTCGTTTGCATCCCGGAATGAGGGCCTCATGCACGCCTGCGGCCACGACGGGCATATGGCAATTGCGCTTGTGTGTGCGAAACTGGTTGGAGAGGCGCGGGAACGCATTGATAAAAACTTTGTTTTTTTATTCCAGCCCGCGGAAGAAACTGTTGGCGGAGCGCAGCCTATGATTGAGGACGGCGCGCTCCAAAATCCGGATGTAGATGAAATTTATGGAATTCATTTATGGCCCTATCTTGCGCTTGGCATAGTAGGTATGAAGCCGGGACCGATTATGGCCCAGATGTCCGATTTTCTAATTGACATCAGGGGCAGGGGAAGCCATGGAGCCAAACCACAGGACGGGAATGACGCGCTTGTTGCGGCAGCACAGTTTATCATGGGAGCTCAGACAATTGTATCGCGTAGCATTGATCCTTATGAGACGGCTGTGGTCACGATCGGCCGGATTGAAGGCGGCCGGGCGCAGAATGTAATTTGCGAAAACGTGCATCTGGAAGGAACGATGCGCGCATTTGAGCCGAAGGTAATGGATACGGTGAAATGCCGCATGCATGAGTTGCTGGAAGGGACCGGGAGTATGTATGGCGTGGATTGCTCGTATTGTGAGCCTATGAGTTATCCGGCAGTAGTCAATGATAAGCGGCTTTTTGAATGCGCAGCGGCGAAATTCGGAGAAGATGAATTCCAGATAGCGCAGCCTTTTATGATGGCGGAGGATTTTTCTAATTTTCAACGCACGGTTCCCGGTTTATATTCTTTTATAGGAGTTGCGGAAGCGGAAGGTGCACAGCCCCTTCATTCGGGCAAATTCAACTTTAACGAACAGGCACTATTAAATGGTGTAGAATATTTTTTGAGGGTAACTGGTTTTGAATGAGCAGTATGGGGCGCTCGCGCAGCTATATGATGACTTGATGTATGACGCGCCTTATGAAGATTGGTCCCAATATATTATTGCCCAACTGTGTGCAAGCGGCGTGGAGCCGGGCGCGGATCTTTTGGAATACGCGTGCGGGACGGGAAATGTAACGCTGCCGCTGGCAAAAGCGGGTTATCATGTTACGGCTGTGGACGCTTCAGAGGAGATGCTTTTCTGTGCTCAGGAAAAAACGCGTAAAAATGCTTTGAGAGTAAATTACGTATGCGAAGATATGTGCCGTTTTCGGCTAAATAGGCCCGCGTGCGCCGCAGTTTGCGCTTGCGATGGAGTCAATTACCTGTTGACCGATGCGGAGCTTCGACGTTTTTTTGAGCAAACCTATGCAAATTTACAGGAGGATGGGATTTTTTTATTTGATATAAGTTCCGCCTATAAGCTGGAAAACATCCTTGGAAATGAATTTTACTATGATGATGGCGAAGACAAAACGTATTTTTGGCAAAATCGGTTTGACAGTGAAAGAAAAACCGTAACGATGGAACTGACCTTCTTTACACGTCAGGATGGAGATATTTATGAGCGCAGGGATGAAATCCATGTGCAAAGAGCATGGAAGTCCGCAGAAATTGAGGCAATGCTTTGCGATACTGGATTTGCAAATATCAAGGTTCATGGCTTTTTAACTGGAGACGAGCCTTGTGCACAGGAAGAAAGAATACAGTTTCAGGCTGTGAAGAAAGGAAAAAACAATGAGTGATGTATTGATCAAAGCGATGCTGAACGGTGAAGCGACGGTATGCGCATGCGATGTTAGCGAGATGGTCGAGACAGCAAGAAAAATACACGAAACAATGCCAGTGGCAACCATCGCCCTCGGACGGACACTTGCAGCCGGGACGATGATGGCCTCTATGCTGAAAAGCAAGCATGACCGGATTACCCTGATGATTAATGGCGGAGGACCGGCAGGGACAATTATGGTCGTGGGAGATGCGATGCTTCATATGAAAGGATATATTGCAAACCCAATGGTAAACACTGCGGCGAACGAAAAAGGCGCTTTCGATATCGCTGGGGCAGTAGGAACCGACGGATTCGTAACGGTAGTTAAAGATTTAGGGCTGCGCGAACCGTATATTGGTAAAACGCCTATGCTGACAGGGGAAATCGGGGAGGATATCGCTAATTATTTTCTCGTATCGGAGCAGCAGCCGTCGGTGGTTTATGTTAATACATGGCTGGAGACGGATATGAGCATTGTGAATGCAGGCGGCGTCATTGTACGGCCTTTGCCGGGGTGCTCGAAAGACACCTTAAGCGAAGTTGAGAAACGGGCAGGGGATATTTTGAACTATGCAATGTATATGCTCCCGCAAGGCGCAAGAGGAGCAATTGAGCAAATATTTGAAGGGATGAATCTTGAAATTTTAGAAGAACAACAGCCTTTATGGAAATGTGATTGTTCCAAAGAACGGCTGAATGAAGTGGTTATTTCGCTGGGAAAGAATGAAATACAGGATATGATTGAAAAAGATGACGGTGCGGAAATCGTTTGTCGTTTTTGTAATAAGAAATATTGGTTTTCAGCGGAAGAATTAAGAAAACTGCTTGAACAGGCAGTGAAGGAATAAGAATGGAGAAACAGAACCTGAAGATTATCAATTTTGAACGCCCGGCGGATTTTTATTTCCAGTCGGCGCTGAAAATGATAGATAATATGAATTACCTGGGGGCGCTTCCTATGGTACGCAAAGCGCTTGAAAAAGCTCCCGGAAACCTCGATTACATGATGAAACTTGCGGAAATCCTAACCGAGCTTTCGAAGTATGAGGAATCAAACAGTGTATTGTTTGAAATTCAAATGAAAGCAAAGGACGAACGGAGCGAATGCTTCTTTGGCATGGGATGCAACTTTATTGGTCTGGGAGACCTTGATAAAGCGGAAGAAAGCTTTGAGAAATATTTAACGACATCCCCGGATGGTGAATATCGTGAAGAGGTGGAAGAATTTTTATCCTTATTTTGCGATATCGAGGAAGAGGAAGAATATCTTCTAGAGGATGCCTATGAACTAAAACAACAAAAGCTGGCAGAAGAGGGTAAACGCCACCTTGACAATTGCGAATATCAAAAGGCAATTGAGGTTCTGGAGAAGATCAATACAAATGACCCGGATATGCTATTTGCAAAAAATAATCTTGCTCTTTCTTATTATTGTATGAAAAAGACGGAAGAAGCAATCAGAATTACCCAGAAGGTCTTAGAGCGTGATCCGGAAAACATACATGCCAATTGCAATATGGCGATGTTTTTGAGCCGAAAAGACCACGCTGCGGCTTGCAGGTATGTTGAAAAAACAGAGCGCGGGCAGAGAAATACACAGGATGATTTTTATAAAATTGCAATTACTTATTGTGAAATCGGAGAACATGAAAGAGCGCTTAAGTATTTAAGCAATATTCTTGCGACCTGCCCGTACGATGAAAAAGTTTTGTTTTGTGCGGGGGTTGCAAGCTTTAATATGAAGCGTTACGCAGAATCTGTAAACTTCTTTTCGGATATTATCAAATTGGAGCCGGAGGAGAGCATAGCAAGCTATTATTTAAAATATGTGAAAGACGTAATGGAAGGGAAAAAGGCGCACGACGAACTTAGTTATGTATTTCAAGTTCCGCCCAATGAGGCTAGAAACCGTATTCGCTACTTGAATGAAAAAATGAAATTACCAGAGGAAGAATTCAAACAGTTATGGGAAAACGACAGAAAACTGAAAGATATTCTCCTGTGGGGTCTTGAATACGGGGATAATTTCATCAAACAGACGGTGGTAGAGATTATCAGCGGATTTGGCGGAGAAAAAGCAGAGCGGGTATTCCGGCGCTATATCCTGAAAAGAAGCCAACCGGATGAAATTAAGAATGAAATATTTATCGCGTTAAAGCGTATGCATGCAGACGAGCCATATATCGCTTACTTTAATGGAGGCATCGTTGAAGTAAAGGTTGGAATTCTCGACAATGTAGAAGAGAATGCAACAAAATATTTTGATAAGCTGTTCGATCTCCTTGTCAGTGTTGTGAGCGGGGAATATTCAGAACAATTGGCGGGGAAAGCTGTGAGCCTGCTTCAGGAGTTCACCGAACGGGGTGCAGGGAACACATATTTTCCCGAGACAAAAGAATTCGCCGCAGCGATTGCCTTTGCAACGCTCTACCTGAATGGAAAGACGGCAGAACCCCGGAAGATTGCGGCGCTTTTTAACGCTGATGTAAACAGGCTTTCGGCAATTGCGATGGAGATTATTAATACGGTTGGAGAGAAAGAGGAAAAATAATGGCAAGAATTTCATCAGAAAAAATTAAAGAAAATCCAAGGATAAGGATTTTAGTGGAACAGGCGAATACTTGCCTTGAAACGCTTGGGTATACGGATCATGGGCCGCGGCACGTGGGCTATGTGAGCAGGATTGCCGGAGAAATATTAGAAAAATTAGGATATCCGGAAGACCGCGCAGAACTTGCGCGTATTGCGGGATGGACACATGATGTCGGCAACATGATCAACCGGAAAATGCATTCTCTTACGGGAGCGACACTTTTATTTGACGAATTCCAGCGGATTGATATGGATTTGCAGGATGTATGCGATATTTGTTCTGCAGTTGGTGCGCACGACGAGGAAACAGGAACGCCCGTGAGCGACATTGCGGCGGCTTTGATTATTGCGGATAAGGTGGATGCGTATAAAAAGCGCGTAAAACACAAAGATATGGACGATATTCATGACCGGGTAAATCTTTCTATTTATGAGACAGATGTGCGTGTTTCCCAGGAAAAGAACCAAATTACGTTCGAATTGAAAATGAAAGATTACGCAACACCAATGGAGTTTCTGGATATCTATCTGGGCCGCATGAAAATGTGTGAAAAAAGCGCGGCATTTTTGGGATGTACGTTTAAGCTTGTAATCAATGGACTGGTGATGAACAAAATTGGAGGTCAGCAGGCGTGAAATATCGGTGCTACGCCTCGTGTGCGTTTGGGATTGAAGGCATTCTTGCGGATGAACTGAAAGGTTTAGGGTTTGAAAATGTCAGTGCGCAGGATGCCCGTGTCTATTTCGATGCGGATGAAAAGGGAATTGCAAAGGCTAACATTTTTTTGCGTACGGCGGACAGGGTCTATCTGGTGCTAAAAGAATTTAGAGCTATAACGTTTGACGATTTGTTTGAAGGCGTAGCGGCTATCCCTTTTGGGGATATCATGCCGTCCGACGCGCGTTTTCCGGTTGATGGGAATGCGGTGAGGTCGGCCCTTGGGAGCGTATCGGACGTACAGGCAGTTACCAAAAAGGCCGTAGTGACGGCAATGCAAAAGGTATATCCAAAAGAACGGTTTGAAGAAAACGGAAGCATGTTCAATCTCTACGTAAACCTTTTTAAAGATCAGGTGACAATTGCCTTGAATACCAGTGGAATGGGGCTCAATCGAAGAGGGTATCGATTGAAAAACGCGCAGGCTCCACTCAAGGAAACGCTTGCTGCAGCACTTATTATGATTTCGCGGTGGCGTACACGTGATTTTTATGACCCACTATGCGGAAGCGGAACGATTGCGATTGAAGCAGCCATGCTGGCTTCCGGCATGGCACCGGGACTCAAACGGAGATTTGATGCACAGGGATACGGCAATGAATTCCGCAAACAATTTGCGGAAATGAAGGAATATGCGCAGAGTCTCTTAAAAGAGCCGGAAATGGATATTTTTGCAGGCGATATTGATCGGAAAACACTTGAGCTTGCAAAAGAACATGCGCACAATATGGATGTTGCCCAGTATATCCGGTTCTCAAAAAAAGATGTACGGGAGTTTGAACAACCTTGCCGCCCAGCTTCTGTCATTACCAATCCTCCTTATGCGGTGCGCATGGGTGAAGAGAAAGAAGTAGCGAAACTTTACCGCGCCATGGGAGAGGCCTTGCGTCCCCTTGAGGATACAGTGATATTTGTTATTACCGCGGATAATCAGTTTGAAGCAAAATACGGGGCGAAAGCAGACAAGCGCAGGAAACTTTATAATGGTAGCATTAAATGCACCTATTATCAATATTTCAGAAAAAAGCATTAGAGAACCAACACGTTTCTTAACAAATTTAAAATTACGTATGCAATTTTAAAAAAATAGTTGATTTTTGTCATAAATCTGATAAAATATTAGAAGTCGGCAATAAATAGGTGCCAACGTGGCTCAGGTGGTAGAGCAGCTGATTCGTAATCAGCAGGTCAGCGGTTCGAGTCCGCTCGTTGGCTCCATACCGGGGTGTAGCGCAGCTTGGTAGCGCGCTTCGTTCGGGACGAAGAGGTCGCAGGTTCAAATCCTGTCACCCCGACCAAAACGGAAATGACACACGTATATGTGTGTCATTTTTATGTGCTATTTTTCAAAAAGTTACATAACTACCGTTAAAACCATGTTTCGTATGAACTAATTATTTGGGATAAATGACCGCTAAATACGCAGACACCTAAGTATTTATAATTTTTATTATAGCATACAATTTTCTTAATAAACTATTAACAATGTTTGAAAAAAGGCCGTGTAAATTGAATTTTGTGGAAAGCCATGCTATAATTCAGCTATATTAACTCACGAAAGGTAGTTACTATTATGTTTAAAAAGATTATGGCAGTCGTGCTGACCGTTGTTTTAGCAGTGTCTTTTGCTGCACCGGCCCTTGCGGCTTCCCAAGAGGCGCGCGTCGTTATCGGCGCAGATAATACGGAAGACCAGATTGCGGATGTTTATAATTATTTTGGAATCAATCGCGGTGATGTAACGGAGTTGCAAGTTACCAACGGTGAGGAAAGGCAGTATTTGGAAGGACTTGTTCCAGATCAAAAAATCGGAAATGTAGCGCTTTCCTGCGTTTACATTGAACCTAATGACGGCAGTGGGATCGAGCTCGAGGTCAATAACATCAATTACGTGACGGAGAAAATGTATAAAGCGGCGCTTTCTACGGCAGGCGTAACGGATGCAAAAGTGAAAATCACGGCGTATAAGCCTGTTTCGGGTACGGGAGCCCTCGCAGGAATTTATAAAGCCTATGAAGATATGACAGGTACGGTATTAAGCGAATTTGCAAAGGATACCGCAGTAGAAGAACTTGTGGTGACAGGTGAACTGCAGGAAGCTCTTGGGGATGTGTCGATTGATATTATTAACGACCTGAAGGGCAAGCTGAAAGAAACTAAAAATATGACGGATGATCAGATCATTGAACTGATCAAAGAAACGGCCGATAAATATGAGGTAACATTGACGGATGACCAGATCCAGCAAATATTGGAACTCGTCAAGAAATTCAACGAACTGAATTTGGATCCCGACACATTCTTGAATTTGTTCCAGGCAAAGCAGGGAGTAGAAAATTTCTTCACAAGCGTAGGAGATTTCTTTAAAAGTATAGGAGATTTCTTTGTTAACCTGTTTGGCGGAGGAAAGTGAGCCTTTGCGGCGAAACCGTTCCAATAAATTATTGGAACGGTTTTTTTGTACAAAAAATGCAACATTTCTTACTTTGCGGTATAATAGAAAAAAACCAATCGCTATAAAAATAGTGTTTAGAAAAGAAGGGCAGCACAGGAATTGGAAGATCGTTTTTCATCCGGTAAGAAAGTCGCGATACTTGGCATCGCAGTCAATATTGTATTGCTACTGTTGAAATTAACCGCGGGATATTCGTCGGGAAGTCAAGCGATGATTGCCGATGGGTTTAATAGTATGGGAGACGTATTCGCCTCTACCGTTACCCTGCTTGGAAGCATTTATGCAGCAAAACCGAAAGATGCCGACCATGCATGGGGACATGGGAAGGCCGAGTATATTGCTTCGATGATTATTGGATTTTCTATGGTCGTAATGGCAATTTATACGATTACGGGATCGGTGGACTCTCTTTCCTCGGGAGCAGAACTGGAATTTTCATGGTGGCTGGTCGGCGTTGCAGGAACGACGATTATTTCCAAATTTATTTTGTATTGTTATTGCATCAAAAAAAGCAAAAAATTTAATAGTGTGCTGATTAAGGCAAATGCACAGGATCATAGAAATGATGTCTTTGTGACTTCCGGTACGCTTGCCGCAATTTTTTTGAGCATGGCAGGTCTATATTTCATGGATGGGCTGATTGGCCTTGCAATATCCGCATGGATTATTTATAGCGGAGTTATAATCGTGTTGGAGTCGGCACGCGTATTGATGGATGCTGGCGTTGGCGAAAAGACATTGGAGGAATATAAGAAACGGGTAATGGAAATCGACGGGATTGACCATATTGATAGCCTGAATACGAAGCCGGTTGGAGCAAAGTCGATCCTTGTAGTCAAAATATCTGTTGACCGTGATATGACTGTAATTAAAAGTCATGAAATTGGAAAAAAAATTGAAGAAGAACTTCTTGCATCCTATCCTGAACTGGATGATGTAATTGTTCATGTTAATCCCGATTTGCCGCATGAAGAGGGAAGGCACTGCCAGTTGTGAAAAAGGTCTTGAGGATATTCCAATTATTTTTATTTGTATCGAGAAAAAAATCTGCTGCTGTGCAACAGATTTTTTTCTCGGAAGTATCATATATGTTTAACGCCTCCCGGCGGGATGGCCAAAGGCCTTGCGGCCTTTTAGAGAAAGAAGATTTATGAAAAGTTGTAACTGCTTTTCTTTATATGTATCATACCAGTGAATTATGAAATGCATATGAATGAAATATGAATAGAAAATGAATAATGCTTTGCGCCTAATAGCAAAGTTTGTGCAGGGCTAAAGAGCAATTTTGTATGAAATTCGTTCAAAGAATCCAAAAAAAGAGAAAATAGTATAATAAATAAGAAAATATTCGCAGTATGATTATAGTAAGGTATAGTTCTACTAATAAATATTGCCTACGGGCAAAAAAACGGGGAGGATGTTTAAATGAGTGTTTATGAAGATTTGAGTACGTTGGTTCAGCAGGGGAGAGCGAACAACGTAAAAGAGATCATTGCGGCAGAGCTCGAAAAAGGAACTAACGCACAAGATCTGTTGCAGGATGGACTTCTGGTCGGGATGTCTATCATCGGGGAAAAATTCAAAAATAATCAGGTGTATGTACCGGAAGTTCTGATTGCAGCTCGTGCTATGCAGGCGGGTATCGATTCACTGGCAGGAGCCTTGGCTTCGGAAAAGGTGGAGTCTAAAGGCAAAGTTGTTCTTGGAACGGTAAAAGGCGACCTGCACGATATCGGTAAGAACCTTGTAAAAATTATGTTGGAAAGTAAGGGCCTTGACGTAATTGATCTTGGCGTTGACGTATCTGCTGAAAAGTTCGTTGACACTGCAATCGCGGAAGGCGCACAGGTAATTGCCTGCTCCGCACTGCTGACGACGACAATGGCGGTTATGAAAGAAGTTGTTGACGAAGTTAATGCAAAGGGCGTAAAGGATAAAATTAAAGTTATGGTCGGCGGCGCACCTGTTACCGAAGACTTTAAAAATAAAATTGGTGCAGATTATTATACGGCGGACGCTTCCAGCGCGAGCGATGTTGCATTGCAGATTTGCCAGTAAAGGCTTAGATTTTAAGAGCTGTCAGTTGCTTGGCAGCTCTTTTTTTCACATTTATATTCTGAAACAGTATTGCTAGGAGAGGAAAAATGGAAAAAGAACTGGTATGCAGAGGGGAGTGTTTATTTGGCAAATGCCCACATAAACACTGTATAAAGTTTGCGCAGCAGGACGCAGAGGCAAAAGATTTACGCGCTGAAATGAAAATATTGACGGATGGAGTCATGCCGGAACTAAAAACAGAAAAAACCGGATATGGAATTGCTGTTGATATTGGCACGACAACCGTTGTTGCCTACTTATATCATTTTGATGAAGCAAAATGCATCTGTGTAAAAAGCAGGATCAACGCACAGGCGTCTTTGGGGTTGGATGTTATTTCACGTATCAAATTTTGTACGGATCAGAATGACGGCCTGAAAAAAATGAACGATGCTATTATAAAAGAGCTGAATTCGTTGATGGATGAAGCTTTTGACGAAAGTGGAGTAACGCGCGAACAGATTGCGGAATGCGTTATTACCGGAAATACGACGATGCTGCATTTGCTTGCTAATTTATCGCCCGTATCAATGGGCGTATTGCCGTTTGAGCCGCTTTCCACGTTTGGCTGCTATGAGTCTGCGGAGAAGCTTGGGATTGCTCTGCCGGGCGCTCAGTGCTATTTAACACCATGCATGTCAGCTTTTGTAGGGGGAGATATTACCTCTGCGCTTTTAGCAACTGGTTTTGCCGGTTCCGATGAAATTTGCCTGCTGATGGACATTGGTACCAATGGCGAAGTGGCCATCGGTAACAAAGATTTTATCCTGAGCACGTCTACCGCTGCAGGACCAGCCTTTGAGGGCGCTCAAATCAGTTGCGGAATGGCAGGTGTGAAGGGTGCAATTAACAGTGTGGATGCATTGCAGGGAAAATTGAAAACAACTGTCATTGGCGGTGGAAATGCACAGGGATTATGCGGATCGGGTCTTCTTGACACGATTGCCTTGATGCGCAAGATTGGCGTGATTGATGAAACGGGGCGAATCGCGGATGAAACGGGCAGCCGGTTTATTGGTGAGAAGGATGGCGAACCAGTTATTCTGATTACAGATCAGGTGTTCATTACCCAAAAGGATATCCGTGAACTTCAGACGGCAAAAGCTGCCGTTGCGGCAGGTGTGCTTTCCCTTGTTAAAGAAGCCGAGATGCAGGTGAAGGATATTAAACGGGTTTATCTTGCCGGAGGTTTCGGAAATTATATGAACCAGCAAAGCGCAACCGAAATTGGCCTGCTGTCAGCTGACTTCAGGGAAGTAATCAGCGTTGGAAATGCTGCAGGCGCGGGTGCAAGCATGGCTTTATTCGATCGGGCGTATGAAAAAGATATGAACCATCTTTGTGCGGTTGGAAAGCATGTAGAGCTTGGGAGCAATCCGTATTTTATGGATAAATATGTGGAGTGTATGTATTTTTGAGCATAAGGCTTTCGGTAGAAAAGGGAATTTATGCGGTCTGTAAGCTGAAAGAAGCCTACTTGCCGCAGGCAAAGGATTTTTTGAGCCTTACGGTGACGGAGGAGGAATTCTCCCTCGTATGTAAGCAGGAAAGCATTCCTGCAGTCGCCACGAAGGTCCAGGGAGACTTTGCGTTGCTGAAACTGGAAGGTCACCTTGATTTTTCTTTGGTGGGAATTCTGGCCGGAATCAGCGATGCGCTTGCCAAAGAGAAAATTAGTATCTTCTGTGTTTCAACGTATAATACAGATTATATCCTGCTTCGTGAAAAAGAACTGGAGCGTGGAATATCTGCTCTGCAGAAAAATGATTATGTAATTGATATCTGAAATAAAAAATACGCCTACAGGCAGGCGTATTTTTTATGGGATTTGCAGATGCATAAAGACTGCCCCATACAGATTAAACAGGAGGGCAAATGAACCGAGGAAAAATTCCCATTTCGCGGGCTTGCCTTTGTTGGAAAAAAGAAAATACAGAAGGACAAAGGGTAACAGGTCAACTGTATACCGGGCACCAAATTGCCAGCCGCCAAATGTTTTATGGCTCAAAAGGAGCAATAGGCTTGCCGAAAAGCCTATAATCAACAATATTTTTTCCAGTGTCATCTTCTTAGATGACACATCGCGAATCACCATGACAAACCATATAATAAAAATTGGATTGGCAACGAAAAACATAAATCCGTTAAATTGTGGAATATCGAGGGAAGCATCGCCCAGCAGGGTTACAGGGCGCAAAAAAATATTATAAGCGTTTTCTTGTAGGTATTGAAGTCCGAATTGTTCATTGCCGGCTCCTGTAAATTCAGGCAAATAGTTGTGGCCAAATTCGAAAGGATCGTTGAAGCGAATATAATTATATGAGCAGTAACTTAGGGCGATAAACGCAGGAATAATCAGGTATTTCATCTTATGAAGCACAATAAATCCGATTTTTGGCGAGGAAGCCTCCCGGTACTCCTGTATACAGAAATATAGAAACATGATCAGAAAAAGGCAAATAGAGAATGGACGGCATCCAACAGCAAACGCAAGCAGAATCAGGGATAATGTCTTTTTATGGTATAGAAAGCAAAGAATGGACCCAAAACACAAGGTGAGATTCAGTCCTTGGGCCAAAAACCAGGAGCCGCCGGAAGTGGACATCCAGAACATATTACTGCCCAATATAAAAAATATTGCCCAAAACATCGCAAAAATATCCCGCACACCTATTTTGCAAAAACATTTATAGGCAAAAACGACACTTAAAAGAGAATATACCATGATGACAAAATTACTCGGAACGTCAGAACCGAAAATGAAAGTCAATGGAAACATGATAAGGGAAGGGACGGGCGGAAAAGATACATAATAATTCCCTTCATATTCTGCAAGCTCGAGCCAGGAATAGTTCTGGGGAAGGAAAGCGTTACCCTCACGCCATGCAAGAGCTTGTAGTGTGTAACTGTCCCAATCATTATAAGAAAAAAGCGTGCCGCCAAAGAGGTCATGGAAAAGAATATAACCCCAAACGAGAATAATCAGTGTCCCGAACAGCAGCCAATCGAATTTCCGTTTATATAGTATTGTTTGCCGCGATTTCATGCTTTCATTATAGCATACATAATGTTGCCTGGGTTGAAAAAATAATTACCGCGCTTGCGCACTCGAAATAAAACTCCATGTACAAAAAGGAGAAAAAACGTCTGGAAGATAGAAGGGGAAAAAAATAAGCCCGCTTAAAAGGGACTTATTTCTTGGTGGAGATAAGCGGATTCGAACCGCTGGCCTCTTACATGCGAAGCAAGCGCTCTACCAGCTGAGCTATACCCCCAAATGCAATTCATCACGCGAATTATATTTTACCAAAGTTCGATTCGAATTTCAAGCATAAAATTAGAAAACCGCCGCAATATTTTACGACGGTTTTTTTGATCTTAATATACTATTTTAGAAAACGCGTTTGGCTCCAAGGAAATTTCGTGCATAATATCCGGAGGACATACTGCTGACCGCTACGCCGCCTGATGAAGGAGCGGAATGAATCATACTGCCGCCACCGAGATAAATACCGATGTGGCCTACCGAGGAACTTTTGTCTGATTTAAAATATACAAGATCGCCTGCCTGAAGGGAATTTACATTTGTAATCGTATCCCATCTGGAAACATTAGAATATCCAGCCGAACTAAGGCGGCTCGTTGCCACTCCCGAATTTTTGAGACAATAGTATACGAAACCAGAACAGTCATAAGAATTTGGGCCGCTGGAACCATAGGAATAAGGTTTGCCAATTTGCGTATGTGCAATTTCAATCATACGGTCAACATCCGAATTTCCGCTACTGGAAGAAGAACTTCCGGAAGAACCTTCAGAAGAGGATTCGGAGGAACCGGAAGAGCCTTTTTTCACATCGTCAGAATAAAGAACTCTACGCGTGTCTTTTCCCACTACACCATCCACGGAAAGACCATTTGCATCCTGGAAACTTTTGACAGCGCCCGTTGTGATGCTGCCGAAATATCCTGTAGATGTTGCATCAAAATAGCCGAGTGCGTTCAAGCGATCCTGCATGGCTTTGATATCGTCACCACTATCACCAGGATACATCGTATAATATTTTACTCCTTCGGATTTCAGCAGAGACAAACATTCGGCATCCATAATACCCGTTATGGGCAGGTTATTGGTGCGCTGAAATTTTTCTACCGCTTCCGTAGTAACCGGGCCATAATACCCGGTAATACTCGAATATTCGTAATATTCACGATCTTTCAGGCGCTGCTGCAGGTCGGAAACTTCGCTGCCTTTATCCCCGGGATTCAAGGTCGTGCCGCTATTTATATCTGAAGAAGAGGATGGGGAAGCTGTTGCATCGCTTTTTATCCCGTTCACTTCACGGCTCGAATCAATTTCCGAATAGTCGTCGCCAAAGAGAGCGCGCCTGGTATCAGGACCAGCTTTTCCATCGACCACAAGTCCTTTATCTGTCTGAAACTGCACGACAGCATTTTGAGTGTCCGTACCGAAATATCCGGTAGGATTACATTTTAAGTAGTCCGTTTCATGTAATTTTTCCTGAAGAGCTTCAACCCATTCGTCCCTGTCACCAATTTGCAATACTTCATACCTTGAAACAGCCATTGCTGAAAAAGGAGCAAAAGCGAGAACAGCCAAACAAACGGAAATACCTGCGACCAATTTTTTAAACATAAATAGACCTACCTATAACGTATTATAACAATATGAAATAATTGTAACAATTTCTTAACATTTATACAATCATTAATTACCCTTATAAACTCCGAAAAAACATTAAAATCCTACAAATCAAGCAAATACCTTTAAAATACTACCGAATTCTTGATATATCATTTGGGTTTGGATTCGGGGGCGTAGAACAGGATATAAAAAAGAGCCCTGAATCCACAGGGCTCTTCCAATTAACCAATAACTTTTTTTTCGAGTTTAATATAGTTTTTCAAGACCTCCATGACCTCTGTGAAGCGCGATGGGGTAAGGGATTGTTTGCCATCCGACAAGGCATGAGACGGGTCGTTGTGCACTTCAATCATGAGGCCGTCAGCGCCGGCGGCGACAGCTGCCTTGGCAAGCGGTTCAACGAGCCAATCGAGTCCAGCGGCATGACTTGGATCTGCAATAACCGGCAGGTGCGAGAGGCGCTTAATCATGGGAATTGCGCTCAAATCGAAGGTATTCCGCGTATAGGTTTCAAACGTCCGGATGCCGCGTTCACATAGAATAACATTTTCATTTCCACCGGACATGATATATTCCGCACTCATTAAGAGTTCTTCAATCGTATTGGCCAGACCGCGTTTCAAAAGAATTGGCTGTTTTAAGTGGCCTAATTCTTTTAGCAGGCGAAAATTTTGCATATTGCGGGCGCCAACCTGAATAATATCCACATCCTCGAACAATGGGATATCAGAGATCCCCATAATTTCGGTTACAATAGGTATCCCATATTTTTTTTTGCATTTGAGCAGAAGATCAATTCCGCTTCCTTCCAACCCTTGGAATGCATAAGGAGATGTACGGGGTTTAAACGCGCCGCCACGCAAAAAATTTGCCCCGCTTTGCATAATGTTTTTTGCAATTTCTAAAATTTGCGACTCACTCTCGACAGAACAAGGGCCGGCCATTACCGCAAAATGTCCGCCGCCAATCTTTTGCCCCAACACATCGACAACAGTATCGTCTGCATGGAATTTCCTGTTTGCTTTTTTATAGGGCTCTGAAACACGGCGTACGTCTTCTACGATATCGCGTGCTTTCAAACTGTCGATATCAACAATGGAAGTATCGCCGACAAGGCCGATGATTGTAGTGTTTTCGCCTTCGCTCAGGTGCGTTTTGAAATTTTGCTCCTCGAGAGAATGGAGCAATTCGCCAACTTTTTCTTTAGGAGTATTTTGCTTTACGATAATAATCATTGCTATGTTACCTCACATTCCACCATATTATAAACGATTGGCAGAAAGAACGCAAAAAGAATATTATGAACCAAATTTTACGAAAATCTAACGTAAAAAAGAACTACGGCCGTAGCCGCAGTTCTTTTCGAAAATTATGGTACTGGAGGAACATTATATTGAAAAAAATCATTAACTCTATTTATAGATTATCACAAGAAAAAACACTTGTAAAGAGTTTTTTGTAATATTATCGTAATAAATTTATTGAAAAGTTTACAAACAGTTTTTGACGGAGGAAAAGGCGAAGTCTTTATGATTTATGGGCTGCGTTTTTGAAAAAAAACTTGAATTGCGGAAATGTATCGCATATAATAAACGCAAGGAGTATAAAACAATGTTAGCAGTATCGACACGATTTTTTAGCATGTTTGGCTTTAACGGTTTTTACCGTTGGAGCTTGTTTGCATGTTGATTTCTGTCGGTATACGCATTGAAACAGATAAGGTCGTAGATGTTATGCTGTGAGTGCCGACAGGCGTTCGCAGCTTTTTTATTTTAATACTTTAACGAAGCGAGGAGCAAGAAATATGATTGTAGTTATGAAAAGCAGCGCAACAAAAGAAGAGGTCCTTCGTGTCACCGATGCGCTTATCAAAAAAGGAATGCAGGTGCAGACAAATAAAGGCGTCGACTGTACGGTGCTTGGCGTTTTAGGAGATACCTATACGGTAGACAAGGAGCGCGTCGGAATGATGAACGGCGTTGACCGTGTTGTCTCGGTACAGGAGCCTTACAAAAAAGCAAACCGTAAGTTCCATCCCGAAGACAGCGTAGTGAATGTAAACGGCGTGCCAGTAGGGGGAGGCACGCTCACTGTGATGGCAGGTCCTTGCTCGGTCGAATCCTTTCCTCAATTGGAAGGAATAGCCGTGCAATGCAAAGCATCCGGCGCACAGATTTTGCGGGGGGGCGCTTTCAAACCCCGTACGTCTCCTTATGCTTTCCAAGGGCTTGGAGAACAGGGCCTGGATATCCTTGAGGAAGTCAGAAGAGAAACAGGCATGCCTATCGTAACGGAGATTATGGCGCCGCGATATGTTGAATTGTTTTCGGAAAAAGCGGATATTATCCAAATCGGCGCGCGGAATATGCAAAATTTCGACCTGCTGAAAGAAGTTGGACAGACTAAAAAACCGATTCTTTTAAAGCGAGGACTTTCCAGTACGATTGAGGAACTTTTAATGAGTGCGGAATATATCATGTCCGGCGGAAATGAAAATGTTATTCTGTGTGAACGCGGCATCCGGACGTTTGAAACCTATACGCGAAACACACTGGACATCAGCGCAATTCCTGCGATTAAGAAATTATCTCACCTTCCCGTTGTCGTTGATCCGAGCCATGCATCGGGATTGTCTTACATGGTGGAATCGCTTGCTTTGGCAGCGGTTGCCGCCGGTGCGGACGGTCTGCTGATTGAGGTACATAACGATCCCAAACACGCGTTGTGTGATGGAGCGCAATCCCTTACCCCGGAAGCGTTCGATGGGATTATGCATAAAATTAATGCTCTTAAAAGCATAATGTCCTGATGGTGAAGCAAATGAGAAATGTTTTTGTAGATGCAGATAATGGAAAATATGATATAGTAATAGGAAACGGCATTCTTTCAGATGAACCTCTGCAGGGTTATACGGATTATGCGATTGTTACGGACGATGTAGTTTATCCTCTTTTGGGAAAATATTTTCCCGGAGCAAAATGGATCGTACTTCCCTCCGGGGAAGTATCGAAAAATATGCAAAATCTGGAAATGATTTATCAGAAACTGATGGAATACGAAATCGACCGGAAGGGTGCTGTGGCAGCATTGGGAGGTGGCGTTATCGGTGATATCACCGGTTTTGCAGCGGCAACCTTTAAACGGGGAATTGCATTCATCCAATATCCGACGACTCTTTTGGCTCAGGTTGACAGTTCGGTTGGCGGAAAGGTCGCAGTAAATCTTCCGGGCGGAAAAAATATGGTTGGCGCGTTTTATCAGCCAGCCGCCGTGGTTGCGGATACAAAAACGCTGGAGACGCTTGATGCGCGCCAGTATGCCGCCGGGATGGCGGAAATTATCAAGTACGCATATATTTACGATGAAAAGCTATATGAAGTATTGATGGAAGGCGGCGCTGAAATTGAAGAGATTGTCGGGCGATGCTGTGAGATCAAAGCAGATTATGTGAAGCAGGATCCCTATGATACAGGTATACGCATGCAGCTTAATTATGGACATACAATCGGGCATGCAATCGAAACGACCGCTGGTTATGGGACGCTTCTTCATGGAGAGGCGGTTGCCATAGGAATGGTATATGCAGCGAAACTGGGGGAAGCGCTTGGTGTTTCTCCAAAAGGGCTTGCGGAAAATACGCAAATATTACTCAAAAAGTATCACTTGCCAGTTTCTGCGGAACCAGGTATTCTGGAGGAAGCACTTGGAATTCTTCTGGCTGATAAAAAGGCAGAAGGCAGTTTGATCCATTTTGTTTTAATCGATCAGATCGGCCATGCCGTTACTCAAAAGCTGGAAGCGCAGGAAATTCAAAAAATAATAAAGGAATTGTATTTATGAAAAAAGTAGCTCCCTCGAATATCCAAGGAAGCATTAAAGCTATCCCATCCAAAAGTGTATCGCACCGGGCTCTGATTTGTGCGGCGTTGGCCAAAGGAGATTCGGTTCTGGAAAATATGGCTTTTTCCGAAGATATATCGGCAACAGCGAATGCACTTCGGGATCTTGGACTATGTGAATATGAACTTCATGACAATGTGTGTATTGTGCACGGAGGCCTTCACAGGGAAGGCAAAGAAGAGATTGATTGTGGAGAATCAGGTTCCACCCTGCGCTTTTTGGTTCCACTTGCTCTTGATGGGAAAAAACGTACGTTTAAGGGCCATGGACGCTTAATGAAACGTCCCCAGGGGGCATATGACCGTATTTTCCTCAGAAATAATGTGGAAGCGGTGAAAACAGAAAATTCTATTACAATATGCGGAACGCTTGACAGCGGCGAATATGCGATGCCAGGGGATATTTCATCGCAGTTTGTATCGGGAATGCTCTATGCGCTGCCTCTGCTGATGGATGATTCAGGGATTCACCTGACGACAAAAATTGAATCCCGGCCTTATATTGATCTCACGCGGAATGTACAGGCAATGTTTGGGGTAACAAGCCGTTGGCGCGGACATATCATCGACGTATCGGGAAGGCAAGGATATAGGCCGCATGATATGACAATCGAAGGCGATTATTCACACGCCGCCTTTTTTGCCGTTGCAGCAGCCTTGAGCGGAGAAGTTTTACTGCAGGGATTGAAGGAGAATTCGGAACAGGGCGATAAAGAGATCTTGGGAATCCTGCAATGCATGGGAGCGGAAGTTGAGCACCGGGAGGACGGTATTTTTGTCAGGAAAAAGATGCTCAAACCCATTGAAATCGATGTAAGTCAGATACCGGATCTCGTACCGGTGCTTGCTGTGCTTGGCTGTGCCGTGGAAGGGAAAATGCGAATTTATAACGCCGGACGGCTGCGCTATAAAGAGAGTGACCGCCTGCATGCAATGGCCCATGAACTTGAAAAAATTGGTGCGGATATTACGGAATACGAAGATAGCCTTGTTATCAATGGAACCGGCATGTTGGATGGTGGTGAGGTTGAAAGCCATTCCGATCACCGGATTGCAATGGCGCTTACCGTTGCTTCGTGCATCGCAAAGAATGCAATTACGATACATGACCCTATGGTCGTAAAGAAATCTGCTCCAAATTTCTATGAAGAATTTGCAAGTCTGGGAGGAATTGTGGAATGAGTGCAACATTTGGGAATCGTTTGAAGGTTACTCTTTTCGGGGAATCCCATTCTGCCGCGATTGGAATTGTGATTGACGGACTTCCAGCGGGCATGGAAATTAATGAGGAAAAAATCAAGCAGGCGATGAGACGACGTGCGCCTAATGCTTCTATTGCTTCCACCAAACGTAAAGAACCCGATATTCCAGAAATTGTGAGCGGCTACTTCAAGGGAAAGGCAACGGGAACGCCTCTTGCGGCGTTTATTCGTAATCAGGATACACGTTCACGGGATTATGAAAAAACCGCTGCATTGCTTCGCCCGGGCCATGCGGACTATACTGGATTTATGAAATATCATGGCGCAAATGATTATAGGGGAGGAGGGCATTTTTCCGGAAGGTTGACGGCACCTTTGGTTTTTGCGGGCAGCATCGCACGTCAGCTGCTCGAACGGGAAGGGGTTCGGATAGCGGCCCGCATTCAAAGCATTGCAGAAATTACCGATGAAGGGTCTTATTCATTCAGCCAACTGGAAGAAGCGGAAATAAAAGAGTTCGCAGCGGTTGACTCTGGAGCGGCTGAGAAAATGCAGGAGAAAATTTTCGAGGCGCACAGCAATGGAGATTCCGTAGGCGGGATCATAGAGTGCGTAGTGGATGGCCTTCCGGTAGGCTTGGGAGAGCCTTTTTTTGGCAGTGTGGAAAGCAGGCTTGCACATATGATGTTCTCCGTTCCGGCGATTAAGGGAATTGAGTTCGGAAAAGGATTTGAGCTGACGACAATGCAGGGAAGCGAAGCGAATGATTCTCCCGTTTTACAGGATGGAAAAGTGTCATTTGAGACGAATTATAACGGTGGAATTGGCGGCGGCATTACAAACGGTATGCCCGTTGTCTTCCGCGTCGCTATTCGCCCTACGCCTTCCATAGCAAAGGAACAAAAGACAGTTGACATCAAAGCGATGAAGGAAGCTGCACTCCGGATTCATGGACGACATGATTCCTGTATTGTGCCGCGTGCCGTGGAGGTTGTCAAATGTGCGGCGGCGCTTGTGATGGCGGATCTATGGTTGGAGGTATACAATGGCTGATTTGGAAGCATTGCGCAGGGAGATCGATGCGGTAGACGAGGAGATCGTCCGGGCCTTCGAAACAAGAATTCAAATTGCGGAAGAAGTCGCAAGATGCAAAATAGAAAAAGGGCTGCCGGTGCTTGACCGGAAACGGGAGGCGGAATTGCTGAAAAAGCGGGAAGAAATGCTTTCCAACCAAGAACTTTCCAGCGATATCGACCGGGTTTTCGAATTGCTGATGAGCCTTAGCCGGGCGCACCAGCGCCGGCTGGTAAGGGAAGAAAGAAGGCCCACGCAGAAAGGTATCGGCGAGGTGTGTAAAGTGGGATATTCCGGCATTCGCGGTGCTTATGCAGATATGGCGCAGGATCAGTATTTTCACAGTCAGGCTCAGGCGGTCAGTTACGGTGGATTTGAAGAGGTTTTTGCGGCGGTTGAAGCAGGCGAAGTTGCCTTTGGTGTCGTTCCCATTGAAAATTCATATGCGGGAAGCGTCTTGCAGGTATATGATCTTTTGGATCAATACGAGGTTTTCATTGCCGGGGAACAGCTCATTCATATCGATCATGCGTTACTCGGTGTTCCAGGAGCGACTCTTTCCGATATCCGGGAAGTTTATTCACACGACCAAGGACTCCTGCAATGCTCGGATTTTTTAGACAATTATCCGCAGTGGAGAAGGGTTCCCTACTATAATACCGCTGCCAGCGCGGAATATGTAGCAGGCGCCGGTGATCCGTCCAAAGCGGCGATTGCCAGTGAATATGCGGGAAATATTTACGGATTGGAACTATTGAAGGGTACGGTCAACACCAGCGGGGAGAATAGCACACGTTTTATTGTGATTGGACCGATAAAAAATACTGATGAAAATGCAGACAAAGCAAGTCTTAGCTTTGTATTGGAGCATAAACCCGGAGCGCTTGCGCATATCCTGAACGTTTTTTCCAGACGTGAGCTTAATATGGTAAAGCTGGAATCCAGACCGTTGCAGCATCGCAATTTCGAATACCGTTTTTATGTTGACTTTGTCGGCTTTAGAATCGGGGCGCATATTGAAAAGGCAATTTTGGAAATCGAGCCCTATTGCACGCAGATGAAATTATTGGGAATTTATAGGAATGGGTGTTGATATGGGCCATATCTTTTTGACGGGAATGATGGGATGTGGAAAATCCTCGGTGGGAAAGAGTCTTGCCTACAAGCTTGATTTACCCTTTATAGATCTCGATGCAAGGATTGAAGAAAGGCAGAAAAAAGCGATTAATGATATCTTTGCAGAAAGCGGGGAGACGTTTTTCAGGGAGATTGAAAGCGCTGAACTTAAAAATGCCGCCCGCCATGAACCGGATTCCGTAATTTCCTGCGGCGGGGGGATTGTGCTTTCGGAGCAAAATGTCCGCATTATGCGTGAAACGGGAAACGTGATATGGGTATACAGGGATATCGACAGCATTATAGACACCGTAGATATCCAAAAACGTCCTTTGCTGAAAGAGGGCGCGGAACGTGTGCGCAAAATATTTGAGGAACGCAGAGAACGCTATGAGGGGTCCTGCCATTTTAAAATCAACAACGATGATACGATCGACAGGGCGGCGGAACGGATTATCTCTGTCTTAAAATGCGGATGATCTCTGCGGCGACTGCGTTATAATCATTCTGATCCGGTAAAATCCGGAACCATTTTTCAAAAGAAAAGAAGGCCTGCCAGATTAACATTCCGAGGCCATTCATCGTTTTGAGGCCATTCCTGCCCGCGTATTTGAGAAACAAAGTTTGCTCAGGCGAATAGATTAGGTCGCATACGGTTGCATGGGAGGGCAGCAGCTTGAGAAACGAGAGATCTTCAAAGTCATACCCTGTACCATTCATGCCAAGGGGGGTCGTATTAATCAACAGGTCGCAGTTTCTAAGATGTTGACTGATATCGGTAAGGCTGCCATGCGCCGCATTGATCTGCTGCGCTATTTTTTTTGCTTTTTGCGGCGTGCGGTTGACAATCGCAATACTCCGGGCGCCGTTTTCCACGGCATCGCATGCCAACAGTTTTGTAACGGTTCCCGCCCCAATAAATACAATGTTTGCCCCGGTATAATCCGCTCCAATATTACGCAACGCGGTGAGAAACCCCTGTGCGTCAGTGGAATAGCCATACAGGCCGTCCGGCCGGACAACGATCGTGTTGGCTCCCTCCTGCGCTTCGGCGGATATATGGCATAAATAGGGTAGAATCTCCTGCTTGAGCGGCATCGTGACATTAAAACCTGAAATATGCCGCTCCGGAAGGGCGGCAATAAAATTTTTGAGTGTATCAGTTTCCACGAGCTCTTTTCCATAAGCGCAATTCAGTCCGTACCGCGCATAAAGCGTGTTATGGATAACAGGGGATAAACTATGGGCAATGGGGGAGCCGATGACGCAATAATTTTTCAGCATACGAATGGAAAAACTCCTTTATAATATGATACAATCAAGTATAACATATTTAGATTATTTTGGAGAAAGCAATGAAAAAAATTTTAGTGATGAACGGTCCCAACCTTAACATGCTCGGTATAAGGGAAAAGGGAGTATACGGCGTAAAAACACTGGACGAAATAAACGATTTTATCTGCGGGCAGGCGGAGGGGTTGGATGTGGAGCTCGAATTTTTCCAATCCAACCATGAAGGTGCGCTGATT
Source organism: Christensenella tenuis (assembly GCF_014287795.1). Taxonomy (GTDB): domain Bacteria; phylum Bacillota; class Clostridia; order Christensenellales; family Christensenellaceae; genus Christensenella; species Christensenella tenuis. The sequence continues at coordinate 317,894 of NZ_JACOON010000001.1, forward strand.
GATAAGCTACATGATGCTTATGGAAGAAAAGACGGCGTCATCCTCAATGCGGGAGCCTATACGCATTACAGCTATGCGATACGCGACGCGATCTCTTCCATCAGTATTCCCTGCGTGGAAGTACATCTTTCAGATATTCATGCACGTGAAGAATTCCGACATGTTTCTGTGATTGCGGATGTGTGTATCGCCCAGATTTGTGGAAAAGGAGAGCAGGGATATATTGAAGCGCTGAAAATACTGTTGGAGGAAAAACAATGATTGAGGGCTTGCAGGAATGTATTCGCATTGCAAACGACGTTGAAATGCCGGGCTTTGGTCTTGGGCTATACAAAGCAAAAGCCGGGGAAGAAGTATACCGGGCTGTTCGTTTTGCTTTGGATGCGGGATACCGGCATATCGATACTGCAACTTTTTATGGAAATGAGAAGGATGTAGGACTTGCTATAAAAGACAGCCGAATACCGCGGGAAGAAGTGTTTGTGGCAACAAAGTTGTGGCCGACCGACTTTGCACGGGCGGGGGAGACCTTTGAAAAAAGCCTCTCATTACTGGGAACAGGCTATGTCGATTTATATATGCTGCATTGGCCGGGAACAGATAAATTCTTGCGTTACCGAACCTGGGATATGGTTCTTGATTTGCGGGAAAAAGGCCTGATCCGTGCTGCCGGCGTTTCCAATTTTACTGCAGATCAGCTTGCAGACCTGAAAGAAAAGACAGGAGAATTTCCGGCGAATGATCAAGTGGAACTCCACCCATGGTTCCAGCAAAGGGAATTGCGAAGATTTTGCGGGAAAAATGGGATAGCAATTACTGCGTGGGGTCCGATTTTTCACGGACACCTCAGTGAAGAACCGTTGATGGAAGAAATCGGCAGTCACTATGGAAAGACGGCGGCACAGGCAACTTTACGCTGGCATATCCAAAACGGAAACGCTGTGATTCCAAAGTCGGTTCATCAGGACAGGATCCTTTCGAATGCAGATATCTTTGACTTCATGCTTTCGCAGGAAGATATGCAAAGAATCGATGCACTTGATGGAAAACGCAGGTTTTCATGGGATTCGGAAAAATTTGACGGAAATGCCGACAAAGCGAGAAAAAATATCACAAAGTAACGGAGGAAACGGCTATGGCTGTGGTTGGAGGAATTGCAGTTCCGCATCCGCCGATTATCCTGCCTGAGATCGGATGCGGAGAGGAACGGAAAATTGAAACAACGATTCGTGCTTATCGGGAGGCCGCCAGGGCAATAGCGGATATGCGGCCCGATACGATCATTATCCTCTCTCCGCATTCGGTGCTGTATGCGGAATATTTTCATATTTCACCGGGTCAGACGGCAGCGGGGAATCTGGAGCAGTTTCACGTCAGGGGAAGCTCCGTCGAAGCCAAATATGATGCAAACTTTGTAAGTGAGCTTGGGAAATTAGCCCAACAGGAAGGATTCCCGGCTGGAACAGATGGAGAACGCGATCCATTGCTGGATCATGGGACGCTGATTCCGCTCCGCTTTTTGCAGGAAGAGGGCCTTGGCAATGTGCCTATTGTGAGAATTGGGCTTTCAGGTCTCAGTGTAGAAGCACATTACCGACTGGGTGAGCTTATTGCACAGACAGCTGAGACTCTCGGGAAAAGAGTCGCTGTTGTTGCGAGCGGAGACCTTTCCCACAGACTGAAAGAGGATGGCCCATACGGTTACGCTCCACAGGGACCTGAATTTGATCACCTTGTAACAGAAGCGCTGGGAAAAGCAGATTTTATGAATTTAATGGAGCTGGCACCTGCTTTTTGCGAACAGGCGGCGGAATGCGGAGTGCGGGCTTTTCTCATTATGGCGGGAGCATTTAACGGAAAATCGCTGGGTTCAAGACTACTCTCGTATGAAGGTCCGTTTGGAGTCGGATATGGAGTTGCTGTTTTTTCTGTAAGAGGAAATGATGCTGCGCGTGAATTTGGCAAGCTATACCGGGAAAAACAGGCACGGGAAAAAATGAAACGCGACGCACGCGAGGATGCCTATGTAAAACTGGCGCGCGCCTCCCTGGAGCACTATGTGAATACAGGAACTGTTTTGCATCGCCCGGATGATTTACCGGATGAACTGCTTAAAACACGCGCCGGGGTATTTGTATCGCTCAAAAAGCGGGGAGAATTGCGCGGCTGTATTGGAACGATTGAGGCAATGCGGAATTGTATTGCCGATGAAATCATCTGGAATTCAGTAAGCGCCGGGACTGAGGATCCGCGATTTGTATCGGTAAGCCGTATTGAACTTGAGGAACTTGTGTACAGCGTAGACGTTTTGGGAAAAGTGCAACCGGTGGAAAGTGCAGAGGAGCTTGATGTAAAACGCTTTGGAATCATTGTATCAAGCGTAGGACGCCGGGGACTACTGCTGCCGAATCTCGAAGGAGTAGACACTCCGCGGCAGCAGATTGAGATTGCACTCCAAAAGGCGGGAATTGGCCGGGGAGAACCTTATTCTATCGAAAAATTCGAAGTGATCAGGCATCAATGAAGAAGGTTTGCACAGTTTGCCCGCATGCCTGCGCTTTAAAAGAAGGGGAAGTAGGTTTGTGCGGAGCGCGTAAAAATATTGATAACCGGATCATTGATGATAATTATGGGCAGCTTACGGCAATCGCTTTGGATCCGATTGAAAAGAAACCTTTGGTGCGTTTTTTTCCAGGCAGCCGTATTCTCTCGGTCGGCAGCTTTGGCTGCAACTTGCATTGCCCTTTTTGCCAAAACAGCTCTATATCCATGTATGGCAATGAAATGACGAAGCAATCTATGCAGCCAAATGAATTGGCATGCCTGGCGGAGGCATTAAGAGAGCAGGGAAATATTGGCATTGCCTACACCTATAATGAACCGGTTATCGGATATGAATTTGTACGCGACTGCGCCTATGCTGCTCATGAAAAAAATTTGAAAAATGTACTGGTAACAAATGGATTTTGTAATGAGGAAATATGGAGAGCGCTGTTACCTGTCATTGATGCTGTGAATATCGACTTGAAAGCTTTTTCCCAAAGATTCTATCGCGCAATAGGAGGGGACTTGGAAACGGTGAAGCGTTCTATTGAATTGGCTGCGCAAAATTGCCATATAGAGGTGACGGCTCTTATTATTCCGAACGAAAATGATTCAAATACTGAAATGGAGCATCTTTCTATCTGGCTTGCTTCAATCAGCCGAGAGATTCCTTTGCATGTGACTCGTTTTTTTCCAAGATATAAAATGCAGAACGCGCAAGCTACGCCGGTCCGGAAGGTTTTACAGCTCGCAGAAGTTGCACGTAAACATTTGAAGTATGTATACGAGGGGAACTGTTAAGAAAAGAATATAAAAAAAGAACTGCTGCACGTACAGCAGTTCTTTTACATTTCTTAGTACATTCCAGGCATTCCACCGGGAGCGCCGCCTGCAGGCATTGCCGGCGGTTCCGGAGCCGGAAGATCCGTTACAATACTTTCCGTTGTGAGCAGCATAGCCGCAACGGAGCATGCATTCTGGATAGCGGAACGCGTAACTTTCGTCGGATCGATGATGCCCGTTTCGATCATATCCACATATTCGCCGGTTGCGGCATTGAATCCAAATGTCTTGGAATTGTCCGCAAGAATTTTCTCGACGATAATGCTGCCCTCAAGACCTGCGTTTGCAGCAATCTGACGGACAGGCTCTTCCAGAGCACGCAGAACGATCTTAGCGCCCGTCTTCTCGTCACCAGACAGTTTGTCAATCAGCGCCTTAATATCATCCGTTACCTTCAGGGGAGCTGTGCCGCCGCCAGGAACGATACCTTCCTCCACAGCTGCGCGCGTCGCTGCGAGAGCGTCCTCGATTCTCAGCTTTGCTTCTTTCATTTCTGTCTCCGTTGCCGCACCGACGCGGATTACCGCCACGCCGCCTGCCAGTTTAGCAAGACGTTCCTGAAGCTTTTCTTTATCGTAATCGGAAGTCGTTTCTTCGATCTGAGCCTTGATCGATTTGATGCGTCCTTCGATATCTTCTTTCTTGCCCATGCCTTCCACGATGGTCGTGTTATCTTTGTCAACTTTTACCTGTTTCGCACGGCCGAGCATATCCATCGTTGCTTCCTTAAGGTCGATACCGACCTCTTCAGAGATGACCGTACCGCCCGTGAGCGTAGCGATGTCTTGCAGCATTGCTTTTCTTCTGTCGCCAAAGCCCGGAGCTTTCACAGCAACACAGTTGAACGTGCCGCGCAGTTTGTTGACAACGAGGGTAGCGAGAGCTTCGCCTTCAACATCTTCGGCGATGATGAGCAATTTTTTGCCCTGCTGTACGATTTGTTCAAGGATCGGAAGGAGATCCTGAATATTCGAGATTTTTTTGTCTGTGATCAGGATAAGGGCGTCATCAAGGACGGCTTCCATTTTTTCGGTATCTGTTACCATGTAGGCAGAAGCATACCCGCGGTCAAACTGCATACCTTCGACAACGTCGAGTTCCGTCTGCATCGTTTTGGATTCTTCCACTGTGATAACGCCGTCATTACCAACTTTTTCCATAGCGGAAGAAATCAGCGTACCAATGCGGTCATCACCAGCTGAAATGCTTGCAACCTGAGAGATTGCCTTGCTGTCTGCAATCGGCTTTGAAAGAGTCTTCAGGCTTTCAACCGCCGTTTCACAGGCGCTGAGGATACCTCTTTTAACGCCCATCGGATTTGCACCGGCTGCAACGTTCTTAAGTCCTTCACGAATGATAGCCTGTGCAAGCAGGGTAGCGGTTGTCGTACCGTCGCCAGCCACATCGTTCGTCTTTGTAGCAACTTCCTTTACAAGCTGTGCTCCCATGTTTTCAAAGGGATCTTCAAGCTCGATTTCCTTTGCGATCGTAACGCCGTCGTTCGTGATCAGCGGAGCACCGAATTTTTTATCCAGAACAACGTTGCGGCCCTTCGGCCCGAGCGTTACTTTTACTGTATCTGCCAACTGGTTTACGCCTCTTTCAAGCGCACGGCGAGCTTCTTCGCCAAATTTCAACTGTTTTGCCATGATTTATTTGCCTCCTTCTTATTTTACAATTGCAAGAATGTCGGACTGGCGCACGATCATCAGCTCTTCGCCGTCCAGCTTTACTTCTGTACCTGCATATTTGGAATAAAGAACCTTATCGCCTTTCTCTACTTCCATCTTAATTTCTTTACCGTCAACTACGCCGCCGGGGCCAACTTCAACAACTTCCGCAACCTGCGGTTTTTCCTGTGCAGAACCGGGCAGTACAATACCGCTCTTTGTCGTTTCTTCTGCTTCAACTGATTTGATGACGACTCTGTCACCTAAAGGTTTGATTGTCATGTCACATGCCTCCTATATTAAATAATATTCGTTATTCTGTTAGCACTCGTCAAAGTTGAGTGCTAATTTTTCTAGGACTAATGATATCTATAAACGATAAATAAATCAACTAACATTAATTATTAAAAAATGGTAAATTTTGTTATTAAACCAGAATAATATAATATATCTGCGAATTGCTTCTTATATCTGATGATTTCTATTGTATTTAATTCTAACATATAATGTGAAATAATGTACAATAAAAACGATAAATATTTCAACTATTATATAATTTCAGCGTACTTTATTAATCATATGATACAAAAGGGGAATAGAATGGATAAGTGGGATAAGAGGTTTATGGACCTTGCGGAAGAAATCGCACATTGGACCAGTTGCTTTAAAACAGATCGCAGCATTGGCGCAGTGATTGTAAAAAATAAACGAATCGTAACAACCGGATATAATGGCGCACCCGCAGGAATTGACAGCTGCAAAGACCGGGGAGAATGCTTGCGTATCAATATGGGAATTCCTTCCGGAGAGCGGCATGAATTATGCTACGCGATCCACGCGGAGCAAAATGCGATTATCCAAGCTGCAAAACTTGGCGTTGCGATTGACGGGGCGACGATGTATTGTACGCATCAACCTTGCTCGATCTGTGCGAAGATGATTGTAAATGCAGGGATTGTACGCGTTGTTTATAAGCATCCCTATCCGGATGAATTTGCAAATAAGATATTTGATATGGTAGATATCCAGATAGAACAGTATAAAGAATAGAATCGGAGGAGTATGTATGAAAGTTACGGAGATTGCAAAACTTCTGGATGCGGAATTTCTCTGCGGAGACAGCAGACAGGACACGGAAATACTTTGCGCATGCGGCGCGGATATGATGAGCGACGTATTGGCGTTTACAAAACATGACGCCATTTTGATGACGGGCTTAGTGAATAATCATGTTATTCGCACGGCGGAGATGATGGACATTCCCTGCATTTTGTTTGTGCGCGGTAAGAGGCCGGCGCAGGACATCATTGATATGGCGGAAGAGCGGGAGATGGTTCTCCTCGCAACGGATAAACCGATGTTTACAACGTGCGGGATCCTCTATCAAAATGGAATTAAAGGTGGAATGCGGGGGGAATGACTATGATCTATACCCGGGATTATGAAATAGAAAAGGAAGATTTTGTTGCGGCGGGAGAGGTCTCGGCACGCATCAAGAATAAATTGAAGCAGCTTGGCGTGGCTCCTGCTTTGATACGCAAAATTGCAATTGCGTCCTATGAAGCGGAAATTAATATGATTATCCATAGCTATGGGGGGCATATGCAGCTCGATATTGACGAAGATTCCATTAAAATTACCTGTGCGGATACCGGGCCGGGAATACCGGATATTGACCTTGCCATGCAGGAGGGGTATTCAACCGCATCGGATACGGTGCGTGAAATGGGCTTTGGCGCAGGTATGGGACTTCCTAACATGAGTAAAAACAGTGACAATATGCATATTGAATCGAGCCCTGCGGGAACGACAGTGACGCTCAAATTTCAAATGTAAATGACGAAATAAAGTGACGGTCGATTATCATGGAAAAATATTTTCATTCGGTGCGCCTGGAAAAAGAAAAATGTTCAGGTTGCACCAATTGTATTAAGCGGTGTCCGACAGAGGCCATCCGGGTGCAAAAAGGAAAAGCAAAGATATTAAAGGAACGGTGTATCGACTGCGGGGAATGCATCCGCGTTTGTCCTTATCATGCCAAAAATGCGGTAACGGATCCCCTGTCCAGTATTAGTCAATTTAAGTACAAAATCGCGCTTCCTGCTCCGGCGCTGTACGCGCAATTCAAAATGATAAATCAGGTGGATAAGGTAGACCGAGTGCTTTCCGGCCTGAAGGCTATGGGATTTGACGATGTATTCGAAGTGGCCAAGGGCGCGGAGATTTGCGCAAAAGCAATTGCAAAGGAGCTTGAGAAGCCCGGAAATCGGCCTGTCATTTCCTCGGCCTGCCCGGCGGTTGTACGGCTTATTCAGGTGCGCTTTCCTGAGCTTCTTGATAATGTCGTCAAGGTTGACGCGCCGGTGGAAGTTGCCGCAAAGGTGGCGAAGGAAGAATTTGCCAAAAAGAACAACGTAGATATTTCGGAAATCGGTGCTTATTTCATCACACCGTGCCCTGCAAAGATGACAAGCATCAAGTCGCCGCTTGCAAAAGAGAAAAGCGATGTGGACGGCGCTATTTCAATCCTCGAGGTTTATGGCCTTTTGACAGGTCAATTGAAATCGGCAGACGCCCGGCATTTTGACGGCGTCAAGGCCACGGCAAAAGGAATCGGTTGGGCAAACAGCGGCGGGGAAACATTTGCAGTCGGGGAAAAGAACGCTCTTGCCGTGGATGGAATTTCCAATGTTGCACGTGCGCTTGAAGATATTGAGAATGATAAATTGAAAGATCTTGATTTCTTTGAAGGCCTTGCATGCGTCGGCGGCTGCGTCGGCGGACCACTCGTGTTTGAAAGCGCGTTTGTGGCCCAGTCGCGCGTACAAAAAATATGTGATGAAGTTGGGTTTGATGAGAGCGTGGAAGAGCAGGCCAGGGCATATGCGCAATCAGGTGTAGCAGCAACCAAAAAGCAGATGGAAGCCGTGGATGTTATGAAATTAGACGACGACCGTATGGAGGCGCTGCGGAAGATACAGAAAATTGAAGAACTCGTACAGAAGCTCCCGGGAATGGATTGCGGAAGCTGCGGCGCACCGTCTTGCCGGGCCCTTGCGGAAGATATTGTACGCGGTCATGCGCAGGAGATGGATTGTGTATTCATATTAAAGGAAAAGGTACGCTATCTTGCAGAAGAGATGGTGGATCTTGCAAGTAAAGATAAATTATCGGAGGATGAAACTGAATGAAGACAGCAGAAATTGCCGAAAAAATGGGGCTGAAACTCCTTACGGACGGCCTCGCGGAGGAAGCGGAGGTAACAGATGGCTGCGTTTGCGACCTCTTAAGCTGGGTCATGGCACGCGGCGAGGCGGGAATGGCCTGGGTCACGGTACAAACGCATCTTAATGTGATTGCCGTTGCATGCCTGCACGATTTTGCCTGCGTAATCATACCGGAAAGTATTGATGTTCCGCAGGCTACAATCGACAAAGCCAAGGAAGAAGGAGTCGTCATTTACTCTTCATCCAAAACGTCATATGCAATTTGTTGTGAGCTATATGACTTAGGTATTGGAAAATAGAAATGCATCTTTATTATGATTTGCATATTCATTCCGCGCTTTCGCCGTGTGCGGATGACGATATGACACCCAATAATATCGTCAATATGGCGAAATTAAAAGGTCTTGACCTGATTACGGTGAGTGATCATAATTGCGGCCGGAACGTAGAGGCAGCATCAAAAGTTGCGGAGCAGGCGGGAATTCTTTTTTTGCCAGGAATAGAAATGACGACTGCGGAAGAAGTCCATGTCCTCGCTTTTTTTGAAGAAGCAGGCGCAGCGCGGGAGTTTGGGGATAAGCTGTACGCAGATCTTCCGGATATCAAAAATAAGCCGGATTATTTTGGAAACCAGCTGGTTTTGGATGAACATGACGAAGTGATTGGAACGCTTGATAAATTATTGATTTCAGCGCTACCGTATGACATCGACGCAAGCTGCAAGCTGATTCGGGAATATGGAGGATATTCCATTCCAGCCCATGTTAATAAAGGGGCAAATTCCATGCTCGCGAACCTTGGGTTCTTTCCGCCGCAGCTTTCTTTCAAGACGATTGAAACGGTGCCGGGGCTTGCAATCGAAAACGATGTATCGCGTTTTGAACAAATACACTCGTCGGACGCGCATAATTTATGGCAAATTGCCGAGCGGGAACGGTATCTTGAAGTGGATGAGGCAAATGTCCGAACAATTCTACAAAAATTGTGTGACTAATTTCACAAAAAGGGATGCAAAACAGATTATTATATGGTAAAATGATTTCCGGAAACAATAAAATCCAAATGAAATTCAGAAGGTTGATTATTTAAGGAGGCACTTCCATGGGGAACACTGCAGAATTGCAAGTAAAATTTGATGAATTAAAAGGGTATATCTCAGAGACGATGAAAAAACCTGGTCCGTTGATGCCTATTATGCAGAAGGCTCAGGATATTTTTGGCTCTTTGCCATTTGAAGTACAAAAATTTATTTCGGAAGAAATGCAGATTCCAATGACCGATATTTATGGTGTGGCAACATTCTATTCTCAGTTTGCCCTGGAGCCGAAGGGAAAACATGTAATAGGCGTGTGCATGGGTACGGCATGTTATGTCAAAAAAGCGGAAAGTATCCTGAATGCGCTGGGAGATGAGCTGCAAACAGCGCCGGGCGGAACAACGCCGGATGCGTTATTTACCCTCGAGGCGACGCGATGCCTTGGATGCTGCGGCCTTGCGCCGGTTATTATGATTGATGACCAGGTTTATGGCAGGCTGAAACCGGAAGATATCCCGGGGATTATCGGACTTTACAGAGACAAGCAATAACCAGCGGCAGCTATGAAAGAGATTGCGCTGCACATTATGGATATTGTGCAGAATTCAATTACGGCAAACGCAACTTTGATTGAGGTATTCCTTTCGGTTGTGAGGCGGGACAACACAATTTCCGTTACGATTAAGGATAATGGAAAAGGGATGAGCAGGGAGATGCTTGCGCACGTAACAAGCCCATTTGTCACAACCCGCACTACGCGTAAAGTGGGGCTTGGGATATCGCTTTTCAAAGCGGGAGCTGAAAGCTCCGGCGGAAATTTCAGTATTGATTCCGAGGAAGGGAAAGGGACGGAACTGACGGCCGTATATGTCCTCGATAACATTGACCGGCCGCCTATCGGAGATTTTGCGGGAACGATGCATTCACTCATCGTGTGTAATCCGGATCTTGATTTTTTAATCCAGGTGACGATTGACGGGCATGAGGAAACGCTCGACACGAGGGAGGTAAGGCAAGTGCTTGGCGAGGATGTGCCGCTTGATTTGCCGGATGTGTCGGCATGGCTGAAAGAAAACCTCGATGAGATATTCCCAACTGAATATGCAATGTTTTAAAATTTGCAAGGGTTCCGGTCAAGCGGCCGGAACCTTAATTTTTCCAGAAGAAGTCAAATGGAAATTTCCAAAGCCTTCCCTGTGGAAGATTTGAGCAATTTTGCAGGCGGAGGTAAACTGTTTTTGGTTTTCGAAACCGCTGCTCAATCGGGGGTGTAAAAGTTTTGGTGCCATCGCAACCAATATCTAAAGATTTCATAAAAAATCTTTTCGATATATTCTAAAAAGCACAGTCATTCAGATTCTAAAATGGTACGAATGTCAGTACAAAATAATTTTTGAAAAAACAGATTAATAATATGGTTAATTTTTCACGAAAGAAGTTGATTTTGCAGGATATTACTGATATAATAGCTAATGGAAAAATTGTCTTTTTTTTCACTAATTATTGTGAATAAAATATTTTGCAGCTGTGCTGCAGAAAAACATTTCATATCTCGGCCAACCGCTTGCCGAAAAAGCGGCTTAAAACATGTTCGTTACATGGAGATGTTTTAAAGTATGGGGAGTAGAAAATATGAAGTCACTTCAGGAATTGGAAGCAATCAGGAACAAGATGCAGGGAAAAGTGGATATTCGCAAAAACGATGCTGAAAAGCGCGTTGTGGTTGGAATGGCTACATGCGGAATCGCGGCAGGCGCACGTCCTGTCCTCCAGGCGTTTGTAGACGAAGTTGCGACACGCGGCCTAAACGACGTCGTCGTTTCACAGACAGGGTGCATCGGCGTATGCCGTCTCGAACCTATCGCAGAGGTATTTATGCCCGGTCAGGAAAAAGTTACCTATGTGAAAATGGATGCGGAAAAGGCGAAGCGCGTTGTTGCAGAGCATTTGGTGAACGGCAACATCGTAACGGAATACACAATCGGGTATTACGAAAAAAACAACGCTTAACTTTGTACATTTAATTGGAGGTTTAGGATAAATGGATTTTTATCGTGCGCATGTGTTGGTATGCGGAGGTACAGGTTGTACGTCCTCCGGTTCCGGGGAATTAATCGAACGTTTCGGGAAAGATCTCGCGGAAAAAGGGCTGGATAAGGAAGTAAAAGTAGTGCGGACCGGATGCTTTGGCTTGTGCGAAGCAGGGCCAATCGTAATTGTTTACCCGGAAGGTGCCTTTTACAGCCGGGTAAAACTTGAAGATGTTGACGAAATTGTTGAAGAACATCTTCTTAAGGGACGTATTGTGGAACGCCTGCTGCATAAGGATGAAGAAGAACAGGATGTTGCGACGACTCTCGACGATATTGAGTTCTATAAAAAACAAAATCGTGTTGCGCTTAGAAACTGCGGCGTAATCGATCCGGAAGTGATTGACGAATATATTGCTTTTGATGGGTATAAAGCGCTTGGAACCTGCCTGACGGAAAAAACACCGCAGGAAGTAATCGACATAATCAAAGCATCGGGACTGCGCGGCCGCGGGGGCGGTGGATTTCCGACAGGCCTTAAATGGCAGTTTGGCCATGATGCAAAAGGCGACCAGAAATATGTGATTTGTAATGCCGATGAAGGCGATCCAGGCGCATTTATGGACCGTTCCGTTCTTGAAGGCGACCCACACAGCGTTATCGAGGCAATGGCAATCGCAGGTTATGCGATTGGCGCGAACATGGGTTATGTATATGTACGCGCGGAATATCCGATTGCGGTCAAGAGACTCCAGATCGCGATTGATCAGGCGCGTGAATATGGCCTGCTTGGCGAAGACATTTTTGGAACCGGTTTTGGGTTTGATATTGAAATCCGTCTGGGCGCGGGCGCATTTGTGTGCGGTGAAGAAACAGCCTTGATGGAATCTATCGAAGGACGGCGCGGCGAACCGAGGCCGAAACCCCCGTTCCCGGCGAACAAAGGTTTGTTCGGCAAACCTACGATAATCAATAATGTGGAAACTTTGGCGAATATTCCACAGATCATTCTCAAAGGCGCCGATTGGTTCGGCTCCATGGGAACAGAAAAATCCAAAGGAACAAAGGTTTTCGCTCTTGGCGGCAAGATTAACAACACAGGACTTGTGGAAATTCCTATGGGAACGACGCTTCGCGAAGTTATTTATGACATCGGCGGCGGTATCCCGGACGGCAAGAAATTCAAGGCGGCCCAGACGGGCGGCCCTTCCGGCGGATGTATCCCTGCGGAGCATCTTGACCTGAAAATTGACTATGATACGCTTACCTCCATTGGCTCGATGATGGGCTCGGGCGGTTTGATTGTTATGGACGAAGACAACTGTATGGTGGACGTCGCAAAATTCTTCCTGGATTTCACAGTAGATGAGTCCTGCGGAAAATGTCCGCCTTGCCGGATTGGTACGAAGCGTATGCTTGAAATACTGCAGCGCATTACAGATGGCAAGGGGAAACCCGGCGATATTGAGAAGCTGATTGAACTTGGCGAGAGTATCAAAGCCGGAGCGCTGTGCGGTCTTGGAAAAACAGCGCCAAATCCAGTGTTGTCCACGATCAAATACTTCAGAGATGAATATGAAGCGCATATTTACGACAAACGTTGCCCGGCAGGACATTGCCAGCAGCTTTTGGTATATGAGATCATTCCTTCCAAGTGTATTGGATGCGGAATGTGCGCACGCGTATGCCCGGCCGACGCAATTACCGGAGAAAAGAAACAACCGCATCACATTGATCCGGATAAATGCATCAAGTGCGGCGCTTGCATCGAGAAATGTAAATTTGATGCAATCAAGAGATAAAAGGAGGATTAAGTGATATGGTATCATTGACAATAGACGGCGTAAAGATTGAAGCGCCAGATAATTCCACAGTGCTCGACGCTGCGAGAAAAGCAAATATTGACATTCCCACACTTTGCTTTCTGAAAGGGGTCAATGCAATCGGCGCATGCCGGATTTGCTTGGTTGAAGTGAAAAACAACCCTGCGCTTCAGGCGGCGTGTGTCCTTCCGGTGTCGGAAGGAATGGAAGTTTTTACGAAATCTGAAAAAGTTTTGAAGGCAAGAAAGGTAAGCCTTGACCTTCTGCTTTCCAATCATGACAGGGAATGCCTGACTTGTGTTCGCAACAAGAATTGTGAACTGCAAACGCTGGCAGATGAGTTCAATATTCGCTCGATCCAGTATGAAGGTGAAAAAATTTACAAGGATATTGACGATCAGTCGGTTTCCGTTGTACGTAATCCAAATAAGTGCGTGCTTTGCAAACGCTGCATTGCTGCCTGCGAAAAAATCCAGACAGTAGGCGTCATCGGTTCGACAAACCGCGGATTCAAAACGACGGTTGAACCCGTATGGGGCAAATCCCTTGTGGATGTTCCATGCATCAATTGCGGTCAGTGTATTGTATCCTGCCCGGTCGGTGCACTCTCCGAGAAAAGCGAGATCGATAACGTATGGGCCGCCCTGCACAATCCGAATATGCACGTTGTTGTCCAGCCGGCTCCGGCTGTCCGCGTAGCGATCGGAGAAGAATTTGGAATGCCCATGGGAACCCGCGTTACCGGAAAGCTCGCTGCTGCGCTTCGCAGAATGGGTTTTGACAAGGTATTTGATACGGACTTCGGCGCCGATCTTACAATCATGGAAGAGGGCTATGAATTTATTAACCGGGTTAAAAATGGCGGAACACTGCCGATGATTACCTCCTGCTCGCCGGGATGGATTAAATTCGCTGAATATTTCTTCCCGGATATGCTGGATAATCTTTCAAGCTGCAAATCTCCCCATCAGATGCTGGGTGCGATTATAAAATCTTACTATGCGCAGGAAAACGGAATTGATCCAGCAAAGATTTTCACCGTATCCGTTATGCCGTGTACCGCAAAGAAATACGAGAAAGACCGCGCAGGCGAGGATGCTACGGGGTATCCGGATGTAGATGCGGTGCTCACGACGCGTGAAATGGCACAAATGATTAAAGAAGCCGGTATTGATTTTGTGAATCTGCCGGATGAAGATTTTGACCCTGTACTCGGTACGTCTACTGGAGCGGGTGTTATCTTCGGCGCAACGGGCGGGGTTATGGAAGCGGCGCTCCGTACGGTTGCGGAAGTTTTGACAGGAGAGGAACTTAAGAGTATTGATTTCTGTGACGTGCGCGGAATTGCCGGAATCAAGGAAGCGGAAATTATGGTTGGAGATATGCCTGTCAAGGTTGCTGTAGCCAGCGGAACGGGAAATGCACGGAAGCTGCTTGAAGCGGTACGTTCCGGTGAAAAGGAGTATCATTTTATTGAAATTATGGCATGCCCGGGCGGTTGTGTGAACGGCGGTGGACAGCCGATTGTATCGGCCCGTATTAAAAATGTGCTCGATCCGCGTGTCGTCCGCGCACAAGGGCTTTATGATGAAGACTGCGATAAGCCTTTGCGTAAATCTCATGAAAATCCTGATATCCAGAAGCTTTATAATGATTTTCTTGGGGAGCCGAACAGTCATAAGGCACATGAGTTGCTGCATACGTTCTATGAAGCAAAACCCAAATATAAGGAATAACAAGGAACAATCCTGCTGCAAACGCCCGGTTTTGAGCCGGGCGTTTGTTTTGTGAAACGATATTTTAACGTGAATTTGAAGGATTTAACGTTTAAGGCGTATAATATATTAGTATAAAATATATGGAGAGGTTTCAGAACAAGGAGAAATAAATGCCGTTTTTCCCGGAAGAATGGATCCAGGATTTGCTTTCGAAAGTGAATCTTGTAGATCTGATTGGCGAATATGTAACATTGCAGAATAAAGGTGGACGCTGGTGGGCGTGCTGCCCGTTTCACAACGAGAAGACACCCAGTTTTTCTGTTAATCCGGAAAAAGGATTTTATCATTGTTTTGGATGTGGAAAAGGCGGAAATGCGATCCAGTTTGTAATGGAACAGGAGAAAATGACCTTCCCGGAGGCTTGTCAGTATCTTGCAGAGAAGGTAAAATTACCGGTTCCTGAAAACACGGATAATGCAGGCTATGAAAAGCGCAAGCAGCAACGGAAAAAGATTTTCGAAATGAACAGGATTGCAGCGCGGTATTTCCATGAAGCGCTTTATGCACCGGACGGAAAAGAAGCGCTTGAATACCTTCGGGGGAGAGGACTTGGGGACCGGGTGCTTAAAACTTTCGGCATGGGCTTTGCCAGGGATGGATGGGATTACCTGATGAAATTGCTTGCCGATAAAGGGTATACAAAGCAGGACATGCAGGCGGCTGGATTGATTAAGATGTCGGATGGAAAAAGTTATGATATGTTCCGCAATCGTGCTATGATACCGATTATCAATGCGTTTGGCGATATTATTGGTTTTGGCGGACGCGTGATGGACGATGGAATGCCAAAATACCTGAATTCACCGGAAACGGCAGCTTTTAATAAAAGCAGGAATCTTTATAACCTGAACTTGATACGAAAACAGAAAAATCTTTCCCATCTGATTCTGGTCGAAGGATATATGGATGTAATTGCGCTTTTTTCCTACGGAATTCCGGAATGTGTTGCCACTCTGGGAACAGCGCTTACGCAGGACCAGGCACGGTTGATTAAGCGCTATACGAATCATATATATATCTCCTACGATGGGGACGCGGCAGGGCAGAAGGCGACGCTGCGTGCGCTTGGCATTCTGGCGCAGGAAGGGATTGAAACGCGCGTAGTTGTTATTCCGGGCGGGCAGGATCCTGACGAATATCTGAAAGAACATGGTAAGGCCGGGTATATAGAGCTTATGAAGGAATCTTTACCGGAAATGGATTACCGGTTCCAAACGGCAGCGGCAAAATATGATCTTAACGACAGCCACCAAAAGGAAAAATTTGCACAGGAATGTGCAAAAATGTTAAAACAAGTAGAAAGTGCGGTCACGAAGGAGAAGTATGCGAGGAAATTGTCCGGGATGACCGGTTATTCACCGGAATCAATCTTGCAGGATGCCGGTGGATTGCAGAAAGGAGTGGAATGGGTCCCGCCAAAGGTAGAGATTAAAGAAGTTACCTTAGAGGGAAAAGCAGAGAACTGCCTGGTTCGAAGAATCTATTCGGATCCGCAGATTATTTTGAAACTGGAGGGTAGGCTTGAGGAGGCGGATTTTCAGAATACGGCGAATAAAAAAATATTTTCTCATATAATGAAGAAAGCAAAAAAAGGGATTTTCACTGCAAACAGCGAATTATTATCCGTGCTCAATGAAGAGGAAAGCGCTCATATCAGAAAAGTATTGAGTGAGGAGGATGAGCGGGAGAATGCGGATGATTTCCTGAAGGACTGTGTTAAGCAAATGAGAATGGGAAGACTGGAACGGCAGCGAAGGGATGTTCTCGCTTTATGCGCAACCAAGCAGGATGCGGAAGAAAAACGAATTTTGTTGCAGAAAATAGATGAGTTAGGGAAAAAGATTCATAAACTTAAGACGAGTTTTTAAAATTTTAATAGTAGGTGAATTTTATTGGCAGAGAAAAAAGTGAAAGCGGTAGAGAAAAAGATACAGTCAAAATTGTCTGATGAACGGATTGCTAAAATTGTCGAAATCGGAAAAACAAAAGGCGTTTTAAAATATGCAGAGATTGCCGAATATATTGACGATGCACACGCGGTTCCCGAACAGATTGATAAGCTATATGAGGCTCTTGAGGAACAGAATATTGACGTTCTGGATGATGAAATCGAAAAGGAAGTACCGAAAGCCGAGGAAGAGGCAGAGATAGTAGATTTCGAGATTTCCATGCCGGAAAATATCAATATTGACGATCCGGTAAGGATGTATCTTAAAGAAATTGGAAAGGTGCCGCTGCTTTCAGCGTCGGAAGAAGTGGAACTTGCAAAGCGCATGGGGGAAGGAGATCAGGAAGCGAAACGCAAACTGGCCGAAGCGAATCTGCGCCTTGTGGTGAGCATTGCAAAGCGCTATGTTGGTCGTGGCATGCTGTTTCTGGATTTGATTCAGGAAGGAAACCTTGGCTTGATCAAGGCGGTTGAAAAGTTTGATTATCAGAAAGGCTACAAGTTCAGCACTTATGCAACATGGTGGATTCGCCAGGCAATTACGCGTGCAATTGCAGACCAGGCCCGGACGATTCGTATTCCCGTGCATATGGTGGAAACGATCAATAAGTTGATTCGTGTATCGCGCCAGTTGCTCCAGCAATATGGGCGTGATCCACTCCCGGAAGAACTGGCGAAGGAAATGGATATTCCGGAAGAAAAAGTCCGCGAAATCCTGAAGATTGCGCAGGAACCGGTTTCCTTAGAAACACCGATTGGCGAGGAAGAAGACAGTCATTTGGGGGACTTTATTCCGGATGATGATGCCCCGGCTCCGGCAGAAGCGGCTGCATTTACGCTCTTAAAGGAACAGCTGATGGATGTTCTCGATACTTTGACGCCACGTGAAGAGAAGGTTCTTAAGTTGCGCTTTGGCCTTGAAGACGGCCGGGCGCGTACACTGGAAGAAGTGGGCAAGGAATTCCAGGTAACACGCGAAAGAATCCGGCAGATCGAGGCAAAAGCGCTGCGTAAGCTGCGGCATCCATCCCGGTCGAAGAAGCTGCGGGATTTTTTGGAATAGAAAAGGAGTGTTAAGGCGGCGAACAGCCGCCTTTCATATCTTATGGAAATAACAGCAAGAATGCGGGCAATTCTCGATTGCGTGAATGGAATGGATATTGCAGCTGATATTGGGTGCGACCACGGCCGGATATCTGCAGCCTTAATTGATGAAAAGCGTGCGAAACATGTATTTGCCTGCGATATCAGCGAGCAGTCGTTGCAAAAAACGAAGAAGTTGATTTTGGAACAGCAAATCACCGGAATAACTCCGCTTGTTTCAAATGGACTTTCGGCATTGGAGAATAAAAAGGTAGATTGTATTGTAATCACAGGTATGGGTGGACTGCTGATACGCGACATTCTTGCCGGCAGCCTCGGAGCCGCCCGCACAGCGCAGAAGCTCGTCCTTGGTCCACAAGGAAATGAGTGCGAGTTACGCACGTTTCTGTATGAGAACGGTTTTTTTATACAGGATGAAACAATCGTTCGGGATGATCGGCACTATTACCAAGTGATTGTCGCCAAACGCGGCGAGCAGCCGTTGCCAAAGGAAATCTACTTGTATTTCGGATATTATCCGGTTATGCGGAAAGATCCCTTGCAGAAGGAATTTTTACAAAGCAGGCTGCAGGAACTGGAAACGATTATTAACGAAGCGAAAAAGGGGAGGAACACGCAGGAATACCTTGCGGAAAAAAGAAAAATGCGAAGTCAGATTATGGAGGTTATGCAATGCCTGTAACTCTTGAACAAATAGGAATTGTATTAGAAAATATTGCACCGGTAAGCTTTGCGGAAGATTGGGACAACAGCGGCTTCAATGTCAATTTGCATAATACAGACGTTTCAGGCGTTATGGTCTGCCTGGATGTCCTGCCTGAGATTATTGAAGAAGCGGCAGAAAAAGGATGCAATCTTATTATTTCCCATCATCCGCTTTTATTCCACGCAACAAAAAAAATAGATTCTGAATCCTATGAAGGACAGTGTGTCCGGATGCTTATAGAACGTGGAATTTCGCTTTACTGCGCTCATACAAGTATGGATAGCGCTCCCGGCGGAATCAATACATGGCTGGCGGACCAGTTTGCGCTTACAAATAGGTGTTATGTCCAAAATGGGACGACGGAGCACTTTTATGAAGTTGCGGTTCATACGCCACGGGACCATGCGGAGGCAGTGAGCCGGGCGATGGCCTTGGCCGGAGCCGGAACGCTTGGAGAATATACGGAGTGTACCTTCCGCATCGACGGGAAAGGGACCTTTCGGCCAGGACTCGACGCCAGCCCGTATATCGGGCAGGGCGGGAAGCTTGAGACTGTGGACGAAATACGAATTTCATCCATATGCAGTGAGAATGACCTGCAAAAGGTTCTTTGCGCAATCCGGAATGTACACCCTTACGAGATGCCGGCAATCAGCGCGCTTAGGACAGATGAACCCCAGTGTGTCAGCTCGGGGCTTGGTGTTGTGGGAGATTTACCGGAGCCATCCCGCACAACGGATATTTTGGACAGGCTGAAAGAAATACTGCAGACAGACAGTATACGTGTTGCCGGAGAAATGAACGGAAAAATTTCCCGGGTTGGTGTATGCGGCGGCGCAGCGGGTGATTTTGCCGGCGCGGCGCGGAACAAAGGCGCGGAACTTTTTATTACAGGGGAAATAAAGCACAACGACTATGTGGCGCATACGGATATTATTCTAGTGGAAGCGGGACATTTCGATACGGAGAAATGCTTCTGCCAGCTATATGCGCAAGGTTTACAAAAATGTTTCCATGATGTAAACTATAACATAGCGATTTATGTAACAAATTTACGCAGACCATACGTAAATTATTGAGGAGGTCTATGTTGAGTAATAATTTGAAAGTATTATGGGAATATCAGGCGGCAGAAAATGCACTGGAATCCTATGAGCGTACGCTCGTGAATACAGAAACGAGGAAGAGGCTGGTACATCAGCAGCAGGTTTATAAAAACAACCAGCAAAAGCTGAAGCAACTTGAACAGGAGTCTGTGCTGCTTCAGAATAAAATGAGTGAAATAGCTTCCCAGATTGAAATCCTGCAAAAGCAGATGAGTGAAAAAAAGGACGAAATTTCTGAAGTTTCAGGCTATGATCTGGAAGATATGTTTTTGGATGATGTGCGTGAAATGATTAAAGAATGCGAGAGCATTAAGGCATCTGTCGAAGTAAATAAACGTAAAATTGTTGATATTATGCATCGCCTTGAAAAATCGGAAACAGAAATCAAGGAAACGCTCGTTAAGATGAGCAACGCAAAAAAGCAGTTCGATGTTTTAAAAGAACAACATGCAAAGGAAGTTGCCGCCGGGAAAGATGATCTTGATAAACTGCGTGCAAATGTTACCAGGGCAGCAAAGGGGATCGATCCGGAATTAATGGAGCGGTATAAGTCAATCAAACAGCATCGGCCTAATCCGATGGCGAAGTTGGTAGGAGACCGCTGTGAAGGCTGTAAGATGCAGCTTCCCTCGGGAGTTCTGCAGAGCCTGAAGGTGGAGGGAAATATTGTCGAATGTGAAAACTGCGGCAGGATCCTTTATGTAGTGGAAGATTGAATATTTTGAGCAGACTGGATGGCTGCGCGTTTCGGCGTGAGGAAAGTCCGGGCTCCACAGGGCAGGGCGCCGGGTAACACCCGGTGGAGGCGACTCCAAGGAAAGTGCAACAGAAATAAACCGCATCTTTTATAGGTGTAAGGGTGGAAAGGTGAGGTAAGAGCTTACCGGCGTTATGGCAACTTAACGCGTCCATGTAAACCCCGCTTGGTGCAAGATTGGTATGGGGACATTTAATGACGGCCCGTCATGTCCCTTGTAATCGCATGAGCCGTATGGTAACAGACGGCCTAGATAGATGGCCATCAAAACAGAACCCGGCTTATAGGTCTGCTCAAATTATTTATAAAGCATGTGTGACAGCTCGGAAACGAGCTGTTTTTATTGTCGCCGTACATCCTGCCGCTAGTGATCGCCGGTGCGGCGGTCGCGGCTGGAGTTGTTATTGCAGTACGGAATAATAGGCGTGCCTGCGAAAAGTAAAGAATGGAAATAAGGAAAATGGCGGAAATGCGTAAGGCATCGCCGCCGTTTTTGGTATCCGCAATAAAAAAGTGGTATTATAAAAAGAAAGAGAGTATTATGGATTCAATGCAATGTAGTGAAAAGGTGCTGCTGCAATGAAAGGACTGATACATATTTACTGTGGAGATGGAAAGGAGAAGACGACAACTGCCGTTGGAATTGATGTATGTGCCGCCAGGCATGCGGGATACCGTGCTTTCCTGCCATTTATGAAACGGGGCCTCGGGGAAATGCAAGTATTGATTGATAACCGGGCATAACGGTGATTTCCGGGAAAAAAGGCGTTGAATTTGTGTGGGGCATGAGTGAACAAGAAAAGGAAGCCGCATGCACACTTCAGAATAAAAGACTGGAAGATGTAACGGAAATGTGGCAGGAGATTGTGATTTTTTGATTTTAGATGAGAGGGCGGGCACATGTGAAGCTGTTTTTAGACAAATATTTTTTATAGTTTTTGAATCACAAGCCGAAAGAACTGGAACTGGTTTTAGCAGAGTGCATTCCAAGACTGGCGCTTTTCAAAATATACGGATTATGTTGTTTATGCATCTATCAAGAATTAAAACATATCCGTTCGGCGAAGGGATCAAAGCGTATGGCGGCGCTGAACGATAGCAAAGTTTACGATTTGTTTATCGGATATATTGACATATGCTCATAATTTTGCATATAATGAGCTAAAATAATGTGAGGTATTCAAAATGGCACGGCCGTTTAAATGCAGATGCATTTGTTCCAAACCAAAGACAACCTGCTTTGTTCCGCAAAATGGCGTTGGAAGTGGAGCGGTAATATTAGGATATGATGAATATGAAGTCATACGCCTGCTCGATTATGCGGCGCTTACGCAGGAGCAATGTGCGGATAAAATGAACGTATCCCGATCAACGGTAGCGCGTATGTACGATAGCGCCCGGAAAAAAATGGCGGATGCACTGGTCAATGGAAAAAAGATCCGTATCAATGGCGGAGATGTGATCGTGTGTAATGCTCTGAAACCGGAGTGCGCCCATGAAAAGCATTGCTGCCGCAGAAATCAAAATGAGGAATAGGCATTAGGAAGGTACGGTATTTAGCGGATGATCTTTTGTTGCGGCAAGAAAAGTATTGTTTGGCCGACAGATTTGCCTATGGTGATAGAATAAAAAATGAATGGCTTTTTACCTATATCGAAAGCAGATATGGCGGAACGTGGGATCGCGCAACTTGATTTTGTTTTGATCACAGGGGATGCATATGTAGATCATCCGTCTTTTGCGCATGCAATCATTTCCCGCTATCTTGTAGCGCATGGGTATTCTGTTGGTATTATTGCCCAGCCGTCATGGAAAACAGCAGATGATTTCAAAAGACTGGGCAGGCCAAGGCTCGGCTTTCTGATTAGTGCCGGAAACATGGACAGCATGGTAAATCTTTACTCCGTGACAAAACATCGCCGCGCAAAAGACCTATATTCACCGGGAGGAAAAACCGGAAAACGTCCGGCGCGATCCACAATTATTTATACGAAAAAAATACGCGAAGCATATGGCGATGTGCCGGTGATTATCGGCGGAATTGAAGCGAGTTTGCGCAGATTCGCCCACTATGATTATTGGGATGATGTAGTAAAACCTTCTATTCTTGCGGAAAGCGGCGCGGATCTTTTGGTTTATGGCATGGGGGAGCGCCCTATTATTGAGATTGCTGAGGCACTGGATGGCGGCCTTGCGGTGCGTGATATTACTTATATAGAAGGAACCGTTTATTTTACGCCAACCCTTGAGCGGGTATATGAATATAAGAAACTTCCTGCATTTCGGGAAGTAAGGGCAGATAAAAAGACCTATGCCAAAGCATTTATGACGGAGATGCATGAACGCGGGCAGGCTCTTGTTCAGGAGCATAAGGACGGTTTTGTCGTTCAAAATATACCAGCCAGGGCGCTGAGCCAAAAGGAGCTTGATTTCGTTTATGCGATGCCTTTTATGCGTACGGCGCATCCGATGTATGAGAAACCTATCCCTGCCCTTGAGGAAGTGAAATTCAGTATTACGGCAACGCGCGGTTGTATCGGTGCATGCGCTTTTTGCGCTTTGTATTATCATCAAGGAAAAGATGTTGCGTGGCGGAGCATAGGAAGCATTGTCGGCGAGGCAGAAGAAATGACAAAAGATGCGGAATTTAAGGGATATATCCATGATGTTGGAGGTCCTACCGCTAATTTTTATGGGGTAAAATGCACGAATCCTAAGGGGCGGTGCACAAAGCGGCGCTGCCTGACACCTGAAAAGTGCAGGTTTTTAAAAGAAAACCATGCGGAATATATCAGGCTCTTGCGTAAGGTACGGACGGTAAATGGGGTAAAAAAGGTATTCATTCGTTCGGGAATCCGCTATGATTATGCACTGCTCAATCAAAGTGGGGATTTTATCAGGGAACTGGCCGCGCATCATGTCAGCGGACAGCTTAAACTTGCTCCCGAACATGTCAGCGCGGATGTCCTTAAGCTGATGGGCAAGCCGGGAATTGAAAAGTACCAGAGGTTTTGCCAAAAGTTCAATGCAGCATCCCAGCGAGTTAAAAAGAAACAATATGTCCTGCCGTATTTTATGTCTTCCCATCCAGGATGTACGTTGACGGATGCGGTCCGTCTTGCGGAATTTATCCGTGATACAGGTTTTATGCCCGAGCAGGCACAGGACTTTTATCCTACGCCGGGCACGCTTGCAACTTGTATGTATTATACCGGCCTTGATCCGGAAACGGGCCGGAAGGTATACATACCAAGGTCGGCAGAGGAGAAGGCAATGCAGCGTGCTCTGATTCAATATAAGAATCCGAAAAACCGCGGGATTGTTAAAAAAGCGCTTTTGAAGGCGGAGCGCGACGACTTGATCGGTCAGGGAAAAAAGAAGCTGATAAGGGGATGAAACGGAGCATTCGGAGAGAAATATATCTGTTAATTCGTATTGCGTGCGGGTTATAAATATAGTATACTATTCTCTGTATTGTTCTGCAATTTTATAGTTTTTGAAACAATCTAGGAGGATGAAAATGGCTGCTAAATTAGAGAAGCTGGAAGGAAACAAAGCGAAACTGGAACTACTGGTTCCCGCTGATAAATTTGAGGAAGGAATTGCGAAGGCGTATCAGAAGTTGAAGGGAAAATTCAATATTCCCGGATTCCGCAAGGGGAAGGCGCCAAGAAAGATGGTCGAAAACTTTTACGGCCCTCAGGTGTTTTATGAAGATGCGCTGGATGAGATTATTCCGCAGGCATATCTCGACGCAGTCAAGGAGCATGAACTGGATGTGGTTTCAAGACCGGATTACGACGTTTTAAGCATCGACCAGAAGGAAGGTGTCGTCGTGACGGCAACGGTGGTTCTGAAGCCGGTTGTAAAGCTTGGAAAATATGAAGGAATTAAAGTAAGAAAACCGGTGGAAAAAATCACGGCAAAAGAAGTGGATGCGGAGATCGGGAAAACGCGTGAGCAGAATGCAAGATGGGTGGAAGTAGAACGTGCATCCAAGAATGGCGATACTGTTTTAATCGATTTCGTCGGCAGTATTGACGGAGTAAAATTTGAAGGCGGCGCTGCGGAAGACCAGACGCTCGTCTTAGGCGAGGGGCGCTTTATCCCCGGATTCGAGGAACAGATTATCGGCATGAAAGCAGGGGATGAAAAAGATATTGATGTGAAATTCCCTGAAGATTATACGCCCGAATTTGCAGGTAAGGATGCGGTATTTGCGATCACGATGAAGGCAGTGAAAGAGAAGGAGCTGCCTGAACTGGATGATGATTTTGCACAGGATGTATCAGAATTTGATACGCTTGCAGACTATAAAAAAGATGTAAAGAAAAAGCTGCAGGAACGCGCGGATCTGCGCGCAAAAGCGGAAATGGAGAATCAGTTGCTCGAAACCGTTGCTAAGGGAATCAAAGTAGATATTCCAGATGTAATGGTTGACGACCAGATTGATTATCAGATCCAGCAAATGTCCTATCAGTTAATGTACCAGGGAATGAAGCTGGACGATTATCTGAACTATATGGGTAAAACCCTGCAGGATTTGCGGAATGATTACAAGGAAAGTGCACAAGAGCAGGTGCGCATGCGTCTTGCCGTGGAAGCGCTGTTGAAGAAACTGGAGATCGATCCGACGGAAGAGGATATTGAGAAGAAATACGAACAGCTTGCGAAAGAAGCGAACAAAACTGTGCAGGAATTCAAGGATACTATGAGCGCGCAGGAAATTGATTATTTCAAGGAACGCGTCGCAATGGAGCAGTTGTTCGACTACCTCGTTTCCAAGGCGGAAATTGAAGAGTTTGATCCCAAGAAAGAAGCAGAAAAGCCAGCGGAAAAGAAGGCGGCTTCCAAAGAAAGCGCAAAAAAAGAACCTGCCAAAGATTCCACGAAAAAAGCAGCTAAGAAGACAGCGGAAAGCGCTGGAAAACCGAAAGCTGCCAAGGAATAACAATTTTCTATGCACAGGGCAAACTCAGGCTATGTGCAGCAAGGAGGTTATTTTATGAGCTTGGTACCAATTGTGGTAGAACAGACAAACCGGGGAGAACGGTCGTATGATATTTTTTCCCGTTTATTAAGAGACAGGATTATTTTTCTATCCGGTGAAATTGATGATACTGTCGCCAATCTTGTCGTGGCGCAGCTCATTTTCTTGGAAGCGGAAGATCCTGATAAAGATATCCATTTGTACATTAACAGTCCCGGCGGCTCTATAACGGCCGGGATGGCGATTTATGATACGATGCAGTATATTAAGTGCGATGTAAGCACAATCTGCATTGGTATGGCGGCCTCTATGGGTGCGTTTTTGATGGCGGCAGGCCAGAAAGGAAAACGCAAAGCGCTGCCAAACAGCGAGATCATGATTCATCAGCCGCTCGGCGGCACGCAGGGGCAGGCAACGGATATTGCAATCCATGCACAACGGATTATCGCAATCAAGGATAAGATGAACAAGATTTTGAGCGAGCGGACAGGACAGACGCTGAAAAAGGTGCAGAAAGACGTCGAGCGAGACTATTTCATGACTTCGGAAGAAGCCCTTGAATATGGGATTATCGACGAAATTATTCCCGCCAAATAGCGTCAGAGGTAAATAGAATATGTATGATAACTATAATGATGGCGGCGACGGCCAGATCAAATGCACCTTCTGCGGGAAAACGCAGGATGAGGTGCGCAGGCTGGTAGCCGGCCCTGGTGTATATATCTGTGATGAATGTGTGGAATTATGCCGGGAAATCATCGATGAGGAATTCAAGGAAGCGGCAAAATTTGAGCTGAAGGAAATCCCCAAGCCGTCAGAGATTGTCCGTACCCTAAACGAGTATGTAATCGGTCAGGATAAGGCGAAGAAATATCTCGCGGTCGCGGTATACAACCACTATAAGAGAATCAACGCCACAGTTGGCGAAGATGACACCGAGGTGCAGAAGAGCAATATTTTGATGCTCGGGCCAACAGGAAGCGGGAAAACGCTGCTTGCGCAGACGCTTGCGCGGATACTGAATGTTCCGTTTGCAATTGCGGATGCAACGTCGCTCACTGAAGCAGGCTATGTAGGGGAAGATGTGGAAAATATTCTCCTGAAGCTTATTCAGGCGGCGGATTTCGATATTGACCGTGCGCAGAAGGGCATTATTTATGTGGATGAAATCGATAAGATTGCCCGCAAGACGGATAATCCTTCCATTACGCGCGATGTATCGGGAGAGGGCGTGCAGCAGGCGTTATTGAAAATCCTGGAAGGTACGGTTGCAAGCGTGCCGCCGCAGGGCGGACGTAAACATCCGCATCAGGATTTTCTGCAGATTGACACCACAAATATTCTCTTTATTTGCGGAGGAGCGTTCGATGGCCTTGATTCTATCGTTGAAAGCCGCATTGGTAAAAAAACGATGGGTTTTGGAGCGGATGTAAAGAGCAAGCAGGAAAAGGATATGAGCGCGCTTTTGGAACAGCTTCAAACTGAGGATTTGCTGAAATACGGACTGATTCCGGAATTTGTCGGCCGGTTGCCGGTAGTTGTGAATTTGCAATCGCTCGATGAGCAGGCATTGGTAGAGATTCTCAAAAAGCCTAAGAATGCTCTTACAAAACAATATAGAAAGCTGTTTGCGATTGACGGCGTGGAACTTGAATTTGAAGACGAAGCGCTGAAAGAAGTTGCTAAACTTGCAATTGAACAAAAAACGGGCGCAAGGGGGCTTCGCAGTATTATTGAAACGTCTATGATGGATATCATGTATGATCTGCCATCGCGTGATGATGTTTTAAAATGCGTCGTTACAAAAGAGACGATTGATTCTAAAAAGCCGATGCTTGTGATGGGTGAAAAACCTGTATTGCCTCAAGCAAGGCAGAAAGAAGAGACCGCTTCATAAAGGATAAAGCGCCTTTCAGGAACGGGAACAAGATTCCCGTTCCTTTTTTATTTGCTATATTTTGTGGCCTGTTATATAATATTACAGTATGTATACATAAATGTTGTGGAGGAAAAGTTATGTCAAAGACATATACGGCGGGAGATATTCAAGTGCTTGAGGGTCTTGACGCAGTACGCCGCCGTCCTGGAATGTATATTGGCACGACGAGTTCAAGAGGGCTTCATCATCTTTTGTGGGAAATCGTGGACAATGGAATTGATGAAGCTGCAAATGGATATGCAAATAAGCTTATCGTAACAATCCATCCGGATAATTCCATCTCGGTGGAAGACAACGGGCGGGGGATTCCCACCGGATTGCATCCAGAACTGAAAATATCGGGAGTGGAGGTTGTGTTCACTCAGCTCCATGCAGGCGGTAAATTCAACAATGAAAATTATGCTTATTCGGGCGGGCTGCACGGCGTTGGAGCCTCGGTCGTGAATGCGCTCTCCAAGTGGCTTGAAGTGGAAGTCTATCAGAACGGTAAAATTTACTATCAGAAATATAAAACGGAACCAGATGCAAAGGGCAGGATGCAGGTAGGCAAACCGGTTTCAGCTTTGAAAGAAATCGGTGAAACCAGAAAAAAAGGATCGAAGATTACGTTTTTGCCCGATGATACGATTTTCGATAACATTGATTTTCAATTCGATGTGGTAAGACGGCGGCTGCGGGAACTTGCGTTCCTGACCAAAGGGCTGCATATCACGCTGATCGATGAGCGGCAGACGACGGGTGGCAGGCCGCGCAAGGAGGTTTTTGAATATACAGGCGGCATTGTGGATTTTGTACTTTACCTGAATAAAGACAAAACTCCTCTTCACGCGGCACCGATTTTACTGGAAGGGGTAAAACGGGATATTGTAGTCAGTATTGCAATGCAGTACAATTCAAGTTACACCGAAAGCATTTTTTCTTATGTAAACAATATTCCAACCACTGAGGGCGGTATGCATGAAACAGGCTTTAAAACCGCTATTACAAAAGTGATGAACGATTACGCCCGCAGCAATAACCTTCTGAAAGAAAAGGAAGCAAATCTTACGGGGGATGATTTCCGGGAAGGTTTGTGCGCAGTCGTTAATATAAAAATGAAAAACGTGCAATTTGAAGGCCAGACAAAAACCAAACTTGGCAATGCGGAAGCGCGCGTAGCTGTGGAAGCGGTTGTTACCGAGAAGCTTTCGGCATTTATGGCCGATCTTAACAACACGCAAATTTGTACAAAAATTCTGGAAAAAGCGGTGGGGGCGGCACGTGTGCGCGAAGCTGCACGTAAGGCAAAAAAAATGGAGCGCGCCAAGAGTAAACTGGAAAGTTCGCCGCTTGTCGGCAAGCTTTCGGCCTGCACGGGTAGAAAACCCGAACTCAATGAACTTTTTATTGTAGAGGGCGACAGTGCGGGTGGCAGTGCAAAGCAGGGGAGAGACCGTCGGTTTCAGGCGATTCTGCCGCTGCGGGGAAAGCCGCTGAATGTCGAAAAGAAACGCGTTGACCAGGTGCTTGCCAATGAAGAATTCCGTTCCATCATCACAGCGCTGGGCGCAGGCTTTGACGATAATTTTAATATCGATAATATCAAATATAATAAGGTGATTATTCTGGCGGATGCAGACCAGGACGGCGGACATATCCGTGCTATTTTAATTACATTTTTTTACCGCTATTTTAAGGAACTGATTACAGATGGCCATCTTTATATCGGACGGCCTCCGCTTTATAAAGTTGCCAAGGGCGGCAAAGTACTTTATGCCTACGATGACGAACAACTGGAGGAGGCTAAGAAAAAAATTGGGCGTGGCTATACGGTGCAGAGGTATAAAGGATTGGGCGAGATGAATCCCGAACAGCTTTGGGAGACGACGATGGATCCTGAAAAGCGTTCGTTGATTCGCGTGACCATCGACGATCTCGCAGATGTGGAACAGATTGTTACAACGCTTATGGGGGATAATGTCGAACCGCGCAAGCAATATATCGCAGAACATGCAAATTTCAATAAACAGGATAATTTCGAGGTAGTGCAGCATGAAATCGAAGCAAATTAATTACAATGAAGATATTATTGATGCGGCGTTGGATGAGGTCATGCACACCTCTTTCATTACGTATGCTGAATACGTTACGATGGAACGTGCTTTGCCGCGCGTTGAGGACGGACTGAAGCCTGTACAGCGGCGTATTTTATATACCATGTATGATCTCGGGATTTTACCCGATAAACCTTATAAAAAATCAGCCAGAATTGTAGGGGAAGCGCTTGGTAAATACCATCCGCATGGTGATACAAGCGTATACGATGCTATGGTGCGTCTCGCGCAGCCCTATGCGATGCGCATGCCCCTTGTTGACGGCCATGGAAATTTTGGCTCGCCGGATGGGGATAGTGCGGCGGCAATGCGTTATACGGAGGCACGTCTCTCGCCATTGGCGCTTGAAATGCTGCGTGACCTCGGGAAAGACACGGTACCATTCCGTCCAAATTTTGACGACACGGAGCGTGAACCGGATATGCTGCCGGCACGTTATCCTAACCTGCTCGTAAATGGCTCGTCGGGCATTGCGGTAGGATTGGCGACAAATATTCCGCCGCATAACCTTGGTGAAGTCATCGACGGTGTTGTAACGCGCATCGAGAATCCGGAATGCAGCCTTGCAGACGTAATGAAACACATTAAAGCCCCGGATTTTCCTACGGGGGGATATTTGCTGAGTGGAGACGGCCTGAAGCAGGCGTATGAAACAGGCAAGGGCAAGATACAGATGCGTGCCAAAACGCATATCGAAAAGACCAAGAATGGAAAAAGCCTGATTGTAATCACTGAAATTCCTTATGAAGTGCGCAAAGCGGCCATGCTGGAAAAAATTCTTGCAGTCAGTGAAAACAGGAAAGAACTCTTTGCGGGCATTGATGATATTAGGGATGAATCCGACCGGGAAGGAATCCGGGCAGTGGTTGAGGTGAAAAAAGGACATGATCCTGAAAAAATACTGAACCTGCTGTTCAAGTATACCGATCTGCAGACAACCTTCGGTATTAATATGATGGTGATTGCCGACGGTTCACCCAAACAACTGGGGCTTCTGCCGATCCTCGATCACTACATCCGGCACCAAAAAAATGTCATTACCCGCCGAACGCAGTTCGATTTGGAAAAAGCGGAAAAACGTGAGCATATTCTGCTTGGCCTGATTGTCGCGGTAAAAAATATCGACAGGGTAATCCGGATTATCCGTTCCTCGAAAAATTCAGAGGAAGCTAAGCACAGGCTGATGAAAGAGTTTAACCTCACGGGAGTGCAGGCTCAGGCCATTCTTGACATGCGTCTTGCACGGCTTACCAATCTTGAAGTTGAGCTTCTGGAAAATGAGTATAAAGAGGTTGTGGCGCTCATTAAGTATCTGCGTTCTATCTTGGGTTCAGAATCAAAGCTGTTGGAGGTCATCCGCGAAGAACTTTTGGCGGTCAAAGAGAAATATGCCGACAAGCGGCGCACACAGCTTATGAAGGAGGAACATGCGCATATTGAGATTGACGAAAGTGAATTTATGGTCGTGGAAGAATGCACCGTGATCCTGACACGCAACGGAAACCTCAAGCGTATGTCGCCCAAGGCCCTGCAAAAGGGAATGGAGGCGGGAGAACTGGAAGAAAAATTCCAGCCAGTGCTTCTGGTGTCAACCGATACGGCGGGAAAGCTTTACCTGTTTACGAATAAGGGGAATATGATGATTTTGCCTGTTGCGTCCGTTCCGGAAGCTCGTATGAAAGATGCGGGAAAATCGATAAACGCCCTGATTTCCGGCGTGGATGCTGACGAAGTTATCCTGAACATTCTGACAAAAAACGATTTTGGGAATAAGCTCATGTACTTTGCGACTGCAAATGGATTGGTAAAAGCGACACAGATGGAGGAATTTGACGTCAAAAAGTCTAAAATCATGGCCTGTGGCCTCAAGGAAGGCGATATGCTTATTTATGCCAAGCCCAATCTGCCGGATGTGGAAAATATGCTCTTTATTACCTCGGACGGCATGTCCATCAATATTCGCAAGAATGAAATTTCCATAATGGGGCGAAGCGGAAAAGGCGTAGGCGCGATAAAGCTGGGGAAACATGCCAAAGTCGTATATGTAGAACAAATTAAAAACGGCCAAGAAGGCGACATTCTGTTGATGACGGAAAAAGGATACGCAAAGCGAACGCCTGTTTCCGAATTTGAAGAACAGGGCCGGAACGGAAAAGGCCTGAAATCTTATCAGCTTTCAGGTTCATCCGGGCGCGAAGTTATTGGCGCACTCCTGCTCGATAAAATTTGTACAGTAACTGGAGTGCAGAAATCGGGTGATTTAAGCAAGATTTCTACAGACAGCATTCCTGCGGGTGCGCGCAACACGCGGGGAGAACAGGTGATTCTCGCAATGATGGGCAACGATGTAAAAACGCTTTATAAGAACATATTTGATTGACCGCTTTATTTTCGCGTAGTAATGTGTTAAAATGTAGGTGTATTTAACCATATACCTACATTTTGCATTGCGAGGTGTTTTACAAGTGTATCATTCGAAACTGAAATCAAAAGAACTGGATGCTTTGTTTGAGGCGGTGCTGTCTCTTAAAAGCGAAGAAGAGTGCTATATGTTTTTTGAGGACTTGTGTACCGTCGCGGAGCTTTCGGCGATTTCTCAACGTTATAAAGTCGCGCAGATGTTGAAGGATGGGATTACCTGTCATGCGATTGCGGGAAAAACCGGAGCCTCTACCGCGACGATTTCGCGTGTAAACCGCTGCCTTAACTATGGGACTGGCGGCTACTGTACAATTCTTGAAAGAAACGGGAAAAAGGGAGAATAATAATTTTGTATCAACTGAACGAACGGCAAAGGCAAGCGGTGGAGACAATTTCGGGAGCCGTACTCGTTCTTGCGGGCGCGGGGAGTGGAAAAACGCGCGTCCTAACCGAGCGGGTAGCGTATTTGATCAACGAGAAAGAGGTAGCGCCGTGGCAAATCCTGGCGATTACATTTACCAATAAAGCGGCGCAGGAAATGAAGGAGCGCATTGCCGGCGTTGTAGCTGCGGATATGCGCGATATGTGGATTAGCACGTTTCATGCAATGTGCGTGCGTATGCTTCGAAGATATGCGGAGGCGCTGGGATATACCAAAAATTTCCTGATTTACGATACGGACGATACACTGCGCCTGTTAAAAAAAATTTTGGAACGAATGGGACTTAAGGAAAACAAGAGCTATTCCGACCGTTATATTAAAAATTTAATCAGCAAATATAAAAACGACAATACTACGCTTGATTTTGAACAATATGCGGAAGAACGCAATCCGTTTATCGCAGAGTATGCCGGAGAGATATTTGACGAGTATACTCAGGAACTTCAGAAGCAAAATGCAATGGATTTTGACGATCTGCTTTTGAATACATTACTGCTGCTCGAGACAAACGGGGATGCGCGGACATATTACCAGAATAAATTTCACTATGTTTTGGTAGACGAGTATCAGGACACCAATATGGTTCAGTATAAACTGATTAAAATATTGTCGGCCGGATACGGCAATATATTTGTAGTTGGTGACGACGATCAATCCATCTATGCGTTTCGCGGTGCAAATATACGAAATATTCTTGAGTTTGAAAAGGATTTTCCAGGGGCAACGGTAATCCGTTTGGAACAGAATTACCGATCGGATAAAAAAATTCTCGATGTGGCCAATTGTGTGATTAAAAATAACGAAGGACGCAAGGGAAAAACGTTGTGGAGCGATATTGACCGGGGAGAAAAACCCGTACTTTATACGGCAAACAGCGAATATGAAGAGGCGGAAACCATTGCGCGGGAAATTCAACGATTATCCGACGAGGGGATGCGCTATGCGGATATGGCGATTCTGTACCGTATCCACACCCTTTCCAGAATACTGGAAGAAAAGCTTCGGCTTTACGCGATTCCTTATCGTATTTATGGAGGCATCAGCTTTTATGAACGCAGGGAAATCAAAGATATGGTTGCATATCTCAACATCATTGCGAATCCAGCGGCAGATTTACAGCTCCTGCGCATCATAAACACGCCGAAACGCGCTATCGGTGCGGCAAAAGTAGAGGCGCTCGTGCAGGCAGCGGACTACAACGGCATTTCTATTCTTGAAGTAATGCAAAACGCAAATGTTTTACTCACGGATAAAGCGCTTATAAAAAAGGCGGATGAATTTTGCGAAATGTATGAACGCTTGAGTGAAAACTATACGGATATGAGCGTGCATGAAGTCATGGAACGCGCATATGAGGTATCGGGCTATAAAAAAATGCTTGAGGAGGAGCAAACCCCGGAGGCGGAAGCGCGTATCGAAAATATTGCAGAATTGATTAATTCCGCGTATACCTATGATGGAGAGGATGAGTCGTCATTGGAAGGTTTTCTGCAAAATATTGCGCTCATTACGGACCTTGACAGCATGGATGACCAGGGCGGTGTAACCCTGATGACGATGCACGCGGCCAAAGGGCTTGAATTCGACGCAGTGTTTGTTGCTGGCATGGACGAAAATATTTTCCCGAGCCAGCGTGCGATTGATGAAGATAATGTGGAGGAAGAACGGCGGTTATGCTATGTAGCGGTAACGCGTGCCAAGCAACGCCTGTATATGCTGCATTCCAATATGCGAACCCTTTACGGACGGATGCAGCCTTCGGTGCAATCGCGTTTCCTGGATGAAATTGATAGCGACTTGCTGAACTGTATCGGACGAAAAAAACCGGTGATTTCGCAAAAGCCGGCCGCCGTGAAGGGAAAAACCGATTTATTTTCGGGCGGGTTTAGCATCCAGAAGAAGGCGTCACCGCAAAAAGTGACAGGGAACTACGATATCGGTACGGTCGTGGAACATAAGACGTTTGGCCGCGGTAAGGTGAAGAGCATTGCGGGCGAAGGCGATTCCCGTGTAGCCGTAGTGGATTTTTACGAAGTGGGCGAAAAGAAAATGTTCCTCGCCTTTGCATCCTTAAAGATTTTAAAGTAGGCGGTGTCCCGTATGGAACGTATGAGAGAACTGATTGACCAACTGAATGATTATGCATACCGGTATTATGTATTGGATGATCCGGCAGTTTCTGACGCCGAGTATGACAAAATATACGATGAACTGTCTGCACTTGAGAAGAAGACTGGAAAAATCGAGCCTGATTCTCCCACGCAGCGTGTGGGCGGAAAACTTCTGGAAGGCTTCCAAAAGCATACGCACCTTGCGCCACTGTGGAGCCTTGACAAGGCACAGAGTATCGGGGATGTCGTCGCGTGGCAGGAGCGTACCAACAAGCAAATGAAGGCACTTGGGCTGCCGGATGCCAGCTATTCCCTCGAATACAAGTTTGACGGCCTTACGATCAACCTAACCTATGACGGCGGATATCTCATCCGTGCAGCAACGCGCGGAAATGGAATTGTGGGGGAAGATGTCACCGAACAGGTAAAAACGATACAGTCTATCCCTTTAAAAATTGGTTTCGCTGGCAAAATGGAGGTACAGGGAGAGGCGATCATGCGTCTCTCAGTACTGAAGAAATATAATGAGACGGCAGATGAGCCACTTAAAAATGCACGCAATGCGGCGGCGGGGGCGATTCGGAACCTTGACCCAATACAGACCGCAAAAAGGCATTTGGATGCCTTTATTTATAACGTTGGATATATTGAAGGCAAGGTATTTCAAGACCATCAAGAGATGATTTCTTTCCTGCGGGATAATAGGTTCAACGTTAGTACCTATGAAAAAGTTTTTTCTGATGTAACGGATATTGAGGCGGCGGTAGATAAGGTTGAGCGGACAAGAGACCGGCTTGATTTCTTAATCGATGGTATGGTCATTAAAATTACGGATTTTAAAACAAGAGAGGCGCTTGGGTATACGCAAAAATTTCCGCGTTGGGCAATTGCCTATAAATTTGCGGCGGAAGAGATGACTACCAGGATACTTGACGTGACATGGGATGTCGGGAGAACGGGAAAATTGACACCGCTCGCACATCTTGAGCCGGTTGAACTTGCAGGAGCAACAATTCGCAGGGCAACGCTCAATAATTACGAGGATATTATGCGCAAGCATGCCGCGATCGGCGCAAATGTTTTTATTCGGCGTTCGAATGACGTGATTCCCGAAATTTTGGGAGCATCACCCGTACAGGACGGTGAACTCGCTCCCATCGAAAAACCGGTCTATTGCCCGGCCTGTGGAACAGAGCTCGAGGAAGTCGGACCGAACTTGTTTTGCCCGAATTCCCTGAATTGTAAGCCACAGTTGACTTCGCGTATGGTGCACTTTGTGTCGCGTGATGCCATGGATATTGAAAACCTCAGTGAAAAAACCATTGAATTGATTTTCGAAAAACTGGATATTAAGGATATTGCCGCGATTTACACGTTAACGGGTGAACAGCTTTTAGCACAGGAAGGATTTAAGGAAAAAAGGACGGAAAACATTCTTTCTGCCATTGAGAAGAGCAAAACGCCTCCGCTTGCAAATTTTATTTATGCGCTGGGGATTTCCAATGTCGGGAAAAAAACGGCGAAAGATCTTGCGCGGACCTTCCGGACTTATGAGCGCCTGAAGGAGGCCAAGTTTGAAGAACTGGTAGAAATTCGTGATGTGGGAGAAATTGTGGCCAAAGATGTCGTGGAGTTTTTTCACAATGAAAATTATATGCGCGTTGTGCAGGAACTGTTCGACGCAGGCGTGCAGCCGCAGGAAGATGCGGGGGTTGTGACAGGCGGAAAATTCGAGGGAAAAACATTTGTACTTACGGGAACGCTTACCCAGTATACGCGCAAGCAGGCACAGGAACTGATCGAAGGGCTTGGTGGAAAAACAAGCTCGTCCGTCAGCAAAAAAACGGATTATGTGCTGGCAGGAGAAGATGCGGGCAGCAAACTTAGGAAAGCGCGGGATCTGGGCGTGGCTGTGCTTTCAGAAGATGAGTTTAAAGAAATGCTATAAAAGGAGGATCGAATTATGTTGAAGGAAAGAGCAAGGGAATACTATCAGGAAAAAGACTGCAACTGTGCGGAAACGATTATTCGGGCGGCAAACGATGAATATGGGCTTGGAATTAATGAGGAAGGCCTGAAGGCGTTTGGCGGGTTTGGCGGCGGAATGCAATGCGGCAGCATCTGCGGCGCGGTATGTGGCGGAATTGGCGCGATCAGCGCGAAAGAAATTGAAACAAATGCACATCACACCGAAACGCTCAGCCCAAAGTGCCAGGCGATGATGAACGGATTCAAAGAGAAGTTCGGCAGCGCGTTTTGTACGAAAGTTCGCAAAGAAAATTTTGAGAAAAATGGCAGCCAATGCTGGAAGGTTGTGGAAGGCGCGGCAGAGGTTTTGGAAAAAATTATGAAATAAGCGCAAAAGGGGAATGAAGTGATGTTCATTCTCCTTTTTAGACTATTCATTGTGGCCGTATTTATGTTATAATAAATGATTGTTGAACGACTATGAAAAAAGGATGGAACACACATGCGCGTTACATTGGAAGAAGTGGAAAGAATTGCATCCCTTTCGATGCTTAGTCTCGATGAGGAGAAGAAAATAATGCTCCGGAAAAATCTGGACGATATATTGGGCCATGCACAAAAGCTCAATGAACTGGATACCGAAGGGGTAGAGCCGACCTCATACATCCTGAAGCAACAGAATGTTGTGCGTGAAGATATTCCCGGCAAGGTATGGGAACGGAAAGATATGCTGAAAAATGCGCCGGAGAAGGAAGATGGCTTTTTCACGGTGCCAAAGGTTGTAGATTGACGGAGGAAACAGAAAAGATGGAACTAACCGCACTCAATATTGTGCAGGCAGCGGAACTGCTTGCAAAAAAGGAGCTGTCTTCAACTGAATTGACGCAGGCCTATCTCGACCGTATAGAGAAAGTAGAGCCTAAGGTAAACGCGCTTGTAACGACCTGTGCGGAAGATGCGCTGGAATCCGCGAGGCACGTGGATGAAAAACGCGCCAAAGGAGAAGCGCTTGGACGCCTTGCAGGGATCCCCACAATTATCAAGGATAATATGTGCACCAAGGGAATCCTTTCTACGGCCTCTTCAAAAATGCTGTATAACTATAAACCGGTTTACGACGCGACGGTCATTGAGAAGCTGAAAGCGCAGGATTATGTATTGCTTGCGAAAGCAAATATGGATGAATTTGCCATGGGATCTTCCACAGAGACCTCTTATTTTGGCGTAACGAAAAATCCGTGGGATACTTCGCGCGTTCCCGGCGGATCATCGGGTGGAAGCGCTGCGTGTGTCGCGGCGGACGAATCCGTATTTTCTCTTGGCTCCGATACCGGAGGGTCTGTTCGCCAGCCGGCGGCATTTTGCGGAGTCGTAGGGCTAAAGCCAACCTATGGAACGGTTTCGCGGTTCGGGCTTATGGCGTTTGCTTCTTCATTGGATCAAATTGGACCGCTGACTAAAACGGTGGAGGACTCCGCTCTCGTACTGGATGTCATTTCAGGGAACGATAAAAAAGATTCCACCTCAGCGATCATGGAATATCCGCATTATGGCGAAGGAATGAAAAAGGATATCAAAGGGCTGAAAGTCGGTATTCCAAAGGAATATCTGGAACAGGAAATTGATCCGGAAGTCAGGCAGTCCTATCTTGACGCCATTAAGCTATTTGAAGACATGGGGGCGATCGTCGAAGAGACATCCCTTCCTACTTTTGATTATGCGCTTTCCGCCTATTATGTCATCGCTTCCGCAGAGGTGGCCTCCAATCTTTCGCGGTTTGACGGAATTCGCTATGGGTACCGTACAGAACATTACAGCGATCTCAAGGAAATGTATAAAAATACACGGTCTGAAGGTTTCGGCGACGAAACCAAGCGCCGCATCATGTTGGGGAACTATGTTTTGAGTTCAGGGTATTATGACGCTTATTACTTGAAGGCGCTTAAAGTGAAAACACTTATCAAAAATGATTTTGACCGCCTGTTCAGCGAATATGATATTCTTCTTTCACCCACCGCTCCCACACCGGCATTTAAAATTGGCGCAAAAGCAACGCCACTTGAAATGTATGTGAACGATTTGTTTACCGTGCCGGTCAACATTGCGGGCGTAACTGCAATTTCCGTTCCGTCGGGCGTGACGGGCGAGGGACTTCCGGTTTCCGTACAAATGATCGCAAAGGCATTTGACGAAAATACGATGTTCCGTGCAGCATGGAATTTTGAACAAGCTGTAAAATTTGATAAAAAACCAACGTTGTAATGGAGAAATGCGATGAAATATGAAACTGTAATTGGCCTTGAAGTACACGTGGAAATGGCGACTGAAACCAAAATTTTCTGCGCTTGCAAAAATGAGTTCGGCTCGCAGCCCAATACAAACGTATGTCCTGTATGCCTTTCCATGCCCGGCACGCTGCCTGTTCTGAATGAACAAGCCGTGGAATATGGCGTGCGCGCAGGATTGTCCCTAAATTGTGAAATTCCCAATTATTCCAAGCTCGACAGGAAAGGGTATTTTTATCCCGACCTTGCGAAAGCCTACCAGATTTCGCAATACGATTTTCCGCTGTGTTCCCGCGGAGAGGTGGAAGTCGAAGCTGATGGAGCCAAGCATAAAATTGGTATTACGCGCATTCATATTGAAGAGGATGCAGGAAAATTGATCCACCAGGGAACGGAAAGTTTCGTGGATTATAACCGCGGCGGTGTCCCACTGATGGAAATTGTGACGGAGCCTGATTTCAGGAATGCGGCGCAGGTGAAGGCTTTCCTTGATACGGTGCGTGCAAACATGGAATATATCGGCGTTTCCGATTGTAAAATGGAGGAAGGTTCCATGCGTTGCGATATCAATATTTCTGTACGTCCGGTTGGTGAAACAGAATATGGAACGCGGACAGAACTCAAAAATATCAACAGCATTTCGGCGGCGCAGCGCGCCATTGAGTACGAGGCAAGGCGGCATATTGAAGTAATTGAAGATGGTGGAAAAATTGTACAGGAAACGCGGCGTTGGGATGACGTCAAAGGTAAGACGTTTCCCATGCGGGATAAGGAAGAAGCGCATGATTACCGTTATTTTCCAGATCCGGACCTTGTGCCGGTTTACCTTACGGATGAACGCATCTCAAAAATCAAAGCGGCTTTGCCGGAACTTCCGGCCGCCAAACGTGAACGCTATGTGAATGAATTCAATCTGCCTGAATATGATGCGGGCATTCTTACCATGTCGAAATATACGGCAAAATTTTTTGAGGACAGCGTTGCCATTTACAATGAGCCTAAAGCTATCAGTAATTATATTATGGTGGATTTGGCACGGCTGCTGAAAGAAAACAATATGGAAGCCAAGGATATTCCCATATCTCCAAAAGATTTTACAGATCTTTTGAAACTGGTAAGCGATGGGATTATTAACTCAAGCGTTGGCAAACAAGTGTTCGAGGAAATGTTCAAGACGGGGAAAAAGCCTGCGCAGATT
The DNA here is from genome assembly GCF_014287795.1 of Christensenella tenuis. Taxonomy (GTDB): domain Bacteria; phylum Bacillota; class Clostridia; order Christensenellales; family Christensenellaceae; genus Christensenella; species Christensenella tenuis. The sequence continues at coordinate 357,913 of NZ_JACOON010000001.1, forward strand.
GTTGAAGAGAAGGATTTAAAGCAGAATGACAACGCAGATGAGATTCTGGCGCTCGTACAAAAAATAATTGCGGATAATCCCAAGCCGGTTGCAGACTATAAAGGCGGCAACAAAAAGGCAATGACCTTTTTTGTGGGCCAGGTAATGAAGGCAACGAAGGGAAAAGCCAACCCTAAAACGGTCAATGAACTTGTAAAGGCGGAGCTTGATAAAGCATGAGGCAGGGAAAACTGACAAATGCAAAGCTGCGGGAGCTTGTGATCGACAATATCGAGCCGCGAAACGCGGAAACAGTTGTTGGAGCAGGCGTAGGCGAGGACTGCTGTGCCGTTATGACAGACGATTTGTGCGTCGTTTCCACGGATCCGATTACCGCTGGTGGAAAACAAACGGGAGTGCTTGCCATCCATATCAATGCGAACGATATTGCCGCCGCCGGCGCAAAGCCGATTGCCGCGCTCGTGACTTTGATGATCCCGCCTACAGCGGAAGAAGAACAGATCCGAACGCTGATGAATGAACTGGCACATACGGCGCGGCCGCTTGGCATTGATATTATCGGCGGGCATACAGAAGTTACGGATAGTGTGACGCGTATGGTAGTTTCGGTAACGATGATCGGCAAGCCTGTCGTCAAGGGAAAAATGTTTAAAACGGCAGATGTTCTTCCGGGCGATGACCTTATCATGACAAAATATGCGGGGCTTGAAGGAACAGCAATTATCGGTTCGGATTTTGCCGGGGAACTCGGTCTCACGGCCGGCGAACAGGAACAGCTTTCCAAAATAAAAGAATCACTGAGTGTCGTAAGAGATGGTGAGATTGCGGCAAAGATAGAAGGTGTCCATGCGATGCATGATATCACGGAAGGCGGCATTCTCGGTGCGGTATGCGAGATGTGCGAGGCATCGGGCACGGGAGCGCGTATCAATCTTTCGGCTGTCCCCGTGCTTCCTTTGACCAAAAAGATCTGCCGGTACTATGGGCTGGATGTCTATGGGCTGATTTCTTCAGGGAGCATGATGATTGCAGCTAAGGATGGGAATCAGGTCGTAAAGGAAATGAGGGCAAATGGTGTGCCCGCCGCAGTGATTGGAAAAGCTGGAGAAGAAGGAGTTTATGATTTGTCTGCGGGAAGCAAACGTGAAATTACTCCGTATCCGGCGGATGAATTATACAAGGTATTGGAAAGAGGTCTATGATTGTGCTATAATAATAGCCAATAATTTTTTTGAAAGAGGTATGCGCGTTTGAAAAGCATGACGGGCTTTGGGAAAAGTGAAATTGCGGAGGACGGCAGAAAACTGCGGGTAGAGATCAAAACGGTTAACCATCGCTTTCTCGATATCAGCATCCGCGAACCACGCTTCATGGTTTTTTTGGAAGATGAGGTACGCAAATATATCAAGCAAAATGTAAGCAGGGGAAGGGTAGATGTATTTATCTATTATTCGTCTGAGCGCGAGGATGCAAAAAACGTGGTTATAGACATGCCGCTCATTACCGCATATATGAAAGCAGCGGAAGGGATCAGCAAGCAATATGGGATTGAAAATGATCTTACTGTGACAAGCCTGATGAGGCTTCCCGATGCAGTGACCTATGAAGATGAAAACTCAGACGAAGACGCTCTGAGAAAGCTGTTGTTTACAAACCTCGATGCGGCCCTCTGTGAACTGAAACAGGCACGTGAAAAAGAAGGAGAGCAGCTGAAAAAGGATATGCTTAAGCGTCTCGATACAATTCTTGTTTACGTCAACAATATTGCTTCCAAGGAAGATATTGTGGTTTATGAATATAAAATGAAATTGAAAGAGCGGTTGCAAGAGCTTCTTGACGGCACAGAAGTTGATGAACAACGCCTTGCGCAGGAAGTAGCGTTTTATGCGGACAGGTGTAATATTACCGAAGAACTGGTGCGCCTGAGAAGCCATGTGAAACAATTTAAGGCCGCGGCAGAAGAAGATACGCCTCAGGGCCGTAACATGGACTTTATCGTGCAGGAATTGAACCGTGAATTCAATACCATTGGTTCTAAGACGCAGGACGGCGATATCTTAAAACAGGTCATTGCCGGTAAAGGGGAAGTAGAAAAAATCAGGGAGCAGATACAGAATATCGAATAGGAGCATAGCATGGCAATTAAACTTATTAACATTGGCTTTGGTAACATTGCCTCGGCAAACCGGCTGGTTGCAATCGTCAGTCCTGAGTCGGCACCCATTAAGCGCATTATTTCAGAGGCACGCGCAGCGGGGAGGCTGATTGACGCAACCTACGGGAGGCGTACGCGTGCGGTTGTAATCATGGACAGTGACCATGTAATCTTGTCAGCTGTGCAGCCTGAAACGGTTGCGAACCGCATTGTGACAAAAGATACGGATGATTCTGATGATTGAGGAAGTTTAACTTATGGGAAAAACAGGGAAATTGATCGTAATTTCCGGGCCGTCAGGCGCCGGCAAGGGAACGATTGTGGATCAGCTTTTGAAAAGCGGACAATACGAGCTTTCCATTTCCTGCACAACACGCGCACCACGCGGCCAGGAAAAGGAAGGGGTAAATTATTTTTATAAATCCAGGGAAGAGTTTGAGCGGATGATTTCGGATCAGCAGTTTCTGGAGTATGCAGACGTATTTGGCTGCTATTACGGGACGCCCAAGGATTATGTATTGGGGAAATTGAACGAAGGAAAAAATGTAATTCTTGAAATTGACGTACAGGGCGCTTTGCAAGTAAAAAAGAATTATCCCGACACAATGATGATCTTTATTCTGCCTCCTTCGGAGGAAGTGCTCCTCGCCCGGCTTCGTGGCCGTGGTACGGAAACGGAAGAGCAGATTAATAAACGGTTTGGCAAAGCAAAAGCTGAGATGGAACTTGCGGACAAATACGATTATTCGGTAGTAAATGACGACCTGATGACGGCGGTTTCGGAAGTCAGGCAAATGATAGAGAAAGGTTAACGGAGGTTTTATTTTATGATACATTTGGAATTGAATGATTTATTGGCAAAAGTAGATTGCAGGTATACGTTGATTGTTGAAACGGCAAAACGTGCGCGGCAGCTCATAGACGGCGCGCAGCCGCTGACGGAACCAGCTGATAAAAATCCTGTCTCGCAGGCTGTTGATGAAATTTTGCACGATAAAGTAACGTATATTCGCGTAACAGATGGAATCAAATAAAGATGCTGGATGGAAAAAACGTCCTTTTGGGCGTAACGGGCGGCATTGCTGCCTATAAGGCCGCCAATCTTGTAAGTATGTTGAAAAAGGAAGGAGCGGACGTGGATGTCGTGATGACGGAAGCGGCCACTCGCTTTGTCGCACCTCTTACTTTTGAAACATTGAGCAAAAATGCGGTAGCAATAGATTTGTTTTCGCGTGAAAAGCCATGGGAGGTGGAACATATTGCCCTTGCCCAGAAGGCAGACATTGCGATTGTGGCGCCTGCTACGGCTAATACGATTGCAAAACTCGCGTGTGGGATCGCGGATAACATGCTGACGACGACCTTACTTGCGTGTACGTGCCCAATCTTCATCGCGCCGGCGATGAATACGGCAATGTTTGAGAATATTGCTACGCGGGTTAACTTGCAGATTTTAAAAGATCGCGGTTATATTGTACTTCCTGCCGCAGAAGGAGAACTTGCCTGCGGACAAACAGGAGCGGGCCGTATGCTTGAACCGGCCGATATTTTATCTGCTGTAGAGAAAGCGCTTAAAAAAAAAGGTGATTTTAGCGGTAGAAAATTCCTAATTACGGCAGGACCAACGAGAGAAGCGATTGATCCGGTGCGTTACCTGACAAACCGTTCCTCAGGGCGCATGGGCTACGCGCTTGCGGCTGCGGCAGTTGCACGCGGCGCAGAGGTTTTGCTCATTTCAGGGCCTGTCGCTCTTGAAAGACCACGGGGAGTAGAAGTTTATCCGGTACAAAGCGCGGAAGAAATGTACCAGAGCGTTATGTCCCTGAAAGACAAGGCGGATATTATCATCATGTGCGCAGCCGTAGCAGATTATACGCCTGTAACCTGCGCAGAACACAAAATGAAAAAACAGGAGAGGCTCAGGATAGATCTGACCAGAACGAAAGATATCCTTGCGGAACTTGGGAAAGACAAGCAGGCCTTCCTGGCCGGGTTTGCAGCAGAGACGCAGAATCTTGAAGGATATGCGAAAGATAAACTCAGCCGTAAGAATTTGGATATGATTATCGCAAATGATGTATCTGGTCCGGAAACTGGTTTTGACAGCGAATATAATGCGGTTTCGATTTATACGGAAAAAGGAGCCGCCGTACATCTCGAAAAAGATACCAAACGCAATTTGGCGGACCGTATCCTTACGGAAATCGCAAAAAATATCTGACGGCGGATAGCGCTCTTTTAGGAGCGCTATTTTGAAATGGAGGAAACGGATCATTGTATGCCCGGGTTATTGTAGATATTTCCCACACACAGGTAGACCGTGTATTTGAATACAACATTCCTGAAAAAATGAATATCCGTCCAGGCATGCGCGTCAGGGTTCCCTTTGGCCATATGCGGGATACGGAAGGCATTGTAATCGGCCTTGAAGAAACGTCTGAGTATGAAGCGAATAAAATCAAGGAAATTATTTGTCCACTTGATGATTTTTGTGCGCTCACAGAGGAACAAATCAAACTTGCCAGCTTTATTAAACAGAAATACAATACGACACTCGCAGCCGCACTCCGCTTCATGCTTCCCGCGCAAGTGCGTGGAGGACGGGTCTCGGTTAAAACACAAACTAGGGTCCGCCTGCTTTTGAGCGGACCGGCGTTGCAGCGTGTGGAGGAAGGGTTACTCAAAAAGGATGGGAGCGTTAAATATCCGAGGCAATGGGAAACGCTTTCCCTTTTAAAGGAACAGGGGGAATTGCCTGCGTCGGAGTTAAACGGATCCGCGGTGAAATCCCTTGAAAAAAAAGGGGCTGTGGAGCTGGTTCGTGCCGAAATTGCCCGGATTCCTTTCCAAAAGAAGGTCATCCGTATTGACGATTACGGCCTTACCGAAAAACAAAAGGAAATTCTGGACCGTATTCGGGCTGGGGGAAAGCGTTTTTTACTGCACGGGGTAACGGGAAGTGGAAAGACGGAAATTTATATTCGGGTAATGCGCGACTGCCTTGCGCGGGGGAAAACAGCTATTCTGCTCGTCCCTGAAATTTCCCTTACACCCCAAACCTATACGTTCCTGAAGCAGCGGTTTGACGAGGAAATCGCCGTGTTTCATTCCGGTCTTTCGGCAGGAGAGCGGTTCGACGAGTGGATGAAGGTAAAACGCGGGAAAGCTAAAATTGTACTTGGGGCGCGCTCAGCGGTATTTGCGCCGCTTGAAAACCTTGGAGTTATTATCATAGACGAAGAGCATGAAACAAGCTACAAGGCAGATAATTACCCGAAATATACGGCGCATGAAATTGCAAAGGAGCGCTGCCGCCTCAATGATGCAATTTTGATTCTGGGGAGTGCGACGCCGCAAATTGAAACCTATTTTCGAGGGATCCGTGGCGAATATGAAATATTAAAGATGCCCAACAGGCTTTTTGGCCTGCAGCTTCCCGCCGTTGATATCGTGGATATGTGCAATGAATTAAAAAACGGCAATCGAACGGCAATCAGCGGCAGATTATATGATGAACTTGAGCGCACGCTTGCTGACGGAAAGCAGGCGATGTTGTTTTTGAATCGGCGGGGATATTCCACATTTGTTATGTGCCGATCATGCGGCTATGTAGTGAAATGTGATAGCTGTGACGTGACAATGACTTATCATAAAGCGCAGGATATCCTGAAATGCCATTACTGTGGACGGACAAAGACGCCGGAGACAGTATGCCCGGAATGCGGGAAACCGCATTTGAAATATTTTGGTATGGGGACGCAGCAAATCGAGGAACAAGTGAAAGGACTGTTTCCCTACGCGCGCATTCTGCGTATGGATCTCGATACTATGGGAAATAAGGATGCTCACATCAAGCTGTTTGAGGATTTTGCAGCCCATAAAGCGGATATCCTGATCGGTACACAGATGATTACAAAAGGATTTGATTTCCGTGACGTGACGCTATCCGCCATTCTTGCAGCAGATACAATGCTGAATATTCCGGATTACCGCAGTGCGGAACGCACCTTCTGCCATATTACACAGATTGCCGGACGTGCGGGCAGAAAAGAGCCGGGAACAGTTATCCTGCAAACTTACAATCCGATGCATTATGCGGTGCAGCATGCGAAATATCATGATTACGTAGGATTTTACAACGAGGAAATCGCTTTGCGGGAAATGGCACAGCTTCCGCCTTTTTCCACGTATGTTCAGCTTCAGTTTTCCGGGCAGAAGGAAGAACAGGTAATCGCTGCCGTGAAGGATTTCATCGGGAAATTAAAAGCGGTGCTATTGCCGCATAAACGTGGTATAATAAGTATAAAGGCATCCGAAGCAGCAATTAAACGGATTCGTGATATGGAACGGTATCACATACTGATTCATTTAAAAAACGATGAAGGGCTGGTCGGGCAAATTTATACGTTATTCAATCAAACGAAATATGTAAACGTACTGACCGGCATCGATATCAATCCGGTCAATATGGCGTGACGGAGGAATCATATGGCAACAAGAACCATACTTTTAAAGGATAATCCGAGGCTGCGGAAGACCTCGCGTCCTGTAACAAAAATCAACAAGCATATTACAGATCTTTTGGATGATATGGCACAAACAATGTATGAAGCCCGTGGAGTCGGCCTTGCGGCTCCCCAGGTAGGAGTATTGCGGCGCGTTGTGGTAATCGACGTGGGGGAAGGGCTTATGGAGCTCATCAATCCGGTCATCGTGCAATCCGAAGGACAACAGCGAGTGGAAGAGGGTTGCCTGTCCCTCCCTGACGACGTAGGATATGTGATTCGTCCGGCTAAGATTACAGTGCGTGCATTGGACCGGAACGGCGTAGAACATGAATATACGGGAGAAGACCTTCTGGCACGCGCCTTTGCGCACGAAATCGATCACCTGGACGGGATTTTATTTACAGACAAAATGGTGGAGCGCGTGGAGCCGGACGAAACCGGAGAGAATGTGGATGAACAAGAACTTTAAGATTGTTTTTATGGGGACGCCTGCTTTTGCAGTCCCTTCCCTTAAAATGCTGATTCGGGAAAAATATAATGTTGCGGCTGTCATTACGCAGCCGGACCGAAAAGCCGGGAGAGGGCATAAACTGACGCCTCCGCCTGTTAAAGTCGTTGCGGAAGAAGCGGGGATTCCCGTATATCAATTTGAAAAAATCCGTGTGCAGGAGGGAGTTTCCCTCTTGAAAGAACTGGCTCCCGATGTAATGATTACGGCGGCATTCGGGCATATTCTGACAGAAGAGATTCTTGCAATTCCCGGCTATGGCTGCATCAATGTGCATGCGTCGCTGCTGCCCAAGCTACGCGGAGCCGCCCCTATTCAATGGGCCATTATCAACGGCGAAAAGAAAACGGGTGTAACAACGATGTACACTGCGCTTGCCCTCGATGCAGGCGATATTCTGGAACAGGAGAGCATCGATATCCCAGAAGAAATGACAGCTGGCGGTCTTTATGATAGACTCAGCATCTTGGGAGCAGAGGTATTGGAAAAAACACTCCAAAAACTTGCGGACGGAACGCTTGTGCGTACGCCGCAGAATGAAGCGGAGGCAACGTATTTTCCGATGTTTAAACGCGGATTTGGAGAAATTGATTTTACAAAAAATGGAAACGAAATCCGCGACTTTGTGCGTGGAACCAATCCGGCGCCGGGAGCCTATATGATGTATCATGATGAAAAAATAAAAGTCTACCGAGTTGCTGTGCATGAATATTCTGGATCCGAACCATGCGGGACTATATTATATGCGGACAGTAAGCGGGGGCTTGGAATCCGGTCGGCGGACGGAATGGTTTCCATCGAAGAATTAAAGCGCTGCGGCTCCCGCTGTATGGATGCAAGGGACTGTTTGTGCGGCAGGGCTCTTGAGGTCGGATATGTATTTGAAAGACAGGGAGAACGGTAAAGATTGAATGCAAGACAGGCGGCGCTTGAGATTATATCAAATGTGCTGAAAAACGAAAGTTATCTGAATTTGGAATGTAAGCGCGTATTATCCACGGGCTGGAGCGTGGAAGATAAGCGCTTTATTACTGCGCTTGCGAATACGACAATTGAAAACTTGTTCCGTATTGATTACGTACTTCGGCAATTTATTACGGCTAAGCGGGTCCATTCCGTCATTCTGAATATTTTGCGCCTCGGAGCCTGCCAGCTTTTATTTTTTGAGTCAGTGCCCGTTTCGGCGGCGGTAAATGAAAGTGTAAAACTCGCGGAGAAATCTGGAAAACGGCAGCTCAAAGGCTTTGTAAACGCCGTTTTGCGCAATTTATCTAAAAATTTTGGGAAAATACAGTACCCGGACCGGGATGAGGATCCCGTGGAATATTTCCATGTGTTTTACAGTTATCCCAAGTGGCTTTGTGAAAAATATATTCGTGAATATGGCGAGGAACAAGCCGAACAAATGATGAGCTATACAGGCGATCGTTCATTGACCTGTGTGCGCCTGAACCGTTTAAAATCAGATTTTTTCCCCATGGAGTCTTTGCCCGGTCTTTATTGCGAGGATGCGCATTATATAAAAGGAATGACGGCTGTCGACCAAATGCCTGAATTCCTGGAAGGACAGGTGGCGGTGCAAGGAGAAGCATCCCAGGTGACAGTGTGCGCAGCCGGAATCGGCAAAACAAATACGGTTTTTGACGCATGTGCCGCCCCGGGCGGAAAAAGCGCCTATGCCGCCTGGTTTGCACGGGAAGGAGCGGTTGTTTCCGTGGAGCTGCATGAACACAGGGCAAACCTCATGAAGCGTACCTTTGAACGGCTGGGCGTAAAAAATGCCGAAATTCATATTGCTGATGCCTCGAAATATCGGGACGAATGGAGGGAAGCTTTTGACGTAGTGCTTGCGGATGTGCCGTGCAGCGCCCTTGGCCTTTTATACCGGAAGCCTGACATCAAAATTTTTAAGAAAGAAGAAGATATCCCGGAGCTTGTACAAATTCAACGTAATATTCTTGAAACTTGTTCTTCCTATGTGAAGCCAGGCGGAACACTGCTCTATTCTACCTGCACGATTGACCGTGATGAAAATGAGGAGAATATCCACGATTTTTTAAAGCGCCATCCGGAATTTGAGGAAGATATACTAAGCCCATTTTTGCCCGGAGAGCTGAAGGAACGGACAGATACCGGAATGTTGCAGCTTTTCCCACATATTGACAGTATCGATGGATTTTTTATGGCGAGGCTGAAACGGATATGAAAAAAATTTTGATGGATTTTAGCCTGAGAGAATTAAAGGAAGAGTTTGAGCGGATCGGAGAAAAAGCTTTTCACGCAAAGCAAGTAATAAAGTGGCTTGCTCTACAAAAACCAATTGAAGAAATGACAGATCTTTCCATAGCGCTGCGCGGGAAGCTGCGCCGAAGCTATACGGAGGGATATGCAGAAACATGCCGCGTACTCACGGCGGCAGACGGTACCAGGAAATACTTGTTTCGCTATGAGGACGGAAGCACGGTAGAAAGTGTATTTATGCAAAAGGAATACGGAAATACCGTATGTATCTCTACACAGGTTGGATGCAGGATGGGATGTGCGTTTTGTGCCTCGTGCAAAGATGGATGGAAGCGAAATCTTACAGCAGGCGAGATTCTCGCGCAGGTAGTTGCGGTAAATGCGGCCCAGGGCGAGGGACGGAATATAAATAATATTGTCCTGATGGGAATGGGGGAGCCATTTGACAATTACGAAAATGTTGTGAAATTTATCCGCATGGTAAACAATTCTGCCGGAATGGGAATCGGGTTAAGGGGAATTTCCCTTTCGACCTGCGGTCTGGTGGAGGGAATAGAACGTTTCGCGGAAGAAGGGCTCGGCGTCACACTCTCTATCTCCCTGCATGCTGCTTCGGACGAAAAACGGATACAGATTATGCCGACTGCCCAAAAATATAAAATACATGAAATACTCAGTGCGGCAAAAACCTACTTTTTAAAAACGGGCCGCCGTATTATAATAGAGTATGCCATAATTGACGGTTTTAACGATACAAAAGAAGATGTTTTTTTGTTAAAAGATATCCTGCATGGTATGAATTGCCACGTAAACCTGATTCCACTTAACGGAAACGACGGCCTGAAGCTAAAAGCACCGGACAAGCGCAAGGTTTATGCATTTTGCGCAATGCTGGAAAAGGAAGGAATTTCCGCTACGGTCAGAAAGTCTATGGGCGGCGATATTGCAGGAGCTTGCGGACAGCTTAGGCAGCAATATATTGGCGAAAATGAGGGCAAGGCATGAAAACGGTAGCATTGAGCCACATCGGCAAGGTCAGAACGACAAATGAAGATTCTATCCTGGTTCATGATAGGGGAAAGCCTTATTATATGCTCGTGGCGGACGGCATGGGCGGGCATGCGGCCGGGGAAGTAGCAAGCGGAATGGTGTGCACTGAGCTTGAACGCTATATCAAAGGTTTGAACGAAGAGCATTTAAGTGAGAAGCAAATTTTGGATGCGGTCCGTTTTGTAAACCAACGCCTGATTGATGCGGTAGAAAAAGAACCGGCTTTTCAGGGAATGGGAACAACTCTTACTTTTGCTGCGTTCGAGGGAGATAAAATCACCATTGCCCAGGTGGGAGATTCACGCGCCTACCATAAAAGCGCGGATGATATTTGTAAAGTTACCAAAGACCACACCTATGTGCAGCACCTTATAGACAGTGGTGTTATCAAAAAAGGAGCGGCAGAAGATTATCCATTCAAGAATATCATTACACGTTCTGTCGGGATGAAGGATGTTGAGGTTGATTTTTTCACGATTGAATGGAAGAATGACGATATTCTTTTGTTGTGTTCGGACGGATTATCCAATTATACGAATAAAAAAATTATGTTTGATATTCTGTCTGCTCCAGATAGTCTTGAAGAGAAAGCGCAGAAGCTTGTTGACGTAGCGCTTGCCGGCGGCGGAAAAGATAATATTTCGGTTGTACTCGCACAGCGCACGCAAGAAGGGAGTACGCCATGATCGGACCGGATACGGTGCTTGCCGGACGTTATCGGTTGATCGAACAGATAGATTCGGGTGGTTCCGCATATATTTATAAGGCAATGGACGAACTCACAAAACAGATCGTTGCCGTGAAGGTTCTGAAACCAGAACTCACGGAAAACGAAGAATTTGTGCAGCGTTTCAAAAAGGAAGTGCAGGCTGCAGCCAAACTTCGCCATGCAAATATTATCCGTGCCTACGACGCAGGGCTCGATAACGGAACCTATTATATTGTAATGGACCTTATCGAAGGGAAGACGCTGAAACACCTGATTAATGTCAATGGGCCATTGCCAATCAAATATGCGGTTGCCGTAGCAAAAAAGATTTGCCTCGCCTTGGAATATGCGCATGTAAAGGGATTTGTGCACAGGGATATCAAGCCGCATAACGTAATGATCGATATGACGGGCGAACCTTATATTGCAGATTTTGGAATCGCGCGAAATCTTGCGCAAAATACAATTACGGCGGAAGAAGGAAGCGTTATGGGTTCCGTCCATTATTTTTCCCCAGAGCAGGCGCGCGGAGAGCGGGTAGATAAGCGCTCCGATATTTATTCCCTAGGAATTTTGATTTATGAAATGGTGACTGGTAAAGTGCCGTTTGACGCGGATACCTCTGTTGCCATTGCATTGAAGCATATCAACGATCCGATGCCTGACGCACGGGATGAAATGCCATCGATTCCGGAAAGCATCAATAAGATTATCCAAAAAGCAACGCAAAAGGATAAACATTTTCGGTATAAATCTGCGTTTAACATGTATGAAGATCTGCAGCGGTGCCTGTCCGAACCGGATGGAGAATATGTTAAATACAGCGAAAGCAAACGGACACAGCAGCATCTTGAGGAAGCGCATGCAAAACGCTCAAAACAAAGCGTAAAACGGTTGATTCTGACATTTGGAGTTGCGGCAGTTGTTGTTTTCGCTATTATAGCAATTGTGAGCGCTGTAATCAATTTTAATGCGGAGCGTCCTGTTCCCTTGCAAAACTTTGTGGGTATGACGGAGAAAAATGCCGTTGAGGCCGCCCAGAAGATAACGTCCATGCCAACGATAACCTATGAAAATTCTTCGGAAGCGGAAAAAGGTGTTGTTATACGGCAGGATCCGGCAGCAGGAACGGCTTTTAAGAAAGAAGATCCGCTGACGCTCGTTGTAAGTAACGGGACCGGATCCGATATTATGCCGAATGTCACGGATATGGACATAACGCAGGCAAGAAAGATATTGTTGGAAAACGGGATTGAATTAAATCAAATCGTCGAAGATACAAAAGGCGATATGCCTGTCGGATACGTAATCGAGCAGCATCCTGCAGCAGGGGAATCTGTGACCCAGAGCGGGAGTGTGTGGCTTACAGTAAAAGCCTCGCCGGACGTCCAAAAGGTTGTGATTCCCAATGTGCAGAGTATGAATATTGCAGACGCATTGGGTGTTCTGAAACTTAGGGATTTGAGCCTGTTTTTCATTTATGAGAAGGGAAGCAGCGAACAGAAAGGCGTCGTAATTTCCCAGAGTCCGCAGGAAAATACGGAATTGGCTACCGACAAGCCCGTTATGCTTACGATTCCTGAACCGGAAGGAAGAAGATACCGGCTTAGCGAGCCCATTGACCTGAATATCCCAAAGGATGCCACTTCGCTTCGCATCGGCGTCCCCGGCGACATCGATGGAACCCCTGTTTACTATATTATTTATGATACGATGGTAGAATCGGGAGATCATGCGATTGAACCGACTGGCACAATCATTATGGATTCCGATGAAGAGACCATTCAGAAGGATATTGTAATCTTTTTGGACGGTATCCAAGTTAAGACGGAAAGCGTAGAATTCACAAGGAGGTAAAGCCTTATCAGGGGAAGAATTATAAAAGGAATCGGCGGCTTTTATTATGTCAGCGACGAAGAAGGCAGCGTTCACGAATGCAAAGCGCGCGGCCGGTTTCGAAAGGAAAAAATGAAGCCTATGGTTGGAGATCTTGTGGACTTTGCAGATCTTTCGGGATATAGTTCGATTGAGGAGATATTGCCGCGCAAGAATGCGATGAAGCGTCCTGCCGTAGCGAATCTCGACAGAATGCTCCTTGTCCTTTCTGCGGGGAAGCCTATGCCCGATTTGCTGCTTGCGGATAAATTGTTGATTCAGGCGAAACAAAGCGGGATCCATCCGGTAATTGTAATCAACAAAACAGATATGGATTTCCAATATGCGCAGGAACTGGAAAAGCAGTATGCATACTATGATACGATTCTTACATCTGCGAAAGACCATGAGGGTATTGATTTGTTGGAAGAAAAAATTCGCGGAAAGTGCGTATGCCTTGCGGGCCAGTCGGCGGTTGGTAAATCTTCGCTGATTAATCGGCTTGATGAATCTTTCGGGCTGGAAACGGGCGGGCTGAGTAAAAAGACGGATCGCGGCAAACATACAACACGCCAGGCAGAATTGTTTTATGTCGAGAATTGTGATGCCTACGTGGTGGATACCCCCGGCTTTTCGATGTTTGAAATGAATTTAAATAAAGACGAAATCGCAGGATATTATCCTGAATTCTGTACTTTTGGAAAACAGTGCAGATTTATCTCCTGCCTGCATGACCGTGAACCGGATTGCGGTGTGAAGCAGGCAGTAGAAACAGGAGAAATTAACCGCGAACGTTACGAACGGTATTTGCGGATTATTCATTCTTTGGAGGAAAAATGATATGACGAAAGTAGCACCTTCTTTACTGTCGGCAGATTTTTGTAACATGGAGCAGGGCGTGCGGATGATGGAACGTGCGGGCGCGGATTATCTTCATTGCGATATTATGGATGGCGTATTTGTTCCCAATATTTCATTTGGATTTCAAATGATTTCCCGCCTCAATGAAATTACGGATATACCGCTCGATGTACATTTAATGATTGTGCAGCCGGAACGCTATATTGAGCGTTTTGCGCAGGCTGGTGCAGACTTCATTACAGTGCATGCCGAAGCAACGGATCATTTGCAGCGCGTTTTAAAGCAAATTGCACAATGTGGGAAAAAGCCGGGAGCTGTTTTAAATCCTGCAACGCCGCTGGAAATGGTGAAGTATGTTCTGGATGACGTAGATATGATTTTATTAATGTCGGTAAACCCGGGATACGGAGGACAAAGCTTTATTCCAGCTATAATGCAGAAAGTGGAGGATCTTCGTACAATGATTGACACAACGGGTAAGAAAATTGATATTGAAGTGGATGGTGGCGTTGATATGAAAAATTGTACCCGGCTGCGGGAGGCGGGAGCAACTGTTCTTGTTGCTGGCAGCGCAGTATTTGGCGCGGAAGATCCGGCACAAGCGGTACGTGTATTGCGGGGCGAGTAAAAATGAAAGCTTTATTGGTTGCGTCTGGCCTTGCGCCGCATCGCGGGCTGTTTTTACGCGCAGTCCGCGATGCAGACCTTACGATTGCGATTGATGGTGGATTGCGGATTTTTCAGGAATATGGTGTAACGCCGCATCTTATTGTAGGGGATATGGACTCTGTGGATGCGGGACTTTTAGAGTCTTATCGGGAAAAAAGCATTCTGGTGACGGCTCCGGCAGAAAAAAACGAGACAGATACAGCGCTCGCAGTGGATGAAGCGGTGGAACGTGGGGCGGATCAAATATTGCTTCTTGGAGCGACGGGAGGACGGATTGACCATCTGCTTTCCAATCTTATGTTGCTAAAATATGCCATGAATAAGGGAGCCATCCTGACGATGGAAGATGATGAGCAGGAAATCAGCCTCCACCGCGGAACATTCGATTTATTCGGAAACGAAGGGCAGACCATATCAATTATTCCTATGAATAAGCAGGCAGTAGTAACTGCCCGCGGTTTATATTATCCATTGGACCGCCTGGTTCTGACAAATGAAAAACCGCGTGGAGTAAGCAACGTATTTCAAAAAAAACACGCTGTAATTGAAAGCGACGATTTCGTATTTATTTGCAAGGATAAACAATAAAAACAGGACAGATGCCAGAGCATCTGTCCTAAATATTGTCATGATTTTGAATTACACGTAGCGTTCGACTTTTCCGGAACGAAGGCAACGTGTGCATACGTACTTTCTTGTGGGAGTCCCATTTTCAATGACTCTGACACGCTGTACGTTGGGAGCCCAGATTCTTTTTGACGTTCTGTGCGAGTGACTGACCTTGTTGCCGGATGAAACGCCTTTTGAACAAATCTCACAATATTTTGCCATCTAAAACACCTCCCTCTTGGTGTATACGTTCAAACAGCGTTTATTTTACCATTAATGGCCTTCGAATGCAAGTGTTTTTTGGAAATGTACGTTAATTTGCTTTCCTTTGGACGGATATGCGATTGATATTGATAAAAAGTTGTTATATAATAACTATTAATAAACCATTAGGAGGTTTTCTCATGAGTGCAAGTTTAAAGATCGATTTGGGAACGGTAACCTATACGGAAGACTATATTGCATCGATTGCAGGGTACAGCGCGCTCGAATGCTATGGCCTTGTTGGAATGTCGCAAAAAAATATTACGGAAATGATTTCCAATTTATTTAAAGGCGATAATTTAAAAAAAGGAGTGCGGATTAAAACCGACGGATCCGAGAATATCGTTGTAGAACTGTATATTACGGTGAAATACGGCGTTTCTTTGTCAGCGGTAGCGGAAAATATTATCGACAAAGTGAAATACTCAATTGAAAAAGAAACGGGTCTCAATGTACAGAGCGTAGATATTATTGTACAGGGGATCCAAATCTAAGGGGGAACTCGAATTGATCGAACTGCTGGATGGGCAGCAATTTAAAGACATGATTGTGGGGGCTGCCGCCACCCTTGAAAAAAACAAGGATGCTTTGGATGCGCTGAACGTATTTCCCGTGCCGGATGGCGATACGGGAACGAATATGTCGCTTACGATGATTTCAGCGGCAAAAGAAGTAGCGGCGGCAGATCCTTCTGATATGAAAGCCATCGTGCAGGCATTAAGCCTGGGTGCACTGAAAGGCGCACGCGGAAATTCCGGCGTGATTCTTTCACAGATTTTTGCCGGGGTTGCGGACACGCTTTCGAAAGCAGACGGCAAAATTGATACTTCCATCTTTGCGGCAGCTTTCCGCAACGGCGTTGATTACGCATATAAGGCGGTGATGAAACCCAAAGAAGGTACGATTCTCACTGTCGCGACGAAAATGGCTGAAGCAGCGGAACTCATGGCCGAAAAATCAGACGACCTGTATGCACAGCTTGAATATGTTATTCAGGAGGGTGAGAAGGCCTTGAAAGAAACCCCTGAACAGCTTCCGGTACTCAAGGAGGCCGGCGTGGTGGATGCAGGCGGCGCAGGGTTTCTGGCTATTATAATGGGTCTCAAGGCCGTTCTGGACGGTGTAGAAGTTGATTCTGAAAATATTCTGGATTCCGATGGTGTGGTCGTTGATTTTACAAATCTCGATGCTGGAACTGAAGATATCCAATTTGGCTATTGTACGGAATTTTTCATTAAGAACCTCTATCCTGAGGTAAAAGAACGCGACATCGATACTTATCGAAATAATCTTTCGAAAATAGGCGACTGCGTACTTGTGGTTGGGGATCTGACTCTTGTAAAAACCCACGTACATACCAACGAACCTGGATTGGCACTTCAGTATGCGCAGATTTTAGGAGAACTCAGCCATATCAAGATTGACAATATGCGCGAGCAGCACCGCGAACTTTCCGAACTTGCCCCTGATATTAACGTCGCGGAGCAAAAAGAATTAAAGCAAATTGCTGTTGTGGCGGTTACGGCAGGTGATGGAATCAAGACGATTTTTCAAGATTGGCAAATTGAAGCATTCGTCGAAGGCGGGCAGTCTATGAATCCATCCACGGATGATATTTTAAGAGCGGTAGAGGAAGCGCCGTCCAATAACGTTATTGTACTCCCGAATAATAAAAATATCATTTTGGCAGCGGAACAGGCAGCGGAAATGAGTGAAAAGAATGTGGTAGTGTTAAAGACAAAGTCTATTCCGCAGGGGATTGCAGCAGCGGTCGCTTATGATCCAGAGGCCGATCTGGAGGCGAATGTAAAGCGCATGGACAGGGTTATCAGCGAAGTAAAAACGGGGCTGATTACGCATGCTGTGCGCGACACTAAAATAAACGGAAACAGCATCAAACGAGATGACTTGATTGGAATTTCCGAAAGTGACATTGTAGCGAACGGTACCGACCTGAAAGATGTATTTGCCAGTCTTCTCGGTAAGATGGCGGATAAAGATTCGGAATTGATTACCATTTATTATGGTGAGGACGCAAACGAAGGCCAGGCAAATGAACTTGAGGAGTTATGCGGTGAAGCGTTCACGGATTGTGATGTAGAGGTGCATTACGGTGGGCAGCCGGTCTATCCGTACATCATTTCGGTGGAATGATATGATCTTGTGGCAAAAGCCGGCAAATATGTCGGCTTTTTTCTTTGAAAAGCATCAAAGTGGGAGTTTGAATGGAGCTAAATGAATCGGTACGCAGTCTTCCCGGCGTAGGCGAAAAAACGGCGGAATTATTACAAAAAGTGGAAATCTCAACGGTAAAGGATTTGCTTTACTATTTGCCGCGCGCCTATAAAGATTTCTCGCACTGCAAAAAAATACGGGACGTAAGTTTTGGAGAAACTGCTTTTTTTAAAGTTAAAATCCTTTCACAGCCCCAAGTGAGGCGTCCGCGGTATAAGCTTGAAATCACTTCTTTTCAAGTCTCGGATGGAACGGGGATTGCAATTGTCGATATTTTCAATCAAGTTTATATCAAAAACAATATCGTCCCGGGGAATATAATTTATATCTACGGAAAATTGGAACAAAAGTTTGGGAAAGTCCGCATTACCTCGCCCGAACTCTATTTCAAAAAACCGCAAGAATCTTTTTTGCCCATTTATCCGTTGACGGCAGGCCTCACACAAAATATGCTCCGGAAATTTTTGCGGGAGGCCTTGCACACTGCAGAATTTACAGAGGTCTATTCAGATGTTTTTCTGCGAAAAAATAAGCTGTTTGGGCTCAAAGAGGCTCTTCGCGAAGTACATTTTCCGGAAACTGCTGAACGGGCGGAAAAGGCGCGTCTGCGGATTATATTTGACGAACTTTTGTTATTTAACCGTATGCTTGAATTGCTTGGAGAGGAAAAACGTTTACAAAACCGGATACGTATCGAAGGCAGTTTTCTTGAAGAGTTTTCCAGATATTTGTCATTTGAATTGACAGGAGCGCAAAAGCGCGTCATGCGTGAAATTGAAAACGATCTGACGGGAGAGCAGGTGATGAACCGCCTCGTTCAGGGCGACGTAGGCAGCGGAAAAACGGTGATTGCTTTTTTTGCTATGTATTGTATGTATCAAAATGGCTATCAAAGCATATTGATGGCGCCGACTGAAATCCTGGCCCGGCAGCACTACGAAACAGCGTTAAAATTGTTTCCTGAAGAGAAAATCGTTTGCCTGACCGGTGCACTGACCGCAAAAAAGAAAAGCGAGTTGCGAGAAAAAGTGGCTGATGGCACTCTGAAAATCATCATAGGAACGCACGCACTCTTATATGGAGATATTTCTTTTGAGAATTTAGGCCTTATTATCACGGATGAACAGCATCGTTTTGGCGTAAAGCAGCGTGCGGCACTTTCCGGAGGCAGGCAGGAGGTCCATACGCTGATTATGTCGGCAACGCCTATTCCGCGTACGCTTTCGCTCGTTTTGTTTGGGCATACGGATATTTCTGTTGTGGATGAGCTTCCGCCCGGCCGCAAGGAAATCAAAACATATCTGATTCACGGTTCCAAATATAACGATATGATTGGATTTATCGCAAATGAACTTAACCAGGGCAGGCAGGCATATATCGTGTGCCCCCTGATTGAGGACAGCGGGGGAATGGAAGCTAAATCTGCCAAGCAGATGTTTGATGAGCTGAAGTCCTGTTATCCCGGAAAACAAATGGCCTTAATCCATGGAAAGCTGAAAAATGCCGAGAAGCAAAAAATTATGGAGGATTTTTCCAGTGGGTCCTTGCAAATCCTGGTCTCTACTACGGTAATCGAAGTTGGAATTAACGTACCAAATGCAACGGTAATGGCAGTGATGAATGCGGAGCGCTTCGGCTTGGCGCAGCTGCACCAGCTCAGGGGGCGCGTAGGGCGCGGGAAGCACCAGTCTTATTGTTTCCTCGTTTCCGATAACCAGAACGCATATGAACGCCTGCGCGTGCTCGTCTCAAGCAATGACGGTTTCAAAATTGCCGAAAAGGATATGCAGATCCGTGGAACGGGCGATCTTTTGGGGACGCGCCAGCATGGTGCCGGAACGCTGAAAGTAGCGAATCTTATTACAGATATGGGACTGCTCATACGGACGCGGGAGGTACTTGACCAGTTGAAAAAATCTGGCGGCCCGGAATACGGGGCCATAACCGCGGCGGCGAAGGAAGAATTGAAAAAGAAACTGATTGAAATTGCCTTGAATTAATTTGCGTCTTGACACGGCAAGTCGTTTATATTATTATAGTAGCGTGATATCGATTTACTACGCTAAATTATCCGAGGGGAAATAAACAAAAAATGGAACAACTAAAAATGCAGGTTCCGACAGGCGCCTGGGATTACCTGCCGATAGAATGTGCGGCAAAAAGAAAAGTGGAAGACAAGATCAGAAACAGTTTTTTAAAGAGCGGCTACAGCGAAATTGAAACGCCTTCTTTTGAATATTATGAAGTGTTTATGCATGATTCCGTGCCGTATGTACAGGAAAATATGATGAAGTTTTTTGATCAGAAAGGCAGGATACTGGCTTTGCGGCCTGACTTGACGGGACCGATTGCCCGTGCTGCTGCCACGAAGCTGCTTGCACGGCAAGACATATTGCGGCTGTGTTATATTCAAAACGCTTTTGGATTTTTCAATCGTGGGATTGCGGGAAAAACTGAATTTACGCAGGCCGGTGTGGAATTGATCGGGAAAAAAGGCGCGGATGCGGATGCAGAAGTAATTGCGCTTGCAATTGGTACGTTGCGCCAAATCGGTCTGGAAGGATTTAAAATCGAACTTGGACAAGTGGCATATTTTAAGGGCCTGATTGAAGGAAGCGGGCTGGATGAAGAACAGACGGAACGTATTCGTTCCCTGGTAGATGCCAAAAACAACGTTGAGCTGGAATACGAACTTTCCCGTCTTAACATAGAAAATACCAAAAAGAAGGCTTTGCTGGAGCTAGGCGGCCTGTTTGGCGGACGGGAGGCACTTGCGCAGGCGGAAACACTTGCCAAGAGCGAAGAATGCCGCGCGGCGGTGGAAAACATTCGTGAAGTATACGATATTCTTTGTGATTTCGGATATGAAGAATATTTATCCATAGACTTTGGCATTCTCAATAATTTCAATTATTATTCGGGCATCATTTTTCGCGGGATATCGGATGGCATTGGTATGCCGATTCTTTCCGGCGGGCGTTATGACGATCTGCTGCGTGAATTTGGTACAGATGCCCCGGCGACGGGCTTTGCTATGGGAGTAAAAGAACTGCTTATCGTACTTGAGTGCCAGGGGAAATTGGCTGCGCAGCGTGAAAAATCTATCGTTGTCCGTGCCGGAAAAAAGTTACTGCGGCAAGCGTTTTCCTATGTGCAGGAACTGCGCGCACAGGGCAAACGGGTTATTCTTGAATTGAACGGGAGTACTTATGATCCCGCTTTATTTGAAATCCGCGACTTTGCGGAGGGGGAGATGAAATAAATGGAACTAACGATAGCGCTTGCAAAAGGCAGGCTTGCCAAATTTGCAATTGAATTATTTGCCAAATGTGGAATCGATACTTCGGAATTGCGGGAAGATACGCGTAAATTGGTTGTTTACGATAAAAAGAGCGAGTTGCGTTTCGTTTTGGTGAAGCCTTCGGATGTACCGGTATATGTTTACCGCGGCGTTGCTGATATCGGTATTGCTGGAAAGGATACGCTTTTGGAGGAAGGGCTTCCGTTATATGAAATGCTTGACTTGAAGTGCGGAAAATGCAAAGTGTGCGTGGCCGGGTATCCCCGGCAGGAAGAAAGGATTACTTCTAATATTACGCGTGTTGCGACGAAATATCCGCGCATTGCGAAAATGTATTACGATGAAAAAGGGGAGGGCATCGAGATTATCAAGTTAAACGGAAGTATAGAACTTGCACCGATTCTTGATCTTTCGGATGTTATTGTGGATATTGTTGAGAGCGGTACAACAATTCGCGAAAACGGCCTTACGATCCTGGAAGAAGTGTGCGATATCAGCGCACGGCTGGTGGTAAACCAAGTCAGCCTGAAGACAAAGGCAGAAAAAATACAACCGCTTATTGAAAAAATGAAGACCGCACTGGAGGATATGTGATATGTTGCCTATACTTTCGGCGAAAGAGACGGATTTGCTCAAAAGACGGTTACTGGAACGTGCCAATACGGATTATACGGAACAGGAAATGGTTGTTAACTCAGTACTCAGGGATGTGCGTGAAACCGGAGACAGCGCCTTGTTCTCTTATATTGAACGCTTCGATGGATTTAAGGCGAACAAAGACAATTTGGTGGTCACGGAAGAAGAGGTTGAACAAGCGTTCAAAATAATTGATCCCTCTCTTCTTGAGGTTATGGAGGAGTCGGCAGCAAATATCGAAGAATTTCACAACCACCAAAGACGCGAAAATTGGTTTATTGAAAAAAATGGGAAGTATTTAGGACAGTTATATTTACCGGTTGAATATGCCGGTGTGTATGTCCCGGGCGGAAAAGCCGCTTATCCGTCGAGTGTATTGATGAATATTATTCCTGCCAAATGCGCGGGCGTACCTAATATTTTTGTAGCAACCCCAGCGTTGGGCGGGAATATAAATCCGGTAACAATTGCCGCTGCTAAAATTGCAGGGGCGCATAAGATTTACAAAATGGGCGGCGCACAGGCGATTGCTGCCTTTGCATACGGCACGGAAAGCGTGCCGCGTATGGATAAAATTACGGGACCGGGCAATATCTATGTTGCGCTTGCAAAAAAGAGCGTTTATGGGCAGGTTGGCATCGATATGATTGCCGGGCCGTCTGAAGTCCTTGTAATTGCCGATGACAGCGCGAATGAGCGTTTTATCGCTGCGGATTTCCTTTCACAGGCCGAGCACGACGAGCTTGCAGCCTGTATGCTGGTGACGGTAAGCAGGTCAAAAGCGGATGCGGTGCGTACGGAGATTATGCGGCAAGCGGAACTGCTTCCCAAAAAAGATATTGTTTTGAAATCGCTGGAAAAGTATGGAACGATTATCGTAGCGGAAACGCTGGATGAAGCGGTAGAAACCGCAAACCGGATTGCTCCCGAGCACTTGGAGATTTGTACGGAAGATCCGCAGGCGCTTCTCTCCAAAATTCGAAATGCGGGTTCTATCTTCCTTGGGGAATATTCACCGGAACCGCTTGGGGACTATTTTGCGGGAACAAACCATGTGCTTCCAACGAATGGTACGGCACGCTTTTCCTCGCCGCTTAATGTAGATGATTTTCAAAAGAAATCCAGTGTGATATACTATTCCAGAGAAGAATTCGAAAAGGTTTACCGTAAGGTGGAAGCTTTTGCACAGGCAGAGGGGTTGGACGCGCACGCACGTTCTGCGGCGATTCGCTTTGAGGACTGAAAGGGGATAATAAGTGACTAGAAAAGGTTCGGTTGCAAGAAAAACGAATGAAACGGATATTCGGCTGGAAATTGAGCTTGACGGCTCCGGATGCTATGAAATTAATACGGGTGTGGGCTTTTTAGACCATATGCTCGACTTATTCGCCAAACATGCAATGGTAGATTTAAAGCTTGCTTGTAAGGGAGATACGCAGGTAGACGCGCATCATACTGTGGAGGACTGTGGAATCGCGCTTGGCGAAGCGATCAGAATTGCGCTTGGCGATAAAGTAAGTATCAAAAGATACGCAACCAAATTTGTTCCTATGGATGAGACGCTCATAATGGCGAATCTGGATATCAGCGGGCGTCCTTATTTTGTATATAACATAGACTTGCTGCGAGATAAGGTGGGAGATTTTGACACAGAGCTATGCGAAGAATTTTTCCGTGCAGTATCCGTCAATGCGGGCCTGACCCTACACCTCAATCTGCAATATGGAAAAAATACTCACCACATCATAGAAGCGGCGTTCAAGGCCTTCGGCCAGGCGTTGAGAGAGGCTGCTTCCATTGATCCCAAAATCAAAGGCGTGTTTTCTACGAAGGGTATGTTATGATAGCTGTGATTGATTATGGAATGGGCAACCTGCGCAGTGTGGAGAAAGCATTCCAATATCTTGGTTTTGACGTATGTGTAACAGACCAAAAACAAACGCTCAGGGACGCTGACCATATTGTTTTACCGGGAGTTGGAGCTATTGCGGACGCCCTTTCGAACCTCGAGCAGCGCGGCCTTACCACTGAAATTGTCAAACAGGCTGAAAGCGGAAAACCGTTTTTGGGAATTTGCCTCGGTATGCAGCTTTTGTTCGGGAAAAGTTACGAAAATGGTGAATACGAAGCGTTGGGCCTCATTGAGGGTGACGTGAAGCCTTTTTGTCTGGAAAATATGCGAGTTCCACATATGGGATGGAATTCCCTGATTGTGAAGAACAATCCATTATTCCGGAACGATGGAGAGCAAAAGTATGTATATTTTGTACATTCCTACCATGCCGATGGCGTCCCGGAAAAAAATGTAATCGCCAGAACCGGGTATGGATACGATTTTGTTTCCGCTGTACAGAAGGATAACTTATTCGGCCTGCAGTTTCATCCCGAAAAAAGTGGTGAAACAGGCCTTACCATGTTGAAAAATTTTGGAGGTTTGAAACTATGAAAATTTATCCCGCAATCGATATCAGGGATGGAAAATGCGTCCGCTTGATGCAGGGAGAGCTACAGCGTTCTACGGAATACGGCGATCCGATCGAAATGGCAAAGCGCTGGGAAGACGAAGGCGCTTATTATTTGCATGTGGTTGACCTTGACGCGGCTTTCTCAGGCTCTTTCGTAAATCAGGAAATCATTACAAAGTTGGTGCAATCCATCAAGATACCGGTCCAGATGGGCGGCGGTGTGCGGACCAAAGAAGATATACGCGTACGTCTCGATGATGCCGGGATTTCCCGCGTGATCCTTGGCACGGTTGCAGTAGAAAATCCGGAACTTGTGAAGTGGGCGGTTGCACGGTATAAGGACCGCATTGCCGTAGGAATCGATGCCAAAGAAGGGCGGGTCGCAATCAAAGGCTGGGCGGAAGATTCCGATATGGATCCGGTTTCGCTGGCAAAGGACATGCACGCCATGGGAGTCGCAAACATTATTTACACCGATATTTCTAAAGATGGAATGATGGAAGGGCCAAACCTTGAAAAAACGGAAATGATTGTGAAAAAAACATGGATGAATCTGATTGCTTCCGGAGGCATCAGCAGTCTTGACGATATACGGAAGGTACGTGAAACAGGGGCATGCGGCTGTATTGTTGGCCGGGCCTTGTACGACGGCGCATTCACTTTGCAGGATGCAATGAAGGCGGCAAAATAGGATGCTGACGCGAAGAATTATTCCATGCCTTGACGTTCACGCGGGGCGCGTCGTAAAAGGCGTTAATTTTGTTGATCTGCGGGATGCAGGCGATCCGGTCGAAATTGCAAAGGCTTACAATGAGCAGGGCGCGGACGAGATTACGTTTCTGGATATCACTGCTTCTTCGGATGACCGGGGAATTATGGAAGATGTTGTTGCACGTACGGCGGAACAGGTATTTATTCCGCTGACGGTAGGTGGAGGCATTCGTACAGTGGACGATTTCCGGCGTATTTTGAAGGCCGGTGCCGATAAAATATCCATCAATTCAACAGCGCTTAAAACACCAAGCCTGATTAACGACGCTGCCGCACGCTTTGGAAGCCAGTGTGTTGTGGTTGCAATTGATGCCAAAAGGAACGAAAAAGGAACTTATGATGTTTATTTAAACGGCGGAAGGGTGAATACCGGAAAAGACGCCGTCGCCTGGGCCAAAGAAGCCGTAAAGCGCGGCGCGGGCGAAATCCTTCTCACCAGCATGGATGCAGACGGTACCAAGGAAGGATATAATATTGAGCTTACAAAGCTAATCAGTGAAGCAGTAAGCGTTCCCGTTATTGCGTCTGGCGGCGCGGGAAAACTGGAAGACTTCGCAGAGGTCATCCGGGAGGCGGATGCGAGCGCTGTTCTTGCAGCTTCATTGTTCCACTATAAAGAGTTGACGATCCGGCAAGTAAAAGAATATTTGAAACAAAAAGGAATTGCGGTAAGGAGCATATAATCATGGAAATCAAATTTGACGAAAAAGGGCTGGTGCCCGCGATTGCGCAGGAAGCGCGTACAGGGGCGGTTTTAATGCAGGCATATATGAATCAGGAGGCGTTTGATAAAACGCTTGAAACAGGATATGCGCATTACTATTCCCGTTCCAGAAAAAAACTGTGGAAAAAAGGCGAAACCTCCGGCAATGTGCAAAAGGTTGTCAGCGTGAGTCTGGATTGCGATGGCGACTGCGTACTTCTTAAGGTGGAACAAACCGGGGTTGCCTGCCATACAGGGGAATATTCATGCTTCTTTAATTGTGTGCAGGAAAATGACAAGGTAGCAAATTCGTCCCTGTTATACGAACTTTACGACCTGATCGCGGACCGTAAGGTACACCCCAAAGAAGGCTCCTATACCAACTATCTCTTTGAAAAAGGGATCGATAAAATCCTTAAGAAAATTGGAGAAGAAAGCGCTGAGGTAATTATCGCGTCTAAAAATCCGGGGACCTCGGAGTTGCAGTACGAGGCAGCAGACCTTATCTATCATCTGTTGGTATTGATGAATGAAAAAGGGCTCAGCCTTACAGAACTGTTTGGAGAATTGCAGGGAAGGAGATAAAATTTCTTGCAAAGCGATTTGCGGATGTGGTATAATAGCATCCGATAACGCACTTGCGCAGATTTTCAGTACTCGTGCCCAAAGCGGGTTCTGCTGGAAAAAAGAAGCGCGGGGAGGCATAAAACGAGGAGGTAAATTTATTATGTCAGTTATTTCTATGAAACAGCTCCTGGAAGCAGGAGTACACTTTGGTCACCAGACACGCCGTTGGAACCCAAAAATGAAGCGGTTCATTTTTACGGAACGCAATGGTATCTACATCATTGACCTGCAGAAGACAGTCAAAGAAGTGGAAAAAGCATATTACTTTGTGCGCGACATCGCTATGGACAACAAGACGGTGCTTTTTGTGGGTACAAAAAAGCAGGCTCAGGAATCAATCGAAGCGGAAGCGAAACGCTGCGGAATGTATTATGTTTCCAATCGTTGGCTGGGCGGTATGCTGACCAATTTCAAGACGATCAAAAGCCGTGTGGCGCGTCTCAACAAAATTGAAGAGATGGAGCAAAACGGCGATATGGAATTGCTTCCCAAAAAGGAAGTTATCCAACTTATGCATGAGAAGGAAAAGCTGCTGAAGAACCTTGGCGGTATCCGTGAGATGAAGGATCTTCCGGGCGCGCTCTTTGTTGTTGATCCGCGAAAAGAACATATTGCGATCGCGGAAGCCAGGAACCTCGGCATTCCAGTTGTGGCAATCGTAGATACGAATTGTGATCCGGACGAAGTGGATTATCCGATTCCGGGAAATGACGATGCAATCCGTGCGGTAAAACTGATTACGTCTAAAATGGCGGATGCGGTTCTCGAAGGCAAGCAGGGAGAGCAAATGGAAGAAGCTGCTGAGGAAGCGGCGGAAGTTCTCACAGAGGCGGAAGAAGAAGTTGCTGCTGCAGAAGAAATCGCAGAAGAGATTGCTCAGGAGATTCTTCCTGAAGCAGAAGCGGAAGCTGTAGTAGTTGAAGAGGAAAAATAAGTATCGGAGGTAGAAATAGATGGTTTCGGCAAGTGATGTAAAAACATTGCGTGAGCGTTCCGGTGCGGGCATGATGGACTGCAAGAAGGCCCTGCAGGAAGCAAACGGAGATATGGAAAAGGCAAGCGAACTGCTGCGCGAGAAAGGTCTTGCGGCTGCAGTGAAGAAAGCCGGCAGGATTGCAGCGGAAGGTATTGTTGGTTCCTATATCCATATGGGCGGTAAAATTGGCGTTCTGTTGGAAGTAAACTGTGAGACAGATTTTGTTGCCAAGACAGATGCTTTCCAAGCGTTTGTAAAGGATGTAGCGATGCACATTGCAGCATCGAATCCGCTGTATATTTCTGAAGAAGAAATTGAACCTGCGGTTTTGGAAAAAGAAAAGGAAATCCTGACGGCACAGGCACTCAATGAAGGCAAGCCTGCAAATGTCGTCGAAAAGATGGTGGAAGGCAGAATCAAGAAGTTCAAGAAAGAGATTTGCCTGCTCGATCAGCCATTCGTAAAGGATCCCGACAAAACAGTGCAGGATCTGGTAAACGATCAGGTTGCGACAATCGGTGAAAAAATTTCCATCCGCCGTTTCACGAGATATGAAATGGGCGAGGGTCTCGAAAAGCGTCAGGATGATTTCCAGAAAGAAGTTATGGAGCAGGCGGGGCTCTAATTGGTTGTACACATCCCAATCAAAAACACAAGAAATGGGATATTAAAAAAGCAAAAAAGAGAACAAAAAGAGTGTTGAGTTTGTAGAAGCGAACCAACGCTCTTTTTTGTAGTAAAAGCGAAAAAGTAGGGAGCATAAATTCAATACAAAAAGACCTCCAAAAAGCTTTTATATAAAGGAAAACGGTGGGGGATGAATTGTATTGAGAAGTGGTATTGTTTCTGAAATAAAAATGCATTTAGTGCAAAATAAAATGAAGATAAAATAATTAATCATTTTTCTTCATAATGCGCAGAAAATGCCTATTTAAAAGGATTTGTGGTGTTTTTTATGTCTAATGAGTTTTGCCCTATATCTTGTTTTTTTAAATCGGATTTCTTGCGTTTTCATTTTGTGCTTGGACATTGGTTGTACACATCCCAATCAAAAACACAAGAAATGGGATAATAAAAAAGCAAAAAAGAGAACAAAAAGAGTGTTGAGTTTGTAGAAGCAAACCGGCACTCTTTTTTAGTTTCGGAACAAATGGGCGCATTCAAAAAAGCTTTAAAATAGTGAGGTTGAATTGTATTAGGATAAAACAGTACTGAATGGCATCTTTTACAAATCATAAACAAAAAACCATTTCCAAAAGCAGAAAAGAAATTACGATATTGAAGTATCATGATATAATGTGCATAAATAAAAATATAAATTTGTCGCTTCACCCGAATGTTAAAATACGTTGCTTGTTGCAACGGGAATTTCCACCTAAAATAGTGGTGACAACTGAAAGAAAGGTGGTTATCGTTGATGTTAAACGAAAATATTAAAACAATTAGAAAATCAAAAGGACTCTCGCAACAAGAACTTGCTATCAAGCTGAACGTGGTGCGACAAACGGTTTCTAAATGGGAGCAAGGATTGTCGGTTCCAGATTCCGCTATGTTAATTTCCATATCAGAAATACTTGAAACACCCGTAAGCACTTTGCTTGGAGAGACGGTTGTTGGCTTGGAGGTCGATGGGTTAAAAACAATTTCAGAAAAACTTGAGATTATAAACCTACAGCTCGCACAAAGAGAAACCGCAAGGAGAAGAATGTTTCATTGGTTATTTATTTTATTAAGCGTAGCCATAATAGCGATTTTTGTGGTCTTGGGAGTATTAAATAGCCCTTATCTGGATTGGAATTACAGCGACCCTGAAACCGCTGTTTTTGGTGCAGCTTTTCATACGTTTGAATGGTTATTTATTAGATTAGCACCTGTTATCCTTATAGGGGCAATTGCCGGTATCTTCTTGACACGGAAAAAAATATAAAGTTATTTTTCTTTTAGGGTATAGCCTTCCAGCTTCGGAACAAACGCAATATTTTCTTGCAATCATTAAAAATAGATAGAGCAGGCAATTTGTATGGGGCGAAAAATATAAGCCAAACGAAAATTGCAGGCGGTAAAACCCATTGCCGAAAGAAGCATAGTTTGGTATAATCGTTACAGCATCGGACAGGAAGAAGGTATTTTTATGGCTGACGAATCTATTGGAATGGCTGACAAGGCAGTTAAGTTTCCACAGATGCATGCATCAGCGATCAAAGAGAACACATTTGTGTTCTCTTTTTTGGGGGAAAAACGGATATCGGAGGGATACTATGGAACCAAAATATAAGAGAGTCATTATGAAGATCAGCGGTGAAGCGCTTTGTTCGCCTGAGAACAGGCCGCTTGATTTTGATATCATTGATAATGTTACCGAACAAATTATCGAGGTTGCGGCCCAAGGCGTAGAAGTGGGGATCATTGTCGGCGGTGGGAATATCTGGCGTGGCGCGCGGGTTGGAAAACATATGGACAGGACGACGGCAGACTATATGGGAATGCTTGCAACTGTAATCAATGCACTGGCACTCCAGGATTCTTTAGAAGAGAAAGGATTGCAGACACGCGTTCAGACAGCTATCGAGATGCGGCAGATTGCAGAGCCGTATATTCGCAGGAAGGCAATGAAACATCTCGAGAAGGGACGCGTCGTTATATTTGCGTGCGGCACGGGGAATCCATATTTTTCAACAGATACGGCGGCAGCCCTTCGGGCGGCAGAGATGGAAGTTGACCTTATCATGCTGGCTAAAAATGTGGATGCAGTCTATGACAGCGATCCCAAGGAAAATCCTCATGCGCAGCGTTTTGACACGATTACTTATATGGACGTAATTAATAAAGGACTATGTGTAATGGATAACACGGCGATTACCCTATGCATGGACAACCATATTCCGATTAATGTATTTGGAGTAAATGAAAAAGACAGTATCAGGAGGGTTGTGCATGGGGAAAAAATAGGTACGATGATCAGGTGAACGAATCGATAAAATCTCCAAGTAAGGATTGAGTTTTAGCTCCGGTTACGATACAATGGATATGAACTAAAAAGCACCTTTTTTACAAAATCTGAAAATGGTGAAAGGAATGGGTGACAAATGCAAATTAAACACGAGGCACTCGAAAAGGCCGAAACAAAAATGGATAAAACGCTTGGCGTTTTGAGAAAAGAGCTTGTCAGCATTCGCGCGGGCAGGGCAAACGCGCAACTTTTAGATGGAATCATGGTCGATTACTACGGCACTCCTACGCCAATCAATCAGGTTGGCAACATTGCAGCTCCAGAACCCCGTCTTTTGACGATTTCTCTTTGGGATCCCAGTATGCTGCATGAGGTGGAAAAAGCGATTCAGGCATCTGATTTGGGCATCAACCCCGCCAATGACGGAAAGATCATCCGGCTTGCTTTTCCGGAAATCACTGGTGAAAAAAGGCAGGAACTCGTAAAACTCGCAAAGAAAAAAACAGAAGAAGCCAAAATTGCAATCCGTTCAATCCGGCGTGATGCAAATGAGGTATTTAAGAAGGACAAAAAAGCAAGCGTCGTTACAGAAGATGACTATGAAATCCTTGAAAAGGAGATCCAGACGCTGACGGACAAAAAAACCAAGGAAGCGGATGAGATCCTTGCAGCAAAGGAAAAAGAAATCCTTGAGATCTGATCTTTTAGGCCTTGATCTCCGGGAAGCGGAAGAAATACTTGCACGGGAAGGCAAGGCTTATACCGTAGTGCGTTATGTTTCCTATAAGCCTTATCAGGGCACGGATTCAGTGCGGGTGCTGCGCGTGCGCGAGCGGGATGGAGACTATGAGCTTTTGACAGGCGAATTTATTACAAATGTTAAGACGTCTCAGGGCTGAAGCCTTGAGACGCGCTTTTTAAGGGGAGAATAATTTGGGCTTTTTTTCAAAAAAGCGTTCCGCCGATCTGACGGAACTCGATTTAAATAAATTACCGGTACATGTTGCGGTCATTATGGACGGAAACGGGCGTTGGGCCAAAAAGCGTTTCCTGCCACGGGCAGCCGGGCACCGTGCGGGAATGTATAAAGTAAAGACGATCATTCGCATGAGCAGCGATATTGGTATAAAGCATCTGACCCTGTATGCATTTTCCACAGAAAATTGGAAGCGCCCTAAGGAAGAGGTTGGCGCGCTCATGAGTCTCTTGATTGAGTTTCTCCAAAAGGAACTTGATGAAATGCACGAGCGAGGTGTGGTTTTCCGCACCATTGGGGATATTTCGAAACTTCCGCAGGCAGTGATCGATGTGCTTGAAAATGCCAAACAGAAAACCCGGAACAACACAGGGCTCGCGCTTAACATTGCGCTTAATTACGGTTCGCGGATTGAGATCGCGAACGCTGTGAAGCAGATTGCCGCCGAGGTAAAAGCTGGAACGCTGGCGATTGAGGATATTACACAGGATACGGTCTCCGGGCATCTTGAAACAGCCGGACAGCCGGATCCTGATTTTATGATCCGCACAAGCGGGGAAGAACGCCTGTCCAACTATCTGCTTTACCAACTGGCTTATGCGGAATTCTATTTCACACCTGTATATTGGCCAGACTTCGACGAGCATGAATATGAAAAAGCGTTGCTCGAATATCAGAACAGGCAGCGCCGTTACGGTGGTCTTTAAGGAGTAAAGGACATATGCTGAAACGTATTTTATCGGCAGTACCAATTATTATCATTGTCGCTCTTGCTGCGATTTTTCAAAGCTGGGTAATGATAGTGTTCGCGGTTGTACTTGCCCTTGCCACACAGTTTGAAATTGTGAGGGCACTGGATAAAAATGGAAAACCTGTTGTAACCTATCTTTCCTATGCATTTTCCGTAATTCTGGCGGCTTTTTTCGTTGGATTTTTTATTTTGCTGCAAAAAGGTATGGATTACATAAACTGGATGCCGCTCATGCTGCTTTCGGCGTTTGTTATCCTGATTATGCTGACATTTATCACCGCCATGTTCTCAAAACGGCACACGGCAGACAGTGTAGCAAATACGATCTTTACTTTTGTATATCCACAGCTTTTCCTGGCGCTCTTTTATATGTTGATCCTGGGCAATATCGGCGAATATTACCGTATGCTCGTAGTATTCCTTATGGTGCTTGTGCCCGCCATGTTTTCGGATACGTTTGCATATTTTTTTGGCATGGCATTTGGCAAGCGCAAACTTTGCCCGCAGATCAGCCCCAAAAAAACTGTGGCGGGAAGCGTCGCCGGAATCGTTGGCGGAGTGGTAGGTGCGCTTTTAATTACATTGCTTTTCTGGCGGGGACAAAACCTCGCTGGTTTTATGGCGGCAGGGGCCCTTTTGGGGGCTGTTTCCCAATTTGGCGATCTTTCTGCATCGTTCATAAAGCGTTCACTGAATATTAAAGATTTTGGAAAGATTTTACCCGGGCACGGTGGTATAGTAGATAGGATGGATAGTATATTGTTCTGCATTCCAGCCGTGTTTATTCTGACAATTGCCGGACTGGTGGCATAAAACTGACTAAGGAGAAATTGGTTGAAAAACGTTACAATATTGGGGGCGACCGGCTCTGTGGGACAGCAGTCGGTGGATGTGGCGCGGGCATATGCGGACCGTATTCATGTAGGATGTATTTCTGCGCACCGGGATGTAGAGGCGTTGGCGCATATAGCAAACGACCTGAAACCGGAATATGTAGCAGTTACAGGAGTAAATGCGGATGTTGAAAAACTCGGCACGTTGCTTGATTATGAGCCGGTAATCCTTTCGGGGTATGACGCCCTTCTTGAGGCATGTACTGCGGGAAAGCCGGATATGGTTATTTTATCTGTTCTCGGGATTGCAGGATTACCTGCATTTGAAGAATGCCTGAGGCATAAAATTACCGTTGCTCTTGCAAACAAGGAGTCGCTTGTTTGCGGCGGAAAAGTGATACAAAGGATGATTCGTGAAACAGGAACGCTTGTCCTGCCCGTAGATAGCGAGCATTCGGCGTTATTTCAATGCCTTAACCATGAGTTTGATGTAACAGATGTGCAAAATTTATGGATTACCGCCTCCGGCGGGCCATTCCTGCGCTGGAGTAAGGATGAAATCGATCATGCTCCGCTTGAAAAAGCTTTGAAGCATCCGCGTTGGTCCATGGGGCAAAAAATTACAATTGATTCAGCGTCTCTTGCAAATAAGGGACTTGAAGTAATGGAGGCCCATTTTATGTATGGTGTTCCGGCGGAGCGGATCAAAGTGCTGATTCATCCGCAGAGCATTATTCATTCTATGGTGGAATGGAGGGATGCTTCAGTATCGGCGCAACTGGGCCCGGTAGATATGCGTATGCCAATCCAAAAAGCGTTGCTTTTCCCCGAAATGCTGGAAAATCCCTGCGTTAGACCGCTGAATTTTTATGAGATCGGCAGCCTTGAATTTTTCGAGCCGGATATGGAGAAATTTCCTTGCCTTGCGCTTGCTTTCGAAGCAATCCGGACGGATACAACCGCAGTTTATAATACGGCGAATGAGGAAGCGGTCGCTTGTTATCTGGCAGGTAAAATTGAATTCGGGAGGCTGAGTGGATTGATTGAGAGCAGTATCAGAAAATTTTATACAGATAAACCGAAGACTATTTCTGAAATACTGAATCTGGACAAAGACATCAGAGCATATGTGAAGACATTGCTCTAAACGCCAGGAGGAAAATGATTGCAGATTGTACTAAGTATTGTGGTGACGCTGCTGGTGCTGACAGCACTCGTCGTCGCACATGAATTTGGACATTATATCGTAGCAAAAAAGCGCGGAATCAAAGTTGCTGAATTTGCGATTGGCTTTGGACCTAAACTTATCAAGTGGCGCCGGGGAGAAACGGAATTTTCGATCCGCCCCTTTTTCATCGGAGGATATAATAAGTTTGCCGACGATGAGGAAAAAGACCCCGTTCCCGGGGATTTTCGTGCTGCATCCCTGAAAAGCCGGTTCCTGACGATTATTGCCGGCCCCCTGATGAATGTAATTGTCGCCGTTATACTGGCGGCGGTTCTCCTGATGACCGTAGGCAACGCACAGCCCGTTGTTTCGGGGCTTGAACAGGGTTCTACCGCACAGTCCGCAGGCATCATGGAGGGAGACATTATCCGTGAAATGAACGGAGTGCGTATTGATTTTACCTATGATTTACAGGATGCCTTTGGAGCGGAACAGGGAGATATCCTTGCGCTTACCGTGGAGCGTGATGGGCAAAAGATTTCATTCAGCGTACCTTATGAACCGGAAGAGGTAGATGGCAGAAAAGTGACAGGAATGTCTCTTTCGCTTGAGCCGCGAACGTTTCATTTTTTTGAAGCCATTGCGCTCAGCTTCAAATGGCTTTTTCTGGTAACGCGCGAAATGATTATGGCGCTTGGAAACCTGTTCTTCATGGGACAGGGCGTGGAAAACATGTCGGGAATCGTTGGCGTCGCAAGCATGGTAGGGCAGGCTGCAATGATCGGATGGGATCAGGTAATTAACTTAACCGCGCTTCTGAGCATCAACCTTGCCATCGTCAACCTGCTTCCGATTCCTGCACTTGATGGCGGAAAAATCGTTCTGTATGCCGTGGAAGGAATACGGAGGAAGCCTGCATCTCCCAAAGTGGAAGGAACGCTTAACCTGATCGGTATGGTACTTATTTTCGGACTTGCCATATTCCTGATTTTCCAGGATGTGCAGCGTTTGATATTGTAAAGGACGAGAAAATGAAAACAAGTGAAGTGAAAATTGGAACTGTTGCAATCGGGAATGGGAATCCAATTACAATCCAGTCGATGACAAATACGGATACACGGGATATAAAGGGGACGGTTGCGCAAATTCACGCGCTTGAGGAAGCAGGGTGCGAAATTGTCCGCTGTGCCGTACCTGATGTAGAAAGCGCTTTCTCATTCCGTAAAATTAAGGACTCCATTTCCATCCCTCTTGTTGCAGATATCCATTTTGATGCCCAGGCGGCAATTGCAGCCATTGAAAACGGCGCGGACAAAATCCGCATCAACCCTGGCAATATTGGCGGACGGGAAAAAATTATCGCCGTAGTGGATGCGGCCAAAGCGGCACATATTCCAATCCGGGTGGGTGCGAATGCAGGTTCCTTGTCCAAAGATGTCCTGCAAAAGCACGGCGGACCCACGGCGGAGGCTTTGATCGAAAGCGTACTTGAAAATATTCATATTTTAGAGCGTGCGAAATTCAATGATATTGTGGTTTCCATTAAATCTTCAAACGTTCCTGTGTGTGTGGAGGCCTACCGAAAAATCGCAAAGCTGACAAACTATCCGCTGCATCTGGGCGTAACAGAGGCGGGAACCTATCATATGGCGGTCATTAAATCCGCTATTGCAATGGGTTCCCTGATCCTGGATGGAATTGGCGACACTTTACGTGTTTCCGTAACGGGGGATCCTGTACAGGAGGTTTATGCTGCACGCGATATTCTGAAGAGCTGCGGCGTACGGAAATCGGGGGTAGAGATCATTTCCTGTCCGACATGCGGCCGTTGTACGATCAATATCGAAAAAATCGCTGAGAGCATCGAAAAGTTCACACAAAATATCAGTATTCCCCTTAAAATTGCTGTAATGGGTTGTGCGGTCAACGGTCCGGGGGAGGCCCGCGAAGCAGATCTCGGAATTGCCGGCGGACGCGGTGAAGGGTTGTTGTTTTCTCACGGAAAAGTCATCAAAAAAGTGGACGAGTTTGATATCTTGCCGGAACTAAGGCGTATGATTCTGGAATTGGTAGAGGAAAGGAACAAAGAACGTTGAACGCGCTTATAAAAAGTCTCACACAAGTTATTGACAAAATCAACAAAGATAAGCGTTTTTCGAACCTGATACAGTTCGACCGAGTAGAATTTATCGCAGAAGAAGAAGTGTTGCGGGCTTTTTTCAAAACGGTGGAGCATCTTGCACCATTCGAGTTCTTGAAAGTGAAACGGGAACTGGAAGAATCCTGCAATGTAAAAATAAAAATTTCACTGGATCAATCCTGCCATGCAGACACCTTATTTCAAGACGAAAAAATATTGGAACAGTATCTGAAAGATTATCTTATCTTATCGGAACCTACCGTCATGCCTTTTATCCAACCAGCAAAAATAGTCTTAAATGACCGTACACTGGAAATCCTTTGCGCTTCGAAGATGGCAGAAGGAATTATTAGTACGATGAAGTTAAATATACTGGCAGAACATTTCCTGAATGATATCTATGGGGTGAACGGCAAAGTGCGCATTGGCGTGGCTGAAGATGCACAAAGCGGCTACAAAGTATCCGCAGATGTGCAAAAGGCTATCTGCCCCCGGAATAATCCGCAGAAGCCGGCCGTACGCCCGGTGCCGGTCAGGGACGAGGCACCACCGCCATGGGAGGCCCCGCCGGAGGAAGCGGAACCGAATATGCCGCCTGCCGATGCTTCGGTTGCGCTGAAACCTAAAAGTACGGCGCCGAAGGGAGCGGTAACAAAAGTATGCGAACTCAAAGCGGATACGCGCGTTACCATTGAAGGCGAAGTAGTTTATACAGAAGATAAAGAACTTAAAAATGGAGAACTCATCAAACATAAATTTGTACTCTCCGACTATACATCCAGTATTACCTGTTTTTTCCTGGAGGGCAATAAATTTAAAACGCGGCTGACTCCGCCTAAAAAGGGTCAGTGGGTCGTAGTGACAGGCCTATGCGCAGACGACAGTTTTGAGCATGAGAAAACAGTGAAGGCGCAAAAAATTGAAAAATCCAATCACAAGGATAGGGAAGACAAGGCGGAATCAAAGCGAGTAGAGCTTCATGTACATACGCAAATGTCAGCACAGGATGGCGTTTCGGATGTCAAAAAAATTGTAGCGCGTGCCGCAAAATGGGGACATAAAGCGATTGCAATCACAGATCATGGAGTCGTACAGGCTTTTCCGGATGCTGCAAACGCGGCAAAAGCAAGCGGCATCCACCTGATTTACGGTGTGGAAGGTTATATGATCGATGACTCGAAACGTATTTATGATTCCGATATGCCTAAAGGCTTCTATGATGAATACGTCGTATTTGATATTGAAACCACCGGTCTTTCGCACATTAATTGCGATATTACGGAAATTGGCGCCGTTCGTGTTATAAATGGAGAATTGACTGACCGTTTTCAGACATTTGTAAAGCCCAGCGGGCCAATTCCGCCCCGTATTGTTTCATTGACGGGGATCAACGACGACATGGTAAAGGATGCGCCATTGCCAGAGGCAGCACTTGCGGAGTTCAGGCGTTTTTGCGGAGACAACGCCGTTCTGGTTGCCCACAATTCGGACTTTGATACAAAATTTATTTTTCATAAGTCTGGGGAATTTGGGATCACTTATAAGAACACGGTGGTAGATTCCCTTGCTTTATGCCGCCTTGCGTTTCCATCCCTCAAAAATCATAAACTGAATACGGTGGCGGCCCACTTGCACATTCCGCTAGAGCATCATCGTGCGGTGAACGACGCGGTGTGCACTGCGAAAATTATGCTTGAATGTTTCCGGGAATTTGAAAAGCAAGGCGCACAGGACATGCAAGGCGTAAACCAGATGTTTTCGGGCCATGCAACTGGTAAGAACGCGAAAACATATCATATTATTTTGCTGTGCAAAAATAAGCAGGGATTGAAAAATCTGTACAAGCTTGTTTCTTTTGCCCACCTCGATTATTTTTACCGTAAGCCACGGATGCCAAAGAGTGTAATCGACGCGCATCGGGAAGGACTCATTATCGGGTCGGCCTGCGAGGCGGGCGATCTTTACCAGGCGATGCTTGCAGGGGCTGATGAAAAAAAACTCCTGCAAATTGCGTCTTTTTATGACTATTTGGAAATACAGCCTACCGCCAACAATGAATTTATGGTCAAAAAGGGGATATTGGCTGGAAACGAGGATATCCGCCGGCTGAACAAACGCATCGTCGAGTTGGGAAGGAAACTTAATAAACCGGTTGCCGCAACATGCGATGTGCATTTTCTCGATCCGCATGAGGAATATTTCAGACGGATTATTTTTCAAATCCAGGGTTATGATGATACGGAACAAGCGCCTCTCTATTTGCGCACAACCGACGAAATGCTCAAAGAGTTTGAATACTTGGGAGAAGAAACCGCCCGCGAGGTTGTGATCGAAAACCCCAATAAAATTGCGGATATGACGGAAGAAATTGAATTGTTCCAATCGGAAACCGCCATGCCCAGTTTACCGAATGCATCGGAAAACATTACTGAACTCGCTTTCAAAACCGCAAAGGAAAAATATGGAGACCCACTTCCTGAACTCATCGAGGCACGGCTGAAAAGGGAACTGGATTCCATTGTTTCTCATGGATTTTCCGTCTTATATTATAGCGCGCATCTTTTGGTTAAAAAATCCAATGACGACGGCTACCTCGTTGGCTCAAGGGGGTCGGTTGGATCCAGCCTCGCGGCAACCATGACGGGAATTACGGAAGTAAATCCGTTGCCGCCGCATTATGTATGCCCGGCGTGCAAACACTCCGACTTTGATATCGACAAAGAAAAATATCCGTCGGGCGTTGATCTGCCCGACGCAATTTGCCCAAAGTGCGGAACAAAATATATCAAAGACGGGTATGATATTCCTTTTGAAGTTTTCCTGGGAATTGATGCGGACAAAGTGCCTGATATCGACCTGAATTTCTCAGGTGAATACCAGCCGACTGCGCATAAATATACTGAGGTAATGTTTGGCAAGGGGCATGTGTTCCGTGCGGGAACAATCAGTGCCGTTAAGGATAAGATTGCGTATGGATATGTAAAAAAATTCCTCGAACAAACGGGAACACAGGCTAACGAAGCAGAAATCAACCGCCTCGTTCAGGGGGTTTCCGGCGTAAAAAAAACAACGGGGCAGCATCCGGGCGGTATTGTAATCGTTCCTCACGATATGGAGGTATATGATTTTACGCCGGTACAAAAACCGGCCGATTCTGCCGAAGCGGAGTGGGTTACTACGCATTTCGACTTCAACTCGATGCATGATATCCTGATTAAGCTTGACATTCTTGGGCATGATGTACCGACTATTATCAGGCTCTTGCAGGATGCAACGGGCATCGATCCATTGACTATTCCCCTTGACGATCAGGAAACCATGGCTCTTTTCTCCGGCTTAAAACCTCTTGGATTGAAATCCAAGGATTTACTTGGGATACAGACGGGAACGCTGGGCATACCGGAATTCGGCACAAAGTTTGTGCGCCAGATGCTGATGGATACAAAACCGACTACGATGTCTGAAATTGTACGAATCAGCGGTCTTTCCCATGGTACGGACGTATGGCTTGGGAATGCGCAGGATTTAATCAAAGCCGGAACATGCACCCTCAAAGAAGCAATCTGTACACGTGACGATATCATGAATTACCTGGTCGACAAGGGTGTGGAAAAGCGAATGGCATTTTTCATAATGGAAGCAACCCGAAAAGGAAAGGTCGCAAAAAACGGTTTTACAGAGGATATGCAAAAGGCGCTCGACGATGCGCATATTGCAGATTGGTTTATTGAATCCTGTAAAAAAATCAAATACATGTTCCCCAAAGCGCACGCCGTCGCCTATGTTATTATGGCATACCGTATTGCTTACTGTAAGGTGCACTATCCCGAGGCGTTCTATTCGTCTTATTTTACGGTCCGTTCAAACGATTTTGACGCTTCTTACATTCTGGGGGGGCTCGACGACATTAAGAAAAACTGGCAAATTATTGAAAATAACGGCAATGCGACAGCCAATGAGAAAAATATGGCGACTATGCTCGAAGTAGCGTGTGAAATGTATTTGCGTGGTTATCATTTCCTCCCGGTTGATCTTGACCGGTCAGACTCTGAGAAGTTTCTCATTGAAGAGGGCGGACTGCGGCTGCCATTCCTCTCGATTCCCAAACTTGGAGGAAATGCTGCGGCGAAAATTGTAGAAGAGCGGGAGAAGGGGGCTTTTATTTCCATTGAAGATTTAAGGAAACGTGCAAAGCTTTCCGCATCTGTTATCGAAGAAATGCAAAAAATGGGGACGCTAACCGGACTTTCCCAGACAAATCAACTGAGCCTGTTTGATTTTTAGCATACGGTTTTGCAATTGACTATTTATCCGTGCGGCTATATAATATTAAAGTGAGTTTTTAACTGTATTATGCAGTTTTTCTTTTTCACAGCGGACAAAGGCTTGATTTTGTCTGATAATTTAAGAAGGTAGGAGGAACATTGATGAAAAAACGTAGCTTAGTCGGCATCATTGTAACATTCATTTTGATCGCTTTGTTGTGTTTTGTTGTCATCAACGGTTTCAGTGTTGGGATTTATGAAATCAAGCCGCTCAACGGTATCCAACAAGGACTGGACTTGACCGGCGGCGTTTATACCGTTTATCAGGCGGCAGATACGTCGATCGAAAACTTTGACGACAAGATGGACGGTGCGATTCTGGTGCTCCGGGACAGGTTGGACGCGAAAGGATTTACGGAAGCCACGATTACAAAACAGGGAACAGACCGGATCCGTGTGGAGATTCCGATCAACAGTACCAGCGACATTCAGGATCCAAATGAAGTGGCCGAGTTTATAGGAACTCCTGCAAAGCTTGAATTCGTTGGGCCGGATGGGGTGACGATCCTTGAAGGAAGCGATATTGCCAAAGCGCAGGCGGGGCAGCGGCAGGATGACCTCCAGTATGTCGTCAATTTTGAATTGACGGCAGAGGGCGCTGAAAAATTTGCCGAAGCGACTGAGAAATTTGTCGGTCAATCGATTTCCATCACCATCGACGGCGAGGCCATTTCTTCACCGACGGTAAATCAGGCTATCACTGGTGGAAAAGGTGAAATTTCAGGTAGCTTTACGGCCGAAAGTGCCCAGAATCTTGCAATGCAGATTGAAAGTGGCGCATTACCGCTCGATTTACAGGAAATCGAAGTGCGTTCTATCAGTGCGACACTTGGTGCAGGCGCCCTGCAAAACAGCATCATCGCAGGCCTCATCGGTCTTGCAATCCTGTTTATCTTTATTCTGATCTATTACAGATTGCCGGGGCTTGTGGCATGTATGGCGCTTATCGTGTACGTTTGCTTTGTACTTCTGCTTCTTGGCAGCGTTCCTGGCGTACAGCTTACGCTTCCCGGTATTGCAGGTATTATACTTGGCATCGGTATGGCTGTTGATGCAAACGTCATTATATTTGAGCGTTTCAAGGAAGAATTCCGTTCCGGAAAGACATTGCGGACTTCTTTTAACGGTGGATTCCAGAAAGCATTCGTTACGATCCTCGACTCTAATATTACAACTCTGATCTGTGCAATCGTACTTGCGGTATTTGGTACCGGTACACTTAAAAGTTTTGCCTATACATTGATTATCAGTATCGTTGTATCTATGATTTCAGCGTTGGCGATCACGAGGGGCATTCTCAAAATGTTTATTAACCTAAACATCAAAAACCCCAATGTATTTATGGCTAAAGCAAAACAGCTTCGTGAAGCTGCCAAGGCAGCAAAAGAAGGAGGTGGCGCACAGTGATTACAAAACACTTCAAAAAGTTTTTGATGATTCCAATTGTCATTATTGCACTGGGAATTATTTTTGGCGTCATCAACGGCGGTCTCAATCTCGGTATCGATTTTACGGGCGGTAGCATCGTATCTATTGATTTCAAAGGAGAATTTGAAACGGATGTCGTCCAGAAAGCGCTCGATAATAACGGAATGGGTGATTCGCCGATTGTAAAAGCCGGAGAAGGGTATACGCAGGCGGAAATCCGTATGCGCACACTTGATACGGATGAATTACAGTCCACGACAAACGAGGCAATTCTCACGGATATCCAGCAAACGTATCCGGACGCAGAAATCGTGTCGGTCGATAAGGTTGGGGGCGTTGCCAGTTCCGAGCTGGTACGGAATGCTTTCCTTGCAGTTGCAATTGCCTGCGGCCTGATGCTGATTTATATCTGGATTCGGTTCCAGCTCTATAACGGTATCAGCGCAGTTGTTATGCTGATCCACGACGTTGGAATTATGATCGCTATCATGTGCATCTTGCAGATTCA
Organism: Christensenella tenuis; assembly: GCF_014287795.1. GTDB lineage: Bacteria > Bacillota > Clostridia > Christensenellales > Christensenellaceae > Christensenella > Christensenella tenuis. The sequence continues at coordinate 400,155 of NZ_JACOON010000001.1, forward strand.
AATCAACAGTGCATTCATTGCGGCATGCCTTACGATCATTGGTTATTCCATCAATAATACGATCGTAGTATTCGACCGTGTTCGTGATAATCTTAAGGTAATGGGAACCAAGCGTTTTACGCGGCCGGAAATTGCCGATACGAGCATCAAGGAAACGCTTACCCGGACAATCAATACGTCCGTGACAACGTTGATTATGATTGTGTGCCTGTATATCTTTGGCGTACCGACGATCAAGGAGTTTTCATTCCCGATTATCGTAGGCTTACTGGCAGGCGTATATTCGTCCGTACTTCTTGCAGCTCCGATGTGGGCGTTGCTTGCCGACCGGTTCGACAAGAAAAAACAAAACGCTAAATCAAAAGCGAAAACAAAGAAAAAAGCTGCAAAGGCTTAAGATATCTGTAGGTTACGAACAATTTGAGCAGTGATCTGAAATTAAAAAAGACCTCCCAAATGAGGAGGTCTTTTTTCTAAGGAAACAGCAATATGAAGTACATCCTGAAGCAAAAATCCCAAGTGAATAATAGCCCTGCGGTCATTGACGGGCTGCGTAAAGAGCTGAAGCTGTCCAAATTAACCGCCGCGCTTCTTTGTGCGCGGGGAATCACCAGTCCGCAGGAAGCACAAATATTTTTAAATCCGGATATCAGCCAATTACGTGATCCGTTTTTATTTGCGAATATGCATGACGCCGTCAGTGCTGTCAGGCATACTATCGCAACAAAAGGTAAAATTTGCATATACGGAGACTATGATGCGGATGGTATTTCTGCGAGCGCAATCTTGTATAAAACCTTGAACCAAATGGGCGCAAAAGTAGAAGTCTTCCTGCCGAACCGTATGGAGCATGGGTATGGCCTCACATTGGAAAATATTGAACGCCTACAGGGAATATCGCTTTTAATTACTGTGGACTGCGGCATCACCAGCACACAGGAAATTGACCGGGCAAAAGAACTGGGCATGACGACGATCCTTACCGATCATCACGAATGCCCGCATGTTTTACCTAAAGCAGATTATATACTGAACCCTAAATGTCCGGATGAAACATATCCATATCATTCCTTATGTGGAGCAGGGGTCGCGTTTAAATTTGCACAAGCCCTGATCGGAGATGCAGCTCTTGAAATGATTGACATTGCCGCACTTGCCACAATTGCGGATATCGTACCTTTGCTGGGCGAAAACCGCACAATTGCAGCTCTTGGACTAAAAAAGCTCAATGAAGACCCGAATCCCGGAATTAATGCGCTTGTTAAAAAAGCATGTGTCAAACGTACGTCTGAAATTGATGCGCAGACCGTATCATTCGTACTTGCTCCGCGCATAAACGCCGCAGGGCGCATTTCTACAGCAAAAACCGCCTTTGAACTCCTGACTGAAAATGATCCGGAACAACTTGAAGGTCTTGCGGAAAAATTGTGTACACTGAATATAGACAGGCAGCAGCGGCAGGAGCGGGTTGTTGCTGAAGCGATGCAAATGCAGGAGGCAACCGGGGATCCCGGAGATAAGATAATTATTTTATATAAAAATGACTGGGATATCGGAATTGTTGGTCTTGCCGCTTCCAAAGTCTCCGAACGGTATGTGAAGCCTACCATCCTCCTCGGCGAATCGGAACCGGGAATTTTTACAGGCTCTGCGCGGAGTATCCCCGGCGTTAACATTTATGAAGCCCTGAATTCGCAGGCAACGATATATGAAAAATTCGGCGGGCATGCGGGTGCGGCAGGCCTTACCATAAAAGAAGAATATATCCGGCAATTAAAGCACAGGCTAAATGAATTTTTAAAAGAACATTATGAGGATGATATTTTTAAACCGCTCAAAATGTATGATCTTAAAATTACCCCGGCGGAAGTCTCAAATTCTTTGATTGCGGAATTTGAGACAATGCGGCCGTTTGGGTTTAAGAACGAACAAATAGAACTCCTGATTGAAGGCGCGCACATCGAAGATATTCGCGCTATTGGCGAAGACAAACATGCCAAATTTCAAATCTCAAAAAACGGAAAAAGTATAAACGCCGTAATTTTTGGTACGCAGGCAGTTGATGTCCCAAGGTACGCAGATGTGGTGGGAACGCTTAACATCAATACCTTCGATATGAAACCGCAGATGATTGTCAATACGCTTTCTTATGAAGAAACTCCTTTGCAAAAAATGAAGCTTGCACGCACCTTTTTGCAAAAAACAGCTTCACCCTGTGAGGCGGACTGTAAAACTTATTTTCTCGACCGTGAAACATTGCTTAGGGTGTATACGGTCTTAAAAAAAATAAACGAGAAAGCCGTTTCTTTTGCGGACGAAGGCAGTCTCGCGGAATTTGTACAGAAATATGTTGCCGGATTGACGGAAAATAAAACTGCATTTGCCTTGTCTGTCTTTGAGGAATTGGGTTTGCTAGAAATGAAAAAAGATGATAAAATACACATTGTGATACATTCTGGGAAGCATGAGCTTTCAGACAGCAGGCTATATCAAAAGTTTGGTGCAGGGGAGAATTAAAATGGATTTAAAGGCAAAAATCAGAAATATAGAGGATTTCCCGGAAAAAGGAGTGATCTTTCGGGATATCACAACCTTAATCAAAGATCCTGATGCGTTTGGATACGTAACGGATACGCTGGCAAGTCGTGTTCGGGAGCAGGACGTGGATATGATTGTGGTTCTGGATGCACGTGGATTTTTATTTGGTTCCCCGGTTGCCTATCTTTTGAAAAAGGGAATTGTTCCAGTGCGGAAAAAGGGAAAATTACCCGCAGACGTCTATCATGTGGAATATCAGCTGGAATATGGGACAGACCAATTGGAAATGCATAAAGATGCTATAAAAAAAGGGATGCGTGTCGCTGTTTTTGATGATTTGCTGGCAACCGGCGGGACGGCAAAAGCCGCATGTGAACTTGTTGAACTTGCAGGAGCAGAGGTCGTTTCCCTGAATTTCGTGATCGAGCTGACAGACCTCGGCGGAAGGGCTGCGCTCGGTGGCTACGATGTTTTTTCATTAGTACAGTATTGATGGTTGGGAGATAGTTTGGGTGTCGGAATACTATAACGATTTTATCAGGCGGCATAAGCTTGAAGATGATCCAATGCTGGAAAAAGCGTTTACAATAGCGGAAGAAGCCCATGCAGGCCAGCTCCGTCATTCTGGTGAACCTTTTTTTACCCATCCGCTTGCGGTTGCCGACATCGTTGCGGATCTCGGCCTTGACACTACGACAGTCGTCGCCACGATTCTGCACGATGCCGTGGAAGATACACAGCTTACTACAGAAGATATCGGGCGGGAATTTTCTCCGGAAATTGCCAAGCTTGTCGATGGAGTCACCAAGCTCAATAATTACGATTTCAAAACACGGGAAGAGCAGCAGTGGGAAAGCCTGCGAAAAATGTTTTTGGCAATGGCTTCCGATATCAGGGTGGTCATTATCAAACTGGCTGACCGCCTGCACAATATGCGCACCTTGAAATATCAATCCGAAAATAAGCAGATTGAGAAGGCGACGGAGACGCTGGAAATTTATGCGCCGCTTGCACATCGCCTTGGTATCAGCGCTATCCAGTGGGAACTCGAAGACTTGTCGCTGAAATTTCTGCATCCAGATGAATATTTCGAGATCGCCAATAAAATTGCATCAACCCGCGAAGAGCGCGAAAAACAAATTAATTCCGTTATTGTAAAACTGGAAGATAAACTTGCGGAAATGAAAATAAAGGCGGAGATTGAAGGCCGCCCCAAGCACATCTATAGCATTTATAAAAAGATGCGCGAAAAGCATAAAGTATTTGAAGAAGTTTACGACCTCATTGCGATCCGTATCATTGTGTCGAGCATTAAGGATTGCTATGGCGTTTTGGGGATTGTCCATACGATGTGGAAACCGATTCCCTTGCGTTTCAAGGATTATATTGCCGTTCCGAAGCAGAATATGTACCAGTCCCTGCACACGACACTTCTAGGGGAAGACGGGAAACCGTTCGAAGTGCAAATACGCACATACGATATGCATCGGACTGCCGAGTATGGAATCGCCGCCCATTGGAAATACAAAGAAGGCGGCAAGGAATCGGGCATGGATTCCAAACTCGCATGGCTGCGCGAATTGATGGAATGGCAAAACGATCTTAAAGATTCCAAGGAATTTATGGAAACGCTTAAGGTTGACTTGTTTGCGGATAATGTTTTTGTATTTACACCCAAGGGGGATGTGAAGGATTTTGTTGCCGGTGCGACACCGCTTGATTTTGCTTACAGCGTACACAGCGCAATCGGTAACAAATGCGTAGGAGCAAAGGTGAACGGAAAGATTGTTCCGCTCGACTACAAGCTTATTACCGGGGATATCGTTGAAATTATTACTTCGAATTCTGCGACTCCGAGCCGTGATTGGCTGAAATTTGTGAAAACAGCACAGGCCCGGAGTAAAATTAAGCAATGGTTCAAGAAGCAACTTAAGGAAGAGAATATTGTCAAAGGCCGCGAAATGCTCGAGAAAGAGGCGAAGCGGCAAGGGTATCATTTATCCGAACAGCTCCTGAAACCAGATTGGCTGAGCGTTCTTTATAAACGTTTTACACTCAATTCACAGGACGATATGTTTGCTGCCGTTGGCTATGGTGCGCTTTCTGCCAATCAGATTCTTTCCAAGCTGATTGAGCAATATAAAATGGCCAACAAAATCGACTCCGGTTCAGAAGAACTGAAGATTGTGAAGCGCACGGGAAAGGGTGCGGAAGAAGATATTACCGTAGAGGGCAATACCGGCCTTGCGGTGCGTTTTGCCAAGTGTTGCAATCCGGTTCCCGGGGACGATATCGTGGGTTATATTACGCGAGGACGTGGCGTATGCGTGCATACAAAGGAGTGCAAGAACCTTCAGAGTGTGGATAAGGAGCGTTTGATCGAGGTTGCATGGGCCGGAGACCAAACGACCTCCTACAATGTCGAAATACAAATCGTGGCGGATGACAGGCCGGGCCTGATGGTGGAAATTGCCCAGGCAATGTACAATATGGGCAGGGATATCACAGCGATCAATGCACACTCGGCTAAAAATGGCGTGGCCACGATTTCCCTGCGCTCTAACATTACATCTGTACAAGACCTGCACGACCTAATGAACAAGCTGAAAGCTTTGAAAGGTGTGCGGGATGTATTCCGTGTGAACTATTGAGGGCCTGAAAATTATGCGAGCTGTAGTACAACGGGTAAAAAATGCTTCTGTTTATGTGGACGGAGAGGCCATCAGTCAAATCGGTACCGGCCTTGTTGTATTGATTGGTATTTCTTCGGAAGATTCCGATAGGGATATGGAGTATATTGCGGAAAAATGTGTCAATCTGCGGATTTTTGAAGATGCAGGCGACGTAATGAACCTTTCTGTAAAAGATATCGGGGGAGAAATACTCCTTGTTTCTCAGTTTACACTTTACGGGGACGCACGCAAGGGCAGGAGACCAAGCTATATCAAGGCGGCTACCCCGGATGCGGCGCGGGATCTGTTCGAAAAATGTGTTTATTTATTTCGAAAAAAATATGAAAAAATACAAATTGGAAAATTTCAGGCAGAAATGCAGGTTTCCCTCGTAAATGATGGTCCTGTGACAATTTTGCTGGATAGCAAAAAGGAATTTTGAAATGCAAATTATACTAGTTGTGACAGGCGCCTTGCTTGAAAATGCATATATCATATATGAAGAAGGGTCTAAGGAAGCAATTGTCATTGATCCAGGTGATGATACCGCAAAAATAGAAGAACAAATTGACCATAATGGGCTTACCGTTTCATATATTCTTCTGACGCACGGCCATGCCGACCATATTGGCGCGGTCGATGAACTAAAGAGACGATATGGCGCGAAGGTTGCGGTGCATGAGAAAGATGCAGGAATGTTGACTTCTGCGCAAGCCAATCTTTCCGCTTTTATAGGCCTGCCATTTTGCATTGAGCCGGCAGATATCCTTTTGAAGGATGGGGATATGATAAATACTGGCAATCTAGCTTTACGCGTACTTCATACGCCCGGTCATTCACCGGGCAGCGTTTGTTTTTTAGGCGGAGACGTATTGTTTTCAGGGGATACTTTGTTTGAAGGCTCTATCGGCCGCACAGATTTTCCAGGAAGCAGCACAGAAGATATGAAAATTTCTCTGCAACAGCTTAGAGAACTGGAAGGCGATTATCAAGTCTATCCGGGGCATGGCGGCTCTACTACGCTTGCGCAGGAAAAAGCAATGAATCCATATATGGGATGGTAAACTATGTTTTCACTTTATACGGAAACCCCTTCGTTTTTTAATGATATCTGTGAGGAAATCCGGCTGTTTTTACCGGAAGAAAAACAAATTATACAGCTCGACGATAAAAATGAGACAAATGCCGGTAAGCTGATACGGCATTTTTTTTGGCATGATGAGGCCGGTTGGCATAATAAGGTTGAGTATTATGAAGATGGCAGGCAAAGGGCCGCATCCTGCGAGCTTCCCATATTTACAGACGACAACGGAGACCCTGTTGATATCACCGCAAATACCCTGCTTGCCAGAAAATTAAAAAAGCATGCCGTGAAACATCTTATATATCGTGTTATGCAGGAAGCTTACCAAAAAAGCATGCCGTGGGGATCGCTTACAGGGATTCGTCCTACAAAGCTGTTTCGTGAGCTTGCGGCAAGACATGGCACAGCCCGTGCGCGCCGCATCTTTACGGACCGTTATGATGTTTCGCGGCCTAAAACGCGGCTTGCGGAAAAAATTTGTGCTGTGCAGGCTCCTTTTATCAGCCATATGGACGGGCAGGAACTTGATATCTATATTGGAATTCCGTTTTGCGTCTCCAGGTGTAAATATTGTTCCTTTATTTCACGCGATCTCAAATTTAACGAAACGATTAAAGATCAATATCTTCCTTGTTTGCTGCATGAAATGGAAGCTATGAAAGATATCGTGGAAAAATACCGTATTCGCTCCGTATATATCGGGGGTGGCACACCGACTGCACTGAGCGACCATGATCTTGCTACGGTTCTCGAAGCAGTGAACAAATGGTTTCCGGATCGGCTTGAATTTACGGTGGAGGCAGGACGGCCGGATACAGTAACAGCTACAAAACTGCGTATTTTAAAGGAGCACGGCGTGGAGCGCATCAGCATCAATGCCCAGACGGCAAACGACAGGACACTGGAGCTGATTGGCAGGAAACATACGCTGGAGGATTTTAAGCGTGCTTTTTCCTTGGCAAATACATACGGATTCCAAAGCATCAATACCGATATCATTCTCGGCCTTCCACATGAAGGATTGCGGGACGTGGAAAAAACGCTTGCCGAAATTATGAAGTTTGAACCAGACAATGTAACGGTTCATACATTGGCAATCAAACAATCTTCTGCGTTTGCTGAAGAGCGTCAAAACGACCTTCCAGGAGCCGAAACAGTCTCAGAAATGGTAGATTTGGCCCAAGAATTTCTTTCTGCAAAGGGGTATCTTCCGTATTATCTCTACCGCCAGAAATATATGAGCGGTAATCTTGAAAACGTTGGATTTGCACTTCCGGGAAAAGAATGCATTTATAATATCGATATCATGGAAGAAACGGTCAGCAATCTTGCGTTCGGGGCGGGAGCGATTTCCAAAAAATTATTTCTGGATCAAAACCTTATCAAACGTGCACCGAATGTAAAGGATTTGAAAAATTATATCGACCGTACGGAAGAAATGATAGGGCGTAAAAAAGAACTATTTTGAAGTATACAGGAGCTTGGAACATACGTAAAGATGTGGAAAGACCCGGTGCATTTTGCTGTTCGGAAAAATCGTCACGAGGGCAAAAGGAAAACAATAAACCTATGGGGAGGGGATCGGTCCGGCGGCCGATACTGTCCTTTATTTGAACGCCAAAGAAATTCGCGCTTTATTGACATGCCTTCGTTTTCCCGGTATAATAAGACCAATTGGAAAAGGCGATGAGATGGAGAGTAACCGTATGCCTTACGCCAAGAGAGCGGCCGCCGCGGCTGAAAGCGGCTGTGCGTTTAAGATGCGGTGAAGAACACCATGGAGCTTCCGTTGCGAAAGCAATCGTTTTGTGATTAGTTGCGGACGCACGCCGGCGTTATCGGCAAAGAGCGGAGAAACTTGTTTCTCAATATGGGTGGTACCGCGGATTTTAAACTTCGTCCCTTTCTGTTTCAGGACGTTGTTTTTTTATGTTTTATATTGTTTTCAGGATACAGGAGGTAACTGTAACGTGGCAGTGAGAGCCCCAAAAGGAACAAAAGACGTTCTTCCCCAGGAGAGCTATAAATGGCAATATGTAGAGAATCTTGTGCGAAAAATTACTGCACTCGCCGGATATCGGGAAATTCGTACACCCATTTTTGAACATACGGAACTTTTCCTGCGCGGCGTGGGAGATACGACAGATATTGTTCAAAAGGAAATGTACACCTTCAATGACAAGGGCAACCGTTCCATTACGCTTCGTCCCGAAGGAACCGCAGGCGTGGTGAGGGCATTCCTGGAAGGCGGCTTGCCCTCCAATGCACAGCCGACAAAGATGTATTACCTGAGCGCTCCTGTGTTCCGCTATGAAAAACCACAGTCTGGAAGGCTGAGGGAGCATCACCAGTTTGGCGTGGAAGTATTTGGCGCGCCAGACGCGAGCGTCGATGCGGAAGTAATCAATATTGCACTTACGCTTTTAGGGGAACTCGGACTAAAACAGCTACACCTTAATATTAACAGCATTGGCTGCGAAAAATGCCGTCCGCAATATAACGAGTTGCTCAAAGGATACTTGCACAAGCATGCGGACGAATTGTGTGAATCCTGCAACGAACGTATGGACCGAAATCCTTTGCGTGCACTGGATTGCAAAGAGGAAGGATGTCAGGCGGTGGTAAAAAACGCGCCGCTTATGATTGACCACCTGTGCGAAGAATGTTCGGCTCATCTTGAAGCATTGAAAAAATATTTGGATGTCCTGGGAATTGAATATGCAGTTAATCCGTTCATTGTACGCGGCCTGGATTATTATACCAAAACCGTATTTGAAATTATTTCCGACAGCATTGGCGCGCAGGGAACGGTGTGCGGCGGCGGGAGGTATGATAAGCTGGTGAAGCAGGTTGGCGGACCGGACTTGCCGGGCATTGGCTTCGGTATGGGCATCGAGCGCCTTTTGCTTGTGATGGAAAATGAAGGAATAGAGATTAGCCGGCCTGTACTTACAGACATCTTTTTATGTACGCATGGGGAACAGGCGCGCTTTAAGGCAGCGCAATTGGTGCGCGACCTGCGCCGCGAAGGAGTGAAAGCAGATATGGACCACTGTGCGCGCAGTATTAAGGCGCAGTTTAAATATGCGGATAAAATCGGCGCCAAATTTGTTGGGGTCATTGGCGAAACTGAGCTTGCAGAAGATACAGTTGTCTTAAAAACAATGGAAACGGGCGAGGAACGCACTGTGCGCCAGAATGAAATCAAAAAGCTGATATAAAGAATTTACTATTTGGGAGAGAAAATCATGGGAGAATTTTTAGGCGATTGGAAGCGCACTGCGCTGTGTGCGGAGTTTACCACAGACGACATTGACCGGGAAGTAACGCTGATGGGTTGGGCGGATACGCGCCGTGACCTGGGGGGGCTTGTATTTGTGGACTTACGGGACCGTTCGGGGATTATGCAAGTGGTATTCGACGAATCGATGTTTGAAGGAGACTTTGATCAGGTTAGCAGCATTCGGAGCGAATTTGTGCTGGCGGTAAAGGGAAAAATTGTAAAGCGCTCGGAAGATACGGTCAACCCTAAGCTGCCTACCGGCCTTATTGAAGTTAAAGTGCGCGAATTGAAGATTTTGAGTAAAGCGGAAACGCCGCCGTTTGAAATTGAAGATGGCAGCAAAGTGCGTGAAGAGCTGCGCCTGAAATATCGCTATCTCGACCTGCGCCGGCCTGAGATGCAAAAAAATCTGATACTGCGCAATAAGATTGCAAATTCTGCGCGGGCTTACCTGACTGAAAATGGTTTCCTTGATATCGAGACGCCAATGCTGCAAAAGAGCACACCGGAGGGCGCGAGAGATTATCTGGTTCCGTCCCGCATCCATCCGGGATGTTTTTATGCGCTTCCGCAGTCTCCGCAGCTTTTCAAACAGATTCTGATGATCTCGGGCTATGACCGGTATTTCCAGATTACCAAATGTTTCCGCGATGAGGATTTGCGGGCTGACCGCCAACCGGAATTTACGCAAATAGATACGGAAATGTCTTTTGTAGACGCAGACGACGTCATGGCCGTGCATGAAGGCCTGCTGCAAAGGGTCTTCAAGGATGTGTTGGATATAAATATAGAGCTTCCTTTAAAACGTTTATCCTATCAGGAGGCGATGGACCGCTTTGGAAGCGATAAGCCGGATACACGCTTTGGCCTCGAGCTGAAAGATGTGAGCGATATCGTCGCCGGAAGCGAATTCAAGGTATTCAGTTCCGTCGTAAAAAATGGCGGCAGCGTACGCGCGATCAATGCGAAGGGATGTGCAAATATCCTTGCGCGGCGCGAAATCGATGCGCTGGTGGAATTTGTTAAGATTTACGGTGCAAAAGGTATGGCTTGGATTTCCATTCGTGAGGACGGCCTCAATTCGCCGATCACGAAGTTTATGACGCAGGAAGAGATCGACGGGATCATGGAACGCCTGGATGGCAAGGTGGGCGACATCCTTTTCTTCGTAGGAGATAAAAATTCCGTTGTTTACGATTCACTCGGCGCGCTGCGCCTAAAATTGGCCGAAAAGCTTAACCTGATTGAAGACAATACGTGGGATCTTTTATGGGTGACTGAATTCCCCCTGTTCGAGTACAGCGAAGAAGAGAAGCGCTATGTCGCAAAACACCATCCGTTTACATCACCTATGGATGAGGATATTGATAAGGTGACGAGCGATCCGGAACACGCACGCGCAAAAGCATATGATATTGTTTTGAACGGAAACGAAATCGGCGGCGGCAGTATCAGGATCCACAGTACGGAATTACAGGAAAAAATGTTCGAAGCACTTGGCTTCTCAAAGGAGGACGCATGGGAGCGCTTTGGTTTCCTGCTCGAGGCTTTAAAATATGGCACGCCGCCGCACGGCGGACTTGCCTATGGCCTTGACCGCCTGGCAATGCTGATGGCAGGCGTGGAATCGATTCGTGATGTGATCGCATTCCCCAAGGTGCAGAATGCATCCGACCTGATGTCAAAAGCGCCCGATACAGTGGATAGAAAGCAGTTGCGTGAGCTGCATATTAAAGTGGATGAAGATTGATGTTTGACGATTCCAGGACAGTCGCGCTGCTCGGGGAAGAGGGAACTGCACGTTTGCGCGCTTCCGCTGTCGCTGTGTTCGGAGTCGGCGGGGTTGGTTCATTTGCCGCGGAAGCGCTTGCACGGGCGGGGATCGGTACGCTTTGCCTGATCGACAACGACATAGTGAAGCCGTCCAATTGCAACCGCCAGTTGGTTGCGCTTTCTTCTACTGTAGGCAGCAAAAAGGTAGAGGTAATGGCTGCGCGTGTCCGCGATATCAACCCCGCAGTTAACGTCATTGCCATCGACCGTTTTTATGACGAAGCAAGCAGCGATGAAATTTTTGCCCATCAGTTTGACTTTGTCATTGATGCGATCGATAGTCTGCGGGCAAAGGAAAACCTGATCTTAAATTGCGCGGGACGGGGGATTGAAATGATTTCCTCTATGGGCGCGGGTAATAAGTTATATCCTGAGCGCTTTTCCGTAATGGATTTATTCCGCACAACGTGCGATCCTATTGCGAAAATATTGCGGAAGCGTCTGCGGGGCGCGGGGGTCAAAAAGCTTCGAGTGGTCTGCTCGGATGAGCCTCCCCGTAAAACGGGATTAAGTGAGGATGGAAAGAATGTGCCGGCCAGTATTTCGTTTGTACCTTCTGTGTGCGGGCTTCTTATGGCAGGCGCGGCAGTAAGATATCTGGCAGGTGTGGAAGAATGAATGAATCGGGCCTTGTAACGAAAACATCCGGGGATACGGCATACGTTTTATTTGAACGTACTTCCGCGTGTTCGAAATGCGGCGCATGCGGCATGCTCAGTGGGCAAAACGATATCACTGTCACTATGAAAAACCTTTTGCACGCGCGGGAAGGCGACCGGGTCGAGGTGCAATTCACTACAAAAAACGCGCTTCAGTCCTCGGCAATTGCGTATCTTTTTCCATTGCTGATGTTATTTTTGGGCGTGTGGCTCGGATATATCATCCCTCAGGATGTCTTTCCGGTCAAAGATGCGCTTGCCGCGATTCTGGGAATCATCTTTGCGGTGGCTGCGTTTTTGATTTTGAAGCTGCTCAATCCATATTTTAAGAAGAAATTCTCAAATGTATACACGATGACCAAAATCATTGAGGAAAGCGGGCAAAAATAAGTGTTCCTGAAACGAATCGAACTCAATGGGTTCAAGTCTTTCTGCAATAAGAAAGAAATCATTATCAATAAGGGAATCACGGGAGTAGTCGGACCGAACGGCAGCGGGAAAAGTAACATTGCCGACGCCATGCGCTGGGTGCTTGGAGAGCAAAGTTCCAAGAACCTGCGCGGCACGAGCATGCAGGACGTGATTTTTAATGGGACGCAAACGCGCAGCAAAAAAGGCTATTGCGAAGTTGCGCTTATTTTTGACAACTCGGATATGCGCATCAAATCCGAATACACGGAAATCGCAGTGCGGCGAAAGATGTACCGGTCCGGGGAAAGCGAATATTCCATCAACAATACCAACTGCCGCCTAAAAGATATCCTCGACCTTTTCCGTGATACCGGAATTGGAAAGGAAGGGTATTCCATCATCGGACAGGGAAAGATCGATGAAATCCTGACGAGCAAGGCAACCGACCGTAGAAAGGTGTTTGAAGAAGCGGCTGGGATTATGAAATACCGCGTCCGTAAGGAAGAAGCGGAGCGTAACCTGCGCAAAACAAACGATAACATCACCCGGATTGACGACATCATCTCGGAGCTCTCCGCCCAGATCGAGCCGCTGGAAAAACAGATGAATGAAGCACGCGACTATCTTACGTTGCGTGACCGTTTAAAAGAACTTGAAATTAACCTTTATTTGTATCAATACGATCGAACCGGTGAGCGTATTTCAAAAACCGAAGAACAGATCCGGGAAAACGAGCAGGAGTTCCGCGGCTTGACAGAGCGGATTGTACAGGAAAACGCACGTATGCAGGAGACCAAAAAAGAGCTGGCCCGGCTTCAGGATGAGATTGAAGCGCAAAATGCGCAGCTCGGAGAGCAAATGAGTAAGCAGGAACGCCTGAAGGGTTCCCTCAATTTGCTGGAAGAAAAGGAGAATACAAATCAGCGTGCCATGCGTGACAACTATGAAAAACGCGACACGTATGAAGTGCAGATCAAAGAAGGCGAACAAAAACTTCGGGATATAAACGCGCAAATTAGCGAAAAAAATTCCGCGATCGATGAAAAATATACGGAAATTCTCGCTTTGCGTTCGCGGATTGAGGAAGTGACCGGAAAGTCGGGCGATGCGCAAGAAGGAATTGACGCTGTACGCGCAGAAGTGGAAAATGCCCGTACGGCACTCCAAACGATGCTGATTGAACTCAATGAAAAGCAAGTTAAAGCGGAAATCCTGGGGCAGAAAAAGCAACAGGCTCAAGAGGAAATTGAGCAGCATAAAGCATATGTTGTGCAATTACAGCAAACGGTTGAATCCCTCAAACATGAAAATACAGAATGTGAACGTCAAAGCGCCGTCCTCCGCTCCGCTATGAATGAAGCGGCCCAGTTAATTAAAACACTCCAGGATGAGCGTACGCAGGCAGAAAAGAAAGTAGCTGATACGGCGCGCCGTTTAAGCGAAGACGAATCGCGGCTGAAACTTTTAAATGATATGCGCGACGAATATGAAGGCTACTTTGACAGCGTTCGTTCGCTGTTTAAAGCGGCAAAAAAAGCGCCGGAAATTGGCTGGAAAATCAAAGGCGTACTGGCAGAACTGATCGATGTTCCCAAAAAATATGAAACGCCGGTTGAAATCATTCTTGGCAATGCTCTGCAAAATGTGGTCGTGGAAAATGATACGGACGCAAAGGATATTATTTCCTTCCTGCGTAAAAACAATCTGGGACGCGTTACGTTCTTGCCGACGAAATCCCTCAAAGTCCGTACCTTGCAAAAAGATGAGAAATCTTTCCTTGATCTGGATGGAGTGGAATGTGTTGCCAGTGAAGCGATCGAGTGTTCGGATGAGGTGCGGCCTGCAGTGGACTTTTTGCTTGCCCGTACGGTAATTGTCCGCGATATGGATAGCGCAATTTCTCTTATGCGTAAAACAGACTATGCGTTCCGGGCGGTAACGATGGAGGGGGATTTCATAAAACCCGGCGGAGTCATTACGGGCGGCAGCCTGAAGAAAAACAGCACCGGATTTCTTTCCCGTAAACGTATGGCACAGGAACTTGAAGAAAGCGTGGATTCAAACAGGAACTTGCTTGCCCAGTGGAATACCTCTCTTATGGAAAGCCGGAAACGGAGTGAAGATGCACAGCTTTTGCAGCAGGAAACACTGCAAAAATTACGCGGTCAGGAAATTAAAGCCGCAGAGGCGAAACAGAAATTCCAGGCCGCCTACGACGTATTCATTAATAATGAACAAATTGCCGCTGATTTAGCAGACCGTTTATCGGAAGCGTCAATTGAATTGGAACAGATGGAAACCGCGACAAAGGCATTGCGCGAAAATACCGAATGTGCGCAAGCCGAGTTTGATGCACTAAAAAAACGTCAGAAAGAAGCGGAAGAACGCGCCGCCGGAGTGGCCGCACAGACGTCGGAAATTAAAGATATGCTTTCCGCGCAGGAACTGCATCAATCGGAGCTTGCAAATGAGAAAAATATCCTCTTGCGCGAGGCGGAACACCTGCGCGGATCAATTGCGCAGGCAAAGGATAATCTGGCCCGGCTGCAGCAAGATAACGACGCGCTTTCTGCCGAAATGAAGGAATTGACCCATTCCAAAGCGGAACTTCGCGGCCAGCTTGATGAAATCCTCGAGCGGGTGCGGCAGGCAGGCGAAGAGACGCGTGTGAAACTTGCACGGCGCGATGAATGGAATGCGCAGGCGGAGGAAGCTGCGAGACAAGCAGAAGAGCTTAATGCACAGAAAGACCTGTTGATCGAGCAAAAGTATAAATTTATTGCAAATAAAGAAAAACTCGAATTATCACGTGAAAATTACCAGAATAAGCTTTGGGAAGATTACGGTCTTACCTATGCAAATGCCCTCCCATTCCGCAAAGAAGATTTTGCTTATCAGGCGGGGACCCGTGAAATTGATGGTATCCGGGAACGAATCCGTGAAATGGGCGCAGTAAATCCGAACGCTATCGAGGATTATACGCGCGTGCGTGAGCGGTACGATAATCTTGTTCTTCAGCGCGAAGACCTGATCGCGGCCGGAAACGACCTCCAGGTTGTAATTAATGGGCTCCTGTCAGGGATGAAAGAAAGTTTTCGCGAAAAATTCGCACTGATTAACGAGAATTTCCAACGTACATTCCATGACCTTTTTGGCGGCGGATATGCACAGCTCGAACTTGGAGAAGGAGATATCATGGAATGCGGAGTGGAAATTATTGCTGAGCCGCCCGGGAAAAAACTCCAGAATATCGGCCTTTTGTCCGGTGGAGAGAAGGCGCTTACGGCAATCGCGCTTCTGTTTGCAATGCTAAGCATCAATCCATCGCCAATTTGTCTTCTCGATGAGATAGACGCGCCGCTTGATGATGCAAACGTAATCCGTTTTTCGGAGTATCTTACGACGCTTTCTAAGGAATTGCAGTTTATTGTCATTACGCACAGGAAGCCCTCTATGGCCATTTGCGATACGCTCTACGGCATTGCAATGCAGGAAAAGGGCGTTTCGGATATTGTATCAGTAGAACTTTAAAACAGGAGAGAGTTTAGAAATGGGATTTTTTGACAAACTAAAAGAACGTGTCAACAAGACACGGGAAAATTTTTCAGCTAAAGTCAACCAAGTAATTAAGAATTTCCGCAAAGTAGACGAAGAGTTTTTTGAAGAACTCGAGGAGGCATTGATTCTCTCGGATATTGGCTATGCAACAACGGAAAAAGTAATTGAAACATTGCGTGACCAAGTAAAAGAGAGCAAAATTTCGGATTCTTCTGAAATCAAGGATATGCTCGTAAAAATCCTCGCGGATTATATGAGCGCTCAGCCTCTGGAAATTAAAAAACCGACCGTAATGCTGATTGTAGGCGTCAATGGAGTGGGAAAAACCACAGCGATCGGAAAATTGACTAATTACTATAATGCGCAGGGTAAAAAGGTGCTTCTTGCGGCGGCGGACACTTTTCGCGCAGCGGCGGCGGAACAGCTTTCCATCTGGGGACAGCGTACGAATACGCGTGTAATTAAGTATGCGGAAGGCGCTGATCCGGCGGCTGTCGTTTATGATGCGATCGATGCGGCAAAAGCCGCGGACAGCGATCTTTTGATCATCGATACGGCGGGCCGCCTGCACAACAAAAAAAACCTGATGAGCGAACTCGAAAAAATTAATAGAGTCATCGATAAAGAATATCCAGGTGCAAACCGCGAAACGTTCCTTGTGGTGGATGCTACAACAGGACAAAATGCGATTTCACAGACGGAAGTGTTTAACGAAAGCGTTAAGCTCACAGGGATCATCCTTACCAAACTTGACGGGACAGCCAAGGGAGGCGTTGTATGCGCTGTAAAAGATATGACAGGCGTACCAGTGCGTTTTATTGGTGTCGGCGAAGGGGTGGATGATTTACAGCCTTTCGATGCGTACGAATTTGCAAAAGCGATCCTCGAATAATATGGGGACACAGATAATTCCGCTGCGCTTTGGCGGAGATAACTGCTATGTCATTGAAAATGGCAGCCATGCCGTGCTCGTGGATACAGGACGAAACTCCACAAGGGAAAAATTACTGGCAGCCCTGAAGCCGTGGGATATTGAGCTGATCCTTCTGACGCACGGTCATTTTGACCATACATATAACGCGGCGTTCCTCGCACAAAAATTTGACGCCAAAATCGCTCTGCATGTGGCGGATGCAAGACTGGTGCGCGATAATCGGATTCATAAAATTGATTCGCGCGGCCCGGTCGGCTATTTTATAAAAAAAGTTTCTATAGCAAACATCAACAGGATATATATCGAACCGTTTGAACCAGCTTTTTATTTGCAGGACGGGCAGGATCTCAGGCCGTTTGGAATTGATGCGCAAATTATTGCGCTCCCTGGACATACGGTGGGTTCTATTGGGATTCTGTCTGGAAAAGCATGCATTGTAGGAGATACGCTCATGAATATATGCGGAGTCAGCCGGGCACGCATCGCAGAGGATTTCAGGGCGCTTGACCGAAGCATCGGGACATTAAAACGGACGGACGCGGAAATTTTTTATCCCGGGCACGGAGGCCCGGTGGAGCGTAAACGGCTACTGAATTTGTGAGTGTAAAGGCCTTAGGCTTGACACTTCATAAAAATTATGTATAATAAAACAGGTGTAAAGTTTTTATGCTTTACATCTGTTTTTAATTATTGAGAGCAGTCGGCTTGGGAAAATACGTATGGAACGGGCTGATTGGGCGGTATATTATGAAACGCGAAAAGGACTTAAGCCTCAGCCTGTATTATGATTTTTATGGAGAATTCCTGACGGAAAAACAGGCGAAACTGTTTAAACTCTATTACAATGACGATTATTCCCTTGCCGAGATTGCCCAGGAATGTGGAATTTCAAGGCAGGGGGTACTGGATACCCTGAAGCGGGCCCAGGCAAAACTCAAGGATATGGAAGGCAAGCTTGGCTTGGTTGCAAACAGCAAGGAGAAATAGATGGCATTTGAAGGGATCGCGGAAAAACTCCAAAACGTGTTCAGA
The DNA here is from genome assembly GCF_014287795.1 of Christensenella tenuis. Lineage (GTDB taxonomy): Bacteria > Bacillota > Clostridia > Christensenellales > Christensenellaceae > Christensenella > Christensenella tenuis. The sequence goes on from NZ_JACOON010000001.1 coordinate 418,159, forward strand.
AAATTGACGTCGCGCGGTAAATTGTCCGAAGGAGATATCAAGGCGGCAATGCGGGAAGTAAAGCTCGTATTGCTTGAAGCGGACGTTAACTTTCTCGTTGTAAAGAAATTTATCAAGGAATTATCGGAAAAAGCGGTTGGCTCCGAGATTCTTGAGAGCCTTACGCCCGGGCAACAGGTAATCAAGCTTGTACGCGATGAGATGACCGAACTTCTGGGCGGGAAGCAAGCGGAGATCAAATTGGCAAGCACACCACCGACGGTCGTCCTGATGATGGGACTCCAAGGCGCCGGAAAAACAACGTTCTGCGCAAAACTTGCTGGATACTATCAGAAAAAAGGTAAAAAACCGTTGCTCGTCGCTTGTGATATTTACCGTCCGGCAGCCATTAAGCAATTGCATGTGGTTGGTGAGCAAGTCGGTGTGGACGTATTCGATATGGGGCAGGATAACGCTTCTAAAATTTATAAAGAAGCGGCAAAGCATGCCATGAAACTTGGCTGTGATATGATTATTGTAGATACGGCGGGCCGTTTGCACATCGATGATGAAATGATGTCGGAGCTAAAAGATCTCAAACAAACGGCGAACCCGACGGAAACGCTGCTGGTTCTTGATGCAATGACCGGTCAGGATGCGGTAAACGCGGCGACGACTTTCAATGATAATATCGGTATTGACGGCGTAATCCTCACCAAAATCGATGGAGATACGCGCGGAGGTGCGGCAATGTCCGTCCGTTCCGTGACGGGAAAGCCAATCAAATTTGTGGGTGTGGGGGAAAAACTTTCGGATATTGAGCCATTTTATCCAGACCGTATGGCATCGCGGATTCTCGGCATGGGGGACGTTATGTCTCTTATAGAAAAAGCGGAAGCTTCTTTTGAAGAAAAGAAGGCTGTCGAATTACAGAAAAAGATTTCCAAAGACCAGCTTACCCTCGAAGACTTTCTCGACCAGCTGGAGCAGTTTCAGGATATGGGGTCCATGAGCGATATTCTGGCTATGATGCCGGGTGGAAATAAGCTGAAGGGCATGACGGTTGATGAAAAACAACTGGAACGCACAAAAGCAATTGTAAAATCCATGACGCGGGAAGAACGGTTGAATCCCCAGGTTATCAATGCCTCTCGCAGGCGGCGTATCAGCGCAGGAAGCGGAACGACGGTGCAGGATGTAAACCGGCTTCTGAACCAGTTTGACCAGATGAAAAAGATGCTTAAGCAATTTTCCGGCAAAGGCGGAAAACGGCGGGGCATGATGAAACTGCCATTTTAGTTTTAACACAGTCTTATGCCGTGCAAGCGGTTAAATATAATAAAGTTTCATTTATGAAATTATTTGGAGGTAGATTATGTCAGTAAAAATCAGATTAAAAAGAATGGGTTCCAAAAAGCGGCCGTTTTACAGAATGGTGGTGGCGGATGAGCGCGCACCCCGCGATGGCAGGTACATCGAAGAGCTTGGATATTATGATCCGCTTACGAAGGATCTGAAACTGGACAATGAAAAAGCGCAAAGCTGGATCGGCAATGGTGCACAGCCTACGGATACTGCGCGCGCATTACTGAAAAAAAGCGGCGCGATCAACTAAAGGTGAATCACAATGCGTGAATTGGTAGAATATATTGCCAAGAATTTGGTGGATGAACCGGATTCTGTCCGCGTGACTGAGCGCGAGGAAGAGCATGCCTTTATCCTCGAGCTTACCGTTGCGCCTGACGATATGGGTAAAGTGATCGGCAAGCAGGGTCGGATTGCCAAAGCAATCCGTACCGTTGTGAAAGCTGCCACAACAAAATCACCAAAAAAATATATTGTTGAAATCGTATGACTGAGTACTTCGAGTTAGGGCGTATCCTGAAACCACAGGGTGTAAAAGGTGAAGTGAAGCTTGATGCGTTTACTGACGATTTATCGCGGTTCCTTGATCTGGATTTTGTTTATTTCAAGAATGCGGAAACGGGATATCGTCGCGTAAACGTCGAGAAAACGCGCATAGACGCCCGGTATGCTTATCTGAAACTTCAGGGTATTGAGTCCCGTGATGATGCGGAAACGCTTCGTGGGGTTTTCCTGTACATCGACAGAGCACATGCGGCCAAGTTGCCGGAAGGTTCTTATTATATTCAAGACCTAATTGGCTGCCGGGTAACGGATCAAACGGGAAAATCACTTGGCGTTTTGCAGGATATCCTGCAAAACGGTGCGGCAGACGTGTATGTTATAAAAATGGAAAAAGGTACCTGCTTATTTCCTTCCGTAAAGCATGTCGTCCTGAACCGTGATATAGAAAGCGGCATCATTACGGTGGATGCGCAAAAGCTCGCCGAGGTTGCGGTCTATGATATTTAACTGCCTTACGATTTTTCCCGAAATGTTTTCTGCTTTTACAGGCACAAGCCTGTGTGAAAAGGCGATTGCAAAAGGGCTGATTGAAATCAATGCCGTTAATTTTCGCGACTACACGGAAGACAGGCATAACCGCGTCGATGCATATCCTTTCGGGGGCGGGGCCGGGATGCTTTTGATGCCGCAACCGCTGTTTCGTTGTTTCGCGGCCCTAAATGAAAAGCACGCAGCCCGAAAGGTCCGTAATATCTATATGAGCCCGGCCGGCAAGGTTTTCACTCAGAAAAAGGCTGCGGAATTCTCCGGATATGAAGTGCTGAATATTTTATGTGGCCATTATGAAGGAGTAGATCAGCGCGTACTGGATCACTTGATCGATGAAGAAATTTCCATTGGGGACTATGTATTGACCGGTGGAGAACTTCCAGCCATGGTATTAATGGATTGTGTTATGCGTTATGTGCCCGGAGTTCTTTCCAATGCGGAGTCGCTTTCCGAAGAAAGTTTTTCCGGCGGTTTGCTGGAATATCCGCAATACACGCGTCCTTCTTCCTTTCAGGGAATGGAAGTACCGGAAGTACTTCTTTCCGGACACCATAAAAACATTGCTGCCTGGCAAAGGGAACAGGCCCTCCTGAAAACCCTTTTATGCCGGCCTGAGCTTTTAGAAAGTGCGGAGCTTAGCAAGGAAGACCTGGAAATTTTGGACCGGTTAAAAAAACAAACTTGATCTTCTGGTCAAGTTGTGATAAAATTTTAGTGTTTTTTGAATTAGGATGGTCCGCTGCCCGAATATGCGGGTAAGAACGTCTGCAGGGGAAGGAGGAAATTCAAATGAACGATATTATCAGAGCAGTAGAAGCCGAACAGCTTAAAACGGATCTGCCCGCTATGAAGGTGGGAGATACAGTTAAGGTGTATGTAAAGGTTGTAGAAGGAACCAGAGAAAGATTACAGGCATTCGAGGGATATTTAATTGCAAAGAAAGGCGGCGGCCTTTCCGAAACGATTACGGTACGACGCGTATCTTACGGTATTGGGGTGGAAAGAACATTCCCGATCCATTCGCCCCGGGTGGACAAAATCGAAGTGCTTCGCCATGGCCGCGTGCGCAGAGCAAAATTGTTTTATTTGCGCGACAGGGTTGGCAAAGCCGCAAAGATCAAAGAAGCTTAAAAAATGCGGGGGCGTTATGCCCCCTATTTTTTTATATCATGGGAAAGGAGCAGGAAATTGGATATTCAGTGGTATCCCGGGCATATGGCAAAAGCCCGCAGGCAATTGAAAGAAAAACTAAAAACTGTAGATCTTGTCATCGAAGTTCTTGACGCACGTGCGCCGGCTAGCTCTCTGAATCCCGATTTTGATGATCTTTTTTCGCACAAAACGAGATTTTATGTCTTGAACAAAGCGGATCTTGCCGACGAGAATATAACGAAAAATTGGCTGTGTTATTTTAAAAACCAAAAAATTCGAGCCGTTTCTTTCTCGGCTACACGCGGAAATGTAGAGTTGCTAAAAAAGCAGATCATCGACTGCGCCGCGCCCCTCTTGCGTCGCTATCGTGAAAAAGGAATGAATAAAACGCTGCGTTGTGCGATCGTTGGTATTCCAAACGTGGGAAAATCTGCAATTTTAAACCGCCTTTCCGGTGAAAAAAAGCTGAAGGAAGGCAACCGCCCGGGTGTAACCAAGGCACTCCAATGGGCTAAAATTGACGAGCATTTAGAGATCATGGATACTCCGGGACTGCTGTGGCCAAAATTTCAGGAGGAAAGGACCGGAGCCGTCGTCGCATTGATTGGCAGTGTGAAACTTGATATTCTTGATGAAGAGGCGCTGGCATTCTACCTGATCGGCTTCCTGAAGCAGACCGCGCCCGCTCTTTTGCAGAATCGTTATCAATTGGATTCCCTCGATAAAAATGATTTCGGTCTGCTGGAAGATATCTGCCGTGCAAGGGGCTTCCTGTTAAAAGGCGGCGTATATGATACGGAGCGGGGAGCTAAAACACTGCTCGACGAATTTAAAAATGGAAGGCTGGGACGGCTTTCCCTGGAAAAACCGGAGTAAAGTATACCATGGGAAAACGGGAAGATGCATGGCGTGAAAAGCTGCAGCTCATGACTTCATATGAGCGGATACACTGGGAACACGGAGAACTGGTAGCCGGAATTGATGAGGCCGGGAGAGGACCGCTCGCGGGCCCGGTTGTAGCTGCATGTGTGATTATGCCGTGCGACGACTTGATTCTTGGAATCGACGATTCAAAAAAAGTTTCGGAGAAGCGCAGGGAAGCGTTATATGATATAATATTAAAAAAGGCTGTCGGCTATTCAATATCCGTCGTAGATAATAGGGTAATTGATGAGGTCAATATTCTAAACGCTACACGCAAGGCTTTTGAAAACGCTTTGCGTGGTCTTGAGATTCGCCCACAGCATGTGTATACGGATGCAATGGCAATAGAAACCGATATTCCGTATACTCCGCTTATCAAGGGTGACGCAAAGGTATATACGATTGCGGCTGCATCCATCGTCGCAAAAGTAACGCGGGACCGTATTATGCGGGAATATGATAAGCAATATCCAGAATATCTCTTCGCAAAACATAAGGGCTATGGGACGAAAGCGCATTATGACGCGATTCGCACCTACGGGATTCTGGACATTCATCGGAAGACATTCTTAAGGAAGTTGATACAAAATGACTGATACGCTGCAACTTGGAAAAACAGGGGAGGATCTCGTTTGCCAATATATTCTCCGCAACGGGATGCAGTTGCTTGGCCGGAACTACCGGGCCGGAAAAGGGGAAATTGACCTTATTGCCATGGAAGGCGATACGGTTGTATTCATTGAAGTGAAAACCCGGTCCGGTTTAAATTACGGAACGGCGGCGGAAGCAGTTGGGTACCGTAAGCAGCAGGTTTTGATACAGACGGCCCAGCACTTTATCGCGCAGCATGGGTTTTATGAGAACAATATACGTTTTGACGTAGCGGAAGTCTATCCCAATGAAGGCAACCGGCTTAATTATATTGATAATGCATTTGGGATGAATTAAAGTGGTGGTAATTTATGGAAGCTCAAAATGAATTGATTGTATGGTTTACCGTGCTCGGTGTCATTTTTTTGTTTTTAGTTGCCTATTTATATTATGGCAGGAAAACAAGAAATCCTTTTGAAAAACCTGTTTCAGCGGGGATGATGTTTGCTATATTCGCCGTCATCGCTGTTTTAGTGCGCTTGGCGCTAGCCTATTCCATGCCTGGATATGTAACCGATCTTGATTGCTTCAAAGCCTGGGCAAATTATTCTTACACCGGCGGTCTTGAGAATTTCTATACAAGTGATTTTTTTGCAGATTACCCTCCTGTCTATATTTACGTACTTTATTTCTTCGGATTTCTTCAGAACACGTTTTCCTTGAGTCTTGGCGGCCCGGAATTTGCGTTGATGATCCACATTCCGGCGATTTGCTGCGATATCGTGGCTGCATATGTGGTATACCGTCTCGCCTCACAAAAATTCCGTCCCAATACCGCATTATTACTCAGTACGCTTATCCTGCTGAATCCGGCTGTTATTTTTAATTCAAGTATCTGGGGGCAGGTTGACATTATCATCACGCTTATGATGGTTCTTGTAATTTATCTTTTGGTAAAAGACCGTCCAATCTGGGCTTCCGTTGCATTTATCGCAGCATTTTTATTAAAACCGCAGGCAATCATGATTTTCCCGATCCTTGCCTTTGTTTTGATACGCAATGTAATTGTTTCCCAAAACCGCAAAAAGGATGTTTTGAACCTGCTGATATCTATTGGCGCAATGGCAGGTCTCTTTTTCCTGATCCCACTGCCGTTTGCCGGAAACCAGGAACCCCTCTGGCTTGTAAAACAGTTTCTGAGCACAGTGGGGCAATACGATCAGGCTTCCCTCAACGCGTTTAATTTGTTTGCAATGTTGGGGCAAAATTTTATTTCTTCCAGCCAGGCCGTATTTCTCGGGCTTACAGCCGACGTATGGGGATTTATCCTGATTGCCCTCGTTTGTGGGTATTCCTTGTTCCTGTATCTGAAGAATCCAAGAAAGGAATTTTTGTTCGCGCTTGCCGCTTTCATGATCATGGGAGTGTTTGCTCTCGGACACGGTATGCATGACCGGTATTTGTTCCCGGTTCCGGTGTTATTGTTATTTGCTTTCATTTTTATGAAAGATAAGCGCCTGATCTGGCCGGTTGTTCTTACTTTTATTGCGCTTCTCTTGAATCAGAGTCTATCGCTTTATTATTACCAGGTAATGATTCCCTTGGCCTGGACGGTAAGCGTATCTGCTTTCAGTATGGGAATTTTTATTTATACAGGATATGTCGTTACAAAACTGGCTTTTGGATCCATCCGCGAAAAAACGGAAGATTCGGATATTTCTGCGATGGAGACGTTAAAAAAGCCTCCGGCACATCTTCGCCTGGAAAATTTCGAAGAAAAAAAGACGCTGAACAAAAAAGACGGCCTTTTGATGCTCGCTATATCGGCTATTTATGCTGTGGTTGCATTCACAAACCTCGGAACCTTCCAGATTCCGGAAACTCCGGCGCAGCTTGAGAGCGAACCGGTTATTGTGGAATTTTCCCAAGCAGAACCGATCTCTACGGTTGAATACTACGCTGGATATGGGGAAGCAAAGCTGGAATTCTATTATTCCGAAGATGGAGTCACCTATGCGCCTGTCGTACTTGAAAAAAGTGGGACAACGCTCTCTGAAATCGAACACAAATTTGCCAATATGTATAAGTGGCAAATTTACACAACGGGCGTAGATGCAAAATATATTAAAATCGTGCCGCTTTCCGGATCGCTTCCTATTTTGGAGGTTGCTTTTAAAGATGCGCAAGGAAATCTGCTTGAACCACAAAATATCACGCCTTCTTCAGCCCAAGTATTATTTGACGAGCAAAACCTTGTACCCGAAGAATCTACTTATATGACAGATTTCTATTTTGATGAAATTTACCATGTAAGAACAGCATATGAAAATATTCACGGAATTGAACCCTATGAAATCACACATCCTCCGCTTGGTAAATTGATCCTTGCCTGCGGCATCCAGCTATTTGGAATGAATCCGTTCGGATGGCGGTTTATGGGAACGCTTACCGGAGTATTGATGCTTCCGGTGCTCTATATTTTTGCAAAAATGCTTTTCAAAAAGAGCAAATATGCAGCGGTCGCAACAATTTTATTTGCCGTTGATTTTATGCATTTTGCGCAAACGCGGATCGGTACGATCGACAGCTACAGCATTTTGTGGATTATGCTGATGTATCTGTTTATGTATCAATTTACACAAAGCAATTTCAATCGGCAGAAAATATCAAAGACACTGATTCCTCTGGCACTAAGCGGACTGTTCTTCGGGATCGGCGCGGCGACCAAATGGCTGTGTATCTATGCGGGAGCAGGACTTGCCGTTATCTTCTGTATGACGCTTTACAACCGGTATAAGGAATACCGGTTTGCGAAAGAAAAACTGCTTGCCCACGAAACCGGAGAGTCTCCGGATCCAGGAGGAATACCTCTGTATCGTTCTATTGTTAAAAAATATAGGATTAACGTCGCGCTGATCCTCTGTTGGTGCGTGCTGTTTTTCATTATTGTGCCTGCCGTAATTTACATTGCATCATATTATCCATACACAGTCGTTACCCAGGGAGAAGCGTATCAATTCTTAGTGCCAGGGAACCTGAAGGAACATCACAGCATTATCGGCAACCAGTTCTATATGCTCAATTATCATTCTACACTGAACCCGGATCATGTGCATCCGTTCTCTTCCATGTGGTACAGTTGGCCGGTTGATGTGCGCCCTGTCTTGTTTTTTAATGGGCATAATGATCTCAACCATACCACTTCCACGCTTTCTACAATGGGCAATCCCCTGATCTGGTGGTCTGGCGTAGTGGCATGCATCTGGCTAATCATTGATTCCGCTCGTGGTAAGCACAGGCATTATGGTGTGACCTTCACTGCAATCGCGGCCTTATCGCAGTTTATGCCGTGGTGGTTTGTTACACGTGAAGTGTTTATTTACCATTATTTCGCCACAGTACCTTTTCTTATTATCCTGATTGTCTATTGGCTGAGGAATGTTGAGCGCGACTTTAAATACGGCAAGCAATTCATGTGGGGATTTGTGATTGCCTGCGTCGTGATGTTTGCGGTGTTTTATCCGGTGATTACAGGTATTCCGTTTGATACAGATTACGTGACGGCTCTGCGTTGGCTGCCGTCCTGGCCGTTCTATGGCTGATGTTAAGGGGGGAAGGGAAAATTGCTCGCTAAGGTTTTAAGTTTCGGACTAACCGGGCTTGATGGGTATCCGGTTTTAGTGGAAACGGATGTCTATAACGGTCTTCCTGCTTACGAACTCGTGGGGCTTCCCGACGCAGCGGTAAAGGAATCAAAAGAACGCGTTCGCTCTGCTATCAAAAATTCCGGTTTTGAGTATCCGGCAAAACGGATTACGGTGAATCTTGCTCCAGCAGACCAGAGAAAGGAAGGTCCTGTCTATGACCTCGCTATTGCCATCGGGCTTCTTACCGCCAGCGATCAGGTATTACCAGATTTGCTGAAATATATGGTAATATTCGGCGAGCTTTCCCTGAACGGTGAAGTTCGTGCCGTGAATGGGATTCTTCCGATGGTAATCGAGGCACGAAAACGCGGCTTCAATCTGATGGTCGTTCCACAGGAAAACGCGCAGGAAGCCAGCTATATCAGCGACATCCGTATTTTACCTGTCAAACATCTTGCAGAATTGGCGGCCATTTTGAATAAGCAGGAAAAACCCGTTTTTTTTCCCGCTTCCGAATGGAACCCGCCCAAGCAGACTGGAAAAACGGATGTTGATTTCTGCGAAATTCGCGGACAGGAAAAGGCCAAGCGCGCAATGGAAATTGCAGCGGCCGGGGGGCATAATATCCTTTTAATCGGCCCACCGGGGGCGGGCAAAAGCATGCTTGCAAAGGCCTTGCCCGGAATCCTGCCCGATTTTACGTTTGAAGAAGCCCTTGAGGTTACGAAAATACATTCTATCGCCGGGGAACTGCGCAACCGAAATCAGGAGATTATAAATACACGCCCATTTCGCAGTCCGCATCATACGTCATCCGCAGTCGCAATTACTGGCGGCGGCCTTAAAAGCAATCCGGGGGAAATCAGTCTTGCGCACAGGGGGGTACTTTATTTTGACGAGCTCCCTGAATTTGGCCGTTCCATTCTGGAAGCGCTGCGCCAACCACTCGAAGACGGAATCGTTTCGATTTCCCGCGCCAATGCAAAAGTCATTTATCCGGCAGATTTTATGTTTGTCGCTTCTATGAATCCTTGTCCTTGCGGGAATTTCGGTTCAGACGATGCGGAATGCCGTTGCAGCCCAAATCAGATTGCGCGCTATCTGTCTAAGATATCCGGACCATTACTCGACCGGATCGACCTACACGTTGAAGTGGGCAAAGTGCGTTATGATGATATTCGCAGCAATGAAAAACAGGAATCGTCTGCTGAAGTACGCAAGCGTGTCAACGCTGCGCGTTCTCTTCAGGTCCAGCGTTACCGGACAATCGGAAAATTTTGTAACGCGCAGCTTTCGTCGGCACAGCTCGAATGTTTCTGCCAAATCACTCCGCAGGCTGAGACTCTTCTTAGAAGCGCATATGAAAAATTGAATCTAAGCGCCCGTTCCTATACGCGCGTTATGCTTACTGCACGCACGATCGCCGATCTTGAGGATACAGAAACGGTCGAAGCATCGCATATTGCAGAAGCAATTCAATATCGTACGCTGGACCGTAAATATTGGGGGAACGCTTATGACTGAGATCACAAAGGAGGAACGGTATTGGCTATGGCTTTCTTCCGTCGATGGAATCGGTCCTGTCCGGTTTTATGACACACTGAATGTATTTACAGATCTGGAACAGGCGTTCCATGAATGCGCCCTAATTCCAGAACTTGTAAAATCCGTTACTGCAAAACAAAAAAAGGCGCTTTTGGAAAGCGCCAATGAATCCTATATCGATCGTCTTTTGGATAGTTGCACACGAAAGGGCATTCAGGTCTTAACCCGCCTCAATCAGGACTATCCGCATACGTTGGCCGAAATTGAAAATCCACCGCCCGTTTTATTTTATAAAGGAGTTTTGCCAAACTTTGATGAGATGTCCTGTGCAATTGTTGGTTCGCGGCGTCCCACCAAAAATGGTTTTTCCACGGCACGTTCCTTGGCATGCGGCCTTGCCGGGGAAGGCGTCGTCATTGTTTCAGGGATGGCGCGTGGAATTGATACGGCCGCACATATGGGTGCATTAGAAGCAAACGGTATTACGGTTGCCGTCCTTGGATGCGGAGCCGATGTGGTATATCCGCAGGAGAACCGGGAATTATACGAGCGAATTTTGGATAGCGGAGCTGTTATTTCCGAATTTCTACCCGGTACCGAACCCAAGCCGCAGTTTTTTCCGCAACGCAACCGAATTGTTTCCGGCCTTTCCAACGTCCTGATTGCAGGAGAAGGCGGCGAAAGGAGCGGCGCGCGCATTACGGTAGACGATGCGCTGCGGCAGGGGCGGGACGTTTATACCATGATATGCGACCTGAAATCCCCGGTAGCGAAACTTCCCTTATACCTGATGGATTCGGGCGCCCCGGTTGTGCAGAAGGCAGCCGATGTTATGAATGGCATGGGATGGCGAATGAGGCATGACTCCGCCGTACAAAAAAGCAAAAATGGCGCAAATAAGCTTGATTTATTGGAAGCACAGATATATAATCTGCTTTTAAAGGAGAATTTATCAGCGGGGGACTTGGCAGGAGAAACCGGTATTGCGATCAAAGACATCAATACCATCCTTACCGTAATGGAACTCAAAGGTTTGATCGAGGGAATGCCAGGCGACCGGTTCAGAATTAACAGTTAATTTACATTACAACTGTTTGATAATGATTATAATATAGTACAGGAGATTATCTGGAGGAATAGAATGGCAAAGGAAGCGGCTGGCGCTGCAAAAAAGACTGCCGTAAAGAAAAAAACGGCGAAAAAAAACACTGGTAAGACAAAAACATCCAATCAAAAGCTGGTGATTGTAGAATCTCCGGCAAAGGCAAAAACAATTGAAAAATTTTTAGGCAGGGGCTACGCGGTACGTGCGTCAAACGGGCATTTGCGTGATCTTCCTAAAAGCAAAATAGGAGTGGATGTAGAAAACAACTTCGAGCCGGAATATACGACTATCCGGGGCAAGGCACCGCTCATCAAAACGCTTAAAGATGAGGCCAAAAAGTCTTCCAAAGTGTATCTCGCAACTGACCCGGACCGCGAAGGTGAAGCAATTTCCTGGCATATTGCAAATATTCTCGGGCTTGATCCCGGAGAAGTAAGCAGGATCGAATTCAATGAAATTACGAAAGATGCGGTTACAAACGCAATTACACATCCGCGGTCAATCGATATGGATCGCGTGGACGCGCAGCAGGCGCGCCGCGTGCTTGACCGGTTGGTTGGCTATAAATTGAGTCCTTTGCTTTGGAAGAAAGTGAAAAAAGGGCTTTCAGCAGGAAGGGTGCAGAGCGTTGCGGTCAAGGTGATTGTTGACCGCGAGAATGAAATCCGTAATTTTAAACCGGAAGAATTCTGGACAATCAGCGCAAAACTCAAAAAAGAGCAGCAGGAATTTGAAGCCAAATATTATGGCCCGGGAAGCAAAAAGGCAAAGCTCGATACGGAAGCAGACGCGCAGGCTGTACTGGATGCCGTCAAGGACGCGGATTTTATCGTTTCTAAAGTAAAAAGCGGTACGCGCAAAAAAAATGCCTTACCGCCGTTTACTACAAGTTTTCTACAGCAATCGGCATCCGGGAAACTTGGTTTTACCGCAAAAAAAACGATGATGTTGGCGCAAATGCTTTATGAAGGCGTACCTTTGAAAGATGGCAATACCGTTGGCCTTATTACCTACATGAGAACGGATTCCACACGCATCTCAGGCGAAGCGCAGGAAGCGGCGCTTGCCCATATAAAAAAAACTTATGGAGATGAATACGCGCCGGCGAAACCCAATATTTATAAGGGACGCAAAAATGCGCAGGACGCCCATGAAGCGATCCGGCCTACCTACATTGAAAACACGCCGGAGAGTGTCAGACAATATTTGACCAACGATCAGTTTAAGCTTTATAAGCTGATTTATACGCGTTTCTTGGCAAGCCAGATGATGCCTGCGCAGTTCGAAACGCTCAGTTACGATATTGATGCGAACGGCCAAACCTTTAAAGCGAGCGGCTCGCGCATCTTGTTTAAAGGGCATCTGGCGGTCTATGATTCCAAGACAGAAGACGATGACCAGAAGATGTTGCCGAAGGCCGAGCAAGGCGAGACCCTGGAATGCCTCGGCGTGACTCCAAAACAGAATTTTACACAGCCGCCGGCGCGCTACACGGAAGCTGCTCTGATTAAATTCCTTGAAGAAAGGGGAATTGGCCGCCCAAGCACTTACGCGCCTATTATTTCTACAATTCAGGACCGGGGTTATGTCCAAAAAGAAGCGAAATCCTTTGTCCCGACCGAGCTTGGTGAGATTGTGACGGACTTGATGGCAAAGAATTTTTCCGATATTGTGGATATTGCGTTTACTGCCGACATGGAAGAAAAACTTGACGGTGTGGAGCAGGAGGGCAACGACTGGAAAAAAGTCATCGGCGACTTTTATGGCCCTTTTGAAAAAGACCTTGAAGCCGGCGAGAAGAATATTGAGCGCATCAAGCTGCCCGAGAAAGTTTCGGATGTTATTTGTGAAAAATGTGGAGCAAATATGGTTTATAAGACCGGACGTTTTGGTGAATTCCTGGCATGCCCCAATTATCCGGAATGCAAAAATACCAAACCAATCGTAAAACAGATTGATGTTCCCTGTCCGAAATGCGGCGGGAAGGTTGTCATCAAACGAGCGGGAAAATCCGGTAAAAGTTTTTACGGATGCGAAAATTATCCTAATTGCGATTTTGTATCATGGGATAAGCCGCTTGACGAGAAGTGCCCGGAATGCGGCGCTTATATGGTAGAAGCTAAATTTCGGTATGGCGGAAAGACTTATAAAAAGTGCTCAAACCCGGAATGTATAACGAACCAGAAAAAGAAGACGGATACAGATGCAAAAAAAGAAAGTTAATGTCATTGGCGCAGGACTTGCGGGATGTGAATGTGCATATCAGCTCGCAAAGCGTGGGGTTCCGGTACGGCTTTATGAGATGAAGCCGGGAAAAAAATCCCCTGCACATGTGTCGGATTTATTTGCGGAACTCGTGTGCAGCAATTCCCTGCGCTCAGACCGGATCTGCAATGCGGCAGGTTTATTGAAGGAAGAAATGCGGCTGCTCGAAAGCCTCATTATGCAGGCGGCGGACGCGACAAGCGTGGCGGCGGGCGGCGCGCTCGCAGTGGATCGCGAAAAATTCTCGGCGTACATTACGCAAGCGATTCGTGAGCACGGCTTGATTGAACTCCTCTCTGAAGAGGTAACTGATTTCTCTAAATTTAAAGAAGAAATGGTTATTGTCGCAAGCGGTCCGCTTACATCGCAGGCATTGTCAGAGGCAATTAAAGAATTGACAGGCCAGGAGCGGCTACACTTTTTTGATGCGGCTGCACCGATTGTTTCCGCAAGCAGCATTGATATGGACAGCGCCTTTTTTGCCTCGCGATATGGGCGAGGAAGCGACTATATCAATTGTCCGATGACACGGGAAGAATATGAAGAATTCTATCAGGCGCTTGTGACTGCAGATTGTGCCGAGTTGAGGGAATTTGAACATGACGGCGTATTTGAAGGTTGTATGCCTGTGGAAACGATGGCATCGCGTGGTCACGACACATTGCTTTTCGGGCCGTTAAAGCCCAAAGGCCTTACGGATCCCAAAACAGGACGGGAACCATTTGCCGTCGTACAGTTGCGGCGGGAAAATGACGTGGGAAGTATGTATAATATTGTCGGATTTCAAACGCACCTGAAATTCCCGGAGCAAAGGCGGGTATTTGGCTTGATCCCCGCGCTGAAAGATGCGGAATATTTGCGTTTTGGCATCATGCATAGAAATACATTCCTCAATTCTCCAAGACTTCTTGACCGATATTACCGATTGGAAAAAAATCCGCTGATTCGGTTTGTTGGACAGATTACCGGTGTAGAGGGATATGTCGAGAGTACGTCAAGCGGTTTGCTTGGTGGAATCTTTGCCGCGTGTGAATATTTGGGGAAACCGCTTCCGGATTTTGACGATGAGACTGCCTCAGGCGCTTTATGTAGGTATATTTCCGGTGCGGTTACAGGTAATTTCCAGCCAATGAATATTAATTTTGGCATTATGCGGCCGCTGGGGCAGAGAATCAGAAACAAAGAAGAAAAAAAGACGCGCATTGCGGAGCGTGCACTTGAAAAACTGAAAACAACGATCCATCATTTTGGATTATAAACGGAGGATACAAATGGGACTCAAGGGAACAACCATACTGGCAGTAAAAAAAGGGGATAAATGTGCAATCGCTGGAGACGGGCAGGTAACGCTCGGCGAAAGCGTAATTATGAAAAAAGGAGCTACCAAGGTTCGGCGGATTTATGGCGACAAAGTCGTCATCGGTTTTGCGGGAAGCGTAGCCGATGCATTTGCGCTTTCTGAAAAATTTGAAGCAAAACTCGAAGAGTATGGCGGAAGTTTGCAGCGCAGCGCTGTCGAGCTTGCGCAGGAATGGCGTAGCGATAAAGCAATGCGCCAGCTTGAAGCGATGCTGATCGCTGCGGATCAGGAAAATTTGCTGATTATTTCCGGTACAGGCGAAGTAATTGAACCCGACGACGGCGTGTGCGCAATCGGTTCAGGCGGCACATATGCTCTTGCAGCCGCGCGTGCGCTTGTCCAAAATACGGATCTCTCTGCGGAAGAAATCGCATATAAAGGTCTCAAAATCGCAAGCGAAATTTGCGTATATACAAACGACAATATCACAGTGGAAGAAGTGTAGGTGAAACAAATGTCATATTTAACGCCAAAAGAAATTGTAGCAGAACTCGATAAATATATTGTAGGGCAGGACAAGGCCAAAAAAGCCGTAGCAATCGCCCTTCGCAACCGCTATCGCAGAAGCAAACTAGAACCGGAGATGCGTGAGGAAATTACTCCCAAAAATATTATTATGATGGGGCCCACGGGCGTCGGTAAAACGGAAATTGCGCGCCGTCTGGCAAGACTCATGGATGCGCCTTTTGTGAAGGTGGAAGCAACTAAATTTA
The DNA here is from genome assembly GCF_014287795.1 of Christensenella tenuis. Taxonomy (GTDB): domain Bacteria; phylum Bacillota; class Clostridia; order Christensenellales; family Christensenellaceae; genus Christensenella; species Christensenella tenuis. The sequence continues at coordinate 433,858 of NZ_JACOON010000001.1, forward strand.
CGGAAGTAGGATATGTCGGCCGCGATGTGGAATCTATGGTGCGCGATCTTGTGGAGTCCTCAATCCGCATGGTGAAACAACAGCGCTTTGAAACGGTAAAAAGCCGTGCGGCAGCAAATGCTGAAGAACGCCTCGTGGATATTTTGGTACCCAATAAGCAGGCGCGGCAAAACACCAATCCGCTTGGCGCATTGTTTGGCGCTCCGCAAATCGAAGCTGCACCCGCTGAAAGTGATGAAGAGAAACAGAAGCGTATGTCCCGCAGAGACGAGATTCGTGCAAACCTGCGTGCCGGGAAGCTCGATAGCCTAGTGATCGAAATCGAAGTGGAAGTAAATCAGGGTATGGGAATGGAAATTCCCGGTATGGGCGGCGAAAGCATGGGCGACCTGCTTTCCGGAATCCTTCCTCCAAAAAAGAAGAAGCGGAAAGTGAACCTTGTGGAGGCCAAAAAGATCCTGGAACAGGAAGAAGCAGAAAAGCTGATCGACATGGACGAAGTCACGCAAACTGCCATTGAACGTGCGGAACAGGATGGTATTATCTTTTTGGATGAAATTGATAAAGTAGCCGGAAAAGGAGCAGGCAATGGCCCCGATGTATCGCGCGAAGGTGTTCAAAGGGATATTTTACCTATCGTAGAAGGAAGTACAGTTGTTACTAAGTATGGCCCGGTCAAAACGGATTATATGTTGTTTATTGCTGCCGGCGCGTTCCATGTGGCGAAAATTTCTGACCTGATCCCCGAGCTTCAGGGCCGCTTTCCCATCAAGGTGGAGCTTGAAAATCTGACGAAAAAGGAATTTGAACAGATTCTGACCCAGCCTAAAAATGCAATTACCAAGCAATATGAAGCGCTTCTTGCAGCAGACGGCGTTAACCTGAAATTTACTGCCGATGCGCTCAAAAAGATTGCGGAATTTGCACAGGTCGTCAATGAAAGTACAGAAAATATCGGTGCACGCAGATTGCATACCATTCTGGAAAATCTACTGGATGACATTTCATTCAACGCGAGTGGAATTGAGCCTGCGGTCGATGTTGTAATTGACGGAAATTACGTTACCGAGCATTTAAAAAATGAAGAGCAGTATACAAACCTGCAAAAATTCATTCTGTAAATGCGTATGTGGCGCATTTATGGTATAATAAAATAATAAAAAAGCACCTCAGGTAGAAAAGAGAGAAAAAGGATTTTGGATAATAATAGGACAAGAAATAAAATGCCGCGGCAAAAAGCGCAGCAGAAGACGCATACCCCGGCACCGTCGATCAAGATTATACCCCTTGGGGGAATTGGGGAAATCGGCAAGAATATGACGGTAATCGAATTTGAAAATGATATCATCGTAATTGACGCGGGGATGATGTTTCCGCGGGAAGAAATGCTGGGAGTGGACTACGTCATTGCGGATACGGCATATCTTCAGAAAAACGCACAGAAAATCAAAGGCATCTTCTTTACGCATGGACATGAGGATCATATCGGCGGCGTGCCGTATGTCCTGCAGGCGTTAAAGAATGTACCGCTTTATGGCTCTACACTCACAATGGCTCTTATTGAGGCTAAACTCACGGAACATCCTGGCGTCGAGCCGGAAATCCATGTTGTGAAAAATGGCGATAAAATTAAAGCCGGCGTATTTACTATTGAATACATCCATGTCAGTCATTCCATTGACGATGCAATGGCGCTCGCAATCACTACACCTATTGGCACAATTCTCCATACCGGCGATTTTAAAATTGATCTTACGCCTGCATGCGGAGAAGTGATGGAACTTTCACGTTTTGCGGAATTAGGCAAGAAGGGTGTGCTCGCCCTGATGTCTGACAGTACGAATGCTGAGCGGCCCGGCTTTACCATGTCGGAAAGCCAGGTTGGTGAAACGTTCGTCAATTACTTCCGGCAGGCGAAGGGGCGGATTGTGGTAGCTTCCTTTGCCTCGAATGTTCACAGGATTCAACAGGTAATCGATGTTGCCCGCATTTTTAACCGGAAGATCTGTCTTTCCGGGCGGAGCATGATCAAGATTGTAAATGTTACACGGGAGCTGGGATACCTGAATGTTGATGACGATATGCTGGTCAGCTTTGACGAATTAAAAAAGCTGCGGGATAATCAGGTGGTAATCCTTACAACGGGAAGCCAGGGTGAAACTATGTCCGGCCTTGTGCGCATGGCCACGGGCCAACATGCAAAGCTCAGCGTAAAGGAAGGCGACCTCGTGATCATTTCAGCTTCGCCAATTCCGGGTAATGAACGTTATGTATCGGATGTAATCAATATGCTTTACCGAAAAGGGGCAAGTGTAATCAACGATTCGGTGGATATGGTTCACGTTTCCGGCCATGCCTGTGAAGAAGAATTGAAATTGATGCTTTCCCTTGTGAAGCCTAAATTCTTTATTCCGGTGCACGGAGAATACAGGCATCTGTATAAGCATGCCGCACTTGCGGAAAAAATGGGAATTAAGAAGAAAAATATTTTTATTCCTGAAATTGGTTCGGTCATCGAGTTAAACCGCAAAGTAGGCGTGCAAAAAGATACTGTACAGTCAGGCAGCGTGCTTATTGACGGGCTTGGTGTGGGCGATGTAGGAAATGTAGTCCTGCGTGACAGGAAACAGCTTTCGTCCGACGGCCTGTTTATCATCGTCGTAACGACCTCAAGCGAGACGGGTGAACTTCTTTCTACACCCGATATCGTTTCACGCGGCTTTGTCTACATGAAAGAATCGGAAGACCTTTTGGATCATGCGCGTGACCTTGTTGTCAATATTATCGATCATTGCAATGCAAGCGGCCTTTCCGACTGGTCAACGTTGAAAAGTTCCATAAAGAAAGAAATTTCGAATTATTTATATGACATGACGCAGCGGAGCCCGATGATCCTGCCGATTATTATAGAAGTATGAGGGAGGAACCATCAAGGATATGAATGTATATGATAAAGCAAACGAGCTCGCTTCATTGATCAAACAAAGCGACGAATATAAAGCTTACGACAAAATCAAGGATGAAGTCTACGAAGACGAGCAAAACAAACGTATGATTAAAGATTATAAAAAGCTTCAGTTTGAGGCACAGGCCGCTTATCTGACAGGGCAGGAGCCTGCGCCTGAACTGCTGGAAAAAATTCAAAAGATGGGAGAAGTCCTTCAATTTAATCCTAAAATTACTGAATTTTTTTCCGCAGAGTATAAATTCAATACGCTGGTATCGGATGTATATAAAATTATTGGCGAGGCCTGCGATGTTGGAGCAAATATGTTTGATGAAGACTAATCTGTAGGAGTAAAGCTCTTGGCAAAGAAACTGGAAAATCCGTATGCGGACAGAAATATCGGGCTTGATTCGCCTGAATTTTTGTCAAATGGAAAAAAACCGAAGAAAAAACCATCTGTTAAATCAACATGGAGCAAGTTGCGGCCATTGCTGACTTTTGTGATTAGTCTTGTCATCGTGCTCTTGCTTGTATTTGGCGTATTTCATTATGTGAAGGAGCATTACTTCGATCCGGTTGATGTTAACGATTCCGCCGTAGTAGAAGTGAAGATCCCAAAGAGTTCTTCCCTCAGTACAATTGCAGATATCCTCTACGAAAACAATCTGATTCGTAACAAGCAGGTATTTAAACTTTACGTAGATTTTTCGGATATGGCATCGAAATTGAAGGCGGGAACTTATGAGCTTTCCCGGGATATGTCGTTTGACGATATTATTTATACCCTGCAGGAAGGGAATGTTGCAGCCGATGTAATAGACGTCCAGTTTATCGAAGGACGTACGGCAGAGGAATATGGCCAGAAGTTAGTTGACAATTACGGCATTCTGAAAAACACAGTCCATTATACGGAACTGATTACAACCGGCGGTGATTTTGTGAATGAATTTACATTCCTTGCTGAAGCTAAGGCCAAGAATGATGCAAAGCCCGCGGATCAACGCCGAAAGTATCTTCTGGAAGGATATCTGTTTCCAGATAAATATCAGTACTATACCGATGCCAGCGAAGAGGATATTATCAGAAAACAGCTGGAGCAGTTTGATAAAATTTTTACGGACGAGTATTGGGCGCGGGCTCAGGAGTTGAATATGGATATCGACGATGTGGTTACTCTGGCTTCCATCATTGAAAGGGAAGCTTCAAATGTCGAAGATTTCCCTAAAGTTTCGGCAGTCTTCCATAACCGGCTGAATTCCGAAGAATACGGATATCTTGATTCCGATGCAACGCAGGCTTATGCACTGGGAATAAAGAACCGCTATAATTTAACTGGAGAAGAGAAAAATACGCCTACGGCATACAATACGTTCTGGAATAATGCCGGGTATCCCGGTTTGCCTGCCGGCCCCATCAGCAATCCTGGGGAAGCAGCCATCAAAGCGGCGCTGTATCCGGATGAAGAAATGATGCAGGAAGGCGAAGAATACTATTATTTCGTTGCGACTGACCCGGAAACCGGCGAAATCAAGTATAGCCAAACCCTTGAGGAACACGATGCAGCCGTTTTGGAATGGCAGGATGAATGGGCCAAGGCTGATGCAAAGGCGGCAGGTGAACAATGATCGAATTGCTCGCCCCCGCCGGGAACTTAGAGACCCTTGAAACTGCTCTTTATTTTGGCGCGGATGCCGTTTATATGGCCGGAAAACAATATGGTCTGCGCGCGTTCGCGGATAATTTCACAGAAGACGGCCTCGCACAAGCGGCAAGCATGACGCATGCCCGGGGTAAAAAATTATATATTACCGTAAATTCGGTATTGTGGAACCATGATTTATCCGGGCTTGAAGTATATCTGCGCTATCTTAGTGAAATTTGTGTTGATGGCGTGATTGTAACTGATCCAGCTGTTTTACAAATCATTAGCCGCTCTGCAATTCCGCTTTCCGTGCATATGAGTACGCAGGCAAATATAACCAATTATTTGTCTGCTTCTTTTTGGCATAAGTGCGGTGCGGACCGTATTGTTTTATCCCGTGAGGTTTCACTTGCAGAAATTTCGGAAATACGAAAAAACACGCCAGATACTCTGGAATTGGAGGCGTTTGTCCATGGTTCAATGTGCATTGCCCATTCCGGCCGCTGCCTCTTAAGTTCCGTACTTACCGGACGGAGCGGCAACCGGGGGGCATGCGCCCAGCCCTGCCGCTGGGAATATCATCTGTACGAAAAAGGATATGAAGGCCAATATTTCCCTGTTTTTGAGGATGACCGGGGGACCTATATCATGAATTCGCGCGATCTGATGATGATTGAGCATATTCCGCTTCTGGCAGAATCCGGAGTTACGAGTTTCAAAATCGAAGGACGCATGAAATCAGCGTACTATGTTGCCTCTGTCGTGCATGCATACAGGCGTGCGATCGATGCATACGAGAGCGATCCGCAGGGCTATTATTTTGATAAAAGCCTAAAAGAAGAACTTGTGAAATCGGCATCACGCGGCTTTACGACAGGTTTTTACTTTGGCAATCCACATGAAAAGGGGCAGGATACCGCGCGTACTCTTGATCCACGGACATATACTTTCACAGGCAGGATTATTTCCGCACCAAGGAACGGTTGCATCGAGGTCGAGCAGCGCAATAAATTTTGCATTGGAGAAACACTTGAGGTTCTCTCTCCCAATCTTGAAAATGTATCTTTTGTTGTGGAAAGCATTTGCGATATGGAAGGAAACCGGCAGGAAAGTGCACCCCATCCCCAACAGCCTGTGAAGATCAACTGTCCATATCCAGTGCAGCCGGGTGATTTGTTACGCAGGCATGACGAAAGAAGGGAAGTACTATGATCAGATTTGGTCCGGCAGGAAACTCTCAGGCTTTTTATGACGAAGGGCATAAGCATACATATGAAGCGCCTCTGTGGCTGTACGAACAAGGCTTGAATGCTTTTGAATACTCTTTTGGCAGGGGAGTAAAACTCAAAGAAGAAACCGCATCCAAAATCAGGGAACAGGCGGATAAATATGGGATTGCCATGAGTGTGCATGCACCTTATTATATCAATCTGGCAAACAGCGCCCCCGAAAAATTCGAAAAAAATCTTGCCTATTTCCGTGAAACAACGGCAGCAGCGGGATTTTTGGGGGCAAGGCGAATCGTATTTCATCCCGGTTCTTGTGCAAAGATGGACCGCCGGCTTGCGTTTGAAAACGTATGCGAAAATTTAAAAAGAATCCTTTCTATCCTCCGCAGCGAGGGGTATGATAATTTTATCTACTGTGCAGAAACAATGGGTAAATTAGGCCAGATTGCCGATCTTGATGAGGTCGGCATTATGGCGCAGCTGGACGACTGCATCTATCCGGCCATTGATTTTGGGCACCTCAATGCGCGAACGCTTGGCGGAATCAAAACGCAGGAGGATTATGTCGCTATTTTAAAAAAACTCAGAAACAGCGCTGGAGAAGAAAAAACAAATAAAATGCACGTTCATTTCTCCCATATCCAATATACGGATAAGGGAGAAAAAATGCATCTGACTTTTGAGGATAAAATATGGGGGCCGTTCTTTGAGCCGTTGGCAAAGCTTCTGAAGGCTAACGGCCGGATGGAACCCGTTATTATCTGCGAGTCAAGCGGAACCCAGGCAAAAGACGCAATAGAAATGAAACGAATGTATGAGGAAGCATAGTTATGAATAAAAACGTGATCAACGCAATCAGAAACATAGGAAAAGCGGATGCATATCTCCTTTCGTCCGTGCAAAATGTGGCTTACGCAACCAATTTTTCCGGGGACTGTTCACAGCTCCTGGTTACGGCAAACGGTGCATACTTTTTTACGGATTTTCGCTATGTGGAACAAGCGCGTATTGAAGTGCAGAATGCAGAAGTGGTTATGACCGGCGGAGGCGACAGGCTTTCCAAAATCAACGGCTTTCTTTCGGAAAATGCCATCCACAGTTTGGGCATCGAGAAGGACGACGTGACTGTTAAAGTATTTGAAGGCTATCAGGGAACGTTCGAGCCTTACTATAGTTATATCGATGTTGCAGAAGACCTTTTGGCGCTGCGTATGGTGAAGACGGAAGAAGAACTGGTTAAAATCAAAAAGGCGGCGAGGGCAAATGAAGTAGCCTTAAATGAACTTCTTCCATTCATCAAGCCTGGCGTAAGCGAGCTTGACATTCGGGCAGAGCTGGAATACCGCATGCAGCGGCAGGGGATGGATCTGGCATTTCCAACCATTGTAGCGGCAGGTCTTAATTCGGCTTTGCCCCACGCAACCCCATCTGCTTATAAATTATGCGAAGGCGACCTTCTGACGATTGATTTTGGATGTCGGTATCAGGGATATTGTTCTGATATGACACGTACTTTCGGCATCGGAAATATTGACGGGCAGCGAAAAAAAATATATGATATAGTTAAGCATGCTCAGGAGAGCGCGGCTGCAGCCGCTGTTCCCGGCGCTGACACGCTTACGGTGGATGCCGTTGCGCGTGACATCATTGCAGAAAACGGCTATGGCGAATATTATGATCATGGAACCGGGCATGGAGTAGGACGCTTTATTCATGAGCTTCCCGTCCTAAATCCGCGGGCTTCCTCGCTTCTTGGGGAGAACATGGTTTATACGGTAGAACCGGGCATTTATGTTCCCGGTATAGGCGGCGTACGAATCGAAGATATGCATATTGGCGGCTTGGGCAGTGTTTATACGTTTTCAAAAGAATTAATTTTGTTATAAAACAGGAGGTATGGTTGTATGGTTTCAGCCGGAGAATTCAGAAAAGGCATGACAGTAGAAATAGACGGACAGGTGTGGGTTATCGTTGATTTCCAGCATGTGAAGCCGGGGAAAGGCGCGGCATTTGTGCGCACAAAGATTAAAAATGTGGTGAGTGGAAATGTTCTGGAACGTACGTTTAATCCTACGGAAAAGTTCCCTAAGGCACATATTGACCGAAAAGAAATGCAATACCTGTATTCAGATGGTGAACTTTATTACTTTATGGATACCGAGACTTACGAGCAGCTTCCTTTGAATCATGATAAGGTAGAAGATGCACTTCCTTATATCACAGAAAATATGAATGTAACGATCAAATTTTTCAAAGGTGAAGCGTTTTCCGTTGAACCTCCGAATTTTGTTGAACTTACCATCACAGAAACCGAGCCTGGCTTTAAAGGCGATACGGCAACTGCCGGAAATAAGCCTGCCATTATGGAAACAGGCGCAAAGATTATGGTTCCTCTCTTCATTGACACAGGCGATAAAATCCGTATCGACACCAGAACAGGGGAGTATATGGAGCGCGTATAAAGCATCCTGTCACAAATATGTTTTTTCATGAAATATTTGGGGTATAAATGCTTTATATAAAAATGAATCGGAGGCGATTTGATTATGGCAGATACAAAACTGAGTACGCAGGATACAAATGCAGTCAAAAAGGAAAGCAATGGTACGATTACTTTTGCAAATGAGGTGATTGCGACAATTGCAGGACTCGCAGCGGTCGATATTCCCGGTGTTGCGGGTATGAGCGGTGGTTTCGTGGATGGTTTTACAGAACTGCTCGGACGGAAAAATCTTTCCAAGGGAATCAAAGTTGAGGTTGGTACGGAAGAAGTAGCGGTTGATATTGCAATCGTCGTAGAATACGGTACTCCTGTTCCTGAAATTGCTCAGAATATCCAAATGGCGGTTATGAAGGCGATTGAGACCATGACTGGACTTAAGGTTGTGGAAGTGAACCTGAATGTTCAGGGGATCAAATTCAAGGAACAGAACGCAACTGTGCGTAAGGAAAAAGAACCTAAGGAAGAGAAACCGGAAAAAGCGCCCAGAGTAAAATAAAATGCAAGCCCGCGGCAGCAGCGGACAGGTTCTGTGCTTGTTGAAGCATAAAATCTATATACCCGGTCTTTACAGGCCGGGTATATTCAGTAAAAGTCTTTGTTCGGGCGAATATCATTTGGAGGAAAAACATATGAAAATGAAAGTAGGAACACGCGTTGTTCTGACGATCTACCTCATTGCAGTGATTGCATTATGCGGGTTTATTCTTGCGACGCTTGGCGGTCTTATTCCAGGCAGCGATCTCTCAAATTTCACAAATACAGTCATAAATGGGTCAATTTGGTTTAAAATTCTGTATGCAGTGATTGCGGTCGTTGTCATCATCGTTAGTTTCATGCTGATGTTCTTTGGGGCAGGAAAGGCTCCCGCACCTAAGACAGCCAAAGTTGCGTCATTCGAAAGCGGCAGCATACTGATTACCGTAAAGGCAATCGAAGAACTTGTCGAGCGCTATGTTCATGAGAACAAAAGCGTAAAAGGGCTTCGTACGAATGTCATTTCCCATGAAGATACGCTTGATCTTGCAATCGATATTTGCGTACTTCCCGATGTGGACATTCCTGCAGTGACCAAAGAATTGCAATCCGGGCTTGCGGCATATATTCAGGAACATACCGGAATCACAGTAAATGAAACAAAGATTATGGTAACGGGCCTGAAAGAAAATTCCGCAAAACTTTCCTGACAAATCGGAGGCGCAGGAATGAAAGAAAAATTTTTTGAATGGTACAGCGAGAACAGTGGATTATTTTGGGGGATTGTAATCGGCCTTCTCGTTGCGATCCTGTTCCTGACCATTGGTTTCTGGGCGACGCTTTTGATTGCGCTGTGTGTGGGGGTCGGCGCATTCCTGGGGGCGCGTCCGGATATCCGCCTTGTAATCAAGGAATGGTTTTTAGGACTTTTCACGAAAAAAAGTTAAATGAACGACACGGAGGTATTGTTTTGGCATGAGCAGGACGAGCGCACGCGAGACTGCAATGAAACTTCTATATGAATACAGCATTACCGGTACGCTCAACGGGGATTCCCTTGAAAATGCGCCGGATGCTTTGGGCGCAGAGTCTCTTGATGAAAATAATCTGCGTTATGTTGAGGAAGTCATTGCCGGCCTTGCTGAAAAATGCAATGAGATTGACGGAATTATATCCAGCAACAGTAAATCCTGGAAGTTGGAACGGATAGCCAAAGTGGATCTCGCAATTCTGAGGCTTGCCCTGTATGAACTTCTCTATATGGATGATATTCCGCAGAAAGTGACGATCAATGAAGCCATTGAACTCGCAAAAAAATATTCTGCGGAAAAATCGTATCAGTTTGTCAACGGCCTTCTTGGGGGATATCTCCGAAACGGAGGGAAGAAGTGACCGCATATTTGGGAATTGATACGAGTTGTTATACGACTTCGCTTGCAGTGGCAAACGATGCGAAACAAATTTTATGTAATTTGAAAATACCGCTTGAGGTTGCGCAAGGGAAAAAAGGCTTGCAGCAGTCTCAGGCTGTATTTCTTCATATCAAAAATTATGATCGCCTGTTTCGTGAGAATCTGATTGCACGATTCGGCCCTTTCGGTGGAATTGCCGTAAGTGAAAAGCCACGTCCTCAGGCAGGTTCTTATATGCCTGTTTTTACCGTGGGAACAATGCTTGCGGGCGCAATCGCAAGCACGGCCGATATTCCTATTTTATATGCGACACATCAGGAAGGACATTTGGCAGCAGCAATGATTGGGCAAAATATGCCGCCGGAGTTTCTTGCCATGCATGTTTCCGGTGGCACAACCGAACTTCTTCATGTACAGAACACGGGAGAACAATTTTTCATTGAAAAGATTGGCGGGACAAAAGATATCGCCGCCGGTCAGCTGATCGACCGGCTGGCCCAAAAACTGAATCTTCCCTTTCCCGGCGGCAAGCACGTCGAGGGGCTATCTGCAGGCGGAAAAGATCTTGGATTCAAAACAAGCGTACAAGGTCGGGAATGCAACATCTCCGGCCTCGAGGCACAAGCGTTCCGGGCATTGGCAACGGAAACTTCGCCAGACATTTGCTACTCCACACTTTATTCATTGGCCTTTACCCTGGAAAAAATGCTTAAATATACTATACTCGATACAGGTATCCGTGATATATTGATGTTTGGCGGTGTCATGTGCAACCGCCTGATCCGAACTTATTTGTCTTCAAAATTGGAAGGAATCCGATTTGCAGAAATAGAATATTCTTCTGACAATGCGGCGGGTCTCGCCGTTTTGGCAGCACAAAAGGGGGTAACAAAATGAGCGCACAAATTTTGAGCGGAAAAGAGCTTTCCGCAGAAATCCGGGAACAGCTCAAAGAGCGGGTGGCCGGGTTGAAAAAAGACAAGGGCATCATACCAGGACTTGCAGTCATTCAGGTCGGTGAAGACGGGGGTTCTACCATCTATGTAAATAATAAGGAAAAGGCCTGTGCGGAAGTGGGGATTTATTCAGAGGTGAACCGTCTGCCTGAGGAAACCACACAGGACGAACTGCTCGCCATGGTAGAGCAATATAACAATAACCCGAAAATTCATGGTTTGCTTGTTCAACTTCCGCTTCCAGCCCATATTGATGAAACGGAAATATTAAGGGCTATCAATCCTAAAAAAGATGTAGATGGCTTCCATGTGCAGAATGCGGGGAGCCTTTTCACAGGGCTTCCGGGCCTTGTCGCCTGCACTCCCAAAGGGATCATTAAACTAATCAAAAAATCCGGCATCGATTTGGCGGGAAAAAACGCCGTCGTAATCGGCCGGAGCAACATTGTCGGAAAACCGGTGGCAATGCTATTGCTTAATGAAAATGCTACCGTCACAATCTGCCATTCCAAAACAAAAGATTTACCTGGAATTTGCGCGCAGGCGGATATTTTGGTAGCGGCAATCGGACGCCCTGAATTTGTGACAAAAGAATTCATAAAACCTGGAGCCGTTGTAATCGACGTAGGAACATCACGTGTGGATGGCAAGCTGAAGGGCGATGTAAAATTCGATGAAGCCTGCGAGGTCGCAGGATATATTACACCCGTTCCAGGCGGCGTCGGCCCCATGACAATCACAATGCTGATGGAAAACACAGTAGATGCGGGAGAAATGTATGGATGAACTGGTTCTTTCGGTTCATGAATTAAATACCTACGTTTCGGATAAGCTTTCGGGCGATCCGTTTCTGGAAGAAATATGGGTGCGCGGTGAGGTAACGGATGTAAATATGCGGCACGATACGTTATATTTTGTCCTGAAAGATGAGATGGCATCCGTGGGTTGCCTGTTGTTCAATTGCGTTGAGGCAGTTGAATGTTCCGATGCGATTGTTGAGGGCCAGACAATTCTCGCGCGTGGTGAAGTTTCACTTTACCGGAAAAATGGAAATTACCGGATCGTGGTCAAAGAAGTCCAGCAGGTTGGCCTCGGGGAATTATATGCCCGGTTTCAACAAATCCGCGAGAAGCTTGACCGTCTTGGTGTTTTTGATGAGGCGAGAAAGCGGCCGCTCCCGCGTTATCCTAAAAAGGTGGGGATTGTAACATCCGGGCAGGGAGCTGCAATCCAGGATATCTGCAACATTGCACAACGCAGGAATCCGCAGGTAAAACTCGTTTTGTATCCTGTCAGAGTGCAGGGGACAGAGGCACCCGCGGAAATTGCGCGTGGAATTGAATACCTGAATGAAAATAGCGATGCAGATCTATTAATCGTCGGACGCGGCGGCGGCAGCGCTGAAGACCTTTTCGCTTTTAATGAGGAAGCGGTCGTGCTCAGCGTATATCGTTCCCGCATCCCTGTCGTGAGTGCGGTCGGTCATGAGACTGATTTCACCTTATGTGATATGGCCGCAGATTTGCGCGCGCCTACGCCTTCGGCTGCTGCCGAGCTGTCTATCCCGGCGCGCGACGATATCTATTCTGGGATCCTAGCCTTGCGCGAGGGAATTTCCCAGCGTCTTTTTCAGATACTTTATGAAAAAAAATCCGCTTTCGAACAGGGAAGGCGCTCGTTGCGCAGGGAAGTTCTGGTTCTTCGCCTATCTCATGCTCACGAGAGTATCGCTTCGCATCGGGATATCATCAAAAATGCTGCGTTGCATCTTTATAAAAATCGTATGATGCAGTATAATGGCTATAAATCGGCAATCGAAAACCTCAGCCCCATCAGTGCATTTGAACGTGGATACTCTATCGCAATGCATAACGGAAAAGAGCTTCGAAGCACAGATGAAGTTTCCGGCGGGGATGAAATTGAAATTATTTTAAAAGACGGCACAGTAAACGCCTGTGTCACAGGGAGTAAAAAACATGCCTGAAAAGGATCTTGAAGCATATCTTGACGAATTAAAACAAATATCTGAAAAAATATCCGACGAGGATATAAAGCTTGCGGATGCTGTTTCTCTTTATAAAAAAGGAATGGCCGCCGCGGATAAAGCTTCCAAAATCCTAGAAAAATTTGAACAGGAACTTGAAATTATCCACGACGAAAGCGAGGAATAAATGATGCCTGATATTTTAAGCAAATATACGGAAATTGTAAATCAGCGCTTGCAGGAGCTGCTGGATTTGAAAAATATCAATCCCATGATCAAGGATGCCATGAATTATAGTGTGATGGCAGGCGGAAAGCGCCTTCGGCCCACACTCAACATCATGGCGAATGCCCTTTTATCGGGGAATATGCGGGAAACACTTGACATTGCGTGCGCAATTGAGATGATTCATACCTACTCCTTGATCCATGATGATCTCCCGGCGATGGACAATGATGACCTGCGGCGCGGGAAGCCAACCAGCCATGTGATGTTTGGGGAAGCATTCGCAATCTTATGTGGGGATGCATTGCTTAATTTTTCCTATGAAGTCATGATGAAGAACGCTCTGAGGCATGCTTCCAATATGAATTCGCATATAAAAGCAATGCTTGAAGTCGCTACGGGCGCAGGCGTATATGGAATGATTACAGGACAATGCGGCGATATTGAAAATGAAGGACAAATCTTGACGGAAGTCGAACTCAAGCAAGTCCATGAGCACAAGACCGGCGCTATGATTAAATCTTCACTGCTTTCAGGACTATTGTTATGCGATCCGCGGCAGGAATATATTGATGCGCTGACTGTTTACGGCAACAACATCGGACTCACGTTCCAGATTGTAGATGACGTACTTGATATTGTGGGCGACACCAAAAAAATGGGGAAGACGTTGGGAAAAGATAAAACTTCTAAAAAATTTACGTTCCCGACGCTTTACGGTATAGAAAAATCTATGAAGATCGCGGAAGAAAAAACAGAAGAAGCGGTGAACGCACTGAAAATCTTTGGGCCGCGTGCCCAGGAATTGACCGACCTTGCGCAGTTCATCTTGAAACGCGAAAAGTGAGGAAAGCATGAAGATTGCCATTGACGGCCCTGCAGGTGCGGGGAAAAGCACCGTCGCAAAGGCGGTTGCCAGGAAAATGAAGTTTAACTATCTCGATACGGGCGCAATGTATCGTGCGGCAGCCTATGCAATGATTGAGCGGGGAATTGAGCCTTCCGACCGTGAAAAGGTTCTTTCGGCCCTTCCCGGGCTTTCCATGAAAATTGTCTATAAAGGCGGGAGCCAGAAGGTCTTAATCGATGGCCGGGATGTAACTCCTTATATCCGTACACCGCAAATTTCCAAAGGGGCAAGCGATATTGCTGTAATTCCTGAATTGCGCCTAAAACTGGTCGATTTGCAGCGCGAAGTGGCAAATGAGTATGATGTTGTTATGGATGGGCGTGATATCGGCACATATGTCCTTCCGGATGCGGACTTTAAATTTTTTATTACTGCCTCTCCGCGTGAGCGGGCCAAGCGGCGGTATCTCGAATTGAAAGAGACCGTGCCGGATGCGGATATCGACCAAATAGAACGAGACATTATTGCGCGTGACAAAACGGATTCCACACGCGAGTTCGCTCCCTTGCGCCAAGCGGAGGATGCAGTTCTTGTCGATACGACGGACCTTAACCGTGAGCAGGTAATCGAGCTTGTCTCCGGAATGATTTCGGGAGCAGTATAGGGAATATGGTTTATTTTTTTGCACGTATATTGGCCTACATTATATTAATGCCTGTTTTCTTTGTAAAGGTTGTTCACAAAGAAAATCTTCGGATCCACGGCGGTTGCGTCGTTATTTGCAACCATATTTCAAATTGGGATCCTATTGTGCTTGGTCACAGCGTAAAAACGCAGCCCGTCTGCTATATGGCCAAAGAGGAATTGTTTCGCAATAGGATGGCTAATTGGTTTTTGCGGCGTTTACATGCCATTCCCGTGGCGAGGGGAAAAAGTGACCTTAAGGCGGTAAAAACCGGGCTTTCCGCATTGAAAAGCGGAAAAATTCTTGGTATTTTTCCAGAGGGGCACCGCAGCGAAACAGGAGAACTCCTTCCGTTTGAGCCAGGAGCGGCACTTATGGCCCTGCGGGCGGATGTCCCTGTTGTCCCGGTCTATATCAGTGGGAATTATAAACCGTTTCGTCAAGTCAAACTGTATACACATCCGGCAATCCGCCTCAAGGATGTAGTAGGGGAGAAGACGAACAGCGCGGCGATTGAAAAAGCAACGGAATATTTGAAAACGGTTATGCTCGAATTAGAGGAACAGGCATGTCAAAAATAGTAGTAGCAAAGAATGCCGGATTTTGTTTTGGGGTTGCCCGTGCGGTGGATGCTGTAAACGAAATTGCAGGCTCGTATGACCATATCTATACCTATGGCGAATTGATCCACAACAAAGATGTTATCGCCGATCTTGAAAAAAAAGGCATTTGCGTTACGGAAGATCTGGATTCGGTTCCGCAGGCTCAAAGCACCGTCATTGTAATCCGTTCGCATGGTGTCTCAAAAGCGGTTTATGATAAAATTCAGGAGCGCGGTTTCGAGGTTCTTGATCTTACCTGTCCGTTTGTGGCACGTATTCATAAACGCGTGATTGAAGCGGGAAATACACCCGTTGTAATTATTGGTACGGAAAACCACCCTGAAGTTGCCGGAATTAAGGGCTGGGCTCAGGATGCCGTATACGTTGTCGGCAGTGCCGAAGAGGCCAAAAAATTGCCGTATCTCGGACATGCGCTCGTTGTTGCGCAGACAACCATTACCCATGAACTGTGGGATGAAGTCGTTTTTGTTCTGCAAGACCGTATTGCCACGCTTGACCTGTTTAATTCGATTTGTGATACAACGCAAAAGCGCCAAAAGGAGGCCGTTGAACTTGCACGGTCCTCTGATATTGTCCTTGTGGTGGGAGGGAGACATTCCTCCAATACAGAAAAATTATATCAACTCTGCAAAAGTCATTGCGAAAAAACCTATTACATAGACAATATCGCACAACTTCCACTTGAAAAAGTGACGAATCATGTTATAATAAGTATTGTCGCCGGTGCATCGACACCGGATTGGTTAATTAGGGAGGTAAAGACACTTATGAGCGATGTCGAAAAAGTAGTGGATACAACAGAAACTACGGAGGAACAGGAAGTAGTATCCACCGAACAGGAACAATCACAGGCAAACGAGGATTTCATGGCTGAAATCGAAAAATCGTTTGTATATATTAAGAGAGGGCAGATCGTGACCGGAACGGTTGTTCAGATTTCCGACAGTGAAATATGTGTCAATATTGGCTATAAATCTGACGGTATCATCAAAAAAGAGAACCTTACCGCCGCTGGGGACGAAAACCCCATGGATCTGTTTAAGGTGGGCGACGAAATTGAAGCAGAAGTCGTTACATTAAACGACGGCGAAGGAAATGTGGTCCTTTCCAGAAAGTCGATTGAATCTAAACTGAAATGGAAAGAACTTGTTGAGTCTCTTGATGAAGACGCTGTTTATACGGTAAAAGTAGATAAAGTGGTTAAGGGCGGCGTACTTGCCAAACTTGACGGTTATGATGCTTTCATTCCTGCTTCGCAGCTTTCCCTGCGTTATGTGGAAGATTTAAGTGAATTTATTGGGCAGGATCTCGAGGTTAATATCATTGAGGCAGATAAACGTCAGCGGCGTTTTGTTCTTTCCCACAAGAATATTCTGAAGGCACAGGCTGAAGAACAGGAGAAAAAGCTTTATGATACCTTTAAGAAGGGCGATAAGGTAACAGGTAAAGTAAAACGCCTGACAGACTTCGGTGCATTTGTCGATATCGGCGGTGTGGATGGCTTGCTCCATATTACGGATATTTCTTGGGTAAAAATCAAACATCCTTCCGATATTCTTAAGGTTGGCGATGAGATTGAAGTTCAAATCCTTAATGTTGATCCAGAGAAGAAGCGGATTTCGTTGGGCCTCAAGCAACTTTCACCGAAGCCGTGGGACCTTGTACCCGAAAAATATATCGTAGGAGACACGGTGGAAGGAACGGTTGTCCGTATTATGCCATTTGGTGCATTTGTTTCCTTGGAGCCGACAATTGATGGCCTTGTACACATTTCGCAGGTAACAAACAGAAGACTTGAAAAAGTTGAAGAAGAGCTTCGGATCGGTGACAAAGTAACAGCAAAAATCATGGAAGTAAATCCTTCGAAAAAGCGGATTAGCCTTAGTATACGCGCGCTTATGGATGAACCGGAAAAACCGTCAAAACAGGAAGAGGATGCAAAGCATAAGGAAGAGAAATTCCATTATGAGATTCCTCCGGTTGAAGAAGCGACGTCGTCCCTTGCAGATTTCTTCCCTAAAATGGATGATGATTCTAACTAAAGACGACGAATAAAAGAAGTTTTGCTGGAAAATTATATTGAATTAGCTGCAAAAAGGCCGCATAGCGCGGTTTTTTTGCATGCTACGATTTTGTTCTCGAAAATCTTTAAAAAAAACAAAGAAATCCTATTGACTTTTAGCCCAAATTAAAGTATATTATAAAGCGTCGCAAATAAAAGGAGTATGCTTCGGGGTGTAGCGCAGTTTGGTAGCGCACGTGCTTTGGGAGCATGGGGCCGGGGGTTCGAGTCCCTCCACCCCGACCAAAAAGCTCATACCCGAATTTGCAGCAATGGCCCCATGGTCAAGCGGTCAAGACATCGCCCTTTCACGGCGGTAACCCGGGTTCGATTCCCGGTGGGGTCACCATTTATTACTTTGAGCAGGGTTTACTCTTATTTGCTTGCGGGCCCTTAGCTCAGTTGGTCAGAGCGGTCGGCTCATAACCGATTGGTCCGGGGTTCGAGTCCCTGAGGGCCCACCAATAGAGCAAAGCCCGATAGGGCGGATAAAAGGGTAAAAAACAGCACGTGGCAGAACCCGCTGCCAAAGTTGGCCTGGTAGTTCAGTTGGTTAGAACGCTAGCCTGTCACGCTAGAGGTCGAGAGTTCGAGTCTCTTCCAGGTCGCCAATATGCCTCTGTAGCTCAGTCGGTAGAGCAGGGGACTGAAAATCCCCGTGTCGGTGGTTCGATTCCGCCCGGAGGCACCATTTACACCTGCTGGTGTAGCTCAATTGGCAGAGCAGCTGATTTGTAATCAGCAGGTTGCGGGTTCAAGTCCCATCACCAGCTCCACACCAGAAGCCGCATGATAATGCGGTTTTTTTGTTTATTAGATTTCGGAGCGCTCTAAAAAATCTTACTTCATCAGAAACATATCTGCATTTCATGTGGGAGCGTTTTGAGCCATTTTACCAACCTGCTTTGCTGGGACTATAAATTGCCATATAACATACTCCCATTGCCAGATAATTTTGCATCACATAAGAAATATTTTGCGGTATACTGAATGAGGTTAAGGAAAGGACTGCAATGAATATAGAGAAAATTTTAGTGAAAGAGTTTCAGATGAAGCCTGCGTATATTCGTAATATTATGAACCTTATCAATGCGGGGAATACTATCCCCTTTATCGCACGTTACCGCAAGGAATTTACAGGTTCGTGTGATGACCAAGTGTTGCGGGATATTTCGGACCGCATGGGATACCTGAAAAATTTAAATCAGCGCATGCAGGAAGTACTGACATCTATTGATGAGCAGGGAAAGCTGACAATAGAGATGAAGAAGGCCATCCAGTCAGCTGCAACACTTGCTGAATTAGAAGACCTTTACCGTCCCTACAGGCAAAAACGCAGAACGCGCGCAACGATAGCGCGGGAACGTGGGCTTGGGCCGTTGGCGGATATCCTTTATACACAGGACGTAGATAGCATGGAGCCGGCTGCCGCGCCTTTTATTAATCCCGCAAAGGACGTTCCGGACAGCAAGGCAGCTCTTGCAGGCGCGATGGATATTGTAGCGGAAATACTTTCGGATGATGCCAAGCTGCGTGTCCGCTTGCGGGAATTGATACAAAGTAGTGCGATGGTAGAATCCAGGGCAGCGAAAAAAAATGAGGATTCCGTTTACCGCACCTATTACGATTTTTCACAGCCGGTTCCGAAGATCCCGCCTCATCGCGTATTGGCAATCGACCGCGGGGAGAAAACAGGATACCTAAAAGTTGCCATACGGCTCGATGACAACAGGGCGTTTGCTGTGATGGAAAACCATGTATTGAAAAAAGATACGGCCACGGAACCGATTATGCGTGAGGTAATCAAAGACGCGTGGCAGAGGCTTTTGTTTCCGTCGCTGGAGCGCGAGGTGCGCGCGAATCTGACCATGAACGCACAGAAACAGGCAATCCGTATGTTTGGCCAGAACCTCAAGCCTGCTCTCTTGCAGCCTCCGCTGCGCGGCAAGGTTGTAATGGGATTCGATCCAGCTTACCGTACCGGTTGCAAGCTGGCAATAGTGGATGCGGCGGGGAAAGTTTTAGATATGGGAGTAATTTTTCCAACGCCGCCTAAAAGCAGGGTGGAGGAAGCGAAGAAAGCCATAAAGGAATTGATTCGAAAACATCAGGTCGAGGTGATCGCTATCGGAAACGGAACCGCCTCAAAGGAGTCGGAATTGTTCGTTGCGCAAGTGATCGCGGAGTTGCCGCAGCCTGTGGCATATATCATGGTTAACGAGGCCGGCGCATCCGTCTATTCTGCATCCAAATTAGCCGCAAAGGAATTTCCGGAATACGACGTGTCTTTGCGCAGTGCTATCTCTATTGCGCGCAGGTTACAGGATCCGTTGGCTGAATTGGTAAAAATAGATCCAAAATCCATCGGCGTAGGGCAATACCAGCACGATATGCCGCAAAAAAAACTTAATGAAACACTGAAAGGCGTGGTGGAAGATTGTGTCAACAGCGTTGGGGTGGACGTCAACACAGCGTCGCCCTCGTTGCTTTCATATGTGGCAGGCCTTACTGCCGCTGCTTCTGAAAACATCTATTCTTACCGGACGAAAAACGGAGCATTCCAGACGCGAGCACAACTTAAAAAGGTTCCTAAGCTTGGGCCGAAGGCATATGAACAGTGTGCCGGGTTTCTCCGTATTTCCGATGGGAAACAAATGCTGGATAATACTGGCGTGCATCCGGAATCTTATACTGCTGTAAAAAAACTGCTGGCATTATTTGGATTTACGGAAAAAGATATAGCCTTAGGTACTCTTAACGCGCTGGATATCAAGCTCGCACAATATGGGGAGGAAGAAGTTGCGGAGCAATGCGGTATAGGGATTCCCACGCTCCGTGATATAATTGCGGAGCTGAAAAAACCCGGACGCGATATCCGCGATTCCTTGCCAAAGCCCGTCCTGCGGCGGGATGTCTTGGATATTTCCGACTTAAAACCGGGTATGGAATTTGAGGGGACGGTGAGAAATGTCATTGATTTTGGAGCATTTTTTGATATTGGCGTACATCAGGACGGACTGGTGCACATCTCCCAGATGACAGACAGATACATCAAGCATCCGGGCGAAGTCGTGCAGGTAGGGGATACCGTAAGGGTGCGTGTCTTATCTGTGGATGTGGAGAAGAATCGTATTTCTTTGAGTATGCTTGGAGGTAATTAAGCATTCTATCTGGATGTAACCTCTGCACATGATAAGCAAAATTTGAAAAAGGAAATAACAACTTTTTCCTTTTGAAGGGATAATTTAATAGATAATACTAATTTTCTAGACTGTCGATAAAAAGTATTATACTCTATTTGTACAGGGCAGGTGATATACTATTTAGTATGTAGAGGAGGCTCAAATATGTGCGAAAGAATTGAATTAGATCAGATAGATCATATTATTATTGCAGCCATAAACCAATATGGAGAAGCTACCGATCCTGAAGAATCTCTGATGCGGAATTTCCCGCTATAATTTTAGACAAACCTTCTCTCTTCCGGAAGCCAATATTTACAGAAGCAGATCTTTTTTTGAGTGGTTTGAAATTTTTTATTGACCTCTACATACCGCTATGCTATAATAAATATCGCTGACTAGGTAGGAAAAATGCTTGGCTCACTAAAACTGATGCGATTCTTTTAATAATCAGCAGAGGAGCTTCAAGTTCTATCATAGTTTCGATGTGGAGAGATTCCCGAGTGGCTAAAGGGAGCAGACTGTAAATCTGCCGGCGACGCCTTCGATGGTTCGAATCCATCTCTCTCCACCAATTTTGCGGATATGGCGGAATTGGCAGACGCGCACGGTTCAGGTCCGTGTGAAGGCAACTTCATGGAGGTTCAAGTCCTCTTATCCGCACCACGGCGAAGGAAACTTTGCAATAAATACCTCGTGTTTATTACACGAGGTATTTATTTTGCCCTGCTCTTGTCTCTCTGCACTGATACGCATGTTTATGCCCCGCACGATATATCGGGCCAATATAAGAATCACGTTTTAACGATATGACGGTATGAAGAAATTTGACTATAACTATAATGAACACTGAGGTCTCGTCCAGGTGAGGACGGCCTAACGGCCTAAATGAAGCTTTGCGGAAACAAATTTTCCGCCAGCAACATTAACTTCGATTTTTCTACTACCATATTTGTTAATTTTGTGTTACAATTATTTCAATATCCGGAGGGAGTGGACGTTGTGCGGAGGAAGTTTATCAAGGTAAGACGACATACCTATTATCCTTTTTCATTACGTGTCAAACGTTTTTTTCTGAATATTAAAGACAAAATGACTCGTATGCCGAAAACAAAACGCTGGACAATGACCGGTTCTATTTGTGGAGCCGCTGTGGGTGTCATTCTTCTATTTGCGTTTGGTGTATTTGGAAACGTTCCTTTTTTCAGTTCCAATACCAGTGCGGCAAATGCGGATAATACGGTTCCTGTAAACGAAAATATCACGGCGGCAGCAGAGTCGACTCCGGCTCCTACGCCAAGCCCCACGCCGGAACCAACGCCGGACCCTACCCTGAAAGAGGGAATGGAAGGACCTGAAATCCAAACGCTGCAGCAGCGTTTGATGGATCTCGGTTATCTTGATATTGACGAAACAACGCAATATTACGGGCCTGCTACCGCCGGTGCTATCAGTTTTTTCCAGCGGCAGCATGGTCTTGATCAGGACGGCGTATGCGGTCCTCAGACTCTCGCAATTATTTATACGGACGATGCCAAGCCCTATACGCTGCTTGAAGGAACAAGCGGTGATGACGTAGACCTTCTTCAGGAGCGTTTGCAGGAGTTGGGCTATCTGGGAAAGGCTACCGGTTATTATGGCACAGAAACGGTTGATGCTGTCAAGCGCTTTCAGGAACGCAATGATCTTGGGGTGGACGGAAAGACTGGCGAGATGACACTTGCATTGATTTATTCGGCAGATGCGCTGCCCACACCGGAAAAAGCAGCGGAAATCCAGCGTAAAGGAAATATCGATAAATTTATTTCTGTGGCAGAGGAACAGCTTGGCTGCCCTTATGTATGGGGGGCATCGGGTCCAAATTCTTTTGACTGTTCCGGGCTTGTAACATATTGTTTGAGGCAGGCAGGCTCATCAACTGGGCGTCTCAATGCGGCAGGTTTTTCGCAAAACTCTGCATGGGAAAAAATTTCTTTTGATGATTTGCAGCGCGGCGACCTGATTTTTTATTCCAACAATGCGGGGACGCGGGTCGGCCATGTTGGTATTGTCGTTGGAGATGGAATGATGATCGACGCATCGTCTTCGAATGGGCAGGTTGTGCACCGCAGCTATGACACCTCCTATTGGAGAAACCATTTTGTATGCGGCCGCCGTCCATGGTAGTGAAACCGTTTGTACTTGAACTTAAAAACCTGTCCGGTTTGCCGGGCGGGTTTTTTCTATGAGTCAATCCTTTCCTTGTGGATTTTATTTGGATTTTGCATTATAATAAATACCATGAAAACACTAAAAAACCTTGAAACCGAAATCAAAGAAAAAGGCCTGAAATATTATATTATTACCTATGGCTGCCAGATGAACGCGCATGAATCGGAAAAAATAGCCGGTCTTCTGGAAAGCATCGGATATATACCGGCAAACTCGAAAGAAGATGCCGATTTTATTATATTTAACACTTGCTGTATACGAGAAAACGCTGAGCAAAAGACATTTGGGAATGTAGGCCGCATCAAAAAGTTAAAGCAATTGAATCGTGAATTGCTTGTTTCAGTTTGCGGCTGCATGATGCAGCAGGAAAGTGCCGCAAAAAAACTTATGAAAACATTTCCGTTTGTTGATATCGTTTTCGGGACGTATAACCTTCATGAGCTCCCCGAGATGATTTTAGCGTGTAAATCCAGCCCGGATCCTATTTACAGAGCTCCCGAAATAGGTGAACTGCACGATGATGTTCCGCAAAAGCGTTCCGAAGGTCCGCTTGCGTCCGTCAACATTATGTATGGCTGCAATAATTTCTGTTCCTATTGCATTGTCCCTTATGTGCGGGGGCGGGAACGCTCGCGCAGCGCGAATGACGTAATCTCCGAGGTTGCCGGCCTTACTTCGCAGGGATTTCGTGAAGTAATGCTGCTTGGCCAAAATGTCAATTCCTATGACGGCGGCCTTAATTTTGCCCAGCTTCTCAAACAAATATGTGAAGAAACAGATATTCCGCGAATTCGCTTCATGACCTCGCATCCTAAGGATTTATCAGATGAACTGATCGGCGTAATTGCCGCCCATCCGCAAATTTGCCGTCATATTCATTTGCCTGTACAGTCTGGCAGCTCGCGCATTTTGCAAGAAATGAATCGTAAATATACGCGGGAAGCATATATTGCACTTGCGGAAAAAATACGCAAAAATATTCCCGGAATTGCGGTTACAACTGACATCATTGTCGGATTTCCCGGTGAAACGGATGCCGATTTTGCGCAGACGCTTTCTCTGGTAAAGGAACTTCGTTTTGATTCCGCATTTACTTTTGTTTATTCTCCGCGCAACGGTACCCGTGCGGCCCGGATGCCGAATCAGGTTGATGAAGAAACGCAGGCAAGACGTATCAAGGAGCTCGTAGCGCTACAGAACAGAATCACAGAAGAACGAAACCATGAATATGAAGGAAGGTCCATGGAGGTTCTCGTGGAAGGTATCAGCGCAAGAAATCCAAAACATGTATGCGGACGTACAAGCACTTCAAAGATGGTGAATTTTGAAGGCGACGCGAGTTTAATTGGAAATTTTGTAAATGTGAAAATTACACACGGGAAGAAGACAACGTTGTTCGGTACGCTGAATTAAGAGGAAATACAATGGCAGAATTGACACCTATGATGAAACAATATCTTGACCTGAAGCAGGAATATCCTGATTGTATCTTGATGTTCCGTTTAGGGGATTTTTACGAGATGTTTTTTGAAGATGCAGAAACAGCCGCACGCGTGCTTGAAATTGCACTGACCGGGCGAAATTGCGGCCTTAAAGAGCGCGCGCCCATGTGCGGCGTTCCGCATCACGCCGTTGATAGTTATATCAGCAAACTGATAGAAAATGGATATAAAGTTGCGATTTGCGATCAACTGGAGGATCCCCGGGTTGCACAGGGTATTGTAAAACGCGGCATTACACGTGTTGTGACACCTGGAACAGTCGTTGAAAATTCGATTTTAAATGAATCTGAGAACAATTATATTTTATGTATTCATTATGGCGATGGGCAATATGGGGTCTCTTATTGCGATGTTTCTACCGGGGAATTTTTTGTCGAAGAACTCGAAGATGAAACCGGACTTTTGAATGAAATGACACGCCTAAATCCCATGGAAATTCTTGTTGCGGATTCCCGTGTGAAAGACCTGCTCACGACTACGGAAAAAACACGTTTCAAGAATACATTTGTAAATCCATATTTCGATTGGGCATTTGAAAAAACAGCAGCACAGAAGGTTCTTTGCGGTCATTTTAAGGTAAATTCTCTCAAAGGGTTCGGCTGTATGGAAATGGATAACGGAATCAGTGCGGCCGGCGCGCTTATGCAGTATCTGATCGATACGCAGAAAAACGCCCTTCTGCACATTACTGCGCTCCGTACCCTTAACGAAAAATCTTATATGACGCTCGACCCCAATACACGCCGTAATCTGGAACTGACACAGACCCTCATGGAGGGAGGGAAACGCGGCTCCTTACTATGGCTTCTTGATAAGACCCGGACTGCTATGGGTGCGCGTTTGCTGAAAAAAATAATCCTCCAGCCTTTAAAAGGTCTGGATCCAATCAATGAGCGTCTTGATGCAGTGGGGGAAATCAAAGAAAACCTTTATCTGCGCGAATCCTTGATGGATTCCCTTGGAAATATTTACGACCTTGAACGCATCATTTCACGGATCTCTTATGGATCAATCGATGCGAAGGATTGTTTATCGCTGAAGCGTTCCATCGAAGCCTTGCCAACGGTACGGGGACTTCTGGAACAGACTGCAAGCCCGCTCCTTGAACGGATCTATCAGGGCCTCGACGATTTACGCGATCTTTTTCTCCTGCTTGACAGCGCAATTAATGAGGATGCGCCTGTTGGAATCATGGACGGCAATATCATTAAGCCCGGTTACGACGATGAAATTGACCGGTTGATTTCCGCTTCTAAAAACGGTAAATCCTGGCTTGCCGAACTGGAAACGCGGGAAAAGGAAGAAACCGGCATTAAAAACTTAAAAATTGGCTATAACAAGGTATTTGGTTACTTTATTGAAGTAACCAAATCCAATCTTTCACAGGTTCCTTACCGTTATTTGCGCAAACAGACCCTTGCAAACTGTGAGCGATACATCACCGAAGAACTGAAGGAAATGGAAGATACCATTTTGGGTGCGGAAGAAAAACGAAAAACGCTCGAATATGAAGCCTTCCTGAAAATTCGCAACACCCTCGGCGAAAATGTCGCGCGTATACAGGCTTGTGCGGCCCGTATCGCTCTTTTGGATGTGCTGCAGTCATTTGCCTGTGTTGCATATGAAAATGCGTACGTACGTCCCGAAATGGCCGATGACGGCATTTTGGATATCAGAAATGGCAGGCATCCTGTAGTCGAAAGCATCTGTAGGCAAGAATTTGTTCCGAATGATGCTTTTCTCGATAATGAAAAAAATAATATGTTGCTGATTACCGGCCCGAATATGGCAGGAAAAAGTACTTATATGCGGCAGGTTGGCCTGATCGTACTGATGGCGCATATCGGCTGTTTTGTCCCGGCGGCAAGCGCACATATTTGCCTTGTAGACCGTATCTTTACGCGGGTTGGCGCTTCGGATGATCTTGCCTCCGGTCAAAGTACTTTCATGGTGGAAATGAACGAACTTGCCAATATTCTGAACAATGCAACCGAAAGAAGTCTACTGATCCTTGACGAGATCGGCCGCGGAACCAGTACGACAGACGGTCTTTCAATTGCCTGGGCGAGCGTGGAATATATTATCACAAACCTGCGCGCTAAAACATTGTTTGCAACGCATTACCACGAGCTGGTGGAACTTGAAAATATGTTTGATGGAATCCGGAATTATTCGGTTGCGGTTAAGGAAATGGGACATGATATTATTTTCCTTCATAAAATCGTTCGGGGGGGAACAGACCGGAGTTTTGGGATCGACGTTGCAAAACTTGCCGGCCTCCCCGCACAGGTAATTTCACGCGCCCGTGTATTTCTCGACCGGTTTCAGGAATATGAAGTCTCCCTTGGCGGTCTTCCAGCAGAAAAGGAAAAAGCGCCCCTCCCCAAAGCGGAACTGCCGGAATGTGTAAAAAAAATCAACACCTTAAACATCGATACCTTGACGCCAATAGAGGCGTTGAATCTTGTGTATTCGCTCAAAAAGGAGCTTGCGGATGAATCATAGAATTGCCGTTTTGGACGAAGCTGTTTATAAACGAATCGCCGCTGGGGAAGTGGTGGTAAATCCTGCCGCAGTTGTTAAAGAGCTTATGGAAAACTCTATGGACGCCGGTGCAACCGCAATCACTGTGGAAATCGCGCAAGGGGGCAAAGAACTCATTCGCGTGACGGATAACGGGGTGGGAATTATAGCTGAAGATGTTCCGCTCGCTATCCAAAAACATGCAACGAGTAAAATCAGTACGCTTGACGATTTGGATAAAATTGGAACTCTAGGCTTTCGTGGCGAGGCGCTTTCCAGCATCGCTGCTGTTTCACGGCTCACGATTCAGACCCGCACGGCAGATAGTACGGAAGGAACCGTTCTTTTTATCAGCGGGGAACAGGGGCCGGAAGTTTCTTCTGCCGGACTTGCAGAAGGAACAACCGTCAAAGTAGAAAATTTGTTTTATAATATTCCGGCACGCATGAAATTTCTGAAAAATACGGCGCGGGAAACGGTAAATGTTACTTCTGTTGTTTCAAAACTCATTTTTGCAAATCCGCATATTTCGATCAAGTATATCAGCAACGGTAAGGTCATTTATCACAGCCCTGGCGATGGAAGCTTACAAAATGCTATTATAGCAGTTTATGGGAAGGATATCGCACATAAACTGACAGAAGCGGATCATGCATTTGGGGAGATTCGTGTTCATGGCTTGCTTTCCCAACCAACTTTTCTTTACAAAAGCACCAACTACCTGTGCTTTTTCCTGAACGGGCGTTATGTGCAGTCAAAGAATCTTCAGTCTGCTGTGTTGCGCGGATATGGTGAACGACTTTTACGTGGGCATTATCCGTTTTCCGTCCTGCATATTGATCTTCCGCTCAACCGTGCCGATATTAACGTCCATCCGGGCAAGCTGCAAGTGATGCTTTACGATGAAACCGACGTACTGGATGCAATTGAAAAAACTGTTCGGTCTGCGCTTGAGATAAACAGCGCGCCGCCCGTTCTTTCTTTGACCGAAGCGAAAACATCAGTGGGGAAGAAAGCGGAACGAATGGAATCCGCGCCGCCCGTACAGTTTCCGGAAAAAATCCCTGATCTACGTTCTGCAAAAAAGATTTACGCGCCTAAACCCCATGCCGCGCAAAAACCTAATTATGTCATGACCCCCTCGGAACCGCCCAGCGTCTTTTACGGGAACGGGACGCAGGATTTCGAGGAACTGATTGATTCGGTAGTAAAATACAATGCACCGAAAGAAGAGCAGGAAATGCTTGAGGATGTGCGTCGGTTGCTCGATTACCGCATCATTGGACAGGTGTGGAATACTTATGTGATCGTAGAATGTGCGGACTGCCTCTATTTGATTGACCAGCATGCCGCTCACGAACGGATTAACTTCGAGCGAATGAAAAAAGCCGCTGCAGAGGGTAGCTCTGCTTCTCAAGGCCTTCTTATTTCTTATGTCACTACATTGCCTGCGGAAGATTTTTCCCTTTTGGTCAAGAATGCGGAGCTTTTACAGTCCCTCGGCTTTGAAATGGAGGAATTTGGGCCATTGACACTTAAATTCAATGCGTTTCCGGTTCAGGTGGAAAAAAGCACCGCAGAAAAATTAGTGGAAGAAATCTTGTTTGAGCTACGCAATACAAGGGATGATATCCTTTTGATACGCGATGCGGTAATCCGCGCCTCCTGCCGCTACAGCATTAAGGCTGGGTATCAGCTTTCTGATGAACAAATTGAAGAACTGATTCGGGAAATTACCGAATTGGAGGCAATTCCAAATTGTCCGCATGGAAGGCCGATCGCTGTTGCGCTCAAAAAAAGCGACTTACAAAAAGGGTTTAAGCGGATTGTATGAAAAGTAAGGTATATGTGATTACAGGGCCAACCGCTTCCGGAAAAACCTCAGTGGCGATCCAGCTTGCCAAACAAGCGGACGGTGAGGTGGTTTCCGCGGATTCGATGCAGATTTACCGTGAAATGGATATTGGGACAGCCAAACCCGATAAAGAGGAACGTCAGGGAATCCGGCACCATATGATTGATATTGTTTCTCCCGATTTTCCCTATTCCGTCGCTATGTTTCAGCAGGAAGCATTCGGATGGATCAACGATATTCTAAGCCGCGGCAAGACGCCGGTTATTGCGGGAGGAACAGGACTATATATCAACGCGCTTACCTATCAGCTGGATTTTACTGAGACCACTTATGATTTGGAGTTTCGCGCATCGCTTGAATCAAAGGAAGGGGAGGCCCTGCATAGGGAACTTACAAGAAAAGATCCTAAGGCAGCAGCACGTATCCACCCAAATGATAAAAAACGTATCATCCGACGCCTTGAAATTTTGCATCATGGGGACGGAAAGGGAGAATATCGGTTTCGCGTTCCCAATGAAGATTATACGTTTATAATGGCCGGCCTCACAATGGAGAGGGAAGCGCTTTATGAACGAATCAACCGGCGGGTTGACCTGATGATGGAACAAGGACTGCTTTCAGAAGCACAGCAACTATTCGCAAAATACGGTAGTATGCCTACTTCTATGCAGGCAATTGGCTACAAGGAATTAATTGCATATCTGAATGGTGATACAAGTTTGGAAGAATCAGTTGCTTTGCTCAAAAAAAATACGCGCCGTTATGCTAAGCGGCAGCTCACTTGGTTCCGGCGGGATGAGCGAATCCACTGGTATCACACCGCCGATTATCCGAATGCATCGGCAATTGCCAAAGAAATTTTAAGACAGGAGCAATAAATCGTTTTAATTATGGACATGATATCGTACATCAGTAAGCATTTTCGCATTGATCCTCAACTCGTAGAATTCGTATTTGAATGCGAAAAAGAAGTAGCGCCGATTTTTAAATTATTTCAGGAAACCGCACAGGTCAACCAATTCCGTGTAATTGAAGCATTCCAAAAAAATAGTGTTTCTGCGCGCCATTTTTATGCTTCGACAGGATATGGCTATGGCGACGAAGGCCGTGAAAAACTGTGCCGCGTCTTTGCGGATGCGTTCGGGGCAGAAGATGCGATCGTTTCACCCATGCTGATGAGCGGAACTCACGCGATTTCTACGGCTTTATTTGGTCTGCTGCGCCCTGGCGATACTTTATATTCACTCACCGGGAAACCGTACGATACATTGCTTTCCACATTGTACGGCGCCAGCGGTTCACTGGAAGAATATGGCATCAGGTTCAACTGCGCACCCTTGGAAAGCAACGGCATGATCGATATTGACACATCTGTTGCAGAAATAAAAAAGGATCCGTCTGTCAAGGTGGTTTATCTGCAGCGTTCAACTGGTTACGAAATCCGTCCTGCGTTCACGACAGAGGATTTAGGCAGGGTGATCTCAGTAATCCGCAGCGAATTTCCTGATAAAACCATTATGGTAGACAATTGTTATGGCGAATTCGTATGTACTGAGGAACCGACCGCTGTTGGCGCCGATATAATTGCCGGTTCCCTGATTAAAAATCCCGGTGGTGGTATTGCGCCTACCGGGGGTTATATTGCAGGAAAAAGCAGCCTGATCGAAAAAAT
Source organism: Christensenella tenuis (assembly GCF_014287795.1). Lineage (GTDB taxonomy): Bacteria > Bacillota > Clostridia > Christensenellales > Christensenellaceae > Christensenella > Christensenella tenuis. Next base: position 464,395 of record NZ_JACOON010000001.1, read on the forward strand.
AGCCGGGCGCTTTTCCGCACCTGGGATCGGTACAGAAATCGGCTCCTATGCATTTGGCTATCAACAATATTATCAGGGTTTTTTTATGGCGCCGCATACCGTCTGCCAGGCGCTCCAGGGTGTTGCACTTGCCGCACGCGTCTTTGAGCAGCTGGGATATCAAGCTAAGCCTTCTTACGATGCTGTACGCGGCGACATTACACAATCTATCATATTCGGCAGCGAAGAACCTATGACAGGCTTTATTCGGGGCATACAGCGTTCTTCCGCCATCGACGGACATGTCGTGCCGTATGCTTGGGATATGCCGGGCTATGATGATAAAGTAATTATGGCGGCGGGAACATTCGTACAGGGAGCTTCCGTAGAACTGACGGCCGATGGGCCCATACGGGAACCTTATGCCGCATACCTGCAAGGTGCGCTTACCTACGAACATGCAAAATTAGGCATCCTATACGCGCTCGACTCAATGGGCGTAACGTTATAACAAAAAAAGAATCCCGCCCGGGATTCTTTTTTTATTTTCGTAACTTAACTGCGCGCGAAGCGCGTTTTCTATTATCTTCAGACATCGCTGCATAATGTTTTCGCGTTGTATTGACATCCTTATGGCCAAGCACATCGGCAACAAGGTAAATATCTCCCGTTTCATCGTAAAGCATTGTACCATAGGTGCTGCGGAGTTTATGCGGCGATATTTTTTTCAGTGGGCTCGCAATACGTGCATATTTTTTTACCATAAGCTCTACACTGCGAACAGACATCCGTTTTCCCTGCATGGAAAGAAAGAGCGGGGAAGTAAGCTCATAATTTCCACGATCTTTACGTTCGTCAAGATATTCAGCCAGAGCATGTGCTGTTTCGTCATCAAAATAAAGCATTACTTGATTTCCACCCTTGCGTACCACTTTAAAACATCCATTTTTGAAGTCCACATCATCGACATTAATCGATACGAGTTCGGAAACACGAATTCCCGTTGTTAAAAAAAGTGTCAATATTGCCACATCGCGTTTTGCATTCTTTTTATGATATTGTTTTTGTTTTTCTGTAAGCTGCTCGCCACTTTCTACAATATCAAGTAAATTGGCCACTTCATCAGGCTCAAGGCGTACAATTGCTTTCTCATGGAGTTTTGGCGTATCAAGCAGTTCGCAGATATTTTTATCAAGTACACCTTTTCGATAGTAATGCTTAAAAAAGGAGCGCAGACAAGCTACCTTACGTGCTTTTCCACGTTCATGGTTTTCGATAAATTTTTCATCATCATCCGGCGCAGTATATAGGTTAAGGTAGTCCAGAAACATATAAAGATCGTCCACCGTGATTTTTTTCAATTCTTCTTTGTCAATTCCACCAACTTTCCGTCCTAGGAAAGAGGGAACCTCCCGGACGAGAAATTGAAAAAAAATACGCAAATCCGCTGCATAGTTTACACGGGTCAAAATCGTAGAAGTATTTTCCATCGCAATAAAAAAGCTGGTAGTAAAGGATGGCAAATCCTTCATAATCTCGCGCAAGCGCAGAGTCATTTTTTGATTCAGATTTTGATGATAGTCCGGAGAATTGCTCATACCATAAAAATTCCTTTTATACCCAAACTTCGCATTATAACGCGTTTTTTCTTTATTATAGCAGACTTTGGCCCATATCGCAATAAACTATTCGCAAAACTTGTGTTTTGCGAATAGTTGCACGTCGCTCAATTATATCTCCTCTGCACTGAAAACTTGGAAAGTTCAACATAACAAATCAACAATCGCCGAATTTTGTTTATTCCAGTAGCCCTATTTTTATAATGAACCGGAAGTACTGTGGATTTTCAGCCTGCAGCATTCTTTTTAATTTGCTCACGCGCCAGTTTATCACAAAGATTATTCAGCTCATCATCTGCGTGTCCCTTTACTTTATACCATTTTACGATATGATTTTTGGATGCGTTGATTAACTGTTTCCACAAATCCTGATTTTCCACAGGCTTTTTAGCGGCTGTTTTCCAGCCATTATTTTGCCACGCAATAATCCATCCTTTATCAAACGCATTATGAATATAAGCGCTATCGGTGTACACCTTGACATTGCACCGTTCTTTGAGGGCAAGAAGACCCTGTAAGGCAGCAGTTAGCTCCATTCGGTTATTTGTTGTATCGCTTGCATATCCGGAAAGCTCTTTTCGATTTCCCTTGTATTCAAGTACGCATGCCCAACCTCCCGGTCCCGGATTTCCTGAGCATGCGCCATCACAATAAACGATTACTTCTTTCAGCATATATTTCCCTTCTATAATTTTTTATTTGGAAAGTTCCTTCGACTTTGCCACGCAGGCATCGACCGCCCATTCAATAATCCCACGGGTTTCATTCATATCAAATATTTTCATCGCTTCAATTGTCGTTCCGCCGGGCGAACAAACATTATGAATCAACTGGGACGGCGTATCTCCCGTTTGCTTAAGCATTTCGCAAGCCCCCTCGAACGTCTGAACGGCAAGACGCAATGAAACATCCTCCGGAAGACCGTGTTTTGCTCCTGCTTTTGCAAGCGCATCTATGAACATATATACGTATGCAGGCCCACTCCCCGATACTCCCGTCACACTGTCCATCAAATTACCGCCTACATGCTCGACAATACCTATTGCACTAAAAATTTCTTCAATAAAAATCTGTTCACCTTCTGAGAGGTCTGTCGGCATCTGGATACAAATGGCGCCTTTCCCCACCAGCAATGGCGTATTGGGCATAATACGCATAATACGTGCCGCCGGCCTGAGTAATTCCCTGATTTTTTCTACCGTTATGCCTGCCGCTATGGAAACGAAAGCCTTTCCCTCCACCGTGATCTCTTTCAGAACCTCCGGTAATATATTGGGCTTTACACACAAAAATATGATATCCGCACTTTTTACGACATCGTCTACACTTTTACATATGGTTGCGCCGTCAAAAGCTCTGCATTTTTCCATATCCTTGTCAAAAACATAAAGTTCCGTGATGCCAGCCTGCTTTATGCCTCCAATAATCGCCGACGCCATATTTCCGCAACCAATAAAGCCGGGTTTATAGACTTTCACAATCGTTAATCCTCCCATAGTTCTTCCCTTTTTAAGTTTCCAGAGATATTATAGCATATCCCGGGCTAAAAAACATTCCACAAATATAAGGGCCGTTCGCGTTTTAAAGTGCGGACGGCCCGAATTTTATGAATTATCCTGCCATGAAGTCATTTGATTGTTGTCACGACTGTCACATCCGGGTGTAATCTCAGGAGCGAGGAAGGAAATTCCGTGTCGAGGCTTGTATCCTCCCTTAGGCGCTTAATCGCCGCTGCCTTATCTTCCCCATTCGCCACCATTACTATTTTTTTTGCTCTCATAATCGTACCCATACCGATTGTAAGCGCTTGTTTAGGCACCTCTTCCACACTCTTGAAAAAACGCGAATTGGCTTCAATAGTGCTTTCTGTAAGCATCACGCAATACGTGGAATAATGCAGGCTGGAAGCAGGTTCATTGAACCCGATATGCCCATTTCTTCCAATGCCCAGAAAAGCAATATCAAGGCCTCCAAGCCCGTCGATCATTTCTTCATACTGTATAGCTGCCAATTCTGGGTTGGACGCCATTCCATCCGGCGCATGCGTTTTTGTAAGGTCAACATTGACATGTTGATAAAGATTTTCATACAGAAAATGATAATATCCCTGCTTGCTTTCCCGTGAAAGCCCGACATATTCATCTACATTGAAAAAATTCCCGTGGGAAAAGTCAACCTGTCCTTCTCTATTCAGTTTGGCCAATACCTGATAGGTTCCGACCGGAGTCGAACCCGTTGGGAGCGCAAATACTGCGGACGGATTCCCATTCAGTTCTTTTGCCAAAATCCCGGCTGCAGTTTCACTCATTTGCTCATAGCTATCCGATACTATAAATTCCAAAATAGATTCTCCTTTTTAAATTATTAAATTATAATGCAATAATTGTATCCATCGCGGGTTTATTCGCATACAGGGATACATAGGGGTACTCCTTATAGTTAGGAAGCATTTCAAGTGTAACGTAATCATCATACCCGATCGTTTCCAGAGCGGCCATAACTGCTTTAAAATCAACATCACCTGCAAAAAGATCCACAAAGGCTCCTATCCCACATTGATCCGCACGATAATCGCAAAAATGTATCTTTTTGATATGGCTTCCCAGGATTTCAATCCACTGTTCAGGGTAGCCGATATAGATAATATTACCTACGTCAAAATACACGCCAACATACGGGGAGGATATCTCTTCCACAAACCGCTTCGTTTCAAGTGGAGAAAGCAGAAAACGATTCCATACATTCTCGATGCCAATATTAACCTTAAGCTGTTCGGCAAGCGGAGCAAGCCCCGCGATTGCTTCTTGTGAACGCTCATAAGCGACATCGTAGCGTATCTTTTCCGGCTCAGCTGCAAAGTCACAGCCAACATATCCCGGCACCACCAAAATAGTGTCTGCCCCAAGCAAACAAGCAATTTCAAGCTGCCTTTGTACGATTCCCTTCGCCTTCGAACGAATCACCTGTGAATCTGAAACCAAATTATTATCCCACAAGGACCATACGCCGACACTTGGTATTTCAAGCCCAAAATCCTCAGCGATTTCCCTGATTTTCAATACTTCCTGATCTGTCATGGATGGATTTAGGCTGCCGTTTTCACTGACTACCGGTTCCATACCACTATATCCTGCCGTCTTAATTTGCTGTGCCGCTTCTCTTACATCTACATTTTGGGCAAACGAGAAAAAACTCACTCCTTGTTTCATAGCCTGCTCCTTAGTTTGTAATATGTGTTTCTATTCCGCTGATTACCTGCTCCCGGAACTCTTTATTCGCCGTATCGCGGCCAATATCGGAAAGCGCCCAAAGTGCCGCGCCGCATACCGGCCTTACAGTAAGCGGACGAAATATGATTTTTCCATGACCAAAACGCCGTTCCGTTTCCGCCTCCAGGGATTCAATATGCGTTTTATCGGCAGCCTTTAAAAAAGCGGAGCCAATCAGAACCACTTCGATAACGTCCCGATGTACAAGAGCTAATTTTCGTACGATTGCTGCAACATATTCCGCGATCTGTCTTCCCATTTTCGCAAGATACCCTTTCGCGACTTCGTCTCCTTGGTGTGCAGCTTCGAACATCATCGGTGCGAGGTGCTTGATCTGTATTGTATTCTCTCCAACCTTTTGTACCAGTTCGTCCATCAGGTCGTCCGATGAAGCGGCGCCAACCTTTTTCATAAGCATTTCGGAGAGCATCGTAGACTTTCCGTTTAAAATCAAGTCCCTATGGACGAGCCGTACAATATTGCGGCCAATAATATAACCTCCTCCTATGTCATCCATAACAACAGCTTGCCCGCCAACCTGCATCATCTCACCTGATTCCCCGATTCCGGTGAAGCTACAGCCCGTTCCATTGATAATTGTGATTCCAACGCCGCTCACAGTCCCCGCTTTGATTCCAAGATAGCCGTCGTTACATACCCGAAAATTTTTAAGTCCATTTAGGGCAATCATTCCGGCAATTTTTTGTTTTTGATATTTTGTATCCACTCCGGCCATGCCAAAAACTGCGCGTCGAATCTGCCGCGGCTCAATTCCGTTCCGCTCAAAAAGTGTAGTGAACATTTTTTTCAGTTCACACGCAAGTTCTGCCATCCCTCCGGGCAGAAATTCATGCGAGGTCGTCCCCCATTTCAGTTGGTCGACAAACCGTCCATCCGTATCTAGAAGGACACAATCTGATTTCGTGCCTCCGCCGTCAAGTCCGATGATATATTCCTTGGCCATTACAATTCGACAACCTTGCCCGTTTCGAGGGATTTCTGAATCCCGCAAATTACTTCTATGACATGTCTTGAATCTTCAGGCGTAATGACATCGAACGGTTTGCCCGACTCAATATGTTCGACAAAGTATTCAAGTTCAATCTGATAGGCATCTTTTTCATTGATATCAAGTTTTCTCGGCTCATGTCCGTTTTCGTACAGTACTGCCGCCCGCTTCGAGCTTCCTACATCTTCAAGGTTAAAGCCTGCGACCATAGAATAATCGACGGTCTTTGCTTCCCCGATGATACGAAACGTCATAGTGAAAGGATAGTTTTCCGTCATATCGAAAATGCCTTCCGCCGTGGCATAATTTCCATTTTCAAATTTGAGCGTAGTCATAACAAAGTTCCAGCAGCCAGTTTCGCTGGCTTTTCCTACCGCATAAACACTTTTGACCCTGCCGAACAAATATTGCAAGAAATCAATGTCATGCAGATGCAAATCAAACAGTCCGCCGCCGCTTTTACTCGGATCGCGGTGCCATTGCGTCCAATTAGGATGTTGTGCAATGCGGTTTGCATATACCATCCGAACATCTCCGAAGTCGCCGTCATCGTACATTTCTTTAATTTTAATGTACTCAGGCCAGAACCGTACCACCTGAGCGACCATAAAGCGAACACCCGCTTCTTTTACGGCTGTAAGCATGCGATCCATAGATTCCAGAGACAGTGTCACCGGCTTTTCACAGAGGATATGCTTTTTATACCGTGCAGCCAAAAGAACATACTGCTCGTGAAGGAATGTTGGCAGACAGATATCTACAATATCGACATCCTCTACCCGCAGCATTTCTTCTGCATCCCCGTAATATTTGCAGTCAAATTCTTCTGCGGCTTTTTTCCCTTTTTTCTCGTCCACATCTACGATCGCCACAAGCTGTACATTGTCCATATTTTTATATGCGGCAGCGTGCGCATTTCCGATAAATCCAGTTCCAATAATAGCAGATTTCAACATATTCCATTTCCCCTTTCAGCCGATCGGCAGGCTCACTTGCAATCTGCTTCAAGCGGTCCGCCAAGCTCCTTGATATAGAACAATTTTCCCGGGAGCGTAGGTACAAAGCTCGCCGGAACCCACATATCAGGCCCGTAGCGAAGCGCAACCCAAAAAGACATCCCCTGCCACATCAGATCACGGTTATACGTTCCGTCACAACCGCCGATCATTTTGTCGGATTTAAGGAATAATCCGGGGCCAATCGTATTTGCAAAAGCAGGCACCTGCGTAGTCCTGCTTTTGAAACTATGCAAGGCATTTTGTTCAATCGTAAGGGGATGCAGCTTCGCACCGAAGCGGTGCGTTTGCTGTCTCCATTCCGCCTCGTCTTTATAATCCGCAGCAAAATGCGGTTCCCAGAAAGCAATATGAAATACGCGGCCAATACCATATACCGTAACGAGTTCTCCGCCTTCCCGCCTGATTTCTTCTATTTTTTCAGCATAATGTGGAAGGAATTGCTTGGTTGCAAAATTTCGTTGATTTTCCGGAACCGTTAGCTCGCCAAGCGGACCATAGAAGGCATCCATCATTGCATTCTGAAAAGATCCGCGCGCATTTGGATCGAGTGTATTTCCGTCTTCATCACTCCATTCATCCATATTGAAGCCTGTAACATGTCTACAGTCAACGTTCCACTCCTTCAGGAAATAAACTGCCCACCGATACATTCCCATCGGGCCAACCGGAAAAATAAGCGCTAATTTTTTACCGCAGTCCTTTGCTTTTTTTATAGTCAGGGCAATTTCATGCCCCATCATCACCGCAAAGGCATCTGCGTTTTCGCATGCGACCGGACGGAATTTTTCATTCCAGAAAGGTTGGGCAACCGTCACTTCTTCCGGCCCGTACGAGCAGCATTCGTCAATTCTTTTCAAATCCCATCCTGCTGGATAAAAATGTTCCATATTTGAGTTTTTAATCGTTGATAATAAGTCCATTTTGACATTCCTCCTTGTCATCGTGCAGTTAAATTTAAAAGAGCATAGAAGTGTCAATCCTATTATTCCGGAAGCAACCTTTTAGTCGCAAACCGCGGCCATCCCGCATACTGGCGAAACCCCTCCGCATAAGGCACACTGCACTGAAGCCCCCTGTATTTGGAACATGTACGCACAAAATCAATAAAATCGATTTTATCATGATCCAGCATCCATTTGATCTGGCTTTCATGGCACGCAAGGGCTTCCAGTTTCAAATCGATTGTATCCGTAATATCCACATATTCCGTCGGTATGAAATTGATACCCGCAAGCGTATCCATATAAAAAATCGGAACGATTGTGCCAAAGGCCTCTGCCGCTTCGCTGATTCCCGGAAGAGTTGCCCCTTTCATATGAGGTACCGTGGCGCCAAAGCTCGCATGGAACGCGAGCTGGCTTGTTTGCATATGATCCCGCATATAGTCATCCGGATTATGCGTGATAATAAGATCCGGCTTTGCGTAGCGAATTACCTCGACAACCTTGCTGATCGTATCGCGGTTTGACCCTTCCACACTCATATCTCCCACATCGATATTGATCGATTCCGCACCGATTATCTTGGCCGCGTTTTCCGCTTCTTTCGTCCTGATATCGCGCAGTGCATCCGGCATGATGACAGCGTGCCCAAGATTTCCATTGGCAACATGGCACATAATAACCTTGTCTCCGCGCTTTGCATATTTTGCGAGCGTACCGGCGCAGGCGATCTCAAGATCGTCTGGGTGGCAACCAATTGCAAGTATATTCATTCTGCTCACTTCCCTCTTTATGCATTAGTTCTTTTTCAAATTGTTGATATTGCTCAGTACAACGGCAATTACAATTATAACACCGGTAACGATCGTCTGTGTATAAGATTCTACCCGCAATATATTCATTGCATTCGTCACGACGCCCATAAACAAGCAGCCCAAAAATGCACCGGAAATAGTCCCGCGTCCGCCCTCGAAAGTAATGCCGCCAATAATGGCTGCCGTAAGCGCATTCAATTCATAACCGGATCCGGCGCTGGCGCTGACTGAATCAAGTCTTGCAGAAAAGACGATTGCCGCAATTCCGCAAAACAATCCGCTGATAATATAGATCCCTATTTTATGCATATCAACATTGATACCCGACAGATAAGCGTTCTTTTCGTTTCCGCCAATCGCTACCAGACGCCTTCCATATTTTGTACGGTTCAGCAAAACATAGGCTATGAAGATCATTGCGATCAGGAAGAAAAGCATAACCGGGAATACATCCGCGATTTTCGTACTACCGATTGCATCAAGCGTTCCATTGAAGCTCATGATTCGCCCACCGGAGATTGTCAATGAAATCCCGTAAAAAATCTGGCTGGTACCAAGCGAAATGATAAGAGGTACACATTTGCTTTTTGCAATAATAAATCCGTTGAGCGCACCGCAGGCAAGTGCTACGATAATTCCTACCAGAATAGCGAGCGGAAGGGCAACGCCACTTGCAATCAACGTTGACATACAGATTGCAGAAAGAACCATCAAATTGCCAATAGAAAGGTCAATCCCGCCGCTGATCAGGAGCAGCGCCATTGCCATTGTCAGGATTCCCATAACGGAAATTTGCTGGAATATCTGGATGATATTTTTTAGTTCTATGAATTTCGGGTTAATAATTGAAACAACAATCACAATACCTACGATGACAAACGCAAGCAATATGCGCTGATCTTTGAAGTTAAGGCCGGATTTCTTGTTCAAAGCTCTTTCTTCACTCATGATTTGTTTACCCCCAGTGCTCTCTTGATTATCTCTTCTTCCGTAATCTCATCTCTTTGCAATTCTCCGGTGATTTCACCATTTCTTACAACCAATACCCTGTCGCTCATGGAAATAAGTTCCGGCATATCCGAAGATATCATGATGATACATTTTCCTTGTTTTGTCAGGTTGGACATCTGTTTATAAAACTCAACCTTGGCGTTTACGTCAATACCACGCGTCGGTTCGTCAAAGATATAAACTTCCTGATCCGCAAAAAGCCACTTTCCAAGAACAACTTTTTGCTGGTTGCCACCCGAAAGGTACTTAACTTCCTGCATGACAGACGGCGTCTTCACATTCAGATCCTTAATAATTCCTTCAATCAACGGCGGCTCTTTTTTCACATTAATAAAAAATCCCTTGATCTTGTTGCGCAGTCCCACGATCGTGGTATTTTCCAAAACAGATCCTCCGAGCATCAGGCCGAGCTTCTGGCGGTCTTCAGTGATGTGGGCAATCCCCGCATCGATCCCATCCGCAGGATTATGGATATCCAGCTTCTTGCCATGCAGGTAGATATCCCCGGCATATCTTCTGTCTGCTCCCGACACCGCACGTATGATCTCCGTGCGTCCAGAACCGACCATGCCGGAAAAGCCAAGTATCTCACCTTTACGGACATTAAAACTGATTTCTGGAGAATCCTTGGTCAACTTAAGGCCCTTCACCTCAAACATAACGTCGCCGATCTCATGCTCTTCCTTTGTATAGAACATATCGACCGGGCGTCCTACCATATCCCGGGTAATGGTCTCAAGTGGGATATCCCTTTTTTCGTTTGAATACGTACTGACTACAGCACCGTCGCGAATCACTGTAATACGGTCGGCGATTTGCACCACCTCGTTTAAGAAGTGTGAAATATAAATGATGCTGATTCCCCTCGCTGCGATCGTCTGTGCCAGAGTCAGCACTTTGCCCGCGTCTTCCACGTTAAACATGGAGGTTGGCTCGTCCATAATCAGTATTTGGGGATGCGTAGAAATTGCTTTTAAAATTTTAACAAACTGCTGTTCCGCAACAGATAAATTCTCAATCGTCTTATTAAGGTCGATATCGATCCCCAGGTCCTTCATTTCAGCTTCTGTTTCCTGAAACATCGCCTTAAAATCGACAAAGCCAAATCTTTTTGTCTTTTCACTTCCGACGAAAATGTTCTCAACAACATTCATGGTCGGTACCAAGTCATTTTCCTGATATACGATATTGATTCCCAATTCCTGAGATAGATTGGGATCAAGCGTCTTATAATTTTTTTCTCCTACAACAATAGAGCCCCCATCCGGTTTATATGCACCGCTCAGAACCTTCATCAGCGTACTTTTCCCTGCACCGTTCTCGCCAACCAGGCAATGAATCTCGCCCTTATAAAGATCAAATGTGATACCGGAGAGGGCGCGTACTCCCGAAAACTCTTTGATGATGTCTTTCATTTCGATGACAGGCTTATTGTTTTCATAATCAATACTCATACGCAACAACCTTTTCCCTTTTATTTATTTACCGGGCTTCCCCGTAGAAGCCCGGTAAATAAGAGAGATTACTTATTTTGCAATATCTGCGCCGCCATATACATAATTGTAAGCCGCTTCATAGTCGTCCCATGCAATAAACTTGCTCATATCGTCAGCAGAAACCGCAATGACTGGCAGAGGCTGGAACGTATCCGTGGGAGCCTGTCCCAGTACGACAGAATCATAGAGATTCTTGAATGTCTGGATACCCTGAATAGAAACAGGAGCCGTCATATTTGCAGCTTCGACGCCGTCAACGAGCATCTGGTAATCATCCGGCGATCCGCCAGTAGAAACGATCGGAATATCTTCCATTCCCGCTTCTTTCAGAGCCTGGTAGCAACCTTTGGCCATCAAACCGTTGTTTGCGAAGATGTAATCAAATTCCGCACCACTCTGGATGAAGTTCTGGGTTACATTCATTGCTTTTTCGGTTTCCCAGTCGCCATGCTCCGTACCTACGATCTCTACTTTGTCGCCGAGTTCAGCCATAGCCTTGTCAACGCCTTCCTGATACTTCTCATAAACGCCTGCGCCTTCCTGTCCTGCGCAGAAGAAAATCTTCGCGCCTGGCTTCTGCTCTGCGATATAGTTGATCGCAGCATATCCTATATCATCATATTTGCATGCAACAGCCGCAATGTAGTCGCCTGGATCAGGCGTATCCATTTCAAAGTTTTCGATCGTTACAGGGATTCCCGCGTCATTTGCCATCTTAACCAACTGCGCGCCCTGTTCGATGGAAATCGGGAAAATTGAGATGCCATCAACTTCCTGCTGGATGAGGGATTCCATTGCTTTTACGGATTCCTCAACGCTGTTCTTGGAATCAAGCGCCACTACTTCGACATTTACATCAGCCTGGGTTGCGGCATACTCAAAAGCCTTCTGGGAATAGTCGTTCCAGATGTCAGCCGTATTGTATGCGATATAGCCAAACGTATAGCTATCTTTCGCCCCAGCTTCGGGCGTTTCAGAGGATTCCTCAGCAGGTGTCGAGGATTCTGGTGCTGTAGATGCTTCGGTGGAAGCCGATTCGGATGGCTCGGCCGCAGGAGCGGAGCAGCCAACCATTGTTGCGCCCAAGGCCACAACCAACACTACCGCAAGGATTGTCAGTAAGATTTTTTTCATTTTTGTACCTCCATTAGATATAGTTTATTTGACAGAACTCCCTGCCAAAATTTTAAATCCTTCCAATTGATTTCAGGTAATCATAACTGTCCTTTACAGCTTTGTCCGCGATTACAAGATCTTCCGGCTTCTTATCCCTCATACAAAAATCCTCCGTATATTCGATCTCTATGCTGTACGGACCGGTATACCCCTGTGAATCCATATATTCCATAAATTCCTTTAACTTCAGATTACCGGAACCAATCCCCGGAAAGTTCCATTCCTTCATCTCTCCGGCTTTATCCTTCAGGTGCACATACTTCACGTCGCCAATGCAGCATTTTATCTCTTCCTCCGGATATTTCCCGCCATAGAAGACGACGTTCGCCGTGTCGTAATTAATCGCTATATAGGGAGAATCAACCATTCTAGTCACGCGGTAGAGGGCTTCCCCCGTCCCGTATTCCCCATGGACTTCGAGAACCATCGTAATGCCATATTTTTTCAAATCCGGTACAAGGCTCTTTAAATGCTTGGCGAGTACCTCATCGGAAAAGCTTTCGCCTTCTCCAAAATGCGCTTCCCCGGTAGAGCTTATGATATATTTGCATCCTAATTTAGAAGCAAGGACAATATTCCGACGGAAATCATCCAGCCGTTCTTCTTCCATCAGGTTACAGTGTCCGCTCATACCAATCGCGTTCAAACCAAGTGAAGTAAGCTTTTTCTTTACTTCATCAATCTGTTCTTCCGTCATGTCGGAAGAAACATGTTCCGTCCATCCGCGGACAGCCGCAAGTTCTACGTATTGAAACCCTGCGGCAGCAATACCATTGAGCGCTTCATCCAGGGTAAAACCATGATAGGTATTTGTCAGCACTGCAATTTTGTTATTCATATTATCCTTCCCCCTTTTTAAAATAAAGTCATCGTGCACTTTTGTACTGTTTCGTTTCGGTCAAGCGACATTACACTGTCCAGATAATACTTAGCGATTCCAAGATTTGCTCCAAACTCCTTAATCTGCGTATAACGGATTTTGGTTTCGTATAGGGCTTCCCAATAGGAAGATCCTTTTGTATACTGTATCAGCATTTCCAGGAAACGTTCTCCGAATCTATGAGCAATTCCCCCAATGACGACTTCCTGAGGATGGAACATGCTGAATACATTTCTGATTCCAAAAGATAATTTGAAAGCCATATCTTTTATAATTTGAGAAACCGTCATGTCGTCGTGTAAGAATGCATAAATAATCATTTCAATATCAAGCCTGCTCAAATCATTTCCACACAGGTCAGTAATGATTGAATAGCTTCCCTCCTCAAGTTTATGCTTCGTTTCCCGAATCACCGCCGGAATGCTGATCATCCGTTCTAGGCAGCCTCTGTTTCCACAAATACATTGGGGGCCATTCATATCAATGGACATATGTCCAATCTCACCGGTATTGTGTTTCGTATCATTAAATATCTTCCCGTCAATAATAATTCCCGCGCCGATCCCGTGCGTATAATTGATATAAATCAGATTTTGAATTCCCTCTTCCGATGCAAATTCTTTCTCGGCATATGAATAAGCAACGGAGTCATTTCCCACCAGGAGGACTGCCTCCGGGAAAAGCTCAGCCATATCCTTCAGAAACTTCTGCTCGTTCTCAATCTCAAGAATATTCAATAACAGGCGCTGGCTTCCGCAATCGGCAATCGCCGGAACCGCTACGCATACGGAGATAACATTCTCGCGCTTAAGCATCTGTGATTGCCGGAGAATTGATCGCATTTCGGCAACATAGTCATTTCCCTTAATCCGCTTTTTTATCGTTTCGAGAGGCTGGCACACCATATCGTAAAGAGCATATTCGATTTCATATAAATCAAGGCGGAAGGTAACAATTTGACGCCATTTTCGATTCACTTCAAGCATAATCGGCTTACGTCCTGCTGTTTTGGATATGCCCTGTCCTACGGATATAAGCACCTCATTTTCAAGCAATTCATCAACAAGCGATGAAACTGCTGTGGTGCTGAGTTTCATGTAGTGCGCAAGCCATGTGCGTGACACACGCTTGTTTTCAAGTACCAAATCAAATAGCTGACGCAAATGATAGGATTTTAGCTGCTGCTGATTTACCAATTCAAAATCGGTTGTTGCATTGTCTCCATATACAAACATTTGGGTATTTCCTCTGCTTTCCGATATCTGTTTTCTATTGTCATTTGAATAATTAATAAAGTGGGTTGTCTTATTAATCTAATAATACATCCACTTTTCTATTTCGTCAACATTTTTTTTGGGAAAAATTGTTTTTTATTTACGAAATTTATCCGTTTTACAAGGATCATCCATCTGTCTCTTTGTTATTCATTTTTCAGGGTGCATAATTTAATTATAAATTCCGCTTGCTAATTTCAAAAGTAAAAAGAGGGGCGTTTATTCTTGTATAAGCGCCCCTTATGCGCTTTATTCTTAATTTAGATATTTTTATATACCAAAGTATATCAAGCCGCTTGATGAAAATGTTTTTATTTTTCTATTTCTGACCGAAGCTCTTCTTTATATTCCTCCAGATCAATTTCACGATCTTCTTTACGGGACTTTTCCGCTGCAAAACACATCACATGGCTGTCTACCGCGCCCTTAGTGCTTGTTCTACCGCCTGTTTTCCCCTCGCGTACAAGCTTAATAAAGTCCGTCATAATAAAATAATCCCCGCCAGAATGACGGTCTAGAACAGTCGATACCTGAATCGTGTCATGCCGGCCGGTAGCAAAATCCTTGACAACAAATTCATTTTTTTCCAGGTTGCCTTCGATTTCTCCTTTGGTTCCCGTCAGTTTAATTGTTCGGTAGCACTCTTCAGAGTAAGCCGTCATTGAAAAAGCTACGGTTACGCCGTTTTCATATTTCATATTAATCACCTGTGTATCTACTACGTCGTTATCGCAGTGGTATACACAGCGGCCAAACGGTCCGCTTTCAAGCGCCTTCATTTTCCCTTCCGGACTTGTATCAATAGAAATCATATCCACATTGAATCCCGACCGCGGAACAGAATACATCTTAGGCGCATAAAAATAACAAGAGTCAGAGTAGGGGCAGCCGTCTGTACAACGCAAAGGCGCACCTTCCGGTGCATTTTCCGCACTGAAATACGTAGGCGTCGAAAAGCTTGACAAACGTACGCAATGCGATTCCGTCAACCAATTCAAAATATCCATATCATGACAACATTTGGAAAGGATCATCGGTCCGGCATTTTCTTCTTTGGAAAACATACCGCGCACATAGCTATGAGAGAAATGGGCGATACCCGTATTTTCACAGTGTACAATTGTTTTCAGGGTTCCTATCGTCCCTTCTTCCAGCACACGCTTAATTTCCGTAAAGAAAGGAGTATAGCGAAGAACATAGCACAACATAAACACCTTGTCATAATCCGCCGCCATATCGCCAATTTCGACGCTTGTAACCGGCTCCTGCGTAATTGGTTTTTCAAGAAGGATATGATAGCCTTGCTCCATCGCCTTTTTCGCCGGCTCATAGTGATAATTTTCATTTGTACAGATCAAAATCGCATCTGCCAGCCTCCCTTGCGCAAACAGATCGTCCCAACTGGAAAAAGCCATTTCATCCGGAATATGGTGCATCTCCTGAAAATGTCTTCTTTTTTCATCATTTTTTTCCGCAACGGCAATAAATTGAATTGTTCCCGGATTATTGATTGCATAAGATGCATATGCATTCGCTCCGCGGTCTCCCGCGCCAATTAAAACGGCCGTAATTTTTTTCATGAAATCATCATCTCCTCACCTATTCCGCCCGAGAATCTGCCCCAAAATATTAAGTTGTATCAGCAGCAACATAATAGCCTCCCTATATAAGAATCCATTTTCCCGTCTTTTTCATTTACCTTTCCTCTGGGTCGTTCTAGAATAGAAATCTAAGACGGACCCGATTTTACGGATGTGCAAAAAAGCGTGCACATCCGTTACCGGCTCTTTATGAACTAAGAGAGAAGAGGATTATTTATTAATTACATTCGGGAACGAGCGGTCCTTCCAACTCTTTGACAACAAAGAACTTCCCCGGAAGAGTTGGCATCCAACTAGAGGGTACCCACATATCCGGGCCATATTTTAAGGTTACAAAGAACGTCATCCCCTGCCAGTTCATGCCCCGGCCAACTACGCCGTCTACTCCGCCGATGCAATAGTCGGAATTCAGGAACATTCCCGGACCGATCGTGTTCGCACGCGCTGGAATCAGCGTAACGCGGCTTCTGAAGCTAATCAGTGAATTTTGTTCAATTGTCATTGGATGAAGTTTGGCACCCTTCCTGTAAGGAGCCTTTTTCCACTCTTCGACATTTGCATAATCCGCTGCGAAATGAGGTTCCCAAAAAGCGATATGGAAGCAACGGCCGATTCCATAAATCGTGATTAATTCTCCTCCGCCATCTTTAATCTTCTGTATTTTTTCAGGGTAAGTCGGAAGATTATCTCTTGTGGCAAAATTTCTTTGTTCTTTCGGAATTGTGAGGTCGCCAAGCGGGCCATAAAAAGCAAGCTCCATTGCGTTTTGGAAACCACCCGGGCAATCTCCTGGAAGCGTATTCCCTTCCGCATCCGACCATTCGTCCATATTGAATCCCCAAACATGATCGCAGTTGCAATTCCAGTCCCGGAGGAAATAAGCAGCCCAATGATACATTCCCATTGGCCCTGCCGACAGGATCAGTGCAAGTTTTTTCCCTTCATCGCGGGTTCGTTTAATTTGTTTTGCAATTTCGTAACCCATCTGCATATTAAAGGATGCTACGTCTGCGCATTCTTCCGTCCTAAACTCTTTGTGCCAGTGCGGCATCCGGTCAAGTGCATGTTCCGGAGGAGTCGCACAGCAATCCTCAATTTTCTGTAAATCCCATCCCGCCGGAAAAAAATCTTCCATCATTGATCCTTTAATCGTAGTCATCATGTTCAGTTCCATCACTATTACCTCCGTTATTTTTTATTTATATTGATATAGCCGGTCGCATTCACAGGACACATGATACAAATCCCTCAGGTAGCGGCTGCGCTCCCGTATTCCCATGTTGTACACCTCATCCACCTGGCTGGGATAATGCCGGAATGCAAGTTCCAGAATTTTTTCGGGGTGGTGGGCAAACGCCTTATCCACAAGGTTATTTCCAACAATAAAATCATTGTTCATCTTGCTCTCAGCATCGTTCATCATGCCTGCATAGGGTTTATCTTCCGCAAAATATACGGCTGCGCGCCGCGATTCTCCCGCTTCCTTAGCGGCTGCGAGTCCCGCCTCGCGAACAATAAAGTGATCGATATGTCCTTTCATGGAAAGCGGCAAAATGATTGCTGTATCTTCCATCATCATATATTCCCCGGCAGCTTCCTTCATGCGTGCGAGAATTTCTTTATCATGAGCGTCCATGCTTTCATAGCTTCCAAAAGCCATTTCCATCTCTCCTTCGCCCTCATTCAAGACCTTTCCCCTTACCTGACTTTCCTCTTCTCCCATAATGCGATAAAAATAATTATGCGGACCAAGCAGGGCATCCAGGCATTCAAGGTCCTCAATCAGGCGAATACCCGTCGCATATTGTACGCGTTTAAGGCTCGCATCTTTATTTCCCTCCGAATCACGTTCCTGGTAATTCGAACGCGAAAAGGTGCTGATATTCGTAAACTTCTTTCCGCCCAGAAGTCCTTTCTCTTTCATTTCAATTAGATATCCCCCTAGAAAGAACAGGAAGTCATCGTAATGCGGCGAAATACATACAATATTTTTTTCAGGAATTACAGCTTCGATATTTGAATAGAACATGTGCTCTCCCCCGTTCGTTAAAGGTTTATACTATTTTGGTTATTCAATTATCTTGTCGTCGAATTATTTTTTTCAGCTTGAAAAGAAATATATACAACAAAAATTATATATAATATATAACACGAGACGCGCACGTTTGTCAATCCCAAAAATTTAAATTTCCAATATTTTTTTTGCTATGATCTGTTCCAAAGTATAGGAAGCGAGCATTTCGAGACCGCCAAAAAGCTGGGCCTTCTCTCCCAGTGTTGTAAGTTCGATATTCACATCGTGATAGATTGCTCTTTTTACATAATGGCTAATCCGGTCCAGTGTTTTCTGGTTGCTGTCGTCAAACACGCCTCCGAGAATAATCAGTTCCGGATTCAAAATTGATATAATATTAATGATCGCAATGCTCCACATCCTGACCGTCTCGTCATACACGGCTTCTACCGCCCGGTCTTCCAATGCCGCGCGTTCAATCATATGAAAATCAAGTGGTTTCCGTTCCAATTTGCTGCTGAGAAACGGTGCCTTTCCCTCCCTAATCAGGCATTCGCATTTATGATACAACGTTGCAAGGCCTGCAAGCATTTCCAAACATCCTTCCTGTTCCCGATATTCATAATCAAGATTACCGGTATCGATAATAATATCTCCCAGTTCTCCAGCGACGCCATTTTTTCCGCTAAAAATTCTGCCGTTGAGCAAAATCCCCGCGCCAATTCCACTATATTTTGTAATATCGACATAAGTAATATCGTCCACATAAGGAAAACGGCAAATTTTCTCGCCAAGGGCACAAAACCGTGCTTCATTTGAAATAAGAACCGGAATATCCAACACTTCCATAATCTTTCTGCGTAAATCCTTGTTATTTAAGCCCGAAAGATTCGGAATCCTGCGAATTACATGATTCTTATCATCTACAACGCCGGGCACGGCAACGCTTGCCGCAAGCACCTGATTTTTATTGAGGGCCAGTCTTTCCGTCAACGAAGAAACAAGCTCCGCAAATTGTTTTCCCAGCTCTTCAAGCGTAATATCACGCGCAATCTTTTTTACCGCTTTCGCAGTGACATGCTTCCCGAAATCCGCAATCCAAGCAGAGACCGAATCCGTTTCAATAAAAAAATGCACCAAGTAGCCGTACTTGCTGTTAGAAGCAAATATTTCCGGATGGCGGCCTAACTCGATGCAGGTTTTTCCACACTTTACGATAAATTTTGCTTCCAGCAGCGAGGCGAGCACACGGCTGATCGTCGCAAAGCTCAAACCAGTTGCCTGCATAATATCGTTTGCAGAAACTTCACCTGTCTGTATGATGTACCGCAAAATACTGAGCATATTTTTATGTCGTTCACTGATATTCGGATGAGCCTGCATTTTCATTTCTCCCCGCGATGCTAGCCTCATTATACTTTAAGGCGCCGAAAAAAACAATGCGGCAATAAAAAAAGCACTGGCAAAACTGCCAGCGCCCGTTCTCAGATTGGCAGGGGTGGAGAGGATCGAACTCCCACAATTGGTTTTGGAGACCAATGCACTACCATTATACTACACCCCTACTGACCAAAAGCAACGTATTAAATTATACCCGAAACCGCCTTCCGCGTCAATTACTTTCCCACAAAAAAACCGCTCTTTTCAAAAGCGGTCTTTCTTTCTCAATCAGGTCAGCCACGGTCATCCAACGGAATATACGGTCTCTCATCCTGAATATTCTTATACGCAGGCCTGATAATTTTGCCTGCATTGGAAAGTTCTTCAATGCGGTGCGCGCTCCAGCCGGCAATACGCGCGATGGCAAAAATAGGAGTAAACAATTCGGTGGGCAGTTTGAGCATATTATACACAAACCCGCTGTAAAAATCGACATTCGCGCTGACGCCTTTGTAAATCTTGCGTTCCTTCGCAATCACTTCAGGTGCCAGCCTCTCCACTAGTGTATAAAGCTTGAATTCATCGGAAAGACCTTTGGCTTCCGAGAGGTTCTCAACAAAGCTTTTAAAGATATCCGCACGCGGATCGGACAGTGAATAGACTGCGTGGCCCATTCCATAAATAAGGCCGGCTTTGTCAAACGCTTGTTTATTCAGTAATTTGGTTAGGTAATCTCTTACTTCGCTTTCGCTTGTCCAGTCGGAAAGGTTCTTTTTCATGTCCTCAACCATCTGAACAACTTTGATATTTGCCCCGCCATGTTTGGGGCCCTTTAGTGATCCAAGAGACGCTGCGACCGTGGAATAGGTGTCAGTTCCCGAAGAAGAAACAACATGCGTCGTAAAGGTTGAGTTATTGCCGCCGCCATGCTCCGCATGCAGTACCAGAGATACATCAAGTATTCGCGCCTCGAGTTCCGTATATTGACTGTCCGGCCGAAGCAGATGCAGGATATTTTCAGCCGTTGAAAGATCAGGATCCGGCACATGAATAAAAAGGCTCTGGCCGTCATGATAATGCCGGTATGCCTGGTAGCCATAGACGGACAACAGCGGAAACAATGCAATCAGCTGTAGAGACTGCCGCAATACGTTTGGGATTGAAATATCATTTGCCTTGTCATCATACGAATAAAGCGTCAGCACACTCCTTGCAAGCGTATTCATCATGTCCGGACTGGGAGCTTTCATAATAATATCACGCACAAAACTTGTAGGCAGAGTGCGGTAATGCGCCAAAAGTTCCGTAAAATCAGAAAGCTGCTCTTTGTCCGGTAAATTCCCCATCATCAGAAGATACACCACTTCTTCAAACCCGTGGCGCTTTTCTTTCATAAATCCTTTTACAATTTCTTTTATATTGATTCCGCGGTAAAACAATTTGCCCTCACACGGAATGTGTTCACCGTCTTTTTCAATAAAAGATTGAATATCGGATATTCTCGTAAGTCCGGCTAAAACGCCTTTTCCGCTAATGTCACGCAATCCGCGTTTTACCTCGTACTTCGTATATAATGCAGGATCAATTGTACCTGTCTGATAAATCCGTTCCGTCAATTCATAAATTTCCGGAGTAATTTCAGAAATGTTTTTATTTTCCATCCACGTTCCTCCTGTTTTCAGCATAATTTTTATACTACAAGCGGTATTTCGTTATACCGTACAATTTGCCGTTTCCCCGCTCATGATAGAACAAACACTCTGTCATGCATCCGATTTGATTCATGGCTGATTTTGCTTCCCTACAATTAATTGATCACAATTCACGATTTCCTAATAAACGGGTAACAAATTGTTAATAATTTTATTATACTACAAAAGTGGCTTTATGTAACGTTTTTTTTATCCGGCATCTTTAAAAAGCCTCCCGACAGATATTTTTGTCGTTCTTCCAGTTTGCTAAAAACCGTTGACAGGAAAAAATATCCGGACAGATTAACCCTGCCGGATATTTCTTTATCCATCAGATCTTGTTTACGTTTGTTTTTCGGGCAGCCTGCGCAACCGCTTTTGCAACCGCCGGAGCAACACGCTCGTCAAATGGCGATGGTATTACATAATCCGGCGTAAGTTCTGCCTCGGGAATCAAACCGGCAATTGCGTGGGCTGCAGCAATTTTCATTTCATCATTAATATCGCTGGCACGTACATCCAATGCCCCGCGAAAAATTCCCGGGAACGCAAGTACATTATTGATTTGGTTGGGAAAATCGCTGCGGCCCGTCCCCACAACCGCTGCTCCTGCTTTTTTTGCAAGATCTGGCATAATTTCCGGGGTTGGGTTGGCCATGGGAAACAGAATCGGCTCTCTGGCCATAGAATGCACCATTTCTTCCGTCACTGTACCGGGTGCGGAAACTCCAATAAATACATCCGCCCCCTTTATCACTGTTTCAAGGCTTCCTTTTTTCATCTTCCGGTTGGAAATTTCAGCCATTTCCATTTTTTCCTCGTTCAGATTATCACGTCCCCGGTAAATGGCTCCGTGCCGGTCGCACATAACTACATCTTCCAGCCCCATAGCCATAAGGAGCTTAATGATCGCGATTCCAGCCGCCCCTGCGCCGGACGTGACTACACTGATCTCATGGATATCTTTCTTCACAAGTTTAAGCGCATTTAGAAGCGCCGCCATGGTAACAATCGCCGTTCCATGCTGGTCATCGTGGAATATAGGAATATCACACCGCTCCTTGAGGCGCTTCTCAATCTCAAAACAACGCGGCGCGCTGATATCCTCAAGGTTAATTCCCCCAAAGCTTCCGGCAAGCAATGCAACCGTATTTACAATTTCATCCACATCTTTACTGCGGATACAGAGCGGAAACGCATCCACATCTCCAAATTTTTTAAAAAGGACGCATTTTCCTTCCATGACAGGCATTCCCGCTTCAGGCCCGATATCTCCAAGGCCAAGCACTGCCGATCCATCTGTTACCACGGCAACAAGGTTGTGCCTGCGCGTATATTCATAGGAAAGCGACGGATCCTTTTCGATTTCAAGACAAGGCGCAGCAACGCCGGGGGTATATGCTATCGACAGGTCTTCTTTGCTTTCAAGCGGCACCCTGCTTGAAACCTCGATTTTTCCCCGCCATTTTTTGTGCATTTCCAGCGCTCTTTTTTCATAATCCATCAGAAAATTCCTCCCTGTTCAAACAAAATGATTCTTTATTTATAGATAAACAAAAAAGGCACATATTAAAACAGAAGAGGATTTTGCCTCATTCTCATGCCTCACACAGTTGAAAAAACGCTTCCAATTTTTTCTTTCAGCAAAAGATCGGCGTTATCGTCATACGGTGTCGGTGATTGATTGATGAGCACCAGCCTGTCTCCCTGGTAATATTCGATGAGTCCGGCGGCTGGATAAACGGCAAGCGAGGTACCGCCAATAACCAGCATATCCGCCTGCGCGATATTTTCCACAGCCGTTTCCACTATTTCAGTGTTGAGGGGTTCGCCATATAGCACTACATCCGGTTTGATTACGCCGCCGCATATACAGCGCGGGACGCCTTGGCTCTTTACCATGTAATCAGCAGAATAACTTTTGCCGCATTCCATACAATAATTGCGGTGGACCGACCCATGCAATTCCAGAACATTCCTTGAACCCGCTTTTTGGTGCAGTCCATCAATATTCTGCGTAACAACAGCGGTGAGCTTTCCCTCCCTCTCCCACTTTGCAAGTTTTAGATGCGCCGCATTCGGCATGGCGTCAAGAGTAAGCATCTTATCGCGATAAAAGTCAAAAAACTCCTCTGTATGTGCCACAAAAAAATCATGACTCAGTATCGTCTCGGGCGGATAGCGGTAGGTTTGATGATAAAGGCCGTCAACACTGCGAAAATCTGGGATTCCGCTTTCCGTAGATACCCCTGCTCCGCCAAAAAAAACAATTCTCTTGCTTTTATCAATCAGGTCTTTGAATTTTTGGATATCATTCATTTTCATCACCTCATTTCCAATTGTGATCCGTTATAAATTATGATAAGATAAAATTTGTTCATCTAAAACAGGAAGGGATATCTTTTGTGAAAACAGCAACCCTCAAATATGACCTCATGCTGTTTATTGTAGCGGTTATGTGGGGCACCGGTTTTATTGGCATCAAATATGCGCAAGATTGCGGAATGTCTTCTTCCCTAATCGTCATATTCCGGATGTTGTTTGCCTCCGGAGCCATGCTTGCAATTTTCTTTCCTCAAATCAGGCGGCTTACAAAAATCCAGATAAAGCATGGCGTTATTGCAGGCCTGTTCATGTCTGCCGGCTTTCTCTTGCAAACCATTGGCATGCAGTATACAGATGTTTCGAGTAATGCTTTTCTAACAACCACAAACGTTATCTTCGTACCGTTTATCAGTTGGTTTCTTCTGAAAAAGCGGCCGCCCTTCAAAACCTTTCTTGCCGTTGCAATCGGCTTCCTTGGTATTTCTATCCTGACGCGGGTCTTCGATACGACGATTTCTTTTAATCTCGGGGATATTCTCTCCCTTCTTTGTGCTGCTTCATACGCTATGCAAATCGCATATATCGGATATGCAGCGAAGGAATCGGAAGCAGCGTCTTTTTCTTTTGTGCAAATTACGGTAACGGGGCTGGTAGCGCTTACCTATTTCCTGCTGTTTGAACAAGGAGCCACAATAACTCCTCTGTTTGGAACAGCGGTATGGATTACCTTATATCTCGGTATAGCGTGCACAGCGCTTCCTTACTGGCTCGAATGTACCGCACAGAAATACATTTCCGCGGCCCGGTCAGCCCTTATCATTTCTTTGGAAGGCATGTTTGCCAGCATCCTTTCCATTTTGCTCGGTCTTGAAACGATTACTTGGTCGCTCGTTGCGGGCGGTGCAGTAATCATGGTATCAATCCTGATCCTGGAAGCCGATTTCGGGAAAAAACGTCCCCGCCTTCCGCAATAATTAATAGTCTTCCAACGCTTTCATGATAAGCCGAAATACATTCTGTGCCGTCATATGCCTGATATAGGTTCGTTCGTCAGCTTTATGGTAATTAATATTAAGCTTCAGCACAGTGGTTAATTTATCACTGTCGATCCCAATATAGACAAGACCTACCGGTTTTTCCGGCGTTCCTCCGCCCGGTCCGGCAATCCCCGTTGTGGAAACTCCGATATCCGCTCCCGCAAGCTTCCGCACACCACCCGCCATCTCGCGCGCCGTTTGTTCGGAAACTGCGCCATATTTTGCCAACGTTTCCTCTGAAACCCCCAATACCCGATGTTTAATTTCGTTTGCATAAGAACAAACTCCGCATCCAAATATTTCGCTCGCGCCCGGCACTTCCGTAATCCGTTCGGAAACGAGTCCGCCTGTGCAACTTTCCGCTGTTGCAACCGTCACCTTTTTCCGGATTAACTCCTTTACGGTTGCGGTTTGAATATCCGGCACATCAATTCCATAGATGTATTTTCCAATGACTGCCTCGATTTTTTTTATTGTAGGCGCAATCATTTTTTCGCATTCTTCCGTTGTCTCCGCCGCCGCAGTTACCCTTAAAGTGACTTCACCGGCCTTTGCATAGGGAGCGATCGTGGGATTGGTACTATTTTTCATCAGATCATACAGCATCTCTTCCACACGGGATTCACCCATGCCGAATATCCGTATATTGTGCGAAAGCAAAACCTTATCGGAAAACTTCATCAGGTACGGAAGAACAGCATCCTGAAACATCGGCCGCATTTCCGCAGGAGGCCCGGGAAGCAAGATCGCGGTTTTTCCATTCTCCGAAACTGCAAGGCCGGGAGCCGTTCCGTTGGCATTCGGGAAAATAGCTGCGCCTTCCGGCATCATGGCCTGCTTCTTGTTGTTCTCCGTCATCGGGCGCTTCAGGCGATAGAAAAAACCTTCTATGCTTTTTAGCGAGGCATCATCCATAATCATTTTTTTATGAAAATAGTCTGCTACCGTTTCTTTGGTAAGATCATCATACGTGGGGCCAAGCCCGCCCGTCATAACAACAATATCAGCCCTGGAAAAGGCAAGCGCAAGGCTCTCCTTCAACCTTCCGTTATTGTCTCCGACAACCGTCTGATAGTAGACGTCAATTCCAATATTGGCAAGTTCTCTTGCTATGTAGGCCGCGTTGGTATTGATAATATCCCCAAGCAGCAGTTCCGTTCCAACACATAAAATTTCAGCTTTCATTTTCCGTTATTACTTCCTTTATCCATAGATTATCTGTCCGATTTTACGGTAAACACCGCTTTTAAATAATTTATATTTGGAAAGCAAATGCATTCGTTTTAGCATATTGCATTCCCCAAGGCTTTTAAACACGCAAATCATATCCTTCTGCGCAGCACTTAGCATATCTTCATACGTTTCCAAAAAGGCTGCCGCCTGCTCATATGTGTTTTGGATGGATTCACGGATTCCTCCTGTATTTGATAGCTTTTTCCGGAAGTAGGAGGCGCTTTTGACATCTTTGGCTCCCACTTCGTTGGCCTGGTGCTGGCGGTAATGAATACGGTTCGGAGCAACGGCAATGTGTCCAAACGCCGAAGCGGCGAGCCCAATCCACCAGTCATGCATCAACGCCTGCTTGTTTGCGCGGATGATCCGTACAAGCGCACGGTTCATCATCATGGTGCATCCCGTGATATTGTTCTGGGAAATCAGCTGATTCAAATGCAGACGTGACGGATCTAGTTTCTGCAGTTTAAACAAAGACGGATGGATTGCAACACCGGTCTCGTTGACTACCGTAAGATCGGAATGTACAAGAATCGGACTGTTTCCAAAACCATTCCTGATACTTTTCATCGTTGATAAAGTAAGTTCGATTTTATCCGGCAGCCAGATATCGTCCTGATCCGCAAACATAACATAATCCTGCGTGGCATAAGAAAGCAGCGTAAAAAAATTATCACGCGCGTTACCAATGGAGAGTCTGTCCTCAATGATCGTAAATTTTTCCGGATATGCCTGCCGAAACCCTTCAATAATAATAGGTGTCCGATCGGTTGAACCGTCGTCCCTGACGTAGACGTGAAAATCCTGAATCGTCTGCTCCATGAGTGAATCCAACATTTCCTTTAAATATGCTTCTCCGTTATAAGTTGCAAGAAGTACGTCGATCATTATGATCCCTCCACTTTTCAATCCCTATCTAATTTATCACGGTTGAACATAAAATAAAAGAGCTTGGTCGATATTTTGCCCATATAAAAGAACAAAGCATGATATGAATACCATGCTTTGTTCCCGTCCTAAGTGCATTGAGGAATTTACTTCAAAACCGGGCCAATTCTTCGAATAATTTCATCTGTGTTTTATATGCTTTCTCGAACAATCGTTTCATTTTTTGATATATTTCAGCGTTTTGTGCAATCGGTTTCTGCGGGAGACAAGCTTTATTGAAAAAACGCACTTCCTCAAATCCCTGTAGTTCTCCCGCGCCTACTCCGGCAATTACAGCCGCACCAATCGAGGTGGCTTCTTCCAAATGTTCTAAGCGCACAATATCCATTCCATAGACATCGGCAAATATCTGCCGTTCCACTTCCCCCTGAGCCATCCCGCCTACTACGATCATTTGCTTCATTTCTACGGCATTTTTTAATATTTCAATAATCAGGTTAAGGTTCATCGCCACTCCCTCCACCACGCTTCGCATGAGGTCCCCTGTGGTATGCTCCATCTTAAGCCCCACAAAGGAACCGCGGGCATGGCTATTCCAACGTGGACAGCGTTCCCCCATCAGGTACGGCAGAAATAAAAGCGCATTTGCCCCCGCTGGAGAATCTTCGATTTCGCGGTTAATTATGTCATATGGGCTGATTTCCTGTTTTTTTGCTTCCTGCACTTCCTTTTGACAAAAACGTTCTTTGGCCCACGAAAAAGCTGCACCGGCCGTTTGCATGGTTCCTGAGGGAATTAAGAGTCCGGGAATGACATGCGCCCACGTAACCGTTCGCATTTGCCCATCATAATAGGGTTTTTTCGAAACAGTGGAAATCCATGAAGAAGAACCAAGGCAGTTATAGGTAATTCCTTCGGCAATCGAACCGGCTCCAACGGAAGCGCAGCTTCCATCTCCGCCGCCCAAAACGATTTTAGTCCCCGCCGCAAGGCCGCTTTCCTCCTCCATATCGGGTCTGATTTCGCCCGCGACATAAGTGGAGGGTTTGAGATCGGGAAATAATTCCCGCTTCACTCCTGCTGCCGCTATAATTTCATCAGACCATTCCATCGTGTTCAGGTCAAGTGCATTTGTGCTCGATGCGTCCGAATAATCCGTCATAAATTTTCCGGTTAGGCGGTAAACAATATAGTCCTTTGCATTTAGCATCTTGTAGGTTTTTGCATAAATGGCAGGTTCATTGTTTTTTACCCACATCAGCTTTTCAATGCTGTATGACCGGCTGAGCTTATGCCCTGTGATTTGATAAAAACGTTCCGGAGCAATTTTTTCGGCAAGTTGATTTTCTTCCCTTTCCGCACGCATATCCGCCCAGATGATCGCATTTCTCAGCGGAGTTCCATTTTCATCGACACACAGGCACCCCATCATTTGTCCACTGAATGAAATTGCCCGGACAGCTTTCTTCTGGATATCCTGAAGCAATTCCCTGGTTGCGGAACATACCGCATTCCACCAATCCTGCGGATCTTGTTCTGCCCAATTTCCATTGAAAAATTTTGCCGGATAACTGTAGACTACACTTTTGATCAGTTCTCCTTCGGTTGAAAACAGGGTTGCCTTGTTGCCGGATGTTCCAAGATCATGCGCTATCAAATAATTTAACATTGTCCAATCCCTTTCAGCCCCTCCTGCCCACACCGCTCCTCAGAACGATATGGGCAGGAAGAGAGGCCTTATCCTAACATTTCTTTATAATATCTCCCCATGGCATCACCAGCAAGAATAATATCAATAACCATTTCCTCCGTTACATTGAACGGTTCTGCCGACCAGAATGAATTGAGCGAACCTTGGGCGATGATCCGCAAATTTTCCGGCGTAGGATCTACATACAAATCACTTAGCGTAATGGGCAGGCCTACGCGCAAGCAGAATGCCGCTACCTCCTCGATCAGTTCTTCCTCGGCGTTTTCCGCAACCAGTTGGCACATCACACCGAACGCTACCTTCTCGCCATGAAGCGTCTTGGCTCCAACCGGTAGTGCTGTGATCCCGTCGCCTATGGAATGCGCGCCTGCGCAGCCAGTATTTTCAAATCCAAGGCCGCTCATAAGCGTGTTTGCCTCGATTACATCTTCCAGCGCTTCATTTACTACTTTGTTTTCCGCCGCCATTTTTGCATAGAAGCCCTTTCCAATAAGCGTATCATAACAAAGTTCCGCTACGCTAAGGGATGATTTGCATCTGCGGAAGCCGCCCTCGGTGAACCAAATATAATTTGCGGTATCAGACGCCTGGTTTGCACGTGCTTCAAATACTGTAGAAAGCGCATCGCCCATTCCCGATACAAGAAATCTCACCGGGGCCTTTGCAATGATTGCACTGTCAACAAGCACAAGTTCCGGATTTTTATTATAAAAAACCGCATGGCTGTGCTCTCCGTTTTCTTTATAAATTACGGAAAGCGCGCTTGTCGGCGCGTCAGTAGATGCAGAGGTCGGCACAATTACCATTACGGCGTTAAAATGGTCGGCGACCGCTTTTGCCGTATCCAGTGTTTTTCCGCCGCCAATCCCAACCACCACTGCCGGCTGGAACTCTCTGGCCTTTTCACAGGCGGCTGCAATCCGTTTTTCCGTTACTTCTTTATCGAACGCCAGCGTCATCAACTCCGCATCTGAGGCCTCATACTGCGCTTCAAGCTTTTTCCCGAGTTCTTCAAAAAAGAATGGATCAATCATAGCCAATACCTTTTTTCCGTAGATTGCGGTATATTTTGCTAGATTCTCAATCTCGCCGGGGCCCTGAATATATCTGCTGGGCGAACCCCAACCCCTCGTTGTTTTTGCTACGTAAGTCATTTGATTCTCCTTTCGTTCCTTGCAACTGTCTTTAATATTTAATTACGATTTTTTTGCACGGTTCTTTTCGTTCAACCATGGCAAAGGCATCCAATATTTTTTCAAACGGAATAATATGGGATACATAGTCTTTCAGGTCGATTACCCCCATACGCACCCAGTTTATGATCTGGTCATGCGCGGCGGCCTCGTCTACTTTATTTGGAAATTGGAGAAATTTCAAGCTCCAGTTATAAGGTGCGTCCGCCCAGTTAAGTTCCATTCCAAGGGTTGGCGAAATTCCATACACGCAAATCTGTCCAAAATCCTTTACAATGTGCATTGCCGTATTAATGATGGAATTAATTCCAACTGCATCGAGGACGTGATCTGCCCCGTTCGGATAGATTTTTCGTGCTTCCGTTATCACATCTTCTTTGGAGCCGTTGATAAAATGATCTGCCCCGGCCTTCAGCGCCTCATCACGCTTTTCTTCGAGAATATCCGTTACTGTGATACTTTTTACACCAAGAAGCTTTGCAAAGGTCGTAAAGGTCAGGCCCACCGGTCCCGCACCAAAAATAACGATAGACTGCCCGCTACCGAATCCAAACGTTTTGCAGGCATTCAGTACTTCACGCAATGTATTAACCATTGCCCCATAGACGGGATCAATATCTTTCGGCAGCACTTTCTGAGTATAATATCCTTCCCAGAATCCCGGCGTCCCCGGGCCATTTCCAAGTTCCGCCATCGCCTGCCAGTCCCGTGCAACGGTATATTCAGAATACGCACTCCATCCAGAATAATATCCCGCATATTTTCCATCCGGTCCGACTTCAAGGTATGGCAAGGTAATGTGATCCCCTATTTTCCATTGTTTGACTTTCTTTCCAACTTCGATTACTTCGCCAATCGCTTCATGACCGATCAGACATGGATATGTATTGAAGCCTTTAAAGGTCCCATGCAGAATTTTTGTATCCGTTCCGTTACATACTCCACAGCTAATGGTTTTGCATAAAACGCAATCCTCGCCAATAACCGGATCTGGAATTTCCACGATTTCTAGTTGGTGGTCTGTTGTTACCGCTAATGATTTCATTATCCTTCTCCTTATTTGTTTATTTCCACTGGACGCTGTTAACTGCCTCCAGCATCGCTCTGATATTTTCTATCGGTATATCCGGCGTCACCGCATGGGTCGGTGAAAAAATATAGCCGCCGTCCTGCCCCAAAACCTTGATAGTTTCTACCGATTTATCAAATACTTCCTGCGCCGTTCGTTCCGTTAAAAATTGTTGGGTGCTGATTGCTCCCCAAAAAGCCAGATCTTTCCCATATTCACGTTTTATTTTTTTCAAATCATAAATTTCAGGTTGCACTGTGTTATAAGCATCGAGTCCTATTTCAATCAGATCCGGAAAAATGTCTTCTATATCCCCGCAGCTGTGCAGCAGAATATATTTACCGCTTGCCTTCACCTTGGCGAACATTTCTTTCAAAAACGGCTTGATAAACTTGCGCCAGCAGTCAGGCCCCATAATCAGCCCTTTTTGCTGCCCATAATCATCCCCAAAATATACGCCGTCAAAATCCGAAGTGAGAATACGGTCTAACAGCGTCATATTGTATTCTGCAATGCGTTCAAACAACTTCATGGTAGCGCTTACATTCAAAGCCATATTAAGCAGCATATCTTCCATGCCCATCAGGGCCCACGCTCTTTCATAGAGAGCATAAGTGAAGCGGAACATCCTAAAATGCTCCGTATCCTGTTCCATTGAATACAATCCCTTTTGAAGGAGTACCTCATCGATATCAGGAAATATATATTCCTCTACCGATTCCGCAGTAACAGGTTTGTTGACGGGGATGCCGATGTCACCCCCGTCATCCCCTAGTTGCCACTCAACGCCAAAAATGTCTCTGTATTTAGATTCATTCAGCCATTCCATTTTTTTATATTTCCCAAACATAATGTGGGAACGGAGATCATCTTCCACACTTTGGCAGGAATATTTCTTTCGATAAAGTTCACTGAACTCCGAAGTCAGTTCGAATGCCCATGGAGTAAGTTCCGTTTGTTTATGGTTTAATGCATCAATGACGTCCTGTCTGTAGCTCATGTCTTCCTCCGCTTAAACTCTGTCTTTATAAAAGTCCGGCACATGCACACCTTCCGCTTGATACCATACCGGAGCGTCAATTGCAGGATAAATCGCAATTGATCCATACGGCTGGAAAGCGCCCGTACGCACAATGGCTTTCGCTTTAGCTGCTATTTCCCCGGCTAGCCGTTCATGTGGAACAAATGTTTCCTGGATGGTCGTCCCCCGGTAGATTTCCCGGTATTTCTCAAGCATCTTGGGATTTACCTCCCGCATTTCCTCCGCAAGCGCATACCGTTCAATGATCAATTCCTCTTTCAGTAGTTCCAGAATACGCTGAATGGTTGGACAATCCTTTTCAATTGCAAGTTCAATTCGTCTAACCCCTTTGGGAATAGCAAAACCGGCATCGCATACGAGTATGGTATCCCCATGGCCAAGCTCCGCAATTAGAGCGCATAGGTCTTTATGTAAAATTCCCTTTGCTTTCATATACTCACTTTCTCCTTATTCGTATCCGCCGCCGCGCGCCACGTCGAGCATAACCGCAATGACGAGTACGATACCTTTTGCGATCGTCTGCCAGAAGGACATTACGTTCAACAGCGTCAATCCGTTTTGCAAGATCGCAAAAATCAGGACACCCAGCAACGTGCCTACGATGCTTCCTTTGCCGCCGCTCATGCTTGCGCCGCCCAAGACAACTGCGCCAATCACATCCATCTCAAGGCCTTCCCCAGCGGCTGGAATCGCCGTCCCCGTTTGGGACGCCGTGACAATACCGGAAAGCCCCGCGAACAGTCCGCACAGTATATAGATGACAAACCGCACGCCTTTTACGTTCATTCCTGCAAGACGGCTCGCTTCCGGATTTCCTCCGATTGAATAGGTCTTCCGGCCGAAGGGCGTATTTTTCAAAACATAACCGATGATAATAAACATCGCAATCATAATGATGACGCAGTAGGGAACTACATCCAGCAAATAACCCCTTCCCAGCCATTTGAATGCGTCTGCCGATACGATCTGCGACTGTCCGTTCGTCGTCAACATTGCCATACCCCGGAAAATAGACATCGTCGCCAGCGTCGCAATGATCGGTACGATTTTGAAGCGTGTTACCAGCAGACCGTTAAGTGCTCCGCAGCCCGCGCCTGTGAGCAGGGCGAGAAAAATGCCAAGCGCAACGTTTCCTGTTCCCGCGATCACGAGACCCGCTACCATGCCCGTCAACCCTACTACCGAGCCGACCGAGATATCAAGCCCGCCCGAGATGATAACGAGCGTCATTCCCGTCGCACAAATGCCCGTTACCGCTGAATACAGGAAAACATTCATAACGTTACTGACTGTAAGGAAATTCGGGGCGATCGCTGAAAAAATGATGAATAGTCCGACGCATGCGATCAACACCGTCATTTCTGTTGAAAGATTGATCTTTTTATTTGTTTTTACTTGTTCCATTGTTTTAAACCTCCCCGATCGCGCCGTGCATCAATTTTTCCTGATTCATTTCACCGCGCGCAAATTCTGCCGTCGCTTTTCCCTCACACATCACCATTACCCGATCCGCGAGCTGCAGGATCTCGGGCAACTCCGATGAGATCATGACGACTCCCAGGCCTTTTTCACAAAAATCTTCCATCAATTTATAGATTTCTGTTTTCGCACCGACGTCGATGCCCCGGGTCGGTTCGTTAAGGATCAGCACCTTCGGGTCTGTTGCCAGCCATTTCGCGAGTACGACCTTTTGCTGGTTGCCACCGGAAAGCCCATTCACGACCGTATTGAGATCCGGTGTTTTAATCGCAAATTTTTCTTTCCATTTTACGGCGATCTCTTTTTCCTTTTTGTGGTTGATCCTAAACGGAGTCGAATATTTGTCCACCGATGCCGTCATGATATTGTCCCGCACGGACTGTATCAGGATCAGGCCGTCTTTTTTCCGCTCGGCCGTCACATAGGCGATACCGCTTGCAATCGCGTCCGCTGGCTTGCGTATTTTCTTCAGTGTTCCGTCCACATAGATTTCACCGCTGTGTATTTTATGCGTTCCAAAGATACATTGTGCCATTTCGGTCCGTCCTGATCCCATCAGCCCGAACACGCCGAGTATCTCCCCCGCCTTTACTTCAAAAGAAATATCTTTTAAATAATCGGTCGTAAGGCCCTTTACCTTAAGAACCGTCTGCTTTTTTTCGACTTCCCGTTTAGGATAGAACATATTTACTTCACGTCCGACCATCATGCGGATCAGTTCTTCGCGCTGCGCTTCTTTCATTTTTACAACGCCGACACGTTCGCCGTCGCGCATGACCTGAACCCGATCCGCAATTTGAAACAATTCGTCAAGCCGGTGGGATATAAAAATGATTCCCGTTCCCTGATCTCTTAGTTTTGCCACCAGCTTCATCAGCTTTTCCGCTTCCTTTTCTGACAGGGCGGAAGTCGGTTCATCCATAACCAGTATTTTCATTTTCTGGGAAAGCGCTTTTGCGATCTCTACGAGCTGTTTTTCAGCCACCGAAAGATCTCGCATATATGCGCCTGTCGGGATATCTACTTCAAGCATGTCCAGTATTTCCCGTGCGGCGTTCCTCAATTTTTTCCAATCGACCTGCCCGCTTTTCCCCCGCGGCCACCGGTTCAGGAAAATATTTTCAGCAACCGTAAGATCGTTCAGGTAATTCAATTCCTGATAAATTATGCTTACGCCCTGATCGTTCGCTTCACGCGGCGTATGATAATTTTGCACTTCCCCATCGATCAGAATCTCTCCCTCATCCGCGTTGTACGCGCCGGAAAGAATCTTAATCAGCGTCGATTTTCCCGCGCCGTTCTCGCCCAGCAGCGCCAGCACTTCGCCCGCATACAGTTCGAGGTCAACGTTGTTTAGCGCAAGGACGCCCGGAAAGCGTTTGGTCACGCCCTTCATTTGCAACAAATATCTGTTACTTTCCATACCATTCTCCTCTACTTGATTTGCGGCGCCCGCCCAGGGCGCCGCAATACAACCTCTTTCTTATTCAGGATAGTATTCCCTGATATTTTCCTGAGTCAGGAAATAGTGGGTAACAAACGATTCTGCCGGCACTTCTTCTCCTTTGGCAAGGGAGATCGCAATCGGCACGGCAAGCGGTCCGTACTGCTCAGGCGAGAAGCTCGCGCTTCCGATCCAGAAGTTTGCTTCATCTTTATACAAGTTGTCGAACGTGCTGTTGAACGGTCCGTTCCCAGCCAGAATGACATGATCCTGGCGGTTCGCGATCTCGACCGCCGCAAAAGCGCCCTGTGTTTCGTCATCTTGCATGCAGCCGATCAGGATATGCTCTGCGTCCTGATTGGCGGTCAGAGCGTCTGTTACAACCTTCTGTGCCTGTGCCGTGGAGTCTTCCCCATCAAGAATAACTACTTTATCGTCCGGCAGGTCTACTTTCGAACGGATTCCATCCAAAATCCCGCCCATGCGTTGTTCATTCGTCTCTCCCGTGGAAAGCGTTCCGACAGACAGGAACAGGTCTACTTCGCCGCCCCACTGGTCAATCGCGGCCTGTCCGAGGTTTTCTCCGCAAATGAAGCCCGCTTCATAGTTGTCGCCGCCTACATAGGGTGCCGCGCCTGCATCGTTCGCTACCGGAATATCGATTGCTACGCTCGGAATTCCTGCTTCATCCAATATGTCTTTGACCTGCGTATTGACGGTCGAATCATTATAATATTCGATCACGCAATCTACCCCAGCACTGATCAGGGTGTCAATATTCTGCACTGCCGTTGCACCGTCGCCCTGGTTATCGACACAGATGATCTCAACGCCTGCTTCCGCCGCTGCTTCTTCCATGCCGCGTTTTACCCATGCAAAATAATCGCCGGAATCCGTCAGGTTCGCAAACCCAATTTTAAGCTTTTCTCCATCTGCACTTTCTGTCGCTGCATCCTCTCCTCCATCCGCGCTTGCAGCCGCCGATGATTCTGCCGCAGCCGCACTGTCCTCTGCCGCCGGAGTCGTTGCACATCCGGCAAATGCTCCTGTGAGCAACAAGACCACAACCAAAAGACCAACTACTTTTTTAAACATTTCATTTCCTCCCTTTTTTTCGTTTGATTACATTTATGTGATTTCCCTTTCACATAAAATTTACATCATTCCATTTTTGTAAGCGCTTACAATTTTGGTAAACATTTTTTTACTTTTTGAATTCAAAATCTCTTTTCCAATGCGCTAATAACAAAATTTACTGTTATAAATTTCTGTATTGGATTTTTAATTTGTTTGGTAAAATTTTCAGAATAGTATCTGTCTTTATACGCTCTCTTCGCCTTCAAAATGTAAGCGCTTACTTTTTCTTTATGTAAATATTTATACCATATTAAAAATCAAATGTCAATCATTTTTTATTTGTGTTTTTTATTTCACTTTGTTATAATTGTATCAAAATAAGGGTTTTGAGAGGATTTATTTATGGCTGCAACAATAAGTGATATCGCCAGAAAAGCAGGGGTCTCTTTGGCTACGGTCTCTCGTGTAATCAATAAATCTCCTGCTGTAAGCGATAAATCCAAGAAAAAAGTTGAAAGCGCTATCAAAGAATTGAATTATATTCCCAGCGCCTATGCGCGTGGGCTTTCACGCAACCAAAGCAATATTATCGGCGTAATTGTGCCGGAAATCAGCAATCCGTTTTTTAGTGAAGTAATCGACGGTATTTCTTCCGTCGCGGACCGCCAGGGGCTCAACGTACTGTTGTTTAATACTGATGAAAATATCGAAAAGGAAGCGCGGGCCATGCGTATTCTTCAGGAATACCGCATTCGCGGACTCATTATTACTCCTGTTACTGGAAATAACGAATATGATAAAAAGTATGTTGAGATGTTTGAAAATATGAATCTTCCGATTGTGTTGGTTGACCGAAATATTAAGAACAGTAATTTTGACGGGGTATATTTTGATGATAAGGCAGCTTTATATAAAATCACTTCCCTATTAATTGAAAACGGCCATAAAGACATTGCATTGCTCGCCGGCAACCCAAACCATGTCATTGCCCAAAAGCGAATCGAGGGGTATCAAGATGCGTTTGAAGCTGCGGACATCAAACCTTATCCCCAGAACATACTGGCCGGAGATTTTACCATCGAAAGTGCGTATCAGTTAACCAAGCATCTGATTTTGACACACCGGATTCCAACCGCTTTCATCGGGATGACCAATATGCTCAGCATGGGATGCTTAAAGGCACTTTCCGAATTCAATATCGCCATTCCGGAAGAAGTCGCTTTCATTGGGTATGACCGCCTTGCCATGCACGATATCCTACACCTCAATCTTACGCTCGTTGAAAAAGATGCAGTTGATATGGGGCGGAAAGCCGCCGGATTGCTGATAGATAAAATTAATGGGAAAAGCACTTCCTCTAACCGCTTTATCCTCATGCCGGAGCTATTGATGCGTGGATCCGAAAAATATCCGCTTCGCAACCCAAACGAGCGAACGTTTACAGAAAAATAGGAATAAAAAATGGAGAGCAAGCGCCCTCCATTTTTTCTAAACATTAATAATTATCTTCTTTTAACTGGAAATATGCTTTCGGATGCTGGCAAACCGGGCATTTTTCCGGAGCAGCTTTGGATTTTTGGATATGTCCGCAATTGATGCACTGCCAGAGGACTTCTGTATCGCGTTCAAATACTTTACCCGCCGTGAGGTTGTCGCTCAATTTACGATATCTGTCTTCATGCTCTTTCTCAACAGCACCAGCCCCCCTGAATTCACGGGCAATTTCCGCAAAGCCTTCTTCCTCTGCAATTTTGGCAAAGGAAGGATACATCTCCGTTGTTTCATAATGCTCGCCCGCAGCAGCATCCTGCAGGTTTGTAATCGTATCCGGAACTTTATTGTCAGGATGCAGCCACTTAAACCATAATTTCGCATGTTCTTTTTCGTTGGCAGACGTTTCCGCAAAAATATTGGAAATCTGAACATACCCGTCCTTTTTCGCCTGCGATGAATAATAAAGATATTTCATATGAGCCATGGATTCACCCGCAAAGGCGTCCTGCAAACATTTTTCTGTTTTCGTCCCCTTTAAGTCTTTCATAAATACATACTCCTTTTTACAATTTTATCAATTAATTTTGACGCTTTATTGATAAACTCATGACAAGAACTTAAACATCTTTTATCCCGTTTTATACGTTGATTTCTCCCTGCATGGAAAGGTCAGTGTACTTTTCCAAAATCGGGTCCGCCACATTCCGGATAAAATCTTCCGTTTGTATATTCGCAAGGCCAATAAAATTGCGCGGATCCATAATTGCATCAATTTCATCCGGCTGCATGTGGAAAGCTGCATCTGCCTTAATCAGGTCAATCAGGTTGTTTTCTTTTCCTTCTTCCTTTACGCGTGCGCCCGCCTGCATGGAGTATTCACGAATTTTCTCATGCAGTTCCTGCCGGTCTCCTCCCCGCTTTACCGCATCCATTAGGATTGTCTCTGTTGCCATAAAAGGAAGCTCCTCACGGATCCGCTTTTCAATTACCTTCGGATAAACAACCATTCCGCTTGAAACATTGAGATAAATGTTCAAAACCGCATCAAGGGCCATGAATGCCTGGGGAATCACCAGCCGCTTATTGGCGCTGTCGTCAAGCGTCCTTTCGAACCATTGTGTAGAGGCCGTAATCGCCGGACTTGATGCGAGGCTGATAATGTACCGTGCAAGCGAACAAATGCGTTCAGAGCGCATAGGATTGCGTTTATATGCCATTGCAGAAGAACCTATTTGCTTTTTTTCAAAGGGTTCTTCCACTTCCTTCAAATTTTGCAGCAAGCGGAGATCATTTGCAAATTTGTACGCGCTTTGCGCAACAGAAGAAAGAAAATCAGCGACCACGCTGTCAAATTTGCGCGGATAGGTTTGCCCGGTCACGGCAAATACCTGGTCATATCCCAGCTTTTCCGCCACCTTCCTTTCCAGCTCTTTTACTTTATCTGCATTGCCGTCAAACAGCGTCAGGAAGCTGGCCTGTGTTCCGGTTGTTCCTTTCACGCCGCGGAGCTTAATTTGCGATTGAACAAAGCGAAGCTGTTCGTAATCCATAACAAGATCCTG
This sequence comes from Christensenella tenuis, assembly GCF_014287795.1. Classification (GTDB taxonomy): domain Bacteria; phylum Bacillota; class Clostridia; order Christensenellales; family Christensenellaceae; genus Christensenella; species Christensenella tenuis. Next base: position 503,123 of record NZ_JACOON010000001.1, read on the forward strand.
CATCCAGAGTGTGGCGCGCTTTCCTACCGTCGTCAATTGTGCAGGCTGGTAATGTGTAAAACCAAGAGTCGGCATATCCTTGTAATTCAAAGCAAATTCCTTCAAGCGCGCGATAACATTCACCAGTTTTTTCTCTATGATTGAAATTGCCTTATCCATTACAATGATATCCGTATTATCTCCCACATAGCAGCTTGTCGCACCAAGATGGATAATTCCTTTTGCATTCGGGCATTGAACACCATAGGCATATACGTGTGACATTACATCATGCCGCACCTCGCGTTCGCGGGCCTGCGCCACGTCATAATTGATATCATCCGCATGTGCTTTCAACTCTTCTATCTGCTCTTGGGAAATTGGAAGCCCCATTTCATGTTCCGCTTCGGCAAGCGCAATCCAAAGCCGCCTCCAAGTTCTGAACTTCATATCATCAGAAAAAGTATGGGCCATTTCCCTGCTCGCATATCTTGTGATTAATGGATTTTCGTAAACGTCCTTCATTGAATAAATACCGCCTTTTTGATTAAAATCGTACTTAATTATTGTATCGGGTTTATATAATGTTTTCAAGTATAGGTAAAAATTGGGTTCGTAATCTAAACTACTTGTGCTAGTCCTATAAAAGGGCCTTAAGACCAGCTGAGCCCAGCGGAGATCTACATTCTATATTTTTTGTTCTGCCCGTCATAAAAGCTGCAGGCTCCTCCTTCCCTTAGACAGAAATGCTAAAAGGCTGCAAAAACCCCGCCCGGCTTAGAAAAGAGAATTTTCATGCTGAAGCTGCATAGAAAAAGAAGCGGTTATCATAAACCGCTTCTTTATTATTTTGCATAATCGGTTGTTCTCGTCTCCCGAATTACATTGACTTTAATTTGTCCGGGATAATCAAGTTCAGCCTCGATTTTTTTCACGATATCTCGTGCCAGCAAAGTTGTTCCTGCGTCGTCAATCTCTTCCGGTTTTACAATAATCCGAACCTCGCGGCCCGCCTGTATTGCGTAAGATTTATCAACGCCTGCAAATGAATTTGCAATTTCTTCAAGATTTTCAAGACGTTTAATATAATTTTCCAAAGATTCCCTTCTTGCGCCCGGCCTTGCAGCAGAAACTGCATCTGCGGCCTGCACAAGAACAGCTTCCACCGTTTTGGGCTCCACATCTCCATGGTGAGCTGCAATTGCGTTAATGATATCCGCATTTTCCTTATACTTCTTCGCAAGATCAGCGCCAATCTGAATATGCGGCCCTTCCACTTCATGATCAACCGCTTTTCCAATATCATGCAGCAAGCCTGCACGCTTCGCAAATTTTGCGTTTGCTCCGATTTCAGCGGCCATCAGGGAAGCTAAATGCGCAACTTCAATCGAATGCTTGAGTACGTTCTGGCCATAGCTGGTACGATACTTAAGCCGGCCCAGAAGTCTGACAAGTTCGGGATGTAAGGAATGAATGCCTACATCGAACACAGCCTGCTCTCCGGCCTCCCGGATCTGCGTATCGACTTCTTTTTGAGCTTTATGCACCATTTCTTCGATACGTGCGGGATGAATCCGCCCGTCCACAATCAGCTTTTCAAGCGCGATTCTTGCAACTTCACGCCTCACCGGATCAAACCCGGAAAGAATAACCGCTTCAGGTGTATCGTCTATGATAAGGTCGATGCCCGTTGCCGTTTCCAGCGTCCGGATATTTCGGCCTTCTCTGCCAATGATTCTGCCTTTCATTTCATCATTGGGTAAATTGACTACGGATACTGTGCTCTCGGCAACATGATCCGCAGCACATTTCTGAATCGCCAACGACAAAATGTTCCTTGCCTTTTTATCGGCTTCATCCTTTGCTTTTTGCTCAATGTCCCGCAGCATGACCGCCATATCATGGCGCGCCTCCTGCTCAACCTTTTCGAGCAGAAGCCCCTTGGCTTCATCAATCGTCATGCCCGAAATATGCTCAAGTTGCTCAAGTTGTTGGGCATGAAGATTCGCAAGGTCTTCTTTTGTTTTTGTAATTTCTTTTGTTCTTTTGTTGATCTGTTCTTCTTTTTGTTCAATGCTGTCTAACTTTTTATCCAGCAGTTCTTCCCGTTGAACAAGTCTCTTTTCAATCTTTGTAATTTCATTTCGTCTTTCTCTTGATTCCTTGTCAAATTCGCTACGCAGCTTGTGAACTTCTTCCTGAGCCTCGAGAACCGTTTCCTTTTTGATAACTTCGGCACGCTTTTGCGCTTCGTCGATCAATTTCTTCACGGAATCCTCGGCACGGCCGATCTTTGATTCTGCAATGTTGCGCCTATAAAAATAACCAACAATGAGTCCAACAACGAGACCGCCTGCGCCTACGAGGATAGGAATCACCACATCCACTTAGCAAATTCACCTCCCATTCTTCCATATTCTGTTTTCAAATTTCAATTTGGCAAGTTTGTAATAATAACAAATACAACCAATATATATTGTATCTTTATTTGGAACCAATGTCAATTAAATACGCTTGTTCCAGCAAGAAATCCGGTGGAAAATGCAATTTGAAGATTAAAACCGCCCGTTTTTGCGTCTACATCCATTACTTCGCCCGCAAAGTAGAGATTAGGCACCAGTTTGGACTCCATCGTAGATGGATTAATCTCTTTCACACATATACCGCCGGAGGTTACAATTCCTTCTTCAACGGGCCGCGTATCGGCAATGGCAATTGAAAACGCTTTGAGGCTCTTGCAAATATGCCCGCGTTCCTGCCGTGTAACGCTATGGATTTCCTTATTGGGGTCGAGATTACTTTCCGCTAGAAACGAATGCACCATTTTGCCCGGCAAAAGCTCAAGCATAACGTTCTTAAGCTGTTTGTTTTTTGCCGCTTCAAATTCGCGTAACAGCCTCGCATCAATTTGTTCTATGTTAAGGGCCGGTTTCAAATCGATTTCCGCCCGCAGGGAAAGCGGCTGTTTTCTGTGGTCGATAAAACTGCTCGCAGAGAGTACCACCGGGCCGGATATACCAAAATGCGTAAACAAAAGCTCCCCTTGCTCGGAATAAATTTTCTTATCATTCTGAAACAGTGTGAATTTCACATTTTTCAATGTCAGCCCCTGCATCTTAGGGCAAATATGATGCAAATCCTCCATGGGAACAAGAGCCGGGTACGGCGGTATGATTTTATGGCCAAATTCCTCTGCAAATCCATAGCCATCTCCCGTTGACCCTGTAAGCGGGTACGACTTCCCTCCTGTTGCGATCAAAACCGCACCCGCACGCATTGCAGAACCGTCGCCAAGGTGCAAGAGGAACGTCTCTTCCTGTTTTTCAATTTGCTTCACCGTAGTATTGAAGCGAAGCTTCGCACCGGATTTCCCGACGATGTGAAGCAATGTCTTGATTACGTCGCTGGAACGGTCGCTCTGTGGAAACACCCGCCCCCCGCGTTCCGTCTTGGTACGTAAACCATTTTCATTCAGAAGCGAAATAAGATTATCATTGCTGAACGCATATAGCGCGCTCATCAAAAATTTTCCATTATGGACAATCTGCGGGAAAAAATCGCTGATATCGCAGTCATTGGTGATATTACAGCGTCCTTTCCCGGTGATAAAAAGCTTTTTCCCGGCTTTTTCATTTTTTTCAAGTACAACCGTGCGGATACCCCGTGAAGCAGCGGAATATGCAGCCATAAGTCCTGCGGCGCCCGCACCAATGATAATCAAATTATTCATAAAGATCCTCGTCCGTAATTTGTGCGTCAAGTTCTTTTGTGGCATATACATCATTTGTCTGCCACAATTCCTCAAGGCGGTTAAAATTAGCGAATAAAATATCTTTTTTGCGAAGTCCCAGCATAATAATAAGAAGGTTAATTACCGCCAAGGGAGCAACGAACGAGTCTACGAACGAATTCATATAACTTTTTGCCGTCAACGAATAATCTGCGATTTGTGCGGGCGGCGAATCTTCATTGTCTGTAATCGCCACAACCTTACATCCACAGTTTTTAAGATAAGTCATACCCTCAATGGTACGCATAGAGTACCGCGGGAAGCTGATTGCTATCGCTACGTCCTGCTCATTTGCCGTAAGAATCTGGCTGAATATATCACTTCCGTCGAAACGAATCAAACGAATATTCTCATTCATATAATTCATATAATATCGCAGGAATTCCGCAAGCGGTCCGCTGGAACGCGTGCCAAGAATATAAATTTTCCTCGCCTTATCAATGCTGTCAACAATGCGTTCCAGATTTTCCGTATCAATATGCTCGCGCGTAACGCGTAAGTTATTGATATCTGTTTTAAAAGAAGCATTTACGACTTCGTCCGAACTCAGCCCTTCCATCATATTGAGGCGCTGTGCTGTTGTAAGCTTAGTTTGAATGACCTCTTGCAAATCTTTCTGAAGCTTGGGATATCCGTCATATCCGAGCGCATACGCAAAACGCACTACTGTAGATTCGCTCACCCCAACAAGTTTGCTAAGTGTTGCCGCCGTCATAAAAGCAGCCTTATCATATTCTTTTAAAATATAATCCGCAATCAACTTCTGCCCTTTAGACATTTTCGCATATTCGTTGTTGATACGGTCTATCACATTCCCGACCATCGTTTCCTCCATGGATTGCCTTATCGCATTTAATGGCCTTATTATAACAGGAAAACACTAAAAATGCAATTTTATCTGTTCTATCTTGCATTTCGAAGAGTGAATTTCTGTTTCATCTGTTTGATTCCATTTCAGCGGCGTCACTGTAATATAACCTTCACGATTCCATTTGATATCCGTTTCATGTTCTTCATTATACTCATCTTCAATCATGCGTCCGCTGATCCAGAAATAGTCTCTCCCAAATGGATCGGTTCTCCTGTCATAGGCCTCATCATACGCGCTGATTCCCTGTTTGCAAAATTTGACACCCTTCATGGAATTTCGGGGCACTGCTGGAAAATTGATGTTGTAAATAAACTTTTTCAATATTCTGATTTCCAGTTGCCCAATCAGTTCTGCTGCCAGATCTGCTACTTCATCAAAATTAGTTTCTGCTTTTCCCTGTCCCCATACAAGAGCCTTGGAAAATGCAACCGCCGGAACATGAAGCATATTGGCTTCAAGAGCCGCGTTCACTGTTCCTGAATATGCAATATCTGATCCTAAGTTGGCTCCAGAATTAATGCCGGAAATCACCAGGTCTATTTTATCTTCCAGTAAATGAGCCAGCCCCAGTTTCACACAATCCGCAGGGGTACCGGAAACGGCATATGCTTTCACGCCAAATTCTTCAATTTCTTTTACGGTTAAAGGCGTATCCATTGTCAAAGCATGGCTGCAGGCGCTTTTTTGACTGTCCGGTGCAACTACGGTTATCTCGTGCCCGGTTTGGGCCATCGCCCGGGTAAGCGCACGAATCCCCTGCGCATAAATTCCGTCGTCATTTGTAATTAAAATGTTCATCGTCATCCTCCTCCATCCCATTATAACAAAAAAGAAGCCGCATAGAAATGCGGCTTCCCGTTTTCGTGTTATACTGGATGAATCATGTTGTCCTTGTCCAGCATTTCTGAATCCAACTTATATTGGTTCGCACGCCGGAATTCAAAAAACTTCGGCGCAACCTGCGGGAACATCGCATAGGTTACGATATCCTCTTCTTGTTCCATCCATCCTTTGACTTCTTCCCGGTACTTGTCCAGTTCAGGAGGCAGCAAATCTGCCGGACGAACTGTGATGACTTCATCATCTCCGATGCACTTCTTCCGTACTTCCTCATTTACAGGTGCGGGCAACCTGCCATATTCGCCACGCAGCATTGCCTTGGACTCCTTCGTAACCATCTTGTAGCGCTCGCCCGAAAGAACATTGAGCACTGCCTGCGTTCCTACAATCTGGCTTGTCGGCGTTACAAGCGGTGGGTAACCGAAATCTTCACGTACGCGCGGCACTTCAGCCAAAACGTCCATCAGTTTATCTTCCGCACCCGACTGCTTAAGCTGGCTGATCAGGTTGGAAAGCATACCGCCTGGCACCTGATACAACAGCGTATTGATATCAATTCCAAGAACCTTAGGATCCAGGAATCCATCTGCTTTCAGCCGGTCTGCGACCTTGGTGAAATATTTTGCCGCTTCCGTTAACTTTTTCAGGTCAAGTCCCGTATCGTATTCCGTTCCCGCAAGCGTCGCAACCATCGATTCCGTTGCGGGCTGGGAGGTACCGTTTCCAAGCGGAGAAAGCGCCGTATCAATGATGTCGACGCCCGCTTCGACTGCTTTAAGGTAGGTCATATCGCCCACGCCGCTTGTGTTATGCGTATGCAGGTGGATCGGCACCTTCACATGTTTCTTCATTGCCGAAACGAGATTATAAGCCTCATATGGCAGCAACAAGTTGGCCATATCCTTGATGCAGATAGACTTTGCGCCCATTTGTTCGAGCTCTTTGGAAAGTTCGATAAAATAATCAAACGTATGCACAGGGCTTGTCGTATAAGAAAGCGCAACCTCAGGCCATCCGCCGTAACGGTTGGTTGACTCGATCGACTGACGCAGGTTCCTCGTATCATTAAGCGCATCAAAGATACGGATCACATCAATGCCGTTTTTGCACGCCATTTTAACAAAGAAATCAACCACATCGTCTGCATAATGCTTATACCCAAGAAGGTTCTGCCCGCGCAGAAGCATTTGCAGCTTCGTGTTAGGCATCGCTTTTCTCAGCTTGCGCAAACGCTCCCACGGGTCTTCGTTCAGGAAGCGCAGGCACGCGTCAAACGTCGCGCCGCCCCAGCATTCGATCGACCAGTAACCGATGCTGTCCATGAGGGGGGCAATCGGGAGCATTTCCTCCGTCGTCATGCGCGTCGCCGCCTGTGACTGGTGCGCATCCCTCATTATTGTATCCATGATATTTACTTTTGCCATAGTTTATTTCTCCTTCAGTTCATTAGCCAAACAGCGAGAGCAGCACGCCTGCCGCCACTGCCGAGCCGATTACGCCCGCCACATTTGGGCCCATTGCATGCATAAGCAGGAAGTTGGACGGATTTTCCGCCTGGCCAACCTTCTGTGATACACGCGCAGCCATCGGCACTGCAGAAACGCCTGCCGAGCCAATCAGCGGATTTACTTTGCCGTGCGTCAGCTTGCACATGAGTTTTCCAAGCAGTACACCGCCGAATGTACCGAAGCCAAATGCAATGACGCCCAGCACGATAATACCAACCGTCGTTCCGGAAAGGAACACGGAACCGTTGGTCGTCGCTCCTACGGATACGCCAAGGAAAATCGTGACAATATTCATCAATTCGTTCTGTGCCGTATTGGATAATCTGTCCACAACGCCGGATTCACGCATCAGGTTTCCAAGCATCAGCATGCCGACAAGCGGCGCTGCCGCCGGAACCAGCAAGGAAACAAAAATCGTAACCGCGACCGGGAAAATAATCTTCTCGCGTTTCGATACATGACGGAGCTGTTCCATCTTGATCGAACGTTCCTTTTTCGTCGTGCACAGCTTCATGATCGGCGGCTGTATAACAGGCACGAGTGCCATATAGGTGTATGCCGCCACCGCAATCGGCCCCAGGAATTCCGGTGCAAGCTTGGACGTAACGTAAATTGCCGTTGGTCCGTCCGCACCTCCAATGATACCAATGGATGCCGCTACGTTCGGATCAAACCCAACGAGCAGCGCCAGAATGAGTGCTACAAAGATACCAAGCTGGGCGGCCGCCCCAAGGAGCAAACTCTTGGGATTCGCAATCAACGGTCCAAAGTCTGTCATCGCACCCACTCCAAGAAAGATAAGCGGCGGATAAATGCCAAGCTTTACCCCGAGGTACAGATAATCAAGCAGTCCTGCCGTTCCCTGGAAATTTGCCCAGTCTACATGGCCTCCGGCAAATAGCTCCGTATGGTACATTTCCGCAATCGGCAGGTTCGTCAGCAACATACCGAAAGCGATCGGCAGGAGCAACAACGGTTCGAATTTTTTAACAATAGCAAGATAAAGCAGCACACACGCGATACCTATCATTACCCACTGCTGCCAGTCGGTAGCATTAAAAAACCCGGTCGATTGCAAGAAATCGGATAATGTTTCTCCAAAATTTTCCAAAATGAATCAACCTCCTCTATAGTTTAGTCGTTTTAACCAATTACCACAAGAAGGTCTCCGGTTTCTACGGTAGCTCCTTTTGCAACGGAAATCGTCTTAACAGTTCCCGCATGAGGAGCCATGATTTCATTTTCCATTTTCATCGCTTCCAGAATAACCAGAATATCGCCTTCCGCAACCTGTTTGCCTTCCGTTACCTGGATATCAAGGATGGTTCCGGGCATCGGTGCCGTGACCTTGGTGCCATCTGCCGGTGCTGCGGACGGAGCAGACGCAGCGGGAGCAGCTTGGGGTGCCGGAGCTGCTTGAGCAACAGGCGCTGCAGGAGCAGCAGCCTGAACGGGTGCAGCCGGAGCCGCCTGAGGTGCTGCTCCTACCTCTTCCACATCTACATTATAAGAATTTCCATTGACATTAATAATAAATCTACGCATGTTTTATTACCTCCGAAATAAATTTAATTACCAATTCGTGATCTGTGAATCCCGTCCCGCACGATTCCATGCCCTGGATCCACCTGTCCTTCTATAAGAGCGAATAACGAAAGGCGTTGAACTTCCTTCACTTTCCATTGCCGCCGCAACCGCCGCAGTCAGGACCGCAAGAAGTTCATCATCCTGCACCTGCACCGTAGGCATTTCCGGCAAAGGCTTTTCAATCGCCTTCTCTAGTTTTGATTCCGGCTTCTTACGATCTCTCAGAATGACTGATAAAATCATAATTACAACAATCAACAGGATTAGGCAGGCAAAAACAACTACAAGCCCGAGTGCCGTTGTTTCACCGGCTATGGATAATTTTTCAGCTAAACTTAGTCCACTGTTCATGGCGATCCACCTTTCCTAGAGCGGAAGCACGCCGTGTTTTTTCGGCAGCTTATTTTCCCGTTTTGAAATCGTCATTTCAAGTGCGGCGATAAGAATCTGACGGGTATGCGCCGGTTCGATTACGTCGTCGATTACGCCTTGTGCCGCAGCCTGCCATGGATTCGCATATTCCGCAATATATTTTTCTTTCATTTGTGCTTTCGCGGCAACTCCGTCTTCCGCTTTGCTGATTTCATCTTCATACAGGACCAGCGCGCCCGCTTCGGAAGGCATCGAGGAAATTTCCGCATCCGGCCATGCATAAACCAGGTCTGCGCCGAGCGCTTTGGGACACATTACGGCAAACCCGTCCCCTATCGCCTTTCCCGTCACAAGGGTAAGCTTAGGAATTCCTGCCTGCGCATACGCAGAAATCAAGCGGGCTGCATTCTGAATCAGCGAATCCTGTTCTGCCTCCACATCAAATTTCGTACCGCCGCAGTTTACAAGTGTCACTGCCGGAATATTAAATGCATCGAGAAGCTCCACAAACCGCGCAGCTTTTCTGGCGCCCGCACCTGTGAGATTCGTGTCTGCATTGGCAATAAAGCCGCATACGTTCCCGTTAATCCTGCCAAAAGCAAGAACTACATCAGGAGCATAAGCAGATTGCAGCTCAAGCATATCGCCCCCGTCGCAAACTGCGGAAATGACTGCCCGTGCATCATAAGTTTCTTCTCCCGTAAACGGAAGTTGCCTGTTAAGATCGTCGCCCGTCATCTCATAAGGAGCTTCATCGAGGTTGTTCGACGGCAGAAATGAAATGAGTTTTTTCACAGTTCCAGCACATTCTTCTTCATTTACGCATGCAAATTGTGCAAGGCCAGTTTTTTCCGCATGATTTTTCGCTCCGAAAAATTCCTGCGCTTCAATCCCTTTTCCCAAGGCTGAAGCATAAATCTGTGGGCCATGCAGCGCAACCGTTGAAATTCCATCAACCATCAATGTAAAATCAGAGACTGCCGTAATATACGCCGCCGTGCCGATACAAGGCCCGGCTACAACCGTAATGGTCGGCACCACGCCTGAAATTTCACTATACTTATCGAGAATTGCCGCCGTACTTCCAATTGCCGCAATTCCTTCTGAAATACGTGCACCGCCCGAGTCAAGCACGCCGATAACCGGTACGCCATTTTTCGCAGCCATATCCATGACCTTGATAATTTTGGATGCATGCGCTGCGGAAAGCGATCCTGAAAGGACCGTATAGTCCTGCGCATAGATGAATACCGCCCGGTCTGAAATTGTTCCGTAGCCGCATACGACACCCTCTCCCGTTTCGCTTGCAGCCTCAAATCTCGGTGTTGCAAACGTACGCTTTACAAACTTTTCGATTTCAACAAAACTACCCTCGTCGAGCAGGTTGCTGATTCTCTCTCGCGCAGTCTTTTTTCCGGCGGCGTGCTGAGCCTGAACGTTCTGCTCGTTCCCCGCAAGAACATCTGCGTTCTTTTGCCTGAGCTCTTCCAGTTTGCCCATTATGATACCTCCACATTAAAAATTTAAAATAAAAACAAAGTTACACATGTCCGGACAAACGTCCAGCCAGTCTGAATACCATATGTTCGATGCGAACGTGCCGGTAATCATTTGTGTAATTAAAAATTTATCCTACTTATACAAATTCAACACGTACCCTTCACATCCCTGCCAAAAATATTATTTTTTTACAAAGAAATAAATTTCTTTAAATAAGCCACCTCTTCGTCTGTCAGCATACGATAGGTACCTTTCCGTAAATTTCCCAACTTAATATCCCCAACAGCGACGCGTTTCAAGTAGCATACATTTTTTTCAATTGCAGCAAACATCCTGCGCACCTGCCGGTTTTTTCCTTCGGTGATAACGCACAGTACTTCACTGCGGTCTTTTCCGGCGGAAAGAAGCTTCAAGATGCAGGGCGCCGTTTTATATCCGTCATCCAGCACAATTCCCTTGGCAAGTTGTGCGAGTTCTTCTTCTGTCACCTCAGAATCCACCACTGCCAAATATTTTTTCGGAACATTATGGCGCGGGTGCGTAAGCGCATTGGTAAGCGCGCCGTCGTTCGTCATTAAAAGCAAACCTTCCGTTGTGAAATCAAGACGCCCAACAGGATAGAGCCGCTCTTTCACATCTTTTACATATTGCATGACCGTTTTCCGGCCACTTTCGTCATGACAGGTTGATACGCACCCTGCCGGCTTATTGAGCATCAGGTAAACTTTCCTTTTCATAGGTTTTACAGGCTTATTCAAATACTTCACCACATCTTTTTCAGGATCGACGAGATAACCCATTTCACGTATTGTCTTCCCGTTTACCTCAACGCGGCCCGCCGCAATTAATTCTTCCGCTTTCCGGCGTGAAGCAATTCCTGCATCTGCTAAAAATTTTTGTAATCTCATAATTCTTTCTCCATAAAAAACAGCCTTTATTCCAGGCTGTCTTGTTCCAGTTCCTCAAAGTCTATTTTGGGAAGTTCCTCTAGCGACGATATCCCAAAATGCCGTAAGAATTCATCTGTCGTCGCAAAAAGAGAAGGTCTCCCAAGGACGTCTTTTTTCCCAATAACATGAATCAATCCTTTTTCAACAAGCGTTGTCACCGCATAATTCGAACGCACACCCCTTATTTCATCAATTTCAGAACGTGTTACAGGCTGCTTATAGGCAATAATGCTTAACGCTTCGAGCACCGATTTGGAAAGCGACATATGCTCATCCGGAGCAAGCAGGGTTTTGATATAATCCGCATATTTTGGATTCGTGCAGAGCTGTATTTTATCACCCACGCGCGTGAGCAGCAGGCCCTCTCCACGGTTCTTTTTTTCTTCCAGGATTTCCTGTATGAGAATATCCAGCTCATCGGGATCCATGCCGAACAGTTCCGCGAAAACCGATATTTCAACGGCATCGCCGGCGACGAACAGGGCGGCCATTACCGCCCCGCATATTTCATTCTTGTTCAACCTGTATTCCCCCCATCACGGTACATCAATGCAATATCTGCAAATGCTTTATTTTGCCGGACTGCCAGCCGCCCCACATGCCACAGTTCCAAAAGCGCAACAAATGTTACGGCAATTTCCATATGGGTTGACTGCTCTTCAAACAAAGAAAAAAAGGAAACTTTTTTTTCACTTCGGAGCCGTTCCAATATTTTCTTTTTTTGCACCCGGATGCTGAATGTATCCTGGCGTATCTCTACTCTGCGCCGTTCCTCCGGCTCTTTCTTTCTGTTTTTTAAAAGTTCGAGGAAAGCCATATAAAGTGCGTCCGCATCGCTTCCTTCGATAAATATCTCCTGCTCGATATCTACAAGCTCCTCCGGCAGTTTATAGTAGATTCCTTTCGCCCCGCGTTCCATTTCTCCAAGGCGTTCCCCTGCCTCTTTATAAAGTTTATAGGCGCGCAGGCGCTCAATTAATTCCGTTTCCGGATCAACGAAATCTTCGTCTTCCAGTTCTTCCCGCTTCGCCGGCAAAAGTGCACGCGATTTGATGTACAAAAGCGTTGCCGCCATATTGAGAAATTCACTGGCCCTGTCCATATCAAGTTCGCCGATCTGATCCATATAAACCAGATATTGCTCTGTAATCTCCGAAACAAAAATATCCTGCAAATCAATTTTTGCCTTGCTGATCAGATGCAGGAGCAGGTCGAGCGGCCCTTCAAATTGGGCAAGTTTAACAGTATACGGCATCATTCAAGTCCTACAAAAACAATCCAAAGAACGGAGTATAAACATCATAGACCAACCATGTCGTAAAGGTTCCCAGAATCATGCTGGTAACATTCGTCAGGATCAAAATCAGTAGAATAATAAAGCCATAACGGTACAGTATGTTAATTACTCCTGAAGCCTTATGAGGCAAAAAGCTGTTCAAAACCTGGAAACCGTCAAGCGGCGGAATAGGCAAAAGATTGAAAATCCCCAACGTGATGTTCAGTATGACAATCGGCATCATAATGTTGGCAAATATCTCATTGGTGAAGCCTAATTTGTAATAAACCAGGAAAAAAATTGCAAATGCAATAAAAGACATAATAAAATTCGCAATAATACCGGATAAGGAAACCAGTACATTATCCCTTTTCGGATGTTTGAAATTACGCGAATTGACCGGAACCGGTTTGGCCCATCCAAACCGGAATAGCAGCAAACAAATCGTCCCGATCGGATCCAGGTGCTTCACCGGATCAAGCGTCATTCTCCCCAAATTGCGTGCCGTCGGATCTCCGCACTTATAAGCAGCAAACGCATGCGCATACTCGTGGATTGAAAGCGCCAAAAGCACAGCGGGAATACTGTACAAAAGCCCCATCCAGTAATTTGGATCGGTAAAATAACTAAACATAAGAATACCTCATTTTTTTGTTGTTTAATCGCCTTTTGCTTTTAAACATATGAATCAATTTTAACACGTTTCGTGCAGTTAGGCCATCACAATTTTTTCAGAAAACCGTCCACAAGCGCACACATCCGTGAAGCGACCATTTTCCCCGCCTCAAGAACTTCTTCCATGGTAAGCGCATGCTTGGCAACCCCTGCCGCCAGATTGCTGATACATGAAATGGCAACAGTTTCCGCTCCCGCATGGGACGCAGCGACTGCCTCGTGTACAGTAGACATCCCCACCGCATCCGCGCCGAGTACGCGAAGGGCGCGAATCTCGGCGGGCGTTTCGTAAGAAGGGCCGACCATATAACCGTACACGCCGTGCTGCAATGCAATCCCTTCCTGCTCCGCAATTTCGTCTATCATTTTATTGAGCCGTTTGGAGTAAGCAAAAGACATATCCGGAAAACGCGGGCCAAGTTCATCAATATTCGGGCCGGTGAGTGCATTATTTGCAGAAAAATTAATATGATCCGTGATTAACATCAGATCCCCGGCGGTAAAATCCGTATTAATCCCCCCGGCCGCATTCGTAAGTACCACATACCTCGCGCCAAGCATCAGCAATGTACGCAGCGGCACTACCGTTTCTGCCGCCTGATATCCTTCATAACAATGAAAGCGTCCCGAAAGCAAAGCAATTTTTTTTCCCGCTTTACATCCAAAGGTCAATTTCCCCGCATGTCCGGGTGCGGTTGAAACTGGAAAGCCTGGAATTTCGGCATAGAGAAACTCTGCCTCAACCTCTTCTACTGTGTTCCCATAATCTCCAAGACCTGAGCCGAGTACGATCACAACCTCCGGTCTGAAATCCGTTTTCGATTCGATATAGTTTTTTGCAATTGTCAGCCGTTCCTTCATATTTTTTCCTTTCTTATTCCTGCTGCGAAAGTATTTTCTCTGCAAGCGTCGCAATAAATTCGCTGTTTGTCGGTTTTCCTTTTTCAGGACTGATTGTATAACCAAAGTATTCATAAAATGCTTCGGTATCGCCGCGCGTAGCAGCCGTTTCAATCGCATGCCTGATGTTGCGTTCTACACATTTGATAGTGGAGGCATACTTTCGGGCAAGCGGTTCATATACGTTGAAGTTGAGCGGACGCGCTTTCGCCGGATCCATACATATCATAAGCAGTGCTTCACGCAACAATTTATATCCTTTGATATTGACCGGAACACCCAATTTTTTAAGTGCAACGGAAATCTTCCCGGCAAGCAGCTGATCGCTTTCGGCAGGCACTATTCTCCTTTCTTCCTGTTGATCCGCTGCTTCGAGAATTCGTTCAACAAAATACTTTTTGATATAGGGCTTCACGATCACATATGCCGCTTCCAGTTCGAATGCCTTTTTGATAATAAGGTCCTGATTCATTGGCGTCAGGACAATTTTAATCACATTTTTATCTGCAAGCATGTGTTCCATAAGTGCAAAACCGTCATATCCCGGTAAAATTGCCTCTACAAGAACCAGGTCCGGGTGATATTTGTCATAAAGCTCCAAGGCCTTCCCGCCATTGGTGGTACATAAAAAAGAAGCCGATTCCTCCCTAAGCATCTCTTTGATTTGGTTTATGTAATCATTGTTTTGTTCAACAATCAATGTACGCCTGAACCTTGCCAATGCAAACCTCCGTTTTTACCCTTTGAATGCTCTTTTGATCTTCTCTGCATTCTGCCGCAGTTCCCCTGCATATTTCAGGGCATTTTCGGTTTCAATCCCCCCTGCAAGGCGTGCAATCTCATCCGTGATATTTGCTCCCTCAAGCCGTGCGACATTCGTATGCGTCGCTCCATCCGCAGAATATTTACGAATCAAAAAGTTCGCGTCCGCCATGGCTGCAATTTGCGGAAGATGCGTCACACAAATTACTTGACGCGACCGTGAAATCGAGGCCATTTTCTCGGAAACGACCAAGGCCATCCTTCCGCTGATTCCCGTATCAATTTCGTCAAAAATCAAAGTGGAAATATCCTCCGAACCTGCGGAAATATTTTTGAAAGCAAGCATCACCCTCGATATTTCACCACCGGAAGCAGTCTTAGATAGCGGCTTTAAAGGTTCCCCTTCATTCGTCGAGAGATAAAATTCCATTTCATCGATCCCGTCCCTATGCCAAACAGTTTCTTTTCTTCCGGGAAGCGGGGCAAATTTTGCTTCAAAGTTTGCTCCCGGCATTCCGAGATCATTCAATTCTTTCAAAACAGCGGCGGAAAGCTTTTTTGCCGCTTCTTTGCGCAGGCCAGACAATGCCTGGTATTCTGCATATAACTGATCCTGTATCCCAATAATTTCAGAAGTCAGCCGTGCCGCTTCTTCCTCCGCATGCTGCATTTTTTCGAGCTTTTGTTGCGCATCTGTGCAAAAAGCCAAAATTTCCTTTTCGGAATTTCCGTATTTCCTCTTCAACCCTCCTAAAAGGTCGATTCGTTCTTCAATTTCAGTCTGACGCTGTTCGTCAAATACGATTGATTCAGAAAAACCGCGCAGATCGTGCGCACACTCTTCTAAAACAAATGCACTCTCCTGAAGGCGTTCTGCCGTTTTCTCATAGGCGGCATCATATATAGCAATTTGCGATAGCAAACGAACGGCATCCTGTACAAGTGAAAGTGCGCTGCCGCCTTCTTCGCCGCCAAGGTACAGCTCCGCATATCCATTGGAAAGCGTTTGGGCAATAAATTGCGCATGATTCAGCTTCTCGCGCTCGTCCCTCAGTGCATCCTCTTCTCCCGCAAAAATCTTTGCTTCCGTGATTTCCTGTATTTGGAAAGACAAAAGATCCATACTCCGCATACGTTCTCTTTCATCCCCGCCCGTTTCATCAAGCTGCCGCTGCACATTTTTCAGCCGCGTATACAACTGGGCAATCCGTCCTTTGGCTTCCTTCGCTTTTTTTCCGCAGTAATTATCCAGAAAAAGTATATGGTTTTTGGCATATAACAATGATTGGTGCTCGTGCTGTCCGTGAAGATCTACAATTCGATCCATCAGCGTCTTCAGTGTAGCAAGGCTTACCACGGTTCCATTTATTCGGCATACATTCTTACCGGAGACAGACAGATCACGGGAAATAATTAATTCGTCGTCTGCTTCAAGTTCATTTTCATCAAAAAAATCCGCGAACGCCGCAGAATCAATACAAATATTCGCTTCAACATGCGCTTTTTCCTGTCCGCTGCGGATAAGCTCCCTGTCTGCGCGTTCTCCCAGTAAAAGGTTCATAGAATCGACTACAATTGATTTTCCCGCACCTGTTTCTCCTGAGAGGACATTGAGACCATTGCCGAATTCAATATTCAGTTCGTCTATCAAGGCGATATTTTTCACCGTAAGACTCTGTATCATTTGCGCGTCACTTTCTTTTTATCTGTTCACCATCTTAGAAAAACGTTCCACAATCTCTTCTGCTGTTTGTTCTGAAGTCGTGGCAATAAAGATCGTATTGTCACCCGCGAGCGTTCCCAGGACTCCGGCATAATGGAGACTGTCTACAACCTCTGCCGCTGCATTTGCACTTCCTGAAAGCGTCTTGATCACCACAAGATTCATTGCGCTTTCAATCGAAACCACCGTATCCCTGAAAATGCGCATCAGGATATCCATGTCATTCCCTTTATTTTTTTTATTATCTGCATATTTATACGCCCCTGATGACGATTGCACCTTAATGAGATGGAGCTCTTTGATATCCCGTGAGATAGTCGCCTGGGTTACTTTGTACCCCGCTTCATTCAAAAGGACTACCAGTTCCTCTTGCGTTTCTACCTCGTTGTTCTCGATAATTTCTAAAATTTTGTTCTGTCTTTTGGATTTCATGGCAAAAACTCCTATTTTTTCGGACCGCTCCACTGCGCGAGCTTATCTTTCAATTGTGGAAAAAACATATCATTTGTGAACCGCAAAAATTTTGCTTTCATTTCCGAGCGCTGAATCATCACTCTGTCCGCGCTGTTTAAATATTGCACTTCCTGGCCATCCGCCGAGAAAGTTACATTCTCTTCCCCATCATGCGGGCACACCATGATCGTATCGCTGTATTTTGTCACAATGCTGCGTGCGTAAAGCGAATGCGGGCACATAGGAGTAATTAACATGCAGCTCACATTTGGCGCAATAATCGGTCCGCCTGCCGACAGGGAATACGCTGTTGATCCCGTAGGAGTTGCAACGATAAGTCCGTCGCCATTATAAAACTCCGCAAGCGTCCCATTCACATAAAGGTCAAGCTGCACCATATGCGTACGGTTAATTTTTGTAATGATAAAATCATTGAGCGCAATAAACGGTCTGCCCTCGCCGTTGATCTTCGCTTCGAGCATCATACGCTCATCAATCACATAATCGCCCCGCTTGACATGCCTGATCATTTTTTCCACATCAGGAAGGTTGATTTCACTCATAAAACCAAGATGTCCGATATTAATTCCTACCAGCGGCAAACCGAACGAGACATACTTGCGGGCCGCGCGAAGAATAGTTCCGTCTCCGCCTAAAATAAAAAGTGCATCCGCCTTGCTCGCGTCCGTGTATTCAGCGAGGTTCAACAACGAAGCTGTATCCGAATCATAACAAATACTGCACCCGGCGAGTTCAAGCGCACTGATCACTTTCCCTGTTGCCTGGAGGCCCGGGTCCTTGTCTTTATTCGTATAAATACCGATTCTCAGCATGATACAGCCTCCGCTTTTCTCTCTGTCATTCTGTTTTATTATACATAAAAATGCATAGATATACAAGTCAATTTAGTTCACCGTGCGCAGCGCTCACAGTCCGTTCAATATCCGCAATCCACTCCTTCTTTTCCGTTGAAAAAAGAGCCAGATATTCAATATTTCCATTTGGCCCCTTTACCGGCGAAAAAGTAAGCCCCTGCAAAAAAAGCCCGCAGGAAGACGCGTGTTCAACCGTTTGCCGGATGACTGCCGCATGGACTTGTGCGTCCCGTACGACGCCTTTTTTGCCAACATGCTCCCGCCCGGCTTCAAATTGTGGTTTTATCAGAGTAACCGCCTGTGCCTCCCCCCCGATTACACGCATAATAGCGGGAAATATTAATCTCAAAGAAATAAACGACACATCTACGCTTACAAAATCAATCGGGGCATCCTGCCTCTCTAAATATCTTGCATTGGTACGCTCCATCAGTTTCACGCGTTTATCATTTCGAAGGCTCCAGTCAAACTGCCCATACCCTACATCCACCGCATATACAAATCGTGCTCCATTTTGCAGCATGCAGTCCGTAAAGCCCCCCGTCGAAGCGCCAATGTCCATACAAATTTTATCGCTTAGGCGAAGCCTAAACTCTTTGACCGCCTTTTCAAGTTTCAGGCCTCCCCTGCTGACATACGGGCAAGCATGCCCTTCCACTTCAATCGCAATATCTCCTTCAAATTGTTCAGAGGGGCTCTTGACTGCCCTTCCCCCTGCCTTTACTTTTCCGGCAATAATCAGCGTCTTGGCTTTTTCCCGGCTCGGAGCAAGACCTTTTTCCGCAATCAGTACGTCAATTCTCTTTTTCATTCTTTTTCCTGCCTCCGCTGAAAAAATTTGCAGCCGTGCCAATTGCAAGCACAATATCTTTATTTTTTCGGAGCGCAATTGTTTTGCCCCACGCCTTGCCCGCCACCGTTGCCGCAGCAATCAGAGCAGAAATAGCAATGGATACGACAAGATCGGGAAAAGGAAACTCAAACACCAGTGCTTTCAGCGTAATTGCCGCCCCGGCCGCTCCACTGACAATTCCGCAAATATCACCAATGACGTCATTGCAAAAATTGGAAACAACGTCCGCATTCTTAAGCATTTTCAGCGCATAATGCGCTTTTGCGTTCTTCTTTGCGGACATAGCGATAAACGGCGCCTGATCGCAACTTGCAAATGCAACGCCGACGATATCAAATAAAACGCCAACAGCTATTAAAGCCGCAAGAATGCCCACAGATGCCGGAAGAGACAAATTAGAAATAAAATATTCCGCAGCCACGGAAACGCCTGCGGAAATAAAAAGCGTAATAAAAAATATTTTAATAGTCCAATGTTTAATTACTTTCATCGAATCCTCGCAGCCGGATTTCCACCCGGCCATCTATAAAAAAATTTGGTGGTGACAATAAGAGTAGACCTTGCAGTATATGGTCCGGTAGGATTTCCCCAAAAACTACTTCCCGTCGCCGAAAGAAGCGGTTTCCCTTTAAAGTTTCCGGTGCGGTGTTACCACTCGCACGACCGGATTGCCTGTTCAAACCACACTATAATCCCCTTATTGCCTGAAATACAGTCTAGGAGCTTTCCTCGACAGCACAAATCCAATTCCTAGTCTCTTTTGCCAGCATGGTTTTTTACAGTCGTGCATACCGTTGCCCGTACGCTGCAGACGGCTTGCAATTATCCCGCATTTTCCACCATGCCAACTCAAGGCAGGCTACTCTGTACACAGCTTAGTACCGCATAGCAGGTTTTTCCCCGTCCAGTAATGGGTTGTTTTCACCACCACCGCAACAGGTCTCCGCGAAAGCTGGGTCAACGCCCATATGCCCTTATGGATCGCCCTTCTTTCTTAACTCCCAGCATCAGCTCCCGACGGGGCGTCAGCAGCCAACACCAGAAACTTCATCGATGTGCCCTATAACGGATTTTTAGGCCCGTCTTCGGAATCGGCAGTACCGACTAGAATACTGCACCACCAAAACTTTATGATACGCCTCCCGCTTTCGCGGTGAACGTAATTATTCCTTTTCTTCCTGCTCGGGTTCTTCTTTTGCATCCTCGTCTTTATACTTGCCAAGGCCGTATGTTTTAAGAACCTGTTGCTTTACTTCTTCCATAATCTCTGGGTGCGCCATCAGATATTGCCGCGCATTGTCGCGTCCCTGGCCGATATGTTCCCCTTGATAGGAGAACCATGCACCTGATTTTACAATCAAGCCGAGCTGTGTACCCAAATTCAGCACACTGGCGGGTTCACTGATCCCCTCGCCATAATAAATTTCAAATTCCGCCATTTTAAAAGGCGGAGCAACCTTATTCTTTACAACTTTAATACGGGTTCGGTTTCCAATCATCTGATCGCCCACTTTGATTGTCTCAATCCGGCGTACGTCAAGACGTACGGAAGCATAGAACTTAAGCGCTTTGCCGCCTGTCGTTGTCTCCGGGTTGCCAAACATTACACCGATCTTTTCGCGCAATTGATTGATGAATACAACAACCGTATTGGTTTTGTTGATCGCCCCTGCAAGTTTGCGTAGTGCCTGCGACATCAGGCGTGCCTGTACACCTACCGAGGAATCCCCCATTAGGCCTTCAATTTCAGATTTCGGTACCAGGGCGGCAACCGAATCCACGACTACAATATCGATTGCACCGCTGCGCGTTAGCATATCCGTGATTTCCAACGCTTCCTCGCCCGTGCTCGGCTGTGAAACATAAAGGTTATCGATATCAACGCCCAAATTTTTTGCATAGACCGGGTCAAGCGCATGTTCCGCATCAATAAACGCTGCCGCACCTCCAAGCTTTTGGGCTTCTGCAATCATATGCAGCGCCACAGTTGTTTTACCTGATGATTCCGGACCATACACCTCGATGATCCGCCCGCGCGGTACGCCGCCGATGCCAAGCGCAACGTCCAGCTCCAGGCAGCCAGTGGGAATCGCCTCAATATTCATATTCCTCGCCGCGTCACCCAGTTTCATGACTGCGCCTTTACCAAACTGCTTTTCAATCTGCGCAAGAGCCGCGTCTAACGCTTTTCCTTTATTATCCATATGCTTTCCCTTTCCAATATCAATCTGTAAATACACTGCGGTTCTTTACAAAGTACTCGATACATGAGTAAACTGATAAAACTACGCTTACCCAAATCAAAATCGTCCCAATTGAGACAGGTACGAACATAAACGGCCAATCATTGAGCAGTAATAATATAATCGCAATGAACTGCACCACCGTTTTAAGCTTTCCTGATTTATCTGCAGCAATTACAACGCCTTTGGAAGCTGCAACCGAACGCATCCCGCCGATGAGAAGCTCCCTTGCCTCAAGAATCAATACTGCGATAAAGCCCACTTTGCCCCAATCCATAAGAAGCAAAAGTGCTGCGAGCACCAAAAGCTTATCAGCTATCGGATCCCATAGCTTCCCAAAATTGGAGACCTGATTGTTTTTGCGTGCAAGATATCCATCAAGCCAATCTGTTACTGCCGCCACTATAAATATTATAGCAGACCATATGTTCCAATGCGGTAAATCCGTAAAATAAAACAATACAAAAAATGGAATCAGTATCATGCGGATTAGGGTCAGTATATTTGGTACATTCCATTTCATTTTGCCAATTCTCCCATACAATCATAGCTATAAGCCATAGTTATTTTTACAGGATAATATTCCCCTGCACTAAGCTTTTCGCGTGTTTTTACAAAAATCTTCCCGTCCACATCCGGTGCTTCCGCATAAGATCTTCCGTAAAAAAGCCCGGAATGCTCATCATAGCCCTCGATCAAAACCTCGTAAATTTTATCTACCCGCGCCTGGTTCCGGTCCAGAGAAATAGAGGATTGTGTATTCAGTACGGAATCACGCCGGAATTCTTTCTCTTCTTCGTCGATCTGATCTTCCATTTCAGCCGCGGGAGTTCCTTCTTCCTGCGAATAGGAAAACACGCCCAAACGATCAAACTGGTATTTTTTGAGATCTTGATATAAATGAATTACATTTTCCCGTTTCTCTCCCGGAAAACCTACGATTACCGTAGAGCGGATGATAAAATCCTTCGAAGCGCTGCGAATCTTTTGCATGATATCATCTGTTAGTTTCCAGGTATTCCGGCGATGCATCTTCTGTAATATTTCATCGTCCGTATGTTGGATCGGAATATCAAGATATTTTACGATATTATCATGTCTGCACATCACTTCAAGCAGCTCGTCCGTAATGCCGTTCGGATAGCTATAGAGCACGCGGAGCCATTTCACTCCGGGGATTTCAGCAGCCCGATCCATCAGCTCTGCAAGATTTACCTTCTCCTCCAGGTCTTTTCCGTAGCTGGTCGTATCCTGTGCAACTAAAATAATTTCACTGTAACCATCGTGCGCAAGAGAGGCAATTTCGTCAAGAATATCTTTTGGCTTTCTGCTCTGGTACCCGCCGCGAATAGACGGAATAACGCAATAACTGCAACAATTATCACAACCTTCGGCGATCTTTACATATGCAGTAGGCGGTACTGTCGTCAGCACGCGCCGTGAAAACTTTTCATCTATTGTCCGATCCGGATAACTGGTAAAATCGCCGCCTTCTACAACCGCTTCAATTGCCTGGCGTATTTCTTTATATGCCGCAGTTCCAAGAAATGCATCCACACGCGGAACCACTTGCCGCAATTTCTCATGATAACGTTCCGGCAAGCATCCCGTTACGACAATACCCTTCAGTTTACCAAATTTTTTCTGCTGCTCTGCTTCAAGAATCGTATTAATGGATTCTTCCTGTGCATCGCTGATAAAAGCGCATGTATTGATAAGCATAATATCCGCATCCTGCATATCCTGTACAAACTCATAATCGTCCTGCAGTTGCGCAAGCATCGCTTCCGTATCGACCCTGTTTTTTACACATCCAAGCGAAATAACACCAATTTTCACAGTCATTTTTATCATTCCTCTTCCTGCGGGTTCATAATCTTTTGAAGTTCTTCTTTGGTAACGAGTACTTGCCGCCCTTTGCTCCCATCCATTGGCGAAATATACCCATGTTCTTCCAGTTGGTCAATCAGGCGCGCCGCACGGGCATATCCAATGCGCAGACGCCGCTGCAGCATGGAAGTAGACGCCTGGTCGTATTCCACAATCGTTTCAAGCGCGCGGAGAAAAAGCTCATCCGTTTCCGCCTGCCCCGCAATAGGATTGGCGCTGTCTTTCGAAATTCCATCGATGACCTTCGCATCATAATCAGCGGCAAGCCTCTCTTTCAGGAACTTCGCTACCGCTTCCACTTCACGATCAGAAATAAAACATCCCTGAAGCCTCATTGGTTTCGGTGCGCCCGATGGATAGAACAGCATATCGCCCTGTCCAAGAAGTTTTTCCGCCCCCGCCATGTCCAAAATTGTCCGGGAATCCACTTGCGAAGAAACGGCAAATGCAACCCGCGAGGGAATATTGGCTTTAATAATACCTGTAATAACGTCCACGGACGGCCGCTGCGTCGCAATTACAAGATGTATGCCGCTCGCGCGTCCAAGCTGCGCAATGCGGCAAATCGCATCTTCTACCTCACCCGGTGCGACCATCATCAAGTCTGCAAGCTCATCAATAATAACAAGAATATGCGGCAACGTTTCCCCATCTTCCTCAGCCTGCATCAATTCATTATACTTTTTGAGGTCTTTGGCGCCTTTTGCAGCGAACATGCGGTAACGCATTGTCATCTCGTTAACTGCCCAGTTGAGCGCTGAAGATGCTTTTTTAGGATCTGTAACCACAGGAATCAAAAGATGCGGAATGTCATTGAATACATTGAGTTCCACAACCTTCGGGTCAACCATGATCATTTTGACCTCTTCCGGCGATGCATGGTATAGTATACTGACGATCAGCGAATTGATACATACGCTTTTACCGGATCCCGTTGCACCGGCAATCAACATATGGGGCATCTTGGCAATGTCCGCATAAACGTTTGCGCCCGCAATATCTTTCCCGAGTGCGAATGCAATGGGACTTTTGATCCCCTTGAACTCCTCGCTTCCTACCAATTCGCGCAAGCCAACGGAACTGGTCTCCATATTTGGTATTTCGATTCCAACCACAGGCTTCCCGGGAACTGGCGCTTCAATGCGCACATCCCGTGCCGCGAGATTCATTGCAATATCATCTGAAAGATTGACAATTTTACTGACCTTTACACCGGGCGCAGGCTGTACTTCATAACGTGTAACAACCGGTCCGCGGCTCACATTGACGACTTTGGCGCTCACGTTAAAACTCGCAAGCGTATTCTCAAGTATTTCCATATTTTTCTTGAGATCCGCGGTTGATGTCCTGGCGCTTTTTGCCGGTTGTGCAAGGAGGTTGAGCGGCGGTTTAATATACTTTTGGGCAGGCGCAAGGTTCCCCTGTACGCTGGCGGGCGCAAACTCAGCCGTTTGCTGGGATACACGCGGTTGCTCCGCCGTCACCTGAGAAACACCGATTTTCCGTCTTCCTTTTGGTTCCGGCTGCATTTCATCATCAAATTCAATATCGGTATCCGAGAATACCTTTCGGTATTCCTCCGGATCATAGTCGGTAAATTCTTCCGGAACTTCTTCCGCCGAATAGATTTCATCCGTGGGCTGCGGCTCTTCTACGTGCATATTAAATTCGTTTTCCTCTTCCTGCCGGGCAAACGCTGCCTCTTCCTGTCGGGCGCGCATCTCCTCTTCCCGCTCAAGATCGAGGCTTTCAATATAAAGGCGTTTCTTTTCGCGCCGTTGTTCCGCACGGGTGCGGTATTCGTCATATGTCGTTTTAACTGCAGTGCCAATATCTTTGCTCACTTTTTTAATGGAAAGATTGGTCAACGCAATAATGCAAACTGCAATTCCTGTGATAAATACGATATAGCTTCCAACAAGCCCCAGGAAAAGGTAGGTCCAATAGGTAAGCAATGAACCAATCGCGCCGCCTCCCGCATGATTTGCTACTCCATATTCATACGAAGCCTGAATAAAGCTGCCATAGCTGCCCCCTTCTGTATAAATATCCCCGATCGGTATTAGATGAATCAAAGAAAATACGCAAAACACCGCCAGTGCCAGCAAAGCAAGTTTCCCTGCATTCGGCGCTTTTTTCCTTGCAGCAATAAACAACACGCCGACGATTCCAAGAATAACCGGTATCACATAACCAATTGCACCACATAAGCCAAAAACAAAATCCGCAACCATGTTTCCAAATACACTGTCAACATTCAAATAAATTGTGATAGCAACAAAAACGGCCAGCCCTATGATAATAATGCCAGCGATCTCATTTTTCTTGTTGGTATTCTTTCTTTTCCGTTTCCTGCGAGCTGCCATGAAAACCCCTTTAAAACCAGATTACAATCTTATTTATTATAGCATCAAATATACCGTATTTCAATCGCCTTGCTGACAGAAGTGTAGGTTGTACAATGATGAGTTACAGAGAGTAAAGAAAAAAAGAAGCGGAAAATCCAAAATCTGGTGAAGTTTTAAGTTGCGAAATCAAAATAGCCGGAGGAAAAGCAATCATTTTCCTCTGTTGATATTGGGGAGGAAGGCCCCTCTCCAATAAATACTACAAGGCTCTTTTCACCAACGGATAACATATCTTTTGGCAATGTGCACTTTGCTGACAGAACTTCAACATAGACTGGGACTGCCATACATAAAAGACAGACGGGGAAACGGCGCATTCCCTGTCTGCCCTTTTGTTCAAATAAAGTTAAATTTAGAAAACGGTCTTACGGAGCGCTTCACCATCCTGTACTTTGCCTACGCATGTAACTGTCAGCCGATCGAAATCAAGACAGGCGTCAATTACATCCTGCAGATCCTGATATCGTACTTCCTCCATAAAACGAAGCGCTTCTTCATCAGAGTAAACATTTCCCGTAAGGATCATAGCCTTTCCAATCGCACTCATTTTTGAAGAAGTACTTTCGAGGGACAGGATCAAGTTTCCCTTTGACTGTTCGCGGCTCTGGATAAACTCCTCTTCCGTAATCCCTTCTTGCTTTACCTTCCGGAGCTCTTCCAGAATCATTTCCGCAACCTGAAGCGTATTATCTGCCATTGTCCCCGCGTACACACCATACATTCCAGAATTTGCATAAAGCGCCGGGTAAGTAAATACAGAATATGCCATGCCCATTTCTTCCCTGATTTTCTGGAATAGGCGTGAGCTCATTGAGCCTCCGATCACGTTATTGATAATATTCAGCGCATATTTTCTTTTGTCGCTAAGGTTGAGTCCTGGCATCCCCATACACAGATGAACCTGTTCAATCTCCCGGTCAATCACTTGAAACCCATCCTTTTGCGGGGAAAAAGCACTGCAATCAGCAAATCCCGGAACATCCAGCGGACCTTGGTTGACTTTGTTCAACAGCCGGTTCAGGCAGTCCCGAAGCTCTTGCTCGTCAAAATTTCCTGCTACCGCCACTACAATATTAGAGGCCGTATAGTAGCGGTTCATATAGTTTACAAGGTCTTCCCGCCCAAAACGCCGAATATTATCTGCCGGCCCCAGTATTGTCTTTTCAAGGGAACAGCCGCTAAAATAGGTGCTTGAGATCAGATCCATCGCAAGGTCTTCCGGATTATCATTCGACATCGCGATCTCTTCCAGCACAACATTTCGTTCTTTGTCGAGCTCCTCTGACTGCAAGGTCGCATTGCAGAATAAATCCGTCAAAATCTCAAGGCCGTCCGCTAACTTCTCGTCAATCACTTTGATGTAATAGCAAGTACATTCCTTCGAAGTAAACGCATTAATTTGTCCGCCGATATTATCTACATCTACTGCAATCTGCTTGGAAGTCCGTTTCTCCGTTCCCTTGAACAGCATATGCTCTATCAAATGGGAAATACCATTCTCCCCGGGTGTTTCCGTGATAGAGCCCGCCCCTACCCAGATTCCCGCCGTTACCGAATGAAAATTAGGAAGCTTTTCGGCAATCAGGCGCACTCCGCATTCCAGCTCTTCGTTGATAAATGTTCCATCCATAACAAAATCCTTTCATGATACAAAAAAGCCGACACGGGAACCCAAACGGTTATCGCTGCTCCCCATTAGCCGGCTTTTTCTCACTCGTTTCAGTTCAATTCTTCCGGTTTTACACCTTTATGCGTCAGGTTGATTCTTCCTTGCTTATCAATCTCGATAACTTTTACAAGTAAAGTGTCGCCAATATTGCACACGTCCTCAACCTTTTTCACATAATCTTTGGAGAGATTGGAAATACGGCACATTCCTTCTTTCCCCGGAGCAAGCTCCACAAACGCCCCAAAGTTCATAATGCGTGTTACCTTGCCATTGAATACCTCGCCGACTTTCACATCTTTTACGATCGTCTCAATGATTTTGCGTGCCTTTGCCGCTGCCTCGTCATCCGGTGTCAGGATCGCCACACGGCCATCGTCTTCAATGTCAATTTTCACGCCAGTATCGTCAATAATTTTATTGATTACTTTGCCGCCTGAACCAATTACTTCACGGATCTTATCCGGATCGATCATAAATTGGACAATCTTCGGTGCAAAGGGCGAGAGATGTTCACGCGGGGCCGAAATAACTTCGTTCATCTTATCGAGGATATAAAGCCTGCCGCGTAAGGCTTGCGCCAGCGCCCGTTCGAGGATTTCTTTATCGATTCCCTTGATTTTAATGTCCATCTGGATTGCAGTAATTCCGTCTTTTGTGCCTGCAACTTTGAAGTCCATATCGCCCATGAAATCTTCAAGTCCTTGAATGTCCGTAAGGACAACAACCTTTCCGGTATCAGGATCTTTGATTAAGCCCATAGCGCATCCGGCAACTGCTTTTTTCATAGGTACGCCTGCATCCATCAATGCAAGCGAGCTGGCGCATACGCTTGCTTGTGAGGTCGAACCATTCGAGCTAATTACTTCTGAAACTGCACGGATTGCGTATGGGAATTCCTCCTCGGAGGGAAGCATCGGTTCAATCGCGCGTTCTGCGAGCGCACCATGGCCAATCTCCCGGCGAGAAGCGCTGCGCATCATTTTCGCTTCACCTGTAGAGAACGGAGGCATATTATAATGATGCATATAACGCTTGAAGTCTTCATCCGTAATTCCATCCAGGTTCTGGCCTTCGCGAAGCCCGCCGAGCGTTACGATATTCATTGCCTGTGTCAGGCCGCGCGTAAATACCGCACTTCCGTGAGTCCGTTTGAAAAGGCCGGTTTCACACCAAATCGGGCGGATATCTTCATATCCGCGTCCGTCGGGACGTACACCGTCATTCATAATCTTGCTGCGCAAAACTTCCTTTGTCATTGCATACAAGACGTCCGCAATATCTCCCGCACTTTCTGGGAACTGTTCCGCAAAATGTTCGATCGTCTCCTGTTTTACTTGTTCCTGGCGCGCTTCACGCTCATCACGTTCGAACGTATCGAGGCTCCAGACCACTTTTTCCGCAGCAAACTCACGAACGGCAGCTTCTACTTCTTCCGATGGTTTGTGGATTTCTACTTCCTGTTCCGGCTTGCCAATATCATCTTTGATATTCTGAATGAAGGCACAGATTCGTTTGATTTCTTCGTGCGCGAACAGAATTGCATCCAGCATTTCCGCTTCAGTCACTTCTTTCGCGCCTGCTTCCACCATCATCACCGCATCCTTTGTTCCGGATACCGTAAGATTCAGCCTGCTCTTTTCACGTTGTTCGCTGTTTGGGTTGATGATGTATTCCCCATCGACCATTCCGACCGCAACGGAACCCGTCGGTCCTGCAAAAGGCAGTCCGGAAATGGAAAGCGCCGCGGAAGATCCGATCATGGCCAATATTTCCGGCGGATTATCAAGATCAACAGACATAACCGTCGCAACTATTTGAACATCCTTATAATATCCCTTCGGGAAAAGCGGACGAATGGGGCGGTCAATCAGGCGTGCTGCCAGAATTGCCGAGGTGGCAGGCCTGCCTTCGCGTTTAATAAAGCCTCCCGGTATTTTACCGGCGGCATACATTTTTTCTTCATATTCTACACTGAGCGGGAAAAAATCAATTCCCTCCCGTTCTGTTTTGGAGCCCGTCGCATTTACCATAACGGCCGTATCTCCACATCTTACAATTACGGAGCCGCCTGCTTGAAAAGCATACTTGCCGCTCTCTATCGAAAGGGTACGGCCTCCGAGTTCCATTTCATACATGTGATCCTGCATAGTTTCCTCCTATGTTCTTTCTATATATTCCCTCTATTGGTAACGAATCGATAAAACCGGAACACCACTTAGGCGTCTCCCGCCCGATGATGTTCCGGCACCTGGCATGCAAAAAGAGCGAGACAAGCCCCGCTCCTTATCGCTTACTTTCTTAAATTCAGGCTGCTGATCAGGCTTCTGTAACGCTCAATATCCTTTTCCTTCAGATAGTTGAGCAAGCCACGTCTTTTACCAACCATTTTCAGAAGGCCACGCCGTGAATGCGCGTCTTTCTTAAACTGTTTCAAATGTTCATTCAGGTGATTGATCCTGTATGTAAGAAGGGCGATCTGCACTTCCGGCGAACCGGTGTCCCCTTCTTTTTGGGCATACTTCTGAATAATTTCCGTCTTTACTGCTTTGTCCATTTCTTACCTCCATTTTTTTGAAACCTCGTGATGCCACGGTGACGTCGGAGTTGTCGTACATCGGAGCATACGATATAATCACATGTAAAGTAGTTTACCACAACATATACTTTTTGTAAACATCTAAATCCTTCAGCATTTCCTGCGCCAGGTGTGCGTCCTGAGCAATTTGCTTCTGCAGCGCCGCCACATTTGGGAACGCCCGTTCCCCGCGAAGAAATGATACGAAATTCACGCGCATCTTTTCATCATATACGTCTCCCGAAAATCCAAAAATAAAAGTCTCCACATTGGCAATTCCTGCATCCGAAACGGTAGGTTTTATGCCTACATTCGTTACTGCGGGATAACATTTTCCATCAATCTGGGCGATGGTTGCATAAACGCCATACCGCGGCAAAAGCTTATCCGTTGAAATATTCGCCGTCGGAAAACCAATGGATGACCCAAGATGCTTTCCTTTTTCAATCTTTCCGTCGATGAAGTAGAAGCGCTTCAGCAATGAGACCGTCTGCTCCATTTCTCCGCGTTCAATATGTCCGCGGATCAGCGTACTGCTTATTTTACCATCCTGGCATTTCACTGGCGGCACAATACAAACCGTGTATCCGAAGTGCTTCGCCTGCGAGCGCAAATAATCAGCCGTCCCCTCCGCATTCCTTCCAAACCGGAAATCAAAGCCGACCGTAATATGCCTGGCATGCATATTTCCCACAATATATTCCAAGAATTCTTCCTTTGTCAGCTGTGAAAACTCTTTTGTAAAGGGCTGCTGATAAAGCATATCCACATTCATGGAAGCAAAAATAGAAACCTTTTCCTCTGCGGTATAAATGTTTTTATAGGCCGCGTGATTCGGTTTTGTGTCAAACGTATAAATAAGCGATTTCAGGTTCGCCCTACGCTCTATTTCATCGATGAGCGCCATATGTCCCGCATGGATTCCGTCAAATAGTCCGATTGCAACGGCGGTCTCTTCCTGAAGCGGCAAGTCATTTCGTGTCAGCAGTTTCACCTGCGAGAATCCCCCAATTCCTTCAGCATGGATACAAGTTTCAACGTATTTCCTGCTTTTTTTCCAATGCCAATCAATTCATCTTTGCAATATACCGCATAATTTGTATCGGCCTGCACCCGGAGATTTGCCTTACCAAGATCAACAGGTGTTCCATTAGTAAGAAAACGGTACAAATATGGATCACAGCGGAGCGTTTCCAAAAAGGAAACCGCTTGTTCCATAGGCTGTACAACCGCTGCCGCTTTGCCGCCGCCCGCTAATTCTTCAATTTCGGGTAGCGTATATGCATCTTCCGCCCGAAACCCACACGTTTCGGTTCTCATGAGGAACGACATATGGGCACAAGCAGAAAGCCCTCTTCCTATATCCGCACACAAGCTCCGGATATAGGTACCTTTAGAACACCGAATGCGTAAAAGAAAGCGGTTCTGCATTCCCCGTATCAGTTCCAATTTATGCACATATACTTCCCGCGGCGGTTTCTCTACTGTAATCCCCTTGCGCGCAAGCTCATAAAGCTTTTTTCCTTCATGTTTTATCGCCGAATACATAGGAGGTTTTTGTAAAAGCTTCCCGGTAAAACCCGGTAGGATGGATTCCAGTTGTTTCCGCGTAATATCGCCTTCCGACACGCGCGTCACGCGTCCATAACTGTCCTGAGTATCCGTCTCCATGCCAAAAGTAATCTCCGCAATATATTCCTTATCGCCATGCATAATATAATCTGCAATCTTTGTTGCACGGCCAATGCAAACCGGCAGCACTCCCGCCGCACCCGGATCAAGTGTCCCCGTATGTCCAACCTTTTTTTGTCCCAATATCCTGCGCACATGGAACACCACGTCGCTTGAGGTCATGGCCGGGGGTTTCAATAGATTCAAAACACCGTTCACTTCAAATAATTCTCCGCCGCCTTCATCAGCGTTTCCGTTACGTTGTAAATATTTCCTTTCATCATGCATCCAGCCGCTTTGACATGTCCGCCACCGCCAAACTGGGCTGCCAGTTCGCCTACGTCCGCATATGTATTTGCCCGAAGACTTACCTTATAGGTATCACGGCTCATCTCCCGAATGAACGCGGCAATCTCCACACCCTCGATCTCACGTGCGTAATCAATCAGTATCTCCGTATCCGATACATCTGCTCCGCTTTCTTCAATATCGCTCAACATAAGAACAGAGATAGCCATCATTCCATTCTTGTAAAGCCTGATATTGTCAATAAAACGTGCAATCAGCTTTGTGGCGCCAAGAGAACGCCTGTTAAAAATCTGTTCCGCCATTTCAGACAAAGGCAATCCCTCTGCCACTAAACGTGAAAACAATTCAAGCGTTGTTTTTTTCGTATTGGAATAGGTGAAATTCCCGGTATCTGTAGAAATCGCCATATAGATGGCCATGCGTACCGTTTCATCCGCTACGGCGCCTAATATCTTCCCCAATTGCCAAATAATTTCCCCCGTCGCCGGCAAATCAGCTACATAATTAATTTGCGCGTAATTGGTGTTGGAAATATGGTGGTCAATATTACAGTTCGGTAACTGCTGGAATAATTCCTGCGCATCCGAAAGCCGTTTTGCTGTTGCGCAATCCACCGAAACCGCAGCATCGTATGATGCGGCCATAACATTTGGTAACAAGCGGTATAAATGCTCAAAACACCCAAACCGGTATTTCGCCGGCGGTTCACATAATAAAATAACCTCGGCGCATTTGCCAAGATTATTTAATATTTGAGCAAGCGCATACGCGCTCCCGAGTGCGTCTCCGTCAGGATTCAAATGGGTAAGCACTGCAAATTTATGATGCGTTTCTAAAAAAGTGACAACTTCTTTCATTTTATTTCCTTACTTTTTACATCGTCAATTAACTTAGAAATTTTGATGCCATACTCAATCGAATCGTCCAATACAAAAGTAAGCTCAGGCACCCGCCGCAAATCCACAGCCCTTGCCAGCTTTGTACGAATAAAGGAGGCTCCATGGTTGAGCGCGTCGATTGAAGCGCGTCTTTTTTTCTCTGTGTCATATACGCTAATGTATACCTTGCCAAATTTCAGGTCGGATGTAATTTCTACCTTAGTTACAGTCGTCATTTCAGACAACCGGTCATCCTTTACATCGTCTCTGATGATTTCAGCAAGCGCGCGTTTTACCTCTTCATCAATCCTGCTTAACCGATTCGTCGCCATGGATATTCACTCCTTACCGTGCGATTTCATGCATCTCAAAACATTCCACAACATCGCCTTCTTTGATATCGTCAAAACGTTCGAGGGAAAGTCCGCACTCATACCCCTGCGCCACTTCCTTGGCGTCATCCTTAAAGCGTTTTAGAGAACTGAGTGCTCCTTCATAGATAACCACATTATCACGAAGCAAACGCGCCTGTGCATTTCTGCGGATCAGTCCGTCCGTCACATAGCAGCCCGCAATCGTTCCCACAGCAGAAACTTTAAAGGTCTGCCGAACCTCGGCGTGACCGATGACAAGTTCTTCAAATTCAGGCTCAAGCATGCCTTTCATGGCAGCAGTAATATCTTCGATTGCCTTATAAATAATGCGGTATAGCCTGATGTCAACTTTCTCATGTTCCGCCGCCGTCTGTGCCATATTATCCGGCCGGACATTAAACCCGATGATGATAGCATTTGCGGCCGAGGCCAACATAACGTCCGTTTCTGTGATCGCGCCGACTCCGCAATGAATAGCACGCACACGTACCTCTTCATTGGACAGTTTTTCCAGAGACTGTCTTACCGCTTCAACAGAGCCTTGTACATCCGCTTTGATGACAATATTCAAATCCTTGATCTGCCCTTCTGCGATCTGGTTAAACAGGTCATCCAGCGAAACTTTGGACATCTTCTTGAGCATTTCCGCCTTTTGCTTATCTTTCCGCTCTTCTGCAACCTGTTTGGAAAGCTTATCCGCAGGAGCGGCATGCAGAATATCTCCTGCCGCAGGGACTTCGGAAAAGCCAATCACTTCAACCGGCTGAGATGGAAACGCCTCGTTCACCGTTTTCCCAAGATCGTTTACCATAGCGCGTACCCGGCCGTAAGCCGTACCTGCGATAATTGTATCGCCCGTTCGGAGCGTACCTGTTTCCACCAATACAGTAGCAACCGGTCCGCGCCCTTTATCAAGCTGCGCCTCTACAATAGTTCCCTTTGCAAGACGATCTGGATTTGCTTTCAGTTCCTGAACCTCCGCAACCAACAAAATCATCTCAAGGAGCTTTTCAATTCCTTCACCCGTCTTTGCAGAGACCGGAACAACAATCGTTTGTCCGCCCCATTCTTCGGGCAGGAGGTCATGTTCGGTAAGCTCCTGCATAATCTTCTGCACATTGGCATTTGGCCGGTCGATCTTGTTCACAGCCACAATAATCGGGACATCAGCTGACTTAGCATGGTTGATGGCCTCAACCGTCTGAGGCATGATGCCGTCGTCCGCCGCGACTACAATAATCGCTATGTCCGTTACCTGGGCGCCACGGGCGCGCATCGCTGTAAACGCTTCGTGGCCAGGTGTATCAATAAATGTAATTTTTTCACCGTTCAGTTCTACCTGATAGGCACCAATATGCTGTGTGATGCCCCCAGCCTCGCCTTCCGTCACCTTGGATTGCCTGATTTTATCAAGCAAAGACGTTTTACCATGATCAACATGGCCCATAATTGTAACAATCGGCGGGCGCTTTAAAAGCTGCTCTTCCGTATCAGGCGCTTCCTCAATCAGGATGTCTTCTGCCGTTTTTTCAATTTTCTGCTCCAGTTCAATTCCAAACTCACCAGCCACCAGTGTCGCCGTATCAAAATCAATTTGGGAATTGATGGTGGACATCATGCCCAGCAGAAGCAGTTTTTTCAAAATTTCGGAAACCGGTTTTCCTATTTTTTCCGAGAAAAGCTTTACGGAAATCGTTTCTTCCGTAATCACTGCTTTTTCAATTTTAATTGGTTCGATGACTACCTTTGGCTGCTGTTGCTTTTTATGGCGTTTTCTGGATCCCTTCGGAAAATCGTCGTCATCAATATTAAAAACGCGTTCTTTAATTTTCGGCCGTTTGGCACGCTCGTCTTCAAGCTGCTTTTTTGTTTTTTTGCCATGCTCAAAACCGCCCGGTTTTGCGTTCGTATTTGCAAATTTCTTAGCCGGTTTTGTTTCCATCCGCTCTTGCTTCTTCTGACCTTCTTTCGCTTCCTGCTTCTGGGGGACCGCCTGTCTGGACGCCGCTTGCTTCGGCGGAACCGATGGCTTTGTCTTAGCCTCCATTCGCTGCGGCTGTTGCATCTGTGGACACGCCGCCGCAGGTGCAGCAGGCTGCTCTTTCTTTTCAGGAGCAGCTTTCGCGCTCTCCTCTTCCTTCACTTCCGGCTTTGGCGTTTCTTCCGTTGCTTTCACAATTTCCGGCGCTGTTTTTTGCTCAGCAGCAGCTTTTTCTTCCGCCGCCTTTTGCTCTGCCATTCTCCGGGCTTCTTCTTCCATGCGCTGTTGCTCTTCTTTTTCAGCGCGCGCCTTTTCGTTCCTGACTTTCTCTATATCAAGAATTTTAGACTCGATAGTCTTTATATCACGGATTTGGCCGTCTGCCTCCGTTTGCATTTCCAAAATACGGTTGAAAATATTCTGCGCATTTGCGAGAAGCGATTTGTTTGTTTCTAAAATTTTAATCTTGCTCAATAGTTTCACCCCCGGAGATAGCGTTATATTTGTCCCATGCACTTTGTGCAAACTGCGGACACACTATTCCTATGACTTTATTGTTTGGTTTATGGATGCTTTTGCCAAGCACTCCACACTCATCAAGAATGATGCACTTTACGTGATAGTAGGCACACGCATCCTTTATTTGCTTTTTTGTATTTTCGGAAGCGCCGCCGTCTGCAACAACGAGTTTCGCCTTCCTTTTCTTTACCGCCTGGTCAACTCCCTGGGCGCCGCATATAATCTTTCCAGCCCGCGCCGCAAGCCCGAGGAATCTCAGGAACTTCTCATTTTCCATAACCGCTCACAATCTCTATAAGCATTTCATAGAGTTCTCCATCCATTTCGCAATGCAGGATCTTAGGAAAAATTTTTTTGGCTTTCTCAATACATGCTTGATCTGCGCACACATAGGCGCCGCGTCCCGGCGCCTTCCCCGTCTTATCTATGGAAAGCGCGCCTTCTTTTGTCCGCACGATCCGTATAAGCTCCCGCTTCGGTTTTCCGCAGCGGCAGGCAATACACATCCTTACAGGCTGTTTTTTATTTCCGCCCGTCATCGCTTACTTAGTTTCCTCCTGATCCGAAACACCCTCGTCCTCTTCACCTTCATTCTTAGCAAGCTCATCCAGGATCAGCTCCTCTTCTGCCTCTTCCACTGCCGATTCTTCGTTCAACCGATCAACTACGCCAAAAGTATCTGCAAGCGAATCGAAGCTAGTGTCCGCATTTGCAAACGCTTCACCGAAAACTTCCTGTTCCGTCTGTGACTGGCTCTTAATATCTATTTTCCAACCTGTCAGCTTTGCAGCAAGACGCGCATTTTGCCCTTCCTTGCCAATTGCAAGGGAGAGCTGGTAATCTGGTACAATAACTTTCGCTGCTTTTTCGTCCTCATTAATCTGAACCATGACAACCTTTGCCGGCCTCAGGGCATTTGCAATAAACTCGATCGGGTCCGAACTCCACGGAACTACGTCAATCTTTTCTCCGCCCAATTCTTCTACAACCTTTTCAATGCGCGTTCCCTTATGTCCTACGCAAGCTCCAACCGGATCGACATCTTTTTCATCGCTCCATACAGCAATTTTTGTACGCCCGCCCGCTTCACGCGCAATACTTTTAATCTGTACAACATTCTGGCGAATTTCGGGCACTTCAATTTCAAATAAACGTTTGATCAATGCCGGATGGGTACGCGAAACAATGATCTGCGGCCCCTTGTTTGTCTTTTTCACTTCAAGGACATAAACCTTAAGCCGGTCATTGATGTTATACTGCTCCGAATAAACCGTTTCGCTTACGGGAATAATGCCTTCCGCACGTCCCAGCTCTACATAAACGTTTCCGCGCTCAATTCTATGGACAATGGCAGTCAGTACTTCATTCTCTTTTTCTGAATACTGGTCGTAAATAATACCCCGCTCTGCTTCGCGGATCCGCTGCACTACAACCTGTTTGGCAGTCTGCGCCGCGATACGTCCAAAATCGCGCGGCGTCACTTCTGTTTCGAGTACATCTCCCGCCTCATATTTCTCGTGAATCGCATGCGCATCCTCTACAGAGATCTCTGTATCTTCGTCTTCCACTTCATCCACTACATTTTTGATTGCAAATACTTTAATTTCGCCCGTATCCCCATCAATTTCAACACGTGCGTTCTGATCTGTTCCAAAATGGCGCTTATAGGCCGAAATCAATGCCGTCTCAATCGCTTCCAGCAAAACATCTTTTTTGATTCCCTTATCATGCTCCAGATCTGATAAAGCTTCCATAAATTCCGTATTCATATCCCTATCTCCTTATCAAAAATCCAAGTGCAAGGAAAGCTTTGCAACTTCCTTACATTCGAAGATAATCTCGTTTTCAGCCGTCTCAATGGTGATGCTCGTTGGCGTATACGCCGAAAGCACGCCAGTATACTCTTTTTTCTCCAAAAACGGCTTGTACAGCTTTACATCCACTTTTTGCCCCAAGCAGCGCTTATAATCGCGTTCGTTTTTCAGCGGACGGTCAAGCCCCGGCGAAGATACGCACAGGATATAGCTTTCGGCAATCAAATCCCTCTCGTCAAGGACGGTTTCTATCGCGCGGCTCACCGCTTCGCAGTCATCGATGAGCACACCGCCAATTTTATCGATATAAACCGTAAGCAGCCAATCCTGTCCCTGTTTTGCGTATTCCGTATCCACATATTCAAATCCAAGCGCCTCAATAATCGGTACGGCGATTTCTTCCACCATGGCACGTGTATTTTTTGCCATAACATCTCCTGCAAAAAGTATTCATAATGCGAAAGAGTGGGTTTTCACTCCCACTCTTTAGTCAAGCATTTATTAACCTATTTAAGAATACCATAACAGCGCCCTTTATGCAAGCATTTTTTACTTTTTGGACAGGCTCAGCTTTCGTTCATTTCCATGAATCAACCGCTCTATGTTCTCGCGGTGGCTCCAGATCCCCAGAAGTGCAATCACAAGTACCGCGATATAGTGATAAGGATCTCCCGGCGCGACAATAAAAGCGGCCACAGCGCTCAGGATAAGGCCGATGATGGAGCCAATGCTCATAATCTTCGTTGAAATAACGATGATAATGGCAATTGTAAAAATAATTAACGTCGGTATGGTCTGGATAATGAGCAGCACGCCAATCGTTGCGGCAATTCCCTTCCCGCCCTTAAAATTCAGAAAACAAGAGTAATTATGCCCTACAATCGCAAATACGCCCGCTACGCACAGCCCGATTTCTCCCCCGAAATGCAGGCCGATCAGCGCTGCAAGCAACCCCTTCAGCACATCTCCGGCAAATACAAGGAGTCCCATTCCCCATCCATAACTGCGCAACACATTTGTTGTACCGGCATTTCCGCTACCCTTTTTCCGGATATCTTCATGCCTGATTTTCTTAGTGAAAATATAGGAAAATGAAATGGATCCTAAAAGGTATGCAATGACGGCGCATAAAACAAGTATTAAATTTTCATTCATACCTCATTCCCCTTTCTCGTCGCTCTTTTGTCTAACTATTATTTTAATCGGCGTACCTGTAAAGTCAAATGTTTTACGCAAATAATTTTCCAGGTATCTCTGATAGGAAAAATGCATCAATGCTGTTTCGTTAACAAATAATACGAATGTAGGCGGCTTTATGCTAACCTGCGTCATATAATAAATTTTTAACCGCCTGCCGTTTGTCGAGGGCGGTTCTGCCGCTGTGATGGCATCCTGCAGGCAATCGTTCAATATCCCGGTGGGTATGCGCCGGATGTTATTTTCATATGCCGCATGCAGCATATGAAACAGTTTGTCAATGCGCAGGCCGGTCTGTGCTGAAATATAAATGCGCTGTGCGTATGGCATAAATGCCAGATCCGCAGCGATTTTTTTATTATATTCCTCAATGGTGTACGTATCTTTTTCAATTGCGTCCCACTTATTGACGGCAATGACACACGGTTTTCCTTCGGAGTCAACATATCCGGCAACTTTAACATCCTGCTCCGTGATTCCTTCGGTTG
This sequence comes from Christensenella tenuis, assembly GCF_014287795.1. Taxonomy (GTDB): domain Bacteria; phylum Bacillota; class Clostridia; order Christensenellales; family Christensenellaceae; genus Christensenella; species Christensenella tenuis. The sequence goes on from NZ_JACOON010000001.1 coordinate 542,053, forward strand.
CATCAATCATGACAACCACGACATCTGCGCGGCGGACCGCCCCAAGCGAGCGAATCACGCTGTACCGTTCAATTGATTTATCGTCAATACGTCCTTTTTTGCGCATTCCCGCCGTATCTATAATTGTATATTTTTGTCCGTCGCGTTCAAATAAAGAGTCGATTGCATCGCGTGTCGTCCCTGGAATATCGCTTACAATTACGCGGTCGTATCCAAGAATCTTGTTGGTCAGGGAGGATTTTCCGACGTTTGGTTTCCCAACGAGCGCAATTTTTAAAGTATCATCCTCTTCTCCTCCGCTTTCATATTCGCCAATCTCCTCAATCACATCGTCAAGCAAGTCGCCGATTCCAAGCCCTTGCGATGAAGATATCCCGACGACATCACCCAGTCCAAGCTCGTAAAAATCATAAACATTCTGTTCGTCGTTCTGGTTATCCGTTTTGTTTACCACTACGATGACGGGTTTGCCGGATTTTCGAAGCATTTTTGCCACCTCGTAGTCTTCCGAAGTGATGCCCGTTTTTCCATCCACAAAAAAGAGGATCAACTGTGCGGCTTCAATCGCAAGTTCTGCCTGCATACGCATCTGCCGCAAAAGAACATCTTCCGTATTCATATCCACGCCACCCGTATCAACAAGCGTGAATTCCCTTCCGAGCCATTCTGCGTCCGCATAAATACGGTCCCGCGTTACACCCGGCGTATCTTCAATAATCGCTAATTTTGTTCCTGTTATCCGGTTGAAAAATGTAGATTTTCCTACATTGGGCCGCCCCACAATTGCAACCAATGGTTTTGCCATAAAACTTTCCTCATTCCTTGAGCAACATCTGTATTACTTCATACCCGTCCCCGCTCGCTTTATAACAGGGAACACCAAACGCATCTGCAAGTTCTTCCAACGTTACCTCGTCAAGCATCGCGTTTTCATTTTCCTTAAAACAGCATCGGCTTAAAAACAAAGCCTGTTCATCCCCTCGTTTCACCTGAGCCATCACATCGCTTCCGGTCAGGAGGCCCGCAACTGTAATTGTCTCTCCAAAAAAATCATTCCTGACCTGATAAACGGTTATCTTGATGTCAAATACATCCTCAATTTGCTTCGCAAGCTCCTTAAGAAAGGGATAAAAATCTTTTCCCGTAATAAAGCCGATCTTCTGATAACGCGGCTTTTCGCCGCGCAGAAGTCCTAACGCCTCATATGCATCATGAAGAAACATCTTCACGAGCCCTACGCCGTTTTCAATCTGTACAAAATCTTCGTATTCCTCATAAGAAGGAAGTTCTAAGTTCGCGCGGATATACATTTCATCCGAAGCAAATACAAAACGCGTTTCCCCGGTTTCTTCCAGAAACTGTTTTTGAAATGCTTCAATCAAACGGATTGTTTCGCGCGCGCAATCTTTGCTTACCGGCGAAAGAGGATAACGCCCTTTCCGATGCTTCGTAAGGCCCGCAGGCACCACCGCAACAGATTGTACCCCCGGAAAAAGCCGATATAGCTGTTCAATTGTCTCTTGCAATATGGCACCGCTGTTCAGTCCCTCACACATTACAATCTGTGTGTGCATACGAATACCATGATCCACGAAACGACGAATCAGTCCGAATGTTTTTCCGGCATCTTCATTTCCAAAAAGAAGTTTGCGCAGTTCATTGTCATATGCATGCACCGAGACATAAAGGGGCGAAATCCTTTGTTCTATAATTCTCCCGATCTCGTCCTCAGTGAGGTTAGTAAGCGTCACATAACTTCCCATCAAAAAAGACATACGCCAATCATCATCCTTGACGTAAAGTGTTCGGCGCATACGCTTTGGCATCTGGTCCACAAAGCAAAACACACATTTATTCCGGCAACTGATCTTCCGTCCGAAACCGTCATTTTCAAAGGTAATCCCTAATTCTTCATACGGTTCCTTTTCAATCTCAATTTCTTCGAGAACATCATCTTTTTTTCGGACGGTGAGAAGGATTTCATCTCCGGCAAGCTCATAAATATAATCGATATAATCCCGAAGCCGGTGTCCGTTGATTGACAGCAAAACATCGCCTGGGGAAATTTCACATTCTTCGGCGATACTGCCGGGATCCACTTGTTTTACAATCATTTATACTTCCCTAAAATCGGGCGGAAGAATCTTCCGCCCGACTCAATTTCCGCCTTTATTTCTATTTGTACAGCGGGAAAGCTTCACAGAGCTCCAAAACACTCTTTTTCACTTGATCAGAAGACGTCTCTCCACCCAGGATCATATCCGCTATCAATTTTCCGATTGTCTCCATTTCCGTTTCTTTCATGCCCCGCGTCGTCACCGAAGGCGTTCCAATACGGATACCGCTTGTAACAAACGGGCTTAATGTTTCAAACGGAATGGTATTTTTATTGACCGTGATATTTACAGTGTCAAGCAGGGCTTCAATTTCTTTCCCCGTCTTTTCCTTTTCTCCTACATCAACCAGCATCAGGTGGTTGTCCGTCCCACCGGAAACAAGACGCAGACCATTGTCTGTCAGCGTCTTTGCGAGAGCTGCTGCATTTTTCACAATCTGTTTCTGGTATTCTTTGAATTCCGGCTGCAAAGCTTCATGGAAAGATACCGCTTTTGCTGCAATCACATGCATAAGCGGTCCGCCCTGCGTCCCCGGAAAAATAGCTTTGTCTACAATTTTTGCATATTCCTCCGAGCACAGGATCATACCTCCGCGCGGTCCACGCAGCGTCTTATGTGTTGTGGTGGTTGTGAAGTGTGCATAGGGCACCGGGTTGGGATGCAGTCCCGCTGCTACAAGGCCTGCAATATGCGCCATATCTACCATCAGGTAGGCACCCACCGAATCCGCAATTTCCCTAAACTTTGCAAAGTCAATCGTGCGGGGATAGGCACTCGCACCGGCGACAATCATTTTTGGTTTGTGTTCCTGCGCAAGATCGGAAAGCTTGTCATAATCAATTTTTTCATCCTTCTCGCTTACACCATAAGGTACGATATTAAAATATTTTCCCGAAAGATTAACCGGACTTCCGTGTGTCAGGTGTCCGCCATGGGAGAGATTCATCCCCAAAATTGTATCGCCCGGCTCAAGAACGCCAAAATACACTGCCGTATTGGCCTGCGCGCCCGAATGCGGCTGGACGTTTGCATGTTCTGCGCCGAACAGTTTCTTTGCACGTTCACGCGCGAGCTCTTCTACTTCGTCTACGAACTGGCATCCGCCATAATAACGCTTTCCCGGATATCCCTCCGCATATTTGTTGGTCAGATGGGATCCCATTGCCTGCATGACTGCCGGCGATACAAAATTCTCCGAAGCAATTAACTCAATATTATGCTCTTGCCGGTTTAACTCACGCATCATAGAGTCGTAGATTTCCTGATCCGTATTTTTTACTGATTCAAATTCAAACATCACATTCTACCCCTTATAAATTTTTTCGAAATCCTCAATTGCGGATTTGGCTGCATTTTGCTCTGCTTCTTTTTTGGAATTTCCTATACCTTCATGCAAAGCTTTTCCGCCTACAGAGAGCTGTACGTAAAACACTGTATTATGCGGCGGTCCTTCCTGACGGATTACTTGATAAGATATTTCCTGTTTTACCGTCCTTTGCACAAGTTCCTGAAACTGCGACTTGTAATCATTTTCATTCTTTCCATTCATGGCGCTGCGTACCGCATCCGCAAATAAAGTACGTACCACCCGCTGTGCCTCCGCAAATCCGCCATCCACATAAACAGCGCCCATAAGCGCCTCCATCACGTTTTCCAATATGGAAGTTTTCTTCCTGCCCCCTGATTCTTCCTCGCCTTTTCCGAGAACAATATATCTTCCAAGATCAATCGACTGGGCGATCCGTGCAAGAGATTTAGAGCAAACGATATCTGCCCTCCGCTGCGTCAGCATTCCCTCCGAAAAATCCCGGTAATTCTGAAATAAGTCGTCGCTGATGATCAACTCAATCACCGCGTCTCCCAAAAATTCCAACCGTTCATAATTAGGCATATTCCCACAGGATGGATGTGTAAGTGCGCGCGTTAAAAGCGACTGGTCTTCAAAAGAATATCCAATTCTGTTTTCAAGTTCACGATCACTCATCTGCATCCGCCAACTTTACCATTTCCTGCCCTATTGTTCCCACCACGTCTCCTGCGATAAATTTTCTTGCCGCTGCAATCGCGTGGAAAATTGCATCCCGGTTCGAACTCCCGTGTGCCTTCATGACTCCGCCATTCAGTCCCAAAAGAAGCGCGCCGCCGTATTCCTTATAGTCCATCTTCTGTTTTAGTTTCCCAAAAGAGCCTTTCATAAACAGGTATCCGAATTTAGCGCTTCCGCTCTCTTTGACGTATCCCTTTAACATACCTAGAATCGTCTTGGCACAACCTTCCAAAAATTTAAGGACGATATTCCCAGTAAACCCATCGCATACCAACACATCAAATTCACCGGAAAGAAGCTCCCGTCCTTCCGCATTTCCTACAAAATTAATAGGCGCCTGCTTTAGCAGCTGGTATGCTTTTTTCGTCAGTTCACTGCCCTTTTCTTCTTCTGCACCATTGTTAATGAGTGCTACCCGCGGCGAAGCAATACCGAATACTTTTTGCATATAAATGCTGCCCATAACACCAAATTGCTGCAAATACTGGGGTTTGCAGTCCGCATTTGCTCCACCGTCAATCAGAAGTACCTCGCCCGTCTGTGAAGGAAGCACCGGTGCAAGCGCCGGACGCTTGATGCCAGGAAGGCGTTTCACAATCAAGGTGGATCCCGCGACAAGGGCGCCCGTACAGCCTGCTGAAATCAGCATGTCCCCCTTTTTTTCCGCTAAAAGGTGAAGTGCCACCACCATTGAGGAATCCCGCTTTTCTTTCAGAGCTTTCACAGGCGAATCATCCATTTCAATCACCTGGGTTGTAGGGACAATTTCCACCCGTTCCTTATCATAGGCCCGATCCGCAAGCAATGCCCTGATTCCCGCTTCATCTCCTACCAGCAAAAAAGAGGTGTCGCTAAACTTTTCAAGCGCAGCCAGCACGCCTGCCACTATTTCCTCCGGCGCATGATCGCCGCCCATCGCGTCAATGATAATCTTCATGCCGTCTCCCCTGTCAAACGAAATACAATAGATACAGTATACACGAAAATCTGTATTTTTCAAAGAGATGAAAACAAAAAAGGCTTGCTCATGGCAAACCTTTCAGTTCTTTCTTATTTTGCCGCTTCTTTCGGAGCAACTGCCAGCCTGCCGTTATAATAACCGCAATTCGGGCAAACCCTGTGAGCCAGTTTTGGCTGGTGGCACTGCGGACACTGCGATACGGCTGGAGCCGTCAGTTTCCAATGCGCTCTTCTCGTATGTTTACGCTGCTTCGACGTTCTATTCTTTGGTACTGCCATTTTCACACACCTCCCTTAAGGTCAAAACAATCCCTTTAATTTTGCAAACGGATTTGTCTCATCCGTATCTTTCTGTTTGCATCCGCACGATCCGCTGTTTAAATTTTGCCCGCATGCCGGGCAAATTCCTTTGCAGTCTTCACTACATAACAGCTGATGCGGTAAGCTCAAAACAATTGCATCATACACCATCTTATCAAGCGATAACAAGCCGCCCGCGTATGTATAATCCTCTTCTTCCTGCATACCGTCCCGAAAAAATGTTTCATCAAAGCGGTAGGAAACCCTTGTTTCCATCTCTTCAAGGCATCGATCACAAACAGTGTTAAGCGCTGTTTCAAAAGTCCCCTTCACAGAAACCTTCCGGTCGAGCACACTATATTCCGCATCGAGAACGAGCGGCCTTGCGAAATCTATCTCTTCGCTCAAATCGGGAATTCCATCATAATGGAAAGAATAAACCTTTCCTTCGTTTTTCAACGCTTCCCGAATGTCTATCTCTATCATTGCTCTTCTCCATGCAAGAAAACGAGTACCACTACATTATATTTTTATGCAGCGGGCTTGTCAACTGTTTTTTCTCGCCGGAAGCCTCGTACCGCAAAGTTTACTTGCAACAAATATCGTAGGTGTCCTTTGCAATCGTCATTTCTTCGTCTGTCGGGATTACGAGAATCTTCACTTTTGAGTCGGGAGCCGAGATATCCATTTCCTCTCCGCGCAGACCGTCGTTTTTCTCCTTATCTAACTTTACGCCCATAAACTCAAGACCTTCAAGAGCATGCTTGCGGACATCCCAGTCGTTTTCGCCTACGCCGCCTGCAAAAGTAATGACGTCAACGCCGCCCATTGCAGCCGCATAAGAACCAATAAATTTCTTCAGACGGTAGTTAAATACGTCAAGCGCAAGCTTTGCCCGTTCGTTTCCTTTTTCCTCTTCTGCCCAAAGGTCGCGGAAATCGCTCGAAACACCGGAAATCCCCCATACGCCCGACTCCTTATTGAGGTAGTTGATTGCCTGATTAACATCCATATGCATCTTATCCATAAGATATGGAACAATTGCCGCATCGAGGTCCCCCGAACGCGTTCCCATTACGAGGCCCTCCAACGGCGTAAATCCCATGGAAGTATCCACAGAAACACCGCCGTCAACCGCAGCAACAGAGGAGCCATTGCCAAGGTGGCAGGTGATGATTTTAAGGTCTTTGATGTCCTTGCCGAGCAATTCGGCTGCCCGCCTCGAAACATATTTATGGGATGTCCCGTGGAAGCCGTACCTTCTGACTTTATAGTCCGTGTAAGCCGTGTAAGGAATTCCATACAGGAATGCCTTTTGGGGCATATTTGCATGGAATGCCGTATCAAAGACACCGACCATCGGCACATCGGGCATCAGTGCGCGGCAAGCGTCAATCCCCATCAGGTTTGCTGGATTATGGAGCGGGGCAAGCTCAATATTTTCCTTGATCGCTTCCATAACTTCATCCGTAATCAATACGGATTCACTGAACTTCTCACCGCCGTGAACGATACGGTGCCCAACCGCACAGATACCGGAAAGATCAGACACTACGCCGTGTACAGAATCCGTAAGCGCAGCAATAACCTGCTTCATCGCATCGTTGTGGTCTTTCATAGGCGTTTCGATTTCTACCTTGTCTTTTCCTGCTGGTTTATGCTTAATGACAGATCCGTCAATACCAATTCTTTCAACAAGACCTTTTGCGATAACGTCCGCACTTTCCATATCGATCAGTTGATATTTCAGTGAAGAACTCCCCGCGTTGATTACCAGAACATTTTTCATTTTTCCGTACCCCTTTTTCAATTAGAAAGATTGAGCCTGTACTGCCGTGATCGCCACAACAGAAACAATATCATCCACACTGCATCCGCGTGAAAGATCGTTCACCGGGCGTGCGAGTCCCTGGCAGATCGGGCCGATTGCTTCTGCCCCGCCCAGCCTTTGAACCAATTTATATCCAATATTCCCCGCTTGGATATCCGGGAAGATCAATACGTTTGCATGTCCTGCAACCTTACTGCCCGGGCTTTTTAATTGACCAACCGATTCAATCAACGCCGCATCCGCCTGTAATTCTCCGTCAATATTCAGTTCCGGCGCCATTTCTTTGGCGAGTCTTGTCGCTTCGATCACTTTGTCTACATGCTCATGCTTCGCACTGTTCTTGGTTGAAAAAGACAACATTGCAATCTTTGGATCGTCAATCCCTGCAAGGTCTTTTGCCGAATCCGCAGACGCAACCGCAATGGCTGCAAGCTCTTCTGCATTTGGATCAATATTCACTGCGCAATCCGCAAACACCATCACGCCTTCCTGGCCCCATTTGCTGTCTGGATGTTCCATGATGAAGCAGCTAGACACAATCGGTACGCCCGGTTTTGTCTTGATTACCTGCAGCGCAGGGCGCAGCGTATCGCCTGTAGAATGAATCGCCCCGGATACCATACCGTCTGCATCATTTGCCTTAATCATTAAAACCGCATAATAAAGCGGATCTTTCGTAGTTTCAAGCGCTTGTTCAGGCGTGATTCCTTTTTTCTTGCGCATTTCGTAGAACATATCGGCGTATTCCTGAAGCTTTGGAGAGGTCACCGGATTGATAATCGTCGCTCCGGAGAGATCAACGTGCTTAGTATTTGCTTTTTCAATTTCCTGCTCGTCGCCCAGCAGAATTACATTTGCAATTCCTTCACTGGCGATTTTAGCCGCCGCTTCAATGGTACGCGGTTCGCTTCCCTCCGGCAAAACGATATTTTTCTTGACCGATTTTGCCTTATCCTTGATTTTGTCCATTAATGACATTTTTCTGCACCTCACGATTTTATAAAATGAATTTTAAATTTTTTGATTTCTCTGCTATAATGACACTCATATATTATATATAAAAAAACACTGCTTTGCAAAGGTATTTTATGAAAATCGCAGGAATCATCGCAGAATACAATCCCTTTCATACGGGGCACGCATACCATATTCAAAAGACATGTGAAAAGTGTGGCGCAGATCACATTATTTGTGTTATGAGCGGAAATTTTACACAACGCGGCGAACCCGCGGTCTGGGATAAATGGACGCGTGCAAGGTCGGCCCTTTTGGGTGGAGTCAGCCTTGTTTTGGAACTGCCTTTTGCCTATGCCACACAAAGCGCGGAAGGATTTGCCGAAGGCGGTATTTCTATTTTGGATGCGCTTAATTGTGTAGAATATCTTTCTTTCGGCGCAGAGAATACGGATCTTGACTTCATGAAGCGTGCGGCACAGCTTCTGTGCGCCGAATCTCCTGAATTCCGTAATATCCTGCGGCAAAATCTTGGCAGAGGCCTTTCCTTCCCATCTGCACGCGCGCACGCCCTTTCCCACCTTTTACCCGAAGCCGATGCCGTAGTATGGAGGCAGCCAAACAACATTCTTGCTATTGAATATCTGAAAGCAATGCATCGGCAAAAAAGCAAGCTTCAGCCCATTCCAGTTGAACGTATCGGTTCAGGATATTCCGAAAATGCTCTTGCGCCTTCTTATTCCAGTGCACGTGCTATTCGCGGCGCGATCAAGGATGGGAATGACATCTATAAAAATTATCTTCCGGACAATGCATCTTGCTCTCGCAGTACGCCCGTATTTCCTGAGTCCATGTTTCCATTTCTCATGTTTCAACTACGCCGCATGACCGTTCAAGAAATCGGAACCATCTACGGGGTGTGCGAAGGTTTGGAACACAGGATCTTTAGCGCTGCAAAAAAAGCCCAAAATTATAATGACCTCGTCTTCCGGATTGCCAGTAAGCGTTATCCTCATTCCCGTATTCAACGCATTTTACTCCACTCTTTGTTTGGTATTACTAAAGAACAAATGAGAAAATTGAAACTTCTGCCGCTTTATGCACGCGTGCTGGGAATCCGACAGGATTCCATTGATCTGCTTTCCTACCTTTCGGCACACGCCAAGATTCCGATCGTGACAAGGGCGGCAGAATTTCCGGACAGCTTGCTGTTTGATGCAGACTTGCTTGCTACAGATATTTATTCCCTGTTCACAAAAAAAATCGCGCCTTCAAAGCGCGATTTCACACAGAAGCTTATTGTTATTTGATTTCAATCAGTTCCTTAATTTGCGGAAGCGCTGCATGTGCAGCCTCTTCGCCGCGGGCTATAATGTCCTGTATATCTTTATACTGGCTTCCGGAAATTCCGCTGACGTCAGGAAAGATACACATGCTCGCTTTGGGTAAATTGGTCTGTGCAAGATGCCAATCCGCCACCGAAAAAGAGGCTTGTGCAAGCCCAATTATACTTTTCGGAGGAGTGATTTTTTCTCCCCTGTATCCCACGTCCACCGCCACAACCACATCCGGTCCCATTGCCCACGCAGCGTCAATCGCCGTACGGTCAATCACGCCGCCGTCTACATAGGAAACTCCGTCAATCACGTGCGGCGTAAACATTCCTGGAATAGAAATGCTTGCCCGGACCGCTTCATGGATCGGCCCTTCCGTAAATCTTTTCAATTTGGCATCGCAGAGGCATGTTGCAATGCAACAGTACGGAATTTTCGATTTCTCAATCATGCTATTCTTGGTCATCAATTTGATCAGTTCCTGTACTTTGCTCCCCTTCACATAGCCTTTGGAAGACAAAGTCAGGTCAAAATATTTTTTATAATCAAATACGACCGCCAAATTCTCCAGCGTTTCAAGATCGGCTTCTGACGCATAAATTCCTCCGATCAAAGCCCCCATGCTGCAGCCGGCAATCGAGTCAATAGGAATTCTGTTTTCAATCATGACCCGAAGCACGCCGATGTGCGCAAATCCACGGGCTGAACCGCCTCCAAGTGCGAGTCCCATTTTTTTAACTTTTGCCATATGTTTTCTCTCCATAAAAAAATCTTTACTTTATTTTCCAATAACGTAAAGATTTCTTTTTAAACATTTTATTCAAATTCTGCCTGATCTTTATTCTTTTTATTAATAAAATTAGACTGGTTCTCTTTGATGATATCCATGTACTCCTTCATATAGGAGGATAAATCCTCGAGAACATTTACCGCATAATCGTTTGCGTTCACACGAATTTCATATGCTTGTTTCTGCGCCGTATCAATGACGCGGTTCGCCTTTTCATAGGCCAGCTGCGTCACCTTATGTTCCTCGACCAGTTCGGATAAACGGTTATCCACCCCATCCAGAATATTTTTTGCCTTGCCCTGCGCTGAATCAATGATTTCCCGCTTATGATCCAGAATCTCCTGCGCATATACAATTTCGTCTGGCAATGCCGCTTTGATTTCTTCCAATATTTCCAGAACAAAATCTACATCGATCGTTTTCTTATTTCCAAACAGAGACTTTCGGCTGTTGTCTACCTCTTCAATAATCTCATTCAGCAAATCATAGACTTTCATTTTGCAATTCCTCCGTTTATCATATCTGCCACTTCTTTTGGAACATAATCGGATATATCTGCGCGAAACTCAATTAATTCACGTACTGCGCTCGAACTGATGAAGTAGGTTTCCGGTTTGGAAAGAAGCGCAACCGTTTCCGCGCCGGGAAACAATTTGCCATTAATGACAGAAAGCTGTTGTTCGAGTTCAAGATCCGTACCGGTTCGGAGTCCGCGGATAATGATCTTGCATTCCAGTTTTTTCATCAATTCCACTAACAGGCCATCAAATGCTACGACTTCAACCTCTTCCATGCCGCTTGTTGCGCGGCGTATCATTTCAATTCGTTCTTCAACTGAAAACAAATTTTTTTTCGCTGTATTGTTCAGCACCCCTACATAAACCCTGGGGAAAAGATTACACGCGCGGTCAATAATATCCATATGGCCTTTGGTAATTGGATCAAAGCTGCCCGGATAAATGCATGCTTTCATTTATTCCTCTTTCCAACGGAAAAAAGTCAGAAACGTCTTTCCGTATTTTTTCTGTTTTTCCAGACGATAGCCTTTCGCATCAAATTCAATCGGCTCGCCACTTTCCGTGACTACAACCGCACCGGCGGTAAGAAGCCCATATTCTACAAGGTCACACAAGACCTTTCCATAGAAACCGCTTCTATAAGGCGGATCTATAAATACTATATCAAACTTCCTTTTGTTTTGAAATAGTTTCATTGCAGCCACATAGTCATTTTTAATAAACACCGCGCGGCTTTCCATTTGGGCCGCCTCAATATTGCGTTTTACTGCAGCTCCTGCACCATCGTCATAATCAACAAACACAGCATCCTGCGCGCCGCGCGAAAGCGCTTCAAGGCCAAGCGCACCGCTGCCGGCAAAAAGGTCCAATATGTGCTTTCCCTTAAGCTCGAATTGTAACCTCCCAAACATCGCCTCTTTGACCCGGTCAAGCGTGGGCCGCGTTTCCATCCCCTCTTGGCTTGCCAGCTTCAGGCCGCGTTTTTCGCCTGCAATAATCCTCATCCAATGATCCCATCCGGTGTAATAATCATGTCCATACGCACATCGTGCGCCTCTGCCGGGATAAAATCTATGACCTGGAAATCATAGGCAAGAGCAATTTTTTTGGCCTTTGCCGTCTTTTTCAGGTAATCATCATAATAGCCGCAGCCAAATCCAATCCTGTGGCCAGTTCGGTCAAAAGCAATTCCCGGTACAATCACCATATCAAGCTCTCCCGGTTCTAAAAAAGAAGCCTCTGCAAATTTAGGCTGCGCAATCCCAAATTTGCTCAATTCAAGGCCCGCGCTTTTAATATCCGCTGCAAACATTTCTTTTTTACGCACACAAGGCAGATATAGACGCATACCGCGAAACATCATCCATCCGGTAAGCGCCGCTGTCTTGACTTCATTATCAAAATCGCTGTAGGAAAGTACAGATTTTATATTTTCAAATATTCCGCTTTCCGTAAGCCGCTCATATATTTTTGCGGATTCGTCTTCGATATATTTCGAAGTAAGCCCCCTCCGCATATTTAGAATCTTTTCACGTATCTCCTGTTTTGTCATTTTTACTCCCTGTCGGTGGTTGAAATTCGGTTAATCTTCCACATAAATCCGCGGGACGCGTTCATTGAAATCAAGGAGCACCTCATAACTTATGGTTCCGCAAATTTGCGCAATAGCATCCGCCGAAATTAATTTATCCCCCCGCTTTCCCAGTACGGTCACAAGGTCTCCCGTTTGCACCTCTCCGTCAACGTCGGTGATATCAAGCATCGTCTGATCCATGCATACACGCCCAATGATGGGTGCATAAAACGAACCGCATCCTGTTGTTACAATCATTTTCCCGCGGTTTGAGAGAAGCCGATTGTATCCATCTCCATAACCAATTTGCACAGTGGCGACTTTAGTCGTGCGTTGTGCCGTAAATGTGCTTCCATAGCCCACGCTTTCCCCCGGTCCAATGGTTTTTACATGGGAAATTTCAGCAAAAACTTCCATAACAGGTTTCAGCGGTACTGCGTCTTTATCTACTTCATCCGAAGGATAATATCCGTACATCGAAATCCCAAGGCGCACCATATCATGTGAAAACTGCGGTAAGTCAATCGTGCCCGCACTATTGTCTGCATGAATAGCCGGCTGAAATCCATTTTCCCGTAAAATCTCAATAAAATGCAAAAAACTCTCATGCTGCCGAATGGCATGCTCTTTGTTCTTCGCGTCACTATTTGCAAAATGAGTAAAGACTCCTTCAAGCTCTACATCCGGACAGGTATCTAGCATGCGGACACATGAATTCAGTTCTTCGTCGCTGCGAATTCCAATGCGGCACATACCCGTATCGAATTTCAGATGAATCTTAATTTTTTTTCCCTGCGCCGCACAAATCTTCTGCAGAAATAAAATATCTCCTGCCGTAAAAACACACGGCTGCAAACCAAGCTCTACAGCAAGCCGTAATTGTTCATGGTTGGAACGCCCAATAACAATAATGGGAATCCCTATTTTTTCCTCATATAAAGGCACGGCTTCTTCCGCCAGGGCAACCGCCAGCATACAAGCTCCCGCATGCTTGGCGGCCTTCGCACACTCCACAGCTCCATGCCCGTAGGCATTTGCCTTCACAACGGCTACAATCCCGCATGTGCGCGGCAGGTTTTCCGCTGCACTTCGGATGTTCTGCTTCAAATTTCCCAGATGAATCCGGGCGTATGTCTTCCTATACAAAATTCCGCCTCTTAAATGTTATAAATCATTTCTCCGGTAAGCATTTTCAAGCCGGCGTCTTTCAGTATCTCAAATGCTCTTTCCGTTTCCTTCACATGGAAAATGACGATTGCGTTCTCACTTCTTGTTCCAACGAAAGAATACAAATATTCAACACTAATCTCATGTTCATGCAAAACCCTCAAGACTTCTGCAAGGCCGCCGGGAGTATCTGCTACCTCGATGCCAAGCACCTTTGTCATGGAAGCCGTGAAGCCCGCTTCCTTTAAAATCTCCAGGGCAGTATCCGGATCATTGACAATGCACCTCAGGATTCCAAACTCCGAAGTATCCGCAATAGAAAGCGCCTTCAGGTCGATGCTATGGTCGGCAAGCGTCTGTGTCAAACTGTACAATCTTCCTTTTTTATTCTCAACAAAAGCCGATATTTGTTTAATCAACATTTTTTCATCCTCCTTCAGCGTTTTCCATCTTCTGGCCCCGCATTATAAAGCATATCCGAGTTCGAATGCATTCTCGTTCAGGCCGATAAATTTAGGCTTAACGACGGAACGAATCGCTTCTTTCCAAATTTCTTTATCAAGCGGCATATTTTTAGCAAGCACTCCAAGTAAAACGGTATTGACCGCCTTCACGCTTCCCGCCTCGTTGGCAAGCTTAAGCGCATCTACAAATACCGCATCCGGAAAATACGTCTTGATTTTCCCGGGTATATTCTGCGGATATTCGGCCGCCCCAATAATGACAGGCATAGGCAGAACCTGCTGTGAATTACAATACAACTTGCCGCCCTGCGGGTTAAGATACGGCAGCCACCGCAAGCCTTCCAATTCCTCAAACGCCAAAAGAATATCTGCGCCGCATTCGTCAATGACTGGAGAATATACTTTTTCCCCCTGATCGCCCATGCGTACATACGTAACTACACTGCCACCGCGCTGGGCCATTCCATGCACTTCCGAAAGCTTCACATCATATCCCATCCTAAGGGCGATTTGTCCAAATACCATACTCGCAAGCAGCGTGCCCTGACCGCCTACTCCAGCTATCAATATACTTTTCATTTGCGTTCTCCTTCAATTGCATGGAACGGACAAACATCCGCGCACAATCCACATCCAATACACAACGACGCATCAATCCGCACCGCGTTTTCCCCCTTAACCAGGGCCGGACATCCAAGCTTCATGCACGTACCGCAATTACGGCATGCATCCGTAATCGTGAGCGTTCCTTTGATTGACTCCTTATCGATCAAAACACAGGGCCGCTTTGTAATAATAACCGAAACTTCTTCACGGGCCGTCTCCTCCCGCAGCGCTGCCTCCAGTCCGGGGAGGTCAAACGGATCCACAACACGGACGTTTTTCACGCCAAGAGATTCTACCAGTCTTGGAATATCTACTGCAGGCGCGGGCTGGCCTTTTGCATTTTTTCCGGTTGCAGGATGATCCTGATGGCCCGTCATGCCCGTCGTAGAATTATCCAGAATCAATACGGTTGAAGTAGCTCCGTTATAAACCATGTTCGTTAGCCCCGTGATACCTGAATGCATAAAAGTACTATCGCCAATTACGCTGACAAGTTTGCGGGCAAATTCCCTGCCGCGCGCCTTTTCCATACCGTGTGCCATCCCAATGGAAGCACCCATGCATAATGTCGTATCGATTGCCGAGAGCGGTGCGCCTGCACCAAGCGTATAGCATCCAATATCTCCCATTGCGGTTAATTTCAATTTGTTAAACATATAATAAACCGCACGATGCGGGCAGCCCGGGCAAAGTACTGGCGGACGTTGCGGCAAAGCGCCGACCTCTACCGGCGTGCAAACTTCCCCGCACAATTTTTCCCGGATCATACGCGTGGAATACTCCCCTTGTACAGTAAAAAGCTCCTTTCCTTTTACTTCGATTCCCATTACTTTAATCTGGTTTTCGAAGAAAGGCTCCAGTTCTTCAATCACATAAAGTCTCTTCACTTTGGAAGCAAACTCACAAATTTTCTTTTGAGGCAGCGGATAAGCCATTCCCAGTTTTAAAATACTGGCATTCGGCATTGCTTCCTTCACATAATTATAGCATGTGCCGCTTGTAATTACGCCCACTTCCGTATCGGCATATTCAATTCGGTTGAGTTCATATGTTTCTGCATATTCCGCAAGATCCTTCATGCGCTGTTCAACCACAATATGCCTTTCCCGTGCCATTCCCGGCATCATAACATATTTTCTGATGTTTTTTTGATATTCCTTCAGAGGAACTTCTTTGCGTTCTTCCAGTTCGACAATTCCGCGGGAATGCGAAATTCTTGTATTGGAGCGAACCAACACGGGCGTATCGAACCGTTCGCTCAAATCAAAAGCAGCTTTAACAAATTCCTTTGCCTCCCCGCTGTCCGCCGGCTCGAGCATCGGCACGTGTGCGCTGCGGGCATAAAAACGCGAATCCTGTTCATTCTGGCTCGAATGCATCCCCGGATCATCCGCAACTAAAATAACCAGCCCACCGTTTACTCCGGTGTATGACGCAGTAAAAAGCGGATCTGCAGCTACATTGAGTCCCACGTGCTTCATACAGCAAAGTGCACGCGCTCCTCCGTAGCTTGCACCTGCTGCAACCTCCAGCGCAACCTTTTCATTCGGCGCCCATTCGGCATATACTTCATCATGTTTTACAATGTTTTCGGTAACTTCTGTGCTCGGCGTGCCCGGGTAAGAGGAGACTATATTGACCCCCGCCTCATATGCCCCCTGCGCATACGCCTCGTTTCCAAGCATAATTTTCTTCATTCCCATACCAGTCCTCTTCTCTTGTAAAGCCCGCCGCCGGAAGGCGGGAGCATTCTCTTTATTCCGTCCGCATATCCGTAACCCGCCGCGCTTTTCCTTCAAAACGCTTCAGGGTATGCGGTTCGGCCAGCGTAACCTTCACATGCATATTCAGGATCGAATAAATGTTGTTTGAAATCCGCGCCCGCAAATCTTCAAGCGCTGAATAACTCGTCAGCAGTTCCGCGTCTGCAACCTCTACCTTGACTTCAATCCGGTCCAAATGTTTTTCGGTTGTAAGGACGATCTCATAGTGGGGTGCGACATCATCCATTCCCAGCAGTACGCCTTCGATCTGCGACGGGAAGACGTTCACCCCGCGGATTACAAGCATATCGTCTGTCCGCCCCGATACCTTCTCCATGCGAGTCGTCGTCCGTCCGCACTTACACGGCTCATCCATCAGGCGTGTAATATCCTTTGTGCGGTAGCGCAGGATCGGTACGCCTTCCTTGGTCAGGCTGGTCACGACGAGCTCTCCTTTTTCACCCATCGGAAGCACCTTTCCCGTTTCCGGATCGATAATTTCAGAAATGAACTCGTCGTCCGCGATATGCATCCCGTTTTGTACATAGCATTCCCCGGAAAAACCTGGACCGATGACCTCCGTCAGCCCATAGTTTTCCGTATCTGTAATATTCAGATACTTCTCAATCTGCTTTTGCATCTCTTTGGTGTGGCCTTCGCCGCCAAAAAGACCAAGGCGCAGTTTCAGTTTCTTAAAATCAACGCCCATTTCCTGTGCGGTTTCGCCAAGATACATGGCATATGACGGCGTACTGATGAGCACCGTGCTGCCAAAATCCTGCATAAACTTAATCTGGCGTTTTGTATTTCCGCTGGAAACCGGAATTACGCTGAGGCCAACGCGTTCCAAGCCGTAATGCAGGCCAAAACCACCCGTAAAAAGGCCGTATCCGAAAGAAATCTGTGCAATATCGTCGGGTACGACACCCGCTGCGCAGGCTACTCTCGCCACAAGTCCCGTCCACATATCAAGGTCATGACGCGTATATCCCGTTACGACCGGATTTCCGGTAGTTCCGGAAGACCCATGAAGGCGGACAATCTCCTTCATGGGGACGGCAAACATATCATATGGATAGTTTGCCCTGAAATCTTCCTTTGTTGTGAACGGAATTTTTTCAATATCTTTAAGTGTTTTAATGTGTTCCGGCTTCAAACCGATTTCATCAAATTTTTTCTTATAGTGAGGTACGTTGTCATAACAATATTGCACCGTATGTTTGAGCCTTTCAAGCTGCAATTCCCTGATTTTTTCCCGGCCTGCACATTCAAATTCCCTATCCCAAATAATATGTTCCAACGCACTACTCCCTCCTGAAAGAAAGCGGTAATATCCGCTTAAAAACAATCAAATAATATTATAATACATTCATAGAAAAAAAGAAATAGCTTTCGGCTGATCCAAAAGCTATTTCGCCGCCCTACAGAGTGATTGTCACAAATTCTCCATTTTTTATATCCCGCGTAAAAACATCGGAAAGGTCTCCTGTAAGGAGAGCCGACCAGCACGCAAGGATAAATCCCTTATGTGCGACAATCAGTATCCTGTTGTTTTCATACTCAAATAAAACGTTGTGGATAAACTGCTCACAGCGTTCATAAAACGCTTCTACGCTGTCTCCCCCCGGAAAAACAAACGTCTGCCAATCATCCATGTACCGCTTCCAGTCCTGCGGATATTTTTCCTGTATTTCACCTGCCGACAGTCCTTCAAACAGGCCGAAATTCGTTTCCCGGATCTCATCTGATTTCAAGATAATTTTGGGAACGTCCTGCAATTTGCTCAGCACATAGTCTGTTGTCTGCAGGACACGTTTGGCCGTCCCATAAAAGACGGCATCAAAATGCTCCTCGGCAAGCATAAACGCCGTTTGCTCCGCGCAGGCTTCGCCCTCCTTGCTGAGCGGAAGGTCAATGCTTCCGCTGAATACACCTTTTTCATTCGCCTCCGTCTGGGCATGCCTTAAAAATGTAAAACTGGTACTCATAGTTCCTCCTGTATTTTTTTCAAGGGAATCAGGATGCCGCTTACCGAAAAATAGGCTTCGTCCGCTTGCGCGGCAATCGCCCGATTTGCCCTTCCGGCAGCATCACGAAAAATTCTTCCAAGAGAATACGCCGGCACAAGCCCCATCCCAACTTCATTGGAGACAATAATAAAATGTGCCGGACTCTTTTCCATCGCGGAAAGAAGTTCGCTTATTTTTTTCTCCACCGTTTCTTCCAGCCGTTTCTGTTCCTCCAAACCCAGTGTAGCCGAATCCCAGTCTATTTTTTCCTGTAAAAGAAGATTGGTGATATGTACGGTAATGCAATCGACCAGATACGCCTCATGACCGCTTCGGTGAATTACCCGTGCAATATCATACGGCGCTTCATAAGTTTTCCATGCTGCCGGTCGTTGTTGTTTGTGACGTTCAACCCGCAGTTTCATTTCATCATCCGTAACTACTCCGGTTGCAATATACGCAACATCCCGATACCGCTTTGCCATTTGTTCGGCATGATAGCTCTTTCCACTCCTCGCCCCGCCTGTAATAAACGTAATTTTTCCCATTTCCAAGCACCATTCCTATATCATTTGATTTACTGAAGAAAAAGGCGGGGGATAAGTATCCCTCGCCTGTGCCGCCTACAGCGTTGTTTTCCGCTTTGTCAGGCTCAGTCTTGCCATTGCCCGCGCAAGCGCTATCTTGTTTCGGCGGTATTCCTGTTCGCTCCGTTTCTGGCGCAAACGTTCTTCCGCACGTTCCCTCGCGCGCTCCGCACGTTTTACATCAATTTCATCCGGCCATTCAGCGGCCTGTGTAAACATAATTGTTTCATCTGGGCGCACTTCAAGAAATCCCTCCGCCACAGAGCACATCAGCCATTTTTTCCCCGTATTGATTTTTACCTCTCCCGGAACCACGGTTACAACTTCCGATTCATGATTCTTCTGTATCGACATCTGCCCGTCCTCCGTAGGGAAAATCACGGACACAATACTGTCACAAAAGAAAGACCGTTCCGGTGTCAGGATTTCAAGCAAAAATTCCGAAGCCATTTATTTCATTTCCTTTGCTTTTTCTTTTGCCTCGTCAATATCTCCCACCATCAAAAACGCTTGTTCCGGCAGATCGTCCACTTCACCGTCAAGAATCGCCTTAAAGCTTCTGATCGTATCCTTGAGCGGAACGTATTTCCCTTCAATCCCGGTAAAAATTTCAGCCACAAACATCGGCTGCGAAAGGAAGCGCTGCACTTTCCTCGCACGGAATACCGTAATTTTATCTTCCGGCGCAAGCTCTTCCATACCAAGGATCGAAATAATATCCTGCAACTCCTTATAGCGCTGGAGCGTATGGATCACGCGGCTCGCAACCTCATAGTGTTCTTCTCCTACGATGCGCGGATCGAGGATACGCGAAGTGGATTCCAGCGGATCGACCGATGGATAGATACCAAGTTCGGCAATGCTTCTTGAAAGCACAGTAATTGCGTCAAGATGCGAGAAGGTGGTTGCCGGAGCTGGATCTGTCAAGTCGTCTGCAGGGACGTAGATTGCCTGTACCGACGTGATAGATCCATGCGTTGTTGAGGTAATGCGCTCCTCAAGCGCTCCCAGTTCATTCGCCAGAGTCGGCTGATAACCAACTGCGGAAGGAATTCTCCCCAGCAATGCCGATACCTCGGAACCCGCCTGAATAAAACGGTAAATATTGTCGATAAACAAAAGCACATTCTGTTGCGTCTTGTCGCGCAGGTACTCGGCCATGGTAAGACCTGTCATGGCGACACGCATACGGGAACCCGGCGGCTCGTTCATTTGTCCAAATGCAAGCGCCGTCTTTTCCAGGACGCCGCTCTCCGCCATTTCACCAATCAAGTCGCGTCCTTCCCTGCTCCGTTCACCAACGCCGGTAAAGACGGAATAACCACCGCTTTCCGTTGCAATATTGTGGATCAATTCATTAATCAGTACCGTTTTTCCTACGCCCGCGCCACCAAACAGGCCGATCTTTCCACCCTTGGCATACGGTGCGATAAGGTCGATTACCTTAAGGCCCGTCTCGAAAATTTCAGACACTGGGTTTTGTTCTGCAAACGCCGGGGCCGGACGATAAATAGGCCAATAATCTTCTGTCTTGATTTCACCTTTGCCGTCGATCGCTTCTCCCATTACATTGACAACCCGTCCAAGAATACCGTCCCCGACCGGAACCGTAATCGGTTCACCGGTATTATATACTTTCATGCCACATGCCAGACCTTCCGTCGCTTCAAGGGCAATACAGCGCACGACGCTGTCACCGATCTGGGAAGCGACTTCCATCCATACGCGGCTATCTTTATCCGCATCATTTTTTGCATAAAGAATCGTATTGATGGAAGGATCTGTTTTCTCTGCAAATTTAACATCGATGACCGGTCCTGTTATCTTTATAATTTCGCCTTCGCTCACAATTTTATAATCGTACATACATTCCTGCTCCTTAGGTTAATGCCTCCATTGCCCCTACGATCTCCGTGATCTCCATGGTGATCGCCTGTTGGCGCGCACGGTTCAGTTCAACGCTCAATTTCCCGAGCATCTCCGCCGCATTTTTTGAAGAAGAATCCATTGCCATCATACGCGCGCTGTTTTCACTGGCAAATGATTGAATCAAAGCGCCATAAATAAGCCCGATGATGTACTGCGGCACAAGCACGTCAAACACTTTTCGCGGAGATGGATGATAGTTCATCTCATTTTCATAATCGACCTCTGTTTCGATATCCTCAAAGCTCGAAAGTTCCACAGGCAATAACTTTAACGCTGTCGGAACTTGTTTTACAGAAGAATAATAACGCGTATAAAGAAGATAAACTTCGTTCATTTCGCTATTCTTATACATCTTCGACAAGTCATCCGCCAGGTTCCGCGCCTCATATAGGGTTGGATTTTGCGAAATATGGAGGTATTCCACGTCGATCGGTATATTTTTACGTTCAAAAAACGCGCGCGCTTCCTGCCCGATTGTAATAACAAATTTTTCACCCGGCGTCATAAACTCTGATGCAAAATTCAGGATATTGTGGTTATATGCCCCGCACAATCCTTTATCCGCCGCAATCACAATATAGGCCGGATGCCCCTTTTCATGCTTTTCCAGAAACGTATGATGCAATTCGTGGGAATGCACAAGGATGTCCTTAATTGCACTGCGTACACGGTTAAAATATAAAAGGTTCGCGTCGTAACGCTGGATTGCCTTTTGCATTTTAGACGTAGAAATAAGCTTCATCGCACTCGTAATTTTGCTTGTATCGCCGATTGCACGCATACTGTTTTTAACGTCCGCAAGGCTCCTCATGGCTGATCAGCTCCCGCTTCTGCTTTAGGCGTTTCTTCGGTCTTCCCAGGTTTCTCTGCCAAAAATCCGCGTTCAAATTCCTTTACCGCATCAAGAATCAATTTCTCATTTTCTGCAGAAAGTTCTTTCGTTTCCCTAATTGCCCCCTTGATTTGTGGATATTTTGCATTAACGAAATCTAAAAACTCTTCGTTGAATTTACGCACCCGTTCCGCGGGAATATCCATCAATACTTTATTAGTTGCGGCGCACAGCAAAATAACCTGATTCTCCACCGAATACGGCGTATACTGCGGTTGAACCAGCGCCTTCGTCACCTTGAGGCCATTGTTTAGGGCATCTTGCGTCGCTTTATCAAGATCGGAAGCAAACTGCGAGAACACTTCTAGTTCACGATACTGGGCGAGCTCCAGCCGAAGCGGCCCTGCAACTTTACGCATTGCTTTGATCTGCGCACTGCCGCCTACACGCGAAACCGAAAGTCCAACATTAACAGCCGGACGCTGTCCTGAATTGAACAGCTCTGTCTCAAGATAAATCTGGCCGTCCGTAATGGAAATCACATTCGTCGGAATATAGGAAGAAATGTCCCCCTCCATTGTTTCAATAATGGGAAGCGCTGTCATCGAACCCCCGCCAAGAGCCTCCGAAAGCTTTGCGGCGCGTTCCAAAAGTCTTGAATGCAAATAAAAAACGTCTCCCGGATACGCCTCGCGTCCCGGCGGCCTGCGAAGCAACAGGGACATCGTCCTGTAGGCAACGGCATGCTTTGACAGATCGTCATAGACCACCAGTACATCTTCCCCATTACGCATAAATTCTTCCGCAATCGCGCATCCTGCATAGGGGGCAATGTACTGCATCGGCGCCGTATCGCTCGCCGTCGAAGCTACAACGGTCGTATAATCAAGTGCGCCAAATTCATCCAAACGGTTCACAATTTCAGCAATAGTGGACGCTTTCTGCGCAATTGCTACATAAACGCATTTGACGTTTTGGCCCTTCTGGTTGATAATCGTATCGACTGCAATCGCCGTTTTTCCCGTCTGCCGATCCCCAATAATCAGCTCTCTTTGTCCGCGGCCAATCGGAATCATGGAATCAATAGCCATAATACCCGTTTGCAGCGGCGTATCTACCGGCTGCCTGTCAATGATTGCCGGAGCCGGTGTTTCAATCGGCCGAAACTTTTCAGTCAGGATCCTTCCCTTTCCGTCAATCGGAAGCCCGAGCGGATTCATTACGCGCCCCATCACGGCGTCTCCAACCGGAACCTTTACCACATCACCGGTATGCCGCACCATAGACCCTTCCACAACATCGGCAACGCCGTTCAAAAGAACCGCGCCTACACGCTCGATTTCGAGGTTCATGACGATCCCGTATGCATCATTTTCGAACTGTAAAAGTTCTCCGTATTTACAGCCGTCAAGTCCGCGTACAAAAACGACGCCATCTCCTGTCCGCTCCACAATACCGATCATTGAGATATCATATTTTACGTCAAACTGGGTGATCCTGTTTGCCAGATCCTCTCCTACCGCCGTATTTCCGAGCGCACCGTCCACATTTCTTTTCAGGGCGGCGACAATATCTTCAATATTTTCCGTACCTGTTTTGGTCGAATTATCGCCGATATACTCCTGCATCCGATCCAAGTAAGATTTTGCACTGAGGTCATAAACCATATTGTTTACAGTTGCAACAAAGCCGCTGATCAGCGATGGATCCACAGTAATATCAAAATCTATTTTTGCATCAAAAAGCTTATTAAACTTCTCGGTAATTGCGGATAATTCATCCGGCGTAAATTCAGTTGCACAAACGAGTTTGCCCTTCATTTCCAAATGTTAACTCACCTTCTCAAAAAATTCGTTGATGACATTCTTGTTATCTTCGTAAGACACTTCGCGCTGCAACACCTTTTCCGCGATCTGTATGGCCATACGCGTAACTTCCTGCCGCATCTCAAGTACAGCCTGTTGTTTTTGCGACTCAATATGCTTTTCCGTCCGCGTACGGATCTCTTCCGCACTTTCCTCTGCTTCGGCAACAATCTGCCGCGCCTGTTCATCTGCAACGGATTTACTCTTGTTAATAAGCTGTGTCGCAAGGTCCTGCGCGTTTTCCATCATCTCGTCATATTTTGCTTTAAGCTGCTCCGCATCGGAATACTTCTGGGCCGCTTCATCAATTTGCTTTTGAATTTCATTCGTCCGGTTATTTAAAAAACGGGTCATCGGCTTATAAAGCAGCCACCGCAAAAAGAAAAACAAAATAATGATGTTGACGATATAGAGTATGATCTCCAGAAAATTAATTTCCATCTCAAAACTTCCCCTGTACTTATTTGCGCAACAATTGAATTGTGCGCTCCTACGCCCTTATTTTCCCATCGTGAAAATCATGATGATAGAAATAACGAAACCATAGATGGCTGTGGATTCCGCAAGCGCCAGGCCAATCAAAAGCACCTGGTTGATCTTGCCCGTTGCTTCCGGCTGCCTTGCCACTGCTTCACATGCCTTGCTTGTTGCGATTCCCATGCCAATGCCCGCGCCCATGCCTGTAAAAACGGCAATACCTGCGCCGATTGCAATCAAACCCATATCCATAACTAATTACCTCCGTTTATTCATTAAAATATATAAAGCGGCGTACCGCTTAAGCACACTTTTATGCCTTTTCTTCGATAAAGGACATCGTCAGCATCGAGAATACATAGGACTGCATACCAAGATGGAACAAAATGAAGTAAATAGAAGCAAGCGCCGGAACACCGACCGCAAAATAGCCCATTGCCCCATAAAGCATATCCATAACGACAAGCCCGCTGAACATATTACCGAAAAGCCGGCATGCAAGAGAAATCGGCACAGCCACCGAGGAAAGAACGTTGATCGGAACCATGAATGCCTTCGGCTCAGCATAGGTCTTAAGCCATCCTTTCACTCCGCGGAACCGGATTGAATACGCAATAATAAGCACAAACGTAATCAGCGCGAGCCCTATCGTGCAGTCAAGGTCCGTAGCGGGCGAACGGATTCCCATAAATTCCAAAAGGCCGCTGCAAATGATAAAACCAAAAATCGTCATAATGTAGGGAGCAATGGAGCTTGCTTTTTTTCCCGCCCCCATAATCGAGGTTGAAAATTTATTTACCCCTTCTACCATAAGTTCCATTACATTTTGCAGCCCCTTAGGAACCCTCTTGAAATTTTTAAGAATCACAAAACGAAAAATGAGCCCAAACACGATAATTGCCAGCGTCGTGCCAAAGGCCGCAATCAGCGTCGTTGATACGGTCCAACCGCCGAAGATCGTTACTTTGTCAGGGAATACGCTTGGTATATCCATTATTTTTGCTCACCTCCACTCTGCCTGTATTTTTTAATTGTCAAAATGCCTGTTACGACTGGAATGCCAATCATTGCAGCTGCAACCCCAGCCGCACACCAAATCATAGCCTCCAAGGAAATAAACCTAGCCATTAACCATAGCACCACTAAAATCAAAGCAAGTTTGGCAATGGTGAGCGGAACCGCAATTGCTGTATTTCTTTTATCAGCCGTCATCATTGCAATCAACTTTTTCAGGAAAAGCACCTCAAGCACTCCGAGACCAAGCCCGATGAAGATTCCCCACATACTACTTTACCTGCTCAAATTCAAAATTTCTAAGCCCTAGTGTAGCCCTATTCCCCAGAGAATGCAACCGTAAATACTGCCAAAAACCAGGTTTTATTTTTATTATTCCAGCAATGCGCATGTATACGCGCAAATACTTGCGATATTCAATACGTTTCGAAAAAGCATGCGGTTTTGCCGGGGAAGCAGGCATCAAATTTGCTGCCTTGGGCGTACGCACCTGCGGCAGCTTGCGCTAATTCTCCTATAGTGAGTGAAAGGTCCGCTTTTTCTACGGTTTCCTCTACCAGGTTTGTTTCGCCTTCCACTTTTTCTACCCGCAGGTTGTAATGCTCTTCCAGAAAATCATCTTTTATTTCAAGTATAAAATGCTCGGCCTTAAGCGGCATTTTTTTGAGCAAGCAAACGGGTTCCAATACCCGCATCATTGTAAATTCTTCTGCCGCCTCGTCAGGCGGCGAGGGAAGAAAATAATTTATCCTTTCCGCCGGAATGGAGCCCAAGAGCAACTCACGCGCTTTTTTTCCTTCAGCCACCAGTTCAAATACATCTGCGGTGTTCTCCTCCATATAATAAAGAGCATAAGAAACAGGCTCCTCATCCTCATTCACAATTGCGTATCCCCGATCGGCAAAAAGCAATTGCAGCCACTTCGAAAAGCGCTCCTTGGAGCGAATAAATGAGTGATCGTAAGCGGCAATATATCGGTGATAGGCCCGACGCATATTTTCTTCCGGAATTTTATCATATGTGGAAAAAATCGCCGGTTCTTTTTCCATGTGTCCAGAATTGGGTCTCATACTCTCTCTTTTTACATATGCAACCGTTTCATATCCGAATTGGCGATAGAAGGCATGTAGAAACGGATGCAGGTATGTAACGGCAAGTCCGCTTTTTCTCATGCCGAGCATGGCACTCTTCACCAAGTCTCGCATCAACCCGCGCTTTCTTGCCTTGGGCAGGGTTGCGCAGCCTGCCAAAAACTCTGTTTTGAAATCAATACCCGAAATGCTCGCCTGAAAATCCAGCATAAAAAGATCGGCTATGAGCTCACGCCCGTCATAACAGCCGAGCGTGTCCTCATAGCGCACAATTCGATTAAAATATTCGTCAATGAAGGCATCAGAATCCCCAAAGCAAATCTTCCATATTTCCTTTGCTTTTACTTCATCTTTCCTTGAAAGCGGCCTGATATTCATGTTGTTTCTCCACTTAAAATCACATCATATTTTTCCAGCATAAACACCGGATGATACGACTGCTTTGCCTTGCGGATTCCCGGCACGCCCATATCTTCCGCACGGTTAATATAGGTACAGTGCGGCCATACGTTTTTTACAAAAGCGTTATTGACGTAGGTAAACAATCCATTGTAATCTGAACGCGCCTTTTCAATGTGGATAATCGCCGTATCTTCGCTGATCTGTTCTCCAAAGGAAAACGCGACGACTTCGCCTGCAATTTTAATTACGCATCCTTTGAAATTCAGTTCCCGCCAATGGTCAAGCGCTTTTGTGATGGAAAGCAATTCTTCTTCCGCTTCACGCGGGTCGGCATCTTTATCCGCTGCCCAATCTTCCTGAAGCTTCAGGCATTCGTCCCGGTACCGGTCTTCATAAAGAGCGAATTCGCTTTGATAGGTGCGGAGGAACGCATTGATATGGTTTCGCTTGGAATGATATTTCTTTCCCGAAAGCTCAATCAGATCCTGCGCATGATAAACATATTCTGAATTATATTCATCATAAACGAAATCATATCGGTCGCCACAATCGTTTTTGATCTTTTCCACCATGCGCGGCGTTGCACATTTGATATAAAATATGCCTCCTTTATCCGCCATATATTCCTCGCATTTTCGCATATATGGTTCGATCGATTCATTTGGATCTTTCAGGTAAGGCGGAAGCATAAAAGGCTTATAGACGTCGCTGTACATCCAAATATATAATCCATTTCCTTCCACTGCCATTTGGATATCCCAAGCTTCCTGCCATGTATACATATTGGAAAACGACGCTTCGGAATGTCTGAAATTCTGTGGCATCACAAAACGGTCGAAGATTAGTTTATCTTCCAGTTCTAACGGTTTAAAATTAAGCATAAATAATATCAGTCCTCACGATTTTCATTGCAGACAAGGCCGCGGTCTGCATCCAGCTTGATGTGCGTACCGCTTTTTAAAATCTGCGTTGCGCTTACAGCTCCCACAAGTACCGGAATGTCAAGTGCCATTCCGACAATTGCGGCATGCGTGTTCGGCCCATCCTCTTCCGTTATAATACCCGCGGACTGCTTCATTAAATCCAAAATATTGTTTGACGTCGTGGGAACAACCAGGATATCCCCCCGTTTGAACGTCTGCCGCGCTTCTTTTTCCGTGCGCGCAACGCAAAGATTCCCGGAAGCACATAGTCCGTTAATACCGGTCCCCTTGACCAATACATCGCCCACAATATGAACTTTTAAAAGATTTGTCGTCCCCGCGATTCCCAGCGGAACGCCCGCCATGATCACCACAAGATCTCCGTTTTCGAGCAGGCCGGCCTGTTTTCCATAGTTGACTACCATCTCAAACAATTCGTCTGTGTTCAGCTTTTGTTCTACTTTCATGGGCGTCACCCCCCATGACATACTGAGCTGGCGGCATACCTGTTCATCCGGCGAACAGCCAATGATGGGAATGGAAGGCCTGTATTTTGAAACCATACGTACAGATTTTCCCGTTTTTGTTACAGCAATAATCGCGGATGCGCCAAGGTCGTATGCAGTCGTACATGCCGCGTGAGAAATTGCATTCGTAACGTCTGAAATCTGTGTCACGTCGTTTTTCTTAAAACGCATCTCATAATTAATGTCTTTTTCTGTACGCAGCGCGATACGTGCCATTGTTTTTACACATTCTACGGGATATTTTCCCGCAGCTGTTTCTCCCGACAGCATAATTGCGCTCGTCCCGTCGTAAATTGCATTGGCGATGTCCGTAGTCTCTGCACGCGTTGGCCGCGGATTATGCATCATGCTTTCCAGCATCTGGGTAGCGGTAATGACAATTTTCCCTGCTCCATACGCTTTTCGGATCAATTGCTTCTGGAGCACCGGAACTTCCTCGAGAGGAATTTCTACACCCATGTCGCCGCGCGCTACCATGATACCATCGGAAACCCGCAGGATATCATCAATATTTTTTACGCCTTCCGCATTTTCAATCTTGGCAATAATTTTGGTATTCTGGCACTTATATTCGTCAAGTATACGTTTAATATCCAGAATATCCTGCTCACTGCGCGTAAAACTCGCGGCAATAAAATCAACTTCATTTTCGATACCAAAAATAATATCTGCACGATCTTTGTCGCTGATATAAGGAAGAGACACTGAAAAACCCGGAACATTGACGCCTTTGCGGTCGGAGAGTACTCCGCCGTTCAATACTTTACATGTAATTTCCGTATCGGTAATACACGTCGCCTGCATTTCAATCAAACCGTCGTCAATCAAGATGATTGCTCCCTGCGCAAGATCCTGCGGCAGATCCTTAAACGAAACCGAAACACAGGTTTCATCCCCTTCCACCTCACGCGTCGTAAGCGTAAAAGTATCTCCCTCTTGGAGTTCAATGCTTCCCTGTTTAAAGGTCCCAATCCTGATTTCAGGGCCTTTGGTGTCGAGCAGGCAAGCAATATGCCTGCCCGCTTCCGCGCCGATCTTGCGGACTTTTTTCACCCGTTCAAGCTGTATTTTATGATCGCCGTGCGAAAAATTCAGGCGTGCCACATCCATACCGGCTTCCACCATGCGCCCAATTGTATGTTCATCTTCACTGGAAGGCCCCAGCGTACAAATAATTTTTGTTTTTCTCATGCAGTATATTCTCCCATATGATTTTAAAATTTATCGCAACGGCTCCATTCTAACATAAAACCGTTCATAAGTCTCTCCTTTACCGTAACAAAATAAAGGCTGCGTCTCCACAGCCTTTATCTTACCAGTTTTCAGGTTATTCTTCCATATCTTTTTTTGCCTGCTCAATAATTTTTCCTGCCATCTGAGCCGGTACTTCTTCGTACCGTTCAAATGTTTGTTTAAATGTACCGCGTGCCTGCGTCATAGATCTCAGGTCTGTCGCATATTTAAATAGTTCGCTTAACGGCACTTCCGCCGTCACTTCCTGTAATCCATCAATTGGATTCATGCCAAGAATCCTGCCACGGCGGCGGTTGAGATCGCCAATGATATCTCCCATGTATTCATCCGGGATCGTAACAACCACTTTCATAATAGGTTCAAGAAGAACTGGATTCGCTTCCGCAATCCCCTTTTTAAATGCGAGGTTTGCCGCCACTTTAAACGCCATTTCAGAAGAATCCACGGTATGATAGGAACCGTCGTAAAGCGTGCATTTGAGCCCTACTACCGGATAGCCGGCCAAAACGCCTTTCTGGATGCTTTCTTTCAGTCCCTTTTCAACTGCCGGTATATATTGCCGCGGAACGACGCCGCCAACGATCTTGTCTTCAAAAACGAAATCTGCAAGTCCATCGGGAACAGGCGCAAACTCAATCCATACATCGCCGTACTGCCCATGGCCGCCCGACTGCTTCTTGTGTTTTCCCTGTGCTTTAACCGCTTTTTTGATTGCTTCGCGGTATGGAATACGCGGATCGTGCAGTTCGCCCTCCACATTGAATTTGCTTTTCAATTTATTGTTGATTACTTCAAGATGCATCTCGCCCATACCGTTCGCCAACATATCGCCCGTTTCGGTATCTTTTACAAGTTTAAAGGTCGGATCTTCGTCCTCCAAACGGTGCAGGCCGGAAAATACTTTTTCTTCCTCGCCTTTCTTTTTCGCGCCAACGGCAAGGCAAATACACGGTTCAGGAAAATCAAGCGGCGGAAATTTTACAACGCAGGATGTGGAGCACAGCGTATCGCCCGTCGCCGTATGTTGCAGTTTGGCAACGGCGCCAATGTCGCCTGCTTCAAGTTCCCCCACGTTAATCAGTTTTTTCCCACGCATCACGCCAAGGCCCGAACATTTTTCCGGTTTTCCCGTATTGGCGTTCGTGATAGACATATCTGACTTCAAGGTGCCCTGAACAATTTTAATAATGGATAATTTGCCCACAAACGGATCTGCGATTGTCTTTAACACGTGCGCGGTAAAAGGTGCCGACGCATCAATTTTAAGCGTAATAGAATTGCCTGAAGAATCAAGCGCTTCTGTTCCCGGCATTTCAGCCGCATTCGGCATCAGCGCAACAATTTCATCCATCAGCTCGCTTACTCCGATATTCGGCGCAGCAGCACTTACAAATACGGGAGCAATACTTCCCTGAAGAATCCCTGCCCGGAGTCCTTTCAGGATATCCTGCGTGGAAAGTTCCTGCCCGTCGAAAAACTTTTCCATCAGTTCTTCGTCATTTCCCGCTGCATTTTCCACCAGTGTTTCCCGCAAGCCTTCTGCGTCTGCGGCGCAATCAGCCGGAATCTCTGCTTCCTTCATGTTCTTACCGTCAAACAGATATGCCTTCATGCCGATAATATCAATGATACCAGTAAATTTTCCATCCTGCATAATAGGCATCTGGACCGCCGTAATGGCTGATGTATATTTTGTGCCAAGCGCCGCTACTGTTTTCAAATAGTCCGCATGTTCCTTATCAACCTGATTAACAAGAAATGCACGCGGTATCCCATGCTTGGAACAATAGTCATATGCTTTTTGGGCGCCTACCGGCACAGAACCGCTTGCGCTCAAAACAATCAATGCGCTGTCGCAAAGTTCATACGCCGCGACTGCTTCGCCTTCAAAGTCAAAATAGCCGGGGGCATCAATCAAGTTAATTTTCTTATTTTTCCATTCAACCGGCGCAAGTGCGAGCCCAATAGATATTTGCCGTTTTGTTTCCTCTCCGTCATAGTCTGTTACGGTATTTCCGTCTTCCACACGGCCCATACGCTCTGTCGCACCTGAATCAAAAAGCATTGCCTCGACGAGCGTCGTCTTTCCTTCCCCGCCATGCCCGACAACCGCAATGTTAAAAATGTCCTGTGGATGATATATTTTCATGTAATAAGCCTCCCTAATGATATTTATTTATGTGAAGCCTCTTAAAACTTAAATTCCATATTGAAATGAGTTACACATTCAGTGTAACAGATTACAGCTAAAAAATAAATAAATTTTTCAATTTAATATGGAATTTGAAGGCATTCTGTGCAATAATAGGAAAAGTATTGGAAATCGAGGGGTATTCTATGAAACAACTTACGGAAAAACAATTGAATTTTTGGCAGAAATTTTTAGGGATTGTTGCCGGTATCGGCATCTGGCTGGCAATTTATTTTGGAAGCGAGTCCGATAATATTCTCCTTCAATATTTATTTCTCATTATTTTTGTCGTTGTTATTTTTGGGCAGCGAAAAATTGAACGTTCGCTGGATATGCGGCTGACATTATTTACTAAATTCTGGTTGATTGGGCTGGTTATTGGATTGGGTCTTTTCTTCCTTGTCGGTGCTCTTACAGGCAGAATATTCAGTTAATTTTCGCAAAATAAAAAATCCGGCTGGCAGCCGGATTTTTTTATTTTCTATAAGTTCTCCCGAAAGAGCTGCATTGTCTTCTTGAACAGTTCCGCATTCGTAGGCGGCGTATACGTAATCGCATCCGCGCCACAGGTAATCGTTTCACGGATGCTATCATCCGTAGGTCCACCTGTCGCAATAATCGGAATATACGGATATTTGTTGCGGATTCTCTCAATAATACGGCATGTGTTTTCCGCACCGGATACATTCAAAATATCCGCGCCGCTTTCAATGCGCCTTTCCACATCTTCCTTTTCAGAAACGACCGTTACCACCACCGGGATATCCACGCGTTTTTTAATTTTTGCAACAATATCATTATCAATTTCAGGGCTCAATACCGCTCCGACAGCCCCGCGGAATTCTGTTTCCAATGCCAAATGGACTGCCCGCTCGTCCTTTAGTTCTCCTCCCCCGACGCTGCACATGACAGGCACATCCGCCGTAGTCATAATCGCCTGATTGATGGAAGGCTGGGGCGTAAACGGATAAACCGCCATAATCGCGTCCGCATCGGTATTCCTGATGAGCGCTATATCTGTCGTAAACAGAAACGACCGCAGGGTTCTCCCAAATATTTTAATTCCCGGCGCTTGTTGGATTACATCAGGTGCGGAAATAATCAGATATCTCAATTTACTCTCAAATTCTTTTGCAGGCATAGATAAAAACCTCTCTTTGCAGGTCATATTCATTACTAAGTATCATACATCTACCACAAAAAATCAACCATAAACTAAATTCAATATTTCTGCCGGCGGGCTTTTACACAATTCTCCTGCATCATATCGCTGGACAGAAGGACAAAAAATCATCTGTAATAAAAAACAGGCAGGGAACCGCTTCGCGTCCTGCCTGTTTTACCTTTGGTAGTATCAGCCACACTTAGAGTAACCGCATGAACGGCAAATATTACATCCGCCTTCAAATGCCAGGGGTTTTCCGCATTCCGGGCATTTCGAGTCATCCGGCACTTCGGGTTCATCCTGCATGACAAGCGGCGCAACCTTTTCACTCTGCATCTGGGCCACCGTCTGAAGGACACGCCCGATTGCGTCGGGGCACGAAAGCACTTTGACGTCTCCGCCTTTACGCAGTGTGGAATGGCACCGAATACCGCGCAATTGTTCCACGATGGATTCAACATCCATGCCGGAACGCAATGCCGTTGAAATCAGACGGCTCGTTGCCTCAGACTGTGAGGGGCATCCGCCCGCGCGTCCAAGATTTGTAAACACCTCGCAAATTCCATTTTCATCATAATTAACTGTAATATAAAGGTTGCCACAACCAATCTTCACCTTTTGCGTGATTCCCTGAGTAATTTCCGGACGCATCCTGGGCGCAACCCTTCCCCCGTCTTTTTCCACAGCAGCAGCTTCCATCTCAGAGTTTTCTGCCTTATTCACCTTTCCGATGTTCAGAACCTGCGCATCCCTTGATCCGTCACGGTAAATCGTAACGCCTTTCAGTCCAAGCTCATATGCCAGT
Source organism: Christensenella tenuis (assembly GCF_014287795.1). GTDB lineage: Bacteria > Bacillota > Clostridia > Christensenellales > Christensenellaceae > Christensenella > Christensenella tenuis. The sequence goes on from NZ_JACOON010000001.1 coordinate 575,548, forward strand.
TCATAAACCATCCGCACATCGTTCTGTGTTGCCTCCCGCGGGAAGTTTACTGTCTTGGAAACCGCGTTATCTGTATATTTCTGGAATGCCGCCTGCATACGGATATGATATTCCGGTGTGATATCATGCGCCGTCACAAATACATCCCTGATTTCCTGTGGGATTTCTTCCATATGAGCTATGGTTCCCTCCTGTGCAATTTTAGACATCAGTTCTTTGCTATAAAGGCCGCGTTCCTTCATAACCTCCTCAAAATACGGATGGATCTCAAGAAGTTCATCATTGTCCATAACGTTGCGGATATAAGAAAGACCGAAAATAGGTTCAATTCCCGAAGAAGCGCCGCATATAATCGAAATCGTCCCCGTAGGCGCAATGGTGGTAACGGTGGCATTTCTTTGCACCATCCCCTTGGATTTAAACACGCTTTCTGAATAAGTCGGGAACGTTCCACGTTCCTTTGCCAGTTCGCCCGAAGCGTCGCGGGCTGTATCCCGCAGGAATTTCATCACTTTCTCCGCCAAAGCAATCGCTTCGTCGGAATTGTAAGGGATTCTAAGCTTATAAAGAATGTCGGCGAACCCCATCAATCCAAGGCCAATCTTACGTGTCGATTGTGTCATTTCCCGGATTTCGGCCAACGGGTAATTATTTACTGTAATAACATTATCGAGAAAATGTACCGCATTGCGAATTGTCTTTTCAAATTCCTGATAATCAATTTCGTATTGATTACCTTTTTTAATCAGCATGGCGTCTAGGTTAATGGAACCAAGATTGCAGCTTTCAAACGGCAGAAGCGGCTGCTCTCCGCACGGGTTTGTGCTCTCAACCTCACCAAGGGAAGGCACCGGATTATCACGGTTGATACGGTCGAGAAATACAATCCCCGGTTCACCGTTCGTCCATGCCATTTTTACAATCAACTCAAATACATCGGGAGCATAAAGTTTTCCACATTCCTTTTTGTCGTGCGGATCGAAAAGTACATATTCACGCTTTTCATGAACAGCTTTCATAAACTCTTCGGTAATCCCTACGCTGATATTAAAATTCGTAATTTCTGTCGTATTTTTTTTACATTGGATAAAATCCATAATGTCGGGATGATCGATCCGCAAGATACCCATGTTGGCACCCCTGCGCGTTCCACCCTGTTTTACGGCTTCCGTTGCCGCATTGAATACTTTCATGAAGCTGATCGGCCCACTGGCTACGCCGCCGGTGGAATTAACCGATGCTCCCGCCGGGCGCAGGCGTGAAAAAGAAAATCCCGTTCCTCCGCCACTTTTATGGATAAGTGCCGCATTTTTAAGTGCGTCAAAAATATCTTCCATACTATCGGCCACCGGTAAAACGAAACAAGCCGAAAGCTGCCCCAGCGGACGCCCTGCATTCATCAATGTCGGGGAATTCGGCATGAATTTCAAATGATACATCATATCATAAAAAATATCCTGTGTCGCCTTAATATCAGCATCCACATTAAATTCTTTGTCCGCCTCCGCTATTGCTTTGGCTACACGCTTAAAAAGGTCCTCCGGTTTTTCGGCAGGCTTTCCATTCGCATCCTTTTTCAGGTAACGTCTTTCAAGTACTGTTACCGCGTTCTTGCTTAACATCAAAAGCTCCCCCCGCGCAATATATTTAGTGTCTTTTATTCATCAAACACACTATATATAGTACACCGAAAGGAATTGAAATACCAGCCTTTTTTCACTCTATTTTTTGAAAATTTTCAGGAATCGTTCGAAAACATCTATATGATGCGCCTCACCGGAAGAAAAAAATTTTATCCTGCCTTCGGAAAATGAGTCGTTCAGGAGTCCTTCCAGCGCAAGCACATCTGCAACATGCCGCGCCGTACCGTACATTCCATCAAATATTTCGCACGGCCCGCCACATATTTTCCTTGCAACGTCACGTATTTGATCACTGATAAACGAATAATGCGTACATCCAACCACGATTCCATTAAAATCGCATCGCCTGTACGGAAGAAATTTCTCGCAAAGGTACGCCTTAATATGCGGATCCGAAAGATTTCCTCTTTCCACTATCTCTGCAAGACCATCACAGGAAATATTCACGGCCTGATCCATTGCACCAAGTTTATCAAGAAGATGTAAATACCTTTTTTGGTGCAGGGTTGCCGGGGTTGCCAAAACGGCAATTTTTCCCTCCGGATATTTTTCCACCGCGGGTTTTACCGCAGGTTCAATGCTGATAATAGGAATATTATATTTTTCGCGCATCGCCTGCACGGTAATACTCGTCGCCGTATTGCAAGCAATAATAATCATTTTAACGCCTTGCCGGCACAAAAAATCCCCGCAGGCAAGCGAAAGGTCACGAATCTCTTCTTCAGACTTCGTTCCATAGGGGGCATTCGCGCTATCCCCATAGTAAATAAAATTTTCGTGCGGCAGGCATATTCTGGCCTGAGCAAGCACGCTTATTCCGCCCGCGCCCGAATCATAAACACCGATCGGCAATTCCTTTTTCTGCATATTCCAAATCCCAAATTTCTTCTTATAAACGTTTTTTATTATATAACAAGACGGGAGCGGAGTAAAGGGCTCCATTTTCCTGTTAAAAATAGCTTGCAAATAGCCTTGTATTGTGATAAAATAGCCCTTGCTGGATTAAAATATTACGGGGGGTGAAACAATGCCTAACATTAAATCAGCAAAAAAACGCGTAAAAGTAATCGCTAAGAAAACTCTGCAGAACAAAATGATCAAATCAGCACTCAAAACCGATCTGAAAAAGTTTGACGTTGCAGTAAGCGCAAACGACGCAAATATCGGCGAGCTGTATAAGGACGCTGTCAGTGCGGTTGATAAGGCTGCTTTAAAAGGTACGATCCACAAAAACAAAGCAAATCGTACCAAAGCGCAATTGGCAAAAAAGTTAAACAGCAAAGCTGAATAGTTTTTTGTCTCCCCCATAACGATAACATGCTAAAGGCTGATTCACCCTCAGCCTTTTTTGTTTGGATTCATATAGATATCCACAAGCAATGGATACAGATCGGTCTTCAAACTGATTACGCCTTGTTTGGCATCGAAATCCATCTGCGCTAATTTTTCAAGAGCACGGCGAATCTGCGGCGCCGTAAACTGCTTGCATTGTGTGAGAGCCCGACGTGCGGCAAATTCCCATGTCCCCGTCGCCTTCATAATGTGGGAAATGATCTTTTGCTCTGGAAAACGCGCATCCCTGCACGCTCTTGCAACCAGCATTTGACGAAAATTGTTGGAAAGAAGCGTTAAAAAGCCAATTGGATTATTGTCCTCCGCAAGTAATCGACCGATGAGCGCATGCGCTTCTTTTGCATAACCTCCCACCATCAGGTCATGTATCTTATACACATTATACTGTAAGGATTTCACGGCATATTTTTCAATATCATCCGCCGTAATATCTCCCCTGCACACACATGAAAGTTTTTCAAGCTCATTCTGCACAATACCCATATCTCCGTCCGCAAGCGCGGCCAGAGTCTGCGCATTCTTTACAGAAATCAAAAGCCCCCTCCGCTTTGCGGCCTGTACGATATAGGCGGCAAGTTCATTTTCCTTCATCGCATTACATTCAATAAACATTCCTTTTTTCATAACATATTTCACAAATGCTTTTCGCTTGTCCACTTTTCCCTGATGAACAATACACAACACATTTTGCGCTGGAAGGTTTGCTTTCTCAAATGGGGCACTAAACTCCCCTGATGCGGCCGGTGAAAGAAGATCGGTGTTTTTGATTACAACAACCCGGCGCTCTCCCATAAACGGAAGCGTTTCCAAAGAGCGTACTACTGCCATAGGTTCAGGGCGCTCCTCAAAAACCGAAAGATTTAATTCAGGCATCTGTACGTTAAGCGCTGCGAGCAAGGCATGAAACGCCTGCTGTATTTGTGCATCATCCTCGCCGGCCACCAATATGAAATTTTTGATATCCCCGCCTTTGATCTGTTTTAATGCTTCCCGTGCCTTCATTGAACCACTCGCTTTTCTGTCTGTATTTGAATGTCTCCCTGCCCGTTCACCAAGATCGTTACCGCTCCATCTTCCGAAGTAACAAACAGTCTAATTGCCTCTTTCTGCAATAAACTTAAAACCGTAGAATCAGGCAACCCTTTTTTATTATTTTCTTTTACGGAAATAACCGCATATTGAGGCTCCGTTTTTATTAGAAGCTCCTCCGTTACGGACCCCTTTCTGCCGCCGCCCGCCGGTTTTAAGACGGAAACGGGCCCCTCAAATTCCAAATATTCCGGCATTGTCTGTGCGAACAGGCACACCGCTTCTCCCCGATAGCGCAGTACCAGAGATTGGTATTTACCATCGGCTCCGACGTTTTCGAGAAAGATATTTTCGTTCAACTCTATTTTATCATATAATGTATATTCTTTCACGGGATATTGCGTATCGTATTCTTTGGCTTGATAATTTTCAGGTACGTACAATGTTTTTATCCTGCTGTCCGCCGCAAGCTGTTTCAAATTTTTCGTTCGATCATTTGTTACAATAATGCCGTCAAAAACGATTCCGTTTTTTTCCGCATAATTGCTTATATTCGAATATTGAAGATTTCCCCCATTATCGATCAGATAGTCTTTTCCTTCCGCGGAAACATGAATTGCGTCTCCTGTTCCAACATCAAGGATAACCACACGCAACGGGACGGAAGGCACAGCCGCAATTCCTGCAAAAAGAATGGCTCCCGTAAGAACTCCAACCATCAACGCTTTCGTTCTGCGTTTTATGAGCATATAGTCCGAACATAAAAAAATAACTGCCAGGACGGCTATGCAGGCCCACACCGGGAATCCGTTCACTTCGATAAATCCGAATGAACTTTGGGCAATCTGCTCATTAAGCCACGTAAGACCCCGAATCGAAATCTCCGCTGGGAACGCAAGAATCCGCCCGGCTTGTGGAATCCCAAGGGAAACAACAGTCCCAATTCCGCTAAACAGGACAATAATTCCCGCAAGAGGGATGGCAAAAAAATTTGCCAAAGGAGCGGCAAGCGCGACATTATTGAAAAAATATGCCGTCATGGGAAAAACGGACGTAGTCGCTGAAAGTGAAGTGGCAAGCGGCGCATCCACTTTAGCTTTATCCAGATGAATTTTTCGAAAAAGACGCATGAGCGGGGGATTCAGGCATAAAATGCCGAATACTACGCCATATGACATCAGCAGGCCCGGCAGGAAAAGCTGTGTGGTATTGCCCAGCAAAGTGAAAATGAGAGCGGCAGAAAGAAATACAAGCGTATCCCGTTTTGAAAATTTCCATCTTCCTATTATCACAAATATGGTCATCAAAACAGCCCGCAGGATAGATGGGGCAAATCCCGTCAAGGTCGCATACAAAATAAGTATAACAATGTTGAGGGTAAACCTTACCCTTCTTTCCGCTTTCAGCTTTTTGAGCATAAAATTAAAAGCATAGGATAGGATTGCAACGTGAAGTCCTGAAATAGCCAGAATATGTGCGATTCCGGTTTTCGAAAAGCTATCTCTTGTCTCCTGTGAAATTTCATCCTTGATCCCCAAGAACATCGCTTTTGCAATGGGGGCACTCTCCTGTGAAAAAATCCCATTCATTTTCTCCGCTAGTTTTTCACGCAGTAAAAACGGGTATTGATACCAGGAAAGCTCGTTCCCTTCTACATCAAGGGAGGCCCGGTAGAGGCTGAACCCAGCTCCTTTTCCTGCCAAGTACATGGTTTCATCAAAATCTCCCGGATTTCGTGGAGGCGAAGGCGGCGCGACTTCCCCTTCCGTCACTACCGTGTCTCCATATTCAAGGATGTCCGGCGAATACAGGATAACCTTCTTTCCGAAATTTTTCCCTCCAATCTTCACATCGGTCAGAAGATATGTATGCGTTTCCGCCTCCATTTTGGAACGGTCGGAAACGTATCCTTCAATCCGGTAGATCCGGTTCGGATCAAAGCCTGAAAAATCCGTATGAAACTGCATCTGGAATAAAAATGCCCCAAGGAAAAAGGCAAACAGGTACAGGACGGGAAACATTTGCTTTTTTTGTTTGAAAAAAAGAATACCAAAAAGAATCCCACACAAAATCCATGCAGGCAACGAAAAAACACCCGGCAAACCGAGGTAATATGCCGCGGCGATACCCACCACTAAAAAGAATGCAAGAAAAGCGACTGGTCTTGGATTTAAGACGCGCTTCATTTCTTCCCCCAATCAACGGGACCGCATACTGCGGTACATTTTACTTATATATCATATTGTTTCATTTCTTTCACAACTTCCGTAGGCTTAAATACAGCTGTTGCTTCTTCCACAAGCTTTTCCTCCTGATAGGCAGGATTAATATGCGTAAGCAACAAACGGCCTACGCCGGCTTTCTGTGCCGTTTGCGCGGCCTCACGTACATACATATGCGGAAGCGAGCCTGTGTTTTCCTGTGCCGATAAAAAACCGCTGTCGCATAAAAACACGTCTGCTCCTCTGCAAAACTCCGTCAGATCGTCGCTGCGGCACGCATCGCCTGAGAATACAAAAATCTTTCCGGCGTCCTGAATTTTAACCGCATAACATTCTACCGGATGAATCGTTTTGCAAAAAGAAAGTTTCACGTTCGTCTCCGGAAGTAATATCTCCAGCGCCGCGGAAATCTCCGACGTATGAAAACATGGACAGGAATGCAGTATTCCATATTCCTTTTCCGGTGTGCGTGGAAGAAAAACCGGAATCACCATATCCCGAAGAGCGTAACGCAAAATAAACATATCGCTGCAATGATCGGAATGCAGATGTGTCAGCACAACCGAATCAAGCTCCTCCAGCCTGCAATATTCCTGAACACGCGAAAGACTCCCGCTGCCCGCATCAATCAATATCTTCTTTCCGCCACACTCCATCAGGTACGAGGTAGTCGCCCCTCCTTGTTTGGGATAAGGACCATATTTTCCAAGAACTGTAAGCTTCATGATGCTATCCTCAATTTCAGTTTATTTCTCATCATAAACATTGGATGGTAAAGTACCATGGCAAGTGCCGCGCCACATCCCGCCTGAATCAAATTCGGAATCAGCGTAAGCAAGGCTCCCCCAACGCCCACCAGGAGAGTCTCATATCCAAAATATCCGAAGGCCATTACGAGCGCAGCCGCCACGCATGCCATCGCGTATTGTTTGAACGAATCGCCTTTTTTTGTCATTGCACCGACAAGAAGCGCCATACATGCTTTAATCACAATCGTAGCCGGAATATAAACGGTAGATCCAACTGTGAGATCGGCGAGTCCGCTTCCTATTGCGGCAGAAAGCGCAGCGTAAGGGCCGCCTAAAATGAAAGCGGCACAATAGATAATCACATCTCCAAGATTAAAATATGCGCCCTTCACGGCGGGAATCTGAATTACAAGCAGCATTGTTACTACGTAAACCAATGCCGCCGTAACCGCTGTTGTTGTGAGTCTTCTTGTCTTGATGTCCATTTTTCTTTTCATGCCCCTCTTATTCGTCTTTAATAATTCCCGGATTTTTTAGCAACGGATCAATGATATTGATAATTCCTCCGCCAAGGCTCTCCACACGCTCTCCATCGAGTAGGAACTGTACCCGCTTGATGTTTTCGATATTTGTTAGCGTATTGACAATAGAATAAATCATCATAGATTCATCTTTTCTGCTGATCCCTTCCAGTTTTTCCGAAATAGAAGCATTAAAATCAACTACTGCTACATCCCCGGCCAAATAGACGTCATTAACATCTTCCATTGATATTCCCGAAAGAAATGCCGGGCTTACATCCTTATCATCCAGACCAGCCGGCCCGCGCATTAGCTCTGCAAGGATTTCTTCTGGATATCCCGCCGTTCCCTGCTCCACCATACGTTCTACACTCATAAACAGTGTATATGTGGAGTTGGGGAAATACAACAATATATCATTTCCGAGCAGTTCATCACTCATGGATTGCGTATAAATAACTGGCTCTGCCTGTGCGTTTCCATTTACATATATTTCTATCCCGTTTATATCCGGCATAAACCCGATTATAGTTTTCGCAAGGGCCAGTGCAGCAATTCTTTCCCCGTCGCTGAATTGCTGTGTAATCGCTACGGGCGCCTTATTAAAATTAAGCCGGACAATCTTTTGTCCATCTTCAAGCGTAACGATCTCTGTCCCCAGCAGCTCGGCGATTGTCTTATCTACAACCGGCATATGCTGATATGTATTCTCCGGCCCACGGATAATTGCCTGTACGACTGCGCCAATCATCTCCTCAGGTACGTTTGTTTCAAACTGGAAACTTCTCGCTTCTGGAACCAAAAATTGTTCTGTACGGTCTAAAAAATACAGCATAACATCCATGGAAGGTTTCTCCATGCGGGCCCGCTGTTCTATTTTTGTGATTTCCTCCTGAAGTGTTCCCTTTGGCTTTTGGAGAACGCCAACCGGCTGCCTCTCATATCCTGTTTGGATGCCATTAACAAAAATATTGATGTAAGATACACCTGAAAAATCTACAAGCGTTGACACGAGGGAGAGCTCCATCAATGCAATTTCTTCATCCGTCTTTTCTTCATCCGTTCCGAGAAATACATTGATCAAATTGGGAAGTATTTCAATTCCCTCATAAGAAAATCCTTCCGCAACCGGACCATACGTTTCCGTAGCAGGACCTTCAATAATCGCCTCGATAATCTTTTTTTCTGCACGCTCGTTTTGCCCCACCGACAATTTTCGCGTTTCCGCTGCAAGCGTCAGTTCGGATTTGGATTTATCAAGGAAATAAAGGGCTGGATTGATCACAATGCTCGGCTCCAAACTCACGGGCTGCATTACCGCTCCCGTTTCTGTATAATTTTCCTGTTGGTTGGTGTCCTCTCTTACGACGGAGCATCCCGAAAAAACCAAGACTGCCGCAAGCAGAAACAACAATATCCTCTTCATATATCACCTACGATAAAAAGTTCCGTTTGAATGTAGTATACGTCATCTTCCATACGTCATTTTCCAAAATCAGCCGTATCGGAACATTCGATATCGTTTTTGCATCTCCGTCACGCAATTTCAGTACATAGCTTGCCATGACCACTTCGGTCAGGTCGTCTGCACTTTGTATTTCATCTCCAATTTCAACATCCGAAACAACAAGTTTTGCAGTTGTAATTTCACTCTTGAACTCTTCAAGCGAAGGCTTATCTTCTCCATAGAGGTTTTTAAAAGAAATATACCTGTAAAGCGTATCCCACGACTTATTTTCAATGCAGTTCATAATTTCGCGCAAAGTATTGCGTCCATTCAGGTCGAGATCTCCCTTGCGCTCCAATGCTTCCGTGGCGCCCTCCCCGTCAAGTCCCGCTTCCTCAAGCGTCAGAGGCCGGCCAGTCCCAGTGCCATCGTCGTCAATATAAATTTGTACCCTCGAAAAGTTGCCCTGTTCCACGATTGTGTTCACAATCGAATAAGTTGCCAGCATTCTTCTTCGCGTTTCCTCGTAGGCTTCATTTTCCGCGCCATCCGCCGACGTATCCTCCGGCGGCGTCAAGAATTCCTTACTTAGGGTCACAGACAGAAATGTACCGTCCTGTGCGACGTTTACTACCTTTGTATTTGGATTGATCAGTTGGGTAAAATCGGCACGGGCTGTCGAGGGGCCTTTAATCAATTCTGCGATAATAGAAGCCTCAGAATTTTCGTTAATCGGAACGGAAAACACACGCACTTCTCCAATCAAAAGCGCCTCCTGCATATATCCAAAGTAAAGCCGCGCCGTTTCTTTGTCCTTGCTGACCGCTTCGGGCAGAGGATTAATCTGGATTGCCGTTTCCTCTGAAGCTGTTGCGGACGGTTCTGTATCTTGTTGTGCACATGCCGAGGCCCCAAGAATCAAAAGGCTGCAAAGCACAATACAAATCAATTTTTTCCCTTTTTTCATAATATATCCTCCGTATGCTGAACCAGCGGAACCACAAGAGTAAATACGGACCCTTTTCCCTCCTGACTCTCCACATCAACGCGTCCCTTGTGCATCAGAGCAATTCTGCGTACAATATGTAACCCAAGGCCCGTTCCTCCCGTTTCACGAGAACGCGCCTTATCCACCCGGTAGAATCGTTCAAAAATATGTTCCAAATGTTCCGGGCTCATTCCAACTCCATCATCCTCGATGCGGATAATGCCCTCGCCGCCATGATGTCTTGTAGACACAAATACGTGCCCGCCATCCCCCGTATATTTGATTGCATTTTCGATCAGGTTGTTAATTGCCTGGCGCAGTTTAAGCGGGTCGCACTCTAATTCAAAATCATCACCAAGATCCGTTCTGATTCGGATATTCCGCTCCCTTGCAATTGGTTCCAATGCATTTATACATTTATTGATAATAGAGGAAATGCGCACTTTTTCAAGGTTAATTGTGACGATGTCACTATCCATTTTTGAAAGCAGCAAAAGATCCGTAATCAGGCTGTTCATACGGTCGATCTCACCGTTGATATCACCTAAAAATTCTTTATATACCTCCTCTGGAACATTGTCCTGATATAACATGGATTCCACAAGAATTTTCATAGAAGCAAGCGGCGTTTTCAGTTCGTGGGACGCATCCGAAACAAACTCGCTCCTTTGCTGATCCATATTCTGTATCCGGCCGCACATCATATCAAAGGTTTGCGCCAATTCCGCAACCTCTCCTTTTCCGTGAATATTAGCACGCTGCGAAAGGTCCCCTGTGGAAATCTTCATGGCGACATCCGTCAACTTTTTAATTGGTTTTGTAATCAAATTTGTTGTAAAAAGGCTGACAATAATAATAATTCCGCAGGCAAGCAAAAAGATAGTGAGCGTTCGTTGCTGCAGTATGGCAGTCGCATCTACAACATCCTGAATACTGGAAGAATAGAGCACCGCTCCAATGATTTGTCCGTTATGAACGATGGAAGACGTACAATAAACCGCCCAAAACTCGCCGTCCGAATTATTAATGGAATGAAATCCATAGGAAGATGAGTTCTGTCCATACAAAATATCGTTCACTTCCCTTTCGGAAAGCCGAACGCCATTTAGTTCGGACGAGCTGTCAACAGCCACAATTCCCGAACTGTTCAATACCAGAAAACGTCCGCCGGAATCATTTTTATTGTTTACCACAATTTCATACATTGTGCCCGCATCATCATCCGAAAGGTAGGGCGCCACCTGAACTGCCGTGCTATTCGCTGTCTTTGTCAGCGCCGAAATACGCTGGTTTACCAAATAGTTTTCCACCAGCGATGAAACTGCGACGGACACAAGTCCAAAAACGATTCCCACAAGAATCAGATAAATAACAGCAAATTGCCATCTAATAGAGTATAGCAGCTTATTTGTTCGTAAAATAATAGCCAACTCCCCATTTTGTTAAAATATACTCCGGTTTTGCCGGATTTTGTTCAATCTTCTCACGTAACCGGCGAATATGCACATCCACCGTACGCAAATCGCCCTGGTGCTTCCAGACAAGTTCAAGCAGGGTGTTCCTATCGAATACCTTTCCCCGGTTCGTAATAAAAAGATTCAGCAAATCAAATTCTTTTGCCGTAAGATTGATATCCTCACCTTTGATTTCCACACTGCGGTTAATCAGGTTAACCTTCATATCCTTTACCTGGATTGTTTGCGTATCCGTGACTGCTTTCTGTGCTCCCGCGCGGCGAAGGATTGTCTTGATGCGTGCTTTGAGTTCCAGCATATTAAAAGGCTTTGTCATGTAATCATCAGCCCCGAATTCAAGTCCCATAATCTTATCCATATCCTCGCCTTTGGCGGTCAACATAATAATGGGCACCTCTGACACACTGCGGATTTTCTGGCATACTTCCATTCCGTCAATTTTAGGCAGCATTAGATCTAAAAGAATCAGATCATGTTTTTCCGGATCAAAAATATCGAGTGCTTCCTCTCCATCATAAGCAACATCAATCACATAGCCTTCCTGTTGTTCCAGATTAAAACGCAGGCCTTTTACCAAAGTAGGTTCGTCATCCACAATCAAAATATTTTTTGCCATAATGAACGCTCCTTATCAAGACATTAATTTATTATAGCATACCCATCATATTTTTGTAACATTATCTTACAGAAAAAGCGGCAAGAGCCGCTTTCAATGTGATCTTTATTCTTTTGCCATGAAAATAATGATTGTTGGCGAAGCATTCATCCCGCATTCTCCATATCTCCGCCCAACACCGATACGACATCCATCACCCTGCTAAAGAATGCGCTGCGCGTAAGTTCTCCCCGCCGGATTTCCGTAAAAATTTTCCCATCTCTCAAAAACAGAATACGCCCGCAATAGCTTGCTACAAACGCGTCATGAGTCACCATTATTATTGTGGTATGCAGCCGTTTATTCATATCGGAAAAACTCTCCAGCATCCTGCGGGCCGCACGTGAGTCAAGAGTCCCCGTGGGTTCATCCGCAAGCACCAAAAAAGGCTGCATGGCAATTGCCCTGGCGACCGCTATACGCTGCTTTTGTCCTCCGGAAAGTTCGCCCGGATATCGGTCCAAGAGATCGCTGATACCAAGCGTATCCGCCGCCTGAGCGACAAGCACCCGCAGTTCTTCGTATGCAATCCCGTTTACGGCAAGGGAAAGGGCAATATTTTCATAGGCGGTCAAGGAATCAATCAGATTAAATTCCTGAAACACAAAGCCCAGATGCTGCCTCCGGAACTTTGAAAGATGTTCCCTTTTCATTTTGGTAACATCAGTCCCATCAATATAAATATGCCCCGTCGTCACCGGATCGATTGTAGAGATACAGTTGAGGAGCGTCGTTTTTCCACTTCCGGATGGGCCCATAATCCCTACAAACTCGCCATTGTCTACACAAAAGCTAAGATTGTCGAGAGCCTTAGTGACATTTCTCCTGTTTCCATATATTTTTTCGATATCCTCCACACAAAGCAAATGTCCCATACTTTTGTCCTATGCCTTTTTATAGTCAGGAATGATTCCAAGCGCTTCGGTTTCGCTCATCCCGGCATTGACCAAAAAGAAGGCGCTCACCAAAACCATAACTGCGTAAAATATCCTCTTCACTTTCATCACTCCTTTTCCTTATTTGTTATTTTTATTATAAGCCGTACTTCTTAACGGAAATCGCCTAAAATTCTTACGATATTATTAAATCCATTATCCCAGCTATGGCATGCAAAAAGAGCGATATCCAGGCTGGATTCGCTCTTTTTGCATGTATCATAGTATTTATGGAAATTTTTGTTATTTTTCCCGAATAATCTTTTTGCTGCTGAAATAGGTCGCCAAGAAGTAGATTCCATAGATTACAGCAATAATCGCAAGTCCCCAAAATACATCCTGATAGACGTTTTCATACCACGCCATATTAATCATACTCATCAGGCCCTGTATTCCGAAAATTGCGTGGACTGCCGCTATAGCAAGCGGAATGAGGAAGTAAATTACAATCTGTTTCAACAGGGACCTGTTAATCATTTTTTCCTCTGTGCCAAGCTTCCTAAGCGTCGCATAGCGTTTTTTATTGTCGTTTGCAGCCGAAAGCTGTTGCAATGCAAGGATAACCGCCGCCGTCACCAGGAATGTGATGCCAAGATATATCCCTACGAAAGAAATTGTCACACGCAGGCCGATACTGGAATCCTGCGAGGTCAGAGCTGTCGTAAACCCGCTAAAAGGACGCTCCGGGTTTTCTTCCCGCAATTGCGATTGCAAAGCCTGCAGGGATTGGTCTGTTTCTTCCTTTGGCACACCATCGATGTAAATGCCGTCTACCATCACATCCCGGAGCTCAAAGCCTGCTACATCTGCGTCCGGATAGATAAAAATCATCATCGCGTTGGAGGCAGCGCCCATAATCCTTGTGTTTACAATGCGTATACCGTCAGGGCTAAGCGTATATTCTTTTCCGTTGGAATGGATTTTATTTCCATCATTTGAGAAATTTTCCAGGTTTTCCGCCAGCTTTTCATTATAAACCACCGCACCAACCTCATTTTCACCGACTGTGACCTCTGGTTCACCAATCAGGCGCAGGAAACTGTTAAACTGCGATACCGGAACCGCTCCCGCAAAGGAGTGGACATCCATATTGCCCGCCATTTCATTTGCTTGTGCAACATCGAGATATTCCGCAAAGTCTGCCAGCATATCTACATCACTGTCATAGCGCGCATATTCCGCCGTCTCTTTAAAAAATTTGTCAACCGGAATTCCATAGTCTTCAAGTGCCGCAACACCTCCGCCCGCATTTTCCACCTCGGCCGGTCTCATATAATATTCCGCATCAAACCTAATGTCCCGCCCGGCCTCTTTGTTAACCGCGGCAGATACGCCGGAACTGGCGCCCAGCGTCACCATTGTCACAAACAGCATCAGGCAGATAAGCGCCATCGATGTATGCGTCGAATTGATTTTGCTTGTAAGCTGCCTGGTTACAAACAGGTTAAGTCCCTTGTAATATTTCTTTTTGTTGCGGGACGCGATCTTATACACAAATCCTGAAAGTCCTGCGAACAGCAAAAACGTTCCCGGAATTCCAAACAGCATCACCAGCGGAAGGTACATAATCATCATCCCTTTGATAATCAGGTAATAGGCAACGATAATCAGGACAATCCCCGCAACTGTCATCAGAATAGAAACCCACGTTTTTTTTCCAATGACTTTTTCGTTTTCCACATCCGAATGAAGCAATTTGATTATCTTTTGTTTGGATACTCTGACTGCATTGAAAAGCATCACGCATAGGAACATAACGCCAAAATAAATAATTGATTGGATTGCCGCTTTCGATGAAAATACAAAAACATATTCCTTAAGCTGCACTTCAAACATTTTGGCCGTAATGAGCGACATGCCCTGTGAGAATAATATGCCCAGAAAAAGACCTGCGGCAAGAGCAATGATGCCCACGAGCAGCGTTTCCATCATCAGGATACCAGCCACCCGGCCCTTCCCCATCCCGAGGGTCAGGTAAATTCCCAGTTCCTTGTTTCTGCGCTTAATCAGGAAATTGTTGGCATATAAAATCAGTATTGCAAGCGCAACCGCAACAAATGTTGAAAACACCTTAATACTCTCCAGCATCATCTGTGCCGAGGTCGCTTTATTTTCGTTCAGGTCCATAATCGCCTGCTGCGCGTCCAGCGAGTTGAAAGCGTAGAAAAACATCACTGCAAACATCAGCGTAATAAAATATACCGCATAATCACCAACGCTTTTGCGGACATTACGGAAAGCTAATTTACACAGCATCAGCTACGTCACCTCCCAGAAGGGATACCACTTCTATAATTTTGCTGAAGAAATCTTTCCGGCTGTCCACGCCGCGCACCAATTCTGTAAATATCTTGCCGTCCCGCAAAAACAGAATGCGGCTGCAATAGCTTGCCGCAAATGCGTCATGCGTTACCATCAGAAGCGTAGCGCCAAATTTTTTGTTCATTTCTGTAAAATTTTCAAGCAACATACGCGATGATTTGGAATCGAGCGCGCCTGTAGGTTCATCCGCGAGGATGAGGGAAGGATTTGTGATGATCGCCCTTGCGGCGGCGATACGCTGTTTTTGTCCGCCCGACATTTCGCACGGATATTTATACAGCACGTCATTGATTTCCAGCGCTTTTGCAATGCTCTTAATACGCTCCTTGATCTGCCCATATCCTACTCCGCAGATTGTAAGGGCGAGCGCAATGTTTTCATATCCCGAAAGCGTATCCAGTAAATTAAAATCCTGAAAAATAAATCCGAGCTGGCGCCTCCTAAATTCCGCAAGCCTTCCTGCCTTCAGCATGGTGACGTCCGTATTGTTTACCGTAATATGGCCGCTTGTCACCGTATCAATTGTAGAAATACAATTAAGAAGCGTCGTTTTTCCGCTTCCGGACGGACCCATAATACCCAAAAATTCGCCCTTGTTAACATCAAAGTTGACGTCGTCGAGCGCCTTAGTAAGGTTGCCTTTTCCCCCATATATTTTTTCAACATTTCTGACCTTTAGCAGTGTTTCCATTTTTACCTCCCAATAGATGCTCATTCCAAAGCTCCTGACTGCATATATGACTTATTTGGATATCTTTTATCCTGCTGTAGTTTTATTATATGCAAGCCGGAAATAAGCGCCTATCGTTTCATCTTACGTCTTCCTTACAGTTTTGTAAGAAAAAGCCATCCAAACACCGCTTTGAATTATTGCATTTTGTGCATTGAACTTTCCGGAAAAACGATGACAACTGTTGTCCCCTTTCCATATTCCGATATAATTTTAAATCCATGCCCCAATTTTTCGCATAACCGGGCGCACAAATAAAGGCCCATCCCGGTGGATTTTTCCTGCTGCCTTCCGTTGGTACCAGTAAATCCTTTTTCAAACACCCTATCAACTTCATCTTCCGGAATTCCAATCCCGTTATCCGTGATGTTGAGAATGACGGCGTTTGGAGCTTGATGCGCCGCTATGCAAATCTCCGGATTTTCTTTATCGCAATATTTTACTGCATTGCCCACAATTTGGTTTAAAATAAATTCGATCCATTTAGCGTCCGTATTTACAACAAGATCGAGTCCGTCCATTTCAAACCGGATCCTGCGCTCGATGAATAATTTTGCATTCCTCCGTGCCACTGCATACACGACGTCTTTCAGGTCTGTCTTTCTCACCATATAATCTTTTTCGACCGCATTACTGCGGGCATAAAAAAGCACTTGCTCCACAAGGTTTTCAAGTATGTTAAGATCCTCCGAAAGTCCTTTTTCTGCAGGGATTTCCCTGTGATTTTCCAGTATAAGCCGGGAAGACGCAATCGGCGTCTTGATTTCATGTACCCACATCTCAATATATTCGCGGTATTCTTCCTGTGCCTTACTGTATTTCTTAATCGCTTCAAGCATTGCTTTATTCGAAATTCTCAGGGAATCATAAAGAATCATCCCTTCCTTAAAATCTGGTTTTTCCATGATTTCAGCAATTAAATTCTTTTGTTCAAGCGTATTAAGAAGTGATAAAAAGCCGTTATAAAACCGTCTGCGCCTAAAAAAATCCATAATGAGCGGGACGGAAAGGCAAGCGATGAAAATAGCTTCAAAAAAGAT
This sequence comes from Christensenella tenuis, assembly GCF_014287795.1. Taxonomy (GTDB): domain Bacteria; phylum Bacillota; class Clostridia; order Christensenellales; family Christensenellaceae; genus Christensenella; species Christensenella tenuis. Next base: position 592,657 of record NZ_JACOON010000001.1, read on the forward strand.
AACAATCATTGATCCTACGCCGAGCAAATAAAATAGCAGCGCGGTGGATGCAAGCAGCAATAAATCAAACAATAAAAAAAGCACCTTGTCTTTGAGATAATCACTTGGCTTCATTTCAGTAAATACCCCTGTCCCCTTTTCGTTTCGATCACATCCTTAAGGCTGGCTTCCTCCATTTTTTTGCGCAGGCGGTTCACGTTCACATTCAATGTATTTTCGTCCACAAACATATCGCTGCTCCATAGATCGTTCATTAGCTCCTCCCGGGGAACAATGCTGCCCGCATGCTGTGCCAGGGTGTTCAAAATACGCAGCTCATTTTTCGTCAGTTCAATTTCATATCCGTCGTATTCGATCAGGCTTTTGGAAAGATTCAGAACAAACCTGCCGCAATCAATTTTATCCACCGTATGATATGCCCGCTTCAATACAGAATGAATCCGCGCGAGAAGAATTTGGGTATTATACGGCTTTGTAATAAAATCATCCGCCCCCAAATTCATACTCATCAATTCATCCATTTCCGTATTTCTGCTGGTCACAATAATAATAGGCAGGGACGATCGTTTGCGTATTTCACGGCAGATAGAGTACCCGTCCACCATTGGCAGGTTGATGTCAAGCAAAAGTAAATCCGCTTGCTCTCGTATAATATCAGAAACCACATCCCCGTCAAAATCAGCGATAGCACCTATGGTATATCCATATTTTTGCAGGAAAGAAGTAAGCTCTTCCCGTATTTTCCGGTTATCTTCCACAATACAGATTTTCATTGAATCCATCCTTTCCTTCCATCTCATTATAGAAGAAGTAAGACGCTCGTTCAATGCGCTTTTCGCGTCTTAAAAGAAATTTAAACATTCCGTATCTTCTGAAACAGCCAACAAAAAAGAGCAGCCCTAGGGTTGCTCTTTCATCCTGCCGCTTTATTGCCTGTCTTCCGCTTCCGGCAGCCTGAACCAGAATGTGCTGCCTTTCCCCACTTCGCTCTCCACGCCATATTCCGCATGGTGCAGTTCCAATACACCTTTTACAATAGATAATCCAAGCCCGGTTCCGACAGAGGCCCGCTTATGGGTTTTATCAACCTTATAATAACGGTCCCATATATATTCAAGTTGGTCTTCGGCAATTCCCTCCCCGTGGTCCTCGACTGAAACCGTCACTTGCCCATCCCGGGTTTCCTGCCGGACAAATATCCTTTTATCTTTTTCTGAATAATTGATAGCATTGCTTAACAGGTTACATAGTACCTGACCAATTTTCACTTCGTCCCCCAAAACATATACGCCCCGGTCACAAACAAAACTGATACTGTACCCATCCTGCTCCACGAGTTTCACATAGCGTACAACAATATTGCTTATTGATTCCGTCAGGTTAAAACGTTCCATATTCAATTCCTGCGTCCCCGCCTGGAGCTTCGAAATATCCATCGCATCATTCACAAGCGTCGTCAGCCGCTTTGCTTCGTCGATAATAATCTGGATATTTTCCGGTGTGTTTTCCCCTGGAATGTCCCGCATCACTTCAGAATAGCCGATAATCATAGTAAGCGGCGTACGCAGGTCATGTGAAATGTTTGCCAAAAGTTCCCGGCGAAGTTTTTCTACTTTGGAAAGCTCCCGCGATGCATAATTCAGCGTATCCGCAAGCTCGGCAATTTCCCTGTAGCCCCCATCGTCAAAACAGACGTCATATTCCGCACGCGCAAGCTTTTTTGCCCCTTTATTGATTTTTACAATAGGGCGTGATATCCATTTTGAAATCACAAACGCAAGGAACAACGCACAGCCAAGCAGGATAATTGTAATATAGACAAGCTGGACACGCAAGGTATCCACCGTGGCGTCCACAGGCGTGATACGTGAAGTAAGTACCAATAAAATCGATGTCCCGTCTTCCGGCGTTACGATCTGTGAATAAATGAGTGTTTCAAACCCGTTCATATCGCGTGGCGGTACATTGTTGCCGTTGAACATCTGTTCATTATATTCAGGATTTTCTAATTTCTCCATCCTGAATATCTCCATCTTGCTCCCGCCATTTTCCTGCGTTTTCCGGGCCACTACAGCCAATTCACTCTGTGGGAGTTCTAGCATGGTATCCGTGCTGTATATCGTATTTCCTTCCATGTCCGCAATTTCAACACGCATATCGAAGCGGTCCCCGATCTGGTCGATCAACGTTTCTACGTTTTCATTGTCAATGTTCTGCGAAATAGTCTGTGCCGTCTTCTGGATTTCGCTCTTCTTAATAGCTTGATAAAAATCATCCAAAAAAACAATTTGAAACAGCCACAGGAGGACGATCATCGCTATTGCAAAAATCAATATATAGAAAAAAATTTTCCATTTTACACTCATTGTATCAGGCTTCAAACCGGTATCCCACTCCTCTAAGCGTTACAATGCAATCACGATATTCCTTCAAAGCGCTGCGCAGCAGCTTAATATGTGTGTCAAGCGTCCTGTCATCACCGTAAAAATCGTATCCCCATACTTCGGTAATCAGCTTCTCACGGGTAAGCGCAATTCCTTTGTTTTTTGCAAGATAATGTAAAAGTTCATATCCCTTGGGCGACAGCTCAATTTTTTCGCCATCCACATAGACCAACATGGCCGAAGTGTCGATTACGAGCCCGCCAAAGACCATCTTTTCATTTTCCGGTACGCTCCGGTGTGAGCGCTGCAAAATTGCATTAACGCGCATCATTAATTCCTTGGGCGAAAATGGTTTCACCACATAATCGTCGATACCCAGTTCGAAGCCATGAATCCTGTCGTATTCTTCCCCCCGCGCAGAGAGCATCAACACCGGAATATCCTTTGTCTCCCGGATTTTACTGCAAGCAGAAAAACCGTCGAGTTCCGGCATCATGATATCCATGATAATAAAATCATAGTCGTGATCGCGGCACATGACCACCGCTTCCATTCCATCTTTTGCCTCTTCAACCTCATATCCTTCAAACTCTGCATATTTGCGGATCAGGGACCGTATATTTTCCTCATCGTCTACAACTAAAATTTTGTACATATATTTCACCGCCATGTGTTTACTTTCTGTTATTTTATCTGCATAATGTGAACACCGCGTGACAGAAAGCTGTTTTGTATCAAAAAACGGCCCCGGACGGGACCGTTTTCAGCAGTTCAATTAAGCCTTCCCAATATCTCGCAGGAATTTCTGATAGTTCTTTTCGAACTTTTCATCGCCGCTTGGCTGATATGTCTTTATCCCACAGGAAGCCGCGCAAACCTGCCGCGCTTCTTTCAGGTCCTTCAGCATACCGCGCCCTATCCATTGCGTAAGAATATTCCCGATTCCCGTTGCGTCAGCCGGCCCCGCCTTCACAGGTTTGTGCAGATAATCTGCAGTCAGCTGATCCAGAAAAGCATTTTGGCTTCCGCCGCCAATAATGTGCAGGCAGGGAAATTTTTTGCCCGTCAGATATTCGATATTGTCAATTACATAACGATATTTACACGCAAGGCTCTGCGTTACAATGCGCACGATTTCAATATCATTTTGAGGCGTATATCCCTGTTCCTGCGCCATCTGCGCGACAACCGCCGGCATATTGGCAGGTTCAAACAGCCTGTCGTCATCCGGGTCGATGAATACCGTATCGCATGTGGTCACTTTGCTTGCTTCTTCAGCCAGTCCTGCAAAATCATAATTCTTACCCTGCAGGTTCCACATGCGCACACACTCCTGAATGATCCACAAACCCATTACATTACAAATATAGCGGTTGCGCCGGTTAACGCCGCCTTCATTTCCAAAACCGAGCTTCATGCTTTCTTCAGTCATGATATTCTTGCGGAGTTCCGCGCCCACAAGGGACCATGTCCCGCTCGAAATGAAAATAAATTCTTCATCGTCCGCCGCCGGAGCAGCTACGACTGCCGAAGCCGTATCATGGGAACCTACCGCATAAATTTCCGCAGAAGGCACTTGCAGTTCATCCGTCACATCCTTTGCGATCTCGCCAACTTTATCTCCCGCGTATACGATCGGCATAAAAATTTCCTTCGGCAGCCCATACGCGTTAAGAATATCATCATCCCACTTGTTTTCTACAAGGTTGTAAAGGTTCGATACGCTCGCAATCGTGTATTCCGAATACTTTTTCGCCCCCAGCAAATGTGAAAGATAATCCGGGACAAAAATAAGTTCCTTTGCAATCCCGAGGATGTCCGGATCCTGCTCCTTTTCCGCAAGCAGGTGATAACTGGTTTCAAAGCGCTGGAATTGCTGGCCCGTACGCTTATATACCTCATATTGAGGCATCAGCTCAAACGAACGTTCCACCCAGCCGAACGTCCGGCTGTCGCGGTAATTACGCGGTGTTCCAATCATTGTACCGTGCTTCGAAACCAGTGCATAATCATTGCACCATGAGTCAATCGCAATCGACGTAATCTGCCCGTCAAACTCACGTTGGGCAAACGCATATCCCATTTTAATTTCATCAAAAATGCGTAGGAAATCCCAGTAAGCTTTTCCTTGGGCAAGCACGATTTTATTTTTGAATTTGTGCACCGGATGAATTTCGGCTTTTCCGTCCTTCAGTTCGCCTACAAAAAGCTTACCGCCGGAGGCACCAAGATCAACCGCTAACGCCAATCCTTCTTTTTTCATTCGTGTAAATTCTCCTGTGCCGCATATACTGCCGGTTTGAAGATGTTCGCCATTGCGTCGTATTCTACGCGTTCCACAATGCTGTATGCTTTGTTAAGCGTAGGGCCGGCCGCTACGATGCCGTGCTGCGGAAGAATACCTTCCAGCCCCATTTTCTGGGCACGTTCACGGTTTTTCATAAAATATTCATTGGTACGGATTGCCAGTTCTTCAGAGTAAGCCCACGCCTGATGGATTACGCCGCAATCCCCCATTTTCATCGTCGCTTCCGTTACGGACGGAATCGGTTGGCTGAACGCCGCAAAGCACATGGAAAACTGCGGATGCGCATGGATCACCGCTCCAAATTCCGGGAAATTTTTAAGCAGCATCGTGTGCATCCTGCTTTCACGCGAGAGCTTATCCGGCCCTTCAATAATGTTGCAGTCATAGTCAATAATCATCAAGTCTTCCGGATTCAGGCGGCATCTGTGATGTTCCGACATCATAGTGGGCGTGATTAACACACGATTTTCCGCAACACGTTCGGAAAGGTTTCCGCCTGCCGCATTGGTGAGTTTACGGTCATACAGGAACTCAATGATTTCGAGCATTTCCATCCTTTGTTTCATATAAGATAATTCTGCCATTTTAATTGCCTCCCAGCATAAACTTTATATTTCCGGCATAGCCGGATTTCAATTTTCGTTAACGGATGACTTCAATCTTTACGTCTTTCATCCATTCCTTAGCTTTTTCAATATCAAAGCCAACCGTTTTATTGCTTGCCGCACAGGTCGCAGAGAGCGCCGTCGCATATGCAAGCATGTCCATGACTGGCATCGGGTTGCATTCAAGTCCATAAATGAGCCCGGTCAGGAGCGCGTCCCCGCATCCGGCCGTATTGCCAACCTGGACTTTCAGCCCATGTCCGCGGTAAATCTTTCCTTCATAACGGAATACCCATCCGTCTCCGCCCATGGAAACCATTACAACCGGGATGTCCGGAATCTCGCCAAGCGCAGCAACTACATCGTCCACATTTTTCAAATCGCGTCCGACAAGCTCTGAAAGCTCTTCAAGGTTTGGTTTAATCAATTCCGGATGATACTTGAGTCCTTCTTTCATAAACGCACCTGAGCTGTCAAGGTACAGCTTAAGGCCCATTTTCTTTGCAATTTCCAAAAGTTTTTTCTGAACGTCCTTATCGTCTACGTTCGAAGCGTCGCCTGCAATGATTAGCGTGTCCCCCTTCTGCATTTGGGCTTCCATCAGCTCCAGCAGCTTTTCTGTAATTTCCTGCGTCAGAGTCTCTCCCTTACCGCCAAGAAACGTGCAATTTCTTTCTTTATCAACCACCAGATAGTTGGTACGTGTTTCAGGCGTCTCATACCAAAGATAGTGCGTATCCGACCCGGATTCTTTCAAAACATCGATTACTTCCTTCCCACAACTGCCGAAAGAAACGCCAAACGTACGGTTTGGTACGCCAAGCAGTGAAAAATTATACGCCAAATGCGTTCCTTTCCCGCCCAGGCATTTTTCTTTTTTTTGAATACGGTTCATGCAGTTTTCCTGAAAAGATTCGATGTAGAGAATTTCATCCATCGCCGGATTTAAAGTAACTGTGTTGATCATGCGATTCTCCCTTTAAATTAGAAATTTATACCTCATTTATTATAATACGGAAGCAAGTTTGCGTCAAATTTTGACGCTCAAAAAAACGCCAAAATACAATGTGGTTTTTTGTTCGTTTTATTCTGAAAAAATAAATTTTTTTTGAAAAAATATTTTCATTTTTTAATCGTTATCTATTGAAACCACGGAAATGATTTATTATAATAAATCTGTAACAATACTATCTTGAATGGAGTCTTCTCATGAAAAAGTATATTATTGCATATGATTTTGGAACAGGCGGCATCAAGGCTTCTCTTTATACCGCTGAAGGCCTTTCGCTTGCCTCCTCCTTTGAGCCTTACGACACGATCTACCCGCATGTCGGCTGGCATGAGCAACGGCCCGGCGACTGGTGGAAATCCATCTGTGTGAGTACTCAGCGCTTGCTTGAAAAATCGAGAGCGGATAAGAATGAAATTGAAGGCCTGGCAATCTCAGGCCACAGCCTTGGCGTTGTGCCGGTCGATAGAGATGGAAACCTTCTGCGGGAAACGGCACCGATCTGGTCTGATACGCGTGCGCAAAAGGAAGCGGACGAATTCTTTTCCTCGCACAGCAAGGATGACTGGTATATGATGACCGGAAATGGATTTCCCAGCCATCTATACTCTGCCTTCAAACTGATGTGGTACCGCAAAAACGAGCCAGAAATGTTTGGCAAAATTGCCATGGTCCTGGGAACAAAGGATTATATCAATTACCTGTTGACCGGTAAAATGTATACCGATCATTCCTATGCTTCGGGCATTGGTTTTTATGACTTGAAAAAAGGTCAATATGACGCATCTTATATGAAAGAAATGGGGCTTCCGGCAGAAATCTTTCCCCAGATCGTCCCGTCTACTGAAATCATTGGCACCTTAACAAAAAAAGCCTCCGAAGAAATTGGTTTGCCTATGGATGTCAAGGTAGCCTGCGGCGGTGTAGACAACTCATGTATGGCGCTTGGCGGTCGCTGTATTGCAGACGGGCGCGCTTACGTATCTCTTGGTTCCTCGGCATGGAATGTGGTGTCGAGCCATGAGCCAATCCTTGATACCAAACTGTCTCCTTTTGTATTTGCGCATTGTATTCCCGGCTTGTTTGTTTCGGCAACTTCCATTTTCTCGGCTGGTTCTTCCTTCCAGTGGGTCCGCAACCAGCTTTGCAAGGATATTATGCAAAATGCAGGAGCTAAAGATCCTTACGTATTGATGAATGAGCTCGCCGCACAATCGCCGATTGGTTCCCACAAGCTCCTCTTCAATCCAAGCCTTGCAGGCGGCACAGGTGCAGACCTCACCCCGAATATTCGCGGTGCTTACATAGGGCTTGATCTGAAACATACGCAAGCGGATCTGATCCGTTCGGCAATGGAAGGAATTTCCCTTGCACTACGTATCGCGCTTGATTATATGAAAACCATGACTACGCTTCAGGATGAAATTCTGTTCGTAGGTGGTGGTGCAAACAGTCCGTTATGGCTGCAAATGTTTGCCAATATCTATGGTATGGATGTTATCAAAACAAACGTTGGCCAGGAAGCCGGTTCCTTGGGCGCTGCAGCAATTGCAGCCGTTGGCTGCGGCATGTGGAGTGATTTCACACCCATCGATCAAATCCATAAAATTGAGAGCGTAAGCCACGTCGATCCTGCGGCACAGGCCGAATACAATAAAATTCTCGGCGTCTATAAGGAAGCCACCGATTATCTCGCCAAAATCGGTGATAAACTGTACGCGCTCGATATCGAAGAATAAATTTAGCATAAAAGAGCGCCTTTCAAAAACAGTATAAAAAGACGCACCTGAAAGGATAACGGAGTGTAAGGATTATCTCTTTTCCAGATGCGTCTTTTTTATGTTTCCTGTTTCTTATTTGATTTCGGAAACCTCAACACGCCGTTTTTCTTCGCTGGACAGCGCCGCCGCTTCAAGCGTGCGGATAATCTTTTCGCCATCGTGGAAATTCGGCTCGATCGTCTCGTTTTTCTCAACGGCCTTCAGGAAATCCGCCATCGCGTGTACAAACGTATTTTCATAACCAATTACATGTCCTGCCGCCCACCATGCACCTGCATACGGATGCGTCATGTTCGTAACAAGAATCGTCTTGTAACCCTGTTCGTCGGCTGGATCTTCAAGATTCAAATATTGCAACTCATTCATGCGTTCAAAGTTAAACGTGAGCGCTCCCTTGCTGCCGTAAACCTCAAATGTATTATAGTTTTTGCGTCCTGCCGCAAATCTGGAAGCTTCAAAGGAACCAAGTGCACCATTTTCGAATTCAGCGATCATAAAGCTTGCATCCTCAACTTCAACCTTCCCTTTTTCGCTGTTTACTTCGCCGCCCGCAGTGAAAGTTGCCGCACGCTGTCCCGGAAGCGGACGTTCTTCAATGAATGTCTTGTTAACCGCCGTGACTGCTTTTACTTCGCCAATCAGGTATCTGGCAAGATCGATCGCGTGGGAACTCAGGTCAAACAACGGACCGCCGCCCGCGAGATCTTTTTTAAAGTGCCATGTCAGCGGGAAATTTGGATCCATGACCCAATCCTGCAAATATGCACCCCTCCAGTGATAGATCGTGCCAAGTTTGCCTTCGTCAATCATTTGCTTTGCAAACGCAATTGCCGGCACCCTGCGGTAGTTATGGTTTAGATAGTTTACCACGCCAGCCTTGTCCGCCGCTTCCGCCATTTCCTTGGTCTGGTCATATGTAACTGCACAGGGCTTCTCACAGAAGATATGCTTTCCTGCTTTCGCGGCCGCAACAGCCATATCTTTATGGATGTAGGTAGGCGTTACGATATCCACAATATCAATATCATCGCGGTTAATCACTTCTTCCCAGTTGGTGGAAATCTCTTCCCATCCCCACTTTTCAGCAAACTCTCTCGTCAGTTCTTCGTCCGTTCCGAAGTTTACTTTCAGTACAGGTTCATAATCTACATCAAAAAACTTATTGACAAGCGTCCATGCATAGCTATGGGCTTTTCCCATAAAGCCGCTACCCATTAAGGCAATGTTCAATTTTTTCTTCATAGCAAATCTCCTTTGTTTATTTCAATGAATCGCCGATTTTGCGAAGATTCTTTACACTGATACCGACTGCTTCATCTTCAAAGCCCGCCCAATCGCTGTGCGGATGATCGATTTCTACGGCAAGAAATCCCTTATAGTTATTTTTGTGAAGAATTTCAGCCAATTTCTGATTATCAATGAGGCCCATTCCTACTGGAACACCAGCAAAGAAGAACCAATCGGTGGGGTTTGCGGAAGGCTCAATCTTCAGGTCCTTGATGTGTGTCGCAAATACGTAGGGAGCCAATTTTTCCATGCCTGCAATCGGGTCGTCAAGCAGGCGCAGGAAATTACCGGTATCGAAATTCACGCCGAAGTTCGGGGAATCCACCCCTTCGAGAATCTGGTAAATTTCATCTGCCGTAAAGTCGATGTGGTTCTCAACAGCCATTTTCACACCGTTGTCTTCCGCAATTTTGACCGCTTCTTTAAATTGCTTAATCAGTGCCTTTACCTGCGGACCATGGTCTTCGTGGCGAAACATCAGACTGGAACCGGTGACACGCATCGTATCCGCGCCGATCATCCTCGTGCAGGGAATCAATTTTTTCATCTCTTCAAAGGCCTGCGGGTTCCCGCCTCTTTCAAGACCATCGGGATGTCCCCACGCAAATACACGGTCAAAACCATATTCGTCAAGCTGCCCTTTTAGTTCTGTAAGGTAAGCTTCATCAAAGCTCGGAAAGAAGCAGGACTCCAGCGAAACCCCGTCAACATCAAGCTCTTTTGCACGGCGCAAAAAATCTTCCATCGTCATGTTCTTTTTTGGCGCTTCCTGGTCGTCGTATACCTCTCCGAAGAATCTATGGTAGCAATAACTGTCAATACCTATTTTCATGTTCTTATCCTCCTTTTTAGCGTATATTTTTACTGTTATAAAACAGTGGGTTTTAAACCAAATACTTTAGCCATCTGGAGTAATTCTACTTTCCAATTACCCGACATCACAATAGCGTGATGCGAACTCAGGCTTTCCATTACCTTGTGCCCATCCTTATAACGGATCAGTGCTCCATTCCGGCAATCACTGCCCGGATACTGTACATAATCTTCAATCTCGGCCTCGATGATAACAATATGCTTCATATCCGCTGCGACTTTAGCCAGTGTAGCAGGCCCCTTCGGCAGCTCACAGTCAACGACAACCGCATTATCATCTACAATTTCAAGGGCCTTCGGCCGGAGAATCCAACGAGAACAGAACTGACGCGCAACAAGTCCGAAATATCCGCAGTGAACAACAAGAGCATGGTTGTCCGGATCCTCGATGTCCGGGAACTTGTCAATTTTTTCATGTGCGAGAGCCGCCATTCCAACGAGGAACGGATATACATTGCTCATCATGAAAGGAGCTTTCAGAGACTGGTAGATCATATAGTTGGAAAGCAGCGTAAGCGTATCGCCTTCGCAAGCAAAAATGATACCGTCGCGCTCAAACAGCATATTCCATGCAAGGCAGGGCGTACTATCCGAATAAAAGCTTTCGTTCAGACAGTTGCAGCCGATGCCGACTACGTTGCCCTCCTTTTCACATTCTGCTTTTGCGGCAATATACAGTTTTACCGCAGAAAGGAATGATTTCTCCGTCAGGTCTTCCGCCTTGTTGATATCCCAGTCGGCGCTTATCTTGCGTGCTTCGTCATCCGGTATGGCTTTTGCATCTTCCGCCAGCTTTTTCCAGCTCTTGTGGATTAACTTCATACCAAACGTATCCGCCATCGTTTTTGTCGCTTCATCTTCCCACCAATAGAAGCGCTTGAAAATATAGGCCTGCATCCCCTCGCCCGGCGTATCTTGGAACATCAGGAATTTTACGCCCTGCTTGAGCTGTACTTTCGCGGCAATCGCGCGGATGACAACCTTAGCCAGTTCGATGTTGTAGGGTGAAAAGACGTTCATACCCTTTTCACGGAGATAATATACAATTTCCCAGTCCCACATTTCCACCGTTCCAAATTTCGATGTCAGTACAATCATCGGCAAGTCGTACTCTTTCAGGCTTTCGCTTTCCTTAAATGCCGCACCTATAAGCTGCGGAAACACAACTGCGTCTGCTGTTTCCGGCAAGGCGTTTCCTACACAAACCGGTTCAAGAAATTCGGCAACATCGCCGTACATTTCCTTGAGCCTGTCAAGCTGTTCCTGGAACTCCCCCCGTTCCCTTTCATTTGCCGCATCAAAATAGAGCGGCGCCAAACGTGCTTTCATCATAACAGGTTAACCTCCCTCATTTTTTCTCAATTGAGAAATCATTCCAAATTTATCTTATTGCTCATTTTATCCTCTTAATTATAGCACCAAATAACAAAATCATCTACTTCAAACAATAGAATTCGATAACAAATTCGCAATAAAAAGCTAATAAAAAACAGCATCCAACACTAATATATTTTTATTGTAACACAAAACGAAAATAAATCAATGGATTTAACAAAAAAAGCCACTGTTTCCAGTGGCTTTTTGACAAGCCTACAATTCTGCGCAAATCTCGATTTCCGTTCCGTCCGGATCTTCAATCAGGCATACGCGTACACCGAGATGAGGAAGGCTCTCTGGACCATAGCGAATCGGCACGTTATTTTCCTTCAAATAGACAGCCCATTCGTCAACATCATCGACTCCCATTGCAAGGTGCCGGTACCCAAGATCGCTATCAGCGGTTTCCTTCTTTGCGCTGGCGCCATGATAATCAAAAAGTTCAACCCTGGAATTTTCTCCAAGTTGCAGATAGTAAACGTCATTGTTGCCATTATCAATCTTTTCCTGCAAAACCGGAAGCTTCAACAAGTCGCGATAAAAATGGAGCGCCTTTTCCATGTCGCTGACGTTGATTCCAATGTGATCCATCCCTTTTATTTTCATACCTAGAATACCACCCGTTCTTTGATTTCAGGGGAGACGAGAACTTTGAACAGATTCGGATTCGTACGCAATTCTTTCAATGCGTCTTCCAGCTCTTCTAGCGGAACGACCATAGAGATCATCGGCTTCGGATCGATCCTGTGGTATTCCAGCAAGCGGATCGCATCGCCCCAGTCGTTGCCGATTCCCGCGCATGAACCGCTGACTTTCTTCTCTCCCAAAACGAAATCATAAGGCGCAAGCTGCATCATATCGTCTGTGGCACATACGCCAAACGCCTCCAGCTTGCCGCCCCTGCGCAGCATCGCAAATGCCTGTTCATATGTGCTGTGGTGTCCTACCGCTTCGATCGCATAATCCGCTCCAACACCACCCGTAAGCTTCTTCACTTCCGCAATTGGGTCGTCCACTTCCTTGATATTGATTGTATAATCAATGCCCATTTCCTTTGCCATATTAAGGCGCAGTTCACTGTCGCCTACCAGAATAACCGGTGCGCAGCCACGCAACTTTGCGAGAAGGGCATGTACGACACCAAGTCCGCAGCCAATCACAACGCAGGACGAAGCAATTTTTGCATCCATCTTTTTGCTTGCCTGAAGCGTCGCTGTAAGAGGTTCTACAAAAGCTGCCGTATAATCATCCATGCTGTCCGGGATATGGTAAATGTTCTTCCAAGGCGCTTTTACATATTCAGCAAATCCTCCGTCTGTATGGATGCCGAGCTGTGTAAAGGATTCACACAAGAGCCCGTCGCCACGGCGGCAGCAATAGCATGTTCCGCAGGTAAGGCAGATATCTACCGCAACACGATCTCCTTTTTTGATTCCCTTTGCGTTTTTTCCAACTTCATCGATTACGCCGAAAATCTCATGTCCCGTAATCAACGGCAACTGATCAGCCGCATATTTTCCCGTATAAATGCTCCAGTCAGAACCGCAAATTCCACAGTATTTTACCTTAATCAATACTTCATCATCATTAATTTCCGGAACCGGTACTTCCTTGAATACCATATTGTTCGGAGATTCTACAACCTGTGCTTTCATCATTCTTGCCATTTTATTTTTCCTCCTGTTTCAACTTTTATTTCTCGCAGGGATTGTTGAAGATTTTGTCGCGCCTTCCCTCATAAGGCGCCTTGATTATAAGCGGCTTTAAGAACGCCGATACCTTCTCCACTCCGTCTCCTACGCTCATCGTTACGTCTTCGTGCTCATAACTCAATACGTAATCATATCCTACCATCGACAGCTCCGTAATCACTTTCTTCCACGGCACGCTCCCCCAGCCCGGTATCCGGAACCGGAACGTCCGGTCCAGCCTCTGCCAGTCTCCCTGCATCAGGATTCCTCCATACTGGATATTGTGCTCTACTATCTCTCCGTCCTTTGCATGCACGTGGAAAATCCTTTCCCCAAGCTCGTCTACAAAGTTTTCTATCCTCAATCCCAAATATATCAGGTTCGCCGGATCCATATTGAATCCCAGGCACGGATGTCCGTCCACCAGCTCGATCGCCCTCTTGGCCGTATGAATATCATAGATGAAGTTGTTCGGATGCGGCTCTACCGCGAACTTCACTCCGTATTCCTTGAACTTGTCCAGGATCGGCGTGAAATACTTCACGAAATCACGCTCCATCATTTCCCATCCCTGTGGGCATGGAAACGGGAAATACCTTCCCCAGTTCGTCACTCCCGTAAAACCGTTTACCACCGGCACTCCCAGCGCGTTCGCCGCCTGCGCCGTCTTTATAAGGCTCTCCGTTCCGTATTTGATCTTTTCTTCCTTTGTTCCTTTATACAGCCCGTCTGTATCTTCACCCCACGGCCCCAGGATCAGCAGCGAATCCGCATGGTTCGACAGCGCCGAGATCGTGATCCCATAGCCTGACAGCATCTTTTTCAGTTCTTCTGCGTTATTCCCCTTCAGAATCTCGTCACAGTCGAACTGCCCGTTCCCTATATACGCCGGTATCTCCATCATCTCATACCCATGTCTGCTCATGATCTTCGCCACTTCTTCCAGGCTCAGATGCGCATAGTTTGCCGCAAAGAATCCTAACTTCATTTCCTTACCTCCATTCGTTTTATATTATTTATCTTTCCATCAAATCATTTCATCCATATTGCATTTTTGAAAATGTTGTTTTTAGTTGTTTTCTGTTTGTTTATGTCTTTATGATATACCAAAATGCAATTTAAGTCAACAAAAATAGCAGAAATAGGATAGATTTTTTTGATAGAATGTCCGGACATTTTTCGTATTTGAATAAATTTTTATTTTCTTTAATCACGTGCTTCCCCCGCGGCGGATTTAATATATTTTCTATCAATTTCCACTGAAATTTCCGAAGCGGTACCCCACATTGTTTTGCTCCTACATAGCCGAAATTGGATTGGTTGCCGCCCAAAGTTTTTTCTATTCTATCAATGCCTGTCTCAATTGTTCCATCCGGTATCTCACATATGATCTGCTCCATAACGCCAACTCTGGTATCTATGTAAAGAAGTCCATCAATCCAGATGCCTGACCACTGGTATCAAATCCGGCTTCTTGCATCTGCTCTGTCTAGGTATTTTCAACGAGTCTCCAGTCGGTCACATCAATCTGGGCCGGATAAGTCTCCCGGATCTCCCCGGTATAGAAAAGGATAACCTTGTCTCCCTGCTCGGCTCCGATCTCGGCCAGCTCCCCCATGCTAAACAAAAACAGATCGCTGGAATTTCTAACCGTTTCTTCAGGATCAGGTTCTGCCAGGATGCTGTCTCCGCTTATTTCAACAATCTTTGCGGTAAAGTGTTCGCTGCCTGCCTGTTTTCCGCAGCCCGCTGCAACAGCAGCCAGGCAAAACAAAACACAAACTATATGGATTGGTTTTTTCAAAATTCCATCCTCCGCTCTTTAATATAACAAAGGCTGCGAATCCCTTACTTATGTTTCGCAGCCGATGTTATACTTTTTAAAAAATTCAATGCTTATTTACGTGCTTCTTTTACTGCGGCAACCATTTCCTTTGCAATTCGTGTGATGGACTCGTAATCGCCTGTCTTGGCACCCGCTGTAAGGTCTCCGCCTGCGCCAACTGCAACCGCGCCGGCTGCAATCCATTCACCGGCATTGGCGGCATTCACACCGCCCGTAGGCATAATGCGCACCTGCGGCAGCGGCCCTTTGATATTCTTGATCATCTTCGGGCCCGCAAGATTTCCCGGGAACAGTTTAACAATGTCTGCACCCGCTTCCATACAGTCAACAGTTTCCTTGATCGTCATTGCACCCGGCATGCAAGCAACCTGATAGCGCAGGCACATCTTCACCGTGTCTACATTCAGGCATGGCGCTACTACAAACTGCGCCCCTGCAAGGATCGCCGCACGCGCCGTTTCCGGATCAAGCACCGTACCTGCTCCGATCAATACATCCTTTGGATCATACCGCTTTGCCAACGCTTTGATGATATCTGCAGCGCCCGGTACCGTGAACGTTACTTCGATGCCGATAATTCCGCCCGCGATACAAGCGTCGATGATCTTCATTACTTCTTCTTCATTGTTGCCGCGTACAACCGCTACAACACCACATTCTTCCAGTCTTCTCAAAACTTCTAATTTTTCCATAATATCACCTGTTTTATTTGTTTAAGACATACGGGCAATCTTCGCCCGAAAGAACCGCGATCACATTATCAACCGCCATGCTGCCCATTCCACTCACCGCTTCTGCCGTATGTGCTCCTGTGTGGGGTGTAAAGATTACATTATCCAACCCTTTCAACGGCGAATCGATCAACGGTTCCTGTTCAAAAGCATCGAGACCAAGCCCGCCGAGTTTTCCATTCTTCACGGCATCCGCCGCCGCCTGTTCGTCAATAATTCCCCCCCGCGCCGTATTGATAATAATCGCTCCATCTTTCATTTCAGCGATTTTGGACGCATCAATCATATGACGGGTTGAATCATTAAGCGGCACGTGCAAAGAAATAAAGTCGGATGTTGTAAGTACTTCGTCAAGACTCAACTTCCCAATTCCATATTCTTTTGCAAAAGCCTCGTCAAAATACGGATCATATGCATTTACTGTCATCCCAAACGCCTTTGCCCGCGTTGCAAGATTTTTTCCGATTGCACCCATTCCCACAATGCCAAGGGTTTTTCCACGAAGTTCAACGCCCTGGCTGCGCGGCCATTCGCCTTTTTCCACCGCCGCATGCAACTTCGGAACATTTCTTGCCGCACATAGCATTAATGTGAAGGCAAGTTCGCACACAGCCACTGAATTCGTGCCCGGCGTGTTGGTCACTTTGATCCCCTTAGCTGTCGCCGCTGGCATATCCACACGGTCTACTCCCGCTCCATAACGGGAAATCACCTTCAAAGAGGCCGGCGCTTTTTCCAGGACGTCTGCTGTGATGTAGTCAAGTCCTGCCACATAGCCGTCAACCCCGTCAAGACGCTCCAGAATCTCTTCCGCTTGCAGCGGGCGTCCAAGATCGTTATACACAACTTCATCTGCAAATGCTTCCAGCTTCGCTTTCGCCGCGGCGTTTTCCGGCTTCAAAAAAGAAGTTGGCGTCACAAGGATCTTCATGCTCATTCCCCCCACTTAGGATTCGGCACCGCTACTGCTTTGCCGCCTTTTTCCACAACGAGGTTCCTGTATCCCTTCGTTTCGATTGTGCCATAGTCGTGTCCCGCATCTCCACGGAATACAAAAAACGTTACCAGCGGCGTGTCACCAATATTAATACTTCTGTGCGCATAACGTTTGGGAACATAAACAGCCTCGCCGGCTTTCATCTCCTGCAACGACCAGTCACCTTCCGGGCTTTCAAGCAGCATATAGCCGTGCCCGCTCAGGCAATAATATACTTCTCCGGTATCGAGGATCGTATGGAAGTGGCCCTTTGTCATAAAATATTCGTCGCCAACTTTGCCCGGATATGTAATGCTTGTACCAAATGCCAGATCTCCGGGAAGTTCCGGTGCGCCCATTTCGTAGAATTCATATACCAGCGGATCATCGCCGCCTTCCAGCATTTTATCAAATGCTGCATCGTCCGCATACATCCCCTTCATCTGGGAAAGATAACGTTTTGTACTTTCCGCCGTTTTGGAGAGACCATTTACCAGATCAAAATCGCACGTGAAACCACGTACCCAATCAAACTTTTCCGCATTACCCATTTTATTAACCTCCAAATATCAGTGCCCTATCGGTTCACTGGAGAAAACCATCGTATGCTTCCTGTGTATCAAATAGTCAGGTTTCAAAGAAGCAAGTTCCCGCCGCCTGCAAAGACAGCGGAAACCGTTTCCTGTCCTTTTATCTTTGGTTGAATTTTGCAGCGATCTTGTCGAGTTCATCCAGAACTGCGCCCTCAATCGGAATATCGAAGACTTCGGAAATTACTTGCGTCCAACCATAAATGAAGTATTTCCATCCATCTTCTACATGCAGATTCTTTTCCTTTTCCTGCGCTTCCGCTTGATGCATAAACAGAAGGTCGCCGCGGTAGTTAATCTCCCATACGAGGCCATCCTGCGGGAATTGTGCCGCATCTGTAAGCGGGCTGCCCGGGCGGTCTTTTCCAAGGCCGGTCGCATTGATAATCAGGGAACCCTTGCTCATTTCTTCCATGACCTTATCGTTTTGGCCCGGTTCAGGCGTCAGATAGTAAGAACATTTAACACTGCCCGGATTGAGCGTTTTATTAATTGCTTCAATTTCATCCAACCGCGGCTTAGAGCGGTTCCCAATTACGATTTCCGCCGGATAATTCCCTTCAAATTCAGGCCGCATGAAGTAAGAGCACATGGAAATTGCGCTACCGCCCGCGCCCATAATAAACACGCCGGCTTCCGGATGGTCTTTCCAGTAGTTTTTAGGAACAAATTCTTCCAGAGCAAGACCGCTTGAAATCGGATCTTTCGCATGTCCGCACAGTTTGTCCCCTCTCTTGGAGATAGAAGACAGCTCGCCAAATTTCTGCGCATATGGATCAAGATATTCAAACATATCCTTTGTCGCATTGTAAAGGTCAATTTTATGTGTCGTTACAAGCGCGCCATAAGAAAGCGGATCGTTTTTAATGAACTCAACGACCTTTCTATATTTTTCAGGCTCAGCATGGATCTCAATGTCAATCCCTTTCATGACCGTATCCTTAAGTCCGAGAGCCTTTGCCCACTCCGGGAACACCTTCATGATGGAAGACTTCCCTGTAGTCACCCCAATGAAGTACATTGTCGGCTGCGTTGCAGGTTCAAAATTAAACATTTTCTTACACACTCCTTTTTTCTTATTCCTTACTTATTTTCAATGCCTGCTGCGGATTGGCAACAAGCATCTTTTGCATCATTTGTTTTCCTACGCCGCGTTCTTCCATAAACGGAATAAACGTTTTCAAGATAAAATCAAGTCCCATATCTTCTGCGCCATAGCTACGCAGACGCGCGTTCGTGGTATCGAGTCCCAAAAGCAATTGGGATTCAAAGCCTTCCCCGAGCATAAATTCAATCAGTTCAGCTTCTTTCACATCATCATGGTATTTTAATCTGTGGATGGTATCGTATTCCATAAAAGCGCCTGTTTGCGCACATTCTTTGTTGTAACCAAAATCATAACGCGCACGGTCCAAATGGCAGAGGATCAGCCGCTCCGGACCAAGACCTTTTTTCACAAAAAAATCCACTACATGCAACGCGTCCGCCTCCTGTTCAATATGAACCATAACGGGGACTCCTGTCGCAAGAGCCGCGTTTGCAGCAGCCTCAAACAGTTTTTCATACGTTGCATCTGCGTGGATTCCATTTTTATCGATTGCTGTTTTGATCTGTCCGGCGCGACAGTCAAGACGTCTTGCACCGTCCTGTTTGGAGGAAAGCATCCCTTCTTCAATTTCTTCAATATAGCGCCGCGTGATTCTATCTGTTGTTTCGTTAAAAAGATAGCTGTCCTCATAATAGAATATTGTTTTATGAAAACCTGTAGACGCAACGATCTGGATGCCGCTCGCTTTAGAAGCTTTTTCAAGCAACTCCGCCATACGTCCTCCGAGCACGGGCTGAGCATCGACTATCGCCCCTCCCCCCGCGGCGCGATAGTCCTTTAGCTCTGTAAGAGATTTTTCGTAGTTATCCATATAGAGTACCGGGGCTACTTCGTAAGATTTATCCATCTCAAGGAAGATATGCTCATGGCATTGGCAATGCCCCAATGTTTCCGGGGAGACATCCCCTGCTACGGTCCTTACAAAATCACTCATATAAATCCGTTCCTTTATCCGAATGTTATTACATTCTTAAGTCCTTTGGCAGCTTTTGCATTATCAAACGCTACCAAAATATCCTTAATATCGTAATGCCCTGTAATAATACTCTTGATATCAATCAAGCCTTCAGACACAAAATCAAGAGTCTGCCTGAACTGGCAAATGCTCGCGCGCGTCGAACCTGTCAGGAACAATTCTTTGTAGTGCACAAGATTTGTGTCAATCGGCACAGGCTGTTTGGATGCAGGGATTCCGCCAAAGAAATTAACGCGGCCGCCATAGTTCATCAGCGGAAGCATTGCAGCCTGAACCGCCGGTACCGGACAAGCCGTAATCGCTACATCAAGGCCTTTACCACGCGTCTGTTCTTTGACGAAACCGGGAAGGTCATCGCCACTGTAAGTAACAATTCCCGGAATAATTTTTTCGCATTCCGCAAGGCGTTCTGCCGACAAGTCGTTCATCATAACCTTTGCCGCACCTGCCATCTTGGCAAGCATCGCATGCATAATGCCAATTGGACCCGCACCTACGACAAGCACATATTCCCCCGGCTTGATATTGCATTTCAAAGAGCCATTATATGCGCAGGAAAGCGGTTCGTTAACCGCAGCTTCCTCAGCGGTCACGCCCTCCGGCATCACCATGAGATTGCCGTAAACAATCGCTTCCTTCGGAACTCTTACATATTCGGCAAACGCACCGTCCATATTAATTCCGAACGCTCTATAATTATCGCACAAATGTGGCTGTCCTGCAACACATCTGTCGCAAATTCCACAGCCCATATTGGGTGCAAGCGCCACTTTCATACCTTTTTCATAGAATTTCACATTTTTTCCGACCTCAACAATCGTTCCTCCGAATTCATGTCCGAGTACGCGCGGATGTTCTTCATCTACTCCCGTATATCCGTTCTGCCACATCCGGACGTCTGTTCCGCATACGGCAGCCGCGTCAACTTTCAGCAGAATTTCATCTTCGTTAATCGTAGGAACCGGGATATCATCCAAGCGAATGTCGTTCGGTCCGTATAATCTCAATGCTAACATAGTTTTCCTCCTTAAAGCTCGATAATGCGTTTTTCCGCAATCGACTGGTTCCCGATTTCTACAATCTTCACCGCCATTTTCCCGTCATGTCCCGTCACCTTCGGATCCGTATCGTTTAAAATGCACTCCGCAAACCCGATGTCTTCCGCCAGATATGCGTCCTTGAAGAGGGTCATCCAGCTATTGATATAGGGAGTGGAAATCCCGCTTTGCGGAGCCGCAACTGTATAATTGCTCCCGTTTTCTTTTCCAATATGGATCACGCCTTTCGTGCCCACAACCTCAACCTTGGCGTCATATCCATATTGCACATAGGCTGCGCCATCGATAGAATACTGAATTCCATTCTCAAATACTCCCGTCATGACAACGC
Source organism: Christensenella tenuis (assembly GCF_014287795.1). Lineage (GTDB taxonomy): Bacteria > Bacillota > Clostridia > Christensenellales > Christensenellaceae > Christensenella > Christensenella tenuis. The sequence goes on from NZ_JACOON010000001.1 coordinate 613,588, forward strand.
TATCATAATAATCCGGATATTCCTCCGCAACTTCACGGTTCCGGTAATTGCCCGCAATTGCATAAACCGATTTCATTTCGCTGCCAGCAAGCCACCGCACGCAATCAATATCGTGGCTGTTGAGTTCTGCAAGAACGCCATTGCTCTTCTTGATATCATACATCCACGGACGCGGTTTGCTGGGACCGCGTGTATTGGAGCGAATCAGTACCACATCACCGATAACTCCGGAATCGATCACTTCCTTTGCCTGGATAAAGCTTGCGTCATGCCGCCTCATAAAGCCAATTTGCAGTTTTACATTGTTTTCTTTTGCAGCGGCTTCCATTTCTTCACATTCCTGTGAATTCATTGCCATTGGCTTTTCGCAGAAAATATGTTTTCCCGCCCTTGCGCAATCAATCACGATATCTTTGTGCAGATTGGTGGGCGAAACCACAACCACGGCGTCGATCTCATCGTCTTTCAGCACTTCTTTATAGTCCGTATAATATTTTGTGATTTCCAGTTCTTTTGCAGCAGCTTTTGCCGCATCTTCCACAACATCGACGACTGCCGCCATATATGCGCCGTTCACCTTGTTCTTAAAGTTATTTGCATGAATCATGCCCGCACGTCCAGCCCCAATCAGGCAAACCCCAATTCTGCCGTTTTTCATAATTTTCCTCCTCCGGAACGCCTAAAATCTAATCTGAAATTTTGAGTTTTTCATTACTATTATTATACTGAATTTATTATCGTTTTGCAATAGTTTATTGTCATTTATTTTCGCTTATGGTGATAATCGTTTCGTTTCACCTATATTTTAGCAATTTCAACGGTCATATCTTTGCGCTCCAGAAGTTCGACATACTCCCGGTCAACATTATCATCCGTAATGACCAAATCAATATCTTCCAAGTTCGCAAATTTCACAAAAGTTGACGTATCAAATTTTGTACTATCTACAAGCAGGATCACTTCATCACCAAGGGAAACCAATTTCTCTTTAACATGCGCCGTATCGATATTCGGCGTTGAAATTCCACGCTTCACGCTTATTCCGTTTGCCGCCAGAAAAGTTTTGTCTACATTGAGGTCGGACAGTGTATCGATTGCTTTTTGCCCGGCTGTGCAGTGAAAGTTGCGCCGTACAGCACCGCCTGCCATAATAATATTCGCTTTCCCGTTGCGTTCGAGAAATGCCGCGATTTGCAGGTCGTTTGTTACAACCGTCAGGTTTTCATATGTTACCAGCAGTTTCGCAAGCTCAAAGGTCGTCGTCCCCGTGTCAAGCGCAATGGTATCTCCCTCATGTACATATTGTGTTGCATGTTTTGCGATCGCCTTTTTTTCATTGACATGCTCAACTTCTTTCTGGTAGGCATTCGGCTCGTAATTGGCTTTGATATTGCTGATTGCCCCGCCATGTGTGCGTTTCAGCAGTCCCGCCTCCTCAAGTTCACGTAAATCATTTCTGATCGTTGCGGGGGAAACGGAAAATTTCTCACATAAATTATTTACTGTCGTCTTGATATTCTTATTTACCAGATCGACAATCATGTGCTTGCGTTCTTCTGCAAACATGCCGTCTTCACCATTTTTGTTCAATGTTCCGTCCTCCGTTTCCTCTCTATCCCTCGATTTCATAAACATCGCTCCGGTAGATTGGCTCAAGCGCGCTGATTATATTCAAATATTGTTCCGCAAATTTTTGATATTTTTCATGGTTCTTCATATTCGGTTGGAAAGCGGCCCCTTCTTTTCCAAGGTTTTTCATTGGTTCCCTGTAATCGGCAAATACGCCCGCCCCACATCCGGCAATGATCGCGCTTCCTGCAAGCGCCGTCTCTCCTTGTTCGTATGCAACAACGGGAATTCCCAGTACATCTGCCTTGATCTGATTAAAAAGCGGACTCTTGGAACCGCCGCCGGTCGTATACAGCTTTTCAAACCGGGTGCTCTTGTGTTCTTTTTTCAAGATATTGAAATAATACGCATATTCATAAGCAATTCCTTCCATCACTGCCCGGTACATATGGCCCCTGCCATGTTTCCAGTCGAGCCCGATAAAGCTTCCCTTCACATAAGGATTGTTCGGCAAAACCCGGCCGCTGAAATGGGGCACAAATAAAATCCCTTCACTTCCAGCAGGAAGGTCTTTCGCTTCCGCCATCAACTCATCATAGGAGGCGGCGGGTTTCCCGGTAAATTCATCACGGAACCAGCGCACACACAGCCCGCCTCCGTTAATATATGCAAGAGGATGCCACAGCCCCTCAACCGGCGACGGCATCTGCACCAGGGTCTCGAATTCCGTATCTGGATGATATTCATCCGATGCGCAGCAAAGAACAGAAGCTGTTCCCGCTGTATCCATCAGCATGCCCGCCTCTATGATTCCCGAGCCGAATGCCCCTGCGGCGGTATCGCCTGCTCCGACCACAACCGGAATTCCTTCAATCAGCCCGCTTTGTTTCGCAAATTCAGCCGTGGTCTTTCCGACAACTTCGAAAGAAGAAGCAATACGTGCCATCTTTTCTTTCGCTACGCCAAACAAATCAAGCAGTTCATCCGACCATTCCTTTTTCAGGTTATCTCCAAAATTAGAAAAATGAATACATGTATGTGTGAATGTCGCTTCTTCCCCTTTCAGACCGCATATTTTCCCTACTACATACCCGCTCGGGAGAACAAATTTTGCCGTTTTCGCATAAGCTTCCGGCTGCTCATTTTTCCACCATAATATTTTCGGGCCGTGCGTATAAGAGGCTGGCCCGCCACAGATTTCGATAATTCTCTTCCCAGCCTTTTGCTGCATTTCATGCATATATTTTCCGCAACGCATATCAAGCCACGAGTCGTAATATGTAGATGCTTCCCCGTCTGCATCTACTCCCATAATCCCGGCTGATTGGCTGTCAATTCCGATAGAGCATACATCGGAAGGGGAAATTTGTGATTTATCCATCACTTCTTTTATTGTACGGACGCAAGAACCGTAAATCTCGTCAGCCTCCTGCCACACTACCCCTGGTTTTGGGCTAATCAAGTTAGATATCTCAAATGCATCCGCAACCATATTCATATTCGTATCGAATAGAATGCACTTTGTTCCCTGTGTCCCGATATCCAAAGAAATAATATACTGCATAATTGTTCCCCCTATTTCATTTTCACATGTAAAAAATAATATTTTTATTTGTAATTGTTTATTGTTATTTGTTATCATTATAATGCTTTTAAGAAACGGTGTCAATAAGTAAGGGGGCTTCCCATATAACAAAATACAGTTTAGATACTTTACCAGATTGGATCTTTGCCATGACTGCCTGCCCTGACTGCTTATATCATAAATAAATGCTTTGCAATTTCCATCCGGTAAAAAAACAGGAGACTGCCTGCCTTCGCCGCAAACAGCCTCCTGTTTAAAAATATTTGATATATTTCAGTCTTTTTTCTTATGCTGCAGCAGAACCGCACCAATGATGATCGCGCCCTTTACTGCGTTAACCAGATATACGTTCATGCCGACAATCGTTAGGATATTGTTTATAACGCCCAAGATAATAACACCGAACAGAACGCCGATCATATGTCCCTTGCCGCCTTCCATTGCAATACCGCCAACAACCGCCATAGCGATTGCATTCAGTTCATAGCCATTGCCAGAAGATGCGGAGTTAATGGAGTTCATTCTCGAAGCTTCAATGATCGTTGCAATTGCAACCGTAAGGCCCATCAGTACAAACGCCATGATCTTTACTTTATCCGTATCAATACCAGACAGCCTGGTCGCCTGTTCGTTGGAACCAACAGCATAGATTCTCCGTCCGAGTACCGTATACTTGGAGATATAGAAACAGATAAAGAATACAACCGCAAAATAAATCAACGGCAGTGGGAATACTCCCCCGATTTCGTAGTTTGAAATCTGCTGGAATGCATCTACCTCGCCGGAAATTCCGCGTGCGTCCAGAATGAAAATCGCCAACGAACGGTAAATGTACTGCATACCTAATGTAACAATGAAGGAGGGAACACGTCCCTTCGTTATGATAGCGCCTACACCTGCCGACAATGCACAACTGAACAATACCGCCACAATCAGCGCGATAACGATATTTCCCGTCGCATTCAGTACAGACAGAAGGACAATACCAACAACAACGAGCTGAGTACCAACCGACAAGTCGATATTTCCCGTGATAATAACAAACGCCATACCAAAGGCAATAATCCCAAGCACCGTATTGTTACGGAATATGTTGATAAAGTTTTGCCCGTTCATAAATGTCGAACCGCCCAGAATCGTAGCAACGATGATCAGTCCAACAGCTACCAGAATAATAGAATATTCTCTGACAAATTTATGCCACCCAGTATTCTTTTTTAACTCTTTTACTTCTTCAGACATTATTTTGCCCCCTCTCAATCTAATACACCGCCGGTAGAGAGTATCATAATAGCTTCTTCGGAGAGTTCGCTGCGTTGCAGTTCCCCTTTGAGTACGCCATGATACATAACCAATACACGGTCGCAAATTTTTAAGATTTCCTGCGCTTCCCCTGAAGTAACAATGATTCCCATACCGGCCTTTGCAAGTTCCATAATAATTCCATAAATCTCATTCTTAGCGCCGACGTCAACACCCTGAGTCGGGTTTGACAGGATCATAATATCAGGATTCGCGGTTAACCATTTTGCAAGTACTACTTTCTGCTGATTTCCGCCGGAAAGGCTCGTAATCAGATTGGCAAGGTTGTCTACCTTTATATTTAATTTTTCCTTATATTCCAAGGCAACTTTATTTTCCTTGGCACGTGAAAGGGACAACCCGTTTTTATACTGATCCAACGTAACAATCGTCATATTCTGCATAACCGTCAGATCTTTTATGATTGCATTTTCTTTCCGGTTAGAAGGAAGCATTCCAATGCCTGCTTTTTTTGCCTTGGCAGGATGGTTATACTTTACAACTTTCCCATTTTTCTCAATTGTTCCGCTGTTAAAAGGCATATCGCCGAACAAACCGCGTACCAACTCGTCTTTGCCATCCCCGAGCAAACCGGTAATGCCGAGGATCTCTCCCGCATGCAGATCGAAACTTACATGTTCAACGTGTCTATCGATGCATAAATCGTCCGCCTTCAAAATGACTTCTCCGATTTCATGAGGTTTATATACCTCTACATCCATGACACTTTTACCAACCATCATTCTGGCGATATCGGCTTGCTTTACAAGCTCTCCATTTTCATCCTTGATCGGGTGGGTTCCTACCATTTCGCCATTGCGCAATACGGTATAGTAATCGCAGAACTCTACAACTTCCCCCAGCTTGTGGGAAATAAATATAATGGTAACACCATGTTCTTCGATCAGGTTGCGCATGATCGAAAATACATTTTCCACCTCGGGCTGCGTCAGTGACGTCGTAGGCTCGTCCATGATAATAAGCTTGGCGTCCATCAAAATCGACTTCGCGATCTCTACGATCTGCTTATAGGAAGCCTGCAAATCGCCCATCATAGCGCGCGGATTTATATCAACGTGCATACGCTCGAAAACTTCTCTCGTTTTCTCAATCATCGTACCCGCATCCATTGCTCCGCTTTTTTTACGCAATTCATGTCCCAGGAACATATTCTCATATACGAACAAATCATTCACTACGTTTAATTCCTGATGAATAAACGCAACCCTGTTTTTCTGGGCCTCGGCTGGGCTGTTGATCTTTACCTGGTTCCCGAATAGTTCGATGTTCCCGCTGTCCATGGAAATGACTCCGCCCAAGATATTCATCAGTGTTGTTTTTCCGGCACCATTCTCGCCAAGCAGCGCATGGATTTTCCCTGTTTCAACATTGAAATCGACACCCTTAAGCACAGGAACGCCGCCGAAACCTTTATGGATATCATTCATTTTCAGTGCATATTCCATTTACGCATGTCTCCTCGCTTATGGTCTGGCAATTCTCTCTCATCACTGCCAGCTACAAAAGTTCTCTTGAAATAATCCAACGGGGTCCTAGGGCCCCGTTGGATATTTCTTCATAGTCAATTCTCTTTACAAAGCCAGGGCTTAGTAAGGAGCTTCCTCTGTGATGTTGTTCTCCGTCAGATACTGTTCAACGTTCTCACGGTCAACATTCGACGTCGGAATGATGAGTTCTTTCTCTACTTCCTTACCAGCAATCAGGTCAGCAGCAACCTGTACTGCATCAGCCATCATGTAAGGAGCATATGTCTGAGAAGAAACCCAGATGTCCGGATAATCATCAAACAGGTCGAAGTAGGTCTTCGCACCACCACCGCCGGTGATTACTTTGATGTCCGTACGGCCAGCTTCTTTAATTGCCTGAAGGATACCCTGGGACATTTCGTCATCGGAAGAATAGATCGCATCGATTTCCGGGTTCGCCGTGAGCACGTCGGACATAACTGTCAGAACCGTTTCGGGAGCGCCGTTATCGGAAGCATATTCGCCAATGATTTCGAGTTCCGGATGCTCGGCAGCAACGGATTTGAAGCCATCAACACGTTCCGTGAAAATCTCGCCATAGGACGGGATGTTCATGATAACAACCTTGCCGCCTTCCGGGCCAAGTTTGTCAACGATGTACTCGCCGCCCGCAACGCCCATGCCGGTGTTGTCGCCAGCTACATAGTAGTCAGGCTCTACGTCACCCAGCGTACGGTCGAAGTCGATCAGCGTAATGCCAGCGTCAAGAACTTTCTGAGCAGCAACTGCCAGTTCGTCATTCTCCGGCATCATTACGATGTACTCGCAACCCATCTGGATCAGTTCGTCGATCTTGTTCGCCTGATCGTTTACGCTGTCAGATGCAACCAGCACATAGTTGAGACCGAGCTCTTCAGCTTTCTGCTTTGCAGACCACTGAACCGCTGCAACCCAACCCGTCGGGTTGTTCGGAACCGAGATACCTACGAGCGGGCCATCGCCGCTTGCAGCCGGTTCAGACGCTTCCGCGGATGCTTCAGTAGAAGCTTCTGCAGATGCTTCCGTGGATGCTTCAGTAGAAGCTTCCGTGGACGGTGTTTCCGCCGGTGCTGCGCAGCCAACGAACATAGCAACTGCTACGATAACGCAGACCACAAGAACCAAAGACTTTTTCATGTTTTGTTTCCTCCTACTTAGTTCTTAGAATATCTCAAACGGCTTATGCCATATTGAGCAAGAAATGCCGGGGCAATTCATAACTACCCTGTTAAACTGTATTATACTTCACAAACATATAATTTTCAACATTTATTTTGTATTTGTTATTAAATTTTTGTCGTTTTCTCTCTTTTTCCAAAAACCTTTGCTATCATATATTGTTATTTGATACCATTTCGTTATTTTTCTGTAAAAACTCACAAAAAAACCAGGATTTTCCGTAGCATAACCGCAACACTACTGCTATTTGCGCCACATACCCCAAACCCTGATATTCCTTCTTTTTGCTCTCTAAATATAATCAGTTTTTTTAAATTTGTCAATACCAAATCCGCGGATGGAATATGCCGTTTTGGGCGCAATTCTTGTTAATATGGTAAAACCGTCCCCGAAACAGGAACGGTTTTGGTGCCGAAGACCGGGATCGAACCGGTACGGGGGTTAATTCCCGCAGGATTTTAAGTCCTGTGCGTCTGCCAGTTCCGCCACTTCGGCATAAAAACAAATATCAATATGACCAGTGTATTTTACCACAAAAATCAGCACAATACAATATGGTCATTATGATTTTTCGTTCCCTTGCTTGCGCAGTTATTGACAAATCCGCGGGGCCAAAATAGCCCCGCAGATTTGCATCATGCTTTTCCCTCAATCAGGTATGGTTTTGGGTTAATTTTCCTTTTTCTTTCCGCACGTTTACCAGAACGTTTGTATAATACTTGTTGTAAGTGCAGCAGCCGATGTTTTCCTGCCTGATCAAAAGTTCAAGACAGTTATCACACAGGGTGCAGAAATGGATGTCTTTCTCATTGCCGTCTGCCAGCTTTTGGGGCAGCAGCGGATCAGCAAAGGACTGGCGTCCAAGGCCAATCATGTCCACAATGCCTCTCTCAATATTATGCGCGCCAACCTTGAACATCGTATTATCCTTCGGATCGATCATCTGCAGGTTTTTATTGCCATTGCCCCATACGGAGTAGTTCGAACCAATCAGCACCGTCTCCGGCTTCAATACCTTCTTGAATTCCTTCTGGAAGTACGGGTGCAGGTAAGCGATATAAGGATAGTTCTTTTCCGCCTGCGTAAGCGTAACCGTGATAGAAGGACTTCCTGCAGACTGAACGATATACTGCGCCCCGCGCTCTTCAAGGCCCTTAATCAGGTCAAGCGGCTCTGTAAGATCCAGAATCGGCGAATCGGGGCCCTCCGTTCCGAAACCGCCCGGGAAGCCTTCCCATGCGGAAATCTTAGAGCCAATCAGGAAGTTCTTATCATTGATTTCTTTGGCAATTCTCTCATACAGATCAAAAGCGAAACGTCTTCTGTTTTCCCAGCTTCCGCCATATTTCCACTTGCGGCTGTTGAACGGGCGCAAAATTTGCGAACCGAGGTAACCGTGGCACAGCTTCATATCGATACCGTCCGCGCCAACGTCATGTGCAATCTTCGCGGCCAGAACAAAATCGTCAATGATTTTATCCACTTCTTCCTCCGAAAGCAAGTCTCCTCCGTAGCTATAGGAAGGCATAACAGTCACCCTGCGCGAAAATTTGGGGTTGCTTAGCTCACCGGAGTGGGTCAACTGGAATACATTCAGTACGTCCTTGTTGACTTCCTTCAACTTCTTCATAAATGTAGTAAGAGCAGGAACGTTCTTCTCCATAATCATCAACTGGTTCATTCGGGAACGGCTTTCCTGTGTGATGGAAATTGCTTCCAGATCGACTAAGCCCCAGCCCCCTTTATACAGATTCTCATATCTCTGTAAAGTAAGATCAGTTGGGTTGCCGTCCGCATCCGCGTCCGTACATTCCATAGCCTGTACAAAAAATCTGTTTTTGCACTCTCTCGTACCGATTTTAATCGGGTCAAGCAGGGTTTCCTTATAACTCATTTCAGTATCCTCCTAAAGATTTCTATTACTTAATTTGATCTAATTTAAATAGGCCTATTTCTCGCAGGGATTGTTGAAGATTTTGTCGCGCCTTCCCTCATAAGGCGCCTTGATTATAAGCGGCTTTAAGAACGCCGATACCTTCTCCACTCCGTCTCCTACGCTCATCGTTACGTCTTCGTGCTCATAACTCAATACGTAATCATATCCTACCATCGACAGCTCCGTAATCACTTTCTTCCACGGCACGCTCCCCCAGCCCGGTATCCGGAACCGGAACGTCCGGTCCAGCCTCTGCCAGTCTCCCTGCATCAGGATTCCTCCATACTGGATATTGTGCTCTACTATCTCTCCGTCCTTTGCATGTACATGGAAAATCCTTTCCCCAAGCTCGTCTACAAAGTTTTCTATCCTCAATCCCAAATATATCAGGTTCGCCGGATCCATATTGAATCCCAGGCACGGATGTCCGTCCACCAGCTCGATCGCCCTCTTGGCCGTATGAATATCATAGATGAAGTTGTTCGGATGCGGCTCTACCGCGAACTTCACTCCGTATTCCTTGAACTTGTCCAGGATCGGCGTGAAATACTTCACGAAATCACGCTCCATCATTTCCCATCCCTGTGGGCATGGAAACGGAAAATACCTTCCCCAGTTCGTCACTCCCGTAAAACCGTTTACCACCGGCACTCCCAGCGCGTTCGCCGCCTGCGCCGTCTTTATAAGGCTCTCCGTTCCGTATTTGATCTTTTCTTCCTTTGTTCCTTTATACAGCCCGTCTGTATCTTCACCCCACGGCCCCAGGATCAGCAGCGAATCCGCATGGTTCGACAGCGCCGAGATCGTGATCCCATAGCCTGACAGCATCTTTTTCAGTTCTTCTGCGTTATTCCCCTTCAGAATCTCGTCACAGTCGAACTGCCCGTTCCCTATATACGCCGGTATCTCCATCATCTCATACCCATGTCTGCTCATGATCTTCGCCACTTCTTCCAGGCTCAGATGCGCATAGTTTGCCGCAAAGAATCCTAACTTCATTTCCTTACCTCCGCATTTCTTTTTTTATTATTTAATTATTATCATTTTCGCTCTTCACAATGAAAAATATCCATAATTACATTGTCCGATTGCAACATCTCCTGATAACGAGGCTCCAGCCGCTTGTCTGTAATCAACACGTCACATGCATCGATGCCCGTAAGCTTTACCGGTCCATTTTTTTCAAACTTGGTGTGGTCAACAATACAAAATGTCTTTTGGCTCACCTGCATCATATTTTTCTTAAATGCCGCTTCGTTCATACTGCAATCCGAAAGCCCATATTCAAGCGAAATTCCATAGCATGAAATAAACGCTTTAGAGGGAATAAATTCCGTATGCATATAATCGGCAATCGAACCGGATAAATACATTTTCTCTTTATGTAATACCCCGCCGCTGCTGATTACAGTCACTTGATTTTCAAGCGTTGATGCCAGTTGGAGCACATCTACAGAATTGGTGAGTAAAGTAACGCTTGATTCCGGATCGATAAAGCGAATCAGGTTCAGAAGGGTTGTGCTATTATCAACAAAAATAGTGTCTCCGTTTTCAATAAATTCCGCAGCTTTTTTGCACAGCTTTATTTTCTCCTTATAGTGCTGCTTTATTCGCAAGGCATGCAGTGTATCCGCTTCCTTCTTTTCGGCAAGCACAGCTCCACCATGGGTGCGCTGCAACACACCTTGCATTTCAAGTTCTTTTAGATCACGACGGATCGTCTCCGGTACAACGCTCAACATTTGCGCAAGTTCGCTTACTTCTGCCTGCCCTTTGGCTTCCAGAAGATCAATAATTTTACTTTTGCGCTCAACTGCCAGCATTTTTGCACCTCCTAACTCGTAGAATATATCGTATTATCCTTGTTTGAAATTGTTGATTTTAGTTGTTTTCTGTTTGTTTAATGCTATAATACAACAAAAACCCACATTCGTCAACTGTTATTTCAAAATATTTCAGATAAAAAGAACGCTTTCTTTTTTCGCTATCTGCGGCAACGGCAGGGCAGTATATTTTCCGCAATAAAAAACAGGAATAAATCTATTCCCGTTTTTTCTCGCTTACTTTTGATTGGCATGCGCCGCCCGTATCATTGCCTTTATATTTTCTATTGGCGTAATTGGCGGCAGATCGCATCCCGGCATCATAACATATCCTCCCTGCAGGCCTCCCGCTCGTGCCAACTCCAGGCAAATAGTATAAATCTCATCCGGAGATTTTTCATTCATAACAGATACAGTCCCCATATTGCCAAAAATTGCAAAATTTCCATCCGCCAACTGCATCGCCGTTTTGAGATCGATTGAATCCAGCGAAAAGCCGTCAATCCCGGAGCCTCTTAAAGGCTTGATACGCGCCTGTGTGCTGCCGCAAATGTGAAGCATCTTGATTTGAGCTTCCCCCTCCAGTAATGTAGTCAGGCTTTTAATGCAAGGCAATGCGTATTGTTCAAACATATCCGGACTGATCAGATCTCCTGAGGAGGAAGGATCTCCAATAAAAACAGTATCGGCGCCCGCTTCAAGGAAAATATGAAAAAATTCGTAACATACGCGAGTCGCAAAATTCAGCAAAGGCCAAATATCCGTCTCTTCATCGTACAGCCCCATCATAAAATCAGTGATTCCGATGAGCTGCGACGCCAGAGTGAAGGGCCCTATGTAATTGATTGCAATACACTTTTCCGCTCCGAACTCTTTTGCAACCAGCCTGGTCTGCTCCAACATTGCCTGAATTCCCGGATCCGCGAGTAAAAATTCCGCGATTTTTTTCTCATCATATTTCTTGATATCCTCCGGACTTTTCAGCAAAGGTTCAAGAACCTCCGGGCAACTGCCCTTAATACTGAAATCTACTTTTCCACCAAGCGCCCGGATTGCCAGATTGTAGCACGCGGGTGCAGTCCATACGATATCGGAATCAAATAATTCGTAGTATTCACGTATCAGGCCCGCCCCATAGTCTTCCATGTCAAATATGTCTTCATAGGAGATTCCTTTTTGATAGACCAGCCATGCCCCTCCATCAATAAACGCTACCGGCGTCCTTGGAACATCCTGAAAATGAACTGCTCTTGTAACGATATCTTTCCCCGTCATATGAAAACCACCCTTCATTTAATTTTATATGCAGCAATAATAGATCCCTGAAGTTAGTTTCATAATATGGTAGGCGCACTTTCCTGTCAACAAGAAATCAGCTTTATATAATATTCTTGTCCTGTGTATATCACTATATAAAACTTACTCTATCACAATACACCTTGTTACCTCCGCTGTATTATAAAAGATTATTGGCAAGACATCTTATACTTCCTATCATACATCATGTGGTACTTAACCCGGAAACGGAAAATACAAAAATCCCACAAGCAATGCTTGTGGGATTGAGCCGCGAATACGTCGCGACGTTTTGGAGGCGCCACCCAGATTTGAACTGGGGATGAGGGCTTTGCAGGCCCCTGCCTTACCACTTGGCTATGGCGCCATTATGGAGCGGAAGACGAGATTCGAACTCGCGACATTCGCCTTGGCAAGGCGACGCTCTACCACTGAGCCACTCCCGCTTATTCTTCCTTCCGGGCCCGAAAGCCCGAGAAGGATTCTATGGCGACCTGGAAGAGACTCGAACTCTCGACCTCTAGCGTGACAGGCTAGCGTTCTAACCAACTGAACTACCAGGCCACAGAATAAATACCAATAATTGAATGGTGGGAGTAACAGGGCTCGAACCTGTGACCCTCTGCTTGTAAGGCAGATGCTCTCCCAGCTGAGCTATACTCCCACACATCACATGTGCACTGAACTCACAGTGCGTTTATTATTTTATTATAAACTCTTGCTTCTGTCAAGACTTCATGAAACTTTTTTATAATTTTTCCGCATTGAGGCTGCTCGAATCTATCCGATTACGCGTCTTCGCCATCCTCATCGTCCTCATAATAAAGTTGCTGGAAAATTGCCCACAACTCATCCAGCTCTTTCTCCGTTTCAATTGGAAGATAAACATCCCCTTCGTCATCTTCCTGAATCCGCATGATCAGGACTTCCCCTACATCAAATTCCCCTGTTTTTTCAATGGGCGTAAAGGCAACATAAAATTCTTCATCCACTTCAAACGTAAGCAAATGTTCAAATTTTAATACGTTTCCATCTTCATCCTGCATTTCGATTAAGTTCATCTCTTCTTCGCTCATTTTTTTCTCCTTATAAACTATCCATGTAACCTTGCAAAATATATACGGCGGCAATCTTGTCTACAACCGCTTTTCGTTTCCTGCGACTCATATCGGCCTCGAGAAGGGTTCTATGGGCACTTTTGGTCGTAAGCCGCTCATCCCAATAAACCAATTTTCTGCCACAAGCTGTTTTCAATTTTTCGGCAAAATCCTGTACCTTTTCGGCCTGTTCGCCAATCGTTCCATTCATATTTTTCGGCAGCCCTACAACAAGCGTCTCTACATCCTGTTGATTCATCAATTCACAAAAATATTGGATATCCGATTGCTCGTCCCGGCGCGTATAAGTCTCTATCCCTTGCGCAGTAATCATCAACAGATCCGAGAGCGCCACCCCAATCCGTATGTCGCCTACATCCAATCCTAAAACTCTACCCACACATTTCTCCTCATGTACAAAAAATCACGCCTGAAAATTTGGTTCAGGCGTGATTCAATTGTTTTACATTTGCTTGATATAATAGCTTACAAGCTCTTCCAGCAATTCGTCACGGTCTACACTCGCAATCAATGAACGCGCGTTTTTATATCCCGTCACATAGGTCGGGTCGCCGGAAACGATGTAGCCTATCAGCTGATTTACCGGGTCGTATCCCTTTTCACGCATCGCCTCGCTTACAATGCGAATGATACCGCGCACAGGGTTTTCCAACTCCTTATCAAAGTTGAACTGCATCGTCTTATCAAAATCTGACATTGCCCCGCCTCCTTCATTGCAACTGCTTGCTTTTTATTATACCCTAAACACGTTAAGAAGTAAATCGCTATTTATTCTGTTCAAGAACCTTATGCAATGCTGTTTTAAGTGCATCCTCGGCAAGGAGCGAACAATGCACTTTTTCGGCCGGCATTCCGCCGAGTTCTTCCACAATATCGTTTTTTGTGATTTTAAGTGCCTCTTCAACCGTTTTGCCTTTGACCATATCTGTAAGTACGCTTGAACTGGCAATAGCGGCAGCACATCCGTATGTCTGGAATGAAATATCCTGGATAACGTCTCCATCCATTTTTAGATAAACTGTTGTAGTATCTCCGCAAGTCGGGCTGCCCGCCTCGCCTACAATATCCGCATTCTCCATAACCCCTACATTATGGGGTTCCTGAAAGTGTTTAATCAATTTTTCCGTATACATCCTGTTATCTCCTTTTCTTTATGCGTGCATCTGCTGAAACAGCGGCGATATTTTCCGCAGGCGTTCCGCAAGCTGCACGAGCTCATTTACCGTATAATCTATTTGTTCTTTTGTAGTTGTCTCACCCATTGTAAAACGAAGCGCTCCCTTGGCAATTTCAGGCGGAATGCCCATTGCCAGAAGTACATGCGAAGATTCAAGTGAACCACTTGCGCATGCAGACCCACTGGAACATTCAATACCCGCCAGATCCAAGCTCAGCAAAGATGCCTCCGCCTCAATAAATTCCAGCGAGATATTGACATTATTGCACAGCCGTTTTTCTGGATGCCCATTCAACTTCGTATACGGGATTTTCTCCACAATTTCACGAATCATGTAATCCCTGAGCTCTGTAAGCCGGATATTTGTCTCTCCAAGCGCCTCTGTCGCCATAGTTAACGCCTTCGCAAGGCCAATAATTTCCGGAACATTTTCCGTACCCGCACGCCGTTTACGCTCCTGTGCGCCGCCATGCATCAACCGTTCTATCTTTACGCCATTGCGGATATAAAGCATCCCGATTCCCTTTGGTCCATAAAACTTGTGCGCTGAAATCGATAACAAATCCACATTATCTTCCTGCACATTGAGAGGCAGATGGCCTGCTGCCTGCACCGCATCCGTATGAAAAATCACGCCGGCTTCACGCGTTACCCTGCCAATCTCGGCAATTGGGTTAATTGTACCCACTTCATTATTTGCATATACCACTGAAACAAGCACCGTATCATCGCGTATTGCATCCTTTACCTGCTGCGCCGTTACCATTCCATATTCGTCTACCGGAAGAAAAGTAACGTCATAGCCGTTCTTTTTCAGGTACTCGGCAGTATCCATAATGGCATGGTGTTCTACTGCCGTTGTAATCAGATGCCTGCCCTTTGCCCTGTTGGCCTCCATCGCACCTTTGAGCGCCCAGTTATCGCTTTCTGTCCCGCATGCGGTAAAATAGATCTCGTTGCTGTATTTCGCTCCGATGCATCCCGCAACCTCTTCACGCGCCTTATCAAGCGCATTTTTCGCATATCGTCCACTTTCATACATGCTTGACGGATTGCCAAAGTGCTTCTTATAATAGGGCTTCATCGCCTCAAGCACTTCATCTTTGACATAGGTTGTTGCTGCATAATCCAAATAAATTCTGTCCATCGCATCTACCTTCTTTGGTCTAAAATTTTATCCGTTTAATTTATAAACCGGCCATTTTTCCCTTAAACAGCTTTTGTTTCGAGATTGATAAACGATCCCATTGCTCCTGTGTTTCCTTGGTCCCTACGATGGGAAAAAAACAGATCCTCCCGCATATAGGTACAAAGATCCGCACACGTAATATTTTCCAGCGAAACACCTGCCTGATCAAACTGTTTTAGAATTGCATATTGCAGATCGACATATAGTTTTCTCTCTTTCCGCACCACCGCTGCGCCGCCGAAACGTTCGCTAAAAGGCTGCGCTACATCTTCCTGCACTTCGAAACAATCGGTCATGATATGCGGGCCAATCCCAATCAACAAATCATCCGCCGAAGTATGGTAATCATGGAAGAAGACATTGGCAACCTTCGCAGGAAGGCCGCTGTAAACACCCCGCCATCCGGCATGACTTACACAGGCAATCCGCTGTTTTTTATCCGCAAAAAAAACAGGAACACAGTCCGCATGCAGAGTGACTGCCGTAATTCCCGTCTCACAAATAATCATTGCATCACAAGGAGGCAAATCATTTTCGCGCACAATACCTTTGCCTGCATCTTCAGCCGATGCTTTGCATATGCCGTCGCCGTGCGCATAATTAACCAGTGTCAAAGATTCATAGGGTACGTCCAAAGCCCTGCATACGCGCCGGTAATTCTCTTCCTTATTTTGAGGGGAATTTTCCCTCGTCTTACTCAAATTGAGGGATGCATAGCACCCTTTGCTCACGCCGCCTTTACGTGTAGTGTAACAATGTTTCTCAAAGCCAGCCTCCAAAAAAGAAGGGATTGTTAAAAAGGAAACGCCAGCTTTTGTTTGCAACAAAAAACCGCGTTTAACTTTGTCCTCAAATATATTCATTTATTTCTCCGTCAAAAGCCTGTTGAGTTCTTCCCGAAATGTGTTGATGTCCTTAAACTGACGGTAAACGGACGCAAAGCGCACATAGGCTACTTCATCCAGTTTTCTCAGCCCGTCCATTACAATTTCGCCAACTTCATGTGATGTGATTTCCTGACTGGGCGCATTATAAACGGAACGTTCAATCTCATTAATCAGTTCTTCAATGTCCTGAAAAGATACTTCCCGTTTCTCGCACGCCTTTACAATGCCTTTCTTAACTTTTTCTATATCGAATACTTCCCGTTTCCCATCTTTTTTGATTACAAAAACAGGAAGGCTCTCGACCTTTTCATAGGTTGTAAAGCGCTTCCCGCATTTCAGGCATTCCCGTCGCCTGCGGATGGAAGTTCCCTCATCGACCGGACGCGAATCGACTACTTTGCTTTCCGGAAAATCACAATAAATACATTTCACTTATTTTTCCTCCGCAGAAATTAGATTTATTGTGTTAAGTATACCATATTCCGGATAGAAATGCATAATTTTTCAATTATTTCGCGTCATTATCCATATCAGCCTTTAAAAGTTCAATAAATTTTCGTTCCACCTTGCTGACACATGATTGTGACACCCCGGCAATTGCTGCAACGGCTTTTTGGCTTTGTTCCAGTTTCCCATCAAGGCCAAATCGTAAATATATGATTTTTTTCTGTCGGGAAGGAAGTTGATCTGCAATTTCCGTGAACTTGCTTCGATTAATTTTCCGTTCCATCTCCATCCATACCAAATCTTCTTCCGAACAAAAAAGAGCCTCCTCTTTCCACTTCTCAAGAGGCACTTCCGGCTTCGTGTTTTTACGCAGATACATCAGTATTTCATTTTTTATACAATGAGAAGCATAGGTAGAAAATTGCACATGTTTCAGAGGATCAAAACTATCTGCCGCTTTAATCAATCCGATGCTTCCAACAGACATTAAATCGTCAAATTCCGCTGTTTTACCAGTATATTTTTTTGCAGTAAAAGAAACGAGGGAAAGGTTATCTTCGATCAACGCCTTCTTTTCCCGCTGCCTCCCACTGTCTTTCTGTTTGAGTCCTTTTGTCGGGAAAAGCGGCGCAGGCATGTTTTTCTTATCATACATCTGTTTTCTCCTTCCGTTTCCCCTTATGTGTCTTTTGCTGTATGGTAACATTCTTTGTGAATCAAACCGTGTCGATTTGTGTAGGTTTTAATGAAATTATTTAATGAAATTTTATAATTCTCTATGTTTACATAATAAACAACCACCAGCCAAGCTGGTGGTTGTTCATATGCGGGCAAAGCCCTCTGTTCTTCGCGACACGTCAAACGTGTAAAACGGTCTGCCAGTTGCGATACTATTACTTGCCGCCCGTAAACGGGCTGAATCCCGGTATCGTTAACTGCTCACCTAATTGATCTTCCTTTAGTTGATTCTGTATATACTCCGCAATTCGGCCTGCGTTTTTTCCTGCTGTATCTACATAATATCCTCTGCACCAAAATTCTCGGTTCCGATATTTGTATTTCAATTCGCCGAATTGCTCATATAGCATCGTACTGCTTTTTCCCTTGAGATATCCCATAAAACTCGATACTGCTATTTTCGGTGGTATCTCAACTAACATATGCACATGGTCGGGGCACATTTCTGCTTCTATTATTTTTACCCTTTTCCACTCACACAGTTGTCTTAATATCTTTCCTATTGCCGCTTTCTTTTCTCCATAGAACACCTTTCTACGGTATTTGGGTGCAAATACTATGTGATATTTGCAATTCCATTTGGTGTGCGATAAACTATTTATGTCATTCATGCTCATCTGAATGTCCTCCCTTTGTATTTTTCTTGCAGTTGGCAGACCGCAAGCTCATTATACCAAAGGGAGTTTTTTTTTATTATCGCCAGTAGGCTTTCTCTGAACCACTCGTCTAACGAGTGGTTTTACGATACAACCAAAAAAGACCCTTTTCTTCAAGAAAAAGGCCTTCTTTATAGATTCTAAATTAATAATCCGTACGGTTTCTTCTGGGTTTCTTCTTCAGGAAAGAAGGAATCTCGAGATCTTCGTCTCCAAAGGTTTCCAACGGTTCTGCTTCCCTTGTTCCCGACTCTTTCAATTCCGGCATAGGCGAGGTGTTCGAATTAAAAGTTGCCTTCTCACGGTGCGGAATTTGGGGTTCCAGATTAAGAGATACCTCATCTGTAAATTCAATCTTTTCTTCTACCTTTTGTTTTTGAACCTTCGGCATGCCAACGGTTTCAGGTGCATCAAAACCTGTTGCAATCACTGTGATGCGCACCTCGTCATCAAGGGAAGGATCAATGCACACACCGAAGAACACATCCGCCTCCGGATCCGCTCCTTCCTGAATAATCTTTGCAGCTTCCTGTATTTCATACATGCCAAGGGAGGGATCCCCAGTGACATTGAAGATAATACCACGCGCACCTTCGATCGTCGTATCAAGCAATGGACTGTTAATTGCCTGTTTTGCAGCTTCAACCGTTTTGTTTTCCCCATAGCCGATCCCAATGCCCATATGCGCAATACCGCGAAGTGTCATTACTTTCTTCACATCCGCAAAATCCAGGTTAATCAGAGCCGGCTTACCGATCAAATCAATAATTCCCTGTATTCCCTGCCGCAGCACGTCATCCGCTACTCGGAACGCATCGACAAGCGGGGTATCTTTGCCAACCGTATTGAGGAGCTTATCGTTGGGGATCGTTACAATTGTATCTACCACCGATTTTAAATCTTCAAATCCAGCTTCCGCAGCCTTTGCACGCGGATGTCCTTCAAACCAAAACGGCTTAGTCACAAAGCCAATGGTAAGACAGCCGTCTTCTTTTGCAATTTCTGCAATAACCGGCGCGGCGCCTGTTCCCGTTCCACCCCCGAGGCCGCACGAAACGAATACAAGATCCGCTCCTTTGACAGCCTGCTCAAGCTCGTCACGGCTTTCTTCCGCCGCTTTACGCCCGGTTGACGGATCCGCCCCTGAACCAAGACCTTTTGTAAGTTTTTCACCAATCTGTATTTTCTGGTCAGCTTTTGATAAAAAGAGAGCCTGTTTATCAGTATTGACTGCAATGAGCTCCGCTCCCTTTACGCCAAACTCTATCATTCTGTTGACAGCGTTGTTTCCCGCACCGCCCACGCCAAAAACGCGAATCTTTGCGAAATTTTCACTGTTGTTATCAAATTCGAGTGACATTTGTTTTCCTCCTTGGTATGGATAAATTATTCAAACAGTACATCCTGCCCTCTTCCAAAAAAACCTTTCTTTTTGGTCGGAGGTTTACTCTGAATGTAACCGTCATACGCATATTGCATCAGCGCATACGCTGAATGCATATCCGGTGGTTGTAGCTTTGTATTCGGAACTTTAATGAAAGTCGGAATCCTGCCGGACACTGCCCGAAAAAAACTATCCGATCCTTTCATGAATGCAAGCCCTCCGCCCGTGAGATAAATATTGATCTTCCTGCCGATTTTGGCTTCCGCTTTAGCGATATGTTGACCAATATACATAATTAGGTGTTCAACCCGTGCGTCAATGATCTCTTTCAAAAGGTCATACGGATACTTCTTAAGCTTTCCTTCCGCATCCTTAGCAAACAATTGAGAAATGCTGTTATTATCGCTCAGTCCAAACGTATAACGGCGCTTTAATTGTTCCGCTGTTTCCGCTTCCACCTTCATTGCATAGGAAATGTCGCTTGTAATATGCCCTCCACCCATCGGAATAGTGGCAAAATACAAAATGGAGTCGCCATAGACGAGCGAAATATTGGTACTGTAATAGCCAACATCCACCAATGCCGCGAAAGAATCCCTCTTCTCCGCCGAAAGCAAATAAAGCGCTTCTGCGAGCGGCTCAGGAATAAAATAATCCACACGAACTCCTAAATGATTCAAAAGATCCATCACATCTTTTAGAAAGAACTTATTGGCAAATGTAAATGAAACACATCCCCGAAGGTTCTTCGTGGGAATATCGTAAGGTTCCAAATACACATTCTTGTCATCAAGAAGAAACCATGCGGGCCATTCATGAACAAGTGTCAGGTCGTCAAGGATATCAAAGCGCCGTGCGCGGTCAACCAGCCGGTCTACATCACGCTCGGAAACTCTCCCTTTTACCGGCACCTGTGCAGTTTGGGTAATCACTTTAATAAAAGAACCCGGTATCCCGACATCAGCGCTTCTGATACGGAATCCGGTCTGCCGTTCGCATGATTCCAAAGCCTGCTCTAAAGCATAAATTACATTCTTGGAATCCACCCAATTTGACTTTTTAATTCCCGCATAAGGAATTTGCGCGTACCCTAAAACTTCCAGCCCCATGCGCTGCTTTTTTTCAGCGACGGTGCAGGATATTTTCGAAGTACCAAATTCGATAACTGTTTTGAAATCTCTCATTCAAAAACCAACCTTAGCATCCTGTTTCTTTTCTCCAGCAGAAACCATTATGCATATAATATCACATTTATTTGGAAAACGAAACACTTTTGTATATTTTTTACCACATTTGCCGCTTCATTAACCACATCAGCAAACGAAAACTTTATTCTCCACTCCCCGGGTCCGTTGAACTTTCTCCATCCGGTTCGGTGCCGCCGTCGCCAGACTGGGCAGGATCATCCTGTGTTCCACCGTCCTGGGGCGTAGCCGTACTGTTTTCATTGAGCTGGTATGTCGCCGATATTCCCAGCGTTACGTCAAGAATTCCCCCCGCGTCTCCACTCGCAGCTAACTTTGGAATCATGCGCTTAATCATTTTTACTTTATCGGTTATTTTGTCCGATTGGCCGAATTTAATCTCCAGGCCATCCCGTGTCTTCATTTTGATATTATTTATATCCGTCAGGTCAATTGTTTCTATCAGGTCTTTAATTTCTTTTTCAGTCAATGCGTTCATCAGTTCCGTATAAACCGTCAGTTTAAAACTGTCCTGTGTAGATATCTGTTTTCCAAGATTTACCGCGTCAATCACAAATCCATTCACTACTGGATATGGTTCTGCGGGCAATTCCGCTATCATCTCCATTACATTGGCATTGGCATCTGCAAGGAGATATTGATCTGAAGCGGAGATAACAGCCATAGGCTGACGCTCCGTGACATGGACAACCAACGTTTTAGGATATTCTTTGGTAATGCTGTCTACCTCCAAATATGGCTCCGTCTCAATTTTTTCTTTAATTTCATCCGTATCTACAAAAAACATATGTGTCTTCGGCTGGATATCGGCCAGCTTCGCAATATCCCCATCAGAAAACGAAGGGTGATCGCCCTCCACTTTAATTTTCTCCACCTGAAAATAAGCATAAGTAAAATATCCCGCTCCCGCAAGCAGCAAAATCACCAATACGACCGTTAATATTGTTTTTCCGACACTATGCGCTTTTCGCCGTTCCTTCATGATTCCTCCATTATGTCTTCTGACGCGCTGTGTTTGCCATCATAATACGCCTGCCCTGTTTCGATATATTGAGCAAAATCCCAATCATACTCATAAAAATAACCAAGGAAGAACTTCCGTAGCTGATAAACGGCAGGGATACGCCCGTTGGAGGCAGCGACGCAGTCACTACACCTACGTTAACCACTACCTGTAAGCCAATCAGCGTGATAATACCCGTCGCAAGCATTGTCCCAAACAGATCCGGTGCAGTTGCTGCGACCTTAATTCCCCTGTAAATCAGAAAAATAAATAAAGCGAGCAATAAGACTGCGCCTACCAATCCAAGTTCTTCCGCGATAATTGAAAAAATAAAATCCGATTCGCCATAAGGAAGCCATGAAAGCTTTTGGGTTCCGTTTCCGATACCCTGACCGAATAACCCGCCCGATCCTATACCATACAAAGACTGTATCACCTGATAACCGTCCCCCGTTGGGTTCTGCCATGGATCCATAAAAGAAGTAACACGGGCGACCCGATATCCCTCCTGCAGCATGAGAACGAGTATTCCTACAACGCCAATCGCACCAATTGCGGCAAGGTGCCAGCCCTTTACGCCCCCTACAAAGATCATGATAAACGTTAGCGCGCAAAGGACAATAATCGCAGAATAATTTGGCTGAAAATACAGCAGGATGCAAATTGGAAAGAGCGCCAGAAGCGGCGGCAACACCCCGTGCCGCAGGGTATCCATACGCTTGCGGTTGAGATAGACCGAAGATGCAATAAAAATAATTAATGCAATTTTGGCGATTTCCGCCGGCTGGATACTGATTCCCAATACCCGAATCCACCGCGAGGATCCGTTCAGATTTACACCAACACCGGGAACAAGCACCGCGATCAAAAAAACTCCGGCTACTGCCAAAGCAATATAGCGAAGCTTAAATAGTTTTTTATAATCAAAAAACGCAAAGAAAATCATTGCGACCAGACCAATTGCCGCACCGAACAACTGCTTTTTAAAAAGTGCCAAACCATCGTAATCATAGTCTTTGGATGATTGCGCCATATAGTAACTGGCACTGAATACCATAATTATCCCATATGCGATTAAGATCAGGGTTACAATTAAAATCGAGTAATCAATTGATCCCTTTTGCAAGATATTTTTTTTCTGCATATCAAAGTCCGTTCACAATTTCCTTGAAGATACGCCCCCGCTCCTCAAAATTTTGAAACATATCCCAACTGGCGCATGCCGGGGACAATAACACGTTATCTCCTTCGTTAGCTATACTGTAGGCTTTTAGAACCGCATCTTCAAATCCGGTCGCCCGGATATAATTCTGATAACCGCATTCCTCCGCTGCATCAATTAGTTTCCCTGCCGTATCACCCAAGACAATCACCGCTTTAATCATGGGTGTAAACGCCTGATAGAGAGGGACAAAATCGCTCTTTTTGTCATATCCTCCCAAAATAAGTACTGTTGGCGCAGCCATCGCACGAATCGCATTCAGTGTCGCATCAGGATTGGTTCCCTTGGAGTCATTGATAAATGTCACGCCATTCACCGTGCGTACAAATTCAATACGGTGCTCTACCCCCGGAAAAGTACGAAGCGTATTCGCAATCACATCTGCCGGTATTCCATACAGACAGGCAAGTGCCGTCGCCGCTAACGCATTTTCAAGATTGTGACGGCCGGGAATCCGAAGCTCCTGCGCCGGCATAATATCAATTTCTTCCCCATCCAGCGAAAAGCGAATGATTCCGTCTGCCACATACGCGCCGTTCGGCGGAATGGTAAGCGCACTGAACCATACGACTCCGGCCCTGATTTGATCTTCCAGCCCCCGCACAAGGCCGTTATCGTAATTCAAAACACAATAATCTTCCTGCGTCTGATTTTTAAAGATCTTCGCTTTTGCCGCAATATAGTTTTCCATAGTGCCATACCGATCCAGATGGTCTTCCGTAATATTCAAGATCGCGCTTTCACGGGGTCGGTAAGCTTCTATAGTGTCAAGTTGCAATGCGGCCGTTTCCGCAACTACTACGTCGCCTGGCTGCGTCTGCATGGCTTCCTGAGTAATGGGTACGCCGATATTTCCAAGTACATGCGTCGGAATGCCGGCATTTTTAAAAATTTCGCCGGTAAGCGCTGTCGTAGTTGTTTTTCCATTCGTCCCTGTAATTGCGATAAAATCAGCTTTTGAAACTGCAAAGCCCAATTCAATCTCAGCAATTACGCGCTTCTCAAGTTCATAAGCCTTGCGAATAAACGGCAAGCCAAGCGGTACGCCCGGGCTTAGAACAAGAATATCCATGTCCGAAACTATTTCTGTAGGATCCTGGCCCAACATATCGTGGTAAGAATGTCCATCAAGTTCATGAAGCAATTCCGCCGGCAAATCTTCCCGTTTCTTCACATCGTAAATCGTTACATCGGCGCCGAGCTTACATAAAAGCGCTGCTGAAGAAATCCCGCTTTTCGCCATGCCGATAACAAGTACCTTTTTATCTTTGTAATCCATTCTCTGCCTCCTGAAGTGCGCTTAAAACGAAAAGAAAAACAGCAGAAACGCTCCCACGCATAAAAGCGTCGTTGCAATCATATAACCTGTCACAACTTGTGTTTCACTTGCACCGCCGAGTTCAAAGTGGTGATGCAACGGAGCCATGCGAAATACACGTTTCCCACGCAATTTGAATGACCCGACCTGTATGATAACGGACACTGCCGAAAGCACAAACATAAAGCCCATAACCGGCAGGAAAAGCTGCATTCCCGTCGCAATACCCATCGCGGTAAGTGCTGCGCCGAGTGCGAACGCCCCGGTGTCACCCATGAAAACTTTTGCCGGATGCGCATTAAAGCAAAGAAACGCGATGCACGATCCAGCTACCGCGGCGGTAAACATGGTCATATTAGACATATCCGCCACGACTTCCGTGTCCGTCATGGCAACTGCTCCTATTACGCTTAACACAAAAATCAGTAAAAATGTAGAGGAATTAATCAGCGTAATGCCGGTTGCCAGTCCGTCGAGGCCATCTGTAAGATTCACGCTATTTACCATTGCAAGAAGCACAAACATCGTAAATGGGATGAAGCCCCACCCCATCTGCCAGATGGAGGCAGAAAGCGGGATAGCGACAAAATCAATTCCCAGCCAGTAGTAAGCTAGGCACGCGGCCACTGCCGCGGCAATAAGCTGCAGCACAATTTTTTGCCATGCCCGGAGCCCGAGCGAACGCTTTTTAAAGAGTTTCAGTCCATCGTCCAAAAAGCCAATCAAGGCAAACGCCAAAACTGTGATCAGGGCAAATAACGTATATTTAATATCTCCCGAAGAAAAAATAAAACTCGATGCAATAATACCAACCAGCATTGCAATGCCGCCCATGGTAGGCGTGCCTTCTTTTACCAGATGGGTTTGCGGGCCGTCATCACGCACATGCTGGCCCGCCTTCGCTTTTTTTAAAATCGGAATTAAAATCTTTGATGCTACAAAGGTAATTGCAAAGGCAATCAAAACCGTAAGCAGCATATTCATTATAAAATTCATGGAGCCAGTCCCTCAGGTTTCTTTTTATTTTCTCACAGGCCCGAGCCTGTCGAGTATTTCTTCAACAACAACCTTTTCATCAAAGTCGTGCTTTATCCCTTTAATTTCCTGATAATCCTCGTGTCCTTTTCCAGCCAGGAGGATTACATCGTCTTTCTGGGCATTACGAATCGCATATTCAATCGCTTCCTTCCGGTTTTCAATACAGGTGTATTTTCCGTCCGTCTGTTTCATGCCCTCTTCAATCTGCGCTATAATGGCGGCCGGTTCCTCAAACCGGGGATTATCTGACGTAATGATCGTAAAATCGGCGCGTTCCCCCGCAATCTTCCCCATGATGGCACGTTTGCTGGAATCTCTGTTTCCACCACAGCCAAAAATCGTTACGACCCGGGCGGGCGCAAAGCTCTTAGCTGTGTCGAGCGCATTCTTAAGGCTGTCTGGCGTGTGGGCATAATCCAAAATGATGCTGCACTCGCGTCCATGAGTATCAAGCGGCTCAAACCGTCCAGCAACCGGCTTCATCTTTTTTAGCCCCTGTTCAATACAATAGCTGTCAATCCCTGCTGCATTAGCAGCTACAATTGAGGCCATTGCATTATAAACAGTAAAATATCCGGGAATCGGCACTTCAATGTGTAGATCCCGTCCGTCAATTTCAACTGCAAATTTTGTTTTCTCGTGTGTCAGTTCCAAATCTTTTGCCGCATACTGAATTGGCTGGAGTACGCTGTATTTTATTACTTCACTTTTCGCTGCACCCATCATATTTGCCGCGCTGTCGTCATCAATATTAATTATGGATGTCTCAGCTTGCTCAAACAGCATACTTTTTGCCTGAATATAATTATCCCATGTCTCGTGGAAATCCAGATGGTCTTGTGTTAGATTAGTAAAAATCCCAATATCAAAATCAATTCCGTAAACCCGTTTCAAAACCAGGGAATGAGAGGAGACTTCCATCGCAAGCACTTCGCACCCCTCGTCTGCCATTTCTTTCAACAGACGCTGCAAATCAACCGATTCAGGTGTCGTACGTTCCGTATGAATTACCTTGTCGCCGATCATATTACGAATTGTCCCGATCAGTCCAACCTTGAGCCCTGCCTGTTCTGCAATTGCTTTAATCATATAGGTCGTCGTCGTTTTTCCGTTGGTGCCCGTAACCCCAATCATCTTCATGCGGCGCGCAGGATATTCAAAAAAGCGGCACGCTGCAAGTGCCATCGCTTCCCTATCGTTTTTCACAACGATTTGCGGCACGCTGATCCCTTCCTGATACTCGGTTACAACGATTGCAGCAGCGCCTTTTTTCACCGCGTCCGCAGCATATTTATGTCCGTCTTCAGCAAATCCAGAAATACAAAAGAACAGATCTCCTTTGTGTACTTTTCGGGAATCATATTTCAGATCCTTAATTTCTGTTTCTTCATTACCATGTATTTTACAATTTATATTGCGAAACAATTCACTTAGTTTCATTTTTGCATCCTCCCGAAATCCGGATATTATTATACCACAAAATGTTGTATCTATCTACTGCTCAGACGCAATTTGTAGTTTGAAGTCAATCACAATATTGCTTCCCTTGCTGACTTGCGTTCCCGCCGCAGGGGATTGATCCTGCGCGACTCCGCTGCCTCTTGCAACAAACACGAGTCCGGATGAAATTGCCGTATTTCGCGCCGTAATGATGTCCATACCCGTAAAATCCGGGACAGTAACCATCTCGTTTCCCTCCTGCTGCATTGTTTTTGTCTCCATAACAAGTACAACCGTATTGTTTTTATAGACCTCTTCATCAGCTGCCGGAACCTGACTGACTACAGTGCCGCTTCCGTCATAAGATACTTGCAGTCCTGCATTGGCGAGAATATCGCGTGCCTCCTGCAGCTCCATTCCAACTACATTGGGCACAGTTACCTTTTCCTGTTCCGATACATTTTCGCTGGGCATAATGTTCCCATTTTTAAGCGCGCCGTCCAGCGTTTCCTGTACATACGGTGCACACACCATTTCCGCTTTTTCGGTTGCCGGAATCCCAGTGGCCGTAATCATGACCATATATTTGGGATTATCGGCCGGTGCGTATGCAATATAGGTGGAAATCATATTTCCCTGCACTATAATCCCATCTTTATATTGATTTGCCGTTCCGCATATTGCGCCGATGGAATAGCCCGCAATACTAATACCGTCAGACTGCGCCCTGTTTTCCATGATGGATTTGATTTGTGCTGCCGTATCTTCCGTGACCGTCTGCCCTTTTGCCTCAGGTGCATAGGTTTCCACCATATTTCCCTCGGCATCCGAAAGTCCAAGCACCATTTTAGGCGTATATAATGTACCGCCGTTTACGAGGGAAGCCGCTGCACTTGCAAGCTGCATTTGCGATATTCCTATATCGGCGCCTGCTCCCATCATGGCAACATCGGCTTTTCGCGCATATCGCTTTTCAATCATATCCCCTGCGGTATCTGTTGAAAAATCAATCCCGGTCTTTGTTCCGAAGCCAAATCCTTTCAGGTATTGATAGAATACATCCCGCCCCATAGCATCGGCCTGCATGGCTGCGCCCACATTGCAATGGTTCAAAACTGCATTATCCAGATCCTGGGAACCGTGCGCACTATTGCAGACAATTACCTCGCCGTCCACAGCGTGAGTTCCCGTGCATATATATTCCCCGGAAACGGTTCCGCTGTCGAGCGCAGCAGCCGCCGTAAAAATTTCTAATATATTTCCTGGCTCATAGGAATTTGCGGTGATCACATTTGTCGAAAGCGCGGAAAGCGCTTCGGCATCTTCGCGCGGCGGCGAATTGAGATCGAACTCCGGGATATTTGCCATCGCCAGAACTTCTCCATTGGTTACATCCATCACCAAGCCTTGTACGCTCTCCGGAGACTGTATATCATAAAGTTGTTTACACGCAGTCTCTAAAAAGCTTTGTGTAATCTCATCTATAGTCAATACGACATTCAGGCCATCTTGCGGTTGGATCATCATTTCCTGACCATTTGGCACGCCGCTTCCATCTTTTGCCGTTTCGGCTACCTGCCTGCCCGCACGTCCCGAAAGCGTCGTATTGTAGCGTCGTTCAATCCCTGTCTGTCCTTCTCCGTCAAGCGTAGTATATCCAATAACCTGCGCAGCAAAATCCTTATTGGGGTAAAAGCGTTTCACATCATCCCGGAAGGCGACTCCCTGCAAATTGAGTGCTTCAATTTGTTCCGATTGTTCCATTGATATCTGTCTCTTTAACCAGATTTCTTTTTTCTCGGTATTGGTCGCCTTTTGATAAATCTCTTCACGATCCATTTCAAGGATTTGCGAAAGTTGATCCGCAATTTCATTGGCGTTTTCAGCCTTTGCGATCTTCTCCGGCAGCAGGACAACCGTATCAGCCGCTGCGCTCTGTGCCAGAATCTGCTGATTCCGATCCATAATAGAACCGCGCTTTGCACTCACTTCAACATCCTTGACCCACTGGGATTCTGCCTGGGCTTTCAGGTCTGGCCCCTTCCATAAAGACCAATATCCCACTCGTGTCATGAGCAGGATAATGAGTACAATTAATATGATCAATAAGACGAGCAGCCTTTTTCTTGTAATCAGAACATGCGAGGTTGCCAAACCATTAACTCCTTCTTCACGCTTGGAACCATCCCTTCAATGCTTCCATCATATCTCCGAAGAAACTTTGAATGCCTTCCAAAAAACCCGTTTCCCCAGATGTGTTTTCCTGAACTTGAACCGGGGTTTTCTCCTGCACTTCAGGCTGTACGCTTTCCACAGATGCTGTTTCTTCCGCTTCAGGTTCCAGATAAACGATCTGATCGTCTGTTGGATAATACATATTAAGCTCGGTAGAAGCTTTCTCCTGAATGCTGTTAAGATCCTGGCTAAGCGCATTTTCCATTTTTATTTTATCCAGTTCGTCCTGAAGCGTTTCGTTTTGCGTTTGGATTTGCGCATTTTTATAGCTCAGGTCACTGATCGAAGCATAACGGATTACAATTCCTGTCAACACCGCAAAGACAAAGGCAATCAATAGAATTGTGGATACAATACCTTTTTTCTTCGGGCTCTCATATTCCACAGCAATCGGTTTTACACCATTATATGCCGTATTCTCGATTTGAGGCGCGCGTTCATAGCCACGCACATACCTTTTTGACGCCGGAGCCGGAGCAGCATATCCGCCATAGCTTGCCGCCTGTCGCGGACGCGAATATTCGTTGCGCCGCGAATTTTCTTCATTCCTTCTTCCGGTGCTTCTTTGTGCCTGCCGCCCCCCGTAAGAATAATCATTCCCCGGAGCATAGGCGCCTTCATACGCGGGCATAAGCCGTCTGCCGCCAACTACGTTTTTTACGCCTGTCTGCCGGATTCCATAGCGTTCCCCCTGTTGCTCACCAGAATAGCGCCGTGTTTGCTGTACAGGCCTTCTTGCCTGGCTTGAACGCTGTTCCTGGGCTGGACGCCGTACCTGTGGCGATCTCGTTTGCATGGGACGGCTATTCTGCTGCATGCCTACTCGCCGCGCAGTATGAATTTCATCCTGCTGTTGGAGGCGGCGGCGCTCTGCCGCAATTTTTTGCATCCGGTAGGCTTCCATATCAGAAATACGGCCGCGCTCCGTAGCATTTATCCTACGTGGCAGTTGTATTCTTTCGTAATTGTCATATGCTCTCTGCGGTATCGCATTCATATGCTTCTTCCTTTCGCTATCTCTTTTCCGCTACCCGTAATTTCGCGCTTCTTGCACGAGGATTTTCTTCTAATTCTTCTATTCCCGGGAGTATGGGTTTTCTCGTAATTATCTTAATCTGGCTCACCTTCCCGCATACGCAGACTGGAAGATCCTTGGGGCATTCGCATGGATTAAACAGTCTTTTGAAGGTTTGTTTCACAATTCTATCCTCGAGGGAGTGGAAGGTGATTACTGCGAACCTCCCTCCACTTCTCAGGACAGAAACATAATCCTCCAGTGCTTCTCTGAGTCCTGTCAATTCCCCGTTTACTTCGATACGGATTGCCTGAAACGTTCGTTTCGCAGGATGCGGTCCGTCTCTTCTCGCAGCGGCCGGAATTGCTTTTTTGATTGCTTCTGTTAATTCCTTTGTAGTCTTTATCTGTTTTCCTTCTCGTTCTTTTACAATGAACCGCGCAATGCGGGCAGCCCAGCGTTCCTCACCATATTCTCTTATGGTCTCCTCGAGGGCGCTCTCGCTGTATCCATTTACTACGTCATACGCGGAAAGGGAATCTCCCTGGTCCATCCGCATATCAAGCGGTGCATCCGTATTATAGGAAAATCCTCTTTCTCCTTCATCAAGCTGAAAAGACGATACTCCCAAATCCAGGACAGCCCCGTCAATCTTTTCGATCCCCATGTCATACAGGATCGGTTTGATCCGTTTAAAGTTGTCATGGACCAACGTTACCTGCTCTTTATAGGTGGAGAACCTTTTCGCACAACGTTCGATCGCAGCTGCGTCCCGATCAATCCCTACGAGTTTTCCGCCAGGTGTAATTTTTTCGAGTATCCCGTTTGCATGCCCGCCGCCGCCAAGCGTTCCATCTACAATAGTCTTGCCCGTTTTAAGGTTTAGCATTCCGAGCGTTTCATGATAGAGCACCGGAACGTGCCCGCGCGAACTCATATCCCAAGCTCCGCCAACTTGGCGAGCGTTTCTTCGTAATCCTGGTAGGCGCTGTCGTTATATTCTTCCCAACCTTCTTTCGACCAAATCTCCGCGCGTGTCATCACACCGATAATAACGGTTTCCTTAGTCACGCCGATATGATCCCGCAACCGCTGTGGCAGGAGAATCCTCCCCTGCTTATCTCCCTCGCATTCGCAGGCGCTCGCAAACAGCATACGCGTAAAGCTTTGCGCTGCTACATCGGATATCGGTAAATCCTTGAGTTTGCCGGAAAAGTTTGCCCATTCTTCGGATGAAAACACAAAAAGGCATTTGCCTACGCCTTTCGTCACGATAAAGCTTTCGCCCAGATCGTCACGAAACTTCGCCGGCATGAATACCCTGCCCTTGGCATCTATATTGTGTGTGTATTCACCGATCAACATCTCCGCACAAGACTCCTTTCCCCACTTTTAACCACTTTCCACCACTTTTAATCAAATTTTACCATTTTCACCACCATTATGCAAGCATTTTTGCGAGAAATACAAAAAGACAGCGATCTTATTTTTTCGCTGTCTTGTCGGCTTTTTTCGTTTTTGTAATTCAGTTTAGCGGATCTGTTTTAATGTGAAGTTAAGATAGTCGGCTGAGACAAGATTATAATTTACTCCTCCCGAGGAAACGTCCGTCAAATAAATATTTTTTAAAATGTCACCGTGAAGATGGCCAAACACCACTTCCGACACCTGTTCCTGCTCCAAAATGCGTGCAAATTCCGTATTTTTCATATTTTGGTAAATCGGCGGGAAATGCATCATCACAATTTTTTCACAGTCCGGATATTTTTTGGCTGCATCCAAAGAAAGCTGAAGACGTATCTTTTCACGTTCGTAAATTTTCTGGTCGTTTTCTCCGAAACCGCTATCCTGCGGGAAAGTCCAGCCGCGCGTCCCGCAAAACACATATCCCCCCACCGCAATACAATTATTTTGCAGAATATGGGCATCACCATGTAATATTCCGTTTATTTTTGCCATAGAGCCCCACCAGTAGTCGTGATTGCCTTTAATCATGATTTTCTTACCAGGGAGGCTACAGATCGCATCGATATCCGGTTTGGCGTCCTCCAGCTTCATTGCCCAGCTAATATCGCCTGGAATCAATACTACATCTTGATCTGTCACACGAGTTTTCCAATCAGCGCTTATTTTCTCAAAATGATTTTTCCAGTGTGCGCCAAAAATATCCATTGCTTTGGGTTGTGCATTGGAAAGATGCAGATCCCCGATTGCATAGATGTTCATTCCACATCCTCCGGCAATCCCGTCATCACATCAATATAGGAGAGTATCTTCTCCTTTCCTACCTTGCCTGTTGATGAAACGGGAACAATTTCAAATTCCAAATCCATATCCAGAGCCGCTTCAATATGCTTTGCCATTTGAACCGCATAATGGTAGCGTTTTGACTTTGCAACTTTATCAGCCTTCGTTGCCGCAACTATAAACGGAATGCCAAAATGCGCCGCCCATTCGATCATCTGTAGATCGTCCTCTGTCGGTTTATGGCGAATATCGATGAGAATCACAAGTGCACGCAAATATTTCGCTGCCGCAAAATAACACTCCATCATTTCCGCCCACGAATCGCGCTCTGATTTAGAGACCCGCGCAAATCCATAGCCCGGGAGGTCCACAAGGTAAAAAGAGTCATTTATCAGGAAATAATTGACGAGCCGCGTTTTTCCCGGTTGCTTACTGACATAAGCAAGTTTTCCATTATTCGTCAGGAAATTAATCAGCGAAGATTTACCCACGTTCGACTTCCCGGCAAAAGCAATCTCTGGCTTCCCGTCGTTTGGATAGCCGGAGGCATTTTTCATGCTTGTATAAAAGCTTGCTTTCTTGATCTCCACTATTTTTTCTCCGTCACAAGGGCGTGCTTCAAAACATCGTCAATTTCCGAAGCAAAAATAAAATGAAGTTCATTTCTCACAGACTCCGGAAGTTCTTCCAGATCGCTTTCATTATCCTTTGGCAGGATTATCGTATGAATCCCTGCGCGCAAGGCTGCAAGCGCTTTTTCTTTAATTCCGCCAATCTTCAGCACCCTTCCGGTCAGGGTGATTTCCCCCGTCATTGCAATATCATGCCGCACCGGCCGTTTTGTCAGCGCTGAAACGAGAGCTGTCACCATGGTAACGCCCGCCGAGGGACCATCTTTGGGAATGGCCCCTTCAGGCACGTGAATATGCAGGTCTGTTTTTTCATTAATATCTTTCGGAAATTTCAGCTTCCCAGACATCGCCCGCACAACGGATATACCCGTCTTGGCCGATTCCTTCATGACATCTCCAAGCTGCCCGGTTAGTTCCATTTTTCCATTTCCTGGAATAATAGAAACTTCGACAGGCATTGTCTGCCCACCAACCGCTGTCCAGGCAAGCCCTGTTACGACGCCAACTGTATCACGCTTTAATACATTCGTTTCGCTGCATTTTGGCAATCCCAGAAATTCCTTCAGGTTCTTCTGCGATATAGATATTTTTTCTACTCCATCTGCTACAATTTTAGCGGCGGATTTCCTCATAATGGCGGCAATTTCACGCTCCAGGCTCCTTACGCCGCTTTCCGCCGTATAGCGGTGAATAATATCCATCAGCGCAGCATCGCTGATCCTGACGGCAGAAGGCTTCAGGCCATGTTCCTTCGCCTGCTTTGCGACCAGATGTTTCTTGGCGATATTGAGTTTCTCAACATCCGTATAGCTATCGATATGAATGATTTCCATTCGGTCATATAACGGGCCCGGAATCGTGCTCACATCATTTGCAGTCGTAATGAACATAACTTTCGATAAGTCGAAATCAATATCGAGATAGT
This sequence comes from Christensenella tenuis, assembly GCF_014287795.1. Classification (GTDB taxonomy): domain Bacteria; phylum Bacillota; class Clostridia; order Christensenellales; family Christensenellaceae; genus Christensenella; species Christensenella tenuis. The sequence continues at coordinate 647,680 of NZ_JACOON010000001.1, forward strand.
GGTCCCGAAACGTATTGTTGATCTCCGGATCCAGCACTTCCAGCATCGCCGACGCGGGATCGCCTCGGAAGTCACTGGACATCTTATCGATTTCATCAAGCAGAAAAAGTGGATTCATGCTGTCCGCCTGTTTAATCGACGTAATAATACGTCCCGGAATCGCTCCAATATAGGTACGGCGATGCCCACGGATCTCCGCTTCGTCATGTACTCCGCCAAGGGACATCCGCACAAATTTTTTATCTAATGCACGTGCAATCGAATGCGCAATCGATGTCTTGCCCACTCCGGGAGGGCCGGCAAGGCACAAAATCGGCCCGTGCATATCATTTTTCAATTTGCGTACGGCTAGAAACTCAATAATCCTGTCCTTCACTTTGGCAAGGCCGTAATGATCTTGGTCAAGTATGCTGCGCGCATGCGCAAGATCCATATTGTCCGTTGTTTCCTTCCCCCACGGCAGGCTGACAATCCAATCGATATAGTTTCGCAATACGCTGATTTCCGGCGAGCCCGGGGCCATACGCGCCATACGTGTCAATTCTTTTTCAGCTTTGGTACGTGCTTCCTCGGAAAGCGGCAAACCTTTGATTTTTTTCCTTAGGTCTTCGATTTCATCCGCATCATTTTCCGTTTCGCCAAGCTCTTTTTGAATCACTTTAAGCTGCTCACGCAGGAAATATTCCCGTTGAGATTTATCAATTTGCTGCTTTACGGAAGATGCAATTTCTTTGTCAATTTCCAGAATATCAATTTCTTTTTTCAGGATACTCATGACAAGCTGTAAACGTTCAAGCTCATCAATGCAGCTCAATACCTTCTGCTTATCGTCCAGCTTAATCGCCACATTAGAGGCAATCATATCTGCAAATTTGCCCGGCTCCTCTACCTCGCTGACCGTAAAAAGCGTCTCGCCCGGTATCCGTGCCCCCAGTGCCGCAAACCGTTCAAACAGGTCCGTCACACGGCGCATATATGCTTCTTTCACAACCTCTTTCGCCGGATCATCGCGCATTTCATCCGGGATCACTTCCACTTCCGCCTGTAAATAGGGTTCTCTCGCAGCATATGACAGAACGCGGGCACGCCGCTCTCCTTCTACGAGTACGCGCAGCGTATCTCCAGGGAGCTTTAAAACCTGCTTTACTTTTGCAATCGTGCCAATTTCATACACATCCTTGATTTCCGGCATTTCGATTTTTAAATCTTTTTGTGTAACGAGAAAAATTTCCTGTCCCTGCGTCACGCATTCCTCTACCGCAGCGACAGACATCTCGCGCCCTACGTCAAAGTGCAATACCATATAGGGAAAAATTACAAGTCCCCGAAGCGCCACCATAGGCATAACTATTTTATTCAATTGCTGTTCCGCTCCTTTAGTTTCCATTGCAGTTTAGATTATACCTTAAAATGCTTTCCATTTCAAATTGATCTCCCGCAAACCATTCTTTCTGCTTTCTTGCCAACAATCCCTTGTAAGCATCTCCTACCATTACATTTGTTGTTCTTTATACAGACACAGCAAAGCAGCAAGCCATTTTTTGAGCATCATTTTTTTCCTTTTTGAAAGGCATACAAATATTTTTACCTGTTGGATCGGCGTTTGGCATAAAACCTGCTCCCCGGATTTGGCCGGCATCGCCCACAATGATGAAAGCATCCGGGTCAATTTTGTAGATTAAATGATAGAGCTTCGTTATTTCCGGCCGGTGCACAGCGCACATCAGCATCTCGCCTTCCCAGTCCGTATAGACCCCGCGCGATTTAAGGGCGGTTACGCCCCGCCGCAGTCTGCATAATATTTCATTGGCAATCCGGTCGTTTTCTTTAGATATAATGAATAACATTTTCCCTGTTGCGACGCTCGTTCCATAGAGAATTACATCAATTACTTTTAATTCGATAAAAATTACAATCACCGCATACAACGGACTTTCCAGATTTTCATAGACAAAGCCCGAGCATACGACAACCACAACATTGGTAAATAAAATCATTTTCGCCATCGGCATATGGGGGAAACGCTTGTTAATCAGATTAGCGACAAGGTCAGTTCCTCCGCGCATCAGGATCAGGGCAAGGCCTGCGCCGTAAAACGCTCCGCCAAAAACAATTGTAATCAATGGATCTCCATGGTAAACGGGAAGAATTCCTTCTGTCAGGTCAATCATGGCTGAAGATATGACAGCCGCAACTACAGTTTTAATAATGAATTCAAACCCAAACGAAAAAAACGCTATAATGAAAAGCGGTATATTCATTACGATAACCATCGTACCGATTGGCAGTCCGAATGTATAATTAAGCATAGTTGCAACCCCGGTAAGCCCACCTGGCGCAATATTGTTCGGTGAAATAAAGGTGTTGATTGCAATTGCAAAAATCAGACTGCCTGCCAAAAACAAGAGTAAATCAGTAACAAGCACTTTTCCCTTTACGTATACTTTCTTTTCCATAGCTGTTATATTTCCCTCATCTTCCGGGAACTTTTCATTTTATCATACCGGATATGATTCTTATTTACAAATAAAAAGAAGGCGCTTGCCTTCCCAGTCTGTCAAATATGCAGCCGGACAATTCTTCTGTTTTAGCTCTCCACTTCCTTGGAATAATAGAAAGCTATTCCCCCATTTAGTTTGCGGATAGCTTTTCGTATTTGCTTCGGACGTTTATGGCTCCATAAACGTATAGCAAAACACAATTCGCACGCTTTGTACAGATAGCTTCAGCACTGTTTCCCTTGTCTGCTGCTTCCAGAATATACGTTTTATCTATCACTAATATCGTATTTTCTGTTTCCGCAGATTAGGCAGGCTCTTCCTTCCGTGGCTACTTCTGCATGTTGTGCTAATTTTTCTGTTCTTCTACGATACATATTTCTCCTTTCCGGCACTTAATCTTCACAGTCCGTCCCGTATTAACAATCTTTCAGGATTGATATGCTATTTTTAACCTTCCATATGCCAGCAAAACATTAAGAAATTCGCATTCAAAAAACAGGCGTATTCCTTTTGATAGGAATACGCCTGTTTCAATTTTTAATAAAGTTTCGTTTTATGAACGAACTTATTTTGACTTCACAACTGCATGTGCTGCTGCAAGGCGTGCAATCGGTACACGGAAGGGCGAGCAGGATACGTAGTTGAGGCCAAGGCTGTCGCAGAATTCAACAGTGGACGGATCTCCGCCGTGTTCACCGCAGATTCCGAGTTTAATGTCGGGGCGGGTCTGGCGCCCAAGTTCTACAGCCATCTTCACAAGCTTGCCGACGCCATCCTGATCCAACTTCGCAAACGGATCAGATTCGTAGATTTTCTTCGTGTAGTAATCGTCAAGGAACTTACCGGCATCGTCGCGGCTGAAACCGAACGTCATCTGCGTGAGATCGTTCGTACCGAAGGAGAAGAATTCTGCTTCCTTCGCGATTTCATCAGCCATAACGGCAGCCCGCGGCACTTCGATCATCGTACCGACTTTGTAATCGATCTTTTTGCCTTTTTCTTCCATGACTTTCTCCGCTGTTTCAACAACGAAGTCTTTTACATATTTCAGCTCTTTCAGATCGCCGACAAGCGGAATCATGATTTCAGGAACGATATTATATTCGGTTTCTTCCGTTACTTCAATCGCAGCTTCCATAACCGCTCTCGTCTGCATCACAGCGATCTCAGGGAACGTAACCGCAAGACGGACTCCGCGGTGGCCAAGCATCGGGTTGAATTCGTGCAATCCTTCAATGATGCCTGTCAGTTCTTCCACGTCAAGGGACATTTCTTTCGCCAGATTCGCAATATCTTCCGGATCCGTGGGCAGGAATTCATGCAGCGGCGGATCGAGGAAGCGAATCGTAACCGGATTGCCCTTCATTGCCTTATAGATGCCCTTGAAGTCTTCCTTCTGCATCGGCAGGAGCTTCGCCAAAGCTTTTTCTCTCTGCTCAACCGTCTTGGAAACGATCATTTCGCGCATCGCGGCAATTCTATCTTCCGCGAAGAACATATGCTCTGTACGGCACAGGCCAATACCTTCCGCACCAAACTCCATCGCCTGCTCCGCATCGTGCGGCGTATCGGCATTTGTGCGAACTTTCAACCTGCGGATGGAATCCGCCCAACTCATAACTGTAGCGAAATCGCCCGTTACCTGGGCTTCCTGCGTCTCAATTGCTTCACCGTACACGTTACCCGTGGAACCATCAAGGGAAATCCAGTCGCCTTCTTTATAGACTTTGCCATCTTCCGTGGTCATTGTCTTCGCGCATTCGTCGATCCTCAACTCACCGCAGCCTGCTACGCAGCACGTACCCATGCCGCGGGCAACAACCGCCGCGTGAGACGTCATACCGCCGCGTGCCGTAAGGATACCTTCGGAAGCATACATGCCTTCGATATCTTCAGGAGAAGTTTCCTGCCGCGCAAGAACTACTTTGTCGCCTTTTGCAGCAGCCGCCGTCGCATCGTCAGCCGTAAAATACAGCTTACCGCAAGCAGCGCCAGGAGAAGCCGGCAATCCCTTTGCAACCGGTTTCGCTTTCTTCAGCGCATCTGCATTGAACATTGGGTGGAGGAGCGAATCGAGCTGTTTAGGCTCTACCTTCAGGATCGCTTCTTCTTCCGTCAATTTTCCTTCTTTTACGAGGTCAACAGCAATCTTGAGCGCAGCCGGAGCCGTCCGCTTGCCGTTTCTTGTTTGCAGCATGTAAAGTTTCCCGCCTTCAATGGTGAACTCCATATCCTGCATATCTTTGTAATGGTCTTCGAGGGACTGTGCAATATTTGCAAACTGCTCATACACCTCGGGCATCTGGTCTGCGAGGTGGGAAATCGGCTGAGGCGTCCTGATACCGGCAACAACGTCTTCACCCTGCGCATTCATCAGATATTCGCCATACAGCTTCTTTTCGCCTGTGGAGGGGTTTCTTGTGAAAGCAACGCCCGTGCCGCAATCGTCACCCATGTTGCCAAATACCATGGCCTGCACGTTAACCGCAGTACCCCAGCTGGCCGGGATATCGTTCATGCGGCGATAAACGATTGCTCTCGGGTTATCCCAGGAACGGAATACAGCCGTTACAGATTCAAGCAGCTGTTCTTTTGCATCCTGAGGGAATTCTTTACCCATTTCCTGCTTATAAATTTCTTTATATTTCTTGACGACTTCTTTCAGATCGTCCGCGTCCAGTTCTGTATCCATTTTAACGCCCTTGGCGTCTTTTGCGGCCTGGAGCTGCTCTTCAAACTTTTCTTTATCGATGCACATAACAACGTCGGAGAACATCTGGATAAATCTCCTGTAGCTGTCATACGCCCAACGCGGATTACCGGATTTCTTCGCCATGCCTTCTACTGCAACATCATTGAGGCCAAGGTTCAGAATCGTGTCCATCATGCCCGGCATGGAAGCGCGGGCACCGCTGCGTACGGATACGAGGAATGGATTTTCCGGATCACCGAACTTTTTGCCCGCGATTTCTTCCGTTTTTGCCATTGCGTCATAAATCTGTTCTACTACTTCATCAGCAATCTTTTTGCCGTCTTCATAGTACTTTGTGCAAGCCTCCGTGGAAACCGTAAAGCCTTGGGGAACCGGCAAACCGAGGTTGGTCATTTCTGCCAGGTTTGCGCCTTTGCCCCCAAGAAGGTTTCTCATGGAAGCATCACCTTCTTTGAAAAGGTATACATACTTTTTTGCCATCTAAAAACTCCTCCTGAATTTATATTTATTTAAAAATTTGTTCACTTATTTGCGTATTATACGTATAATGAAGAGCCACGTCTATTATACATGAACAAATGTAAGAAAACAACAAAAGATTACACTTTCACAAAGATTTTTCACGGAAACATTTCATTGTTTTGAGGTGTAATTCCATCATATTTTCCAGATAACGGCTCATAAGATCTATTACACTTTTGGCGTCCGGCTCTCCGGCTGCTGATTGCACGATATCTTGCGGTCTGGCCCCTCCCATTTTTTCAAGGCTCAAAAGCACGGAATGTGGTACAGAAACAGTAGAGATATGCGGCGCACATTCCCGGCAAATTTCCCCGCCTTCTTCCAAAGAAAAATTTGCCGGATCATTATTGGTTTCATTTCCGCACACTGCACACATGCCGACGACCGGGAAAATACCCATTCGCTCCACAATGCGCGCAAAAAAATACGCAAGCGCCTGCGTATGGGAAAGCGTTCCCTGCTCCATTGAAAAAAGCGCATAAATAAGGGCAAGGAACAAATCTTCATAATCATCCGTGTTTTGCAGCAGCTTATCGGAAAGTTCCAGCATGACGCATGCTGCGGCAAATTTATCATAATCATTCTGAACCTTAAAAAATTCCTGCTTGATGAGCGCTGCCGTAAGATACAGCTTGTCCCCTTTTTTATAAAATTCATATTCCCCGCACGAAAGCGGCTGCGCTGCCGTAGCAATATCGCTTTTCAGCCTGCGCGCGCCGCGCGCCTGAGCATTAATGCGCCCATCTGAACGCGAAAAAAGCGTTAATATCTTATCATAATCTTTATAATCTGCCGTGCGCAATACAATGCAATAGTGCTTTTCCACAGAATTCCTCCCGCTTCTTTAAATTAATATTCCACTTTATTGCCGTTCGTCATATCCGAGCGTCCGCAGCATTCCGCTCTTGTTCCGCCAGTCAGGCTTCACCTTAACCCATACCTGCAAAAAAACCTTTCCGCCAAACAGCATCTGCATATCCTCACGCGCGGCTGAAGCAATTTTTTTCAGCATCCTGCCGCCTGCTCCGATAATAATTCCTTTATGGGAATCTTTCTCACAATAAATCACAGCATCGATATTGGTAAGTTCCCGATCTTCTTCCCGTTCAAGTTTCTCTACAACAACGCCGATACCATGCGGGATTTCCTTGCCGATACTTTTCAGCGCTTTTTCCCGGATCAACTCCGCCGCAATTACCTGTTCCGGCTGATCCGTAACCATCTCCGCCGGATAATACATCGGCCCTTCCACAAGATACTGTTTCAGATATTCGACCAGCTCCGCAAGGCCAAGTTTTTCGGCAGCAGAGATCCGAAAAACTTTCCTACCGTATTTTCCCAGAATTTCTTCCTGCTCCCGGACACGTTCGCCATCCACTGCATCGATCTTGTTCAGGGCAATAACAAGAGGCGTTTCGCCGGTCCCGAGGCGCTTAAGTATTTCTTCGTCTTTTTCACGCACGCCGACTTTAGCATCCGCTACAAACAAAACAGCATCTACATCCCGCGCGGTTTGTTCCGCCGTTTTTAACATAAATTCCCCTAATTTGTTTTTCGGCGTTTGCAAGCCCGGCGTATCCATAAAAACCATTTGATACTCTTCGCGCGTAAGTACCCCGGTAATGCGGCTGCGCGTAGTTTGCGGCTTTTTTGATACAATGGCAATTTTTGTTCCCACAAGCGCATTCAACAGTGTGGACTTCCCCACATTTGGGCTGCCTGTAAGCGCAATAAAACCGGATTTAAATTCCATTTCCTTCTCCTTAATGAATAATCAATTCTCCCACCTCAAACACAAGCACCGTAATCACGACGCCCATAAGCGCGCCTACCAGCACTTCTGCAAAGGTATGTACTTTGGTTTCCATGCGGCTTTCTGCGACGATCAGGGCAAGTACTGCCGCAAAGGTCGAGGCAACCGGATCGGCGGATACAAAGGCAATGGCGGTAAACAGCGCAAAAGCGAAGGCAGTATGCCCACTCGGCATCCCCCCCTGAATATAATTCCCGCCCTTTTTCATGAAACGGGATTTCATAACAATCACAGCTACAAACACAAGCATCAAGGCTGCAAACGTAATATAAGCGGGCAAATTATTGATATAACTGACCGATGCATAAGAAATCGTGTATAATTTTCGAAAAAAAACGAGGTAGCCCACCACAAGCGCGCTCATCGCCGCAACAAAAACGCCCCCCGCCGCGACATCCTTGGCAATACGGGCAAGTTCGTTATATTCGCCCCTGGAGGCAATATCCACCACCGCTTCAATCGCCGTATTAAACAGCTCCGCAAAAAACACAAACGCAATAACAAGCACAAGCGCAATCATCTCAAAGCGCGTAACCTGCGTAAGAAGCGCTGTGACCGTAACAACAACCGCAAGCGCAACATGGATCTTCATATTGCGCTCCATCTTAAACGACTGCAAAAAACCGTTGATGGCATGGTTAAAGCTGTTCATCAACGATTTCTTCGGCCTATATTTTTTCCCTGTTTCGTTAGATTCCATCCATTTCCCTGCCAATATTAACAGACTGCAAAAGCGCCTCCTGTTTTTTTGTCATCACTGCTTCTTCCCCAGACGTCATGTGGTCATACCCCATCAGGTGAAGGGTCCCGTGAAGCGCCAGAAATGCCGCTTCCCGTATCAGGCTGTGCCCATATTCTGCTGCTTGCGCCTGTGCCCGCTCCATAGAAATGGCAATATCCCCAAGGAAAAGTTCCCCTTCCACATATTCCGCCTCGATTTCATCGAAGCACTCCGTCAAAAGCGCAGGAAGCTCGTAGGCCGGAAAGGACAATACATCCGTTGCCCGGTCAATATTGCGAAATTCCCGGTTTAGTTCCCGGATTCCTTCATTATCCGTAAAGAGCAGGTTCAGGCATGCCGGAACCCCAAGCTCTGCCTGTGCGGCCTCGAGTGCGGCTCTGATCGCGGCTGAAATTTTATCCGTCACTTCTATTTGATTCTGTTCGTCAGAGAATGTTATCGTCATCTTCTGCTCCATGTATCTTGATTTCCGGATATTTGATCCGCTGATGATAAACGCCGTCAAAAATATTGATAAACGCTTCGGCAATCAACTTCAAATCGCGCCTGTTGAGCGGTGCGTTATCAAGCTGTCCTTCATCATATCGGGCTTTGACCAATTTATGTACCATAGCGGAAATCTCTTCACGCGATGGATTATCAAGACTGCGTACCGCTGCCTCCACGACGTCAGCAAGCATAACGATTGCCTGCTCTTTCGTCTCTGGAGGATTTCCTTCATATTGGAAATCTTCTTTCTTTGTACGGGGGTCCCGCTCCAATGCTTCCGCATAAAAATAGCCGACTGTACCGCTTCCATGATGGTTGCGTACAATTTCAATGATTTCACGCGGCATTTTGTACTTACGCAACAAATCTACTCCCGCAGGTACGTGATGCCGGATAATTTCCGCACTGCGTTCCGGCGGAAGCGAATCATGCATATTTATATTATTTCTCTGGTTCTCCTTGAAATACAGAGGATGTTCCACCTTGCCGATATCGTGGAAATAAGCTCCGACACGTGCAAGCAACGAAAATCCCCCTACTGCGTTACATCCTGCCTCTGCAAGATTGGCGACCAAAATACTGTGATGGTAAGTCCCAGGGGCTTCAATCATCAACCGTTTTGTCAGGGGGTGGGTTGGGTCGGATAGCTCGAGAAGTTTGGTCGGCGTAGTCAGATTGAATGCATTTTCAATGATTGGAAGTACGCCAATACTGACAATACCGCACAATACGCCACTGCCTGCAATCATCGCCATTCCGGAGAACATTTGCTGTCCGTTGTGGGGCTGGTCTGAAAGTAGAGGGACTTGCAGCATCCATACAAGCAATGCGATGACAACCCCTGGTATTGCTGCAACAAGGCCAGCAAGCACCAGCCGCGAACGATACCGCATATCTTTCAGGATATAGACAGCAAAGAAACCGCCGGTAAGCATAATCAGGAGCAACATCAGCGACGTCGTGCTGAACATGTTTTGCCCGCCCGTCGTAACGCTCATCAATAGAAGGGATAAAAAGACACTATACACAATCGCATTCTTTGGCGAAAGTAAGACCGCGCCCAAAATAACAAACAAAAATACTGGCAATAAATGGATTGCTACAAGTTGTGCAATTGAAGTTATCCCATAAGCCGCCGCCGTCAGGATCGCAAGTATCGCTATTTTTTTTGTATCGAGCAGAAGCTTGCGGTTGAACACCGCAAGAAAGACCGCATACATCACAAAAATCAACACAATATAAATCGTTACTGCCGCATACGGCTTGATAGAAGTGGATTCCGCAGCCAGCATGCCAAGGCTTTTTAATACAGCATATTGGTCGTCTGTAACAAGTTCGCCCTTCCGCACAATATTCTGTCCCTTTTTATATTCGATCGGTGTAACCATAGCTGCGACCTCGTCCCGCTTTTGCTGGGTCGCTTTTTCATCAAACACCATATTGGGATACAAGTCGTTTGTAACGACGGCCGACACAAGTTCTTTCTCTTCATCGGTCATATCGCTTTGTTCCGTAGTCGCGCTTACCACATCTGTCTTGGCTGAATCGATATCATCTGCCCGCACCCCCGCGTAGAGGACGTCCTGTACGTGATTGGTAATCGAATCTTTCATATCTGCGAGCTGGCCAGACGTCATACTAACGATATGATAAAGTTGGGCGGTTGTAATGTAGTCCGGCAGTAAATCCTTAAGGGTATTTACATTATCTTCCGTAAGGAGCGTTTCCCATTCCGTTTTTTTCGGGTCAAATGGTACGGTGGCATATGCTGTAGGCACAGGAACCGGTTCCGCCGGATTAGCAGCATTCGCCTGCTGCGCATCCGTGATTGTTTCTTCTACATCTTGCTGCTTCTTTTTCTGATCCGCGTTATAAATTTCTTCCGCAGCTGCGCGTGCATTTTCAAATGCGGCAAAATCTTCGGAAATCTTCTTTACGATTTGCTGCGTAGTATTTGCATCCGTATTGTAAACCGGGCCGATTTTGGCTTGTTCTTCTTCGATAATACGTTGGGTCGCCGCTTCGTCGATGACATCGGTTGGCGCGGTAATTGTAATATCTGAAATTTCACCGCTCGTGATATCATAGGTCTGGGGCATCAATGAAAAAAGTGCAATCGCAACGCAAAGCACAAGGGAACCAATTGCCATCAGCAGGTTCATCGCCGCTTTTTTACGAAATGTCTCTTTCAAAACCATAGTCAATCCTCGTATACAGTCTAAACAATCGTATTTTTACGCCTGTTTTCATACTTCTCGAATGCCTTGATGATGTTCCTGACCAGCGGATGGCGTACGACATCCTTCTGATCCAAATGAACGATTGCGATATTTTTGATATTCTTCAATATTTCAACCACTTTTTTCAAACCGGAGGCACGTTCTTTGGGCAAATCAATTTGGGTGATATCTCCGGTAACGACAACCTTGGCGTTCTCTCCAAAGCGCGTGAGAAACATCTTCATCTGTTCCATCGTACAGTTTTGTGCCTCATCCAAGATAATAAAAGCATCATTCAGTGTACGCCCTCGCATGTAGGCAAGCGGTGCCACTTCAATCACGCCTTTTTCGGAGAGGCGCGCATAAGCATCCGCTCCCATAAAATCATAAAGAGCATCATACAAAGGGCGCAAATACGGGTCGACTTTATTTTGTAAGTCTCCCGGTAAAAATCCAAGGTTCTCCCCGGCTTCGACGGCCGGCCTGGTTAGGATAATGCGTGAAATTTGTTTGTTTTTGAGTGCGACAACCGCCATTGCCATCGCAAGATAGGTCTTACCCGTGCCGGCCGGGCCGATACAAACCACTACCGTATTGTCTTTGATCGCCTGGATATATTCTTTCTGCCCGTAAGATTTACATTTGATCTGTTTGCCTTTTGCTGTAATCGCTACCACATCAGACATCATTTCATTGACTAAATCCTGATGGCCGTCTTGTACAAGGTTCATCGCATAATTTACGGAATCCTGATTGATCGTTTCATTTTTTCCGTACATCTTTTTCAGCACTTCAATAACATCGGCAGCAAGCTGCGCTTTTTTCGCCTCTCCTGTAATACAAATTCCATTTTCCGTCGCGCGGATCGCCGTATCAGTCTCCGCTGATATAATATTAATATTCTCGTCGAAATTACCGAATACGCCGGCCATCTGCTCCATACTGTCAAACGAAATATCAATCTGTGTTTCTGCCAAATTCAAAAAATCCTCCCGGTTTCATATCCACATATGCATAGTACCATATTTTTTCCAAAAAGCCCACACCTTATTTCCTATGAAAAAACAGGCTGCCCGCATCCTGCGAGTAGCCTGTTGTCTTTGCTTTTCAACATCTGGTAAGAAACCGCACCAAAACTTAATGCTTTCTCTTTCTTGCCGCTTCCGCTTTTTTCTTTCTTTTTACGCTGGGTTTTTCATAATGCTCACGTTTCCGGATTTCAGCCAGAACCCCTGCTCTTGCGCATTTACGCTTGAATCTTCTCAGAGCACTTTCCAGTGTTTCATTTTCGCCTACGCGTATCTCAGACATTAATCTCCCCTCCTCCCGTACTCTGTTCCCATCCAAAACAGGAACTGGGAGCTATTTCATACCCCTGTATTATAGTAAAATCGCGGCGTTCTGTCAACAACTAATTCCAGCAAAAATGCCTCACATCCATCAGGGCTGTGAAATTCCCTATCAGGCGTGTTCTCATCGCAAGTAAATGTTAACCTGTCCGCCTCCTTAGCCGGGCGGCCATTCCAGATATCTCCCTCCGAGAAGATGTAAATGCAAGTGCGGCACCGTTTGTCCGCCATTTTCTCCGGTATTGAATACAAGCCGGAATCCATCCGCCGCAATTCCCTTTTCGGCAGCAATTTTCTGCGCCGCTTTTATCATTGCATCAATATATTCAAAATCTCCGTCTTTTACTTCTAAAATACTTTTCAGATGTTTTTTCGGAATAATCAATATATGCACCGGCGCTTTGGGATCAATGTCAGTAAACGCATATACAAACTCATCTTCATACACTTTGTTAGATGGGATTTCGCCCGTAATGATTCTGCAGAATAAGCAATCTTCCATTCATTTGTACTCCTTTACTTTATGATATCTCCATATAGTATAGCATCATTATATTTCTTTAACAAAACATTTTGGAAGCCTCCGGGAGTTCCCGCCGCATGAATGCGCAGATACCGGTCCGTATATCCTTCCGCAAATCCGTTTTCCGTTTCTTGTTCAAACAGTACCGCCTGTACGGTTCCTAAAAATTCTCCGGCGAATCTGCATTCAAGCTGCTTCCCAACCTCTATCAGCCGATTGGCGCGGCTGCGCCGCACGTCTACAGGAACCTTACCGCCCATTTCTGCCGCAGGCGTACCCGCACGTTCCGAGAAGGGAAACACATGGATGCGCGAAAAGGCCTGTTCTTCCGCAAATCGGCACGTTTCCTCAAATTCTCTCTCTGTTTCTCCAGGAAATCCCGTAATAATATCAGTGGCAATCGCAGGCCGGTCATATGCTTCACGTATATTCTCCATATATTCCGCAAACTGCATAGAGGTATATTTCCGGTTCATTCTCTTTAAGACCGCATCGCTTCCGCTTTGGAGCGACACATGAAAATGAGGGCATATTTTTCCCAGTTTCTTTATTTCGCCAAGGAATTCCCTGGTTAGGATATGCGGTTCAAGGGAGCCTAACCGAATACGCCCGATGCCTTCAATCCCATTAAGACCGTCCAACACATTCAGAAGGCTTTCCCCATTATCTTGTCCATAGGATGAAATATGAATTCCGGTAAGCACAATTTCCTGTACTCCGCGTGCCGCAAGTGCTCTGCCCTCAGATAAAATGCCCGTACTCGCGCGTGAGCGAACCCGCCCACGTACATAAGGAATGATGCAGTAACTGCAAAAATTGTTGCAGCCCTCTTGGATTTTGATATAGCCCCGCGTGAGTTCTCCCGCGGAAGAGACCGATAATTCTTCAAATCCTTTTCCAATTTCGCATACGCCGTCAACTTTTTTCCCATCAAAGCACTCCCGGACGATCTGTACAATTCTGCTCCGTTCTTCCGTTCCAATAACTGCGCTGACCCCTTCGATTCCCAAAATTCCCTCGCTATCGCGCTGAGCAAGGCAACCGCATACACAAATAACAGCTTCCGGATGATTTTTATGCAGGCGGCGAATCATATTCCGCGACTTTTTATCCGCAGTATTCGTCACTGTACATGTATTGATCAGGTAGACGTCCGCTTCTTCATGAAACTCAACACGCTCAAACCCACTTTTCTCAAGGAGCTCAACCATAGCGTTCGTATCATATTGATTCACCTTGCACCCCAGAGTATACGCCGCAACCTTCATGCTATTTCCCCATATATTCATAGCCAATCATCGCGGCTGCGGCAAGTCCTGCTGTTTCCGCGCGTAAAATCAATTTTCCAAGTGAGCAGGACACCACGCCCGCCTCCCCAAGCATATGAATTTCCTCTTTTGTAAAGCCGCCCTCTGGCCCGATAAACAAGAATATCTCATTTACCACCTGAGTCTCAAGCACTTTTTTAATCGTCGTGCGCTCCTCATTTTCGTAAGCGACAAGCTTAAAGCCGCTTTTTTGCCTTATGTCTTCTACCGCTTTTTTGAACATAACAAGATTTCCAACCGTGGGGACAAAGGAGCGGCCGCATTGTTTAGCAGCTTCTAGCGCGATACGGTTTTCCCGTTCGACAAGTTTTCCGGCGGATTTCGCATCCGGACGCTTTACACATCGTTCGCTTAAAAAGGGAACAAATGCATGCACCCCGGCTTCCGTGCATTTTTGCACCGCATAATCGAGATGGTCGCTTTTAATAACTGCCTGGTAAAGTGTGATTTGAACAGGCAGCTCCTTATCGGATTTTTTCTTTTCCCCCACGCGTACCATGACTCCGTCTTCATCCATTTCCGTAATAACGCAGGAATAGTCCGTCCCACTTCCGTCAAACAGAATAAGCATATCGCCCTGCTGCATCCGCAGCACGCGGGAAATATGCTTTGCTTCCTGACCTTTAATTGTAATATGTTTCCCGGAAATATCCGGCCAATAAAAACGTCTCATCCTCTGTATTTACATGCGATTGCCCGCCATTCTCCGTCTTCCAGAATTTGAATCACCTTAAACTTCATTTCCTCAAGCGACTTTCTTACGTCGTCCAGCCGGGAATCAATGATGCCCGAACAAATATACATCCCATTGCGTTTCATATACCCCTGCGCCACTTTGTTGAGCGCAATGACTACATCCGCAATAATATTGGCGACGACAATATCCGCCTGCACATCCTCCGGTACTTCTGCGAGAAGGTCGGACTGCCGGACCTCAATTTCTCCCCCGCATCTGTTCCGTTTTGCGTTATCCTCCGTTACTTCTATAGCGACAGGGTCAAGATCAAGCGCAAAGACTTTCTTGGCGCCAAATTTCGCAGCGGCAATTGAAAGGATTCCGCTTCCGCATCCGGCGTCGATTACCGTCATTCCAGGCTCGATATATTCTTCCAAAAAGCGCACGCACATCCGTGTTGTTTCGTGGTTTCCCGTTCCGAAAGCCATGCCCGGGTCAATTTCAATAACGACATCATCCTGCGCGGCGGAATATTGTTCCCATGTTGGCTTGATTACTACAAAATCAGAAATTTTAACCGGTTTGAAATAAGCCTTCCATGCATTTTCCCAATCCTGCTCACATACAGTTTGCGTAATAATTTCAAGGCTGCCCAGCGGAACGCCAAGATTCATTCCTTTAACCTGCCGTACACGCTCCTTCACATCCGAAAGAATCTTCTGCTCATTCCCATCGCATGGGAAAAATGCCGTTACGCAAAAAGGTACTTTCGCCAAAACCTCTTCATCCAAATAATCCCACGGGAGCCCATCTTTGGCGCATGCTGCGTTATCTCCTTCAATGGAGACTCCTCTTGCGCCTGCTTCCATAAGCAGGGCGGAAAAAATTTCTTCTGCTTCCTTTTGTGTTCGTATTCCGATCTTCAGCCAGTCCATTTACCATACCTCGCTATAAACTTCACTCTATTATACCCGTAAACCTTTTCCCAATGCAACAAAAAAGAGCAGTTTCCCGCTCTTCTTTGAAACCGGTTAAAATGCGTCGCTGGGTTTGGAAAATGTAGTCTCCTTATCCTTTGACCGGATTTTATCTTCAAAATCACGCAAAATTTTCTTCTGGCGCTCATTTAACTTTTTAGGAATCTGTACGTTTGCGCGCACATAAAGATCCCCCATGCGGCTTGAATTCAGATGTTTTATTCCCTTGTTTTTAAGCCGGAAGATCGTTCCCGGCTGGGTACCGGCATCTATCTTATAACGCACCTTTCCGTCAAGCGTTGGGACTTCAACTTCATCGCCGAGCGCCGCCTGCATCATCGTAATATCCATGTCAAGGTAAAGATCATTTCCCAGACGCTCAAACAGCTTATGCGGCTTTACGGAAATGGCAATCTGCAGGTCTCCTGACGGGCCGCCCCGTTTTCCCGCATTTCCCTCTCCGCGCATGGTCAGGATCTGGCCATTATCAATTCCCGCCGGAATGTTTACAGAAATCGTGCGTTGCTGCTGCGTAGTTCCCTTTCCCTTACACTTCTCACACGGAGTATCTACAATGGTTCCTTCTCCTCCGCATGTACGGCAGGGCTGCACATTCACAAAGCTGCCGAA
This sequence comes from Christensenella tenuis, assembly GCF_014287795.1. Lineage (GTDB taxonomy): Bacteria > Bacillota > Clostridia > Christensenellales > Christensenellaceae > Christensenella > Christensenella tenuis. The sequence goes on from NZ_JACOON010000001.1 coordinate 664,162, forward strand.
TACGGTTTGCTGTTGCACGCGTTCCTGCCCCGTGCCGTTGCATGTGGGGCATGTCCTGCGTTCCGTTCCTTTTGCCGCTCCTGTTCCTCCGCATTCATTGCACTGTTCGAGCCGGGTGATGCTGATATCATGCTTTACCCCCTGTGCCGCTTCTTCAAAGGAAAGTTTCATGTTGACGCGGATATCGCTGCCGCGTTGAGGGCCGTTTGCCGGCCGGCTGCGCATACCGCCGCCAAAAATATTGTCGAAGATATCGCCAAACCCGCCAAAGTCTCCAAACCCACCGAAACCGCCCTGCCCATTAAAGCCGCCGGCTCCATCTGCCGTACCATACATATCATATTGCTGTCGTTTCTGGTCGTCGCTCAATACTTGGTACGCCTCATTTACTTCTTTGAATTTCTGTGCTGCGCTTTCATCCCCTTTATTCATATCGGGATGATATTTCTTGGCAAGTTTTCTGTATGCACTTTTGATTTCGTCCGCATTCGCATCTTTTCCAACGCCAAGCGTCTCGTAATAGTCCTTAGCCAAAATTCACGCTACCTCTTCCCTCAGAATCTTGAAAACCTCCAAAAGCCAAAGTATAATACTCTGGCTTTTGAAGAAATTTTCCGCCTATCCCCTATAATTCGTTCTTCTTATTTTTCTTTTTTATCGTCGTCTTTTTTGTCATCATCAACGACTTCATAGTCCGCATCTACTACATTATCATCCTTCTTTGCGCCGCCGTTCGGATCATAATTCGGGTTAAAACCCGCACCGCCCGCTGCTGCGTTCGGATCGCCGCCCGCTTGCTGGTAAATCTTGCCAAACGTATCAAACGAAACCTTCTGCAACTTTTCCGTAGCAGATTTAATGGTATCCGGATTGTTCGTTTTCAGCGCTTCCTTAGTTGCCGCCAATTCATCCTCGATCTTTTTCTGGTCTTCCTTCGGCACCTTGTCTCCGAGATCTTTCAGTGTCTTTTCCGTTTGATAGATCAATGAGTCGGCATTGTTGCGTGCTTCTACTTCTTCCTTACGCTTTTCGTCTTCAGCCGCGAATTTTTCCGCATCTTTTACAGCCTTGTCGATTTCTTCATCTGAAAGGTTTGTAGATGCTGTAATCGTAATTTTTTGCTCCTTACCCGTGCCCATATCCTTAGCAGACACATTTACGATACCATTCGCGTCAATATCAAAAGTAACTTCGATCTGCGGAACGCCTCTAGGAGCCGGTGCAATGCCGGTAAGCGTAAACCGTCCGAGCGTCTTATTCGCAGCCGCCATCTCGCGTTCACCTTGCAGCACATGGATTTCCACACTTGTCTGCCCATCCGCAGCCGTAGAGAAAATCTGGCTCTTCTTTGCCGGAATGGTTGTGTTCCTGTCGATAAGCTTTGTGCAGATACCACCCATTGTCTCGATACCGAGAGAAAGCGGCGTTACGTCGAGAAGTAATACATCCTTGACCTCGCCGCCAAGAACGCCTGCCTGAATCGCCGCGCCCATGGCTACGCATTCATCCGGATTGATGCCTTTGAAGGGTTCTTTTCCCGTAATCCGTTTGACCATGTCTTGCACGGCTGGAATACGCGAAGAACCGCCTACAAGCAGGATTTTATCGATAGCCGAGCTGCTGATTCCCGCATCCTTGATTGCATTTGTGGTCGGCCCTTCCGTCGCGGCAACAAGATCCGCCGTAAGCTCGTCAAACTTCGCCCGCGTGAGGTTGAGGTCGAGATGCTTGGGTCCAGTAGCGTCTGCCGTAATAAAAGGCAGGTTGATATTGGTTTGCATCACGCCGGAAAGTTCGATTTTAGCCTTTTCTGCCGCTTCCTTTAAACGCTGCATTGCAATCTTATCACCGGAAAGGTCGATACCGTTGCTCTTCTTGAACTCTCCGACCATCCATCCGACAATCTTATCATCAAAATCATCTCCGCCAAGACGGTTGTTTCCGCTTGTAGCAAGCACTTCAATTACGCCGTCGCCAATTTCAAGCAGCGACACATCAAAGGTACCGCCGCCAAGGTCGTATACCAGAACCTTTTGGTTGTTGTCTTTTTCAAGTCCGTAAGCAAGCGCTGCCGCCGTAGGCTCGTTCACAATACGCAACACCTCAAGGCCCGCGATTTTGCCTGCGTCTTTTGTCGCCTGCCGCTGCGAATCAGAAAAATACGCCGGAACGGTAATGACTGCCTGTGTAACCGTTTCACCAAGGTAAGCTTCTGCATCCGATTTCAGCTTCTGGAGAATCATTGCAGAAATCTCCTGCGGAGAATAACTTTTCCCATCAATATCAATTTTCCTGTCCGTACCCATATCACGCTTGACCGACATAACGGTGTGATCCGGATTGGTCACAGCCTGACGCTTCGCCACCTGGCCAACCAATCTTTCGCCATTATTTGAAAAAGCCACGACAGACGGTGTGGTTCGCGCACCTTCTGCGTTTGGAATTACGACGGCCTCGCCGCCTTCCATGACTGCCACGCACGAATTCGTTGTTCCAAGGTCAATTCCGATTACTTTTCCCATTTATGAAAACCTCCTGTAAAATTGTTTTCGATTATTTATGATAAGGCGTTCCGCCTTGTCTTCATTTTGCAACCTTTACCATCGAATGCCGCAGCACCTTTCCGTTCAGGCTATATCCTTTTTGCAGCACTTCGATAATCTGATTTGTTTCAGCTCCTTCTTCTTCCGCTTGCATTACTGCATTGTGCAGTTCCGGATCGAATTGGCCATCCGCCGCAATTTCTTCCACCCCCAAATTTTTGAGGACATCCTTCATTTGCCGCATAATCATATTCATTCCTTCGAAAAACGCTTTATCACCACATTCTACGGCAAGCGCCCTCTCGAAATTATCCAAAATCGGCAGCATGACCATAACAGTATCCGCAACCCCGTTCTGGAACGACGACGCTGCAAGTGTTGCGTTGCGTTTCTTATAATTCTCAAAATCCGCACGTTCTCTTTGCAGGGCGTTTAAATATTCCTCTTTTTCCGCTTCCAATATTTTTATTTTTTCCTGCGTTTTATCCTTTTTGGAAGCCGTTTTATGCTTAGCCGGTTTTTTCTCTTCTTTTTCCCCAGATTTTGGTTCCTCCACCTGATCTTCCACGGCCTGTCCTTTTACTTCTTCCGCAGCCTGCTTTACCTGCTGCTTTTCCTGTTTTTCCGCCAATTTTTTTACCTGCCTTATTCTTTATTCTCTGTCTGCAGCAAACATGAAAGAATGTCGCTCAAACTCATACCTACATAATTTAACACTGAAAGTACGCGTGCGTAATCCATCCGTGTCGGCCCAATCACGCCAAATGAGCCGATTTTTTCTCCGCCTATTTTATAAGTAGCCGTTACGATGCTCATATCCTTAAAATCATCGTAAGGGTTTTCCCGTCCAATCTTAATCGAAAATTCAAGATCGGTCGCTGCAGACATCACCTTGTAAAGCACATCCTTGGTTTCCAAAAGCTGCAGAAAATGCTGGGCCTTACTGATGTCCTTATATTCGGGATAATTGAATATATTTTGCGCGCCGCCAAACACAAGCTCTTTCTTTTCCCGGTTGAGATTAATCGCATCCAAGATTTCTCCCATGACCATTTTCTGCTCTTTCAGACTGTCCATGCAGGAACTCCTGATAATCTCTTCCGCTTCTTTCAGTGAAACGTTCTGTACCTGGTCTGTCAACATATTGGAAAGAATTTCCAATTGATGCGCATCCATCGCAAGCGGTATATTGATCATTTTATCCTGTACAAGGCCGTTATCCGTCACAAAAACAAGAAGTCCCTTTGTTTCTGTAATTTTTACGATCTGGATACGCTTCAGCTTCACGCTTTCAAGGTTTGGTGCCGTCACCATGGAGATATGCTTCGTGGCATCCGACAACGCTTTGGCTGCCGAAGTCAATACTTCCCCGATTTCATCCACCCGCGTATCGAAATAATTGCGGATGAACATTGCTTCATCCTTCGTGATACGGTCAATATGCATCAACCTGTCCACATACAACCGGTACGCTTTATCGCTTGGCGTTCTTCCCGCTGAAGTATGCGGTTGTTCAAGCAACCCAAGTTCTTCAAGATCCGCCATCTCGTTGCGTATCGTCGCCGGACTGTAATCCAGATCCGGTTTCTTGGAGAGCGTACGCGATCCAACCGGAACTCCGGTATCAATATAGTCATCAATAATCGCTTTCAGTATCTTCAGTTTTCTGTCCGAAAGCTCCATGCCGCGCGCCTCCTTTCTTGCGGTAGTATCTTTATATACACAAAAAACCGGTTATAAACCGATTTGTTAGCACTCATCATTGTCGAGTGCTAATTCCTTGATATAAAGATACCACCCCGCCGGTTGGTTGTCAATATGGTTTGTTAAAATAATAAACGTTTCAGATGAATATTTTATGAACAATTCCCAGGTTCTGCAATTTCTACCGGAAAATTTAAATTTCCCAAAGATTAAAGATTATAGATTTTGAATCAAAATCGAGACCAACTGATTTTGGAGATCGAATCCGCGTCTCGTGGGATATAAACCGCGCCCATCCGTTTCGGCAAGGCCAAGCGAAACCACCTTTTCCAGCTCGGTGGGAAATGCTTGGCGAAAATCCTCATCAAACCTGCTTTTATAATCAAAAAATGAAAAGCCCTTTTTGAGCCGCAGTTTGAGCATGATATATTCCAGCTTGCGTTCCCGTTCCAAAATAAGTTCGGAGGAAGCATAGTGCAGCTGTCCCGACTTCATATTGGAAATATATTTTTTTACATCGCCCGTATTGGCAAAGCGCATATGGTCTACGCAGGAATGTGCGGCTGCGCCAAGGCCGAGGTAATCCCGTAAATTCCAATATTTCAGGTTATGGGAACATTCAAAGCCTTCTTTTGCAAAATTGGATATCTCGTAATTATCATAATCCCGGCTCGTTAGCATATCCTGGGCAATATGATACATCGCAAGATCCATATCTTCGTTTATTGGAATAATTTCTCCTATCTGTAATCCCTGAAAAATGGGGGTCCCGGGTTCAAATTTCAACGCATAGGCTGAAATATGCTCCGGCTCCTTTTCCATGATAAAACGCAGGGTTTCCTCCCAGTCTGCCATTTTTTGTCCAGGCAGCGCATAAATGGCATCAATATTGATGTTATTAAAACCTGCCTCGCGCGCACAGCTATAGGCATATTCAAACTGCCTGTATGTATGCTGCCTGCCAAGCATTTTGAGAAGGTGATCCTGCACCGCTTGCAACCCGATGCTCAGGCGGTTGATCCCTGCCCTGCGATATTCTTTTAGTTTTGAAGCATCTAGAGAACATGGATTCGCCTCGATGGTAATCTCCGCATCTGCCTGCACGTCGAAGGCGCGGCAAAGCGCGTCCATAGTTTCCACAAGATACTGCGCCGGTGGGAAAGATGGTGTGCCGCCTCCGAAAAAAACGGAATCCACTTTTCGTCTATACATCCGCCCCGTCATCTCAATCTCATTTTTTAGCGCGCAAAAATACGCTTCTATGAGTTCTTTTCGTTCTACAGACACAAAATCGCAATAATTACACTTTTTTACACAAAAAGGGATATGTAAATAGATACCCAGCATTTTGCCCTCTTTTAACCAGTTTATTTATCCATCTTGAGGACGCTCATAAATGCCTCCGACGGCACTTCTACGCTGCCTACTTGCCTCATTCGTTTTTTGCCCTCTTTCTGCTTTTCGAGCAGCTTCTTTTTGCGGCTGATATCACCGCCGTAGCATTTTGCCAAAACATCCTTGCGCAGCGCTTTCACAGTTTCCCGTGCAATGATTTTTCCACCGATCGCAGCTTGAATCGGGATCTCAAACATTTGCCTTGGAATTACTTCCTTGAGCTTTTCAGCGATGGATCTTCCCCGCCCATACGCGCGGTCCCGATGCACAATAATGGAAAGCGCGTCGCACATTTCCCCGTTGAGTAAAATATCCAGCTTAACAAGATCGCTTTTCGCGTAACCTTGCACTTCATAATCCATGGATGCATATCCGCGCGTCCTTGATTTCAGGTTGTCAAAAAAATCGTAAATAATCTCGTTTAGTGGAATTTCATAGTGCAACAGTACACGGGTTGCTTCAATGTATTCCATGTTTTTAAAAACACCCCGTTTTTCCTGGCACAATTCCATCACAGCTCCCACATAAGTATCCGGCGTCATCACACTTACCTTGGCGATCGGTTCTTCCATATACTCGATCATCGACGGGTCCGGAAGGTTCGTCGGATTGTCTATCTCAAGTTCCTCCCCGCTCATCATACATACGCGGTAAGAAACGCTGGGCGCTGTTGTTACAAGGTCAAGATCAAATTCACGTTCCAGCCGCTCCTGAATGATCTCCATGTGCAGAAGCCCCAGAAAACCACAGCGGAATCCGAATCCAAGCGCAACCGATACCTCCGGATCGTAGAGCAGGGATGCATCGTTGAGTTGCAGCTTTTCCAGAGCATCGCGTAAATCGTCATACTTGGCTCCATCTGCCGGATAGATACCGCAGTATACCATGGGCGTAATCTTTTTATAACCCGGAAGTGCCTGTGCGGCAGGCCGCTGGTCATCCGTCACCGTATCACCCACGCGCGTATCCGCGACATTCTTGATACTGGCTGCAATATAGCCAACGTCCCCTGCTTTCAATTCCTTTGTTGGAACGAGTTCCGGCGCAAACGCGCCGACCTCCGTAGTGTCAAAGACCTTCCCCGACGCCATAAACCTGATTTTGGTACCTTCCTTTACACATCCATCAATCAGGCGTACATAGCTAATCGCGCCTTTATAATTATCGTAGTAAGAATCAAATACCAATGCCTTTAAAGGCTTTTCTTCATCACCCGACGGTGCGGGAAGTTTGTCTACGATTGCGTCTAAAACTTGTCCGACATTTTCGCCGCTCTTCGCACTGATGCGCGGCGCGTCGGACGCATCCAGCCCAAGGACATCCTCGATCTCTTTGGCAATTTCATCCGGGCGTGCGCTCGGCAGATCCACTTTATTGATTACCGGAATAATTTCGAGGTCGTTGTCCATGGCAAGATACACATTGGCAAGTGTCTGCGCTTCGATTCCCTGGCTTGCATCCACCACGAGCACAGCTCCCTCGCATGCGGCGAGCGAACGCGATACCTCGTAAGTAAAATCGACATGCCCGGGCGTGTCGATTAGGTTTAATTCATACTCTATGCCATCGCGTTCATAGAGCATACGCACCGCCTGTGATTTAATGGTGATCCCGCGCTCCCGTTCAAGGTCCATCGTATCGAGAAGCTGCTCCTTAATATCCCGCTGCGCAACCGTGCCCGTCATTTCAATCAGCCGGTCTGCAAGCGTCGATTTTCCATGATCTATATGCGCGATAATACAAAAATTCCGTATATTTTTCTGATACTCGTTCTTCATACGTTCTCCTAATATTGGTTTTCTTCCTTAATGATACGCAAACGCCGTCCAAAAATCAATAAAATAATCGGTAGCTCATAGCCCGGTTGTGGTATATAATAATATAATAGTGAAAGAAGAGCAGGTTCATCTATTGTTGTAAAAAGGGGGGCTTTCCTATGGATGAATATCAAGATCTCATAAATTTACTCAATGAAAAAAGATTCCACGCCGAATTCTTTGAAGATGTCGTTTCCGCAAAACAGCGCGTAATGGAATTGATTGCGGACGCGGACTCCATTGGCATCGGAGGCAGCCAAACCATTAAAGAATCCGGACTTTTTGACGAAGTCGTTGCGACAGGAAAAACTATTTATTCCCAAACGCTTGAGCGCAAAAAAGAAAATCCCGATAATATGGCGGTGTGGCGCAGTGCCATGGGAGCGGACGTATACCTTACCTCCACCAATGCTTTGACGCGCGAAGGAGATCTTATCAATATTGACGGTAACGGCAACCGGGTCGCTGCAATGTTCTTTGGGCCGGATAAGGTGGTCGTGCTGTGCGGCACGAACAAAATCAGCAAGGGACCGCATGATGCCATTGCCCGGATTAAAAAAAGCGCCTGTCCAAAGAATGCAAAGCGCCTCGGTCTTTCCACCCCATGCGCTACGGAAGGCGTATGCAGAAACTGCGATTCGCCCGAACGCATGTGCAAAGTGACGGTGCGCATCCAATATCCGCCAAAAGGAAAAGAAATTCATATCCTTCTGGTAAACGATGCGCTCGGATTCTGAGGAGCGACTAACCCATATTTATATAAATCAGCCAGTCCGCATGACGATTGCGGGAGCGGCATTCACGAGGAGGCACTCTCATGACTTATCAGGAAACTTACCAAGTCTGGAAAGACGCATTGACGGGAACAGAGTATGAGGCAGAGCTTGCGCTTACGGCAAAAAGCACGGAAACATTGCAGGATTCCTTTTACAAAGAAATGGAATTTGGTACTGCCGGAATGCGCGGTATCATCGGCATGGGCACCAATCGCATGAACATATTCACAGTAAAGCGCGCTACACAAGCGCTCGCAAACAATATCCTGGCCCACGGAGATCCAACTGCCGGCGTTGCTATTGCATATGACACGCGTAAAAACAGTGATCTTTTCGCGCGCGAAACGGCGGGTGTTCTTTGCGCAAATGGCATCAGTGTATTCATGTATGATACGCCGCATAGCGTCCCTCAGCTTTCTTTTACGATTTTAGAATTGAAAACAACAGCGGGCGTCGTTATTACGGCAAGCCACAATCCTCCCGAATACAATGGATATAAAGTCTACGGCGACGACGGCGGGCAGTGCCCTGTTGCAGATTCCGACCGCATTACCCAATATATTTCGCAAATCGACGATATATTCCATATTGAGTCCATGCCGCTCGACGAGGCGGAGCGTAAAGGCTTGCTTACCTATATTGGAAAAGATCTGGATGAAATTTATTTTAAAAAGGTGGAAGCGCTGTGCATTCATCCCGAAATTATAAAACAACAGGCCGACAAACTTAACATTATATATACTCCCCTGCACGGCACAGGCAATATACCGGTACGGCGCGTTTTAAAAGATCTGGGGGTCGACAATCTGCACGTCGTTCCCGGGCAGGAGCATCCCGATCCGGCCTTCCCGACCGTAAAAGCGCCTAATCCCGAAGAACGTCAATGCTTTGATCTCGCAATAGAGCTGGCGAATCAGAAAGATGCAAACCTGATCCTCGCGACCGATCCGGACAGTGACCGCCTTGGCGTTGCCATCCGCAATACAGAACACGAATTTGTAATTTTAACGGGGAATCAGATTGGCTGTTTATTGATGGATTATGTGCTTTCGCAAAAGCAAAAAACTTTTTCTGGTGATGAATTTGTCGTCAAATCTATTGTCACCAGCGATATGGTGGATGTGATTGCCAAACACTACGGAGTAGAACTGCGCAGCGTATTTACAGGCTTTAAATTTATTGCCGAGCAAATCAAGCTCTCTGAGCGCACGGGGAAAGGCAAGTTTATTTTTGGCTTTGAGGAAAGCTATGGATATTTACAGGGCGCGTTCGTGCGCGATAAGGATGCGGTGCAGGCCGCCATGATGATTGCCGAAGCCGCATGCTGGTATCATTCCCTCGGCCGTACACTGTATGAGGCACTTATCGATATATACGAAAAATATGGCTGGTTCGAAGAACTGGTGGTTTCAAAAACATTATACGGCAAAGAAGGTATTGAGAAAATTCAGAACGCCGTTCGTTTGCTGCGTGACAAGTATCCTGAAAAAATCGGCGATTTCCATGTGATTGCAGTGCGGGATTACCTAAAACAGGAACGCTTTGATATGTCAACCGGAAAAGCCGAACCAATCGATATGGAGCAATCGAACGTGCTCTATTTCGAGCTCGATGGCGGACGGTTCATCATCCGCCCTTCCGGCACGGAACCTAAGCTGAAATCATATCTTTCCGCTTTTTCAATGGATAGGCAACAGGCAGAATATCAACTGGATCAATTAAAAGTAAGCGCTGTCAACCTGATTGACAAACTTACGGAATAGGAGAAATAAATATGGAAGCAGCAATTAGACACATGGTGGTATTTAATCTCAAGTATGCGAAAGAGGATCCCCGCGCAAAAGATTTTATTGAAACGGCAAAGAAAGTATTCGCCGGCATTCCCTTTGCCCGAAATGTTATGCAGTGCTGGGAAATCAGCCCGAAAAATAACTATACGTATGGTTTTTCTTTTGACTTTATGAAACCGGAGGATTATGAAAGTTATAACAACCATCCCGACCACTGTAAGTTCGTGGAGGAGCGCTGGAACACGGAAGTAACCGATTTTATGGAGATTGATTTGAAAGAAATTTGACGTTTATATTGGATGAAAAAAGACCGGTCTTTTTTCACAAGAACCCGGTCTTTTTGTTATAAAATAAATTTTTATTCACTTTTGCCTGTCTGGGAATGCTTTCGTTTTTCCTGTAGGACACCGCGTCTCTAAAATTATTTTATCTTTTCCGCAACACGCTCTGCAATGCGTTCAACTAAAACGTCCAGTGCTGTCGCGTATTTCTCCACCGTTCCGCACTGTGGCATAAAATCCATGCAATTTGTTTCCTCTGCACTGCACAGCGGCTCTCCGCCGCAGTGGTTCCCCATCATTTTCCTCGTTTTCAAGAGAGGAACGATTTGTTGCTCACTCAGGTAATTTGCCTTCCCCAGAATGTTTTCCGTATACATTGTAATCATGGCATAATATTCTACGGATTCCAGACGGTAGAATGCCTGTAAGAGGTCTTTCCCCCATGTAAGCGCTCCGTGGTTGGAAAGCAACACCGCGTTATGCGTCTTGCAAAATGGCGCAATGGAATCTGGAACTTCCTGTGTCCCGGGCGTAGCATATTTTGCTACCGGTACGCTGCCCAGCAGTACGATCGGTTCGGTAAGAAGCGGCCGATCAAGCGGAATCCCCGCAATGGCAAACGCCGTAGCCGCCGGAGGGTGTGCATGCGTCACTGCCATAATAGAAGGATTTTCCAGGTAAGCGCGGATATGCATCTTCACCTCTGAAGAAGGAGCATAAGCCCCCTGCCTCAAAATTTCTCCGCCGAGTGTCATTTCTACCAGCATATCCTCGTTCATAAAACCTTTGGATACGCCTGTCGGCGTAGTAAGAATAACATCCTCTGCAATCTTGCAGCTGATATTTCCGTCATTTGCGGCGACAAAGCCTTTTTGATACATCCGTTTCCCAATATCAAGGATTTGCTCTTTCGCCTGTTTAACCGGCAGATATTCCATTATTTTTCCGTCCCGCCTTTCTTCTTATCAAAAATCTCTTTTAAAGAAACGTCATATGGCGGATAGGCTACGCCATGTTCCGTAATAATTGCCGTAATAAATTCGGCATCCGTCACGTCAAAACTCGGATTATAAACTTTCACTCCTTCAGGCGCCATCCTTTTTTCATACCACATTTCCGTCACTTCTTCCGCCGGACGCAGCTCAATATGAATTTCTCCGCCTGTTTTGCAGTTCATATCGATGGTCGAGGTTGGCGCGCATACATAAAACGGAATCTGGAATTGTTTTGCAGCAAGTGCCACATAGGATGTCCCGATTTTATTGGCTGTATCGCCATTTGCCGCAACACGGTCGCATCCAACAAAGACGGCGTCCACCCATCCCTGCTTCATAACGGAAGGCGCCATATTGTCGCAAATGAGCGTTGTGTCGATGCCTGCTTCCGTAAGCTCAAACGCCGTAAGCCGCGCTCCCTGCAGCAGGGGGCGTGTCTCATCGCAAAACACATGGAAATCATATCCCCGCTCCTGCCCAAGATACATAGGCGCTGTCGCCGTACCATATTTAGAAGTGGCAAGCTGCCCGGCATTGCAGTGTGTCAAAAGCCCCATGCCCGGCTTCAGGAGGGCAAGGCCATTTTCGCCAATCGCCCTGCATACGCGAATATCTTCCGCTTTTATCTCATGTGCTTCCTTTAGGAGTAATTTTTTAATCTCTTCAACCGGTTTTTCCTTGTTTGCGCGCACCACGCCGTCCATCCGCCGCAGCGCCCATGAAAGGTTTACCGCTGTTGGACGCGCTGAATCCAGATAATCCCGTGCCGCTTCGAATTTCGCATAGAATGCCTCAAAATCTGTTTCGGTAATTTCCTTTGCCGCAAGATAAATTCCAAACGCCGCAGAAACCCCGATTGCCGGAGCGCCGCGCACCTGGAGTAAATAAATTGCATTCCAGATACTCTTTTGATCTTTCAAACGCAAAATCTCGCGGCGTCCTGGCAACTGTGTCTGGTCAATAATTAAAAGGGCGCTGTCTTCGTCGTCGAGCGCCACGGTTTCCATATCAAAAATCGTCTCCATCTCTTCTCCTGATTCTATTTTTTCTTTTCGCTTCGATAGCCCACGCGAGTATAGCCCTGCCGTTTCTCCCGTTCTTTTTCCGAACTTTTCGGTATTTCCGGCGGTACATCCACAGGCTCGAAGTCAGTAGTCAGGTATTTCGCATAATCTTCATACGGAACAGAATTTGTATTCTGGCTCGGCACATCTCTATCTGAAAGCTGGTCAAGCTCCTGATGTAACGCTTTAAATTCAGCAGTTAGATCTGAAACCGGATCGATTCCTTCAAGTAAGTCCTGCGGTGCCTCTGCCGCTTCTTCGCTGTCCGCTGCCTGGTTCAATTGTTTTTCCCCGTCCCGAAAAATAGTTTCCGGAATAGCAATTATCTTGTCAATTACGGTATTCTCCTGCTGCTGGGAGCATACAGCCGCGCATACCACGACCTGCCCTTCCTGCGCGCCAAGTTTGTCCGCCACTAAAAACGGCTCCCCGTCTTCCTGCATGGTTTCCATATTTACCGGAACCGCAATCAGAAGCTCCGCTCCATATAGTTCATCGGATTTTGTGATGCTTTTTGCAGTTCCAACAATCTTTGCCAGTTGCATGCCGCATTCCTCCCGTTTTTTAATGCCTTCGTACTTCATATTAATATTTGGAAAAGGCAATGTCAACTATAGCAAAAAAATACGCATCCTTTAAAATGCGTATTTTCCAGGCTTAATCTTTCTTCAGACGGACAATAAACCGGCTCCCCTCGCCGAGGCGGCTTTCCATGGTAAGCTCTCCCTCATAAAGTGCAACGATATGCTTGACGATCGCAAGGCCAAGTCCCGTCCCGCTTATCGTAGAGCCTCCCGAATTTTTCGCACGGTAGAAACGCTCAAAGATGCGGTTCACTTCATCCTCAGGTACCCCAATCCCGGTATCCTGTATTTCAATTTCCACAAAAGTGTCCTGCTCTGAAAGCCGGATATCTATTCTCCCACCCTCTTTATTATATTTGACGGCATTGTCGCATAGGTTTAGCATCAGTTCCCGGATACGGTTCCTGTTCGCCATTATTGCCGCCGCCCCGCTGACATGAACTTTCAGATCCCGTTTTACGATGTTGTCCTCGAGAAGATGCAGCACATCTTCCGTCACTTTCGCGATATCTACAGTCTCGATTGCTTCATCAATACTGATTTGCTCCAGTTCGGACAGCATCAACGTATCGTTAATCAGGCCCATCAGCCGGTCTGATTCTTCAGAAATACGTCTCGCGTAAGCTTTTATGCTTTTTTCGTCCTCCACCATGCCATTGGCAACAAGCTGCGCGAATCCATTGATGGAGGTAAGCGGTGTTTTCAGTTCATGGGAAACGTTTGCCGCAAAATCCCGGCGTACGCGTTCAGAAAGCTCGATATCCGTTACGTCGCTGATCAGGACAAGCATCGCATACCCGCCTTGCCCATTCATAAAGGCTGGTTCATCCACAATACTTGTATAAAACCGATACGTACGCCCGTCTTCATCGTTGCGTGCCTCAAACTGCATGTTTTTCTTCTTAGTAAGCGCTTTTTCAAGTTTGGATACAATATCCGGGCGGCGAATATAATGAAGGATGTTCTCACTCAGCGGTTCTCCGTTCACACCGAAAATATTTTTGGCAGCCGTGTTGATCAGGAGCACCTCCTCTTTTTCATCCAAGATCATCAAGCCTTCATTAATGCTGTCGATGATAAGCGCCGTCTTACGGTTTTCAAGTTTTACTTTTTCTATATAGCGGTTCAGCCGTTCCGAAATACGCGAAAATGCCTGTGCGATATCGTCGAATTCCGGATAAGGGCTCTCGATACTGAGTTTTTCTTGCTTTCCCTCAATATAACCCTGTATAGAATCATGAAGCTGGCTAAACGGCTTCAACGTGTTGCTCACAATCTTTCCTGAAAGGAAAACCGCCAGCACCACGAGCAGGATGAACACGATAATAATAACCGGAAGCGTCTGGTTGACCACAGCAGTCGCATTATCAAGCGGCATGGAATTTCGGATAATCACCCCGTTTGGCATTTGTTTTGCCACATAGATCATATCCTGCCCTGTTGTTTCGGAGTAACGCACTTCGGAGCCAAACCTGCCCGCAAGCGCTTCCTGCACCTCCGGCCGCTCCAGATGGTTTTCCGTTTGTTCCGAATCCGCCTGCGTATCCGCAAGGACGGTTCCATCCTCTGCAATGACCGTAACGCGGTTGTTCTGCCCATAAGCCTTCTGGTATTCATTTGCCATTTTCTGATAATCAGTGTGTTCCCCTAAGGAAAGTTCCATCGCGTTGATGTTCCCCTTCAGTACGGCGATTACATCGTTTGTATAGGTTCCCTTGAAACTTGCCATAGAAACCAATACCGTTACTACCAGCGCCACCACCAGAATGCAGGTAGTTAATTGTACAATTTTCTTTTTCACATCTATACCTCAAACCGATAGCCAACGCCGCGCACCGTTTTAATACATTCTCCGCAGCGTCCTATCTTTTGTCGCAATGTTTTAATATGCATATCAACTGTACGCGTCTCAATATCCGTATCGATACCCCATATCTCGTTCAGGAGCATCTCCCGCGTCAATACAAGGCCCGGGTTTCGCATAAAGTAACGCAGCATCTCAAACTCTTTATAGGTCAGTGCGGTTTTTTCCCCCTCTACGTAAAGAGTATGCGCCGAAACGTCCAGCTTCAGGCCACCGATCTCAATAGCCTGCGGCGGCCGCGAGCTTCTCCGGGAACGCCGGATGACCGCGTTCACACGCGCGATCAGTTCCAATACGCCGAACGGCTTCGTAATATAATCATCCGCTCCCAGGTTCAATCCGGAGACTTTATCCACTTCTGTTGTCCGGGCGGTCAGAAAAATGACGGGACTGTCGAATCCGCTTTGCGAAGATAACCTCCTGAATATTTCGAACCCGTCTATCCCGGGCAACATGATATCCAGAAGAATCGCATCCGGTTCCTCATGCTTTTTATATTGTTCCAGAAAGTCTTCTCCCCGTTCATACGCTTCTACCGCAAAGCCTGCCGACTTTAGCGTACACAGGATGAGCTCCCGTACCGAAGCATCGTCTTCCACTACCGCAATATAAGCCACTTTTTTTACCTCACACGTTTGCTATGCATATTATATCACACATCATCCGTCAGAGAATACGGCGGTCTTTGTGCACACCGGTTTCCGAAAACACCGCCCATTCCGCAATGTTTTCTGCGTGATCTCCGATGCGTTCCAAATATTTTGCGATCATCAGGAAATCCACAATTTGGTCGATCTTTTCCCTGTCCTCTATGGCCATATCCAGAAGTTCCGTCTTCACTACGTCGTACAGGCGGTCTACTTCATTATCCATCCCGATGACTTCCTCTGCAAGTCCCATGTCCCGGTGCACATAGGAATCTACCGCCATGTGAACCATCTGGGCCGTCGTACGGCCCATTTTAGAGATATGCTGCGGCCGGGGGATCGTAATTTCCTTACATACGGAAAGGGTAATTTCGGAAATATCCGATGCCTGGTCACAGATCCTTTCGATGTCCGTAATCATTTTCAGCGCCGTGGAAATGATCCGCAGGTCTTTGGCTACCGGCTGCTGCTTCATAATCAGCTTCATGGAACGGCTTTCGATCTGCCGCGCCATCGCGTCTACGAGGTCATCGTCTTCAATGATTTCACGCGCGCCCGCCTCGTCACAGTTTTCAATAACCTTGACTACTTTTGTGATCGTTTGCTCCGCGCGGGCACCCATGCGGATCAAATCCAGATTTAAATCTTCCAATTCTATATCAAACTTATTTCTCATGGTTTCTCCTTTACCAATCAGCCGAAACGTCCGGTGATGTAGTCTTCTGTCCGTTTGTCCTTCGGCATACTGAACAAATCCTCCGTCTTGCCAAATTCTACCATTTCCCCGAGCAAGAAGAATGCGGTCCGGTCTGAAATACGGACGGCCTGCTGCATGTTGTGCGTAACGATAACGACGGTATATTTTTTCTTTAACTCGCTCATCAGATCCTCAATCTTGGTCGTGGAAATCGGGTCGAGGGCCGAGGTCGGCTCATCCATCAGTATGACTTCCGGTGAAACCGCAATTGCCCGCGCGATACACAGCCTCTGCTGTTGCCCGCCCGAAAGCCCCAGCGCACTTTTCTTCAGGCGGTCGCGCACTTCTTCCCACAGTGCCGCACCTTTAAGGCTGTTTTCCACAATTTCGTCGAGATCGCTGCGGTTTTTGATCCCGTGCACTCTCGGTCCATAGGCAATATTGTCATAGATGCTCATAGGGAACGGATTTGGCTTCTGGAATACCATCCCGACCTTTTTTCTGAGAATCGTCACATCCACTTTCGGGTCATAGATGTTTTCCCCCTCGAGCAATATTTCACCTGTTATTTTTACGCCTTCCACCAGATCGTTCATACGGTTGAGCGTTTTCAGGTAGGTAGACTTCCCGCATCCCGAAGGCCCGATCAGGGCGGTGATCTTCCCCGCTTCAATTTCTATATTTACATCTTTGAGGGCATGGTTCTGTCCGTAATATAAATTCAGATTTTTTGTTGAAATTTTGATATCCAAGGTGTTACCCCTTTCCACTACTTGTTCTTATTGCCGAAACGTTTGCTCAGGTAATTAGTCAGCAAATTAATGACAAGGACAATAATTACCAGTACGGCCGCAATCCCGAATGCAGGTTCATTTTGCCCTTTCGCGGCATACGTGTAGAGCTGCACAGTAAGCGTTGCCCCCGATTCCATCATATGCCCGAAAAAGTTTGCCGGCATGTTGGTGCCAATCCCAGACGTAAAGAGCAGGGCCGCCGATTCACCCACAATCCTGCCGATGGCAAGGATGACTGCTGTGATAATCCCGGGCAGCGCGCCGGGCAGAATAATCGTACGAATCATATGCCATTTGGTCGTCCCGATTCCAAGGGCTCCCTCCCGGTATTCGTTGGGCACTGTCTTCAGTGCTTCCTGCGTCGTCCGTACAATGATCGGCAGGATCATCAATACAAGAGTGAGAGCACCGGCAATAATTGAATACCCAAGGGCCAGTGTCACTCCAAAAAACAGCGCACCGAACAGACCGTATAACACAGAAGGGATTCCTGCCAGGGTTTCCGTCGTAAATTCGATAATTTTGACAATCTTCCCGCGTTTTGCGTATTCGTTTAGGAAAATAGCTGCACCTACCCCAATCGGCGTTGCAATCAGAAGCGTGATCCCGATCATGTAAAGCGTATTGAGGATGCTGGGAAGGATCCCTACTGTCTTATTGAGCGCCGAAGGCGCCGTGGAAAGGAATTCCCAGTTCACATTCGGAAGTCCGCGTATCATGATATAAATCAGCAGGTAAAACAGGATCACAACCGTAAGGATTGCACAAGCATAAATGGCAAATTTTTGCGCCGCATCCTTAGGACGGTGCTTCTTTTTCATCAGACTGATATCGTTGGAAAGTTTTTCCGCACTATTTCTCATTAGCCGCGGCCTCCTTTTTCAATAGTGTGTTAAGGGTGACGTTGATGACCATGATGAAAATAAATAATACGAGGCCAATGCTGAAAAGGGCTTCCCTATGCAGGCCGGATGCATAACTCATTTCCGACACAATGCCTGTTGTAAGGAAACGGACACTGCTAAAGAGTGCGGGCATATTTGCTACATTTCCCGAGACGAGAATAATCGCCATTGCTTCGCCGAGCGCCCGTCCGATGCCGAGCACAATACCCGTGATAATTCCGGATTTTGCCGCAGGGATCTGAACCTTGAAGATCGTCTGCATTTTGGTTGCCCCCATCGCGAGCGACGCTTCCTTGTATTCCTGTGGGACCGCTTTTAGCGATGTGATGCTTATGTTGACTACAGTGGGCAGAATCATAATTGTGAGTACGATAATTCCAGATAAAAGGTTTGCCCCGCCTGTAAAAATGTGCGCCGGGTCGTTCGCATACAAAAGTGCTTCCAGTTTTGATATCTGCGGGACAAGGATAATCATTCCAAGCAGGCCATATACAACCGATGGAATACCCGCCAAAAGTTCAATCGCCGGTTTCACAACGCCCGCGACCTTTTTATGAGCGACTTCGGAAACGAACACTGCCGCCATCAACGCGATGGGCACTCCGATTAAAATCGTGAGTCCCGTCCCCACAAGAGACGTTAATATCATTGGGAGTATCCCAAATTTCGGATCGGCGGCGGTTGGCGCCCATTCCGTTCCGAACAGGAAATCCTTGAGCCCAATTGTAAACATTGCCGGCGCGCCGGAAACGATCATATAGATCGTAATAATCAGAACCGCTATGATCGCAAACAGCCCGCATCCGATAAAAATCCCTTTCATCGTCCGTTCCAGGATCGTTTTACTTTTCCTGCCGCCTATGATTGTCATGCTGGCATTCATATCTTTCTCCTTAGCATTAAAATTCCTCTTACCATCGAAAGGGACGCGGACTTGCCTCCGCGTCCCTTCCGGAATCTAACCTAGAGGAATTATTATGAAATCGTAATCAGCTTATTGTCCGCCACGACTGCTTGCCCCTCTTCTCCCATCACGAAGTCGAGGAACGCTTGCACTTCGGGGCGGAGTTCTCCTTCTTTCGTCGCCATAATGAACGGTCTTGAGAGCGGATAATCACCCGCCTTAATCGCTTCTTCCGTCGCTTCTGCGCCATCCACCTTAAGGGCCGTCACCGTATCGTCAAGCGCTTCGAGGGATACATAGCCAATGGCTGCTGGCGTTGCGGAAACCGCCGTCTTGACCGCGCCTGTTTCATTCAGCTCCTGTGCATATTGGCACTGGTCTTCTATTTTAAGCAGTTCTTCAAACGCGCCGCGCGTACCAGAAGAAGCTTCGCGTCCGATTACTACAATCGGCTGGTCGTCGCCGCCGAGATCTTTCCAGTTTTTGATCTCGCCCGTATATACTTTCACCAGATCTTCCGACGTAATTTCCGTCACTTTATTGTCTGGATGGACAATGACCGCGATGCCATCGATGGCAATCGTGTTTGCAACAAGACCTGTCTCATCGTCTTTCAGTTCCCGCGACACATTCCCGATATCGGATTTTCCAGACTGTGCGTCCTGCACGCCTACGGAAGATCCACCGAGCTGTACGTCAACCGAAACATCAGGATATTGGGCCATAAAGGCTTCCTTCAGGGCATTTGCAATGGTCTCCATCGAAGTGGAACCAGACATCTGTACGCTCCCGGAGATTGCCTCGCCCGAGGCTTCCGTGGAAGCAGAGGCCGTTGCTTCTGTGGATGCACTCGCTTCCGTCGAAGCAGATTCGCTCGGCGCTGCCGTGGATTCCTCTGCCGCTGGTGCCGAGCAGCCGATGACCGCAAACACCATACAAAGTACCAATGCTGTGACTGTAATAATTTTTTTCATGTTCGTTCTCCTTATTTAAATTATTGAAAACTTTAACGATGAGTGTATTATAAAATGCCAATGTAAAATCAAGTATTTAATTCTGTAAAATCCATGTAAAATCAGGGAGAGGTCATTTTTATATGTTGTAAAGTGTATGTAAAAAAGTTTTCGCTGTGCCAAGCCATTTTAAAGACAAAAAAATACCGCAGCAAATACTGCGGTATCAATACCGTTTTAAGTCCACCAGGCATCAGCGGATTGTGCTTCAGTCTTCGACGGTAACTTTTTCCATGACGATATCAGCCATCGGGCGGTCTGAAAAGTCCGTTTTCATAGAAGCGATCTCATCGACAACCTCCATGCCTTCGACAACTTTCCCAAATGCCGCATACTGTCCGTCCAGATGCGGAGCATCCGCATGCATGATAAAAAACTGAGAACCTGCAGAGTTTGGATCCATGCTGCGTGCCATGGAGATTACACCGCGCTTATGCTTGAGCGGGTTATCGTACCCATTCGAAGAAAATTCCCCCTCGATGCTGTAGCCAGGCCCGCCGGTACCCGTTCCCTTAGGGCATCCGCCTTGGATCATGAAGCCTTTGATTACCCTATGAAATGTAAGTCCATCATAAAAACCTTCACGAACCAATTTCTTAAAATTTTCTACCGTTTTCGGAGCAGCCTTTTCGTCGAGCTTAACCTTGATGGTGCCGCCGCCTTTTATTTTGATAATAATCATTATCCCTGCCTCCCGGTATTATGCAGCCTTTCGGCCACTTTTTGCGTACATTATACTTTATTTCATATTTTTTGTAAACCACAACCGCACATCTATAACACAATCAAAGCATGTTTCTTGCATATTTTAATAGGAAACGCGGGAAAGCATTCCATTGAGGAATGCAATCGCGACGCCAAAGTTTGTAATCGCAACGCCTTTGCTTCGGGCACGCTCAACTTTAGAAAGCATATTTTTGCGGTTGATCATGCATCCGCCGCAATGAACGATTAATTTATATTCTGCAAGATTGTCGGGAAAACCGTGTCCTGCCGTGTTTTCAACAATAAGCTCTCCTCCTGCATATTCATTCAACCAACCCGGCAATTTTTCCCGCGCGATATCGCCCTTCATGGCATGATGGGTGCAAGATTCCGCAATCAGCACCTTATCCCCTGGTTTTAAATCTGCAATAGTGCGTGCGCCTTTCACAAATTCTTCAATGTCTCCCTTATATCTTGCCATTAGCATAGAGAAAGAAGTCAGCGGAATGGTCTTGTCAAGATGCTCGTTAACAAACTTGAATACCTGCGAGTCCGTAATCACAAGGCGTGGTGGATTCTTTAATTCCCTCAGCATGGGAATCATATCTTCCGTTTTCACAGAAATTACCCGGCAGCCCTTGTCAAGCAGGTCGCGCGTCACCTGTACCTGCGGGAGAATCAGCCTTCCTTTGGGCGCCTGGATATCCTGCGGCATTACCAATAGGACAACATCGCCTTTTTGGGCCAGATTCCCCACAATGCTGGGAAGCTCATAATCCGTCGCATTACGTACAATCATTTCTTTTAACGCATCAATCCCCTGGCCCGTTTTCGCATTAATTACCACCGCATTGTCCCCAGCCGTCACTGTGGATTTTGCTCCATCGTTTCCGAACTCATTATAAGCAATAATAACCGGCGTTTTTTTTGCGCGGAACCGCGCCATATATTCCTGTTCCGGCACAAGATCGTGGTCGGCGCTATTGATGATAAAAACGGCAATATCGGCTTTATCCACTACTTCATCCGTCTTGCCGATGCGCGCCCGGCCCAGTGCAGTCCGGTCATCGAGTCCCGCAGTATCGATAAACACGACCGGGCCAACCGGCAAAAGTTCCATCGCTTTATAAACAGGATCGGTCGTTGTCCCCGCTACATCCGAAACGAGAGCAATTTCCTGGCCAGTGATTGCATTGATCGTGCTGGATTTTCCCGCGTTGGTTTTTCCGAAGAAGGCAATATGAAGCCTGTTCGCCCTCGGCGTTTCATCTAAATTAGACATTGTAATTCCTCCCAATCATATTTGGTTTTATACTTTAAAAACAAGATATCTGCCGAACAGAATGCAAGCAGGGGCAGCGACACTCTGCCTGCCCAATACGGGCAAGCAGAGTCGGTGCCCCTCGTTTTTCAAAAACTCACCCGCTATCAGAATCTGAAATCCCGTTCCCCGTTTTCAATCTTTCCGATATACTCTTTTGCTTTTTCACGAACCGTATCATTCGGAATCTCTTCAAGCTGTTTTTCAATCAAGCTGTCCGCCATTTGTTTGAACTCATCATCGCCATAGTCAACCGCATATTCTTTGAGTGTCAAAAGCGCGTTCGGCTGGCAAATATTGCTGATCTGCCCCGTTTTCGCAAGACGCATAAAGCGGTCGCCCGTCCTTCCCTGCCGATAGCATGCCGTGCAAAAGCTCGGTATATATCCATCTCTGATCAGCTCTTTTGTCATTTCAATCGGCGTCCTGTGGTCCTCGATTTCAAATTGTGGCTGCTGTGTTTTTATTGTATATCCGCCTACGCCCGTCGCGCTGCCCGCGCTCACTTGTGAAATACCGAGTTCAATGACGCTGTCGCGGTATGCACCGCCTTCGCGTGTAGAGAGAATCATCCCCGTATATGGAACCGTCATACGCATGATTGCGACAATCTTTTTATAGTCGTCATCCGATACCGCGTGTTCATAATCCGTCTTCTTGACGTCTCCCGCATCGCGGATACGCAGCATAGAAATCGTATGGGGCCCCACGCCGAATACCGCTTCCAGATGCTCCGCATGCATAATTTGTCCTACAAGATCAAAATGCCAATCGTAAAGACCGTAAAGCACCCCCAGGCCGACGTCGTCGATCCCGGCTTCCATTGCCCGATCATGGGCGGTTGTGTGGTATTCATAGTTGCTCTTCGGTCCTTTCGGATGCTGCAGTTCATATGTCGGTTTATGATAGGTCTCCTGGAACAGGATATAAGTCCCGATTCCCGCTTCTTTAAGCCGCTTATAGTTTTCAACTGTCGTTGCCGCGATATTGACATTCACACGGCGGATCGCTCCATTCTCAAAATGAATCGAATAAATTGTTTTGATGCTTTCAAGTACATATTCGAGCGGACAATTTTTCGGATCTTCCCCCGTTTCAAGGGCAAGACGTTTATGGCCCATTTTCTCGAGTGCCTGCACTTCCTGTACAATTTCTTCCTGCGTAAGTTTTTTGCGCTCCATACACGAGGAATGATGATAACCACAATAGCGGCACTCATTCACACAGTAATCTGAAAGATAAAGCGGTGCAAACATCACGATACGGTTGCCGTAAATATGCTTTTTGATCTCTTTCGCCGTAGCAAACATCTTTTCAATCAGGTTTTTGTCCTCCACATAGCTTAAAATTCCGGCTTCCTCATGCGTTAATCCGCCAAAACCACTCGCTTTATGGATGATACGTTCTACCTCTTTTTTGTCATGCGCTTTTTCCCGCGCCGCCGCAAGTACCCGTTCAATTTCTGCGTTGTCCATAAACTCAGCGGCTGTTTTCCCCATTACATTGTACATACTTTCCCCCTATTCTGCGGATAAACCAAGTTCCGCAAGTCTTTTTTTCAATGTTTCATATTGTTCTTCAAGCGGCACCTCCTGGGCATCCCGCCCCGGATAGATGTCGTAAAGCTGTCTATATTCAAAAGGCGTCGCCTTCTGCATAATAACGTCCGCCCCGCACAACAATGCATTTTTCATGCCGCCTTTTACGTTAAGCGCTGTGGTTGACGGTAAATGACATCCCGGAAGAAGGAGCCGCGCAAGCGCAAGCACCTTCAACGTTTTATGCGGGTCTCCGTCCAATGCATTTCCAAGATCCGTATCCGGATGTGCAATAAACGGACCGATCCCCGCCATCTCCACTCTCTCGCGCACAAGCGTCAACAGGTCTTCTGCAAGTATCTCATCCGTCTGCCCTGGAAGTCCAACCATAAAGCCCCCACCGAGCTCAAACCCAAGCGCTTTAATTCTGCGCTGCGCGCCAAGGCGCGTTTCAAGCGCCGCTCCATGCAGGGACTCATAAAGCACTGCATTTGCCGTTTCATGCTTGAGCAGAAAACGGTCTGCCCCAGCTTCCCGCATCAAACGGTATTCTTCGAGGGTTCGTTCCCCGATCGATAAAGTTACCGCGCAGTTGGCTTTTTCTTTAATCCGCCGCACAATATCTGCCAGCGTCTTTGCAGTGTAAAACAGGTCTTCCCCACTCTGGAGGATTACGGTACGATATACTTTCGCGGCACAAACCGCTGCGTTCACTAAGTCATCCGGCATCATGCGGTAACGCTTTGTATGCGTCATTTGCGCATTAATTCCACAATAAGCGCAGGTACATCGGCAATAGTTGGAGAACTCTATAATGCCGCGTACAAATACCTTATTTCCAAACTGCCGTATCTTGAGAGTGTTTGCCGCATGGAACAGCTCTGCATCCACGGTCTCATCCCCAATCAGCGCGGCAAGGATATCCCTATCCGGTTGTTGCGTATCCAGTGTGTGATTTCCCAGTGTATAAAGCGCCATATCCTCTCCTGCTTCCAGCCGATAAAAAAACTGCCTTTCCAAACGAAAAGACAGCTAATAAAATATCGCTATTTCAAATGCCGTCCTCTCACTCAGATTCCTCCTTGTGATCAGAAGCCAAAATTCCGATCTCTCTAATCATATTATAAACTCGTCTTGATTACAATATGCATCCTTTTTTAATTTCTTTAAAAATTCCATATTACCTCGAAAGTCCGGCAATCGCACAGCCCTTCAGCACTGCATGCTCTACGCTGATTACGTCTGCTTTGATGCCGATGGAATCAAGATACGGAAGCAGTACGGTAAGCGCCTCCTTTTTCAATCCAAACATCTTTTCATACGTTGTTCCCTCAATGGTCATACAAACACGCTCGTTTTCCTTTGCAGCCTTCACGGCAACCGCTGCCATCTGCAGCGCGAGGAAACGGCCTGCGCGGAGCACAATATTAAGCAGGATTTCCCGTGCGGCATCGCGGTCTGCAGCTTCCGTGAAATATTTTCCGACTGCCCCCGAGCCATCTGTCAAAAAATCATTCACGTCAACGGTTGAAACCGTTTTGGCGAGGGAAAACCCATTTGCGAACACTCCTTCCCGCGCCGCCGTACGCAGGGTGAAATCACACAAAGGCCCTATATAGCCGCCGCTTGTCATTTTTTCAAATACCCCAAGTCCCGGATTTTGCGTACTCTCATCATAGGCAAGGTCAATATCGCTTCGCGGTACCCGGCTGTAACTGCCTGCCTCCGTATTAATAACCATCACGCCTTCTCCCCCGCCTGCAAGTTTGGCGATATTGCGCACGTATTCAATATAGCAGCTGTTGCTCCCTGTACCAAGGATAGTTCCCGTAAAAGAACCGTAGCCATCGTTTAATTTTTCCGCTTTTCCCGCAAGCGCCGTTGCCACGGAATCATTTACCACAATAATATTGCATCCCTTCGCCCCCTGCTTCGCAAGGGACGCGCAGATTTCTTTTCCCAACCGTTTCCCAACCGCATTTTTCACTTTGACTTCCTTAGTGATTTCAACGATTTCGCAGTCAATATCCGGCAGTATTCTGGCCGGATATGCAAAAGAAATTACAATGTCTTTTGCAATCTCCGTGAACGGCAGGATATAACCCGCAAGAATATCAAAAAATTCTTCCGCTTCAAGCTCTTTTTCCACTCCCGGCATCAGATAGCGCTGGATCTTTTCCGTATGGAATGAACCATCCTCGAGAAATTCCGCCACGGCAATACGCAGGTTCGTCCCCCCCGCGTCCACGCAGATGACTGGTTTTTCCCGCTGCACTTCGCTTTTTAATGTAATATAAGAAGGAATCATTAACAGCGAACTCTTCTCGCCGCACAGTCCCTTTTTCATTTCATCAATATAAGCGTCCATTTCGTTTTTTACGTCAACAGACGTATATTCCATTTTATGTTCGTTAATAAACTCTTTTGCCGTCAGCATACGTTTTCCTTTCATCGCTTCTATATTCACTCATTATTATACTGTAAAATCCTTTTTTTGCAATGCTATTTGACGAACGCTTCCACCTGCCGTACAATGAAAGCGACTTAAATTTTAATAGGGGGAACACCTTTTATGTTTGAAGATATCCTGGATGTTACCGACTGTGCCTGCGGGAAAAATCATACGCTCAAAACACGTGATTATATTGTGGAAAAGGATGCGATGTTAAAGCTGCCCGCACTTCTTGGGCGCCTCTTTCCGGATGCAGCTCCACTCGCGGTCTTTGACCGCAACACATACGAAGCAGCGCATCCTAAATTTAACGCCGCACTTCCCGGGGTTCCGGCCTTTATCCTGACAGACGAAGAAATCCATGCCGATGAAAAACAGGTAGGGCTTGTGACGCAAGCGCTCAGGGAAGGCAGCTGTGATCTTCTCCTGGCTGTTGGTTCGGGCGTAATCTGCGATATCGTGCGGTATGTGGCCTTTCAGCAAGATATCCCTTTTATCGCAGTGCCAACCGCCGCAAGCGTAGACGGATTTGTTTCCGATTCCGCGGCAATGACACTTGGCGGCGCGAAAATTACCCTGCCGGCTAAAGCGCCGAATGCCGTAGTCGCAGATCTTGAAATCATCGCTGCCGCTCCCAAAAAAATGACAGCTTCCGGCGTAGGCGATATGCTTAGTAAATATATCAGCATCGCCGACTGGAAGATCGGCCATCTCATTACCGGGGAATATTTTTGTCCTTTCGTGGCTGACCTTACGATTGAAGCTGTCGATATGATCGTGCAGAACATTGAAAAAATCGACAGTGGCGATATCGAGAGTTTTGGCGTATTGATGAAAGGGCTGCTGCTCTCCGGTATTACAATGCAGATGGTCGGAATCACCCGCCCCGCCTCAAGCTTCGAACACCATTTTTCACACTATCTCGAAACTGTGCCGATCGAAGGTGTAAACCGCGCTGCGCTTCATGGAGAAAAAGTGGGAATCGCAACAATCCAGGCGGCAAAATATTACCCCGTCTTTACACGGAGATTAAAGCGCATTTATGAGCAAAACATCCCCAACCAGTTTGACATTGCGCGTGTTAAAGGATACTACGCGCACTATCCGGAAAATATTGTTGCCGCGGTAGAGAAAGAAAATACTCCTACCATTACCTCAAAGCTTGACCGCGAACTTTTGAAGCAGAATTATGACGAAGTCCTGCGGATTGCGGATGAAGTGCCCTCCCCTGGATCCCTTACGGAAACGCTCCGCACCGTTGGCGGATATACGGATTATTCAGCGATTGATATGACGGACGGCCAATTCAGGGAAACCATGAAAATCTGTTGCTATATCCGCAATCGTTTTACCATGCTGCGTCTTATGTGCGATTTTGAATTGTTTGATTTTGATACGGAGCTTGAATTCTAAATCAAGATAGAAAGTGACTGTCCCGGCAAAAAGAGAGCGTCCGGGAAAAACAGGCAAGCCTGCGCGTCATATTGTTTAACTTTTGGGGGGCGTTTCTTATTTTTTCAGAGACAGTCCCCTTATATAACAGCATCTCCTGCCGGAAAATATGATGGTTGGCCGCCCTTGACGGCTTCGTAAAAGCGATGGTATTCTTTTCTCTTTTTCACGTAAGCAGCGCTGTTTTTTTGCTCGGGCAGATGAACGGATTCAATCTCAACAAGATGTTCCTGTGCTTCCCGTATATCTCTATAAACCCCAATATTCGCATAACAAAGCAGCGCGCTTGCAAGCGTCCCCGCTTCTTTGTTGCGGGCGGTATATAATTTCCGTTCAAAGATATCCGCCCGAAGCTGCATCCATACGGAAGAATTTGCACCGCCGCCGACCGCCGTGATCTTGCGGATATCAACGCCAGCGTCTATAAGGCAATCGACGCACCGCCTCATTTCATACGCCTCTCCTTCCATAAGCGCACGGAAAATCTCTCCCCGCGTGGTTCCTAACCGCAACCCCGTAATGGTAGCGGGCGTTTTATCGTCCATATCCGGCGTAGCGCCTCCTGCAAAATAGGGGATCGCCAGCAGGCTGGTCGGTTCTTCCGGAGCCTCGGTGCCGAGGATATCATAGGCGGCGGTGGAGAGTCCCGCTACATCCTTTGCCAGCACGTCGCGGAACCATTTGATGATGCAGCCGCCGGATACGGAAATCGCGTAAGTTACATAGGCCCCTGTATGCAGATAGGGGACAAGCGGCAACTTGAAGTGCATCAGCTTTTCTGTATCAACACTGTTGATATCGAGGATGGGCGTCATGCAATCGACAGTCCCCATGCCGTTTACGAGGTCTCCCGGCTTAAACGCGCCGCCACCGCACGCCGCCAGTATCTGATCATGTCCCCCGATGATGAGCTTCACGGACGTATCCATGCCGAGTATATCCGCGCTTTTCCGATTGAGCGTACCCGTCACACTGCCGCTGGGTACAGTCTGCGGCAGGATATCTGCCCTAAGCCCGACATGGGTCATCGCCCCAGCCCACCACGTTTTTTTCCTGATATTAAACAAGGCGCTGCGCGCGGCAAGGGAATAGTCGCAGGTATGTTCCGCTCCCAGCTTGTATGCCACAAAATCGGCGATAAAGGAAATGCGCCTGACCCGCTCCATCAGCTGTGGTTTGTGTTTTTGCATCCACAGCAATTTATACACCCCAAACATTGGGTCGACAAACTGGCCGCTTGTCTTATAAATCTCGTCTGCGTCTGCCAATTCCAAAAACTCAGGGATTTCCTGTGTGCCCCGCCTGTCCATATAAATCATCGTATTTGCAAGCACACGGTCGTCCTTGTCCATACACACGAACGACTCGCCAAAGGATGTGATGCAGATTGCGCGTACCTCTTTCCCATTGACAGCAGCTACAGATTCCCGCAGCGCTTCAACGGATTTTTGCAGCAGAACCTCCGGGTCGAGCTCATATTGCCCCGGCGCTCCGCACAAAAGGTCATACTCGCGGCGGGCGTGGCTGACAATTTGCGCGTTCTCACCGAATACTGTGCTTTTCACACCCGACGTTCCCACATCAAGACCAATGACATACATAGGGCTTTGCTCCTTCCTTCTTTCCGCGGCACTGCCGCTCGTCCCTAGCTTCTGCTGCGCGCAGCCCACTTCTCCGCGCGTTTGATGACTTCCAGTTCTTCCTCTTCATTTTTCGTAGAAACGCAGAGATAGATCCCCCGGGGATTGACCGCATCCATAAAGTCGTCAAGCTCGTCTGTCGTTACATCGACTACAAGGCCCTTGCCGGCGGCTTGTATTTTTTTGATATATGGCACCCACTGCATGATGGGTTCGTCTTCTGCGACGCCCTGCACCCATTGGATAGCGTTCAGCTTTGGAAGGGTCAGAATATCGTCTGTATGAAGCGCAACATGTTTTCCGTCGATATGAAAAATATTTTGATCCATGTGCTCCATTTCCTGTTTGAGCCCTTCGTAGGCAAATTCCCTGAAATGTTCACGCGATATCATGCTGGAAAAATCGCAGCTTGGAATATGAAGCTTTTGGAAAGAGGGAATATTCATCCAAGTCACAGACAGTTGTCTGGCCTTTTTCAGCTTGTCGTCAAAGTGGTCGTACAGGCGGAAAAAGTCCCCGAGCGCCCGTGTGCCCAACGTACGCATTTTTTGGGGCGCATCGTAGGCAGCGAGCAAAAGCTCCTGTGTTCCGAACATGGCGGCTGCCCAGTCGAGTCCCGGGTGGATGTCCGTATAACCCACCATGAAAAGTCCGGAGCAACTTTCCAGCGCATAATCCGTCATTTCGTCAAGTTTTTTTAAATATTCGCTTTTCCAATCGATACCCGGAAAATCATACTCGTCAAGGGAAAAAGACTCGTCCGCCCATGCCGTCGTTTCACCAAATTCATAGCCTACGCCATAGCATGCGGCAAATACATTGGGACCAAGATTCGGCCAGAACATTGGGAAGGTTTCGGCATGGAAATGTTTCCCGCGCACACCTTGCGCAAACGAATCCACAACGTATTGTGCATCGAACCAGCGTTCACGAAGCGAATTCCACGCCTTATCATATTCCTTCATTTCAAATTCCGCGTTATGGCGCGCAAAGCGGATAGGCGGCCGGTCAAGCAGCTCCCCTTCAAACCAGGCATATATGCGTTCCATGCATTTTTCAAAATCTTTTTTGGTTTCAAGCTGTAAATCCCAGCCGCCAACCCGTTCAAAAAATCCGCTCATTGTATACCTCCGTTCTTCGTTTTGCGGTACGTCCGTTACAGAACGATCAGTTCGTAGTTTAGATAGGTCTGGAACGCATCCTTCACTGCATTCAGATATTTGCCTTTAGTGAACGTAGTATGGTGCCGGTAACCATTTTTTCCCATATAGATAAGTTTTTCTTCCAGATTTTCGATGTGGGCAACTCCGGCGCAACCAAAATAAGTATTCTCTATCGGGTCATCCGTGATTTGTCCTTCATCCACATAAGCGTACAGTTTCCCATTCATCGTAGCAGCGCTGGCATACGTCATATCCATCGGGGCAATACGTCCTTCGTCAACACCCCATCCATAATCCGGGCCGTTGCCCTTGGCAAACATTTTATGGATGCCAACCTGTCCCCGGCCAGTCATCAACCGTCGCGCAATCGGGCCGCAGTGGAAGAGAATACACTTATCCGGCTCCCCGCCATAATTGTTGTTCCAGTCCACACAGCCGGCAGGCAATTCGGACGCCGCAGACAGTGCATACATGGTGACTGTGTTGGCAACGTCCATTTCGCAGGAGGCAGCGATCCCCCGGTCGTTAAGCTCGCTTAAAAGCACGCACGGCGCAACGCCAAATTCCCGGTGCATTTCATCCCAGCAACGGATAGACACTGTATCGAGATGGTATTCGTCCATCATATCGTCAATTGCAACGGATATTTTTGCCAGCACTGTAAATTTATCGTCCGGTACCCGGGAAAAATCGGCATATGCACTCAGCCAATCCTTTTTCTCGCGTACGGCGTCCCGGCAATCTTTCATAGACCGGATGCGTGCGAACAACTCGCTGAGGTCGTAGGACTCAAAGGTGATGCCATATTTTTGCAGCGCCAATTCGTCGTAACGCACTGTTTTGAATTTTGTCGTGCGCGCCCCGATTCCACCGATCGAAAACCGTTTCAGCTTCTTCACGATTCTGCATACGGCGGCAAAATCCTGCAAATTTTGCGCGAAAGCGCCCGACTGCGGATGTGCGACGTGGAGCGGATACACGGAATAGGGAATCCCGTATTGGCCCAGCATATCCTCAATACTTAGCTTGCCGCAATAGGCGTCACGCCGATTCTCGAAATCCATTTTTCCAATTTCATCGGGGTACGCTTGCACATAAATGGGAACTCCTGCATCGCGCACAGCCGCAACCGCCCCGTTTTCGTCGCCGAAGTTAGGCAGACAGATAATAACACCATCGTATTTCCCTTCGTTTTGTTTTAGAAAATTTGCGTAAATCCTGCCTTCTTCCGGAGTTTCAACCGCACCGTACCGGGTTGCGTTTTCATCCATAATCAAATAGTCACAGCCCGCGTCCGAGATTGCCTGTTTCAATTCCTGCCGTGCGCCGGCAATCAGGCTTTCCGGAAAAAATCCCCGATTTCCAAAATAAAGCGCGAATGTTTGTCTACCCATTTTAATTCTCCTTGTATCATAAATTTTGCAGGCTTAAGTACATCTGCAAGTATACTTTTTTGTTATCTTCTAAAAAGAGTGGTTTTCGCCCTTATTCCTAAAGCCGCGGCAACTCCCGGTTTATAAAACCGGTTTTCTCCACCAGCTCGGTAGTGAGCATAAAAGGTGTGCAGGGAACGCTTTCTATTCCGTCTCCCATCATCTGAAGGATTCTTTTCGCAGCTTCCTCGCCGATCGCTTCCTTAGGATGTTTTGCCGTGACAATCCGCATAGACGTGGGCTGCGTTTCAAAAGCGTCGTCAATCCCGCCGATCGCCACACCACGGATTCCTTCCTGCGACAGGCGGGTGTGAAGCTCGCCCGCAATCTGGTCGTTATAACACATAACCGCCGTACACGGCACCTTCCCTGTAAAGGCCTCCAGTACGCCCGTTTGTTCGAGCGGCAGTTTCCGCTTGGTCGTGTAATAATAAATATCGTCTTCGCGGATTTCCATCTGTGCGTCGTGCAGTGCCTGCAAATAGCCGCCCAGCCTTTCCCTGCCCTGCATGTCGTCAATTTTAAACAGCCCCGCGATCCTTTTATGTCCGCCTTCGATGAGCCGCCTTGTGACCGCTTCCGCGCTTTCCCTATCGTTTATGAGCACGCTTGGGAAAAGCTCTTTATCGTAATAATTGTGCATGAAGACAACTGGCAGCTGTTTTTGTTTGAGAAGAAAATAGGTATCCATATTCGGATTAGGGAGTGCAGAACAGGTTCCCTCCACAAGAAGGCCGCTGAGTCCCGAATGCAGCATACGTTCCAATATTTCCCCCTCGGTCTGCCAGCGGTTGTTGGTGATGGCAAGTTCTGTCGCGTAGCCGTTTTTACTGAGGGTGGATTCCACCCCGCGCAGGATAGAGGGGAAAATATAATCGTTCAGACAACTGAAAATTACGCCGATGGTTTTATTGCGCACAAGGCCGCCCGCATTTGCGACGTAGGTTCCGCTTCCCTTCACCGTTCGCAATGTGCCGTCCCGCGCAAGCGTATCGATGGCATTCCTAACCGTTTGTCTGCTGAAGGAAAAGCGGCTGCAAAGAGCCTGCTCGGACGGGAGCCGGTCGCCATTTTTCAAGGCGCCTGTTTGAATCTGTTCTATGATCCAGTTCCTGAGGGCGAGGTATTTAAAGCCGCCGTTTATACTTGTCATCCGTACCCATTCCTTTCCCCTGCCCGCTTGTGCCGCATCATCCTGTATTCCCGATTGCGGGATTAATTATAGTACAGAATAATTAGCAAAGAAATGATAACTTTTGAAATTTGATATAAAGTTGTAATTAAATTTCACACAAAATATAATACAAGCATGAAGATGGGATTAAGGCACGCAGAAAAAGGAACCCCGCTTCTATTCGGAGACAGTCTTTTTCACCTCGCGCCGCTGCTTTCCAAAAAGCATTGTGTCGAATCACCTGCTCTGCTATAATAGTATAGGTGTTTTTTGTCGCCGCAGCCTTAAATAAATCAATTTCGAGGTATAAATTATGTCTAGATGTGTTGGAACAGTTTCACGCGGGATCCGGACCCCTATTATACGCGAGGGTGATGATCTCGCTTCCATCGTTGTTTCGAGTGTGCTCGAGGCCGCGAAAGAAGATGAATTTACATTAAACGACCGCGATGTGATCGCCGTAACCGAGGCGGTCGTGGCACGTGCGCAAGGCAATTATGCTACGGTGGACGATATCGCCTGCGATATCAGGTCCAAATATGGCGATAGCACGATCGGCGTTATTTTTCCCATACTTTCCCGCAACCGCTTTGCGATCTGCCTACGCGGAATTGCCCGGGGTGCAAAAAAGATCGTCCTCATGCTTTCCTATCCTTCGGACGAGGTTGGCAACCATCTCGTTTCACTGGATCAGGTAGAGGAAAAGGGCGTCAATCCGTGGAGCGATATACTGACGCTTGAGCAATACCGCGAACTATTTGGCGTGAACCTCCATCCATTTACGGGTATAGATTACGTGGAATATTACGAAAGCCTCATCCGCGAAGAGGGCGCCGAAGTGGAAATCATTTTTGCAAATGATCCATGCGCAGTACTTTCTTATACCGACCACGTGCTGTGCTGTGATATCCACACGCGCGAACGTTCCAAAAATAAACTTACGGCAGCGGGTGTAAAAACGCTTTATGCCCTCGATGATATTATGGCGGAATCCATTGACGGCAGCGGTTTCAATGCCGAATACGGTATTCTGGGTTCCAATAAGTCTACGGAAGATAAGGTGAAATTATTCCCACAGGCCTGTGATGGATTTGTAGATGACGTACAGCGTATGGTCTTTGAAAAAACGGGAAAACATGTAGAAGTTATGGTATATGGTGACGGTGCGTTCAAAGATCCCGTTGGTAAAATTTGGGAGTTGGCGGATCCTGTCGTTTCTCCCGCGCATACCGTCGGGCTTACGGGTACGCCCAACGAGCTTAAATTGAAATATCTCGCTGACAATCAGTTCGCAGATCTTGAAGGCGAGGATCTCCACGCCGCAATCAGACAATATATCAAAGCCAAAAACCAGGATCTTAAAGGTTCCATGGAATCGCAGGGAACTACGCCCCGCCGCCTGACTGACCTGATCGGTTCATTGTGTGACCTGACCTCAGGCAGCGGCGATAAGGGAACTCCTGTTGTGCTGGTGCAGGGATATTTTGATAACTACGCCGATGCCGATTAAACAAATGTTGCGTAAAAGCCGTTGTATATGCAATGGCTTTTATTTTTTGCTTCGGTTCCGGGGCGCTTTTAACGAGGCGCCGTTTGCCCTGCATTTTTTAAGTTATCCCTTTACTAATTTACCACGATGAATTATAATATCATGGTAATCAAAATTATGGTACAAGGAGAAAGAACGAAATGAAAAAAGTATTACTGATTGCACTCGTGTCTATCCTCGCAGTTTCCGTATTTGTGGGCTGTGCACCTGCTGCAAGCGGTGGAGATAATGCCCCCGCTGCCAACGAAGAATTTGTAAAGATGGGGGAAGAGGCTGCCAAAAACGGCGATGATTCCCTGAAAAACGTTATGGACAAGGGCGAATTTATTGTAGGCCTTGACGATAGCTTCCCTCCTATGGGATTTCGTGACGAAGACGGCAACCTAACCGGCTTTGATATCGAACTTGCAAAGGCAGTTGCAGAGCATATGGGCGTAAATGCCAACCTTCAGGCAATTGACTGGAAAGCCAAGGAACTTGAACTTGAATCCGGCAATATCGATATGATTTGGAATGGTTATACCATCACGCCGGAGCGTCAGGAGCAGGTATTGATGAGCGAACCTTACATGGAAAATATGCAGGTTGTTGTCGTACCGGCTGATTCTTCCATTAAAACTCTTGCGGATCTTGCCGGGAAAAAAGTCGCCGTGCAGGACGGTTCTTCTGCCCAGGAAGCCATCGCCGATAATGCGGAGCTCGCCGCTTCCATTGGCGAACAAATTGATTTTAAAGATAATGTAACCGCATTGATGGATGTGTCCTCCGGCCAGACTGATGCGCTTGCGGTGGATCTTGTGGTTGCAAACTATTACCTTGCCAAAGACCCGGATAAATATGTTATACTGGAAGAAACATTATCTCCTGAACAATATGGTATCGGTTTCAGGAAGTCTGACCAGGCATTGCATGACGCCATCATGCAGGCGCTTAGCGAAATGAAGGAAGACGGCACCGCCGCCGAACTGAGTGAAAAATGGTTCGGCAAGGACGTTACCACCTTCTAGGTTTTACGAAAATCGAATGAACCGGGCAGTATTTTGCAATGCTGCCCGATTTTTCATCCTTTGATTAGAGGTATCATTATGAACATTCTCGGTACATTTGCAGAACTTGCACAAGGCCTAGGCGTAACCTTAGCTTTATTCGCGCTGACGCTTGTCTGTTCTATTCCGCTCGGCTTCCTCGGTTCCCATGTAAGCCTTGGTAAAAATAAGCCTGCCAAATTTATCTATAATATTTATCTTGTGGTAATGCGCGGTACTCCGCTTATCCTCCAGGTGTTGTTTATGTATTTCGGCCTAAACCTGGCGGGCATCCATATTGGACGGTTTGAATCGGCGTTACTTTCTTTCGTGCTGAATTACACTGCTTATTTCAGCGAAATCTTCCGCGGCGGCATCCAGTCTATTAACCGCGGCCAATATGAGGCCGCTTCCGTACTTGGGCTTTCCAAAGGGCTTACAATGCGCAAAATCGTGATCCCGCAGGTGTTCAAAATTGTACTGCCCTCTCTCGGGAACGAAGTAATCAACTTAGTAAAAGATACGGCGCTCGTCAGTATCATCGCCCTTGGCGATTTGCTCAAAATTGCATATTCGGCATCCATGCGCGAGGCCAACATTATGCCGCTCGTCGCGGCAGCGGTTTTCTATCTCGCCATCAATGCCGTCGTATCCCTTGTGCTGAAAAAGATCGAAAAGCGTATGAATTATTACAGGATTTAAGGTGAACGATATGAGCGTACTTGAAGTAAATAAACTGAATAAGAGTTTTGGCGGCACGCACGTCTTAAAGGATGTGGATCTTTCCTTGGAAAAAGGCGAAACAATGGCCATCATAGGTCCTTCCGGCAGCGGAAAATCCACCCTGCTGCGTTGCATCAATTGTTTGGAGCGGGCGGAAAAAGGCAAAATTATCCTTGACGGTATCACCATTGCAGAAGAAAAAAACGGCATAACCGAATACCTCCCGGATGAACAGTTGCGCGACGCACGCCTGCATCTTGGAATGGTATTCCAGAATTTCAACTTGTTTCCTCACCTTAACGTACTGGAAAACCTGACGCTTGCACCGATAAATGTAGACCATGTTTCGAAAGAAAAGGCAGCAGCAACCGCAATGGATCTGCTGAAAAAGGTAGGGCTTGCGGACCGCGCGGATGCCTACCCCTGTGAGCTCTCCGGCGGTCAAAGCCAGCGCGTAGCCATCGCGCGGGCACTTGCCATGGATCCCGATATCCTATGCTTTGACGAGCCAACCTCCGCCCTCGATCCGGAGCTTACGGGCGAAGTACTTCAGGTTATTAAAGGGCTCGCCGCGGAACACATGACAATGCTGATCGTCACCCACGAGATGGGCTTTGCCAAGGAAGTTGCAAGCCAGGTGGTATTTATGGATGATGGGCGCATACTAGAGCGTGGTACGCCTGATGAACTTTTGGTAAATCCGAAGGAAGCGCGTATCCGTTCCTTTCTCGATAAGCTTTTAAGCGTATAAAAATTGCAAAAAACAAGCCGCCGGTCACCAAAACGGCAGCTTGTTTTTTATTTGCCTGCATGCAATATTACGCATCCCAATATTTTTTGATATATTGCGCGCTCGCCCGCAGCAGCTCCGGTGTTCCTGCAACTTCCAACGTTGAATAGCGGATTTCTTTCCTGTCCTTTAATACATCAATCACACCTTTGATGTCAATCACGCCTGTTCCTACTTCAATCGTCGAGAAACCGCATCCATACCGTGTGCCGCGTGCCGGAAGCCACTCCTCGCCCAAGTCTTTCCAATGGATATGATATATTTTATCTTTATATTTCTTCGCAAGCTCTACCGGATCTGTTCCTCCCAGCCAGCTATTTCCCGTATCCATGTTGACGCCAAGCGCTTCCGGGTTTCCAAGTAATTCCATAACATCACCGATTCCCGTAATCGAATCTGTCAGTGGGCCATGTGGCTCCAGACACAATTTCACGCCATAATCTGCAGCCATTCGGCAGGGTTCATACAATTTTTCCGCTGTTATAAAAACAGTCTGCTCATAGGAAAGGTTTTTGGCCCATTCGCTTTTAGCAAATGTTTCTGTCGTGATGACGTCCCGTATGCCAATCGCAGCTGCAAATTTAATTGCTTTCATAATCTCTGACGTCGCAAAGTTTGCAGGACTGGACGGTTCCAATAGCGATGCATGCGCGCTCAGCGTCATAATATTCATCCCATATTTCTCGAACGTTCTTTTGATTTCAAACGGATTCCCATCCAGGCTAACCGACGCCGAAAGCCCTGCAGAAGCAAACATGCTGCCGCTTGCATGGGTATCGGTAATATCAGCACAGGTAAATCCCGCCTCCTTTGCACATTCAAGGTTCCGCTCAAGTGAAGTAAACGGTTCCAATGCCAAAAATACTCCAACCTCCATAATAAATATCCCCCTGTTCATTTATTTAAAAGAAATCCAAAATTTTGTGATATGTTATTAGTATACAGGTAATGCATAAGGATTACAATTTTAGTTTCAGGCTTTTTATTGCAGTGCAAACATGCTACAATAAAAAAAGTTCTAATAATAAGAAACAGAGGATTTTTTTCATGCTTACCAAGTTGGAACAAGACTATACAATCCGCGCTTATGATGTGGATACGCGTGGAAAATGGAGACCCTCCGCCATCCTTACTCGCATGCAGGAAATCGCGGAAGACCATGCTATCGCCGTCCACTGCGGCAGAAAGGAACTGGTGGAAGAACGCGGGATGGCGTGGATGCTTACCCGCCTGCATCTTGAAATGAAACGGTATCCCAACCTTATGGATGGGATTAAAGTCGTCACTTGGCCTGGAAAGCCGACGCGGCTCTTTTTTGTGCGCCACACGATGTTTTTCGATGCCCGGGGAGAGGAATTGGGGCGCGCCACTTCGCTATGGGTACTGTTTCATATCACGGGGCGCTTCCTATGCCGTACCGGCGATATTGGTGAAAATTATCCATATGATCTTTCCCATGGCATTGCCCTCCCCGATCCCGGAAAAATAAAACTTCCGGATAATATGAAGCATGTTCTCACACGCACGGTGGCATACAGCGAGGTCGATATGAATAGTCATCTTAACAATGCAAAGTATGCGGACTGGATTTGCGAATTGTTTGACCTTAATATCCTGAAGCGCGATTCCATCCGGGATTTCAGGATTAATTTTATTGCCGAAGCCTATATGGGACAGTCGGTAGACCTGTACCGGAAAGACGTTGACGGCGTATCTTATATTTGTGGAAAAACGGAAGATAAAACAGTGTTTGACGCTTCCGTTATTTGGGAAAATGGGGGGACTACATTATGACGAAGCGTATTGGTATTTTAACAAGCGGAGGGGACTGCCCCGGTCTTAACGCGGCAATCCGCGGCGTAGCGCGTGCCGCGTACGACCGTATGGAGGGCGTTGAAATCATTGGTATTGCCGATGGTTATTCCGGTCTCATCAAAGGCGATTACCGTGTGATGGACAAGAGCGAATTCTCAGGCATCCTGACTCTGGGAGGAACGATCCTCGGCACGGCGCGCACCCCGTTCAAGGATATGCGTAAAATAGGCGACGACAACGTGGACAAAGTGTCAAGTATGGTGAAAAATTATGAGAAAATGGGGCTCGATTGTCTATGCACACTTGGCGGGAACGGTACGCACAAGACGGCGAACCTTCTTTCCGAAGAAGGACTCAATGTTATTGGCCTCCCCAAAACCATCGACAACGATCTTTGGGGAACAGACGTCACCTTTGGATTCCATACTGCCGTAGATATCGCAACCGATGTAATTGACCGCGTCCATACCACAGCTGCCAGCCATGGCCGTGTGATGGTAGTGGAACTGATGGGCAATAAAGCCGGATGGCTCACAATTTATGCCGGCGTTGCCGGCGGCGCAGACGTGGTTGTGATCCCTGAAATCCCTTACGACCGTGAGACGGTAATTGAAGCGGTGCGAAAACGCGCGGAACGCGGGAAAGCCTTCTCTATTGTCGCCATTGCGGAAGGCGCAATCAGGAACGATGAGGCGGATTTGAAACGTAAAGAAATCCGTGAAAAACGTTCGGCTGAGGGTTTTACGTCGGTATCGGCCCGGCTTGCCCATGCAATTGAGGCAACGACAGGAATTGAAACGCGTGTCGTAGTGCCCGGCCATATCCAGCGCGGAGGAAGCCCCAGTGCATATGATCGGGTTCTTTCGACAAAATTCGGCGTACAAGCCGCGGAATTGATCTATCAAAAAAAATTCGGTTACACTGTAGCCCTGCAAAAGGATAAGCTAACGCAAAATAAGTTATCCGATGTTGCCGGGAAGACAAAATTTGTCACACCGGATAGCGATATTGTCCGCGCGGCGCGCAATATTGGCATTTGCCTCGGAGATTGAATTATGACAAAAATACCGCTGTCGATAGCCAATTAATCGGCAGCGGTATTTTTGTTTTAGAGTTTTATGGCTCCATACGCTTCAGCCAGCCCACTGACCGCTAGGCCCGCCCTGCCCGCATAGCATCGCAGGAAACCTTCCGCAACCTCGGTATTTTCAGCTTTTACGACTATAGGCTTTTTCAGGAACATCCCCAGTGTAGAGGTAAAGCTCCACAGGTCAAAAAACGGTTCTAAACTGCCAAAATCCAAAATTACAGCATCCGCATCTCCTGCATCGGCAGGAATTGCATCCATCAGGCAATAATAATCCCCGCCCTGCATTCCGGCTACGATACTGTCCGTGCATACCTTCATTTCCGTTGTGCGAAGCCCTGCAACCGGTATCGCTTCATATGCGGATGCAAGCATCTCGCCTGCGCCCCGCGGCTGCTCGGAAACTTCCGTCTCCATCACCGCAGCACGGAGGGCTTTGATGTGATCCGGCCCGCTGCCGCAGCATCCCCCAATAAGCCGCACTCCCCTTTTTATAAAATCAGGAGCCAGACGTGCAAAGTCCTCTGGTTTCTGTTTAAAGACCGCAACCCCGGACTCCATTTCCGGCAGTCCTGCATTCGGTTTTACGGAAAGGGGAATGTTGACTGCCCCCGCCATTTCGCCAATTGGCTCCAGAAGGCTTTCCGGGCCGCCTGAGCAGTTTGCTCCTACAAACATTGCGCCAAGCGCCGCGCACGTGACCGCGCAGGCTGCCGGTGTGTTTCCAGACATCGTTCTTCCTCCATCGAATGTCATACTGGAAATAACCGCGAGGCCGCCAATCTCCTGTGCTGCAACCATTGCCGCCCGCATTTCGTTTAAGTCGGTAAACGTCTCAAAATTTATAAGGGAAACACCCGCGTCTTTAATGGGTTTTAGCTGCTGTTTGAATACCTCTACCATAGAATCAAAAACCATATCGCCCGCAGGCTGGAAAAAAAGCCCTGTCGGCCCGATCGACGCTGCCACCGCCACATTCGTTCCCGCTGTACAGGAAAGTGCCAGACGCGCTCCCTCATAGTTCAGTTCATACAGTTTATCCTCCAGGCCATGGTTCCGAAGCGACGGCGCGTTTGCGCAAAAAGTATTTGTCTGGATCACATCGGCTCCGGCAGCAATATAGTCTTCATACACTTCTTTTACCTTTTCCGGATGCGTCAGGTTCCATTCTTCCGCACTGTCTCCGCCCGAAAGGCCCTTAAGCTGGAGCATCACGCCTTTGGATCCGTCATATATAAGTGCCCTGTCTTTGCATTGTTTCAATAAATTCATATAGATTTCCTTTCCGCTACCAGTTTCTTTCCCTATTATACTGCATCTTTCTTTCCGATTGAACCATAAAGTTGCATATTTATCAGAAAATAGGGGTATCATATTCTTACCGCGTATGCAGCATTTCCTTATTGTTTGAATTTATGAAAAATGCTGTAATAAAAATTCTGGAGGCATATTGTCATGAACCAAATCCGGTCTCGGGACAAAAGTATATTGAGACGTTATGAAGTCATTGGAGCCGTTATTGTCTGTATTCTGGCTCCCGTATTTCATTTTCTTTTTGAATGGTCGGGCGGGAACCCGTTTGTCGGAATATTCGCCGCTGTCAACGAAAGTGTCTGGGAGCATACAAAAATTGTGTATTTTCCTTTCCTCTTTTTCTCCGTTGCAGAATATTTTATCCTGAAACCGGACTTTCAGCGTTTCCTCATCGCCAAAGCAACCTCTATGGGGCTTATCTTGCTGCTGATGGTCACCTTTTTCTATACGTATTCCGGTATGTTCGGCGCAGAAAGCCTGATCGTAGATATTATCTTTACCTTTGTGCTCACGATCATCGCTTTTATGGTCTCTTATAAGATATATCTTTCAAAGCGCGGCTCCGGGCAATATTTTCTCCCAGCTCTTATTTTGTTTTTTGCCGTCCTTGCAATGGAACTTTTATTCACCGCCTTCCCACCCCATATTCCATTGTTTCAGGATTCCGTGACCGGAGTGTTTGGCTTCCCCGTATAAAGCAGACACAGAAAAGCCATCTGCTTCTGGGGTGGACTCTTAGGGAAATCTCTCTCCTCTTTCTTTATTTCGATGTTATTCAGGCAGGAAAAAAGGGCGTTATTTCTAACGTCCTTCTTTTCTATCCCGTTTATTGGGCTGCCAATTGCCCAATCTTGTTTAGTCTTTTTGTATTTTCTTATATCTGCCTGCTATTCACTGTTTTTTCATTTTTATCTTATTTCGAATGCGCCTTCCAAAGCCCGTGGAGATTGCAATACTCAAAGATAACAAATTCGTCTGAATCAACGTGAAAATCTGCTCTTGGATGCTCGCCGGGTTTCAGTACGTGGCGCTGGATCAGATCCGGCGTTTCAACCGCAATCCATTCAATATGATGCTCGTCAAGCATCGGATGTTCCACGCTTCCTACCTGTACGGAAACCACATCTCCATTCTTCTCATAAACCGGGACATGCTTTTCCTGAGCTGCATCGACCGTATTGGGTTCGAGCTTTATCATTGGTTTACCGCAGCACACAAGCTCCCCGCCGCCGTCTTTTACCATTTCAACAATATTTCCGCATAGTTCACATCTGTAAAGAATCACTTTTTCTTCCATGACCGTTTCCCCTTATTCAAAAAAATTCAGACGCTTCCATCTGTACTTTTTTAATAAACACGCTCCCTTTTGCATAAACCTCATTGACGCTTTTTCCCGGAGAAATAAGAAATATATTCGAGCTTGGGAGCATCCGGGAATAAGACCGCATGCAAGTCCAGGAAATAGTCATCCGTCATACTCGCAACATAGTCTACTACCACCTGGTTGGGTTCTTCTTTCAGGTAGGCCTCTTTAAGGCTCTCCGCCCTTGAAAATCCACTGTATACATGGTTGATATGGTGGCGGAAGATAGGAGAATTTTGATCTCCCTTCACAAAGTCTTCCAGCAGTTTATCATATACGCGTGCAAACATCTTGCGAATTGTGGGATAAGGCTCATTTTTATCCTGCGGACCGTAAATCCTCTTGAAATTCACCTGTTTTTCATATGCAAGCGCTGCCGCATACTCTTCGTCCAATTTGATATACGGTCTTCCATAGCTATTGGATACTACGTTGGTGATAATATTGTTGATAAAATCGGAATTTGTGGAACCCAAAACATCATTTTCCGAAAAAGGCTCCTGCACGCCGATTTTCAAAATCTGCGCATCCTGCCGGTCCTTACCAAGATAAGCAATCACATCCGCAAGGCGCACCACGCAGCCTTCGAGTGTCGCCGGAATCAATTTCCCCACCGCGCCCGCTTCCGTGTAGCATTCTTCCATCTGGCGTTCGAATTCCGCAAATGCTCCTTCCGCATCCCCGGCTTGATACCCGCGCGGCCGGTACTCGCCGCTCACTTTTTCGCCATTGTGGCATAGAATGCCATTCAGTACCTGAAGGCTGAGGTTTAGGGACAGTACCTTGTCTAAAATACGCGCGCTGTGTACGTTGTGGTTAAAATAACGCCCTGTATTCGCATGATAAAGTTTGGAGAGGAACCGTTCTCCCGCGTGTCCGAATGGCGTATGTCCGAGGTCGTGTCCAAGGGCAATCGCCTCGATCAG
This sequence comes from Christensenella tenuis, assembly GCF_014287795.1. Classification (GTDB taxonomy): domain Bacteria; phylum Bacillota; class Clostridia; order Christensenellales; family Christensenellaceae; genus Christensenella; species Christensenella tenuis. The sequence goes on from NZ_JACOON010000001.1 coordinate 707,405, forward strand.
GTCGAGATTCAGGTTCAGCATACGGCCGATATTGCGGGCGATTCGTGAAACAAGCTGTACGTGCAGGATACGCCGCGTGATGTCATCGTTTTTATATAAGGAAAAAACCTGCGTTTTGTCTGCATAGCGGTTAAAATAACGGCAATACAGGATGCGCTCACTGTCCTTCGCAAAATTAGGGCGCTGGACACGGAATATCTCTTTTTCCCGCCGTATCGAGCATTTATCCCGCGTTGCATAAGCATACATTTCATCCTGTTTGCGTTTTAAGTCGGCATAGACCGCTTCTTCCACTTTGGGATTGAGTTTCAGGTACTTTTTTTCGCGTTTTTTATCCATAAGCTTTGTCCTCGTGCCTTTATTATAGCATAAAGCACTGGCTTCGTCCTTTGTAAATTTATTCTGAATGAACGCTTCCGCCGTTTGCCATAGAGGCCGGGTGTGTATTAATATATACAGTATTCTATATTGGAGGAACTTTATGATGAAAAAAAGTTTATTGGGAACTTTGGCGCTTGCCATATGCTCCCTGTTTGTTCTTGCAGGCTGTTCCCCGGCATCAGAACCGTCTGTTTCTGCTTCGCCGTCTGATGATCTCATTCTTGCCGTTACAGGCACCGTAACGGATATTACAATGGCGGACGGCACCACCAGTATCACAGTCGACGGCAGCGATACGGATTCCGGCGCTACTTATCAGTCTATGATCTTGCATCTGACGGACCAGACGCCGGTTGAAAAAGATGGTGGAACCAGTTCGTACCAGGAAGGCACAATCCATGCCGGCGACACCGTAGAAGCCTATTTCTCGGCTTCTACCCCCGTAACTGCTTCCGAACCTCCACAAGGATCCCCGGATAAGCTTATAGTGACAGCACAGGAGGAGGGCGGTATGACCGCCGATGTGCAGAAGGAATTTAACGGAACGATCACAGAAATCACCGAGGACGGCGATTATCTTCTCGTCTATGTACAAAAGGCAGAGGGCGGCGACGCGGTAGATGACCTGCGCGCTGTGGTGTCGGCAGATACCATAATCTCTTCCGAAAGCGAGCCGGGTAAAACACTTGCCATGAAAGATCTCGCTAAGGGCCAGAAGGTCACTGTTACTACAGACGGCCGCATGACTTTCTCTATTCCGCCGCAAGCAAATGCACAGACTATCGTGTTGCATGATGCGGAAGCCAAGTAAAGCAGTATAAAAAATGCCTGATCCACTTGGACCAGGCATTTTTTATGGAAATCTGGGTCTTTCAATAAAGACCCGACGGTTTCTCCGAAAGATTGATTACAATATTTTTCATCTGTGTATAATGTTCAAGGATTACCTTATGTGTTTCACGGCCAATCCCAGACTTCTTATAACCGCCGAATGGCGCCCCTGCCGGGAATGAATTATATGTATTGACCCACATCCGTCCTGTCTTCACCCCGCGCGCTACGCGAATCGCACGGTTCAGATCCCGCGTCCATACTCCGCCGCCGAGGCCGTATTCACTGTCATTGGCGAGATCAACAACCTCATCTTCTGTTTTGAATTTGATCACAACCGCAACCGGTCCAAAAATTTCTTCTTGTGCCACACGCATATCATTTTTTACATCTACAAGCAAGGTCGGGCGCATGAAATACCCCTGATCGAGGCCGTTTTCCATAATGCGCACACCGCCGCAAGCTACTTTTGCGCCTTCTTGCTTTCCGATCTCAATATAGTTCAGCACTTTTTTGAGCTGTCCTTCCGAAATCTGCGCACCCATCTGGGTATCTTCTTTCCATGGCTCGCCAACCTTCACGCGGTCAAACCGTTTTACTGCATCTTCAATAAAGCGGTCATAGATATCTTCCTGCACAAATACGCGCGAGCCCGCGCTGCATACCTGTCCTTGATTAAACAAGATGCCAAGCTGTACGCCTTCCATCGCCATCTCCCAATCGCAATCCGGGAAGAAAATATTAGCAGACTTTCCGCCCAGTTCGAGTGTCGCCGGGATCAGCTTTTCCGCCGCTGCTTCCGCAACGGAGACGCCGACCTCCGTCGAACCTGTAAATGCGAGCTTGGCAAACCCTTTGTGCCTCAGAATATATTCCCCCGATTTCGATCCTTTGCCTGTCACCACATTAAAGACGCCGGGAGGGAGGATATCTTGTGTGAGCTTAGCTAGTTCAAGTACAGAAAGGGGCGTGCTGCTCGACGGTTTCAGTACGGTGCAGCATCCCGCCGCAAGCACGGGAGCCAACTTCCACGCCGCCATCAGGAATGGAAAATTCCACGGGACAATCTGTCCGACCACGCCAATCGGTTCACGCAGGATTAGGTTCAGCGTATTTTTATCCAGCATCATCGCTTCCCCTTCCTCTGTACGTACTGCCCCCGCAAAATAGCGAAAATGGTCAGCCGCCAGCGGCACATCCGCATTCAATGTTTCCCGGATAGGTTTTCCATTATCCAGCATTTCAATCTGCGCAAGCCGCTCCCTATTCTCGTCGATGACCTCCGCGACCCGGAGCAATATTTTCTGCCGTTCTTCCGGGCTCACATCCTTCCAGGTTTCCCACGCGTGCCATGCCGCATTTACGGCCCTATCCACATCCTGCTCCGTTGCCTCCGCACAGGTGGAAAGCTTCTCCCCATTCGCCGGGCAAAAGGTATCAAAGGTCCCTCCGTCGCCCGCTGCCGACCACTTCCCGTCGATAAAGAGTCCATATGTTTTATCCGCTATTTGTTTCATTGTTCTTTTTCCTTTCCGGAGATTTTAAGATATTTCTATCAATTTGCTTCATTCTTAAACCGTATGGGGAAAGAGAACATTAAAAAAGCGCGGAACCCGCGCTTTTTTCATCCGTACTTTTTATTTATTGCCCATGAGCATAACCATCACTGCTTTTTGGGCATGCATACGGTTTTCCGCCTCATCGAAAATCTCCTGTGCATGCGCCTCAAATACTTCGGCCGTAATTTCTTCTTCGCGATGCGCGGGCAAGCAATGCTGTACCATAGCATCTGGTTTTGCGGCCGCCATTACATCCTTGTTGATCTGGATGCCTTGGAACGCCTTCTGGCGCTCTGCAATCTGCGCTTCATGCCCCATAGATGCCCAAACGTCCGTAAAGAGCACGTCCGCATCCTTTGCCGCCGCATAAATATCTCCTGAAATAGAAAACTTGGGATACTTTTTGGCAAATTCCAGCACCGATGGATCGGGCCAATAATTTTCCGGGATTGCACACGCAACTTCCATACCCATAGTGAGTCCGCCCACAATCAGTGAATTTGCCATATTATTTCCATCACCGATATATGCCATCTTGAGCCCGTCAAAATTCTTCTTATATTCACGTATCGTCATTAAGTCTGCCAGAACCTGGCATGGATGCGCATAGTCCGTAAGGCCGTTGATAACCGGAATACTGCCGTATTTTGCAAGGTCTTCCACCTCTTGCTGCGCATAGGTACGAATCATAATGCCGTCAAGGTAGCGCGACAATACCCGCGCCGTGTCTTCAACAGGCTCTCCCCGGCCGATCTGAAGGTCGTTCGAGGAAAGAAACAGCGGATAGCCGCCAAGCTGATACATGCCGACCTCAAAAGAAACCCTTGTCCGCGTGGAAGATTTCTGGAAAATCATTCCCAGGGTCTTCCCTGCAAGGAGCGGATGCTTGATCCCTTGCTTGTTTTCTGCCTTCAGTTTATCCGCCAGATCGAGAATTTCAGTGATCTGTTCTTTATTAAGATCGCTCATTTTGAGTAGATGCTTCATAGTATTTACCTCGTTTCCAATTCAATAGCATAATTATACACCGATATGAATATTTATGCAAATCATTTTTACCGTTCCGCCTGCTGCTCGCAGTAAGCGCAGCGGTAAATTCCCCGTTCCGCGTCCGTGAGGTTAAATACGTGCGGAAGCTCCTGCTCCACCGAAGTAATGCACCGTGGATTTTTACATTTGACAATGTTCACAACCCGCTTAGGAAGCGTGAGGTTCATCTTTTCAATGATCTTTCCGCCGTCAATGATATTCACTGTGATATTCGGGTCGATAAAACCAAGCATTTCAAGATCTGTTTCAATCTCATTTTCAATTTTGATGATATCCTTTTTGCCCATACGATTGCTTTTTACATTTTTAATAATCGCTACGGCACAATCCAGTTTATCAAGCCCCAGATAATTATAGATGCTCATGGCCTTCCCGGCCTTGATATGATCGATCACCACGCCTCTTTCCACACTATCGATACTTAACATTACACATTTACCCCCAACATCGTCATGATAAGAGCCATCCTGACATACTTTCCGAATAACGCCTGCTTAAAATAGACCGCGCGCGGATCTTTGTCTACTTCCACGGAGATTTCATTGACTCTCGGCAGCGGATGCATAACAATCATATCTTCTTTTGCAAGCTTCATCTTCTCCGCATCAAGAATATAGCTGTCCCGCAGGCGAATATAGTCTTCCTCATTGAAGAAGCGTTCCCGCTGGACACGCGTCATGTAAAGGATATCGAGATCGGAAATGATCTCTTCCAAACGTTCATATTGTACATAGGTGACATTTTCATTATTTTTAAGTACGTCTTCTTTTACATACCGTGGAACTTTCAATTCTTTAGGCGAAATGAACACAAATTTGATATTTGTATACCGCGAAAGCGCACGGATCAAAGAATGCACCGTACGTCCAAATTTAAGGTCTCCGCACATGCCGATCGTCAAGTGGTCAAGCCGTCCCTTAAGAGAGCGAATTGTAAGCAAATCTGTAAGCGTCTGGGTTGGATGCTGATGTCCTCCATCGCCCGCATTGATGATCGGGATTGCTACATTTTGTGAAGCAACCATTGCCGCGCCCTCTTTTGGGTGGCGCATCGCGATAATATCTGCATAACACTCCACCGTGCGCACCGTATCTGCAACGCTTTCTCCTTTGGAAGCCGAACTGTTGTCCGCTCCCGCAAAGCCGATTACATCGCCGCCGAGTTCATGCATTGCCGCTTCAAAGCTCAGCCGGGTACGCGTCGAAGGTTCAAAAAAAAGTGTAGCCAGCTTTTTATGCCTGCACACTTCCTGGTATTTTTCCGGTTCTGCAATGATTTTCCCTGCTAAATCCAGTAACTCGTCGATCTCTTCCACCGATATATCCATTGGATCCAGTAAATGTTTCATCAATTTCCTCCTGTTTTATCGATTTGGTACATAGCCTGCGCATGAATCCGCCCTCGGAGGCAAAAAAAATATCTCTCCATATCAGAAAGACATTGTGATTGCACGAAAAACAAATGTGTAAAACCTTATCAGCCTCTCTGTACCAATTTAAAGGTTCTTATGTATCTTTAATTATTCTACTACACAAAAAAGCGAATAGCAAGATAAGATTTTCATGTTTCCGCGGAGAAAAAAGCGTCCATTATTAAAGCAGAACAACTTATTCGGGAAAGGAAGTGAAACAAATGTCACATAGTCTGACAGCAAAATTTATTGCACTCGCAGCGGTCATTCTCGTGGGCCTCGCAATGATCTTTGTGACGATCCCGAGCACTCCGCTTCCCGTACAAAACTTGGCGGAGAGCCTTGCTACGACTGCAGAAACGCAGGCTGAACCGGTATCAGCCGCAATTAATTGATTTTTCCCCTTTACAAGAAAAGTGCCATAAAAAGGCGCTTCGATCACGGAGCGTCTTTTTTGTTATCTTTTAAAACCACATTCCGGTATGGATACGGAATCTCTATCCCTTGCCGGTCAAATTCCTTTTTTACCGTATACCGCAAATCAGACAGAACCGGAAAGCTGGAGGATGTGTCCGGCGTCCATACAAATGCCCTCAACTGGATTGCGGATTCCCCAAGGTCCTGCACACGGACGGTGACAGCCGGCGCTCCGCTGTCCTTTTCCTTCTCCGTGCGCACGTCAAGCGTCCCCGGATGTGCCTGCACCGTATCCGCAAGAAGCTTCATGGCCAGATCAATATCACTGTCGTAGGAAATTCCTACATCAAGGAAGCTGCATACATTTGCCTGTTCAATTATATGTGAGGCGCGAATCATATCTTTATCAATAATGCTGTTGGGAATCACGATGCTCTTATTTGAAGCATCGAGAATCGTCGTATGACGCAGGCCAATGTCCTTAACCACCCCCATAACAGGCGGCGTTACATTCAGTATTTCAATAAATTCTCCAACCTCGAAGGGCTTCGCAGCACTGATGGAAATGCCGCTAAACACATTGCCCAGCGTCTGCTGCGCTGCAAGGCCGATAACAATACCGGCAATTCCTGAGCTCGCAAGCAGGCCCGTTCCAAGGCTGCTGAGCGGCTTTATTGTCATAAGTACACACAGTACTGCAACAATAATAATCGCCACATAGATCAACCTGTAAAAAATCCGCGCGTTTCCCGTCAGTTTCCGTGCCAAAAAGTGCTGGATCAGTTTAATAATGATAAAGGCAATCGCCGCAACAATGGCCGCATAAATAACTGTATTGACAAGCCCAAGCGAAAAAACTTCACTCTCCCACTTTTCAAAAGCGTTTCCAACTGTTTGCGTGGTAACGCCTGAAGCCTGATCCGCGAGCAGGCCAACACCGGTATCCATTAATGTCATACTGCTTTTCTCCAATTAAAGTTTTGAACGGTATATTGATACCCAAAAAATTCCTTTTTATTACATCAGCGGTGCAAACACGCGTAAAATCGCCTGCATCAGACGGATATACCAGGGACGGCGGCATATTTCCTCATAGGATATCTCCTGGCATACCTTGAGCGTTTCCAAATAATCCTCCTTGAGCTGTCCGATCGTCTTGGTTCCATAGAGCCACACACCGCACTCATAGTGCAGGAATAAGCTACGGTAATCGAGGTTGATCGTGCCGATAATCCCGAATTCATCGTCACACACAAAGGTTTTGGTGTGAACGAACCCCGGGGTATATTCGTAAATTTTGACCCCCGCCTTAAGCAATTCCTCATAATGCGCCCGCGTAAGCAGGAACACCATCTTTTTGTCTGGAATGTGTGGTGTGGTAATACGTACATCTACGCCGCTTTTGGCCGCATTTTCAAGCGCAGTCATAAATTCATTATCAAGGATCAGGTAGGGTGTATTGATATAAAGATACCGCTTTGCCCTGCTGAGCATATTCATATAGGTATTTTCACTGACATATTCATCGTCCATCGGATCATCCGTGAATGGCTGGACATATCCATCGGATTCAAATCCTTCCAAATCCCGCGGTTTCGGCCGGAATACGGAATAATCTTCATCTTCCTGCATCATAAAATTCCATGCCTGCAGGAACATCACGGCAAACGCCCACGCTCCCGCACCCTTCAGCATAACCGCGCCGTCTTTCCAGTGCCCAAAGCGTTCGATTGCGTTGATATATTCATCGGCAAGATTCGCCCCGCTGCAAAATGCCGTATGCCCGTCGACCACAGTTACCTTGCGGTGGTTGCGGTTATTAAAAATCGATGAGAGCTCAGGCCTCAGCGGATTGAATACCGTAGCCTTGATTCCCATTTCCCGCAGCCGCTTAAAATAACGGAATGGGAGCGTACGCGCGCAGCCCATGTCGTCGTACATAAAACGCACATCCACCCCTTCGGCTACTTTGCGCCGCAGGATTTCGAGTATGCTGTCCCACATAACACCCTTTTCCACAATAAAATATTCCATGAAAATATAGTGTTCCGCTTTTTCCAATTCTGTTTTAAGCTGCTCAAAAAACGCTTCTCCACTGGGAAAATACTCAGATTCCGTATTATCATACACGGGGAACGTACTTGCCCGGCGTATATAGTCTGTCTGCCGCAGCGCATCGAGGTTTTTCTGTTTAAGTGTGTGCGTCACTCTGCGGTCCTGTCCTAAAAGCGGCTTTGATTTTTCAAGTTCCGCTTCCGCTTTTCGGCGCATTTTTCTGGTCAGCTGGCGCTGGCTGAAAAAGATATACATCAGCACACCGAATACGGGCAATACCAGAATCACGATAATCCAAGCAAGCTTATAAGAGGGGTTCTGCCGCTTGTTTACAATATAAAGCGCCATTACAAGGCTTACCACCCAGAAAATTGTCCGAATAGTTTGTGATTGATCGTCAAAATACAGAAAAAGACTAATAATGATCCATGCCTGAATGCCAATCAACGCAAATACAATGAACATCCGGCTGATGAAGAAGCTAAAAAATTTTTTCATATAATACTCCCATCGTTTTCCCCGTTACCATTTTACGTTAAAACAGAATTTTACGCAACAAACAAAAAACGCGTGCCGGCGGCACACGTTTTTTGTTACGTTTCTCTCTTACTTTACAGGGATTTCCGGCAGGCTGTCAAAGCCTTTCTGTAATTCTTCATCTGTCGGAATATAATCGTTCATTTTTCCGTCATGGTAGGATTCATATGCCGTCATATCGAAATAGCCCGTCCCCGTAAGGCCGAACAGGATCGTCTTCCGTTCGCCTGACTCTTTGCATTTTAGCGCCTCGTCAATGGCCGTACGAATCGCATGGGCAGATTCCGGCGCAGGCAGGATCGTTTCTTTTTTAGCGAACAGCACTGCCGCCTCAAACACCTTGCTCTGTTCAACCGCCACGGCCTCCATATACTTGTCGTGGTACAACTTCGACAGAATTGGCGACATTCCGTGATACCTCAATCCGCCCGCATGGTTTGCGGAGGGAATAAAGCCGCTTCCCAATGTGTACATTTTAGCCATTGGAGTAATCTTGCCCGTATCACAGAAATCATATGCATATTTACCACGCGTAAAGGACGGACAGGATGCCGGTTCCACTGCGACAATCCGCGGGTTTGCCTTCCCTGTCAGCTTATCCTGCATAAACGGTGCGATCAGGCCGCCCAAATTCGATCCGCCTCCGGCGCAGCCAATTACGATATCCGGGTATTCATCAAGCTTTTCCATCGCGATCTTGGATTCCAGACCAATAATTGATTGGTGGAGCAGCACCTGGTTCAGCACCGATCCGAGCACATAGCGATACCCTTCCGTGGAGACTGCCTTTTCCACCGCTTCGGAGATCGCGCAGCCAAGGCTGCCCGATGTATTTGGGTTTTCTGCCAGGATCTTGCGGCCTATCTCCGTGGTATTGCTCGGGCTGGCAATTACGTCTGCATCAAAAGTCTGCATTACCGCTTTGCGAAACGGCTTTTGCTGATAAGAAACCTTCACCATGAATACTGTAAGCGGCAACCCAAAATAAGAACATGCTTCTGCGAGCGCGGTACCCCATTGGCCTGCTCCCGTTTCTGTTGTCAGCCCTTTCAGCCCCTGGTCCTTCGCGTAATATGCCTGTGCAATTGCAGAATTAAGCTTATGGCTGCCCGACGTATTATTGCCTTCAAACTTATAGTAGATCTTTGCGGGCGTGTCTAATGTCTTTTCCAGATTGAACGCACGGATCAGCGGAGATGGGCGGTAAATTTTGTACATTTCCAGAACTTCTTCCGGAATATCTACGTAGCGCGTCTCATTATCTAATTCCTGATGCGCCAATTTTTCACAAAATACCGGATAAATGTCCTCCTCCGTCGCCGGCTGCATCGTTGCCGGATTGATCATAGGCGCAGGCAATTCTTTCATATCTGCGCGCATATTATACCACTGCTTTGGCATCTCGTCTTCACTTAAATAGAGTCTGTGCGGAATCTTTACCATTGCTTTGCTCTCCCTTCAAATATTTATGAATAAAGCCAAAAAGGCTTTTATCCCAACTTTCTGGGACAAAAGCCTAAAACTTCTGCGGTGCCACCCGGATTGGCGCAATGCGCCCTCTCTGTCACAATCAAACAATTGCGTTTCCATGATAACGGTTGGAAATTCCGTCAGGTATTACTAAACTCTCGTTGTTCTCCCTGCCCTCATCAGTCCATTCACCGAAAATCCTCTGCTGCAATGATCCCACCACCCATTGCTCTCTTGAAAGCGGTTCTTCCGGTTACTCCTCTGAATCACTGGTTTCTCTGTTTATGATTGCTTATTATAGCAGACTTGCCAAAATGTGTCAAGGATAATTCATCTTCTCTCTTCGGCTTGTTTCTGCATTGCCTTAAGCTCTGCCGCAGTGATAAGGTGTTTTTTATTCCGGCTGTCCTGTTCCGTAAAACGCCCGCCCTGTTCCCGTTCGTTATGTGAATCATAAAACAGGAAGGGCACCGGTTCCCCGCCGTGAGCGCCAGTATCGGAGAACGTAAAGTGGTCAGATGCCACTGAAATTGTATAATCATTTCCAATATTCCCAAGGAATTCCCCCAGGAATACTCTGTCTATCGCCTCTACAGCCTGCATTTTTTCTACCGGCTGAAGCTCGTGGGAGAGGTCATCCGTTTCCTGAATATGGACGTAGATATCCTCATATTCCTTCACCGCGTTAATTGCCTTCTCAAGCTTTTCTTCAAGAAAGTTTTCAAATGTACGGCCTTCCCGTTTCGTGCCAACATTGGGAAGCCCGGCAATCGTTGTAATCCCGTCCATAAGCAGAGTTTCCGAAAGCGCGACACGGCCGCGGGTGTCGCCTTTGATTTCAGGCATGATCGATGCGCCCCACATCCACATACCATTTGCAGGGATATCCTTCTTTTGCAGAAAATCATACGATTTTTTCATGAGTTCAAAAAACTTTGCCTGGTTTCCTTCCATCCTGATAAACGGAGCAATATCCTGTCCGATAATGTCGTGGGCGGGCATAAAATCTACCGGATAAAGCTTCTTCCCATTTTTCACAATCAGCGTGCAGCGGAAAGAGCCACAATAAACAAGCTCGAATTCGTCGTCAAATACTGCTTCCGCCAATTCCCGCACAACGGGCTCGGCAATCTCGGTCGCAATGTCGTATGCGCTATAGCTCTTAATGCGGCTTGTCTCAAAGGAACCGCCCTCAAACGCTACAAGATTGCAGCGAATATATAAATCATTTTCATTCATCGGCAGGTGCAGACCCGCCGCTTCAATAATCGAACGTCCTCTGTACGTATGGGGGTCAAACCCAAGGAGGCTCAGGTTTGCAACGGCACTCCCTACTTCAAGCCCTTCCGGAATAGTAAGCACTGTCCCTCCAAGCGATTTTTTGTAAAGTGCGTCAAGGTTTGGGGTTTTTGCATATTCAAGCGGTGTTTTCCCCGCGAGGGCGGCATTTGGCCGGTCTGCGACGCCATCCAACACCAATGTAATTTTTTTCATGTCTTTCTCCTTCCGCTATGCTTCATTTCTGTCCCCATTATACGCTATCCGAGCCACGGGTTCAATCATCACGCAAGAAAACCAAGTTATCGAATACAAAAAAACCATGCCGCTCACCGGAGCATGCATGGTTCTTCCTTCATTTCCCGTCAAGATGCTTCGCGCATCTCCATGATCTTTTCAAAATTGGTTCGCATCAGCGATTCTACCTGCGTATACCATGATTCCGATCCTCCGCAGTAGCTTTGGCTCACATCTTTTGTCGTTTTTCCCTCAAAATATTTTCCATTTTCATCAAGATAATCGTCACGCAGCAAGGTCGCCTGATAGTCCACGCAATCCTGTTTCGTTGGAAACTCCATATATCCATTATTCCCGTTTTTAATTCCGCCAAGGTTATTGCAATTTTGTGCCAGTTTGCTCTTCCCGAATCCACTTTCAAGCTGTGCTACACTAATCAGGAAAAGCGCATTGATTCCATGTGTCTGCTCTTTTTCTGCATAACAACTTCCCAATCCCTCGAGCCCGGAATCTTTCAGCAAAGCTTCCAGTTCCTCGGCGCTGCAGCCCGAAAGAACCGTTAAGTCTCCATAGGGAACATATTCATAGGGCGTAACCAAAGTTTCATCCGTAAATGTTTCAAATACAGCCTCTGAGATGCTTTCTGCAAGCGCTTCCGCCCGTTCTTCCCCAAACGCTTCCATTTCAGTTGATGCAGATACTCCTGCCGCCATTGCACATGGCAAAAAGGCAGTACTAATTGCCAAAGCAAGCACTCCGGCACACACAAGCCGGCAAGTTTTTACAAGTGTTCTTTTCATACTGATTCCTTTCCCTAATTTAGGGGTGCTTCGTTATTATACATCTACTTCTCCATTTTTGCAAGCTTTATGCATTTTTTTAGGGAATCCGTTTATTAATATCAAGTAAAATGTTTGTTGATTCCCCACAGGATTAGGGGTACACTATGTCTTATGAAAAGGAGCGCTTATTTTATGGAACAGCGAAAAAAATATTTTCAGGATCTGGAAAGTTCCCTGGATCCCGGGATCGAAAATGCGGATTCCGGATGTGTTGTCAGTGACAGGATTTCTGTAGGCGGTTATGAGATCGGTATCATGTACCGCGATTTTCCGATTCCGGATACATCTGATTCCGGCTGGGTCTTTCTGGCAGGTGATGAGGATGCCGTTTATATGAATACGCCGGGGAATACCTCTGCTTTCCCCCTGCGCATAATATGCAGTTATGATCCTGCCATCATACCCTTTTTGGATTCTGCTTATGAAACGGCATTTATTCGCCAGGAAAACGGCGAGTTTCTCAAGGCCGAACACTTTTTTGATGAAGAAACCTGAGCCTGAAGCATTCCAAATTTAAAATCGAAACCGAGGTGTGTTCCAATGACTGCACGGGATGCAAGTTTCACCCATGCCCCACGAATTAATAAAAAGTACCTGCCTCTACTGGCAGGAATTGTCTGGAGTATTGCAGGTACGGCCGTTCTTTCGATCGGCCTGCCAGCCCTGCTGGGAAATCCGGATCCATTGTGGCTCTCCCTTCCGGTGACTGCAGTGGTCTTTTTTCTCTTTTTCAAGCTTATTTTCTTTCGCCTCTTTCGTAAGCATACCGCCCGTATCGAGGCTTTTCCACGTCAAAAAATATGTGCATTCGCATTTTTTGACGTAAAGGGCTATATTATTATGGCATGTATGATTACGTTTGGTATTTTGCTTCGTTCTTCCAACCTCCTCCCACAGTCTGTTCTCGGGATGCTGTATACTGGGATTGGCGGCGCCATGATTGGCGCGGCGGTAAATTTTATTGTTTCCTTTGTAAAAAAACAAATCGCTGCAGTTTAAAGTTCTTAAAAAACGGCAAAATCCCCGGTTCCCCAGGGATTTTGGAATGCCTGAAAACAGCCTACTTCATTAGTTCCCCCACCAAGCGGTTTACAAGCCCGCCATCGGCCTTTCCCTTCACGCGCGGCATCAAATTTTTCATAATATTGCCTTTATCCTTAGCTTCCGGCTTTTCAATTTCCAGCTGCCGCAAAACATCGGCAATAATTTGTTTGATTTCTCCCTCATCCATTTGCTTCGGGGCAAACTCCATCAGGGCAGTTATCCGTCTTTCATTCATATCAATCAAATCAGACCGTCCGGCTTTTTTCGCCCCTGCAAGACTTTCCTCCGCCTGCTTTATTTCTTTTAGAATAATCGTATTTTCTTCTTCCTCAGTCAGCGGTTCCCGTTTATCTTTTGCCTTTGCTTTCAGCGCCGATAAGAGAAGTGTAAGCGTCTCTTTGCGTTCGCCGTCCTTCGCCTTCATCGCCGCGATCATCTCTTTTTGTACCGTTTCGATCTTGTCCATAACTTTCCTCCCTTATTTCAAATCCTTTTCCATGCACACGACCGCTTCATCCCTGTCAAAACTGCCATAATTCGGAATAAAACGATAGCCCAGTTTTTCATACAGCGCAATCGCCCACGGCATTTCTTTACCCGCCTCCAGGATTATCGCCGTAAATCCAAATTCCTTCGCTTTTTCTTCAAGCCGTTTTACAATCGCCGCGCCAATTCCCCGGCGCCTCCATTCAGGCTTTACCAGAACGCGTTTTATTTCCGCTGCATCGCTTGCTGCGGTACTGCGAATACAACCACACCCGATTGCTCTTTTATCTTCAAGCACCAAGACTACACACGCGGCTTCTTCAATCCGGTTCACATCCCGATATTTTAAAGATGCCTCTCCAAATAGCCGGAAGTATTCTTGATCCAGCTCTCGGCAAAGAAGCTGAAAACGCGCGTCTGCTCCACTTGTTTCTATCACTCGCATCTTCAATGCCTCCGCATTTATTATAGCATAACCTCCGGTTTTTTCATGGAAATTCAGAGAAACTATTAGAAAACAGACAGACATATATACGGCTGTAAGGCCTTGATTTCAGGCCGTTGACACACACTGCAAACGTCCGGCACATTTAAGCTATATGACCATGAGACATACGAATGGCTTGCCGCCCCGCAAGAAAGGCATAGTCTCCCTACGTTGGGCGGTATAGATTTGAAAAACGGCTTATTTCGCGTAAGGCGGTCTATTTCGGAATCTTCTTCCGGCATATTAATTAAACCATGTAAAAGCAAAAAGTCCATCCGCAATATTCCTTTTGATGACGAACTATGTCAGACATTATCACAACACTCCGGGCATATTATTATAAAAACCGTATGTGGAGTATGAGTGCAAATATTTAATATCCGGAAAATATGGTGGGTACATCCGCTCATCCAACCGGCATTCCGGCCGATTTAAGAAATTTTTGAAGTATATGCGGCAAAAGAAAGCTTAGATGTCCTGATGCTTGCCCCCCACGAATTACCCCATAGCTCTGGCTCAATCCTTTATTCGCGCAGTGTCGATATCATAACCATAAGCAAAACCATGATACAAGAGCATAGAAATAACAGTGAAGCTATACTATGTGCATGACAATTTGGAGTTAATGAAAGATGCTATTCTTTTGAGCGCATAACTAAACTGAAATAGACGTAAGTTGGTATGATATTTGTACGGCACCTTGCGTCCATAATTATACAAAACAATACGTAATAACACATAAGTAAAAATAATAAGAAAAGGCTTCACAATCTGCCTTGTAAAGCCTTTTCCTTTGGTGGACCACCAGGGACTCGAACCCTGGACACCCTGATTAAGAGTCAGGTGCTCTAGCCAACTGAGCTAGTGGTCCAGACCATTTATGGAGCGGGTGATGGGAATCGAACCCACGCATTCGGCTTGGAAGGCCGACGCTCTACCATTGAGCCACACCCGCATATACGTCCTTATTCTCTTCCTCCTGCCGCTTCATTAAACCATTGTGACAGAGGATAAATATTCGCTGCTGCGAAACCTATCTATTGCGCAAAAGCCACACGAACCGTTTGCGAAATGGAGCGGGTGATGGGAATCGAACCCACATAGCCGGCTTGGGAAGCCGGTGCTCTACCACTGAGCTACACCCGCATTTCCATCTTTCTAAAATGTACGTTCCCATCATTTCGATGGGAACGACATTTTACGTCATGGAGCGGAAGACGAGATTCGAACTCGCGACATTCGCCTTGGCAAGGCGACGCTCTACCACTGAGCCACTCCCGCATATGAAATTGGTGCGGGCGAAAGGACTCGAACCTTCACGCCTAAGGCACCAGATCCTAAGTCTGGCGCGTCTGCCAATTCCGCCACGCCCGCGTATAATACGCGTCCGTTGCGCGCAAGAATTATTATAATAGATAAAGCTTAATGTTGTCAAGAGAATTCCGACTGAAAAACGATCTTTTTCTGCTAATTTTTAAATCATGCGCATTCCCGCGCACTGGCTTTCAAGCCGCCGTTTCCGTTCTTTCCAATCCGGCATATGGTCGGAAAGGAAAGCTTTAAATCCGGGGCCGTGATCCGGATAAAGCAGATGGGTCAATTCGTGCAATACTACGTATTCAATGCAGTCTGCGGTTGAACACATTAAATAGTAGTTAAAACGGATCGTTCTTTGTGTGCTCGTGCAGCTTCCCCACAAAGTTCGCATCTTCCGGACTTTAATCACGGGTTTTTCCGCTTCATCCTGCCCCAAAACCGGATACCACTTATTTACGGCATCCCCAAGATAAGCAAGCGCCTGCTGTACCCACCAATTCTGGAGCACCTCTTTATACTCCTCAGGCCTGCTGCAAAAAATTGTCATATCTTCGCCATTCAGCGCAACCCCGGTCCGGCGGTCTTTTACAACCTCCAGCGCATAATTGGTTCCCATAAAAAGGACATGCCCATCATCTGATTTCTGCCGCGGCAGATGATTGATATGATTTTCGATCCATGCGCTTTTTGCAGAAACAAACTCCTGTATCCGCCCGCTGCTTACGCCGAAAGGTGCGCTAACGCAAACGCTTCCATCAGAACGGACACGTAAACGAATATTTTTCATCGTTTTTCTTGCCACGCCGACGCTAAGCTCACTGCCGTCCGATAATTTAATTTTCACCATTTCATCGCTCATATTGTTTATTATAGCACATCCCATAGAAAAAGGCATCTGAAAAGCGGTTGATAAAACATTTCATATTCAGTATAATATAAAAGCGCTGATTAACTTTCGCGCGTACCGGTCAAAATAGCCGGAATGAAATCGGGAGAATCGAATGGATACAAAGTTAATAATTCCTAATGATAAAAAGATACACTTTATTGGAATCGGCGGTTGTTCTATGAGCGGTCTTGCACAGATCCTGTCGGCCAATGGCTATATGGTAACAGGTTCCGATATGAAAGAGTCGGCGTTTACCCGCCAGTTGGAGCAAAAAGGAATTCCCGTTACTTTTGGGCACGATGAAAAAAATGTACACGGCGCAGGCCTCGTGGTATACACCGCTGCAATCAAGCCATATAATCCGGAATATGCCTACGCGGCGGCGCATGAAATTCCGATGCTTGAACGGTCCAAGTTGTTGGGGTTGATTTCCAGCCACTACGAGCGTGTAGCCTGCATTTCGGGATGCCACGGAAAGACAACCATCACTTCTATGCTTGCGCTTATCATGCAGCATTCGGAAGAAGACTGCACGGTTCACGTGGGCGGTATGGTCGATTTTTTGTCCGGCGGCGTAAAAATCGGCACGAATGACGCTTTCATTACGGAAGCCTGCGAATATGTGCGCAGTTTTCTTACATTGCATCCAACGCATATCCTGGTCAACAATATAGACGATGATCATCTTGACTGTTATCGTGACATTAACGATATCTTTGATACGTTTGTAGAGTTCATTCAAAAAATGGATGAAAATGGAATCTTGCTATTGAACCAGTCGGATACGCTCGCTTACCGTCTGAAAGACTATGCACCATGTCGTATCGTTACTTATAATGACGGCCCAAGCAGCGATTGGTATCTGGAATCTCCTGAGTTTAATGAGCTTGGCTGCGGCAGTGGAACCGTGGTTTGCCGCGGGCAAAAACTGGGAACGCTGGAGCTTACCGTGCCCGGTCTGCATAACCTGCGCAACGCTCTTGCAGCAACCGCTTTTGCCTTTGAAGTGTTTGGCGTTGATGTCAAAACATCCATCAGCGCGCTCAAAGATTACCGGCTTGCCGGGCGGCGCTTTGAGCTGGTTGGCGAGCGGGACGGCGTGCGTGTATTTCATGATTATGCACATCATCCAAGTGAGATTTCAGCATGCCTCGAGGCGGCTTCCCTCGTCCCCCATCACAAGCTGTGGGTGGTTTTCCAATGCAATTCCTATACGCGTGCACGCACGTTAAAAGATAAATACGCCCAGTGTTTCGGCAACGCGGACGAAGTGCTGATGCCTGATATTTATCCCGGGAGAGATACGGATACGCAGGGAATCCACGCGCGCGACGTGGTCGCGGCAATCAACTCCAACTCCTGTTCCTGCATGTATATTCCTACTTTTCAAGGAATTAAGGATTATCTTCTCAAAAATTGGAAACCGGGCGATATCGTAATGACGCTTGGCTCCGGGGATATCAATAAGCAGCAAATGATCTTTTTCAAAGACTGAAAAAAGCATCCCATGGGATGCTTTTTTCGCTTTGTTACTTAAAGTTCCGGGTGAAAATATCACTGTGCTCAAGCAGACTCTCCACCGTATCAAATCCCATGCGGTGGAGCAGCTCAATCACATAGGGATTATCGATCGGCGTCGGATAAGCCGCACGCGCCCCATATGCCTCTACCTGCTCCGTCCCTTCTTCCCGGTTAATAAGTGCCTTAGGGCCTCCCACGCAGCCTCCTGTACAACCCATACCTTCAAAAAAATTGGCATTCGTTTTTCCTTCGCGCAGTGCAGACAACATTTCCTTGCATGCCGGGACGCCATCTGCCTGCTGGGTTCGCACAGTAATTTTTCGGTCAGGATTCAGCCGGTTTACCGTCGCTTTGACAGCTTCGCTTACTCCACCCTTCCGTGCATAAATCCGCCCGGCCCGTGAAGAATGATCCTTATCGTCTTCCGGGAGTGCTCCCGGATCTATTTGCGCCGCTTCAAAAATATCTCGTGCCTCCTGAAAAGTCAGTACGTAATCCACCGCATCCGCAATATCTTGTTCCCGTGCTTCCGCTTTCTTGGCAATACATGGGCCGACAAATACCGTCACCGCATCCGGATAAAGCGATTTTATGGCCCTCCCGCATGCAACCATAGGTGAGACTGCGCCGGGCACATGCGGCATTAATTCGTGATATATCTTGCGGATCATGGCAATCCACATCGGACAGCAGCAGCTTGTAAGCTGATAATCCGATTCCTGTAGAATGTTTTGATCGAACTCAAGTGCCTCTTTAAGCGTCAGGATATCTGCAAACAGAGCTACTTCAATCATCCCGTCAAATCCTATTTTTTTAAATGCCGTCCTCAATTTTCCCGGTGTAACAGCTTCGCCAAGTTGTCCGGTAAAGGCTGGCGCGATCAACGCATAGGCCGGTCCTTTGCGTTCCTGCAAAGCATTGAGCGCAGCAATCACGTCGCGGCTTGCCTTCAGTTTTTCCCGGTCGCATCCATCTACGCAGGTGCAGCATCCAACGCACTCTTTCGGATCGATTGCAATTCCCTCTTTGCCGTCCGGCCGAATTGCCCCAAATTCACATCCATTTACGCAGCTTTCTTGCCGTCCGGGCGGACAATCGCACACACCGACTTTCCATACCAGCGGATATGCATTCGGGTGCAGTAAGCAATCAAGGTCATCCATATCGCAGTCTTTTTCCCCAACCCGTTCTCCACGCGCCGCTTTCTTAAGCAATCTCCTGTAAATCTCATCAAATGTCGCCATTTATTCCTCCCCTGTCAGAATATTCTCTCTACTATTTTTTAAACAATTCCCCGCTATTAAAACAGCGGCAAGGATGTTTTCCCCGCCGCTTTATCCTCTCAAGTCAACTGATATCCACATCTTCAATCCGATATTTGCTTTGGTGTTCGATGGGTACCCATTCCGTATGAGGCCGGAACAAAGCGCCGAGCGCAATAAACATCATCGTCAGCAAGAAAATCGGATAAAGCAGGATTCCCCGTACCATCGGTCCAATTCTGCGCCTCTCGAGCTTCAACGTTAAAAACGCCACCAACACACCAAGACCAAAGTTAAATAGGGATAACGCGAGTATCACCGGCCCTGCAAAAGCTTCAAAACCCGGCATCATCAACATCATCAGGATACTCGCCGCATTGAGCGGCAGTGCAAGCCCGGTCGCCGGAATAAATAAGATATACCATGCAAGATCAAGCGCTTTCAAATTTCCCTGAAATACCCGCCGCATAATTTGTTTGAAATACAAAGGAATACACTGCATTCCTCCCACCATCCAGCGGAACCGCTGTTTGACGGACACGCTGTATTCCGCCGGTTGCTCGTCATAAAACACTGCTTTTCTTGCAGGGATAATCTTATGTCCTTTTAAAATTTGTTGAATGGAAAACTCTACGTCTTCCGTGAGGGAATAGGTTGTCCAGCCTTCCCCGCCAAGCGCAGACAGTTTGAATGCAAAACCCGTGCCTCCCACCATACTGGAAAAGCCGAGCGTATGCCTTGATGTATAATAGAATCTCTGGAGCATCAGCCAATAAATTGAGTAGACTTCGCTGATCCACGAATCATGTATATTTTTGGTGTCACGGTAGCCAAGCGCCACATCGGCTCCCGCATTGAGCGCATGGTTCATTTCAGTCAAAAATGCCGGCGATGCTAAATTGTCCGCATCAAAGATGCACACCGCATCATAATCTTCCGCATATTCGCGCAATAACTTATTGATACCAAAATGAAGGGCATAACCCTTTCCTTTCTTTTTTTCATTGAACCGCTCGAATACAGTTGCTCCGCACGCCCCTGCAACGTGCGCCGTATGATCCGTACAGTTATCTGCTACTACAAAGATATGATAATTTGAATAATCCTGCTTTTTCAGACTATCGATCAGGTTGCCAATCACACGTTCCTCGTTTCGCGCGCAGACCAACACAGCGAAACGGTATTGCCTGGAATCTTTGGGTACAAGCGCCCTTGGCTTCGCAAGACCGGCTAGAGTGGTGATAACCATCCAGATCATAATAGGCGCAGAATAAATAGACAGTATGATAACGATCCATTTACAGATCTCAAATCCGGGATTCATATCCCCATCCTCCCCGTTTTCCGTCCGTTTCCGGACTTCTGCATTTATTATATCATCTATTCAACAGACAAATTCTTAAGAAGCACTTAACAAAGCATAAAATTTTGCTTATTCCGCAAACAGCGGCGTACTGAAATACCGTTCGGCCGTATCCGGGAGAACGGTAACAACGGTTTTTCCCGGGCCGAGCTCTTTTGCAAGCCGCAGGGCTGCCGCTACATTGGTGCCGCTTGATATCCCGCACATGAGGCCTTCCCGCCGCGCAAGATCCTTCGCTGTGCTGATTGCCTCATCATCTGTCACAATGCAGATATCATCATAAATATCTGTATTCAGATTTTCCGGAATCAGTCCGTCGCCAATACCCATCTGCAAATGTGTCCCAATGCTTCCTCCCGACAGGATTGCCGCATTTTCAGGCTCTACCGCCCAAATCGTCATGTCCGGATTTTGTGCTTTAAGCACTTCCCCGATTCCGCTGATTGTCCCACCGGTCCCGACTCCCGAGCAAAAACCATGAATCGGCCCGGATACCTGCTCCAATATTTCAAGCGCCGTGTGATGCCTGTGCACCATTGGGTTTGCCGGGTTAGTAAACTGTTGGGGAACAAATACATTCGGGTCTTCCTCCTGCATCTCAAGCGCCGTTTGAAGGCACTTTTCAATACAAGCCCCTATGTTTCCATCATCATGCACAAGTTTTACTGTCGCGCCATAATGCTCCATCAGTTTTTTTCGTTCTTCGCTCACGGAATCTGGCATAATAATCACCGTTCGGTATCCTTTCACCGCACCGACAAGCGCAAGGCCAATCCCCTGGTTACCGCTCGTCGGCTCGACAATCACGGAATCCCGGTTCAGGGCGCCCTGTTTTTCAGCTTCAGCAATCATATTATATGCTGTGCGCGTTTTAATTGATCCGCCAATATTCAGCCCTTCATATTTTACAAGTACCTGCGCGCAGTCTTCCCCCGCCATCCGGTTCAAACGAATCATAGGCGTATGCCCGACTGCTTCCAGGACGTTATTATAAATCATTAAAAATTCTCCTCATTTTCTAAGCATACCTATATATTATATACCTGATTGCCGGGTTTTGGAATAGAGATATTTTAATTCCTCCGGCTTTGACACCCAATTGTTACGCACCTATAATATAATTACACTGAGGCTGAGAAAGGGGCGTTTTTTATGGATAGGACAATATTGCACTGTGACTGCAATGCATATTATGCATCGGTGGAATGTATTATGCGTCCCGAACTGCAAAAGATACCCATGGCCGTATGCGGTGATCCAGAAAGCAGGCGTGGTATCATCCTTGCTAAAAATGAACTCGCCAAAGGCTACGGTATCATAACAGCTGAAACCGTATGGCAGGCAAAGAAAAAATGTCCGGAACTTGTGCTGGTTCCGCCGCGCCGTGGAGAATATACGAAATATTGCAAATTAATCAATGAGATTTACGCCGAATATACCAGCAAAGTAGAGGCATTCAGCATCGATGAATCGTGGCTTGATGTGACGGGCAGCCTGCATTTATTCGGTTCGGGAGAAGAAATTGCAAATACACTCCGCAAGCGAATTCGGGAAGAGCTCGGGCTTACAATTTCAGTGGGCGTATCCTTTAACAAGGCTTTTGCCAAGCTTGGCAGCGATTATAAAAAGCCGGACGCCACTACAGTAATTACGCGGGACAATTTTCGCACGATTCTGTTCCCTCTCCCCGTTACGGATATGTTGTACGTCGGCAAAAAAACAGCGGATATCCTGCAAAAAATTGGTGTGCGTACCATCGGCGCGCTCGCGTCATTACAACGCAGCGAGGTGTCGAAGCTTTTGGGTAAATCCGGCGAACTTGTATGGGAATATGCGAATGGGCTGGATGAAAGCCCGGTGCGTGAGATTGGCCAGTCCGATCCGGTGAAGAGCATCGGGAACAGCATTACTTTTCGGCGAAACCTCCTTGGGGAAGGCGATATAAGGGCGGGAGTGCTCATGCTTGCAGACAGTGTAGGCGCCCGGCTGCGTAAAACAGGGGTTTATTGCCAAACCGTTCAGGTGCAAATCAAAGATCCTGATTTCAAGGTTATTTCCCGCCAGAAAACTCTGCCGCGGCCCATCCACCTTACCAAAGACCTCGCGGAAGCAGGGCTTGAGATTATTTTCAAGGCATGGAATCCGGAAAAACCAATCCGGCTCATTTCCCTCACGGCCGCCGGGCTCACGGAAAGCGAAGAGGGCGGGCAGATTACGTTTTTTGACGCACCTTCGGTCCGCAGCAAAAAGCAGGAAAAACTCGAAAATACCATTGATGAAATTCGGGGGAAATTCGGCAAGAATGCCGTTTCTTATGCCTCCATCCTCAAGACGGATATCGTTTCAAAACGTCAAGGCGATATTCCCCTGTTGTCTGAAAACAAGCCTGATTTTTCGGCAGGAGATGATTCATGATCTGAAACCATCCGGCTGCAGGTCATTTTGTTATGCGTTATAGGTTCCCGAAGTAATTTTTCCGCCTTTTCCCGTCCAATCAGTATGGCGCGGCGTATCGGGGGCGTCTTCAAGCGCATACCCATGCGCTCCAAAATAGTCCCGCTGTGCCTGCAGCAGATTAGCTGAAAGTTTACCGGACCGGTATCCGTCAAAAAAGGAAAGCGCGGACGACATCGCGGGCAAGGGAATTCCCCGTGCCGCCCCTTCTGCCACTATTTTTCTCAGCGATGGAACCGCCTCATTCAATCGTTTCGTAAATTCCGGAGCCAGCATAGGGTTTCTAAGCTTGCGTTCCCCAAACGCTTCAATCAGACCGTCGAGCATTCCTGAACGAATGATGCAGCCGCCCCTCCATAGGCGTAATGCAGTCCTGAGATCAAATTCCCATCCATAGGTTCCCGCTCCCTCCGCAAGGATCATGCATCCTTGCGCATACAAAATAATTTTAGACGCAAGAAGGGCGCTCCTGATTTCTTCAATCAGGGCTGCACCCGGCATAGCTGCTAGTTCCGGTGCGGGAAACAACTGCGCCGCCCGCTTGCGCTCCTCTTTTTTATTGCTCAGGAAACGGGCAAACAGCGCTTCCGCTGTGATCGTCGCAGGCACACCCGAGGATGCCGCCTCGATTACCGTCCATTTTCCCGTTCCCTTCTGTCCTGCTACATCGAGGATCTGCGGAAGCAAATATCGTCCGTTTTCCCTGTATTTCAATATGTCAACAGTAATGGATATCAGGTAGCCTCCGAGCATCCCGGTATTCCATGTGCGGAACGTCTCCGCCATATCCTCTTGTTTCATGCCCATTCCATCGCACATCATCTGGTATGCTTCACAAATGAGCTGCATCTCGCCGTATTCTATGCCGTTATGTACGGTTTTGGTCAGGTGCCCTGCCCCATCCGGCCCCAGGTAGGCACAGCACGGCGTACCATCCGGTGCTTTCGCTGCAATTGCGGTCAGGATGTGTTTTACACCTTCCCATGCGTCCCGGTCTCCCCCCGGCATCAGGCTCGGCCCGTGAAGCGCCCCCTGTTCGCCACCCGAAACGCCCATGCCAATATAACGTATTTTTTTCTCATTTAGCATTTTTTGACGGCGGCGCGTATCATGAAAATCAGAATTTCCTCCGTCTATCAGGATATCGCCTTCTGCAAGATACGGAAGTATTTCTTCGATCAAACGATCTACGGGCTCTCCCGCCCGAACCATCATCACAATCATACGTGGTGTTTCCAGCTTTTGGGCCAATTCTCCCAAGGATTGTACCGCTTCGAAGGCGCCGCTTCCATAGGCGGCCATAAAGCGTTGTTCAGCATCCTTATCGATATCGTAAACTGCCACGGAATACCCTTTGCTTTCTATGTTACGTGCAAGGTTTGACCCCATGACCGCAAGGCCCACCATTCCTATTTGTGCCATTCTGCCTCTCCTTCCTGCCTTTCAATTTTTCCATGTGGAAGCAATGCATGAACGCCGCGTATGCCGTTTACAATCTGTGTTATGTTAAGATCCGCAAGCAAACTTGCCATCGTAAGAGCTTCCCGTTTGTGGAATCCATATTTCTTTTCCATAAAGCGAACCATATGGCAGAGCGCCATGTAGGCCGCATCCGTCAGATTCCTATCATATCCGAACGTCACCCAGCCGGCAGGCGTATCCGCAACTAAAAATTCCGTTTCCTCCCGGAGCAGTTCAAATGTAAGTTTTACTTTATCGTAAGGGCATTCAATGGCCGTACATCCAAGTTCTCCATTTCCCTGTGCGGCATGCCCGTCACCCACGGAAAAAAGAGCGCCTTCATGGAAAACAGGAAAATAGATCGTACTTCCTTCCGTAAGTTCTTTGCAGTCCATGTTGCCGCCATGTTCACCGGGAATATACGTAGTAACCGCTTCGTTTCCCTCCGGCGCCACCGCATAAATTCCCATAAACGGCCAAAGCGCGACTTTGTGGCCTTCATTACTCGTACAGGTTCTGTTCATGTGGTCGATTTCCCAAATAAGAAAGTACTCCCCTTCTTCACAGCCGATACGTTTTAAATGGTCCGGGTCGCCCCTTCCTACCCGACTCCATCCCCAATTACCCGGCACCAACTCATCCACATGGACGGCGAGCGTCATGCCTGGCTCCGCGCCACGCACATACACTGGCCCCGTAAGCGCCTGTCCACAGTCCGTTTCACGCATATGCGGGAAAAATATACCGCTGTCTGTTCTCGGTTCCGTACATCTTCCGGTTCTCCAGTCCGCTTCAAGCGTACCAAACTCGATGCTGTCGCCGGAATCGACCGTAATCACGGCCGGAAGCTCCGGCGATAATATACCGTGTAAGCTCTCCCGGACAGGGTTTAATTGAAAGGTAGCCATAACTTTATCCTCCCCTCATAAAAAACGTGCAAAAAAGGCGTTTAACCGCTCTCTTCTGGGCAGGCCTTCGTTGTCCCCGGCCACCATCACCTGCATTGCGCCGATTGCGTTCCCCCGGCGTACTGATTCCAAAAAATGCAATCCTTCGAGTCGTCCGCTTAAGACTCCTGCCGCGAAGCCGTCTCCCGCACCTACAGTGTCTACCACCTTTTCCACAGGATATCCCGGTACCATATGCCGTTCTTTTCCCTTGCAGGCATACGCGCCTCCGCTTCCCATTTTGATGATAACGGTACGCACGCCGCTTTCCTGGTAAAAATCCGCAATTCCATCCGGATCGCTCCTGCCGGTTAATATACGGCCTTCCTCAAGTCCGGGAAGCACCATATTTGCATGGGAAGCAAGATCATTGAGCGTTCGTACCATCACATCGTTGTTATGCCATAGTTGCGGCCGAATATTCGGATCAAATGAAATATAGACGCCCTCCAGTTTCGCCTTTTGTATAAGCCTGTAGGCTGCCGCACACGCGCTTTCGGAAATCGCCGGGAGGATTCCCGTCATATGCACGATGCGTACGTCCTTGAAATCAACGTGCTCTACATCTGCCGGCGTAAGATAAGCCGCTGCGCTGTTTTTTCGATAATATTCCTGCACGGGTTCTCCTGAACTAACCCGGCTTTTCATCACAAGACCGCTCTGATGTTCCTTGTCAAACGTAATAAAATCGCACCCCAGCCCTTCACGCTCAAGTGCACGATAAATATATTTTCCAAACGGATCAATCCCAAGTTTTGTGATATAAGTGACCTCGTGCCCAAGCCGGCGAAGCCCAATGCCGACGTTCACTTCCGCACCTGCAAGCGACCGTGTGAAATGCGACACATCTTCGAGTGCGCCTTCCTCGTCGGCATGGAATAAAGCCATTGGTTCTCCCATTAAAATTACGTCCGCCACTTTGGTTCCCTCCTTCTGGAAATCAGTGTTTAGCTCTTATTGTCCCGTCTTTATCATGTCCTAATTTATCCTGCGGATACAGACAAAAAACCGGCGCATACAGCGCCGGTTTTCCCTTTCACAATTCATTTAAAGCATCCTGGCAAATCGGGGTAATTCCATGTTTTGTTAGTACCTCAATCGCCTTCTCGTTATCTTCTACCCGGAAAATCATGTAGGCAGTTTCTTTTTTCCTCGTAATAAACGCATATGTGTATTCAAGATTCACGCCATTCTCGCCGAGAATCGTAAGGAGCTTCGTCAGCCCGCCCGGTTCGTCCGGGATTTCAACCGCAAGCACAGGCGTAATCGAGCAGATATATCCCGCATCCTTCAAAACGCACGCCGTCTTATAGGTATCGTCTACAATTACACGCAGGATCCCAAAATCTTTAGTGTCCGCGACGGACATTGCCCTCATATCAATATGATTCTCGTTCAATACCTTTACAAACTCGGCAAGTTGATTCGGTTTGTTTTCCAAAAAAACGGAAATCTGTTTGACTGTCATAGTAAGGCCCTCCCTCTTTAGTAGAGATTGCGTTTATCAATCACGCGTACTGCTTTGCCCTCGCTGCGCGCGATGGACTTCGGCGCGACAAGCTGCACCTTTGCATAAATTCCCAACATTGCCTTAAGCGCCGCAATCAGTTCTTCCTCCCGCTTTGCAATTTGCCCCAGCGAGTCGGAGAACATCTCCGGTGTCATTTCCACCTGCACTTCCAGCTTATCGCTGTTGTGCTCCCGGCTGACCGTAATCTGGTAATTGGCCGGATAGCCTTTATTGAGAAGCACCGTCTCAATCTGCGACGGGAACACGTTCACGCCCTTCACGATCAACATATCGTCGCTGCGTCCCATGGGCTTTGTCATCTTCACATGCGTTCTGCCGCATGGGCATTCTTCATGGCTTAAGACACAAATATCACGCGTACGGTACCGAAGAAGCGGAAATGCCTCTTTTGTAATGCTTGTAAATACCAGCTCGCCTTTTTCCCCGTCCGGGAGAACTTCGCCTGTCTGCGGATCGATGATCTCCGCAATAAAGTGATCTTCATTGATATGCATGCCTGTCTGCGCGCTGCACTCGAAGGACACACCGGGCCCCGAAATCTCCGTAAGGCCATAAATGTCATACGCCTTGATACCAAGTTTATTTTGAATGTCCTGCCTCATTTCCTCGCTCCATGCTTCCGCGCCGAAAATGCCTGCTTTCAGTTTGATTTGCTCCTGCAATCCCCGCTCGCAAATCGTTTCGGCAAGATAGGCTGCATAGGAGGGCGTGCAGCATAAGATCGTGGAACCTAAGTCTATCATAAACTGGATCTGCCGATCCGTATTTCCCGAAGACATCGGAAGCGTAAGCGAGCCAACCTTGTGCGAGCCGCCGTTCAGTCCAGGGCCGCCTGTGAATAGCCCGTACCCGTAGCTGACATGTACGACGTCATCCTTTGTTCCTCCTGCCGCCATGATTGCCCGGGCGCAGCAATCGTCCCACAGGTCGATATCATGCTGCGTGTAAAACGCCACCACGCGCCGCCCTGTCGTTCCGCTTGTGGATTGGATACGCACCGCCTCGGAAAGCGGTACAGCCAAAAGGCCATAGGGATATGCATCCCGAAGGTCGTCCTTGGTAATAAAAGGCAGCTTATGCAAATCATCTGCCGATTTTATATCCGCAGGAGTTACGCCCTTTTCTTCCATCATATTTCTATAATATGGCACATTGTCATATACATGCTTCACCGTATGTACCAGACGTTCATCCTGCCACGCACGAATTTGCTCGCGCGAGGCGCATTCGATTTCCGGTTGATAATAATGCTCCATTCCCCTTTATCAGTCCTTTCTTGTTTTCTTACTCTTCTATGATACCATTTCAATGTTTTCCCGCAAAGACATTTTTTCTTTCAAACGTTGCATTTTTCTACCTTGCCTTCCACGTTGCCGGCACAAGAAGCATCAGCATGGGAAAAATTTCCAAACGTCCAATCAGCATATCTGCCGAAAGCACCAGTTTGCTGAATCCGGAAAACGCAGAATAATTTCCCATCGGTCCCACAAGGTCAAGACCCGGGCCAATATTGTTCATGCAGGAAACCACTGACGTAACCGTCGTTTCCAGGGAAAAATTATTGATTGAAATCAGCAGTACGGAAATTAAAGCGATAAGAATATACGCAGTCAGGTAGCTATACACCCCGCGCACGGTGTCTTCCTCTACGGTCCGGTCATTCATTTTGATCAGCGCGACAGACCGGGGCCTCAAAAGCTTGCGGACGTCGCGCACAAAAGACTTTCCAAGCAGCACAACCCGCGCGGTTTTAACGCCTCCGCCCGTCGAACCGGCGCAAGCCCCGAGCACCATAAGAATTACAAGGATCGTCCGCGAAAGCTGTGGCCACGTGTTGAAGTCCACGGTGGCAAATCCGGTAGTTGTCATGATGGATGCAACCTGGAAGGCTGCATGATGGAAACTTTCCCCAATATTTGCAAACATGGGCAGCACATTGAACGTAATCAGGAGAATTGACCCGAGAAGCAGGCCAATATATACCCATAACTCTTCATTGCGCAATATCTTATAGTATTCACGCATAATAAGCAGAAAGAAAATATTGAAATTAACCCCAAACAGGATCATGAATACGGTGACAACCGACTGCAGATAAGGACTGAAGCTCGCCATGCTGTCGTTCAGCACACCAAAGCCGCCGGTGCCCGCGGTTCCGAACGCGGTGGTCACGCTTTCAAAAAGCGGCATTCCCCCGGCAAGCAGCAATATAATTTGCAAGAGCGTCATACCCACGTAAATTGCATATAGTATTTTAGCTGAATTATGCATGCGCGGTACGAGCTTATCTACCTGCGGGCCCGGGCTTTCCGCACGTAATATATGCATTGTATTTCCGGAATTTTTCGCAAGCGGCATAATCGCGAGCACGAACACCAGCACGCCCATACCACCCAGCCAATGGGTAAAACTGCGCCAATACAAAAGACTCATTGGCATCGCCTCCACATTGGTCAGTATGCTCGCGCCCGTTGTCGTAAACCCGGAAACCGTTTCAAACAGGCTGTCTATAAAACTGGGGATCGCGCCGCTGACCCAAAACGGCAGCGCACCGAAAATGGATACCACAAACCACGCGAGCGCGACAATAATGAAGCCCTCGCGGGCGTAAAAAACTTTCTTTCTCGGTTTTTTCAGTAAGGTCAGTAAGCTGGCGCCAAGCAGTGCCGCGATGGCTGCGAGAAAGCCAAAAGCAGCCATATCTTCGCGCTGCGCAAATGCAATGATGAGCGGCGGAACCAGCAATACCGCCTCGACGCGCATAATGAGGCACAATACATACAGGACCATGCGGCGGTTCATTCGTGCCCCTCCTTGAAACGAAAGCGGTCTTCCTGCTCGTCAAAAATGTCATTCAGGTCGTGGACAATTTTTTCTGCCGTCGTTACCACAATCACGGTATCGCCTAATTGTATGGAATCAGCGCCGCTTGGAATAATGATCTCTCCCTGCCGGCTGATACAGGCAATCAAAATATCGTTTTTCAAGCGAAGTTTGGTAAGCGTCGTGCCGAGATGCCACGTGCTTTCATTTGCCTTAAATTCAAGCGCCTCCATACGTCCGCCTACAATCCGGTGGAGCGTAATGATGGAATCCTCCGTTGTATTATGCATCGCGCGCACATACCGTACAATCTCATGGGAGCATAGTTCCTTGGGGCTGACAACACACTCAATTCCCCGGTCGCGGAATACTTCATGATATTCTGTCCGGTTGATTTTCGTAATGACTTTAGATACGCCTGCAAAATCGGCATACATCGAAATGATAAGGTTTTCCTCGTCAATGTTTGTAAGTGTAACGACTGCATCCGTATCGCCGATCCCTTCGGAATCGAGGACGCCCCGTTCCGACCCGTCCGCTTCAATAATCGTCGCACGGGGTAAGGCCTCCGCAAGAAGCAGGCAGCGCTCAGGGTCAATTTCAATCATTTTCACATTTACCCCGGATGCGATCAGGTCCTCTGCAAGATAATAGGCAATATTTCCGCCGCCCACAATCATCACATTCCTGATTTTTCGCCGTTCCAGGCCAAGATTATGGATCAGTTTCGCAAGATCTTTCGATGAAGCTGTTACATATAATTTATCGTGTTTATGCAGTTTGAAATTCCCGTCGGGAATGAGTACGTTGTCGCCGCGCTCTACGGCGCAAACAAGCACTTTGACCCGCGCTGTTTTATAAAGCTCGGCAAGTTTTTTACCGGTTAATTTGCTTTCTCCGCGCACTTCAATTTCAACGATTTCTACACGTCCTTTTGCAAATGAGTCACGCTGCAGAAAAGACGGGAACTGAAGCAGCCTAAAAATTTCGCTTGCCGCAGCAAGCTCTGGATTTACCATCATGCTCAGGCCGAGCTCGTCCTTCAGGAAATAGAGCTGATGGGCATATTCTGGATTGCGCACACGCGCTATCGTATGCGGGCATCCAAGTTTGCGGGCAATAATACAGCATAGGAGATTAATTTCATCTGCGGAGGTCGCGGCAATCAGGAGGTCGCTGTGTTCCACATCAGCCAATTCCTGCACTTTCAGCGTCGCTCCATTGCCATGTACTACCATAACGTCCAGCGCTTCCACGGCATCCCGCAGGACTGCTTTGTTGCTGTCGATTACGACAATATCGTGACCTTCTTTTGCCAACTGCTCTGTCAGCGCAGAACCAACCTTTCCGTCGCCGACGATCGCAATTCTCATGATGTGGATCTCCATTCAAACTTATATTGTTTCTGGGGAAGGGTTGACGGTCAACTGTATTCACACCGCTAATCCAGCACATCTGATTCTATCACAAACCTTATCTGCGGGCAATACTGATTTCCGCTTTATCCGGTATGTTTTCGGTCTTTGCCGCTTCACCTATGCCGACGGCGGCAATGGCGGCGCAAAAAGATATCATATCCCGGCCCTGTTGCCAAGCTTAAACATAGGAACGTGCAGAAATATCCTATCCGCAAAAATTTTCCATAAATGGGATGTCTTCGCCAAATCTTTTCTATCATCTATCAGTACGCATCCCCGCCATGGAATCCGCTCTCTCCGCCGGGCGCGCAAAAATTATTCCGGGGAAAACGGCAATATCCATCCCGCGTCTGCCATAATGCCGTTTGCGCGAACGCACATTGGATCTGCTGACGCCCCCTCTCTTCCTAGCTTTTTATAAGCCGGACAGCATCAATTCATCCGTTCTGGCTGAGCATCTCCATGGCGGCCTGAAGCTGGGCATCCTCCTCCGGGGAAAGTGGAGCATCGGGATCACGGAGCGGGTCCATTTCCACAGTAATGTCAGGCTCAAGGCCATGTCCCTGGATAGGATACCCATTTTTCGTAAAATAGGCCGTTGTCGTAAGCCTGACCACACTTCCATCCCCCACTGGGAACGTTTCCTGGACAATCCCTTTTCCAAAAGTTTTGGTTCCCACCAACAGGGCCCTTTCATAGTCGCGCATTGCGCTTGAAAAAACTTCTGCCGCACTCGCAGAATTTTCGTCTACGAGTATTACCGCCGGCAGATTCACTTCATGCCCGTCTTTCCCTTCATAAACACTCTGCTTTACTCCGTTTTTGTCTGCCGTATAAACAAGCAACCCATCCGGCAGAAGATAATCCAGCATATCAACGGCACTGTTGAGACTTCCTCCCAGATTGCCGCGCAAATCGTATACAATCTGTTCAGCGCCTTGTCCAAGCAGGTCATCCACAGCCTGCTTAAACTGCTCCGCCGTTTCTGTTTGAAAGGAAGTTACCTGTATATATCCTGTTTGCTCTTCAAGCATTTGGTGGAAGACCGTTTGGGTAACGATTGGCTCGCGGACAATTTCGAAATCATATTCATGATTCTCCGAAGGCCGCCATACTTTCAGAGAAAGAACGCTTCCTTCCGGTCCGATTCCATACGTTTCAATCAGGTCTCCCAGTTCCATTTGCGTAACGTCATTTCCATCCATCTCAAGGAAAACGTCCCCTTCCTGCACTCCTGCTTTCTCCGCCGGTCCGTTGGGTTCTACGCTTACGACCGACGTTTCGAGCGTATCCGGATCCTGCGTTACCGTCGCACCCATCCCGCAATAATTTCCATTCATTTTACGTTGATAGGCTGCATATTCGTTTGCATCCATATAGTAGGAATACTGGTCTCCAAGACCGCCGATCATTCCCTGGTAAATATAATATTCTTCGTTTTCCGCATCTTCTTCAAAATAAAAATGTTCGTCAATTAGGGCCTGTATCTTTTCCATCTTGCCGAAAACAGGATATAAATTGAGGTTGCTTCCGGTTGCTTTTGGTGCGCTTCCTGATAATGTTATGATCATAAAGAGGGCTGCAAGAAATACGGTTCCGCCGGCAAAACCCTTCCAATATCCTTTTCGTTCCATACACGCCTCCTGCCGATGTTTTGCGATGATTCTATTTTACTACCAGCAGCTACGGATTTCTACGCACAGATCCATATTTTCATTTTTTTCAATTCCTGCCTTCCTAAAATCCGGGAATTTCGCTCCGCGTCTTTACCAGAAATATCACATTCAGCTTTTCACGTATCTTTGAAGTATTCTGAATAATGCAGGCGTATCAATCGGCTTTGTTAAGTATTCATCCATCCCGGCTTGCTTTGCAGTCTCTATTTCTTCCTGAAAAGCATTTGCGGTCATGGCAATGATCGCAACGGACCGGGCATCTTTTTTCTTAAGCCCCCGTATTCTTTCCGTTGCCTCCAGACCGTCCATAACCGGCATACGAATATCCATCAAAATTGCCTTAAAATGCCCTTCCGGAGCTACGGTAAATTTATCGAGCGCTTCCTGCCCATTGACGGCGGTTTCCACGCAAAATCCCTTCATCTCAAGCAATGCCTGCGCAATTTCCAGATTAATTTCGTTGTCTTCTACCAAAAGAATGTTTTCCCCTTGGAAACTAAGTCCGTTTACGGATTCAGTAAATTCTTCCATTTCCCATTCTTTCTGTTCGGCCGCCGCCGTTTTATTATGAAGTGGGAGTTCAACCTGAAAGCGGCTTCCTTCGCCCAGAGTACTCGATGCATAGATTTGGCCGTGCATAAGGTGTACCAAATTTCTCGTAATCGTAAGGCCCAAGCCCGTCCCCTGGAATACCCGCCCGCTGTCCGGGTTCTCCTGCTCAAAGGGATCGTACAATTTATCCAGGAATTCCTGAGACATACCAATTCCGTTATCCCAAACTTCAAACCGTATCATGGTCATATCATTACGGGAATGTTTCGCCGAAATCAGCAGGCCGATTTCTCCCCCTTCCTGGGTATATTTGATGGCATTTCCCAAAAGGTTCATGAGCACCTGATTTAAACGAAGCATATCTCCGATATAAACGTCTCCGACGTTTGGGGAAACTTTGATATGCAGGGTCTGTTTTTTTTGGTTGATCTGTGTCTGCAGCACTGCCGACAGGCTGTCCGTTAAATCTTCAATGCGGAAAATCCGGTTTTCAATCTGCATCTTTCCACTTTCAATTTTCGACATATCCAGAAAATCATTAATCAAGCTTAATAAAAAGTGCGCCGAAATTCCAATTTTCTCCAGACACTCTTTTGTTTTGGCATTCTCCACATGCATGGCGGCGATATTTGTCATTCCAATGATTCCATTCATAGGCGTCCGAATATCATGGGACATGCGGGAAAAAAAATCCATTTTTGCTTTATTGGCGCTCTCCGCCAGATACAAGGCATCCACCAGGGCTGCGTGTTCCCTCTCTTCAGCTTTTTTGGCATCATCCAAATCTTTGAGATACATCATAATCGTAAACCACTTATCGTCCCGCCGGATTACTTGCGCTTGCATGGAATGCCACCGGTAGGTTCCATCCGGCATTTTCCTTGGCGCTTCCAGATAGATCTCCTGCTTTCCTTGAGCAAATGCTTCGTACAGAGCCTGTACGGAAAAACGTTCCCGGTAATCTTCTTTATATTCGGGATGTATGATCTCTTCTGCTACATGTGTAAAATGTTCTTCCAGTGTGCATTGCGCCGGTTCTTTCTTGAGCGTACCTAAGGTATTTTTCCAGCGATACAGCATCCCGGTATTGAGGTCTCCCTCGTATACGGTTCGATACAACCGCGCAGTGGCTGCCGCGAGTCTGCGGTTTGTATTTTCTTCTTCCTCCTGAGCAACTTTCAGTGCATGGATATCACGGTAAGTGAGAATAGCCTTGATGTCATCCCCAACCTTATTTTCGATCGCCACTACCGTCATTTCAACCCAATGATAGGTTCCGTCAGGCGCAAGCCTGCGTATTTCGCGGCTGATTTTCCGATGGCCCGCTTGCAACTGGCGGCGTATTCCCTTCAGCGAAAAAATGTTACGAAAGGCGGCACGGTCTTCAGGATGTACGGTTTTATCACAGTACGCTTTATTGGCTGGTTCAAATAACCCTTCCCGCGCAACATCGCCCCATGTTTCGTTGGTTTTCCTTGCGACAAAAGTCCCCTCTGTTACATTCAGCGTAATGCACTCATCCAGCAATGCCGTAATTCCCATTGTAAACTCTTCTTTATCCTGTTCCATTTGTTTTTGGTTGTCAATTGTCCTCACTAACACCATGGCAGCAATTCCGTCAGAATAGTCGGTACGGACTACTGTAGTGGAAACCCAATGATACAACCCATCTTCTCCTTTGCGGCGGCACTGGAAATGAATCGACCCTTTTTCCGCCAATCGTTTTGTCAGGCGTTCGCAGTTCATATTTTTCCGGTATAGCTGCTTATCTGCCGAATGAATATAAGGCAGGGCCGATTGTTCAAAAAACATTTTGTTGCTGTTGGCAATCCGCTGGTATTTGTTGTTACTTTTTCGGTATACGATCTTATTCTTTTTCAGGTCTACATAGAGAACTTCGTCATAAATGCGATTCAGTGCTACCTCCAGCGTTTCATTTGCAATGCGCTCTTTAAATTTTGCATTTCGGATTGTCTGTATATCGCGCAATGCCATAAAAATCATATTCCTATCCTGCCGGAAATAAGAAAAAGTCATACTTTTCCAGCGATATTCCCCGCTATGCTCAGCCATCCTGAAATATACATTATATTCATCGTCTTCTGCTTTCAGCCGCGAAAGAATTTCTTCAGGTTTTAATTCCTTTTCCACTCTTTCCCGGTCTTCCGGCAACACGAACCGCGCAATAAACAGCCTGATCTGCGTATGAAAATCATGAATCCCCGTCTTATAAAACGGACTTCCCTTTGATTGATAAGGACAATGGCATATCCATGTTTTCGGTTCCAAGATTGCCATCATCTGATAATCCTTATTACATACAAAATCAAACATTCGTTGCAGGAATTCGCTCTTGTTTTCATTTTCTTTGATCTTATCGATATTGCGCAGGGTTCCTATCACACGTAAAATTTTATCCCCCTCGCGCAAAGCATCTCCCTGAAAAAAATACCATACGAATTTTTTCGTCCCGGGGCGGCGCAGACGTATTTCCATACGTCTGCTATCTCCCTGCATAATCTTTCGAACCGATGGAATATCATCTGGATACACGATATCGTACTTCTCAAGATCCCGCAAATAGTGAACAAGGCAATTTTTCTCTCCAAGCGGTGCGCCGGATGTGCTTTCGTTATTTTGGTAAACGTAAAAAGTATCTGTTTCATTAACATATTCAAACAAAACATCCGCTGAGGTTTCTACCGCCACGCGATATCTTGCCTGCTCCTTTTCCAGTTTGATTTGCGCTTCCTTTTGTTCCGTAATGTTGACGACAACAACCAAATAAATCGGTTTCCCTTTTTGCTCACCTATCTTTTTTCCTTCTACATGCACCCAAATGAAACGGCCATCCGTTCGCTTCATACGGTATTCAGTAAAAATGGAGCAATCTTTTTCCACCTGTTCCCGCAGTAAAACCCGTATGTTATCCCGGTCTTCAGGATAAACCAGCGAAATCCAATTCCCGCACTGTTCCGGGGTTGTTCCCAACATATCGTAAAAAGTTCCGTTTGCCTCCTGAATTGTCATGTCTTCATCAATAACAATTTTGGCAACGCCACCTGGCATACTATTATAGGTTACCTCCCTCTCAATTTCCATCTGTTTCCGTTTTGTAATATCCAGGATGGTACCAAAATAAACCGGCCAACCGTCTTGCTCCCCGATACATCCGGCCTGCACCTGGAGCCAGGTCATATTTCCGTTCATAACAAACGGAATTTCCAGATCCACATTCTCGCGGCTGGCTCCTGCTTTGCAAATCAACTCGGTATATTCCTTTGCCCGGCGCGGCGGCACACCCAGGAATATGGTTTCCCGGTAGTCGTCCAGCTTTGTATCAAAAAATTCAAAATACTTTCGGCTTGCCTCCAGCAGAAAAATATGGGAATCCGTCACCAGATATTTTCCCGTCATTCCTCCTGAATGCTCACAAGCGATTTTCAAAGAATTTTGCAGCTCCTCCTCTGTATTTTTAAGACTGTCAATATTCTGGCATAAGGTAATCTCCAGAATATCGTCGCTAAAGGGATTGTCTACCTGCATAACGCGCGTATTTGTCCAGTGGTACTGCCCATCATCCCCCATCTGGCGATGTTCCATATAGATTTCTCTTTTTCCGTCCGCAAAATTTTCAAGAAGCCGTTCCCTGCTGAATTTATTTCGGAATTCTTCTTTGAAATTAGGATGCATTGTTTCCACACCAATTTCAATCAGTTCATCAAAGTTCCCCTCTTCCGGCGCGGCTTTTGCGTCAAAATATTCATATTCAACCATAGCAAACCTGTTTCGGGTAAGATTCACCGAAATCACCATCGGATAGATTTGCGAGACTGCAGCCGCAAGCTGCAGCTTTTCCTGCTCCAGCTCAATCTCTTTTTCTGTTTGTATGTAGGGAGTAATCGAAATAATAAATGCCGGTATTTTATCCTCCCACATAATTCTTGTTGCCGAAATATTCACTGCCTTTCCAAACGGTTCATTATAGCTCACAGTTGTATTGCTTTCATTTTGGCCAATTTCGTGCAAAGGACAGTTCCG
This sequence comes from Christensenella tenuis, assembly GCF_014287795.1. Classification (GTDB taxonomy): domain Bacteria; phylum Bacillota; class Clostridia; order Christensenellales; family Christensenellaceae; genus Christensenella; species Christensenella tenuis. The sequence continues at coordinate 744,745 of NZ_JACOON010000001.1, forward strand.
GCACATACCTTTCCACAGGTCATGACAAGCCCGCCCCAATTCTACTTCCGGCGTCACTTTACGCACCCGGTCATTAAAATACAGGATATGGTGGTTGTCTTGCCTAATCACGTAAATAGCCATGTCCGGCAAATGATTTAAGACCGTAATAAGGGCGTTTTCTTCCATTTTGATTTTCTCCACGTTAATTATTCTCGTCGATATCCGTTTCAGTTTTTGGCATAAATGTAGTCATTGTATATTTAAACTCCGGGACTTATCCAGTAACGGATTTTATTTTCGCCACTTTGGCTATGTTTGATTATTTTTGATTATTCAAGGGCATAGTCAACTTTTACAGATTTTAATCCGCGCTTCTATAGCATATGTTCTCTTTCTGTTATTGTAGTCATCGCGTATTTAGATTGTTTTGCGAGAGGCATAATTTAGGTAATCTCCTGAACTTGGCTACAAATTCCATAGGATGATATTTTCAGAATATATGTACTTCCAGCCGGAGATCCCCGTTGCTTTTTCACACAATTAGTGGATCTGGCGTCATTTTATAATCGGAGCCTGCTCGGGCATAGCCGAAAATTTATGATCTACTGGAAGCACACAACGAAAAAAGCACATCCCATCGAATGTGTTTTTAAAAAAAGTCCGAAGTCGTTGGCATTTGTAGTATTGATGTCAATTTATTTTACCAAGTTGGGGATTTTTCTTTTCCTTGTTAAATCTCTTTCTCTACCGCTGGCCGTGCCAATAGATTCAGAACAATCAAAAAGCCTGTAACATTTGTCATGTTACAGGCTTTTTTAAAATGGAATCCGGCAGCTACCAATCCTCCCACACCGTCTCCAGTGCAGTACTTTAGGCGTTTAAGGGCTTAACTTCTGTGTTCGGAATGGGAACAGGTGGATCCCCTTAGCTATCGCCACCGGAAATGGCTCCCCAGGTTGGGTTTGAACCAACGACCCTTCGGTTAACAGCCGAATGCTCTACCGCTGAGCTACTGAGGAATATTAAATTTTAATGAGTTGCAAAGCACACTCAAAACTGAATAGTAAGTCCGAAAGAGAAAGTCTTAAGTTATGTTAGACTGTCTATCAACTTTCGTTGATCAAGCCCTCGACCTATTAGTACTGG
>NZ_JACOON010000002.1 GCF_014287795.1 Christensenella tenuis
AAGGTAAAGGCGGCGGGCGGCATCCGCACGCGCGAAGAGTTTGACGAATTGCTGGCGATGGGCGTTGAGCGCTTTGGAATCAACACGCAGTCTGCAATTGAGATTGTAAAGTCTTTCGAATGAGGAGAGGAAGAAATGACAGCAAAAGAATTAGGCAGGATCATGGGAGGCCGTATCCTAGAAAGCTATTATGATTATGCGCACGTATCCAACCTGGTATACGAGGCGCTCGACCTAGGGTTCGAGTGCATCCAGGTATTCCCCAATATGCTCCCCAAGGTGAAGGAAGTCCTAAACGGACGCGACCTTGAGGTCTGTGCGGTGGTTTCCTATCCTCATGGGATATTTCTGCCGGAGCAGAAGGCATTTGAGATCAAAGACGCCATCGGCGCAGGCGCGACGCAGATCGAATTCGCGGTACACAACATCAATGTACGCTCCGGAAATTGGGAACTCGTGCACGATGAATTCCGGGCTTGCCGACAGGCGGCGGGAAGCTGTGTCCTGAAGGCGATCCTTGAATGCGAATGGCTGACGGACGAAATGATTTGCAAGGTATGCGAGATCGCTGTAGAAGAGAAGATCGATCGTGTATGTACCTCGATCGGCGTATACACGCGGCCGGACGAAAACAAGAACGATATGCTGATCGGCGTGGAGCCTGAGGATGTGCGGAAAGTGAAGGCTGCCGTGCAGGGAAAGGTGAAAGTCGTTGCACAGGGAAATATAGACAGCATTTCCAAATGCAGGGAATTACTGGGTGCGGGTGCGGACTACATCAGTTCGGAGTATGCGGCAGATATACTGCGGAACTGGGAATAAACGGGAGGAATTTATGTACGATAAAGATTTTGTGAAACGGGCGATTACGTCGCCGTTTATTTCCTACCTATCAGAAGATATTGTAAGGAAGGAACTGGTCGACGGTTACAAAAACAGCGTTCGGTCCGCGATCATTGCCCCCGGGCAATGCGACATTATCAACGAGGTCAAGGTGGAATACGATAACGGCTATTCCAGAACCGGGATGATCGTCGGGTATCCCTATGGTGGTATGTCTACGAATATGAAGGTATACCTAACCAAATATGCAAGAAAAAAGCATCTCGACGAAATCGACGTAGGCTTCAACGTAACAGCGGCCGCTTCCCGGGATTTTGACAAGGTGCGGGAGGAAATGAAGCTGATCATGGAAGCGGCAGGCGGGGAAATTAAGGTAATTCCTATGCTGTGGATGGTCAAGTTTCCTTTCGAAATCGTGGATGAACTGTGTCGGATTTATGTTGATCTCGGCATCACCTCCGTGAAGACGAGTGCGGGAATCCATTTTGGACGGATGCAGGTGGAGCATATCGAATGGCTGTGCAATAACTGGGGCGATAAGCTGGAGATTGAGGTTGCCGGGAAGGTGCGTTCGCGCGAAATCGCGGAACGGATGATCGAGGCGGGCGCGCGGTTCTTCCATATGGGAAGCTGGCGGCGGCTTGGCGGGATTGGGCAGGATATCCAGTTCGATTTTAATACCAAGGAAACCAAATACGGGGAATATAAGGAAGCGGAATAAACCGTGGCAGGGCTTTGAAAAGGGAACGGACAACCGGAGCAGGCCAAGATGCCTGCTCCGGAAACTGCAAACAGCGGAAATGGATTTTGAAACCAAGACGGGCGGCTGCGGTGAATATAAGGACAGGTTATAATTTTGCGGAAAACGGGGGCTGCGGTTCCCGTTTTTTTATAAAGCCGGACCGGGAAACATGTTATAATGAAACGAAAGCAGGCCGTAGCCTGCGGAACGAAAAAGGGAGGGATTTAAGTGATACCATGTTTTAAACTGCATAACGGGGTAGAGGTTCCGGCTATCGGTCTTGGAACTTACCGGATTCCAAACGATGAAGAAGCAGTGCGGTGCGTACGGGACGCGGTGGCGGCGGGCTACCGCAGCATCGATACCGCCATGTTTTACCATAATGAGGAATGGCTGGGAAAAGGCGTGCGTGAATGCGGCGTGCCGCGCGAAGAAATGTATGTCACCACTAAGCTGTGGAACGATTCCCACGGATACGAACCGGCCCTGAAGGCGTTTGCCGCCTCGCTCAGGCGCCTTGGCCTTACCTACGTGGACGAATACCTGATTCATTGGCCCGGTTTCGACGTGGAAGCGTTCGTGCAGACGTGGAAGGCGTTTGAAACGCTTTACAAAGACGGCCTTGTGCGCGTAATCGGCGTATCGAATTTTATGGACTGGCAGCTCAAGGTGCTGATGGAGCGCTGCGAAATAAAACCCATGGTCAACCAGATAGAGACGCATCCCCTGTTCCAGCCCGCGCAAGCCATTCGCTTCTGCCGTGAAAACGGTATCCAGGTCGAGGCGTGGCGGCCGATTGCGCATGGAAAGCTCGACCGCGGCGCCCTGCTTGACGCGGCGAAAAAATATGGTAAAACGCCCGCGCAAATCACGATGCGCTGGCATTACCAGAACGGCTGCCGGGCGATTCCCAAAACGACGCATAAGGAACGTATGGCGGAAAATGTGGATATTTTTGATTTTTCACTTACGGAAAGGGAAATGGAACGGATCACGAACCTCAATACCTATGTGCGGACAGGTGAGTCGCCGGATGAGTTTTTCCTCACCGTAAAGCGCGGCAGTGTATAAAAGCGTGAAACGCCGCGCGCGGCGGGAGGTTGCAGAAAAATTAGATGATCCAAAAAGCGCGGGTCTGTGGCGGCTGTAAAAAGGCATGGAAACCATCGCGCTTTTTTGATATAATAATGAATCATATGGAGTCTGGAAGGAAACGGCTCCCGGAGGATATTTTTTTGAAGTATGACGTAACGCTCAGCATTGTCAACTATAATGACTATGAACGGGCGAAAAAGGCGATCGCGTCCATCCTGCAGTATACGCACGGAGTCCGTGTGAAAATATACCTTGTCGATAACGCTTCCAAAGACGGGAGCGCCACCAGGCTTGCGGATGAATTTCCATCCATCAGCGTGATCTTCAGCGATAAGAACCTCGGGTTTGGCGCAGGGCATAATCTTGTGCTGCCGCTCATCGATTCAGATTTCCATGCCATTGTAAATCCGGATATTATCTTCGCCGGGGATATCCTCGCGGAGCTCGCGGATTATATGCGCAGCCATCAGGATGTGGGCATGTGTACTCCGGCGATCCGCTATATGTCGGGCGAACCCCAGCACCTTCCCAAACGGAACCCGCACCTTAGGTACCTGATTGCCAACCGTGCGCCGGGCAAGCGGTGGGAAGCGCTCCGCGGGCATTATAAAATGCTCGATGAAGACCTTTCTGGTGTTACGGATGTGGAATTTGCGTCCGGGTGCTTCCTCTTTGTGCATACGCCGCTCCTGAAGCTCGTGGGCGGGTTCGACGAACGGTATTTCATGTATTTTGAGGATGCCGACCTCACGCGTACCCTGCGCAAGAATACGCGGGTGGTCTATTATCCATATGCATACGTCTATCACGATTATTCGCGGGCCAGCGCGCACAGCGCACGCTACCTGCTGATCCATATCGCGTCCATGTTCAAATATTTTTGGAAGTGGAGAGGGCAGGACGATGCTCCTGTACCCGGCGGTATGACCGGTCCAAAGCCCAAACAATCTGGAAAAGAGGTACGGTGACTATGAAGGGAATTATACTTGCGGGCGGAAGTGGAACGCGCCTCTACCCGCTCACCATCATGACCAGCAAACAGCTTTTGCCGGTTTATGATAAACCAATGATCTATTATCCGCTTTCCACGCTGATGATGGCGGGCATCAAAGATATCCTGATTATCTCTACGCCTGTGGACTTGCCGCGTTTCAGGAATCTGCTGGGGGACGGGCAGCAGTTCGGCATTTCGCTTTCCTATAAAGAACAGCCCTCGCCGGATGGTCTCGCGCAGGCGTTTATCCTGGGGGAAGAATTCATTGGCGGGGATTCGTGCGCGATGATCCTCGGCGATAATATTTTTTACGGGAACGGCCTCACGCAATTGATGGCGGAGGCGGTGGCAAATCAAAACCGCGCGACGGTCTTCGGCTATTATGTAGACGATCCGGAACGCTTTGGCATCGTAGAATTCGACAAAAACGGGAGGGCGCTTTCCGTGGAGGAAAAGCCGCTGGAACCGAAATCCAATTATGCGATCACCGGGCTGTATTTTTATGATGAACGCGTGGTGGAGTATGCAAAGAGTCTGAAGCCAAGCGCGCGCGGCGAACTCGAAATTACAGACTTGAACCGTATTTACCTTGAAAAAGGAGACCTCGACGTAAAACTGATGGGCCGCGGCTACGCGTGGCTTGATACAGGTACGTTCGATTCGCTGATCGAAGCGGCGGAATTTGTGCGCATGCTGCAAAAGCGGCAGGGCATTGTGATGTCCGCACCGGAGGAAATCGCCTACCATAAGGGCTGGATCGATGTAAAAACGCTTGTCGAAAGCGCGGACCGGTATGGTAAATCGTCCTACGGGCAGCATCTGCATGCCGTTGCGAAAGGAAAGGTGCTTGATATATGAATGCAATAGAAACGGGAATTGAAGGCCTTATAGTCATCGAGCCGGATTGCCACGGAGACCATCGCGGATGGTTTATGGAAACGTACAGTAAGCCCAAGTTTGAAGCGCTCGGCGTCACCTGCGAATTTGTGCAGGATAACCAGTCCTATTCGGCGCGGAAGGGAACGCTGCGCGGCCTGCACTTCCAGAAAAATCCCATGGCACAGTCAAAACTTCTGCGCTGCACGCGCGGGAAAATTCTCGACGTGGCGGTGGATATCCGCAAAAATTCGCCGACCTATAAAAAATGGTATGCCGTAGAGCTTTCGGCAGAAAACAAGAAACAGTTTTTCATGCCCAAAGGCATGGCGCATGGCTTCGTGACGCTCACGGACGACGTGGAAGTGCAGTATAAAGTAGATGCGGTATACGCGCCCGAATGCGATCGTTCCATTCGTTTCGACGATCCGGAGATCGGGGTCGACTGGGGGATCAGCGAGCCGGTTCTTTCGGAAAAAGACCTCAGGGCGCCTCTTCTTGCGGACAGCGACGCAGACTTTTAAGCAAGCGGGACCGGAAATATGGCGCAGTCCGCAGGCTCCCCTTGTGCGGCGTATAACAAACAGGAGCCACGGACGGCTTAGGCGTTCGCAAGCCGCTTCGGGAGGAAGAGCAATCGCTTGAAAGCGGGTTGCGGCGCAGCGATACAGACCAATTTTAAGGAGTTTATTATCTTATGAAAATACTTGTCACCGGCGGAGCCGGGTTCATTGGCAGCAACTTTGTGTTCCATATGCTTGAAAACCACCCGGATTACGATCTGGTGGTTCTCGATTTGCTGACCTATGCGGGCAACCTTGAAACGCTCAAGGATGTTTTAGATCGGCCGAACGTGCGTTTTGTCCGTGCGGACATTGCCGACCGCGAAGCGGTCTTCGGGCTGTTCGGGGAAGAACATCCCGATATTGTGGTAAATTTTGCCGCGGAATCGCACGTGGACCGTTCCATTGAAGACCCGGGTATCTTCCTGCGCTCGAATGTCATCGGTACGCAAACCCTGATGGATGCGTGCCGTAAATACGGGGTGACGCGTTATCACCAGGTCTCTACGGACGAAGTGTACGGCGACCTGCCGCTCGACCGCCCGGACCTGTTTTTTACAGAGGAAACGCCCTTGCATACCTCCTCGCCCTATTCGGCTTCGAAGGCCGGAGCAGACCTGCTGGTGCAGGCGTACCACAGGACCTACGGCCTGCCCGCGACCATCTCGCGGTGCTCGAACAACTATGGGCCGTACCATTTCCCGGAAAAGCTGATCCCGCTCATCATCTCGCGGGCACTCGCGGATGAAAGCCTGCCGGTATACGGCACGGGGGAAAATGTGCGCGACTGGCTGTATGTGCGCGACCACTGCGCCGCCATCGACCGTATCATCCATGACGGGCGCGTGGGCGAGGTATATAACATCGGCGGGCATAACGAGCGTACCAACCTGCAAGTGGTAAAGACGATCCTGAAGGAACTGGGGAAACCCGAGAGCCTCATCACCTTTGTCCGGGACCGTGCGGGGCACGATATGCGCTACGCGATCGATCCGGCCAAGATGATGAGCGAACTTGGCTGGGAACCGACCACCACTTTTGACGAAGGAATCAAACAGACGGTAAAGTGGTATCTTGATCATGAAGATTGGTGGAAGAACATCATCAGCGGGGATTATCAGCAATATTACGAGAAAATGTACGCGGACAGGTGACGCGCACGGCGCGGGCCGTCGCGCTCCCAAAACCGGGGCGGCCGGATGAAAAGAGGAATCTATGGCAATGAAAGTACTTGTAACAGGCGTAAAAGGACAGCTCGGGTACGATGTGGTGCGGCATCTTGATGCGCTCGGCATTGAAAACCGGGGCGTAGATATTGACGACTTCGACCTGACGGACGAAGCGGCCGTGCGTGCGTATATCGGCGAATACAGGCCCACGTGCATCGTGCACTGCGCGGCCTATACCGCGGTGGACAAGGCGGAGAGCGAACCGGAAAAATGTTTTGCCGTTAATGTGACGGGCACGAGAAACATCGCGCTTGCGGCGAAAGACGTGGACGCGGAGGTGCTGTATGTCAGCACGGATTATGTGTTCGATGGGTTTTCCCGCGAAACGCCGTGGGAGGCAGACGATCCCAAAGACCCGCAGAACGTGTATGGCAAGACCAAATATGAGGGCGAACTCGAGGTGCAAAAGCTTCTTGACCAATATTATATCGTACGGATTTGCTGGGTATTCGGCAAAAATGGCAATAATTTTGTGAAAACCATGCTGCGTCTTGCGCAGTCGCATGACGAGATTTCCGTAGTGTGCGACCAGCACGGCGCGCCCACCTATACATACGATGTAGCCAGTCTCCTGTGCGACGTAATCGCATCCCACAAATATGGCGTCTACCAGGCGCCCAACGAAGGAGATATCACCTGGTACGATTTTGCGGTGGAGATCTTCCGGCAGACAGGGAAGGATACGAAAGTGATCCCGGTTTCTACGGAGGAATATGCAAAGATGAATCCGCAGGCCGCGCCGCGGCCCAAAAATTCGCGGTTGTCGAAAAAATCGCTGGACGAAGCGGGTTTCTCCCGCCTTCCCGACTACAAGGACGCGCTCGCGCGGTACCTCAAAGAGCTGTGAGCTATGGAAGAACCCCTGATTTCCGTTGTCATTCCATCCTATAATTACGAAGCCTATATCGGCCACGCTATCGAAACGGTGGCCGCTCAGAGCTACCGCAACCTGGAGCTGATCGTGATTGACGATTGTTCGCAGGACCACAGCCTTGAGAAGGTGAACGGGCTCGCCGGGGATAAGCTCCTGCGGGAACGGTTTTCCGAGCGGATTACGGTACGCAAAAATGAGCACAACCGAGGTGCGCACGAAACCATCAATGAAGGGATCGCGGCGGCAAACGGCGAATATCTTGCTATTCTCAACGCGGACGACCTTTTTGAGCCGAACCGTTTTTCCGCGCTGATGGGGGAGATGCGGCGCAAAGGAGCCATGTGGGGATTTTCGCGCGTGCGGTGCATCGGCCCGGATGGGGAACCGCTCGAAACAGAGCAGGCGCATTCATTCGAACGAATTCAGGATAAACTCGCCGGCAAGCGTTTCGCCGCCCTCGCGGCGGTGGCGGAAAACGTAGGAATTTCCACGGGAAACCTGCTTTTTTCCCGTCGGCTTTTTGAGGGGATCGGCGGTTTCAAAAACTATAAATACGTGCACGACTACGATTTTTTCCTGCGGGCCTGCCTGTATGACGAGCCTGCCTTCACGGCGGAAACATCCTACCTGTACCGCCTTCACGGGGAAAATTCTTTTCTTTCCCTGCATGAGGAAGGAGTGCGGGAAAACCGGGTCGTATGGCTGGAGTTTTACCGTGCCGTGCAAAAAGGAGAGATTGCCAACCGGATCATTCTGCAAAACCCGGCATATGCGCAGGAGTTTTATGAAGCGGTAAGCGCGGAAGGCAAAAAAAAGCGCACCCTGTGGAAGCTGGCCCAAAACCCCCTCATGCGCGCGGGCCTGAAGCTCTTTAAGGCAAAATACCGTATGGACTGACCGCCTTTCCCAAATTGGCTGTAAGGAAAGCAGAAATGCTTTTCTTTTTTATGTACGGATTTTACTCAAAATCTCTTGTTGACGCGCCGCAGTTATGCTAAGATAGTGCTTGCGCCGCTATGTAAAGCCGCTCATCCCTCAGGAAAGGAAACCGGTATGGAACAGAAGATCAACCATAAGCAAATGCTGAAGCTGTTTCTCACAATCGCGCTGCCTGTGGCACTGCAAAACCTGCTGACCTATGCCGTGGGCCTGATGGATTCCATCATGGTCGGCTCTCTCGGTGAGGTGCAGCTTTCCGCGGTTACGGTGGCAAACCAGCCCTTTTTCCTCTTTATGATGTGTATGTTTGGGCTTTCTTCTGGCGCGTGCGTACTGATCTCACAATATTGGGGCAAAAAAGACCAAGACACGATTTCCCGCATCTTCGGCATCGTCCTGCGGATCGCGGTACTCGTGGGCATTGGCGTCACGGCGGTAGTTCTTCTCTTTCCGCGGCAGGTAATGGAGCTTTATACCAATGAACAGCCTGTCATTGAATACGGTATGCAATACCTGCGGGTCGTCGCCTTTTCCTATATTCCTTTTGCGGTTACGAACGGCTATCTGACCTGTGTGCGCAGCGTGGAGCGTGTAAAAATTGCGGTCATTACCTATAGTATTTCGTTCTGCGTGAATGTATTTTTTAACTATATATTCATCTTCGGAAAATTCGGGGCGCCGGCGCTCGGCGTTGCGGGCGCGGCCGTGGGTACCATCATTGCCCGCGCGGCGGAACTTGCAATCGTTCTTGTATACGCGCTTAAAAAGGAAACGCGCGTCACCTTGAAATGGAGCTATATTATAAAAAATGAAAAATGGATCCTGCACGATTATATGAAATTTTCTCTGCCTGTGCTGGTCAATGAGATGATGTGGGCGGTCGGGTCTTCGGCAAGTACCGCGATCCTCGGACGCATGAGCGTTTCGGCGGTCGCAACGGTCAGCATCGTTTCCACCGCGTTCCAAATTGTTACGGTGTTTATTTACGGTGCGGCCTCCGCGACGCTTGTGATCGTGGGGAAATATATTGGAGAAAAGAAATTTGCAACCGCGCGCAAAAGCGCGAATTGGCTGGTTGTGGCCAACATCGTCATTGCGGCGGCGACTGCCGCCATGTTCCTGCTTTTAAAGGACATCTTTATGGGCTTTTACACGATTACGCCCGAAACGCGCGCAGCGCTCGATATGACAATGATTGTAGCAGCGGTGGTCATCCTTTTTTATGCGGTCAACATGGCATGTATTGTGGGGGTGTTCCGCGGCGGCGGCGATACGGTTTTTGCCATGCTTCTCGATATCGTTGCCATGTGGGGAATCGCCGTGCCGCTGGGTGCGCTGGGTGCGTTTGCCTGGGGGCTGTCGATTCCGCTGGTTTACTTTCTTCTGCGCTCCGATGAAGTTGTCAAAGCCTTTGTCTGCCTTGTGCGTATGAAAAGCGGAAGGTGGCTGCGCGTAGTCACGCGGGATATGGGTGACGATGCGGGTCCCATGCCGCCGGAATCAAGCCAGGTACTCGAATGAGCTGGAAAGCTCATATGAGCGGGCCGGCAGATGCACATGCCGCATATGTCCGCAAATGCTATGCCAGACAGGAGGTTGGCGCAGCCTGACAGGATGGAAACATCCTGTTTTTTTATGCGGAAACCATGCTATACTATTAGGGAAAGAAGTGCGGAGTAAGAAAGCGTGTATTTTGCAAGCCCCCCTGTTTATAGGAAACGGGAATCTTCTTATTTTCGTTGAAAGGTGGATAAGCAATGGCGCAAAACGGAACGATGATGCAGTATTTTGAATGGTATCTGCCCCCGGGAATGCTGTGGAACAAAATGAAAGACGAAGCGCAGGCCCTTGCGCAGAGCGGGATCACCGCGTTGTGGATTCCGCCCGCCTATAAGGGCAGCGCGGGCGTAAACGACGTCGGTTACGGCGTCTACGATATTTACGACCTCGGCGAATTCGGGCAGAAGGGAACGGTCGCCACCAAATATGGAACGAAAGACGAGCTTCTCGCGGCGATCCATGCCCTGCATAGGGCCGGGATTGAAGTCTATGCGGACGTGGTGCTCGACCATATGATGGGAGCGGACGGCATAGAACTCGTAAACGCTTCCGAGGTCAATCCGGGCAACCGCAACGAAGAGGAGGGAGAGCCGCAGCAGATTGCGGCGTGGACGCACTTTTATTTCCCCGGAAGGAATAAAGTATATTCAGATTTCGAGTGGCATTGGTATCATTTCACGGGCATCGATTGGGATCAGAAGGCAAAGGAAACGGCGGTCTTCAAATTTGAAGGCAAGGAATGGGACGAAGAAGTGGATGCGGAAAACGGTAATTTCGATTATCTGATGGGCGCGGATTTGGACCTCGACCATTTCGATGTAATCACGGAACTGACCCAGTGGGGCAAATGGTTCATTGAAACGACGGATATTGACGGATTTCGCTTTGACGCGGTCAAGCATATGAAATTCTCATTCTACCAGAATTGGCTTGATTCCATGCGCCGCGATACCAAGGAAGAACTTTTCTCCGTAGGCGAATACTGGAATGCAGACCTTGGCGCGCTCAAGAACTATATCGATACGACGAAAGGCGCGCTTTCCCTATTCGACGTGCCCCTGCATTTCCGCTTCATGGACGCGGCAAATTCGGGCGGGTCATTTGACATGCGCACGATCTTCGATGGAACGCTCACACAGGATAATCCCACGCGTTCCGTTACTTTTGTGGATAACCATGATACACAGCCGGGGCAGGCGCTCGAGTCGTGGGTGCCGGACTGGTTCAAGCCCCTCGCTTATGCGCTCATCCTGCTGCGGCAGGACGGCTATCCCTGCGTTTTTTATGGGGATTATTACGGCATCGGACACAGCGGTATAGCTCCCAAAAAGCAGATGCTTGATTGCCTGCTCGCGGCGCGGCGGAACCATGCTTACGGAAAGCAGAACGATTATTTCGATCATCCGAATCTCATCGGGTGGACGCGCGAAGGGGAGGAAGGGCACCCGGGCGGGCTTGCGGTGGTTGTTACCAATGGCGAAGGCGGCATAAAGCATATGTACGTCGGGCAGGCGCATGCGGGGGAAACCTATTACGACTGCACGGGAAACCGTACGGAGGAAGTGACCGTCGGGGAAGACGGAACCGGGGATTTTTCGGTGAACGGCGGCTCGGCATCGGTGTGGATCAAAAAGAAAGAAGGGGAGAATGCGGTATGAACGAAAGAAAGATACGCATGAAGGACGGCGGCGAAATGCCTGCCCTCGGGCAGGGCACGTGGCATATGGGCGACCATAAAGACAGGGAGGAGCAGGAAATCGAAAGCATACGCCTTGGGGTGTCCCTTGGTATGACGCTTCTTGATACGGCGGAAATGTATGGAGAGGGCGCGTCCGAACGCATGCTCGGCAAGGCGATTGCCCCGCTTAAGCGGGATGAATTGTTCCTTGTTTCCAAGGTTTACCCGTGGAATGCGGGACGGGCCAATCTATTTGAAAGCTGCGAAAACAGCCTGCGGCGGCTGGGGACGGACTACCTCGACCTTTATTTGCTGCACTGGCCGGGCAGCGTGCCGCTGGCGGAAACGGTAGATTGCATGGAGCAGCTCGTGCGCGAGGGAAAAATCCTGCGGTGGGGCGTCTCTAATTTCGATACGGATGATATGGAGCGGCTGTGGTCTGTGCCGGACGGCGACAAATGCGCAGTCAACCAAGTGCTCTATCATCTTGGTTCCCGCGGTGTGGAATACGATTTGCTTCCGTGGCTGCAGCGGCATGAAGTGGCCATGATGGCCTATTGTCCCATTGCACAGGGCGGCGCCCTGCGAAGGCAGCTTCTTAAGGATAAAGTTCTGGGCGGAATCGCGGCTGCCCACGGGGTTACGGTAATCCAGCTTTTGCTCGCTTTTGCGCTCCGGAGGGAAAGCGTAGCGGCAATTCCCAAAGCGGGAACGCCGCGGCATACGCGCGAAAACGCGGAGGCGGCGGAAATTAGGCTCTCCGATGAGGAATGGAAACGAATCGAAGCGGAATTTCCCTCTCCCGCACATAAAATGCCCCTTGATATCAGGTAGCGCATGGATAGAGAAAACCGTTCCGGAAGGAACGGTTTTTTAGATACGAGGCATCTCATACAATATCATAATCAAAAGAAATAGTCTATACTTTTTTTCCGTTTCTGGTAAGCTGGAATCACCGGCCGGATTTAAATCAAAGGAGAAAACGACGATGGCAGTTGATTTTGAACAAATGGCGGAATACTATGATGCCATGTATGGAAACGAAGATGAATACCGAAGGGAGGCGGAACAGGTGCATGCTCTGGCGTGCGAATATGGCGTGCAGGGGAGCCTGCTCGATATCGCCTGCGGAACAGGACTCCATGCGAAATATCTCTCGCGTTACTTTGAGGTAACAGGGGTGGATCTTTCCGGAGGAATGCTGCATGCAGCACGGAAAAATGTGCCGGGAGTCCGTTTTGTGGAGGGAGATATGTGCACGCTTCCTTTGGAAGAAACATTTCACGTTGCCGTGAACCTTTACGGAAGCATCGGTTTTGTAAAGGATGGAAAGGGGCTTGCAGCCGCCTGCCGGGAAACATACCGTTGCCTTGAAGAAGGCGGTCTTTTTATCCTTGTGCCGTGGAGCACACGGGAGTCCTTTGCGGAAGGGATGGTTGCGGACAGCGGGGAGAAAGACGGTCTCTTTTATTGCAGGATGGAAGCGGTGCGCCGAGAGGATACGCATCATGCCGGAATCGTTATGCGGCATCTGATCGGACGGAGCGGGAAAATCCGCGAATTTTGCCAGATGCAGGTAATTACGCTTTTCTCGGAGGATGAATATTGCACCGCACTTGAAAATGCAGGTTTTCGTATTGCATTGCGCCTCAAAGAACCGGAATTCCGTATGGGTGCCTTTGTATGTATCAAATGAAAGAAATAAAAAACGGCTGCCAATGGCAGTCGTTTTTTGCTTATTCATAATCTCTTCTGAAATTGTTCCGCTGCTGCTTCTTTGCCTTCCTGCAAGCCGGGCGCCTGACTGGATCGTTTTCAAAGCCTTTTTCTTTGTAAAATTCCTGTTCGCCCTCTGTGAATATGAACTCGTTCCCACAGTCCTTGCAGGTAAGGGTTTTGTCAGCCATGCTGTGCATCCTCCTGAAAAATAATTTGAGAAAAGAGACCATAGTTAAAATTTCCCCAAATTGAATTTTTCGCAGGGTTGTTTTAATTTGCGGTTCTTTTTCTGGCTTCATTTTAACATAGCGTTTTTCGCTTTGCGACGTTTTTTCGCGGGGGCAAACCAAAATTTACAGAAAAATAATTTTATGTAGGAAAGTTTTGTGATATAATCAATACAATATATCATGGGGAAGGTGTTGAGTTTTGTATAACGTGCATTTCACGTATACAAAAATGCCTTTTCATGGCGGAAAGAAATGGATATGACGAAAACAACACAAAATATTATGGTGAATATACGCGGCAGCCAGGCGGATGAGTATGATGACAACACTATGGAGCTTTATACTGAAGGAATGCTGACGCATGACGGCGGAAAATATATCATTGAATATGATGAAAGCGAAATTTCGGGTATGGAAAATACGCGGACCTCGCTTACGGTGGAAGGAGACAGGGTGCAGCTTAAACGTACCGGCGCAGTAGAGACGGAGTTTGTGTTCCTAAAGAGCCGCGTGTTTGAGGCAGCTTATGAAACGCCTTTTGGCATGATGCAGATGTCGGTTCTGCCTACGCAGATTTTAAGCGAACTTTCGGAAGACAAAGGGAAAATCAATCTCGAATATGTCATCCGTATCGGCGACCAGCAGGCCGTAAATAAGCTGGATATTGACTATAAAAAGTTACCGAAAGCATGAGCTTTGCAATAAGTTTCAAATGTTTCCCAGAGGAGGATTGATAGATTATGTTAATTGAGTGGATTGGGCATTCCTGCTTTTATATAACGACGGAGGCGGGCAAGACAATCATAATAGATCCCTACGAAGATACCATTGGTCTTCGTGTGCCCGAAACGCGCGCGGATATCGTGCTCATCACGCACGATCATTTTGACCATAAGAACCAGGCGTATATTGACGGTATGCGCAACGGGGACGTACTGATCGCGGATGCGGGCGTTCATGAAGTAGACGGCATAAAAATTACGGGAATCCCCGTATGGCATGACGAACAACAGGGCAGTGAGCGCGGGCAGGTGATTACATTCCTGGTTGAGACGGATGGTATGCGTCTCCTGCACATGGGCGATGTCGGCGCAATGCCCGAGCCTTCTTATTTTGAACAGATCGGGAAAATTGATATCCTGATGATCCCCATAGGCGGCTACTACACTGTAGATGCAAAGGGAGCGCTTAACATTATGGATATTATCCGCCCGAATATCACGATTCCCATGCATTATCTTGTGGGCAGTCTTACGCTGACCGAAATCGCAGGGTCGCATGATTTCCTTGCGCGCGCAGCCAGCCGCGAATACGATGTTTCACGCCTTGGCGGCGGGCTGTTTGATATCACAAAGGATAATTTGAAAAAGCGCAACAGGATTGTTGTTATGGAGTGTTCACACTGCTAAAAGCAGTGTAGTGCGCGCCTGCCGTTTGTTTTCTCTTCGGGGGGAAATACCGCTTTTGCGCGCTTACTTCTTTTTTCCACGCAACACACGCTGCTTGGGCGGGGGCGTAGCCGGGAGGCGCGCGCCTCTTTGTCCCGGAAGGACGGCGGCCCCTGCGCGGCAGGCACTTATATAATATGAAACAATGGAAACGGGAACGCATTTTATGCGTTCCGTTTCTTGTGAATTTATGAAAATTGATAGACGGTTTCTTTGGGGTTTTGCTTTCAAAGCAAAAAAGGAAGCGGTCATTTTGGGAGGCTTGTATATTTATGAAAACCGGATTTGACAATGAATTGTATATCCAGAAGCAGACGGAAAAAATACGTGAACGGATCGATTTATTCAAGGGGAAGCTGTACCTTGAATTCGGCGGGAAGCTGTTCGATGATTACCATGCTTCGCGGGTGCTGCCCGGGTTTGACGTAAATGGCAAGGCCAAGCTCCTCCAAAGCCTCAAAGACCAGGCGGAAATTATCTTCTGCATCAATGCGGGGGATATTGAAAAAAATAAGGTCCGTGCGGATCTTGGCATTACCTACGATCTGGATGTACTGCGCCTGATAGACAACCTGCGCGGCATGGATCTCTACATCGGCAGTGTGGTGATTACCCAGTATACAGAGCAGCAGGCGGCGGATATTTTTCGCCAGAAGCTTGAGCGCAGGGGAGTCAAAACCTATATTCATAAGCACACCAAGGGATATCCAAACGAAATCGAACTGATTGTAAGCGATGAAGGGTACGGCATGAATCCCTATATAGAAACGACACGGCCGCTTGTCGTTGTAACCGCCCCCGGTCCGGGCAGCGGAAAGCTTGCAACGTGCCTCTCACAGCTGTACCATGAAAATAAAAGGGGCGCGCGGGCAGGGTACGCGAAATTTGAGACTTTTCCCATCTGGAACCTTCCGCTGAAGCATCCGGTCAATATGGCATATGAGGCGGCAACGTCCGACCTCAACGACGTCAATATGATCGATCCGTTCCACCTTGAGGCCTATGGGAAAACGGCGGTCAACTATAACCGTGATATCGAGGCGTTTCCTATTGTCAAAACAATCCTAGCCAAGATCACGGGGAATAAGGATTACTATAAGTCGCCTACGGATATGGGCGTCAACATGGCCGGTTACGCCGTTACGGACGATGAAGTGTGCAGGCAGGCTGCATGCCAGGAGGTCATCCGCCGCTATTACAATGCGCAGTGTGATTTCAAAAAAGGACTCATACAGCAGGAAGCGCTGCAAAAAAACCTGATGGTTATGAAGCAGCTCGAGCTTGAACCGGCAGACCGCGTTGTGGTTGCCCCGGCAATTGCAAAGTCTGAAAAGGAAGGCGTTCCCGCCGCCGCGATAGAGATGCCGGACGGCACGATTATTACCGGCAAAACAACGGAACTGATGAATAATGTTTCGAGCATGCTCTTAAACGCCATTAAGCACCTCGGGAATATTGCCGATGAAATCCGGCTCATTTCCCCAATGGTGCTGGAACCGATTTTGAAGCTTAAAGAAGGCGCGCTCAAAGAACTCGATCCTATTCTTAATATTGAGGATGTGCTTATTGCACTTTCCATCAGCGCGGCAATGAACCCCATGGCCGAGGTTGCGATGGAAAAATTCAAAGACCTCGCGGGATGCGAGGTGCATTCCACCTGTATGCTGACGCAGACGGACGAATCGGCGCTCAAAAAGCTCAATGTAAATCTCACATGCGAGCCGGCATATCCATCCAAAGACCTGTATTACGTATAAGTTGATCTGCATGTGGACGGGAATGCAAAAAAGCATTCCCGTTTTTGGCGAATTTAAACCAAGGCTTTCTTCTGCCCGGATTTTGGATAGCAAAACCAGAAAAAAACGCCAAGGGCAATGAGCGCGAGGCTCACCCATTGCGAGATGGAAAAAACACCGTAAATGCCGCGAAATGCATCGTAGCGGAAAAATTCCAGTACGAAACGAATGATGCCATATCCAATCAGGTAGACCGCAAGGATTTTTCCGGGCGGTCTTTTTTGTTTCCCATAACGGAGCATGAAAAAGAACAACGCCAGGAGGCACGCCGATTCGATTAGCTGCACAGGCAGCAGCCGCACACCGTGCGGCGCAAACGGCGAGGCATCAAAGAATACGCCGAAGTCGCAGGGAATGCCATAGCAGCATCCGGCGGAAAAACAGCCTACGCGCCCGACCGCGTGCATGAGCGGGATAGAAGGCAGTATGGTATCGAGCATGGCCCATGCCGGCGTTTTAATGAGTCTGGCCGCCAGAAACAGAAAAAGGATACCTCCGATGAATCCGCCGTAATACACAAGGCCCGCATCCATGAAATATTCGAGAAATGTATAACCGGTATCTTTTGCCAGTTGCAGGAAACTGGTAAAACCTTGCGCCATATAAAAGAGTTTAGCGCCGAGAAGCGCGCCAGCCGCTGCAATAAATAAACACGCGACAAGATCGTCCGCGCGAATTCCGTTTATTTTGCGCCGCAAAACGGCGCAAATGAGCCCGGCGGCAAAGCCGATAACGATCATAATCGCATAAGTGGATATGGAAACGCCAAAGATTTGTGTTACAGGACACATAGAGGAAACCTTTCTAAAAGAGAAAAACAGGCAAACCTTACGGTTCGCCTGTTTTAAAAAACTCAGTCAGATTAACCAAGCATGCTTGCAGCCGTCATACCTGCAGCAAGAAGCGCACCCGCGCAAGCAACCGCAACGATGATCAGGATCACCGAGAGAATCAAGCCGATCAGCGAAAGAATCCAACCGGCAGTTGCCATTCCGGAAGGAGCCTGCTTTTTTGCTTTGGAACCGAGTACGAGACCAATGATGCCGCACACGAGACCAACCGGCCAGAAGACAAATGCAAAAATGATCGCTACAATACCAAGTACGAGCGATACAACTGCAAAAGTACTTTTGTTTTCCATAACTATGATACCTCCAAAAATATATAATAATAGCGGGCCGGAATATAAAACCTGACCCTGAAAGCCGGATTTTAAACCACTTCCCACGATCTCATTATATAATAAAACACCTTCGCAAGTCAAACTCCGGGCGCAAAAAAAAGGCAAAACAGGGACGTTTTGAGGCGCAAAATTATTTTTTGGAGAAAAATCGTTTTTTACCCGTAATAAATGTAATATTTTTGTATAAAATATAGATAAATTTCATTGACAAAAACGCCTTTTTTGCGCATAATAAAAGGGACAGAAGTGGAAATTTATGAAAATGGAGTTCACAACCGTTTTTTCCTGTATATTTTAGTGTATATATAATTTTATCACTTCCATGCACGTTAAAGGGTTTTGATTGACGCTGTTTCGTTGATATTGTTTATTAAATTTTAAAAATTTTTAACATACCAAAAAGGAGTAACCATTGTCGTGGATACCAGTTTACTCGAATCCAAAAGTCTCGCCGACCTGCGCGAGATCGCAAAACTAGCAGGTGTAAAATCTCCAACCAAGTACAAGAAGGCGGATCTTCTGGCAAAGCTTCTTGAGCTTGAACAAGCGGAAGAGCAGAACGCAGCCCCGCAGCAGGAACCTGCGGCGGAGGAACCGGCCGTCTTGGAACAGCCGGTTGCCGAGGAGGCGAAGCCGGAAAAAGCGCCCGCCCCCCGGCGAGGGCGTCCAAGGGCCAAGCCGCAGCCGGAACCGGAAGAACAGCCGCAGCCGGAGGCGCAGCCACAACAGGCGGCCCCCGCGGCGGAACCGGAATCGATGCAGGATTTTGGGGATGACGAGTCTGCCGGGGAAGTAGAGGAGCATCATGATTCCCGCCGGCGCAGGATCATCGAATATGTGCCGAATAACGATGCCGTAAACGAAATACTCAATACCGGCGAATGCAAGGATGCAAACGGCATCTTGGAAGTGCATTCGGAGGGATACGGCTTCCTGCGCAGTGAAAATTACCTGCCGGGCTCCAAAGATGTATACGTATCTCAGGCACAGATTCGTAAGTTCAACCTGAAAACGGGGGATAAGGTGCGCGGTAAGACCCGTCCCTCCAAAGATGGGGAACGCTTGCTCGCCCTCCTGTATATCGAAACGGTGAATGGGGAGCCGGTGGAAAATTGCCAGACACGTCCGGCCTTTGAAACCCTGACGCCTATTTATCCGGATGAACGTTTTACGCTGGAAAATATCCGCGCGTCGCGGGATCTTGCCATCCGTATGATCGACCTCATTTCACCGATCGGCAAAGGCCAGCGCGGCCTCATCGTAGCGCCGCCGAAGGCAGGCAAAACAATCCTGCTGAAAAAGATTGCCAACAGCATCACCACGAACTATCCGGAAGTAGAGCTTCTGGTGCTGCTGATCGATGAGCGCCCGGAGGAAGTTACGGATATGCAGCGCTCCATCGCGGGAGAGGTTGTCTATTCGACTTTTGACGAAAAGCCGGAAAACCATGCGCGTGTCTCGGATATGGTCATCGAGCGCGCCAAGCGCCTTGTGGAACATGGGCGCGATGTTGTGATCCTGCTTGACAGCCTGACGCGTTTAGGGCGCGCGTATAACCTGATTGTTCCGCCATCCGGGCGTACGCTCTCCGGCGGTCTTGATCCGGCATCCCTCTATAAGCCCAAGCGTTTCTTCGGCGCGGCGCGTAATATTGAAGGGGGCGGTTCGCTGACCATTATTGCCACAGCGCTGGTGGAAACGGGTTCCCGCATGGATGAAATTATCTATGAAGAATTTAAGGGAACGGGCAATATGGAAATCCATCTTGACCGCAAGCTGTCTGAAAAACGTATTTTCCCGGCAGTGGATCTTGCGAAATCGGGTACCCGCCGCGAAGACTTGCTGCTCTCGCAAAAAGAGCTCGAGGGTACGTGGGCGCTGCGGAAAGCGTTGTCTTCCGGGAACACGACGGAAGTTACAGAACAGCTCATAGGCATGCTCGTACGTACGCAGACAAACGAGGAATTCCTCGCAAGGCTGCATGAATGGTTCCGTATTTGGGAAAAAGAAGGATATAATTCCGGCAGCGGCGGAAGATATTAATTTGCGGTAACAAAAAAACGGATAGCCGGTCCCGGATATCCGTTTTTTTCGTGATTTTTTGAAGGGATGCTGCGTTATCCCAGGATTCCTTTTACACAGTCATAAAACGCATGCGCCAGTTTGCCGTGCCCTTCTTCATCCAGATGGAGCTGGTCAATGGGCGAAGGCTCCGCGACCTGCGCGGCGTCGATATAATGGCAGCCGTATAGCTCCGCCATCTTCTGATAGCGCGGGGCAAGTTCCTTAGCCAGGGAAATGGAGCGTTCATCGAAATAATCTCCGAGCCAGGTTTCCCCCACCTTTTCACCGATCCTGATCGGCGAAACGACCAGGATTTCAGGCGCTTTCCCATCCCTGCCATATGCTGGATTCTGCGCTTTTACAATCAGTTGTTCCAGGCATTTGGAAATGGAAAATGCGGTTTGCCCAAGATGCGCCTTGGTGTCGTTGGTGCCCAGCATAATAATCAGCAGGTCCACCGGCATTTTGGTCAGCAGACACGGATCCAAATAAGAAATACCGTTCCGGTACGGATCCACCGGGTCGTCGAAACCAGTGGTGCGTGCGTTCATACCTTCTTCGTACACAAGGTATTCCCCGCCGAGGAGTTTTTGGAGTACGCCCGGCCAGCGGTCCTCGTACGGCGTGCGGTGCCCGTCGGACGGATGGTGTCCCCATGTGTTGGAATCTCCGTAGCAAACGATTGTTTTCATTCCTGTCATTCCCCCTTATGGTTTTGCTTTGCAGCCGGACAACATGGGTCCGGCTCCAAAATGATATGTTTATCATACAACAAAATTCTTTGCGGTTCAATGTGGGCGGCCTTTACCAAAACGGCTTTTTGTGCTATATTTTGAGCTGTATCAAAGAATTTACGGAGGCGCGCGTGAAGCTGAAGGACTTGGACGTACGCAAAAAAATAATACTCGCTAATTTTATGATGATTGTGATTCCAGTCCTCATCATAGTGCTTGTTATGATAGGAATCCTCATCGGCATCCTCACGGGCGCGGGCTCCAGTGTGACGATTGCAGCCACGAGCAAATGGGCGGGGGAAACGACCAATTACCAGCTCCAATTGATGATCGATTCCCTGAGCGAAGACCTTGTGGAAAATAAGAATGTATTCCGGGAAGGTTCCACACTGCTCGAAATTTGCTCGGAATTGGAGGCAATGGGCGTCCATATCGCCATTTCGGATGGAACGGGTACGCGGTATATCTCTCCGGGCGTATCGCCCGGGGAACTGGAAGCGCAGGCCAATGCGCTCCATGCGGACGGCTCGCCGTCGTTTGTGCGGACACAGGAGGGTTTCGCGTGCCGCACCGTTACGGAAAGTGAAAACGGTGTTTTTTCCATCGTTGCCGCAGCTCCCGGTTTTGCATATCCGGCAGGGGAATATTATGCCTATGACTCGCTGAAGGCCCACCTGAAAGTGATTCTTGTAACCGTAGGCGCAGCCGCGATCATCATTATCATATTTACAGGCAGCTATCTTTCCAAACGGTTGTCGCGCAGTATCCTTGCGCCGGTGCGTAAGCTGGGGGAGGCGACGGCTGCCGTACGCGGCGGGAACCTAGACCGTCCGGTGGGCTATACGTCCGGGGACGAACTTGGGCAGGTATGCGCCCTCTTTGATGAAATGCGCCTTCGCCTAAAGGAGTCCAAACAGGCGGAGCAGCGCTATGAGCAGCAGCGAAAACAGATGATTGCGGGAATATCCCACGACCTTTCAACGCCTATTACCACAATAAAAGGCTATGTAAGCGGCATTTTGGATGGAATTGCGGATACGCCCGAAAAAAAAGAACATTACCTGCGCACGATTTACGGCCGGGCATGCGATATGGAGCAAATGGTGGATAGCCTTTTCCTGTTTTCGAAGCTTGACCTGGATGAGGAACCATTCCGCATGGAACGGGTGGACCTCGTTGCGTATTTTGAGGATTACTTTGCGGAAATGCGCAAACCTGTGGGAGTGAAGTCTGGCTTCCATCCCGGAACGTGCAGAAGCGCGCCCGTGCTGATCGACCGGCTCCAGTTCGACCGTGTAATCGCCAATTTAGCGGATAACAGCATCAAATACCGCCGGGGGGATTCCTGTTTACTGGAACTGTGGCTCTCCTGCACGGAAAATGAGGTGGTGCTGGAATGGAAAGACGACGGCATCGGCATTGCCGGAGGAGAGGCGGAAAAAATATTTGAAAGCTTTTACCGCACGGATCCTGCGCGCGGGAATGCCGCGAAAGGGAGCGGCCTTGGCCTTTCCATCGCGCGGCGGATCGTGGAACGTATGGGCGGGTATATCAGTGCGCGCGCCAGGAGAAGCGGCGGCCTATGCATTACCATTACTCTGCCAATGGCGAAAGGAGAAGTATGAAAAAAATATTAATCATAGAAGACGATGCAAGCATTGCGGAACTTGAACGGGATTACCTCGAAGCGAACGGTTTCAGGGCCGTGCTGGAAAGCGACGGGGGACAGGGACTTAAGCGGGCGTTGGCAGAAGAATTTGCATTGATCCTGCTCGATGTGATGCTGCCTGGAATAGATGGCTTTGAGCTGTGCAAAGAAATCCGCGCACAGAAAGATACGCCGGTGCTCATCGTGTCGGCACGGCGGGACGATGTAGATAAGGTAAAGGGCCTTGGGCTCGGCGCGGATGATTATATGGTAAAGCCGTTCAGCCCGTCTGAGCTCGTTGCGCGGGTGCGTGCGCATATCGCGCGTTACGAACGGCTGACCAATAAAACGGGTGACGGAACACTTGCGGTACGCGGGCTTACAGTCGATGTGCCTGCGCGGCGGGTATATGTGCAGGGAGAGGAAGTTATACTCAAAAATAAGGAATTCGAGCTGCTCGAGTTCCTGATGAAAAATCCCAATATTGTATTCAGTAAGGAAACGCTGTTTGACCGCATCTGGGGAATGGATTCCCTTGGAGACACGGCAACCGTAACGGTGCATATCAACCGCATACGGGATAAAATCGAAACGGCGGATAAATATATCGAGACGGTATGGGGATCGGGCTACCGCTTCCGGGAATAGGGAAAACGTCAAAAAACAGATGCCCGGAAACAGAAATTTACCGCAAGAGAGCAAATTTTGGACGGTAATATTTATATGAGGCAGCGCGCCAAAAATTCATCGACGATTAGGGCGTTGACATAGCCGCTGCGCAGGATGCTTTTTACGGCGGAAGCACGCTCCGAACCAACCGCAACGCCAATACGCAGGGGAATCCGCTTTAATGTTTCAAGGTCGATCGCGAGGATGCGCTCGTTGATTCCCGCGTTGCAGGGGCTTCCCTGAATATCGAAATATCTTCCACATATAACGGCTTCCGCTTTCATTTCAATCAATTGCAGGACGTCCGCGCTGGAAAGCTGACCGTCGTGCATCGCCATGCGGTGTGGAAATTTAGCCGTGCCAATCGCGAGCAGGGCAACGTCAAGATGTGGAAACTGCTGGAATACTTTTTGAATAAGCGGCTCCTGAAGCAACAATGTTTTGAGCGCTTTGGACTGTACCATCATGGGCGCGTTTACCGTATAAGCGTCGCCGTGCAGCTTGGACATGAAACTGTGGGCAATTTCAATATTCCCATATTTTGAATATTTCCCGGAAAGGCAACCGGAAAGCGCAACGGAATCAACCTTAACAAAATCGGAAAAATCAAGGTGCGAAATAATATTTAGATTGATCCTTCCAGAAGAAAAACCAAATTTCATTCCAGTTTCAAGATGACGCTCCAAATAGGCGGCGGCGAGTGCTCCAGCGTTATCCTGCGTGATTTCAGGATCGCTGTGCGACGTGGCGATCTGGATGTCCTGAAGGGAATATTTGTCCTTTATCCTAGCTGCCATATCCACCGCTTTTGATTCGGAATCGACGATTCGGATTACAACGACGCCGTTGTCTTCGCACG
The DNA here is from genome assembly GCF_014287795.1 of Christensenella tenuis. GTDB lineage: Bacteria > Bacillota > Clostridia > Christensenellales > Christensenellaceae > Christensenella > Christensenella tenuis. The sequence continues at coordinate 23,744 of NZ_JACOON010000002.1, forward strand.
ATTTCAGAAGCATGGAAACATTCGACCGGGACATAAAAAGCCGGTCTGCAATCTGCTGCTGGGAAAGGCCTTCGTAATAATAGAGCTTTGCGATTTTTACAAGAAGGTCCCGTTTATTCTTAGGGGAAGTACTTTGTGCCTGTTTCATTGCGTATCCTCCCGGAGGGCTGTGGAATTTTGATAGGGCTTTCTTTATTGTATGCATGCCTTTTTGTATATGTCAATTGAGAGGGGATATTTTAATACATTTGTCAAAGATTACTGACATTCGTCATAATAGGCCAATATAGATTGACGAAAGATAAAACACGAGTTTAAAATGAAACTGAAATTTGACAAACTGATTATTTTTCCGATCACATCTAGACAAATGTTTTCCGTACAAAAGGAGATAGGGAATATGAAGAGAGAAGAAGTCGTAAGGGACGCCCTTGCAAAGAAGGCGACCAGCCATCTGCCGGTTACCTTTGTTTATTCCAACCAAAAAGCGGAACGGTATTTTGCGGAACAGATGCACATGGACCACGAAGCGTTCTTAAAATATTCTGACAGCGATATCAAAGACATCTATCTGATGGATGACCTGAATATGTATATTTCAGAGCCGGAACAACTTTCCCTCGCGCGAGATATGGGGTTTGTGTTTGACAGGGGGGAAGAAAACGTGCTGTTCGATAGGTGGGGGATCGGATGGTCGACGCACAGCGTGGGCCTTGAAGTAAGGATCAACGCGCTCAGGAAGGGCGAGGATGTCCTGTCCTATGAAGTCCCGAAGGAAAAAGGCGGGAATTTTATAATGGCAGACCGTCTGGTTGAAACCTACCGCAAAGAAGGTTATGCTGTATGGATCCCACAGTATATTTCGTTTTTTGAGCGTGGCTGGGCGATCGTTGGTTATGAAGATTTTATGATGAAATGTTATACCGAACCGGAAAAGATCGAGACGCTGTTGGATAAAATCCTGGAATATAAAATGACTTTGGCCGAGCGAATCTGTACCTATCCGGTCGTTATGGGACATACGGGGGACGATTATGGCCTCCAGCGCGGCGGCGTGATGTCCCTTGAAATGTGGAAACGTTTTTTCAAACCGCGCCTGAAAGAATTGTGGGGAGTGTATAAAAAACACCATATCAAAGTATGCCACCATAGCTGCGGGGATGTCGGCATGTATCTGGATGATATGCTGGATGCAGGATTGGACATCCTCCATCCAGTACAGGCGACGTGCCTGTCCATCACAGAACTTTCCGAACGTTATGGAAAAGATCTCATATTTTATGGAGGGATCGACTGCGTAGATGTCCTGACCAACGGAACGCCCGATGACGTCAGGCGGAACGTAGATGAAACGGTTGAGGTCCTCGGAAAAAACGGAGGACTGATTCTTTCGGCAATCAATATCATGCCGAATGTTCCGGTGGAAAACCTCAGGTCGCTGATCAATGCGGTAAACAGCTATAAATAGCAACTGCCGGGCGAACCGCACAGGAAGTTAAGGATCACACCCAAATAACGTAATCAAAATTACCCGAAAAACATGCGAAAAGCAATGTTTTTACAAGGGCTGGCTTAGTTTTGCCGTTTTAGAGAAAAACGGCGATGCAAACAAAACAAGGAGGAAGAAAAATGAAAAAAGGTATGATTTGTGTAATGGCTGTTCTGCTGGGGGCGGCGATGCTCTTTGCCGGATGTTCATCCGGCGGGGATTCAGGGAACGCAGCGGCTCCGGCCGCGCAGGGAGAAACCAGCGCGGAACAGGAGAGCGTGCCCGCAGTACAGGGAGCGACGACCATCGGCAAAGTCGGCATATGCATGCGGGAGCAAAAAAATCCCTTTTATAAGGTCATGAACGATGTACTGGTGAACCTTTGTAAGGAAAAGGGGTATGAAGCGGCGACAACGGATGCAAACGGAGATATCCAGACGCAGATCGGCGATTTCGAGAACCTGATGACACAGGGGTGCGATGTGATCATCCTGAATGCGGCTGATCCAGATTCTTTCATAGACGTAGTGACCCGCGCCCGGGAACAGGGGATCATTGTAATCGCGGTCGATAACGCGCTGAATACGGATACGCCTGTCAACGCGACAGTACTTACCAACAACGAAGGAAACGGAATCGAAGTCGGGAAATGGCTGGTTGAACAAATCGGGGATGAACCGATTAAAGCAGTCGTAATGTCGGGAGAGATCGGCAATATCATCGGCGAAGACAGGCGGCAGGGAACCTTCCGCGGCATAACGGAAGCGCAGCTCGCCAAATATGGAAAAACGGATTTTGAAGTTGTCTACCAGCTTTATTTTGATGGGTGGCAGTCGGATGTAGCGCAGAGAAAATTTGAGGACGTGGCAGTATCCACGCAGGATTTCAACTGCATTATTTCAGAATCTGACGTAGCGACGATGTATTGCTACGAAACGCTTCAGGCGATGAACCTCCCGCATAAGGTATGGCTGATTTCGGCGGCAGACGGCGAAAAGAACGTGCTCAAGGCCATCCAGGACGGACAGTACGATGCAACCGGCATGAACAGCCCTACTATGCTGGGAGAAAAGGCGATCGAGGTCGCTGAGAAAATTGCCAACGGCGAAGCTGTGGCACAGACGACCTATACGGACGCCACCTGCGTAACACAGGAGAACGTAGACCAGTATTACGACCCGGATGCGCTGTTCTGAGAAAAGGACCGGCAGGGCTGGTTAGTCGATGCTGTATTCCGGGAAGGCAATCCCTTCCCGGAATACGGATTTAAGGAGTGGCCTATATGGAATATATTGTTGAAATGCTGAATATCAGCAAAGCGTTTGGCGGGGTAAAAGCGCTGCGCAGCGTAGATTTCAGGATCAAAAAGGGGGAGATACACGCCCTGGTAGGAGAAAATGGGGCGGGAAAATCCACCTTAATGAAGGTTTTATCCGGTGCGATTATGAAAGATGAAGGCACGATCCGGATCAACGGTGAAGAAGCCGATATCCGGAGCACAACGGATGCGATCCGTCATAATGTGGCGGTGATCTATCAGGAACTGAATCTTGTTCCCGACCTTACGGTGGCGGAAAACCTGTATCTGGGAGAGGATATATCAGGCAAAAATACAGTAGTTCGCTGGAAAGACCTGTATGAAAAAACGGGGAAGATGCTTACGGAAAACGGTTTTGACATCGATCCGAAGGAAAAAGTGGGGAACCTTACGGTCGCATACCAGCAAATGGTAGAGATAGCCAAGTCGGTGACGCGCAACGCGGATGTAATCGTCCTTGACGAGCCGACGGCCGTCCTGACCGCAAGCGAAGCGGAAAATCTGTTTGAGATTATCCTGCGTTTGAAAAACGAGGGAAAGAGCATCATCTATATTTCCCACAGGATGGAAGAGATTTTCCGGCTGTCGGACAGGGTGACCGTTATGAAGGACGGCGCGGTCACGGGAACGGTAGAGATCGGCGCGGTCACGAACGACGATATCATCAACTTGATGATAGGACGCACCTTGGGGGATATGTTCCCTGAAAAATCCCGGAAACCCGGAAAAATTGTACTGGAAGCAAAAGACCTTAGGCGGGGAAATAAAGTAAAAGGAGTCAGCTTCAACGTAAAGTCAGGCGAAGTACTCGGGATATTCGGCCTGGTAGGGGCGGGAAAGACGGAAACGGCGCGTCTCCTGTTCGGTGCAGACAAAATGGATGGCGGCGCCATATTGATCGACGGAAAGGAAATGCGGATCACGACTCCTAAAACCGCGATGAAAGCGGGAATATCCTATGTATCGGAGGACAGGAAAGGGCAGGGTGTGATACTTGATATGTCCGTGCGGGAAAACATTACGATGCCGATGCTTGAAAACTATACGTTCGGCCCCGGGATTGTAAAAGCCGCAAAAGAAAAAGCAGACGTTTTGCAGTCGATTGAAAAGCTGAACGTTAAAACGGAAAGCACAGAAACAAAAGTCCAGAATCTGTCCGGGGGAAACCAGCAGAAGGTAAGTATTGCGAAATGGATCGATCTGGACAGCAAAGTGATCATATTGGACGAGCCAACCCGGGGCGTTGACGTGGGCGCCAAGGTGGAGATCTATAAACTGATCGATTCCCTTGCGCGCGGAGGCCTTGCCGTCATACTGATCTCCTCGGAAATGATCGAGGTGATCGGCATGAGCGACCGCGTATTGGTTTTGCACGAAGGGCGCATCAGGGGCGAACTGTCGGGAAATGAAATTTCAGAAAGCAACATTATTTCCTGTGCGATCGGGCGGTAATGAGAGGGGGAAAAGAGACAATGAAGACAGGCGAAATGGGAGTTAAGAAAACAAGTTTTTCAAAATTTATGGCAGAGAACAATATATACGTATTTTTTGTAATACTGTTTATTGTCTGCGCCGTAAGCTCCGCAAATTTTTTATCAGATATCAATCTGACAAATATCTTGCGGCAATATTCGCCCTATGTCGTAATGGCGCTTGGAATGTTGCTCGTTATTATGACGGGCGGGATTGATCTTTCTGTCGGATCGATCATAGCGCTCGCCAACGTTGTGTGCGCGATGCTTCTGACCGATATGGGCCTGCCGGCATTTTTGTCGGTATTGGTTGCGTTGCTGGTGGGAACGGCCTGCGGCCTTGTTTCAGGGTTGCTGATCGCCTATAAAAACATAGCGCCGTTTATCGCGACACTGGCAATGATGACGATCACAAGGGCACTTGCGTTCGTTCTGACTGATGCGGTCAACATCCGCATATACGATGAAGCGAGCGTAGAATTCGGAAGCGGCTATTTTATGAGCATGGATGGATTTGTCGGGCTGCCTTACCAGCTGCTCGTTATGATCCCGATCGTGGCCGTAATTTTCCTGATATTGAAATATACTTCCTATGGGCGGCTGGTGATTGCCGTAGGATCCAACCGGGAAGCGGTTCGACTGTCTGGCATCAACGACAAAGCGATCACTCTTTCGGTCTACTGTATATCAGCTCTGTGCGCCTCGATTGCGGCAATTATGATCGTATTCCGCGGGCGGCTTGCCAGTGGTTCTCTGGGCGACGGGCTGGAGCTTGACGCGATCGCTGCCTGTGTGATCGGCGGGGCAAGCCTTTCCGGGGGAAAGGGATCGGCAATTAAGACGGTGGTGGGCGTGTTTGTGCTGGCGCTGATTGGAAATATTATGACGCTGCTGAATGTGCCGAGCTACCCGCAGGACATCATCAAAGGCATCATCATATTGCTGGCGGTGCTGTTCCAAAAGAGCAAATAGCGGCGGAGACGGGAGGTTGAGTATGACGACAGAGACATTTGTGATCGGTCTGGACTTTGGAACACTGTCGGCACGCGCGGTGATGGTAGATACCGCAGACGGCGAAGTAAAGGCGGTTTCGATCGTGGGCTATCAGGATGCGGTGATCGAAGATTTTTTGCCGGGAACGGATATCAGGCTTCCCGAGAATTTCGCGCTGCAGAATCCGCAGGATTACAGCGACGCGCTGGAATCGCTTTTAAAAGACGTACTGCATAAATCGGGCGCCGCGCCCGGACAGGTAGTAGGGATAGGTGTCGATTTTACCTGCTGCACAATGATTCCGGTCGATGAAAACTATATGCCGCTCTGCTATGACGAACGGTATCGGGACAACGTGCACAGCTGGGCCAAGTTGTGGAAGCATCACGGTGCGCAGAAGGAGGCGGATTACTTCAACAGTGTAGCGACATTAACGAAACAGCCTTTTTTAAAGCAATGCGGTAGCAAGTGTTCGTCAGAATGGATGTACCCTAAAATAATGGAAATATTAAACCGTGCGCCGGAGATCTATGACGCGGCCTACCGCTTTATGGAAGCGGCGGACTGGATCGTATACCTGCTTACAGGAAACGAACGGAAAAACAGCTGTGAAGCAAGCTATAAAGCGTTCTGGAATAAACATACCGGATATCCAAGCAGGGAATTTTTTCGGAAATTGCATCCGCGGATGGAATATGTAGTGGAGGAAAAACTCGGGACGGAAGTCTACCCCATTGGGAGCCGCGGAGGAGAACTCACAGAGAAAATGGCACAGGCAACGGGGCTTGCAGCAGGAACGGCGGTGAGCCTTGGAAATACGGACGGCCATATTGCGGTTCCGGCTATGGGAATCACCGAGCCGGGAAAGCTTGCGCTAATCATGGGAACATCAATCGGCCTCATGTTTATCGATGAGAAAGAATGTTATGTCGAAGGAATCGCGGGAGTGGCGGAAGACGGAATACTGCCCGGGTATTATGGATATGACGCGGGGCTTGCGGCGGCAGGGGATATTTACGACTGGGCTGTTTCCAATATTGTGCCGGGATATTATTTCCGGAAAGCGGAAAAAGAAGACCGTTCGGTTTTTGACATACTAAATGAGAAAGCGGACCAGGTTCCGCCGGGCACAAGCGGACTGCTTGCCCTCGATTGGTGGAACGGAAACCGTTCCGTCCTGGTGAACGCGGATCTTTCGGGTATGATCGTCGGGCTTACCCTGTCCACCAAAATTGCAGAAATCTACCGGACGCTGATAGAAGCGACAGCATTCGGGACACGCAGGATCATAGACGCTTTTACAAGCGCAGGACTCGAGATCAATGAAATCATCGCCTGCGGCGGACTTTCGCAAAAAAGCAGCACGGTTATGCAGATCTATGCCGATGTGCTGGGGATGGAAATTAAAATATCGGCAAACGCGCAGACGATTGCGCTTGGGGCGGCCATGTACGGAGCGGTCGCCGCGGGAAGGAAAAACGGCGGATACGATGATATTTTTGAAGCCGCTGAAAAAATGTCACAGCTCAGCGAAAAGGTATATAGGCCAAATCCACAGCATGTCGTGATCTACAATAAATTGTATGAAGAATATAAGACGCTGCACGACTATTTTGGCCGCGGGATCAACGAATGTATGAAAAATCTCAAAGAGATTAAAAATAACAGCATGGAGGTATTGTTATGAGTCTTGATACGAAAAAGATGGAAGGAAAACTTTGTATCGTTACGGGAGCCGAACGGAGCGTAGGACTTGAGATTGCGAAACGTTACCTGCAATATGGCGCACGCGTGGTTATGCTGGATGTGAATCCGGAAGTGGAACAGCGTGCGGAGGAATTGGAGAAGGAAGGATATCCTGCTGTAGGAATGGTGCTTGACGTAACGGAACAAAAGTATGTTTTGGAAGTATTCGAAGGGATCATCGAAAAATACGGAGACGTATATGCGCTTGTAAATTCGGCGGGGGTTGCGGATGTAAGGCCGTTTGAAGACATCACGCAGGAAATATGGGAACGCATGATGAAGGTCAACGTGTGCGGGACGGCCTACTGCATCCAGGGTGTGATCGGAAACATGAAAAAGAACAAAGAAGGGCGGATCATCAATTTTTCCAGCAAGGCGGGAAAGGAAGGCTCTTCCTTGATGAGCTGCTACGGGGCGTCCAAAGGAGCGGTCATCACGATGACGCAGGCGTTGGCGAAAGAATTTGCGCCGTATAAGATACATGTTAACTGCCTGTGCCCGGATATTATCGACGATACAGGCGTGTGGAACGTTGTGCGCGCGCGGTATACGGAAAGCCTTCATCTGGGAGAAAAAGAAGTGATTGAACTGTATACGAATAAAGTCCCGCTCGGGCGTTTTGTCAGCAAGGAAGACGTAACGGATGTAGTGATGTTCTATACCATTTCGGGAGACAGCTCAACCGGTCAGGCGGTTAACGTCACAGGCGGAAGGACTATGCACTAAAGGAGGTTGAAACTTATGGAACTGAAAAGGGAAGGCGTAGATCCGGGATATGCGAAATACTGCGACCATACGGTTTTGCGGGCCTACACGACGCGGGAAACCGTGAAAAAATTCTGTGAGGAAGCAAAAAAGTACGGTGCGGCTGCCGTATGTGTAAACCCGGTACATGTTGCGCTTGTAAAACAGGAACTGGAAGGGAGTGGAGTAAAAACGGCGACCGTAATCGGATTTCCTCTCGGTGCGAATAAGACCTGTGTAAAAGTGTTCGAGGCAGCGGAAGCGGTTGCAGATGGGGCAGATGAAGTCGATATGGTCATCAATATCGGCGCGTTACGCGAAGGCGATACGGAATATGTACTCCGAGACATCAGTGAAGTCGTACAAGCAGCTAAAAATGCCTCTGTAAAAGTAATTATCGAAACCTGTTATCTTACAGATGAAGAAAAGGAAGAAGCGTGCAGGATTTGCATACAGGCGGGCGCTGCATATGTTAAAACTTCAACGGGGATGGGAACGGGCGGAGCAACCGCGCATGACATATGGCTGTTGAAGAAAGCCGTTGGCGGAAAAGCCAAAATAAAGGCTTCCGGCGGCATAGATAATCGAGAAAAGGCCTATGAGATGCTTTGTGCAGGAGCGGATCGACTGGGCGTAAGCCGCGTCCCGCAAATCGTAGAAGACGACATGTCGCTTTTTTCGGCGGCGGTAGGAAACCACCCGCCCCAAGTTGTGTGACAGCAAGGAGATAAAATGGAGAAGAAGCCGCGCTTATACGCGGCTTTTCTGTGTATTCCTTTCATTGACAGTGCTAACCGGAACCGATACAATAAACAAGGAACGTTTTGGAAATAAACGGCGCAAAACCGCCGAATCAACGAGACGGAATGGGGAAATTCAAATGAACGAACAGGTAAAACAGATTGCGGCACGGATTCGTGAATTACGTGAGATTCTCGATATCCCGCAGGAAGAGATTGCGAAAAAAGTCGAGGTAAGCCTCGGGGAATACCAAAAGTATGAGCAGGCCGAGGACGATATCCCAATCGGCGTACTGTACGGTGTGGCGGCGGAGCTTGGCGTGGACCCGACGGAGCTTTTGACAGGCGAAGCGCCGCGGATGGATGAATATACCATCGTGCGCGGCGGGAGGGGCGTAAGCGTGGAACGGTATCCTGGCTATGCGTTCACGGCTCTTGCCTATAACTATAAAAACCGCGATATGGAGCCGATGATCGTAACGATCTCCCCGAATGACGAGGCAGAGCTCGTCACGCACAGCGGGCAGGAGTTCAATTATGTCCTCGAAGGGGCGATTAAGGTCGTGATCCGCGGGCGTGAGTTTGTCCTCAAAGCAGGAGACAGCATCTATTTTAATCCCGAGCTCCCCCACGGGCAGCGCGCGGTGACGGATGTGGCAAAATTTTTGACGATTATCAACGAGTGAGGGCAGGCGGATGTTAGAAAAGTTTTTAGACAGGACAGAATTTACAAGTTACGATGATTTCAAGCAGAACTATAAGCTGAACATCCCGAAGCATTTCAATTTTGGTTACGATATTGTAGACGAATGGGCGAAACAGGATGAAAACAAGCCCGCGCTTGTGTGGTGCGACGACGATGGCAACGAAAAACGTTTTTCGTTCAGCGACATAAAACGGATGAGCGATAAGGCCGCCAATCTTCTGAAGGGCATGGGAATCAGGCGGGGCGAACCGGTGATGCTGATGCTCAAGCAGCGCCCGGAAGTGTGGTTTATGATGGTAGGGCTGCATAAGCTCGGTGCCATCTGCATCCCCGCAACCTTCCAGCTAACGCCCAAGGATATCATTTACCGCTGCAACGCAGCAGATGTAAAAATGATCTGTACGGTGGATGATGACGAGATGCTGCAGCACATCGAAGCGTCGCTTCCCGAATGCAAAACGGTAGAAAACGTCGGTGTGGTGGGGAAAAACATTCCCGCCTGGGCGTTTGACCTGCGTGCAGAGCTTGAAAAAACAAGCGAAAACTGGACGCGCGAATATTTAAATGAGACGGACGACCCCATGCTGATCTATTTCTCTTCAGGCACGACGGGAATGCCGAAGATGATTTTGCACGATTTCACTTATCCGCTCGGGCATATTGTAACGGCAAAATATTGGCAGAAAGTGGAAGACGGGGGCCTGCATCTCACGGTGTCCGATTCCGGTTGGGCGAAATTCGGTTGGGGCAAGATTTACGGCCAATGGATCTGCGGTGCGGTAATCGTCGCATATGATACGGAAAAATTCAACCCGCAGAAGCTGCTCGGAACGATCGACCGCCTGAAATTGACGACGTTCTGCGCGCCGCCCACCATCTACCGTTTCCTGATTAAGGAAGACATGAGCCACTGCGACTTCTCCACGATCAAACATGCGGGAATCGCGGGCGAACCGCTCAACCCCGAGGTATACAACCGTTTCCTGGAGATCACCGGCCTTGCGGTAACGGAAGGATTTGGCCAGTCCGAAACGAGTGTGCTGATCGCAAACTTCGGCTGGGATCCGATCAAGCCCGGTTCCACGGGCAAACCCTCCCCGCTTTACGATGTGGACATCGTGGATGAAGATGGAAACTCGTGCGAAGACGGCGTGGTCGGCTCCATCGTTGTCAAAAATACGGATAAAAAACACCCGGCGGGGCTGTTCAAAAAATACTATCGGGACGAAGAAGCGACAAACCGCTGCTGGAAAAACGGCGTATACAATACGGGAGATACGGCGTGGAGGGACGCGGAAGGCTACTTTTGGTTTGTGGGCCGCAACGACGACGTAATCAAATGCTCGGGCTACCGCATCGGGCCGTTTGAGGTGGAAAGCGCGCTCCTCACGCACCCTTGCGTGTTGGAATGCGCGGTAACGGCGGTGCCGGATCCGGTACGCGGGCAGGTAGTGAAGGCGACTGTAGTACTTGCGCGGGGCTTTGAGGCCTCAGATGAACTCAAAAAAGAGCTCCAGACGCATGTGAAGAACGTCACCGCGCCTTATAAATATCCGCGCGTAGTGGAATTTGTAGAAGAATTACCCAAGACCGTCAGCGGCAAAATCCGCCGGGTGCAGATCCGCAACGAAGACGCAGACAAGTAAAATAAAACAGCGTGCGCAAGGCACGCTTCAGGCTGCCGATACTCCAAGCGGGGATTATCAAGGGCTCTTGCTTTCTTGCAGGCAAGGGCGGCATTGTGCCCGCCAGCCCGCAAAAGCGTCCAGCCGCGTAGCGGCAAGGCCATTCGGGCGCATTTCCATCATCAGCCAGTGACTTCAAAAAAGCGTTCCCTGTGCGAAAGGGAACGCTTTTTTGAAATAGAAGAGGAGAGAAAATTACGATGAGACCGGCCGTAGCCTATCTCAGTTTGATAAATTCACAGTTGCCGTCCGGGCAGGCCCTCCGCCACATTTTGGCGGTCATACACTGCAAGGACACGTCGTAATACTTTCCGCCGAGAAGCACGTGGTCAACGAGCACACCCTCCTGCACGCATCCGCTCTCCGAGCGGCGGCCTATCGCGCAGTGGTTCTCTGTAAAGGCGGTAAAAGTGACTTTGTTCAGCCCAAGCTCCATGAACACGTGGTGATAGATGCTTCGCTCGAGAAGCGCGGACAACTCATCCGTATCGTCCGCCGGGTCGTGCATATAATAGCTCCATCCGCAGCGTTTGTTTTCAAGGTTAATGTCCACAATGGCCAGCACGCCGATCGGCGTTTCGTCCCGCCGCACAATCCAGTGAGTCGTGAACGGGTCGCCTTTTCGTTCCCCGATCCAGCGGAACTGTCCCGCAAGGGACATCTGCATATCGCATGCGAGAAATTCGCGGGCGCTTTCACTCGCCATCCATTCGGAGAGCAATCCGATTTCTTCACGCTCAATTTTTGTACAGCTTATCATTGCCATCTTGCCATTGCCATCCTGTTTCGTTTGGGTTATTCTTTGTATAAACGAAAGCGGGGATAGCTAAACGAAATTGTTTGCTGTATCATGGAATCATTCGCAAAGGAGGACCGCATATGCAGAAAACAGGCAGGCTTTTTATTGCGGCGGAGCTGCCCGCGAATTTAGCAGGAGAACTTGCGGCAACCGCAAAAAAACTGCGGGAAAAAATTGACGCGCGCTGGTCGCGCGTGGAAAATTACCACATAACGCTTGCGTTCCTCGGGGAAACGGAGCTCACGCGTACGGAGCAGGTCGGCCGTATCATTTCCCGCGCCGCGAACGGCATGGGGCCGGTTCGCGTTTGCCTTGCGGAGCTTGGCTTTTTCGGCAGGGAAAACGATGCTGTCCTGTGGTGCGGCCTCTTAGGGACGCGGCCGCTTGAAGAGTTAGCCCGGAAAATTCGCGCGGGCCTTGTAAAAGCCGGAATCCCTTTTGATGGAAAACCGCTGCGTCCGCATATCACCCTTGCCCGCAGGGCCGGGCTTTCCGCCGCTGCACTCAAAGCGCTTTCACCCGAACGGGCAGGAGGAACGATTACTAAAATCACGCTTTTCCTCAGCACGCGGGAGAACGGCTGCCTTGTGTACCGGCCTTTATTTGTGCATGACATCGGCGAATGATTGTTGATTGTTTCCTGCATATGTGTTTGCGGTATGAATAGGATAAGAGTATAATGCTGTTTTGAGGTGAAAAAATTGTCGGTAATGAAAAGTTTTATCAGTTATTATAAACCGTACCGCGGTCTTTTTTATTTTGATATGTTCTGTGCCCTCGTGGTGTCCGTGGTAGACCTCGCGTTCCCGCAAATCCTCAATTTCCTGACGGATGGCCTATATACCCAAAATGCGGACGTGATCTTAAAGTCTCTGTGGATTGTCGCTGTTTCGCTGGTCGTGATGTATGTGGTCCGCTACGGCTGCCAGTATTTCATCACCACCTGGGGGCACGTGATGGGCGCGCGTATGGAAAGCGATATGCGCCAGGACCTTTTCGACCAGATGCAGCGCCTTTCCTTTTCCTATTACGATAAAAATAATACGGGCGATATGATGTCGCGCCTTGTGTCAGACTTATTCGACATTTCGGAACTTGCGCACCACGGCCCGGAAAATATCTTTATTTCCGCGCTGAAAATCATAGGATCGTTCGTATTGTTGATGATGATAAACGTGCCCATGACGCTGATTCTGCTTGCGGTAACAATCGTGATGATTCTGTTCAGCCTGAGCAAAAATAAAAAGATGCGCGCCGTATTTATGGATAACCGCAAGAAAATATCGAATGTCAACAAACAGGTACAGGATAGCCTTGCGGGTATTCGCGTGGTCAAGTCTTTTGCCAATGAAGATATCGAGCGCAAGAAATTCGAGCACAGCAACCTCGAATTCCTCGATTCCAAACAAAGCAGCTATAAAATCATGGGGACGTTCCAGGCAGGGAACAACTTTTTTACCGGGCTTTTGTATACGGCGGTACTTGTCTCCGGCGGTTTTTTTATCGCGGGCGGCGCCCTGCGCGTCACAGACCTCGCGATCTATGCCCTCTATATCGGCATTTTCGTTGCGCCGATCGATGTACTGATTAATTTTACCGAGCAATTCCAGAAGGGCTTTGCGGGCTTCAAACGTTTCCTCGAAGTTGTGCACACCGAACCGGAGATCAAAGATAAGCCCGGTGCGCAGCCTCTGGAAAACGTCAGGGGCAATATCAAATACAGCGGCGTATCTTTCGCGTACGACGAGGGAACCCATGTTTTAAGTCACATCGACGTAGAGATTGAGGCAGGAAAAACAGTGGCGCTCGTGGGGCCGTCGGGCGGCGGCAAAACCACCTTTTGTTCCTTATTGCCCCGTTTTTACGACGTAACGGCGGGCGCTGTTTCCATCGACGGGCAGGATGTGCGGGACGTCACCCTAAAATCCCTGCGAAGCGCCATCGGCATCGTGCAGCAGGATGTATATATGTTTGGCGGTACCATCCGGGATAACATTGCCTACGGCAAGCCGGGCGCAACGGATGAGGAAGTTATGCGCGCGGCAAAAGACGCGAACATCCATGATTTTATTATGAGCCTTGAGGACGGCTACGGTACCAGTGTGGGCGAACGCGGCGTGCGCCTCTCAGGCGGGCAAAAGCAGCGCATTGCCATTGCGCGCGTCTTTTTGAAAAACCCGCAGATATTGATTCTCGACGAGGCGACCTCGGCGCTCGATAACGAGAGTGAACGGCATATCCAGCTTTCGCTGGAAAAGCTGTCGCAGGACCGGACGACCATCGTGATCGCGCACCGGCTTTCAACAATCCGGAATGCGGACGAAATTATTGTAATGGACGCGGACGGTATCCGGGAACGCGGCACGCATGAAGAACTGCTGGAGAAAAAAGGGTTGTATGCGGGCTATTATAACATGCAGTTTGAAGGGCTGGAGGATTGATGGTAAAGGTAGTTGCGGCAGTGATCGAACAAAATGGCAAGATTCTTATCTGCCGGCGCAAAAATAAAGACGGCAGCGCGGGAAAATGGGAATTTCCCGGCGGAAAGCAGGAACCGGGCGAAACGGAGCGGGAATGTCTCTCGCGCGAGCTGATGGAGGAATTGTGCCTTGTGGTGCAGCCTGGGGATAAAATAGAAGCCGTCCGCCACGATTATGGCAGCTTTTCGGTCGAAGTTGCATTTTACCGGGCGAAAGCCGTGGGCGGCGAAATGAAGCTGATGGTCCATGCGGATGCCGCATGGGTGCAAAAAGAGGCACTCTGCGGTTACGATTTTCTGGAAGCGGATATCGGGTTTGTAAGATGGCTGGCGGAGGGCAAAAGATGAACTATGATTTTGAAACATGTATAGACAAGCGAAACAGCGGTTCTATAAAATGGCGGGATATGCTGAAAAAACAGCCGGACGTACCGGAAGGCGTCGTACCGCTTTCGGTTGCGGATATGGAATTTAAAACAGCGCCGGAGATCACAGACGGCCTCAAGGAATACCTGGATACGCAGGCGCTCGGTTATACTGGGGCGACGGATGCTTATTACGACGCCGTAGCCGGATGGATGAAAGAGCGCCACGGATGGGATATAAAGCACGAATGGATCGTGACGACTCCGGGCATCGTGCTTGCGCTTGGCCTTGCGGTGCGCGCGTTCACACAGCCGGGCGAGGGTGTCATCATCATGACGCCCGTCTATTATCCTTTTTATATGGTGGTGCAAAGGCAGGGCAGGAAGCTTGCGGAAAACGCACTCAAAAACCGCAAAGGCCGCTATGAGATCGACTTTGACGATCTCGAGAAAAAAGCGAAAAACCCTGGCAATAAGCTGCTCCTGCTGTGCAGCCCGCATAACCCGGTCGGACGGGTGTGGACGAGGGAAGAACTTGCCCGCATAAGTGAAATCTGTACGCGTCACGGCGTGCTCGTGGTGGCGGACGAAATCCATCACGACCTCATCATGCCCGGATATTCGCATACCGTGTTTGCGCAGGTGGGGAATCCTGAAAATACCATCGTATGTACTGCGCCCAGCAAAACATTCAACCTTGCGGGGATGCAGGCGTCGAATATCATCATCCCGGGCGGGGAGCTGCGCAAGCGGTTTCGAAACGCGAAACTTGAGAGCGGCATCATGGAACTCGGCGCGCTTTCCTACCGCGCGTGCGAGCTTGCATATACACGTTGTGCAGGGTGGCTTGGGGAGCTTCTTGCCATACTGGATAAAAATCGCAGGCTCACGGAAGACTTTGCTGCGCGGGAACTGAAACGGGCGCGCGTCACGCGGCTCGAAGGAACCTACCTGCAGTGGATTGACCTGCGGGCTTATGGCCTTTCAGAACAGGAATTGGAGCAGAAGATGCTCGGGGCGCACCTCTTCTTCGATGAAGGATATATTTTCGGCAAAACAGGCGCGGGCTTCGAGCGCGTCAATATCGCCTGCCCTCCCCGGGTGCTTGAAGGCGCGCTTTTACGGATGAAAGATGCACTCGAAAAATAAAGTTTAGAGACAGAAAAAGCAGGTTATTATAAAATAGATAAGGTCAGCTATGGGTGCAAACCTATAGCTGATATTTCTACAACTGCAGGTAAACGGCAGCGCACAAGTACGCGCTGCAAAGTATATGCTGCATAACGGTTTCCTGCAATCAGTTTATTGTTAACCATTGGGGAAGCCGCAATTATAAATAAGGAGTGTGATGGATATGAAGGACAGGAAAATGTCTAAAGCCGTCACGGATTCCGATTTTCGCAGGCTCGTAGAGAGCAAGAATGTCAGAAAAGCTGTGATGGTAAAAGACGGAAAAGTATTCAAATATGGGTACGACAAATAAAACCGCGCGCGAACTACCGCCCGCGGTTTTTTGCTGGCCGGATGGCTCACGGAGATTTTATGACAGCTTTTTGGATAAAAAAGCGGAAGGATACTGTAGGCTGTATGTTATGCCAGCAAAGGAATTTCGGTAAATGCCTTTCCCCTTATTTTATGTAGTGCGGTAAAACATTTCTAAAAGTTACAAATAAATTACATAAATATGAAAATATTGTAAATAAATCTCCCGTTTCCCTCTGTGCTGTGTTATGCTGGAAACACAGAAAAAGGAAATACGGTTGTGAACAGATAAAACAATGAATCATATGAAAGGAGCAGGAAAATGACGGGAAACGAACTTGCAGTGAGGCAGGATATTACAATGGTAAAACGGGAAAGCTACGGAACGGTTGCGTTCGCAAGTGAGGTAATCGCCACCCTTGCCGGACTCGCAGCTGTGGACGTCCCGGGAGTCGCGGGGATGAGCGGCGGCTTTGTGGATGGCCTTGTAGAACTCTTAGGGCGCAAGAACCTCTCTAAAGGCATTAAGATAGAGCTTGGAGAGGAAGAAGTTGCCGTCGATGCGGCAATCGTTGTGGAATATGGGAAATCGATTCCCGAAATTGCCGGAATGATCCAGGCGGGCGTAAAGCAGGCAATCGAAAGTATGACCGGACTTAAAGTAAAGGAAGTAAATGTCCGTGTACAAGGCTTGAAATTTGAGAGGCAGACGCAGGAAACAAAACAACCCGCGCTTGCAAGGGTGCAATAGGCCCTTTTTACATAGGATAGGGAAAAGCAAAGGATTTAGACTGTCGGTACCCCCTTAAGAGGAGATAATTAAGCCTTGATCTAACTTTGCGGGCAAAAGCGGCATGTACGCCTGTCCGCTCCTATGGCGCTTTACGGCCATGTGCCGTATGCCGCAGCCTCGATAAAGTTACAAAGCCGCGTAACGGCAGGACATTTCGGGTAAGCTTTAAGCACAGGAATTTCCTGTGCTTTTCTCTGTCTGAACGGGCGCAGTGGAAACCGGATTGAATTTACTGAAAAAAGATTGACAGGAAAAGGGGATTGTGATAAATTATTATTGGTTAGCAAAAGCTAACTTATGGATGCGCGAATAAAAGCGCATACTTTTTTAAGCGACAGTTAGCGCACACTAACCATTGCGAAAGGATTATTGCATGGATGAAATGGAATTCATGGTGGCATATCATTGCGCGCCCGCGCTTGCGGGAATCAAGCCCTCCAATCTGGTCTCCTTCTGCAGCCAAAAACATTCCGGCCTCGATGCGCGCCTTGCCGCGTGGAACAGGCAGCTTGGGCCAAGCGGTATCTGTTTTGAAAAAGTATGCAAATGCAAAAAAAGGGTGCTTGTCCTTGTTTACCGCCGTAAAAAGATGGAAGCCCTGCTTGCGGATGAAGCGGTTGCCGCAGAACTTGAAAAGGCAGGATATCCTGTGCGCGAAGGGCTTGAAGCGGTCATCGGTTATCTCAAAACGCGCCTTGCGGCCAGCGGAGGTTTTCCGCATGAGGTCGGTTTGTTCCTGGGATATCCTCTCGAGGATGTGCATGGATTCGTCAGGAGCGGCGGCCGCGGTTATAAGATGAATGGCTATTGGAAGGTCTATTCCGACGAAAAGAAAGCGGAAGAACTCTTCCGAAGATATACAAAATGCCGGAAAGCGGTCTGTGCCCGCTTGGGTATGGGAATGTCGATCACGCGGCTGTTTGCGGCTGCGTAAAAATAGTTTGAGGAGGAATCATCATGGGTAAAAAAGCAGTGGTTTACTGGAGTCTCACAGGCAATACGGAGCAAATGGCAAATGCAGTTTTCGAGGGCGCGAAGGAAGCGGGGGCAGATGTCGTGCTGCTGAAGTTCTCGGATACCAGCGTAGACGATGTGCTCGGGTTTGACGCTGTTGCGCTCGGCTGCCCGGCTATGGGTAACGAAGTGCTTGAAGAGGGCGATGTAGAACCGTTTTTCACCGAAATGGAAGGAAAAATAGACGGGAAGAAAATTGCGCTGTTCGGTTCGTACGACTGGGGCGACGGCGAATGGATGCGCGAATGGGAAAAACGTGTTTCCGCAGGAGGCGCAACGCTTCTTTCCGGTGAAGGATTGATCGTGAACAATGAACCCGACGAATTCGCTCTCGGGGAATGCAAAAAGTTAGGGCAGGCGTTGGCATCCGCCTGATCCTCTCCATAGGATATGAAAAAAGAGCCTTGGGCTCTTTTTTCATTCGCATTTTTATTAAATATAGTTTTATCCGGCGATGAGGTCTCCAATTTGAATCACCTCGCCTGTCGCCGCGTTCAGCAAGAGATACGGGGAAGCGCCGTCGGGAAATGTGTAGAGTCGAATTCGTCCGTATATTGCCTCTCCCCATAGCCGTAAAACCCCCTTACAAAAAGGGCCGCCAAAATAACGGAGAGGGCTGTCAGCGTAATCCTCGCGCGAAGCGTCATATGTCAGTCCTCCAGTCGATATCCAACTTTTGGAATGGTGGCGATGGAAAGGCCGAGCTTTTTGCGGAGCTGTGCGATGTGCACGTCCACCGTACGCGTTTCTCCCATAAAATCGACGCCCCATACGCTGCTGAGCAGCGCGTCGCGGGACATAGCGATATTTTTGTTTTTGGCCAGGGCCAGCAAAAGGTCAAATTCCAACGGTTTCAGGGAAACGGTGCGGCCGTCCTTTTTCACACTGTGGCGTTGTTCGTCAATCTCCACATCGCCTGCACGGAATACATGGGGAAAACGGCCAGCCCGCCGCAAAACTTTTTCCATACGTACCATAAGTTCCAGAATATCGAAGGGCTTGACAATATAATCTTCAGCCTTAAGGAGTCCCTTGACTTTTGATTCCGTATCGTTTACGGCGGTCAGGTAGATTACGGGAATGCCGTGTTGTGCGAAATGGGGAAAAAGGGAAAATCCGTCCGTTCCGGGCAGCATTACGTCCAGCAGAGCCAGGTCAAACCGTTCCGCGCGGAGCCGTTCCGGCACTTTGCTCCCATCATACAAGGGAATCGCTTCATAACCCGCCACGCTAAGGTTCAGGCAAATCAGCGAAGAAATTGCTTCATCGTCTTCGACAACAAGTATCTTATTCATCTCACACCTCACCGCTGTCATAGTATTCCCCATATGTTTCAAAATTGTATCATCAAAAAGGCAGAAAGACATTATCAAAATGTAAAATTTACAGCGGCATCCTGTCAAGGGGAATACGCTTCCCCTTGACAGGGAAGGAGTGTCCCTGTATCATAAGGGCAGATAAGACAGAGGGAGAAGCCATGCATTACAGCAAGCTTTGTATCATAGGAAGCTCCGCGCAAATGGACAGGATGAGACATTGTACGGAGCTTAAAACGGTGGAAGGCCGGTTCATCAGTCAATTATGCCAACAAAATGCGGGAGATCCTGCTTTGTTGTGATACGAAGAGACGGATGATTTCCCCGAAAACGGGAAGGCAGCGGACAATGTCGCGCGGCCTTTTTTTGTGCCGCGAAAACGTTTTGCTTTGGGGAGAATCATCATGAATATAAAGATACAAGATTTAACGTCGGGAAATGTTACCCGGACGCTTCTTCGGTTTGCGGGGCCGATGTTCCTCGCAAACCTCCTGCAATCCTTTTACAGCATTGTGGATATGGTTGTGGTCGGCCGTTTTGTGGGCAGCGAAGGGCTTGCCGCCGTCAGCAGTGCGTCTATGCTCGTTTTTCTCATCACGTCGGTCTGCACGGGCATTGCGCAGGGCGGTGCGGTACTTGTAGCCCAATACGAAGGCGCGGGTCAAAAAAGGCAGCAGGCGGAAGCCGTCTTGGCGCTGTTTGTTCTGGCTGCGGCCTTTGCCGCCGCGGTAACGGCGGCAGGGTTCTTTTTCTACCATCCGGCACTCCTGCTGATGCGCGTACCACAGGAAGCGGCGGCGGACGCGGACGGATATATGGGCATCATCTGCGGAGGGACGGCCTTTGTTTTTGGTTATAATGCGGTCTGCGCGATCCTGCGCGGCCTTGGGGATTCAAAGCGCCCCCTGTATTTTGTACTTGCGGCAGCTATAGTCAATGTAGCGCTCGACCTGCTGCTTGTCGGCAGATTCCATATGGGGACGCGGGGGGCGGCGGTCGCCACCGTTTCATCACAGGGCGTTTCTTTCTTTATTGCGGCAGCGTATCTTTGGCGCAGCCGATTGGTCGCCATCCACTGGAAATGGAAAATCAGCAAAAAAAACGCGGCGGCGATCCTGCGGGTGGGGCTTCCTTCCGCAGGGCAGATGGCGGTACTCAATTTTTCTTATCTGGCCGCCGCCGGAATGCTGAATGTGTATGGCGTGACGGTTGCCGCGGCATCGGGGATCGGTCTTAAGGTAAACACCTTTGCAGCTATGCCTGTATGGGCGGTCGGGCAAGCTGTAAGCGCAATGGCGGGCCAGGCCATGGGCAAGGGAGACATTGCGCATACTGGGGGCGTGGCACGGGCGGGCACGGCAGTCAGCGTGATTGCCGCGCTTGTTGCGGTCGCGTTTTTCCAAGTGTTTGCTCCCCAGGTCGTCCTGCTGTTCGATGGCAATCCGGAAGTTGTACGCGAGGGAGTCTTATACCTGCGCATTTGTTGCTCGCTCAATTGCGTCGCATATGCCGTAATGTATACCCTGAACGCATTTGCTACCGGCCTCGGCGACGCATCCTTTGCGTTCTGGAATTCCATGCTGGACTGCGTACTCATCCGTATTTTTGGAAGCTGGCTGCTTGGGCCTGTCCTTGGATATGGGTTTATAGGGATTTACATTGCAGAAATGTTCGCCCCCGTGCTTCCGGCCATTGCAGGAATAGTCTATTTCAGACGCGGCAAGTGGAAACTGCGGCGGCTGGTCTAATAAAATATTGGCTGCGGTGCGCCCTCCTGAAAAATTG
Organism: Christensenella tenuis; assembly: GCF_014287795.1. Lineage (GTDB taxonomy): Bacteria > Bacillota > Clostridia > Christensenellales > Christensenellaceae > Christensenella > Christensenella tenuis. Next base: position 44,670 of record NZ_JACOON010000002.1, read on the forward strand.
CGGCGGGCGCCTGTGTGGCTGGGAACGCCGCCATCCGGTAGGCTTTCCTATGAAATAGCAAAAAGAGCCTTGCGGCTTTTTCTTATTTGCGTTTTTATGCGGTGGTTAAGCGGGGGGGTGCCGCCGTATCGGATGGAGCAGCGGATCAATAGAGGTTGTTGATGTATTCCGTAAGTTTTTTGCGGTCATAAAAATGCTCCAGTCTCGAAATTGTAAAATCAGGCTCCGCGCCATTGTCTACATGGCAAAAAACGCCGTTGGATAGGGCGCTGATACGCTTATTGCCCCATACTTGCAGCACGGAACCGTCCGCCGTCGTCCATATGGCGGACGACGCGTCATACACCGCCGGAGGCCTCGCCGAGCAGCGTGACGGCCGTTGAAGTATTCTTAAATGCGGAGGGCGGAAAAAACTGTTCGGAGAAATAATGCAGTAAAGGTTTTGGAAGCAACGCTGTCCGATCGGTATGCGTTCGATTTTTTCCGCTTAACGGTTTTATTGCTTGGCGTTATGATATCATACGCCTCTTTTTGAGCATATATACTGTTGGAATAGCGGTAGGAAAATGGGCAATTTTATAAGGTAATGCGGTATGCTGGTCAAAACAACTAAAATATTTCGCGTACCGTTTGTCCGTATGCTTACCCCTTCCGGTTGCATTACATATGCCCTGGATTTATTTGCCGCAGGTTTTCGCGGCATGGCCCTGGCGTTTCGGAATTCCATATGCATCCGTAGTCCGGCAGTTGTTTCCCAAGGCCTGTGCGGGAATATGGTTTCGCGGGACGTTCGCTGTATTGCGGAAATACTCGTCTCCGTGCTTCTGGATATTGCGGATATAGTCTGCTTCGGACACGGCTGGCGCCAAGCCAGCCATCCTGCTTCCCCGCCGCTTCTTTTTACGTTGTAATCTTTACGTATTGTTCCAGACTGCCGATATCCCCTGTGCGGGGATGACCAAGGGGTCTTATTCCCTGATCTGTCATTTGCCGGCGAGAGAGGAACGCAATTGGACGGGTAAAGATATGCAAAAGGCCGCAAGGGAAACGCACAGCATGCAGCCGTGTGGATGAAGAGGCCGTACGGCCTGCCGTGTCTTTATAAAAATGTAAGGCTGCCCTTGGCGAAGAGGTTTTTTGGGAACTCTAAGTATTGTTAGACGGCTTTTCCAGCCCATTAAAATGGATAGCGGGTTATGCCGCGGTATGGTTCTTTCGAATGGTTTACCCGGAAATAGGATGCGCTGTATATCCGTCCTTTCCTTCCGGGATTTCGTATATCCTTCTTTGCTTAAATTCGAAACGGTACTTTTCCACGTGAAAACCGGCCTCCCAATCGTCAGGTTTCAGATCGGACTTTGGGGGACCGGTTCACTTTCGCGTCAGGATTTCTTTCAGCCGGTTTTATTTGCGGTCAAAATAAGGGGATTTACTCCCGGCGGACAGCGGAATCGCCAGGATCACCTTCACATCCTCGCCCATAGCCCGCATGGATAATGCCGCGCGCCCGGCGGAAAACATCACGCGGTTATCAATGCGGGAATCCGCGGCCACCGATACAGCGGAACCGACCGCGATTCCAAGGTCCATATTGTCGTATGCGCATACGCCGTTTTGCTGCGCGCATTCCCCGCAATTGGCATGGTTGCAGTATTGACAGCCTTCATTGAGGCCGCGTTGCTGGTAAGACGTGCCGATCAAAACAACGGCCTGGCTTGCGCGAATATTTCCCGCGTCCCGCGTGAAAAATGGATAATTGAGCAGCGGGGCAAGGCGGGCCATTTCATCCGCAAGCGCCTCCTTTTCCTCTCCTGTCAATACGCATGTACGGATAAAATCGATCCCACGCGTCTTGGGGGCTGTGCGTGCCGCGGCGCACATCCTTGCCGCCGTGTCCAGCACGGTCCTGTCCTCCAATTCTTTTGAATCATACCTCATACTGTTTCCTCCTCACTGGGTCATTTTAGAGATACCTTTGCTTCCTTCTTTTTTCGCAAACCTACAGGTAAGATGCAGGCAGAAACGGTTTCACGTATCCTTTTCGCCGGAATATGCGCGGTGCAAAGCGGTTTTACGGTGGCAGGCCATGATATACCACATATTTCGCAGAGGCAGGCCTTTTTCACATCCAACAGGCCTTTGCCCTGAATACCTCCGCCCTGCCTGCAAAATGGTATCAGCAATACCCGAATAAGTTTTGCAGGCTGCCGCCAACCCTATGGGAAACTGCGGCTTCGAATTCCGGTATTTCATCGAGCCGTCGGCGCCCCCTGAAAATTTTCCAGATCAATCCCATTTGCCCGGCTAAAAATTCGCTCTGCAACTTGTTGTTGGCTGTGACAGGCTGCTATTTTGAGCGGTTATCAAATTCTGGTTCTGATTGATATAATTTTTGTAATGAGAGGACTTTGCCCGCACCTTCTTTATGGCCTGAAATTTCGCGGAATCAACAAGTTCCAACCCAAACGCGCGCTTGCTTTAACTGCCCGAAAACGAATCCGGCCAGTCTTTTGGCTGCTGAAAAATGGCTGCCTGCATGTCCCTCCCGAGAGGGATTGGCCTCCGGCGGAATTTTTCCCCCAGCTTTTTGAAATCCGCAATGGCAGGACTTGGGTTGTATGGCATTTTCACTCGCTTGATGCTTTCAGGCAAGCCTCTTTCTTGCTTTCTTAACTTAATACCATTAAATCTATATTGTCTCGAGCTTTGCCAGCGTTTTTATCAACGTTTTCAGCTTTTTTTCACCGATCAGGTCCTTCACTCCGCGCTGTGCTTTTTTCCACAGCTTTTCCGCATACAAGAGAGTCTGTCCGCCTGATTCGGTCAGTGCGAGACAGTGGTCGCGGGCGTCCTTATTTGCTGTGTCCGCGATAAGATTAGCATTGAAAAGCGGCTTTAAGTTCCGTGCCAGCGTGCTGCGGTCAAGTTTCACACTGGCTGCAAGCGTGCTGGTGCTGGCTGTGCCCAACTGGTCCAAATGGCAGAGCAGGGAATACTGCGCTGCGGTAATGCCGGACGGGGCGAGCATACGGTCATAGTATGAAGTAAGAGACCGCCCTGCGCGCCGGAGGTGGATGCATACGCATTTTTCCTTAGCCATCACGGGCCTCCTTTTTTAAATAGGCGGCTTCAAAATCCGGGTTGTCCTCGAGTGCCCGCAGTTCTTCGCGCGAGAGTACGCTGTTGGTGCCGAGGCATGCCGTACACCGCGCCTTGCATTCAGGACAGATGCACCCCAGCGTAAGATCTTCCGCGTGCACCATATAAGTGCCGCACTGTGCGCATTCACATCTCATAGAACAAGCGCCTCCGTTTCGTGTATATACAACATAATAACACCCTCTTATCTTCGTGTCAAACAATTAAACGACAATAACGCCGAGTAGTTTGGCAAGCTCCGCCGCCTGGGCGGAAGAAACCACCGCGCCGCAAAGTTCCCGCGCGGAAGCGAGGATCCCTGTAATTTCACTTGCGGTAAAATCGATCCCCTTAAGCGGCGTCTGCGAAAAGTTTGCGCGAATAAGCTCCGCGTTCGAAAGTTCCATGTTTTTCAAGACGCATTCCCCGAAATCCGCGTTAGAGAAAGAAGAGTCCGCGATGGAAATGTTTTTCCATTTGGAACGATTGCAGTTCGCATATCCAAAGTTGCAGCCAGAGAATAAAATATCCTGCAAAAAGGCATGGTACAAATTTCCCCCTATATTCTTACAAGAATAGAATTCGCAGCGGGAAAGATAACCGCCCTCAAGCATGCTTCCCGAAAAATCGCAGGTGCGGAAAATGACGTCCATAAATTCCGCTTTTTTCAAATTGCAGTCTGAAAACCGGCAGCTCTCAAATACACATCTTTTAAAAGCGGCACGCGAGAAGTCTTCTCCTTCAAAAGCAAAACCGCGGAACGTTTTATCCTCGATCGCCGTTTCCTCTTCCTGCGCCTCCCGCACGAGCAGCCCAAAGTCCGTGCGTTCCTCCGGGATTCCCGCAATCCTTGGTTTCAGTCGTTTCATAGGTATCCGTCCTTTCTGTATGGTTGGATTATATCATACGGGAACAACAAAAAGATGCAGTTCTGAAAATATGCGCCTTGGGGCAAATACGCTGCGGATTTGTCCGCGGCGAAAAGTTACGTCATTGATACACGGATACCGACGGGTCTATACAGGTTTAGGAATGCGATAAGCATAATTATGTACTGGGCGTAGAGGCCGGCGCAGGGAGGCGTGACGTTTGACCAGTTATACGCGCAAGCAACAGAAGTCTTTCCGCAAGCGGAAGTCATCATGATGGATGCAGGATACCGGACACCATGAATATGCAAGAGAATCCTAGATGATGGCTGGTTCATATCGTTGCCGTACAAGCGGCCTATGACAAAAAAGGATGGAAACGGAAGGTACAAATATGTGGAAGACGAATAGTATGATTGCGTCGTTTGTCCTGAATACCAAAACGCTGCCCTATTCAACGACAAGGCGGAACAGATACCGCAAATACAAGAGCAGGCCGTATGATCTGCAAAGATTATCCAACATAGCATCTGTGTATAGATAACCAGGGCTGCTAAAAGACAGTACAATGCCATATCTGGCAAGAATACTTGGAGAGAAAGTCCGGCATTCGGATGCCGGCAAAAAGCTATGTTCTGCGAAAGCAAATGATAGAACATGTATTAGCGGACGCCAGGGAAAAACACGGTATGCGGTACACCCGGTACAGGGGTTTGGCACGGGTAAACGGTTAGATTAAGATAAGATGAAATATGCGGTGATGAACCCCAAAAACTGGCCTTATGGGAGGCTAAAGACCTTTTTGTTGTGTTATGCGCGCATTCGATCGATCCCACAGGAATCTCAAACCCCTGCGCCGATCAAGCGGCACAGGGGGCTTGTATCATGAAAACCCCGCGCTAAGCGTGGGGTTCCGTAAAGCTTAAAGCTATGGGAAGAGAACCCCTCCGTTTGATAAAATAACCTTGCGGCCTGACAACTGCAAGGAAACAAACGGAGGGATTCAAAATGAATGATACAAAAAGCTTAGTACATATGAAATGGGACTGAAAATATCATATCGTATTGTCTATAATAATCTAAACAAATCAGGTTCGTGGATTTATCAAAAAGGGAAAATCATGTTTCGTATGACCTTTCCTTATCGCGAAGTGTGTGATTCAGAACAATATAGCATTTGCACCAAAGTATAGAAGACAGGTATTTTATGGGGAGAAAAGAAGAGAAGCAGGAGAAATATTGAGAAAATTATATGAATGAAAGGGAGTGAAGATAATAGAAGCAGAGGTATGTAGTATAGACCATGTGCATATGCTATTGGAGATACCGCCTAAAATAAGCGTTTCCGGAGTAGCAGGGTATCTAAAGGGAAAAAGTGCATTGATGATCTACGAAAAATTTGGAAATATGAAACTCAAATACAGGAATCGCGAATTTTGATGTCGGAGATATTATGTGGATACTGCTGGCAAGAATGCGGCAAAAATCAAGGAGTACTAAAACATCAACTGGATGAGGACAAAATGGGAGAGCAATTGAGGATACCATTTAAGGACGACCCGTTTACGGGCAGCAAGTAACAAATACGCAAATGTCAGGCCCGACGTGCGCCTGTTTAGGCGCTGCTGGTATGCGGGGACTTTGCCCGCATATGCAATACCCCCCGGCTTTGCCGGGGGATTTTTATTCGACAGCCTGAAACACGCACGTTTTGTGCATGTTTGTAAAGATAGAGTTTAGTTGAGATCGATGAGTTTGGCAGTTACGCCTTCTACGGCGCTGAAGTCGGCGATCATTTGATCGATGGCTTCCCTGTCACCGCAGGCCTGCAGCATAATTACACCGTCATCCGCACAAAAGTCATCGCTTGTTTCGTGCATACCCACGCGCATTTTAATGTTGCAGCCATGCGCGGTCAGCGCTTCCTGAAGCTTAGCGGCATTGGCGGTACGGTGGTTGAGCCGAATTCCGATAATATAATAGCAAGACATAAACAATTCCCCCTTTTATATTCATTTTTTCCGCAAAAATGCGGTTCATTACGCATAGTATAACATTTACGGCCTTTTACCGCAAGGAACGGGAAACCTCAGGTGAACAGTCCCACCAACCCGGTGACGCAGGTCATCATTGAAACCATGCGAAGGATACTGACCGCAACGACGATGATACCAATAATGAGGGCGGCGGTAGTAACGTTAGCGCGCTGTTTCGCCCGTGCGACGATCCCCAGGACAAGTCCTACAACGCCAATGGCAAGCCCGATGAACGGCCCGATAAAATAACTTAAAGGAAAACCGAGAATAAAGCTCAGCACGAATCCCACAAGGCTCACGATAATTGAAGCGATTCCCATAATAATTCTCCCTGTATGAAATGTTTTTTTATTAATACCCCCCGAAAACCGCGGTTAAGCGTTTTTCGCCTGGACGGAGAAAGAAAATATGAAAAAACCAGCGAAACAGGCAATATACGGCGGTAATCACAAAAAATGGACCGCCCGGCTGAAAAGGCAGAGAGGGACTCATGATGTGCCAACTACAATACAAAATATTTCCGAAATCCTGCCAAGCAGCCTGGCCAAATCAACCGGCACCGTAAAAAACGAATTTTGGCTGCTATGATGCCAAGGAAGGGATTCCTGAAATAAAATCTGAACGCATCATTTTCCCTCTGCTATGCAGCGGCAACTTTATCGCACCGCATTGCCGCTGCATAGAACGGACTCTCCCTGGAAGCACGTACTGCATGTTTTATCAAAAAACAGGAAGCGTACGGCCCTGCAAATTTTGTTTGAAGGTTTTCCGGAACGGCGCCTCCTTCATTTTTTGCATATAAATGATATAATCTAAAAAGTGCATACGATGGACAGAACAGCACAGAAGTGCTGTTTATGCGGTTGTTCTCGCAATAAAAGTTTATCGCGTAAAGTTTTGGATCGTTGTTTAAATGGTTGAGGCGCGTTAGGAGGGTGACAGCAGGACGGACGTTGAAGATATTTAAAACCGGCCCAAATGTTCTGCGGAGGCAGGCAGGAGAACGCCGCCGAATATGCCGGAATACTTACATACAGGAATCTGTAGTCAAAATAAAAATGGAGGATATAAGATGATTCATAAAGCGATTCAATATGCGGCCGTTATGCATAAAACACAGGAGCGGAAAGGGACGGAGGTTCCCTACATTGTCCATCCGTTTGAGGTCGCGCAAATACTGACGGCGGCAGGGGCGGATGAAGAAGTCATCTGTGCAGGGCTATTGCACGATGTAGTGGAAGATACGGATGCGACGGTCGAGGATATTTTACGCGAATTCGGGGGAAGGGTCGCGCGGGTTGTCGCTTCGGAATCGGAAGATAAAACAAAAAGCTGGGAGCAGCGCAAACAACATACAGTGAATTATTTGCGGGGCGGGGCGGATATGGATACGATGCTTGTTGCCTGTGCGGATAAGCTTTCAAACCTGCGAAGCATCCGGTATGATATAGCATGCAGCGGCACAGCGGTTTGGAATCGCTTCGCACGCGGAAAAGAAAAACTTGCATGGTATTATGGCGAATTGATTCATGCGCTGGGCCCACTCAGTGATTATGCGATGTATATGGAGCTGGAGGAGATATATGAAGAAATTTTTTAGAAGGGATCCATTCGCTTTGTTGGGGAGATTGTAAAAAACGGAATTCGAATACCTGAAACCCACCAACTGGAGTTTTGCCTCGCCGGGTAATTCGTGGCAAATCTGCAAGGCTGGGAGATGAACGGAAATCGGCGGAGTTTCGAATAAGAAGGCGCGCTATTTGGCAGAATCAGTATGATACCTTCTCTGTTGTATTGTTCGAAGGGCTGTCTGCTCGACAGCTCAGCAGAACCAATGGAAACAGGAGTGTTGCCGATAGGCAGTACGGAGTTTATACAAGGAGGGCAGGAAAATTTTTAGAGAACAGTATGCTGACGTATGGAAATGCCGCAAATTACACGCTTGTTATAGGGATAAATACAAAACTATACACCGGTGCAGGTGTATGATATGTTTTAGGGCCCTGCCCGCCGTCAATATCGGGCCGAACCAGACGGCATCCAGCGGGAGAATGCGGCGTTCGCATGGTCTGGCAAAGCGGGGAATGTGGGAAAAAGAGGAACATATGAGATCCCGGTTTTTGATTGCTTTTTTGAGGGAAACGCAGTTTGCTCCGGTATGTAACGGCTTAGGGATCAATCCCAAAACTAAAAGCGTTGGCGGGCCGCAGGGCGGCGCTAAAGGGGCGTGTTTGCAAGCGGATAGACGGTAAGGTTGTGATTTTTTCGGAAGAAGAGAAGCGAGAGGCGTTTTCTTGTGCAACAAAAAGCCGGAGAAAAGCCCACTTTGCTCCGGTGTACCGTTGATGCAAAATAGATGCAGGTAAAATGGGGCACCGCCGGACTCAAATGGGACGTTAGCGAAATGAGTCCGATGCGTAGTATTTAGCTAAAATAGATATCTCTTGAACGCAGGCACAAAAATATCGCACACCTCTATGTGAAGTGTGCGACATGTGAGCGGCGACTCGCCGCTGGCGCACCTAACAGGATTCGAACCTGTGGCCTATCGCTTAGGAGGCGATCGCTCTATCCTACTGAGCTATAGGTGCATCATGCATTTTATTCTAATATAAACGCACATATTTTGCAATTATTTTGTTTGAAATCTCAAAAAAATGTTGACATTAGGAGGGAATGGCTTTATTATAAGTACCAGTAAAGTGAAGGAAGCAGAGAAAATGAATCAACCGTCTTCTCACAATTTCATCGTAGTCCTTATTAACCTTATTAGCCTCGTCATTATTGGCAGAGCGAATAAGGCTTATTGCGGTTGTGCCGGAGGGGCACGATAAGGACTACGGATTAGAGAGTAATTCAAGGGCCTGCGCGATAAGCGCAGGCCCTTTTTGTTACAAGGGAAGAAAAGTCTGAAAGAAAGAGGGAAAGCACAGTGAAATTAACAGGAGCCGAGATTATCATGGAGTGTTTAAAAGAGCAGGATGTCGATACCGTATTCGGATTCCCGGGCGGCACGGTCATCGCGCTTTACAATGCGCTCTATGATTATCCCGAAATCAATCACATCCTGACCTGTCATGAACAGCACGCGGCGCATGCCGCGGATGGCTATGCGCGAGCGACGGGAAAACCGGGCGTCGTTTTTGCGACCAGCGGCCCGGGAGCAACAAACCTTGTAACGGGGATTGCGACGGCCTATATGGATTCTATCCCCATGGTGGCGATCACCGGCAACGTGGAGAAAAAAAATCTCGGGAAGGACAGCTTCCAGGAGATTGACATTACGGGCGTAACGATTCCAATCACCAAGCACAATGTGATTGTAAAGGAAATCTCAGAGCTGGCAGACGCGATCCGCGAGGCTTTCTATGTTGCGCAGAGCGGCAGGCCCGGCCCGGTGCTTGTGGATGTTCCCAAAGATATTACCATAATGGAAGGGGAGTATGAGCCGGAAAAACCAAGGGAAATCGCCCATCAGAACGCATTCGAAAAGGAAGACATCGCGGAGGCAATCCGTGCGATCAATGCAAGCGAGAAGCCTTTCATCCTTGCGGGAGGAGGCGTGATTGCGGCGGGTGCGGAAAAAGAGCTGCATGAGCTGGCGAAAAAGCTGAATGCCCCCGTGACGATGACGCTGATGGGCCTTGGGGCGTTCCCGGCGGGTGATGAGCAGTATACGGGCATGATTGGTATGCACGGGACAAAAACATCGGCAATGTGCGCCAGTCATTGCGACTTGCTGATCACCATTGGCGCGCGTTTTTCCGAACGGGTGACATCGGACCGGGCAAAATTTGCAAAGCAGGCAAACATACTGCATATCGATGTGGATCCTGCTGAGATTAATAAAAATATCAATGCGGATTATGAGATAATGGGAAATGCAAAAGATGTGCTGAAAGCCTTACTGCCCGGCGTGGAAAAGAAGGAAGATACCGCGTGGATGGAACAGGTGCGGCATTGGAAACGGAGTTATCCGCTCGACCGCGCAACGAGAAACGCGCGTTTCCCCAAAAAGGTATTGCAGGCTATGCAAGATGAGGCACCGGAAGGGACAGTGTTTACGACGGAAGTAGGCCAGCATCAGATGTGGTCGGCCCAATTCCTGCGCATTGACCAGCCCCGCCAGTTTATTTCTTCAGGCGGACTTGGGACCATGGGGTTTGGATTGGGCGCGGCAATCGGCGCGGCAGTCGGCACGGGCAGGCAGGTTGTAAACATTGCAGGGGACGGCAGCTTTCACATGAACCTGCAGGAGATTGTGACGGCCGTAAAGCACCGGCTGCCGGTAATGATTCTAGTTCTGAACAACAATGTGCTCGGGATGGTACGCCAGTGGCAAAAACTCTTTTTCGAGCAGCGCTATTCCCAAACCACGCTCAATAATCCCACGGATTATGTGAAATTGGCAGAGGCGTTTGGCGCATATGGAATAGATATCTCAAACGAACGGGACTTGCACGCAGCTTTCAAAAAAGCGTTTGCACACAAGGGACCGGTGATTGTGAAGTGCGACATCCACGAAGATGAAAACGTGCTGCCGATGGTACCCGGCGGGAAACCGCTCGATGACATCATCCTCGATCTGGAAAAATAATTGTATGTGGAAACCGCTACGCTATATAATAAAGTAGGAAAGCAGGAACGAAGGAGATAAAAAATGATTAGAAGATACGTACTATCGATACTGGTCAAAAATACGTCCGGCGTCCTATCGAAGGTGACAGGACTGTTTTCCCGCCGGGGCTATAACATCCGCTCGCTCTCGGTTGGTGAAACGCACGACCCTAAGATATCCCGTATCACGATTGAACTGATCGGGGACGAAGCCATTTTAGAGCAGATCCAGAAGCAACTGGCTAAGCTCGTGGATGTGGTGAAAATCACGGGCCTGCGGTCCAAGAGCTCGGTTTATAAAGAGCTTGTGCTGGTTAAGGTGAAATCGAGCGCGAAAAAGCGTGCGAGCATCATCGAGCTGTGCGATATTTTCCGCACAAAGATTGTAGATATCTGCGCGGAAACCATGATTATCGAGATGGCGGGTTCGCCTGAAAAAAACGATGCGCTGCTTAAGCTGCTGGATGAATATGGCATTATTGAGCTCTCGCGTACAGGTATTACGGCCCTGCAACGAGGGGCAGTATCCATCCACGAAGACTGATGCGAACCATGGCGTCTGGAAGGATGCCGGAATATTTTCCGGCGCACCGGATGCACTCCGCAAGGTGTGCTGGGGTCGGCAATGTAGGTTGTATAGCGGTTTCCGGCAATGGTATATGCGCCGTTCCGGAACCGCAATAAATAAATTTTGGAGGCAAATCAAATGAAAATGAAAATGTATTATGACAGGGACTGTAATCTTTCTCTCCTGAAAGGCAAGACCGTTGCGATCATTGGGTATGGAAGCCAGGGACACGCGCATGCGCAGAACCTGAAAGAAAGCGGCGTAGATGTAGTTGTCGGGTTGTATGAGGGAAGCCGTTCATGGAAATCCGCAGAGGAAGCGGGCCTTAAGGTCATGACCTCCGAAGAAGCGGCGAAAGCGGCGGATATCGTGATGATCCTTGTACCGGATGAAAAACAAGGCAAGATCTATGAAGGCATCGCGCCGTATATGACGGAAGGAAAATCCCTCGTCTTTGCGCATGGGTTCAATATCCACTTTGGACAGATCGTTCCCCCAAAGGATGTTGACGTTTGGATGGTCGCTCCGAAAGGGCCCGGCCACACGGTAAGAAGCCAGTTCCAGGAAGGAAAAGGCGTACCCTGCCTGATTGCTATTCATCAGGATGCAACCGGTAAAGCGCGCGACCTCGCGCTTGCATACGCGAGCGGAATTGGCGGCGGCCGTGCGGGCATTTTCGAAACGAGCTTCCGTGAAGAGACGGAAACGGATTTATTTGGTGAACAGGCGGTGCTGTGCGGCGGCGTATCTGAACTGATCAAAGCTGGATTTGAAACGCTTGTGGAAGCGGGATATGCACCGGAAATGGCGTATTTTGAATGCTGCCACGAAATGAAACTGATCGTAGACCTGATCAATGAAGGCGGACTTTCGAGGATGCGTTATTCGATTTCGGATACGGCGGAATATGGCGACTATGTGACGGGAAAGCGTATTATCACGGAAGATACCCGCAAAGAAATGAAACAGGTTCTTTCCGAAATCCAGGACGGCACGTTTGCCCGCGACTGGATGCTGGAAAACCAGGTAAAGCGTCCGCACTTTATCGCAATGAGAAATATTGGAAAAGAATCTCAGCTTGAAAAAACAGGTGAAGAGCTGCGGGGCAAAATGAGTTGGCACAATAAGGATAAATAAACGGGAAAAGACACGCATTCAACGAGGAGAAAGGCGCTGGCAGCACAATAAGCATATGCTGCCCGCCGGTACATGAGGAAGTTATGAACAGCGATAACATCAAAAAAGGCGTGCAGCGCGCGCCGCACCGGTCCCTGCTTTATGCTCTGGGACTGACAAAAGAAGAAATCGAGCGTCCGCTGATTGCAGTGGTAAATGCGCAAAGCGAGGTGATCCCCGGGCACCTGCATCTTGATACGGTGGCCCGTGCGGTGAAGGATGGAATCCGTATGGCGGGCGGCACGCCCATTCAAGTTCCGGCAATCGGTGTGTGCGACGGCCTTGCGATGAACCATAAGGGCATGCACTATTCACTGCCTTCACGCGAACTCATCGCCGATAGTGTGGAAACATTGCTCATCGCCCATGCGTTCGATGGCGCGGTAATGGTTCCCAACTGTGACAAGATCGTGCCCGGGATGCTGATGGCGGCTGCACGGGTGAATATCCCGGCAATCGTTTGCTCGGGCGGCCCTATGCTTGCGGGCCGGTTCAACGGCCATAAGACGAGCCTGTCCAGCATGTTTGAAGCGGTGGGAGAACACGCAAACGGGACGATGACGGATGAGGAATTGGAAAACTTTGAACAGAAAGCCTGCCCGAGCTGCGGAAGCTGCTCCGGGATGTATACGGCAAATTCCATGAATTGCCTTGCGGAGGTCCTCGGCATGGCACTTCCCGGAAACGGAACGATTCCGGCGGTGTTGTCTGCACGGACAGCACTGGGAAAACATGCGGGCATGCAGGTGATGAAGCTGGTAGAGCAAAACCTTCGCCCGCACGATATCATGAACGAAAAGGCGTTTCGTAATGCAATCACGATTGATATGGCGCTTGGCTGCAGTACGAACAGCATGCTGCATCTTCCGGCCATTGCCAACGAATGCGGAATTCAGATTGACCTTCGCCAGGTGAACGAGATCAGTGAAAAAACGCCGAACATTTGCCATCTCGCTCCGGCGGGCCGCCATTATATCGAAGAGCTGAACGAATGCGGCGGCATTCCGGCGGTGATGGCTGAGATCAACCGGAAGGGATTGCTCGAGGACAATATAACCGTAGACGGCACGGTCATGGAACGGATCCAAAATGCGAAACGGACAGGCGATGTGATCCGCCCGGTGGACAATCCTTATTCTGAGAACGGCGGGATCGCTGTTTTGTATGGAAATCTTGCCCCGAACGGATGCGTAGTGAAACGTGCGGCGGTCGCTCCGGAGATGATGAAAAGCGCATGCACAGCCCGGGTCTTTAACAGTGAAGAAGAAGCGAACGAAGCGATCCTGGGCGGAAAGATCAAAAAAGGAGATGTGGTTGTGATCCGTTATGAGGGACCAAAAGGCGGCCCGGGTATGCGCGAGATGCTTGCGCCAACCGCCAGCCTTGCCGGGATGGGACTCGATAAGGAAGTGGCGCTTATCACGGACGGACGGTTTTCCGGCGCGTCGCGCGGGGCGGCCATCGGGCATGTGTCGCCGGAAGCGGCAGCGGGTGGACCGATTGCCTATGTGCAGGAAGGCGATGTGATCGAAATTGATATCAATGCATATTCCATTCACCTCAAAGTGGATGAGGCCGAACTGAACAAGCGACTTACGAGCTCGCGGCTTTTACCGCCGAAAGTATCGGCGGGATGGCTTGCGAGGTATTCAAGATTGGTATCCGGCGCAGATACGGGCGCCGTATTGAAATAGAGTAAGCGCCTGGAAAATATCCGGCGAAAGCCTGAAAAGTGAATCCCGCCGAAGGCGGAAAAGAAGGCGTTCCCGGGTATCAGGAAGGAAAAACAGCCGCCTGCAAAGCGCTGATTCGGCGCTTTACGGCAAACAGGAAAAGCAAGGCAGGCTGCGACGAAAAGGAGTATGAGCTATGAAAACCATTAAAATTTTTGATACGACGCTGCGTGACGGGGAACAGTCTCCCGGATGCAGCATGAACCTGGCCGAAAAAATCGAGGTCGCAAAGCAACTGGAATTGCTGAAGGTGGACATTATTGAAGCGGGATTTGCGGTTTCGTCGCCCGGCGACTTTGAGAGCGTACAAACCATTGCAAAGACCATCAAGGATTGCACCGTCGCCTCTCTGTCCCGTGCCGTCAAAAAGGATATCGACGCTTCCTATGAAGCTCTGTCACAGGCTGCGGCCCCGCGGATCCATGTGTTTCTGGCAACCTCGCCGCTGCACATGCAGTATAAATTGAAGATGACGGAAGAACAGGTTCTGGAACATATCAAAGAGTCTGTCAGCTATGCGAGAAGCCTCGTGCCGGACGTGGAATTTTCCGCGGAGGATGCGTCGAGAAGCGATATGGCATTTCTGGCAAAGGCGGTCAAAACGGCGATCGACGCAGGCGCAAAGACAATCAACCTGCCCGATACGGTGGGATATGTCCTGCCGCAGGAAATGTATGATATGATCACGTATATGAAGCAGAATGTAGAAGGCGTGGACGAGATCGACCTGGCGGTCCACTGCCACAACGACCTCGGCATGGCGGTCGCAAATTCATTGGCTTCCGTGGGCGCGGGTGCAACGCAGGTGGAATGCACGGTGAACGGTATTGGTGAGCGTGCGGGAAACGCGTCTCTGGAAGAGATTGTTATGGCGATCCACACGCGCCGGGCGCTGCTCAATGCGGATACGGGTATCAACACCAAACAACTATACCGTACGTCGCGGCTGCTGTCTAAAATCATCGGCGTTTCCATTCCCCCGAACAAGGCGATTGTGGGCGCAAATGCGTTTGCGCATGAAAGCGGCATCCATCAGCACGGCGTATTGGCAAAACGGGAAACTTATGAAATTATGACGCCCGAATCGGTCGGGCTGACAACAAACAAGATGGTGCTGGGCAAGCATTCCGGACGCCATGCGTTTGACGATTTTCTCAAAGAACTGGGTTATAACCTGACTCAGGAGGAATTGGATACGGCATTTGCCCAATTCAAAGAGCTGTGCGACAAAAAGAAGGAAGTGACGGAGTACGACGTGGAAGCGCTGGTCGCCCAAAAGGCAGCGAAAGTTGTGGAGCATTTCCGCCTGAAGCAGTTTGTGGTAAACAGCGGGAATACTATCCAGGCGACGGCAAATGTTACGCTCGAGGATATGAGCGGCGCGTCGCAGGAGCAGGTGGCGCTTGGCGACGGCCCAATTGACGCGGCGTACCAGGCAATTGAAAAAATTGTCCAGATGCCGCTTGTTTTAAACAACTATAAGATCAACGCGGTATCGCACGGTGAAGACGCTCTGGGCGAAGTTGTGGTCAAGGTGTCGTCGGACAACAGGACGGTTACGGGACGCGGGTTATCTACCGATATTATCGAGGCATCCATGCTGGCGTACATCAATGCGGTGAATAAACTCTTAGGATCCTGACCGCCTGCAATATGGCGTATTGTTGAAATTTCCCAGCGCGGCGTATGCGGGGCGCAGCGAAGCCCGGACGCAGCAGGTTTTATGGGAAAGCGGACGCCCGGGTTCCCGCAGGCACGGAAGAAGTGCAAGTGAATAGCAAAGCACGCGGAGGCAGCCGCCGCTTGAAGGCACGGTTTCATCTGAAAGGATAACCAAACAAAAGCGGATTTGGGCGGGAATCACACGATATGTCCCGCAATGCAGCTACCTTATGCGCGGCTGGCAGACGTTTCCAATATGCGAAAAGCTGAAAAGGAAAGAATTTATGAGTAAGAAAATATACACCTTCGATTCCACGCTGCGCGACGGTATGCAGGGGGAAGGCATTGCCTTTTCTGTAGAGGATAAGCTTAACATCGTCCGTGCGCTGGACGCGCTGGGAATTGATTTCATTGAAGCGGGCAATCCCGCTTCCAACCCGAAGGACCTGGAGTTTTTCCGCCGGCTGCAAAGCGAGACGCAAACACATGCGAAGCTGTGCGCATTTGGCAGCACCCGGCGCAAGAATATCCTGCCCGAGGAGGATTCCAACGTAAAAAGCCTGATGGAGGCAGGGACGCCCGCGGTTTCGATCTTTGGAAAATGCTGGGATTTGCACGTCCTTAGGGTGATTAATACCACTCCTGAGGAAAACATTGCGATGATCGAGAGCACGCTTGCCTATATGAAACAAAACGGTAAGTATGTGGTGTTTGATGCGGAACACTTTTTCGACGGATACAAGGCGAATCCCGGATATGCGATGGAAGCGCTTGAAGCGGCGGCAGCCGGCGGCGCGGACGTCCTTTGCCTGTGCGATACGAACGGCGGCACTTACCCCACGGATATCTATGAAATAACGGGACGGGTGGTAAAAGCATTCCCGGACGTACAGGTGGGCATCCATTGCCATAACGATACGGGCATGGCGGTCGCGCAGACGATGTTTGCGGTGGATGCGGGCGCAACGCAGGTGCAGGGAACGTTCGTCGGATATGGGGAACGGTGCGGAAACGCAAACCTTTCCACGATTATTCCGAATCTGGAGCTAAAGCGCGGCTACGACGTACTGGGGGAGGAAAACCTGAGGAACCTTACGGAGACCGCGCGGCGAATCGCCGATATTTCCAATACCTGGCTGCCTTCAGGGGCCCCTTACGTAGGGGCGAGCGCGTTCGCGCACAAGGGCGGTATGCACATTGACGGCGTGGAGAAAATACGCGAGAGCTTTGAGCACGTCGATCCGCAAAAGGTAGGCAACAGCCGCAGGTTCCTGATGAGCGAGGTTTCGGGCAAGGCGACGCTGATAAAGAAAATACAGAAGGTGGAGCCGTCGGTTACAGTAAAAGACCCGGTGGTGACGGAGCTTGTAGACAAGCTTAAGCAGCTTGAATTCGAGGGCTATCAATTCGAGGCGGCGGAACAGAGCTTTGAGCTGGTGATTCGCAGGCTGCTCGGGAAATATAAAAAGTATTTTGAGCTCGAATACTTCAAGATCATCGGCGAGCAGCCCTTGCAGGAACAGGAGTATCCGTCTTCCGCAATTATCAAGGTGAAGGTGGACGGACAGCCGCACATCACCGGCGCAGAGGGCGATGGCCCGGTGCACGCGCTTGACCTTGCGCTTCGGGGCGCGCTCAAGGGCTTTTACCCGGCGCTTGAAACCATGCGTCTTGCGGACTATAAGGTGCGCGTGCTCGAAAGCTCGGCCACTACGGCCGCCAAAGTGCGCGTCCTGATCGAGTCGACGGACGGAAAACATACGTGGAATACCGTAGGAGTATCGACGGATATCATCGAAGCCAGTTTCCTTGCGCTTACGGATTCGATCGAGTATAAACTGACATTAGACGAGGACAATAAGTAGGAGATTTATTCCTGGCGGTTTCGCCGGGAAACAATCCATTTCATAGGCGCATATTTACGCGAAATGGAATATTATTAAACAGGGAAAGGCCGGGAAAGGGTTCTGCCCCTTTCCCGGAGCACCCATAGGGTGCGAGGAGTATGATATTATGGGTATGACAATGACGCAAAAAATATTGGCAGCGCACGCGGGGCTTCCGAGTGTGGTTGCGGGACAGCTCATTTCCGTGAATCTTGATATGGTTCTCGGGAACGACATCACGTCGCCGGTTGCGATCCGGGAAATGGGCAAAACCGGAAAAGAGGTTTTTGATAAAAACAAAATCGCGCTTGTGATGGATCACTTTACGCCGAACAAGGATATCAAAGCGGCGGAGCAGTGCAAGCTGGTGCGTGAATTTGCGCAGAAGCACGGCATCGTGAATTTCTTCGATGTAGGCCAGATGGGCATCGAGCACGCGCTTCTACCCGAAAAGGGACTCGTAGTCGCGGGAGACGCGGTGATCGGCGCAGACTCGCATACATGCACTTATGGAGCGCTTGGCGCGTTTTCCACGGGCGTCGGCTCCACGGATATGGCCGCGGCTATGGCGACGGGAAAGGTGTGGCTGAAGGTGCCGGGATCCATCCGTTTCAACCTGCGCGGCAAGCTGAAAAAATATGTCAGCGGCAAGGATGTGATCCTGCACATCATCGGTATGATCGGTGTGGACGGCGCGCTTTACCAGTCTATGGAATTTGGCGGGGAAGGTCTTGCCTCCCTTACGATAGACGACCGCCTGTGCATTGCCAATATGGCGATCGAAGCGGGCGGCAAAAACGGAATTTTTGAAGTGGACGACCAGACGATAGAATATATCCGTGCGCATTCTGAACGCGAATTCAAGGTGTATGCGCCCGACCCGGACGCAGTATACGAACGCGTTATCGATATCGACCTTAGTGAAATCAAATCAACGGTTTCCTTCCCGCATTTGCCGGAGAATACCAAAACCATCGACGAGGTGGGAGAGATAAAGATCGACCAAGTAGTGATCGGTTCATGTACGAACGGCAGGATCAGCGATTTGCGGGCGGCAGCCGATATTATGGTAGGCCGCAAGGTTGCGCCGAACGTCCGCGCGATTATTTTCCCCGCGACTCAGGCGATTTACCTGCAGGCGATGGAGGAAGGATTGCTGAAAATTTTTGTGGAAGCGGGCTGTGCGGTATCCACCCCTACATGCGGGCCGTGCCTTGGCGGACACTGCGGCATTCTTGCGGAAGGCGAACGCGCCGTTGCAACCACAAACCGGAACTTTGTGGGGCGGATGGGCCATGTGAAATCAGAAGTATACCTGGCGAGCCCGGAAGTGGCGGCGGCAAGCGCAATCGCAGGGAAAATCGCTTCGCCCACGGATATTTGAGGAGGAGATACAAATGAAAGCAAAAGGCAGAGTTTTTAAATATGGGGACAATATCGATACGGACGTCATCATTCCCGCGCGTTACCTCAACACATCGGATTCGAAGGAGCTTGCATCCCACTGCATGGAGGATATTGACGCCGAATTTGTGGGAAAAGTCAAAAAAGGCGACATTATGGTGGGTGTAAAGAATTTCGGCTGCGGTTCCTCGCGCGAGCACGCACCCATTGCGATCAAGGAATCGGGGATCAGCTGCGTAATCGCAGCGAGCTTCGCGCGTATCTTTTACCGCAACGCCATCAATATCGGCCTGCCCATCCTCGAATGTGCGGAGGCGGCGGAAGCGATTTCGGACGGCGACGAGGTGGAAGTGGATTTTTCGACAGGAGAAATTCGGGACCTCACAACCGGGAAGAGCTATCAGGCGCAGCCTTTTCCGGAATTTATCCAGGATATCATTGCATCGGGCGGGTTGATCGAGGCTGTGAAGCAGGATAAGCTTTGATGCGCGGCGGGAAGCGGCATTTCCATGAACCAAAAAGGGACTGCCTCAAGTGAGAAAAGCCGGAAGCAAAAAAACAGGCGGGTGCATGGGCGCAAGCCTGTTTTTCTGTTATTTAAGGATTTAGCCAGCAGGAAACGTAAAGCGTTTAGAACAAAAAACCATCCATTTTACGGGCGGCCATGACAGGATGAATTTATGAGACGTCTATACAATCTATAAAAGACAACGCAATTGCAGCCCAAAAAACAAGCGGCGCTTCCGGTGTGCTGTATGGTGCCCGCAGCAGCTAAGGAAGGGCTGGCCGGCGAATGATTAAGAGAAATAAGCAGCACTGTGCACCGCTCTTTTTTATTGGGAGGAACCGCTTTTCCGCAGGTTCTCTTCCGCATATTGCAGGCATTCGTCATAGTGGGCGATCTTTTTGTTAAGCCGTTCGAGTGTTCGCTGCATGTCTTCCATGCGGGCAAGAAGCTGTTCGCGCTGCTCCAGCAAAATTTGTTTGCGGGCTTCCCGCGTATTATCCCCTTGCTGGAACAAGGCTACATACTCGATCAGCGCCTCCACCTGGATACCTGCCGCACGCATGCATTTGATAAATTCGACCCAGTTGCAATCCGACTCAGAATAATCCCGTATGCCGTTATCCTTACGGCGCACACTGGGAATCAGCCTGATCCGTTCATAATACCGCAATGTATCGGCTGAAAGCCCATACTGTTTACTTACTTCCGCAATTGTCATCACTAGTTACCTCCGGCAAGGCTATTGTAACACCTGGAGTGGACTCCAAGTCAAGCGTATTTTACCGCAAAATTATAATCCGCTCAGCCAGAACGGGAATTTTTTGCCGCGCGGCAGGCAGGCTGTTACCCTGGCCCGCTCGGCTTCCTGTTTCCCGCGCAGGAACGCAAGTTCCTCCGAACTGACAGGATGCCGGCTGAATTTAGCCTTGAGCGCGATGTCTTTCACGCCTTGGGGAATTTCTCCGCCAAACGCACGGAGCTCGTCAAGATATGTATAGATGCCGAGCGCGGCATGGTTGGGATCAGGATCATCCATCAAGCGGGCACGCTTCTTCCGTGCCAGACAGCGGCGGACGAGCGGGACACAGGCCAGGGCCACGATAATGGTCAGGAGGGCGGCAGGCCCCGCATAACTGCCGGATTTTGCCGTTTGCTGCGTACCTGGCTGCACGTCTTCCGGGAAATCGGCGGAGGGGGGAGGCGTTTCGGCCGGGGAGGGGGTTGGAGCAGCGGAAGAAGAGGCCGCGGCAGCGGGAGATGAGGGCATGGCCACGGCTTCACTGGCAGCCGTTCCGCCGGGCGTGGAATCAACCGGGATCCAGCCGATGCCGGGCAGCCAGATTTCTGCCCAGGAGTGTGCCTGGTCTGCCGAAACGGACGCCCAGCCATCGCCGCCAAAAGAGTCTTTGCCTACCACATACCCCTCTACATAGCGTGCGGGAATGCCGAGCGCGCGCAGCATAGCGGTGGTGGCGCTCGCATAGTGGATGCAATAGCCCTGTTTTCCTTCGGTGAGGAAATATTCCACAAAATCGCGGTTTGTGGGCTGCGGGCCGGGATTGGTGGTGTAAGAGCCGCTTTGGGAGATTTCCGACGCGACGAGCTCCGCAGCAATTTCCCAGTAGGGAGGAGAAATTTCCCCGGGAGATTCGTAAAACAATTGCAATGGAACCTGCCCGTCTTCACCGTGAAGGCTGCTCCACCATGCGAGAAGCGTTTCCCGCAGGCCGTCAGGAAGCTGGGTGTATTCATTTTGAATATAGGAAAGGTATCCGGCGTCGGGGGTTTCTTCCGTTTGTAAAAGCCCGTCCTTGTCCGTGCCGCCCATAAAGAAAACATCTGTGAGAAGCGCCTCCGCTTCTTCCATTACGGCGGGGGGAATGCCGCTTCCCTCCGGATAGTAGAGGACTCCGCCGGCGGAAAATATCTCATACCGGAAGGTATAGCCTTCAAGCTCCATGCTGCCCGTGTTCTGGGGAAGCTCTGCCTTGAGCTGCCAGAGGTTGCTGGCACTGCCGGCAGTGATGATCCCATTTCCGTGGGAAGTGTAGGCTTCAAAGGTATAGGATGCCTGCCCGTCCGACGCGAGGTATGCGTCGCCGTGCCACGACGGAGCGGGGTCGGCAGATGCAATATCCACAAGCAGGTAAGGAGTGAACAGGAATTTGGAATCGGTACGGTCGGGCTCGACGGTAACGGTGGTGGTTATGCTGTCTGGGGAAAGAAGATTTTCTGTTCCCAGATATTGCAGCGGCTCGATGCTGACGCCCGATTCCGCAAAGTCCTGTTCATCCGGCTGCAGCCATTCGTGCCCGGTGTAAACAGAGGCGGAATAGCCACGCAAGTACATGGTGTATGGGTTGTCGCTGTGTACGCGCAGGACTTCCCGATCCGCAAACTGCACGCTGCCCGTAGTATCGAGGCGAATCGTGCCGTCCGAACTCGAGAGGGGCATACCGCTTGGAAAGCCGCGTAATCCGCGAATTGAATAACCGAAATCCATCGCTGCATTGGTGAGGTCGAGACGCAGGTTGATTGCGTTTTTGGACGCGTGGTAAGTTTCCTGTGGAGCGGCGGCGAAAATGGTGCAGAATACCCCCGCCGCAAGCGCGAGGCACAGGAGGGAAAAGCCCGGCTTTACATCTTTGTTCATGCGCAGTACCCTCGATTGCAGGATTATGGCAATCCAGAACACAAACAGAAACGCCAGGGAAACGCCCGAGGGACGGGAAAGATTGCCGTAAGAGAATGCGAACAAAGGAACTGTGCCAAGAAGGGAAAGCAGGGCGCTTTTGCGAAATACAACAACCCACGTAAGGAAGCCGGTATAGGGAAATACGCAGTAAACGCAAAAATCTGCACACGCTTTTATCCCGGCCTGCCCGCCCGGAACCGCCGCGAACTCAAGGTGCGTGATTTGCGATAAATACGGGGTGATATAACCGGAGGCGGTTTGTGCGCCAAAGGCCAGATAGTCAAACGAGAACAGTCCGATCAGCAGCCACACGCCAAAAATTCCCAGCAGCAGGAAAGTTCGGGTACGGCCTTTGAATATAAGAAATACGAGCGAAAAGAGGAGGGCGAAAAAAACACCCGAAAGCAAAATATAGCCGATATTCGGAAACCCGGACTGGCCAAAAAAGAGGGAAAGCGTCGCAAGAAGGCCAAAGAAAAGCAGGACAACCTGCACCACTGCGCCAATCCATGAATCCCGCGCCTGCCGTTTCATATAACCGCCCCCTTCCGAAAGCCGTTTTCATACGCCAGAACCGCGTCCGGCTGCATCAGGAGAAAGCGTGCCTCCTGCCCGGTTTCGTCCGAAACAAAGGAAGAAAACCCATTCGGCAGGGGGGATGGAGGCTTTGACAGAGCCTGCCAGAAAATTGCTTCCAGGGCTCCGGCGTCCGGGGAAACATACCGGCGAACCTGTCCTTCTTCTATCCATAAAATGACATAGGGGCCGTGTTCGGAAAAAAAGCGCGCCGCGCCCGATAGGCGGCCGAGGACAAGCGAGAGTTTTTCCGGGGTACCGTTCCATATAACGGCAAGCGTTTTCACGGACGCAGCCGAGAATCCGTATTCGCGTACAATCGGATGGCCCAAGCGTGCGGTGAGTTTCCAGTGGATATCACGCAGTGAATCGCCCGCTCGATAGCCGCGGAGATCGAGGAACTCGCGTTCACCCGCAAATTCCGCAAGCCCTTGGGACGGTACAGACGCAGGCGGCGTTTCTGAAATACGGTCGAGGCCTTCGCCTGAAAAAGGGATTTCCCGCGGAAGGGAAAGCATATCGCAGGGGCCGGGCCTGCGCAGCGGCAAACAAAACAGCCCCAAAAGATCAAGAAGATGCGCGCTTTTGATACTGCAGCGAATCACGCCGCACGCGTTATTCTGATATGGAACCGGCACTGCATTTTCTCCCGGCGGCGTACGCGTGACCCGAATTTCCTGCACTGCGGTTTCCCCTGTAAAAAGGTTCTCAAAACGAATCCGCACACGAACCGGGGTATAGGGCAGAGCGGGAAGAATGTGCAGTACTATGGAACATTCGCGCGCCTGGACGGAACCGGCCTGTAGCTGTATATGCAGCCCACGGCGCAGCAAAAGCGTGATAAGAATGCTCAGGACAGGCAGGGAGACAGCTACGCAAAGCAGGAGCCACGACAGGTATCCCGTATGGAAAATATAATAGAAGAAAACCGCCGTGCAAAACAGCAGGTAAAAAATCCGGCGGAGAAGCATCATTTTAGCCTCAGGTGCGGCGCTTCGGTGGAATCAAGGATATCCGTAAGCACACTTTCGGGCGAAACGCCGTCGTGTTTGGCCTGTGCCTTTAAAATCAGCCGGTGCGCAATACAATCCGTGTAAATACCCTGTACATCTTCCGGGATCACGAAATCGCGGCCGGCAACATAAGCGGAGGCCTGGGAAAGCGCCATAAGCGCGACACTGCCGCGTGGGCTTGCACCTTGCGCAACCGATTCATGGGAGCGCGTCGCGCGTACAAGCCGCAGGATATACCGGTAGATTGCCTTTGCGACATAAATTTCAGATACCTGCCGGCGCATCTCGAGCAGGCCCGCCGCGCTTGTGAGCCGTACGACCGGCTCTGCTTCCCCTTCGCCATGTTTGCGGAGCAGCATTTCGAGTTCGGCTTTTTCATCCGGATATCCAAGGGAAAGGCGCATCATAAACCGATCGGTTTGGGATTCGGGAAGAAGCTGCGTACCTGAAGAGCCGGATGGATTCTGCGTGGCGATGACCATAAATGGTTGCGGCAGGGCGTGGGTTACTCCGTCCACTGTAACCGCGTTTTCCTCCATAGCTTCGAGAAGGGCCGACTGGGTACGCGTAGACGCACGGTTGATCTCATCGGCAAGAAGGAGGTTGCACATAACCGCTCCCGCCCGGTATTCCATTGCCTGCGTATCCTGGCGCAGCATGGTAAAGCCCGTTACGTCGGCGGGCATGATATCCGGGGTAAACTGGATGCGGTGACAGGAAAGTTTAAGCACTTTGGAGAAGGCCATGGCAAGGGTGGTTTTTCCTACGCCCGGCAAGTCTTCCAAAAGGACATGGCCGCCTGCAAGCAAAGTAAAAAGTATCTTGCGGATCGCGGTATCGTTCCCGACAAAGGATTTGCCGACTTCTGCGACGATCAGGTCGCTGATTTCCATATGGCCCGGCCGTATCGTTGTCTCTGGCATAAAATGATCTCCTGGTTTTATTTTTAACGAGCGTTTAAAATAAAAAATGAATTCCAACCTGCTGCCGGATACAAGATGATGTTACTTTTATTTAACACCCGCGTACAGTTGCGGTCAAGGGCTGCGGAAAATTGTTACATTTTTTTAACAAATAAACGCAGGCGGCGCCGCGCACCCAGCCCCGGGCGCCGGATTCCGCATGACCGCAGATTCGCATCTGGAGTCCACACCGGGCCCAGCGTCTTTCGATAAAAATTTTTTCTTGTGTTGAAAATCAGGCATCTTCATTCTTTTTCCTGTCATAGATGTAAATACACGCTACCGTGCCCCGACCTTCGTTGGAATGGAAATACAACCCGGAATTCTTGGAGAAATACAGCTTAATGCGTTCGTCCACATTGTTTACGCCAACGCCGTTCAGGCTGCCTTCCGAAATGTGTTCCCCGCGCAGGATCTGTTCCAGCTTCTCTTCGGGAATGCCTAGGCCGTCATCCACGACCTCGATGAGTACATGGTCTTCATAGCGGAATGCATAGACCGACAGGACGCATTTCTTGCCGGACGGCTTAATTCCGTGGTAAATCGCATTTTCGACCAGGGGCTGCACAATCAGTTTTGGCACGTAAAAATCCGCGACGTCCTGCGTGTATTTGATTTCATAGTCAAAATAGCTGTCATACCGGATTTTTTGGATATGCAGGTAAGTTTCCGTATGCATAAGTTCTTGCGCGAGCGGGACGATATCGTCCCCGCGTGAAAGGGACAAACGAAAGAATGACGCCAGCATATATGCCATATCCGACGCGCCCGCCGGATTGGCTTCCGCCATCCATACGATAGAATCAAGCGTATTATAGAGGAAATGCGGGTTGATTTGTGCTTGCAGCGCGGCAAATTCGGCTTTGCGTTTCTGGTTTTCCGTATCGGAAATATCCGAGATTAATTGTTTGAGCTGCCCCGTCATGCTGTTAAACCCGGCGACAAGATCGCCGATTTCATCGTCTGCGCCCACGGAAAGCGTTTCATCCAGATTACCGCTTTCGATCTGCATCATATGTTTTTTCAAACGGAACAGGCGGCGGAAAACATTGGAACTGATGAACAGTGAGAGCAATACCGACACTACCGATGCGACGATAACCCCTACGATAATCTGCGTTGCACGCAGCGTTACCGCAGGTGAATTGAGCTGGCTGTAGGGGACGACGCCGACCACGTACCAGTCGGTATTTTCCACAGGGGCCGAGAACACAACATTTTTTTCGCCGAGGAGATTGTTGGCGGTGAACGTGGTATCGCCGGAAAGAATTTGCTCATTATAGGCGGAATCCGGTGTGGAGACCGCTGCGGGCTGTTGGAAATCCATCCCCGGATAATAGAGGTATTCGCCTTTGGAATTGATGATATAGGCATATCCGTCGTCGCCAAGCGAAACGTCGTTGCAGATATCCGCAAGGGAGCCGACGTCCAGGTCAATCAGCACCATTCCTACCGGCGGAGCGCCGGCGGCGAGCGTGATGGGCTTTAGGTAGGAAATGACGGGGGTAGCGGCATTGCCCGTAATATATTCAGGGACATGGGGCGGCAGCAGCGTGGCGCTGCGGGGCGTTTTGATCGCATCCTTATACCAGCCCTGCTCACGAAAGACATAAGTGGAATCAAACGGGCTTGAGGAGCTACTGACATAATAATCGTGACGGTCGGAAATAATCGTGACGTATTTGACGTTCTTTTGCGCGGCAGACAGGTTCATCAGATACATGCGGATTGAATTCACCAGTTCATAGTAAGCGGAAAAATTAGGAAAGCTTGGTTCGGACATATACAGGAAATTCAATACGTCGGATTGCGTAGATGCGACGGCGGCGATATTTTCCATAGCCGAAAGGTAATTACTGATATTGATATTGATCTGCTCGAGCAGTTGGAAACTATAATTTTTTGCGTCGTCGAACGAGTTTTCATATAAATTATTTCCGCTGTAAAAGGACAACAGCAAAAAAGCCGTGAAAATGATGATAAACGTAATCAAAAAAACACGGAACATCAGGGAGGGCCTGCGTTTTTTCCAGTTTGCGATTTTCATGGCAATTACCCGGGAGACGCGTCTGAGCGGAATTCGGAGGGAGTAAGCCCCGTATATTTCTTGAAACTGTTGGAGAAATACTGCGGGTCCTTATATCCGACCTGTAAAGCGATTTCATAGGCCTTAAGGCCTGTAGAAAGCAACATTTTTTTAGCGCTTTCCATACGCAGCCTGGTCACGTAATCCACAAAGTTCATTTCACATTTGCGCTTGAAAAGGTTGCTGAGATAGGATGGGGAAACGTATAGGTGCTGCGCAATGACCGAGAGGGAAAGGGCAGGATCGCGGTAGTTTTCCTCAATATATTCAAAGGCCTGCTGGATGAGCCCTTTTTGTTTTTGCTTTCGCTCATCGTCGCTGCGCCGCTTTAAGCTGAGCACGTAATCCGTAACGGCCTCCTGCAGTTCGTCAAGGGTGGTGAGCGTAAATAGTTTGTGGTAAATTTCGCCGTCGAACGAAAAACTCCCATACTCCATGAAAGCGCGGTTCACGTTGCCTACAAGGTCCGCGCATACAACGCGCAGGTACGCGATATCCGTACAGTTCTGGAAACGGATTTCGTCAAACATCGCCTCCATATGGTGAATCAGCACATCCGCCTGTTCGTAGGGGAACGTTGGGGCAAATTTTGCAGACAGGGAAAAAGGAAGCTCGAATTTGCCGCTGCCAAGGAATGCGGATTCGCTGAGCGCATCGTATACATTGCCGTTGCCGCCGATGACCTGGTTGTTCAGTGCGGCGCACGCGCTTTTGTAAGATACGGGCAGGTCGGAAAGGGAAGAAACATCCGCGCCCACCGCGGCGGTAGCCGTAATGGAAAACTGTGCGCGGATTTGCCGGATAGCGCCGGAAAGCCCCTCTGTGATGGAGCGGCGGTCGCTGCTTTCATCACCTGCGCAGAGGATGATATGGGTGCCTTCGCTGTCAAAAAAGCATACGGCATTGCCGGGAAAGAACTTTTGCAGCACATTCTGGACGGCAAAACAGTGAAAAAATTTATCTGCCGGATTTTCAATAGGCGGGTGGGAGAGTACGCACACCGTATAGGTTTGACCGGCGAGGCCGATACCGAGGTAACGGAACTGGTCCCGCACCATTTCTTCAGGATAAGAGTCATAAAGAATGATGAGCAAATATTGCTGCCGGAGAATGGGCAGGCTTTCTTCAAGCTGCATTTCAATATGTTCGAGCTCTTTTTGCCTGTTCGCTTTTTCATCGAGCTGCGCTTTCAGCTTTTGCATTGCCTCCACAAGGGCGTGCGGCCGGATTGGCTTCAGAAGATAATCGGAAGTACCAAGCTGCATGGATTTTTTGGCATAGGAGAACTCGTCGTGCCCGGAAAGCACAATGATGGCGATGTCCGGGAACTGGCTCTTCAATTGCTCGGAAAGCTCGAGTCCGTCTACAAAAGGCATACGGATATCGGTCAGGAGCGCATCGGGCACGAAACCATCCCTGACGATTTCGAGAGCCTCCTTGCCGTCCCGCGCGCCGCGTACGCAAAACCCCAACAGTTCCCAGTCGATTTGCTTAATAATAAGGTCGCGCAGATGATCCTCGTCATCAGCGATCAAAAGATGATACATGTTTTTTATTCTCTCTTATTTCAAATATAGATATAAAACAATACGTTTTCTCTACCATATACAGTTTGCGAAAAAAAGTAAAGCGGATTTAGATAAATTTTACACTGGTTTCATGAAACAGTTCAAATTTTTCCAAGTTTTGCTAAAAATAATCCATTTGTTTTTGGAAAAAAATACACTATAATGACAATCACAAAATAAGATTTTCCAAAAAACAAGCGTATAAAAACCAAATCATTCAGTACTGTATTTGTGTCTTATTCGTGCCGTATGAAGCACAATCAAAAAGAAGAGAGGGAGTTTTAGCATGAGTGAAATGCCAAACAAAACACCGGCTTATGCACTTGAAATGAAAAACGTTACCAAACGTTTTCCCGGAACGCTCGCAGTGGACGGGGTATCGTTTGCTGTAAAACCGGGTGAAGTGCATGCGCTGGTCGGGGAGAACGGCGCGGGAAAATCCACGCTGATGAAAGTTCTGGCAGGGCTGTTTAACGACTACACCGGGGAGATCCTGATCAACGGGAAGGAGTGCCAGCTCCATACGCCTTCCATGGCTAAGGACCACGGCATAGGGATGATTTACCAAGAGCTTAGCCTTGCGCGCTGCATTTCGATTTACGAAAATATGCTTGCCGGACGGCTGCCCAAAAAAAACGCGCTTTTCGTGGATAAAAAAGAGGCGATTGAACAATCTAAAAAGCTGCTGGAACGCGTGGGCCTCGATTACATCGATCCCACCAAGGAAATTTCCGAGATCAGCCAGTGCGAGGCACAGCTCGTTGAAATCGCAAAAGTGCTGGGGACAAGCCCGCATATTATTGTTATGGACGAGCCGACGTCGGCGCTTTCAAGCGAAGAAGTCAAAACGTTGTTCGGGATCATTGAATCGCTGAAAAAGCAGGGACTCGCGATTATTTATATTTCACATCACTTGCAGGAAATTTTTGAAGTGGCGGATAACATTACCGTCATGCGCGACGGGAAAAAGGTGGGAACCTACCCGGTTGAAGAAACTTCGACAGACCACCTGATCGAAATGATGGTGGGAAAGTCGGTCAAGGATTTCTATGCGAAGCGTACGGCTACGATCGGCGAAGAAATGATGCGCGTGGAAAATTTTACCCGCTGGGGATTTTTCCATCACGTTGATTTTGAGGTGCACAAAGGAGAGGTTCTTGCCGTCGTAGGGCTTGCGGGATCGGGCCGCTCGGAAATTGGCCGTGCGCTCGTGGGGGTTGACCCGGTGAATGAAGGCAGGATACTATTGAACGGCAAGGAGCAGAAATTCGGTTCCATGTCGGATGCAATCAACGCTGGAATCGGGTACCTGACGGAAGACCGCAAAGTCGCGGGACTTGCGCTCACGCAGAGCGTGACGGACAACGTCCTCTCAACCATTATCGACAAGCTTGAAAAAGGGCCATTCTATTATCCGAAATCCCACAGGGACATCGTGAATCAAAAGATCAAAGAACTCGATATCTATCCGCCGGAACCCGACCGGATTGTCAACAACCTTTCGGGCGGCAACCAACAGAAAGTGCTGATGGCCAAATGGCTGGCGACGGACGTTTCGATTTTGATCCTCGACGAACCGACCCGCGGCGTGGATATCGGCGCGAAGCAAACCATTCACCAGGCGGTGCTCGATTACGCCGCACGCGGGAATGCGGTGCTCCTGCTGTCGAGCGACCTTCCGGAGGTCGTAGGGCTTGCGGACCGTGCGGTGATCCTGAGGGAAGGCCACATCATCGGTGAGATTAGTAAAGAAGAGATTACGGAGCATTCGCTCCTGATCGCGGCAAACGGGGAGGGGAAACATATATCATGACGAATAAAGCTGCAGATGCTGCCGCCGTGAAAAAGGACGTCCGCAGGACGGATATCAGCAAACGGAGCATCATCGTAAACAAACTCGGAATTTATATTGTGGTCGCAATCCTTCTGGTAGTCGGCCTTATCATCAAACAGGGAGATTATGTATCCATTGACAATCTCCGGTCGATCCTGAGCGCGGTGGCCCTGACGGGCATTTGCTGCGCGGGTCTTGCATTCGTGGTCTATTCGGCGAATTTCAACGATATGTCCCTGCCGATGACCATCGCGCTTTCAGGAATGATGGCGGTGCAATTGATTCCGTTCGGCATTGTTGTCAGCGTGCTCGGGGGCCTTGCCGCCGGAACGCTTGTGGGCGTTGTAAACGGTGTGCTGATCGGCAAATTCCGCGCCAACCCGATTATCTGGACGCTGGCGTTCAACCTGGTGCTTTCGGGCATTGTGCGCGTGGCGTGGGGCGGTTCGCAAATTTATCC
Source organism: Christensenella tenuis (assembly GCF_014287795.1). Classification (GTDB taxonomy): domain Bacteria; phylum Bacillota; class Clostridia; order Christensenellales; family Christensenellaceae; genus Christensenella; species Christensenella tenuis. Next base: position 75,461 of record NZ_JACOON010000002.1, read on the forward strand.
GGATGTAGTCGCCGGGGATAGCCCGGCGGCGCTTGCGGCAGCGGAACAATTTACCTCGTTTGCCCGCACGTATTTCCTGAACGGAAGCCTGCCGCTGATGGTGGTTGTGATGATCGTGCTGTTTGTGGTCGCTTATATCCTGCTGACCCGCACCAAATTCGGCAACCAACTGAAGATCGTGGGGTCCAATTACGAAGTGGCGAAGCTGTCGGGGATCAATACGTCAAAAACAATTATCCTCGCCTATGTTTTCTGTTCTTTCTGTGCGGCGGTAACAGGAATCTTCTATGCGTCACAGACCAAGATCGGCGCCTATTCCAACGGCGAGGGTTATGATTTCTCGTGCCTTACGGCTGTGCTTCTTGGCGGCATGATGCTTTCGGGCGGTAAAGGAACGATTGTCGGCGTATTCGGCGGTGTACTGGTTGTCGGCATGCTGAACAACATCATGACACTGATCGGCATTCCGACCTTCCAGCAGTATCTTGTAACAGGCCTTGTGTTCCTGTTCGTCGTGTGGCTGAATACCAATTCTGAAAGAAAGCTGGGGAGGGCATGATGGAAACGACAAAAAAAGTAAAGCTAAACGCGGGTTTTATCAATGATTACAGGGCATATATCTTCCTGGCGGCCGTACTCGTGGCGGGGCTGTTTGCAAATAATTTTTATACAGTATTTAACTTTACCTCGATTTTCAACAGCTCGGCGCTTTATACCTTTATTGGCATTGGCTTCACGCTGTGCATGATCGCCGGGCACATGGACCTGTCTGTCGGCTATATGGCGACGCTGGGCGCGATTATGGTGCTTGGAATGCATACGCTGTCCGGCCTTCCGTGGGCGGTATCCTTTATTATAGCGATTGGCGTAGGCGCACTGTTCGGGCTCTTTAACGGCGTACTTGTCGCAAAGGCGAAAATCCATTCCTTTATTGCAACGCTGGGTACGCAGTTTGTGATTAAGGGCATCATGAATATCTATTGCAACGGCGCGGAAATCAGCGTCAAAGGCGATTACGGGCTTACAGACGCCATGGCGGTGACGGTTCCGGTGCTGCCGTTCTCGGTATACTTCCTGATTACGCTGGCCACGGTTGTTATCTTTGCCGTTGTACTCTCCAAAACAAGGTTTGGCAGGAATGTTTACATACTCGGCGGAAACCTTGAGACGGCATGGCTTGCCGGAATCAAAAGCGATAAGAATACAATCGTTATTTTCATGCTTTCGGGCATTGTATGCGGCTTCGGCGGCGCGCTCTATGCAGTATATACCGGTACGGCGACGCCGACGCTCGGTGAAAAGGGTATCGCCCCCCTGATGGTGGCGCTGACAGCGACGATTATCGGCGGTACGGACATCAACGGCGGTAAGGGAAGCGTGGTCAATACGTTTATCTCTATCCTTGCAATCGTCGCCATGTTCTCGGTAATGACCACGATTGTCGGAAAATTTGAAATGCAGATCCTGTTCATTGGTATTGCGCTTGCCTTCTGCGTCATTTATGAGACGCTCAGCAAGTACAATAAGCAGAAGACGATCGGCCTGCGCCCGAATTTGTACAATGAATACAAAAAAGAGACCGGGCGGCAAAGAATCTAGTTTATGGTGGGAAAATCCTATCTATAAAATAAAAATACAGGAGGAAAAAAATGAAAAAATTTGTTGCAATTATGGTTGCGGTACTGATGGCGGCTGCGCTGTTTACGGCATGCGCTCCGGCGACTGAACCCAGCGCTTCCACGGAAGCGTCGTCGGAAGCTTCGGCAGAAGCTTCGGCGGAGGCGTCTACGGAGGCCAGTGAGCCGGCTGTGGACGGCGGAGACAACCTCGCTGAGTCCATCGAGATGTGGAACACAGCGGTAAAGGAAGAAATGAGCACGGATAACCAGCTTCTGATGCCCGATCCGATCGAGAAGGCTTTTCCGGAGCGCCCGGATGATCCGGCAGCCCTTGCGGAAGACGAATCCGGCCACTATTACGACCAGGAATACGTCGGATGGGATGCAGGCCAGAAATCCGACCAACTTCCGCAATCCCCCGGGGATGGCGCGAAAGGCAAGCACATCATCGTTATCGTACATGGCGACCACGCATGGACGAATGCAAACATGAAGGGATGGGAGCAGGCTTGTGAAGCGCTCGGCATGACATGCGAAATCCTTTCCCCGAACTGGGACCAGGCACTGCAGGATCAGCTGATCGACCAGGCAATCAACGCGAAACCGGATGCAATCGCCCTGATTCCGCTTTCAGCGGAGAATGCGACGCAGCAGTTCCGCAAGATTACCCAGGCAGGGATTCCGGCGTTTGGTTACAACACGCTGACAACCTCTGACGCAATGCCTTACATGATCGCATGGACAGGTCCGGACGACTGGGCACAGATGAGAGACCTCGCCGACACGCTTGGCGAAGCAATGGGCGGCGAAGGCGGCGTTGCCTACATTACGCACAATGTTGGAACTTCCCCATACTATGCACGCACCTATGGCCCGATCACGGAACTGAAGGAAAAATATCCGAACATCAAAACGCTGGATATCCAGTCCCCCGGCTTTGAGGCTGCGGACGTAAAACAGGTTGTTGCGGACTGGATCACCCGCTTTGGGGATGACCTCAACGCAATCTTCCTCGCAGACGACTCCGCACAGGCGACTGGCGCGGTTGACGCGGTGAAAGAATCCGGGCGCACGGACATCAAGATCGTTGCGGCCGGCAACTCCAAGACGGGTCAGGACCTCGTAAAGAGCGGCGACCTGCTGTCGATCAACTATCAGTCGGCTGAAGGCGATGCGGGCCTTGCCGCACGCACGATTGCCCAGTGGTTCAACGGAGAAGAAGTGCTTCCGGTTGGGTACCTCACGACGGCAATGATTACAGCGGACAACGTGGACGATTTCTATCCGACGCAGTGGTAAAAAAGGGTAGGCTGGACTTGAAGAAACGGGGAGGAGCGATCCTCCCTTTCTTCAAAAAAGGAGTATTGAAGTGACACATAAGGAAAGAGCATTGGCGCCGTTTTTAAAAAAGAATATGGACCGATTCCCGATGTGGTACGGCGGTGCGCCCGAAACGACGCAAAATATAGTGGAAGCGCTTGACGCGCGGGATGAGGCGGAGGCGCTTTATGGGATGCTTGATCTCGATTTCAAGACAGTGCATCCAAGATATGCAGGAAGCAGGCGTGAAGTCTATGAAGATGGAACAAGGCTGTGTGAATGGGGCATCGTAAGGGGGGGAGCCCATTACGGACAAGCCCTTACGCATCCGCTTGCAGGCGCGGCAAGCGCGGCGGATGTGGAAGCATACGGCGGGTTTGAAGACCCGGATGAATATGATGTAAAAATTGCGCCCGAAGAACTGGAAGCGGCAGAGGAGTATTGCCTGATAGGCGGTTGCTGGTCCCCGTTTTTCCATGATTCGACGGAGCTTAAAGATATGGAAGAATTTTTTGTGGATATGTATGCTGCGCCGGAGGTATGCGAAGCGATCATCGACAAATGTTTTTCCTTTTATTATGAACTGGATCGAAGGATGTTTGAGGAAAATTCCGGGAAAATCGATATGTATTTTATCGGGAATGATTTTGGTTCCCAGCGGGCGCTTCTGATGGCGCCGGAAATGTGGCGGAAATTTTATAAACCGTATGTCGCCAGGCTGATCGGGCAGGCAAAAAAGAATGGATGTGTGACGGCCATCCATTCGTGCGGGGATATCCACGAGATTATCGGGGATTTTATAGAGATCGGCGTGGATGCAATCAACCCGATTCAGGTGAATGCGGAAAATATGGAACCCGAAAAGCTGATAAGGGAGTTTGGGGACGACTGCGTTTTTTTCGGGGGGATAGACGAAAACGAAATCCTGAAATTCGGTACGGAACAGCAGGTGCGCGATGAAACGCGCAGGATCATAGATATTTTGGGAAGCCGTGGGCGGTATATCGTCGCCGCATCGCACGATTATATCCTGCCGGAAATTCCGGCTGGGAATATTATTGCGATGTTTGACGAAGCCAGAACCTACGGGACGGGGAAATAAGGAGGAACATCATGCTGCATGACCCAAGCCATATAACACCGATACCGGTGGAAGAAGAAATCCATCTTAAACAAAGCGACAAAGATATCCTGAGAAGCCTTGGGGCCGAGCTTGCAGAAATCGGAGCGCGGGACCAAAAATCGGGAAAGGCCGAATTGTGGCGCGACCTTAACGACCTGAAGTCGAAGCGCCCAATGGTATGGATCAATGAGATTCCATGGCATGAGATGAACGTTGAGGACGAACTTACTCTGCGCTGTGAACATGAATGGGCACGGGAGCTTGAGACCGATATGCGGCGGACGATTTACCAGAGCAGGCATATGCCGGGCGATATGGTCGTAAATGACTATATTGAATGCCCAAAGGTGTTCCACAGCACGGATTTCGGAATTTTGGAAGAGGTTGAAACTGCGCATACGGACGCAGAAAATGAGATTTATTCGCGGCATTTCAAGATCCAGATTAAAGAACCGGAAGACATTGAAAAAATCCAAATGCCCAGGATTACGTATTTGGAAAAAGCGACACAGTATCGGTATGAAGCGATGAGAGAAGTCTTCGACGGAATCATCGAGGTAAAAATGGCGGGACAGACGCATATTTGGTATACACCGTGGGATTTCCTCATCCGCTGGTGGGGAATTTCAGAGGCGATGATGGATCTTGTGGTGCGCCCGGAAATGGTGCATGCGGCTTATGAACGCATGGTAGACGCGTGGATGACGGAGCTTGATCAACTGGATGAGCTGAACCTGCTGTCCCTTGACTGCAACAATACGCGCATTGGATCGGGGGGCTATGGATATGTTTCGGATTTGCCGGGAAAAGAATACAACCCGGAGCACGTGCATCCGCACAATATGTGGGGATGCGCGAACGCGCAGATTTTTTCAAGCGTATCGCCCCAGATGCACTGGGAATTTGCCGTGGAGCATGATATGCGGTGGCTTGAGCGTTTCGGACTTACCTACTACGGCTGTTGTGAACCCCTGCACGATAAAATGGAGGTGATGCGCCGCATTCCAAACCTGCGGAAGCTCTCTGTTTCAGCGTGGTGCGATATTGACAAAATTACGCGTGAAGCCGGAGGAGACTATGTCATGAGCAGGAAGCCCAATCCGGCGATTTTTGCGGAATCTGTATTCGATGCGGCGGAGGCGGAACGCCAATTGCGGGAGTTTATGGATGCGGCAAAGGACGGCCATGTAGAGATCATCATGAAGGACATTTCGACTGTAAATTACAAGCCGCAGAACCTATGGGAATGGGAAAAAATTGCCATGCGCATTGCGGAAGAATATGCGCATTGAACTGAAAAAGGAGAGGCGAAATGAACAGTATCGAAAGATTTTTAAAGACTGTGGAACGAAAGCCGGTGGATTATCCGGCCTCGTGGCTTGGGATGCCGGATGTGGAAACGCTGCCGATTTTATTCGATTATTTTAAGGTGGATGATATGGCAGGCTTGAAGGCGGCGGTTGACGACGACGTATACCCGGTGGAAATTCCTTACCAGTCCCCGGTTGCAAATGCGATTTATGCGGCGTTTGATTTTAAGCAGAGCGGCGCGGTGGACTCTCACGACCGTACGCTGACGGAAGAAGGGTGTTTTGCGAAGAGTGAGGATCCGGCGGACGTAGAGAAGTTCGATTGGCCGGATCCGGAAGAATATATTTCCCTCGATGCGTGTGAAAAGCTGTTCCAGAGCGTCCCTAGGGATAAGGCGATCCTTGGAATGGCGTGGTCGGCTCATTTTCAGGATACGTGCGCGGCGTTTGGCATGGAAAATGCGATGATGAACATGATTGCCAACCCGGACCTGTATCGTGCAGTGGATGAAAAAATTGTCCAGTTTTATTTGAAGGCAAATGAAATATTTTTCAAATCTGCCAAAGGACGGCTGCACGCGGTGCTGATTGGAAATGATATGGGCAGCCAGAGAAGCCTAATGCTCTCGCCGCAAATGGTGCGGGATTTTGTAATTCCGGGAGCGAAACGCCTGGTGGCGCAGGCAAAAGAATATGGTCTCAAAGTGATTTACCATTCATGCGGGGCCATCAGCGAAGTGATTCCCGACCTGTTTGAAGCGGGGGTGGATGTGGTACATCCAATTCAGGCGCTGGCCGCAGGCATGGAGCCTGACCGCTTGAAGCGCGATTTTGGAGATATGGGCGCGTTCTGCGGTGGCGTGGATACGCAGGATCTCCTTGTGAATGGGAGACCGGAAGAGATTAAGAACAAAGTGCGCGAACTGCGGGGCATTTTTCCGACGGGCCTTGTGATTTCGCCAAGCCATGAGGCGATTATGCCGGACGTAAAACCGGAAAATATCAAAGCGCTGTTTGAAGCGGCAAAGGAAGCCTAAGGCGCATAAGCGGACGGGATCCGAGCCATGCGCCTGAAGCAGAGAATTGGAGGAAAGCAATGAAGCGGTATGGACAGGTACTCCGGGTGCGCCCGGAAAAAGAGGCATATTATAAAGAATTGCATGCGAATCCGTGGCCGGGCGTGCTGGAGATGATACGGAAGTGCAACATCAGGAATTATTCCATTTACCTGCGGGACGGCTACCTGTACTCGTATTATGAATATGTAGGAGACAACTACGAAAAAGATATGGAAAAAATGGCCGCCGATCCGGAAACGCAGAGATGGTGGGCGGAATGCAATCCATGCCAGCAGCCTGTGGACTCGGCAAAGGACGGAGAGCTTTGGGTAGAAATGGAAGAAGTCTTTCATTTAGATTAATAGCAAAAGCAAAGGAGAGGAAAGGAAATGGTAAAGATAGGAATCAGGCCGACAATAGACGGACGGGAAAAGGGAATCCGGGAAAGCCTGGAAGAACAGACGATGCGCATGGCGAAAGCGGCGGCTAAACTGATCAGTGAAAATGTGTATGATGAAGAGGGCAATCCGGTTATGTGCGTGATTGCGGACAGCACGATCGGCGGACTCGCGGAAGCGGCGAAGTGCAAGGAGAAGTTTGACCGGGAGTGCGTATGCGCGACGCTGACGGTCACGCCGTGCTGGTGCTATGGCAGCGAAACGATGGATATGGACCCGAAGACGCCGAAGGCGATTTGGGGACTGAACGCGACGGAGCGGCCGGGCGCGGTATACCTTGCGGCGGTATTGGCGGCGCACGCGCAGAAGGGAATCCCGGCGTTCTCGATCTATGGGCACGACGTGCAGGATGCGGACGACGAAAGGATCCCGGAGGACGTGGCGGAGAAAATCCTGCGGTTTGCGCGGGCGGCAGTGGCCGTAGGGGAGATGAAAGGGAAATCGTACCTGTCGGTAGGGAACGTGGCGATGGGAATTGCGGGAAGCATGGTAAACCCGGATTTCTTTGAGGAATACCTGGGGATGCGGTGCGAATACAAGGACATGAGCGAGATCATCCGGCGTGTGGAGAATGAAATCTACGACAAGGAAGAATTCGAACGGGCGCTCCGGTGGGTGCGGGAAAACTGTAAAGAAAACGAGGACGTCTACAACGGGGAAAACGGCCACAGCCGGGAACAGAAGGACGCGGAGTGGGAATACTGCGTGAAGATGGCGATGATCGTGCGGGATATGATGCAGGGAAACGAGAAGCTGAAGGAAATTGGATGGAACGAGGAAGGCAACGGGAACCATGCGATCGCGGCGGGATTCCAGGGGCAGAGGCAGTGGACAGACTTTATGCCGAATGGGGATTTCATGGAGTCGATCTTGTGCTCATCGTTCGACTGGAACGGGATTCGCAAGCCGCTTGTGGTGGCGACGGAGAACGACTGCCTGAACGGGGTGGCGATGCTGCTAGGGCATCTTGTGACGAATACGGCGGCGGTGTTCAGCGACGTGAGGACGTATTGGAGCCCGGCAGCGGTGAAGCGCGTGACGGGCTATGAGCTCGACGGATATGCGGAGGACGGAATCATCCACCTGATTAATTCGGGAGCGGCGGCGCTGGATGCATCGGGAGAACAGGAGAAAGACGGGAAGCCGGCGATGAAGCCGTACTGGGAGATCACGGAGGCGGAGGCGCAAAAGTGCCTCGATGCGACGAAGTGGACGCCGGGGAACCTGGGATATTTCCGCGGGGGCGGATTCTCGTCGACATTTAAGACGCGGGGCGGGATGCCGGTGACGATGTGCCGGATGAACCTTGTGAAGGGTCTTGGGCCGGTGCTGCAGATCGCGGAGGGCTACACGGTGGAACTGCCGGAGGAAGTGAACAAGGCGCTGTGGGACAGGACGGACCCGGGCTGGCCGTGCACATGGTTTGCGCCGGTGCTGACAGGGGAAGGCGCGTTTACGGATGTGTACAGCGTGATGGCGAATTGGGGAGCGAACCACGGGGCGTCGGTATATGGGCACGTGGGAGCGGACCTCCTGACGCTGGCGAGCATGCTGCGGATACCGGTGAACATGCACAATGTAAGCGAAGAGAAGCTGTTCCGTCCGGCGGCATGGAACGCGTTCGGCACGCAGGACCGGGAAGGCGCGGACTACCGGGCTTGCAGAACCTACGGCCCATTGTATAAGTAAAGGGGATTCCGGAAATACTTTCCTCCAGATAAAACGCTTAAAGGAAGGACGCGGCCAAAAAGCCGCGTCCTTTCCCTGTTTTGCAGAATTATTGCTGCCAGGCCCTTGAAAGTACATATCCATAAGGATAATATAAAATCAGGAAGGAAACGAAAGTGAAATCACGCAACGATACCCACACTGTGCTTCAGCGGTTTCAAAACTTTAGGTATGGGCTCATTCTGCAGGGCGTCCTTGTGGGCGCGGCAGCGGGCTTTGTTTCCGTACTTTTCCGCCTTGCAATCGAGCGCGTGGATGATTTCCTGGAATTTATCCTGGATGCAGGCAACCAGCAGGTTCTTTTTAAAGTGATCTGGTTTGGAGCGCTTATCGTGCTGGCACTTTTGGCAGCGCGTTTGGTGAAATGGGAACCTATGATCGGCGGAAGCGGTATTCCGCAGGTGGAAGGGGAACTTCACGGCGTATTCAGCCAGAAATGGTGGCGGGTATTGCCGGCAAAATTTGCCGGGGGTGTACTTTCCATAGGCGCGGGCTTATCGCTTGGACGGGAAGGCCCTTCGATCCAGCTTGGCGCGATGACAGGCAAAGGAATTTCGCGTATTTCAAAGCGCATTAAAATTGAAGAAAAATTATTAATGACATGTGGCGCCTCCGCAGGACTTGCAGCGGCTTTTAATGCGCCATTTGCGGGCGTACTGTTTTCACTGGAGGAACTGCACAAAAGTTTTTCCGTGGAAGTGCTCTTATCCACGATGGCGGCTTCCGTTACGGCAGACTTTATTTCGCGTAATGTGTTTGGGCTCGCACCGGTGTTCAGTTTTGATATTACCATGGACATCCCGCTGAACCTCTATTGGGTTATCCTCCTGCTTGGGCTTGCGCTTGGCGCGGTAGGGGTGTTCTATAATTTTTGTATCAGGAAATCGCAGCAGGTTTACGGCAAGATCAAAAAAAAGGAAGTGCGTTTTTTAATTCCGTTTTTATGCGCGGGATTCCTTGGATTTACTTTTCCCGCCGTACTTGGCGGAGGACATAAATTGATTCCAATGCTCGTAAGCGGGCAATTTGCCTTGTTGATGATTTTCGCTGTATTTGCAGTGAAATTTATTTTTTCTATGGTCAGTTTCGGCTCTGGCGCGCCGGGCGGCATCTTTTTACCCCTCCTAGTGCTTGGGGCGCTTCTCGGCGGGGGAATCGGCACACTGATGGTACAGGCGTTTGGTATTCCACGGGAGTTGCTGCAAAATTTTATCGTTTTGGCGATGGCGGGATTTTTTGCGGCGATTGTGCGCGCCCCCATCACAGGGATCATACTGATTTGCGAAATGACAGGATCGTTTACCCAACTGTTGTCCCTGACGCTTGTTTCGCTGATTGCCTATATTATTGCCGACCTCCTGAAATCACAGCCCGTTTATGAACAGCTTCTGGAGCAGATGGCCGCCCATGGACAGGAGGAAGATCAAAAAAAGAAAGAGGAAACTAAAATATTGCTGGAAATTCCCGTGCACTTTGGAGCGCCGATCTGCATGAAAAAAATCAGCCAGGTCGAGTGGCCGGAGAACAGCCTGATTGTCGCGGTGAGGCGGGCAAACCATGAAATTATTCCCAAGGGCACGGTGCGCATCCGGCCGGGGGATATCCTAATCATCCTGTGCAACGACGAGAATTCGTTTGCGGTGCGTGAGCAGGTTGTGAAGCTTGCACAGACGGTGTAAAAAGGAAACGCCCGGCGCATTCCGGGCCGGGCGTTTAGCCGCAGGTTAAACGGAACAGCTTAATCCTGCCTGTTTGCCTTTGCCGCTTCGATTTGCGCGGTTAGATCCTGAATTTTTTCCTGGCATTCGGCAATCCGCGCGAACAAGGCCTCTGCATCTGCGCCAATAGCGCGCTGCTGGTACACGACCATGCCAAGTTCGCGGTAATAGCCATCTATTTCACCGGTGACCTGCGTCCTCTTTGAACTCAGCTTAGTAACGTCCACCATTTCCTTGGATTTCGACGCGACCGTCTCCCCAAAAGAGACAATCCCGTCTTTGGCTTTGCCGAGGAATCCCCCGAATTTTTCCATGGTTGTTTTTTCTGACATAAAATAAAGTTCCTTTCTATTCCACATGATCCTTTCTACAGTATACTACGTTTTTGAAAGAGAAGGAAATCAAATGCTTCGCGTTATAGCTTTCCGCCGGTACGGAGCCTGCTTTTGCAGGCGTACATTCGCCTATCGGCACGGCGCAGTACGGAATGAATATCTTCCCCGGCGGCAGAGGGATCGAACATGGCATAACCAACGGAAAAGCAAGGGGAAAGAGAACCGTCGTTCGGCCGGATGTAGGGCTGCAGAGCTTCATAGCATTGTTTGGCACCTTGCGCGCTGCCCGAATAGATCATAATAAATTCGTCTCCGCCAAACCGAAACAACTGTCCGTATGGACGGCTGATCTGTTTGAGAAGGTTGGCTGTGTTGCGGATAAACTCATCTCCTGCCTGGTGGCCCTTCGTATCGTTTACTTTCTTCAGTTCATTGAGGTCGATCATAAACAAATAGAACGGAACCTCCGCAGTCTGCGCCAGCTTTTCCAAGTCGCGTTCGAAAGCGGCACGGTTTAAAACGCCGGTCAGCTCGTCACGATAGGCCATTTTTCGAAATTCAGACTGCAGGATGAGCTGGTTATGGATTTCTTTTGATTCACTGTTCCATACATACAACATGCACAGTGTGAAAGCGAGGAGCGCCAATTCGAGAAATGAAAAGCGCAGGAACCGGAAGGACATCAGGTAATATGTTACCAGTTCAAGCACGGCGCCGCATGTCAGAACCACAACGCCTGCCCGAAGCGCCTTCATGTGCGGAGTGCGTGCGGGATCCGCGCGGAACACGCTGATTATAATGCATACGATATCCGCAAACAACAACGGGTGAAATATAAACAGGGTTTGCGTAAAATCAACGATGCGGAAAAAGTGGAGCAGGCACGCGCCAATAACGAACAATGTATTGGCGGTAAGGCAGATGAGGAGACGTTTATCCGGCAGGAGAAGACGGCGCTGCACAAAGCGAAGCGCAAAAATCGGCAGGAAGAAAAAGGACAAGAAATCAATGCCGTTGATTAGGAGAAGATTATTTGTAAAGAATTGCAGGAGGCCGGAACGCGCAAGAAGCCAGACTGCCGCAGTGATTGCGAGGAATGTGAGCGGTTGGGTACTGCCTGCGGTTTTTCCTGCCCTTGCAGCGCCGGAGATCAATGTATAAATGAAGACGGCAAATAAAATCAGAACAGCGGCAATTGTAAAAATATGATTGCGCAGGAAGCGTGCCATAAAAGCTGCACCGGGCATAACGGAAGCTTCCGACAGGATTGCGCCGGGTATTCCATTGGAAAAATCCACGGCAATGCGTATTTCACCCGGTCCGTTGGGCAGATCGATGATGTGGAACCCGCTGCCGACGCTTTTGTAACCTGCATCCAGGGCCTGTATTCCGTATTCGTAGATTTGTTCCCCGTTGAAGGAGACCGTAAAAGGAGCCGTATAAAAAAAGATACATAAAGCGCTGTTTTCAGGACGTTGAGCGGAAATATTGCGGGAAAAGAAAACCTGCCCGGCATGACCGGAAAGGACGGAAATGGGCAAGGAAACATTCTCTTTGGTTTCGCCGCCGCGCGCGACGGTCCAACCGTCACCCAGGAAAACCGCCTGGCTGGAACCGAAAGAGACTGAGGCCGGAGCGGCCGCGTTATAGACGAGAACACAAATAATGCACAGCAAAAGAAGGAAGATTATGGCAATCTGTATTTTTTTTGGAGCCGGTTGTTTCATTGTGCAAACCTTTCCTTCGATTCGGCAGTGTGAATTCATTTTACATCCGCAATAATAAAATATCAATACGGGAAGGTATTGAATAGTGGGATGTAAACTGAAAATGGCATATACATTGGTTACAGACCTATTATTTTTGCGTGCGAATTCAGGAAGCGATATTCCCTATGGTACCCGGGTTTACTGCCGCGGGCGTATCATAGCCGCTGACCGTATTTATTTGACCTGCTGGCCTGAGCCTGCGGCGGGGAAGACAGCGGGGGGCCTTCTGCATTTGCGGGAAGAGTGAGAATCTATTAGAGAGGCGCGTCTCCGCAGCCCACCGACACAACCTTTTCCGAACAAGCCACCGCGTTTTTGCCTGTGCCTTTTGGGGGATGTATGTCATCCATAATCCGGCCAGTTCATTTTATATGTTATAGGTATAGTTTAAAAGCAGGTCTCTGTTTTCAAAATAATATATGACTTCGGTAAGAGCGGCATTGCCGCCGACCGTGAAGGACGCCGTATCCATACTTCCCGATACATCTAACAAAGGATACAGGCTTTCCCAATCCTGCCTGAAAACGCCTGTATTCAGTTGGCCGGATACGGAGAGAGCAACATCCGCTGCTATTACAGCATAATTTGCTTTGATCAAATTCTGCGTATATGCTTCGTTTTTGGCAGCCAATACCCGCTCGTCGAATCCAGCCTGCATGGCGCATCCTGTGAGGCAGAATGCCAGAACCAGCAATAAGACAATCCATTTCCGGGAGCTTCATTATAATTCGCCCAGCAAGCGTTTTTTCTTGTCGCTGCCATCCCTCAAAAGATTGCACAGTGCTTCTTCATCCCCGGCAACGATAGCGTCGCGCAGCGCGGTAATATTGCGCTGGAGTTCGTCGATCTCTTTTGCGAGTTCGTCGCCGTTGAGCACAAAAAGCTCTGCCCACATTGCCGGATTGAGTTTGGCTACGCGCGTGAGGTCCATAAAGCTGCCCGCCGAAAAACCGTTAAAACTCTGGGAGGCTTCGCTTTTCACATAGGAGTTTGAGACCACGTGCGCAAGCTGCGACGTATAGGCGATTACTTCATCGTGTTTTTGGGCGCTGCATCTGGTGACACGTCCAAAGCCAAGCTCCTTTGCGAGCGCGGCCAAAAGACATATGGCGTCCGCGTCCGTAGTTTCATCCTCGGTGATGATAAAGCTTGCGCCCTGAAAAAGGTTGGCGTCACTGCTTACAAAACCACTTGTTTCTTTTCCGGCCATGGGATGCGTACCCACATAACGTATGCCGCGTTCCCGAAGAGGTGCGGCGACCTCCTGCGCAATGAAGCGCTTGACGCCGGAAATATCCGCCGCTACGGCATTTTTTTTAAATTCGGTATTTAGCAGATAGGAAACGCAGTCGCGCGGATAGAGGCACACAAAAACGAGGTCGCAGCCTGAAACGTCCGTATCACAATCGATGGCTCCCGCTGCGTAGGCCGCCGTAAGGACATTTTTGTCGCGGTCCACGCCGCATACCGTATGACTTGTATATTTTTTAATTGCCCGGGCGAGGGAACCGCCGATCAGCCCGAGCCCAACCACGCCTATTTGCATAAAATCTCCTTCAAGGCAGAAAGAAACAGGTCCATTTCTTCGCGTGTTCCTATGGTAATGCGCAGGAAATTGCGCGTACGCTTTCCGGAAAACCACCGTACCAGTACGCCGCGTTCGCGCAGGGCTGCAAAGACGGCTTCCGCGGACGGATCGTGGAACCGCGCGAAGACAAAATTTGCGTCGGAAGGCAGGGTAGAGATTCCCAGCTTCCACAATTCGCCGATCGTGTAGGCGCGCGTTTCTACAATTTTTCCGGTTACTTCCCGGCAATAGTCCGCATCGCGCACCGCAGCCTCCGCGCCTGCCTGCGCAAGCATGTCGAGCGGATAGGAATTAAAGCTGTCTTTTACCGTTTGCAGGGCGGCGATCAGGTTTTCATCCGCCACTACATACCCCACACGCAACCCTGCGAGACTGTGTGATTTGGAAAGCGTACGGACGACCGCAAGGTTCCTGTATTTGCTGACGAGCGGAATCGCGGTGGCACGGCTGAAGGGGGCGTAAGCCTCGTCGACCACAGCGACGCCGTCTGTTTTTTGTATTATTTTTTCTATGTTGGGTATGGAAAGCGCAATACTGGTAGGCGCGTTCGGATTTGCAAGGATCATGCCGCTCCCGCCGCACATCTTATCTACATCCACCGAATAGTCCTCCTTCAGGGGAACTATCTCGAGCGGCACATCGAAAAGATTGGCCCACACCGGATAGAAACTATAGCCTACGTCCGGCGTTTTTACCCTGCGGGGAATGGAGGTGCCGGGGAACCAGCCGGCCGCTCCCGCCGCACCGTTCTGGAAGAACGCGGCGTAGCAAAGCGCAAGAGCCTCATCCGAACCATTGGCGCAAAACACCTGCTCCGGCCGCACGCCGTGGTATTCAGCGATGGCGGCGCGCAGGCGATGTGCATCCGGGTCAGGATACAGGCGCAGGGCGCCTGCCGCCTGTGCGATGGCTTCCGCTACCCTTGGGCTGGGCGGATAGGCATTTTCATTTGTGTTCAGCTTCACCAGTTTTTCTTTTGGTTGTTCGCCCGCAACATATGGGGTCAGGCTTTTTGCCTTTTCACTCCAAAATTCTTTCATATTCACAAAACCTTTTCTTAAATTTGTGTAAATTCAATATAATTCTACCATAACCATCGTGAAATGTGTTAATATATGTTCTATGGAAAAATTAGCAAATCCGGGAACGGAAAAAAGAAGGTGCAATTGGGTTACGGATCTGCTGCTGAAAGAATATCATGACAATGAATACGGCAGGCTGAAGACGGACGATGCATCCCTGTTTGAAAAGTTATGCCTCGAGAGTTTCCAGGCGGGGCTTTCGTGGCGCACGGTGCTTGCGAAACGCGAAGCGTTCCGTGAAGTCTTCATGGACTTCGACATACGAAAATGCGCGCAGCTTGAAGACGAATACCTGGACTCCCTGTTGTTTGACAAGCGGATTATCCGCAACCGCAGGAAGATTTTTGCGGTACGCGAAAATGCCCGTGCCACCCTGCGTGTGATTGGGGAGCACGGCAGTTTTTTTAAATATGTATATTCCTTTAAGAGGCCGGAAGCGCTGCTTGCCTCCCTCAAACGGTATGGCTATGTATTCGTAGGGCCTACCATGGCGGAAGCTTTCATGCAGAGCATTGGAATTCTGGAGGCGCATGAGCCGGGATGCTTCCTGTATACATCCGTGCCCGAAGGATAAAAATGATTGGTTAAGGCAGGCGGGAACTTATGCCCACATCACTGACGCATAAAATCGCCGCAGACAATATCCTGGAAAGGATGACGGATCCGCAGGCGAAAAAGATTATTACGGAAAACCTGCCCGCGTACTATTCGGGTTCGCAGGGTGGGGATATTTTTCTGCTCTATAAATTCTATTTCTTCCTGTGCGGCGCGAAAATGAAAATGCTCGGTTGGGCGCTCCACTATACGCGGCCCCAACGCTTTTTCTGCGAGGGTGCGGACTATGTAAAAAAGCAGGGGAGCGATACCCTGAAAAGTTATTTTTATGGCTATATCACACATTATTGCCTCGATATGTTCCTGCACCCGCACATCAACGCGGAGACGAAGCCGATGTCTACCCACAATACGCTGGAATGCGCGCTCGACATCCTCTATGCGAAGGAAAATGGCGTAGACGCCTATACCTTTGACAAAGAGAAGTTTGCACGCGACACCATAGTACATGGGGAAGAAATCGATACCTTTTACAAAAAAATGTCCTACTTGTTTCCGGGTCTGAAAGTGGACGAGCATCCATATACCAAGGCCGCCAATTATTACGTCTATTACAACGGACTTGTGTCGCAGCCGACAAAAGCCGACCTCGCCAAGCTGAAAATGCTGAACATTATTTCGCAGTTAAAGCTCAAAACCATGCTGTACCAGCCGGTCGAAACTTATGAAGGACTGTATGACTATGATTTCTATTTTGGCTTGCTCGATACGGCGGTAAAATGGGCTGTACGCCGCATTGAACTTGTACAGGCCTACTTTGAAGACCGGGTGAATATTACACAGCTCCAGAGCGAGTTTTACAATATTTCTTTCCATGGCAAGGCGATCGTGCCGCAGGAGGAACGCAAACCGTTCAAGCGCCTGTATAAAAAAGCGCCTTTGGTACGGGCGAAGGAACGCCCGAAAAAAGAAGCGGATATGAAGGACGCGAAATGTAAAACCTGAAAAGAGCTGCCGCCGGAAAACCGGGGACAGCTCTTTTTTACAGTGTCATTTATTTTATCCCGCCTGATTTGCCCGCATTCCTCCTCTGCCGGGGCTGCCCATCTGTCTGGAAACGGAGTCTTCCGCCGTTACGCTTCCTTGGGATTCCCCGTCCAGGGAAACATCATAGGAGACGCCGTCTGCAATATCCGGGCTGGTGAACAGAATTGTCTGGCATGCCTGTGTAAGCTCCGTACTGAAAAGTTCCGTACCGTCCGCGCTGATGGAGAGGGTATCGCCGGTTTGTCCTTCTATATTCATAGCAAGAAAGTTCTGGCCACTGCCGGCAGGGAGGGTGATATTCGCGCCCGCTGCAAATACCGTTCCGCCGTTTATGGCAACGCCGCTGTCAGCGTCGAGACCGCCATTTGCATCGTTTATGGAGCCGAAGGTCACGATTTCACCGCCGTTGATCTCAATAGACCCGTTGGAGTCGATTCCGTCTCCGCCGGAATCGATGAAGAGTGTTCCGCCGTTGATGATGATTTCACTGATTCCGTCATTATTGGCATTGATTCCATCGTCGGAAGAGGCGATATTGATTATACCGCTCTCGATGGTCAGGTGCATTTCACTTGCGATCCCTTCTTCCACAGTGCCGTTTACGTTGAGTGTACCGTTTCCGTTGATCGTATAGGAAACGCAGCCGTAAAGGGCACCGTCATAATCACTTTCTCCTGCATCTTCGAGCGTATTGACCGTACCGTCCGCAAGGGTTACGATTGCAGTTTCGGCTTCCTTGATGAGAACGGCGGGCCCTGAACTGTTTTTGATCGATACGCCGCTTAAGATAAGGACAACTTCCTCACCTGCCGCATCAACAGTAATTGAACCATCCGTTGTCTCTCCGGATAACCGGTAGGTTCCCCCGGAAGATACCGTTACGACGGCGCCGTCCGCCTGCGCGCCAGTACCGTCGATTTGTGCTTCGCTGCCGTCCAGTACGATACTTGTCTCGTTTTGTGTGCCGGAAACGGAGGAATCCGTATCGGCAGCGGCAGAGGGATCGGACGCCAAGACAACCGGCTCCGCCGTTTGCGCGCTGCTGCAGCCGATCATTGCGGCCGCTAACAGGGCGATTAATAGAATAGGAATGATTTTTTTCATAGCCGTGTCCGCCTTTCTGTAGGATAAGTACAGTATGGCGAAGGAGTGTGATGGAAATATGTTCGGAGAATGAAAGTTCCGGGTGCGGCGGCTGTAAGGCAGGTGAAGGCAGACGGAATTTTTTCGTGCAGGAATGATCCGGCAATGCAGGGAATAAAAAACGCCCCGGGTTTATTCGGGACGCAAATTGTCAAAAAAAACGAAACGGAGATTGAAAAGGGAATAACCTTTTGAGGTATAAATTTGCGGATAAACTCCGAGGCGGTGCGGCGGCCCCGGCTTTCTTGTTTTACGCCGTGCGTTTCCCACGCCGCGTCCCCGGGGCGGTGAATTTGTATTGGGCGATCATGCCGGCGATGGCAAAAACTACGACCGGAAGGATCAGCATCCATGTAGCCGTATGGTTGAAAACGCTGACGGAAGTAAGGACCTGTTTATAATTTCCGAGCGTCACGGTGCTGAGAATATCGGCGTTAAAGAACAGGCCGATGATGATACCTACGGTGCTGACGAGCGTATATCCGCCGTAAATGGCAGAAAAAATAATCACAAAATGCCTGCGGGAAGCGAGCGTAACCGCACCCAGGACGACAAACAGGCCAAGGCCGATAAAAAACAGGGTGAGGGGTTCCATCCCGGCGAAAGCAGAAGGGAAAGCCTGCTTTAACAGATCAAATATCATCAGGCCGACCATGCCGCCTACCACAAAGATAGCGAATTTCACAAAGAAAAACGCAAGCAGCGCAAAAACAATGCCGATAATCAGGCTCACAAGCCACAGCCAGTCCGCAACTGCGGGAACATAAGCGCCAAGATAGGTATAGGAATAATAAACGCCCATGAAAAACGCATACAGGAATAAAATTACCTTAAGATATTTATATCCCCAAAAACAGTACAGGATTCCCAGTACAAGCATGACAAGCAGTATAATGATGGGAATGATTCCGGTCATAATGCACTCCTTTACAGGATTTTCTTATTCATTATTATAGACAGGGAAACCCACAAATGCAAATAAGCGGTTCAAAAGTAATAAAAAATTAAGATGGACGTATAAATTTTATTTTGTAAAAAAAGCAATTATGCTTTAAAAAAAAATATGTTGTGCTATAATACAACTTGGTAAACATGCGCGGAAGGCCGCGCTACGCAGGATATCCGGGGGGTAAAACATGAGCCTGACATTTGCGGGCGGAATTCATCCGCTCCATCATCTGTACGAAGGAAAAAAACTGACGGAGAAATGCGCAATCGAAGAGATGCCCGCAGGGCATATCGTGAAGATTCCGCTCTCCCAGCATATTGGCGCGCCCGCAAAACCGATTGTGAAAACAGGGGAGCGTGTGCTGATGGGCCAGAAAATCGCCGAGGCACAGGGATTTGTCAGCGTACCTGTCCACGCGAGCGTTTCGGGGATCGTTACGGAAATTACGGAGATTCCTGGCATAAACGGGCATCCGGTGCAGGCGATTGTGATTGAAAATGACGGAAAAGATGAAACGGCATTCGAAGCGCCGGAAAACATGGAAAGCCTGTCACGGGAACAGTTGATCGAATGTATTCGGGACGCAGGAAACGTGGGCATGGGCGGAGCGACGTTTCCGACCCACGTGAAGCTTTCGCCGCCGGAGGGAAAAAATATCAACTTACTGCTGATAAATGGGGCGGAATGCGAGCCGTTCCTCACAGCGGATTACCGGCTGATGGTGGAATGCCCAAAGCGCGTACTGGCTGGGGTAAAATTACTTATGCAGACGCTTGATGTGAAAAAAGCGATTATTGGAATTGAGGACAATAAACCGGAAGCAATCGAAAAAATGTCTGCAGCCGTCGATACCCACGCGATCCGCGTGGTGCCTGTGCAGACGAAATATCCGCAGGGTTCCGAGAAACAATTGATCAATGCCATCACGGGCCGCGTGGTGCCCGCAGGCGGGCTTCCCATGGATGCGGGCGTCGTGGTGGTTAATATTGCATCCGCGAAAGCGATTGCGGACGCGTTTTATGTGGGAGAGCCGTTGATCCGGCGGGTAGTTACCGTTTCGGGCGCGGTGAAGGAACCGAAAAACCTGCTTGTCCGCCTTGGCGTGAGCGCCCAGGAAGTGCTTGACTACGTCGGGGGATTTTCATCTGAGCCGCTTAAAATCGTATCCGGCGGGCCGATGATGGGCCTGCCCCTGCCAACGCTTGAATGCGTAGTGACAAAAGGATTTTCCGGCCTTCTCGTATTGGATAAGGAATATACAAAAAAACAAAAGGAAACAAATTGCATCAAATGCGGCAAATGCGCCGAGGTATGCCCGATGCGCCTGATGCCGATGATGATTTCCGCCTCTGCATTATACGAAGACTTTGACCGCGCAGAGGCGAACCATGCCATGGACTGTATGAGCTGCGGCTGTTGCAGTTACGTTTGCCCGGCGAAAAAGCCGATTGCCCAGAATATCAAGTTTGCCAAAGATATGATTGCGGCAAAGCGCTTGAAGGAGCGGGCCAAGGAAGCAGAACGCAAACAGGAAGAAGCGCCTGGGAAAAAGGCGGAATAAAATTTCATCTGCGTTTTTTTGGATGATTCCCGATGGGAAAAATTCAAGTTGAGATAAGCGTCAATTAATATTTCTGCGAAAGGAAAGGCTATGCAACAAGAGTTGATTTTGTCCGGGTCGCCGCATATCAAATCAACACAGAGCACCACGCGCATTATGCTCGATGTAATCATCGCACTCATTCCTGCGTGCATTGCCGCTGTGTATTTTTTTGGAACCGGCTGCCTCATGACGATCGCACTGTGCATCGGGAGCGCGGTAGGCTGCGAGGCCGCGGTGCAGTTTTTTACAAAAAAAGAAGTCACAATTAGTGACCTGTCCGCAGTTGTGACGGGACTGCTGCTCGCGCTCAACCTACCGGCGAACGTGCCGTGGTACTTGCCGGTCTGCGGCAGTGCGTTTGCGATCATTATTGTAAAACAATGTTTTGGAGGTCTCGGCCACAACTTTATGAATCCCGCGCTTGCGGCGCGGTGTTTTCTGCTGATTTCGTGGCCGGTTGCCATGACGACGTTCATTGCCCCGCATGCCGGGGTAGATGCGGTCGCGTCGGCAACACCGCTCGGTATCTTAAAAGAAGGCGGCGACGCCGTTCCCGGGCTATGGGATATGTTCACTGGAAATATCGGCGGGAGTATGGGCGAAACAAGCGTGATTGCCCTGCTGATCGGCGGAGCATACCTGCTGATACGCCGTGTGATTTCCTGGCGCATTCCGTGCGCATATCTCGGCACGGTCGCATTGATTACGCTTTTGACGGGCCAGCCGGGTATGATTCTTTTCGAACTTTTCGCGGGCGGCCTGATGCTTGGTGCATTTTTTATGGCGACGGATTATGTTTCTTCGCCGTCTTCGCCAAAGGCGCAGCTCGTATTCGGCATCGGCTGCGGCGTAATTACAATGGTCGTGCGTTTGTGGGGCGGGTATCCGGAAGGCGTATCCTTCTCGATCCTGTTTATGAACCTCTTGACGCCCCTTCTAGATAAGGTGCTTCGGCCAAAGGTATTCGGGGAGGTGAAGAAGGTCAATGAATAAGGCAAATAATGACAGCATTGCGAACCTTGTACTTCGTCTCGTAATTATTACCGTATGCGCGGGCCTGATCCTTGGCCTTGTATATGCCGTCACCAAGGAGCCGATTGAGCAAAATAATATCCAAAAGGCTACGGAAGCCCGCCAAGCGGTGCTTTCTGCGGCGCAGGAGTTCAGGCAAATTGCGCTTGACGGCATCGATTACGATCACGAGAAATATGCGGATATTAAAGAAGTGTATGAGGGAACGGCAGACGGCCAGACGGTTGGTTATACATATTCCATCGTTACCAGAGGATACAAGGCGGGACTCACGCTGACTATCGGTATTTCTTCGGACGGCAAGGTGACGGGCGTGGAGATTACTGCGCACGACGAGACGCCCGGATTGGGCGCGAATGCCACGGATCCGGAGTGGCTCGAGCAATTCAAGGAAACGGACGGGCCGCTGGTGGTGGCGAAATCGCCCACCGGTGCGGCAAACGAGGTGCAGGCCCTGACGGGCGCGACGATTACGAGCAAGGGCGTTGCAAATGCAGTTAATCTTGTACGTGAATTCGGCGAGCAATACCTCGGGAAGGGGGCGTGACGGGAATGGATAAACAAGTGATGAAGGGCGTATTCTTAAACGGCGTCTTCAACGAAAACCCAACGTTCCGGCTGGTACTCGGCATGTGTCCGACGATTGCCGTCACAACATCGGCGATCAATGCAGTTGGCATGGGGGCAGCGGTTATCTTTGTATTGACCTGCTCTAATATGCTGATTTCCCTGCTGCGGAATTTCATTCCGGATAAGGTAAGGATACCGTGTTATGTTGTAGTAATCGCAATGTTTGTTACTGTAGTTCAGATGGTACTGCAGGCATTTATCCCATCGTTGTATGAGTCTCTGGGGCTGTTCCTGCCGTTGATTGTAGTGAACTGTATCATTCTTGCACGGGCAGAGTCGTTTGCTGCAAAGAACAGCGTGCTGCCGTCCATGATGGACGGTATTGGCATCGGCGTTGGTTTTACCGCGGCGCTGACGATGATTGCGGCGGTGCGCGAGCTTCTTGGAAATGGATCGCTGTTTGGTATTTCCGTGTTTGGAGCGGACTATCCTCCGGCGTTGATGTTCATTCTCGCGCCGGGCGGCTTCCTTGTATTGGGATTGCTGCTTGCACTGATCAATAAAATTGTGCTCCAGCGTGAAAAAGCAAAAGAAAAGGAACCGAAGGAAAAGACAGCACGGGCAGAGGAGGTGCATGAATAATGGATACTTTTATTCGCATCCTTACAATCCTCCTGAGTTCAATTTTGGTCAACAACTTTGTGCTCTCGCGGATTCTCGGTATTTGTCCGTTCCTCGGAGTTTCCAAAAAAGTGGAAACGGCGGTAGGCATGGGCATGGCCGTTACGTTTGTTATGGCGATGGCGTCGCTCATCACGTGGCTTGTGCAATATTATATCCTGGTACCGCTGGGTGTGGAATACATGCAGACGATTGCGTTTATACTCGTCATTGCCGCGCTTGTGCAGCTCGTTGAAATGGTGCTGCAAAAGACGAGCCCCGGCCTGTACCAAAGCCTCGGCGTATATTTGCCGCTGATTACGACCAACTGCGCAGTGCTTGGCGTTGCAATCCTGAATATTACAGAGCAGTACAACCTTGTGGAATCGTTGGTGAACGGCGTTGGTGGCGCGCTTGGTTTTACGCTTGCCATTGTGCTCTTTGCAGGAATCCGGGAGCGGCTCGAGCTTTCCGCGATTCCGAAGCCTTTCCAGGGATTTCCGATTGCCCTGATTACGGCATCGCTGATGAGTGTGGCATTTATGGGCTTTTCCGGCCTGGTGTAAAAGCTAAAGGCGTATATTGCGATGATTTGCAGCACCGGTTCCCTGTTTTAGGAATAGGGGCAAAGCGCTGGAGTCTATCCTACCCTGCGAAATATTGCCAGTGCGTAATTTTATCCGTTATATACCGTGGAAACAAAGATTACCGCCCTATAGCGCGCTTGCACAGGAGGCATATATAAAGGACCGCGAAATCCGGAAGACAGGTTTTCAGGAGAGAGACGCGGTTCAAAAAGCACAGGCGCAGAATATTGAGTGGGGGGATGCAGGACAATGAATTTCGTAAGGAAGGGATGCAATCGTTCGAATGTGAGGCTTCGTTCATAGGAAGAAGCATAAAGAGCGAATTGTAACGAAAAGAGGAAATGAGTATGTTTGAACCGATTATCTGGTCTATCATTGTGCTGGGGGGGCTCGGCGCAGTGTTTGGGATCATGCTGGGCGTAGCGTCCAAAAAATTTGCAGTAAAAAAAGACGAGCGTGTGGTCGCGGTGCGGGAAAACCTGCCGGGCGCTAATTGCGGTGGCTGCGGATATCCGGGTTGTGACGGCCTTGCAGACGCTCTTGTGGCAGGAACGGCGGAGGTTTCAGCTTGCGCCGTGCTTTCACAGGACGATGCGAAGAAGATCGGCGAAATTCTTGGTGTCTCTGTGGGAGATTTGGTGCCCAAGGTTGCACGCATTATGTGCCTCGGGAGCGAGGGGCATTGCAAAAATAAATTTGAATACGACGGCGCGCTCGACTGCCGGGCGGCCTATGGTATTGCGGGTGGTTTTAAGGCGTGCAAATTTGCTTGCCTGGGGCTTGGGACTTGTGCAAAGGTATGTAAATTTGATGCGATTACGATGGGGCCGGACGGCATAGCCTTTATTGACGATGAAAAATGCACGGGATGCGGCCGGTGTGTGGAACAATGCCCGCAAAGCTCAATCGCGGTGCTCCCCAAAAATGTGGATGTCTACGTCGGTTGTACCAATACGGGACGTGGACGAGAGGTGATGGAAAATTGCAGCGCGGGCTGTATTGGCTGCGGAAAATGTGCCAATTTATGCCCGTTTGGTGCGATTACAATGGAAAACAACCTTCCTGTGATCGATCCGGAAAAATGCAGGAGCTGTTGGCTGTGCGTGGAGCAATGCCCGCGTAAATGTATCCTGACAACGAAACCTGACAAGAAAGCGAAGATCAACCGCCAGAAATGTGTGGGCTGCAACCTGTGCACCAAGGCCTGCCCGTTTGGAGCGATTGAGGGAGAACTGAAAATGACGCACACGGTAACGGATATCTGCCGTGGCTGCGGTTTGTGCGAGGAAGCGTGCAAACTGGGGGCCATTACGATGGTGCCAAAATCGTGATTCTTGCATCTGCCTCCCCCCGCAGGCGGGATTTGCTTGCGTTGATTACGCCGGAGTTTGAAGTGGCGGTATCCGGCGCAGACGAGAGCTGCGATATAGCAGATCCCCGTAAGATGGTGCGGTTTCTTGCGGAAAAGAAGGCGGCAAGCGTCGCACAGGATTATCCGGATGAAACGGTAATCGGCGCAGACACGGTTGTGGAAGCAGGAGGAGAGGTTTTTGGAAAACCCGCAGATTTCGAGGATGCGCGGCGTATGCTCCGGGCGCTCTCGGGAAATGTACATTTTGTGCATACAGGCGTATGTGTGACATGCGGCGGCAGGAAGATTACGGAAGCATTTACGACAAAAGTGTTTTTCCGGCCTTTGGATCCGCAGGAAATTGAGGAATATTTGGCGCAGGAGAACGTGATGGACAAAGCGGGGGCTTATGCGATCCAGGGTTCCGCGGCCAGGTTTGTCGAGGGCATCGAGGGCTGCTTTTTTAATGTGGTTGGGCTGCCGGTTTCAGGCTTGTATGGTATGCTGAAAAAACTGGATCAGGTTTGAGCATTTGAGCGAAATAGACGTGCTTATCACCCGGGAGGTATCTTCCGGGTGTTTTGATTGTGCGTTTAAGCGAGACATAACCCCCCGGCTATGCCGGGGGAGTTAAAAAAGCTTTAGCTTTAAGCAAAAACCTCCAATGCTAGAATGGTGCGAGTCTGGCCAACTGCATTACAAAAGCAAAGGAGGTGTCCAAATGGACAAAAATACATTAGGACACACAACATGGGAATGCAAATATCATGTAGTATTGGCAGAAAAGTTTCGGAGACAGGTAATATACGGAAGGATTAAAACAGATATAGGAAAAATACTCCGCGAATTATGTGCCAGAAAAGGAATTGAAATCATAGAAGCGGAATTATGTCCAGATCATGTGCATATGTTACTGCGCATCCCCTAACAATTTGCGGGTTCATCTCTTGCATCTTAACTGCGGAGACGCTATGGTAAATACACAAAATATGGAAAGAGATTGCGGAGGAAAAGCCGATGGTGCCATGGAACAGGAGGGAGTTGTGGATAGGAACCTCCCAACAGAAGTTTTCACGGATCAAAAACCTGCTTGCAGAAAATGGGGTTCCCCATGATGTTAATGTGAGGTCTACAAGCTGGTCAGGCGGAAGGGGATTTGGGGGACGGAGCGCCGGAATGATGCGCATGGGGGAGGATGCCGCGCAAGTGAATACCTATTATAATCTATGTACATAAATACGACTGCGAGAAAGCGGAGCACATGATACGAAAAGTATTGGAACAGCCAGGTTCAAACGGTGTTAAAATTGTATAAAAATTGCTGCGATTCCCTTGAAAAGAGAAATACAAGGTTCTAAAATGACAGTACACAATCCGTAATGGATTGCAGTACGCGGCGGAGCGCCGAATCCGCAGCATTTAAGATCAAGGAGGAGGATTGCAGCATGATCCCACTAAGCCGGCGGGAGGTACTGGGTACGCTTTCTGCCGAAACATTTTCTGAGGCAAAGAGGCTGCTTACGGGCAGCAGTATCCTGTGTGATTACAGCATCGTCTATTGCGATCATACGGGCAGGCCGGGCGAGATGCACCATCTTTATGTCCGCGATGTGGATTATGGGAAGGCGCAGCGTGTGCTGGCAGGGCTTGGAAAATAAGGGGAGATTCATCCGACGAAAACAGGGGCGCGGCAAGCGCCTTTGTTTTTTAATGTAATGTAAAGCAAACTTGGCATTATGCTGGAAACAACGTATCATAACGGAAAGCAAACGTTCCATATGGAGGATTGGATTTGAAAAACCGGCTGGAGGAAATCAGGAAGGAAAAAGGAATACGGCAGGAAGAATTGGCGGCGGCACTCGAGGTATCCCGGCAAACAGTCAGCTCACTTGAAAATGGACGGTACAATCCATCTATCCTGTTGGCGTTCAAAATCGCACGGTATTTCGGGATGCAGATTGAAGAATTGTTTCTTTACGAGGAGGACGAAAATGAAGAATAAAAAGGCTGTATCTATTGTTCAGGCCGCGGTTGGGGCGATCTTGCTTTTGGCAGGCCTGCTTGTATGCTCAAAGGAAGGGATGTGGGCGCAGTTTGGCGTATGCATCGGGTTTGGAGCGGCGTTTTCCGTACTGGGGATTTCAAATTTGATTTATGGCTTGCGGCTGTCGCCTGAAGAACGGGAAAAAATCGGAAAACAAAAAGAAATTGAGGTAAACGACGAACGCAACGTACGTATCCGGGAAAGAACGGGCAACATGGTTGCCAAAATTATGACTTATGTGTTATGCGCCTTTATATTGATTCTTGCACTATACGGCGCGGATAAAACGGTGGTGCTTATGGCTGTCGGGCTTCTGGCCGTTCAATTCACTTTATTGATTGCGTGTTCCAGCTATTATTTTAAAAAGATGTGAAAAAGCGCTTGACCTTACCCTTGGGGCAAGCTATATACTGGGAACATGAACCGGTTCTGATAGAAAAAGACAGGAGAACAGTTGATGTTTACGATCGGAGAATTTTCAACGCTGTGCATGGTGACAACCAAGACTTTGCGGCATTACGACCGGATTGGCCTGCTTACCCCTGCGCACACCAGCGGTGAGACGGGCTACCGTTATTATGAGGCGAAGCAGTTTCGGGATATGTTTTTCATTTTGAAGTGTAAAGAATACGGATTTACGCTCGATGAAACGGCGGAACTTCTCCATGCCGCGCCGCATGCGGTGGCGGCACGGTTTTCCGCAAAATATGAACGGCGGAAAAAAGAAATCGTGCATCAGCAGAACCTTCTTGCGAAAATGCGGGAAGAGATTGAATTGCTCAAGAAAGGAATTGATATCATGAGCCAGGGAGCACAGGAAGTTAAAATTGTAGAAACAAAGCCGTTTGAGATTGTAAGCGTCCGCGGCAGTATTGCCGTAAAGAATTTCGACATACTATATGATAAGATGATTAAAATCCTGCAGGACAATAACCTACAGTGCCGGGGAGGAGTTGTCGCGCTTTACCACAGCACCGAATTTGACCCGGAAAATACAGATACGGAGGTGGGGGCAATCGTGCCGCAAAAGTGTGCCGTTTCCCGGACGCTTCCGGGCGGGCCTTGCGCAATGGCAGCCCACCTGGGAGCATATGCCAATCTTGGCGAAACATATGCGGCAATTGTCAAATGGATTGAAGACAATGGATACCGTATCATAAACATACCATATGAAAAATACCTCAATAGTCCGCACGAGGTGCCGGAGGAGGAACTTGTGACAGAAATTTATTTCCCGGTTGCAAAGTAAAGCGTACGGAAAATACTGTAAGACGCCAACAAGGAACCCCGCAAAAGAGGCGGCAAAACCGCCGTGGAGCTTGGGCAGGCTGGCACTGCGCCTGACAGCGTCAGCTTGCTGTTTGCTCTTCTATCGCGTCGGTTTCTTTTTCAATTCCCATCAGGTTCGCGCCGGTATCCGGATCAAAAAGATGGATAAAATTTTCTTCAAAACTGAAATGAATTTTCTGGCCGATGCCCAGCGTTCCATACGTTTTCTGGACTTCCAGCATAGGCAAACGCAAAATGATATCCTCTCCGCAAAATTGAATATGGATATAAAGCTCGCTGCTCATCATTTCGTTTACATCGACCGTTGCCTCTATGGCGTTCCCTCCCGGCTGGGACAGGCAGGTGTTTTCCGGACGTACTCCCATCAGAAGGTCGCGTTCGGGCGCCTGGTTTTGCTGGAAGAGCTTCTGGTATTTCTCCGGCACCTGCACGCAATAGCTGCCGGCAGCCACGTAATATTTGTTGTCCTGTATTTTTAGATGTGCGGGGAAAATGTTCATTTTAGGCGTGCCGATGAATTCCGCGACAAACAGATTGGCCGGTTCGTTAAACACCTGCTGCGGCGTACCGATTTGCTGGATATGGCCATCTTTCATAATTACGATCCGGTCCCCGAGCGTCATGGCCTCGGTCTGGTCGTGCGTCACATAGATGAAAGTCGTGTTGATACGCTGACGCAGTTTGATGATCTCCGAACGCATCTGGTTGCGCAATTTGGCGTCCAGATTGGACAGCGGCTCGTCCATCAGGAATACCTTGGGTTCGCGCACGATGGCGCGGCCGATTGCGACGCGCTGCCTCTGCCCGCCGGAAAGAGCTTTGGGCTTGCGTTCCAGCAAATCTTCGATGCCAAGGATTTCCGCTGCCTCCCTGACCTTGGCGGCGATAACCTGCTTGTTTAATTTTTTCAGTTTAAGCGCAAACGCCATGTTTTCAAACACCGTCATATGCGGATACAGGGCATAGTTTTGGAAAACCATAGCAATATCGAAGTGTTGAGCATTTACGGACAAATTTCCTGCCAATGGAAATGCGAAGGAGGCCGGTTCGTGCTGGAAGCGGCGGTTCCCTTTAATACCAGCGCAACCGTGGTGCTTCCCAGCGGAGAGGTAAAGGAAGTGGATTGCGGAAGCTATCGTTTTGAAGAGCCGTATATGGTATAATACGATAAGCGGAATTTCCGGGCAATTGACAACAGGCAGCGGGCTGCCGCGCACAGAAGCGGGGGGAAAAGAACATGAAAGCAGCGGTGTTTTATGGAAAACAGGATATCAGGATAGAAGACATCCCGATGCCGAAAGTGGGCGATGACGATGTCCTCATCCGCGTGAAGGCCTGCGGCGTATGCGGCACAGACGTACATATTTATCATGGGAACCAGGGATCGGCAGATGTGGTTCCGCCACGCGTGCTGGGGCACGAGTTTTCCGGGATGGTCGAAGAAGTTGGAAAAAACGTGACGGAGTTCCAGCCCGGGGACCGTGTGTGTGCAGACCCGAATAAACTCTGCGGCGCATGCTATTACTGCCGCAGCGGAATCGGGCATTTTTGCGAACATATGACTATTTACGGCGTGAGCGAAAACGGTGGTTTTGCGCAGTTCTGTAGTGTGAATAAAAGCCAGGTGTTAAAGCTTGCCGCATGGACGGCGTATCATGAAGGCGCAATGGCGGAGTCGGTATCCTGCTGCCTACACGGTATGGACATGTGCAATATCAAATCCGGACAAAAGGTAGCGGTGATCGGCGGAGGCATGATTGGGCTGATTATGATACAGCTCGCGGTGATTGCCGGGGCATCCCGGGTAGCGCTGATCGAGCCGGTTGAGGGAAAGCGGAAAATGGGTGAGAAGCTGGGCGCGGCAGTATGTATCGACCCGGCTTCGCAGGACGTACGGGGCGAACTTGAAAAAAGCGGAATAGACCGCCTCGACGCGGTCATCGAGTGCGTGGGCCTCCCGGAGACGATGGAACAGGCGATTGAACTTGCGGGCAGGAAATCTGTGGCAATGCTGTTTGGCCTTTCGTCTCCCGAAGCTACGATTACAGTAAAGCCTTTCGACCTTTTTCGCCGGGAGGTGGATATCAAAGCGTCTTACATCAATCCCTATACGATTGACAGGGCGGCGGAGCTTATCAATTCGCGGCGTATCGACGTAGGATTTATGCAGTGTGATCCGCTTCCGCTGGAACGCCTCGCGGATGCGGTTTCCGATCCTGAACTGCGCAGGCAGGGAAAGCTAATCATCGATCCTGCCTTGTAAAAACATGAAAAGCGGAAGCGGCAGCTTCCGCTTTATTGCATAGGCATCCTTTCTTTTCCTGAAAATCGTGGTATAATAAATGCTGCGTGAGGTGAAACAGTGGCATTAAGGGAAATCAGGACGTTTGACGACGAAATATTGCGTAAAAAAAGCAGGGAAGTAAGGGAAGTAACGGACCGCGTCCGTACCCTTTTGGATGATATGGCGGAAACGATGTACCATGCGGAAGGCGGAGGGCTTGCCGCGTGCCAGATTGGTATTTTGAAACGCCTCGTTGTCATTGATGTAGGAGAAGGGCTCATCAAGCTCGTAAATCCGGAGTTTGTGCTTCGGGAAGGCGAGCAGATTGTGGAGGAAGGCTGCCTCAGCTTTCCGGACGTATGGGGCAAGTTAAAACGCCCGGAACGGGTGATCGTCCGCGCACTCGATGAAAACGGAGAGGAGATTACCGTGGAAGGGACGGGTTTGCTTGCAAAATGCCTGTGCCATGAGCTTGACCATCTGGATGGAATCGTGTTTAAAGATAAGCTGATTGAATTTACGGAATAAAAAAGGCCCCCCGGCCTTTTTTATTTAAGTCTGTGACAACGTTTCCAGCGCAGGAGGCTTTTGCGGTTCCCAACCTTGCCGGGCATGCCGTTGCCGCTTCCCAGTTAAATGGCGGACGATGCGGTCCAAAAAATGCATGGCAAGTACAATTGCGATTCCAATGCCAAGCAAAAGGAGCCGGTTTCCAATGGCCGTGGTGGAATCAAACAGCACAAGATTTGCATTAATGGCGCTGATGGTGTTGATGATTTGCACATATTTATATTCCTTTACCCAGGTTCCTATGTAACCGAGGAAAATAATAAAGAAAAAGATGTATTCCTGCGGGATCAGGTACTGGCAAAACAGCAGGAAAAGGAATACGCCGGTGATTGTTGCGATGACGCGGTATTTGATGCGCTGGTGCGTTTCCCTGATGTCGATCTGTGTCAGCGAAAAAACGACAATGCTGATCCACATCGGCTTTTTTAAATGCAGGGCAAAAGAGATGATTCCGGCCAGCGTCAGGCCGAGGGCCATGCGCAGGATAAAGCTTTTATGTCTGATGGAAAGATAAATTTGCTGTCTGAGGCTATGCCGTTCAGAGTTTTTTTGCCTGTACTTCCATGTAAAATAGGCTACGAGGGCAACGGCAAGCCCGCTGACAGTAAGGCACATCATGCGCGACGCAAATTCCCCGGCGTTTGCCACAGGGCTTCCCTGAGAAAAAATGTAACACAGCAGGAAGGTAACATACGGTTTTACTTCCTTCGGTTCAACGCTGAACATCAGGATCAGCAAGACAATGCCGAAGTTGCATAGTATACTCAGCCAGACGTTCATAAGGGAGGCCGCGGCAGCAAATCCAATGAGAGGAAACAGCAAAAAGGTCATGATGGAAAAATGCAGGTGGTTTGTTTTGAGGTCGAGGAGAGGAAACGTCATCAATCCAACGACAATCGCAACGGACGGCAGGATATTCTGCGGCCCGAACAAAAAAAGAAATAAATAAATACATCCCATGCAAAAGGCGAAGGACGCCGTATTTTTGCCAATTAAACTCCAGATTTTTTTCTTTTTTACCGTCAGCAAATCTTTCTCATATCCATCCTGAAAAATTTTCAATGCCATTATTATAAAAAGTTGCGGGATGTGATACAAGTACGTATATTTATGAACAAATTATGAATTTTGCCATTCGGGCGCTTTTGGAAAGGGAAAAACAGCGGATGGAATGCAATAAAAAACAGCGCGCCGCCAAAGCGCGCTGTTTTGCGGCCATTAGAATCCCTGAATCAGGCAGGCTTTGATGAAATCGTCGATATCGCCGTCCATCACGGCATTGATGTTGCCTGTTTCCACGTTTGTACGGTGATCCTTCACCATGGTATACGGGCAAAATACGTATGAACGGATTTGGCTGCCCCATTCGATTTTTTTCTGATCCCCTTTAATTTCCGCCAGCTGGGCCATGCGCTCCTCTTCCCGTTTTTCCGCCAGCTTGGATTTCAGCATACGCATTGCTGTTTCCCTGTTTTGCAGCTGGGAACGTTCATTCTGGCACTGCACGACAATTCCTGTTGGGAAATGCGTAATGCGAATCGCAGAGGACGTCTTGTTGACGTGCTGCCCGCCCGCGCCCGAGGAACGGTATGTATCTACACGAATATCATCCGGCGCAACTTCAATGTCATTATCCGCATCGTCAATTTCCGGCATGACGTCGAGGGAGGCGAACGAAGTATGCCGCCGCGCGTTGGAATCGAATGGAGAAATACGCACCAACCGGTGTACGCCCTTTTCATTGCGCAGATATCCATATGCATTTTCACCCTCGATACGCATGGTCACGCTTTTGATGCCCGCGTCGTCGCCGTCAAGGTAGTCGAGCACTTTTACGTCGTATCCATGGCGCTCCGCCCAGCGCGTATACATGCGCATCAGCATTTGCGCCCAATCCTGCGCCTCTGTGCCGCCTGCGCCTGCATGCAGCGAAATAATCGCATTGTTTGCGTCGTAGGTGCCCGAAAGGAGCGTCTGCAAATGGAAATTATTGATATCTTTTTCGAATTCCGCAAGTTCGGTATTGAGTTCCGCAAGCAGCTCTTCATCCTGCTCTTCGTCTACCATTTCCACAAGCACTTTCAAATCTTCAAGGGAAGAATGAAGTTTTTCACACAAGGTAATCTTAGCCTTAAGCGGCTTTTCCTGCTTCGTAACTTTATTTGCCGTTTCTACATCGTTCCAGAAATCAGGCGCTTCCATTTGAACCGTAAGCTTTGCGAGCTCTTCTTTGAGCGCGGGAAGGTCGAGTGAGGCGGCCGCCTCGTTAAGCTTTTGCCCGGCTTCCTGTATTCTCTGTTTTTGGTCGTCCGTTATGATCATTGTAAAACCCCGTTTTTTGTTTCATTACTGCGGCATTTGCCACCTGATAATCTTATCAATTCCCGGCCCGGCTGTCAACCGAATCGGGAGGGGAACTGTAGGTTGCGGATCGATGTAAAATATGTACCAAAAGAACGTCACACGCCGGGGATTGCACAGAAAATTTCATTCAAATATGGGGTGGGCGTTATTCTTTCCCGTTCCAGCAGTAAGTGCACATTTTGCACGGATCAATCCCCACCGAAGCCTGAAGATCGTCGAGACGGTGATAACGCAGCGAGGTGAAATTCAATTCTTGGCAAACCTTTTCAGCAAGATCCGCATGCCGCGCGCTATTCGGATCGGCATACTCCTGCAGCGTTTCCATAGTGACGTTTTCTTCCTGCCGCGCGATTACCTTGCGGGCGATCAGGTCGAGATCCGAAGTTGAACGGGAAAAATTCAGGTATTTACAACCGAACAATATAGGCGGACACGCCGAACGCACGTGTACCTCCCGGGCGCCGCTCTGGTACAAAAATTCCGTCGTTTCACGCATTTGTGTCCCACGGACAATTGAATCGTCTATCATCAGCAGTTTTTTACCCTGGATCAGCCCCGCAACAGGAATCAGCTTCATATGCGCGATCAGGTTGCGCAGGTCCTGTTTTTGCGGCATAAACGAACGCGGCCATGTAGGCGTATATTTGATAAAAGGACGCGCAAAGGGAATGCCCGAAGCGTTTGCATAGCCAATCGCGTATGCTGTGCCGGAGTCTGGCACACCCGCCACTGAATCGGGATGTACGTTATCACGCGACGCGAGGATACGTCCGCTTGCATAGCGCATTTGTTCCACGTTCACGCCTTCGTAGCAGGTGGTAGGATAGCCGTAATACGTCCACAGGAAAGAACAGATTTTCATTGGTTTTTTCGGGGGCAGTATTTGTTCCACACCATCCGGCGTAACCAATACGATCTCAGCCGGGCCAAGCTCCCGCAGGTCGTGATACCCAAGGTTCAGGTAAGAAAAGCTTTCGGAGGCCACACAATAGCCGTCTTCCTTTTGGCCCAATACGAGGGATGTGCGCCCGACATTATCGCGCGCGGCGTAAATACCGTCCCGGGTAAGCACGAGCATGGTCATGGAGCCGTCGATCATCTCCTGCGCATAGCGAATTCCTTCCGCAAGCGTAGACTGGCTTCCCACCAATGCCGCCACCAGTTCGGTGGGGTTCAGGTGGCCGTTGCCCATCTCGGAAAATTGGGCGAAATGGTTTTTAAAACACCGTTCGATGATTTCATCGGCATTGTTGATGCGTCCTACCGTAGCGACTGCGTAGGTGCCGAGATGGGAACGCACCGTAAGCGGCTGCGGAGCGGTATCCGAAATGCTGCCAATGCCCATGGGCCCGGTCAGGTCTTCCACGTCCCGTTCGAACTTGGTTCGGAAAGGAGAGTTCTGGATTCCGTGGATTGCCCGCAGGAACCGCCCGTCTGAATATACCGTCATGCCACCGCGATAGGTACCCAGATGTGAGTGATAATCTGTCCCAAAAAACAGGTCATATGCGCAATTTCCCTTTAATGCCGCACCAAATACACCGCCCAATTACTTATCCTCCGTTGTTGGTTTCTTTTCCTATTATATCATCTTGGCGCAGGGGGGACTATACAAAAAGGGAAATTCCCTATTAAAGATTAGAAAGTTTTACCACGGAATAATCCGCAGAGGCGCATATTGCCTATGGATATGTACATAATGGAATATAAGTATGCATATGAAAAGATGAGGGGCGTACAGATTGAAAGCGCGCGTGAGGAAAGCAAACAGTGGGTTCTTGCAAGAGCAAGAAGAATACTCTGGACAGAACGTCTCTTCAAAGAAAAATATAAGTGGGTTAAAAAGTGGGTTATTTTTTGCCCGCCGTTAATAGATATGGGATTCCCATGATTCGTCCGTCACGAATTGATAGAAGGTTAAATTATAAAGTTTTACTTGTCTTTATTGCTCCAAATATCAATCTTACCGTTATCTTTTTCAAATTGGTTCATAGCCATTGGCTCGTGTTTGCATGAACCACCGGTGGTTCGAACCTAACGCCATCAAATAAAAAAGCCCGTACCTTCGATACGAACTTTTCTATTTGCTTACCTTTGACAATTTAGATATATTTGCTCGCGATATAATTCATGTTATAAACATAATGAGAAGTTAGTATTAATGCATAATTTTGGAATAACCAATTCGTATTCTGTTAATCAGTATGTGCTTCGTTCCATGTTCTGTTTTCAGCTATACACGCTTGGATTTCCTCCTTGCTACGAAAATCTGCCGGAAACATTATGTTGCACTCAAAGTATGGTAATTGCATTTCGACAGAACATTCATCTTCGTATTTATAATCTGAAAATGATGTAATGTCAGGGTAGTCATATGAGATTTCCTCTGTTGGGTTAAAGCATAAAATGAAGCCCATCGGATATGTAGCAATTTCGGAAATGCAATTGATAATTGGTTTATGGTTCCCACCAGATAACAATTGTACTGAAAGCGGAGCATAACGCTGTAAACCCGGTTTGCATAAGTACATATTAATGCGGTATTTGTTTTTCGGGAGGCAGGTCGCATCTTTGTCGAGAACAAACTCGCGAATATACTTTATGCGACTGTCATTTGCCATACTGCGGTTAACTGAACAAAACATAGAGAGAACCTGCTTAATAAACGGAAGCGGTCGAAATGATTCACTTTTCACCTGAATATAACCGTTGACTGTAATATTGGTACTCTTTATGAGATCGTGAAATCCGCGTGCAACTTTTATATATTCATCTCCGTAAAGCGTTCCGGTCAAACTGTTGCATTTTGAACATAGAGAATAAAAACCTTGTCCCTGCTGACGATTGCTGTACTGAAGGCCATCAAGATTCCATGGGTTCCGTTCGTTAGCGACAGAATTAATCAAAGTGTCTCCGGAAACAGTTTTTGTCGGCGTCCAATTAAATGCTTTGCGAGGGGGAATATGTTCAAATGTAAGGTTGCTCTCTTTTCCGCATAATGCGCAATGACCAATATATCTACGTTTATTTTTCATAAAATTACTTCCTTCAATTTGCGCTTATAGTCTATCAATAGCGGCAGTTAAACATAATTGGTAGTTCAAGTAATGTGTTTAGTAGCATTATAAGAACTCGATCTCTTCAGCTGAGAACCAGCCATTCGAAATAGCCGTGTTTTTAACAGCTTGTTTATTCTCTGTATATGCTACAACTGCTAAGCTTTTTTCTGCTCGTGTACACGCTACATAAAAAAGTCGCGTCGTTCGCATAATTCCCGTATCTTTTCCTTCGCGTTCATTTTTAATATCCGTTTCTGTTTTAGATTTTGCGCCAAAAAGCTTCTCATAACTAAATAAAAATCCTTTGGCCTCAGTATCATCCATAATAACCATGACTCGGGGGAACTCTCGTCCCTTTACTCCTTGATGCGTAGCAAATTGGGTATTGTCAGTTACATATGCCGAATATTTTTCTAACTCATCAAAAGGGACAGAGAGTGCTTCCCTCAAAGCTACTGTTTTTTTATCCTCATCTTTTACTGGTTCGGATAGGATATCGTCTACACGATCGTTGAGGGTGAAAAGGTTAGTTTTTTTGATGGCCTTTAATATTTCAATACAAGTAGGAGTAGCTCCACATTTCCAAAGAAGAAGCAATTCTTCGACTGCATTTTCAGCAGTTTCTAGTAACTTGGTCTGATCTGCGGAATTTTCCTGGAAAGCCTTCTTATCCAGAAGAGGAGAGTGCTGCCGTACAATTCTTGAAACCTCGAAGTCATTGCTACTTTGGTGTGCTTTTACTAATGGAGAAACAACGTTAGATAAAAATGATATTTCAGATATTGACCCATCACGTAAAGATGTGTCAAAAGATTTAGATTCATTAAGCGGTGCATATAGGTCAAAAAAACCAAATCTACTGGCTGCCATGTGATGCTCCAGTATCAGACTTTTATATCTGGCAGCATCAAGCCAGTCTTTATCATTAGCCTTCTTAGCCATAATTTGAGCTGCTCGACATTCCATCTCTTCTTTATTGGCCGAAGAGTCTACTATAAATAGACGCACTGTTCCCCTATCGGCATCAGAGCGTGGACGCTGTTCCTGTTTATCAATGGTCTTCCGAATTGCATTGGCTAATTCCACTATTCGCGTAGCACTCCGATGGTTCATGACCTTTTTTGGTTTTTCCCATTCATCAGGGATACAACATGCTAAATTATCTTTGCCATCCATATATATCCGCTGCATTGTATCACCAAACATGCCAATAACAAATCTGTCCTTGTATTTCTCATAAACAATAAGCAGCGCATCAACAAGTTCTTTCTTTGTATCCTGGCTCTCATCAATTAGTAAGACTGGATATTTACCCACTAAAATTTCTTGCATGGTTTCTTCGATGGCTATAAATTCAGAACCCATTTTGACAACTTCACTATGACTTAGAGAATCATAGCCCACATTATCCCCATTAGGATTGTATGAAAATTTTTTTACAGTTTCAATCTTAGCAAGACGAGTAGTCTTCCTCTTAATTTCGCTTTCTCTTTTAACGGCGGCATCACCGCCACGTCCTTTAGTCTGTTTTTCATTCAGCTCGGCAATTTCTTTTTTTAGGGATTCAATAACCCAGGCCTTTATATCAAGCTGATAATTTTTTATCAGTTCCCATAGGAAACTATGGATAGTTGACACTGCAAAAACAGGCTTATATTGAAGCCTTTTAGAAATTTCATCACAAGCGGCATTTGTGTAAGTTATAACTGCAACCTGTTTGGAGTGTGCAGATAATTTTGATCCCATTTCTTTGTCTAAAAAAGAAAGCGCGTTAATTAAGCTCCGCGTTTTGCCGGAACCTGCTCCTGCAAACATAAAGAAGCTTTTGGGACTATCGTCAGAAAGGCACAGCTTTATTTCGTCGTCCACATGATCATCTATATGGTTATCAGATAATTGCTGAGCAGCTTTTATATCTTCCATCTTTCAACACTCCTCTGGATGCAGAAAAGTTTGAAGCCATTCTAATCCCTCCGCAATATATGGAGGAATTGTGAGTTCGCTGGGATCGATAGTATAAATCAAATCTAAAGCGAATTCAGCTTTTTGATCAGACTTTCCGTCACGAAGCTCACTATATATTTGCTTGTGGAGTTCGTCAAATGATTTTGCAGCACTAAGTGCGATATTTACCTTCTTAATAAGGCTTCCAGCATCACTTCCGACATTGTCTTCTTTAAGGTTCTTGAATAATTTGTAATTCGTGTAGACCATACTGTCTTCAAATGTGCTTGACAATGCTTCTGTTGGCGTTCCATCAAAATCAATTTTTATCGGGGTCTGATAGGCAATACGAATAGAATATTTGTAAGCTGTTTCATTCGTAAACACTTTTCGTTCTGCCGGAAGATCAAGAAGCTCGTCCAAATTCTTTTCCTTAATCAACCAATCAGTGATAGCATAATTGCTGCTTATTAACCCTTTGTTTCGCACAGGGCGAGCAGCCTTATGGTGACCATCTGGTTCCACAGAGTCTAAATCGGAAATCACTAATGTTGGTAAACACAGTTTATCAATTAAAGGACTCAGCCGATGTGAATGGCGGCCATTTATATTAAGTATAGAAACATATCTTTGATGTAACTCTGGATAATGATCTTTTATAAAATGAGGTACTAACATACTTTCGGCAGAGCCTTCAACTAATATGGCAGCATCTGCAAAGAATAAGTCGCAATGAGTTGTTTGCAGGTATCGCGTTACGAATTTGTCCGTCTTATCTTCTTTGCCGAATACATCAGATAGATTAATTACTTTTGCTGTGGCAACATTACAGATAGCGCATTCAGGAAGTCGCTTGAAATAGCGTAAATCTGCGAAGTCCGTTTCACGCGCAATATGGCTGGAATGTGTGCTAATCACAAGCTGTGTGGCAAAATTCTTGTTGTCTTTAAGAAATTTATGATTTCGCAGTACCGAGTAGGCCTTCCGTATAAATACTTGCTGTACCTGCATGTGCAAATGTGCTTCCGGCTCTTCTACTAGAACCAGGTGCAATGGTTCAATTGTGTCTGTAGTGTCTTGTTCTTGCCGGGCTTTTCCCACCCTCATCCAACTATCTCGAAAGCTCATAAGATCGAAAACCATGGAAATAAGATTCTGATAACCCAAGCCATTATATTTTTCCGGTAGCTTCAGTGTCCCATCATTTTTGCTTAGAGCATACTGTACAGCAGAATCGTGTTTCAATGTCTCACTCGTGCTAACTTTAGTGGTAATTGTAATTTTAGGATCAGTTACGCCGGGATAACCTAAACCTTCCAGCTCCGAAATTGCAGGAGCAAATTTATCAGCTAGGTTTTTATCAAAGACACATCTCGCTTGTTCGGTAACTTCCAATATTTCTAAATCCTTAGGGGTAGGGAGCTTCTCGGGATCTAAGTGTTTGTCGTAATAGCTGCGCATTTGGGTAGACAATTGTTTTCGTGACCTTTCAGTATCACCGGAAGAATCCGGATCAGAAAAGCCACGCTGAGCATCAATCATATCTATTCTAATGATATCCTTTAAGGGGTTTTCAGTGAAACACTCCATTCCGTACGGGGTTGGCTGTAGCACATCCGCTTCTGACTGCTTGGGATCGAGCACATATGACTTGATAGAAAAATATGTGTTTAATTTTTTGTCGAGAAAATCACATAAGTTTTTTGGATAGAGATTTATATGAGGCGCATCTTTTCCTTTCCCAGCAGTTTCAGTAGTACGAGCCGCAAAATACGCTTCCCGATATTCTGTAAATAACTTTGAAATATCTTTAGGCTGAAAAGCCAAGCGAACTCCAAGCTTTCCGCCGCGCCATTTTAGTGTTGGTATAATACTGGCAACATAGTGAATTTCACTATGCTCAACTTCCAACCAAACGTCCATTATAGGCACAAGATTGTCCCATTTCGCTAAATCCTCCGGAATCTTATATTCTTTGTTTGCCCACTCTTCACCAATCGCATTTATTGCGGTGCGGTTTGAGATGGTGAAATCATTAAAAACAAAGCTTCGTCCTGCCAAAAATTTGCCAAGTGCATCCATGGCTGATGTTTTTCCGCTGTTATTAGCTCCAACGAACAGAGTGGTATTTTCACTGAAATCTATGCGACATTGTTGTAGTTTTCGAAAATTCTGAACGTTTATGGATGAAATTCTCATATCCGTCTCTCCTTCGGCTTAGATTGTTATCTATTTATCTCCAAATTTGATAATATGCTATTATTAAAATCGAATGTCACATTATTGCTATAATACGCAATCCAAGCACAATTTCTTGAGTCAATTATACCACATGCTATACTCATAATAAAACACATAGAAAGTGAGTATAGTATATGAAACACAGCGATGATCTTCAGAAAGACGTGGTTGGAAAATACGTATCCGGTATATCTATTACAAAACTCTCAAAAGAAACAGGCATCCCGCAAAGCACTCTTTACGGATGGATAAAGCCATATAGCAGGATCCAATCTACTGCAGAGAAAACACCAACCATGCAAGAATATAATAGGCTCAAATCACACGTTAAGAAGCTAGAGAACATGCTTGCTATTCTGCAATCCGTTGGCTGTACTGCTTCTGCTCCTCTAAAGGACAGGTTAGAGACAATCGAAGCGCTAAAAGGACAATATAGTGTTACGACCTTGTGCGACGCCCTGAAGGTGGCAAAAGGAACTTACTATAATCATACTATAATCATATTTTCAGAAACAAGAGAGAACTATCTCAAAATGCACTTAGGAGAGATAACCTGCGTCCTGTTATTAAAGAGATATTTGACAACTCGAATCAACTATTTGGGGCAGATAAAATCACAGCTATTATGAACGAACAAGGTCATAAAGTGTGCAATAAGACAGTACTGGAGCTTATGCGAGAAATGGGGTTATACAGTATCAGCACAAACGCAAAGAAGGAATATTTGAAATGGAAAAGGGGCGAGAACAGAAAAGTGCATTGACTCGTATATGACTTTTTACAATGAAAAGCGGCCTCATTCATATTTGCAATACAAAACGCCGATAAAATATGAGGAATTACACTATAAGAAAGGTACTTCTTAAAAACGTGACCGGTTCGGATTTATTCTGATTAAATTTTCTGCAATGTAATATTTCGTTTTTTACAAAGGACATTACGAAACAATTAGCTTAATTGAAATAATAAAAATGCCTTAGTGTAGGTGTTTTTTGGCAAAAGAAAACCGACGTTATCGAACATGGGGGTTCAGATTACGTCGGTGATTCAAATGGTAGCGGCGAGTGGATTCGAACCCCAATATTTAAATCAATATAAAAATTGTAATTGCCAAATATGGCTTAACAATCATCATTTCAGTACATTTTGCATTTTGGATTATCAACGAGAAAAGGGCGATTATTACCACTTTAACAATCAAAGTGTGGTCAAAAGTGTGGTCAAAAAATCACTCTCCAAGTATCCTCTTAAAGGCATTGTCAACCATTTGTGCCGCCCTTGCAGCGTCGCCCTCTTGTTCATGACTGTATGTTGCAAAACCGTCAAAAGACTTGCTATGTCCCCCAATAGGCTTAATCAATTCTTCTGGAATGTCCTTTCCGACAGAAAAGAATGTGTGCCTCAATTCATAAGGAGATTTTTCGGAAATCTTATTAAATATCCTATATCTATTCCAGTTACGGAGGTATACACGCTGAACTGTACGTCCCCCATCTGGGGTCGGAAAAAGTGCATCAGATTGTATGCCGGCAGACAGGAGCATTTTGCGTTGTGTCCTAATCTCTGATAGGCCAATCTTTGGAATTTCAAATGTACGCAGCGCGATCTCACGTGATGCGTTTTTGTCTTTACCCTTAGTTATTTCATCATACCGATTGAGCGACCTATTGATAGTACAACGGTTGCCTGAAATATCGGACATCTCTAACCCCAGTAATTCGCCTGGTCGTAATCCTATGATAGTCTCAAGGCGGTAGGCATGGATATACCAGTCATGGACAATCTTCCCTCTATACGTGGTCTTGTCACTGGAAAAGAGGATTTTAATATCATTAGGTTGCAACGCACCGCGAGAACTCCGTTGCGCATCATTGGGAATCATAAGGCTTTCAGGAAACAATGTGGTAACCCGTGCGATCCGGCAGTATTTTATAAAAGACCTAAGAACGGCCCTTAAATTCTTCAATGTTTTATAAGATAAGCCGTTGCCTTTATTGCCGATTGAGTGCGCGTAAGTGATAATATTTTGAAGATGTTCTTCTGTTACTGTGCCAATCTTTTTATTGCCAATTTTCGGGGTAGCGTACAGGCGCAGGAACTTCTCATTTTGCTCTATATGTTCACGGCTCACGTGACGATCTCTCAATGAATTAATAAAGCGGGCGATCATAACAGACGTTTTAACACTGCCGTCCACACCGTCATCTAACCAAAGATCAGCCTTTGAATTTGCCTCGCGCTGGCCCCTGCGTCCGGGAGTGGAAGAATAAAAGGTTTTTCTTTCCCCATCCTTTTGCACGTTGATACGCCAGCGTTTTTGTTTTTCATTCCATGCAGCGGTATTGACTCGTTTTCCCATGATAAAAACTCCTTCCATTTTACCCCGCCCATATGGTAAAATAAAAGGGCAGAGTTCTCTTCCTCGTAGTGGTGGAATAAATTCTGCTTGCCCTCTGCTGGTGTTGCTGCATCGCAGGGGGCTTTTCTATTTATCATTCGTAATGCGTCCACATACTGCGTATAACGACGATCTGAGCGTCTTTATCTATCGAGTAGACCAATCTATGCTGTACGTTGATACGACGGCTGTAATGGCCTTGCAAGTCGCCTACGAGCTTTTCGTAAGGCGGGGGATTCTGGAAAGGGTTTTGCTTTAGAATATTGATTAACTCTCCAGCCTTTTTTAGGATGCCCGCCTGTTTCAATTTCTCGTAATCTTTGAGCGCGCGTTTGGTTAGCTTTACTTCATACATAGCTTACTCCCAATCGAGGTCATCAGCGCTTACCATTTCTTCTACAGGCTCGTTCTCGCTCTCCTTGATGCCCTCTACAAGGCCAGGAACAGAATACAGGTATAAAGTCTCCTGTATAGACCTCCAATCGTCCTCAGAGAGCAGAACGGCGTTTCCGTCTTTGCCGAGTATCTGTATTGGGGCGTGAGATTCGTTGGTATCCTTCACAAGCTTATATAAATTCTGCCGTGCTTTTGTAATATTGATCGCTTCCATGTTTATCACCTCAATATTATTATAGCGTACGCAATAGCGTACGTCAAGAGGGCTTTTAAATTGGCTATTTTATAAATTTATCGTGATTAACTCGGAATCTAAAACATCATCCCATGTATTTGAATTGATAGCTATCAATCTCAGTTCTATTGTCTCGAAAGTCGTTATTCCGTTTGCTTCAAGATCGGATTCCATAATAGTTATTGTGCTATTTGACTTTTTCCCTGCCGCCACATCTGCCGACAAAATCGGATCAATCATATATCCATTCAATGATACGTCACGAGTTTGAACCGTTATTGGCTGATCGGTATTATTTTCAATTGTTATTTTAAGTTCCTGCCCCCACAATTCATTCTCCTGCAAGCCGTTATAAGTTATCAAAATGCCGTCTTGGTCTACTAGAACCTGCTGCGTCGTTGCTGGAGATGTGCTCTCTGCTTGTGCTGTAGGTGCATCACTTACGCTTGCTTCTTCTGTCATTGTACTAATTTGATCTTTGAGTAAATCGCGCTCGGCTACAACTTCATCGTATTGTGATTGTAACTCCGTTAGATCATTTTTAAGCTTGTCGTAATCACCCTGGCTTACGCCGCTTGAACAAGAGACTAACGCTATAGACATGGCGGCGCACAGAACTACAATTAATAATTTTTTCATTTCTCTACCATCCTTTTTATTTAATAATGCGGATTAACCGCTTTACTTCGCCCAATACTCTGCATTGCTCTAGGTCTACGCCTGCAACACGTTTTGTCTGAAATTCCGGGTTTATCGGGATCAGGTCAACCCAATCTTCACCATTTACATATTTTACCTGCTTTACCGTCGCGACATTCCCATCATACAGCACGACGGCGATTGATCCACTGTCCACGGTTGTTTTCCTATGAACAAGGACGCGATCCCCGGCAATAAATTTTGGGTACATGGAATCACCCTTGACACGCAGGACGAAGAAGTTATCTGGGTTATGTCCGCGGAGCCATTCAATGGGTATCTGCTCATAGTCTCCGGTTTCTTCCTCTACGGCCTCACTTCCGAATCCTGCGGTTACTTCTCCGATTATAGGATAGGGGCGGCAGATAGTTTCATTGAGGTTGCGCCAGCCTTCCGTAGCTATGCGCTCCGCATTTTTTAATTCTGTATCAATGGGTGCGCCGGTACGCTTTGAATGATCTATTTCGCCGAGAACAAGATCGGCGGTTCCATCTTCGTCCTCCCAGCCCAATAGGTAGGCTTGAGTTGTATGTAGGGCTTTAGCCATAATAGATAATCGGAATTGCTTAGGCATATATTTTCCAGAGCGATAATGTGAGATAGTTCCTTCTGGGATATTGGTAATGCGTGATAATTCAGCAGGGGTAATATTAGCACGCTCCAAGGCTTTATTCAATCTTTTAGCGAAAGTTTTCATGTTACAACCTCCTATAGTATTGATTATAATGATTTCTTAGGAAAGCGCAAGAAAAACTTTAGAAAGCTAAAAAATAAATG
This sequence comes from Christensenella tenuis, assembly GCF_014287795.1. Lineage (GTDB taxonomy): Bacteria > Bacillota > Clostridia > Christensenellales > Christensenellaceae > Christensenella > Christensenella tenuis. The sequence continues at coordinate 120,367 of NZ_JACOON010000002.1, forward strand.
TTGACTTTAGAAAACTAAAGATGGTAGAATGGAAGCAAGAAAGGAGGGTGAATAATTTGGTGAAATATAATTATGCTAAACTTTTGGGCAAGATTAGGGAAAGCGGAAATACTCAGGAAAGCCTTTCTATAAAGGTAAAAATGAGTCCATCAACACTTAATTTGAAGTTAAATAACAAACGGGACTTCACACAAAAACAAATAAAAAAAATATGCGAAGAATTGCATATTGAAAATGTGAATGAGTATTTTTTTTGCCAAAATACTTTGGAAAACGCAAGAATAGGGCAAGCAGACCAAAAATAACCACCACTACAAAAAATTTATGAAAGAATGGAGAGGAAATATGACTAAAAAAGAATTTCTGGCAGAACTAAAGAGGCGCGGAATCAATGGATTAAAGGCGAGAAAAATCGCAAAACAAATGTATGCCCTGTATGGTTCATACGACAAGGCTTTTGCATCAATGAATGGTATGCAGAAGGGATTTCAAGGTGCTTTCGCAGGATTAACAAAGGCAATTAACATGATGGCAAAATCTATTGGCGGGGATATGGAGGAATAGTAATGAAAAAATTCAAACTTTTAAGACTGAAAATGTACGACCAGGACGTTACACAAGAGGATATTGCGCAGCATATTGCCAATGTTCTGAACAACACTTGCTCAATATCTCATGTCAGCGATCTATTTAACGGGCGCAGTTCATGGCGCATGGATGAAGCGTATGCCGTCCTTGAACTGCTCAAGGTTCCCCATAGTGAGCTTCATAAGTATTTCCCTAAAGATGGGGAAAGATCTTGCTATGTGCAAATATAGGAGGATTGAATAATGACAAGAGAAGAAAAGAATTTTATGAGGTGGTTATTCTGGATTGGAAAAAATGTGCGCAGAAAGGGCCTTCCGTACTTCAAAAATGGTACAAGGGTAACGGTAGATCAATACTACTCAATATTCAGTAAGGTTATGCGCGAAAAAGAGGAACAGGACCGTATGCTTACTGACGAGGAGACCGAAATATTCTTTGGCGAAATCGGGAAAAAGTATTTTCGCATGGGATATTACGGCCATATGCCCTATGAAATCAAATCTAAGTGGCAAAAGAAAAGATCGCTGCGCCAACAACGATCAATTCAGAAAGACACTCTATCTACGCCTATTTTACCATAGGCGGAAAGGAAAAATCAAGATGATTAATTTATTCAATATAATGGATTCCGTCGAGGAAGAGGAAATGGCGCTTAAAAAAGCCGGCAGTATCTTGATGGCTGTCAGTAATGCCATGCAATATGCGCCCCATAATAGCAATTGCTACATTATGGCTGTTTGCGCGGCGGGGGATATAGTCAAAAATACGGAAGTAATGTTGGAAGTGTTGAAAGATGGCATATCCAATCATTTACAAGCAGAGCGCAAGAATATCACAAACGTAGAAGGTGGTACAAGATGAATATTGAAGTTGTGAAGCAAAAAAGCTATGAATTAGGGCGTTATGATCTCACGCACGATGAAGTGTCTGAATTGATTACCGAGGCGAAAAATGGGGGAGTGGACGCTATATATGACCTGACCGCCCTGTCATACGCGTACGGCTTCATACGCGGCGGTAATGCGGAACGGAATAAGCGTAAAAGAGGTTAGACAATGACATCTGGCGGTTTTATAAAACTTCATAGGAAATTGACGGAATGGGAGTGGTATTCCGATCCATGCACAAAGGATGTATTTCTCCATCTCTTGTTGACCGCCAATCATAAGACGCGGCGCGAAAAGGGAGTTACATATAAACGCGGGCAGGCGGTTTTTGGTCGCCGTGAAATGGCTTTAAAATTGGGGATTTCAGAACGCAACGTGCGCACTGCGCTAAATCATCTAAAATCGACCAACGAAATAACCATCAAGGCGACCAAGCGCGGAAGCGTCGCAACCATTATTAATTATGATAAATATCAAGTGGCAGATATCGAAAGCGTCCAACAAAGTGACCAAGGCAATGACCAGAAAGTGACCAACAACCGACCAACAAGTGACCAACAGGTGACCACTAACAAGAATGATAAGAATGATAAGAATATAAAGAGAGGAGGGGGCAAGTCCCCAGCTCCACCTAAATTTATCATTCCGAGCATTGAGGAAATAGAGGCGTATTGCCGTGAGCGTGGTAACGATGTTGATGCTGAAAGGTTTTGGAATTTCTATAATTCGAAAGGCTGGTATGTCGGGAAAAATAAAATGAAAAGCTGGAAGTCGGCGGTTATTACGTGGGAAAAACGGAACGGGCATGATTCAGGGGAACACTACGAGGAGTTTTAGGCAATGGAAGAATTGGAACTTATACCGCAGGATATTGAAGCGGAGCGTAGCGTAATAGGGGCCGCGCTGCTGCGCCCGGAGTGTGCCTTTGAAGTGCTGTCAAGCTTGCAGAAGGATGATTTTTCAAGCATCGTGCATATGCATGTCTATGAAGCGATGGAGAAGCTTGCAAAAGAGGGAATCACGCCGGATATTGTAACGGTCAATAGCAGGCTTGAAGCCCTGCATTTGGCAACGCCCGGAACCATCGAGTATTTAAGCGGGCTTACAGTCGAGACCATAACGACGAAAAATATTAAAAGCCACATCGACATTATCCGGGAGAAATCAAAGCGGCGGCGGCTAAAAGAAATTTGCGCAAGGGCAATCTCGGAAACGTCTGACCCGGAAAATGACATTGACGGCATAGCGAACGGGCTGTGTAACGCCATCTATGACCTTGACCGCCGCAAGTCGGATGTAAAGCCCCTAAAAACGGCATATCAGGAAGCGTACGCCGAGATCGTGGAAGCGGTAGAGGCCAAAAAGGAGGGCAAGCTACTTGGCATACAAACAGGGTTCCCAAGGCTTGACAAACGGCTTGCAGGACTGAAAAAGGGTGAGTTGATCGTAATAGGCGCACGGTCCAGCATGGGGAAAACCTCTTTTGCTATGAACATAGCGGATCACGTAAAGAAAGATCACAAGGTGTTGTACTTTTCACTTGAAATGGTTCCGTCCCAACTGGCATTGCGGCTCATGGCGGGGGACGCGAAAATCTCAATGCAAGACCTTAGAACCGGAGATATAGGCGGCAAGGAAATAGCGCGGCTTGGAACGGCGATACAGAGCGTGAATGGGAATATGTTTATCAGTGACAACTTCAGGCAAAGCACAACGGATATCATGGCGCTGTCTCAAAAGGTACGCCGGGAGCACGGGCTTGATCTGGTGATTATAGACTATTTGCAGCTTATCACGCGCACAGAGTTTAAGGACAACGAAGTGCAGGCGCTTGACGCGATCACACGGCAGCTAAAAGTTATTGCCGGAGAATTGGAGGTACCCGTTATCCTCCTTAGTCAATTATCGCGGGAGGCTGATAAAGGCAACAAGGGTGGTCAGCGCGGAAGGGTGCCGGAATTATCAGAGCTACGCGGAAGCGGGGCCATTGAGCAAAACGCAGATGTGGTGCTCCTGCTGCATAAGCAATCACGTGACAGCACAGAAGCCAAGTTGATTGTCGCCAAGCAGCGCAACGGTGCAACGGGCATAATGGGGCTGCACTGGAACGGCGAAACTACACGGTTTACAGAAGAAGACTCGGTACACAGATATTACGGCAAAACACCGTTTGACAAACAGGAGGTAGAGTATTGATAACGCCATGCATGATACTGGAGGCACAAAAGAGGCTTAAGCGGATCACGAGAGCTAAACCATACAAATACGCCATGCGGCAGTATGGACAGGAAAGACGGAGGTTTATCAGGGCGGCGCTGATAGCCAAGCTGCTAAACGATATTTATGATGAGTGGAGCGCATGACATGACGATACGCGAAAAGCTGGAACAGTACAGGGCGCTTGTGGCAGAAGTGCGCAACCTGGAACAACGGATCAGCGATATGCAAACACAGAAAGTGTCTTCCTGCGATATAGTAAAAATGTCGTCGCCTGAATTTCCTTTCACGGAGCACAGCAGTAAGGTGATTGGGCATGCCATAGACAAGACAATGCTTCAAAAGGTTGTGGACATCTATAAAGACCGGCTTGAAAAGGCAATGGCCATGATGCTGGAAGTAGAAACATTCATCTCATCTGTAGAAGACAGCGAGATGCGGGAGCTTTTGCGGCTGCGGTATGTGGAAGGATTGCCGTGGTGGAAAATACCCATGCGATTGGAAATGGCTGGTGATGGGAGCTGGCAGCGCAGACTGGTATATGGCTTCTTGCAAAATTTTGAAAATTGTCCAGAAAGTTCAGATTGATCCGTGGTAAAATGCTATTAGTGAAAAGTAGCTAAACGTCATCCTGATGGGTGGCGTTTTTGTTTTGCAAAAAAATGCGGTGGCGGAATAGGTAGACGCGCGGTGAGCCTGCAAATCATATCATAGCAGTGGAGCAGGGTTTGAACCGGAAGCGAGGCAACGAGATTTGCTATGGCGTTGTCATTCATGCGGGGTGCAAATCCCCGCCCGCGTAATTCTGAAATCAGGGGTAGGGTATGGATATCTACAACATGAGCCATTGTAAGGACTTAACCGCCGCAATAGCGGTTTCAAGGGCGGACCGGAGAAAGACGGTCGCGTTTTTGATGCGCGGCGGGAGTTACCGCATTGGAGAAGTATATAGATTTGAGTGGGTAAACGGGAGGTTAACGTTGTGGCGGCTAAGCTAACGCCGAGGCAAAAAGCATTTGCAGAATTTTACATTCAGCTAGGCAACGCTACGGAAGCGGCGAAGCGCGCGGGGTATTCAGAGAAAACAGCAAATAGAATTGGCGCAGAAAACTTGACAAAACCTGTTATACGTGAATACGTCGATAAAGTGCAGTCAGAAATATCCTCAAGCCGCATAGCAGACGCGCGAGAAGTGCAAGAAACATTAACGCGCATATTGCGTAGGGAAGAAACCGAAAGTGTTGTAATTGTCTGCAAGACCCGTAAAAGCTCGTATGACAAAGCGGGGAAACGAAAGACGGAAGAAAAAGAAACCCCGGAGATCGTGCAGATTCCAGCAAAGATCAGCGACGTAAATAAAGCCGCTGAATTACTGGGCAAGGTTCATGGTCTATATACCGATAAGGTTGATCTTTCGGGCGGCGTGGATTTGAGGATACAGGTAGACTATGGCAACGATCAGGGTACAAGCGAATAAAGTATTTGCTCCGGCAAATCAAAGCAAATGTCGCTATGTGCTTCTGAAAGGGAGCGCGGGAAGCGGGAAAAGCGTTGACACGGCACAGCATTATATATTGCGTCTGATGCAGGATAGGGGTCGAAACCTCTTGGCATTGCGTAAATCGGAGGTAACGAACCGTGATAGCACTTTCGCGGAGTTATCCGGGGCAATATCGCGCATGGGGCTGTGGGACTACTGGAAGCCTATAATGTCGCCGCTTGAACTGCGCTGCATTAACGGCTCAAAGATAATCTTTCGCGGCATGAACGACGACAGACAGCGCGAGAAGATCAAGTCTATCACGTTTGAAAAAGGAAGCCTTACAGATATATGGCTCGAGGAAGCGACGGAATTTTCAAGGGCGGATGTGGACATACTAGATGACCGTTTGAGAGGGCAACTTCAGGACGGTCTTTTTTATCAAATGCGGTTCACGTTCAATCCGGTGGCAGCCACGCACTGGATCAAGCATGATTATTTTGATATAGTTGATCCAAATGTTTTCACGCACCATAGCACATATCTGGATAATCGGTTTATAGATTCTGCCTACCATGCACGTATGATGCGACGCAAAGAATTAGACCCGGATGGGTATCGGGTATATGGCCTTGGAGAGTGGGGAGAAGTTGGAGGACTTATACTGACAAACTGGACCGCAGAAGAGGTCAGCCAAGATATAAACAACTATGACAGCGCTGCGCTTGGGCAAGACTTTGGGTTTAACCACGCTAACGCTATTTTATTGCTTGGATTTAAGGACGATGAAATATACGTCTTAAAGGAGCAATACGATTACGAGAAGGACACGGGAGAGATCATAACGTCTTGCACCATGCCGAAACACGTAATAATGTACTGCGACAGCGCGGAGCCAGACAGGATTAAAACATGGCGTTCTTCCGGGTATAAAGCCGTGGCAGTTAAGAAAGAGCAAGGGAGCGTACAAGCGCAGATCGACTATTTAAAAGCGCATAAAATACACATTCATCCTTCATGCGTAAATCTTATGAAGGAGCTCCAGCAATGGAAGTGGAAGCGTGACGAAAAGCGGGATGTGTGGCTAGATGAACCCGTTCCATTTCTTGACGATGCAATCGCCGCACTGCGGTATGGAATAGAGCCAGTGCGCAAGGTGCGCAGACTACAGAGTTTTTCAAAGGAAGGGCTAGGACTTTGATAGAGTATAGAATCAACAAAGACAAAGAACTTACTGTTGACGAAATCCGGCAGCTTATAACGAATAGCGCGGCAGAGGCGGCGCGTAGGCAGTATTTGCACCAGCAGTATGACGGGAAGCAGGACATTTTAAATCGCACTGTTTCAGACCCGACCAAGCCGAATAACAGGCTTGTGAATAATTATCCGGCGTATATCACAGACAGTTACACGGGTTATTTCATGGGTGTACCCGTCACGTATAAGGCGGCAGAGGGCGCGCCGGATGATATGCTGATTGAGATAAAAGCGCTATTTGACTATAACGACGAACAGAGCGAAAACGCAGAACTCGCAAAAGAAGCCAGCATCACGGGCGACGCTTATGAGCTTTTATATCTGGATAGTGATTCAAACGTTAGATTTACGGCGTTGGATTACACGGAAACCTGCATTGCGGTATATGATGCAGCCCTAGAGGGTGAAATGCTGTACTTCATCCGGGCATACGATGTGCTAAAAGACCTATTCTCAAACGAAAAAACGCAAATGGTTGAGGTGTACGATCAAAAGCAGGTATCATACTATACCGCAGATGCTACTACGCTAAAGCTTACTGGACAAAGACTGCATTACTTCAATGATGTTCCCGTTGTGGTATATAAAAACAACAAAGAGGGCATAGGCGATTTTGAGCGCGAAATGACGCTTATAAACGCCTATGACAAGATGCAGAGCGACAGCGCGAACGACCTCGAATATTTTACTGACGCCTATTTAGTGCTGCGTGGTCTTGGCGGGACGACTGCGGAAGATGTATTTGCAATGAAGGAGCAGCGCGTACTGTCTTTGTCGGATGCGGATTCTCACGCTGAATGGCTGATAAAACAGATCAATGATACGTACATCGAGAACCTTAAAAACCGTATAGATGATGATATTCACAAATTTAGCAAGTGCCCGAAACTTACGGATGAATCGTTTGCAAATAACCTTTCCGGCATTGCGATCAAGTATAAACTGATTGGATTTGAGAATGTAACGAGCGTAAAAGAGAGATATTTTAAAAAGGCACTACAGCGAAGAATTGAATTGATTTGCAATGTGCAAAATTTGTTTGCTAAGAATTACGATTACACCATGATAGATATGACGTTCACCCGCAATATTCCGGTAAACGCGATAGAAGCCGCCGACATGGTAAATAAGATAACGGGGATTGTATCTAAGGAAACGGCGTTAGGGCAGTTGCCTTTTGTAACGGACGTTGAAGACGAACTAAAGAAAATCGATGCTAAAGAACCAACGTATGAGATATCTTACCGGGAAGATGACGACGAAGATCAGCCGGAGTTTAAATGATGGGTAGCGCAGAATACTGGCGAAAACGCACGCTTGAAAGTGAAGCTTACGCGAATGGGCTCGCTGAATCCGAGATTATAAGACAACAGAAGCTATACAAGACGGCTTATAAGCAGCTTGCGGAACAAATAGATGATTTATATATTCAGATTGCGGAGGGTGGCGAGGAACTAAGCAGGACACAGCTATGGAACTTCTCTCGGTGGTATCAGCTTGAACAACGGTTAGGTAAGATTACGGGGGATATTACCACAAACCAGATACGCGGGACGGAGAGGACGCTTATAAAGGTGTTTGAAAAGACAATGGGCGTAACGCTTAAAGATTTGAAACAAAGCGGCGCGCCCGTCAACCCGTCCTTTGATATGCTGGACAACGTGCAGATCAAGCAACTTGTGAATACCGCATGGAACGATGCTTCTTTCTCTCAGCGTTATATAGAAAACGGTATCAAAATGGGCGAGAGGGTGAAGCAGGATATTACCGATATGCTTATATCTGGTAAATCACCCGGAGCTATTAAGAAAGCATTGCAAGGCGACCTTAACATGAACTACTACGCGGCTGATCGCCTTGTGCGGACGGAAGCAAATCACTACTACAACGATGCGGCAATGAAATCTTATAAGGCCGCCGGGGTGATAATGGTTGAATACATCGCTGAAGTGGATGACCGTATTTGTGATGAGTGCGAGGGTTATTCCGGTCAGATTTACCCGATAGATGGCGCGCCAACGCTACCAATTCACCCGAATTGCCGTTGCTGTTATGCCCCGGTGGTGGAAGTGGGCGACGATTTAACGGAAGCGGCAGAGCTACTAAAAAAATATGCTTAATAGAAGTTCTAACAGGCTTCTTTTTTATTACGCTTTATAGGGCTGTGCGATAACAGAACTAAAGGGGCGGCAATGCCGCAACTTACGGAGGTTAAGAAATGGAAAAATTTTTACAGGGTTATTTACTTAACAGGCTTACACCGATGATGGACGCAGACGGGGGCGCGGCCGGAGACCCGGGCGGCGAACCAGATGGAGGCGGTTCCGGCGGTGGAAGGCCGGACGGTGGCGAAGGTAAAACTTACACCGAAGCCGAGATTGCAGAATTATTGCAAGCGGAAGCGGACAGAAGGGTTACGGCGGCACTGAAAAAGCAAAAGAGAGAGTATGAGGAAAAGCTATCCCTTTCAAAGCTGGATGAGGAACAGCGCAAGGAAGCTGAAAAGGACCTTGAAATTAAGCGCCTTAATGAGCGTATTTCAGAAATGAGCACGAGCATTAACAAAGGCGAGGTAATCAAAGTTTTGGCGGCGCGTGGCCTTGATCCCGCTTTTGCCGACATCATCACGATTGGGGACGACATCAAAGAAGCGCAGGCGCGCATTGATACGCTCGACAAACTGTTTAAACAGGCGGTTGAGGCTACGGTTAAGAAGCGCATTGCGGGAGATGCGCCAGCAAAAGGTAGCGGGACGGGAACGCCCACGACCCTAAAGGGGATGAATGTTCAGCAGAGGGCAGAGCTTTACGAGAGCAACCCGGAACTATTTAGAAAGCTAAAAGGAGCAGAGTAAATGGCAAATATTGTATATCCTAACGAAGTTCTTGAATCTACAGTTGAGGACATTTTAGAAACGCGACTTAACACCAGAACACTTATGACGGTTGATATGTCGCTTAGCGGCGCAGCCGGCATGAAAAAAGTAATTAACCGCTATACCTATACGGGGTACGTTGAAAGCCTCTCGCAGGGCGAGAAGAACACACAGCGCGGCAAACTTGAATTTCTGCCTTATGAGTATGAAGTAGGCGTAGCTCAACAGGTATGGGATTACTATGATGAAGAAGTGATGAAAGATCCAGGCATTGTCAATCTCGGCGTACAGGGAATGGCTAATGCTATGTGGAATGACATGAACCAGAAATTTTTTGATGAACTGCGCAAGGCTGAAATTTTCCAGACGATTGAATCAGCGAACAAGATCGCGTATGACGATATTGTTGACGCAATCGCGGCCCTTGACCTTGAGGACGAAAGCCAGCTTTATATCTTGTGCGGGCTGAATACCAAGGCTGCACTTAGGAAAAATAACCTTTTCACAGGCGCGAAGCAAGGCGAGATCATCTTTACCGGACAGATCGGCGACATTAGCGGATTGCCGGTTGTGTACTCAAAAAAAGTACCCGCAGACCTTGCTTATGTAGCAACCAAAGAAGCGGTAACGCTTTTCACCAAAAAGGATAGCGAGATTGAGCAGGAGAGGGACAAGGAAGCGAGAAAAAATACGATTATTTCCCGTAAGGTGAACCTCGTTGCCCTCACCAACGCGAAACGCCTTTGCATGATCGGCAAAGCGTCGGCTACCCCGGTTCTCACACAATCCAGCATTGCGGCGGGAAATAATAAGACCATATCCGGTACGAACGCGGCGGGGGCGGTTGTTCGCGTGTACGTGAATGATATTCCGGTAGGCTATGCGGCTGTAGATGGCACTACATGGACGTATACTATTGACGCAGTTTCATCGGGCGATAAGGTAAAAGTCTCTGCAATGACGGACGGGAAAATTCCAGCGTTCTGCGCAGCGGTTACGGTCTCTTAATCTACTACAGGGGGCAAGTCATGAGCGCGACGGATAAATTAAAGGCGTACATCCCTGAAATCCAAAACGCTACAGCCGCCGCTATAATCGAAGATACCGAACAGGCATTTAAGGAGCTTTGCAACGTCGAGGCCATACCCGATGAAGCAAGCTCCTTGATTGTTGAAATGGCGGTTATACGGTACAACCGATTAGGTAGCGAGGGTTTAGCGTCACAAGGCTATAGCGGCGCATCAGAGAGCTTTATAAACGGTCTGTCGGATGATCTATTGCGTAGGCTTGGGAAGTACAGGAGGCTTAAAACGCTATGATTAGCAGGCGAATGAAAGCGGTTAAGATCGTGGAGCGTGATATAAGCGATTCGGTGTTTGGAAAAGATTCCAGGCCGCGAGAAGTAAAGACCGTGCAAATGGCAATCTGCACGCTTACGGGCGCGGAAGTCCAATATTTAAACATCAACGCTCAAGGAAGCTCGCACGTTGGATTGACGCTTGACAGGACGCTTAAACACGGGCAAGAGGTACACGACGGAGATGACGTTTATAGAATCACGTACCCAAACAACGATGCGCGGTTATCACAGATTTTTCTTGAAAGGGTGATAGCAGATGGCTAGTGCAGAAGTAGACGCAAGCGAGGTTTTAGGGAACTTTGAGAACTTTGTTAAAAAAGCCTTGCCGGACGCTATCAAAGATGGTCTTGAACAAGCTTGCCTTGTGGTCGAAAATGCTGCAAAAAATAATTGCCCGGCAGATAAAGGCACTTTGCGCGCAAGCATAACTCACGTTGTGGAAGAAAACGGCGAAAACCTTGAAGGATATGTAGGCAGTGGGATAGATTACGCGCCATATATTCATCAAGGTACAGGGTTATTTGCCATAGATGGAAATGGGCGAAAAAATGTTCCTTGGCGGTATCAAGACGAAAAAGGCGAATGGCACACAACCGAAGGGCAGCGACCCAATCCGTTTATATCCGATGCAATAGAACAAAACCGGGCAAAGATCATAAATTGCTTTAAGGACGTGATGAAGAAATGATAATTGAAGACGTTGTAACCGCCCTAAAAGCAGACCCCGCCGTAAGCGGCTATGTGAGAGATCGTATGACCGCATTTTCGACCGACTCAACAGATGATGGTATTGTTTTCAATTTCTCGCCGCAGACGGATGACAAGATTTCCCGCGTTGATAAGCTGGAAATCATGATTATATCCAAGAGCGTTGCACGGGTGTACGAGATTCACGAGGCTGTGAAGAATGTATTGCTTACGCTTGGAGATGATCCGTTTAATGATACGATTTTAGGCGTTGAAATAAACGGCGGCGGCGTTCTTGAAAATCTGAAAACAGGAACCTACCACCACACAACATATTATTATTTAAGGAGCAAAGTATAATGGCACAGGCAAATGAAGAAGTAATTTTAGGATCAGGCGATCTGTTTGTAATGAGTTATACCGGGGAGGCAATCCCGGAGGATTCTGTAATCGAGACGACCTCCAATCAGATAGGCCATATCCAGGGCGGCGCAACGCTGGAATACAAGCCGACAGACTACAGCGTTGTAGATGATATGGGAGCGGTCTTAAAACGCTTTATTACAGAGGAAGAAGTAACGCTTAAATCGGGCGTGCTGACGTGGGGCGTTAATACGCTTGCAAAATTATGTCCGGCCGGGGCACTTACGGAGGATTCTTCAACGCACAAATCCACGCTGAAAATCGGCGGACGCGGTAAGACGGGCATTAGCAAGGTTTTAGCGCGGTTTGTTCATACATATGACACCGGGCTTAAGCTGCGCATTACGATCGTTGCAACCGCATCTAGCGGCTTCACCCTTGCTTTTGCAAAGGACAAGGAAACTGTGATCGATGCAGAATTAAAAGCCGTGCCGCATGATACAGACGGTACGCTCGTTGTTATTGAGCAGGACACAAGGACAGCCGGTTAAAATATGAATATGGGGCGCTCCCTGCGAGCGTCCCTTTTCTTTTATAAGGAGTAATTAATAATGGGAAACATTCTTGATCTTGGAGTTTTTAAAAAACAAACCCTCCCTATCCGTATGCCAGATGGGAAGCTGGTTCACATAAAAAAGCCAACGCAGGCTATGACGATTGAGTTGCTTGAGGTAGTGGAGGTTATGAAGGATTGTGATGAGGGAAGCATGGAAAACTATGTGGACGCGCTCTATAAGTCTGCCTCCGGCGTACTTAATCACAATACCGAAGGAATCGAATTTGATGACCAGTATATCAAAGATGAAATAAGCCTGCCTATGCTTACGGCGATATATAAGGGGTATTGCGACTTTATGAATGAGGTTCAGGATCAAAAAAACTGAAAATGCCGTCTTTGCCGGGGCAAGGCAAGGGCGGCGATGGCATAGAGATCATGCCGTCTGTGCGGCGCGTAATGCGTTACTGCGGATGTACGTTCGATGAGGCCATGCGGCTTCCCACGGACGTTTTTTTATTATGCAGCAAGAACATGTTCATTGAAGACTTACAGAAGACCCCGGAAGGGCGTAAGTACCTTGAAGATTGCGAGCGGATGGCAAAAACAGAACCAGACATAGAAGCATTAAAACAAAAAGGGCTGGAATATAGGAGCGTGAAAGAGTGAATACGTTAGATTTGGGCGCGCTTAAAATAGGGCTTGTTACAGACCTTGCAAAAGGGATAAGCGAAATTAAAAAGGTTGGGGACACAACCGAGGAAACGCAGAGTAAAAGCAAAAAGAACTTCTCGGCTATCGGAAAATCTGTCGGAATTATGGGGGCGGCAATCGGCGGAGCTTGTGTGGCGGCTGGTGCAGCTCTTATAAAAATGACAAACGATATGGCCGATTACTCTGACGATATCCTTACTTTTTCGGCTAAAACAGGCATAGCAACCGACAGCGTACAAAAACTTTACTACATGCAGGAAAGCGCAGATGTTTCCATGCAGAGTTGGCAAAAGGCGATTGCAAAGACTACTACAGCGGTAAAGCAATACCAGCAGGGCAACGCCGAAACGGTTAAGGCAGTAGATGCTTTGGGTGTATCGTTTACGGATGCGGGCGGCAAAATGAAGTCCCAGTATGATATCATGTTTGACATGCTGGGGGCTCTCGAAAACGTAGGAGACTCAACACAGCGTGATGTATTGGCGAACCAAATCTTTGGGCGCTCATATCAAGACCTTTTGCCTGTTATGGAAATGGGCGTAGATAATTTCAAGGCACAAGCAGATGAAGCGGAGAAGTTGGGGCTTGTAGTAGAAGAAGATGTATTGACATCTTTTAATGACTATAAGGACGCAATGGACAAGATAAAACAGCAGCTTGCAAAAGCGTTGTTGCCAGTCTTGCAAGCATTCTTGCCGTTGCTTCAATCCCTTGCGGAAGCCTTTTCTGAATGGCTGGGAAGCTCTGAAACAAAAGCGGCGATCCAGTCTATAGCAAATACGCTGTCCGACTTTGTGACGCAAAATAAACAGGCTATCGCAGACTTTGTAAAGGGTGCACTTGAGGCCCTGCTAGGCATCTTTAAATGGATCATAAACAATAAAGAGGCAGTTTTAATTGCGCTGGCGGGAATCACGGCGGCGGTTATAGCTTTCAATGTGGCAGCATCGGCAAACCCGATAGGTGCAATTATTTTGGCAGTAACGGCGCTACTCGCTTTGCTTACATCGCTACCAACGGAAATGGACGGCATTAACGCCAAGGTGAGAGAAGCAAACGCGGCAACGGCGGCGTGGCGGTCTGAAATGGACAATTTAGATACGAGCATCAACAGTTTTTCAGACATGACGAACTCGGCGGGGCAAACCCTGGGCGATCTCGCGGGCATCATTAGCGACAATCAAAACAAAATCAATGAGATTTACAAGACGGCATTTGATGAAAATCGAAGCCTACGGGACGACGAAATTCAGAGTGTGCAGGAATACCTTGACAATATCGCGGCGGCTCAAGAAGAACAATATCAGCTCTATCAAGCGCAGCTCGGCGCACAAGTAACGCTTCTGCAAGAGCAGCTTAAAAACGAGAATCTTACCTATGAGCAGCGCAAGCAGATAATGGGGCAGCTAGAAACGGCGCAGGCGCAGTATGCGGAGAGCGTGAACGGAAGCATTCAAAACGAGCTCGCAGCCCTAACAATGCGGTTGCAACGCGGAGAGATTACGCAGGAGCAATATAGCCAGATGACGCAAGCCGCGCTTGATAGACAAAAGGAATATGCGGCCCAAGGTTCGGCAATCACACAGGGCATAGTTGATGAAAATATTTCCACTATGGAAAAGCAATCACAAATAAATATGCAGGCATATAATAACCGCACTACGCACACAAAAAGCATGGAAACGGTGCAACAGCATTATGCACAGCGCATGAAAGAGATAAATAACGATGAAACATTAAGTTGGTTCGACAAAACCGCATTGTTGCAGGAGGCAGAACGACAAGCCATAGCGGATTTCGCAAAACTTGCAGCCGATCAGGAAGTAACCTGGGACAATTATCAGTTTTTAACAGATAGCAATATACAGCAACAGACGGCAAAATTTTTCGACTGGATAGGCACAAACAAGGCTCAAGGGGGGCAGCTTTCAGAAGACAGTAGGCAAAACGCGCGTGACATTCTGAACGCTTATGCTAGTTTGCCGGAAGATATGCAGGAAAGCGGTCTTAACTCGTTGCGTGGGCTTGCACAGGGCATGGCAGACGAATTTCCGGGGCTTAAAGATGCCGCCAGTATGGATATGGATCAGCTTATACAGGCGATGAACGACGCTCTAGGCGTTGCCTCTCCTTCTGTGAAAATGGATAGTGCAGGGCAAAACCTTATGGAAGGGCTGAAACAAGGCACAAATAAGAAAGCACCAAGCCTTATGGATCATATCAGAAACATAGGGCAATCCATGATTGATGGGTTTAAAAACCTGTTTCAAATCAAATCGCCGTCGCGTGTTTTCCGGGGGTTCGGTGAGAATATCGGCGCAGGGCTGGAAGAGGGCCTTTTATCCAGCACTGACGCAGTAATGAAGGCCGGGGACGAACTAAGCAAAGCGGCGCTAGATGGCTTGAACGCCAATAAACTTGAAATGGAGGCAGTAGCCTTTGCGGGAGATGCGCTAGCAGACGCTTACAGAACGCCGGACATTAGCGGGTATATAAATACTCATGAAGGTAGTAAAGACGCATCAGGAAGCGTTATAAAGAACGAGCAGAACAACTATTTCACGGCGCGGGAACTTACGCCATACGAACAGGCGCAACAGACGCGCCGGCTTGGGAAGGCGTTGTTTGAAGGTGTATAAATGGAACGGATAAAATTTATAAACTCGAAGAATCAAATTTTTACCGCGTCATATGACGAAAACGCAAGGTTTATAATCAATAGCCTTGGAGGGTTGCGCGCTGCGGATATTCAGATCGTTCAATCGTCTGGGTATTTGCAGCATGGCGCGACCTATGGCCGAAGCCTTTACGGGGTGCGCCCAATCCCGATCCAGTTTTACTATAGCTATTTCAGCACAGCGGAGTTTTACAAGACTATGGACGGACTCCAGCGCGTTTTTAATCCTATGCTTGGCGAAGGCGTCTTAATCTATGAAAACGACCATCACAGCCGCATGATAAGGGCTACGGTGACGGAACAACCGGACATTGCCTCTAACACTGGGCTTGGGCTACGGGTGATAGGACTTGAGCTTACGGCGCACGATCCATTCTTTGAAGACCTGATAGAAACGCGCGTCAGAATGGCTGACTTTGTAGGCGGGTTAAAATTCCCTCACAGAATGCCCATGAGGTTTGGCAAGCGCGGCGATTCCGTGACGATCAATAACAGTGGGGATGCGCCCGCGCCGATCCGATGCGAATTTAGAGGCGCGGCCACAAATCCGGCGCTTAAAAACGACACAACAGGTGAGGCGCTGAAGGTAGTGGCGACGATTGCGGCGGGCGATACGCTTGTAATTGACACCGCATACGGTAAAAAAACCGTCACGATTGAGCGAGGCGACGGAACGATTGAGGACGCTACAAACTCCGTGGATGATGAACAATCTTCCTTCTTCTCTCTTGCGCTTGGAAGCAATAGGCTTTCTTTTTCTGCTGATACCGGCGCGCCGGTAGTTTATGTAAATTATAAACGTCTATATGGGAATGGATAACAAATGGAAATCAAATGCTATAAATTTACGCCGACTGAATTAAAATTTTGCGGGGTAATAGATGATCCCGTTTCTTTTATGTTTTGCCGCAAGTACAGTGGTATAGGAGAATGGCAGATAGTCCAAAGCCTTGATACGGTGAACGCTGCCCGGATTGCGGATTTCGATTTTATTCAAATCGCGCCCCGTGTGGCTGGGATTGTGACAAAGGTTATCACAGACAAAGGAACTTCCAACAAGCGAACGATTAAAGGCATAGAGCTAAAAGGTATAGCCAAGCAAAGAATCGTAATGCCGCCTACTGGTAGCGCTGAACTTTCATACAGCAATACGGCAGTAAATAAGGTGATGGAAGGGTTGTTTGCAACGCAGATCGTAAGCCCTTCCGATACCAATAGAGCGATTCCGCTTACGCGGGTAATCCCTCTTGCGTCGGATGTTACAACAAAAATTTATTATAGTGGGCGTTTTGCCGATCTGCACGAAGACCTGGCGAACATTTCAGCGGCCAGCGGTGTTGGGTGGTATGCCGAAATAGCAGAGGGCTATATTGATTTTTCATGTATGATCGGATTAGACAGGACGGCAGGACAGCAGGAAAATCAAAGGCTTATATTATCCCTGCATAACAATCGCCTAGACAGCTTATATGTCGATAAAAATACCCGATGGGTGAACCTTGGATATGTTGCCGGGCAAGGTGAGGGAACGCAAAGAACGGTGATAACGCAAAGCGTGAACAATGATATTGCAGATATCGGGCGTTATGAAGTCTACATTGATGCGCGCGACCTTTCTACGGTAGATGAGCTAAAAAGCCGTGGAGACGAAAAGCTAGCGGAGTATGGCGACAACATAACCGTGACCGCTGCTATGTCAAAATCGTTTGCGGCACAGTACGGAACGGCGTTTGACCTTGGCGACATTGCCACAATAAAGGATGATGCGTTGCCAACGGGCGCGCTCGATGCGCGCATCACAGAAATAGAAACCGTGTACGAGGGCGGCGAGCAGACAATAAGCGTTACGCTTGGATATAACAAATCTCAAATAAATGATGTTTTGAACCGTTTGAAAAACAACAAATCTATAAACGCGAGGTAAAGAAGATGGCAGTAAACTTTGACAATTTCGGATTTTTCGATTATGTGGAAGGGGAGCTTGACGACCGCTACGAGTATAATTCAGATGAATATAGCGAGATCATGGATAGCATTTTGGGGACTGGAATTATACAGGGCAAAGGAGATAATCTTGCGTGCGAATCCGGCGCAGGTGCAGTTATTGTCAATACGGGTGTGGTAGTCGTGGATGGGCGAACCGGGATTTTGCACGAGAGCAAAAGCGTTCTAATTGATTCCGTGGAATCCGGCTATAGCCGAATAGACCGCATTGTTGCACGAAAGGACCTTGCAAACCGCATAGTATGCCTTGACGCAATCAAGGGAACGCCGACCACTGGAACGCCTACAGCACCGGAACTGACGCGTGACACTTCAATTTATGAGGTCTCACTGTGTCGGGTGCTGGTCACGGGCAACGGGATCATAGTCACAGACGAACGCGGGGATGCGACGTTGTGCGGCTACATTCCGCAATATAATAATTTGATGGGTAAATCAATGTACGACACTAATAACGACGGAGTAGTTGACGCAGCAGACGATGCGGAGAAGCTGGGCGGGCATCCTGCAAGTTATTTTGTCCCCGCGACAAAACCGGCGATGATCTCATTTTCGGGAAGTGGAATAACATGGGAGGCAAATTGGGCGTGGTTTGACGGACGGCAAGTCCATATAAATTTCAGCGGGCGCACAACCGCGGGCACGGATGCTATTTCTGGGGTGTTCGCTCAACTTCCCGCAAGCATACCAAGGCCGAGCGGAGATTTTTTCATCCCTGCATTTTTTCGCAAGGCCACAAACGATACCGTCCACTTTGGGCGCATTGTAGTAAGCGCCAGCGGGCAAATTTCCACTTCCGCTGATTCCGGCGGCGGATGGATGGCGATTATGGCAGTTGGCTGTTATCCGGCTGGATAAGGAATTGGAGGACAGGGTATGATGCAAATAGAGATCACAATTCTGATTGCCGTAGTCGGGTGCTTTGTCGGGCTTGCGGGATGGTTGTCCGGTCGGGACAAAAAAATAGCGAATGACAGCAAGTGGCGGGGCGGCGTAGACGCTAAGCTCGATACAATACTCGGTATCAAAAACGACGTCGAAAAGCTCGATTGCAAGGTGGACGACCACGAACATAGAATTACGGCAGTGGAGCAGAGCGCAAAGCAGGCGCATTACAGGATCACAGAACACATAGAAAAGGATCGCTAGGCGGCGAAAGCCGTTTTTATTTTGGAAAGGAGCTATTATAATGGCAAAAATTACAGCGGCGCAGCTCATAGAGGGTTGCAAGAAAAGGCTAGGCTGGGGGTATGTCCTCGGCGGGCAGGGCGAATTGTATTCCGAGGATGTGGGAAAGCGGTTTTTTGAAAGGTATAACGAAAAGCCCTTGTCCTACTATATCAAGGAATGCGCTAAATGGTTTGGTAAGCACGTTGTAGATTGTTCCGGGCTTATCATCGAGGCCTTCAGGGATTATCTGCCCAGCTACGGCGATATGACGGCAAACGGTCTTTATGACAGATGCTTTGAGCGTGGGGCAATCGGGACGATCCCGGAAGTGCCGGGTGTGTGCGTTTGGAAGAGCGGGCATATAGGGATTTATATCGGCGGCAGTAAAGTCATTGAATCGCGCGGTAAAGCCTATGGAGTGGTGGAAACGACGTTAAGCGCGCGGGATTTCACGAACTGGGGCAAGTTGCGCGATGTAGACTACGCAGCGTCCGCGCCACAGCCCGCAGCACCTTCACAGAACGTTCCCGCTCTTACGCGCAACCTTTCCAATGGAACGCGCGGCGAAGACGTGAGACGGGCGCAGGAGCGGCTTGAAAAACATCTTGCACAGCCGGGAAAGATTGATGGTATCTTTGGAGAAAGGACGGAAGCAGCCGTAAAGCGCTTCCAGCAGGCGCGGAAAAATGAAGGCCGTGACATTGGCGCGGTAGATGGGATCATTGGCCCAAAGACATGGGCGATCCTGTGGGAATAAGGAAAGGAGAAATAAGGAATGGAAATTATGGAACAGTACGCAATACCTATTGTAATGGGTATTTGCTTCGGCCTCGGGTTTGTACTTAAACACGCGATTACGAAGTTGCCGAACAACTGGATTCCGGCACTTCTGGTAGCCATTGGCGTGATCGTCAACTCATGGCTTGAGGCGTGGACATTTACGCCGGAAATCTTGATCGGCGGTATCGCAAGCGGGCTTTTGAGCGTCGGCCTATTTGAGACGGCAAAGACGCTGATCGATAGGGTAAAGAATACGTTCAGTTCGAAGGAATGACGAAGGGCGGGGGCTTCGGCTCCCGCTTTTTTGTTTGCTGGGTGTGGTCAAAAGTGTGGTCAAAACCAAAATAAAAACCCTTCAAACCTACTGTTTAAAAGGGTCTTGATGGTAGCGGCGAGTGGATTCGAACCACCGACCAATCGGGTATGAACCGAGTACTCTAGCCAACTGAGCTACGCCGCCATTCGATTAAATTGTCTTGCAATATAATATCATACGCCCATTCTAAAAGCAACAATTTTCCTGCGGGATTGATAAAAATATTTTTCCGGATTTCACCACACGCCGTCCGCGATAGAAGCGATATATTCCTCCACTCTATCAAAGGGAATGCCGGGCACCGCTGAAATTTCTCCATGCAGGAAACGCTTAGCACGCCTCCCATATTCGTCTTTCCCCGGCATCAGGCGTTTTTCGCGCTTTTGAACATATACGGTTTTAATGACCCGAATCCATTCGAGTTCATCATATTTTTCCAGGGAGTCTTTATAAAATTCTCTTCGCGTCTTGGCACCGGGCGCCTGCATGGTTCGTATGTAGGGAACGGCTGCGGATATCCAGCAAATCGTCCTTTGCAGTCACCGGGCGCACAATCTCTTCACTGCATGCATCCGGCGTCTGCTATTCGCCGGAATTTTCGTGCGGCTATCAACACCGGGGAAGCTCCTTTTGATCCCAGAACATGCCATATGCCTCCACCTTTACAAACTACATAATCGCCTGCTTTATACATGGTCGTTGTTTTTTTCCGCGGGCGCTTGAACCTGTTCGAAAATAAACGGCAGGACCTCGTCGCGTTGAAGTTCCAAAACATGTGCAAACTCGTCATACAACGCTTTTTCGGCATCCTTTAAGAAATGCTCGTCGGATAAATGGAGCTTTTTTCCCATTTTCTGCAAGGTGCGGCTATGGAGGTACAAAGCCTTAATCAGCCGGATCAGTTCGCGGCAATTGCCGCCCGCAAGAATTTCTTTGTAACGGACTTTGCGTTCATTTTCATCTTCGATCCAAATGGGTTCCTCATCCGGTATCTGGCGAATGATTTCATGTGCCTCCCCGGGAGAAAGAACACGCCGCATTTTAGATGTAAGCGCTTCATTTTGCGTAGGCACAAAAACCCGTGTGTCTTTTCCGTCATAAATCGGCCGCAGGACATAATATTCAACAGATGTCTTACCGAAAGTCTTTTTTGCGATCTCAACAATCTTGCAAACGCCCTGTATGCCATATAAAACCGATTCATTCACCTGAAACATCTTGTCCTCCTTCAACTTAGCGCGACAACCCTGACAAAAAAACGTGCGGTTTGCACGAGCTGGACTTACGTTCCGCAAAGCAAACTGCACGCTGACCTTCTAATTTCATTCTACCACTTTTTTCACAAAAATGGCAGAGGGAATTTTCATAGATATATTAAAACTCCCCGCCATCCGTGCGGGGAGTCCCTAAATAGCTGTTAATCTTCAAATTTGATCGATACGTCTTTCTTAAGCGCAAGCCGGCATTCCGCTTCCATACATTTGATGATTCCGGATAAAACGGGGCATGCGGCATGAACCGGGAAATGCTCCTTGGCATAGTCGAAAAATACTCCGTCGCCGGGCTTTTTCAAACAGATCTCATACGCATCGAATGTGCTGCCAAGCTCGTCCATCATGGCGCGTATGCTGTCGCACCCGGATTTCACTGTTACTTCCACGGTCATCTGGTCGTCTGAATGCGCTTCGACGCTGGTAATAAGGCCGCAAACGCCGGGATCAATAAGTACTTTTGTCATCGTTTCCACCCTCCTTTTGGATTATCATACTCCTTTTTGCGGCGCGGCGCAATCCAAAAAAATGCGGACAGGCGTTTTCATTTGCAATTTCGTGGTGTATGATAAGGGAAAACGGCATTAGAAGGAGATGTTTTCGTTGCAGGAGTTTGTAGCGCGTCCGCATTGCGGAATGGTAAAAGGAACGGAAGACGGCGGAACGATCGTATGGCGGGGAATCCCGTATGCGCAGCCGCCCGTACGGTTTGCGCCGCCGCGTCCCGTCCGGCCATGGAATGGAATACGTGCTGCCACAGAGTTCGGGCCTTCCTGCCCGCAGGAAAATGGGAAGCGAAGCCCGATGGACGAGGACTGCCTGTATCTTAATATATGGTCGCCTGCGGCGGACGGAAAACGCCCGGTTATGTTTTTTATCCACGGCGGTTCGTTTGCGGGCGGGAGCGGCAGTGAGGAAGCATATAACGGTGCAAATCTTGCGCATAATGAAGACGTTGTGGTCGTAACATTTAATTATCGCGTGGGAATTTTGGGGTTTCTGGATTTTTCGTTCATGCACGATGGCTTTCATGCCAATTGTGGGCTGTGGGACGTACTTGAAGCCCTGCGCTGGGTCAAAGAGAATATCGCGGCCTTTGGCGGCGATCCGGACAACGTCACCGTCTTTGGCCAATCGGCAGGCGGGACAATTACAAGCGTGCTTCCTGTCCTTCCCTCTGCCAGAGGGCTTTTTGCAAAATGTATCGTAATGAGCGGCGGCCCAACGCTCCTGCAGGGCCGGGAGGAAGGCAGGCGTACGGCGAGGGCTTTTTGCAAAGCGGCGGGAATACGGACCGCGGACGGCTTGCGTTCCATCCCTGCGGAAGAAATTCCGGCCTGCCAGCATGAATTTGTATCCGCATGCGGGCTTGGAGCGGGAACGTTTCGTATTTCGGTGGATGGGACGCTTGTTCCCGATTATCCGATTGCCGCCGCCCGCGGCGGATATGCAAAGGGAATCCCCATGCTTATTGGCACAACACGGGAGGAAATGTCATTTTTGCTGATAAAACCACTGGCAAAAGTGCTCGATGTGGATGGTATCATGCAGGCGGGTGTGGAGCATGAAACAGCCGAGTGCAAGGAACGCATTCCACAAGCTTACCAAAAGCGTTATGGAAAACGGCGCGGGCAGGCAATGATGTTTTCCGATATGGTATTCCGTATGGGAAATATATGGTATGTCCAGGAATACAGCCGCCATTGCGACACATGGATGTACCGCTTTGACTACGAAACGCCGGCCATGAAAGTGAGCGGCCTGCACGCATTTCACTCGAGTGATATTCCGTTTGTATTTGGAAATTTTAAGGCCGGAATGGGTAAACTGATTTTTCTACTTTCTCCATCCATGAAAAAGGCGCGGGAGCTTTCACGCGAAATACAACGGGATTTCGGCTTGTTTGCGCGCACCGGCGAGGTGAAATGGCCGAAATGTACCAATACGGATATTCCGGCAAAATGTTACGCAAAGCACTGCTCCATACTTCCTGCCGTCGAAAAAGAAATTTGTCGGGAATATGAAAAGACTCATTTCAAACAAACCAGCTTTTCAAGCTGCTGGGATGAATAATGTGCAAGTACGCCCCAGAGCAGCGCATTCAGGCTGTCGATAAACTTTTATCGCGGGAATTGACCGGCGTTTTCTAAACTGTTATTTGCTGGCAAGAGACAGGCCTGCGCTCATATGGCGGTTTTGCGGCCGCGCGGCAGTGAGGTTTTTTCGGCAAGCGCGCTGGGGTATAGGCGTTTTCTTTTTACAATCCAAGTTTTGCCAGTGTACGGCTTTTTTCACTGATGCTGCGCGAAGGAAGAATCTGACGTGCGGCATACATCTTGTTGCCCAGCAATTCATTCAATTCAAAAATGTTATTTTCGCTTTGCAGGTACATATATGAGAAAAACAAACGCAATGCACGCATTGTAAGCTTGGATTCGTCGATTTTTACCATGCCGCCCAAAATCTTGAGCTGGCGGCAGATATAGGCACGGTCGATAATACGGTTCATACCCCTCCCATAGAAAATAATACCGTTTTTAATGCCGTTTTCCCGGCAATACTGGCTGAGCACCTCCTGGAGGTTACGCGAGATGACGATATCCCATGCCTTTCCGCTGCGCTCGGCGTTTGCATAACCGTTCTTTACCGCATCTACAGTGATGAATTCAAGATCGCTGTAGTTGATTCCCGTGCCAGCGACCGTGCGGATAATATAATACAGTTTGCTGTCTTCGCGCGCCGCCGCGGCAAGGAGCTTTTTATATTCCGCGCGCGTAAGCACTTCGGGAAGGCGTTCCGGCTGCTTTTTTCTGATATTTCTGATGCAGAAACGCTCTTCGTGCATAAAGCGGAACAAACGGTTTGTGATGCCGATAATATTGATGGCAGTGGCGTTTTTATATTTGGCTTCCACATGGGCGCGAAATTCAGCTACATCTTCAGGCGTGATCCCGTGCAGGCCGCATTCATGCTCAAAATAACCGTTCATATAAGCCAGGTTGCGTGCGTAAACGTTGAATGTAGATCCTGCGAGCCCTTTTTTCGCAAGCACATCCAGATATTCCTGCGTGCCGTGCTTGAGCTTCTTCAATGTAATTTCCATATTGCCTCCTTTGGTCGTGGAATACTTATATATTGGGGATAAAATTATTGCTACTATTATTTATAGCACGTAGAGTTGCCTTTGCCATGCGCCGCCTGTATGTTTCACGGATTATAATTGACGAATGCGTGGAAAACAAAAAACACATTGACAAGGATGCGGTTTAACGTTAAACTAATTAATAAAGTCGAGAATCTTTTCAAGCAAAAACAGAAAAATAATCAAAAGCCAAGGGGATGATTTTATGGATTTTACGGGACGCACGGCGATTGTTACGGGCGGAGCGAAAGGGATTGGACGTGGCTGCTGTGAATTGCTTGCCCAAAACGGCGCAAACGTAGTGATTGCGGATATGAACCTTGAAGGCGCGAAGGAAGTAGAAGCAGCGCTTTGTGAAAAAGGACTTTCCGCCAAAGCGGTGCAGGTAAATGTCAAGTCGGTGGCGGACGTGCGCAACATGGTTAAGACCGCTGCCGGTATGTTTGGCAGTGTGGATATCCTGATTAACAATGCGGGAATCCTCCACACAACGCCAATTGAAGACGTGACGGAGGAAGAGTGGGACAATATTGTGGATATCAACCTGAAAAGCGTATTTTTTGCAACGCAGGCGGTTCTCCCCTATATGAGGGAAAAACAATATGGAAAAGTGCTTAACCTGTCTTCACTCGCGGGCCGCAACGGCGGCATTGCGAATGGGCTCGGCTATTCCGCAACCAAGGCGGGGATCATCGGCCTTACGCGCGGCTTTGCCTCGCGGCTGGCAAAGGACGGAATTAATGTAAACGCGATTGCGCCGGGTTCTACGGATACGGGCATTCTCGATACGCTTCCACAGGAAAAGATTGACGATCTTGTATCAAAGATTCCGCTCGGGCGGTTTGGGAAGACGGAAGAGATTGCGAACGTGGCTGTATTCCTGTGCTCGGATGAAGCCGCCTTTGTTACGGGCGCGGTGGTAGACGTGAACGGCGGAATGTATTTTGGATGAGGAAAGAACAGTGCTGAAAAAAATTGTAATAGCGCCCGATTCATTTAAGGGAACGATGACTTCAATTGAAATATGCAGTTATATCGAGGATGCCGTTAAAAAATACCTGCCGGATGCGCAAGTGGTAAAAATACCCATTGCGGACGGCGGTGAGGGAACGGTAGACGCCTACCTTTCCGGAATTGGCGGAATGCGCCGCAGGAAAACAGTCACCGGGCCGATGGGCGCGCCGGTAGAGGCGGAATATGGCATCCTTCCAGATGGGGAAACGGCGGTGATCGAGATGGCGGCGGCAAGCGGCCTGCCTCTTGTAGAAAAAGAAAAGTCTCCCATGAATGCAACGACATTCGGGACGGGAGAGCTGATTGCAAACGCCGTGGAAAATGGCTGTACAAAAATTATTCTGGGAATTGGCGGCAGCGCGACAAACGATGGCGGCATCGGTGCGCTTACAGCGCTGGGCGTCCGCTTTTTGGATGAAACGGGGCGGGAAGTCACGCCCGATGGCAAAGGGCTCGCACGGATTGCTTCTATTGATGCGGCCGGGCTTCCTGAAAGAATCCGGCGGGTAAAGCTTACCATTGCGTGCGATGTTAAAAACCCGCTTGCCGGGAAAAATGGCGCGGCCCATGTTTTTGGCCCGCAGAAGGGCGCGACTCCGGAAATGGTGGAAGCGCTTGACGCAGGGCTCCTGCACTACAACAGTATCCTGACAAAGCTTACGGGGATTGACCGCAAGGATGAGAGCGGGATGGGAGCCGCGGGCGGCCTGGGGCTTTCATTGAAAACGTTCCTGGACGCGCGGATGGAGCCGGGAATCGATTTGATTCTGGATACGGCGGCGTTCGATGAGAAACTTGAAGGCGCAGATCTTGTTATCACGGGCGAGGGCAAGATCGACGGACAGAGCAAGCAGGGGAAAGTACCCGTAGGCGTCGCGTGGCGCGCCCGGAAAAAAAAGGTCCCGGTAATCGCGCTGGTGGGCGACGTGGGCGCGGGGTATGAAGATCTCTACGAGGAAGGTATTACGGCGATTTTTTCCACCAATAAAGCAGCCGTCCCTTATGAGCAGGCGCGAAAGACAAGCGTGGAGGACCTGAAGTTCCTGACGGAATCCCTCTTGCGTGCTTATTGTGCGGTAAGGTAAAATGAATCCTGATACAGCGAGGTGCTAACATGAAGATATGCAGGTTTGAAAAATATGAGAAAGACTTCTATGGGGTGCTCGATGGAGACGATATCTCCGTAATTGCCGGGCAGCCTTATGAACAAATTTCGCTTACAGGCGAACACGTAAAGCTTGGCGATGTCAGGCTGCTCGCGCCGACTGTGCCCAAAAACATCGTAGCGGTGGGGCTTAACTACAGGAAACACGCAGAAGAGATTGGTATGCCTCTTGTGGAAGAACCGCTTATTTTTTCGAAGTTTGTAAGCTCTATCATCAATCCGTTTGAGAAAATCGTAAAACCGGACGTATGCAAGCAGCTCGATTATGAAGCGGAGCTTGCGATTGTAATCGGGAAAAAATGTTCCAAAGTAAAAAAAGAGGACGCGAAAAGTTATATCCTTGGTTTTACCTGCATGAACGACGTGACCGCGCGCGATTTGCAGGATATGACGAAACAATGGGCGCGCTGCAAAGGCTTTGACACCTTTTCGCCGTTCGGGCCGTGGATTGAAACAGAGGCCGACGGCGATAATTTGCATTTGCAGGCTGTGCTGAACGGCAGAGTGGTGCAGGATGATACCACAGCGGATTTTATTTTTGATACGGCTGCGCTTGTGGAGTATATCAGCGGCTTCATGACGCTGTACCCGGGGGATATTATTACCACCGGCACGCCGGGAGGCATCGGCCCCATGAAAAGCGGCGATGAAATTAAAGTTGTAATCGAAGGGATTGGCGAGCTTGTGAACTATGTGAAATAAGGGCGCGCGGCAGGGCCGTCTGCCTGAAAATAGAATAAAAGGAGAGAAATTGACAATGAAAAAGTATTTATGCGTCATCGAAATCAAGCCGGAGTGCAGGGACGAATATATCGGCATCCACAATAACCCCTGGAGGGAAATGCTGGAAGCAATCCGCGCCGCCGGGTATACAAACGAAGCAATTTTTTATCATAAAGACCAAAGCATCATCTACCTGGAATGCCCGGACGATACGACGCATGAGGAGTGCGACGCGCGCCTGCGCGCGACAGATGTCTGCAAAAAATGGGATGTTACGGTATGTCCGTGGTTTGCTGCGGAACCTGTGATGTGCGAAAAGATCTTCGACCTGAACCAGCAGCTTGACGGAGAGCTTCTTGCAGACTAAGGGATCAATAAAAATTTTTGGAACGAAACGCCGTGGGGGTCATTCCCGCGGCGTTTTTGAATGACCGGATGAGAATGTTCACATTGGAAAAACCCACGCGGTCTGAAATATCCTGTACAGTCATCTGCGTGGTAAGCAGCAAGCGCCTGGCTTTGTCAAGACGCCTTTGGTTAAGATAGGCATGCGGTGCGACGCCGATCTGTGCCTTGAAAGTGCGCGACAAATGGTACGGACTCAAAAGGGAAGCACGGGCAATGTCTTCAAGGGTAACTTGCTCGGCATAGTGCTGGTCGATAAACTCTTTTGCCTGCCTTACGGCAGGAGAAAGTTCGGATGTCTCCATACTCCTGTGCGTGCTTACCGCAAGCTCCGTTAAAATACGGGAAAGCGCGAGGGAAATTTCGAGTGGGGCGTGGTCGTCTGGAGACAGGCACAAATTGATAATCTCCCCCACCAGTTTTCTCGTAGCCTTGATATCATTGCAGGAAAGTACACGCCATCCGTCCCGGTTGATATAGTCGTGATAGGTGCGGGCTGCGCTGCCGTCGAAACGGATATAATAGTTTTCCCAGAAATCGCCGAGCGTACAATATTCGTGATACTGTGTGCAGTCAATAAAGACGATGTCACCCACGCCGAGGACGCACGTTTTTCCCTGATAGGTAAAACGGCCCTGCCCGCGCGTCGTTACGAGCAGCAACACGCCGTCAAGATACCACGTTTTCGTATAACATTCTTTTTTCGCGCCGATTTGTCCAGCGCAGTATACGAAAAAAGGCAGGCTGCGCGCGAGGGCTGAAGCATTGGCAATGACCCCGCAGGATTCATCGGTAATATCGAGGTTGTACTCACGGTTCGGTTCGCGTACAATCATGACTGCCTCCTGAAGAATAGCAAAAAAAGTATATAATATGGCACGAAAAGATGATTACAATCCAGCCGCACTATGTTAGTATTATACAAAATAAGGAAGTTTAAAACAATACCATTTCCCTCCCGGAAGCAGAAGACATCATTAAATAAAAACGTCATTTAGTCGTATAATATGGATGTTATTCAGGAAATGGTATCCTTACAAGTTTTGTGCCTTCAATTTAACCGGAACTAAAATGCCGCACATGCGGGGGCGAAAAAGATATTGGGAAACCAAAAGCAAAAAAAGTGTATCATAGGAGGTTGACGCCATGAACAGCAGGGAACGCGTGCTAAGAGCGCTCAAGGTAAAAGAGGGAATGCCCGACCGTATTCCGGTGCAGTTTGATCTGTGCCGGCAGCTGCAGGATCATTTTGCAGAAAAGCTTGGGATCGAATCCAGATATACAAATAACCTGTTTGAAGACGTTACTTACCGCATCAGTGGAAACGAAGTGCGGCTCGCTCTGGGAAGCGATGCAGTGGTTGTAGGCGCTGCGGAACGGGCGGATTTCAAGCCGGAAAAACTTGAAGACGGCAGTTGGTATAATGAATACGGCATGCGCCTCATGCAAGGGCCGATTTATGTGGAAATACTCGATTATCCGCTTGCGAATGCGCGCACGAAGGAAGACATAGACGCATACCAGTGGCCGGATCCGCGCGATCCGTCCCGCTATACAGATGTAGAATATTATGTCAATAAGTATAAAGAGGATTACTTCATTATCGGCGATATCGAAGTAACGATCCTTTCGCTCGGCCAGCAGCTCGTAGGGTTGGAAAAACTGTTGCTTGACATGGCGATGCAGGAAGAATATGTGGAATACCTGTTCCAGAAATGCGAAGAGTTCCAAACGCAGGTGGGCCTTGAACTTGTGCGGCGCGGAGTAGATGCAATCTGGGTAGGCGATGACTTCGGTTCGCAGCAGAGCCTGCTGTTTTCGCCGGATATGTTCCGCAGTATGCTGAAAGATCATTATGCGAATCTGATCCGTGCAATGAAAGCGGAAAATCCGGATATCATCATGGCGCTGCATTCGGACGGTGCGGTTAAGGCGCTCCTGCCGGATATCAAGGAAATCGGGTTTGATATCTTTAACCCGGTTCAGCCGGGCGTGCCAGGGCATTCGCCGCGGGAAATCAAGGATGAGTTCGGCGATATGTTTGCTTTCTGGGGAGCGATTGACCAGCAATACCTGCTTCCGCAGGGGACAGACGAGGAAGTAGCGGCGGATATCAAGGAAAAATGTGAAATCCTTGGTAAGGGCGGCGGATATATGATCGCGCCTGCGCATATCATGCAGCCGGACGTATCGCCGGAGCGGGTGGAATTTTTCATCGAAATGTGTAAGAAATACGGACAGTATTGATTGAAAAGAAAGGTGCGGAGGGACGCGCCTTTCAAATGATAAAAAGTGGTAACGATGCAATTTTGGGGAGATAAAAGAAAGGGGAATACAAAATGGCTAGTTTGGAACAATTAAGAAAACCGGATAAGGAACGCACGCTGGCAGCTCTGCGCGGAGAAATACCGGACAGAGTGCCGCATTTTGAGGTGGCAATTGAAGAAGACGTCGTAAAGGCGATTCTCGGACGGGACGCGGGTTCTACCCTTGCGGCAGCGCGCGGCGCGTCGGATAAAACATTTGTGGCGCCGCCTATGGATCCAAAGGATTATATAGAAATCCTGAATTTTAATGGGCAGGACGTCATGGGCTTTGAAGCGCTGTGGGCGCCTTTCAAATATAAGGACGAAAAAGGCGACCTGCATATTGTAAACGACGGCCGCATTAAAAGTTTCGAGGATCTCGAAAAGATTGTGGAACCGAACTGGGAACTCGATTTTGCTCCGCGCAAGGAATATTTCGATATTTATAATAAGGCGATTGAGGGAACGGGAATCGGTACATTTATTCTTACGGGAACCATTTTCCAGACTTGCTACCAGTTCCTGATCGGTTTCGAGGACTTCTTTGCAATGGCCTATACGGATACGGAATTTATCGAAGTGATGATGGACAAGTGCATGGATTACTATATGAAGGTCATAGAGATTGCGCTTGACAGCAATATCACCTTTTTGTTTTTGGGGGACGATATCGCGTTTGGCTCGGGTACGTTCATGAATCCGGAAAAATTCAAGGAAATGTGGCTGCCGCGGTACAAAAAGATGGTCAACATGGCAAAGCAGGCGGGTGTGCCGGTAATGTTCCATAGCTGTGGAAATATCACGGAAATTTTTGACGACGTTATTATGGAATTGGGCGTAGATGCGGTGAACCCGATCGAACCCTATTCCATGGATATTTATGACATCAAGGAGAAATACGGAGATAAGATTACCATCAGCGGTAACATCGACGTTGCAGGGCCGCTTGCGATTGGCACGCCGGATGAAGTAAAAGCCGAGGTTCGCGAGCATCTGGAACGCCTGAAGCCCGGCGGACGGTACATCTGCAGCTCGAATCACAGTATTATGAACGATGTGAAGGTGGAAAATTATAAGGCTATGATCGACACCATCATTGAATACGGCCAGTATTGATGTTAAAGTAATAAGGAGCCGTAAATCAGGAACAACTCTTCCTGCATGGCCCTGTGCCGGATACGGCTCCCTATTGCTTATGACACGATATCCTGAGGTATTGCGATGAGTACGATCTATGATGTAGCGCGGCTTGCGGGCGTTTCCAAGACAACGGTTTCCAAAATATTGGGCGGGAGCAAAAATGTGCGGGCTTCCACGCTCGAGCGTGTGAATGCAGCCATTGAGGAACTCGACTATGTTCCAAGCTGCTTTGCGCAGGGAATGCGGAAAGGGGCGACAAATACCCTTGCCGTGCTATTGCCCGAGCAGTATAATTACGGATATATGGAGCTTTTGGCGGGCGTGGAAGACTATGCCGACCGAAGCGGATATATGA
Source organism: Christensenella tenuis (assembly GCF_014287795.1). Lineage (GTDB taxonomy): Bacteria > Bacillota > Clostridia > Christensenellales > Christensenellaceae > Christensenella > Christensenella tenuis. Next base: position 151,819 of record NZ_JACOON010000002.1, read on the forward strand.
CGTTTGTCTGCTCCACCGGGCGGGACGGCAGGTATGAAGAAAAATATTTGAAAGAAATGGTGCGCCGGAAGGTAGACGGAATTTTATATTTCGCGTATCGCCGCAATGAAAAGAGCCTGGCATACCTGGAACATATTTCAACCAATATTGCCGTAGTAGTAATGGATAATGTTCTCCGGGGAGAGCGGCTTGACTGCGTCCGTGTAGACGGCTCAGGGCTCACCAAACAGGCAGTACGGTACCTTGCCGATAAAGGATGCAGGCGGATCGCCTATATTCGCGGCTTGGGGACGTATGATGTAACAACGGAGCGCTACCAGGGCTACCTCGACGGTCTTGAAGAAAGCGGAATTCCCTTTGACGCGGGCCTGGTTCAGGAAGCGGAATTCACTATGGAAGGCGGCGCGGGCGCTGCGCGCGCTCTTTGGTCCCAAAAACCTGAAGCGGTTGTCGCGGCGACGGATATGCTTGCGCTTGGGGCGCTCAATTGGCTGGAGGAAAACGGAGTGCGCGTACCTGGGGATGTGAACCTGATTGGCTTTGACAACATTCCTTTATGCGTATGGAGCCGGCCGCGCCTTTCGACGATTTCACAGAATCAACGGCAGGTGGGCGAAATTGCGGTAAAACATCTGCTTGCGCGTATGGATGAACCAGACCAGGAGCCTTCCCGGCTTCTTTTGGGCGGAGAGCTCATCCTGCGCGAAACAACATAAAATAACGGGGATTTTTTACAGATAAAGGCATAGCGGGCAATCCACTGTGCTTTTCAAAAAACAAAAAGTGGTAACGATACCATTTGTATAAAAGGAGGGAGAGAAAAATGAGTTTTGGGAGTGGATTTTTGACGGAGAGGCAACGTTTTTTGAACCAACTGCGGTATAAGCCGGTAGACCGGGTGACGATGTGGCCGCCGCTCGACGTATGGGCGACGACGTGGAAACGTTGGGAAAAAGAAGGGCACACGAATATGTTCGCGGAGCAGATCGGGGAGCACGGCGGCGCGGGCGACCTCAGCTTTTGGGATTATTTCGGCTGCGACCGGCAGGACGAGGTAGGCATCTACTACGGCTTTGCGCCGGGCTTCGAATACGAAAAGCTTGGGGAAGATGAACATACAATTACTTTCCGCAACCATGAAGGAATCGTTATGCAGGAACTGAAGGAGGGGCGGGAAACATCAATGCCGCATTGGCTTGATTTTCCCATCAAAACGCGGGAGGATTTTCGCAAAAACCTGTACCGCTGGGAACTGAATTTTGAGCAGCGTTTTCCGGAAAACTGGGAAGAAAAGTGCAAACTATGGAAACACCGTCAGATTCCGCTGCGTATGTGGGCGGACCGTGAGGGAGGATTTTTCGGACCGCTCCGAAACCTGTTTGGAATTGAAGACCTTTCCTACCTCTTTTACGACGATATTTCCTTTATTGAAGAAGTGCTCGACCAAAAGGTAGAGTGTATGACGCGCATTATCAATAAAATCTGGGAATATACGGATTTTGATTATTTCGTATTTTGGGAAGACATGTGTTATAAAAACGGGCCGCTCCTTTCCCCTGATATGTTCAAAAAATATCTCGTGCCGCGTTACCGCAAGATTACGGATTTACTGCGTTCCAAAGGGGTCGACCTGATTTTTGTGGACAGTGACGGCGACGTAACCAAGCTTGTCCCGCTGTGGCTTGAGGCGGGCGTAAACGGCATCCTGCCTTTTGAAGTACAGTGCGGTATGGATGTAAATGCGTTCCGCAAGGAATACGGCCGGGATCTCCTGATGATGGGGGGGATCAACAAGCGGGCGCTCATTACGGGCGGCAAGGACATAGACGACGAATTGCGGCGCGTTGCGCCTCTTGTGGAAGACGGCGGATATATTCCATGGCTGGATCATTCCGTACCGCCGGATGTGAGTTATGATAATTTCCTCTATTATATGGATATGCTCCAGAAGCTGTGTACCGGGAAACTTTGATTTCTGCCCGCGTATAGGCCGCCAACCGGCGGCCTATACGCATAAGTTAATTCGTTCACGAAATTTTACTAAAATCAATTTGACAAATTGTAAAATATCCCATATACTTTGGTTAAAAGGTTTTAGTAATCCAATCATAAAGCCGCAGGGGATGTTCCGATGGCAGAGAAAAGGACAAAAGTGAAAAAGCCGACAATGGTTGACGTTGCGGCAAAGGCAGGCGTAACGATTGGGACGGTGTCCCATGTAATCAATAAAACCGCGCCTATTTCCGATGAAACGACGGAACGGGTGCTTGCGGCAATTAAAGAACTTGGCTATAAGCCGAATTCAATTGCCCGTGCGCTGCGAACCAAGAAGTCTTATGTGATCGGCTTTTTGCTTCCGGATGTAACAAATGATTTTTATTCCCCGGTGCTGAGTTCCTTTATCGATAGCGCGTATCAGGACGGCTACACGGTTCTTGTGGTCAGCTACCAGTACAGCAGCAAGCGTGAAGAGATCGAGATGGAGCGCCTGGCGGATAAAAACGTAGACGGAATCCTGCTGTTCAACGGCTGCGATGACCTTGCCCTGCTCCAGCGTATGCGGGCGGAGGGTATGCCCATTGTCATTGCAGACCGCCGTGTGGACGAGCTTGATCTTCCCACGGTTGAATTCGACAATGTGGCGACGGTCAGCAAGGTGATCGGCATGATGTGCAAAAAAGGATACAAACGGATTGGTTTCCTCTCCGAATCCACCCGTTTGAGAAACCTCAATGACAGGTATGAAGGATATAAGAAAGGACTTATGGAAAATGGGCTTTCCGTAAATCCGGAGCTTGTTTATATCAGCGAAGATATGGAAATGAATAACCTGGAAAAAGGATATTCCTATATCAAACGCATTCTTGAAAATACGGATAAGGAAAATCTTCCCGATTCCATCTTTGCAACGACGGATCTTCTGGCGATTGGCGCGGTACGCGCATTCAAAGAAGCAGGTTTCCGCATACCGGAAGAAATCGGCGTCGTCGGTTTCGATAACATTTCCTTTACGGATTTTATCGAACCCAAACTCACGACAGTAGAGCAGGATAAAACATTGATGGGCCGTATCGCGTGGGATATCATGAAAAGCACGCTTGCCGGCGAAAACAAGAAAACGCAGCATGTAATACTCCCGCAGAAAATTATTGTCAGGGAATCCTGCTGAAATCAAGGGAAACAGAACAAACATAAAAAGAATACTTTGAAAAGCCGCCAAGAGCGGTATTTCATAAGGCAGGCCGTTAAAACGTTTTAACGAATCGCGGCCTGAAAACGAATAAAGGTACAGGGGGAAAAAACATGAGTGAACGATTCAAACAACTTTCGGCGGCCCTTGAAGACAAGGGCATGGATGTAACCGCTATCCTGCAGCGGCTGAAGGAGCAGGTCATTGAGCTTCCGTCGTGGGCGGTGGGCAATTCCGGTACGCGCTACGGCACATTCCGTGAAGAAGGATCCGCACGTACCATATGGGATAAAATCGACGATTGTGCTGAAATACAGCGTGTTCTTGGCATTACGCCGGTGATGGCGTCGCACGTCGCCTGGGATGTGACGGAGGATGGACAGTATGCACCGGTTCGCAGCTACGCAGAAGAAAAGGGCCTCAAAATCGGCACCGTACATCCCGATGTCTTTTCGCGCCAGGAGTATATTTACGGCAGCATTTGCAGCCCTAAACCGGAAGTGCGGGAATTCACACAGCAGCATTTCCTCGACTGTGTACGCGTTGCCAAAGAAATGGGTTCCAAAGTAATTGGGATGTGGGTTGCGGATGGCACAAATTATCCGGGGCAGGATAATTTGAGGGAACGCAAGCACCGCCTTTATGAAGGGCTTAAGGTATTATACGATGCAATGGACGAGGACATGAAACTTGTCATTGAATATAAACCGTTTGAACCGTTCTTCTACACGACGGATATTGCGGATTGGGGTATGTCCATGCTGATGTGCCAAAAACTTGGGAACCGCGCAAAGGTACTTGTAGACCTTGGGCATCATCTTCCAGGCGTAAATATTGAGCAAATTATATCAACGCTGCTTGATGAAAACATGCTCGGCGGGTTCCACATGAACAACAGGCGCTATGCAGACGACGACCTTATTACGGGCACCGTCAACCCGATGGATTTGTTCCTGATCTATAAAGAAATTATCGATGCGGAACAGGGCGGCGTCAAGACCGATATCACGTATATGCTTGACCAGTCGCACAATATCGAACCGAGCATCGAAGGCATTATTTATTCTGTCATGAATGCGCAAACGGCCTATGCGCGCGCTCTTGTGATTGACCGGGAAGCGCTTGGAAAGGCGCAGGAAGAGTATGATGTGGTAGGTGCAAATAAGATCGTAATGGATGCGTTTAACACGGACGTACAGCCGCTTTTGGAGCAGGCCCGCATAGAACTCGGGCTTTCCGATACGGATCCGCTGCGCAACTACCGGCAAGGAGGGTATGCACAAAAGATTAAGCAGGAACGTGGTTTTGATGGAATCAATACACTGGGAGGTTGATTAAATGACAGGAAGAGAACGAATCCTTACCGCTTTAAAACGGCAGCAGCCGGATAGGGTACCTACGATGGAATGGGTACTGAATCCGGATGTAACGGAAGCAATCACGGGCGACCGTAACCAGATTGAGTTTGCCAAAAAAATGGGCGTAGATGCTGTAGCAGTATCGCTCAATTATACAAAAGAGAAGATCGACGACGAACATTTTGTGGACGAGTGGGGTGTAAAACGCATCAGCTATGATGAATATCCAACGCCGGTCGGCTATCCGATTAAGGATGAAAACGATTTTAAAAATTTCAAGGTGCCGGATCCGGATGCGGAGCACCGTTTTGATTCCATCCGGCAGGCATTGAAGGAAGCGGATGGGGAAGTGGGAGTTGTGGCGCGCGTGAAGGACATCTTTTCCCTGCCGCGTGATATGATGGGGTTTGAAGATTTCCTGATGTCCTTCTACCTCCAGCCGGAACTCGCGGCCCAATTGATGCAGATGTGCGTCGAGCACAGTACGCGCATCGGCCATAATCTGCGGGAAATCGGTGTAGAGGCCGTAGTAATTGGGGACGATATTGCCAACAATACAGGCCTTCTGATGCGGCCGGATATGTATGTAGACCAAGTTTATCCCTATTTTAAACAACTGGTGCAGAATTTGAAAGCCGAAGGGCTCTTTGTCATCAAGCATTCGGACGGGGATCTTAGGGCTGTGCTTCCGGAACTTGTGGATTCGGGAATCGACTGTCTTGATCCCATCGACCCGCTGGGCGGTATGGATATCGGCTACATGAAAAAGACATATGGCGACCGGATCGCACTCAAAGGGAATATCGACTGCGTCGAAACTCTGGTGGAAAAACCGCTTGCCGATGTGCGCAAAGAGACTGCGCGCTGCCTGTTGGATGCCTCGGAGGGCGGCGGACATATTATTTCATCAAGCAATTCCATCCATAAGGGAATCAATCCGGAAAATTATAAATATTTCCTGGAACAGGCGCATGAACTTGGGACATATCCGCTGGACCGGGCTGCTTTGGAAAAAATTGCAGATGGAAAATAGAAAAAATAAACTAAAATAAATCAAAACAATAAAAGCGGGCTGCAAAAGGGAACGAGATGAGGCAGCCCGTTTTTTTGTGCGGAAATGGCAGGGGAAAGAAGAAAAAGAGGAAATAAAATCGCTTTTTTGCTATATAATTGAATATTCTTGTTGTTTTTAAAAAAAGAATTGACAAGGAGAAAACAGCTTGTTAAAATTGGTTTAACGTTAAACATAATTTTCAATACACAATGTTCGCTGATCTTTTCTTTTACGGCATGGACTTTTAAAGGAGGTACATATGGCAAAGTTTCAATTCCTGGGATTCGCGTCCTTTCTGATTACGGCGGACGACGGAACCACAATCCTGATCGATCCATATATCGACGACAACCCAAAGGCCCCGGTGAAGACGGATGATCTTCCGAAGATTGACCTTATCCTTGTGAGCCACGGCGCCTTTGACCACATGAAGGATACGCCAAAGGTTGCGCTGCGGGACGGCAGCAAGATCATCTGCGGCGGCGAGACAATGAACCTGCTGATCGACCAGGGCGTTCCCGCAAAGCAGATTACGCAGTGCGTATGGGGACTTGCGGTGCGCGAGTGCGGCATCACGGTGCGCCCGGTGGTGAGCATGCACCGTTCGTCCGTTCGGCTTTCGGACGGCACGGCAATGGACGGCTTTGCACTCGGGTTCATTATTTACCTGCCAGACGGCACGCGGGTATACAACGCAAGCGATACGGCACTGTTCTCGGATATGAAACTGATTGGCGAGCTGCACAAACCGCAGGTCGGGCTCATGAACGTAACGATTGAAAACTGTTTCGATTTCCTGCCCGAATTCCTGACGGGGGAGATGACGCCCTATGAAGCGTCGCTTGCCTGCCAGTGGCTGGGCCTCGAATATGCGGTGGCCTGCCATTATGCGGACAAGGATAACCCGGATGTACGCGAGTTTGAACAGCTTCTCCGTTTGATGAAAGATAAAAATGGAGAGGGGTCGCCTGTTCCGGTTGTGATGGATCCGGGCGGCGTGTTCGAATATCCGGTGAAAAGCAAATCATAAACAAGTCATAAAAGGAGCGTTTCAGCTCAGAACCTACCGGCGGCGCCGGTATATTACGGAGGAAAATGGTATGTCGAAAGTTGGATTTATTGGCCTTGGAATCATGGGGAAACCTATGGCAAAAAATTTGGTAAAAGCAGGTTATGACCTCATCGTTTACGATATCGTGGATGCGGCAGTCAAAGAACTTGGCGAAGCGGGCGCGCAGGCGGCGCCTTCAATTGCCGAAGTTGCGCAGGCTGCGGATATTATCGTAACGATGCTGCCGAACTCCCCCCACGTGAAGGAAGTTGTGCTGGGGGCGGACGGTGTGCTCGAACATGCAAAAGAAGGAACGATTATTGTTGATATGAGCTCTATTTCGCCGATTGCATCGCAGGAAATTGCTGCGGAGTGTGAAAAAAAAGGCGTGATCCTGCTCGATGCCCCGGTGTCCGGCGGAGAGCCGAAAGCCATCGATGGAACGCTCGCCATTATGGTGGGCGGCGATGAAGCGGCGTTTAAAAAGGTCGAGGAAATGCTTCTTAAAATGGGTTCGTCCGCGGTGCTTGTGGGTGCGGTTGGCAGCGGCAACGTTACCAAGCTTGCGAACCAGATCATCGTGGCCCTCAACATTGCGGCCATGAGCGAGGCGATGGTTCTGGCGACGAAAAACGGCGTTGATCCGGAAAAAGTATACAATGCAATCCGCGGCGGCCTTGCAGGATCAACCGTGCTTGATGCAAAAATGCCAATGGTCCTCAGCGGCAACTTCAATCCGGGATTCCGTATTGAACTTCACATCAAGGATTTGCAAAACGCGCTCGACTGTGCGCACTCGGTAAATTCGCCCATACCGTTGACGGCTGAAGTCATGGAAATCATGCAGGGACTCAAGGTAGCAGGCATGGAAAAGAACGATCACGACGCGATTATCCGTCATTATGAAAAACTGGCGGGCGTGGAAGTAAGAAGAGACTAAAGCAGAAGGGGAAAAATCATGGATAAGAAAACACAGGCTTATGTAAAACAAACATTGCCGGCATTAAAGGAACTGAAGGCGCCCGAAGGGATGTCGCTTGACGAACAAAAACGAATCTACCGCCAGATGTGCCTCATCCGGGAGTTTGACTCCCAGGTAAAAACGCTGTGGATGAAAAATGAAATCTACGGCCTCGCGCACTCTTACGTGGGCGCGGAAGCAATCGCGGTCGGTGCTTGCGAAAACCTGAATAAGGATGACTTCATCACCTCCACGCACCGCGGCCACGGACACACCATCGCCAAAGGCGGAAACACGCGCGCGATGATGGCGGAACTCCACGGAAAGTATGAGGGCCTCAACCGCGGCAAAGGCGGATCGATGCACATTGCGGACGTCGATATCGGAATGCTGGGCGCAACGGGCATCGTGGGCAGCGGTATGCCGATTGCAATCGGCAGCGCGATTTCAGCCAAGGTTCTGAAGAACGACCGGGTTACGATTTGTTTCCACGGCGACGGCGGCACAAACCAGGGCGTGTGGCACGAATCCATCAATATGGCAGCCGCGTGGGACCTGCCGGCGATTTTCCTGATTGAAAACAACCAGTATGCCATTGCGACAAAGCTCGGCTGGGTCGCGAAAGAGACGGATCTTTACAAGCGTGCCATTGGCTACGGCATTGAAGGCGTACAAATTGACGGGTTCAACGTATTCGATGTGTATAACGCGGTGAAAAAGGCTGTTGAAAAAGCCAGGAAGGGCGGCGGCCCCACACTGATTGAAGCGCGCTATATCCGCCTGCTCGGGCACTTCGTAGCGGATGACCAGTGGTACCGGGATCTGAAAGCGGACGAAATTTTCTGGGAATACGAACCGATCAAACGCATGAAGGAATACTTCATCAGCAATAAGCTCCTGAGCGAAGAAGAAGTGGACGCGATCCAGCAGGATGCGATCGATGAGATCGCGGACGCAGTGAGCTATGCGCAGAACGAGTGCACGGAACCGTCGGCAGATACGCTGTATGACGACATCTATGCAGACGGCGAGATCATCTATTAAGGTTGGAGGAAACGAAAAATGGCAGTTATAACCGTTAGACAGGCACTCAATGATGCCTTTAAAGAAGAAATGAAAATAGATCCCACCATCATCATGATGGGATGCGACATCGGTGTGCGCGGCGGCCCGTTCGGCATTACGCTCGACCTGATGAACCTGTATGGCAAGGACCGCGTCATCGATACGCCCATTTCCGAACCGGCTTTTGTAGGCGCGTGCGTAGGTGCGGCGGCGACGGGCCTGCGCCCGGTTGCTGAGGTTTTGTATTCCGACTGGATTACACTCGGGATGGACCAACTCGTCAATATGGCGGCTAAAATGCGCTATATGTTTGGCGGCAAAGTGCATATGCCCCTTGTGGTCCGCGCGCCGTTTGGCGCGGGTGGCGGCATCGCGGCGCAGCACTCCCAATCATTTGAAGCATGGTTTAACCATGTGCCGGGCTTTAAAGTAGTCGCGCCGATCGAGCCGTATGACGTAAAAGGTATGATGAAAACAGCGCTCCGCGACGACAACCCGGTTATCTTCTTCGAGCATAAGCGGAGTTACCAACTGAAAGGCGAGGTGCCGGACGGCGAAGAAGGCGAAACCTATACGGTGCCGTTTGGAAAAGCGGCTGTTCGCCGCGAAGGTACGGACGTAACGATCGTGGCTTATTCCATGATGGCAATCCGCGCCAAGAAAGCGGCGGAGGAGCTTGCGAAGGAAGGAATCTCATGTGAAGTAATCGACCTTATTTCCCTGCTGCCCCTCGACTATGATACGGTTATGAATTCCATAGGGAAAACGAACCGCGTTGTGGTTTGCCAGGAAGCAAACCTGCGGGGCGGCATGGCGGGAGACATTGTTTCCGAGATCATCGACAGGGGCTTCGACCTCCTCGATGCGCCGCCGGTACGCGTAGGCGCATTGAACGTGCCGATGCCGTATAATAAGGGCCTTGAAGACCTGTGCATCCCGGATGAACAGAAGATCAAGGACGCGGTATACAAGGTTCTCGACAACAAATAAACAGAGGGTAGGATTATGGCAAGAAAAATGGCTTTGCCTAAAATAGGCGTAAATATGACGGAAGCCGTCATCGCAAAATGGCTTGTGAAGCCGGGCGATACGGTAAACGAAGGCGATCCGATCATTGAGGCGGAAACAGATAAATCCACACAGGAAATCTATGCCACGGAAGGCGGAATCGTTGCGAAGCTCCTCGCGGATGAAGGCGAGACAGTGGAATGCTATACGGACATTATGGTCCTTATAGACGAGGGAGAGGAATATAAAGAGGAAGAAGAAGCTCCGGTGAAAGCGGAAGAGCCGAAGGCAGAAGAACCGAAGGTTCAGGCGGCTCCTCCTGCGGCGCCCGCGCCGGTTCCGGCTCAGGCGGCTGCTCCCGCACCGGCAGGGGCGCGCGTGCGCGTGTCCCCGCTTGCGAAAAAGATTGCCAGAGAAAACGGAATCGACTTTCATATCGTTCCGCCGGCAGTCCCGGGCGGGCGTATCGTGAAAAATGATGTGCTCAATTTCCTTGCAAACGGAGGCGGAGCGGCTCCTGGCGCGGGTGAGAACCTCGATGTGATCCCCATGAGCCCAATGCGCAAAATAATTGCCGCACGCATGACGCAGAGCACGCTTGAAAAGCCGTGCGTAGGCCTTGTGACTACGGCAGATGCGACGGCGCTCCTTGCGCTGCGCAAAAAGTATAAGGAAAAAGGAATCAAGGTTAGTATGGATGCGATCCTTGCGAAGATGGCCGCAAAAGCGCTGACCATCCACCGCAACATCAATACGGTCCTTGAAGGAAATGATTTGCTCGTAAAACGCGATGTCAATGTAGGCGTTGCGGTTGATACGGAAAAAGGGCTTATGGTTCCGGTTGTAAAAAATGCGGATCAAAAAAGCCTTCTCGAAGTATCGGAAAATCTTTCGGCAATGGTGGAAGATGCGCAGGCGTCGCGGCTTTCTGCGGACAACATGGGCGGCGGGACGTTTACGATCACCAACCTCGGCATGTTCGGGGTAGAAGAGTTTGGGCCGATCATCAACCCGCCGGAGTGCTGCATTTTGGGCGTGGGCGCGCTCAAAAAGGAGTTTGTGCCGGATGAAAACGAAAAGCCGAAACTGACCACAACGTTCAAGATGAACCTGGTGTTTGACCACCGCATTGTGGACGGCGCACCGGCGGCACGGTTCCTCAAAACATTGAAGGAATTCGTAGAGATGCCGGAACTGCTGATCTGACGGGGTGGATGACATGGCAAATTATGACGTAATCGTAATCGGCGGAGGACCAGGCGGCTATGTGGCCGCCATCAAAGCGGCGCTTGGCGGCAAAAAAACGGCGCTTGTAGAAAAAGAGCATCTTGGCGGCGTATGCCTTAACTGGGGCTGCATTCCCACCAAGTCCCTCCTGAGGAATGCGGAAATTGTACGCGATCTTTCCGAGGGAGAAAAATTCGGATTTTCGGTGGGGGAAATCAAGACGGACTACGCGACTGCACAAAAACGCAGCCGTGAAGTAAGCGCAAGGCTTGTCAAAGGCATCGAATACCTGATGAAAAAAAATAAAATCACGGTATATAAAGAGTCCGCGCGTTTTTCAGGCAAGCTGGAGCTTTCGCTTGCTCCGTCAGGCGAAAAACTCAATGCGAAGAATATCATCATCGCTACGGGAAGCAAGCCGTTCGCGCTTCCGATGCTCGACTATTCCATGCCCAATGTTCTCGATTCAAAAAAGGCGCTGCAGGTGACGAAAGCGCCGAAAAGTATTATAATTGTGGGAGCAGGGGCAATCGGAATGGAGTTTGCAACGGTGTTCCGTTCCTATGGAGCGCAGGTGCATATCGTAGAGATGCTGCCCCGCGTACTTCCCAATGAGGATGCGGAAATTTCCGCCCTGGTTGAAAAAGAATTCAGGAAAAAAGGCTTTGACGTGCATGTCGGGACAAAGCTCACCAGCGTTGAAAACGATGGCAAAACGGTCAAAGCACAGTTTGAAAAGGACGGCAAAACGTTTGCGCTCGAGAGCGAATGTATTCTCGCGGCGACAGGGGTGCGGCCGAATACGGAAGAACTCAATTTAAAAAGCTTTGGAATCAAAATGGACCGGCGCGGATATATTGAAGTGGATGCAAATATGCGTACCAGCGTTCCCGGAGTCTATGCCATCGGCGATGTGACGGGCAAGCTTGCGCTTGCGCATACGGCGAGCGCACAGGGGATGCAGGCGGCAGGTCATATCTGCGGCAAGCGTACGGAACCCCTCAACTACAATAATATTCCCAAATGCACCTATGCCGTACCGGAAGTGGCCAGCGCGGGCCTTACGGAAGCAAAGGCAAAAGAGGAAGGATATCAGGTTGGGACGGCGGTATTTCCCCTTTCCGCAAACGGAAAAGCCATTTCCTATGGGGACGATACGGGCTTTGTGAAGCTGGTATATGATAAAAAATACGGTCAGCTCCTGGGGGCCCATATGACGGGCGTCCATGTTACGGAAATGGTTTGGGGTATCGTGGGATATCTCGGCATGGAAATGACGGTAGAAGAAATGGCGGAAGTTGTGCATCCGCATCCGACGGTCAGCGAAGCGATCATGGAAGCGGCGCACATGGCGTCAGGAGAACCGATTCATATTTGAGCGGTTAAAAAAAATCCGGATGTGCGGATGGCCCCGCGCGGGGCTTTCCGCCGGATTGGAAGGGAAGAAATTTTTTATGGCAATCCAAAAAAATCCAAAATGTACGGAAACAGTGTGCCCGGTCTGCGGGCTGAAACTGTCCTTTGACGATGGAGTTTGTTTCTGCCCGGCAGAGTACTGTGGCTGGAAGTGCAGCAAATGCAGGGAAGAGGCGGAAAAAAACGACAAATAGGGAGAAGTGTTTTGAAAGGAGTGGTCTAGTTGAAATACAAGTTTGCAAGTGCGGATTTTACTTTCCCGCTGCTTGGGCATGATAAGGTAATCAAACTTATCGGACTCCTCGGCTTTGACGGAATTGATATCGGGCTTTTTGAAAACCGCGGGCATCTTCAGCCATCCGCGATATTTGACGATGCCGCCGGAAACGGACGGGCGTTGAAACAGAAAACGGACGATGCGGGCATTGTGGTCGCAGATGTATTTTTACAAAGCGATGTGGACTTTGAACCCCGGGCGATCAACCATCCGGATAAGGAAATCCGCAAGGGCGTACGCGAATGGTTTTTGAAAACTCTGGAATATGCAAACGCATGCGGCAGTAAACACGTTACTTGCCTGCCGGGCGTCCATTTCGCGGACGAAGACTATGAGACCTCCTTTGTACGTGCGAAAGAAGAGCTTGCATGGCGCGTGGAGCGTGCGAAGGAAGCGGGTCTTGTTTTTGGCACGGAAGCACATACCGGCGCGGTGGCGGACACACCCAAACGGGCGGAGCGTCTGGTGCGCGAAGTGCCGGGCCTCACGCTCACCCTCGACTATACCCATTTTGCCATCGAGGGAATTCCCGACAGTGAGGTAGAACCATTAATTAAATATGCCTCTCATTTCCATGCCAGAGGTGCGGCAAAAGGCGTGCTGCAAGCAGTGATACAGGAAAATACGATCGACTATCCGCGCATTGTGGAAGTGATGCAGGAGGTGGGTTACGAGGGCTTTATTGGCGTAGAATATATTTGGATGGAATGGCAGAATGCCAATCGGGTGGATAATATATCCGAAGGGATCCAATTGCGGAAAATTATGGAAGCGGCCATGAAGTAAAAAGCAGAAGAAACGGAATCCTTGGCGTGGAAAAACGGCAGGAAAAAGAAAGCGCCCTGATGCAGCGTTTTTCAGGCAGAAAAACGGAAGGCGCGCAAGGGCGGAACATCATGAAAGGGAGGATTTTGACTATGGCGGGTAAACTTGAAAATAAAGTTGCGTGGGTCAGCGGCGCCAATAAAGGAATCGGCGAAGGAATTGCGCGCCTTTACGCCGCGGAAGGCGCAAAAGTCGCGATGATTGGCCGCACGGTTTCCGAGGGGGAAAAAATTGCGCGGGAAATCAAAGATGCGGGGGGAGAGGCTTTCTTTTTCCGTTGTGACGTTACAAGGGAGGAAGACATCAAAGCCTCCATTGAAGAGACGGTGAAACGGTATGGAACCATTGATATCCTCGTGAACAATGCGGGTATCGTGGATGTAAAAATGCTGCACGAATATACAATAGAGGATTGGGATTGGGTCATGGACCTCAACGTGCGTTCCATCTTCCTCTCCTTCAAGTATGCGTTTCCTTATTTGAAAGAGCATGAGCATAGCTATGTGGTCAACCTGGGTTCTATCTCGAGTTTTGTAGGGCAGGATTGCACGCCTGTCTATACGACGTCAAAAGGGGCGGTGCTCAATCTTTCCAAGTCTATCGGCCTTGATTATGCGCGTTATGGGATTCGCTGCAATTGCGTCTGCCCGGGCATCACAGAGACGCCCATGCTGCGTACCCATTTGAATGCGGAAAAAGATCCGGATGCACATTATAAAAACCGGCTGCGCCGCGTTCCGCTTGGAAGACAGCTCTACCCGGAGGATGTGGCAAAGTCCTGCCTGTTTTTCTCCTGCGAAGATTCCGCGGGCGTGACGGCGACGTCTCTTATTGTAGACGGCGGCTATCTTGGATGCGCGGAATGGGATACGGCAAAGTATCCGGAGGAAGGGGAAACAGAACGGCGGTAGACAGTCTCCGGCTAACCGGAAGTTAAAGGATATTGTGGGGGCGGGCGGCCCGGTTTGTTCTGTATGATATTGACGAAACAGGTTTATTTTAGTACAATTTTAATTGAAATAAACCGGGCCGCCCGTCAGAACTGAAATTGCCCGTTTAAGGAGCTGTAAGTGCCGAAAAAAGTAGTGACATTAAAAAATATAGCCGAAGAGCTGGGGCTTTCCATTACCGCGGTGTCCAAGGCGCTGCGTGGGGAGGGCGGCATCGGGAAAGATACGGTGCTCCGCGTACAGGAAACGGCAAAACGAATGAATTATTTGCCGAATTCCGTGGCGAAAAGCCTGCGGACGAATACGACAAAAACACTGGGGCTTATTGTATCCGACAGTTCCTTTTCTTTTTTTACCCCTGTGATTGAAGGGGTTGAAAAATCTGCAGCGGAATATGGATACAATATTATTTTGTGTAATGCCTATTCAAACGTGGATAAGGAACGCGAGGCGGTTCGTATTCTTGCCAACAAGCGTGTGGACGGGCTGATCTTCGCTGCCTCTATGCTCAATGGGGAAGAACACAGGGGGTTCCTGGATTCCTTTGGGATTCCTTATGTTTTTGTGATTCGAAAGAGCGAAACAGATGAGAGCGATTATGTGATCAATGATAATACGAACGGCAGTTTCCAGATGGTGGATTATTTAATTAAAACCGGTTCGAAGAAGATTTATTTCATTAATATTTATGAGAAAATCACATCCTATTCCGACAGAATGGTCGGGTACCGGAAAGCCCTTGAAGAAAATGGTATTCCCCTTGATGAACACCTGCTCTACGGCGCTAAACCCACGGTGGAGGACGGGTATGCCGCTATGAACAGGATCCTTGCGTCCAGCCAGCAGATCGATGCTGTATTCTGCGGCTGTGACGTCATTGCGATCGGCGCAATGGAAGCGATTATAGAGGCGGGTCTTCGAATACCGGAGGATATCCGCGTGGCGGGGTATGACGATATTGAATATGCGGCCTATTTGCGCGTCCCGCTTACGACGGTGCGCCAGCCGAAGTATAAGATTGGCAAGATGGGAACAGAGATCCTTCTCGACCGAATCCAAGGCAAATTTGAAGGGCGCCAGAACATTATTTTGCGTCCCGACCTCGTATTGCGCCATTCTACATAAGTTATTTTTTGGAATATCTGCTTTATTCTTGCAAAAAAAGCGTATAAAATTTCAGAATCTTGTGGCAAAATTATAATTTTTAAGCCTTTGTGAAAAAATAGCATTGACAAGTGCGGTGTTTATGATTTATAGTTTAGAAAACATAAAGGGAGCAAAAGTCCCGAGGGTGGATCAATCATTATAAACAGAGAGAATAAAAATAAGTAGTTGACAAAAGGCTCCTTTTGGAATAAAATAGGTTTAACGTTAAAGAAACATATTGCTCAACAAAATGATAGTATTTTATCAACACTGAAAAGAAAATACGGAGTAGTCAAAAGGCGGTTTGCAAAAAGGGTGGACTGCATTTAATACAGGCATTTAAGTTCAATTCATCATTGGCGTAGTGATTCAAAAGGCACAAGTGAAAAGAGAACGAAAATTGGCTTATTATCAACGATACTAGAACGTTTTAATTGATGTTAACTTCATTAAAACGATTTAACAGTTTGCCGGCCGTTTCCGGTCCGGCAAAGAAAAAATAGACGCAAATAATAAAACTGGGAGGAAAAGAAATGAAGAAAATCACAGTAGTAGTAGCGGTAGTGTTGGTCGCATTGTTCATGTTTGCGGCATGCTCCACGCCTGCTCCGGCAGAGTCTTCGGCCCCGGCTGAAGCGTCGACAGAGGCGTCCACGGAGGCATCGACAGAGGCTTCCACAGAAGCTTCGGAACCGGCTGCGGAAGCGAGCGAGTGCGTGATCGGCCTGAATGCCGGCACGGAATCAAACCAGTTCCACAACGACGTAAACAACAGCATCAAGAACGTTGCGGCGGAAAAGGGTGTGGAAGTCCTGTATGCAGTATCCGAATTCGATCCGCAGCAGATCATCCCGAAGGTGGAATCCTTGCTTCAGCAGGGCGCGAACGTCATCGTTGACTTTAACGTAAACGCTCAGGTTGGCGGCAATATCGTTGACGTCGTGAAGGAAAAAGGCGGCAAGGGCGTGATCGGCATCGATGTGGAATATGTTTCCGCAAGCGGTGACAAATCGTGGTTCATGGGCGCCAATAACCAGATGGCAGGCGAGCTGTGCGGTGAAGCGATCGGCGACTATGTCAATGCAAACAAAGACGGCAAACTGGATTACCTCGTACTGTTCCACAATTCTGAAAACGGCGACGAAGTGAAAAAGAGAATGGCTGGCGCAATCGATGGTCTGAAGAATAAGGGCATTGAAGTAGCGGAAGACCAGATCGAATGGATCGAACTGGGCGGCGGCGGATCTGAGACGACAATCGCTGGCCGTGATAAAATGACGGCGTGGCTGACGGCTCATCCGGATGCGCACAGCGTAGGCGTGGTCGCGGTTAACGACGAAACGACGACGGGCGCTCTGGCGGGTGCTGAAACACTCGGACGTGAGGAAGACTGCGTATTCGCTTCCCACAACGTAAGCCAGGTTTACATCGACGCGGCTCTCTCCGGAGAACTGTATGAAGGCTACACCGGTTCCGTTGCATACTATCCTGAACGGTACGGCGAATACATCGTTCCGCTGGCAATGGACATCGCTTCCGGGAAAAACACGGATCCCGATACGAAGATCACGGTTGATCACGTATTCGTTTCACCCGACATGATCGCGGACTATGCGCAGGCATATGAAGATTACAAGGCAGCTTGGACCATCAAATAACAGGTTCACTGCGTAGAGAGTAAAGGGAAAGGGCCGCTGCGTTTATGCGGCGGCCCTTTTTAATCGGAAAATTCTGAAGAAATTAGGGGAGAAACTATGGGTAGCGAATACAGGCTTCAGATGAAGGGTATCACAAAGCAATTCCCCGGCGTGCTCGCGCTCGATGGTGTTGATCTGGAAGTGAAGGCAGGGGAGGTCCTAGCGGTGATCGGCGAAAATGGCGCCGGCAAGTCCACTATGATGAAAATACTTTCCGGCGCGCTTTTAAACGACCATGGCGAAATTTATTTGGACGGGGAACTGGTCCCGCCGGAAAAAAATGCCCGGGAACGCCTCGATCTGGGAATTGCAATCATATACCAGGAACTGAACTATTTGGATGAGATGACGATAGCTGAAAACCTTTTCATGGGCGAATTGCCTGTAAAAGGCGCTTTTAAGACGGTTGATTTTAAAAAACTGAGAAAACAGGCGCAGGAGCTTCTCAATAAATTTGATCTGCCATACGATCCGTTCACCAAGGTAGGGACTTTGACGGTTGCGGAAAAGCAGATGATTGAAATCCTGCGTGCGGTTTCCAAGGACGTCAAAGTGCTCGTGATGGACGAGCCGACTTCGGCTCTTTCTGAAACGGAGATTGAACAGCTTTACGCATTTATCAAGGATTTGGCCTCAAAGGGAGTATCGATCTTATATATCTCTCATAAGCTGGATGAAGTGTTTGCGGTGACAGACAAAATACAGGTTATGCGCGATGGAAAACGCGTAGGTTATCTGAATACTAAGGATACTACCGAAGAAGAACTCGTTGAGCTGATGGTAGGCCGCGAACTTTCGGATATGTATCCCAAGGAAGAGGCGCAGATCGGCGAAACGGTTCTCGAAGTGAAGCATCTCGACTGCGAGATTGCGCATGACGTCAGTTTCAAGGTTCGTAAGGGTGAAATCCTCGGCTTGTTCGGTTTGCTCGGTTCCGGGCGTACGGAAGCTGTGGAGGGTATTCTCGGCAAGAAGGAAATGACGGCCGGAGAGATCTACATAGAGGGGAAGCAGGTTACGATCAAAAACATGATCGAAGCGAAAAAGTACGGCCTTGCATATGTGCCGGCCAGCCGGAAAGATGAAGGCTTGATCCTGATCCAGACCGTGCGTGCCAATACGTCCGTCACGGTGCTCGACCAGCTTGGCGCAATCATCGATAAAAAGAAGGAAACGGAGCTGATCGACGATTGGATCAAAAAGCTCCGGATCAAAACCCCGTCGCCGGACGTTCCGGTAGATTCCCTTTCGGGCGGCAACCAGCAGAAAGTCGTTCTGGCGAAGTGGTTGGCGGCCAGTCCGAAAGTGTTGATTGTCAATGAACCGACGCGTGGAATTGACGTGGGCGCGAAGGTGGAAATCTATAAGCTTTTGGAAGAATTGTGCCAGGAGGGAATTGCGGTCATCATGATTTCGAGCGAGTTGCCTGAAACGGTGGGCATCGCGGACCGGATACTGATCTTCAAGGAAGGCGAAATCAAAGGCGAATTTGATCGCAAAGATTTCACGCAAAAGCAAATTTTACAGATTGCGGTAGGAGGAGAACAATGAAGACGAATGAGGCTGCTGTGCAGAAAAAATCAATGAAAGAAAGAATGGGGAGCATGGGCAATAACCTCAGCCTGATCATTGCTATCGTTGCCCTGTGGGTGGTGCTTGGCATCGCGTCTCCCTTCTTCTCATCGTTTGACAATTTAATGAACATCTTGCTGGCTTCGGCGATTACGCTTATCCGGGCGTCCGGTGCGACGATCGCCATGATTACCGGCGGCATGGACCTTTCCCAGAATGCGACGGGCGCGATTGCGGGCGTTGTATGCGCGACGGTATCCGTTTCCATGGGCGCGCCGGTTTGGCTGGTAATCTTGCTTGCGCTCGGCATTGGGCTTGGCTTTGGCGCGATCAATGGCGTACTGATTGCTTACCTGAAGATTAACCCGATCATCACGACCATCGCTACCATGCAGATTTTCCGTGGTATTGCTTGGTTGTTTACGGATGTAACAATTCAGGTGGCGGATAAGAGCCTCATTTTCATGGGACGCGGCTACATCGGAGGCGTGGTTCCGGTTTCTGTACTGATTGCGTTTGGTTTCTTCTTCCTTGCGTTCTTCCTGCTCAAGTATACGCGGTTTGGACGTCAGGTCTACATGGTCGGCGGAAACGAGACGGCCAGCCGTCTTTCAGGTATCAATTCGAATAAAATTAAATTTATTTGCTACCTGATCAGCGGCTTGTGCGCGGGCTTTGCAGGCATGCTGCTCTCGGCGCAGGTCGGCGCGGCGCTGCCGTCTTCCGGTGCAGGTACGGAAATGGACGTCATCGCGGCTATCGTTTTGGGTGGCCTTTCGCTCTCGGGCGGCAAGGGATCCATGGTGGGGACCTTGCTTGGTATTTTGATCCTGTCCATCATCGCCAACGGTCTGCAGGTAATGGGGGTCAACCAGTATGTGCAGTGGGTTGTTACAGGTTCGATCCTGATCCTTGCGGTCTTGATCGACGTTATCCGCAGCGGGGCGCTCAAGAAACAGTAAACCCAGTCAAGCAAATCAGATCAAAATCAAAAATCAAATCAGATTGGCGGGGGGCGGCAAAACGCCCCCTGTCGTTTCTGCAAAGCGCCGCGGGGAGAGGCGCCTTACAGAATAATAAAAAAGATATATTTTAAATGCAATTTAATATTTTGCCCGAAATGGGGAACCGGTTTTAAACGGCGGAAAGTTCTGATGCTTTCTTTCGGGCGAAGATAAGCGGGGGGAACGCGCGATGGCAGAAAAATATCAAATCTATACTAACCAGCAAACCGTAGAAGACGTAGGCAGGATTGCAATCGAACCTACGCAAAAGGAAATCGGCCGTTTAAGGAAATTGGCGGCACGCTATTCCGAAATTGCGCAAAGCGGCGACATGAAGGCGAAGAAACGCCAGTGGACTGCTCTGCGGGATTTAAAGCCCGAACGCCCGATGATTTTATTCGAGACATTTTCTGTGACGGGATTTCTTCGTGATGAAGAATTTGAATGTGAAAATCCTTACCTTCGGAATGTAGAGAAAACGTTCCTGCAAGCGATTAAGCAATATGAATTTGTACAGGATGATATCGTGCTGGAGAATTATTTCCAGCTTGCGTGGCGCGTGATCCGTTCGGATTACGGAGTGAAAATCGTTGAGCATCATGCGGAAGATTCTATGGGCTATATGTCCAATTTCCCAATTGGAACGCCGGAAGACCTTGAAAAGCTGCGTCCGCGCACATTTTATGTGGACCGGGAGCGCACGCTTGGATTCAAGCAGACTCTGGAGGAAATATTCGGAGATATCCTGCCCGTACGCGTAGGAAATTATGACAATTTTTTCCCGGATCTTGGGTTCAATCCGTTTTGCGGGAACAATGCGCCTGTCATCACGATGGACCTCTTTAAGCTCGTGGGCAACGACAATCTGATGTTCTGGCCCTACGACCATCCGGAGGCTCTGAAACAGCTGATGGACTTCCTGATGGAAGACCGCCGGCGCTTCGTGCAGTGGCTTCAGGATGAAAAAATTATGGCGCTCAATACGGACAACCAGTTTGCGGGGCCGTCCGGCTATGGCTATGTATCCGAGCTGCCCGGCGTGGAAAGCGGTGCGGAGCCTGTTCCGAAAAATTGCTGGACATGGGTCGAGTCGCAGGAAACGAATCTGTATTCGCCCGATATGTTTAACGAACTGTTCCTGCCCTATTTAGCGGAATTTGCGAATATGTTCGGCCTTGTGACTTATGGCTGCTGCGAACCGGTGGACGACCGCATTGAATATATCAAAAAGGCGATCCCGAAGCTTCGTACGGTTTCGGTATCGGGTTGGAACAATTTTGAGAGCGTCGCAGAAGCGCTGGGAAAAGATTATGTATATTGCCGGAAACCGAATCCGGCCTACATCAGCGGAGCGGACCGTAATTGGGACGGTATGCGGCAGGATATCGGGCGTACGTGGAATTGTACGAAAAACCAGCCGGTCGAGTTTATTGTGCGCGACGTTTACGACGTTGCCGGGGATATCGGACGTATTCCCGAATGGGTAAAGATGGTCAAAGACACAGTAGGCATCTGACGCAGGCCTGAAAGGCCGTCTGGCGGCGGCGTTGTCTGTTTTTGCGTTGGAAGCGGAAAGCGTGAGGATGGAACCATGTTTGAAAGTGAATTCAATTTAAGCTTCAATCTGCATAAAGCTTACACGGATATCGGGCTCCGGGATGATGACAAGGTGAAAATGTCCTGTATCTATGATATTCCTCTGGATCAGATAGACGGCGTACTGGAAGGCTTTGAGAAATGTAATCGGGAAAATATGGAAGCGGTGCTGCACGAATACGGCACGCCCGAGGTAAATACGGAAAAAGAATTCCGTATCGCTTATCTTGGCGATTCCATCACAAGCTACCGTATGAGTCACCGTTGCATTATGCAGCGGCTCCTTGCGCCCTATGAAAATATTTCTATCAAGGATTTTTCGATTGCCGGGCTGAAAGTGAGCGATCTCTTTACGGCGTTTTATCCGGGCATCAATGATTTTGCGCCGAATATCGCGGTTATGATGATCGGTACGAACGATATGCGCATCACAGACGACGAATATCAGTATACGCATACGCCCGTTGAGCATTTCGCGCGGGACTATGCCTACCTTGTTGAAAAGCTCGGAAAAATGGGCTGTGCGGTGATCGTCATCACACTGCCGCCGTTCTGTATGGAAAAGATGAAACCCGCCCTTGCCGGGTGGGAGATACTCTACCGCAAGGATGTGCAGAAGGAGTATGACGATGTGATCATTGAGACCGCGCGGAAAAACGGCGCGGTACTCGTCGATATGCGTGCGGAATATGAAAAGTATGACCCAGCGGATATCACGATCGAAGACGGGCTGCACCTGAACCCAAAGGGGCATGGGATACTGATCCGAAAGGTGTTCCCTGAAATGGCGAAACTGCTGAAGTAGCGCGTCGCCAAGATCCATAAAAATATAGGTTTTGGATTTGAGCGTCGCAGGCCCGGCCTGCGCGATACTGCTCATCCATCCAATGAAAAAGGCGCTTTTTGGCTGAGAGCTTAAGGCGCCTTTTTCCATGCAAAAATATGATATTTTTCGACAAGTTATTTGCTTGTATTCCAGGGAAGACCACCCTATATTGGAAAGAAAAAAGGGAGGATATTGCAATGCAGAGAGTGTTTATGAAAATGCAGGTAAAGCCGGGCGGCGAAAAAGAATATGTCAGGAGGCATGTCCTGTTGATGAACCGGGAAGCGGACAGGAACGCGTCGCCGGAAGAGCTCGAACTATGCCGGGAAACGTGGCGGATCCACAAAGAGGCGGGGATCAAAAATTATAGTATCTTCATGATCGGCACGGCGTTGTATGCCTATTTTGAAGCGGAAGACTATCAAAAGACGCTGGATATCATCACGAGGAGTGAGGCGGGACAGCGCTGGCAAAGCTATATGGACGGATTCCTTGTACAGGAAGATGGCGTTCCCGTGATGGAGGTCTGTGCCGAGCCGATTTTTTTTATGGAGTAACAATTCTAATTTCTTGGCATGCTTTTATCGCTAAATTGTGCAATGGAAATCAAAAAACATAACAATATTGCTGTATAATTTTACAATCAAATCTTTTCGAATATATTTGTTTGACATGCGAAAAAATACATAATATCATGGTTTTAGAACCCAAGAATATTCGAAACCCTATTAATAAATATAAATATTTTGTAAAAAAAGTTTGCGGCTGCATGTGAGGAAAATACGCAGCGGCATGTATTATTCAAATAATCGGAGGAAATGAATCATGGCAAAATTGGAACCAAAGGTAACGCCGAAGATCGGTGTGATGTACACAGGACTGAAAGCCTATTGGCCGCAGTTCCCTGAATTTCTCGATATCGGGGCGAAAATGCTGGAACGCTATATGAAGCGGTTTGAACAGGTAGGAGAAGTCGTTCTGGAAAAATTTGTAGATACGCCGGAGCGTGCGGAAGAAGCCGGAAAGCGCTTTGTAGAAGAGGGGATCGATATTCTTTATATCCTGCCTTTCGGCTATACAACGGGTATGATCATCGTGCCTGCGGTTCGGGCGCTTCGCCCAGAGATACCGGTGCGGCTCCTCGTCACGCATGAGGATTCCACCTACGATCTCAAGACCGCGTCTACAAGTGACTTCCTGCATCACAGCGGTATTTGCTGCGTACCGGAATATGCGAATATCCTCGTGCGGATGCGCCGCAAATTCAAGGTGATCACAGGACCGCTTAAAGACGAACGCTTCTGGACGGAGATCAAGCGGGACGCGATCGGTGCGGCCGCCGCGCGCGAATTCAAAAAACTGAATTTCGCAATTATTGGCGCTCCTTATACAAACATGACGGATATGCCCGGCGACGACCATAAGCTGCTCGCGGCGACGGGCAAAATGTTTGTGCGCCCGGAGGTCGAAGAATTTGAAGTGGAATATAATAAAGTAACGGAAGACGAGATCAAAAACATGAACGCGCAGTTCCGGGATTTCTACGCGGTAGAGGACAATGTAACAGACGAGCACATGTATGAATCCGCAAAAATCGCCGTGGTGTACGACAAGATCATCAAACAGAAATATGATATCAGCGGTTACGGATATTATTGGTGGGGCGTTTCCGATCTCTACACGCATCTGCGTGCACAGTCGACCATCGCCGGCTCCCGCCTTGCTTCCATGGGACGCCCGGGCGTAACGGAAGGCGATGTCAAGACGGCAATGGCCATGAAGTTTATGGACCTCGTCGGCGCGGGCGGCATGTTCCTTGAGTTCAATACGATCGATTACGACAACGATTTTATTCTCATCAGCCATGACGGCCCGGTCAACTTCAACGTATCCGAAGGAAAACCGGTGCTTCAGCATCTGGATATCCAGCACGGGAAGACGGGCCGCGGCCTCGGCGTAGACTTTAACCTGAAGAAAGGGCCGGTCACGCTGGTCAATATGACGCAGAGTGATCCGGATGTCGATACGTTCAAGCTGATCTATACGGTCGGAGAGGTCGTAGACGGAGATATCCTCCACGTCGGCAACCCGAACGGACGGCTGAAGATCTCCAAGCCGATCCCGCAGTTTGTCAACGAGTGGTGTCAGGAAGGGCCGCAGCATCATAATTCGCTCGGTATCGGGGATATTTCTCAGGAAGTGGAAGTATTTGCAGAGGCAATGGGCTTCGCCTGCGTCCGTATTTAAGAAAACTAAGAGAAAAGCAAACCGAAACGCGCCCCGCTGCTGTGCGGGGTGCATTTCAGATTATCAATAAATTTTATTACGGATGATCATAAGCTGTTAATTTGCGGACAAGGGCGACATGCGCGCCCGCAGGTCCGCTCCTATGGCGCTTTTATGACCGCGCGTTTTGCGCGCAATAAAATCGCCGCAAACTCGAAAAAGTGTCCAGCCGCGCAGCGGCGAGACTTTTTTGAAAACTCAAACGCGCCCCGCTGCCGTGCGGGGCGCGTTTTGTATACAGGGCAGCGTCCTATTTGGAAACGTTCTGATACTGCTTGCGGAATTTTAGCGGAGTGATCCCCACCTTTTGCTTAAACATGTTAATGAAATGACAGGTATTGTTAAATCCGACTGCTTCCGAAATATCGGTAATGGTGAGGTCGGAATACTGCAAATATTCCTTCGCGTGGTTAATGCGGGTATTGATAATGTATTCCACCGGGGAATAGCCGGTATATTTTTTAAATTCTTTTGCAAAATGATATTTGCTCAACCGCAATTTATCCGAAAAATACTCGAGACTCAGGTTTTCGGGAAAATGCGCGTCGATATCGGCAAGCGCCGTCTGGATAAACTGCGGCATATTGATCTTAGGCGAAACGACTGCGCCGGCAGTAAAGAGGATTTCCGTCAGGAGTTCCACCAGAATACGGGAAGAGAGAAACTCCGCGCCAATGCTCTTGGATTTATTTGCGGAGAGAAGTTTTTCCATCAGGAGCTGTATTTTGGGATTTTTCGAGGCGTCAAGGACGGGGATATCGCGGGTTTTAAATTGGGAATAATAACCGCGCGCGGTGATCCCGTTGAACTGTGCCCAAAGAATGTTCCAGTTTTCCTTGGAATGCTTGCTTGTACGGTGCGTATGCGGTTCCATGGAATCGACAAAAACAAGGTCGCCTGCCTTCAATTCATAGGTCTTTCCGCCTATGGCATATGTTCCCTGCCCGGAAAGCGTAAGCATAATAAGATAGGAAGATATATTTTCCTGGCTGGTATAATAATTCGAGGATGCTTTAAAGTATCCAAGCTCCTGCACATACAGGAGGAATGACTTTGTGAGCTCTCCCGGCGTATTGAAAATCCAGGTGGAATCTTCCGTCAAATCTGTTGTAAATTCCCTGGTCAATGTTTCCATAATGATATTACTCCACAAGATATTTATAAAAATAGACAACCTTTTCTATTGCTTCTTTTATTTTATCATATATAATAAAAGAATAAACAAAAAACATGTATTTTCCTACAACAAAATGAAATTTATTGATTCGAAAGATTTTACCGGAAGTTTGGTATTATAAAAATTTACTAAAACGTTTTCATGAGAGGATAATCTGAATGGATACGACAACAAAAAAACAAAAACCAGGGATCGTTCTTGCAGTTTTGCTTTTATTGGCCTGCGCGTTCTTTTTTATCACGTATGGCCTCTATGTTGGCGAGGCGACCCGTGGAGAGGAAGTTTCGGCCGGGCAGGTTATTTACACCCTGTATGCGTATGGCGGATTTGGGGTCATCTGTTTGGCAGGCATTGCGGTCGCCGCGCTTTCAAACGTAAAGAAAAAAGCGGTAGTGTCCCGTGTATTTATGTGGGGGACAATCCTGCTGGCGTACCATTTTGCAACGCAATTTTTTGCAAACGCTTTTAACCTGGCGGTGATGACTTTCCAAAAGGGGCTGATCTATTCATCAGAATATATTCCCAGCCTGCTTCTTGTGGCGGCGCTTATCGCAGTGCTCTGCCAGTGGAATGCAGAGAACCGGAAAGCTGCGGCTATGATTTCATGGATTTCCCTGCTGGTTTCGGCGTTCCTCGCCGGCTGGTTTATTTACCATAAACTTACGTCGATGATCTCGCTGGATGCGGTGATTGTTTATGATGCGCTGTTTGGTGTGGCGCATGCGGTTGTGACTCCCGTGGCAATTGGCTTCCTGTTCCAGGCAACGCGAAAAAATGAGGCGTTCAGGCAAAGTTTTATCAAATGAAGATATCCGTGCGGCTTCTGCGCCGGAGGATGTGGCAAGATATTTAAAAATTATTTTGGAATCCAGGATTTTATGCTGTGAATAAAGAAGAGAAATTGTCGTAGAGAACGGAATATTTGCGGAAAACAAGCTTGTGGTTCATATGCCGACAATAATATGAAGTTTTTTCGCAATTATCTTTATTGAAACCTGTGCCGGCAAAGGTATAATAGAATCAGAATCCAATCCAGAAGAATCCAGAAAAGAAGATAGAATTGCATGTAAAGTAGATGGGACTCATGGTGAAAGGTCAGAAGTGGCGCAGTGGGAAAGCGGTTTTTCCAAAGAGGCGTTAAAACGGTTTAATACCCGATATCGGGGAGTTTCTGACAGGAATTGTTGGAAGAAATAATAGAAAGGATATGGGAAAATGAAAAAGGAAAGTATAATGAGCCAATATGAAGCGGCGAAAGAACGGTTTGCGGAATTTGGAGTAGATACGGATGCTGCAATGAAAGCTATGGACGAGGTAGAAATCTCCATGCATTGCTGGCAGGGAGACGACGTAATCGGCTTCGAGGGAAGCGGGCAGGAGCTTTCGGGCGGCATCCTGACGACGGGGAATTATCCGGGCCGTGCGCGCAACGCAGAAGAGCTTCGTGCGGACTATGAGAAAGCGTTTTCGCTCATCCCCGGAAAGAAGCGTGCGAATCTGCACGAATTCTATTTGGAGACAGACGGCAAATTCGTTGACCGTGATGAAGTGGAAGTAAAATATTTTGAAAACTGGATGCAGTGGGCAAAGGAGCAGGGCATCAATCTGGACTTTAACACGTCCATGTTCTCACACCCCAAAGCGGATGCAGGCTATACGCTGGCAAGCTATGATGAAGATATTCGGAAATTCTGGGTAGAGCATGGGATCCGCTGCCGCGATATTGCGGCTGAAATGGGAAAGCGCCAAGGAGCTCCGTGTGTGCTGAATCACTGGATGGTGGACGGCAGCAAGGATGCGCCGGTAGACCGGTATGACAGAAGGGCGCTCTTCATCAAGAGCCTGGACGAAATTCGTTCCAAAGACATTTCCAAGGATTATGTTCTGGACGCGATCGAGAGCAAGCTGTTCGGGATCGGTCTTGAGAGCTTTACGGTAGGCTCCGGCGAGCTTGCGCTCGGATATGCGGTTTCCCGCGATATTCTTCTGACGTGCGACCTCGGGCATTTCCATCCGACGGAAAGCGTCGCGGATAAAGTATCAGCAGTTCTCCAGTTCCTCGATAAGATGCTGTTGCACACGAGCCGCCCGGTCCGCTGGGACAGCGACCACGTTGTACTCCAGAACGACGAGACAATGGCGCTGATGCAGGAGATTGTCCGCGCGAATGCGCTGGACAGGGTTTATATTGCACTGGACTTCTTTGATGCAAGCATCAACCGCATTGCGGCATGGGTCATCGGGACGCGTGCGACGCAGAAAGCGTTGCTGTCCGCATTGCTTGAGCCGCAGAAGCTGCTTCTGGATGCGGAGAGAAAAGGAGATACGACGTTCCGTCTGGCATTGGTAGAGGAAATGAAGAATATGCCCGTCAACGCCGTGTGGGATTACTACTGCGAAAAGAACGGCGTTCCGGTCGGCATGGATTGGTTCGGCGAAGTAAAGCAGTATGAAAAAGACGTTTTGTTGGGAAGAGACTAAAATAGGAACGGGCGGCCCCGGGTGATTTCGCCCGGGGCCGTTTGCTATACACTGAAAAAGCTGGAGGGAGAATATGAAAATCAAACGGCATTTGGCATTCGATTTTGGCGCGGAAAGCGGACGGGCAATTGTAGGAAGCATTGAAGACGGGCGGCTCACTATGGAGGAAATCCACAGGTTCCCTACGCAGAGCATGTTTGTGCACCATTCGCTGCGGTGGAATGTATATCGGTTTTATGAAGAAATAATCCGCGGGATGCGGAACTATGTTGCAAAATATGGAAACGAACTGGAGAGCATTGGAATAGATACGTGGGGCTGTGATTATGGATTTTTGGCCAAGGACGGCACGCTTTTGGAAATGCCTTACCAGTATCGGGACAGCCGTACAGGCGGGACAAGCGAAGTGATAGAGGAAACGCTGGGAAAAAAGAAGGTCTATGATATTACAGGCATCCAGTTTCTCAATATTAATACATTGAATCAAATGATCTCTGTCGTACGGGATACGCCGGGGCGCTTTGACGATGCGGAAGACATGTTGTTTATCGGGGATATCCTGCACTACTTGCTAAGCGGGAAAAAGGGAGCGGAATTCACGGTTGCTTCCACGTCGCAGATGCTGGATGCCTATGGAAAAAATTGGTCGGACGAAATTTTCAAAGGCTTTGGTTTCCCGGAAAAGCTTAAGACCAAGATTATTTTTGCGGGCGATGTGCTCGGCACAATTGATCCCGCGCTCGCCGAGGAGGTGGGACTCAGCCCGGATGTAAAAATTGTCGTTCCTGCGGTGCATGATACGGCAAGCGCCGCAACCTCCATTCCGGCGGAGGGAAGCGACTGGGCCTATATCAGCTCGGGAACGTGGTGCATGGTCGGACTGGAGACGGATGCCCCGGTAATCAATGATATGAGCTTCCAACTCAATATTTCAAATTCCGGCGGCAGCCTGGGCAAAAATCTTTTCCTGAAAAACGTGATGGGTCTATGGATTATCCAGCAGTGCAAGAAAGCATGGAACCGTACAATGCCGGATCTTGACTATCCGGAAATTGTGGAACGCGCCATGAAGGCGAAACCGTTCGCCGCGTTTATTGAGCCGGATGACGATTTGTTTTTTGCGCCACACGACAATATTGCCGCCATCCGTGAATATTTGGAGAAAACCGGACAAACGGGCGTAGATACAAACGACGTAGGTACGGTGGCACGTATCGTGTACGAAAGCCTGGCTTTAAAATACCGTTATGTCGTGGATTTGCTGAAAAAAGCTACAGGAAAAAATGTGAGCGTCCTGCATATCATCGGCGGCGGTACCAAGAACGCGCTCTTAAATCAATTTTCCGCAAATGCGCTTGGGTTCAAGGTAATCACCGGACCGACGGAGGCAACCGGTACGGGGAACCTCCTGCTTCAGGCTTATGGCTGTGGAGAGCTGAACTCCCTTGGCGAGATACGGAATATCGTGAGAAACTCAAACGACTTCGAGGTGTTCGATGCCGATGAGGGGAGCAAACAAGAATGGGCGCGGGCCTATGAAGATTTCCAGAAGATTTGTGGGCTGGAACAAATATCATAAGGCGGAGGTTTTATCATGAAAAAATGGACATTTCGTTTTTTTTCACCGGGAGAAGCGGTTGAAGATGACGGCCAGACTTTTGGACTTACCGCGAGTGAGTGCTATCCTTTGGGAAACGAAAAAAAAATTCTGGGCGAGGTGTTTGCCGGAACATATGACGAGGTACTGGAACGCCTTGGGCAATATGCAGGCGCCCAAGGCGCAGGAGTGAGCAATGCGGTCATCCTGTTCCGGGAGAACAAGGGAAACGAAACGTTTATTCAAAAATTTTCGGGATTATTCCCCGGGATTGGCTGTGCCGGCGGCACTGCAGCGCATACGGATACGCACGGGCCAAGGGTTCTTCCCGGGGATGGGGATGTCGCGGTTATGCTTGTGGGGCAGCCTTCTGTCGTCCAGTCGTGCAACGTGCATGAGAAAATCGGATATGCGGATATTGAATGCGAACAAAGGTATGTAGGCAAAATTGACGGAATGCGTGCCGACGAATGGTTCCGGGAGAAGGCCCAAATATATACGGATGGGAAAATTTGCTACGAACAACTGACACTTTCGGAAGATAATGGAAAAAATGTGCACTTTACAGAAAAAGATGGCAGGCTTTTTGCAAACGCGGCGCTTGATACGGAAAAAATTCAGATCCGGTACGTTTCACGAAAAGATGCGCAGAAAACAGCCGACCGATTCGCAAATACAGATGATACAATCGTTTTCGGCTGTGCCGGTGTAAACACCTTACTTGACCGCCGGGTACCCTTGGGTGAGGACAGTATGATTGGATTCCTGTTCAGTGAAGTAGTAACTCTTGATCGAAAGCCTATGTTTGCCAACCTGATGCTGTCGAAAATCGTATTTCGTGATGAAAACTCATGAAAATAGAAGGGCGGGAAAACACGGCATTGCAGGAAGAAAAATAGACTGCCGAAAATTCCATAACCTCCTGAACAAAAGCAGGTACTGGAATGAAAACGGAATAATATCCATGGAGCCTGTAAAGTATTAAAGGCCCCATGTCCGGGGTTCTATCATTATTTTCAGAAACAAAACGGCAAGCGCGTTATCGGATAAATTGTGGCGCCTTGCCGTTTTGATATGGACGCAAAGCATAAACTGTAAAAGGGAAGAGCGCTTCTGGCGCACTGTACCACTTTGATCTAAACCCATACATACACCTTTCAGCCAAAACGGCACAAAATATGTTCGCTGCACGCCGGAAACAGAGTTCAAACCACGGAATGGTCCACTCCCTCCTATCCTTTTCTTCTCTTGCCAGCTCAGCCGGGAAAAGATGTCTTTATATTGCGCTTTATTGATTGGATGGCATATAATAAAAGAAAAAACGGAAGGGGATTCTATGGGTGCGCAGCAACAAATCGTTGAATTGAAAAATGAGTTCGGGGGACTCCTGTTATCTACCAAACGGGAGGGAATAGAAAATTTACTTGCATGGCTTGACGGGACGGATTTTTATTCCGCGCCTGCCAGCACGTCCAAGCACGGGGCATATGAAGGCGGCCTGCTGAACCATAGTATGAATGTATACAAACTGCTTGTAAATTTCAATAAGAATATCAAATGTGAACGTGAAGATTCCCTGATTATTGCTGGGCTTTTGCATGACGTTTGCAAGACAAATATGTATATAAAGGGAATCAAAAACGTCAAGACGCCAGGAAAACGCGAGTGGACGGAAAAAGAGGTCTATATGATTGAAGACGAGCTTCCCATTGGTCACGGAGAGAAGTCTGTTTACCTGCTGATGAAGCATATTGATCTCACGGAAGAGGAGGCGATTGCGATTCGCTGGCATATGAGCGGCTATGATGATGCCGCCCGCAGTTATATTGGCGGGATAACGCAGTCAAAAGCGTTTGAAAAATATCCGCTTGCTCCCGCTCTTGCGATCGCCGATATGTACGCGACCTATTTTGCCGATTGAGCCATCCGGGAAAACTTTCCGCCGCTTGTATTGACTAAAACAAAATTTTAATCGTTGTACATAAAATTTATAATAACGGCTGCCAGCCGGTTCTCTCCATTTCCTGTTGAATTTCTTCCCATGATTTATTCATTACGCGGATCACCCCGCCATTGCCTCCACGGTACCATTTTCCGTTTTTGGGATTGAAATATGTATGCGGTATGACAAAAGACAACAACACCTACCGCCTGTTCCATTTCCCGAATGGTGTTGATGGTGAGATGGTAGAGGTTACGCCATTGGTGCTAACTGACGCACAGGGATTCAGTTCCATGCAGATAGCCTTAGCCCGTTTGCCCTGCTTTCAGAACAGGTAGCGCAATCAACTACCGTTACTGATACAACAACGGTAAACGATATAACCAAACCGCCCAAGATTGGTGACGATAGTATGGACATTACATTTCTTGCGGTTCTTGCTATCGTTGCGGGGCTGCAACAGTAATTTACAGGAAACGTCATCACAAAGCATAGTGACAAAAGCAATACCAATATGACAAGAACCCCGCTTAGCGAAATGTTAGGCGGGGTTTTGGCATTGCCTTTAATAATGCAATTTTGATCTACAGTCGCTCCGTAATATCTACGTACTATAAATATTTACGATTTTAAAATACGTTTAGTCTAAACAACTAAAATTTGCAGGCATTAGCGATTCTGATAATTGATCTGCTGCTCCTTCACAAGTGAATAGCTTATTATAGTATTTCCATCCAGATTTTCTCTATACATATCAACTGCTGTGATCTGACTGTTTTCATAAGTTGTATAATAGTAAATCCCCTTGTCCATATTACAGCAGGAAGAATAAATTGTTATTTCATATTTATCTTCCCCAAGATGTACGCAGCCTCGTTGCTGCTCTACCGAGCCAAGAATGTGAAAAAATTGGCTGATGCTTTCCGATTCCGAATCACCGGAAACCGAGTTCATTTTTGTAAACGCTGTTTTAACGAATCTTGAAGCGGATGATAAATCTCCGGGGAGGCCTATCGCCCCCATACCCCGGCTATATTGTTTAAGTTCCAATTTGGCAGCAAATGTGTTTGCAGGAGGTTCTTTAGATAAATGCATATAATTATTGAGATTGAACATTTGATAGTCAAACGTAGGATTATTTGTCATAACTCCCACAGGATTTTCGAAGATTTTCAAACCATCCTTTATCGATTCCACTACAATAGAATTTCCCTTGTCAGAAATCATCCAATGTAGTGGAGAAAGCGGCAGTTCTTCATTAAAATTCAAATCTACTAAGTTGATCCGTTCTAAAAGAATCCTTGCTTCATTCACATTAGCACATTGACCGAGGATCCATGGAATAAATTCAAAAGGAGCAATATTATCGCAGCCATCCCTATCCTCTTTATAATCTGCATTGTTTGGGAAATTTAGTCCTGCCATGCTGAGGCCCTTTTCATTTGTTGCATCATAGTAAAGCGGAAACCCATCAACTATATAAGCCATTCCTATCATTGCATAATGATGATCGAGTGTTTTCCCATTGCGAAGATGAAATGGATAATATCTTGGTGTAACCGTTACCGTTTCATTATAAGAAAATTCCAAATCCAGATTTCTTCCAAAATAATGATCTTTTGTGTAATATGTGATCGCTGTACACATTTGTATTCTCTCCTCATATATTTAATTTCTGTAAAGCAACTATCGATTCTCCTTCTTTATAATCAAGTACCATTATTTATGCTGATTTTACCTATATTTTTCATAGTTCTATCTCTTTAAACTTTTGAACTGTCGTTTTATTTATTAACCATTTTAAAATCCTGTAAACATTCAGGGGAGCTAGATACTTGGAATGATTATATGAGTATCTCTGACACTAGAATACGTAATTTTGAAAGATTTACACAATTGTAATTCCTGCTAGTTTAAAAAGTTTTGGCGAAACTACTTTTATGGGGTGTACCAGTTTGAAAAAAGTAGTTTTCAGCGGAAATGCTCCATCAGTTAGCAATGATTCATGGGAATACGTTTTTGCCAACTGTTCCCCCGATTTAACTTTATACTACTATCCAAACGCAACAGGATTTACTACTCCCGATTGGCACGGATATGCTTGCTATCCGCTTTCATCAGAGGAAACAGAAGAAGTCCAAATTGATACGTTGCCGCAGGAACAACAGACTGCCGCACAAAGCAAAGTGATGGCTGCTATTGGCATTCCTTCACTCAACGAAAACCAAAAACTAACCTACTATGATATTCAACTGGTGAATCCTGTCACAGGAGAAGTATATACAAAAGACAACTTCCCATCAGAGGGTATCGATGTACTGATTCCATATCCCGACGGTATGACAAAGGACAACAACACCTACCGCCTGTTCCATTTCCCGAATGGTGTTGACGGCGAGATGGTAGAGGTTACGCCATTGGTGCTGACTGACGCAGGGATTCAGTTCCATGTAGATAGCCTTAGCCCGTTTGCCCTGCTTTCAGAACAGGTAACGCAATCAACTACCGTTACCGGTACAACAACTGTAAGCGATACAACCAAACCGCCCAAGACCGGTGATAGTAGCATGGACGTTACATTCCTTGCGATTCTTGCTATCGTTGCAGGAAGCTCTTGTGCCGCAACAGTAATTTACAGGAAACGTCATCACAAAGCATAGTGACAAAAGCAATGCCAATATGACAAGAACCCCGCTTAACAAAATGTTAGGCGGGGTTTTGTTATTGTTCCTGTTGTTTTTATCGAAAATATTGAGATGTTTTGATTAGTGGTGTATAGTTATAATTAAATATTGATAGTGTAACTTATTCTGTTATAATATATAGGAGAAAAAATGGTGCCAGATTATGATATAAATGCTGTATATCATCAAATAAAATATTATTCTTATTATTCAGAATATTTACCAGCATCATTTAATCTTATTCCTTCCTCATACGATATAGATATATTCCAAGAAGATTTTTCTCAAATAGGGGATGTTATCGAACCCCATTCTTTTTCCATGAGCAAACTGAATAATTCTTTAGATAGACGTAAAATTTATATTCCTGAACTGTACTCATACGTTAGACTGATAAATTATGCTATTAGTAATAATATAATTAAAGAAATAATTGATTTCACAATAGAATTTTCGAATTCTTTTTCTCCAATATTGGATAAAAATGGAGATATATTTACACATGACCAAGCTTATAATGGAGATGGTGATGAGTCAATTGCTCCAAAATATATAGAAAATATTATCAATAAAATAAATAAATCTAAAGGTGCTATTGAAGTACTAAAAATAGATATATCAAATTGTTATGCAAACTTTTATACACATATGATTCCTGCAATTATTTTAGGAAAAGATGTCGCAACGGAAAATTATAAAGAATACTGTAGAGATAAACATTCTCCTTTGATCGATGAAAAATATTTTGTTTATAGTAAATTCGATAGTATGGTGCGGGCAATGAATGGCAATAGAACCAATGGACTTTTACCAGGTCCTATTATTTCGAAAATCCTTTGTGAAGGATTGTTGACTCAAATAGATATTGATTTAAAAAAACTAAATATAAATTACAGTAGGTACGTTGATGATTTTGAATTCTATATTTACGATAAAAAAGATGTTGAAAAAATAACGAGTATTATCCAACAAATTTTTAACAATTATTATTTTACAATTAATGGAGAGAAAACTATTCGTGAAGAATATCCGTTTTATATTACAAACAATTTCAGAAATATAATATCAAAATATTTTGATAATAAACTTGACAATTTGAAAATAATGGATTTATTTAATAAGTTTTATACTCTGGAAAAGAATGGTACAAAAGGAGCAATCAAATATTTGTTGAAGGTTATTGAGTCTGAACGCCCTAATATTGAATCTGACTTATTTTCGTCATATTTATTAGATATTCTTAACAACGATGATCGAGCGGCACTTAAAGCATATAACCTTATCTTACGGGAGGCTCTAAAAAATGATTCCTGCGTCGTCGTGGATCAAATTTTTGTAGACATTATAAAACGGACTTTGGAGCGGAGGCTATCTAATGTTCATGATCTCGAAGTCATTTGGTTAACTTATTTGATTACTATTTTAATATCTCATGGAAAGTTAGATAAGCACGATTTTGATATTCAAATTTCTAATATTATAAAAAATGGTAATGATTTAGCTTCAATAATATTGCTGCATGAACTCGATTTATCAGCAGCGCAAAAAGACTTGCTTAAAAATACTGCACGTTCGTGGATACTACTATATGAATTATATAATAATGATTTGATTCCGAGAGCAGATTTTTTAAGGAAAGCATCCATATCTAAAAATGCGAGATTTTATGATAGACTTAAAGAGAATGGATTCTCCTTTTATAATAATGATTTATGGATTACTGGGATATAAAATCAAAATAATTCAAATACTTCCCTCCTCTTGCCCTCGACATAGACTCGCCAAAGTTTTATACTATTGGCACATAATAAATATATACGCGATTTCATGATACAAAACGCGCTTTTCCCTTGACATCCTCTGCCACCTGTTATATAATAATTAAGCTGTCTTAAATAAATAGCATAAAATACGTCGCGGGGTAGAGCAGTTTGGTAGCTCGTCGGGCTCATAACCCGGAGGTCGCAGGTTCAAATCCTGTCCCCGCAACCATTATTAAAAAGGCTTTTGGAATATTCCAAAAGCCTTCTTTGTTTTCTAAAGTTTAACCAATCATAATGCGGTCTTTTGGATAGCGGATATTGGTGTTTCTGTTTTCAAGGCGTGCAGCAAGCGCCATCGTGAAAGTAAAAATTCCCACTCTGCCGCCATACATCAGGATCATAAAAACGGCACGGCTTGCATCAGTAAAGTTAGCGGTAACGGCAGAAGTCATGCCCACCGTACCAAAACTGGATACGACCTCATATATCGTATCAGAGAGCGTAATCGGCCTTGTATATTCAATCAGGGAAACGATGATGATTGCGGTAAATACAAATAGAACGCCCAGCGCGACGATCGCAACGGAACGCAGTACAACAGGTTTATCGATGCGCCTGCTGAAGATTACAACATCTTCCCGTCCGCGGATAATAGATACAATGAACAAAAGCATCAATGCCACGGTTGTCGTTTTAATTCCGCCGCCTGTACCCGAAGGGGATGCGCCAATAAACATATAAATAACGGTCAGGATTTTGGAAGCGGGCGTTAGGTCGCTTTGCGGAACAGCGGCAAAGCCGGCGGTACGTGAAGAAACGGAGTGAAACAACGCCCAGGAAGCTTTATCTTGTATGGAAAGATCTTCCTGACCCAGCGTCAAAGGATTATTATGTTCAAAAAGCAGGAATAACGCAAAACCAGCGGCGACCAGAAAAGAGCTGACGCTCAGGACAGTCTTGGTATGCAACTGCAAACGGTGGTGTTTATTATGTAACCATTGATATAAGTCTAGAAGAACATAAAAACCAATTCCGCCAAGCACCATTGCGCTCATAGTAGCAATGTAAACGACAGGATCGCCAAGATAAGGCTGTAAGCCGGTGCCAACGCCAAAAACATCAAAACCTGAATTGCAAAAAGAAGAAACTGCCTGGAAAATGCTGTAATAAAATCCGCGGGATACACCAAACAGTGGAACAAAGCGGGTGGAGTAAGCAAAAAATATACAGAGCTCGATTATGGCGGTAACAACAATAATATCGTGTGTCATCTGCACAACGCCCTGAAGGCGGGAATCATTGAGTGAATTTTGAGTCATGGAGTTTTGTATGATGAGACGGTCGCGCAGGGTAAAACGCCTGCCAATCATCATATACAATAGGGAGGTCATAGTCATAAAGCCGATACCGCCCAGCTGAATGAGTACCAAAAGTGTAATTTGGCCAAAAAGGGAAAGTGTCGCGCCAATATTGAATACGCTTAACCCGGTAACGCATACGGCAGAGGTTGCCGTAAAAAGTGCATCAAAAAACCGCAATGGCTGGCCGCTCACGGTTGCAATGGGAAGGGATAGTAAAAAAGCCCCAATCAGGATCATTCCTCCAAAACCGAACACAAGGATTTGCGCTGGGCTAATCCCACGTTTTTTTAATATATGGGCCATAAAAAGTTTCTCCCAATCATAGTTATACCTATTTATACTATACACTGTTTATGGACCGTTAACAAAAATTTCAGATGAAATCTGCAGAATGCGGCCCATTTTTAGAAAAAGTATTGCAAAGAAACCCTAATCCATATCAGCAGCCTTTCTGAGAATAGGCAGGCGAAAGTATCTGCCGTTCTGAATTGATACCCACTGGCCAATATAGGTATGTCTTTTGGCAAGGTATTTTTTTATACTATTCTATAGCCGCAATAATTCGAAGAAAACCCCGGATGGCATTTCCCTGAAAAGAGCTTCCCGGTACGCACAAAAGCGGTACGATGTTTTGCGTATTGCACGGTATGTTGCTGTTTCCTGCGGGAAAATGGGTATGTGTTAAAAATACAGACGCGGTTGTGAATAAATTAAATTGATTTTCTATAATTGAGATGAGGGAAGGGGACCGTATGGGCGGTGGCAGGTGTGTTCAAGAAAGAAAAAGGGCATATTACCGCGCGCAATTTTTTAATGCACCGGAAACAGCCTATTCAAAAACTATACATGCTTTGTCCATATTTTGAGGTTATGTTAATTATGCGTAGATTAACGCAATAAAAGAGGAGGAAGAGATGGGCCAAACGATAACCTTAAAGGAAACAGGGCAAAAGAAAAAAGAATATATGGAATACTTGCTGACGCAGGAAAAGGCGAAGAACACGGCAAAAGCATATGCGCGGCATATCGATACGTTCATCCACTATATCCGCGACGAGCGGAAACGGGAAGAATTTGGTAAAATCGAGCTCGTGGAGTTCAAACAATGGCTATTGCCGAAATATTCACCGTCAACCATCAATTTAATCATCAGATCGCTGAATGGTCTTTTTGCCTTTATGGGGTTTGAAGCCATGAAACTAAAAAAGTTGAAGCAGCAGAAATCAAACAGTGTGGAGAATGTATTGACCATGGATGAATATAAAAAACTTTTGACAGCGGCAAAAATGCGAAATGAAAAAATGTATTATATCATCCGCACACTCGCCGGGACGGGAATTCGCGTGGGAGAGCTGAAATATATTACTGTGGATGCCGTGAAACATGGTGAAGCACGTATCATCAACAAGGGAAAAATCCGCAATGTGGTTCTGAAAGAAAATATTCGGCACATGCTGGCGGATTATTGTGCAAATAACGATATTATGGGGGGAGTAATCTTTGAAGGACGGAACGGCCGGGAAGTAATCAGCCGATCCTACATCTGCTCGGCGATGAAGGAACTTGGTACGAGAGTTGGGATTCCCCGGGAAAAATTATTTGCACATAACTTACGTCATTTGTTTGCGAAACGGTTTATTGAAAAAACCAACGATATTGTAACGCTTGCCGATGTTCTCGGGCATACGAGCATCGATACGACCCGTATCTATACGAGGACGTCGAATGCGGAGAAAAAAGCAAAAATTGAGCAGGTAGATTTATAAAATTGGCAAGAAACCTGTTTGCACTGAAATTTAGAGACCGGCCGGATAGAAATGAGCATAAAATCCGCGCCGGTCTGAAACAGGAAAAAATAATACATGAATAGATTGGGAATGTTTTATATGTTATGATAAGATCAATCGAAAAAGAAAGCAGACAAGAAAATGAGAGAGCAAAAAAGTAAGGAAACAAGAAAGAAATTGATAGAAACAGGCATTGAGCTGATTTGCAGGGAAGGAATTAAAAATTTTTCAATCCGAA
This sequence comes from Christensenella tenuis, assembly GCF_014287795.1. Classification (GTDB taxonomy): domain Bacteria; phylum Bacillota; class Clostridia; order Christensenellales; family Christensenellaceae; genus Christensenella; species Christensenella tenuis. The sequence goes on from NZ_JACOON010000002.1 coordinate 191,358, forward strand.
GACTTGCCAAAGAGTGTGGGATGTCGCCAAAGGGACCTTACAATTACTTTGAAGATGCGAATGATTTTATGAATGAAGTCCGGCACAGGATCCTGCGCGGGATGATGGAGCGGCTCCATTCTGATTCAGTGATGCGGGAAAAAGACCCCCTGGGAAGGCTTATCAAGCTGGAAAAAGAGTATTATTCTTATTACAGGCAGTATTTCCACCTTCTGCACCAAATTTTTTCCAAAGCGCCGATGACGCAATACTATATTGAAGATGATGGGGAGGCCTGGCAATATATTAAAGATTATCCGTTTGTGACCAATGAAGATGATGAGCGGAATACCATGCTTTACAAGCAAATGGTTCTGGCAGCCCTGATGGAGGGGATGCCGTATACGATTGAAAAAGACAGCGTCGGCGCAGAGACGCGTATTGAAGGGATTTTAAAGACAGGTCTTTCCTGTATGGATGGAACGGTCGCCGGGGGAGGCATAAAATGACAAGACATGGAGAGCTTAACAAGACAAGGGAAATATTGCTCAACACGGCATTGGTCATGATAAAAGAAGACGGCCTGGAAGCGTTTTCGGCCAGAAAACTGGCGGAAAAGTGCGGGCTCACACACCAAGCGCCTTACCGGTATTTTGAGAATAAAGAAAATCTGATGGAAGGCATCATTACGGAGGTGCTTGTGCAATTAGGAAGCTACCTCGCCGTTATGCTCCGAAAGAGAAGACAAGAGGAGCCGTTTTTGGTGATTTTTGAGGAAACGATTCGTTTTCTGGTAAAAAATCCCAGCTACGGGTTATTGCTTTATTCGGATGTGGGGGAAGGGCTGCCCGACAAGTACGCGGAGGAGCGCCGCAGGCGGATCAGTCTTGATTTTAGGAAAGTCGCAAAAGATTATTTTACCCGGTGTGGAATTCTGGAAGAAAAACAGGAGGATGTGTTCGATGCAGTCAACGCAATTTTAAACGGCCTTATTCTTCGTATGATGAACCGGGCTATTATTTTGGAAGGAAGCCTTGGACCATTCGTCCGTATTATCGTAGAAGATATCCTCCATCTGAAAATTGAGGAGGAGTAAGGCGCCTGTAAAATAGTGGAGGTTAAATATAAAGAAGCGCCTTGCGGCGCTTCCGTTATGAGGAAGAATATGAAAAAAATCTTATATTTTTATTATAAGGTAGAATTATGAATATTAAATATTAAAATTATTAAATAATTATGAATAAAAAGACATCCGGTGAAATATTTAAGAAATATTTAGGAGCGCCGCCTTGTTTCCCAATCTTTACCGATGCTGTTACAATATTTGACAGCGCTATTCTCCTGCCTGCAGATCCGGGTAAATTGAGCGGCTATGCGCCTTTTAGCCCGCCCGCCTCCATTTCTGTGCTGGGCTTTTCCCGGTTTTGTAATTTTTTGTTTCGCATTGATATGGCAAAATTCTTCCTGAGTAGAAGCTTTCATGCCGCAATTTTATTTTATAATCCACTTGTCTTGCGTTCCTGTCCTGCCGATATACCGTTTTCGTTTCGTTGGCTTTGTCTTGGACAACGTGAACAATGCAGGATAAAATAAGCAAGAAACAAAATTTTATAGCCTGCCGCTTTCAACCGTAAAGGAATGCAAAAGCAGCCTGAATGCCAGACGGCCCATGTATTTAAATGGTTATAACATGCGCAGATATTCCTTTTTATATGCCGTTTTTCCTTCCAGGGCGTCCTTTAAAGCGCGAATCATCGCAGGACGGTCCGCATTGAGCGTCCCACGCAAAGAGACATAATTGGATGCATGGTTGCTGCGGAACACACTGCCTTCGCAGTCCATGTGTTCCAGCATGATAAGCGTCTCAAGCGCAACTTCCTCCGGGGATAACGGATGGAATATGCCTGCCGCGGCCTGTGCAAAAAGAGGAGTTCCTTTCTCGAGCATCAGTGTGAGCAACCCGATGTAGTCGGGTTTCATTTCGGTAAAGGCTTCCCCGCTGCAAACGGCATGTTCGCGCCAAAGCTCCTTGCCGCCGATTCCGCTGATGGCTGTAACGGAAAGTGGAATTCCGGCTGCTTTTACCTGAAGGCCGGCGGAAATGATTTCTTTGGCGGTCATTCCTTTGCAAACGCGCCGCAGCACTTCGTCGCTGCCAGACTCCAAGCCAAGATAAGCGATGCCCAAACCGGCTGCGTGGAGCTCCCTGAGCTCGTCTCTGGATTTCAAGAGAACGCTGCGGGGCGAAGCGTATACGGCAACACGGGTATCGGCCGGAAAGAGGACGCGAATATGCGAAAGAACAGCAAGCAAATTTTTTGTGGGAAGAATCAGCGCATCGCCGTCTGCAAGAAAGATACGCCGCGCGCCGGGATAGAATTTCGCCATCTCTCTAAGATCCGCAAGAATATCCTCCACCGGACGAATACGGAATTTCTTTCCCCGATACATACTGCAAAAGGTACAGCGATTGTGGGAACAACCGATTGTGGCCTGTATAATTAAACTGCGCGCCTCGCTCGGCGGACGATAAATATCGCCTTCATATTGCATGAGTATCTCTCCTTTCGTGCGCTTGGTGCAAACAACACCAAAAAAACCTGCCGGCCGGGTAGCGGACAGGTTTTTATTCACTTGGCTGAGCCGATGGATCGGGAGTGGCTGATGGCTCCACACCGTCCGAAGGGGCCGCGGATGCGGAATCGCCGTTTTCCGGGAATACATATTTTTTTTCTCCGGGCTTCAGCCAACCGAGACGTTCGCGCGCTTCACGCTCCACATACTCGTCGCTTCCGATGTAATCCCGTTCATTTTTATAATAGTCAATTTCTTTGTTCAGTGCGTCCTGTTCTTCAAGCAATTGCTGCTGTTTGGTTTGCTGGGTGGCAAGGATTGTTTGCTGGTTGAAGAACGTTAAACTGGCGTACACAAGTACACCTAGCAAAACAAATATTTTAATTCGGTTAAAACGAAATGTTTTTTTCTTCTTTGCCATAGGGCAAATCCTCCACTGATTATCTATAACATAACACACTCCGACCTGTTCTTCAAGCAAAATTCCAATACCCGCAGGGGGGAGGCTTAATCTTAATTTTTTACGAAAGTGTTTAAAAAGTATGAAGTAAGTGCTATAATAATACCTGATTTTGCAGATTCAACAAACTGGCTGCAAATAGTCCGGTTATACCGGGCTGCAGGGAAAACAAAAAGAAAGGTTCTGTATTTTATGAAGAAAATTTTAATCGTAATGCTTGCAGTTCTTCTGGCATGCAGCATATTCGCGGCTTGCTCCAAGCCTGCGGAGGAAGAACCGTCGGTACAGCCGACCGTAATTACGGCGGAAACGCCGCAGCCTACGGAAGCTGCTACCACGACTCCCGATGCGGTGCCGACGGATGTATCGCCGACAACGGGGCTTCCGGGCAACACGACGTATAAACCCATTATGGTACAAATTGACAATGCGGACGCAGCCCGTCCGCAGACTGGGATCAGCTATGCAGATATTGTCTATGAGACGGATGTTGACGGCAGCGATACGCGGCTTACCGCACTTTATAACGACCAGATCAACGGAGACGCTCCCGAAGAGCTGGTTGTTGGGCCGGTACGTTCTTCGCGGTATTACCACCAGTGGATCCAGGAGGAATGGGATGCCCTTTATGTGCACATGGGAGGGCCGGACCAGACCTCAAAGGACGAAACCGATATCTGGGGTTCCAGCAGCGAACATATCCAACAGCGCATCAATGGCGCGGGCAGGCATGCCTCCAATGAAGGGCTGTTCTTCCCGCTGAAAGACGGCTATTCCCAGTCTGATTATGCGGGGATCGACCTTATGGAAGCACTTGACGTTTACGATTACGAGCCGCAGGCGCTCCAGTCCTTTACGTTCTATCCGCAGCAGGATTATGCGGACCAGCCGGAAATTTCAGAAATTGGGTTGAATTTTTTTGGGAATAAAACCGCGCTGGCATCGTATGAGTATGATAGTGCCAAAGATAAGCTCCTCCGCTCAACGAGGGGCAAGGAACACACGGATGCCGCGACAGGAGACCAGATTGAGGTCCAGAACGTGATTGTGCAGTTCGTAAATGATTCGGCTGCAAACGACGGCCCGGGCAGCGACCGCCGGATCGTAGACGTAAAGGGCAGCGGAGACGCGCTCTTCGTGATCCACGGCAAGCTGATGAAAGGAACGTGGGAGCGTCCGACGTATGATAGCGCAACTTCCTACAAGCTGGAAAGCGCGGAAGAAATCACGCTCGCGCCCGGAAACACCTGGATTTCCATGCTCTCGTCGGATAAGGACGTAAATGTCACATACGCAGACGGGTCGGAGGAAACGATCAGCGGAGAAGCAAACTGAGGCATTCCCCGCCAGTAAAAAGCAAATAAATTTCAGGACGGAAAAGGCTGCTCGCAAGAGCAGCCTTTATTATTGGTTGCGCAAATAACAGGATTTCATATATAATAGTAATATCGTTAAATACGGAGGAGAATAGAATGCCAAAATATACGAAGGCAGAATTACATAAGATTATCGATGAAAATGATATCAAGTTCCTGCGCCTGCAGTTCACCGATATCTTTGGAATACTGAAGAATATAACGGTTATGACCTCGAAGCTTGACAGCATCATCGAGCAGGGATGCATGTTTGACGGTTCATCTATCGATGGCTTTGCGCGTATTGAAGAGTCGGATATGATGCTGCTCCCCGATCTTGATACCTTTGAGATTTTTCCGTGGTCAAACCCCAAGGGACGTACCGCGCGGTTTATCTGCGACGTTTATATGCCGGATGGAACGCCATATGAAGGATGCCCGCGGCATATTTTAAAGCGCCAGCTTGCGAAAGCAAAAGAAATGGGCTATACAATGGATGTTGGCCCGGAATGCGAATTTTTTCTGTTCCACAAGGATGAGCATAATAAGGCGACAATCGAGACAAACGATGACGGCGGATATTTTGACCTTGCCCCCCTCGACATGGGCGGCGCAGCGCGCCGGGATATTTGCCTTGCACTGGAAGAAATGGGTTTCGAGATCGAAGCGTCCCATCATGAATGTGCGGCAGGGCAGCACGAGATTGATTTTAAATACGGAAATGCGCTCAAAATGGCAGATGACGTCATGACCTTTAAAATTGTTGTCAAACGCATTGCGCAGGATCATCACCGCCATGCAACGTTTATGCCCAAGCCGATTTACGGCATTGCCGGAAGCGGGATGCATATTAATATGTCCCTGTGCACGGGAGAGGGGAATGCATTCTGTGATAAATCCGATGAGCTCGGGCTTTCCAAAGAAGCCTACGGTTTTATGGCGGGCATACTCAAGCATGCGCGCGGCCTGTCTCTGCTCACCAACCCGACGATCAATTCCTATAAGCGCCTTGTGCCGGGCTTTGAAGCACCGTGCTATATTGCATGGTCGGCAAAGAACCGCAGCCCGCTGATTCGCGTACCGTTCGCGCGCGGCGCGGCGACCAGAATCGAGATGCGCAATCCAGACCCAACGGCCAATCCTTACCTCGCGTATGCAGGCGCGCTTGCGGCCGGGTTGGAGGGAATCCGCGAAGGGCTTACGCCGCCGCCGCCGGTAAATAAGAATATTTATACCCTGTCGGAAGAGGAAAAGAAAAAGCATATGATTCGCCGCGTACCGCAGAATCTGTTCGACGCGATCAATGATTTCAAGGAAGATCCGTTGATGCGGGAAGTCCTCGGAAACGGAACATATGAAAAATACCTCAAAGGCAAAAAACAGGAGTGGGCCGATTACTCCACCTGTGTCCATGAGTGGGAGCGCCAGCATTACCTGACAAGATATTAGGCACGTGCGCCGGTCTGGAAAATTCCGGGCCGGCATATTTTTTTGTTGACAAATCAGCCATTATCTACTAAAATTATTAGTGCTATCAAAAAAGGATGGCCCCATGGTCAAGCGGTTAAGACGTAGCCCTCTCACGGCTGAATCTCGGGTTCGATTCCCGGTGGGGTCACCACGCCGGAGTAAGCTCCGCAAACAAAAATCCCGCGCAAACGCGCGGGATTTTTGTTTGCTGCGATGCTGCGCATCCTCTTCCCCGGCGAATTCGAATGGAGCGTTAGCGAAATGAGTTCGCCGGGGCCATTTTATCTGTACCTATTTTATATCAATGGCACATGCCGCGGCAAACTACGCTGTATAGAAAGCCCGCGGTGCATACCGAGGGCTTTTGCGTTCACTCCATTGTTGCTCCTCCATGCTCCCGGCTAAAACATTCGCTCATCTTTCGCTTGCTTAACACCTCTTGCGAAAGCGGGTGATGGGAACAGGAGATCATTTTCGTTCAATTTCCCCCATGCGAAGCCTGCATTGCGCTGGACTTGCCAGCCGCCTTTTTATATCCGGTAAATATAGTTCCATTTAATATAAACGTTTAGAATGGGCACAGGCGTTTATGTTGAAATTATCGTGACTGAAAGGAGGGCACATAATGTTTATATTGATTCTGGGGATCGCCGCTATCAATTTGTTCGCGGTATTGCTTATTGTGCTGCGGCCCAGGCTTTTCGGGGTAAAACTCTATAAACCAATGCTGAAAAACATGGGGCTGTCCCTGCTGCCGCTTTTGGTGCTGATTACGACAATCGTCCTGATGATCGCTGTTCTGGCTTACGTAAACCCCATCTTGGGATTCGTAATCGGAATCGTAGGAGTGGCTTCGTGGCTGATGCTTCTTCCAAATGCCGGATATCTGGTGACGGAGCTTAACTTAAATCATAGAACAGTAGATAAAAAGGAAGTCCCTATATGGTACGACATCATCGCCGTATTGTCCCTTTCTATGTCTGGTGTGATGAACACTTTGCTCAATGTGATGATGCTCCAATTAATCTATGCGGTGATTGTCCATCCAAGCAATGCGTTTGATCTGGGGTTTGTCAATAACAGGAACCTCTGGATTATTATTAGCGTGGTATTCCTCTTGATTAGCTTCGGCATCTATATCGGGCGGTATTTGCGCTTCAATAGTTGGGATATCCTCAAGCCGCGCCGCTTTATCGGCATTCTGAAGAAGCATTTCGCGCAGCCGGGCAAGAAAAAAGAATTGTTTGTATTTATGGCCTGCTATACGGTTTTCTTCCTCATCATGTACCTGATCGTTGTATGGCCGGTCCTTACCGTCAGATAAATCCGTGGAAACTGGTTCGGAAGTTTATCCCATCAAAAAAGAATATACATAAATGAAGAAAATATAATCGGGGCAAGGGAGTATAAGGATGAAATGCACGACAAATGTTTTCCCTCATAGTCCGCTATCGCCTTGCGTAGCATGGCTTTCGTTTCCTCTTTGTATCAACAAACTCTTTCTGCACCTTCCCCACGTTTTCATTCTTGATATAAAAGCGTCTGTCCCATCCTTTGTCTTTCTTACAGAACCTTTTGCCAGAGATATGGTAGAGTTCCACACCGTGTAGCAGCTAATGATAATAGAATAAGGCAAAGGAAACCCGTCATTTGCAGGACACCGTATTGCCGAAGCGAAAAGAACAGCTTGCCGACACCAAAAACTGCAGGATTACCACCTCCCCGCTCAATCTGTGCCAACATACTAACATCGCTTAATTTTGAAGGTTCATCCATACTCAATTCATTTTTTCTCGTAGCGACTTTATATTATAGGTTACGATCTGATTCATTGTATGCAAATTTTATCCTCCTGCTTGACAATATGTATTATTATATTGTAAACGATAGAAACTCCATTATATTATCTATATTATTGTTCAATCCTCTCGCAGTTCGTACCCTAGCCCTTTTTATCATCATAGATGTACTTGTCATTAAAAGATCCTCTGTCATAATATATTCGCACATACATTACAGTTCTCCGATTGTCATACTCTGTTATATCTTGTTATGAAATTTTCTTGCCCTTGCCTCTGTTATTATGAACAGTCAGGGAAAAGAGTAAGTTTGTGTGCTGCGAATACATTGCAATAAAATCCTTTGTTTTCAAGACATTCAGGGGATTTTATTAGAACATTGTTACCTCTGCAGGTGTGAAATTCAAAATTGAATCGGATCTGCACGCTAAGAAGAGAAGCAGACAGGAACGCTTTGGAAACGGCATTTTTTCTATTTTTTAGGAGCATATTCGGTGGCAAAATATAAAACGTTTCAAATTCCTAAAAAAAGTGTTGATTTTTATAGAAATATAAAATATAATATAAATAATAGATGAAATATAACGAAAACACACACAATTTATTTATAAATTATCTATTCAAGTAAAAATTAAAGAGATTGATCCTTTTATATAGTATAGGAACAGAATGCGTCATCAAAATTTGAAAGGTTTTAAATCGACGAAATGATTCGCAAAAGGGCAGCCACCATCATAGACGTTGCGAAACAGGCCAATGTCTCTATCGGAACAGTTTCAAATGTACTCAACCATGCGGCCAACGTATCGGAAAAGACGAAACGCAAGGTTGAAGAAGCAATAGGAATTCTGTCTTATTCACCCAATGATGCGGCGCGCAGTATTCGTACAGGCAGGACGCATTCTATTGGAATCGTGGTTCCAGATATTATGAATGAATACTATGCCAAGACGATTCAGGCGCTTATGGATGCAGCCTATAAAGAAAATTATACGGCGCTTATCACGTGCTTCAAAAACAGGCCACAATATGAAGAAAAGCTTCTCAATATGCTTATCGACCGCCGAGTGGAGGCGATCGGTATCATGGGTGGTGTCGAGGATAACGAGCTGGTAAAGGAGGTGGCACAAAAGGTGCCTGTTTTGCTTATCGACCGCCGAATTGAGGGGAGTGGGCTGTCGGCAGTGCAATTCGATAACTGCAGTGCGCTTATGGAAATGGTAGCCGTGCTGAAAGAGGCGGGCTATCGAAAAATCGGCTATATGTCAGAAACACTTGCCATGACCAATATTGCGGATCGCTATCAGGGATTCCTGCAAGCTATGAAAGGAAACGGACTCGCGGTGGATGAAAGCTGCGTATGGCTCTCCAAAGACCTGCAGCTTGAAAAAAATCAGAACGGTTATAAACTGATGAAAAAGATTTTAAATGAGCGGAAACGTTCAGAATTGCCAGAGGTTCTGCTCACGTCCTCAGACCTCATCGCGGTAGGCGTTATGGACGCGGTAAAAGAGGCTGGTTTCCGCATTCCGCACGACATAGGAATTGTCGGCTTTGATAACATCACACTTTCCAACCATACCTTTCCCACCCTTACCACAGTGGAACAGGATATGGAAACAATCGGTAAAACGAGCTGGGATGTCATCCGTCAGCTCATGAAACGTAGAACAAAAATCGTACATGAAATCACATTAGAGCAAGGACTTGTATTCCGGGATTCCTGTAAACTCCCGGAACGGATCAAAAACCGGTAATAGTGAAATCCCGGTAAACACGCAAAGATAACAAAACAATTTTTGAAACGGCGTTTTTCAAAACGCATGCTTCGTGCAACCAAAATTCGGGGGCACAGAACAATACCGAAGGCGAAGTATAATCAAAAAAATAAAACGTTTTAAATTTAATAACAGGTTAAAAGGAGGGGGAACAATGGATTCAAAAACAAGGTTTTATCATGCAATGGAAGGAAAACCAATCGACCGTCTACCTATGTGGTATGGAGCAGAGCCTGACCTCACACATAATATCATGAAACTTCTTGGCGTAGAAACGGAAGAACAGATGATGCAGGAAATCCATGCGGATTTCCGCACGATCCGACCCAAATATATTGGACCGAAACTCGCTCGCTATGAGGACGGCACCTTTGATTCCATCTGGGGAATCCGCCGTGGCGGCGGATTTTGGGGGACGGCATTGAATCACCCGTTGGAGCAGATAGAAGATGTGCGTGAGCTTGATAAATTCGAATGGCCGTCACCCGATCTGTTTGATGTGGAGTTTACGCCGGAGGAAATAGCGCTTTCAAAAGATTACGCAATCATTGGTGGGGAGTGGGCGCCCTTTTTCATTGAGGCTTATGAACTCGTAGGTATGGAAAAATTGCTTATGGATATGTATATTAACCCGGAACTTGCTATGGGACTGATTGAGAGGTGCCTTGATTTTCATCTTGAAATCAATGAACGGCTGTTTCCGAAATATGCCCAATATATTGATATGTACTGGTTTGCGAACGACTATGGAATTACACGCGGCCTGCTGATGGACCCCGATATGTGGCGCAAGTATCTGAAACCACTTCAAAAAAAGCTGGCCGACCAAGGACATAAATACGGTATGAAGGTAGCCATGCATTCGTGTGGGGATATTACCTCTATCATCCCAGACTTGATCGATATCGGAATTGAGATTGTGAATCCGATCCAGGTGAATTGTCCGGGGATGGATCCTCAAAAGCTGAAACGCGAATTCGGGAAAGATATCGTATTTTTTGGCGGAATTGATTACAACGAGCTTCTTTCAAACGGTACTCCAAGCGAGGTTAAGCAGGGCGTGAAGGATATGATCGATATCCTTGGCTACGACGGAAAAATGATTGTTGCGCCCACACATGATCTGCTAATGGGTGAAGTCCCGGCGGAAAATATGGTAATGCTGTACAAGACGGCATATGAATATTCTCCGAAATTTTTTGAATAAGGAGGGCATTGATATGAAACTTTACTGCGTTGTGAATGAACTGAAACCGGAACACGTAAAGGATTACAGTGAGTATCACAGGAATGCGCATAAAACAGAATGGAAAACACAGCTCAAAGTCTTGCGTGAAGCGGGAATGGAACTATGCAATGTGTACATTTGGAGAAACTATGCAATTATGGTCGTAGGATGTGAAGATCTTGACGAATGCTATCGCCGGCTTGCGACCATGGAGGACAACCTCCGCTGGCAGGAACTGATGAGCGGATTCTTCGCAGGACAGCCTAAATTTGATGGGACGGAAACAATTTCACTGGAACAGATTTTTGATTTGGCGGAACAATCCAAATTATGTTCAGCTGAGTAAAGGGAAAAATACAAGGGGAGTCAGGACAAGAAAAAATGGAGGGAAAATAATGAAAAAGAAACTATTGGTAATGGTAATAGCAATTGTTTTATGCGCTGCCTTCGCGGTTGCATGCTCTACCCAGGGACCTGCTACGAGTACTGTGGTCTCCGAAACTCCGGCCTCGGACGGCGTAGCAGACTCTACGGAACCAGCGGCGGACAGTGGGGATAGTCAGCTGATCATCGGATATAATGCTTATTCCGATGCGGTTGCATTCTCAAAGAGCATCAGCGACAATATGCAGGAAAACGCGGATAAAATCGGCGCAAAGCTTTTGAAGAGCGATACGGAAGGTGACGCTACGACGGCCCTGCAAAACGTAGATACGTTCCTTGCGCAAGGGGCCGATGTGATCGTCGATTCAACCTGGGTAGACGCGGCAACGCAGGCGATGGCTGAAAAATGCAAGGAAGCGGGAGTGCCCTTGATTTCCATTGACATTCCGATCTCGGAAGAATTTCAGGACAATTCCTATTTCATGGGTGTCAATAACTATGGAGCAGGTACCGTAACGGGTGAAGCAGCTGCGGATTACATTAAGAATAACTGGGATAATCAGCTTGATTATATCCTCGTATCTTATACGGAGAGTACGGGCGAAGTATTAAAGCAGAGGATCTATGGTGTAATTGACGCAGTGCGCGATGCGGGCATTGAAATTGATGACAGCAATGTCGTCTGGGTCAATCCCCAGTCAACAGACGCGACGGTGGAAACCAAGTCGCTTACAACAGATTTCCTTACTGCGCATCCGGATGCGAAACATATCCTGATGTGCTGCGTGAATGATCAGGCCGCAATGGGCATGAATGCTGCGGTAGAGACTTCTAACAGGACGCCTGATTGCCTGATCGTGGGGCAGGGTTGTGACGATCCGGCGATCGAAAACCTGCGTAAGGATGAAGACAACGCATGGATCGGCTCTACGGGCTATTTCCCGGAAACTTATGGCAACTATGTTTTCGACATCATCGATACGCTTATGAACGGCGGTACGCCGGAACCAGAAACCTATGTTGAAAACATTTTTATCACGAAAGAGAACATTGAAGAATTTTATCCACAGTAATCTTTGAACTGAATGAGTGGTAGGGCAATGCATACTCCCCTGCATTGCCCTGAATATGAGGTCGGAACCAGGATGCAAAAGAGTGGTGGAACGGTTCCCTATAGTCTGAAAAGCAGGATGAAACTGGCGGTGAAAATATGGAAAAATTACTGGAAATGAAAAATATCACAAAACGGTTTCCCGGTGTAACTGCCCTAAGCGGCGTAAATCTCGATTTGGAAAAGGGTGAGATACTTGCGTTGCTTGGCGAGAATGGCGCGGGTAAATCAACCCTGATGAAAATTTTATCGGGTGCATATGTGCCAGACGAAGGGGAAATTTATCTCGAAAATGAAAAGCTAGAGCCGAGAAACCCAGGTGAAATGATAGAGAAAGGCATTGCCGTGATGTACCAGGAACTCAATTATCTGGATGATCTGAGCATTGCTGAAAATATTTTTCTGGGAAATCTGCCCATAAAAATGGGACGCGTAAACTACAAAAAATTGTATGCGGATACGCAGGAACTTCTCAGTATTGTTGGCTTAAAACATGACCCTAAAACGGAAGTGTCGAATCTTTCGATTGCGGAAAAGCAAATGATGGAAATAGCAAAAGTGCTCTCTAAAAAAAACAAGGTGCTGGTGATGGATGAACCGACGTCAGCCCTCAATGAGGTGGAGACACAAACGCTTTTTAAACTTTTGCGGGAGCTGGTACGAGATGGAATTTCTATCGTATTCATCTCTCATAAAATGGATGAACTGTTTGAGATATCGAATCGGATTGAGGTTCTGAGGGATGGAAAATATATCGGAACCGTGGATACAGCAAAAACAAATGTAAACGAACTCGTGACCATGATGGTTGGCAGAACCATTGGTGATATGTATCCCAAGGAAGAAATTAAACATGGCAAAACTATTATGTCGGTGCAGGATTTGACGGGGACGGATGTACATGGAGTATCGTTTGAAGTAAAGGAGGGCGAGATTGTTGGGCTTTTTGGCCTCATGGGTTCAGGACGCACGGAAATTGTAGAAACGATTTTTGGAAAGCACCAAGTGCTCGGCGGCAGTGTTATGGTAGATGGAAAGCAGGTTCTCATGAAAAATCCTCAGGATGCCATTGAAGCTAAAATTGCATACGTCCCACGTGAACGAAAGAAAGACGGCTTGGTTCTTTCCGCTTCTGTAAAGGAAAACATGACGTATGCCTACCTGAAGAAAATGCGCAAAGGCATTGGCCTTGATACAAGCCGGGAACGTGAAATGGTAAGGGAATGGATTGACAGGCTCAGCATCAAAACGCCGGATATGGAAACGCCGGTAGACTCGCTTTCAGGCGGGAATCAGCAAAAGGTGGTCATTGCAAAGTGGATGCTCGATCAGCCCCGGGTTTTAATCCTCAATGAACCAACGCGGGGAGTTGACGTAGGGGCAAAAGTAGAAATTTATAAAATGATGGAAGACCTTTGCAAAATGGGAATAGGAATTGTTATGATTTCGTCAGAAATGCCGGAAATCATGGGAATTGCGGATCGGATACTCGTCGTCCATGAGGGGAAAATTGCGGGCGAATGCACACGGAACGAATTCAGCCAGGAAAAACTGATGTTTTTAGCGATAGGGGGAGAATAAAATGACAGTTAAAACAACGGGGATCAAAGAAGAAAGGAAGGGACTTATTGGCGCGATCAAAAATTCGGGTACCACATTCAGCCTGGTTATTGTGTACATTATAATGTGTATCATCTTTGGGCTGCTGTCCCCTCACTTTTTCACAGTAAATAACTTCTTGAACATTGGAATCTATTCATCCATCATTGGCGTGATGGGTGCGGGCGTAACCGTGGCGATGCTTCTTGGCGCCATGGATATTTCGCAGTATGCGACGGCAACGCTTGCAAGCATTGTCGCGGCGATGCTGCTGCAGGAAGAAGTGAACCTGTTTGTGGTGATTATCGCCGCTATCGCTGTAGGTATTTCCTGTGGCGCGGTGAACGGAGTTTTAGTCGCGGTACTGAAGATACCCGCGATTATCGTAACATTGGGTACTATGCAAATCTTTCGCGGAATTGCCTACCTGCTTGCGGGCGGAAAAACAATTATGATCAAAAACGCGGATTTTGATCTGATCGGAAAGGGATATATCGGGAACACCATACCGATATGCATCGTAATTATGGTACTTGTATTCATATTGATTTATTATTTGCTGCGCCATACTGGCTTTGGACGTACGGTATACGCGGTAGGCGGAAACGAAAGCGCCAGTTACCTTTCAGGTATCAACGTGGTGCGGGTCAAATTTTTGGCACTTGTACTGTGCGGAGTCTGTTCAGCGGTTGCGGGTCTTATCACTTCATCGCAAGTAGGTGCGGCAATTCCATCAAACGGCGTCGGCTCTGAAATGGGAGTCCTTTCCGCTGTAATTTTAGGCGGCATCAGCTTATCGGGCGGCAAAGGGAGAATATCGGGTACAATTATCGGCGTGTTGATCCTGGCGACGATCCAAAATGGATTGACCCTCCTGAGCGTACAATCTTTCTACCAGATGATTATCAACGGCATCGTATTGATTCTGGCCGTGCTCATGGATGTTATTCGCAGGGGTGTACTGAAAAAACAATAAGAAAGGAATTTCGAAATGAATGCAAATCTATGGAACCCGAATAAAGAACGGTTGCTTACGACTCTGCGGGGAGAAATAGCGGATCGGGTGCCGTATTTTGAAAGCCTGATTGAGGATCGTGTGGTGACGCACATTCTGGGACGGGATGTGGGGAGCACAATGCCTGCGTCGCGGGGAACGGAAGACAACGGATGCATGGTACCGCCGCCGATGGATATCCGGGATTATCTGGAGCTCATTGAGTATACCGGGCAGGACTCAGTGCTGTACGAGGCATTGTGGGTTCCCATGAAAATGCCGGATGAGACCGGAAAGCTTCATGCCGTAACTGGCGGAGTTGTCAAACAGTGGCAGGATCTTGAACGGGTAGTGCAGCCTTCGTGGGAAGACGACCTGAAATACAGGAAAAGCTATTTAGAAGAATATGTGGCGGGTGCAAAGGAAAAAAATGTTGCGGTTACGCTTTTTACAGGGGCTTTTTTCCAATACACCTACGAGTATCTGGTAGGCTTTGAGGATTTTTGCGTTATGGCATACGAAGACAGGCCGCTGCTCGAGCGTTGCCTTGATCTGTGTGTGGAATATTATGAAAAAGTGATTGAGATCGGAATTGAGGCGGGCATTGATATCCTGTGGGTGGCTGACGATGTTGCCTATCGGTCAGGCACTTTTGTAAGCCCGGAGATGTTTGAAGAATTGTGGCTTGAGCGGATGCAAAAGCTGGTGAAGATGGGAAAAGACGCAGGAATTCCGGTGATTTTCCATTCGTGCGGAAACCTCAACGGGATTATGGATACTGTGATATGTAAGTTGGGGATTGATTGCCTGCATCCAATCGAACCATACTCAATGGACATTGACGCAATTAAGTCGGAATATCAGGATCAGTTCTGTATTGCAGGGAACATTGATATCGCAGGGCCGTTGGCGTTCGGAACGCCGGACGAAGCATACCGTGAGGCGGAAAAATTAATTACAGCAATGAAACCGGGAGGTAAATATATTTTTGCTTCAAGCCACAGCATCACAAACGACATCCCACCAGAAAATTTTGATGCGATGCTGCGTGCGCTGCGGGAGGTTGGAGTTTACTAATTGTGGGAAAGGACAGGTAAAATGGAAAAGTTACGGTATTCGGTGATATTAGGGAACGTCGGCTCATGTGCTGATAGGTACATGATGGGGGGATATTCGAATCCTTTTACCGTGGAACAGATGTTTGAGCGGGTCGCAGGAATCGACGGCGTGGAAGGGATAGAACTCGTAAGCGATTGGCATATCACTGCAAAGAATGTGAAACTTGTTAAAGAACAACTCGAAAAATATAACTTCAAACTGGCATCCATCATTCCGGATCATTTCGGGGAAATGGTTTGGGGAAAAGGAGCCTTTACATCTAAAGACAAAAAAGTCCGGGACAAGGCTGTGAGCGATGTAAAAGAGATGATTGATATATCTAAAGAGCTTGGTGGCAATCTGATCAGCCTCTGGCCTGGACAGGATGGATACGACTACTATTTTACCGCAGACTACATGGAGGAACGTGGATGGTTCGAAGAATGCCTCAAAGATTGCTGTAATTATGATAAGAATTTTAAAATATCCGTGGAATATAAACCCAAAGAGCCGCGCAACCGGAGCTATCCTTCCAATGTATATTCCACATTGCTCATGGTGCGGGAAACAGGATGCGCGAATTGTGGGATTACTGTAGATTATGGACATGCGCTGGTTGCCTATGAAAATGTTGCGGAGTCAGTTTCCGTACTGAAAAAGTATGGAAACAAACTGTTTCATCTGCACATGAACGATAGCTATGGGTATTGGGATGACGATATGATTGCGGGATCCATCCATACTATTCCCTATCTTGAAACAATATATTGGCTCAAAAAAAACGGGTACGAAGGCTTTGTCTCCACAGACCAGTATCCATACCGTGAGGATGGGCAAAAAGCCGTAGCAGAGACGCTTGAATGGCTGAAATGTTTTGAACAGGTTGCAGACAGGATGTTGGAAGATCAGTCCGTAGAGGAGGTCATCCGTTCAGGAGATGCAACGCAGGCAAGCGCCATGCTTCGTTCCTACTTGTTCCCCTTGTGTTGAGAATGGAGCGGGGAAGGATGAACAGCTGATGAAAGTACTGAATTTTGGTTCGCTTAATATGGATTACGTATATGACGTACCGCATTTCGTGCAGCCAGGAGAGACGATTTCTTCCTCCTCGCGCAGCGTGTTTGCGGGGGGCAAAGGGCTCAATCAGTCAGTTGCTCTCGCAAAGGCCGGCGCAGAGACATACCATGCAGGCTGCGTTGGCTATGATGGAGATATTTTGAAGGAAATCCTTGCTGATGCGGGCGTAAATACGGAGTATATTCTGGAAGAGAAGAATGAACAGTCAGGCCATACGATCATTCAGGTGGAACCGAACGGCCAGAACTGTATTATTGTATTCGGGGGGACAAATCACAGGATTATGCGGGAACAGGGAGGTAATACCCTGGAAAATTTCAGCAGGGGGGATTTTTTGCTCCTGCAAAATGAAATCAACGGCCTTGACTACCTGATCAGGGAAGCGCACATGCGAGGTCTGCGTATTGTTCTCAATCCCTCACCCATTGATGAATCAATTGCGGCGCTGCCACTTTCTTATGTGGAGTTCTTCATTGTAAACGAAATAGAAGGCATGCAACTTGCGCAAACAAAAGAGATCGAAGAGATTATTCCCCGGCTTGCCGGGCGATATCCCCAAGCTAAAATAGTGCTGACGCTTGGAATCGATGGAGCGAGGTATTATGATGGGGAGCGGGAGTTTCAGCAGCCTGCCTATCCTGTGGAAGCCATAGATACGACCGCCGCGGGGGATACCTTTCTCGGTTACTTTATTGCAGGGATGGCAAAAGGAATAGAAACGCAGCAAACTTTAAAGATTGCGGCCCGGGCGTCGTCCATAACGGTAGCGCATAAGGGCGCGGCAGACTCCATTCCTACGCTTGACGAAGTCCTTGCGCGCGGATTGTAACAGGAATAAAAAAGCAGCCGGATTCGTTCCGGCTACTTTTTTATTGGTGGAATTAGCTGGCTTTATTCTGCTCCCAAAAAACAGAACGTTTTTTCGGCGTAAAGTTTTCAAAAATAATTGAGTCCGTATATTGCTTTGCGCGCTCGTATTCCTCGCGCGTCCGCACCGTCCAGGCAAAAATCGGCGCTCCGCTTCTGCGCAGGCGGCGGATCAGGCGCGAGTCAACTTTCTGACATTCATAGCTAATGAAATTTGGCCGGCAGATAAAGTTGACGCCCAGCCGCTGCACCACTAAGAGCAGTTTTGAAAGGAAGAAACGGACGAAGCGGTCCATCCCGGCCGGAAAATTATCTTTACAGAGTGAAAAATTGCAGGAGAGCTGCCCGCGATAAACATTCGGCGCATTTTTTTTAAACCAACGCACAGAAAACGGCGAAAAAGACTGGATGGCGTATTTGCCGCCATACTCCTCCATCATACGGTACAGTTCGCGTTCAAGATCGCCCGCAAACCCTTTCCTTTTGATTTCAATCAAAAGGGGAACCTGCCCCTTAATCAGTCGCAGCGTTTCACGCAGGGTCGGGATTTTGTATTCCGTACCGTCCAGCCGCAGCTTGCGCAGATCGGCAAACGTATAATCTTTGATCTTTCCGTCCACGCCGGTCATACGCTTTAAATTAGAGTCGTGGAATACCACGATGACTCCGTCCCGCGTGCGGTGAACGTCAAGCTCGATTGCAAAACCATGTTTTACCGCATTTGCAAATGCGGGCAAAGAATTTTCGGGGTAGCGTTCATTGTGCAGCCCCCTGTGTGCATATTGATAGTCTGTCAGCCACGTTTTTTCCGTTGGCGGCGCCGCCTTTGTCATGATACGGTCGAGCACCAGGACGGCGGCTACGATTGCAGCCAATACCATAAAGACCACAGAGACTTCCGAAAACATCAAAAAAGGTTCCTCCAAGCATTAATCTCAATTCCAAGTATAACAGAAGGAAATGAAGATACCAGATAGGAAAAATAAAGAATTTATTAAAATCCCGTAAGGTTTTAGAAAAATTCTACGAAAAACCCCTGCCGGACCCGCCCGGCAGGGGTCGGTCTTACCACTTTCCTATTTAAACTTAATATCCACCCGCTGTTTACCTACATAGTGAATATTAACCGTGCCTGGCCCGGAATGAGCGCCGATCACCGGCCCGGTATAATTGATGATGGTTTCCTTGATGGTGGGGAACCGTTCCTTGATCAGGTTTGCCACATATTCCGCTTCTTCAGGAGCATCGCCATGCCCGATATATACAATCTGTCCATCCGGATTATCGATATCCTCTTCCATTTTGTCCACCATCGCGATCAGCGATTTTTTTCTCCCGCGAATCTTTTCCACAGGAATAATTTTTCCTTCGTTATTAAAGGCAAGCACCGGCTTGATATTGAGCATTGTTCCAAGGAACGCGCTTGCGCGCGAAACACGCCCGCCGCGCCGCAGGTGTTCGAGGCTTTCCACCGCAAACCAATGCGTAATTTTCCATTTCAATTCTTCTGCATAATCCCGTGCCTGCTCTATGGTCGCCCCCTCGTTTTTCTTGTTGCTGACGAGGTGGACAAACAGGCCGTAACCGCGGGATGCAGACAGGGAATCGACAATAAAAATTTTCCGGTCCGGATATTTTTTCATCAATTGTTCCGCCGTCATCAGCGCATTGTTATAGGAACCGGATAGCCCGGAAGAAAATTCAAGATGCAGAATGTCTTTGCCCTCTTCCAGAATTGGGGTAAAGAATTCGGTGTAACGCTCCGTATTCACCATAGACGTGGTAGGCATGGAACCCGCGCGTACCTTTTCATAGAAATCGTGCGTCGGGATAGACGCCCCCTGGTCGTCGTAGTATTCGTGCCCGTCCATAAAAAATTGATATTGCAAAACGGGAATACCGCGTTCACGTGTAAAAGCGGTTGAAAGATCAGCAGTGGAACTGCAGGTCAGCACATAATCAGCCATCACATATTCTCCAATCATTTTATTGTGGCGGATTGGTTTTAAACGCCGAAAACACGCGGTTTTCAAAACCAACCTGCGCACCGCCCAAACATGCATCATACAGGCGTACACAACTAAGTATAGTATATCGTTTGGGACCCTAAAATGCAAGAAGGGAACGAAAAAATGAAGCGGTTTCAAAAACGAAAAATTATTTCTTTAAATTTGCATTTTGGAGCCGGAAGAGCTATTGCGTTTCCTGTATTTTTGTATTAGAATAGATATGCTAACAATGGGATGTACCTGTGCAAAGCACATGGTTATATAAATTTTAAAGGGGAATCTGTTGGAGGTAGAAATGCAACTTTCCGAAAAAGCACTTGCAATTTCGCCCTCGCTGACACTCAAGATCACGGCGATGGCGAAAGAAATGAAGGCGCGCGGGCTCGATGTGGTAGGGTTTGGCGCCGGAGAACCGGACTTTGACACACCGCAGCATATCAAAGACGCGGCAGTGGAAGCGATCCGTATTGGCATGACGAAATACACGCCGGCGTCGGGCACGCTGGAACTGAAAAAAGCGGTGTGCGCAAACCTGAAAACGAATCACGATCTTTCCTATGAACCGAACCAGATCGTGATCTCCAACGGCGCAAAACATTCTTTGTTCAACGCGTTCCAGGCGATTGTAAATCCGGGAGACGAAGTGCTGATTATTGCGCCTTACTGGCTGACCTATCCGGAACTGGTAAAAATGGCAGGCGGGATTCCGGTCTATGTGGAGGCAAAGGAAAGCAATAATTTTGAGCCTCTTGCGGCGGATATTGAAGCGGCTGTGACGAATAAAACAAAGGCGATTATCGTAAACAATCCATCCAATCCCTGCGGTTGTATCTATTCGCAGAAGACTCTTGAGGATATTGCCGGAATTGCAAAAAAATATGACTTCTTTATCGTTTCGGATGAAATTTATGGAGAACTCGTATATGATGGCAACAGGCACCTCTCCATCGCAAATTTTTCGGATGATGCTTATGCGCGCACCATCCTGGTGAACGGCCTTTCCAAAACCTACGCCATGACAGGCTGGCGGATTGGTTATACGGCAAGTACGCCCGGAATTGCCAAGGTTATGGGCAGCTATCAAAGCCATGCGACTTCAAATCCCTGCTCAGTCGCGCAATTTGCAGGCGTGGAAGCGCTGACGGGTCCGCAGGATGAGATCAAAAAAATGCGCGACGAATTTAACGAGCGCAGGAAACTGATGGTAGAGCTTGTCAATGGAATTGAAGGAATCTCATGCGTTACTCCGATGGGGGCGTTTTACGTGATGATGAATATTTCAAAGCTCAAGGGCCGCAAATTGGATGGGGAAGAGATCAGGGGATCGGTAGATTTTGCCGAGAAACTGCTCGAAAAGAAATTAACGGCGGTCATTCCGGGCGCGGCTTTTGGCGCGGATGATTTTGTCCGACTTTCCTATGCGATTTCCCGAGAGAATATTGAAAAAGGACTCCGGCGCATCGCGGAGTTTGTGGGGATGCTCGATTAACCGGAATGGAGAAGGCTATGGCATCGGAAAACAACAGATACAGCAAAACAAACCTGTTGCAGGAAAACGATTATAATTATACATTGCAGGACGTAGAGGAAGCAAACCTGTTCGAGGATATGTTCGATTACGATCAAGTGCCGAAGATCACGTTCAACCACCGGACGGTGCCCATGCACTTCCCGGACGAGATATGGATCACGGACACCACCTTCCGCGACGGGCAGCAGGCCCGTATCCCGTTCTCGGTCAAGGAAGTTGTGGACCTTTATAAGCTTCTGCACAAGCTCTCCGGTCCCAAAGGCATTATCCGCCAGAGCGAATTTTTCGTGTATACGGAAAAAGACCGCAAAGCGCTCGAAGAATGTATGGCGCTTGGCTACGAATTCCCGGAGATCACCACGTGGATCCGCGCGAACAAAAAAGATTTTGCGCTTGCGAAGGATATGGGAATACGCGAAACGGGTATCCTCGTTTCCTGTTCGGATTATCATATTTTCAATAAGATGGGAATGACGCGCGGACAGGCGCTCGACAAGTACCTCGGGGTAGTCAAGGATGCGCTCAATATGGGCATCGTCCCACGCTGCCATTTTGAAGATATCACACGCGCCGATTTTTACGGCTTTGTGGTTCCCTTTGCGCGAGAACTGATGAAGCTGCGCGAGGAAAGCGGCATCCCGATCAAAATCCGCATGTGCGATACACTCGGCTACGGCGTAACCTACCCGGGTGCGTCCTTGCCAAGGAGCGTACAGGGGATTGTGTATGGCCTGCGGTTCTACGCGAACGTCCCGTCTACGCTGCTTGAGTGGCACGGCCACAACGATTTTTATAAGGTGGTGTGTAACGCGGCCACGGCATGGCTGTACGGCGCATCTTCCGTCAACTGCTCTATGTTGGGCATTGGCGAGCGCACGGGCAACTGTCCGATCGAGGCAATGGCCATCGAATACGTGCAGCTCAAAGGAACGCAGGACGGAATGGACCTCCGCGCCATCACGGAAATCGCGGACTATTTTGAAACGGAACTGAAATACGATATCAACCCGCGTACGCCGTTTGTGGGCAGGAATTTCAATTCCACCCGTGCGGGCATCCACGCGGACGGGCTTTTGAAGGATGAACAGATTTATAATATCTTCAATACAGGCAAGATTCTCGGACGGCCCGTAACGGTTGTGATTGGCGAGCATTCCGGCCTTGCGGGGATTGCCCATTGGGTGAATGCGCACTTTAAGCTGGAAGGTGTGCAGAAGATCGATAAAAAATCCGAATTGGTGCAGAAAATCAAGGCCGAGGTAGACCGCCAATACGCGGAAGGCCGGACCACATCCTTCGGCGATAATGAGCTCGAAATGATTATCCGCGATGCGGACTATATGAAATATGCGGCGCTGTGCGCGCATGTGGCGGATATCGGTGAAACGGTCAAGGCAGACGACTGATGAAGACCAATGAAACGGCTTTCCGGGCGGAGGGCCGTTTTTTTGTGCTGTTTTGCGCAGGATGATTCCCATTGAGGTAAAAAATTTACCGAAACAGGAAAACGAATAGTATTCCCGGCGCATTGCCGCTATAATAAAATGCAGGACTGTTTTAATGGGGGAAACGAAGATGTGGATGAAAAAAAACAGCAGGATACTTGCAGTCGTTTTGGCGGTGCTGCTGGTGTTCCAGTTCGGGGCGGTTTGCTATGCCGCGGATGAGCCGGAAAGCACCCAAGCACCTGATGCTTTGGCGGACGTGCAAACAGAGGCCACGCAGGCCGGCGGGGCAGGGGAACTGCCGGACGCGTTTGAAGAGCAAGAAACCGTGCAGGCGGCAGGCAGCGGCACAGACATCGTGATTTACCATACCAACGATATGCATGGTGCGGTTACTTACGATGCGGGCAGCAAGTGTATCGGGCTTGATAGGGTAGCGGCGGTCAAAAAAGAAACGCCCGGTTCCATTCTGGTGGACGCGGGCGACGCGACGCAGGGTCTTCCCTTTGCATCCCTCACGCGGGGCGCGGATGTAGTCGACGTAATGGGCGCTGCAGGATATGATGTTATGGCGGCGGGGAACCATGAGTTTGATTACGGTACCGAACAATTTTTGGCCAATGCCGCGCGCGCCTCTTTTCCTATTTTGGCGGCGAACGTCTATAAAGACGGGCGTCCGCTTTTGGAGTCGGGCGGAAATAACGGTTGTCACATTCTGATCGAGCGAGATGGCAAAAAAATCGGTTTCTTTGGACTGACAACAGCGGAAACGGCCACAGCGACGAACCCAGGCGGGATTGCGGGCGTGGAATTCAAAGACGAAATCGAAACTGCGAAACGCGAGATAGACGAACTTACGGCAGCGGGTGCGGACGTGATCGTTGCAGTTGCCCATATCGGGGAATATACAAATGTTCCATGCGACAGCAGTAAACTGGCAGAAGCCATGACGGATGCCTATCAGGATAAACTCGACGTTATTATCGACGGGCACAGCCATACGCTGGAGGAAAAAACGGTGAATGGGGTGCTCATCGTACAGACGGGTACAGCCTTAAGCAGGCTGGGAAAAATCGTCCTGCATTTTGATGGCTCCGGGAATGTAACGGTATCCGGAGATATGCTTTCTTACGACGATATGCTTGCGGTCACGCCCGATGCGGAAGTAGCGGCAAAGATCGACGCGGTCAATAACAACCAGAAGGAGATTCTTGCAGAAGAGCTTTGCCAAGTGACCAATACCCTGTGGGGCGGCTATGTAGATGGAATTGCGGAACCGCGGATCGTAGAGACCAATCTGGGGGACTTTACGGCGGATGCCTACCGTGATGCGGCGCAGACCTTCCTTGATACTGCTGCCGGAATGGATGCCTACCGGAACAACCCGGTGATCGGCGCGGTGAACGGCGGCGGTATTCGTGCATCCTTTGCCAACGGCACGCTCACCAGGGGAGACCTCGTGAGTGCGTTCCCTTTCTCAAACACACTGATGATGAAGCAAATTACCCCTGCTGTCTTATATGAAATATTGGAGGTATCAGTATCCTCGATCACTGGGCAGGACAGTAGTACCGGCTTGCTTTCCGGGCAGCCGAACGGCGGTTTTTTGCAAGTGAGCGGTATCCGCTTTACCTATGATCCGTCCGCGCAGGCGGGACGAAAAGTAAAGGAAGTCTATTTGGAAGAAAGCGGCACGCCGCTTCAAAAAGATGATACAACCACGCAAATGATGCTGGTATCCAATAATTTCGTGATGAACGGTGGAAATGATTATACTGTGCTGGCCTCCCTTCCGCTTGTCGGGGAGATTGGTGGGGAACTTGAGACGGTGGAAGCCTATGTCCTCTCGCAGACGGAAGGCGGACAAAAGCCGCTCGCCGCAGACAGCACGGAAGGGCGGATTGTACCCGAAAGCGGGTATACGCCCGGAAATTACACCATAACGGCCAGGGTGCAAAACGGCGGCGGAAGCCCCGCGGCGAACCTGCCGGTATCCTATTATCTGGACGGAGAAGGTCCGGTCTGGACGCAAACGGATGAAAACGGCGTCCTTTCCGTTACCGTGCCGGACGGCCCGCACGGGCTTGCACTTTCGAAGACGCAAAAACAAGTTTACCTGAACAACTATTCGGGCGCGGGAATGGTGGAAAATGAATATCGTCCTTTCCCGGTACTGCTCTATCAAGAGCCGGAAGCCAGACCCGAGCCGTCGCCGACAACAGTACCTACGACGCGACCAACGGCTCAGCCCACGGCGGTTCCTACGGCGGCGCCAACGGCGCAGGAGGAGGAGCGGCAAAAGCCGCCTAAAACTGGCGATTCGTCTCCCATGGAAAGGTACCTCTGGATGAGCCTTTTGGCGGGGGGAACATGCGCGGGAGCAGCGGTTTACCTCTGCCGGAAGGGAAAACAGGCGGCATAAAACAGGGCAAATGCAAAAATTGCAGGAATCTCACCGGAACAGGCCGGGGGATTCCTGTTTTTATACAGCTTGAGAAAAATCTACAGGCTATGCTTGGGATAGAAGCGCCCTTTTCGTTAGCCATAGATTTGTATTTGCGAATGAACCATTAAAACGAAAGATGGAAAAGGCACTGCTGCCGTTTTAACGGCGGCAGTGCAGACCCGCGAAAAAACGGTTTTTTATGCACCGTCAGACACAGCCGAGACCGGCCCCAAATGGGGGCGGTATAAGCTACTGGCAATAAACAAACGGACCATATCATAGGAAGGTCCGCAATCCCTTGTAAAGCCAGCAGATTATGGTAAAATGAAGATAAGATTTACCCATAAGCTACAATTAAATATCGAAGGGAGGAGATTCGAACCATCATTACCGCCGTG
The DNA here is from genome assembly GCF_014287795.1 of Christensenella tenuis. GTDB lineage: Bacteria > Bacillota > Clostridia > Christensenellales > Christensenellaceae > Christensenella > Christensenella tenuis. The sequence continues at coordinate 216,960 of NZ_JACOON010000002.1, forward strand.
GCGGTTTTTGCGCAAAAAGCCTTGGCGGGAATGGGAAATAGGGCTTTCGGAGGATGTAAAAAAAGACGGCATGTGCCGGCGGTTTTTTCCATCGCATCCTCGATTTCTATTGCAACCGGCCCCGCAGCCATGGTTCCGCTGCCCGGCGTGGCTGTGCCCCGGCGGATACTTTCCCGGAACCTGCCGCTGTGCCGTATCCGCTGGCGGTGACGGGTTCGTGGCGGTGCCATAATATTTTTAGCGGTGTTTTCCGTTTCCCGTTCATCAAGGGGGGCATCGGGAACGTGCAGTCGGCAAGCGAGCGCCTGCGTATGGAATTGACCGGGCATGGGAGCGTATTTTATAAACAACTGGCGCGCGTGATCTGCGGGCCGGGGCAATCATAAAGGAGGAAGTATGGAAGAAGAAAAAAGAGAAGTGCGGGAAGGATCGGGACTGGAACGGATCGAAGCGCTGCTTGCCGCGCAGGCGGAGCATAACAAAAAGCTGCTCCGTTCTTCGCGCGTGCACACGGTGATCCTACTCGTGTTTGTAGTTGTATTCGCGGCAGGGATTTTTGCGGTCAACGGGACGCTGGCGAGCGCCACAAAAGAGCTTCCAGTCATGCTGGAGTCCATCACCAACCTGACGGACACCGCGGCGAAGGAGATCGGGCGGATGGACGATATCGATTTTGATGCGCTCAACGAAACGATCAAAGGCATCTCCACAATCCGTTTTGACGTGCTGAACGAAAGCATCCAGGCGCTTACGGATATCATCAAACCGTTTGCGAATTTTATGGGGGCACTCAGTTAGCGGCCCGGTTTTTAGAAACAAAGAATGCCTTCAAAATGCAGCAAAACAAACAAGGGGCCGTTTTTTCAACGGCCCCTTGTTTACGCAGCGCAAAAAATGTGATAAATAGACTATCTTTATGAACCCGGAATGAAAACGAGGAAAAAAATATGATCTCCATTCAAAACGTATCCAAACAGTTTGGCAATATGTATGCCCTGAGGCATGTTGATCTTGAGATCGAAACGGGGGAAAAGACCGTTATCATCGGCCCTTCTAGGTCGGGCAAGAGCACGCTGATCCGCTGTATCAACGGGTTTGAGCATCCTACAAAGGGCAGGATTGTTGTGGATGGGATCGATGTAACCGCCAAAAAGGTGGACGCGCGCAAGCTGTATGCGGATGTGGCGATGGTTTTCCAGGATTTTAACTTGTATCCCCATAAGACAGTGCTCGAGAATGTGACGATCGCACCCATACGTGTGCACCACATCCCACGGGAGGAAGCCGAACGCTCGGGCGCAGAATATTTGCAGCGGGTAGGTCTGTGCGATAAGGTTGCGGAATATCCAACCAAGCTTTCAGGCGGGCGGGATGCGGTATTTCACTTTGCAAAAAAATTTTCCTGTAGCCTGCAAATTGCGCAGGGGGCGGAACATTACTTCCATACGCCGGCGCAATTACGTAAATTCGAAAAATGGCTTCAACAGACTTTACGCTGAGCATGCGGGATTTTCATTTCCGTTTTTCGCGGTCAGAACGCACGATTGACACAATGATCCCAATTACAATAATCACGGAAATCAAAAGGCCCACCACAATTGCAAGAGTGCTCAGGCTCATGATATCCACATCGGTTGTACCAAAATTTGAATAGCCTGCGCTGATAATAACGCCCGCCATCACGATGCATACCGCAAGCAAAACCACGGCGAAGGAAATACGGTTGAACATGCGTTCGATATTTTTTTCCATACGGCCAAGATCGCGTATTTTCAACTCCAGCGAGTAATCGTTCTTTTTTAACTTATGCAGGAATGTGAGCAGTGCCGAAGGTACTTTTTTGGTCACGTCAATCCAGTCAAGCGCGTAGGACTGGACTTCATTTTTGAATTCCTTTGTTTTATACCGGTTTGAAAGAATACTGCGGACGGTTTTCTCCGCAATTTTCAGGATATTGACCGACGGGTCAAGCTGTTCGATAATAACCTGCGCGGTTCCGAGGCTTTTGGCCACCAGTGTAAATTCACGCGGAATTTTCATCTTGTACTTTCCTGCCAATGAAAATACATTGGAAAACACCTTGGCAATATTAACGTCGGAAAGAGGCACATAGAGATATTCATCCAGTAAAACCTCGAGGGATTTTTCAAACGAATCCATATTGACGTCTGCATCCGCGGCATCCATCTCCGTGATGCTCTGCGCGATTTTGAGCGTATTGCGCGTGGCGATACCCATCACAAAATCGTTAAGTTCTCGGCGGAAACGGCTGTTGATCGTGCCCACCATGCCAAGGTCGATAAATTCAACATATTTTCCGTCCACCACAAAAACATTGCCTGGATGCGGATCCGCGTGAAAAACGCCGTTTTCAAGGATCTGCGTGATGAGTGAATTGGTAAAATCATAGGCGATCTGCGCCCGGTCCGCGCCGGAAGCCACAAGTGCGGGGATATCATCTATTTTAACTCCATTCACAAAATCCATGGTAAGGATCTTGGGCGTAGTATAAACCCAAAATATTTTAGGAACGCGGATATTGTGCTGCGAACGGACGCTTTCCCGGAAAAAGTCGGTATTTTCACCTTCCTTGGTAAAATCGATCTCCTGTTCCATTACGCGCCGGAATTCCGCCACCATGCCGGAGAAATCATATAACTGGCCATATTTGGAATACTTGTCCACAAGACGCGCAAGCTTTTCTAAAATGCCAAGATCCGTCTCGATGCTCTCACGGATGTGCGGGCGCTGTACCTTGACGGCCACTTCAGGACCGGAAAAAAGCCTCGCGCGGTATACCTGCGACATCGAAGCGGAAGCGACCGGCTCTGGATCGAATTCCGCAAACAGCCGTTCGATCGTATCATCAAGTTCTGTTTCGATCATCGCGCGCGCTTCTTCATAAGAAAAAGGCGCAACGGAATCCTGTAGCTTCTGGAGCTGTTTTGCCACATTTTCCGTGACAATATCCGTGCGCGTGGAAAGAATTTGCCCAAGTTTTACAAACGTAGGGCCAAGCTCCTCGCACATTTTGCGGATGCGTTCGCCTACGGAAGGCATATTGTGTTTTTGTTCCTGTTCGAAAATTTTTTGAGGATTTTTGGAGAGGGTGGATTTGACAAACAAAAAACCAAGCCCGTTCCTGTTGAAGGCGGACAATATTTCCCGATACCGTTGCAAATTCCTGGAAGCGATAACCTATTCCCTCCTTAAGGCAAAACAAAATACCGCAGCTTATCTGCTGCGCTGTCAGGTAAAGGCTAAGCGGTTATTTTTCGTCCGCCTTTGCCGCCGCGAGCTCTTCTTTGATGATTTCACGGATATCTTCCTTAGTGATGCGCGTATCCGCCGTGAGGCCAACGTCCTGAAGCGTCGTGCGAACCTCATCCTTTACCATACGGGAGATTTCTTCGCGCTGGGCTTCGCCCTTTTTAATCAGGTCATTGGCAAACCCCTGTGCATCCTTGCGCTGTACCTCGCCCTTGGCGACCATCTTTTCCACCAGGTCTTCGATCTTCTCGCGGGAATAAGCAAACAGGCCCATGCCGAAATTGATGCTGTCCTCTATGATATTAGCCATTGAAATAGCCTCCTTTTCATCGTTAATCTTATTATAACGCATCTGGAAATAAAGTAAACTGTGAATCCGAAGGGAAAAACAGGTATTGGCAAGAAAAGTTTGCAGGCAAAGGGCACAGCCATTATAATATAAGAAAGAGAATAAACGAGGGAGAAAACAGCATGGACTTAAAAGAATTGCACGAGAAAAAAGGCTTTATATGCGATATGGACGGTGTGATCTATCACGGGAATCGGCTTCTCCCCGGGGTTAAGGAGTTTGTGAACTGGTTGTATGCGGAAAAAAAGCCCTTCCTGTTCCTTACGAATTCCAGCGAACGTTCACCGCGCGAGCTGCAGCAGAAGCTGGGGCGGCTTGGGCTTGATATCGATGAGAGCCATTTTTATACCAGCGCGCTTGCAACCGCTAAATTCCTGAAAATGCAGTCGCGCAAGAAGAGCGCGTTTGTCATTGGCGAGGCGGGGCTTACAAATGCCCTTTACGAAGTAGGGATTACGATGAACGACGTGGACCCGGAATATGTAGTTGTGGGCGAAACGCACAATTATAATTTCGATAATATTTCCAAAGCGGTGCAGCTTGTGCTGGCGGGCGCAAAGCTCATCGGCACCAATCCGGATCTTACCGGCCCGGGAGAAACGGGAATTTTCCCAGCCTGCGGGGCAATGATTTCGCCGATTGAGGTCGCCACCGGAAAGCGCGCTTATTTTGTCGGCAAACCTAACCCATTGATGATGCGCACGGGAATTAAAATGCTTGGCCTGCATGCACAGGAAGCCGTTATGGTGGGCGACCGCATGGATACGGATGTCATCGCGGGTCTGGAGTCTGGGCTGGATACGGTGCTGGTGCTGTCCGGTGTGAGCACGCGGGCGACCATCGAGGAATATCCCTACCGGCCCAAATATGTGCTCGATGGGGTCGGCAATATCGTCCCGTGAGGACGCGTGGGATTTTGAAACCGCTCCGGTGAAGTGAAGCGATGAAGCACAGAAGATGGATTGAACGAGTCATTTGCGCAGCGTGCGGGATTTTCTGCGCGCTGTGTTTTGATGTGGCAGGGCTTGCTCCGTTCGTTTGGGCGGCGCTCGCCCCGGTATTCTTCCTATTATTGAAAAATAGCGGAGAACGCCGCAGGGTGGTCTTTTGTGCTTGCATATTCGCGCTTGCGTTTACCCTTGCCTATTATGCGCAGATACTGTCGCTCGACATTTCGGCCCGGGCAGGCGAAGCGTCTGCCGCTTTGCTCGTGGCGGCATGGATTGGCCTCGCAGCGCTCCACGGAGCGGTATTTGCGGCGGCGCTTTCCGCCGGAGTCCTGCTAAAATGCCCGTGTGGTATGCGCGCGCTGTTATGTGCGGTTCTTTTTACGGGCGCAGAATGGCTGCTGGGCGTGGGCGCTTTGGGCCTGCCGTTCCTGCGCCTCGGGCTTACCCAGTGGCGTTTTTTGCCGCTCACACAGTCGGCGCAGATGTTTGGCGTTTTGTTTATCAGCTTTCTGATCGTTCTTGTGAACGTACTCATTGCGCAGGCCGTTTTGGGGACGGGCAGGGGCAGGATGCGGTATCTTGCCGCGGCGGCGTTGGTGTTCTTTGCCAACCTTGCGGGCGGCATACTTGTGTCCGGCGGCAGAGCGGAAGAAGCGGATACCGGAATCGCGGCAGTGCAAATGAACGTTCCCTTCTGGCAGAACGAAGGAGAGGGAAGGTTTGAAAAAGCGCTTGCACTGGCGGAAAAAGAGGCCGGAAAGAGGCCGGACTTCATTCTCCTGCCTGAAAATTCGGTGTACGGATCTTTTAACGAAGAACCGGAGATCAGCAGCCCGGTTGCAAAGTTGGCGAAAGAATCCGGGGCGTATGTGCTGACCGGCGTTTACGGCGTCCACGGCTACCAGCTCAGGAATTCAGTCTTCCTGACTGCGCCGGACGGCAAAATTACGGATGTTTACCACAAACAGCGGCTGGTTCCCTTTTTTGAGAACGGGTATGAACGGAAGTTTTCCTTTACGGACGGAAAAGAACGCGGGATCTTCGAGACAGACTGCGGGATGGTAGGCGTGATGATCTGCTTCGAGAGCCTTTTCCCGGATATTGCCTCCGAAACAGCCGCTGGAGGGGCGGAACTGCTTGTCGTTGCGACGAATGATTCATGGTTCAAAAGCGATGTTCCGCTGGCAAGGCACCTTGCCCAGTCTGTGTTCCGGGCGCAGGAAACAGGGCGATGGCTTGTACAAGTAGGAAATACGGGGATGACGGCAATCGTTTCGCCCACGGGAGAAATTGCAGCAAGTCTTGAAGCGGGTACGGACGGAGTGCTGGTTGGGAATGTTGCGTTCAGGCGGGAAAAGACGGGTTATCTTATTCTCGGCGACTGGTGGCTGGCAGCTGCCGCAGCCGCCGCGGTGTTAGGCCTCGCCGCCGCATATAAAAAACGAATTTGAAAACAACGGCTCGATGCACTATAATGGAATGACAGAAAAGGAGAGGCAATGGCAGGAAATTTTGTCCGGCTCACCGCAAACGCGGGAGTCCTTTTAAATATAAATGGAAAAATGATATTGGTGGATGCACTGCATAACAGGTATACGGAAGTTTTCTCAAGCGTACCCGACGACCTTTTGTATGAAATAGCGCACGGAGAAGGAGAATTCAGCAAGATCGACCTGCTTGTGTTTACGCATGACCATCCGGATCATTACAGCAGGGAATGGACGCAGGAATTTTTGAAGAATCATCCGGATGCGCACCTGGTTTCTCCGGTCAACGATTTTTCCGGCGCCAATATCACTACGTTGAAAGCGCCGGAAGAGATGCATGAAGTCAAAGGAATTAAGCTGGAATGCGTGAAACTCATCCATGAGGGAGAACAGTTCCGGGACGTCGTCAATTATGGCTACAAGTTTGATATTGGCGGATTCACCATAACGGTTCTCGGCGACAGCGGACCGGAAAATATACCGCAGGTATTTGGCGGCGCGGATCTCGCACTCTATAATTTCCCGTTTTTTACGATCTTGCGCGGGAAAAAGATGATCGAAGAACTCCGCCCCAGGCAGATGATCGCCTATCATCTGCCCTATGAAGAAAAGGATGTAAACGGGTATATCCGGGCAACCCTGCGTTCGATCGAGCGAAATGGATATGCAAATGCGTGCGCGCTCTGGAAACGAGACCAAAAAGTCACGATACCGCTTTAAATGGGGCACAAGGTGCGTTTGCGCGGGGCAGGCGCAGCCATAAGCTGCTATATAAAAAAATGTTATCAATCGGCCGCGAGGGGGTTATTAATTATGATAGAAGCAAGATGTGGGAGACTTTGTTCAAACTGTGGATACTTTGAAAAGTGCGGCGGCTGTGTGGGCCGGGAGAAACCCGTTTGGGCGGCGCGCTGCCCAATCAAAAGCTGCTGTGAGGAAAAAAAACTAAAGCATTGCGGTTTGTGCAGCGGATTCCCGTGCAGGAAATTGGTGAAGTTTGCCAAAGATAAAGATTACGGAGACGGCGGCCTTCGCATCGGCCAGTGCCGCGCCTGGAAGGAAATTGGCGAGGACGCGGTTTACGAGGAGTAGATGAAATGAAACAAAGCTTTGAAGAAGTGATGAAAAAAAGACGGTCCATCCGTACGCTCGAAAAGGATAGCCGTATCACGCGGGGAACGGTGGAAAGAGCACTTGCCCTCGCCCTGCATGCACCGAGCGCCTATAATGCGCAAACCAGCAGGATGGTGGTGCTCATGGACGGGGAACATGGGAAATTTTGGGAAATTGCGGAAAAGGAGCTTCGCCTGGTAACGCCGCCGGACGCTTTTGCGCGGACACAGAAAAAATTGGATGGTTTTCGTGGCGGAAATGGGACGATTTTGTTCTATGAAGACCTTTCCGCAACGGAAAAACTGAAAAAGGATTTTCCATTATATGCGGATAAATTCGACCGTTGGGCACAGCAGAACAATGCGATCCTTGAATACGCGGTATGGCTCGCGCTCGCCGGGGAGGGCGTTGCTGCTTCGCTGCAGCACTATGATCCGCTTGTGGATGCGGCTGTTGCACAGGAATGGGATATTCCGGAAAACTGGATATTGATCGCGCAAATGCCTTTTGGCAAGGCGGCAGAGGAGCCGGGTCTGCGGGCGTTTAAACCAGCAGCCGAAATGGTAAAATTTTATGAATAGAAAAAAGGAGCCTATAAAGCTCCTTTTTCTATGTCAATATAATAATTGCTTGTCTGTCGCATCCGCCGAGAGGCATTCGCCTTTTTCAAAAAAGCTCCCGTTATTCAGTATAGCGCTTTGGCGCCGTAATCATGGTGCAGTGCGGAAGCTCTTCCGGTTTATGGCCAAGCTTCGGCGGACTGACAGTAATTTTCAATTCACCAGGATTATATATTAAAATTTTTGGGTTTCACGTTAAAATATTTTGTTGAACATCGTTTTGTTGTTTGGTTTACATTGCAAGCATCCGGTATCCTCCTTTCGTTCTTCATTAATCAAAGTATACATCGAATATGTGAACGCATTATGAATATCAAATGAAGATTAACGAAAGATTTTTACTAAGAGATAGATAAGCACGAAATAACAGGACCAAATATAAAGAGGCCTGTACATCCAGCGAATTCATTGCTATAATAAGCTGGATCAAAAGATTGGATGGACGAAGTTATGGAAAAGGGCGTTTCTGCTAACAGGGTGGTTCTGTCGGTTCTGACGGTATTGATTTTGATACCGCTTGTTTTCATTGCCGCAGACAGTGTCCTTATGACGGCCGGTATTCCGGATCCGCCCACAGAAGCGACGGCCTTTACAGCAGATATGCCGTGGGTTCACCTGGTTTCATCGGCTGCGGTGATTTTTCTGCTTATACTATTTCAAAAGCGGCTTCGGAATTTGCCGGAAAAGTATTTACTCATTGTAGGGATGATCCTTGTTTTTATTGTCGGCTTGGCCTGGGTTTTTAAGATGCGCGTGGAAGCGGGGGCAGACCAACTTCTTGTGCTTGAAGGGGCAAGCCAGTTTATGCAGGGCAATTATGAATGGTTTGTCCGCGGAGGATATTTTTACGTTTATCCCCATCAGCTTGGGCTCGCGGCTTATTTTCAACTTTTTATAGCGTTTGCCGGGCAAAATGCGTACCTTTGGATCCAGGCCGCAAACGTATTATGGCTGATGCTCGGATTTTATTGCCTTTACAAAATCACAGCCCTCTTGTTTGGCAAACGGGAAATCACAAATGTTGCCTTGGTTTTGCTGCTTTTTTGTTTTGAGATATTGCTTTATGTGGTATTTGTTTATGGAAACCTTCCCGCGTTTGGCCTGGGCCTTCTTGCCGTTTTGCTTACGCTCAGATATTTCAAAGAGCGAAAAGCCTGTTATGCTGTTTGGTCCGCTGTCGTGATCACAGCAAGTATCCTCCTGAGAAATAATAATCTTGTATGGCTTGTTGCTATGGTAATTTTTTATTTGCTGGACGCTGCCTTTGAAAAAAAGAAATGGTCGTTTGCTTTTGCCGCGCTGCTGATCGGCGCCAACCTGCTTGGCGGATTTGCCGTTGGTTTCTGTTATGCGCAGGCAACCGGAATTCCCGCGGCAGAAGGTGTGCCAAAAACCGCATGGGTGGCGATGGGGCTGCAGGAAGGCCCAATGGCGCCGGGCTGGTATAACGGATACAGCAATAATTTGTATCAGAGCATGGATTACGACGGAGAAAAAACGGCCGTACAGGCCAAGGAGAATATACGGGAATGCGTTGCGAATTTTGCGGAACATCCAGGATATGCGGCGAGGTTTTTTTATCAAAAGATTTCCTCTACGTGGAATAATCCAACCTTTCAGGGCTTTTGGATCAGTCAGGTACGGGATAGTCAGATCGAACAGGATAAGCTATCAAACAGCATTTATAATGGTGGGGCAAATCTCTTGTTGCAGGGCTTCATGAACCTCTACCAGTCGGTTATTTACATCGGCTCCGCCCTTTTTTTTCTTTTTCACTTCAAAAAAATCAGGCGCGAACAGCTTTTGCCCGGCGTTATATTTTTGGGGACGTTTCTGTTTCATGTTTTTTGGGAAACAAAAGCGCAATATGTGGCAACTTGTTTCCCGTTGCTGATCCCATATGCGGCCTGCGGCTGGACCGGTCTTTCCGGGCGAATAAAAGCCTGGATTGACGGAAAACGAAAAAATAAAATCCATCCTGTCATTCCGCAGGAAATTCCATGAATACAATGAAAAAAGAAGCGGATGATTCTTGACTGCTGATAAATCCTTAAGCGGGAACGATCGAGGGATAAGCCCCTCTTGCCTGCTTGCGTGAGCCCCAAGTACGGAACACGATGCCGTGCGGTTGAAAGCCACTGCATGATGGTTCTGCGGCCCTATGGCCCTATCGGCGCTGCGATCTCAAAAAGGCGTCCAACCGCGTAGCGGCGAGACTTTTCGGGTAAATTTAAGCGTCCGCTGGGGAAGCGGACGCTTTTTGACTTATATATCAATTGTAGGTTCTGTTTGGGTGGGTTATGTCTTAATCTGTTCATCTTATCATAGGCACGCCCCCTTCTCATTTCTTTAACTCTAGGATACTGCCCTTATGTGAATTCCATATGAAGTTCCAATGAACATTTTAAGAATTCGACGGGACATATTCTTCCAACGTAATGTTCGTAGATGCCGTGCGTCCGCTGCGCTCAATCGTAATTTCCACGGTGTCGCCTACGGAATGGCTGTCGATCACTCCTTCAAGGTCAGAGGAACTGGCGATTTCTTTTCCGTCCAGTGATACGATCCTGTCCCCGGCCTGAATACCAAGTTTTTCCGCAGTCGAGCCTTCCGTTACCTGCGCCACATAAACGCCCGTGCCCGAAAGACCGTAGTTCATTGCGGTTTGTACGTCGGAAATGTCAAGAACCGATATCCCGATGGAGATACGTCCTGTCACATAGCCGTTTTCGATCAATTCGTCGATGACGGTCTTTGCTTCATTCACAGGAATGGCATAACCAAGTCCTTCTACATTTGTACCGCCGGATTTTGCAACGACGATACCAATCAGCTCACCCTGCCCATTGAAAAGGCCGCCGCCGGAGTTGCCGGGATTGATGGCCGCGTTTGTTTGGATCAGGTTCATCGTGCCGTTCCCAAGGTTGATTTCACGGTTCGTTGCACTGACGATGCCGTCCGTTACCGTGCCGCCAAGCGTTCCCAGCGGATTGCCGATCGCAACCGTTGTGTCGCCGACTGCAAGAGCGTCTGAATCACCGAATGTAACGGGCGTAAGCCCCGTTGCTTCGATTTTAAGGACTGCAAGGTCCGTCTGCGGGTCCCTGCCAACAAGCGCCGCTTCATAGCTGGTTCCATCCTTCGTGCGTACGGTAAAGCTGGTTCCGTCTTCTACAACGTGATTGTTTGTGACGATGTAGCCGTCCTCGGAAATGATGACGCCGCTGCCCGCCGCCTCGCCGGATACCTGCTGCATAAACTGGTTCGTCTGCACAACCTCGGTTGTGATTTCCACAACGGAATCCTGCGTCTTCGCTGCGATATCCGATACGGAGAGGTCGCCGCCAGAGAGGTTGCTTACATCCGCTGAGGCCTGGAGTACGCCTGTGCTATTTTGCGTGGTTGCCGTTGCGGCGCTGTTGCGCCCATTCATCGTACCAACGCCAAATCCAAATACTGCCGATGCAGCGACGCACAGCGTAAGGACAACTGCCGCCGCTTTTTTGGTCAGGAAAGGCGATTTTTCTTTTTTGGGTTTTTTACCGCCGTTCTGTCCGCCGGAATAAAAACTTTCGCTGTCAAGCCGGCGGGGATCATTGCATTGTGCCTGCTGGAGATATCCGTTATTTTCACGGAAAGAAGGATCCGGAGCCGCACCTCCCTGGCCGCCCGGGAAACCGTCATTTTCATTATGGAAAAATTTATTTTCGTTCATGTTAAGCCTCCTTATAAACGATCTATTTCAAAGATTCTGTATTTTCATCACAAATTAATGATAATCTTAGAAAGTGACGAATTCTTGAACCCGGTTTGAACAATATTTGAAGGAAACGTAACAAAATTATGAATGTGGAAAAGGCATGGAAAAAGATCAGCCGCCTAAATATAAGGCGGCTGGGAAATGACGAAATGCAGAAGAGGGCTGATGGGAACGGTATTTTAAAAAATTACCTATTTCCTGTTTTCGGATGCAGCCGGGGATGCCTGTGGCTGCTGCTTCTTATCCTGAAAAAGACGCACTATTGTCAACAATACGCTTACGCAAAGGATAATAACGCCAATTCCATAGACGGTTTGCATGCCGTATACAAATACATCGGGCCTCCCGGAAATGAAGCCCTTAACCTGATAGCCAACCTTGGAACTCATCAACGAATATAGTAATGTAGTCAAAAGGGAAATACCGGTTACGCTGCCGAAATTGCGGGTAAAGGCGTTGATGCTGCCGGTGATGCCAAGCTTTCCCGCAGGCGCGGTAGACATAATAAGCGAAGTATTCGGGGCGGAAAAAACGCCTGCTCCAAAACCTACGACGCACAGGAACAGAATCAGCTTTGCCACCGGCTCGGTTGCCGTCATGGTAGAAAGCAGGAAAAGCCCTATCGTCATGACGGCAAGCCCGACAAGCGTAACCTTTGCCGCGCCTACCTTATCGGAAATATAACCGGAAAGCGGGGACATGATGCCCATCACAATGGGAAAGCTCATCATAATAAGACCGGTTTGGCCGGGATCGATCTTCAGCACGTCCTCGATATAAAACGGCTGGATAATGCTGATGCCGCTCATGGCGAAAAACTGGATGAGCACGCAGATGATACTGATCGTGAAAAGGGAATTTTTGAACAGGGAGAGCTCCACAATAGGCTGTGCGCTCTTTTTTTCGAAAAGGACAAAAAGTGCAAACAAAACGGTACAGCCAATGAACGCCAATATAATGTAATATTTGTCATAGCCCGCGCTTTGTCCTGTCAAAAGCGCGTAAAAGAAAAGGACTACCGCCGCGGCAAGCGTGGCGGCGCCGCGGTAGTCCACTTTTTGTTTGGTTTTCATACCGCGCGGCAAAAGCTTTAACGCAAGCAGGAAACCCACGATCCCCACGGGTACGTTAATCAGGAAAATATAATTCCAACTGAGATAGGAAACGATCAGCCCGCCGATAGGCGGCCCGAGCATTGTACCGAGCGCTACAGAAATACCGGAAATGCCGAGCGCGCGCCCGCGTTCGCCGGCAGGGAAAACTTCAGTGATGATTCCCTGGTTGTTGGCCATAGCTGCCGCACCGCCGATTCCTTCGATTGCCCGGGCAATAATCAGCGTATTGAGGTCGTGAGACAGTCCCGCCATCAGTGAACCGGCTGTAAATACTACCGTACCAAACATAAACAGGCGGCCTTTGCCCTTGATATCCCCAAGACGGCCAAAAAGCAGGATAGAGGCGACTACGGCAATCAAGTATACGATTACTACGAGCTGAATCGATTCCATGTCCGTTTTCAGGTCCTTTACCATGACGGGCAGCGCCACGTTTACAATCGTGCCGTCGAGTGTTGCCATAAAGGGCATAAAAATAAGAACGGCAAGAATCGACCATTTATGTTTTGCATAATATTCCGGCGAGGTACGGTTCGGCATTGTCTGATCTTCCTTTTTTCATTAGAATACTAACTATATACCCCATGGAAAAAGGAATAATCTAAAAATTGCCCGGTCAGGCATTTGGGACAAGATGAATAAGCAGCACTTCGCTTGGCGCAAACAGGCGGAAAGGAATGACAGAAACCCCAAGCCCCATGCTGATAATCATTTTGACGGCGCCGCTTGTGTAAAGTCCGTCCGAATACTTGGGAAAAAGCGTATGGCTCCCCGGGGAGACGAGGGCCTTACCGCCCGGAAAACGGATTTGCCCGCCATGCGTATGTCCGCACAGGACAAGATCGGCGCCCGTCCTGTCATACCCGCCGCGAAAGGGCAGCGGATCATGTGCCAATAATAAATTAAAGCGGCCGTCCTGCGGGAACCGCAGGCGGTCTGCGGCGCCTGCATCGATAGTCGGGTCGTCCACCCCGCCAATATAAAGCACCGTATCGCCTACGGCGCATGGAACATAGTTTCCGTCCAGTACGGTTACGCCGTTTTCCATAAAAATTGCCTTGGTGTAGTCCGTCCACACACGCTCATGGTTTCCTGTTACAAAAAAAGACGAAAACATTCCAGCCCACACGGCGACGTTTTCGATATATGCCCGGTTGGGATGCTTGGTATGGGAATGATAGATCATGTCCCCGGTAATTGCCACAAGATCGGGCCGGAGACCCTCCACCGTCTCAAATAAAATCCGGTTGTCCCTGCCAAAGGATTTTTCGTGCAGGTCGGAAACCTGGGCAATCCGCACAGGGGTCTCGATCTTTTCGCTTTTTACGGTATATTCGGTCACGCGGAACATTGGCTTTTCCCTCATCTGTTTCAATTAAACGACTGTTCTACCGCTCCGATGGACAAACATTAATTAGGATGCGATATACTACGTTTGGACAAACATTTTGAAGATATTCGTCATTGATATGTTTGTCCGTCTCCGTAATATCATACTACGATCCGGCCGTTGCAGGCAACAAGCGGGTAACTGTGATTTCCGGCTGCGCGAAAAGACGGAAGGGAATCACCGAGGAACCCAGCCCCATACTGATAATCATTGTGGAGTTATCCCGGGTATAAAGCCCGTCCGAATACTCCGGGAAAAGGCCGCCGTCCGCATAAAAGATGGCTTTCGTCCATGGAAGACGGATTTGCCCGCCGTGCGTATGGCCGGTGAGCACAAGGTCCGCCCCCGCCCGGGCATATTCCTCAAATGCCCCCGGACGGTGCGCAAGCAGGAGACGGAATTGTTCTCCGCCGCCGAAATCAATTTTGGCAAGGCTATCCGGGTCGATATCCGGGTCGTCAATCCCGCTGATGGAAAGCGTCGTATTCCGGACAGAAAGAGAGGTTGCCGTTCCCTCGAGGACTGTAACGCCCTGCCTCGAAAACGCTTCTTTCACCGCCTGTGGATGATACCGGTCATGATTCCCCGTCACAAAAAAAGTCGGTGCGATTTCAACGCAGTTTTTTGCAAGGTTTTCCATGTAAGCAAGGTTTGGGGAATCGGTATAGGAGTTATAGATGATATCGCCCGTTATGGCAATCAAATCCGGCTTTAGGCTGCGTACTGCTGCAAACAGGCTGGCGTTGTCCGGGCCAAAGGATTTTTCATGAAGGTCAGAAAGCTGGACGATCGTCACCGGGTCCGAGATTTTTTTGCTTTGGACCTCAAATTCCGCAATGTTCAGCACCTCATTTTGACCGAGGATGAATACCCAAATATTGACCGCGAAGAAGGCGGCGAACAGGAAAAAGAGGATTCTTCCGCCGTGTTTTTTCATAGACGTCTCCTTTTTTTATATTATATATTCAACGCGTGGGAGAAAGTGTAAAGAAACTATGAATTTTCTTCCGAAAAAGTGTTGCTTTTTGGAAAGCGTGTGATATAATAAATAATGCTACTTTGTGGAAAAAGAGGTGAAACGCAATGAAAGAAGGAATTCATCCGAAGTATGGCGAATGCACAGTGACGTGCGCCTGCGGCGAAACTTTTAAAACGGGCTCTGTAAAGTCTGAGATGAAGGTGGATATCTGCTCGAAATGCCATCCGTTCTTCACGGGAAGACAGAAGCTTGTGGATACAGGCGGTCGTGTGGATAGATTTAAGAAGAGATACGGCATGAAATAATGCCTGTCTTGTTAATGTGTATGAAAAGACTGCAGACCGTTCTTCCATAAGAGGTACGGTCTGTTTTTCTTTTTCTGGCAGCTTGCCAAAAGCTGGCTATAGTTTTTTGGCATTCATTGCATATACAAGCGGTTTATCAGCGGACCGGTAAGCCTGGCCGCTGTAGAAAGGAATCGAATGAAACGTACTAGTATTGGCGGTCAAGGCGTTCTTGAAGGCGTCATGATGCGTTCGCCGGAAACGACAGCGATCGCGGTCCGGAGGGAGTGCGGCGAGATTGTGACGCAAAAGGAAGGGACAAAGTCTCTTTCTGCACGCTATAAAATTCTTGGCGTTCCGGTCATCCGCGGCGTGGTAAATTTTGTGGAGATGCTTGTTTCAGGCGTCAAAACGATTACAGACGCTGCAAAGATGTATGATCCGGAGGACGAAGAACTCGAGCCTTCCAAAACGGAAAAGGCAATCGCGGAAAAAACGGGTAAGAACCCTATGGACGTGGCGATCTTCTTTGCCGTGCTCATTGCCATTGTGATAGCAGTGGGAGTATTCTTCATTCTGCCGAACCTAATCACCGGATGGATTACGCCCTATGTGGATTCCTCGTTCGGAAAAAACCTGATCGACGGCATTATCCGCGTGGCGATGTTCCTGATTTATTTGTTCGCTATATCAAATATGAAGGATATCAAACGCCTGTTCGGCTACCATGGCGCGGAACATAAGGTTATCAATTGTTTCGAGCACGATATGCCTATGGATGTAGAGCATGCGCGGCAGAATACGCGCCTGCACCCGCGCTGCGGGACGAGCTTCCTGCTGATTGTGATGATTATCTCTATCCTGCTGTTTACATTGCTTGGGTGGAGTGACAATTGGCTCATCCGTATTGGCCTGCGCCTTGCGATGCTGCCTGTTGTGGCGGGAGTTTCCTATGAAATATTGAAACTTGTGGCTAAATACGACAATAAATTCACGATGGCGCTCAGGAAACCCGGTATGGCGTTGCAGTACCTTACAACGCGCGAGCCGGATGACGGCATGATTGAAGTTGCCCTCGTCTCTTTCCTTGCGGCGGAAGGAAAAATGACGGACGAAGAAATTGATGCGCTCGCAGAAAAGTATGGGCACAAGATCGACGGATCCCCAGTGGAAAAAGGGGAGTGTGCGGCAGATGTAAAGGAAGCGGTCATGGAGGCCAATGAGTAATTGGGGAGAGGTTTTTAGGCAAACCACTAAAACGCTTGCGGAAGCGGGATTTGCGGAAGCGGAAGCTGAGGCAAGGGTGATTACGGCGCATGTGTACGGCGGGGATTTTTCCTCGCTGTGCCTGCGCTTTTTCGATGTGTGCGGCAAAGAAGCGGAGGTAAAACGGCTTTTAAAGGACCGCCTTGCAGGAAAGCCGCTCGCGTATGTGCTGTGCGAAAAGTATTTTTACGGGCGGCCGTTTTATGTTGACGAACACGTACTGGTTCCGCGATATGATACGGAAAGCGTGGCGGAGCGGGCGCTTCTTCTGGCCCGGGAAAACGGCTATCAAACCGTGCTCGATTTATGCTGCGGAAGCGGCGTGCTCGGGGTGACGCTCGGCGCAGAAGGAAATTTCAGCAGGATTTGTTTTGCAGATATCTCTGGGGAGGCGCTCGCAGTTGCACGGCGGAATGCAGAACATTTGATTCCGAAGCAGGAAATCCGCTTTGTACAGGGGGATTTCCTTGAAAATATCTGTGGACACTACGATCTGGTGGTATGTAATCCGCCGTACATCAGCGCTGCGGACTATGCCGGGCTCGAGCCGCAGGTAAGGGACTACGAACCGCAAACGGCGCTCCTTGCGGGCCATGACGGCTATGCCTTCTACGAAAGGGCGGCAAAGGAAATTCCCACAGTTTTGAATGCGGGCGGAGCACTCGTTCTTGAGGTTGGAGATACGCAGGCAGGGCGTGTGCGATCCTTGCTAAATGAAGGCGGATTTGTTAAAATCAGTTGTGGCTGTGATTTGGGCGGGAGGCCCCGCTGGGTATCGGGCTTTATGCGCGTATAGCCGGGCTTTGGCGGCATGCCTTCTTGTAGAAGGAGAAGCGGAATGAACCCCGCAGCGTCCGTTTCGGGCTCTATCCTGAAAAAATCAGGCCAGAAGATGAGGAGACATTTATGCTGGATAAACTGAAAACGATCAAAGATAGATACGATGCATTGTCAAAGGAGCTTTCCGACCCGGAAGTCACCCGGAACCAGGAAAAATTTCGTACGCTTGCACAGGAACAGTCCTCGCTGACGGAAATTGTAGAGGCATACGATCAATATGCGACGGTCCTCGACCATATCGCGCAAAACAGGGAACTGATCGAAACGGAAAATGACGCGGAACTCATTGCACTGGCAAAAGAAGAACTTGCCCCGCTGGAAAAAGAACGGGAAGAGCTTGAAGATGCACTCAAAGTTTTGCTGATCCCCAAAGACAAAAACGATGAAAAGAATGTAATCCTTGAAATCCGCGCGGGCACCGGCGGCGATGAAGCCGCTCTTTTTGGCGGGGATCTTTTGCGGATGTACCTGCGTTACGCGGAACGCCGCGGATATACGGTCGAGACCATGTCTTCGAATACGACGGAACTGGGCGGAGTCAAGGAAATGGTGGTTTCGATCGCCGGCAAGGGCGCGTATGCGCGGCTGAAATACGAAAGCGGCGTGCACCGCGTGCAGCGTGTACCGGACACGGAGTCATCCGGGCGGATCCACACCTCTGCGGCAACGGTAGCGGTGCTGCCCGAGGCGGAAGAGGTGGAAGTGAATATCGACCCGAACGATCTGCGCGTAGATGTATTCCGCAGCGGCGGACACGGCGGCCAAAGCGTCAATACAACGGACAGTGCCGTACGCATCACACATCTTCCCTCGGGTCTGGTAGTGACCTGCCAAGACGAAAAATCGCAAATTAAAAATAAGGCGAAAGCGATGAAGGTGCTTGCTTCGCGGTTATATGATTTGTATAAAGACGCGGCAGATAGTGAACTGTCGGAAAACCGCAGGAATCAAATCGGCTCGGGAGACCGCAGCGAACGCATCCGCACCTATAATTTTCCACAAGGGCGGGTGACGGACCACCGCATTGGGCTTACGCTTTACAAGCTGGAGGCTTTTCTCGATGGGGACATGGATGAAATGATCGACGCGTTGACCCTCGACGAACGGCAGAAAAAGCTGCAGGAGCAATAAACAGCCCCTGGATGCTTTGGCAGCGCCGGGGGCATCGTTTCCGGCAGGCGAACCGGAACCCGGTGAAGCACAAAAAGGGGGAGCGAATAAATGAATCCGGTTTTATATGCAACGCTTATCGGCGCGGCAGTTGGTGCGCTTGGCACAGGCATCGGCGCAATTGCCGTCTTTTTTATCAAGATTAGGGGAAAGTGCCTTTCCGCCGTGCTGATGGGCCTTTCCGCAGGGATTATGCTTTCCGTGGTGCTTTTTGATATGCTGCCCGAATCGGTCGGGAGTGCCGGTTGGCTCCTTGCGGTCGTATGGTTTGCCGTTGGCGCGGCCGCACTGTTCCTGATCAATAAATTGATGCCGCACCACGATGTTTCCACTTCGAAAGATTCTGAATTGATCCGGAACCTGAAGCAGGACCGTTTGGTGAGGTCGGGGCTTTTGCTTGCCATGGGCATTGCGGTGCATAATCTGCCGGAAGGTCTTGCGCTCGGCAGCGGACTGGTGTCCGCAAGCAGTTTTGGTTTTGGGCTCGCGGTATTGCTGTTTGTACACAACATTCCCGAAGGTATGGGGCTGGCGGTACCCTTGAAGCTCGGAGGAGTGAGCTATGGCCGCATTTTTCTCGTAGCAGTGCTTGCGGCGCTCCCAATGGCTGGGGGCGGGGCAATCGGAGCGCTTGTGGGCAATATTTCCCCTGCGGTGCTTGGAGGAAGTGTTGCTTTCGGCGGGGGTGCGATGCTGTACCTGACATTCAGCGAATTGCTGCCACAGGCAGCCGGACTTTATAAGGGATGGCCAACATGGGCCGGACTTGCGGCAGGCATTGCGCTTGGCGGAGTATTGGTGGCGTTTGTATGATAAAAACAAAGACGATATTTGCATGGAAAGACAAAGAAAGCGCGGTCAGCGAAGGCGCGGAACAGCTGCGAAACGGCGGGCTCGTCGTATTTCCCACAGAGACCGTATACGGCCTTGGAGCAAACGCGTTTGATGCAGAAGCGGTAAAGCATATTTTTGAGGCAAAAGGCAGGCCGCAGGACAATCCTCTGATCGTCCATATTGCCGCCATAGAACAAATCGGGGATATCGCGGCGGAAGTAAGTCCGGTCGCCCGCACACTGATGGAGGCGTTTTGGCCGGGACCGCTTTCCGTAATTATGAAAAAATCGGCCCGCATTCCAGATGAGGTAAGCGCGGGCCTTGAAACAGTCGCGGTGCGCATGCCTGGAAACGACCTCGCGCGGGAGCTCATTGCCCGGGCGGGCATACCTGTGGCTGCGCCAAGCGCGAATACTTCAGGGAAGCCAAGCCCAACGCTTGCGCGGCACGCATATGAGGACCTGTGCGGAAAGGTTCCGTTGATTATTGACGGCGGGCCGTGCCGCGTGGGGGTGGAATCAACTGTGGTAGACGCAACGGGGAAAGTCCCCGTGATCCTTCGGCCGGGCGATATCACACCCGGAATGATCCGGGAAGCAGTTGGCGGAGTACGGGTACACGACGGCGTGATGAGCGAAATGAAAAAAGATGAAGTATGCGCGTCTCCCGGGATGAAATATAAGCATTATGCCCCGCAGGCAGGCGTTACCGTATTCACAGGAGATAAAAAAGAGGTTGCGAAATGCATCAATTTTCGGTATCATATTGATAGTATGCAGGGCAAAAAAGCAGTCGTCCTGTGCCTTGACGAGTGCGCCGGGCTTTATGCGGAGTGCAGCATTCTGCCGCTTGGGAAAAATGCAGGAGATGCAGAAGCAGCATTGTTCCGCGTTTTGCGTGAAATTGATGAGCAAGGGTTTGATGCGGCGTATTTTCATGCACAGGAAGAAAAAATGGGCCTTGCGGTCATGAATAGAATGATAAGGGCGGCGGGACACCACATTGTGGCCGCCGGGGAGGAAAAAGAATAAAGATATGAACGTATTGTTTGTTTGCACAGGCAACACATGCAGAAGTCCTATGGCGGAAACGCTGATGGACGATGCGGTGGACCGAAGTAGAATCCTTCACGGTGAAGTGAAGATTAAATCGGCAGGGACGTTTGCCTGCGAGGACGCCGATCCAACGGAAGAAGCGGTGCGCACGATGGAGGAAATGGGCCTCGAGCTCGAAGGCCACGGCGCAGAGCAATTTACAGCGGAACTTGCGGAGTGGGCCGACATCATCCTTGCAATGGGCAAAGAGCAGCTCGAACATATGGAGGTGCTCGCGCCTGAAGAAACAGGCAAGATGCATACGCTGCTCGGGTATGCGCAGGGCGTTATGGGTGAGCCTGCAACAAATTCTTACGACATTATGGACCCCTTTGACGAGGGTATGGAAGAATACCGCGAGTGTGCGAAGCAGCTCGCGCAGGCGGTGGATCTGCTTGTAAAACGGCTGGAACATGAATATGAAGACAAGGCTTGATGCCTTGTCTTTTTTTTGTGGAAAACGCGGGGAAAATATTGTATAATAAAAAAGTCATTTATAGATATAGAGACTGCGTCTTCCGTTCCGGACAGCGTATATTAAGGAGTGTGGGAGTATGAAAATAGCATTTGGCTGTGATCACGGCGGCTTTGTTTTAAAAGCTGAGATCATTGAGTATTTGAAAAAGAACGGGCATGAAGTCATGGATTTTGGAATTAATGACGGCCATTCGGTAGATTATCCGGATTATAGTCTTCCCGTTGCAGAATGCGTGAGTGCCGGGCAAGCGGATTTTGGAATCGTTGCCTGCGGGACAGGTATCGGCATCTCCATTGCGGCAAATAAAGTTCCGGGAGTGCGCTGCGCGCTTTTGTCAGATACTTTTTCTGCGCACGCAACGCGTGAACATAACAACGCCAACATGATGGCGCTCGGAGGACGGACGATCGGCCCCGGCCTTGCGGTAGACATTGTGGACGTATTCCTGAATACGCCTTTTTCGGGAGACGAACGCCACCAGAGGAGAATCGACAAAATAACGGCAATTGAAAAAAAATATTCTAAATAATTCGGAGGAGAGAAAAATGGCGTCAGCACACGTATTGGATCATCCGCTTTTGCAGCATAAAGTATCGATGATCCGCGACAAGAACACAGGAACAAAGGAATTCCGCGAACTCGTAAAAGAGATCGCTATGCTTATGGTATATGAGGTAACGCGCGATATGCCTTTGAAAGAGGTCGAAGTGGAAACGCCGATTACGATGGCGCGCACCAAGGTAATTGCAGGTAAAATGGTAGGGATCGTCCCGATCCTGCGTGCAGGACTTGGAATGGTGGAGGGTGTACTGAACCTGATCCCCGGTGCGAAGGTCGGCCATATCGGGCTGTACCGCGATCCGGAAACGCTTGAACCCGTGGAATATTACTGCAAGCTGCCTGTGGATGCGCAGGAACGCGAACTGATTGTACTCGATCCAATGCTGGCGACGGGCGGAAGTGCTTCCGATGCAATCACTTTGATTAAAAAGCGCGGTTGCAGCAATATCAAGCTGGTAAACATCATCGCCTCCCCGGAGGGAATCGAGGCGGTTCGCAAGGCACATCCTGATGTGGACGTCTATGTGGCGGCCGTAGATGAAGGCCTAAATGATCATGCCTATATTGTACCGGGGCTCGGAGACGCGGGAGACCGGCTGTTCGGCACAAAATAGTTTTGCCTGGCCGTACGGCGCTTTTTCAATGTTTTAATTGTGTACTTAATTCCGGCATGGGCAAAGGCGCGGTTCCGATCACAGTTGGATTGCGGCCACGTGTTTTTTGCCAAAGAAATGTGTAGTAAATGATGAGCGGATAAAAGGCGGCATCCATATGCCGCCTTTTACAAAACGAAGAGTCAAAGGAGCCAAGATGCCCGATAAACGGGAATGGTACCGCCTTGATACGGCGGCAAAAATCTATCCGTCTATTTCACAGACGCATAACAATACGACGTTCCGCCTGGAGCTGGAGCTTGACGCGCTGGTAGACCGGGAAAAATTGCAGGAGGCACTTGTCAAAATCATGCCGCGCTTCCCGACCTTTGCCGTGACGCTGCGGCGCGGGATGTTCTGGTATTACTTCGAGCCGAATCCGGCAATCCCTGTAGTGAAGGAAGAAAGCGGTTTTCCGTGCAAACGCCTTAAAGATTTCATCAATCACGGCTTCCTGTTCAATATTATGTATTACAGGAAAAACGTCATCATGGAATGTTTCCACGGCCTTGCGGATGGGGCGGGCGCTATTGAATTTTTCAAAACGCTGATGTACGAATATTTTAAGCTGTGCGGCTATGATATGGATGCAGAGGGTATGGTACTGGATGCGGAAGGAAAGGTTCCGGCCGAAGAACTGGAAAACAGCTTTAACGCGTATTACGACGCAAAAGGCGAGGCGAATAAGCTGCGTGTTCCCAAGGCTTTTCACATCATGGGTACGCCCAATCCGGACAATGGCATTTTTCTCACGCACGGCATTATTGACCTAAAGGAATTCCTCAGCCGGGTAAAGGCGCGCGGGGTAACGGTGTCGGCTTATGTTGCGGCTCTGCTCATTGCATGCACGGCAAAGGATCAGGGGCTTGAATACAAGAAAGATAAGAGGCCGATTATTATTTCCGTGCCCATGGATCTGCGGGGAATGTTCCCATCCCATACCCTGCGGAATTTTATTTCCTTTGCAAACGTGGGCACGGTTATCAATGGGGAAATAGACTTTGACCGTATCCTTACGGATGTGTCCGGGCAGCTGAAAGCAGGATTGTCAAAGGAAAGTATTTCTGCCAATATCAATAAAAATGTCGGATTTGAAAAAAATCCGTTTATTCGTATGACTCCGCTGTTTGTTAAAAATCTGGTGGTGTCGAGCAGCTACAAAAACTATGGAGAGGGCGGCTATACGATGGTTCTTTCCAACCTGCGCACGGCGCAGTTTCCCAAAACCATGCAGGCGCATATCAAACAGGTTTACTATGCGCTTGGTGTGAGCGATATGAATCCTATGAATTGCGTCGTCGTATCCTATCAGGATAAGATGGTGATTACTTTTGCGCGCGGTATCAAAGAGACGGGCATTGTCCGCCGCTTTTTCGAACATTTTTCAAAAGACCTCGGCATGCGCGTTGAAATACGCGGAAACGAATGGAGCGGACAGTGATGAATTATTGTGACGATTGCAAGGTATATGTGGATGATTGCCTCAAATACTGTCCCCTGTGCGGCAAACGGCTTACGAACCACCCCACGGAAAACGAACTTTACCCGCATGTGTCCAAGAAGAAGTTTGTAGACAGGCGCAGCCTTACCATGGAATATATGTCTTTTGCAACCTTTGTGGTGATTTGTACGTGTATTGTGGTGAACCTCTTTACATGGGATGGGCATCCATGGTTTTTGGCGGTAGCAGCCCCCGTATTATATGCATGGGTGCTTATTTATATTGTAATCCTGTCCGATGTATCCGCCGGGCTAAAAACATTACTCCAGGTTGTTACGCTTACCGCTATGTTTATGGCCTTTGACTATGTGGGAGGCGGAATCGGCTGGTCCTATCAGGTGATGATGCCGCTGTTCCTTGCAATTGGAATCGCTTATATCGATTTTTATTCGTATTACCATAAATCCTATTGGCGGGATAATCTGCTCTTCGCTTTCCTGTTGCTTTTGCTTGGCTTCATCCCGCTGATTCTGCATTTGGCAGGAATACGGATTGCCCTTGTCCCGCTGGTTTTATCAACTTTCGCAAGCGCGATCACGGTGCTTGGCATCCTGCGCTTTGCATTCCGTCAACTGAAATCGGAAATACAGCGGCGGTTTCATATGTAAAATTTTTATGGAGGAACGTATGGTACGGCATATTATTTTGTGGAAAATCAAAGAAGAGGTAAAAGACCCCGAAGCGGCAAAAGCGGCGATGAAACGCGAATTGGAAGCGCTGATGGGAAAAATTGACGGACTTTTGGAAATGGAGGTCATAACCCGCCCGCTTCCCTCCTGCAATGCGGATGTGATGCTCAAAAGTGCATTCACAGACGCGCAGGCGCTTGCGGATTATATCATCCACCCGGAACACAAACGGGTGGGGCAAACCTTTGTTCGCCCCGTGGTGACGGGCCGGATGTGCATGGATTACGAAGACTGAAACGGACACCCGCATAAAAAGCCCGGCCAAAAACCGCCGGGTTTTTTATGTGGCTTATTTCTTCAGGGCCACAGGAGAGAAGGCGCCTCCGCCGAGGCTGAATTCTTTCCCGCCCGATGACCAGTCGGAGGGGACTTCAAAAAGCAACACGGCCTGCACGTCGCTTCCGTTTGATTCGAATGCAAGCGTAGCGCAGGGGTACTGCTCTCCGCCGTCCGTAACATAGCACGGTTCGCCGTCTACGGGCATAAACGAGTTTTGGGCGTCATCGAGATTCGAGTCGGAAGTTTTGAGCAGAATTGTAAGCAGGGTATTCCCGCTTTCCGCCGTGCGGCTGAGTGCCTGCTCCCCTGTTTCGACCGCAACGACCTCATATCCGGCGCCGGAAGTCTGGAATGTCACCGCAGGCGAACATGCGCACAGAATCAATGTTAATACGAGCAGGGTACATATGATGGAAATTAATTTTTTCATGGATCCTCCGAAATTATTTAAGGAATGATGTATTCAATGTTATACTATTTCTATGATAGTACGAAAGGAAGAGAATTGCAACCTTGATTGAACCGGGAAAAGCGGAACTTGTAAAAGAGCTTGCGTATGAAGCGGGTTTTGCAGACGTGCGGATGTGCGCCCATGAGAGCGGGTCGCTTTTTTTCCTCTTCCTGCCCTACCGGCCGGCAAAACCGGCGGGCTATGGAAAAGTAAACCTTTCCAATTACTATATCACGTCGCAAAAAGGTTATCTTTTTATGAAAAATCTGCTTTTGCGGCTTGCGCAGGAAGGCGTGTATGCGGAAGAGTTTCAGGGGACGGGGGTAAAACAGCTTGCCCTTAAAACAGGAGGCTTTATCGGCCTCAATTCACTGTACTATCATGAACAGTACGGTTCTTTTGTCAGTATCCATGTGGTGAAAACAAATATCGTATGCGGAGATTCGGGCGCACCGGGGCAAAGCGAATGCCCGAAATGCGGAAATTGCATTGCTGCGTGCCCCGCAGGAGCGATTACTGGCCGCGGCCTGTGCGTTTCAAGGTGTGTGCGAGCCCACTCAAACGAACGCAGGATTCCCGCCGGGTATCGCGGATTCATTTACCAGCTCCTTGGCTGTGAACGTTGCCAGGCGGCATGCCCGTTCAACCGGGCAGCGCCGGGGGAAGCATACTCCTTTGACCTTGTGGAATTGCTGGAAGGGAAGCATTTAAAACAGATACGCACCCTTGTCGGGCCAAATTATGGACGGCGGCGTATTATTGTCGGGCAAGCCGTGATCTATGCGGCAAACGCGCATTATGCACCCGCACTTGCGGCTGTAGAAGCGCTTGCCGGGGATGAATTTGTGGGAGAAACTGCACGGTGGGCAAGGGAAATCCTGAAAAAAAGTTGACGGAAAACGAGTGATTTGTTAATATTAGGTAGGATATTGCTGTGGAATGTGCGAATGTTCCATGGCTTTTTTATGTTCCAGTTGGGGAAATCCCGGCTGGCGGCCCAAAATTTTGAAACATGTTAGGAGTGAACGAAATGTCCGGTATCGTGGTGTTCGGCGCCCAGTGGGGCGACGAAGGAAAGGGCAGGTTTGTAGATTATCTGGCGTCCAGGGCAGACGTGGTTGTTCGTTACCAGGGGGGGAACAACGCGGGCCATACCGTCGTTGCGGACGGCGTGACGTATAAGCTTCACCTGATTCCATCAGGCATCCTGTCCAAGGGAAAGGCATGCATCATTGCCAATGGCGTGGTGATTGACCCATCGGCGCTGAAAAAGGAGATTGATTACCTTGCGGAGCGCGGCGTAGCGGTGGATAACCTCTACATCAGTGATAGGGCGCATATGATTATGCCTTATCACAGGGAATTGGATATTCTGAATGAGAAAAAGCTGGGGGACTTTAAGATTGGCACCACGGGCAATGGCATTGGCCCCTGCTATACGGATAAGGTTGGGCGCACGGGGCTTCGTATGTGCGACTTGATGGACGAGGATTCTTTTCCGGCCAAATTGAAAAAGTGTGTGGACGATAAAAACGAAGTTATCACCAAAGTATACGGCGGCGATCCGCTTGATTATGAAGCGATCCTTGAGGAATATAAGGCGCATGCAAAGTATTTCCGGCCGTTTGTGTGCGATACGGTCTCTATGCTCCAGGAATACAGGGAATCAGGAAAAACGATGCTCTTTGAAGGCGCGCAGGGAATGCTCCTCGATATTGATTTCGGCACGTACCCTTATGTTACGTCTTCCCATCCGAATACAGGCGGCGTATGCGCGGGGGCGGGCGTTGGCCCGCAGGTTATTACAGACGTAATCGGAGTGGTAAAAGCCTATACGACGCGTGTAGGCGAAGGGCCGTTTGTGACGGAACTTCTCGATGCGACGGGCGACACGATCCGCGAAAAGGGGCATGAATACGGCACGACAACGGGGCGTCCCCGCCGCTGTGGCTGGCTTGATCTCGTAATCGTCGATTTTGCGGCAAAAACGAGCGGTATCACCGGCTTTGCTGTGTCCCGCATGGATACGCTCGGCGGTCTTGACAAAGTTTATGTTTGCACTGGATACGATATTGATGGTAAAATAATAAATACCTATCCGGCATCGTTGGAGACTCTTGCAAAAGCGAAGCCGGTTTATAAAGAGTTCGAAGGATGGACCTCCGATCTCTCGCAGATCCGCAAATATGAAGATTTGCCGGATGCAGCAAAGACCTATATTGAGTTCATCGAGCAGCAGACCGGTGTCCCGGTAGTGATGATCGGCGTAGGCGCGGGCCGTGAAGAATGTATCTTCCGCGGCCTGTAAAAGTAAATATTGTGTTCAAAGTTTGCCGTACTAGACGGGGAGTTAGCGGTGTCCTGTAACCCGCAAGCCGCTATAGCGGGGTTGAATTCCGCGCGGAGGTTCTTCCCGGCAAGGTATGGAGTACGCCTATCGGTGTTGATGGATGGGTCCTGTGCAATGCTGCGCTGTGAACCCTGTCAGGTCCTGACGGAAGCAGCAGTAAGCAGACTGCAGTGTGTGCCGCAGGTTCGCCTGTTCTGAGCTGGTGGCGTAATTTCCTCTTGTGGGGTTAAGGTTCGATGCGCGGTGTACGGCTTCTAATTTAAAAAAGAAAGACAGCTCGGCTGTCTTTCTTTTTTATGCCGCCCCAAGCGTGATATCCGGGTCAACTGTGGGATTCCATTTGGAAAAATAAGTGTATAATAAATTTAAGAGGTGATTCAAATGAAAGTTTTGTTGATTAACGGAAGCCCGAAAGAACACGGCTGTACCGATACGGCCCTGCGGGAAGTGAAAAAAATACTCGACATCCATAAAATTGAAACGGAAATGCTCTATCTGGGCAAAAAACCTGTTGCAGGCTGCATCGACTGCTCCGCTTGCAGGAAGACGGGGAAATGCGTCTTTGACGATTCGGTGAATGATATTCTTGCGCGGCTTGATTGCTTCGATGCCATTGTAGTCGGGTCGCCCGTTTATTACTCCGGGCCAAGCGGACAAATCACAGCGTTCCTCGACCGGCTGTTCTATGCGTCGAAGGGCAGGATGGCGGGCAAGCTGGGCGCGGCGGTCGTGTCCTGCCGGAGAGGAGGGGCGACAGCGGCCTTTGACCGGCTGAATAAATATTTCAGTATCAGCAACATGCCGATTGTTACCTCGCAATATTGGAATCAGGTACATGGATTTACGCCTGAGGATGTGATGCGCGATGAGGAAGGCCTGCAAACCATGCGCACATTAGGGGAAAATATGGCGTGGCTCCTGGCGTGTATTGAAGCGGGGAGAAAGTTGGGAGTGCCTAAGCCAGAATATGAGCCCCAGGTCATGACCAATTTTATACGCTGACCAAATCGCCGGAGCGGGGAAAGACTGCGTCTGGCGGATAAAAGCAGATGGACAGGAATGAAAAACGCCTACCGTGTTGCCGTAAATGCGGTGCGGCAGGGAGCGTTACTTTTTTTCGCTGAACAATTGCTCAATCATTGTTTTTTGCTCCGGAGAAACGATGGAATCCATCACGCGGATCGTTACGCGGCCATCATTGCCGCGGTAAACCGCAAGCTGGTCCGGCGGGATGGCGGCAATGGGAAAATCAGGATCTTTCCCACGGAAAAAAAGGCGGTCTCCTTCGCCAACGGTATCTGCAAGCGTTTGTTCGGCCATCGGGTAAGCAGGAGTATAAGGCGTCTCCACCTCATAATATCTGCCCGCCAGTCCGTCGATAAAATCGTCCAGGCCTTCTACCTCTATTTGCATTTCCAAATCGATCCGGCTGCCATAAGTCGTCCCGCTTCCTTCGTGGTAAGAGATTTTGGCAATCCGTCCTTCTATAGAGTCTTCGTCAAGCCCCATTGACCGCAAAAGAGGCTGGGCTTCGTCCGGCGCGACATACTGCATCGAAATGCCGTTGCTTAGTGCCTTGCGTTTTTGTAGATCGGAAAAGATAAAGACGGCGGCAAAGCAGAGTGCCGCTGCCGAGAGGATAAAGGCAACCACACGCAGCACGGTGCGCCGCCTGCGCAGTGTTTGTGCTTCTTCAAATCCATCCGCATCCAGAAGGAGGCCATGCCGAAAGGTCAATAAAGCCGTTTGGCCTTCCCGCAAGCCTTTGTAAAGCGTATAAGGCATTTGCAGTTTGAACGCACGGCCCTGTTCATCGAGAAAAATACCGTAAAACAGGGTGAAACGCGGTTGGCCCGAAAGCAGTGAACGGGTATAGTATGCGCGGGTCAGGCAGATATTTTTAAAATAAAGGAGAAGGCGGGATTCGTTTTCCATGAACTGTTTCTCTTTGGCAATCAGCGGAGCCTTTTGTCTCTCCCGTTTGCCGATGAAAAAACGCATATCAGTCACAAGCCGCCAAATGGCAGGCAAAAACAGGATACCAATCAAAATCCAGAAAACAGGAGTTTTTAAAATCGTTTCAGCCATTGCGCCTCCTTCTTGAATGGACGGTATGGAAAAGCTTTCGTATCGAATACCACAAGACAAACGCTGCGCGGCCCACGCCATTTTATACAGGAGGGCGTGGTTCTATTCCCGGTGGATTCTTCGAAAAATTATCTGCAAACAGCTTTGTGTTTTTAAAGAGATATGGGAGAAATAGTTCTCCGGGCATCAGGGACAGGGATTGTGTCCGCCAAAGAAACACATTTTCACCGTTTGACCGCCGACACAAGCAACATCATAGGCCGCCGCA
This sequence comes from Christensenella tenuis, assembly GCF_014287795.1. Classification (GTDB taxonomy): domain Bacteria; phylum Bacillota; class Clostridia; order Christensenellales; family Christensenellaceae; genus Christensenella; species Christensenella tenuis. The sequence continues at coordinate 246,799 of NZ_JACOON010000002.1, forward strand.
GTTCGTCTTTCATACCGGGAAGACCGAGCATCCCGGCGTCCGGCTCCGGTTCCACAAGCCCGTTCAGCTCGAAGCCTGCCAGAAGAAGCGTATTCACATAAGTTGTAAGCGTCTTGTGATATTTGAGAACCTGCTCGCCGAGAAAGTTTGCATTGCGCCTGCCCTCGGTAAAATAATGGTCCACGGGCCAATGGAGGATGCTGCCGTCCTCATCATAATACCAGTCTTCCGCTCCCTGCGCCGTAAATATGGGATGCTCCACCGAAAATACAAACGTGCCGCCCGGGGAAAGCATGCGGTGAACTCTTGCACAGATATCGCTGAAAGATTCCACATAATGAAGTGCGAGGGAGCTTAAAACTATGTCAAAGGATGCGGCTGGGAACGCCACATCCTCGATAGGCATGCAAAGATATGTGATCTTTTCCAAACCGTTTTCCCTGCGGGCACGTTCCAGCATGTTTGCAGAGATATCCACTCCCACGGCAGATACTGCGCCGTTCTCCACCGCGTATGCGCAGTGCCAGCCGAATCCGCAGCCAAGGTCCAAAAACCGTTTTCCTGCAAAGCAAGGCAGCATTTTTTTGAGCGCATGCCATTCGCCGGCACCTGCAAGCCCCTTTATCGAACGGTCCATTTGGCTATATTTATCAAAAAAAATTTTGTCGTCGTATTTATTTTCCTTCATTGCGAATGTCCTTCCCATTGTAATACAGCTGTTATTGTATGTGCCGGAGCAAAAGAAAGCAATCCTTTATTTTTCTTCCGGCGGTTCCAATTCATTTTTTGTCTTGGCATTAAAAAAGAACCGGTTCACCGGCAGCGCGATCAATACGCCGATAATCGTTTCAGTCATACGCTCAAAAACATAGGGCAGCGTGTCAAGCGTAGATCCTGCGTGCAGGAAAACGATCACAGCAAAAATTACACAGCTTGGCGCGACGGAATCTTTGATGCGCAGTACGTTGCACACAAAGATCAGCGCGAGCATCAGCAAAGGAAAAATAATAATAAACCAGAAATCGCGGTAGTTTGGAATCACTGCTGCAAGCTCGAGCGCGATGAAACTGAAAACAGAGCCCATGATCGTGCCAAGGATGCGGTGCAGGCCAATCTGTTTGGATTTATCATAGGTCGGCTGAATGCATAATATCGCTGCGATCACCGCGTAAAGCGCGGTAGGCCGCTGTGTGATAAAGCCGAGGAGCAGGCAGAAAAACACGGCGATCACTGTCTTGAGCGCGCGTTGGCCGGGCCGGTAGGTCAAATCCATCAGGCAATCACCTCGAATCATAAATGGTTTGAAATATAAGCGTATACGGTTATTACAGCTTACCTATATACTGTAAACGAAGCGATCAGTCTGTAATCAATCCGCTTTTGAAGTGTTTGTTGAAGAATACCGCCACACCGGCAAGCGCACCGCAAATACCGGTAATGAGCATCAGCGTCTCAATGCGGATCTGGTCCGCAATCGGCCCGAAGAAGACCATTCCGAGGGGAACCATGGATGTCATGACGATCTGCGCCAGGCTGAATACGCGGCCCTGCATATTGGGATCTACCTGCTCCTGCAGGAGGACCATCGAGGGCGTGGTGAAAAGCGGCACCGTGCTCCCGGTAAGCACCATCAGCACCAGGAAGGTGATAAAGCCGGGCAGGATGCCAACCAGCGCCGTGAGGATTCCGAACAGGATGCAGCACAGCGCGATGGTATGCATGCGGTTTTTGAATCCGCCCCATAAAGAGATTGCAATCCCCCCGAGTACGCCTCCGGCGGCAAATGAGATTTCCATCGCCGAAAGCCGCCAATATTCATCGCCAAAGGTGCGCGCCACCATCAGCGGCGTTAGCTGTGAAGCCGGAACAATGAGGAAAAAGAACAGTGCATAAAAGAGGAAATAGGAACGGAAAAATCCGCTGCCAAGGACATATTTAAGTCCTGCCCTGAGGTCGTCTAAATAGCCACCCCTCTGTTTCAGCTTTGCTTTTTCGTGCAGCGGGACCTTCAGCAGGATCATAATCACAATGGCAGCCGCTGCCGTGGAAACGTCAATAAAGAATGTATATTCCAGTTCCGTAAACGAAAGCAGGGCTCCTGCCGCCGCAGGCGAAAGAATAAACATGACGGATTGCAGGCTGCCGTTGATTCCGCCGATTCGCGTGAGCTTATCCGTAGGGACGATCTGCGGCAGCATTGCGTTGACTGCCGGGGTCTGGATTCCGGTGCCGAGGGAACGGATGCCGGAAACAAGGAACACCATCCACAGGTCGTCATGACCGGAAAGGAAAAAGAGCGCGAGGATAAACGTCGCCGTGGCTACAAGCGCGTCCGCGCCGATAATCAGCAGCTTGCGGCTCACGCGGTCGGCCCATACGCCCGAAAACAGGGAGATTACAACCTGGGGCGCGAATCCGCAGATGGACGCGATGGTCATAATGCCCCCCGACTGCGTAGACAGCGTAATATACCAGATGATTGCAAATTGGACCAGCGAAGATCCGAACAATGAGATTGTCTGTCCGGATAAAAACAAAACCGTTTTGCGCTTCCAATGCTGAAATGCGCCGGGGGAAAGCCCCTGTGTTCTGGTTGTTTTTTCCATAGTGCCTCCTTCCATGAACCATATTGCCTGCCGCATAGTCGGGGCGGCCGGATTTATCCGCTTGGGCAGCCAGTCTTACTAATATATCATATTTCCCTGTGGAGAAGTCAAGAAATTGTCCAAAAATATACATTGACAGACGAGGTATATGATAATATAATGTAAATTGTTAAACGAGATAAATCGAAAAGGGGAGCTATCTTATGTCATTGACTTCCGACCTGATCCGCGGGCATACGGAGACCATCATACTGGCGCAGCTTTTAAGGAAAGACAGCTATGGATACGAGATCAATAAGTCCATTCAGCAGACGACGCACGGCGAATACGAACTGAAAGAGGCGACGTTATATTCGGCATTCCGCAGATTGGAGAACGCGGAAATGATCGAGTCTTACTGGGGTGACGAAACTACGGGCGCGCGCAGGCGCTATTACCGTATCACGCCGCTTGGGCGGGCCATGTATGAGAAAAACAAAGAAGACTGGGAACGTACGAAAAAACTCATTGATCGTTTGATATGAAATATATTTGGAGGGTATCATAATGGAAGAAAAGTTACGGCAATATGTGGAATCTCTTTTCGCAGACGCCCCGAAAACCAGGAAGATGCTGGAACTGCGTGAAGAAATTTTTACAAATTTAAAGGAAAAATACAACGACCTCAGGGAAAACGGCGCCTCAGAAGAGGAGGCCTATGAAATCGTGAAGGGCAGTATCGGGGATGTGGATGAACTCATCAGCAGCGCGAACGATCCTTACGTGATGCCCGGCCCGTCCGAAAAGGAACGCAGGCAGCGCGCGGGCCTTACGGCAGTCGCGGTAATGCTGTATATCCTCGCCCCCGTGTTCATTATTGTCCTTGGGAGCATGAGCCAGCAGATTCTTGGCCTCACGTTTATGTTTATCCTGATTGCGGTTGCGACGGGGCTGCTCGTGTACCGCAGTTCCCTGCGCCCGGTATATAAGTACGAGAAGGTGGATGACTCGATGGTGGAGGAGTTCAAACAATGGCATGTGGAAAACAAGCAGAAAAAAGAGAAGGAAAACGCATATATCGGCGCGATCTGGCCGATCGTTGTAGCGGTTTATTTTCTCATCAGCTTCACGACGGGTGCGTGGGGAATTACCTGGGTCATTTTTATCATCGGAGCCGCCGTGCAGCAAATCATCAGGGCTGCGCTTAAATAGGGAGGACAAAATGGAACGCTGCGAGAAATTTAAAGAATATAAAAAGGCCATGTGGCTGATTATCGTCGCCTTGTTTTTCCTGATCGGCTTCCTCGCGCACGCATGGAGCATTGCCTGGATTATCTTCCTTATTGGCGCGGCTGTGGAACAACTCGTGCGGGTGATCCTTTCGCAGGACAGCGGCTGTGAACAGCCGGGAACGCATCTTGAGGAACGCAGGAGCGCATCTCTCTCGCTTTTATGGCTGGCGGTTGTGATTTTATACTTCGGACTGAGCTTTATGACAGGGGCGTGGTACATCACTTGGATCATTTTCCTCATTGGTGCGGCAGTGCATCCAATCGTGAAGGTCAATATCCAGTAAAATGCCGATAAAACTTCCGGCAGAGGAGGAAACATGAATAAAACAGGAAAAATTATTTTATGGTCAATCATCGCTGCGGTACTGACCGGCGTTCTCGTATGGGGCATTGCGGGCGGCGCGTCTTTTGGAAACACTTGGGGGAATTTTGTAAACTCGATTAAGAACATTAATGTGAGCGAATTTGTAGATAAATTGCCTGACGATGCGGAAACAAGCGAGCAATTTGAAAAAAATGCCGGCGAAATACACGAAATTTCCATGCGCTTCGTGGATGAAAATATCACCATCATACCGACGGACGGCGATGTAATCCGGGTGGAAGAGGCCAGCGAACACGCAATCAAGAATGAAGATATTATGCACTATGGTGTAAAAAATGGAGAGCTTGTCGTGCAGAGCGGCAGAAACGGACGCGTATTCGGATGGACGGACACCTATCAGATCGATGTGCGCGTGATGATTCCGCGCTCATTTACCGGCTCCATTGACATCAATACGGTATCGGGCAGGCTCACGGCAGGAGAAACGAATGCGGAATCCGCGCTTTACGGCACGACTTCAGGCGATATCGCGATAGACGGCGGAGCGCATAAGGAACTGCGTACGGAAAGTGTCTCCGGGAAGATTACCATTGGGAATGCCCAAGCCTCGAAACTGCGTGCGGATACGATGTCCGGCGATATAAGCGTACAGGGAACCTTTGCCGAAGTAAACGTAGACAGCACTTCGGGCCGCATCCAAATCGAAGCGGCAGGTGCGCGGGAAATCGATACGGATACGACAAGCGGCGGGATTGAAGTGCAATGTACGCAGACGGAATATCTCGAAAAAATTTCCGCGGATTCCGTTTCCGGGGACGTCCAGGTTACGCTGCCGGAAGGGAGCGGTTTCAAACTGAGTTTTGATACGGTTTCCGGTTCGCAAAGCAATGATTTTGCTATGCGCAACGATACGTATGCAGACGGAAGAATTGAAATCAAGGTGGATACGGTCTCGGGGACGCTGCGCATCGTGCAGGATGAACCTTCATAATTAATTAAGAAATAGAGCGCCTGGTTTTTGATATAATAAGGGCGGGGGAATAACACGCCTTTGTTGCAGGAAGATATTTGGGAGGCCTATGCAAAACAGACGCGATACATATCCGATTGATACGGCGGCGAAGCTGTTCCCGCCAACTGCCCGGCCAACGAACACTTCGGTATTCCGGCTGTCGGTACTTTTGAAAGAAAGCGTAAATCCTAAGGCCCTGCAGCAAGCGGCGGAAACAACGCTCAAGCGTTATCCTTATATGGCGGTACGGCTTGGCCGGTATGGCTTTGAACAATCAGACGCTTCGTTTGCCATACAGGAAGAAACGGGAACGCCGTGCGCCCCGTTTGATTCGGCAAAAGAGCCTTTCTTGCTGCGCATCCTGTGGTATAAAAGGCGCATTTCGGTTGAACTGTTTCATGCGCTGGCAGATGGCACGGGAGGGCTTGAGTTTTTAAAGACGCTGTTGTATTCTTACATGGTACTGCTGGGGAGGGACATCGATCCGGAAGGCAAGGTGCTGCTGCCGGAAGGCGCGATGTCGGATGAGGAATACGAAGACAGTTTTCTGAAATATTACGACGGCGCGAAAGCTCCGGTGTATAAGCTGCCTCCGGCCTTTAAGATCAAGGGCGGGCCGCTGCCCGCGGGCGGACGGAACGTACTGCACGGCGTTCTTTCCGTTGACGGGCTGAAAAGGGCGGCGAAGCGGCAGGAGGCAACCATAACGGAATACCTGTGCGCATTGATGGTTTATTCCATCTACAGGGAATGTATCAATGAAAGCCTGGATGACGAGCCGATTGTGCTGTCCGTACCCGTTAACCTGCGCGGCGCATTCCCCACACGTACGATCCGGAATTTTTTCTGCGTTATCAATGTGTCCGTGCCTATCGGGCACGCAAAGACATTCGGCGGCGCGCTTCGGATCGTGAAGGAAGAACTGCGGCAGAAAACGCAGGAGAAAAACCTGCGGGATGCCCTGGCGCAAAGCTGCGCGGTTATGGAACATCCGGTTGTAAAAGCTGTCCCGCGGTTTATGCGGGATGCGGGAACACGGTTTGTATTCGCGTTTTTCAGCGAAGATGTAAAGACGATGACCGTATCCAATGTGGGACGGATAGATCTCCCGTCGGATATGCTGCCGTATGTGGATCATGCGGAAACAGTCATTTATCCCACGGAACGCAGCCCTATTAATTGCTGTATGTGTTCTGTCGATGGGAAATTAACCGTTTCCTTTATCCGAACGGTAAAGGAAACAGGGCTTATGCGTTACTTCTTCGGTTTTCTTGCGCGGGAAACGGGCGAAGAAGTAACGGTTTATACGAACGACTGGGGGACTTTGGATGGGAAAGTGTGAATATTGCGGCGTGACCGTTGAAGGAAGGGCGAAATGCCCGCTTTGCGGCCGCAAACTGCATAAAAGCACGCCGAATACAATGTATCCGGCATGCCGTACAGATAAAAACACGGCGGCGGAAAAAAGAACGCCCTATTGGCCGGCGCTTGTAACGCTTGGAGCCGTGGGAATCTGCGCATGGATCAACTTGATGACCCGCGGAAGCGCGGGCGGCTATTGGTGCCTCGATATCGCCGCGATCTTCGCCTATCTATGGGTGCTCGTGCTCCATACGGTAAAATCGAAAACGCGGGGCAGTCTGAAATTGATGCTGCAAGCTTGCTTCATTATCGCAATGTTGTGCGTGTTTGACTGGAATGCGGGGCGCGGGCTTTGGTCGGTTAATTTTGCCATCCCGTTTGCGTGCATCGGGCTGATCTTCCTGGCTACCTATATTGTGCTGACGAGGAAGATGAGCTGGAATGAATATATTGGCTATATGATTGCGGTACTGCTTTTCGGCCAGGCGCCTGTTATGGGAATTTTTCTCGGGTTTACGCATTTCGTATGGCCGAGCTTCATGGCCGCCGGGTATGCGGTGTTTACATTTCTTATGATGCTGATGTTTGCCAATGGAAGATATAAAGACGAACGGGCGCGCAGGTTCCGGTTCTGAAGGGGGAAGATTATGGGGTTTCGAATGGGGCCGCTTGTAGCGGCTATGATGGAATATGAACGCGGCGCAGCCCAGCGGATCAATCATTTTTTAAAAGTGTACTCCTTCGCCAAGCTGATCGGGGAGCAGGAAAGCCTCGCGGCTCCGGTGCAGGAAACGCTTGAAGCTGCGGCCATTGTGCACGATATCGGCATCCGGCCCAGCCTTGAAAAATATCAATCTTCCGGCGGGAACTTTCAGGAAATAGAAGGCCCGCCCGTGGCGCGGGAGATCCTTACCCGCCTCGGATTCCCGGACGGTATGGTGGAACGCGTATGCTTCCTGGTGGGGCATCACCATACATACCGGGATATCGAAGGGGAAGATTACCGGATTCTGGTGGAAGCGGATTTTCTTGTGAATTTGCATGAAGAAAAAGCGGATAAACAAACGGTTCTCATGGCCAGGAAAAATATTTTCCGGACAAAAGCGGGAACCAAAGCGCTGAATGATCTTTTTGCGCTGCCTGGATAAGATGGAAACAATCAGAAAAATAGAGTGTGGGAAAAAAGAATATTTGGAACTGCTACTCGAAGCGGATCCCTCTGAAGAGATGATAGACAGGTATCTTGAAGACGGAACGCTTTTTGTGTTGGAGGAAAAAGGAGAGCCCGCGGCTGTTGCCGTAGTTCTTCCGCTTGCAGACGGGGAATGCGAGCTGAAGAATCTCGCCGTTGCGCAGGCCCTCCGGGGAAAAGGATACGGCCGCAGGATGGTGGAAGGCTTATTTGAAATTTATGGCGGCGCATACAAAAGAATGCGTGTGGGAACGGCAGATATTCCCTGCGGCTGCAAGGAGTTTTACCAAAAGCTTGGGTTTCGGTATACGCACACGGTAAACGGCTTTTTTTCCGGGAATTACCCGGAGCCGCTCTATGAAAACGGCGCGTTAATCGAAAACATGGCCTGCTTTGCAAAGGAATTAAAATGAAGGAATTATTTGATGTTGAGGGAAAACGCGCGCTCGTGACGGGCGGAAGCAGGGGCATTGGCCTTGCGCTTGCAAAAATGCTGAAGAAAGCCGGAGCCAAAGTTGCGGTGTTTTATCATGGAACGCCGGTGGAAGAGCAAGGGCTTATTCCGGTAAAATGTGATTTGTTGGATGCGGAAAACACGCAGCGTGCCTTTGCGGAAGCGGTAAAAGCCCTCGGCGGGCTGGATATCCTTATCAATGCCGCGGGCCTGCACAAAAAAGACGACGCGGAACATTTTCCGGCGGAAGAATGGGAAGCGATCATGCAGGTCAATGTGGTTGCCGCATTCCGCGTGAGCCAGCTTGCCGGACGGGAAATGATTGTCCAAGGCGGGGGAAAGATCGTCAATATTTGTTCGGTGCGCTCCATACTCGCGGGGGACCGCAGTTCCGCCTATAGCGCAAGCAAGGCGGCGCTTCTCCAAATGACGAAGGCACTTGCAAAGGAATGGGGAAAATATCATATTAACGTCAACGGACTTGCGCCAGGGTATATCCTGACGGATATGACGGCGGCGTCCATGAACGATCCCGAAATCGGCATCCAGCTTCTTTCGCATACTCCTCTCGGCCGTTTTGGGAAAATGGAGGACCTCACGGGAGCACTTTTGTTTTTGTGTTCCCGCGCGTCCGATTACGTCACAGGTATCCTCCTGCCCGTAGACGGTGGGTTTTTGTGCTGAATCGGTTCCAACGGATCATTGCAGGAATGCTTGGAAATTATTTTTTGTTAGACCTATGAGCTGCTTGCAGAACAGGGCCGTATATAATATCAATACAGGAGGTAACTGATTATGGCGAAAATTACAGACGTTAAAGGGATGCCACTTACGGATGAAGAACTGCGGGAGGCAAACGGCGGCGTTGAAATCAACCCTGAACATCATTGGTATGGCAATAAATATGCTGTATGCAATAAATGCAATTGCTCGGATTGGGATATTATTGGATGCCCCTCCGTAAACAGACTCAAGATTCAATGTAAAAAATGCGGAAATATTGAATACCGCGATATGAAGTCTTAACTTTTCGCCGCCCAACAGGGCGGCTTTTTTATCATCTCGGCTTTTGCATAAGGTTTTATGGGCATTCCGTGCCGGGGTCGCCCCGTCTTAAAAAGAGTGCCTCCTTATTTCGTTAAAAAGCAAATCGTGCAAATAGGAGGGCATGGAGCGGGAGGCCGGATGTTTCACGTAACCCGTATGAATCTTTTGCGTACAGGCTGTACGTGACAGCAGGAAGTACAGCGCCGCTAAAACCGTTTGTAATGCCTGCCTGGGTCTTTCCGCAAATCATGGCGTCTGCAATCGTCAAGATGTTTTTTGTCTGCCGCCTTGGAAGGTTAAATTGTCCTTCCGGCATATACGAAGATTTTCCATTTTCCATGGCCCCATATCTTCCTGATGAGCCTAACCCTCAAATCAAAAATTGTTTTAATACGCAAAGTGGCGTTCAAACACCTTATTTCACTGCTTCTTCCGCCACAACCGCAACGGAAGTACCGGATCCCGGAGGGCCAATGAGGGCCATCATCCCCACATCAAAGAAGATGAAATCATTTTTCCGCAAAGTTATCTAAATTGAAAAAACTAAGGAATCAAAGTTTTTTTGGAGATAACTTAAAATATTGCCGGGTGAATCAGTATATTTTGAGGAGAGAAAATGTTTCCAATAACCGGAGTTGAAAGGGAGAAGGAAGATATATGCGGGCATGTTAAGAGCCTATGGAAGCATACGGCCGCATGGGCACAATAAGTGGACCGGACGAATTGCCTGGAAAAAATGATTTATGATATACTAAAAAAAACGCGGCGGGGCGGAAAAAGAACCTTTTTGGCACCAGCCGGTTTCAAACTGCTATTGCGAAAATTTTTAAGGAAATAAAGGAATGAAAAAGAAAAAAATATTTTGGGGAACAGTTGTTTTTATCATCATATGCGCCGGTGTGATGGGGTTCTTGTCGGTCTTTACCCATGCGGAGGCGGAGCAGTCCTATGTTGTGTGGAACGAAGTATATATTCTCGAAGAAGATGGAACGAAACTGCCTCAGCCGGTCGATGAATACGGAAATATAGAAGGCTTGGAAAATGGAAAAACTTATGTAATGTCCGCGCCGCTCGAGGGAGAGATCCGTGACGCAAAGCTGCATCTTTTGACCACGGAAAGCGAAGTTACATTCTGGCTGAACGGAGAACAGATTTACAGCGAGTCCGTTTCGGGCGGGCGTACGGCTGAAATCAAAATTTTGTTGCCGGAAAATTATACCGGGCAAATCCTTACCATGCAATACCGTTTTACCGGGGAAGGAATGGAATATGTAACGCCCGTCCCCTTTATAAATTCAACATGGAACGAAGATGTGCAGACCTACGCATATGGGAATTATTATGGGATACTCGCAGGAGTCTATGGCTGTATCGTTGTTGTTACGAGCGGGTTGTTCCTGTTCAGCCTGTTTATGTCCCGGAAAGATATCACCCCGCTTTTGCTTGCCATAGCGGCGCTGATCCTGCTGTTCCACCGCATGGCGTTCGGAATGGGAGTATTTTTCCTGCCGGAAAACATGGTTTCCGTCCTTACCGAGCCTGTATTTCAATTTCTTCCCGTTATCCTGATTGTGGCATACTTCCTGCTGAACCGCAGGCGCGGATTCTGGAAATATTTTGGCAGGGTAAGCGCCTGCGCAGGCATAGTACTTGCAGTCGCCTACCTGATTTCATTTGCCGGAGGGACGTACCTTGCGAATTTTATCAATAACGAAATCGAGGGTTTTTTAACGGCCGGGGTTTATAGCGGCCTGCTGTATTGGATCACTGCTTACTTGCTTTTCGTAAGCATAGCCATTTCCGCATACAATATCATACGAAGCATAGCCGAGGACCGGTCGGAGCGTGAGGCTCTTATGATGAAAAATGAACTGCTGGCAGGCAGCTACCGGGCAATCAAACAGAATACGCATCAGGTAGCTGCGCTGCGGCATGAAATCAAAAACCACATTGCGGCGATGAATTTTTTGTTGCAGGAAGGAAATATAGCGGAACTAAAGGAATACCTGCAGGACCTGAACCAACAGGAAACGGATATGACGCGTATCCATTTTACAGAGAATTTTATCGTAAATGCGATCCTGCAGAATTACGCGACACGGGCTGCGGAAGAAGCGATCTGCTTTGAAGCCGAGGCTTGCGTACCGGAGAACATGGAAATCGCAAGCAGCGACCTGAGCAGCCTGCTGATGAATATGCTGGATAATGCGGAAGAAAGCTGTATCAAGATGAGCGATAGGAAGCGGAGGTATATCAGGCTGCGTATCGCGAAAAAAGGAGAGTTCCTTACGGTCTGCTGCGAAAATCCATATAATGGGGAGCTCTCACGAAATGAAAAAGGCCGCCTGCTGACAAAAAAGCAAAATTCTGTTGCCCACGGCTACGGGATACGTATTATGGAAGAGATCGCCAAAAAGTATGGCTCCAGCCTTGAGATCGATACGGACGGCGGCGTCTTCCGCGTGCAAACCGCGCTTCAGCTAAAAAGCGCGGAAGAAACACATTAAATACGGTTCAGATACCGCACCAGATTGGATTGAAGCGCGCGGTAATAGCTGCGCCCAACGGGCAGAGTCTGTCCTGTTTTCAAAAGGATCTCCGAATGGGACAAATGCCGGATCCATGCCATATTGACGATAAAACTGTTGTGGCAGCGGCAGAACTGGCTGTCCGGAAGGTATTCCTGAGCCTGGCGCAGGGACATTCGAAAGGAACGGACTTCATCTTTCATCCAAATATAGACATTATGGTTCTGGCTTTCCAGATAAATAATCTGGTCGGTCTCCAGAAAGACAGATTTATTCCCATAGCTCAGGGAAATCGCTTTTGGAATGTGGTTCAACTGCAAATCAACGTTGATGGCCTTGTGCAGCGCTTCCTTTGTGATGGGCTTCAAAAGATACTGGATGGGCTGAACGTCATAACCTTCGCGCAAATATTCCTCATAGCCTGTCGCAAAAATAATGCTCACCCGGTTGCCCTCCGCACGCAGGCGGCGGGCGAGTTCCATACCGCTCAAGGGTTCCATCCTGATATCCAGAATCAGCAGATCAAACGCAAAAGGATTTTCCTCCAATACGCAAAGCAGTTCATCGGCTCCACAGAAAGAAGTAACGCGGAAAGGAAACCCGCTTTCCGATAAAATCTCATTGCAAAGTTTATCTATGTTTTTCCGTTCGTGCCGGTTATTTTCACACACAGCGACTCGGTACATTCACGTCCTCCTTTTTACTTCTAGTTTATTTTTATTTTATCAAATGGCCCGGGCAAGTTCAATGTGGCGGGAGGGCAGCCATGCGTAAACAGCAGGCTTCGCGTCGTAAACGACAAAAAAAGATAAAAACGTCCATAGTATAATAATCTTAAAGAAACGTGCCCGCAGCGGGCCGGCATAAGGAGGGAAACGTTATGGATATCAAAGGTATTTTAGAGAAAATAAAACCGGAAGACCGCCAGACTGTGGTGACCGCCTGCTGGCAGTGCGAAACGGGGGAAGAGCTGAAGCAGACCGCGCTGGCAAACGGGGTGGAGCTGTCCGAAGAAGAGATTTCCTATATCATAGACCTGAAAAAAGATAAGGCCGAGATTCCGGACGATATGCTTGAAGCGGTAGTCGGCGGATATGGCAATGAAGGCAGGCCTTTCAGGATAGAATATTATAACTATATGCAGTATCGTATTATCTATTTAGACTAATTTTCGGGACCGGATTGAGGCAGATTCGGGAGAACGGGATAAAAGTATTCGGTAAAGGACGACGAAGAAATGGAAGACCCTGTTTGCGGTACGGAGATCAAACACAAAGACGCCGTTGTCCGGGAAGCGGCGCGCAGGCTGCTGGAGCTGATGGAAGCAACGGAAGTGGAGGCGCTGATCCTGTTTGGATCGCGCGCGGACGGACGGGCGGGGGAATGGAGTGATGTTGATTTCTACGCGCTCCACCGTGAAGGCGGGAGCCGCGTTTGGAAAACGGAGGCGCTGGGGCGCGAGGTGCGTTGCTTTTCGTACAACGCGGCGGTTTTGAAAACAGAATGTACCCTGCCTGAGTTTGGCGTTGTGAAGATTGGGATTCCGGTCTATGATCCGCATGGCAGGGGCGCGCTTTTCTTGGAGAAAATAAGGAGGGGAAGGGAGAACGCTCCCAAGATGCCCGGGGAAGCGAAGCGGCGGTTGAGGGCATGGATAGAAAGCATGCTCTCAGCCGCTTTTTCAGGTACGCCGGAAGCGAACTACCTCCGTTTACGGGCGACGATACGCTGCCTGGAGGCGTTGTTTTTGCTCAGCGGCCAGATTTATCCCGGAGAAAAAATGGCCTGCCTCATGCTCGAGCGGGACGCGCCGGAGGCGTTCCGGCTCTATATGCGCGCGATTTCAAAAAGCGCGGGGAAAGAGGAGGTACGCGCATGGGCAAACGCGGCGCTGTACCGCAAATGGCCTGTGAATGCCAACGATTTTTGGTTTGGAAAAGCAAAGGAGGCTCAAGAGCCGTGAAGAAAGTGCCTGAAATTTGTCGGCGGGCGGCAGAGCTGATCCAAGAAAAATATGATCCGGAAGCAATCATTCTCTACGGCTCTTATGCCGCGGGGTGTTGGAAAGCGGACAGCGATATGGACTTGCTCTGCTTAGTAAAAGAACCGGATCCGCCGAATCCCTTTCCGGAACTTCGGAGGCTTACGATGTCTCGGCTGAGCCTCTCCGGCGAGGCGCTGGAAGAGGAAATCCGCGGCGTAAAAATTTCAGTCATGAAACGGAGTATACGCTGCCTGAACCTCTCCTACCGCCTCGATCCGTTTCACCTGACGACCTTCAGTGGAAAAGTACTTCGCCAGAAGAATGGAACCGGGGATATTTACCTGAAACGGGTCAACGAGGCGGTGCGCGATTGGCTGCCTCTGCCCGGGCGTGCGAAGGAAGAGGCAAAAGAGCAGATTCAAGCTGATTTACACGCAATCGCTAACGGCGGCAAGCTGCGGGAGCATCTTGCGAAATTTTTTTTGCTGGAAAGCTTTTCTTTGTTGTATATACTGTGCGACGCGCTGCCGGTGGGGGCGAAAATGATGCTCCGCTATCTGAAAAGGGATGCGCCGGAGGCTTACGCGATCGTTGAAAAGGCGCTGCGGCCGGATGCGGATGCGGAGGACATCACGGTATGGGGAAGGTATATGCTTTCCACCCCCATACGGATCAACTTCATGGACGCGGATTTTTCCTGTTTTGGGGAAGGCGCCGGAGGAATTTCAGGGAGAGAAGAATGATACGGATAAAAGGGCTGTATAACGAGGCAGTCGTATATGCGCGGCAGCACGAGGAATCGGCTGAACAGGAGCTGGAACGCCTGTGTGGAATGCCATACAGCAAAAATTGGAAAATACGCGTCATGCCGGACGTGCATTATTGCGGAATATCATGCGTGAACGGCCTGACCGTGCGTTTTGACGAGGAAGGCGGGGGAATACCCTATACGCTTCTTGGGTTTGATATCGGCTGCGGCGTGCATGTCGTCCGCTTAAAAGAGCGGGAGATCGATCTGGACGCGCTTCACCGCGCGGTGCTGAGGCGGATTCCCTGCTTCCCCATGCAGCGCGCGAAACCGCATCCGCTGGCGGAGGCGCTTCCGTGGGACAGGCTGCGCTGCAGGGACGCCGTTTCGAAAGAAGAAGTGATCTGCAAGGTCGGCATGCTCGTTACCGGAGGGAACCATTTTATTGAACTCGACAGGGGGGAAGACGGTGCCCTGTATCTTGTAGTTCATGCCGGGTGCGTCAGCGCTTCCAAACCGATAACACGGTATTACTGCGACCGTCTGGGCGAGGCGATGGGAACGCCTATGGCCGCCGCTTCCTATGAAGAAAGGGAGGCTGTTGCCCGAACGGCGCTTACGGGCCGTCTGCTGGAAGAATACCTGAACGATATAGGAATACTGGCGGAAATTGCAGCTGCCGCCCGGCAGATTATGCTCGGTGACGTGTGCGAAGAAATGGGCCTTACGGTGGAAGAACGGTTCGACACCGCCCATAATACTATAGACCGGGAAAACCGGATACTCCGCAAAGGAGCGGTGAGCGCACGAAAGGGGGAACGCCTCTATATTCCCATGAACATGCGGGACGGAGGTTTTATCTGCGTAGGAAAAGGCAACGGGGAATGGAATTTTTCGGCGCCGCATGGGGCGGGCAGGTTGATGTGGCGCAAACAGGCGCGGGCAATGATCGCCGTGGAGGATTACCGCCGGGAGATCAGGAACGTATATGTTCCCGATACGGGGCTGGACGCGGTAGACGAAGCGCCGCAGGCTTATAAGCCCATGGAGGAGATCGCGCAGGCCATGCGCGAAACGGTGGATATCGTGGAGCATATTGTCCCGCTCTATAATTTCAAACGCGCGTTTTAAGCGGGAAAGGAGTTTTTGGGATGCTGACTTCCAGGGAATTATGCGCTTATTGGCTGGAGCTTCTGTCCCGCGGTGGGCGGAAGGACGTTTTGTTCGGGGAAACCGGACCGATTCTCAAAACGCTGGAGGAGATTGATGTCCGGGCGGAAAGCGCGCAGTTTTATCTGGAATTTCCATTGGCGGGAACGCCGCATACGGATTTTATGCTGCAGCTGAAGCGCGGGGACAGGATATTGGCATACCGGAAAACGGAATATTGCCGGTTTTTTGACTGGTTTGCCGGCAGCAAAGGATTGGGGCAAGCAGCGGGTTTTGAGTTTGATCTGGGCAAAGACGCGCCTCCCTCTTTCTTTTTTACACTGGAAAATGCGCCGGAATATGCCCGGAGGCTCGGGGAAGTCCTCGATCTGCTCGGCTGGAAAGGCAGCGGGCGGAACAGCCTGTTTCGTCTGCTGGAAAAGACGGAAGGTATCGCCGGTTTTTGGCATATTGGCCTGATGACAGGGCGGGAAGCTTCTCCGCTGCGCCTGTGCTGTGTGCTGAAGCGGGAACAGCGCGGCGTTTTGCGCGCCAGAGGGCTGTGCCGGACCTTGAAATGCTTGGGGCTGCCGGAGTTTTTTGAGCCGCTGCCGGAGTTTTTTGCGGACTATACAGAATACGGCTGGATATGGAATCTGGATATTTTGGCAGACGGGTCGACAGGGCCGGTATTTGGCTGGGATTTTTGCCTCCCCGTCATGCTCCCGGGCGTACAGAAAAAATTCCTCGCGTCAGGGGGAAAACGGTTTCCGGCGATGCTCATGGGCAAAGGGGCGGCAGATAAACGGCTTGCGCTTCTCGACGGCTGTATCCGCGCGGAATACGTGCCGTGGATCGCACCGTCCGGCGAACTGGAATTTCTCACTATGGCTTCGCTGCTGAGCCACTTCAAGCTCACATGGCGGGACGGCAGGCTGGAGCGGGCAAAGGCGTACGTCAGGATCGCGCCCGTCCGGCCGATACGGAAACTAAGCAGTCAATAAAAATGCCCCCTATATTCCGGTATAGGGGGCATTTTTATTGGATACGGTTTTATGCTTTACCTGTTGTACGCGCGCCTGTAACGGAGCGCGGCGAACAGAACGGCGGCGCAGGCGACTGCCAGGAGAAGGTAGGGAAATATGTCCGCTTCATCGCCTGTTTTGGGAGCCTTGGAGGAGTCGGAGGACGTCTGGTCTGTCTGGCCGTCTCCGGTCTCGGTCTCTGCGGCAGCCGTTTCCGCGGCCGTCAGCAGGACATGTTTGGTGGAATCCCCGTCTATGGAAAGCGGTTCGGAATACAGCTCAAACCCGTCGGCAGACACCATGAGGTTCGCCGTCCCGGGCTCCACTTCCATGGAATAGAAGCCGGTTGCGTCCGTAAACGTCCCATAATTGTCCCAGTTCACCTCCGCGCCGGAAACCGGATTGCCGCCTGCGTCCGTCACCGTACCGGAGAGGACGGCGGTCTGCGCGGGGGAAAGAACAACATCCTTGTTCATTCCGCCTTCGCTAAGGGAGACCGGTTCGGCATATAACGCGAATCCCTCGGCGGAAACCATGAGGTTCGCCGTTCCGGGCTGCGCTTCCAGGGCATAAAAGCCGCTGTCGTCCGTAAACGTCCCATAGTTGCCCCAGTTTACTTCCGCGCCCGGAATCGGATTGCCGTCCTCATCCGTTACCATACCGAAAAGCTCGCAAATGGAATTTTTATCCACGATTGGCTTTAGTATGAAAGACTCTATAGGGGTTAAATAACTATCACACTGTGCGTCGAGCGTTACAGTTTGATATCCATCCGCCTCGATGGTTATCCGGTTCATTCCATAACCGGCCTTTGCTTCCACGGAATCGGCTCCGACAGGATATTCGGTTACATAGGTATTGCCGTCCTTGTCGACAACGGTAATCGTCGCGGGAACCTTGATTGATTCGGGATTGGGCCCTTCCCATTCAACTAATTCAATATTAAAAGCATATTCTTTGAATGGGCCGTCGGCAAATGCGATGGAAGGAACCAGCAGCACCAACGCGCAAACAATTGTCAGTAGGAAAGCAGTTTTTTTCTTCATAGCGTGAAACCTCCTTTTGATTCATGCGCACGGCTCAGCGAACCGGGCGGGACGCATCCTCTTTCTTTCCACTGGGAAAAGCCAAAGGAAACGGTTTTATATTGGGATTCTTTTTTCGTTGCGGGGCCAGTCCCAACGGTGGGGCATCGGAAGCCCTATCGTATAACCACAGTCCTTGCAGCAGCAATCCAAAAAAACGCCGTTGTCCGGATTCAGCAGAAACTCCCGGCCCCCGCAGCGGGGGCAGCATACGGAAGAACTGGCCTCCCCGGCGCGGCCTGTGCGTTCAGGCGTACCGCCGCCGTATTGTTCTTTTTTGGAAAAATTCATTTTTCCCATCCCCTTCAAACCAGAACGTTCATTCCCAAAGGTAAGAATTTCATCGGTTATATTGTACTTTCCGCCAGCCTCCCCTTCAACCGGTTGGGCGTAAACGGCTGTTTTTGCGGCGTAAACAGCGGGAAGACGGATGCGTTTCTGGTATATAATAAAAATAAGGAAGTATCAATCAATATAAAAAGCAGCACAGTGCGGTTCGCCGGGAAAGGAGCGATTATGATGAAAGAACAGGAAACCATGCAGAAACAGGAATATGAAGCAGAAAAGCAGCTGCTGGCCGACGATGAGCTGGAGTATGCCGCGGGGGGGCGCAGCGCCGTGAACACAGCCGAAATAGAATCGCTGCTTGACTCGGCCGAAACGGCGGATAATTCCGTCAAACTGCCGAGCAGGTTCCTGAAATAACGATTTTGCATCCGAGTAAGACGAGAAGATATGAACCAACCCTTTTTTCGTAAAAAACCGTTGGAGAAAATTAGCTCGCCGGACAAGCTGGACGAGGCAATGAAGGTGACGAATCCGGGTTTGTGGAGCGTCCTTATTGCGTGTCTGGCTCTTGTCGTGGGGGGCGTAGTTTGGTTTGCCCTGGGCACGGTGCCGGAGACGGCGGAAGCCAGGGGGATCATCTTTCCAGACGACGGGACGGTAACTGTCGTTGCGGAGACAAGCGGAAAAATACAGGATATGCGTGTGGCCACGGGAGATGAAGTGGGGCTGCACGATATTGTTGCGGTCATCGCGCAGCCGGAGCTTATCGCGGAACTGCGCACCATGCAGGCGGCGGGCGCGGGACAAACAGAAGTTTCCGAAAAGTGGCAGCTATATGAACAAGGCGTCATACGGTCTCAAGTCTATGGGATCGTGCTGGACGCGAAGAACCAAAACGATGTCGTGGAAAAGAACGAAACGGTCATGAGCATCGCGCGCATGGAGGACGAAACGAGCAAGTATAGGGTGTTGTGCTATGTTTCTGCCGATATGGCAAGGCAGCTCGAGGTCGGGACGGAAGTGCAGGTCTCTCCCTCCTATGCGTCGCGCGAAGAATACGGGTATATGTATGGATATGTAACGGGGATCGACCAATTCCCCTCGTCGGAGGAGGACATCGCTTCCGAAGTAGGCGATATCCATCATGTAGAGAATGTCCTGGATGAAAACGGCGATAACGTCAAAGTCCGTATATCGCTGGAGGTCGATCCGGAGGTAACGGATGCCGCAAATTCCGCCTTATGGTCGAACGGTGTGGGGAACAGCCTCGAAATACCGGTTGGAACGGAATGCGATATCGTCTTTATCTTAAGCGAACAAAGAGCCTATGAATTGGCGCTCGGCGCGTAAGAGGGCGGAAACGATGGTAAAGAAGGTTCCGGTCATTATGCAAATGGAAGCGCAGGAATGCGGCGCGGCCTGCCTGGCGATGATAGCGGCATATTACGGGAAATGGATCCCGCTCGACCAGGTGCGCAGTGACTGCGGCATATCGCGCGACGGAAGCACGGCAAAAAGCATCGTGCAGACGGCGCGGGAGTATGGGCTTACCGCCCAGGGCTACCGGATGGAGCCGGAGCGCCTGAAGACGTGCAAGTTCCCCATGATTTTGCACTGGGGCTTCAACCATTTCGTCGTTCTGAACGGTTTCCGCGGCAATAAGGCGGTCATCAACGATCCGGCACGCGGCAGAATCACCGTTGAAATGAAAGAGCTGGACGAATGCTTCACGGGGATCGCGTTAGAGATGGAACCGGGAAAAGACTTCCGCAGGGAAGGGGAGCCTCCCGGCGTCTTTCGTTTTATCAAAAAACGCCTGTCCGGCAGCGGGAAAATCCTTGCGTTTGTCCTGCTGTGGTCGGTCGTCAATATGGCATTGACGGTGACGATTCCCTTTTTCACCAAAATATTCATGGATCAGATTCTGACCGGAAACAATATGGAATGGCTGAAGCTGCTCATTTGCGTCATGCTGGGGGTGCTTGTATTCCGGTTTGTTGCAACGGCGATACAGGATCATGTGTGGACGCGCATCGAGGGCAGAATGGCGGTGCAGGCAAGCTCGGCGTTTATGTGGCACGTTTTGCGTCTGCCCGTCCGTTTTTTTGCGCAACGGTATATTGGGGATATCGTCGCGCGGCAGGAAAGCAACGAGAGCATCGCCTCCACGCTGATCCGCCAGATCGCCCCTGCTGTGGTAAACGTCTGCCTGATCGTAGTCTATCTTTTCATCATGCTCCGGTACAGCGTCATGCTGTCTCTGGTGGGGCTCGCGGCTGTGGCCGTCAACCTGGTCATGATGCGGCTCGTTTCCGCGAAAAGGGCAAACAACAGGCGCGCGCTCGAGCGGAAGATCGGGCTGGTGTCCGGCACGATGACGGCAGGTTTCGATATGATCGAGAGCATCAAGGCCGCGGGCGCGGAAAACGGCTTTTACGGCAGATGGAGCGGGCAGTACGCGTCCGCAAACACCGACGTGATACAATACCGGCGGCGCAATCAATATTATTCCTCTGTGCCGCAGTTTATCCAGCAGATGGCCAATGCCGCCGTGCTGATGCTCGGCGTGTATCTGATTATTGACGGGCAATTTACAATCGGTATGCTGCTTGCGTTTCAGGGCTTCCTGTCGTCCTTCCTCACACCGGTCGAAAACCTTTCGCAGCTTGGCAGCGCGCTCGTCGAGATGCGCACGCAGATGGAGCGGGTAGACGATGTGTTCTGCTATCCGGCCGACATCGCGGGAGAAATGGAGGATATGACGGACGAAAAGCTGGACGGGTGTCTGGAACTTTCGCATATTACGTTTGGCTACAATCAGCGCGCGATCCCGCTGATCGAGGATTTTTCCCTGCGCCTGGAGAAAGGAAAAAGCGTCGCGTTCGTAGGAGGTTCGGGCAGCGGGAAATCCACGCTGGCAAAATTGGTATTGGGGCTGTATCCGCTGTGGAGCGGAGAAATCCTGTTTGACGGAAAGCCGAGGCGGGAATGGCCGCACATTGTGATGACAAATTCGGTGAGCGCCGTCGATCAGGAGATCGTGCTTTTTGAAGACACGGTGGCAGATAATATCACCATGTGGGACAGCGGAATACCGGAACAGGATATTGTGGAGGCGTGCCGGCTTGCGGAGATACACGAGGATATCATGCAATGGCCGGACGGTTACGCGCATATCATACGGGAAAACGGGAAAAACCTTTCCGGCGGGCAGAGGCAGAGGATCGAGATTGCCCGTGCGCTTGTGACAAAGCCGTCGATCCTGATTCTCGACGAGGCGACTTCGGCGCTCGACGCAGGAACGGAACGGCGCATTATGGAGAATCTGAAGGCGCGGGGGATCACACTGATTATCGTCGCGCACCGCCTGTCCACCATACGGGACTGCGACGAGATCATCGTCCTGCGGGAAGGAACGGCGTGCGAGCGGGGCACGCATGAGGAGCTTATCAAAAAGCATGGGCAGTATGAGCAGATGATCAACCGCTGAGCGGCAAGAATAAAGAGGAGAGGTATGAACGGACAGCGGCAGAAAAAAGACTGGCGGCAGATGGAAGAAGCCTATGAGGCGCTTCTTTCGGTTGTCCGCGCGCATGAAAAAAACAGAGGAGGAGCGGAAACAGACGTCCTTTCCTACATATTGCGCTACCTGAATATACAGGAGCCGGATATCCCCGCGGAAATCACGGACAAACGGGAAAGACTGGAATATGTGCTGCGGCCGTCCGGCGTGATGTACCGCACGGTAAGGCTGGACGGGGACTGGTGGAAAACGGTTACCGGCCCGATGCTCGGAACGCTTGAAGACGGAACGCCCGTTGCCCTGATTCCAACCCTGTTCAATGGCTATGTATATTATGACGCCGAAGGAAACCGCATTGCGGTGAACAGAAAAACGGCGCGGAAAATACAGGCAAAGGCCATCAGCTTCACACGCAGCCTTCCGCTGCGGCCGATCCGCCTGCGGGATTTTCTGAAATTCCTGCTGGAAGAGCTTTCGCCGGGCGATATTTTGTGGGTGCTGTTCGCCTCGCTGTGCGCGGGGCTGCTCGGAATGGTGCTGCCCTACATCAATCAACTGATCTTTGACCGGATTATTCCAATCGGCATGGCGGAGAATATCCTGCCGGCCGCGGCGCTGCTTGCGGGCGCCACGGTGGGCGGACTGCTGTTCGGGATTTCCCGAAGTTTGGTTTTGGCGCGTTTGAGCGACAAGATCATTTTGGCGGCAAGAAGCGCTTCCATGGCGCGCATTATGTCTCTGCCGCCCTCCTTTTTCAAAGAGTATTCCGCGGGGGACCTGGCACAGCGCGTAAACGGAATGGACAGGATCGCGAAAACCTTGTCCGGCACCGTGCTTACAACCGGACTGACGGCAATTTTTTCTTTTGTATATATTTTCCAGATGGTCTCTTTTTCCCCGCAGCTCGTTGCGCCGGGCATGCTGATGATCTGCGCTTCCGTCGCCGTATTAACAGCGGTCATGCTGGTGCAGGCGCGGGTGGAAAAAAAGCGGGTAACGCTGAACGCGAAAACAAACGGCCTTATTTACGGGCTGTATAAGGGGATACAAAAGATCAAAATAGCCGGCGCGGAAAAACGCGCGTTCTCCAAATGGGCAAAGGCCTATGCGGAAATAGGAACGGTACGGTTCCGGCCGCCGCTTTTCCTGATTTTAAGCGGCGCGCTTACCGGGGCGGTCTCGCTCGGCGGCACGATTCTGCTGTATTATGTTGCCGGAACAAGCGGGATATCGCAATCGGATTATATCGCGTTTTCAACTGCCTACGGGGCGATTTCGTCCGCGCTTGTCGCGCTCGCGGGGGTAGCGCCGGAGCTTGCGAAGATCGGTCCGCAGATCGAGATCATTCAGCCGGTCTTTGATGCGCAGCCCGAGGTGGATATGCAAAAAAAGCAGCCCGCCGCGCTGCACGGGGAGATCGATATTTCCAATGTTTCTTTCCGTTATACGGAAGATATGCCGCTCATATTGGATAATTTCAGCCTGCATATCAGGCAGGGGGAATATGTGGGGATCGTCGGGAAAAGCGGCTGCGGGAAATCCACCCTGCTGCGCCTTCTGATCGGCTTTGAACAGCCGGAATCGGGAGCGATCTATTATGACGGAAACGATATGGAAACGCTCGACCTGCGCTGGCTGCGCCAGAAAACGGGTGTGGTACTTCAGGACGGGAAATTGATGAACGGGGATATTTTTTCCAATATTATCGTGACCGCGCCGTGGAGCACGATGGATGACGCATGGGAAGCGGCGCGGCTGGCAGGGATTGCCGAAGATATCGAAAAAATGCCGATGGGAATGATGACAGTAATCGGTGAAGACGGGCACGGCCTTTCGGGCGGACAAAAGCAGCGTTTGCTGATTGCGCGGGCGTTGGTAGGAAAACCGGGGATACTGCTGTTTGACGAGGCGACGAGCGCGCTCGATAATCTGGTGCAGGATATGGTGGCGGAAAATATCGCGCGGATCGGGTGCACGCGGATCGCGGTTGCGCACCGTTTATCCACCGTGAGGCAATGCGACCGCATCATTATGATAGACGGCGGCAGGATCGCGGAGGAAGGCAGCTATGAGGAGCTAATGGAGAAACGCGGATTGTTCTACGAATTCGCGGTGCGGCAAATTGCCTGAATTTTGAGCGGATTGATCTGCAAGGAGAATAATATGCGAACGAAAAACAAAAGATTGATATCGCTGGCCTGCGTTCTTTTAACTGTTCTGATGCTGCTTGCGGGATGCGCGCAGCAAGCGGGGCAGACGGACGGCGTCATTAAGCTCGTACTTCTGTGCGACGACAGCATGGGCTTTGGCGCGCAGAGCTATGAAAGGGGAGTGTGGATGGCCGTTGACGAATATACAGGACCGAATACGGTATCCTTGGATATATATGAAAGCGGCGATACGTTTGAAGACGCGCTCAAGCTGAATAACGAAAAGGCAGCCGATCCGTCCGTTACGGCGATCCTGTCCATACAGGACTACGACGTTGTGGACGCCGCGGCAAAAGCAATGGAAGAAAATGGTAAAACATTTTTTGCCCTGCACGGATATCTGGAGGATACCGTGAAACGCGGATACGAGACATTCTTTCCTTTTTCACTGAACGCGGAGCACCTTGGCTATGCCATGGGGCTGTATGCCGCGCAGTCCGGGGCGAAAAGGATAGGATGTATTCACAGCGATACGTCTTTTGAGCAGCAGGAAGCCACCGCTTTTGAAAGGGCATTGCTGCGCTCCGAAGAGGGGCGCACGGTGTCTTCGCTGTCCGAGCCGTTTACCTCGCAGGAATTTTACAGCGAAATGGAGGCATGGAAAGCGCTCGGCATAGATACGGCGTATGTCCCGTATTATGAACCGGAATGGGCCGCGGATGTGCTGGCGGTAATCAAGGAAGAACTGCCGGACATCACGCTTCTCTCCTGCTTCAGGATCGAGGACCGAGAGGTGATCGAAAGGCTCGGGGAGGCAAACGGGATCATTATGCCCGCTTATTATCCGGTCGACCGGAGCGGCGAATATGAGGAATGGGCGGAGCGGTTTTATGAGCGGTACGGAGCAGAACCGGATAATGAGGCCGTTCAGGGCTATGACGCCGCGAAGCTGATACTCGCCGCCTATACGGGAGACAATACCTCGCTGGCGCGGAATATCCGTGAAAACGCGCCAAATGCCGGAGGAATAGGTGGAAATATCGTATACGACCTTTTAAACGGGCTTCCCGATCCGGAGGACGAGGCAGGCCCCTATGATTACGAATACCTGATGATGAAGGACGGGGTGTTTACGGTGGTGCAATAAGGGTGCGGAAAACCGCCGGCCCGGCGTTTTGATGACCCTGGGCCGGCAAAACCTGAATGATGGAAGAAAACCTGATTTGAAAATAACGGAAGTATGCGGAAAGGGAAAAGCTATGAAAATCAAAAAATGGATGGCATGTTTTTTGGCGGCGGCTTTCGTGCTGGGAATGCTGTGCACGCCTGCCTTTGCGGTGGATGAAACGGGCGGCGGCGATCCGTCTGGTTCGGGCAATGTAACCGGGGACGGCACAGGCGACCCGTCTGGTTTGGGCAGCGCAGCGGGGGACGGCACAGGCGACCCGTCTGGTTCGGGCAATGTAACCGGGGACGGCACAGGCGATCTGTCTGGCTCGGGCAGCGCAGCGGGAGACGGCACGGGCGACCTGTCTGGCTTGGGAAACACAACCGGAGACGGCACGGGTGATCCGTCAGGCTCGGGCAGCGCGGATGGGGACGGTGCAGGCGGCCCGGCGGGCTTGAACAATACGGATGACGAGGATACAGGCGAATCGGGAGAGCTGAGCGGTATGGACGCGGACGGCAATGCCGCGGGAGAAATCAGCCATGACCTTTCTACGGACGGCCCCCTTGTGATTGAAAAAGACGGAACGTACCGCGTAACGCAGAGCAATTCCGCGGCAACGGGCAATAACATTACCATCAACGCGGGCGTGAACGCTACGGTTATTCTGGCGGGCGTGAACATCAGGAGCGGCTGCGCGTTCCAAATTGCAGACAACAGCACGGGCAACGTTACGGTGGAGCTTGCGGCGGGGACGACAAACACGCTGGCGAGTACGGCTTTATGGGTGGCAGGCCTGCAAAAGAACGGCGGCAGCGGTATGCTCACCATCACCGGCGAAGGAAGCCTTTCGGTATCCAGCTACGATAATGGAGCCGCCATCGGCGGCGGGTTCCTCAAGAGCGGAACGAATATCACCATCCTCAGCGGAACCATAACGGCGAAGGGAGGCCATAATGGAGCCGGAATCGGCGGCGGCAGCAGCGGAATTGGAAGCAATATCTATATTAAAGGCGGGACGGTAACGGCGATTGGCGGATATGATGCAGTAGGGATTGGCGGCGGCAGCGGCGCAATGGGAACCAATATCGTTATCAGCGGCGGAACGGTAACGGCGACCGGCGGAAAGAATGGAGCCGGGATCGGTGGTTCAAGGGATGACGGACAGTATATCACCATCAGCGGCGGAACGGTAACGGCGACTGGCGGAGAAGGCGCGGCTGGGATCGGCGGTGGAAGCTACAACAGCGACGGAAAGAATATTACCATCAGCGGCGGAACGGTAACGGCAATTGGAGGAAAGAACGGCGCGGGCATCGGCGGCGGCAACGGTGGAGATGGATATAATATTACGGTTGGCAGCGGCGCGAAGGTGTCGGCGGTCGGCGGAGAATATGGCTCCGGCATCGGCGGCGGATACCAGGGAGACGGACACGATATCACGATAGAGAATATTGCGAACGTGCAGACCGTAGGCATCGGCGGTGGATTTGGAGGAAAAGCGTATAACATCAAGATTGAAGGCTCGTATAATGATCTGCACGACCACGATGCCGTGCAGAACACCCTGCTGACCGAAGACGGCGGCCTGGAATATTGGTACTGCGAGGAATGCGGGAAATATTTTGCGGACGAGGACCTGACGCAGGAGATTACCCTTCCCGTGTCCACGAATGAGGCGGCGTCTTCCGGGGCGGAAGAAAACGCAGTGGAAACGGAGCGGCAGAAAGCCCCGAAGACCGGGGACGAGAGCGGCATCGTCCTTTGGGTGTTCCTGACGCTTGCGGCGGGCGCGGTGCTGGCCGCCGCCGCGGTTTCTGCAAGAAAAAGAACCGGAACCCGGTAGAATCGCCGTCCGCAGGTGCGACGCTATACTTACTGGAGGCAAGCAGGGCGGATTCCCGGATGTCCCGGATATGCCCGGTGATGACGGAAACAATAAAAGGACACGGAGGGGAAGACGATGAAAACGAAAAAATGGATGGCATGCCTTTTGGCGGCGGTTTTCGTGCTGGGGATGTTGTGCACGCCAGCCTTTGCGGCGGAGGAACCGGGAAATTCCGGCGACCCCTCCGGCACAGGCAGTGCAGCCGGGGATGACGCAGGCGACCTGCCGGGCACGGGCAGTACGGATGGAGGCGAAGCGGGCGGTACGGATGAAACAGGCGAACCGGAGGCGCTAGGCGTAGACGATAACGTCGCAGGAGAAATCAGCCACGACCTGTCCACGGGCGGTTCCCTTGTGATTGAAAAAGACGGAACGTACCGCGTAACGCAGAGCGATGTTTCTACGCCCACAGGCAACAACATCACGGTAACTGCGGGAGCGAAGAACGCCACCGTAATTCTCGCGGGCGTCAACATCAAAAGCGGCTGCGCGTTCCGTATCAATTACAGCCCGGGGAACATTACGGTAGAGCTGGAAGGCGGAACTGTAAACACGCTGGTCAGTACGAATACGGGAGCGGCAGGTTTGCAGGCGGGCATGGGTGCGACTGTTTCTGACGCAAACCTTACCATCACCGGGGACGGAAGTCTTTCGGCAACCGGTGGACGCGAGGGAAGCGGGATTGGCGGCGGCTGGCTTGAAGAAGCGAGGAATATTATCATAAAAGGAAATGTGGTGGTAACGGCGGCTAATGGAGATTCCAAGAGCAATGGCGCGGGAATCGGCGCGACCCGCGGCTCTGCAAACCGTATCCTCATTACCGACAATGCAAAGGTAACGGCAACGGGCGGAGGGTCGGAAGTCGGCATTGGCGGAAACGGAATCGACTTTGGCATTACCATCAGCGGAAACGCGCAGGTAACGGCGACTGGCGGCTCAGGTTCGCCGTCACTTGGCTGGGGAGGAGCTGGAATTGGCGGCGGAACCGCAAGAAATATTACAATTACTGATAATGCGCAGGTAACGGCGGTTGGCGGACCGTGCGCAGCCGGGATTGGCGGCGGATATGATGGGAACGCATACAATATCAGTATTGCCGGAAACGCAAAAGTAACAGCGGACGGCGGCTTTGGCGGCGAAGGGTATGGCGTCGGGATTGGCGGCGGCGTGAAAGGCAACGGGGAGAAAATCACGATTGCAAACCTTGAGAATGTCCGGGCAGGCGGAATCGGCGGAGGATATAAAGGGAGGTCGTTAGACATCAGCATTGGCAGTGCGAACAACGACGGGCTGTGCGCCCACGGAAATTTGGAATATTATCCGGCGCAGAAAGCGACGCAGACGGCCGATGGGAATATGGAGTATTGGTACTGCAAGGACTGCGGGGCATGTTTTACAGACGCGGCACTGACGCAGGAGGTCGCGCGGGCGGACGTCGTCCTTGCGGCTACGAATGAACACGTCCATAACGATGTGGAACACTATCCGGCGCAGGAAGCGACGCAGACGGCCGATGGGAATATAGAATACTGGTATTGCAGGGAGTGCGGAAAATATTTTACAGACGCGGCGTTGACGCAGGAAGTTACGAAAGAAGACGTGATTGTTGCAGCTGTGAGAGGGGCAGATGGCGGAGACTCCGGTACGGAAGAAAACGCAGGGGAAACTGCACAGTGGACAAACCCGAATACCGGGGATGGAAGCGGCATTGCCCTCTGGCTTTTCCTGATGCCCGCGGCGGGCGCGGCGTTGGCCGCTGCCGCGGCTTCGGCAAGGAAACGGACTGTCCGGTAAAACGAACGGCCAATCGGCGCCCTGCGGTTTTCCCGCAGGGCGCTTTTCGTTTCATTCCTCTTTGTTTTCCGTATGATTACATGCAAGGCAGCTTCGCGGCAGAAAAAAGCCGTTCCGTCTATTCCATTTGCCGTCTTCCTTTGCCATGCCGTTGAAAATCTTGCTTTGGCTTCAACAATTTGCTGTCTGCAAGAGATACATAAAGCGATGATTACTATAATAAACCGGATGATAGAATGAAAATAAATTTGACACTACACACCATATATGCTATTATCTCTTGTGGAATAATACAATATATTGAGTTCGCGAGGAAGGGAAGAAGTAATGAAAATTATCAAAAGAAACGGCTCGGAAGCCGATTTTGACATTGCAAAAATTGTCAATGCAATCAGCAAAGCAAATCAGGCGGTCGAAGAAAAAGTGCGGATGACGCCTATGCAGATAGAGCGGATTTCAGAAAGCGTGGTTTTATCCTGCGAGCAGTTGGGCCGTTCCCCAATCGTAGAGGAAATACAGGATATGGTGGAGCATCAAATCATGGCGCACGGCGCGTTCGAAGTTGCAAAAGCATATATCACCTACCGGTACACGCGTAATTTAGTGCGCCAGTCCAACACAACGGACGATAAGATCCTGAGCCTGATCGAGCTCAATAATGAGGAAGCAAAGCAGGAAAATTCCAACAAGAACCCAATCGTCAATTCGACGCAGCGGGATTATATGGCGGGGGAAGTATCGCGGGATATTACAAACCGTATCCTGCTGCCGCAGGAGATCGTAGACGCGCACAACGAGGGGATCATCCATTTCCACGATTCGGATTATTTTGCACAGCACATGCATAACTGCGATCTTGTGAATCTGGAAGATATGCTGCAAAACGGTACGGTCATCACAGGAACGCTGATTGAGCGTCCGCATAGTTTTTCCACAGCTTGCAATATCGCTACGCAGATCATTGCGCAGGTGGCGTCCAACCAATATGGCGGACAGTCGATTTCACTCACGCATCTGGCGCCGTTTGTACAAGTGAGCCGTGAAAAGATCCGTCAGCAGGTACTGCGCGAGATCAAGGAAATGGGCGTTGAGGTCTCGATCGACAAGATCAGCAAAATGGTGGAAGCCCGCCTGCGCGAAGAAATACGTCGGGGAGTGCAGACAATCCAGTATCAGGTAGTGACCCTCCTTACGACAAACGGGCAAGCCCCGTTTGTAACGGTATTCATGTATTTGGGGGAGGCAAAAAATGAGCAGGAGAAGCATGACCTTGCGTTGGTAATCGAAGAAATGCTGGAGCAGCGCTGCCAGGGTGTGAAGAACGAAAAAGGCGTATGGGTCACGCCGGCATTTCCCAAGCTCGTCTATGTGCTGGAGGAGGACAATATCCGGCCCAATGCTCCGTATTACTATTTGACGGAGCTGGCCGCGAAATGCACGGCAAAGCGCATGGTGCCCGATTACATCTCCGAAAAAATCATGCGCCGGCTCAAGATAGATAAGAACGGGGACGGGCAGTGCTATACCTGCATGGGCTGCCGCAGCTTCCTGACGCCCTATGTGAACGAAAAAGGGGAGCCCCAATATTACGGGCGGTTTAACCAAGGCGTGGTAACGGTCAACTTAGTGGATATCGGGCTTTCGGCAGACAAGGATATGCAGAAGTTCTGGGAGGTATTTGACGAACGTATGGAACTGTGCCACAAAGCCCTGCAATGCCGGCACGAGCGCCTGAGCGGAACGGTATCGGATGTGGCGCCGATCCTTTGGCAGTACGGGGCGTTGGCCCGGCTGAAGAAAGGCGAAAAAATAGATAAGCTGCTTCACGGCGGTTATTCCACGATCTCCCTTGGCTATGCGGGGCTGTGGGAATGCGTTTACAGCATGATCGGCAAAAAACTGACGGAGCCGGAAGGCGAAGCATTTGGCCTGGAGATCATGAAGAAGCTGAATGAGTATACCGCAAAGTGGAAACAGGCCGAGAATATCGATTACAGCCTTTACGGCACGCCGCTTGAGTCGACGACCTACAAGTTCGCAAAATGCCTCCAGAAGCGTTTCGGCGTAATCAAAGGGGTAACGGACAAGGGGTATATCACCAACAGCTATCATGTGCATGTAACAGAAGACATCAATGCTTTTGACAAGCTGGCGCTGGAATCTAAATTCCAGGCCTTGTCCCCGGGCGGCGCGATCAGCTATGTAGAGGTACCCAATATGCAGAACAACCTTGAGGCAGTGATGCAGGTGATCCGTTTTATTTATGACAACATCATGTATGCGGAGCTGAACACCAAAAGCGATTATTGCCAAGTCTGCGGTTGGGACGGAGAGATCGAAATACAGGAACAGGATGGAAAGCTGGTTTGGACATGCCCGCAATGCGGCAATCAGGATCAGGATAAAATGAATGTAGCACGGCGCACCTGCGGGTATATTGGCACGCAGTATTGGAACCAGGGACGTACGCAGGAGATCAAAGAACGCGTGATGCACTTATAATCAAGGAACAGGTCACGGGGCATCCGGCAGGGTGCCCCTTTCTATCCGCGTGGTCAGGAGGGTATACGTTTTTTTTATGTACTACGGAGAAATAAAAAACTGTGATATTGCAAACGGGACTGGCGTCCGCGTTACCTTATTTGTTTCGGGATGCACCAATCATTGCGAGCATTGTTTTCAGCCGGAGACCTGGGATTTTCAGTATGGGAGCCCGTTCACGCGGGAAACGGAGGATGAGCTGCTTGCCATGTTGGAACCGGACTACATTAACGGACTGACTTTGCTTGGCGGGGAACCTTTCGAACCGGAAAACCAGCACGCGTTGTTGCCCTTCCTGCGCCGTGTAAAGGAGCGGTATCCGGACAAAGACATTTGGGCGTTTACCGGCTTTACGCTGGAGGAACTGCACGGGCAGGGCGCATATCCAAATTGCGGAGAAACTGAAGAAATCCTGGCGCTCATAGATGTACTTGTGGATGGGCGTTATGTGGAAGCGCAAAAAGACCTGTCCCTGCAATTCCGCGGTTCCGCGAACCAAAGGATCATCGATCTGAACCGCACAAAGGAACAGGGGCATATCGTACTATGGCCGGAGCTGGTATAATTGCAGAAGTCAACAGTGCTGGCTGAATATACGTGTTATAGACAAATATCAGCACTTCTTTTCCTGTTTTTCTTTTGCCATAGGAACCTATTCATTGTTTGCTTTTGCAGCAGTTCATTGAAATTCAAACTTCGAACATAAATGCCGGGCAGCTTTGCAAATACCTATTCTCCAAAGATATATCTGAGCGGTCCGTTTCCTCACAAAAATCCATAGCGGTTGGCATAAACATATTCCCAGCACCCTTTCCTTGTAAGAATATACCTGTGCCGAATATTCCCGGCCGCGTTTCTTTATTATGCGAATTGAGCCTTCAATTTTTCCGTTTTTCTCTATAATCCATAGTTTTTATTGATATTGTCAAAAAGTTCCGTCATGGCACGGAAAAATATTGCTCCGCGGCTGGCAAAAAATTAAATTGCCGTTCAAGAATTTCACAATAGAAATGGACTGCTAAACTCACCTCATCGGGTTTTGCTTCACAAATACAAATATTATTATTTTTCTGTTCTCTTAATATTTTTAAGGACCTCGCTCTGCTCCGCGGCCGCTTCGCGTGACAAGAATTCGGACGCAGAAGGTGAAAATATAATTGACATAAGCTGGTAAAGATTAGCCGCAAACTCTTCGACGGAGGTTTTGAAATGGTTTTGGATCCAAATGCCGATCTCTATCGAAATTCCCCCTGCATAAAATGAAGCGATAAATTCCGGAGATGCGGGAAGGCTGAAACCGGTCCGCTCCATTTTTAAGAGAGTCTGTAAAAAGCTGTCCGCGAAAAAATGATGGAGCATCGTAACTGTCTCCCTGCTTGGATCGGACTCCATAATGTGAAAAAAAGGCGCGGAATTATCCTTGATATTTTGCAGGGCAGCATGAAATTGCATTGATGACGGGCGGCAACAACGGGTGTAGCGCAGGATGTGCAGCAGGCAACCAAGCTGGTGCGCAGTATGGTAACGCAATACGGTATGAGTGACCGGTTTGGGATGATGGCGCTGGAAGAAAGCCAAAGCCGTTATCTCGATGGGAGAAATATGGCAATATGCAGCGAATCGACAGGCGCTTTGGCAGATGAAGAGGTGCAGAAGATCATGGAAGAATGTTATGCGAAAGCCGTGAACTTGGTGCAGGAGAATGAGGGCGCGCTGGAGCGCATTGCAAAAGCTTACTGGATAAGGAAACGATATCCGGGGAAAAATTTATGGAGCTTTTACAGGGAGAATGATAAGCAAAGCCCGACATAGAAACAGAAGAATTTGAATTGCAGGAAAAGCAAACGGAAGTGGAAGACAGAATAGGAAAAAGGCGGCGGAAAACCAGGGGTTCCGTTTGGCAATCGGGATACTGTTGCTTGTTTATCCGCTGGAAGGCGGCACTGCGGCCGTATATCTGATGCTGGGCAGGACTTGCGCCGATTGCCGTATTTTGACTGGTGCAACGACAGAATATTTGCCTGCTGTTCAACAAAAACAGGCATATTTCTGTTGGCATGCCTGTTCGTGGGAAATAAATAAGGATTAGGTTTCACCCAAAAGGGGTATCTATACCAGTATAACCGGCTTTCCATATCAATGAAGATTTTTGTTTTCAGGATACATGGCATCGGTGGAACAAGAAGGGGTGAAACCATGATGAAAAAGTCCAGAAAAAGAATGAGGCCGGTACAAGTGCTTTTGGCAGTATTGATTTGTTTGCTGCCGGGAATTCCGGCGTATGCGGCCGCCGCGGACGGCGCGGAACCCACCGCCATACAAACGCAGGAAATACAGGAAACACCAGCGGAAACGCTGGATGCAGGCGGACTGGAAACAACCGGAACCGATGGGGTAGCGGCTGGTCCGGCGGAGATGGAAACGGAACAGGTTGCGAAGGAAACGGATCCGAAAATAGCCGCGGAGCAACCGGAAGCTGATATGGAGCAGACGGAAACCCAGGCCGCGGACGGAGAGATTGCAATCGATGAGGCGAATTTTCCGGACGCCCAGTTCCGGGCATATGTCGGCAGTTCCCTGATTGATAAAGATGCGAACGGATGGCTGACGGAAGCGGAACGGCAGGCAGTGAAGGAAATCAACGTACCGAACAAAGGAATCACAACCCTGGAGGGAATCGCTTATTTCCCGAATCTATTGGTTTTGAGCTGCCGGGTCAACAGCATCGTTTCCCTTGATTTAAGCGGAAATCCGGAATTGACGCAGTTATTGTGCCTGGATAATCCATTGGCCGAATTGAACATAGAGAGCAATACCAAATTACAGAACTTGAATTGTTATGAAACAAAACTCGCTTCCCTGGACTTAAGGAAAGCCCCTGCGCTGCAGGAACTGACATTTGGCAATATGCCGCTCAGGGAGATTGACCTCACGCAAAATACGGAGCTGCGCTATCTCACCTATTTGGGCGGGATGTTAAGCGAACTGGATTTGTCCCACGCGCCCAAGCTCGACCAACTGATTTGCTCGTACAGCATGGTGGGCCGTTTAGATGTTTCCAATAATCCGGAGCTGACTTTCATAGGATGCGAGGGGAATCCAATCGAAACGCTGGATTTTTCCAATAATCCCAAGCTGGTAAGCGCAAACGTAAGGAACAATGAACTGGTCTCTATTCATATGGGGAGCGGAACGGGAATCACGGTCTTGACGGAAGGGCAGCGGGCAAAGACGGTCAAACTTGTTCGGGGCGAGACGTCTTACGACCTGAAAAACCTTGACCCAAAGTTCGACGGGGCAGCGGTCAGCAATTTGCAGAATGCAAGGCTCAGCGGCAGTACGCTCGAAAATTTGACGCCGGGAACGCTTGTTGCCTATGACTATACCAGCAATGGGGTAGTCGTCCATGCCACGCTCGATATTCAGGAAGGAAATGCGTGGACGGTTCCCCTGCATATTGAAAATTGGACATATGGGGAAACGCCCAGCCAGCCGGTTGCGGAAGCGGAATTTGGAACGGTTCATTTCCTGTATGGAAAAGACGGCGTATTTTCCGGGGAAATACCGCAGCAGGCGGGCAGATGGGCCGTCAAGGCGGTTGTAGACGGGACGGACGACTATCCGGGAATGGAAGCGCAGGCGGAGTTTGAAATTTACAGGGCGGTTCCGGAATATACGGTTCCGGTAACGCTTTACGGAACCTATGGGGACGTTTTGCATAATATTTTGCTCAGCAGGGGTTTTGCCTGGATGGACGGGACGTTAAGCGTGGGAAATGTAGGGGACCATACGTTTGAGGCAGCCTACACGCCGGAAGATACGGTGGATTATATGACGGTAGAACACATTCCGATTCATGTAATGATTCAACCCAAAGACGGGACAGGCTTCGATATTTCGCCGATTCGAAATGAAGAAGACGCAGAGCATATTGTCATATGGGACGGAACTACCAAACTGCTGCCGGGCAGGGATTATACCGTAACACAGGAACGCAGGGGGGATACCGTATTGGTTACCATACAATATATCGGAAACTATACGGGGACAGTGCAGAAAAGTTACCTTGCAGTGCAGGAAAACGGTGCGGCGGCAGGAGAGGCGGCGCAGGATGACGCTGGTTCCGGGGGAAATATCCCCAAAACGGGGGACAATACTACTCCTGCGGCCTATGGATTAACGGCAGGAGTTGCCGTCCTGATCCTGGCGGCGGCGCTGGCGTGGAAAAAAGCGGCGCGGAACAGCAGCGGAAAGTAGTGAAGCGAAAAAGCGGAAAAAGCAGCGCGGGCATACGCCGTCTTGGCAAGTAGAAGGATGGCGGAAAAATAAAGAAAGAAAACGGCAGTGCGGTATTGCCGTTTTTTTGTGCGAACGCCGTTTTGTTCTGTATGATATGCATGAAAATAGGGAAAGTGCGGCCGCCAGCCGGAACCGGATGAATGCGGGAGAAAGAGATCTTTTGTGATTGGCCGCGGTATATTAAAATTAAATTCATAATTTTTTAGACAAAACAGCTTTATATTTTACTGAATTTTCAGGAATTTTCAAGTTTGCGTTTTTTACCTTCGTTCGTTTTTGGTACGGCAACCATAGTGGGGAAGAACGCGTTTAGCAGCCCTGCTAAATCGTTGCATAAAAACTGCTGCCCGCCATAGCAGGCAGCAGTTTTTAAGAGTGTTCATAAAATTTTTTAAGTCGCCGTATACCACTTATTGCCCGGTAGGTTTATACTCGATTCATGAATCAAATGGATTTTCTACCCGCATGATAGAGCAGTAGAAAGACATCATGCACATTGAGTATTTTACCATGTTACCTGCGCGTTCCAAGTGCCGGATTCGCTATGGTCTGAAACGGCAAGATCAATTCGATTGCCTTTGATTGCTCCGCCTGTATCTTCGGCAATGCGTGTTCCTATACCCTCAATATAGACGGACGTTCCCAGGGGAATTACCGATGGATCGACAGCGATTGTCCTGCCTGGAGTGATTGGTGTTCCTGAAGCAGTAGGCATCCCGGCCCATTTTCCGTTGCAGGCAGCACAGGGACAATAGGTAGTAATGGTAAACATTCCGCCGTTTGAGCCGGTGCTGCGTTCCTCCGCAGACACAATGCCCCCGGATTTGCGATCATGGGACGCCTCCCCTGTTTCATCCATGTCAGGTTCAGGTAAAATATACCCGCTTCCGACAGCAGATTCCATCTTTGTCTCCTCGAATGGGATATAGTAAATGGAATCCGTCGCATCTACTCTGGTTTCCGCCCACAGGGTTCCGTCTTGCGTTTTTACGACTTTAAATAGATACAAAACAGTATCCGGTTGCAGATTACCAACAACAGCATCTGCTGTGTCGGAGCTTCGACGCAGACTGCCGCCTTCGGCGCCTGCATACCGGATTTCAGTAATTTCGTCTGTGTCCAGCGCAGGAATATAGGAGGAGGAACCGATTGTTTCCCCTTGTATTGCCGCTTTACCGGGCGAAGCTGCCTGGGCGGTAGTGAAACATACGCCCATTATCATGACAGTAGTCAGCACCATAACCAATACTTTATTTTTCTTCATATGACATCCTTTCGTATGTAATTTATATTAGCGGCGAAATACCGCTAATATGTGGATTCTTAAAAGACATTTCGCTCAGGATATGCCTTTTAGAAGATCATAACGGTATTTTGTCAGGAATTTGTGAGAAAATCCGTATAATTTTGTTAGGAATCCCGCGGGCCGTTTCATTTTTTCTCTGGGGTAAATCCGGCTGTTTAAAAAAAATTCACAAAATCCACACAAAATTATCATAGTAATATGGTGTTGTTATTTTGCAAAGAAATTCACTCCAGAGAGGTATTCATCACGTGAGAAAATTTATGATATGGGTTATAATATGTTGCCTTTTGTCCGCGATGCCGTCTGTCGCTTTAGCGGCGCCGGGCGGCGCTGACAGCAGCGCTTCCGAACCGCAGAACAGTGTGACGGTTTCCGGAGAAATCATTTCCGGGGAAGAGCAGGCAGCGGCAACACAATCGCCCGATTATTACGACAGCGCCCCCGAGATGGATCAGTCTCAGGTTACATCCGAGTCCGCCATGCTGATAGAAGCAGATTCGGGGACCGTGCTATTTGAAAAAAGCAGTAATGAAAGGATTTATCCTGCAAGTACAACAAAGCTGATGACGGCCTTACTGACAGCAGAGAATTGTCAGCTTACAGATATGGTAACATTAACAAATGAAATGTTGGCGGCAATCGGTCAACTAAGCGAAAACAGCAGCCTGATGCATCTTGACAGACTGGAAGAGGGCACAGAAATATCGGTAAAAGATTTGCTGTACGGTCTTTTTTTGCGATCCGGAAATGATGCGGCCCAAGTACTGGCGATCCATATTGCGGGCACGGAGGATGAATTTGTAAACAGGATGAACGCAAGGGCACGGGAACTCGGTATGGCAGATACGCATTTTGTCAATTCCCACGGGGTTTATACACCGGATGAAGGCGAAAATCATTACTCCACCGCTGCGGATATGGCAAAATTGGCAATTGCGGCGGCGGAGGTTCCCGTACTTTCCGAAATCATGGGAACAGAAACCTATCAATACGAATCGGTAAGCGGACTGGAAGAAAATGAAACGCTGGGAAACGACGTCATCGAGAATTCGAATTATCTGGTGCATACGCCGGCAGACCATCCAGAATATGCTTCATACATAGACGACCGGGCAACGGGAATGAAGACGGGGCTTTTATTGAATATTCAGCCTCCGGAAGCGGAAGACCTGATTACGTCTTACGGATGTTTGGTCGCTTCCGCATCCGATGGGAATATGGATTTGATTGCCCTGGTGTTTGGCGATATGTCCCTTGCGGACGATGAAAACGGTGTCCCCGCAGCCTATGCGCGTTGGGACATTGCACGGCAACTGTTTGACTATGGTTTTGGAAATTTTGCGAAAGTTGATATTGCGCAGTATGTTACTGCGTTTTCCACACACCGGCAGATTGGGGACGAAACGATCGAAGCCGCTGCCGATTTAAGCGGAGTACAGCCAAATGAACGCTTACTTCTTCTGACGGACGCACAGGGGCTGGAAACGGGGACAACCGTGCTGGAACAGCAAGTGACAATGAATGAACCGATAGATAGTTCTGTTCATACGGGCGATGAAATAGGGAGAGTCGCCTATCTGCTGGATGGCTGGGAACTATACTCCGCCCCGCTTATTGCGGCTGGAATGTTGCAGACAGTTCCCGCCGCAGATCCTGCCGAAGAAGTTGGGGACGGGGAAACGGGCGGTTTATTCGTGTTTCAGTTATGGTATCTGTGGATTATTGTTCCGGCCGGGGTATTTCTTACGCTTTTGATAATACGGATAGTAAACCTCGGACGGCGAAGAAGGCGGCGCGGGCTATATGCCGCACGTAGAAGAACGCTGGCAGATATTCGGCCCGGCGCAAGAAAAAATATACCGCCGGATATCATCCCGACGGTAGTACCGAAAAATATCAGGCCGGTAAAGCCCATAAAAAGGAAAATAAACCATGACAATGAGAAAGAGTGACATATTATAAAACGGGAATAGAACCAAGCAATATGATGCCGACAACCGTGCACATCACGGCAGTGATTAAAATGAAACCAATAGCAACCTGTTTCAAAGCAATATCCTTTCCGGGTATGGATTTGTTTCAGCAATTTTCTGAAACATCTTTAGAATCACTTTAACCGCAAGTTGTGAAAAAATTGTGAGGGTATTTTCAATAATTTGCAAAAAGGGCGTTCAAACCTGTCTAAAATAGATATAGAAATTCCCGTATGTTTGAAATGAAGGGAGGGATCCACATGGAGATTCGCGTATTAAAATATTTTCTTGCGGTTGCAAGGGAAGAAAATATAACCAGAGCCGCGCAGCTTTTGCATGTGACGCAGCCTACGCTTTCGCGGCAGATCATGCAGATGGAAGAAGAACTTGGCGTAAAACTGTTTACCCGCAGTAAGCATAATATTGTCCTCACAGAGGACGGAATGCTTTTAAAACGCCGGGCACAAGAGCTTATTGCTCTTGCGGATAAAACGAAAAGGGATTTCATCCGGGAAGAGGAGAAGTTGTCGGGGGAAATCACGATTGGCAGCGGCGAATTTCGCAGCACCCGGATATTTTCACAAATTATGGCGGCATTCCAAGAAAAGCATCCTCTGGTCAGTTACCGGATTTACAGCGGCAATGCTGATAATATCAAGGACCAAATAGAGAGGGGACTGCTTGACATTGGGGTGATGGGAGGCCCAACGGATATTCAAAAATATAATTTTGTGCCGATGCCGGTGAAAGAAAGATGGGGCGTTTTGACAAGGCTGGATTCCGGTTTGGCAGAAAAGGAGAAGATAACGCCGGAAGATTTGGAGGGAATCCCGCTGATTACGACATCAAGGGAATATGTACAAAACGATTTAGCGAATTGGCTTGGCGGCGCATACGGGCAGATGCATATTGCAGCCAGTGGAAATTTACTTTATAACGAGGCAATGATGGCAGAAAGCGGAATCGGAACCGTTATTTGTATCAAGCTCGATTGTATCTACGAAAATCTCCGTTTTATTCCTTTGTACCCGCCGGTTGAGACTGTTACCGCCCTGGTATGGAAGAAAGACCAAGTGTTTTCCCCAACTACTGCGGCATTTATTGAATACGCATCGCAATACCTAAAAGGCATTTCAAACGATAAAATATAAGCATTAGACATAAAGCGAATAAGAATTTAAGATAAAGATGTTCCGAAGGAGCATCTTTATTTATTTTGTGAAGCGGGAAAGGCGGGGCAGGAAAATGACGATCGATGAAGCAAGCAAACAGTATAACATTCCCATTGAGGTTCTGGAAGAATACGAAAGCTGGGGGTTGTGCGGCGAGGTGAAAAAGGTTATGGGCGCGTGGCAGTATGACGGGCAGGACCTGGAACGGTTGAGCATGATTATGACGCTGCATGACGTAGGATTTGAAAACGGCGAAATAGAGGAGTATATGAAATTGCTGCTGGAAGGCGAATCGACAGGGAAAGAACGGCTGCATATGCTGAATAAAAAACGTGGAAGCACCCTTGACGAACTGCATTTGCGGCAAAAGCAGTTGGACCGTCTGGATTACCTCAGATACAAAATACAAAATGCCGAAAAAAGGAATCAATAGAAATCAGGAGGATAAAACAATGAAGAAAGATTTAGGCCCGGTATTGGGGCTATATCCAACACCGCTTGTAGTGGTAGGCGCACTGATAGGAGACAAACCGAATTGGGTCTTGGCGGGCCATACCGGCATCATGGGGCATGACCGAATCATGGTAAGCCTTGCGAAAACCCATTATACAAACAGGGGAATCCGGAAGACAAAGACACTTTCCGTTAATATCGTAGATGAAGCGATGCTGGAGAAAGCGGATTATGTCGGATGCGTCAGCGGAAACGAGACGGATAAATCCGAAGTATTCGACTTCAGCATCGGGCAAAACACGGCGCCGTTGGTGAACGAAGCAAAAATCAGTATGGAATGCAGTGTTGTGGATAATTATGAAACGGAAGCGTTCGATAATTTCATCCTGGAAATCGAGCATACCTACGCGGAAGAAAAAATCCTCAGCGAAACGGGGAAAATCGATTATGAAAAATTTAAACCAGTCCTGTTCGAGATGCCCGGATACGCTTATCTGCAAACGGGAAAAACCATCGCCAAATGCATGACGCTTGGCAGAAATAAATCAAATAAAGGCCGGAAGGAGTAAAACAAATGAAAAAAGTAATATCATTCATCATATCAACCGCATTGGGGCTTACCCTCGCGGCGTGCAGCGCAACAACGCCCGAGCCCGATCCTGCAGCTTCATCTTTGCAGCCTGCGCAGGCAACCGCAACGCAGGCGGAGGAAGTGCAGAGCCAACCCGCGGCGGAGACAAGTGCAGCCATAGAGCCTCAGGGAAGCGCCGCGAACTCCCTGATCGTATATTTTTCGTGGTCCGGCAATACGCAGGCAGTTGCAAACGAGATACAGACCCAGACGGGAGCGGACGTCTTTGAAATCGTACCGGAAGAACCCTATACGGACGATTATGACGCCCTGCTCGATATCGCACAGGAGGAACAGCAAAATGATGCGCGTCCAGCCATTGCCGGCAATATTGAAAACATCGAAAACTATGAGGTTATTTATCTGGGCTTTCCCAACTGGTGGGGCGATATGCCAATGATCCTTTACAGCTTCCTGGACGATTATGACCTTTCCGGGAAGACCATTGCTCCCTTTGTAACCAGCGGCGGCAGCGGATTTTCGGGAACGATCAGTGTAATTGAAAACATGGAACCGGGCGCCACCGTATTAGAAGGCCTTTCATTAGGCAGCTCGGAAGCGGCGGACTCGGGAAATGCGGTTGCACAATGGCTAAGCAGCATCGGCACGGAAGGCTAAAGGAGAGGATCGAAAATGAAACGGATCACCGCGTTTTTACTTTGCCTAATGCTGGTTTCATTCTTCGCCGCCTGCGGCCCCGGCAGCGGAGTGCAGGGCAGTGGAACTGCAACAGGGCAGGCGGCTGCCGCCGCAACTGAACCCAAGGAGAATGTGCAGAGCGGAAGTACAGACGGGTTCATTCTTGTCGAAGGAGGGACATTCCGGATGGGCAGCCCGGATTCAGAAGCATGGAGGAGCGACGACGAAACACAGCATACGGTTACGGTCAGCAATTTCTATATGGATCCGTTTGAATTGACACAAGCCGAGTACGGGGAAATCATGGGGAGTAATCCCAGCAGCTTTTCAGGAGAAGACCTGCCGGTAGAAAATGTTTCGTGGCTGGATGCAATCGTTTATTGCAATGCCCGCAGTGAAAAGGAAGGGCTTACGCCTGCCTATACTGTGGATGGACAACATATCGCTTGGAATAAAGAAGCGGATGGATACCGGCTTCCCACTGAAGCAGAATGGGAATATGCCTGTCGGGCAGGGACGCAAACTCCGTTTAATACGCAAACATCTATTAGCGCGGAGGAAGCAAATTACTACGGGCATTACCCGTACCAGATTGAAGACAACTATTTTTCGCAGGGGAACCTCGACACGCAGCCAGGAGAATACCGCGAGACCACTGTGGCGGTGGGCAGCTTTGCGCCCAATAGTTTTGGCCTTTACGATATGCACGGCAACGTGGGAGAATGGGTCTGGGACTATTACGGCGCTTATGACAACGGAGACCAGACAGATCCGGAAGGGCCTGCTTCAGGGACGCTTCGCGTTTACCGGGGCGGCGGATGGAATGATTTTGCCAAAAATATACGTTCTGCCTACCGTGCGGCATTGGCGGCGGATAAGGGAAGCTTTAATCTTGGCATCCGGTTGGTGCGCAGCGCCGCTCCCGGGACGGGCAGCGTCGAGGGAACGGCAGTGCGGAGCACGGGAAATACGGCCGGAGGAAACGTTTTGATCGCTTATTTCTCATGGGGCGGCAACACGCAAGGGATCGCGGAAGAAATCGGACGGCAAACCGGAGCGGATGTATTTGAAATTACCCTGGCGACGCCGTATTCAGATGATTATAATACTGTGCTTGAAGAAGCCCAGCGCGACCAGAACGAGCAGGCGCGCCCGGAATTGGCGGCACATGTGGGGAATATGGAGCAATATGATACGATCCTTTTGGGGTATCCCAATTGGTGGGCGTCTATTCCGATGCCGGTCGCTTCTTTTCTTGAAGAATATGATTTTTCAGGGAAAACGATTATCCCCTTTTGCAGCCACGGAGGCGGGCGGTTTGGACAAAGCCTAACGGCAATTGCGAAGTTGGCCCCGGATGCGGCGATGGGGGAGGCGTTGTCCGTACACTATTCGGGAGGAGATTCCTTGCCCGACGACATAAGCGGGTGGCTGGCTGTCAACGGAATTTCCCGGCAGTAAGCGGAAAGATATACTAAATTCGGCAAGGAGGCACTATACGATGGAATATACAAGGTTGGGAAAATCTGATTTAAATGTATCGCGCGTTTGCATGGGCTGTATGGGATTTGGCAATGCGGCAACCGGGCAGCACAGTTGGACGATAAGCGAGGAGGAGTCGCGTGAAATAATAAAGCGTGCACTGGAACTTGGAATAAATTTTTATGATACCGCGATTGCGTACCAAAACGGGACGAGCGAACAATATACCGGCCGGGCGCTGCGGGATTTTGCAAAACGCGATGAAGTAATCGTAGCAACGAAATTTTTACCGCGCACAAAGCAGGAAATAAATGAAGGCGTCGATGGGAAACGGCATATTGAAACTATGCTGGACCGAAGCCTGAAGAACCTTGGAATGGATTATGTAGATTTATATATCTATCATATGTGGGACTATAATACTCCGCTTCCGGAAATCATGGAAGGGCTGAATCATGCTGTTCAGGCGGGGAAAGCGCGTTATATTGGAATTTCAAATTGTTATGCGTATCAACTCGCCAAAGCCAATTCTTTTGCTGAAAAAGAGGGCCTCGCAAAGTTTATTTCTATCCAA
Organism: Christensenella tenuis; assembly: GCF_014287795.1. GTDB lineage: Bacteria > Bacillota > Clostridia > Christensenellales > Christensenellaceae > Christensenella > Christensenella tenuis. Next base: position 290,468 of record NZ_JACOON010000002.1, read on the forward strand.
GGACACTACAACCTCATTTTCAGGGAGGAGGAACGGGAAATGGCGCGGCTGTGCAGGGAAGACCATATCGCTATGACGCCGTATAGCCCGTTGGCGGGCGGAAGGCTTTCAAAGCGCCCGGGGGAAACATCCAAACGGTTCCGGGAAGATAATTACGCCAGGTTTAAATATGACACCACGGCAAGCCAGGACGGCGTTATCATCGGACGTGTGGCTGAAATAGCTGAACGGCGGAGCATATCCATGACAGAAGTTGCGCTTGCGTGGCTGCTGAAGAAAGACGCGGTACCCGTAGTAGGCGTTACGAAACTTACGCAAGTCGAAGGAACGGCGCGGGCAGCCGATGCTGTTTTAACCGAAGACGAAACCAAATATCTGGAGGCGCCGTATGTGCCGCACAGGCTTGCTGGCGTGATGGCGGAAAACAACCGCTAAAAAATGGAGGATAGCATGGCGTCAAATAAAAAAGTAACGGAAGGAAAGGAAGCGCCGGGAGCATTTGCACCTAAGTTTGCGCAACTCAACGACGATGTGTTGGAGAGGTATGGTTGCGGGAGGAATGGCTTTCCCCGCGCGGCCGCCGCTTGATTACCGTAACGGCGCGAGCGACCGGTGCATCCCCCTCGATTTCCATCTTGGAAAGACAACAGCGTTACAAAAACAGAGAGCGCCGAGGGCCTTGCCCAATTGGCCTTTTACAGCGGCTGGCCAAACGCATGGGCCGCTTTCGGATCGCGAAGGAAATCTGGAGAGATTAAAAACAGGAGGAAAAAACGTATGAAAGAAGCGGTATATAAGGAAACAGTTTTTCCAATCGGAGGGCCAAACGATGCCTTTGCCCAGTATTTTACAGGGCAAAGTTATTTGAACATGCTTACCACCGAAGGCGTGGCTATTGCGAACGTCACCTTTGAACCCGGCTGCCGGAATAACTGGCATGTCCATAAGGCGGAAGAAGGCGGCGGGCAGATATTGCTTTGTACAGACGGCAGAGGGTGGTATCAGGAATGGGGCAAAACGGCGCAAGAACTGTACCCCGGTGATGTGGTGGTCATCCCGGCCGGTGTAAAACACTGGCACGGCGCGGCGCGGGACGGGTGGTTTTCGCATTTGGCAGTCGAGATTCCCGGCGAAAATACGGCGAATGAATGGCTGGAACCTGTCAGCGAGGAAGATTACGGCAAACTTGAGTAAAAAAGATATGAGAGAAAAAATCTAAAATGAAGATACTTGTAATTAAAAGCAGTCCGCACGAGCACAGTTCATCGAACCTGCTGGCAGGCCATTTTATACGGGGCGCGAAAGAAAAAGGACACGATATTACAGAATTTGATGCGGCGCATGGAAACCTGCATCCGTGTATTGGGTGCGATGCTTGCAGGATGTCCGGACCATGTTGCCAAAAAGACGATATGGAAGGGGTGCGTGAAGCCGTACTTACCTCAGATATGATGGTTTTTGTGACGCCGCTCTATTATTTTGGCATGTCTGCACAGCTTAAAATATTAATCGACCGGTTTTACAGTTTTAATGGGGAACTGATGGCAAAACAGATGAAAACAGCTTTGATTGTTGCGGCATGGGACAGCGGGGAGTGGACAATGAAAGAGATCGAAGGACATTACATGACTCTATGCCGTTATTTGAGGTTCAGTAACCAGGGGATGATTTTGGGAACGGGCTGCGGAACGCCGGCTATGACAAGCAAAACCCGCTTTCCGCAGCAGGCATATGAATTTGGAAAAAGGATCGGTATGTAACTATGAAGCCCAAGGCAACAATGAAGACGCTGATTGATGTGCTATTGACACTGACGCTTCTTTTCCTGATGGGATATCAGTTCTGGGGAGACGAAGCGCATGAATGGGCAGGCGCGGGTATGCTGGCCTTGTTTGTCATACACCATATCCTGAACGTGGGCTGGTATAAAAACCTGTTCAGGGGACGTTATACTCCGGCGCGCATTCTCGGGTTATGTGTGAATATCCTGCTGCTCGCCGCGGTCGTTATCCAGATGTATAGCGGAATTATGATGTCACGCCATGTATTCGCATTTCTCCCGGTGGAAGGAGGTATGGCGGTTGCAAGACGGCTGCATATTATCGGGGCATACTGGGGGTTTGTACTCATGAGCCTGCACCTTGGATTACATTGGAATATGGTCATTGGCATGATGGAAAAACGAACAAAAACAAAGCCCTCAAAAGCGCGTTTCGCATCGCTTTTTGCGGCGGGAGCCTTAGTTGCGGGATATGGCGCGTTTGTTTTTATCAAACGAAATCTGGCGAGCTACCTGTTTCTGCAAACGGAATTCGTGTTCCTTGATTACGGTGAGCCACAGGTATTGTTTTATCTTGACTATCTGGCATTGATGGGCCTGTTCATTTTTCTGGCACATTACTTCTCGAAATTTTTCCGGAAAAAGGAGACAGGAAAAATCAAAGGAGACAGGAAAAATCAAAGGAGAGGCTTCGAGAATCTTAACAAGGAAGAAATCATTCATTGATTGATTTCAAACCAAAAAGTATTCGTCCCATTTGCAGACTCAACACCGTACTTTATGCCATGCGCCTCCAGAATCGTGCTGACGATGGAAAGGCCAATGCCCGTGCCCTCCCTCCGGCTGCCCTGATGCTGGCTCTTACGGTAACGCTCCCAAATAATTTCCTGTTCCTCCGGCGGGATCGCCGGCCCGGGATTTTTCACCTCGGCCCGTACAACGCTATTTTGCCTGGCAATAGAAACTGTAATAGTTTCCCCATCTTTTGTGTTGTTGATTGCGTTGTTCAATAAATTGCGCAGCACCTGGCTCATTTTGATGGGATCAAGATACAGGGAGACAGCCCCGATGCCATTTTCCAATAAAATAGAGATACGGTAAGGTGCAGCGACCTTTCTTGCATAGATCACTTCGGATTCCACAAGGGCATATAAATCGGTTTCAGATTTTTTCAGCACAATATATCCCGATTGGAATTGGGAATAATCCATAATATCGCTGACCATACGGCTCAGCCGTTCTGCTTCCTGAATGATGAGATCCATGTGCTCGGTGCGCTTTGTTTCATCTTTGCCGGAAATATCGCGCACCATTTCGCTGTAACCAATGATAACGGAGAGGGGAGCGCGCAATTCGTGGGACACATTTGCAATGACCTCCTTGCGCAGCACATCCACCCGCTGGAGGGATATGCCGAGCTTTTCGACGGAATCGGATAACTGCCCCAATTCATCACTGCGCGTAAGGCCGGGCTTTGCAGTCAGATCCCCTTCTGTCATCCGGTTGACTGCTTTTTCAATGGTTTTCAGCGGCTTTACTAAATGCCTTGCCAGCAGAAATGCAAGGAAACCGGCGGCAACTGCGAGAGCGACGGACAGCACGAAGAGCTGCTGCAAATTGACGACCTGCATCGCACTGATTTCATCCATATAGGTAAACGTAAATATTGCATAATTCTGACCCTTGTAGTTAGCGGGAATTCCCTGTGCGAGCTTTAAATCCTGCCGGTCGTCACGGATCAGCTGTTCGTAATCCTGGCCCGCGAGAACCTGCTCCAGGTTCTCGCTGAAATAATGCATCATACTTTCATCAACTTCATCCAGAACTGCAGGAAGACCGATACCGTAGGCATATAACAAATCACCGTCTCCATCGAGCAGGAACACTTTACCGTGCACTGCGGCGCTGATATAGCTGACCGCTTCTTCCATGCCATAGCTATCGATATCTTCGATGATTGGTTCCACACGGTTTTCCATTTCGTTCACAGCGGCATCGATATAGCTGCGCTCGAAAAGGCCAAGCTGGATCGTCCATAAAAAAGCGATGCTGACAGCCACAAGGAGCATGATTGCGAGCCATACGCGGATGGTGAATTTGCTTTTTAAAAAAGAAATGAAATTTCTACGCTTCGTATTCAAATTTGTATCCGACTCCCCATACCGTTTTTATCATTTTACGACAATTTCCAAGCCTGTCACGCAATGATTTGATGTGCGTGTCAACAGTTCTGGAATCGCCAAAATAATCATACCCCCATACTTTTTTCAGGAGCGTATCCCGGTCCATAACGATATTTGGATTTTCGGCAAGAAAAATAAGCAGGTCGAATTCTTTTGGCGTCAAGATAACCGTTTCTTCATTTACCGTTACGAGGTGGGAGCGTTTTCCTATTTTGAGCAAACCAAATTCAAGACTCTCATCCTGGATAGCGCGCCCGCGCTTCAAAACGGCTTTAACGCGGGCCATAAGTTCTTTAGGACTGAATGGCTTTGGCACATAGTCATCAGCCCCGAGATTAAAACCGTATAACTTGTCATATTCTTCGGATCGGGCAGTCAGGAGAATCACAGGAACGTCGCTTGATTCCCGCAGTTTGGCGAGGGCCTCGTATCCGCCCATTTCAGGCATCATAATATCAAGCACGATAATATCGATAGGCTCCAGGCCCGCGATATCGAGCGCGACACGGCCATTTTCCGCTTCAAGGCATTCAAATTCTTCGTTTTCAGCATATGTTCTGACAAGAGAACGCAGGTATGGATCGTCGTCGACGATTAAAAGTTTCTGCATAAATTTACCCTCATTTTTCTTGGTAAATGAATTATATCATATATTTTTAAGGCAAGGATAAACTTCACAAAATCCTCAGAATTTTCCTGCACTGCAATATTAGAAAAAACCAAAGGACACAGGCTCATGGCAAGTGTCCCCTGGTTTTACCGGCAGGAAATGCTCACGCGCGGCAAAGCATCAAACAGGAATTTTACAGGAATCTTCCACGATTCTGTAAAGCATCAATGTTTCTCCGGCGTGTGTCTTCCGTCCAATTTTCCGGGTTCGTATCGTCTGGAATAACCCCGGCTAAGATTTTTTCGTAATGCTTTACCTTTTCGTCCATATAAGCGGCGGTTGCCTTTGCTTCCTCAACCCGTTGGTACGCCTGTTCCCGCTGGCGAAGTATGATCTGATAACGGGCTGAAAGCGTTTCTTTGGATTCTGGCAAGCGGCACAATTCACAATATTCTTTAATATCCTCAATCGACGCGCCGCAGCCTTTCAGACAAACAATTCCCTGCATCCAGTTTATAGATTCTTCATTGAAAATGCGGCGGTTGCCCTTGTCGCGCTCACGAGGCAATAAATTTATATCAGTGTAGTAACGAATTGTGTGTTCTGTCGTTTGAAACATTTTTGCGAATTGTTTCAGTGTATAAATAGCAAAAACCGTGCAAGCAGTTAACGGTAAAATTGTGGAATGTCAACACGATTGACCTGCCTGAAGTCTAAAGGCCCATCCATCCTACGGCGTAATCGTGGAACGCCGGATAGGACGGGCCTTTTTCGTGTCTCTATTATCTCTTTATCATATCAGCAAGGCAAACGGAGATGTTCGGAATCCTTTCCCGGGGGAAAGATGTATAGCTGTTTTTATATGCCGTTGCCCGAATTTCCTGCCGGCAGTATTGTTCTGCCGGTATTTGTTTTCTGCTAAGAGTGTTGACCCTGCGAATCCCCTCCTTTCCGTTCCGCAGAACTGTATCTATTAAGAAAAATCAAGAGGGAACATGGAAACGTTGGTTTCCATATAGTTTCCTTGTGATTTGCGTTCATATTATGTGTAAATTGTGAGAGCTTTTTGCGAAAATTTTGAACAAAATGTAAAGACTGCAGAGACTGCATTATCTAACAAAAATCTGCGGATTTTCTCACAAAATCTTCACATAAATTCCATACGCTGGTAAAAGAGGTGAACAGTATGAATACGATTCCAGCCGTTCAACATACATCAGGATGTGAACAAATAATTATGGAAGTGGAGAAGGCATTCCTTGGAAACGGGGAAACGGTGCGCAGGGTCCTGATGGCGCTGCTCGCGGGTGGGCACGTGCTCCTGGAGGATATTCCCGGCGTAGGGAAAACAACGCTGGCCACAGCTTTCTCTAAGGTGCTTGACCTGCATTGCAACAGGATACAGTTTACGCCGGACATTATGCCGTCCGATATCACGGGATTCACGATGTTGAGGCAGGACTCCCATACACTGGAATACAAGCCGGGCGCGGCGATGTGTAATTTGCTTTTAGCGGACGAAATAAACCGCGCATCCGCGAGAAGCCAATCGGCGTTGCTGGAAGCAATGGAGGAAAACGCCGTTACGGTGGATGGGATCACGCATCCGCTGCCACAGCCGTTTATGGTAATCGCAACCCAGAATCCCTTCGGTTCATCGGGAACACAGCTCCTGCCGGATTCGCAGACGGACAGGTTTATGATGTGCCTGTCCATAGGCTATCCAGAGGAACAGGAGGAGCTTGAATTGCTGCGGCGAAAACATGGAAATTATGAAATGGAACCAATTGCACGGGTTACAGATGCAGCGGGACTGGCAAATATGCGGCGGGACGTTTCCGGGATATATATCCATAGAAATATTTACGCATATCTGATACGGCTTGTGCGGGCAACGAGGACACATGAAATGATCGCGCGCGGTGCCAGCCCAAGGTGCAGCGTTGCACTTGCTGCGCTGGCGCAGGCATCGGCTTATATATCGGGCCGGGATTTTGTAATTCCCGAAGATATTCAAGACGTATTTATTGAATGTACGGCGCACCGCCTGGTTCTATCGCCACGGGCAAAACAACAGAAGAAACCGGCAAAAAATATTCTGATGGAGATATTACGCTCCATAAAAGCACCTGTCTTGAGGGAACGGTAATATGGCATGGCGTAGGTTTTTGTATATTGCCTTTCTCTCAGCTTCGTTTTTGTACTATGTATTTTATACGTGGTATGTATCGTGGATTATTTTTATCTTTGCGTTGCTGCTGCCGCTTTTGAGCGTGGCCCTTACGCTTATCTCGATGCGCGGATGCCGCGTAGGAATGAAATGCGGAGGTTGCCAAACGGAAAAAGGGGAAGGTTTCGATCTTGTTTTTTATGTGGAATCTTCCGGTATTCCTATGACTGCGGCGAGAATAAAGCTGGTGGCTGAAAATCTGTTCAGTGGGATAATGGACAAATATGAAATATATCTTGCACCGGGAGAAGCTTATTCCCTGCACATCGACGAAGAGGTTTGCGGAGTAATTCGCAGCTCGATTTCCCGTGCGCATATCATGGATTTATTAGGGATTTTTTGGCTTCCTGTTTCAACAGTCCAGCCAATAGAGACGTTGCTTTTGCCGGAGGCAATTCCTTTCGAAGGCGATATATGGCCATTTGCGGAATATACCGGTCAAAATTTTTCCCATATAAGCGAAAACGGCAGTGAATGGCTGGGGGTACGGGATTATAGGGAAGGGGACTCTTTGCGGGCAATTCATTGGAAACTGACTGCAAGAAAGGGGGAAACGGTTGTACGGGAATATGCAAAGATAAACGAAACACGCTGCGCATGCGCGGGCCTTATCTGGAATGGAAAGCCCCGTGAACTTCACCGTTCTCTCGGCCGTTTGTTTGGCGTGCTGGACGCGTTCGAGAAGGAGGGATACCGTTTCCGTATATTTTGGATAGAGCAAGGGGAAGTGCGGATCATCACGGGGAAAAAAGAGCTTGATGCAGAGTTGTGGCCGGCTCTGAAGGATATGCCCGGCGAGGATCGCCTTTTATCGAAAAGATTCCTGGCGGCAGGGCCCGGTTATGGCGATAAAGCCGTCATGCTTGTTTCTCCGGATGCAGTTTTACCGATTGATCTTTCAGCACTGTTGGAGGAATTTTAATGAGGAAAGAAAAATTTGGCGCGAACAAACTACTGTCCCTGGTATTCTGTCTCGCGGGCCTTATCTCCGTCACAGGAATTTTCCATATATCCTTTTCCCTTCCGGAGTTTCCGATTGTTTTGTTTTCGGCAACCCTTTCATGCTGCGCTTTTTTCGTTTTACTCACTGTATTTGCAGGGAGGAAGAGACGTTTTATCCTGTTTTGCTTCCTGTGCTTTTGGATCGTTTTCGGGTTTATATTTTGGGAACAAATTGCCTACGGGGCGATTGCTTTTTCGCGGATACTTTCACCATATTTTATAGAGGCGATGCATTATGAATCACCGGTCATCCAACCATTCATGGGAAATGCCGAAACGGCCTGCCTTTGGTTTGAAATCTATACGCTGGTGCCTTATGCCCTGTGGATGGCCTGGATAGTCGTGGTACGAAGAAATACCCCGGTTGCCCTCTTAATTACAATCCCGCCGGTTGCCTTCGCATATATGCTTACGAATACACTGCCAGGTATCTTTATGGCAATTTTGCTCGCTTTTTGGGCAGCGCTGCTTTTACAAGCCCGCCTGCCCAAGCCGGAAAAGAAAGGGATTGCAAAAAGCAGGGCGATGTGCCTTGCGCTATGCACGGCGGTTTCCCTGGCAATTTTTGCAATATTTCCACAGGAAAGCTATACGCCGTCATCCACGACGATTGCTTTCCGGGAGCAAATAAAAGACGCGGCAGCGGACGTTAGCTATACGCTCGCCGGCGCTTCAGGCGGTCCGATCGGGAACCGCGAAGGAAGCACGAATCTTGACGCAACAGGCAGCGTCCTGCTTTCGGACAGTACGGTATTGAACATATACGCAAGTGAACCACAGGATATCTATCTGCGTGGGTATGCGGCTTCCGAATATACGGGACACGAATGGATACAGACTGGCGGAACTTCGTTTGAAAGGAGTGAAATTGAGGTGCAGCCAATGGCATATCTTACGGGAAACGGAACGGACTACTTTGGGGGAAACCGTTCCCAAATAAGGATTGAGCCGGCAAGGGTGGATTCGCCGTGGCTGTTTACACCCTACCGCTTTGCGCAAATACAAAATACTGCCATTCAGCCCGGCTGGATCGGCGATAACTATCTTCCTTCCGAAGGGGAAGATACTTATACCTATGAAATCTATGGCGCCGCGGAACAAACGGTCGTAATTTCGGGAAGCGGCCATTCGGTACCGCAATGGCTGGTAAGCAATATGGATAAAAACGGGAACAGAAAAACTGGAAGCATATCATTTGAAGGATATAATATCGGGTTCACCAGTACTGCGGCAGGAGTATTGCTGAATGAGGGCGGGGATGCTATTACAAAGGATGCCATGGAAAGGGCATACGAATATTTCCATAACCCGCCCGAAGACGTGGATACCCTTTCCTTGTTCTACCCGCAGGAAAATACTGACGCCAATTACCTGCGTTATATTACGGAAGAATATACGCAGCTTCCGGACGGATTGCGCGAACAACTCCTCGCGTGGTGGGCGGAAAAAACAGGAACTATTGCCAATGGAAATGCACCATATTATAGCTGGAACGGGCTTGCCGGATCAGTGGCAGAAGCGGTTCGCGGTTCTGGCGTTTATACAACCACTCCGGGGCAGCAACCCCAAAACCGGGATTTTGTGGAATATTTCTTAACGGAAAGCAACAAGGGATATTGCGTACACTTTGCAAGTGCAACAACGGCAATGCTGCGTGCGTTGGGCATTCCTGCGCGGTATGTAGAGGGATATGTTGTCCAAAAAAGCGATTTTGACAGCAATGGACAGGCACAGGTATCGGCTAAAACGGCACATGCGTGGGCGGAAATATGGATTCCTGATTTAGGCTGGACTCCTGTCGAATCAACCCCCGGCGGAGATGCCGTTCCACAGGAGCTATTATCTGCAAATATAGAAAAAGGCAAGGGCGGCGAAAACGATGCTGGAATGCAGGAGGGTATAGAGATGCGGCGGACAGAAGAAACGTCTGCTCCGGCGGAAACTCCTTTTCCGGTTCAAATTTCGGAACCGGAAAAGGGCGGCGCGTCTTCCACAATAGAAACAGATACCCCGGCTTCATCCGGAAAGGAAAATACAGCATGGCTGTCATGCGTGATTGCCGTAGTTGGCGGGGTGCTGCTCCTTCTGCCTGTTTGCCGCCGCATCAAATGGATGCGTTCTTTCCGGCAGCCCGACAGCAATAGAGCGGTGCTGTGTATGTACGCTTATCTTTGCGAATTTTCCGCTTATGGGCGGGATGTTGTATCGCGGGAGGCCACTGGAGTAGCGCGGGAAGCGCGTTTTGGCGCCCGTTCCGTGTCTGCCGAAAAAGTACGTTTCATGGAAAATGAAGCACAGGCAAAAAGACGGCAGGCATTATCCACTTTGAAATGGTGGAAGAGGCTGCTGCTGTTTTGGAAAGGATTATAACACTCTTATGAATAAAATCAGGAGGTAACGATTATGTCGTTTGCGGAAAATAATGAGCTAAAAAAAGACCTGCATTCTATATTGGTGGCATATTTTTCTGTTTCAGGAAATACGTACCGGCTGGCGGAATCAATACAGCGGGAAGCAGGCGGCGACACATTCCGAATACGTACGGAACAGGCTTACCCACAAAAATATGAACAGCTTGTGGCACGGGCAAGGGATGAAATCAGGTCCGGGTATTTTCCTGTTTTGCAGGCTTCCCCCACGCATTTGGAAGGCTATTATGCTGTTTTCGTCGGGTCGCCAAACTGGTGGGGCACCATTGCGCCGCCGGTTGCAGCGTTTTTGGCAACGCATGATTTTTCGGGAAAAGTCATCGTTCCTTTTTGCACCCATGGAGGAAGCGGGGGAGAACAAATAAAGGAGGACATTATGAAATTATGTCCGGAGGCTACGGTCATGAGCCTTTTGGAAGTTTATGGGCCGGACGCAAGTAAGGAAACAACAAGGAAAACGGTAGCCGAATGGCTGCGCAATACCGGTATGACGAGGTAAAAACTATATGGAGGAAATTGTGAAGCGAAAGGCGTTAAAACAAACAAAATTATACAGAACGTTATGCAATTTGTGGGTAAAGAAAGCGTGTGCGGAGGATAGGAAACTTGGCGTGGATTTTGCCGCATGGGAAGAAAACCCGGCGCCGTTGCACGGGAATAAATACCAACCATCTACAGACGGGTTAAAAGAAGTTTTGGATAAGCTTCCCATTAAAGATACAGATGTGATCGTAGATATTGGATGCGGGAAAGGAAAGGCAATGTATTTGATGAGCCGTTTTCCCTTTGCGTATATTGATGGGATCGAATTTTCAAAGGAGCTGTGCCAAACGGCGCGGGAAAATTTTAAGAAACTCCATTTGCCGCAATGCACAGTGATACAGGCGGACGCGGCGGAGTTTGAATGCTATGACGATTACAACTATTTTTATATTTTCAACTCTTTCCCGCGCGCTGTTTTCCGGAAGATGCTCAATCATATCCTGTATAGCTTGGCAAAAAATCCACGCAAAATTTATTTTATCTATTTGAATCCGGTTTGCCATGATATGCTCATAGAAACGGGAGTATTCAAATTACTATTTCGCAAGCGGCATTTAATCCGGTGGTTCCAGTACTACTGTTATACCAATTAACATGCGTTTAATATTCGGTGAGGGAAATATGCCGGATATTAAACGCGCCGGAATTCAATGCCCGCCCGGCCAGGAAAGCATTATAAGGCTGCAGATTATCGGGACCTGCGGAGGCTGCCTTGTGCGGCCGGATCCTTTTGGAGAGGCTGGATGCACCATGCTTCGTGCCATATAGTTTTTTTCGCTTCCGGTCACTCCCGTCAAGGGAATATGATTCGCAAAAAAAGTGAGACACATCATTGCGCTGTTTCCGCAAATGATGTGTCTCAGTTAAATCGTACCTAAAGAATCTTTTGACGATGAACCCGGCAGAACCGAAGATTGAACCGCTGGGACACCGTATGCAAGGCTTTCCCCAGCACCAAGCGCAGTGGCATGAGGGTGATGGGCTGAAAGCCGCTGATTTCGCACTGAAACCATAACTTTAAAATACTTATTTCATCGCTTCCTCGACCGCAACCGCGACCGCAACCGAAGCGCCAACCATCGGGTTGTTACCCATGCCGATGAGGCCCATCATTTCCACATGAGCCGGAACGGAAGAGCTGCCCGCGAACTGCGCGTCGCCGTGCATGCGGCCCATGGTGTCGGTCATGCCGTACGAAGCCGGACCAGCCGCCATGTTGTCGGGATGCAGTGTCCTGCCCGTGCCGCCGCCCGAAGCAACGGAGAAGTATTTTTTGCCGTTTTCAATCGCCCATTTCTTATAGGTGCCCGCAACCGGATGCTGGAAGCGTGTGGGGTTGGTGGAGTTTCCGGTGATGGAAACATCTACGCTCTCGTGGCGCATGATCGCAACGCCTTCGTTTACGTCGTCCGCACCGTAGCAGCGAACCTTTGAGCGGTCGCCTTCCGAATATTTGGTTTCGGAAACGATGTTCAGCTTGCCCGTCGCATAATCATAATCCGTTTCAACATAGGTGAAGCCGTTGATGCGGGAAATGATCTGCGCCGCGTCCTTGCCAAGGCCGTTCAGGATAACCTGCAGGTTTTCTTTCCGTACTTTGTTTGCCGTTTTGGCAATACCGATCGCTCCTTCCGCCGCGGCGAAGGATTCATGCCCCGCGAGGAAGCAGAAGCATTTCGTTTTTTCCTCGAGCAGCATCGCGGCGAGGTTCCCGTGGCCAAGGCCGACAAGCCGCTGCTCCGCAACAGAACCGGGAATGCAGAACGCCTGCAAGCCGATGCCGATTGCTTCCGCCGCTTCGGAAGCCTTCTTGCAGCCCTTTTTGAGGGCGACGGCCGCGCCCAGCGTGTACGCCCAGATTGCGTTTTCAAAAGCGATGGGCTGGATGCCGCGTACGATGCCGTCCACGTCGAGGCCCTTATCCACGGTATACTGTTTCACTTCCTCAAGGGAACCGAAGCCGTATTCTTTCATGCACTTTTCAATTTGGGCAATTCTTCTTTCATAACCTTCAAATGTAACCATGTTAATCGCCCTCCTTATTCTTTGCGCGGATCAATGTATTTGACCGCGTCGTCGTATCTGCCGTACGTGCCGATGTTTTTCTCATACGCTTCCCTCGGTTCAACGCCGTTCCGGATATCTTCCATCATCTTGCCGAGACGTACGAATTTATAACCAATCACCTCGTCGTTTGCGTCAAGCCCCATCTCGAGGATATAGCCTTCTGCCAGCTCGAGGTAACGGACGCCCTTTTTGTTGGTAGAGAAAATCGTACCGACCTGCGAACGGAGTCCCTTTCCGAGATCTTCAAGGCCCGCGCCAATTGGCAGGCCGCCTTCAGAGAATGCGGTTTGCGTCCTGCCGTAAGCGATTTGCAGGAACAGCTCGCGCATTGCGGTGTTGATCGCGTCGCACACAAGGTCCGTGTTGAGCGCTTCGAGAAGCGTCTTACCGACGATCGCTTCGCCCGCCATTGCAGCCGAGTGCGTCATGCCCGAGCAGCCGCTCGTCTCGATGAGGGCTTCCTCAATGATGCCGTCCTTCACGTTCAGCGTCAGCTTGCACATACCCTGCTGGGGAGCGCACCAGCCTACGCCGTGCGTGAGGCCGGAGATGTCTGTGATCTGTTTGGATTTTACCCATTTGCCTTCTTCAGGTATCGGAGCCGGGCCGTGGTGCGGTCCCTTTTTCACGCATACCATTTCTTCTACTTCTTTTGAGTATTGCATGGGATTTTTTGACCTCCTTGAAAATTTATTGCTTTCATATAAAATATTAAGCCATACATAAAATATTATAGCATATCAGGCGAGAAGTCGTCATTATATTTTTAAGATTATTTCCCGTTGCCTGCCGCCCGCGCCAAAGCATTCTTTTTCCGGTTGAACAAAAAGAAAATGGGTGATATTCTTAAGCGGGGGAAAAGGAAAATGGAGGAAGTACGATGCTGTGGATCCCAATTGTGGCCGCTGCCGTTCTCATTTTATTTCTGATTGTGGTCCTTGCCGCCGCCAGTAAGATATTTGACGTGGCTGTGAATGCAAAAAGGACCAAGGAAAAGGTGTTCAAAACAAACGCAAATAAAAGCGCGGACGGTATGGCAAACAAAAAGACGGAAAAAGAGCTCGCAAACGAATGGCTGAATACACAGGAATTCACCATGCACAGCCAATGCTCGCAGGACGGGCTTCGCCTTGTCGCGCGGGAGCTCGCTTCCGAACGGCCGTCGCACCTGTGGGCCGTCTGCATCCACGGTTTCTCAGGCAATGGCCTGAAGCTCGGCCTTGCGGCAAAGCATTGGCATGAACAAGGCTGGAATGTGCTTTTGCCCGACCTGCGCGGCAGCGGAGGCAGCGAGGGGGATTATTATGGTATGGGCTGGCTTGACCGCCACGATATCATCGGATGGATCAGGGGAACGATCCTTGGCAAGGATCCTGAGGCGCAAATCGTCCTGCATGGAGTTTCCATGGGCGCGGCAACGGTCATGATGGCCACAGGCGAGCCGCTTCCCGAGAATGTCCGCGCGGCTGTGGAAGATTGCGGTTATACGGATGTATGGGAAGAATTCACCATCCAACTGAAGAAGGTGTTCGGGCTTCCGCAGTTTCCCATTATGCATATTGCAAATGGGATGGCGAAACGCCGTGCAGGCTATTCTTTTCAGGAAGCCTCATCGGTTCGGCAGGTAAAAAAATCCAAAACGCCCACGCTTTTTATCCACGGCGACGCGGATACCTTCGTACCGTTTTTCATGCTGGACGAAGTATATGAAGCCGCGGCGTGCGAGAAGGAAAAACTGGTGGTGCATGGCGCGCAGCACGGCGAATCGGTGCAGCTTGAACCGCAGCGCTACTGGGATGCGGTTCATGCGTTCGTTGGGAAATATCTTGATTGAAGAGGAGAAACACAATGGAAAAAGTACAGTATATTTGCCCTAAATGCGGCTGCACGCAATATGAAAGCGATCAGTTCCAGGCAACCGGAGGAAACTTTTCAAAGCTGTTTGATGTACAGAACAAAAAATTCATCACGGTCAGCTGCGTGAAATGCGGGTATACGGAGTTATATAAAGGAAAGACTTCGGACGGCTGGAACATTCTCGATTTTCTGGTTGGGCGTTAATGAAAAATGAATAAATTGTAAAAAATGAAATCCGCGTCCCCAAAACTTGCAGGGAAAGCGGATTTTTGCTTGTATTTGCACTTCATTGAAAGTATAATATAATGCGTATAATTATTTTCAGGGGAAGGGCAGATGGAAATGATGTATCGATTTGCAGAACGTTTTGATGGTGTGGGTGGAAGCGAGATCCGTAAAATTTTCGGGCTTCTCGGCGTCCCGGGAATGATTTCATTTGCGGGAGGGAATCCTTCTCCCGATCTTTTTCCTGCGGATATGCTTGCAGATATCAGCGAACAGGTCATCGTAGATGACGGCAAGTCCGTACTCCAATACGGAGGCACCATGGGCATTGCACATTTTATTGATGTACTGAAGGAAAAAAACAAAGAAATCATGAAAGAGGACGATGATCTCATTGTGCTTTCAGGTTCTTCGCAGGGGATTGATTTTTTCGCTCGTACAATGATTGAAAAAGGCGATGTCATGCTTGCGGAATCCCCGTCGTTTCTTGGTGCCCTGCAGACATTCCGGCTTGCGGACGCCGATATCAAAACGGTAGACCTGCAGGAAGACGGGCCGGATACGGATATGCTCGAGGCGAAAATTAAGGAATATAATCCTAAATTCTTCTATACGATCCCAACGTTCCAGAATCCGTCGGGCATCACGATGAGCGCGGAAAAACGGCAGAAAGTCTACGATATTTGCAAACAGTACGGCGTGCTGATTCTGGAAGATGATCCATATGCGGAACTGCGTTATGAAGGAACGCCGCTTCCCAGCATCAAATCGCTGGATGACTGCGGGCTTGTGTGCAAGCTCTCCAGTTTTTCCAAAACGGTCTCTCCCGGCCTGCGCGTCGGGTACGCAATCGCCAATAAAGAGGTCATAGCAAAGTTTAACCTCTTAAAACAGGGGGCGGATGTGCATACGTCCAATCTTTCGCAGACGCTCGTTATGAAGTTTATCGAGCGGGGAATCTATGACGACCATGTCAGGATGCTGTGTGAAACGTATAAAGAGCACCGCGACGCGATGTTGCGGGCGATTGATATCTATTTTCCGGATGGGGTGAGCCATACCAGCCCTCAGGGCGGCCTTTTTGTATGGGTGACGCTTCCCGAATGGATGGATGCGCGCAAACTGTTCGATGCGTGCGTAATGGAAAAGGTAGCGTTTGTGGCGGGAAGTCCGTTTTTCGCGGATGGCGGCCATGAAAATACGCTGCGCATGAATTTTTCAATGCCGACCGTAAACCAGATCGAGACGGGTGTGGAGCGCATGAGCAGGGTGATCCGCCAGTATGAATTTTTGACAAAATAAACCAGACGGATAGAAAGAGGAGTTTTTGAATCGATGGCAGGAAACGTTTTTGATACATTACAGGAAAGAGGTTTTGTCAAGCAGACGACCCATGAAGGCCTGAAGGAAATGCTCGGCCGGGAAAAGGTGAAATTCTACGTTGGGTTCGATGCGACGGCAGACAGCCTTCACGTCGGCCACTTTGTTCAGCTGATGGCCATGGCGCATATGCAGCGCGCGGGCCATACCCCGATCATCCTCGTGGGCGGCGGAACAACGATGATCGGCGATCCAAGCGGAAAATCCGATATGCGTAAGATGATGACCCGCGAGGTGATCGCGCATAATGCAGAGATTTTTAAAAAACAAATCGGCAGTTTCCTTGATGTTTCCGAGGGAAAAGCCATCATGGTAGACAATGCCGACTGGCTCCTTGACCTCAATTATGTGGAGTTCCTGCGGGAGATCGGCACCTGTTTTTCTGTAAACAGGATGCTGACGGCGGAATGCTATAAACAGCGCCTTGAAAAAGGCCTCACATTTTTTGAGTTTAACTATATGCTGATGCAGGCGTATGACTTCCTGGTCTTAAACCGCAAATACGGATGTACGCTTGAGATGGGCGGGGACGACCAATGGTCGAATATCCTTGCGGGAGCGGACCTTATACGCCGGAAAGAGGAAGGCAAAAAGGCGTACGGCCTTACGATTACCCTGCTTTTAAAGAGCGATGGCAAAAAGATGGGGAAAACGGAGTCGGGCGCCGTGTGGCTTGATCCGGAGAAGACTTCCCCTTATGATTTTTACCAGTATTGGAGGAACGTTGCGGATGCGGACGTGCGGACATGCCTGTCTCTGCTTACCTTCCTGCCGATGGACGAGGTAGAGCGCCTCTCGGCCCTCAAAGATAATGAGATCAACGATGCAAAAAAGATACTTGCATTTGAGATAACAAAACAGGTGCACGGCGAGCAGGCCGCGTGCGAAGCGCAAAAAGCGGCGGAAGCGCTTTTTTCCGGCGGCGGGGAAGGAGGCAGTATTCCCACGACGGAGCTTACGGCGGCTCAGTGGAAAGAAAAACCGCAGCTCATTGACATCATGATTGCATGCGGGATTACGGCATCGCGCGGGGAAGGACGGCGGCTCATTGTCCAGGGCAGCGTGCGCCTGAACGGGGAAAAAGTTACGGATGAATTCCGTGCGCTGGAAGAAGCGGACCTTGTGGACGGCGAAGCGATGATCAAAAAAGGCAAAAAGGTGTTTCACAGGGTTCTGGTTCGCGGATAAATATGGAAAAACCGTATGTTTGCCTTGCCGGGGAGGCCGCGAGCGAGCTTGTAATCAAAAAATCAAAATTTTTGTGCAGGCTTGTTCCCGTAGAGACGGAGCAGCAGGCGGCAGAAGTCCTCGGGGAGGTTAGGAAGGAACATTATAACGCACGGCACAATTGTTTTGCCATGATCCTCGGTGCAAACCGGAATTTCGAGAAAAGCTCGGATGACGGGGAACCGCAGGGAACGGCGGGCGTGCCCATGCTGGAGGTGCTGCGCAAAAGCGGGCTCACCAATATCCTCGCGGTAGTCACCCGGTATTTCGGCGGAACGCTCCTCGGGGCGGGCGGCCTTGTACGCGCCTATAGCGGAGCGGTGTCGGAGGCGCTGCGCACCGCGAAAAAGGAAATGCACATTCCGGCCGTAGCGTTGCGGCTGCGTATCGATTATGCGGACTATGGGAAGCTTCAAAGTATCGCTTCGGACTATGGAGCGAAAGTGGAAGCGGATTTCGGTGAAAAAGTCGAGGCGCGCGCGGTGTTCCGGCAGGCAGATTACGATGCTGTGGTAAAAAAAATCACGGAAGCGTTTCTCGGCGCGGATGTATATGAGAAAGACGGCGAATGCTATCTGACGGAAGCGGTTGTTTAGCATGAGCCGACGGAATAAATATTTTTTATACGATTAGGGGAATTTTGGGTATGGAAATCAAATTTTTAGAGACGAATGAGCTTAAGAAAAAACCTGAGGATGAAAGTAAGCTTGGCTTTGGTACGATTTTTTCGGATTATATGTTCCTTATGCGGTATACCGAAGGACAGGGCTGGCATGATGCGGAAATCAAAAAATACGAAGATTTCAAAGTGTCGCCCGCTGCCACTGTTTTCCACTATGGGCAGGAGGTATTCGAGGGCCTGAAGGCCTACCGCCAGGTAAACGGCGATATCGCGCTGTTCCGGGCAAAAGATAATTTTGGCAGGATGAACCGCTCGGCAAAACGCCTTGCAATGCCGCAGATCGACGAAGAGTTTGCGCACCGGGCGTTGCGTGAACTTGTAAAAGTCGAGCAGGATTGGGTTCCGCATGAAAAAGGAACGGCGCTCTATATTCGTCCGAATTATATGGGGATGGATCCATTTATCGGCGTTTCTGCCGCGAAAGAATATGTATTCTATATTATGACGGGCCCGGTTGGCGCATATTATGCGCACGGCCTCGCGCCAGTCAAAATTTTAATTGAAAAAGAATATGTGCGCGCCGCCAAAGGCGGTATGGGCTTTGCAAAAACAGCGGGCAATTATGCCGCCAGCCTCATTGCGGGAGTGGAAGCGCATGAAAAAGGCTGCGACCAGGTTTTGTGGCTGGATGCAGAAGAACGGAAGTATGTGGAAGAAGTCGGTTCCATGAACATGATGTTCGTGATCGACGGCAAACTGGTAACACCCGATCTTGACGGAAGTATCCTGCCCGGCATCACGCGGGACAGCGTCATCACCATCGCGCGCGATATGGGCATGACCGTGGAAGAACGCAGAATTTCGATTGACGAGGTCGTTGAAACGGCGAAATCCGGTGCAATGAGTGAAGCGTTCGGCACGGGAACGGCGGCAGTGGTAAGCCCTGTCGGAGAATTTGTATACGGGGATGAAACGGTTACGGTTTCGGGCGGTCAGATGGGGAAACTCGCTCTCGAGTTTTATGATATTCTGACCGGCATCCAATATGGAGAAATCAAAGACCAGTTCGGGTGGACGGAAAAAATTTGAATCCCCGTTCATTTTGGAGGTAAATTGGTTTGAAGAAAATAGTATCGATTCTGCTCACCGCCATTTTGGCAGTCACCCTATGTATTTCCATGAGCGCTACGGCGTTTGCGGAAGGGAAGGTAACGATTACGGCCAGCGTCAGCCCAAGCTCTCTTACCGGGGCGGGCACGGTGTCCGTCAAGGTGACGGTACAAAACGACACGGATTCCGAAATCAACGATGTCACGGTCATTTTCCCGGGGGATGATTCCGAAAATATCGGCAGCATTTCAGCCGGGGATGCGGGGACGCGTTCGGATAACGAATGGTACGTGTCCGAGGACATGCTGGATACGGACTTGACTTTCTCGGCAACTTTTACAGATGTGAACGGAAACAGCCAAACGGTTAAGACGAAGTCGCTCACAATTGCCAAAAAGGAATCAACCGTTGCGGCAACCGCAACTGCGAGCGTCTCCAAGGACACGATCGAAAAAGGCGAAAAAGTAAAGTTTACCTTCAAGCTGAAAAACGAAGGGAACGTGACACTCGAAGAAGCGTCGCTCAAAGCTCCCCCGCTCTCCGACGGAGATCAGCTTGGAAAAACGTTTTCGCTTGAACCGGGCGAGACCAAAATCATGACATGGGAAACCCCGCTCAACGAAAGCATTGATGTAAAACCTGTATTTAGCTATACGGCGGATGGAGAAAAAGGAACCGCCAAGGCAGGCACGGTATCCGTCACGATTGACGGGGAAGCGCAGGCAAGCGCAACTCCGGAAGCGGATTCACTCGAAGTTGTTGCCACAGCGAACAATACGCAGGTAAAGGCAGGCGAACAGGTCTCATTTGAAGTAACGGTGCGCAACCACGGATCAGAAGACCTCAAAAACCTGAAAGTAACCGATGCGGACGGCAACAAAGTTACCTTTACGGGCACGCAGCTTGAAGCGGGCAGCGCAGCCAAAGGAACTTTGGAAGTCGCCTTGCAGGAAACAACGAATTTTGTTTTCACGGCGACGGCAGAGGATGCGGACGGCAACAGCGTCAAAGCTGCTTCCGATCCCGTTGAAATTACGGTAGATACTATAGACCTTACGAGTGCCCTTACAATGGACGTTGCGTTTATTCCCGAGGTCAGCAAGGCCGGCCCGGTGGATTTCACATTCAAGGTCAAGAACAGCACGGGACAGGAGATTAAAAATATCGTCATATCAGAGGCGACTCTCGGCCAGATCGCTGCGATTCCTTCGATGACGGAGGCGGAACAGGATATCACGCAGTCAATTCAGGTGGATCAAACGACAAGCTTTGTATTTACGATTTCCGGGGAGCTGCCTGATGGAACAAAGCTTGAATCGCAGACGCAGCAGCCTGCCACGGTCACTGTAAAGCAGGCGTTCGGCGGGATGAGCACGATGTTGATCCTGCTGCTGATTGTGGTGATCGCCATTGCGGTAGTCGCGATTACGCTCGGCGTATTTATCCACAAGAATAAGAAGGCCGGCTATACCGCGTTTGGCAAACGCAGGGATGGCGGCCCAAGCCCGCAGCAGCGTCCGCGGCAGGGAAATGGCGGAAATCGTCCTGGCGCCCAGCAGCATTATCAGGAACGCCCGCCGCAGGTGCGCCAGCAACAGCAGCGTTCCCGGGCTCAAATGCCGCGTGAGGAGATTGAGCCGCGCCAGCAGCGTCCGCAGGCGCCGAGACAGAAGCAGCAAAGACCGCCTATTCCTAAAAAAGGCGGAAAAGGCTACAGTGACAGGAATAAATTCTGATATCAGTCCGGATTGGATGCAGCCCCTCATGGAGGCTTCGTAAGACGGATAGATTTTGAAACGGTATGGCGGATAACGCCATACCGTTTTTTCGTTTCAACCGAACTGCTTGCAGGCAATATCCCTAAAATGGCAGCGGCCCGGTATCCTGTATACACGCTCCCGGTATATTCCACGATACGCGATATGTTCGGCAATTCGTTTGAGAGTGTCAGGAGGCCGTTTTATTTCATGGGTACGCGTGGCCAAGCCAGTTTAACTGCGGCAGGATCATGCCTGCCGAAAAAGCAGCCCTCCATAGCGGTTCCTTTAGAACGGTATAGCCAGATCCCAGATCAAATCCTATAAAAAAGGACTCTTTCCAAAGAAATTTATTTTCCTGCGCCGTGCAGGCGGATATATCGGGCAAGTGAAAGTTCAGGTTCTGCTATGTGAATAGTATGAGCTTGTATGCGCGGCGGAATAAAATCCGGTTAATATGATCCGCCATTCTGGTGAAAAAGGGGAGAAACCAAAATATCGTGAAACATAGACCGGATATCCCTTCGCATATCTGTCCGCGATGTTCCGCTCGCGTAGCATTCGTTGATTACGCCCCACAGGCCATTGCACAGCAAGGCGGCGGTTTGCCGCGAAGGATATTTGGCTGTCATCTGGCGGCTGTGCCTGCGAATATATTCATCGACATTGCAAAAAATGTGATGGTAAAAAGCGGAATATAAATACGGGTTCCTCTCCGGGGACGTCCGGGAGAAAAACGCCAGGTTATTATAATAGAGGTTTAAAATACAGTCCAGCATATTGTAGTATCCCTGAAGGGCTGTATGGGATGGATTATTCTCTGCCTGCAGCCTGTGGTAGTCCCGCACGGCTTCGTCGATATAATCACGGAACATATCCTCGACCAGCGCATATTTATCGTCGTAGTGTGTATAAAATGTGATGCGGCTGGTCATTCCGGTACGGCACAGCTCGCAGACTGTTACCTTCTCAAAGGGAACGCGGGAAAGAAGCTGGATCATGGTGCGTTTCAAGTTCTGTTTTGTTTTAATAATTCGTTTGTCTTCCATAAAAATTTTTATACACTTTCTGTTTTTTGTAATAATAAATGACATACATTTTAGAAGTGTGATTGCTACTTTATGTCCTGGATATTAATATAACACATGTATAAATATAAGACAATTCGTCAGAAAAAATGAGGCAGGGATTTCGCCGCAGCCCGGATGTTGTGTGCGGAAAGGAAAAGTGGATGAAAAAAAGACCGGTAGAAAAAATTGTCCGCGTGCTTACGCTCGCACCCATCATGGCGCTTCTGGCTCTTAGTATTTTGTTTGGGATACAACCGGAATTATTCGGGGGAACCGGCAATTATGGTGCGGCAGTTTTTTTTCTGACTGTTCTACCGCTGCTGGCGTATCCGCTACAGCGAGTCCTGCCGGGATGGAAGGATAAGGGACGGGATGGGCAGCGCAGGCTCGCTATATGGATGGCGGTCATCGGATATGTGGCGGGCATTTTGTACGCCCTTGCGGCTGCAGTGCCGGAACGTTTGATGCTTATCTACCTCGCCTACCTGTTTTCCGGCTGCCTGATCCTGCTGTTCAATAAGGGAATTAAAATCAAAGCAAGCGGGCATGCGTGCGGCGTGGCAGGACCGCTTGCCTTGCTGGTCTATTTATTGGGATCCGCCGCCTTGCTTGGGCTGCCTATCTTAGCGCTGGTTTATTGGGCGTCGCTCCGCATGGGGAGGCATACATGGCCGGAGCTTCTCCTTGGGAGCGTCCTGCCGCTCATTGCATTGCTTTCATCGATCGCTATTTTGATTCCATTCTAAATCTGCTGCGGGAGGTTATAAAGACAAAAAGGCTGGGCTTCCAGCACAGACCCGATGGGGGAAGAGTAGAAAAAAGCGCCTAAACTTCGAGGGGGTGAATGGAAGTGCGGCATGCCAGGATAAGAGAAACTGCAGGACGGAGGCAGATGCTTCCGTTTTCATGTAAAAAAATGGAGCAAAGTTTTTTTACTCCGGTACGTTACGGTTCATCGGAATCGATTATCTGAATTTCGAACTTCTCATACGGGAACTGATCTACAAAGTCATCCGGCCTGAAAGTTGCCTTGCGGAAGAGACCCAACTGCTTAGTGTGGTTTGTGTGCCACATAGGCACTTCGATATCGAATTCCTTGGCAAAATGTTCGATGCATTCCAGAATTGCCGCGGACATATCGCTCTTCTTACTTGTAAAAGTGTCTGCCTTGACCGTCTTACCATTCTGATAAAGTTTACCCCATAATGTCAGCATATTGTCCATCCTTTGCTTGCTTCTGCATATTTTCCAGCCCATCCGGCTGGGGAAATCCGAACTGTCCTCAAGGCCGGTGTTATTTTTCCATTATATCGAAAGAAAGAAAAAAATGAAAGTGCGAAGGGAAAAAAGAATATAGTTTCAGGTTTAACGTTTGACTGAATTTGGGTTTCTCAC
This sequence comes from Christensenella tenuis, assembly GCF_014287795.1. Lineage (GTDB taxonomy): Bacteria > Bacillota > Clostridia > Christensenellales > Christensenellaceae > Christensenella > Christensenella tenuis. The sequence goes on from NZ_JACOON010000002.1 coordinate 313,955, forward strand.
CATGCTTTTTTGGTGCCGGATTCATTCCGAAAATAAATAAAAGAGTGGGAAATATTGAAATAGCTCTTGACAACTCCGCCAGGGCGATACTATAATAAAGTCACATTCAAAAGCCAATGATTTGTGCATAAAAAGCCAATATTTCGAACAATTATAATTTGGAACTGCGAACTCTGTAATGCCGTTGATGCCGATATATTGAACGAATAAGCATTTGTGAAAGCGAGGAATCAGAAATGAATTCGAAAGAACGAATTAGTCAAACGTTAAACCACAAACAACCCGATAGAGTTCCCATTGACTGCGGCGGACATCGGTCAAGCAATTTTTCAGTCCATGCATATAAAAATCTGCGGGAATATTTGGGCCTTGAACCCGGAACGCTCTATGTATATGACGTCATCCAGCAGCTTGTGATCCCGGGAGAAGATATCATTGAGTTGTTTGGGATCGACGTGATTGACTTAGGAAGGGATTTCTCACTCGATACCAGCTATTGGAAGGACTGGGTTCTGGAAGACGGCACCGAAGTCAAAATACCGGCCTTTGTCGATCTGCGCAAACAGGGAGCCGATACGCTGATGTATAACGCCAAAGGAAAGCCCATTGCGATCCAGAAGGAAGGATGCCTCTATTTCGAACAAACGGCTTTCCCACGGGAAAACGATGCGGGCGATGATTTTTCCGATTTAGAAGACCAGATGCACGATGTGATGTGGTTCGAAGTCGGCGCTCCGCCCGCCCCCTTTGGCTACAACGGAACGGATCTGGAGAAGAGGAAGAAAAGTGCGAAAGATTTGGCGCATAAATGGGATAAAGCGGTATACGGCCTGTTCGGAGCTAATTTTTATGAAGCCGCACAGTTTGTTTTCAAAATGGATCAGGCGCTCTATAATCTTGCGGCTGAACCCAAAATGATGCATAATTTCCTGGATAAAATGCTTGAAATCCATATGAAAAACCTGGAACAATATCTTGCGGCCTGCGGCGATGAGCTTGATGTGCTTGGCGTGGGGGACGATCTCGGCATGCAGGTTGGCCCGCAAATTTCGCCTGCAATGTATCGTGAGTTTTTCAAACCGCGCCACGCGGCTTTGTGGGAATACGCGAAAAAATTGAAGCCACACCTTAAACTTTGCCTGCACTCGTGCGGCGGAATTGAACCGCTTCTCGCCGATATTATTGATGCGGGAATGGATGCGGTAAACCCTGTGCAGATCAGTTGCGAGGGGATGGACCTCAAAACGCTGAAACAAAAATATGGAAAAGATATTACTTTCTGGGGCGGCGGATGCGACACGCGGGACGTCCTCCCGAATGGTACTCCGCAAGAGGTACGCGAACATGTCCTCAGGAACCTGGATATCATGTTCCGGGATGGCGGTTTTGTATTCCAGCAAGTACATAATATTATGGCAAATGTTCCGCCGCAGAATATCGTAGCAATGTTCCGGGCGGTACGTGAATATGCATGAGGATAAAAAAGATGAAAGTATTGAATTTTGGTTCGCTTAATGTTGATTATGTTTATGATGTGCCGCATTTCGTATGTGCCGGCGAGACGATCGCCAGCAGCGGCCGCGGGATTTATAGCGGCGGAAAGGGGCTGAATCAATCGGTTGCGGCAGCGCGTGCGGGGCTTCCCGTATACCATGCGGGCAGTGTCGGGCCGGATGGTGGGATTCTGGTGGATACCCTCCGCCAAAACGGCGTCAATACGGATTTTATAAAGCTTCAGGATGCGCCGAGCGGGCATACGGTGATTCAGGTGGACCCGAATGGGCAAAACTGTATTATTGTATTTGGCGGGACAAACCGTATGATTGGGAAGGATCATATTGACGGTGTATTTGGCGGCTGCGCATGCGGCGACATTCTTTTGTTGCAAAATGAGGTCAATAACGGGGCATATATCATCCAAAAAGCGCATGAAACCGGAATGACGGTGATGCTGAATCCTTCGCCGTTTGATGAAGAGATACGAAATCTCCCGCTGGACTTGGTCGATTATTTCGTCTTGAATGAAATTGAAGGAGCGGGGATCGCGGGGACAGAAGACCCGGAAAAAATCCTTGAAACTATTTTTTCCCGCTATCCGTCCGCGCAGATACTTCTTACGCTTGGAATGCTCGGTTCCGTATATTATGACGGAAACTGCGTATACCGCCAGGCTGCATTTCCGGTGGAAGCGGTAGATACGACTGGCGCGGGGGACACTTTTCTGGGCTACTTTACCTATGGGATTGTAAAAGGACTGGAACCGCAGGAAATCCTGCGGCTTGCCTCGCGGGCTTCCGCAATTACGGTGACACGAAAAGGGGCTGCCGGATCGATTCCGAATTTGGAAGAAGTCTTGCGTGAAACTTTTTAGCAAGATGGAAAAGAAAAATGAATCAAACGATTGATTCATGAAAAGAAATATGGTATGGTAAGGGTAACTTCAATAGGATTTCCCAATGGCAGGATCGAAACAACGAAAGCAAACAATGAAATGATAACACTAAAAGACGTTGCAAAAAGGGCGGGCGTTTCTCCAAGCACCGTGTCATACGTATTGAGCGGAAAGAAAAAAGTCAAGGAAGAAACACGCTCCAAAATTTATGAGGCGGTAAAAACGCTGAACTATTCACCGAATAAAGTTGCCCGGAGCTTGAAGACGAATTCCACCAATACAATCGGCGTGATGGTAAATAATCTCAGCGATATGTTTTTTATCGACATACTGAAAGCCATCGAAAGTACGGCGTACGAATATAAATACAATGTCATTTTGTGCGACGCCGTTAACTCGGAAGAACGGGAAATCAGCAATCTAAGAAGCTTGCTTGGCCAGAGGATCGACGGCCTGATCTTCGCGGGAACAGGCAAAAACAAAAAATTAAACCTGGATCGCTTGGGAATACCGGTCGTAACGCTGGACCGCTCTGCGGGCAGCGGCAGCGGTTCAATCTATGTGGATAACGTAAAAGGAGGGGAACTGGCGACGGAGCACCTGATTCAAGCGGGAAAGCTGCCCATTGCGCTGATCACCTATTCTACCCTGATCAGTACGTTCTTTGACAGGATGTACGGATACCGGAAAACGCTTGAAAAATACGGACTTCCGTATAACGAAGACCTTGTTGTCGTAACGGACTTTGGTACCTATAACGAGGGTTACAATGCAGTCCGGGAGCTTCTAAAACGAAAGGTTGAGTTCCAGTCGCTTTTTGCGGTCAATGACATGCTTGCCCTTGGCGCCATGCGCGCTTTGGTGGAGGAACACTATAAAATTCCGGAGGATATAAGTGTGGTCGGTTATGACGATATCCCGATTGCCAAGCTGTTTCTTCCCGCTCTTACCACAGTATCCCAGCCGCAGTACCAAATTGGCCGGAAAGCAACGGAATTATTGATTAGAACCATCAACAAAGAACCCATTGAAGAGGCGGAGAAATCCATTGTGATAACGCCTGAATTGATTGTACGGGAAACTGCCTAAAAAATTTACCATTTTAGTCAAACGTTTGACTATATCTGTTCACTGTTTTTTGTATGCGGCAGACACGCGGCTCCGCACAAATAAATTTAAAAATCAATTTGGATATGATTATCCAGAAAACCAATCTATCTCAAACGAGGAGGAAAAAGAAATGAAAAAAGTATTGGCTATGGTTCTGTGCATCGTAATGGCAGCGGCATTTATGGTGTCCTGCACAAGCGCGCCGGCTCCGAATACGGATCCTGCGGCGCCGGCGGATGGCACGACAGAAACGGCGGCTCCCGCCGCGGATGCTTCGGCAGCCGGAGATGCGTCTGGCGAAACGGGGACGGCAGGGGCAAAAGATGTAAAACTGGCATTGGTGCTGCATGCGCTCAACAGTTCCTTCTTTGCAAAGATTCAGGAAGGCGCCATTCAGGCGGGAAAAGACCTTGGGATTACGGTGGATGTTATGGCTCCGCCAACGCCGGATAACCTGACGGATCAGGTCAACATGATCGAATCTTGTATCGCTGCAGACTATGATGGGATCGCAACGGTCACATGGGATCCGGACGGTTTTAACGATGTTATAAAAAAAGCGCAGGATGCTGGAATAACGGTTGTCGGGACCAATCAAGATTCCCCGGATTGCGGACGTGAAGCATTTGTGGGGCAGGACTCAGAAGATGCTGGTTATCAGCTTGGAAAATATATGTTTGAAAATGTCATGAAAGGCGAAGGGAAATTTATTATTACGACTTGCGCGCCTACAAATACTTCGCTGATCGACCGGACGAACGGAATTCTTCGGGCGAAAGAGGAATATCCCAACATTGAATATGTCGATATAGTTGACATTGGTTCAGACCTTACAGAGGCGGTTGGTGTTATTGAGAACGCGTATCTTGCACATCCCGACGTAACGGCTTTTATAGGAGTCGACGTATACAGCGAAGCAATCGGCACTTTTGTAGAATCCCAGGGCTTGCAGGGCAAGGTGTACGGCGGCGGATTTGACCTCACGGAAGGTACGCTCGCCCACATCAAAAACAACGCCATGCAGGCCACGGTGGGGCAGAACCCATTCCTTCAGGGATATTACCCGATAGTTGAAATGTACCTGAATGAAGTATACGGTTCTCAGCTTCTGGATATCAATACGGGTGCGTTCATGGTAACGGCTGAAAATGTAGACAGCGTTGAGCCGGAATAAGAAAAGCGGCATAGATAAAGCGTGAGTGTTCCGGGCCGGCCCCATTTGCGGCCGGCCCGGAAAATAAAAAACCATGAGGTAGCGATATGGAAAAAAGTGTGGAATTGCAGGAAAGAAAAAAAAGAAAAACATTCAGGGAATTCGGCGTGTTAATGGTGCTTGCGGCAATTGTCGTTGTTTTGTCGATTGCGTCGCCTTCCTTCTTAAATCCAATTAACTTGATTAACGTGGTCCGCCAGACGGTTGAAATCGGCGTCATGGCAATCGGCATGACATTTGTCATCGTGTCCGCGGAAATCGACCTTTCTGTCGGTTCAATCTTCGGCGCGTCTGCTATGCTTGCGGCGCTCATCATCAAATCAGGCGCAGACCCGACTTTGGCCTTCTTAGCATCCATTGGCATGGGTTGCGGCATTGGCTTTGCGAACGGGTTCCTTTCCACCAAAGCGCGCATGCCCGCATTCATTGTTACGCTCGGAACAATGCAGCTTTTCAGGAGCGTGGCCTACGGAATTTCAGGCGGACAGAGCATCAGTGCGTTTCCGGAACAGAGCCTCAATAGCTGGGTATTCCAGATGGGCGGCAATATCGGGCCGATTCCGGTTCAGGTCATCATCATGGGCGTTATGTTCGTGATCGCGCACGTCGTCATGACGAAAACAAAGTTTGGTTTTGACACCTATGCGACAGGCGGGAATAAAAGAGGGGCCATGCTGGGTGGAATCAATACAGACCGCGTAAAAATCGTATCCTTCATGTTGTGCGGCGCGCTGTGCGCTTTTGCAGGCATAATCAGCATCGCCTATCTGAAATCCGTGCCGACAACGGCAGGAACGGGACGTGAAATGGATGTAATCGCTGCCGTAATCCTTGGCGGGGCGGCGCTTACCGGCGGACGCGGTACTATTCTCGGGACGCTGATCGGCGCGATTATCATGAGCGTGATCAAAAACGGCATGGTACTCCTAAGCGTACCGGCATTTTGGCAGACAGGGTTCATCGGCGTCGTCATCATTTTGGCAGTGCTGCTGGACACATGGATCACACAGTCAGGCAAAAACAAGTGAGGAGGCCGCCATGGAACCCTATATTGAATTCAAAAACATAACGAAAAAGTTTGGCGGCACAACTGCCCTTAGCAATGTTTCCTTTACCATCCATAAAGGCGAGGTACACTGCCTCTGCGGGGAAAATGGATCGGGAAAATCTACGCTGATCAATATCTGCGGCGGCGTCATTACGCCAACCGCCGGAGAGATATGGATGGAAGGAAAACCACAGAAAATAAATACGATTCAAAAATCCGGGCACCTTGGCTTTGCGGTTGTTCATCAGGAAGTGCCGCTGTGCATGAATATGAGCGTCGCCCATAATATCTTCATGGGTTCCCCGGAGAGCATGAAGGGGCTTTTCATCAATGAAAGCTATATGAACGAAAAGACGCAGGAACTGCTCGATATGTTCAAGCTTAAGTTGCGCCCAACGCAGCTCGTCGAAACGCTCAGCATTGCGGAGCAATCCATTATACAAATTGCAAAAGCAGTTTATTTTAAACCGAAAATCCTGATTCTCGATGAGCCGACCGCCGCCCTCACGAACGACCAGCGGGATATTATGTTCAAAGTCGTCAAAAAGCTGAAAGAAGAACAGGGAACGACCATTATTTATGTCAGCCACAGGCTGGAAGAAGTTATGGAACTGGGGGATCGGGTAACGATCCTGCGGGACGGCCATTATATCAAAACAGATGATGTTTCGAATGTAACGATGGACCAGTTGGTTACGTTGATGGTCGGCCGGGATATTGATAATACGCTGCCCGTGGAAAGCTATGCGACGGACGAAGTGTTGTTGAAGGTCGAAAACTTATGTCAAGGACGAAATTTCCAAAATGTCTCCTTTGAATTGAAACGGGGAGAGATACTGGGGCTCGGAGGTTTTGTCGGCGCGGGGCGTACCGAAGTACTCATGGCGCTTTTCGGAGATACGAAGCTGGACTCTGGGGAAATCAGTATCATGGGCAACCCGGTGCACATCAAAAATCCGGCGGACGCGATTCGGCATGGAATCGGCCTGATCCCGGAAAACAGGCGGGATGACGCGCTGATCGCGGAAATGTCAATCAAGCAAAATGCGCAATTGGTGGTTTTAAAAGATGTAATCCGCGGCGGATTGATTCAGAAAAAAGCCTCGGACGGCCTGATGAACGAAATGATTCAAAAATATGCCATCAAGGCGGGAGATGTAAACAATTCCGTTATGTCCCTTTCCGGCGGTAATCAGCAGAAAGTCGTTATCGCCAGGTGGATCAGCAACAACCCGACGATCCTTTTGTGCGACGAGCCGACACGCGGTATTGACGTCGGCGCAAAAGCAGAGGTATATGCGATCCTGCGCAGCATCGCGGCACAAGGAATCGGAGTTATTATGGTGAGCTCAGAACTTCCGGAGCTTTTGGCGCTTTGCGACAGGATCATCGTCATGCACGAAGGAAAAGTGACGGGAGAACTCAGGCGGGAAGAAGCAACGGAAGAAGCCGTTATGAGATATGCCGCCGCAATTGGTTGAGGAGGACAAGTATGACAGGGAGCACAAAAGAATATCTCAGGACGCTTGCAAAAAAATTGCGGGATGTAACGGAAGACGGCAAGTGGGGAGAAAAGAGGGAACTATGGAAAAAAAAGAACGCGCTCAAAAAGACACGCCCCCTGATTTTATGTACGTTGCCTACGGAAGCGTGGGAGGAACTGGTTTCGTATGAGGATTGCAAGGTAGAGGAACCGTTTCTCCGGGAATATGAGCTGTTCCTGCTCAGGCAGCTCTACCGCGCGCGGCATCTGCGGGACGACGAAATAATAGAGCCGGTGCTCTATGCTCCGCTGAACTACCGTTTTTCGGATTGGTATGAAGGCCGCAAGCGCCCTTATTCCGGTGACAGGCACCGGTCAGAATGCTTTCATCCGGTGATCGTAGAGTACAGCGACCTGAAGAAAATCCGCAAACCGGAGCTTATATCGGTGGATGAAAAAAAGGCGAACGAGCAGTACGAACTGCTCAGTGAAATTTTTGCGGGAATCCTGCGCGTAGAGCAGGGCGCTCCCACCACTTCCGATACGGACAGTTATGTAAAAGGATGGGGCTACAGCGCCATTGATGTCTTGTGCGAGCTGCGTGGAATGGAAAATATTTATATGGATATGGTGCTTGCGCCGGAGTTTGTCCATGAAGCGATGGAATTGATCACGCAAGGGATTATCGGGTACAAACATACGGTAGCGGAGCACGGCTGGCTCAGGCTCAACAATATGAGCTATGTCATGGCTGCAAATACGCCGCTCGGCTCCAACGGCCTCTCCATTTCAGGAGAGCTTCCACAGGCCGGTTTTGATGGCCGGAATGTCCGCTACCGGGACTTATGGGGATACTCCATGGCACAGGAATTCTCCGAGGTCTCGCCGGAAATGCATGCTGAGTTTGTCCTTCCCTATCAAAAGCGCATGACGGAAGATTTTGGCTTGCTTTCTTACGGATGCTGTGAACCGAATGATAAAAAATGGGACAATATTTTCCAAACTTTTGAGAACCTGCGCGAAGTATCGGTGAGCCACTGTGCGGATCTTGAGGTTGCGGCGGAAAAAATCAAAGGGAATTATGTATTTTCATGGAAGCCGAATTGTTCTGTTATCGCAGTTTATGACGAAGGAATCATCCGCAGCAGATTGCGGGAAGGCTTTGAAAAGACAAAGGATTGCCATGTGGTGTGCTGCCTGAGGGATACCATCACGCTGTTCGGGCATCCCGAACGTGTCGAGCGCTGGACAGATATTGCCGTCGAAACAGCAGAGGAATTTGGATAATTCCATATAGGGATGCAAGAACCTACATTATATAAGAATGGAATGTGATGTGAAATGAAAAAAACAGAATTGTTAAACTCCATGCTGTCGAGTGTGGTTTCGGAAATGGGACACACAGATATGCTTTGCATCGGAGATGCGGGGTTGCCCGTTCCCAAAGGAGTACAGCGGATTGACCTTGCCGTGTCGAAGGGAATCCCCAGCTTTCTGGAAGTGCTCGACGCGGTGCTCACGGAACTGAAGGTGGAAAAAATCACCATCGCCTCTGAAATGAAGGATCATAACGCAGTGATGTATCGGGAAATAACCAAAAGGTTTCCCGGCCTTGTAATCCACGAGGTGCCACACGTTCAATTTAAGGAAAAGACACAAGACTGCCGTGCCGTCGTACGGACCGGCGAATGCACCGGATTTTCAAATGTCATATTACAGTCCGGAGTTACATTTTAATGGAATAACCCGGGGGGAAGGAGACGAGCATGAGCCTGCTTCAGAAATACCAAAAGGCACGGGAAAATTACGACGGCTGGTGGCGCGGTGAAAAAAGCGTAGTCAATGTAAGCGTCGCCACAGATATAGACGCGGATGAGTATGATAATGCCAACTGGAAAGCCGTATCGGACGAAACGGGCTATTACGAGAGATTTCATACGGACGAAGCCTTTAATGCCGGGGAGAATCTCCGGAAAGTCAAAAATTCTATTTTTTTAGGGGACACAATACCTGTTGCTATGTCCGACTACGGCACGGCGGCGCTTGCCGCTTATCTCGGCTGCGGGGAAGGCTTTGGAAAGGATACTGTCTGGTATCATCCCTTTATGGACGATTCCCAAAAAGACAGGCCCCTTGTGTTCAATGAAAAAAATATTTGGTGGCAGCACAATTTGGCCATTATGCGGGAACTCAAAAAATATGAAGAATACTTTTTCGCCGGGGCGGCTGCGTTGTCTCCGGGGCTTGATTGCCTTTACCAGATCCGCGGCGCCGAACCGCTGATGATGGATCTGGTTTTGGAGCCAAAGTGGGTACACGAAAAACTGGAACAAATTCATACGGCCTATCTGGAAGCGTTCGATCTCATCTATGAACAGGTGAAGCGGGAAGACGGGAGTATGGTATTCGGATATTTTTCGCTGTGGGGCGCGGGGAAAACGACGCAAGTACAATGCGATGTATCGGCGCTTATTTCCCGGGCAATGTTCGATGAATTCGAACTGCCCTACCTTACGGATATATGCAACAAAATGGAAAATACGCTGTATCATTTGGATGGCACGCAGGCTGTGAAGCATCTGGACTCGCTGCTTGCTATAAATAGCCTGAACGCTGTGGAATGGTCTCCGCAGGCAGGGCTGCCGGGCGGGGGAGACCCATGCTGGTATGGGATTTACGAAAAAATACTATCGGCGGGAAAAGCGCTCCAGCTCGTTGAAGTAGGAGCGGAAGAAGTACCGCAGGTGATGGAACGCTTTGGCTCTGCAGGAATTAATATCATGACTGCGCCCATGACGCGGACAGAAGCCCAAACGATGTTGGAGAAAATAGAAAAATTTCGCTGATGACTAAGATTGAACGGGTATGTGGAGGAATACGATGGAATTGCTGAACAGGATTGACCCTGCGACTCAACAGACCGCGGCAGGCTTTCCCGATATAAAAACAATGCAGTCGGCGCTTTGTTTCACCGCGGCGGAAAAAGAGCGGCTGCGTTCGCTTGCGGGGAAAGTGGCTGAAATTGCCGCGTTGCCCGTGCAGCGGGAAAAGGCGGAACTATGGACGCGCCACAACGACCTTGAAACGTCGCAGCCGCTTGTTTTTATTGATCCGGAAAACGGGTGGAACGAATGCATTCCCGCATCCGGCCTTTCATGCGCCGATCCGCTGGCGCGCGTATGGGAAATGTACTTCCTGAAACAAATTTACTGGTTTGAAGTTATGCGCGACGATAAGGTGATCGATCATTTTTTTGACGTCCCCTATTCGTATGAAACGACAGGTTGGGGTGTAGATCTGAAAAAAGAAGGCGGCGAACAGGGCGGAGCCTATAAAGTGGTTCAGGTGGTAGGCAGCTACGAAACCGATTTTCCCAAGCTGCATTTTCCAGAGGTCATCATTGATGAAAAGGAATCGGAAAAGCTCCTAGCGCTGGCGGAAAGTACATTTGGCGACCTCCTGCATGTGCGCCGGAAGGCGACCTGGTGGTGGACGCTTGGCATGACATGGGATTATATTAATTTGCGCGGCCTTGAAGATTTCATGTGCGATTTTCTGCTTGAACCTGAATGGGTGCATCGGATGATGGAATTTTTATGCAGCGGGCTGCTTTCCAGGCTGGAAGGGTTGCAGGAAAAAAATTTGCTGCCGCTCAATACCGAAAATACTTACGTAGGATCGGGAGGGTTCGGTTTTACCAAAGAATTGCCTGCCGAACGGAAGCATGTTACGGCAAGGGATATGTGGGGCTTCGTGGAAAGCCAGGAAACCACGGCAATCTCGCCCGAATTGTATGGAGAATTTATTTTCCCCTACCATAAAAAAATTGCCGAGCGTTTCGGGCTCATGTGTTACGGGTGCTGCGAACCCTTCGACCCGCGCTGGGAGTATGTGAAACAGCTCCCGCGCCTGCGGAGGGTGTCTTGTTCCCCGTGGGCGGATTGGGAAAAGATTCCTGAGCTGCTGGGAAAACGGTACGTCGCGTCGGTAAAGCCGAATCCAAACGTACTCGCTTTTCCTGTGATGGAAGAAGAGGCGGCCCGGCGCGATGTCCGCCGCGCCCTACACGCAACCAAAGGCTGCATCCCCGAAATCATCATGAAGGACAATAACACGCTGGGAGGAAATCCCGGCAATGCGGCGCGATGGGTACAGATTGTGCGCGAAGAGATCGGGCGCCTGTAGACGAAAAAACAACCTGCGGCGGAGTGCAGGACCGCTCCGCCGTATTTTTTATGCCGGGGATATCGGCCGTTCCACTTGAAAAAACCACGCCGAACGTATAAAATAAACACCGTATCATATCATTCGTATTAAAGTATGGAGGAACAGAGAATGGGAAAACCACTGGCATATAAGATTTTGAACGATCACCTGGTTTCAGGGGAAATGATCCCTGGAAGTGAAATTTCCATCCGCATCGATTATACGCTCACGCAGGATTCCACGGGTACGATGGCCTACCTGCAATTCGAAGCGATGGGCATCGACCGCGTGAAGACGAAACGCTCGGTTGCGTATATCGACCACAATACCCTGCAAAGCGGCTTTGAAAACGCGGACGACCATAACTATATTATGAGCGTGGCAAAGAAGCATGGCATTTACGCTTCCCGCCCGGGGAACGGTATCTGCCACCAGGTCAATCTGGAGCGCTTTGGCGTGCCGGGAGCAACGCTTCTTGGCTCGGACAGCCATACGCCTACGGGCGGCGGCATCGGCATGATCGCGATCGGTGCGGGCGGCCTCGACGTCGCGGTCGCGATGGGCGGCGGCGCGTACTATTTGAATTGCCCGAAATTCGTCAATGTGGAGCTCAAAGGGCAGCTTCGTCCCGGCGTATCCGCAAAAGATGTGATTCTCGAAGTCCTGCGCGTGATGAGCGTGAAGGGCGGCGTGGGCAAGATCATCGAATATACCGGTGAAGGCGTCAAAACCCTTTCCGTTCCGGAACGTGCGACAATTACCAATATGGGGGCTGAACTCGGCGCGACCACCTCTATTTTCCCGAGCGACGAAGTGACAAAGGAATTCCTCGCGGCACAAGGGCGTGAAGCGGATTTTACGCCCCTGGCGGCAGATGCGGACGCGGAATACGACGAGCATATCGTGATCGATCTTTCAGCGCTTACGCCGATGGCGGCAATGCCGCACAGCCCGGATAACGTAAAGACCATCGAGGAGATCGGCAAGATCAAAGTAGACCAGGTGTGCATCGGCAGCTGCACCAACGCCTCCTACCGCGATCTGATGCGCGTAGCGGCGATCCTGAAAGGTAAAACGGTGAACCCGCATACCAGCCTCACGATTTCGCCCGGCTCCAAGCAGGTCATGAATATGCTTGCGAAGAACGGTGCGCTGGCCGATATGATAGACGCGGGCGCGCGTATCCTCGAATGCGCGTGCGGGCCGTGCATCGGTATGGGGCAGTCTCCGGCAACGGACGCCGTATCCGTGCGGACGTTCAACCGTAATTTCTTCGGACGCAGCGGAACGAAGAGCGCGAGCGTCTACCTCGTCAGCCCGGAAACGGCGGCGGTCACAGCGATCAACGGCTATCTGTCCGATGCGCTGGAGCTTCCGGATCTTTCCATTCTCGATGTGGAGATGCCGGAGAAATTTGATGTGAACGATAATATGATCATTCCGCCGGCGGAGTGCGCGGCCGATGTAGAGGTCATTCGCGGACCAAATATCAAGCCTTTCCCGAAGCACGAGCCCCTCGCGGACGAAATCGAAGCGGAAGTGATGCTGAAAATGGAGGACAATATCACCACAGACCATATCATGCCCTCCAACGCCAAGCTGCTTCCTTACCGTTCCAATATCCCGTATCTTGCGGACCATTGCCTTACGCCGGTCGATGAAACGTTCCCGGCGCGCGCGAAGGAGGCGGGAAAATCGATCCTCGTTGCAGGGCAGAACTACGGGCAGGGCTCCTCGCGTGAGCATGCCGCGCTTGCGCCGCTGTACCTCGGGGTCAAGGCGGTTATTGCCAAGAGCTTTGCGCGTATCCATATGGCAAACCTTATTAATAACGGGATTCTTCCGCTCACGTTTGCCGATGAAGCGGATTACGACCAGATCAGCCAGGGCGACGTACTGAAGCTTACATGCGTCCGTGAAAATGTGGAAGGAAAAGACCGGTTCCGTGTGAAGGACGAGACAAAGGGCATAGATTTTGAAGTCGTGCTCGACGCGTCACCGCGCCTGCGCGATATGTTGCTTGCAGGCGGGCTCCTCAACTACACGAAAAATGCCAGTCAGTCATAAAGGCGGCAGCAGGGGCGCGCGGGGCGCCCCGCCGTCCTTTCGTTTTTATTGACATTTACTAAAGATTAGAATATCATTATACTGTCTTAATTTTGCTTGATATAGGAATTGTAGTTCTATTCAGCAAAGACCGTCAGAAATAGATCCGTTTCATGGGCGGGAACGCGCAAGGTGAATTTCGCCGCAGGCGAAAGGTTGCGAAGTATACCGGACGCAGCGAGTGTAGAAGGCGCGCCGGGGCGATATGAAACAACCTCTGGCAGGGGATCGCCGGGAAGGTACATGAAATGCCCGGTTTGGCCGAGCCATAGGCGACAGGCAAATTGTGGCAGTCCAGTGGCTCTTTTTCCCGGAGGGAAATAAGAACTTCAGTGTAGCTTTCCCAAAGCACCGGAAGGCGCGTTATGAGGTAGGAGGAATTATGAGTATACACATCATGGGCACGGGCAGTTATTTGCCCGAAAAAGTGATGACCAATGAGGACTTTGAAAAGATCATAGATACGTCGGACGAATGGATCACCAAACGGACGGGGATCAAGCGCCGGCATTATGTAGAAAACGGCATGTGGAACAAGGACATGTGCGTCATTGCGGCAAATACCGCGATGGAGGAAGCGGGGATCACGAAAGACGATATCGGCGGCATCATCGTCGCATCCGTTACAAATGAAATGGGTGTTCCTTCCGTTGCCAGCCAAATCGAGCGGGAGCTTGGGATTCAGGAAGCCGTCTGCTTTGACGTCAATTCCGCGTGCACAGGCTTTATGTTTGCGCTCAAGGCGGCGTCGGGGCTTGTGAAACCGGGCGGCAAGCCGTTTCTTGTGTGCGGCAGCGAGACTCTTTCGCGTTTCATGAATATGGAAGACCGCGCGAGCTGTATCCTGTTTGGGGACGGCGCGGGAGCGGTTGTCATCGAGAGCGGCGACAATATGAAATATTTTGAAGTGTATTCCAAGCCGGATACGGAAGGGCTCATCACGATCAACGGTATGAACACGCTCAAAGACGGAGTGGTGCAGCCGTCCTATGCGGCGCTCAAAGGACGCGAGGTCTATGTATTCGCGACGCGCGAAGCCGAACGGGTGATCCGTCTGGCACTGGAAGAGACGGGCAGAACCTCGGAGGACGTCGATTGGTTCCTGATGCACCAGTCGAATTACCGCATCACGAAAACGATCGCGCAGCGGCTCGGCGTATCGATGGATAAATTTTATTCCAATATCGACGATACGTCCAATACGTCGGCGGCCAGCATTCCGGTCGCGCTCGACCAGATGAACAAAAAGGGCATGCTCAAAAAGGGCGATACGCTTGTGATCGCAGGCTTTGGCGGAGGGCTTTCCTCCGGATGCGCGGTCTATGAATGGTAACAGCGCGAAAGCGTAATAAATAAAAAATAAATTGTTTTCTTATGGAGGAAAATGAAATGATCTACGAAAAGATTGCCGAAATTATCAGCGACAAAATGGACATCGACGCAGACGAAATCACGATGGATTCCACGTTCGAGAGCCTTAAAATCGATTCGCTCGACATGGTCGAGATCGTGATGGATATTGAAGAAGAATTCGATGTTTCCGTTGAGGATGCGGAGAACCTGAAAAGCGTTGCAGACCTTGTGAAATACATTGAGGACAATAAATAAGAATGCGATAAACGGATAAAGGGCGGACGCAAAATTTAATTTTGCGTCTGTCTGCTATCTTTTGGAGGAATGTGACTTTGGGTAAATTAGCGGTGCTCTTTGCGGGGCAGGGAGCGCAGAAAACCGGAATGGGCAAGAGCCTGTACGATAATGTTCCGGCCGCGCGTGATATCTTCGACCGGGCCGAAACGGTATGTCCGGGAATTGCGGAGCTGTGCTTCGTGGGCGAACAGGCTGAGCTCAACCAGACGATCAATACGCAGCCTGCTGTGTTCACAGTAGATTTTGCCGCATGGGCGGCGCTTGCTTCCGCCGGGATCCGGCCGGATATGGGGGCGGGCTTCTCTTTGGGGGAATATGCTGCGGTTGCGGCGGCGGGCGTGCTTTCGTTCGAGGAAGCACTCGGCCTTGTGCTCCTGCGTGCGGAATGGATGCAGGAAGCGGCGGAAAACCATGGCGGCGCGATGGCGGCTGTTCTCGGTAAGACCGCAGGCGAGGTAGAGCAGCTTGCGGAACAGTTCCGGGAAGACGGCGTACTCCTGCCTGTAAATTATAACTGTCCCGGGCAGACAGTCGTGGCGGGCGATGCAGGCCGTATCGAAGCCATGATGGCATACTGCAAAGGGAACAAAATAAAATGTATGAAACTCCCAGTGAATGGGGCGTTCCATTCGCCGCACATGCAGCAGGCGGCACAGAATATCTATAAAAAGATTGAAGGGATGGACTTCGCCGCACCGCAGTTCACGCTGTATGCGAACCGGACGGGCAAACCATATAGCCCCGCCGGTATGAAAACAGTCATGGCGGAGCAGACCGCGAATCCGGTGCTGTTTGAGCAGTCTATCCGTGCGATGCTTGAAGCGGGCGCGGATACGTTCGTGGAGGTAGGCCCGGGCAAGACGCTTGCGGGCTTTGTATCACGCATCAGCAAGGAAGCGGCGACTTATAATATCAATGATTTTGAATCTTACGAAAAAACGGTGGATGCGCTGAAATGATCCTGCCGTTTACAAAACGAAAAAATAGAATACCTGGGGAATAAGCCTTTCTAATCTAAAAGGCGTCGTCAGGAACTGGTCTATTTCATGGACGGGAACGCGCAGGGTGAATTTCGCCATAAAAGAAAGATAGCGGAGCATACCGGGCACAGCGAGTGCGTAGGACGCGCGTCCTGGGGTGAAATGAAATAGAATATAGCAGAAAATTGCCGGGAAAACATATGAAACGTCCGGTTTTGCCGGGCCGAAGGCGGCAGGTAAATTATGATAATTCGGCGGTTCTTTTGCCCGGAAGAAAAATCGGAACTGCAGCATAGTTTTCCCGGAGCACCGGAAGGTGCGTTATGGAAAGAGAGGAATAAAAATATGGGCACAGCACTCATTACAGGCGCTTCGCGCGGCATCGGCAGGGAACTTGCCCTGCGTCTCGCGGAAGAAGGATATGATATCGTGGTCAACTACCTGTTCGAGGAGGAAGACTACGCGGGCACGGTAGCGGAGATCGAAAAAAAGGGCGTAAAAGCCGTTGCAATTAAGGCCGACGTGAGCAAATTCAGCGAAGTGGAAGCGATGATGAAAGAGACGGTGGCAACCTTCGGTACCATCGACGTACTCGTCAATAATGCGGGGATCACGCGTGACGGACTTCTTGCGCGCATGAAGGAAGAGGATTTTGACGCGGTCATAAATGTCAATCTTAAAAGCGTATTCAACTGTTGCCGCCATGCGGTGCCTTATATGATGAAGCAAAAGCACGGCAGGATCATCAGCATGGCCTCCGTGGTCGGGCTTTCCGGACAGGGGGGGCAGACGAACTATTCCGCCTCTAAGGCAGGGATCATCGGCTTTACGAAATCCCTCGCCAAGGAGATTGGCTCGCGGAATATCACCGTCAATGCAGTCGCTCCCGGCTTCGTAGAAACGCCCATGACAGACGCGATGCCCGAAAAGGCGCGCGCGGAGGTTCTGGGAAGTATTCCGCTCCGGCGCGGCGGCACGGTAAAGGATATTGCAGACGCGGTCGCGTTTCTCGCGAGCGACCAGGCGTCCTATATTACGGGGCATGTGCTGTCGGTGAACGGCGGCATGTATATGTGACATATCTGCACGGCGGATTTTGGATTTTTTGGTGCCGCGCTGATCTCGGCGTACCGGGATGTACGCTTTCGTCCGGCGCGTTCCCGGTGAAATACCAAACTTCAGCCACGCATTCTGCGTCACACGAGGGATGGTTTTTCACGCATCGTCCCGAATACGCTCAGATAGAGGCGGCACTTTTGCTTGATAAGCCGCGTTTGTGAAACAATAGACTTGAAAGGGAACCTTTTATGGCAAGACGGGTAGTTGTAACGGGCCTCGGCATCCTTTCCCCGAATGGGAATTCGGTCAAAGAGGCATGGGAAAATACGAAAAACGGCGTAAACGGCATCGGGCCGCTCACCAAAGCGGGAGCGGAAGGCCTGCCCGTTCATTTTGCGGGCGAGTTGAAAAACCTCGATGTGCTCGACCATTTGGAAAAGAAAGAGGCGCGCCGCCTCGATGAGTATGCGCAGTTTGGTGTGATCGCGGGTGATCAGGCTATGGCGGATGCGGGTTTTGAAATTGGAAAAGAAATTCCCTACGATCCCTACCGCTTCGGCGTTTTGGTTGGCAGCGGGATCGGCGGCCTCGACACAATGGAAAAGGAAGTGACCAAGCTCAACGAAAAGGGCTTTAAGCGTGTCAACCCGCTTCTCATCCCCATGATGATCGGCAATATGGCATCCGGGCAGCTTGCCATTAAGCATAAACTGCATGGATATAATACGACGATCACAACAGCCTGCGCGTCGGGAACCCATTCTATCGGCGATGCATACAGGCTGATCCGGGATGGTTACATGGATGCGATGCTTGCGGGCGGAAGCGAATCGCCCATCAAGATGCTGGCGATCTCGGGTTTCCTCGGCCTGCATGCGGTCACGACGACAGACCGGCTCGACCGCGCCTCTATTCCGTTCGATGCGGAACGCAGCGGCTTTGTTATTGCGGAAGGAGCGGGCGTGATCGTATTGGAAGAATATGAAGCGGCGAAGAAACGCGGCGCCCGTATTTACGCCGAAATCGGCGGGTACGGCGCAACGAGCGATGCGTACCATATGACGGCCCCGGAGCCATCCGGCGCAGCGCTTGCAAAGGCAATGCAGTTTGCTCTCGACGAGGCCCATCTGAAACCGTCGGAGGTTTCCTATATTAATGCGCATGGGACATCCACAGAACTTAACGATAAGACTGAAACAATGTCAATTAAGAGCGTGTTCGGAGAGGAAGCGTATAAGGTGGCGATTTCCTCGACAAAATCCATGACAGGCCATGCGCTTGGGGCAGTTGGCGGCATGGAAGCAGTATATACGGTCAAAGCGGTCGAAGAGGGTTTTATCCCTCCAACCATCAACTATAAGGTGCCCGATCCGGAGTGCGATCTTGACTGTACGCCAAACACGGGGAAGAAGGCAAATATTCAGGTTGCGCTTTCCAATTCGCTTGGTTTTGGTGGGCACAACGCAGTGCTTTTGTTCAAAAAAGCGGAATAAAAGTTAGATAGGAGATAAAAACAGTGGATTTAAAATCAATACTGGAATTGCTGAAGGCCGTGGATGAAACGAGCCTCAATAAATTTGAGCTTGAAGACGGCGATTTTGCTGTAAAAATGGAACGCGGGACGGGCGAGTCCAAAACAGTATACGTAACGGCGCCCCCACAGATTTCCGCGCAAATCGGTTCTGCCCCGGTGGCAGCGCCTGCAGAGGCTCCGGCAGCTCCCGCCGCGCCTGTAGAGGAAGCGGCGCCTGCGGCAAGCAAGGGTAAGGAGATCACTTCGCCCCTTGTGGGGGTCTTCCACAACCTTTCCGAGGGGAAGGCCGTAAAGATCGGCGATAAGCTCAAAAAGGGCGATATCGTGTGTATGGTGGAAGCGATGAAGCTGATGAACGAGATTACCATGCCCGAGGACGGCGAGATTACATGGGTCGCCTGTGAAGACGGCGACAGCGTAGAATACGGGCAGTTGCTGTATAATTACGTGTAATAGTTGATATAGTACAGTGGCTTTTTGTACGAAAAGGAGCTTATATGGTTTTAAATCAGGAAGCAATCAAACAAATTATTCCGCACCGCGATCCGTTCTTGTTTTTGGACGAGGTGCTCGAATGCGAAGTGGCAAAACGCACCAAAGCGGTGTGGCATATCCGGGAAGATCTGTTTTGCTTTAAGGGGCATTTTCCCGGCAACCCGATCCTTCCTGGCGTACTCATCACGGAAGCGCTCGCACAAGCAGGTGCGGTGGCGATTTTGCAGGATGAAAAATACAAAGGACGTCTCGCGGTGTTCGGCGGGATCGACGGCGTACGGTTCCGCGGTATGGTGAAACCGGGCGATGACCTTGTTCTGGAAACGGAAATCCTTCGTTTGTCCTCGATGGGCGGTAAGGGTAAGGTAAGGGCGACGGTGGATGGGAAGACGGTGTGTGAGGGTGAAATACTGTTCGTGCTCGTAAAGCAGGATTAAGCGGACCCGGATACCACAAGCGGCAGGGTTCCGTGTGGCCTTTGCTGTATGCAGGCAGCGGCCGCTTTGCCGGATTGTCTGGAAGCGGCCCTGGATCGGTTCCTGCAAGCACCGTATATAAAGGAGAAACATTCGATGATAAACAAGGTTTTAATTGCTAATCGCGGCGAGATCGCCGTGCGTATCATACGCGCATGCCGCGAGATGGGGATAGAAACCGTTGCGGTATATTCGACAGCGGACGCAAACGCGCTCCATACGCAGCTTGCGGATGAAGCGTTGTGTATCGGTCCGCCCGCGCCCAAAGACAGCTATCTGAGCGCATACAACATCTTATCCGCTGCAAGCATATCCGGCGCGGACGCCATCCATCCCGGTTATGGTTTCCTGTCAGAAAATTCAAAATTCGTGCGCATGTGCAACAAGAGCAACGTTGTCTTTATCGGCCCGGATGCGGAAGCGATGGAAAAAATGGGAGATAAGCTGATGGCGCGGCGAATCATGACCGAGGCAAAAGTCCCGATCATTCCCGGCTCGCTCGAAGCGCTCAAGAGTGCGAAGGATGCGAAAAAAATTGCAAAAAAGGTCGGTTATCCCGTGATGATAAAAGCTGCAAGCGGCGGCGGCGGGCGCGGTATCCGTAAGGTAGACCGCGAAGAAGAAATTGAGGAAGCGTTTAGCGCAGCCTATAAGGAAGCGCTTGGCGCGTTCGGCGATGGCACGCTGTATATGGAAAAGTGCATTATGGATGCGCGCCACATTGAGGTGCAGATCCTGTGCGACAATTACGGCGGGGCGGTCTATCTATATGAACGCGAATGTTCCCTGCAAAGAAGAAACCAGAAGGTTATGGAGGAAGCGCCCAGCGTAGCATTCGGTGCGGAGAAACGGGCTGAAATCGGGCAGGCAGCAGTGCGTGCGGCAAAAGCATCCGGTTATAAAAACGCGGGCACAATCGAATTTTTATATGACGAAACTTCCGGAAATTATTATTTTATGGAGCTCAACGCGCGTGTGCAGGTCGAGCATCCGGTTACTGAGATGATTACGGGCATCGATATTGTGCGCGAACAGATTTTGATTGCAAACGGGGGCAAGCTCTCCTGCACACAGGAGGATATCCCGTTGATGGGCCACGCGATCGAGTGCCGCATCAACGCGGAAGACCCGATGAAAAATTTCATGCCGTCCATCGGCACTATTGAAGCGCTGCACCTTCCGGGAGGCCCAGGTGTGCGTTTTGATACGGCAATGTATACGGGGTACAAAATCCCGCCGACTTATGATAGTATGATAGGAAAGCTCATCGTCCACGCGCCGACGCGCGCGCGGGCCATGGCGAAAATGCGCGCCGCCCTGACGGAGCTCGTTGTAGACGGGGTGGAAACCAATGCGGATTTCCAGCTCGACCTCCTGAACAATGAGGACGTGATGGAAGGAAGGCTCGATACGGGCCTTGTCGGGCGCATCATGGAGGAAAAATAACAGATGGGTCTATTTTCTAAAAAGCGCAAGGACATCACCCTGCGCGTATACCGTACCAACCAGCAGGCCCAGATGCCTGCAGAGGAACCGGAAAAGATACCGGAACCGCTGGTTGCACATGATGAAGAACAAGTCGAGGGCATGTGGGAAAAATGCCCGGAATGCGGCAGTGTGATTTATACGGACGACCTCATTGCCAACCTTAACGTGTGTACAAGCTGCAACTACCATTTCCGCCTGTCTGCCCGACAGCGGATTATGTATACGGTGGATGAGGGAACGTTTGAAGAAAGCAATGAAAACCTGATTGGGACAAATCCGCTGGATTTTCCGGGGTATGACAGCAAGATCCGCAAGATCCGCGGTTATACCAATGAAAAGGAAGCGGTCATCACCGGGAAATGCCGGATTGGCGGCGAACCGGCGGTCATTGCTGTCATGGACGGCTTTTTCATGATGGGCTCCATGGGCGCTGCAGTCGGCGAAAAGATCACCCTTGCCATTGAACAGGCTGTCAATGAAAAACTGCCGTTCATCGCATTCACGGTATCCGGCGGCGCGCGTATGCAGGAAGGACTCATATCCCTCATGCAAATGAGCAAGACGAGCGCGGCGCTCGCCAAGCTCGATGAAGCGGGGCTGCCCTATTTTGCCGTCATTACCGATCCGACTACAGGAGGCGTGACCGCAAGCTTTGCGATGCTTGGCGACGTGACGCTCGCTGAACCGAACGCGACCATTGGTTTCGCAGGACGGCGCGTGATTGAGCAGACGGTAAAGCAAACGCTTCCCCCCACGTTCCAGACAGCGGAATTCCAGCTCGAAAAGGGTTTTGTGGATATGATTGTCCCGCGCGGGGAACTGAAAGATACGCTTACAAAGCTTTTAAAACTGCATAAAGGAGGCGGCGCGAAATGAGTGAAAAACGTTCGGCATGGGACATCGTACAGATAGCGCGCGATCCCAAAAGGATCACCTCCCAATACATCATCAACAATATTTTTACGGATTTTCTGGAAATGCACGGAGATAAGCTGTTTGCGGATGACGCGGCGGTCATCGGAGGAGTCGGGTTCCTGGAAGGAATCCCGGTCACGGTCATCGGGCAGGAAAAGGGCGTAGACCTGCGCGATAAGGTCAACCGTAATTTTGGCTGCTCAAACCCGGAAGGATACCGCAAATCCCTGCGGCTGATGCGGCAGGCGGAAAAATTCCACCGCCCAGTCGTCTGTATTGTAGACACGCAGGGAGCGTTCTGCGGAATCGGTGCAGAAGAGCGGGGTGTGGCGGAATCCATTGCCCGCAACCTGATGGAGCTTTCGCGGCTCAAAACGCCGGTATTAAGCCTGTTTATCGGCGAAGGAGGAAGCGGCGGGGCGATCGCCCTGGCCGTGGCAGATAAGCGCGTGATGCTTGAAAACGCGCTCTATTCCATTCTTTCACCCGAGGGCTTTTCCAGTATTCTGTGGAAAGATTCGTCCCGTGCGGCGGAGGCGGCTGAGCTGATGCGCATGACAGCCTCGGAGATCAGGGAAATGGGCCTCATAGACGATGTGCTCCCAGAACCGGAAGGCGGCGCACAGGCGGGCGATGGCGGCGCGTTTGCAGGAGAAATCAAAAAATACCTTGTACAGAGCGTGAAAGAGCTGCTGGCAGAACCGCTTGAAAACCTGCTCGAAAAACGTTATGCAAAACTTCGATCCTTCGGACAGAATGCGGTTGTCGAAAAATAGGCGGACTTAAAAACAGGAAGCGCACGCTTCCTGTTTTTTCATGCCTGCAAAAAATTGCAGACATTAGAATGCTCCTCACTGCGCGGGGAAGTTCAAAAAAGATGAAATATCCCTCCTGAAAAATGCATCAAATTTAATAGGATAGAAGTTAGCCGATTTTTGGTTCTATCTAAAAAAAGCTCAAATAAATAGACAAATTTGTTAGAGGATACTTCCGGATACAGATTAAAAAAAGGCGGGGAAAATTAGGGGAAGGCCCCAAAGCCGGACCCACGCAGGCATGTGAAAAGCAATGGATTTAAGGGATCAACCGCTGTTTCTTATTTTCTCAAACCATTTGCGTTAGCCAAGATCCGAATGTAAAATTATGCTGCTCCTGCTGCATCTTCCGGTAGACGAAACAGCAATTATATGCAATAATAAGTACTGAAATTCAAGCAGCCTTGTGCAGTAAAAGGAGAGGCGTTTTATGACAATGTTAAAATTCCACAAAATTTTATCGGCTGTGCTTGCAGCCTGTTTATTCTCGTGTTGCATTATAAGTGGTTCTACGACCGCATTTGCCGAAGAAAATGTTGCCATCGCAGATGGCCTTGCGGATACATATAAAATCTCAGGCGCCGAAGAAAATGAAAATTTTAAGGAGAATGGTACTGCATCTGACTCCTTTGGAACAATAAATGGAACAGAATCTGGTACTGAAGAAGATACGGGCAAATTTGAAGAAAAAGACAGCGAAAAGAATGAGCCGGCAGAAAATTTCGAAAAAGGAACCGCGGAAATCGGGCATGGGAATAGTTTTACGGTGGGAACTTCTGACGAAAGTTTAAATGAAGCTGTGAACAAGGCTAACGCCTCCAATATTTCAGGTATGGCTTCTGATGAGGATTCTGAAAATGCGGCAAGGCAGGCGTCGGGATTAAGCCTCTCTGTTACATATCCGGATCAAATTCAATGTGGAACGCCGGTTACATTTACCATGACGGCAACAGGCGGATCCGGCAATTATAAATATCGAATTCACAGCTTAGTTGTATATGAAGGTTCAGAGCGGGTACCGGTCTATGACATCAGTTATGGATCTAATAGTATCTATAGTGAAAAAAATACGTTTGAGTTCACTTTTTGGGCGTCAGGTACATACTATATTCGTTTTAGCGCTATAGATATGGAGACATACCAAAGTGTGAATACAGGCATTTTTGAGTATGTATTGAATATACAGGATGCCAACTATCCGTCAGTGGAACAAATTGTCGATGATACTGCAGCAAAATGCCTGAAAGAATGTACCACAGATTTTGAGAAAGCGGTATGGCTGCATGATTGGATTTTAGAGAATGCTGATTATGACTATTCGTATAGTTATTCTTCAGCAGAAGGAGTTCTTGCAAGAGGGAAGGGAACCTGTGAAGCATATCATAGGGCCTATGTAATGCTCCTGGATAAGGTTGGCATTGCAACAGGACGGATTACCGGAAATGGCCATGTCTGGACGGCTGTAAAGATGGATGGGGACTGGTACCAGGTTGACAGTACATGGGATGATATGGGTGCGGCGTATCAAGGAACTTATTATGAGCACATGTATTTTGGATTAACAGACAGCATTATGGGACTCGTGCATTCGGATCATAAATCTTCCGTGCCCGGTTATGAATCAACAGCTTTGGAAAACAATTATTTTATAAAAACAGGGGAAATAGCCCGATGGTCAGAGCCGTTCGCCGAGTTGGCAAAAGAAAATATTGAAAGCGGCAAAATGAATTTTTCTCTTCCTGTAACAGATACTATGCCGGATAGCTATAAAAATGTTATTTATAATCTTGTAGCCTATCAACTGTCAAAACAGAGTTGGAACGGGATGGATATATCGGCTTCCTATGAAGATTCCACGATTACAATAAAAGCAGAGGCAGGGCTGACTTCTTTTGTAGAGCGCCTGTATCAAAAAACATTGGGCCGAACAGCGGACGCGGCTGGATTGAACTATTGGGTGGACGGCCTCAAGGCGAAGAAATTAACGGGCGTAGCAGCGGCGGGCAACTTCATCTTCAGTAAAGAGTTCACAAACAAGAACCTGAGCGACAGCGCGTATCTTGATGTGATGTACGAGGCGATGCTCGGACGGAATGCGGATGCAGGAGGTAAGGCGTACTGGCAGAACTATTTAAACGATGGGTGCAGCCGGAAGTATATCTTCGCAAATTTTGCAGCATCGAAGGAATTCAAGGAAATCTGTGCGGAGTATGGGATTGCAGCGGGAAGTTATACGAGCAATGAAGCGCGTGACAAAAATCCGCAGATAACGGCGTTTGTGAACCGAATGTATATGAAATGCATGGGACGGAAGGGCGATGCAGACGGCCTTAATTACTGGGCGCAGGGACTTTTGAATAAGCGCCTGACGGGGGCGTCGCTTGCAAGCAGCTTCATAGGAAGCAAAGAGTTTACAAATAAGAACCTGAGTGGCAGCGCGTATCTTGATGTGATGTACGAGGCGATGTTCGGACGGAAAGCAGATGCAGGCGGCAAGGCATACTGGCAGAACCAAATGAGCAAAGGAATAAGCAGACAGAAGGTACTGGCGTCGTTTATAAATTCGCTGGAGTACAGTAAGATCTGCACAACGTATGGGATCGTAAGAGGAAGTATATAAAAAAGAAAAAAATCACGCCAAAAGAACGGGGCTGCCCTTATTGCCGGAGCGGCCCCTTTTTCGCATAGGTAGATAAAAAATTTATAAGGCGTGCGAATATTTTGAGAATGCAGAATCTGGTGCCGGCCCGCTGGCCAGCTAACTCCTTCTGCCATCCCTGTTTTTGAATTTGGGAAGGGCTATTGCCGGCACCCGTTACAGGAGCGGCCCATGTGGCCTGGCTGGCCGAAGAAGATTTTCCATTTGGAAGGGAGCCGGGCAAAATTGATCCATAATACGCCGGCTGGAAACCTTTTTTGCAGGGCGCAGGATCTTCATCAGCATTCTTTATCCGTTGGCGGACAGTTTAAGCTTTTCTATTCTAAGAGCGTGCCTTTTTGTGCGGGAGGATGCGCCTTAGGAGAAAACCCGAGTTGAGCGGGGGAAATCCGTATGTTATGATAAAATAGAAACCAAAATATCTGCCAAATACGCGGTGCTGTTGGAGGATAACGATGAAACGGAAAACTTAC
Source organism: Christensenella tenuis (assembly GCF_014287795.1). Classification (GTDB taxonomy): domain Bacteria; phylum Bacillota; class Clostridia; order Christensenellales; family Christensenellaceae; genus Christensenella; species Christensenella tenuis. The sequence continues at coordinate 340,057 of NZ_JACOON010000002.1, forward strand.
GTGTGTATTGCTCTCGTGATTTTGCTTATAGCGGTGTTGGCGTTGCCCGCCTTCGCACAGACTTCCGCCGGGGAGAGCGGCGGGAAAGAGGCTCCCTCGGTTCCCGCGATTGGAATGAATATGATCTTTACCGATACAGGCGGCAAGCCGCTTGCGGAAACGGAAGTGTTTCTGCAGGAGGATGTCGATACGGAATATGTATATAATGGAGTCACGGATAAAGACGGGAGGTTTTCCCTGCCCTCTGTTCCAATTTCGGATTTTCAACTGATTACCAAAGATAAAGAAGATAACCTGACCGGAGCGGTAAAAGTGCATCTTTATCCTGCGGACCAAACGGAAATCATTGGCAGGCCGGAAAATGTGGTCGAACCGATTAACCTGGCCCGTTCAAAAAATGCGGCGCTGCTGACCGGGAAAACCGCGTCTGCGGCAACCAATGGGCCACTTGTGCCTGAAAGCCTGGAGGCGTATACCTATGAAGTGAATGTTAACCAGAAAGCGATGGCAGTCGATTTTGTATTTCAAGTCCCGGCAGACGGAAAAATCCTGATGACAGGCGCGGCAGACGGCGTATTGCCCGAACCCACGCCAGAGCCGACGGGAGAGCCGGCCCCCACAATGGAACCCACACCCACGCTGGAGCCGACAATAGAGCCAACAAAGGAACCTGCGCCGACAGAGGAGCCTGCGCCGCAGCCAACTGAACAGCCGACGGCTGCCCCAACCCCGACGGCGCCCATGCCGACCGCGACTGCAATGCCGACGGCTGCGCCTACAACAGCACCCACGCCAGTTCCCACTGCCGCGCCAACCACTCCGCCCGAGCGCGTGAACCTGAAGCTCTACCTGATGGATGCAAAAGGAAATGCCCTTCCCGGCTATTTCGCAAGTATCGGCGATCATCATCAGGGGATGGCGAATGCAACGGGAACGGTCTATTTCTCCAATATTGATCCGGATGCGGTGGAAACCATGCAGGTGTACGACCATGATACGGATGTGCGCGGACGCTGCAAGGTAATGTTTGTGGAGGGAGAGACAACTGCAGTCAGCCAAAAAGATCATGTATATGTTGTTACCTATCAGCAGGGGACGCAAGATATTTATATGTCCACAGACGTCAATACGGATGGAAATGAAAATACGGAGCTTATCCTTCTAAAAGCATCAGCCAGGCCGATGGCACATGGCGGAACAGCCAATGACGATAAAAAGGATCAGCCTGCGGAACTTGCCGGGGAGCCGGGCATGAGCGGATATCTCGTCGATGCCAAAGGCCTTCCGGCTATAGGCGCAACGGTAGAAAGCCTCAATACGGAAAACCATGGCATGCTCAGCGGCGTAACGGATGACAGCGGTTACTTTGAAATCAGCGCGCTTTCAAATGGAAACCATAAGATTACCGCAACGGCGGAAGATGGAACGTATATCGGCCAGGTGAAGTTTACCGTGCAGGAAGCGGATGCCACGGGTATCGTGTCCCGTAACGGCAAATTGATCCTCAGCATCGCAAAGGGCGCAAAGGAAGTTTATCTGAACCTCGTAGCTGATGGAGCCGGCACTCTCACAATTTCGGACGTATCCGATACTGCCGCCATAAAGCCGGCGCAGGAGACCGCATCGCCGTCGCCCACAACCAGCCCCGCCCCCCTGCCGGCGGATGCGCAGGGCGGGGGAATCGCCCCTCTTGTTGTCATCGTCGTGATAATTGCTGCCGCTGCGGCTGCATTGCTGGCGGTATTCATGGTAAAACGCAGCAAAGGCCGCCGAGGGGCTAGCGATGACCGTAATCGGTTGTAAACGCAAACGAAAATAGAAGAGAACACAAAAGGGCTGCCCTGATAAGAAAAGGCAGCCCCATGGATTCAAAACAGATGGAATCAACTGTTTTTCATAACGATGATCTCGAGTATGTTCGCGACTTCCTCGCATGCGTCGCAGCAGCCTTCCAGATAATTATAGGTCTTAGACCACACCATAATTTCAATGGGGTCGCTTGACTGCACATGCAAATTACGCATCGCGCGGGTATAGAGCAAATCTCCCTCGCCTTCAAGATCGTTGACTTCAATAATACAGTCCCCAAGAAGCTCCGATTTTTTGAAATTGCGGAATTCCTGTATCGCTTTTTTCAGGGAACAACAGCACGCAACGATAATATCCATAAATTCCAGCGCTTCAGGGCGGATTGTGCGGATGTTGAATGTATAAATTTTAACCAGTACATCTTCGAGCGCGTCCGTAACGTCGTCGATTTTTTGCGTAAGCTCGGTCACATCCTCGCGCTCGATAGGCGGCAGGAACTCACGGATCAGCACTTTCATCATCTGGTGCTTGTCGCCGTCCGCGGCATGCTCTATTTCATGCATTGCCGTCATTGCCTCTTCGAGCCGGTCCGGGTCGAAGTTCCTAAGCGTTTCATTCAAAAGGGATGCTGCGGCGCAGGAAGAATCCACCGCTTTTACGAATGCTTCAAAATAATCAAAAGAATGCTTTTTCGCCATGATAAATCCTCCGGAGTTTGCTTGATATTATTTCAAATAGATCAGAATACAGCCATGAACAAAAGCGCCATAAAAAAGCCGATGATGCCGCAGCCGGGGAAGGTTAGGATCCATGCCATAAACATCTCTTTTACTACGCCCCAATTGACGGAAGAGACGCGCCGCGCTGCGCCCACACCCATAATCGCCGTCGTTTTGGTATGCGTCGTGCTGACTGGAAGCCCGGTAAGGGACGAAGCAAGAAGGCACACGGTCGCGGACATATCCGCGTCAAATCCCTGGTATCCTTTGAGGTGCACCATATCCATGCCTACCGCTTTGATAATACGGTATCCGCCGATCGAAGTTCCAAGCGCCATCACCGCCGAACACAGGATCATCAACCAGATCGGGATTTCAAAAGTCGTGACATTCGCCTGCCCCCTGGCAAGGAAAATACCGAGCAGGAATACGCCCATGAACTTCTGGCCATCCTGCGCGCCGTGCATAAAAGACATTGCTGCAGCTCCGCCGATCTGTCCATAGTGGAAGAAGCGGTCGGTCCGGCGCCGGTCTTTATATTTGCAAAGATGGGTGGTGAGCTTGGCGGATAGCCATCCCAGCCCAAATCCAAGCCCGGTAGAAAGCGCAAGGCCGTATAAGACTTTGACCCATTCCGCGCCATTGATGCCTCCAAGTCCTCCGTGCATGGCAATCGCCGCACCCGAAAGTCCGGCGATGAGCGCGTGGCTTTCACTGGTAGGGATGCCGAACCGCCACGCAACGGTGGCCCATGTTACAATGGCGACCATCGCCGCGCACAGGGCAACCAGCGCCTCGTGCGAATCCCCGCCGAAATCCACCATACTGTAGATCGTATAGGCGACGGTAGCGTTCACCATGGTCATCACCAGCACGCCGAGAAAATTAAAAACAGCCGCCATCAAAATGGCCGGCTTTGGTTTTAACGCGCGAGTGGAAACACACGTTGCAATTGCATTCGGTGCGTCCGTCCATCCATTTACAAGAATTACGCCCAACGTCAGTAATACGGTAATCAAAAGGGCGGGATTGGAACCAAGCTGGGAAATAAACTCTGAAAGCGAAATTGTCATATCGGTTTCCTCTGCTACGGGCAAAATGATTGCTATTACAATAATTACTATACCCGCAAATCATAAAAAAATTCTAAATTGCGTAAAATTATTTTTACATTAAATTTGCTTCGACAAATCTGGGGGAATGCACCGCGGCATTTCCCATGGATAACGCCCTATGTGAAAGGACAATTCCTGTGAATTCCGTAAAACGGCAGGATGTTTCCGTTGCCGTGCTCTACCGGAAAAATAGTGCAGATAAAAGGCTCCGGCGCCACAGCAAGGGGCCGAAGCCTTTTATCCTCTCTACAAACCTTATATGTTCCGTAGACATCCCGGGAAGTTTTGGTGGCTATGCGATCCGCATTTGTTCCATTTTGTCCTGGAGTTTTTCCGCGCGGCTCTTAAACGCAATGGAGAGCCCAAGGAATACGCCGAGGAAGGCCGCAAGGATGCCGATGCACTGCCAGATCAGCGTAAGATCGCTTCCCGAAATCGCTTCCCGCAGTGCGGTGACACAATACGTGAACGGCATGAACGGGTTCAGGATGCGGAAGAAATTCGGTACCAGTTCGAGAGGAAAAGTGCCCGCATCCGATGTCAGTTGCAGGATCAGCAGCACAATGGCGACCAATCGCCCCGCATCGCCAAGCAGGGAAATCAGCGTCTGCACAATGGCAATGGAGACAAGCGACATCACTACGATCGTAAAGAAATACATCCCAATATTGTTCGGCACAAGCCCAAGCGTCAGCACCACTGCACCCACCAGTACAGCCTGTAATATCCCGATAAACGCATACGAGAGGAACTTGCCGGCCACAGCCTGCGCGCTGCCCGCCGCAAAGCGTGGATCAGCCTTAGGCGAAATGATGAAGAACATCAGGATCGCGCCTACCCACAGGGAGAGCGGGATAAAATACGGTGCAAATCCGGTGCCGTAATCGGGTACAGGATTGATTGGCTGGCTTAATATTGTCACAGGTTTGCTGATGTAATCGCCCATGGCTTCGCTGGAATTTACCAAATTGCCGTCAATATAGGAAACGCCGTCCGCCAGTTTGCCGGAAAGCTCCTGCGCTCCGTCCGTCAGCTGCGAAACGCCATCCGTCAGCACGGGGATCTGGCCGTCCATCATCTGCATTCCATCTGCAAGCACTGCAGATCCGCTATAGAGCTGTCCAATGCCCGCAGCCGCTTTGCCAACACCCGCTTCCAACGCCTTACTGCCATCTTTTAGCTGTGAAACGCCGTCCATGAGGGCGGGCGTTTTCCCGGAAAGCTGCTGTGCCCCGGTTTTAAGGGCAGAAGCGCCGTTTGATAGTTCGCCGATGCCATCCGTCAGAGCAGGAATACTGCCGGAAAATTCATTGATTCCCGCGTTGAGGGCGCTGGAACCGTCTTCCAGCTTGGAGACCGCATCGGCCGCTGCGTCCGTACCTGCCGTAAGCTGCGATACACCCGCCGCAAAGGCAGGGGAGCCGTCCGGCATCGTAGGATTAGCCGGATCGAGCGTATAAGACAGGCCGTCGAGTCCTGCGGTTATGTCCGCAAGACCGCCTTTTGCGGATTCAAGCCCACCGTTCAGTGTGCCGAGGCTTGTGTGGTAAGAAGACTGCAGTTGGTCAAGCGCCGCGGAGATATCGTCTGCGGACGCACCGCCCGCAGCCAGGGACTTGATCCCATCGATTGCAGCATCGAAATCCGCGGCAGAAGAGGTCGCCGCAATCAGCGTATCGAGGCCGTCTGAAACTTGTCCGGTTCCTGCGGATAGTTTATCCACCGTGGATTTCAGGGTTGCTGTTCCGCTTTGTACAGCTTCCGCTCCGCTGGCCAGCGTGGGCATTTGACGGTTCAGGGCCTCAAGGCCGTCTGCTAATTCCTGCGAACCGGCCGACAGCCGGTCTGCTCCGCTTGCCAGTTCGCCGCTTTTTTGTGCAAGGGTATCGATCCCTCCGGAAACCTGTTCAGCGCCGTCCGCGAGCCGGGCTGCACCGTCCGCAAGGGCAGGCATCTGACTTTGAAGGCTTACAAGGCCGTCTGCAAGCTGTGTACTTCCGCTTTTTAAGGCAGGGACATTTCCTTCTAAAAAGCCAAGACCGTTTTTCAAAGCGGCGGAACCATTTGTAAGCTGTGTGACGCCTGCCGAAAGGTCCGGCAGTTTGCCACTCAGCGCAAGAATCCCGCCGTAAAGCCGCGAAGCGCCGTCTGATGCCTGGGAAAGCCCGTCCTTTGCCTCATAAAGCCCGTCGAACGCGCCCTGTGCATATTCCTTTGTCACCGTAGCGGAAACTTTTTCCTTCAGCTGCGTCTCCACATTGCCGCTGATTTGCGAGGCAAGGAAATTTTTCGCCTGGTTCGAGGTATAAATGATTTCCGCCGTGGTGGGCGTGCCGGTCTTCGCATTAACGATTTTTTGTGAAAAATCCGCGGGAATCGTAAACAGGGAATAATATTTGGTGTTTTCAAGCCCGTCCGCAAGATCCCCCTGCGAAATGAACGACCATCCTACCTCATTATTATTCCGCAGCTCGTCCACTACCTGCCCCCCGTAATTGACATCCCTGCCATCCATCTTTGCTCCTTCATCCAGGTTCAATACCGCAACGGGAAGGTCTTTGAGCCGTCCATACGGATTCCAGAACGCAGCAAGGTAACATAAGCTGTACAGCATCGGCACGATCAGGATTGCCACAACGGATACACGGATGAACCGGTTCCTGAAAATTCCCGATATATCGTTTCCGGCAATTTTTGCAAATTTCAATGCAAGCACACTCCTCTTTATAATTTTTAAACTGACTAGTCAGTACAATAATATTGCGGTATGTACTATTTGTCAACATATTTTTAAAGATAAAACATTGAAAACATTAAAAGTGAAAGAAGAGTGCTTTTAAGAGGAATCTGTAAATAAAAAATGCGCATGACCGCGCATTTTCTGTAAACACCGGAAGCCATCCGGGCCAATCGGCTTTATAAACGGCTTATTTTAAGAGACTCGCCCTACAAAATACCGTGCAGGTAATTTTGGATCAGCAAACCGGAAATATCTTTTTTTTGCGTCCCGGTCATTGCGCTGTAAACGGCGGCGGAAACCATTGTCCCGAGGAACCCGAATACCGCGGCGGACGTTTCCTTCTCAGTGTGTTTTTCAACGCCCAGCTCGCCGATACATTCGCGGATTAATTGTGCGTATTCATTTAGCTTGCCGCGCAACAGGCGCTGGCGTTCCTCTTGGCCGAACAGCTGGCTTAAGATTACTTTAACAAAATTCTCGTTTTTACGGACGACGCGCAGCTGCGATTTGCACAATTCAGTAATTTTGTCCATGGGTGCAAGCGGCTTACCGATTACCTTTTTGGCGTCGTCGATCATATGTCCAAGCCCCGTCTGCATGACAAATAAAAACAGGTCTTCCTTGCTTTTAAAATGATAATACAGCGTGCCCTTGGCAACGTTTGCACGTTCGGCAATCTCATCCATAGCCGCCCCCGTATAGCCTGATTGTGAAAATACGTCCACCGACGCTTTGTAAATCGCTTCTTTTGTTTTATTCATGGAATCCCCCCAAATAGACTTGACCAGTCAGTACAATTTCTTTATACCCCATTTGCCTGCAAATGGCAAGAAAAAAAGAATAGGATTGAAAAAAAAGAAAAAGAGGTATACAATGATTTGTATTGGAATAGATAGAAAGGCACAATATATGGAGCTGAAGATCGCCCCGCTGTTCAGCGGATCGAAAGGGAACTGCATCTACGTCGGTACGGATAAATCCAAGGTCCTTGTGGACGCGGGATACTCCTGTACGAAGATTGTAGCGGAACTCCAGAAGGTCGATATCCACATGGGGGATATTGATGGGATTCTTATTACGCATGAACACAGCGACCATATTGCGGGAGTGGGCGTCATTTCCCGTAAATTCGATATTCCAGTCTATGCGAACGAACAAACGTGGTGCGAGATAGAAAAGCGTCTTGGGGACGTACAGTCAAAAAATATCCGCGTAATTGATGAACAGGATTTTTACGTGGGAGAGTTGTGCGTACAGCCATACGAAATATCGCACGATGCGGTACGTCCTTTCGGCTATAGCCTTACGGCGGGCGGAAAAAAAGTCAGCGTCATGACAGACCTTGGGCGTGTCACGGAGAAGATGCTTGCGCGAGTCGCGGGCTCCTCCATCGTGTTGCTGGAATCCAACCACGATGTCGAAATGCTCAAATGCGGCCCATACCCCTATTATCTCAAACGCCGCATCCTTTCTACGCACGGGCATCTGTCGAATGACGATGCAGCCCAGACTGCGATGCGTTTGGCGGCGGCGGGCGTGCGCGGCATCCTGCTTGGCCATCTTTCCGAAAAAAATAATTTTTACGAGCTTGCTTATGAAACGGTGTGCAGCTTCCTGCGGCAAAATGGGGTTGTAATCGGCAAACATGTCGCGGTTGCTATGGCAAAGCGTGAAGGTGTTACCGGTATTTACGCCGCTGTATAAAAAAGGCGCTGCCCGGAAATGGGGAAAATTCGATTAAAATCAAAATTGTATGCGTGGGAAAATTAAAGGAAGATTTTTACGAAAAGGCGCAGGCGGAGTATACTAAAATGCTCGGCCGTTTTTGCACGCTGCATATTGAAGAACTTCCGGACGAACCGCTTACAAACGTAAAAGGGGAAAAAGCTGAACAGGCGGTTAAAGCGGCGGAAGGAGAACGAATCCTTAGGAAATGCGAAGGTTACGTGATCGCCTGCGACGTACGCGGGAAGGAAATGTCCTCCGAATCCTTCGCGGAAAAGGTCGGCAGTTTAATGTCCGGGGGAAACAGCACGCTTACATTTGTCATCGGCGGCTCTCTTGGGCTTTCCGCAGATGTTTTGGGCCGGGCGGACCTGCGGCTCTCCCTTTCCCGGATGACCCTTCCACACAGGCTTTTTCGCATCGTTCTCCTGGAACAGGTTTTCCGTGCATTTAAAATTCTCCGCGGGGAGACTTATCATAAATAAATTATTTTTTGGTGCATGACCTCGGGACGGCGGGGGGATAAGGCAGCCTTGCTTTCGGAAGATGAAACGCTCGTCCATGCGGTCACGGCGGAATACAAAACATGGCTTTGTGGAGCAGAACCCGGATGACTGGTGGCGTGTGGTATGCGCTGCATCCGCAGAGCTATTGAAGCTTATAGATCCAAAAGACGTTGCGGCAGTGTCCTTCAGCGGGCAAATGACGGGCTGCCTGTGTGCGGACAGGCACGGAAAGCCGCTGTGCCCGTCAATTATTTGGGCGGGTACGCATTCTGTCTGCGAGGCCGATCTGCCGGGCAATAAATATAGGAAAGCCGCATTCTACCGCGTTTCCGTGCGCTGTACCATCGTGTATCATACAGTTGTAAAACTGATGTGGATGAAGAAAAATGAGCTGGAAGTTTATCGCAATACCCATAAAACGCTGTGCGCTAAAGACTATATTGTCTTAAAGCTCACCGGGCAGTTCGTCACCGGTTATTCAGACGCGCCGGGTCGCTCGTATATAATATTTGTGAGCGCAGGCAGGCGGAAGGTATCATGCAGGCAGCGTTACGTCCCCCGCATCCGTTTAGGAGGAATATTTATCCGGCAGGGCAGCGCGCAATATTGCGCGCTGCCCTGTTTCTTGTTATAATAAAAGTTCGTAAGAGAATTGGAAAAGGGGTTCATTTATGGCGGAAAACGAGTCGAAAAATTTTATTGAAGAAATTATCGAAGAGGATCTTGCAGACGGAAAAGTGAAAAGCGTTGTGACGCGGTTCCCGCCCGAGCCGAATGGCTACCTGCACCTGGGGCACGCAAAATCCATTTGCCTGAATTTTGGGTTGGCAGAAAAGTTCGGCGGAAAGTGCAACCTGCGTTTTGACGATACCAATCCCGTCAAGGAAGATGTGGAATATATCAACGCCATCAAACGGGATATTGAATGGCTGGGCTTTAAATGGGCGGATGAAGTCTATGGATCAGATTATTTCGATTTCATGTACGAATGCGCAGAGCGCTTGATTGAAAAAGGGCTCGCCTATGTAGACGACCTCACGCCGGAGGAAATGCGCGCATACCGTGGAACCCTTACGGAGCCGGGGAAGGAAAGCCCATACCGGGGGAGAACGCCCGAAGAAAATATGGATCTGTTCCGCCGCATGAAAGCGGGGGAATTTGAAGACGGCACAAAGGTCCTGCGCGCGAAGATCGACATGAGTTCCCCAAACCTTAATATGCGCGACCCGGCCATTTACCGCATTGTAAAAGCGCCGCATCACCGTACGGGTGAAAAATGGGTCATCTATCCGATGTATGATTTTGCCCATCCGCTCGAAGACGCTTACGAGGGTGTGACGCATTCGGTATGCACGATGGAGTTTGAAGACCATAGGCCGCTGTACGACTGGTTTGTCGAAAATTGCGAATGCAAAAATGTTCCGCACCAGTACGAGTTTGCGCGTCTCAATTTGACGCATACGGTCATGAGCAAACGCTACCTGAAAAAACTGGTGGACGACGGCGTAGTTTCCGGGTGGGACGATCCGCGCATGCCCACGCTTTCCGGCGTGCGGCGCAGGGGATATACGCCCGCTGCAATCCGCGACTTTTGCGACCGGATCGGTGTCGCCAAAGCCGTGTCCGAGGTAGATGTGCGCCTGCTTGAGCATTGTGTGCGCGAAGATCTCAACGCCCACGCGCCCCGCGTCATGGGAGTGCTTCGGCCGCTTAAGCTTACAATAGAAAACTATCCCGACGGAAAAACGGAATTGCTGACGGCGGAAGACCTGCCGGGCAGCGGGAAGATGCATGAAGTCCCGTTCTCCAAACACTTGTATATTGAGCAGGATGATTTTCTTGAGGTAAAGCCCAACAATAAATATTTCCGCCTGTATGTGGGCGGTGAGGTACGCCTCAAGAACGCCTATATCATCAAATGCGAGCGCGTGGTGAAGGGCGCTGACGGCAGCGTCGAGGAAGTAATTTGCACTTACGATGAAACAACTAAGTCCGGCGGCGAAAACAGCGGACGGAAAGTAAAGGGAACGCTGCATTGGGTGGAGCGTGATACCGCGGTAAACGCACAGGTGCGCCTGTACGATTATCTGTTTACGGAACAAGAAGACGGCGTCTGCGCCGCCAATCCAAATTCGCTGACCGTACTGGAAAACGCGGTGATCGAACCGCATATCAGGACGGCGCCGGGCGGCGGCCGGTTCCAGTTTATGCGACAGGGCTATTTCTGCATCGATACGGAAGATACATCGGATGGAAAACTGGTATTCAACCAGATCGTGAGCCTGAAAGACAGCTTTGCCAAAACAATGAAGTAAAAGCAGCAGCGTGAAGTGCGCGGCAGCCATACCTGAACTGCGCATGTTTTATACGCCTGCCGTGCTGTACATAAATGGGTGCCGGGGCAAATGTCCGCCCTGCATTGTGCGGATACCCCTGCAGACGGAAAACAAACTCGAAAGGAACGGTATTATGGAGATAAGAACAAGATTTGCGCCCAGCCCGACGGGCTACCTGCACATCGGCGGCCTGCGGACAGCGCTGTATGCATATCTGTTTGCTAAAAAGAACGGAGGGAAATTCATCCTGCGCATCGAGGATACAGACAGGGAACGCCTTGTAGACGAAGCGAGCGAGATCATCTACCGCACGTTGAAAGATACGGGGCTTATTTATGATGAAGGCCCGGATGTGGGCGGGGAGTATGGTCCTTATATCCAGTCCGAGCGCAAGGATATTTACCGGAACTATGCGGAAGAGCTTGTGCGGCGCGGCGCGGCTTATTATTGCTTCTGTACCAAAGAACGCCTTTCGGGCCTGCGTGCGGAGTGCGAGGCAAAAGGAGAGCAGTTCAAATACGATAAGCATTGCCTTTCTCTCACGCCGGAGGAGATCAAGGCGAAGCTCGACGCGGGTGAGCCGTATGTCATCCGCCAGAATATCCCCACGGAAGGGGAAACGACGTACAGCGATATGGTCTACGGTACCGTCACAGTGCCGAACAGCGATATGGAAGATAACATCCTCCTGAAGTCGGACGGCTATCCAACCTACAATCTTGCAAATGTGGTGGATGACCACCTGATGAAGATCACGCATGTCATCCGCGGGATCGAATATCTTTCGTCTACACCGAAATATAATCTGCTCTACGAAGCGATGGAGTGGGACGTACCGGAATATATCCACCTGCCCCCGGTCATGCGGGACAAACACGCGAAGCTCTCCAAGCGTCACGGCGACGCTTCCTACGAAGACTTTGTAGAGAAGGGCTTCCTTTCGGGCGCGATCCTCAACTACATCGCGCTTCTCGGCTGGAGCCCTTCGGATAACCAGGAAATATTCACACTTCCCGGGCTTGTGGAGGCGTTCGACGTATCTGGCATCAGTAAGAGCCCGGCAATCTTTGATGTGGAAAAATTGAAATGGATGAATGCGGAATATATCCGCGCCCTTTCGGAAGAACAGTTCATTGAAATGGCAATGCCGTATTTTGAGCAGGCGATCGATCCGGACAAATTCGACCTGCCGCTCATCACGCGGCTCATCCAGCCGCGCCTTGAAGTGATGACGGAAATACCGGATAAGCTCCGCTTCCTTTCCGCGCTGCCTGATTACGATATCGGCCTTTACAACCATAAAAAAATGAAAGTCACGCCGGAAAGCGCGCTTGTATACCTCGAAGCGGCGTATCCTGTGCTGCGTGATCTACCGGATTTCACGGAAACTATGATCCACGACTCCATGATGGAACTTGTGGAAAAATTGGGCGTGAAAAACGGACAGCTTTTGTATCCGTTGCGCGTCGCAGTGTCGGGCACGCCCGTCACCCCGGGCGGAGCGATTGAAATTGCTTATCTGCTCGGCAAACACGAGACGCTCACGCGTATCGAAGCGGGCATCGCCAAACTGAAGGCCGGGCTGGACTAACCGGACAACCGGACGAATATGGAAGAGCCGCTGTGCGCGGCTCTTTTAAGTTCAATATTTTATTTCGTGGATGGAAAAATATTGCAGGCACAAGATACCGCAGAAGTTCACTTGACTTTTCCCTATCCATTAAGATATAATATCTTGATGTAACGTCCTTGCTCTGCGGGCAAAAAGCAGGGCCATTAGTCCAGAAGGAGGTGAATTACGGATGATAAAGTACGAATCCATGTACATTTTGAAACCGGATATGGAAGAGGAGAAAAAAGACGCGCTCGTAAAACGTTTTTCCGATATCGTCGAGAAAAGCGGCGGTAAAGTGGAAAAAATCGACGAGTGGGGCAAAAAGCGTCTTGCATATCCAATCCAGTATATCAACGACGGTTACTATGTACTTATGACGTTTGAAGCGGATCCGACACTCCCGGCAGAGCTTGAAAGAAATTACAAGATCGCCGATGATGTGTTGCGCTATATCGTGATCAATCTTGAAGATCAAAAGGCGTAAATCCAAGCTGCACGGGCGGGTTATATCCTGCCCTGAAACGATCAAACAAAGGATGGTTCCAAAATGAATAAAGCGATTCTGGTTGGCAATTTAACAAGGGATCCGGAACAGCGCACAACGCCTTCGGGCGTTTCCGTCACGAGCTTTACGGTTGCGGTTACGCGCCGCTATAAATCGCAGGACGGAACGCAGCAGGCAGATTTCATCAACTGCGTTGCGTGGCGTTCGACGGCGGAATTCATTGCAAAATATTTTACAAAGGGCTCGAGAATCGGCGTAGTAGGCACGATACAGACGCGCACTTACGATGATCAGAACGGCGTTCGCCGTTATGTAACGGAAGTGGTCGTGGATGAAGCGGAATTTGTGACGAGCAAAGCCCAAAATCCGGGCGCGGCGCGTGGCGACGCACCCGTACAGCAGGCACAGCCGCAACAAAATGCAGACGACCTGTTTGCTGAAGAATTATCGGATTTCCAGCCGCTCGACGATGCGGAGCTGCCTTTCTGATTGTGGGGTCATCCGCATGCCACGCAATATGCTTGGCAAAGACTATTTTGAGTAAAGGAGATGTCTCAAATGAGCGAAGAAAGAGCGAGAAGACCGATGCGCGCAAGACGCCCGAGAAGAAAAGTATGTGCTTTTTGTGCGGACAAATCGGAATTTATCGATTATAAAGACGTTGTAAAATTAAGAAAATACCTGACAGAGCGCGGCAAAATCATGCCGAGGCGTGCTTCCGGCACATGCGCGAAGCACCAGCGCGAGCTTGCCGTTGCCATCAAACGGGCAAGGGTTATGGCGCTGCTGCCCTACGTTTCAGACTAATTTGCCTGCAAAGCGGTATTTTGTCAAGAAAAAGTTAAGAGGACATATCCATTTGGGTATGTTCTTTTTTTTACCTCCTTTCCATCCGGCGGGTGATGCATCCGCTGTTTGCGCGGAACGGCCTTTGTTGTCCTGTACGGGGTGAAGGAGCCTGTTTTGCCTGCCGCACCCCGCGCAGCGTATTTTATACGTCGCAGCAAATCAATTTGCTGTAATCGCCGTCCGTTTATGGTATACTATAAACCATGGATGTAACGTACGAAAATGGTGCTGCACTGGTGCAGACAGGGTGTTTCGAGCCGCGGCATATCTTTGAAAACGGGCAGTCGTTCCGCTTTTTTCCCTGCGGGGAAAACGCCTATGAAGGCGTCGCGTACGGGCGGTATCTGCGCGTAGAGAAAACCAGGACGGGGGCACGGCTTTATCCCTCCGCCCCGCAGGATTTTGAAACGGTATGGAAACACTATTTTGATCTGGAGCGTGACTATGCGGCGCTGTTTGCCGGCTGTGAAGATGAAGCCCTAAAGCAGGGACTCCTATATGGATGCGGCCTGCGGGTTCTAAACCAGCAGCCTTTCGAAACGTTGATTTCATTCATCGTGTCGGCGAATAATAACATAAAACGGATTCGCGGTATTCTTGGGCAAATCTGCGAATTGTGCGGCGAGCCGTTTTCGTTTGAAGGAAAAACATGGTACCGGTTCCCGGAACCTGCATCGCTGTCCAAACTTTCCGAAACGGATCTTGCCGGATGTGGCAGCGGGTATCGTGCGCCCTATATCAAGGGGGCCGCGCATATGGTGGCGGAGGGTTTCCCGCTTGATGCTTTGCGCCATATGGAGTATGCGGCGGCAAAAAAGAAATTGCAGGAACTGCCCGGCGTGGGGCCGAAAGTGGCAGACTGCGTTCTTCTTTTCTCTCTCGGTTTTTACGATGCGTTTCCGACCGACGTGTGGGTAAAGCGTGTCATGAACGAGCATTACGGCTTTTCGGGAAACGACAAACAGATTTATGAATTTGCGCGGGAACGTTTTGGGCCGTACGCGGGCATCGCGCAGCAATATCTGTTTTTCCGGCAGCGGGAAAACGGCAAAAAATGAGGTTGTTTGATACCGTCCCCGGACGGATGATATATTTTAAAAAATTTGGAGGTAACTGATGAAGCTTCTCGTGGATACCCATACGCATACGGTGGCAAGCGGCCACGCGTACTCGACTTTGCGTGAAAATGCGCTTTTTGCTGCCAGCAAAGGCTTGGAAGCCTTTTGCTGTACGGACCACGGCCCCGGAATCGAAGGCGGTGCGCCGGATTTTATTATCAGCGTGCTCAAAGGCGTGCCGGACATTCTGGAAGGGGTACGGATGATTCGCGGCTGTGAACTTAACATTATAGATAACGACGGGCATATCGACCTGCCGGAAAAGTATGTGAGGCAAACGGAATTCCTGATTGCTTCCATGCATGATATTGCGATCCCGCAAAATACGGTGGAAAAAAATACCGCCGCCCTTGTAGGAGCGCTTAAAAACAACTATATCGATGTAGTAGGACATCCGGGCAACCCGCACTATCCCGTCAACATCGAAGAAGTCGTGGATGCGGCGAAGAAATATAATAAACTGATTGAAATCAACAGCCATTCATTCAGCCACCGGAAGGGCAGCGACAAAACCTGCCCGCAGTTTATCCGCCTGTGCAAACAAAAGGATGTGCGCATTACCGTATCTTCCGACGCGCATGCTTGCTATAATGTTGGGAATTTTGAGGATGCGGTCCGCGCGCTTGAGGCGGAACGGTTTCCGGAGGAATTGATTGTCAGCCGCAGCCTCGTTGCGTTTGAGGAATACCTGCGGGAACGCGAACAAAGAGTGAAACAGTAAGGAGAACTTTTAAATTATGGCATATAAGACCTTATACCGGGTATTTCGTCCCAAAACCTTTGACGAAGTTTATGGGCAGCAGCATATTACGGATATTTTAAAAAAGCAGGTGATGACCGGCCAGCTTTCGCATGCCTATCTTTTCTACGGCCCGCGGGGAACGGGGAAAACGAGTACGGCCAAAATTCTTGCGAATGCAATGAACTGCCTCGCCCCGCAGGACGGAAACCCATGCGGCAAATGCGAGGTCTGCACAGGAGTCGCAAACGATGCGTTTGTAGATATCGTAGAGATTGACGCGGCATCCAACAACAGTGTAGACAACGTGCGCGATATCCGCGAAAAGGTCTCGCTCCTGCCTGCGCTTGGAAAATATAAAGTCTATATTATTGACGAAGTGCATATGCTTTCGCCCGGCGCGTTCAATGCGCTTTTGAAAACGCTCGAGGAGCCGCCCGCACATGCGGTGTTTATCCTTGCGACTACAGAAATCCGTAAATTGCCCGCGACAATCCTCTCACGCTGCCAGCGCTATGATTTTAAGCGGATCACAGAGGAGGATATCATAGGGCGCCTGCGTGAGGTTGCGGAAAAAACAGGTATTGCGTATGAAGAAGAAGCGCTTACCATGATCGCGCAATCCGCCGAAGGTGCGATGCGGGATGCACTTTCCGTCATGGACCAGTGTATCGCAGGGCAGGATGCGCTTACCCTGGATCATGTGAATGAAGCTATGGGTATTGCGGATGCAGAGCGCACACGGGCCTTGTGCGAAGCCGTACTTGACGAGAATCCCTCCCAGGCGCTTCAGCTTCTTCATGGCATGCTGCGGGATGGAATCGAGCCCCACAATATCCTGCGGGATATCATCGTTGAGCTATCAGGACAGCTTGCGAAAGAAGCTGCCGATGCATATAAATGTGCCAATCTTTTGCGTGTACTGGAAGTGTTTATCTATAACCAAAACATTCTGCGGTATGCGGCGACTCCCGATGCGGTACTGATTGCCGCGGTTGCGCGCGCGGCAATCAACACGACGGATGCGGATACGGAAGATATGGAACTGCGTTTGAAAAAACTTGAGGCGCGGGTCGAAAAATTGGCGGCGAATCTTGCTTCCGGTCAACTTGCAGCGGCAGCTGCGGAGCAGCCTCCTGCCGCTTCCCCTAAGGAGGTGCCTGTACAGGCCGAAATTCCCGGCACACAGGAATTGAAAGGGAGCGCGATTGAAGAGCTGGAGCAACAGGAGGAAGACGGGAAGACGCAGCGCGCAAAGGAGCAGGAGCCGCTGCCCGAAGCGGGAGAAGCGCTGAAGCAGCTGCGGGCGAAAATCGAACATGAGCTTCCCGTGCTCGCGCCGGCTGCGGCCGCAATCCGGGAAATCAGCGCAAAGGGAAATTTGCTTAAATTCATTGCGGACGCGGCGGACAGCGTGCTTGTCGATATGCTGTGTAAGGAAGAATACCTTGCGCAAATGAATGAAATTACCGCGGAAATTTTTGGGCACACCATGGTACTCGAAACACAGTATGAACAAAAAGAGGAAAAAAGCATGGAACAACAGCTCTTTGACCTTTTTGGAAAAGACAAAGTTGTGATAAAATAAAGATCAAACGAAAATAATTTGGAGGATTTGAAAAATGGCAAAAGGTGGATTCCCAGGCGGGATGAATATGCAAAACATGATGCGCCAGGCGCAGCAGATGCAGGCAAAAATGCAGCAGATGCAGGCTGAACTTGAGGAACGCGAGGTCGAAGCGACAGCTGGCGGCGGCGTGGTGCGCGTAGTTGCAACAGGGAAAAAAATGATCAAAAGCATTGAAATCCAGGAAGCGGCGGTTGATCCGGACGATGTGGAAATGCTGCAGGACCTCGTGATCGCGGCCGTCAATGAAGCGCTTGCAAAGGCGGATGAAATGATGCAGGCTGAAATGGGAAAAATTACGGGCGGCATGAACCTCGGGGGGCTGTTTTAATTGAACCTGCAATCCTATCAGAAACTGGTCGCCCAGTTCTGTAAGCTTCCGGGGATCGGCGCCAAGACGGCGCAGCGGCTTGCATACCATGTGCTGAAGATGCCGGAAGCGGAGGTCAAGCAATTTGCGGCCACCATGTATGACGCGCGGCGCAAAGTGAAATATTGCAAAATATGCGGCAATTTATGCGAAGGCGAAGTATGTGAAGTATGCGGCGACGCACGGCGCGACCATTCCATCATCTGCGTCGTCAAAGACGCGCGAGACGTATTTGCGATCGAAAAAACACACGAATACCGCGGGCTTTACCATGTGCTCGGCGGGACGATCTCCCCGCTTGAAGGGATTGGCCCGGATGATATCGCAATTGACCAGCTCCTTGCACGCCTCACCGAAGAGGTAAAAGAGGTCATCCTTGCAACAAATCCGGATGTGCAGGGAGAGGCGACGGCCGCGTATATCAGCAGGCTGCTGGGAGGGTACGGCGTCAAAGTATCGCGTATTGCGCATGGAATTCCAATCGGCGCAGAACTGGAATATGCGGACGAGATTACACTGGCAAAGGCTCTCGAGGGCCGTACCTCTGTGTAAATCCAAAATGGCCGGGCCATAGCTGCCCGGCCGGAGGGGAAAACCATACACCTTCCTGCAGGAGGTGGGACAGCGGAGGAATTTCTCCATGTATAACAACATCAAGGCACTGTATGAAGCGGTTATGAATTGTAGGAAATGCAGACTTTCGCAGACGCGCCGGCATGTCGTGTTCGGCGAGGGGAATTTGCATGCGGACGTAATGTTCGTGGGCGAAGGCCCGGGTGCGCGGGAAGATGAACAGGGCAGGCCCTTTGTCGGCCCAGCCGGGCAGCTTCTTTGCCGTATGCTGGACGAAATCGGGCTTCGGCGCGGGGATGTATATATCGCCAATGTAGTCAAATGCCGTCCGCCGGGGAACCGCGATCCGCAGGATGACGAACGTGCGGCCTGCATCGGCTACCTGCGTAACCAGGTAGCGTTTATAAAGCCAAAAGTAATCGTATGCCTCGGGCGTATTGCGGCAGGGGTTATTCTGGGCCGCGACGTTCGGATGATGAAGGAACACGGCGTGTGTGTACGGGTGAAGAATTTTTACATCATGCCAACTTTCCATCCCGCCGCATTACTGCATAATCCGGATTACGCGGAACATGCGAAAAACGATTTTCAGGTATTGAAGGAAACTTTGCATGAACTCAACCTCTCTTGAACATTTATACGGCTGCATCCAAAAACAATATCCCGGACAGGAGCTCGTATTTGGGGATGGAAATCCCGATGCGGGACTGATGCTCGTGGGCGAAGCGCCGGGCCGGGATGAGGTCGTGCAGAAAAAACCGTTTGTCGGCCGGGCCGGAAAAAATCTGGATGGTTTTCTTGAAACGCTTGGGCTGTCCCGGGCGGATCTTTACGTTACGAACGTATGCAAATTTCGTCCGGCGAAGGTGAGCGCTAAAAATACGGTTTCCAACCGGCCGCCCACCAAAAAAGAAATCCTTGCCGCCAAGCCGTTTCTGTGGAGGGAAATCGAACTCGTCGCACCGCGCCTTCTTGTAACACTGGGGAATACGCCCCTCCACGCAGTGAAAGATTTCCAATCCAATATTGGCGAATATCACGGGAAACCCGGACAAATCGCCATTGGGGAAAAGAAATGCTGCCTGTTTGCGCTTTACCATCCGGCCAGTATACTGTATAATCCGGCCCTCAAAGAAATTTATGAACAGGATCTTTCAAATTTAGCTGTCTGGATGAATAAAAACTTCTGATTTTGCAGCCTGCATCATGGGAACTTGCATTTTTGAAATAAGGTGGTATAATTGGATTGTAATAAGTTTGTAACAATTGAAACGGCGGTAACGAAAGAGGCGCACGGGAAGTGCGTTGTTTCATTCTTACGATAAAAGCCGGCCCAAAGGGCAAATTGTGATCCGTATGGAGGGAAGAACCGTTTGGATAAAAAGAAACTGTTTATCGTGTGCGTAGTGATTGCGGTCACGGCAAGCTTTGTAACGGGCTTGTTTGTGTATTTCTATCAGACGTCAAGGATCAAGGGAAATGATATCCTGCTCGGAAAAGGCAGTTATCAGGACATCCAGAAATACATGGAGATCAGCGATCTTGAAAAGATTATCAGCGACACCTACTACCGGGATATTGACCAAAATGATCTTGTGACAGGAACGCTCAAGGGAATGGTAGAATCCCTGAACGATCCCTATTCCGTATACTATACCGAGGAAGAATACAAGGAATTCAACCAACAGTCCGATGCAGACCTTGTGGGCATCGGCGTTACGGCGGGTCCGTACCAGAAGACGGGGCACTTAAAAGTAGAACGCGTCTATGCCGGAAGCCCGGCCGAAACGGCGGGTATTGTTGAAAATGACGTAATTCTTACGATAGACGGAACGGATGTAGGCGGCCTGGATTACGAGAGTTCGCTCAATATGCTGCGCGGGCCGAGCGGCAGTTCCGTAAAGCTTACTGTGCAGACGGGTGCGGACGCGCCCCGGGAACTGGAAGTGGCGCGTGCGAATGTGGATGCGCAGCGCGTAACCTACACTATGCTTACAGACGACATCGCCCAGATTTCTATTTCCGAATTCAATGGGAACTGCGTGGAGGAATTTAAAAACGCCATCCAATTCTTAAAGGATGAAGATGCGAAAGGCGTATTGATCGATGTACGCGGCAATATGGACGGCAGTGTCCTGAATGCCGTGTCCATGTTGGATGAAATCTTGCCCGAAGGGCTTGCCGCCTATACGGTAGATAAGGAAAATAAACGTGACGAACTCACGGTGGACGCAAACTACTATGAGCTCCCGCTCGTTGTTTTGGTGGACGGAAACAGCGCCTCCGCCGCCGAGGTTTTTGCGGGCGCGGTGCAAGGCAGGGGGCGCGGCCAGGTGATCGGTACCCAGACATATGGCAAAGGCGTTGTTCAGTCTATTGTGGATATGCCATATTCGGGCGGCGGCGTGAAGCTTACGAGCGCGCTTTATTATACCCCGGACGAGAAGGCGGTAAATGACGGAATTACGCCGGATATTGTGGTTAGTAATCCGGAAGGCAGGCTAACCTTCGAAACGGATGCGCAGCTCCAGCAAGCGCTTACAACGCTTGGCGAACCAGGTGGACAGGAGGGGTAATCTATCGTGAACAGGATTGGAATCATAGCGATTATCATCGAAGGACATAAAGAAAGCGTGGCAAGGGTAAACGCCATCCTATCGGAGTATTCAGAACTTGTACACGCGCGCATGGGCGTACCCAACCATGAAAAAGACCTCAATGTCATCTCTTTGGTGGTGGAGGCAACGAACGAACAGGTTGGCGCCATGACGGGGCGGCTTGGGAATCTCCCTGGCGTCACCGTAAAGAGCATGATGACCAACAAGACCTACTAAGGGGCGGTTTCCGGCAGAACTTCTGAAAAACAAGGTGATGATAAAAAGCGGGATGGTGCTGATAGCCACCCCGCTTTTTTGTAAACCTGTTTCCTACGGTATCCGGAACGGGAGATACAGGGAAGTGCCGCGTGCCGCTTCCAGGGTTAGCCAACCCTTTCAATGGTCACAGACGCATTCTCCGGCAGTGCGGCAAGCAGGTCCATCCCCGATTCAATTTTTCCCATTAGGCAAAGGCCTTCCGCATACGGCTGGTCATTATAGAAAACAGCCATATTGCCCCATGGTCCGTAGCAGGCCACATCGCCAATTTGCGGATCATATCCCTCCGGCGCACCTTCATCACTCAGGCTTTCTGAAAAATAGGCGATTTTTTCCGCCCCTGCATAGTCGTTCATGGTCACGGTAGCCGGGAGCTGCATGAGCAGGCTCTGCACGGTAGGAGTATCGCTTAAAACGGCAATGGCCTCCCCGTTGTCAAAGGAGAAGCGAATACGGATTTCCTCCCCGGACGCTGCCACTGTGTTTCCGGCTCCTTCGAGGCTAAGTCCGGCCAGCCAACCGACCACCTCTGCGTGGGAATCTGCCGCTTGCTCACCGCGGACCGCAATGCCTTCCAGTAGTTTTGCACCCGGTTGCAGAGAGGCGATGATTTCCTGCGTGCCGGAAAAACCACTGCTGCCATGGGTGCAGAAAGGAATCACTGTCTTCCCGGACAGGTCGTATTCTTCGAGAAAGGTATAGACTGCCATTGGCATATCGGCCCACCAGATCGGATAGCCGATGAATACCGTGTCATAGGCCTCCATGTGCTGCACCTGTCCGGACAGTGCCGGACGGGCTCCAGTCGCCTGTTCCTGTTGTGCAATATCCAGCAGTTCATTGTAATCTTCAGGATAGGCGTCTTCCGTACAGATCTGGAACAGGTCGCCACCGAACGTTTCCTGGATCCATCCAGCAATCGTTTCGGTATTTCCCGTGCGGGAGAAATAAGCGACCAATATCCCAGACGGCGCGCTTGTTTCCACGGGCTGCATCTCCCACGCTCCATCGAGCACGGAAGTTTCCATTGTGACCGTCGGCACGGTTCCTTCACCGGCCGCCTGTAGGGGTTCCGTCTCCAACGGTCCGCATGAAATAAGCAGAATTGCGGTAAAAATTACCGCAATAAAAAACGAAAACATTTTCCCCGTACGGTTCATCAAATTTCCTCCTTTGTTGGTTTTACATCTTCCTGCTCCAGCATCCTGATGATTTTTGCGGGCACACCGCCCACAACGGCGCCTGCCGCAACATCTTTTGTGACGACAGCTCCTGCGGCAACGATTGCGCCGTCGCCGACGGCTACCCCGGGAAGGATGGTGGCATTGGAACCAATCCATACATTTTTTCCAATTGAGATTGGGGCAGGATGAAGGCTGCTGCGTTTTTCCGGCGCAAAACCGTGGTTCAGGGTTGCCAGTACCACGTTATGCCCGATTAAAGCTCCGTCGCCGATAGTAATGCCTCCTTGGTCCTGAAAACGGCAGCCGGAGTTGATGAATACATTTTTTCCCACCGTAATATTTTTGCCGCAATCGGTGGTGAAAGGCGGGAACATGGCGAACGATTCGTCCACTGGTTTTCCGGTCAGCTCTGAAAATAAGGCGCGAATTTCTTCCGGATCGTGATAGGAAGAATTTAATTGCGCCGTGATTCTCATCGCTTCAAAGCTCAGGCAGCGCATAATATGGTGCATCTCAGAATCCCCGTCAACGGTGCCGCCGCGTTTCATGTAATCTAAAAATTCCTGTGTTTCCATTATTTTTTCCTCCTGTCTTTATCATAAAAAAGAATATTTGAAATAGCAAATACCTATATTAAATATATATTTATGCTTGAAAAGCATTAATATGAAAGCTATACTGGTACGGAGGAGGAATACAAAATGGAACTTCGGGTGTTGCGCTATTTTCTTGCCGTAGTGCGGGAAGAAACAATATCGGGAGCGGCGGAAACGCTGCATGTCACACAGCCTACCCTCTCTCGGCAGCTTAAAGAATTAGAAGAGGAATTGGGAAAAAAGTTGTTTATCCGGGGAAAGCGTAAGATATCGCTGACGGAAGACGGTCTGCTGCTTCGCAGGCGCGCACAGGAGATCGTAGAACTGGCAGACCAGACGGAGGCGGATTTTCACTCCCCAAAGGAATTTATCAGCGGAGACGTCCATATCGGGGGTGGGGAAACGGATGGGATGCGCCTCATTGCCCGTGCTGCCAAACGGATGGAGAGGGAATATCCTGAGGTTCGGTATCACCTGTTCAGCGGAAATGCCGACGATGTGACCGACCGGCTGGATAAGGGCCTGCTCGATTTTGGGGTATTGATCGAACCAGTGGATAAGAAGAAATACGATTATATCAAATTGCCCGCTTTCGATACTTGGGGAGTCCTCATGCGCAGGGATAGCCCGTACGCCCCGCGGGAATCGCTCTCGCCGGAGGACTTGCTGGGGCTGCCTCTCATCTGTTCGCGGCAATCGCTTGTGCAAAACGAACTGTCAGGCTGGCTCGGGAAAGAGTTCGAGCAACTCAACATCGTCGCCACCTACAATCTGCTGTATAATGCTTCTTTGATGGTGGATGAAGGGCTGGGGTACGCACTCTGCCTTGACCGGATCATCAATACGGAGGGCAGCAGCCTGTGCTTTAAGCCGCTGGTCCCACGGTTTGAGGTAGGGCTCGTCATGGTTTGGAAAAAGTATCAGGTGTTCTCCAAAGCGGCAAAAAAATTTATGGAGACGCTGCAGGCAGAGGGACTTTGAGGTAAATGAAACGATCCGCGTTTTTCTTGGTAAAGAAGGAGAATTTGTGTTAAAATAATAATATGGATAAGAATCAGGAAATCATTGAACGGTTACGAAAAGAATATGGGGATACGGAGTCCGCGCTCCATTACGAAAACCCTTACGAACTGTTGGTCGCGACGATTCTGGCCGCGCAGTGTACGGATGTGCGCGTCAATATCGTCACGAAGGATCTTTTTAAACGGTATCCTTCGCCCAAAGAACTTGCAGGGGCCGACCTTGCCGAAGTGGAAGGTTATATCAAAACGTGCGGCCTGTATAAAAATAAGGCCAAGAACCTCATTGCGTGCGCGCAGCGCATCATGAGCGAATACGGCGGAATCGTCCCACATACGGAGGAAGAGCTCACCACGCTTGCGGGCGTGGGCCGCAAGACTGCCAACGTGGTGCTTGCGTTTGCGTTCGGGCTTCCGGCCTTCCCGGTGGATACGCATGTAAAGCGCGTCTCGAACCGTATTGGCTTTGCACACTCCGATGATCCGAATAAGGTTGAAGAAGCGGATAAAAAAATAATCAGGAAAGAGGATTGGTCACAGGCGCATCATTGGCTCATCTGGCATGGCCGCCGGGTATGCAAAGCGCAAAAGCCTCTATGCGGCAATTGCTGCATAGAAGACTTGTGCCCTTATCCGGATAAAAATTTATGATAGTTGATAAGGTAAGGATCATCATCAAGGCGGGTGACGGCGGTAATGGAGCGGTCTCGTTCCGCCGTGAGAAATATGTCAATGCGGGCGGGCCGGACGGAGGAGATGGCGGCAATGGCGGTAACGTTATTTTCGTGGCAGATCCCAGTATGCGTACGCTGATGGACTTTCGGTATCATAAAAAATTCAAAGCGGAAAACGGGGAAAACGGCCGCAAGAAAAATATGCGCGGAAAGACGGGGGAAGATGTGATCGTAAAGGTGCCTGCCGGCACGGTTGTGATCGATAAGGAATCCGGGCGCGTGGTTGCGGATATTCGTAATCCGGAAGGCGTCGTCGTACTTCGCGGCGGTAAGGGCGGCAAGGGGAATGCGCGGTTTTCTACGGCGGTGCGCCAAACGCCGCGTTTTTCCACACCGGGCAAAAAGGTGCGGCCGCGCGAAATTATTCTGGAGCTGAAGTCCATTGCCGATGTAGGCCTCGTCGGATTTCCGAATGTTGGAAAATCCACGTTGCTTTCCAGTATGACCTCCGCAAAACCAAAAATAGAAAATTATCATTTTACAACGCTCGCCCCGAACCTTGGCGTGGTAAAGTCGTATGATTATGATTTCATCTTGGCGGATATTCCCGGCCTCATCGAAGGCGCGTCCGAAGGGGCGGGCCTGGGGCATGATTTTCTCCGTCATATCGAACGTACGCGCATGGTCGCCCATGTGCTCGATATAGCGGGCAGTGAAGGCCGCGATCCCCTGGACGATTATGTGAAGATCCGTGAGGAGCTAAAAAATTATTCGCAGCAGCTTTTGGAGCGCCCTGAGATCATCGTGGCCAATAAGGCCGATCTCCCGGAGGCAGGAAAAAATCTTTCCCGCTTCCGCAGGAAATATCCGGATAAAGAAGTGTTTCTTACTTCAGCGGCGACCCATCAGGGAATCGACGACTTGCGTGCCGCCATGATGGAAGCGCTGAAAACGCTGCCCGAAGAACAGGCCATCCGGGAAGAAGGCGTGATCGAAGAATGGCAGATGGAGGATGAAGAGCTAACCTTTGAAGTAAGCCGCGGCGAGGATGGAGTACTGGAAGCGAACGGTTCGCTCATCGATGAAATTTTCGCCCGCATTAATCCCGATGAGGTGGATTCCATGCGGCATTTCCATAAGCTTCTCAAGGATATGGGCATCATCAAAGCGCTTGTTCAGGCCGGTGCGAAGGATGGGGATACGGTGCGGCTCGATGGCGAAGAGTTTGATTTTGTGGAATAGCGTGCGGCTTCCCGGGATAAAAGGAACAGATGAATTCATTTAGGTGTAATTTTATGATCACAAGCAAGCAACGTGCAAAACTGCGCGGTATGGCGCAGACGATGGAACCGATTTTGCATATCGGCAAGGATGGCATTACGGATAATCTTATGAAACAGGCGGACGATGCGCTCACAGCGCGCGAACTTTTAAAAGGAACGGTGCTTAAGAACAGCCGGTTTACGGCGCGTGAGGCGTGTGACGAGCTTGCCGGGGCGCTCGATGCGGAGGGTGTGTCCGTGCTGGGCCGCAAGTTTGTTTTGTATCGCGCATCCGAAAATAAAAAGATTGAGTTGTGAGATAAGCCATGAAATGTCCGGAGTGCATCACAGTTGAGCAAAATGTGCGCTTGTTTGCCCGCCCCAGGAGAGTTGGTATTTTGGGCGGTACTTTTAATCCGCCCCATAATGGCCATGTAGATATGGCCCATCGGGTCAAAGGGGAGTTTTCGCTCGATGAAGTGTGCCTCATGCCCTGCGGAAATCCGCCGCATAAAACGGAGGGCCTTGCGCCAAAAGAAATGCGCCTGCAGATGACGCGGATGTGCGCTTCAGGAACGGACGTAAACGTACTTGATTTTGAAGTAAAAAAAAAGGGCTATTCCTATACTGTAGAAACGCTTGAAGCGTTGCGGGAAAAGAATCCGGAGACGGATTATTATTTTATCGTCGGCGCGGATACGGTGTTCGAGTTGTGTACATGGCATGCGTTTGAACGATTGTTCAAATTAACGAAATTTATCTGTGTCCGCCGCCAAAACCATGATATTTTAAGGCTTTCAGCGGAAATTTCCCGCCTCCAGTGGAGCTATGGCGCACAAATTTTTTTATCGGAATATACGGGGCTTTTCGTCAGCTCTTCTTATATCAGGAAGCGGATAGGGGAAGGACGCGGCATAGAAGGTCTGGTCCCCAAAAATGTGGAGGAATATATCATTGCAAATGGACTATACCGGAAACCGTGACGGCATCGTAGAAAAACTTGCCGGGCAGGTGAAGGGAGAGAAATTCGAGCATTCCCTCGGGGTTGAGGAAACGGCGGTAAAGCTTGCGCGGCGCTATGGCGCGGATGTGGAAAAGGCGGGCCTCGCGGGCCTGCTGCATGATTACACCAAGCAAAAAGATAATGTGAAACTTGCGAAAAAATACCATATTCCTTATCTTACGGAAAAAACATTGCATGGGCATACGGCGGCGGCAGTGCTGAAAGATAAAGGCTATATAACGGATGAAGAGGTGCTTTCCGCTATCAAATGGCACACGACGGGCCGGGAGGGCATGACGTTGCTCGAAAAAATCATCTATCTCGCCGATTACATTGAACCCAACCGTGATTTTGACGGTGTCGGAAAACTGCGGGAGCTCGCCTTTGAGAACATCGATAAGGCAGTTCTCTATGGGCTGCAAATGTCGATTGGGCATATACTTGAGAATAAGAGCCTGATCGATACGGATAGTGTAGCAGCATATAACTATTACCGGAATTTGTTTCCGGGGGAGGATATTTAATGGAAATTTCAGAACGGGCAAAGCGGATCGCGGGGATACTGGACGGTAAAAAAGCGCAGGATATCGTTATTCTGAAAGTGGCGGATATGACCATCATTTCGGATTATTTCGTGGTGGCCAGCGCGCCCAATGTATCGCATGTGCAGACGCTTGCGGAAGAAGTGCAGTTTAAGCTGCGTGAGGAGGAGGGGGTCAGCCCGGTCCGCACGGAAGGCGAGCGCGAAGGCCGGTGGGTGGTTATCGACTACGGCGATGTACTGGTGCATATTTTCCATAAAGAAGAACGCGAATTTTACCAGCTTGAGCGTCTGTGGAAGGTGGAAGGGAACTTCTGCGATTATTCCGCCGAACACGAAGAATAAGAAAATACAGGCCTGTACACAAAAAGTAAGGTCTCATGCCGCAAAACGGCAATCAAAAACACCCGCGAACTCGCGGGTGTTTTTGATTGCTTTTACCTAAACACGTCCGCGTCCATTTCCTTAAGGTCGTCCGCGATAAGCGGGCGGTATTCCATTCATTTATGTATGCAAGGCAAAGGCAAGCAAAGGATTTGCGGGTAATAGCAGAGCTGCGGAAAAAATTTTAGCGAGTTAGGAAAACTTCAAGAAATTCGAGTTTCAATTAATTAAATGTATTTTAAAAAATATATTGACAAAAAAACGAGAGACGAATATAATTAAATAAAATTTAAAAAATATATTATAAAAATTTGTTTATAAACAATTAAATATAATAAACGAGAGGAGCAGCAATGGAAAAATTACCGAAAAACATGAAAGCGTTGGTTGCGTACGCACCGGGAGATTATCGTTTGGAGGAAGTGGAACGCCCGCACGCGGGCGAAGGAGAAATGATTCTGAAGGTGGAAGCATGCGGAATCTGCGCAGGGGATACGAAAGCGTACGGCGGCGCGCCAAGCTTTTGGGGCGGCGATGGAAACCCGCCATATATCAAGGCACCCATGATACCAGGACATGAATTCGTGGGAAAAGTAGTGGAAATCGGACCGAATGTAAAAGGAAACTGGAAGATCGGGGACCGGATCTGCCCGGAACAGATCGTACCGTGCGGAGAATGCATGTTCTGTAAAACAGGACGGCATTGGATGTGTGAAAAGCACGACCTGTTTGGATTCCAGAACAACACAAACGGCGGAATGGCAGAATATGTTCGGCTGACCCGGGAAGCGCTGCCATACCTGGTACCGGAAGAGATGGCAATTGAAAAGGCAATCCTGGTGGAACCGTACGGCTGCTCGTTCCACTGCGTGGAGCGCGCCGGAATTACAAACCGGGATACGGTTGTGCTGTCGGGCGCAGGCACGCTTGGCCTTGGTATGGTGGGGGCAATCCGGCAGTGCAACCCGAAAAAGTTCGTTGTGCTGGACATGAAGGACGAGCGGCTTGAAAAGGCCAAAGCATTTGGAGCGGATGTGGTCCTGAATCCGGGAAAAGAAGATGTGGTCGGGCAAATCAAAGAAATGACCGGCGGATACGGATGCGACGTATACATCGAGGCGACGGGGCATCCGGCAAGCGTGCAGCAGGGACTGGAAGCGATTAGGAAAATGGGAACGTTTGTGGAATTCAGCGTTTTCGGGGACCTTGTAACGGTAGACTGGAGCATCATCAGCGACCGCAAGGAACTGAACCTGCTGGGAGCGCATTTAAGCCCGTTCTGCTATGAGACGGTAATCGAATGGATCGGAAATGGAAAACTGCCGACGGACGGTGTAGTGACGCATAAGCTGCCCCTTGAAGAATGGGAAAAAGGTTTTGAGTTGGCAAAAACAGGAGCGGACGGTGCGCTGAAAGTCATTCTGGTACCATAAGAGGCTGGAAGAAAAACAGGAGGAAAGAAGAATGCAGAGAATGGTAAACGATCCGGATCGTGTGGTGGAAGAAATGCTGGAAGGCTTTGTGAAGACGCACGGAAACCTGGTGGAAAAAACGGAAAACGCGCGGGTGCTGAAGTATGTGAAAGCGCCGGAAAAAGGGCGCGTGGGCATCGTAACGGGAGGCGGCTCCGGCCATAAACCGGCGTTCATAGGATATCTGGGGAAAAATATGGTGGATGCGGTGGCGGTAGGAGAAATCTTTTCATCGCCGACAGCAAAAGCATTCTATGATGCGTTCCGCGCGGCGGACGGGGGCGCGGGCGTAGCGTGCCTGTACGGGAACTATGCGGGCGATAATATGAACGTAAAAATGGCGGTAAAGATGGCTGCCAAAGAAGGAATTGAAGTAAAAACAGTGGTGGCAAACGACGACGTGGCGTCCGCGGAGAAGAGCGAAAGCAAAAAACGGCGCGGGGTAGCGGGGGAAATCCTGATGTGGAAGGCCGGCGGCGCGAAGGCGGCGCAAGGCGGCAGTCTTGAAGAGGTAATCGCAGCCGCGCAAAAGGCGATCGACCATACGAAGAGCGTGGGAGTGGGGCTTAAGCCATGCACGATACCGGCGGTAGGGCATCCAAACTTCGAAATAGCAGACGGGACGATGGAAGTAGGCATCGGGCATCACGGAGAGCCGGGGATCGAAGTAGCGAAGCTTAAGACAGCGGACGAAATCGCGGCCAAGATGGTAGAAACGATAGTGCCGGACCAGCCGCTCACGGAGGGAGACGAGGTAGCGGTGCTTGTGTCGGGGCTGGGAGCGACGCCGGTGATGGAACTGTACATCGTGTTCAACCGTGTATATGACCTGCTGGAAGAAAAGGGAATCCATGTATACCGTTCGTACGTAGGGAATTATTTCACTTCGCTGGAAATGATGGGAGTGACGCTAAGCGTAATGAAGCTGGATGAAGAACTGAAAGAGCTCCTGGATGTGGAGACGGAAACGATGGGCTTGACGCAGTTCGGGAGGCAGTGAGATGGAAATGTTTACAAACAAGGAGGGAGCGGCGATTGTACCGGGGCTGGTCCGGGCGATCCAGGAGAACAAGGACTACCTGAGCGAGATTGACGGAGCGATCGGCGACGGAGACCACGGGATCAACATGAACAAGGGGTTCACGCTGTGCGGGGAGCGCCTGACGGGCGGGGAGGACCTCAGCGGGGCACTGGAAACGCTGGGCGAAATCCTGCTGTGTGAGATCGGGGGATCGATGGGGCCGATATACGGAACATTTTTTGGAGAGATGGGACAAGCGGTACGGAATTGGGAAGAGATCGGGGAAGCGGAATTTGGCCGGATGCTGGAAGCAGGTCTTGCGGGCATCCGGGAACTGGTGCCTACGGACGTAGGAGACAAGACGCTTCTGGATGCGCTGATTCCGGCAGTGAATGCATACCGGGAGGCGGAAGAGGCCGGGAAAGGCTTCGCAGAAGCGCTCGATGCCGCGGCGGAAGCGGCGGAAGCGGGCCGGGACGCAACGAAGGACATGGTGGCGAAGGTCGGACGGGCGAGCCGTCTCGGGGAACGTTCACGCGGGGTCTTGGACGCGGGGGCATCGTCGTGCGCGGTCATCGTGCGGAGCATGTGCGAAACGGCGAAAGGACTGCTTGGCTGAAGGAGAGCGAAAGAGGATGAAAAAAACAATCGTGATAGGCTGTGACAACGCGGCGGTAGGTTTGAAGAAAACGATTAAAGACTATGTACGGACCCTTGGATACGAGGTAGAGGATGTGGGCTGCTTCACGGAAGAAGATGATACATATTACCCGTATATTGCACAGAAGGCGTGCCGCCTGATTGAAGAAAGCGGATTTGGCAAAGAAGGGATCCTGATCTGCGGTACGGGGATCGGGATGGCGATGACGGCAAACAAATGTCCGGGAATTCGCGCGGCAGTGTGCCACGACAACTTCTCGGCGGAACGCGCAAAACTATCAAATAACGGGAATGTACTGTGTATGGGCGCGCGCGTCATTGGCCCGGAGCTGGCAAAGAAGGTGACGAAGGAATGGCTGTCGCTGACTTTTGCAGGGGGGAGCTCCGCACCCAAGGTGGATTCCATGATGCGTATTGAACATGAAAATTTTAAATGATCTTTTTGTGTTGCATTAGTGGAAAGCGGAGCATAGGACATATAGAATATAGATATATATGATAAAAAAGTGGATATATTTGGCGTATCCATCTACGTTGCATTATGTGAGGTGAAGTAATGTTGTAAATAAATAAACTTCTTGCTATAATGAAAATATTAATATGAATGCGAGAAATCAGGATGGATATTACAGTAGCCCAAATTAAACGGCAGAACCGCAATAATATCTTTGCTTTGCTTTGTGAGAAAAGCGATCTCTCAAAGCAGGATATTGTGCAGGAACTGAAATTGAGCCTACCTACGGTAACAGCTAATATTAATGCACTAAAAAATCGAGGCTTGGTAATAGAGACCGGATCGCAAGGGCAGGCTGTTGGGCGACGTGCCAGCACTTTTTCAATACAAAAAAATGCACGTGTGGCGATTGGAATCGATATTACGAAAAGACATATTACCATTGTCGGCATGAATATAGCAGGGGAGATCCTTGGGCGTAAGCGTGTACGCCGTTGTTTTGAGATGAGCAAAAGATATTACCGTTACGTGGGCCAAATGGTTGAAGAGCATGTGCAAAACCTGAATTTTCAAGAAGAGCAGATATTAGGAGTAGGCATCGGAATCCCCGGACTTACGACGCTGGACGGACGGCAAATTTTTTATGGGAAGACGTTGATGGATTTTTCAGGGTTACGGGTGTCATCTTTTGAAGAGTATATTCCATATCCGTGCATCTTTATCAAAGACGCAAATGCTGCTTGCTTGGCGGAAGCGTGGGCTAATCCGGCAATGAGCGATGTATTCTATATTTCTTTGAGCAATTATGTTGGCGGTTCTGTCCGATTATATGATGTGCCGTATTCGGGAGAAGGCCCGCGAAGTGGAGAAATTGGACATATCCGTATTATACCGAACGGGCTGGAATGTTATTGCGGACAAAAAGGATGCGTAGATCCATACTGCACGGCGCTGCAGCTTTCCGATCAGGCCGACGAGAACTTGGAGAGCTTTTTTGAAAATTTAAATGCCGGAGATCAACGCTGCAAAAAGAAATTTGATGAATATTTGTATTATCTGTCGCTTGCGGTGACCAATGCGCGCATGTTGTTTGACTGCAAGATCATTTTGGGGGGATATGTTGGACCCTATTTGGAGCCCTATTTGGGGGATCTGAAAAAACGCTTGGTGAAACTGACGCCATTTGAAGAAAATGCAGAATATATTCAAATATGCAGATGGAGACAAGACCCGATAGCGGCAGGTGCCGCAATTAGTTTTATTGACGATTTTATACGAAACGTTTAAAGGCTTGTTAAAAAGTGTCAAAAGAAACTCCTGAAAAGGGATCAACCTTTCAGGAGTTTTTTTTGATTGAAATTCGAGCGAACTCAATTTTCAAGTGAGTATTCACTTTTTCTTTGGAAAATATTTTTTAAAAATTGTTATGAAAAAGGGATAATTATAAAAAATAAAAATATTTTAAAAAATATATTGACACAATGCAGCGAAGAGATATAATAGTATATATTGAAATGTATTTTTAAAAATATATTTTGTAAAATACATTCCCAAATTATCCAAGAAATTATATATGTGGTTCCTGAATAAAATATATTAATAGTTTTAATATTTTGCATTAAAAAATGCAAAATAATAATACACGAGGAGGAAAATGGAATGAAAAAAATATCTCTCTTGTTGGTTGTGGTGTTGGTACTTGTCTTTTGTTTCGCGGCTACAGCATGCTCATCTACACCGCCAGGACAACAGCTCGATACGGACAACAGTGAGGAAGATACAAGCGGAGATCAGAAAACGGCGGTAGCCAGCGATCAAAAATATGCGCTGGTATTGCACACGCTGAATTCATCGTTTGCGGCTACGATCGGGGAAGGCGCTAAAAAAGCGGGCGAAGATCTTGGAGTCACGGTAGATGTAATGGGCCCGACGGGGAACAGCAGTCTGGATGAACAAGTCAGTATGATTGAATCTTGTATAGCGGCAGGATATGATGGCATAGCAACTGTTGTATGGGATGAAGACGGATTTACCGGCACCATAGAAAAAGCTCATGCTGCGGGCATACCTGTTATCGCGTGCAATCAAGATTCAGACACTTCGGGCGCGGATGCTTTTGTAGGTCAAGCTCTGGAAGAATCGGGATATGTTTTGGGTAAGTATATGTTCGGAGATGTTATGGGAGGATCTGGAAAGTATATCATTGGCTCTTTAGACCCGGCCCAAACGGCTCTAGTCCTGAGAATAGATGGTATTAAAAGGGCGCAGGAAGAATTTCCGGATGTCGAATTGGTCGATGTAATTGACTATACGGACGATTTAACACAATCTTATTCGATCATTGAAAATGCATATCTGGCAAATCCGGATGTCAAAGCATTCCTTGGTACAGACTTCAATGCCGAAGCAATCGGGACTTTTATTGAAACCAATAATTTGCAAGGAAAATTATTTGGAGGCGGCTATGACCTGACAGAAGGCATCATAAAGCACCTGAACGCTGGCACATTGGCTGTAACGATTAATCAGGAACCATTCTATCAGGGATACTATCCTATTATTCAGCTCCATATGATGAATACAACGCCTTATAAGGCAATGGATATGATCACAGAAGCAGCCTTGGTAACGCCTGAAAATGTAGGCGACTATCCTGTTCAGTAAAAAGCAGCTATTTAGCTAATTATAAATCGGCTGCCGGGAGGTTGGCGAAACGCCAGCCTGCCGGCAGCAAAATAAAAGGAGCATGTGATATGTCGAGCAGAGCAAAACAATTATCGAATCTGAAAATTTTTAAATTTCGTGAGTTTGGGATATTAATGGTATTGGTGGTTTTTGTGGTATTGCTGTCGGTTGCTACCGATACATTTCTGACGTCGACCAATATTATTAACGTAGTGCGGCAGACGGTTGAGATTGGCATTATGGCAATTGGAATGACCTTTGTAATCATATGCGCAGAGATCGACTTATCGATTGGATCGATCTACGGATGCGGCGCAATGATTGCGGCTTATATGATTAAAGGAGGAAGCGATCCGTCATTGGCGTTCCTTGTCGCAATTCTTTTTGGACTAGGCGTCGGCTTCTTGAATGGATTTTTGTCAACAAAAGCGCGTATGCCTGCATTTATCGTGACACTGGGAACCATGCAACTATTCAGAAGTTTTACATATGGAATATCGGGGGGATATGCAATCAGTTCCTTCCCGGAGGGTGCAACCGACAGTTGGGTATTCAGGATGGGCGACTACATCGGCCCCATTCCGGTGCAGGTCATCATCATGGTAATCTTGTTCATTATTGCGCATGTCGTACTCAAAAAGACGAGGTTTGGCTTTAACGTCATTGCTTCCGGCGGAAATCAACGGGCGGCCCAATTGGGTGGAATCAATACGAATCGTATCAAAACGGCAAGCTTTATGATCTGCGGGGCACTTAGCGCATTTGCGGGTATGATCAGTATTGCATTTCTGAAATCTGTTCCGACGGGTGCTGGCGAAGGCAGGGAAATGGATGTAATCGCTTCCGTTATTTTAGGCGGAGCCTCGATGGCGGGTGGACGCGGTACGATATTAGGCACCCTGATTGGTGCGCTGATTATGAGCGTAGTAAAAAACGGGATGATTTTGATCAGCATTCCGGCTTATTACCAGAAAGGATTTATCGGAGTGATTCTGATTCTCGCTGTTTTAATGGATACATTACTGAATAAGCGGGATAAGCGGGGGGAATAACAATGGCTGATTCTATTATTCGCTTTGAGAATATATCCAAGAATTTCGCGGCGACCGCTGCTTTGAGGGATGTGTCGTTTGAAATCGAGAGAGGGGAAGTTCATTGCCTGTGCGGAGAGAACGGTGCGGGCAAATCGACGCTGATTAATATATGTGGCGGCGTATTCTCCCCGACACATGGGAAAATATTTATTGACGGAAAAGAAACGGAGATAAACAGCATCACGAAATCTGAGGAAATGGGCTTCTTTATTGTGCATCAGGAAGTTCCGCTTTGTGCAAATATGAGCATCGCGCACAATATATTTCTGGGATATAAGTCGCCTGATATCAGAAAGAGTTTCTTTTTGGATGAGAAATTTATGCGGAATGAGACGCAGAAAATGCTGGACCTTTTCAAACTGCAGCTTAAGCCGGATCAACTAGTGGAAACTCTGAGCATTGCCGAACAGTCTATTATACAAATTGCAAAAGCAATCTATTTCAAGCCGCGCATCATGATAATGGATGAACCAACGGCAGCACTTACAAACGATCAGCGTAAGGTTGTGTTTGATATCATTCATCAACTTAAAACCAATGGTACCACTATAATTTACGTAAGTCACAGACTGGAAGAAATTATAGAAATTGGGGACTCGATTACAGTACTTCGGGATGGACAGTTCATCTGTACCAAACGTGTATGCGAAGTAACGCAGGATGATTTGGTGAAGCTAATGGTTGGACGCGAAATCGATATGTACTCTACACATGAAAGCCAGGCTCAGGACGAAGTATTGCTTGAAGTGAAAGAATTGACAAGAAAGGGTGAATTCGAAAATATCAGCTTTCAGCTCAAAAAAGGGGAGATTCTTGGAATAGCTGGCTTTATCGGAGCAGGAAGAACAGAGGTGCTGATGTCGCTGTTCGGAGCAACCAAACCATATCATGGGGAAATACGGATACATGGGGAGCTGATAAAAATAAAAAATGTTGAGACGGCAATTAAAAATAGAATCGCCCTGATTCCTGAAAGCCGGAGGGACGATGCGATTATTCCAAGCATGTCGATCAAAGACAATGCGCAGCTTGTTACAATCGCTCATATGATGAAGGGGCCTTTTATCGATAAGAAAAAAACGAATAAATGTATCGAGCAAACCCGAAAGAAGTTTTCGATCAAAGCGAATGATTGTAATTTGCCCATTATGACATTGAGCGGCGGGAATCAGCAAAAAGTGGTTGCCGCACGATGGATTGATAATGATCCGGAAATATTGCTGTGCGATGAACCGACCCGTGGAATTGATGTAGGGGCAAAGTCGGAAATATACGATATTATTCGGGAAGTGAGTAAAGATGGAGTGGGGACGATAGTGGTTTCCTCTGAACTTCCGGAATTAATCAGTCTGTGCGACAGGATTATTGTAATGCATGAGGGAAAATTAACCGGAGAATTGCACAGGAATGAATTCAGCGAAGAATTGATTATGGGCTATGCAACCAAAACAAATTGCTGAGATCTATGCAAGATAAACGATTACTGTGAGGATAAAGGAGAAAAAGAGATGACAAAAAAAGAGCGTATCATGAATGTATTTGAACATAAGGATGTGGACTACTTACCCAGCCAGATTACCTTTTCAGACAGGAAGCGTGATCAGTTATTTGCTGAAACGATGGGGTTTGCCAGCGAATATGAATTGTTCGAATATTTTGAAAATCATATTTATTGGACCTATTCAGGGGATGATACGGCTATATTCTACCGGAATGATATTGAGCTGATGAAGCAACTGGAGGAAGAAGGATATACCATCGTCGACGAAGAAGACGGTATCATTTTTGATAGATGGGGGGGCGGTCTGGTCGTAGAAGCGGACGGAATATGCTGGATACCGGGAATATTTGAGGGTGATGAAAAAGCGAACAAAATCCGCAGAAAATACCTCCCCGAAAAATTTATTCGCTTGATGGAAATGCCACTGAAAGAAGGAGTCGCGGCCTATGAAGCTCCCGACCCGCTGGAAGCAGGCAACTTAAAATGGCTCATTCGCGATAAAGATGGCGTAGAAGGAGATCTTTGTGTGATACCCGCTGGCTATGTAGGGACCTATGAGCGGGCCTACACGTTATTGGGGTGGGAACAGTATATGACGGAGATTGCTCTGAATCCGGAGTTGGTCAGCCAAATGATGGATAAAATAACGGATCATAAGATTGCCTTAGGTAAAAAGAAAGCAGAGCTTGGATATAAAATTATCCACCATGGAGATGACCTTGGAACTCAGCTTTCTGGATTTTTTTCGAAAGACATGTTCAGAGAAATCATCTTGCCGCAGTATAAAAAAATGTTCAAATCATTTAAAGAAAACGGGCAATACATATTTATGCATTCCTGTGGTTGCCTGATGGACTATTTGCCGGATCTGATTGATATTGGACTGGATGGACTGGAACCGATACAGCCCTGTAACGATCTAAAACGGCTGAAGGAAGAATTTGGGAAAGAGCTTGTCTTTATGGGCGGAATAGATTCCCAAAAGCTACCGTTCTTGACGCCTGGGGAAGTGAAAGAAATGGCGCTGGAGGTGATGACTATATTGGGCAAGGACGGCGGATATATTATCGCTCCCTCGCAAGAAATCATGTGGGATGTTCCCGATGAAAATGTGGTCGCATTGGTGGATACCATTAAGGAATACAGGGATAAAGTTATGTAGCGGGTATGAATACGCGCTTGGAAAAGTAAAAAAAGTTGCCGACATAGTAGCATAAGAAAGCAAAAGGGCCTGTATTCTGCAATGAAGAGAGTACAGGCCCTGCTGCTACGTAACAATTAGCCTGCATGTCGTCAGGCACTGTTTTTACAGAAACACGTCCGCGTCCATTTCCTTAAGGTCGTCCGCGATAAGCGGGCGGTATTCCATCTGTGCTAAAATATCGCGCTCAAGGTCCGCGCCGGGCGCGATCTCGCAAAGCATCAGGCCGCCGTCCGTCAGGCGGAACACGCAGCGCTCGGTGATGAACATGACCTCCTGTCCAAGCTCTTTTGCCCGCTTGGCGGAAAAGGTCAATTGTTCGATCCCGCGCTTGAATTTTTTGATGCTTCCTTCCCGTATAATACGAAGCTTCCCGCCGGACACCTCTACCTCCAGCCCTTTGGCGGTAAATGTGCCGATAAAATAAAGTTTGGGCGTAGCCTGCGTGATGCAGATGAACCCGCCGCAGCCCGCGATGCGGGGGCCGAATTTGCTGACGTTGATGTTGCCTTGCGGGTCCGCTTCCGCCAGCCCGAGAAACGCCTGGTCAAGCCCGCCGCCGTGGTAAAAATCAAATAGCTGGTGCTGGAAAATAATTGCTTCCGGATTCAGTGTAGCGCCGAATTCCACACCCGAAAGGGGGGAACCGCCGATTCCGCCCGCCTCCACAGTAAGAGTGAAATCGGAAATGCCTTTTTCTTCGGCCACCGCCGCGATTCCTTCCGGCATACCGATTCCGAGGTTCACCACACCGCCCTGCTTTAGTTCCTTCAATGCGCGCAGGGCAATAATGCGCCGGGGCCCGGCGGGAAGCGTGGGCATCGCCCCTTTAGGCGCGCGCTCTTGCCCGGAATATGCGGGGTTATAGTCTGCCGCGGCAGTCTGCGTGTGGAACTTCATGTCGCTCGTCCGCGCCACGTAATCCACAAGCACACCGGGTACGCGCACTGCATGCGGTGGAATATCGTCCACAAGTTCTTCTACTTGTACAATTACCTTGCCTCCAAGCGTATGGCACGCCTGCGCGACGGAAAGCGCATCCGCTACTGCCGCTTCCTTTTCCATGCTGATGTTGCCGTTCCTGTCGGCACGTGTGCCGCGTAGAAATGCAAAATCGATTCTGGAAAAAGGTTTATAACGGATATAGTCCTCACCGTCCAAGGTCACGATCTCATTCAGTTCCTCTGTTGAAATGTTGTTGAGCCGCCCGCCAAAAAAACGGGGATCGACAAATGTCCCAAGCCCAATCTGTGTTACAAGGCCGGGGCGCCGGGCGCCCACATCGCGCATCAACTGAGCGATTACGCCCTGCGGAAGGTTATACCCCTCGATATCTTCCGAAAAAATCATCTGCTGGAGCTTGGGCATCAGGTTCAGGTGCCCGGCGATTAGTTTCTTGACCAGCCCCTTGTGTGCGAGGCGGTTCAGCCCGCGCTGTCCGCCGTCGCCCACCGAAGTGACGCTCACAAGCGAAAGGTTTCTCGGCGCGCCTGTCTTAAGAAAGCGCTGTTCCAATGCGTAACACAATTCGTCTGCCACTGCCGCCATAACGAAGCCGTTCGCAGCAATCACCGCCCCGTCGGGAATCAGGGCCGCCGCTTCCCTTGATGTAATTTCTTTAAAACTCATACGCCACCATCCATTCCTCAAAAATAATAATTACCCGTCTATTATCCAATAACATGGCGGTATTTTCAAGTGGCGGAATCCAATTTGCACAGCCGGGGAGCACCATACGGATAATCCTTATTTCTGGCGGACTTCCGAAGGCCTGCGGTATTTTTTGCGGTCTTTGCGTTCCAGGAAGATCGCCGAAGCGCTCATCGCGGCAATTGCCGCCAAGACAATGGAAAGAACCGTTAAGACTTCTTTTGAAAAGATAATTTCCAGCATCATGTGTTTCCTCCTTTTTGTTTTCGGATCCGATATCCCCATTGTAAGCGCAGGCCTTTACATCTACGGTTACTGTCCCCGGGATTTTAATGTAACATTTGTAATATCTAACTGGGAAAGGGAAAAGCGCCTTGCCGGGAAGGCGCTTTCATCTTTATTTCTCCATATAAATATGAAAAAAGTATGACAAAAGGAGGCGCATAGCTATACAAAAAATATGTTCTGGGGTATAATATAGATCGTTATATAGAGACTCAGAGAGGTTAAGTGATTGAAAAAGAAATTTGCATGGATCGTAGCAGTGCTGATGATCCTTACATTTCCAGTAGCCGCGTTTGCAGAAACGGAGCCGCCGGAACCGTCGCAGGAGCCCACTGCACAAGAGCAGGCGGAAGGACAGCCGGAAGAAGCTCCCCAGGAAGAAGGGGCGCAACAGGAACAGTCTGCCGCTCCGGAAGCTTCCCCCACGCCCGAGCCAACTCCTACGCCAACGGCAACCCCGCCGGAAACTTCCGAAACAAAGGAAGGCGCTCCAGAGGTTGATTTGTCGCAGATAACATCCCTTTCGGCAATGCTTGTCGATGCGGATACGGGCGAGGTTCTGTTTGCCAAAAATGCGGATTGGACGATTTTTCCGGCCAGTACCACTAAGCTGATGACGGCGATTCTTGTCGCGGAAAATTGTAAACCGGAAGATATGATCACTTTCACGGTAGATATGAAGACGGAGGTCAATAAATCGGGTGGCAGCATGATGGGCCTCAAGAACCTTCCCGTAGATTCCCAGATTTCCGTGAAGGATCTTTTCTACGGTCTCATGCTCTGTTCGGGAAATGATGCGGCGATTGTTCTGGGGATGCACATTGCGGGTACGGAACAGGCCTTTGTAGATATGATGAACAGGAAGGCCCAGGAACTCGGCATGACGGGAACGCATTTTATCAACCCGCACGGGCTGTATATCCATAATGTCGGTTACGACCATTATTCCACCGCCGCAGATATGGCAAAGCTTGCGGTGGAAGCAAAAAAATATCCGATGATTACGGAAGCGGAGGTTACGCAGACTTACACTTATGAATCGCTCAGCGATTATTGCCAGGTCGAGAACCTCCCGCCCGATACGATAGAAAATTCTAATTATTTGATTCATACCCCGGTATCCAAACCGGAACTGGCAACCTATCTATATGATAAAGCGACGGGGATGAAAACGGGAACGCTGGAAAATATCCTGCCCCCCGGCGCAACAGAATATATCAAATCCTACGGCTGCCTTGTCGCGTCCGCTTCTGATGGAAGCCTAAACCTGATTGCCGTTATCTTTGGGGATTTGTCGGTGGGTGATAAAGAGACGGGCGTACCCAATGCGTATGCGCGTTGGGATATTGCAAAATACCTGTTCGACTATGGGTTCGCCAACTATGCCAAGGTAGACCTTGCGCAGTTCGCTGCTCCTGTAGCGCTTACCGAGCAGACCGAAAATTTTGCGGCAAACGATCCGGAGGAAGGCTCGCTCGAAGTGACGGCGGACCTCACCGGAGTCAAGTCCGATACGCAGCTATTGGATGCGGCTACCGTGCAGGGGCTTCAGGATGGAAGTATCAAGCTGGAAGAAAAAACCAATATCGATACGCCGCTTCAGGCGCCGATCACGCAGGGGCAGCAAATCGGGACAGTCACCTATTCGCTCAACGGGCAGGAACTATATACCGCGCCGCTCATTGCGGGGCGGGACGTCTATCCCAAGGGAGAAGAGGCCGCAACGAGCGAGGAATATGGTGTGCCTGTATTTACATTTGAAGTATGGTACCTGTGGGTCATCGTTCCTGCGGCAGCTGTCCTCACGTTGCTTATTATCCGGACGGTAAACAAATCGCGGCGCAGGGCGCGCTATGCAAGGCGTACGGCGGCTGGCGGGAATGTAAGGCCGGGCCAAACCCGCACTGGGGGAGCTGTACAGCGCCGGAATGTGGATACGCGCAGCAGCCGGTCCGCGGGAAGCCGGAAACACAAATTATAATCCAATCCATAAAAGCGGTTTTCTATACGGCCTTAAATGAAATATTCCAAAAGATTCAGGCAACTTGTATCTTTGGCGGGCAGCTCTGCGATCAGGTCGCCCTCTTTCAGAACCAGGATACGGTCACACATACCTGAAAGCTCGGAAAAATCAGAAGAGACCATAATGATGCCCGCACCATTGCGGACAAGTTCATTCATGATATTGTAAATCTCTACTTTTCCGGCAATATCAATGCCTTGTGTGGGTTCGTCAAACAAGTAAATGCTGCAATTGGAATGCAGGCATTGGGCCACTACGATTTTTTGCTTGTTCCCGCCGCTCATATAGCTGATTTTTCCTCCGGGAACGGCGCCGTTGATAACAAAACGCTTGATCATCAGGGAACCTGCGATATTTTCTTCGCGGGGGTCGATGATGGAATGCTTACTAATTTTTTTCAGATCATGTATTGTGATGTTTTTAATAGCATCAAAATCAGGAAATAATGACTGTTTATCACGGTTTTCCGGGATGTAGCCAATCAACGGATGAATTTCTCTGCGGAGGGCTTTCGGCGCATCGGATATGTAGATGATATCGCCATCCTCTATTTCATCAAGCCCGGCAATTGCTTTCAAAAGCTGTGTGCGTCCGCTTCCGGCGATCCCGGCGATCCCGATGATTTCACCGCGGCATAAATTGAAGCTGATATCATGGAGGAATCTGTTGCTGACATGAGAAAGCTCGAGGAGGGGTTCGCCCGGAGAAACCGGAAGTTTAGGATAATGCTCGCTCTTGGTCTCGCCTAACATAAGCTTCGTAAGTCTTCCTTTATCAATCTCTCTGGATGCGGCTTCCGCTGCTATACGTCCGTCCTTGAGGACAGTCACCCGGTCGGTGATTGACACCACTTCGCTGATCCGGTGCGTGATGTAAATGATGGCCATCCCATTTTGCCTGCATTCCTCCATCACTTGGTAAACAAGAGCGATCTCGCTGCTGATCATGGAGGCGGAAAGTTCATCCAGGATAAGCACCTGCGGCTTGGCGAGCAGGCATCGCGCGAATTGCAGCAAAAATTTTTGGGCCTGCGGCAAATTCTTTGCCTTTGCAGATGGATCGACAGTGATGTGGAAACGCGAAAGCAACTCATAGGCTGTCTGCCGCATCTTCTTCGGGTTCAGTATCACCTTGCTGTGTGTAATCGGGTGATTCACAAACAG
Organism: Christensenella tenuis; assembly: GCF_014287795.1. GTDB lineage: Bacteria > Bacillota > Clostridia > Christensenellales > Christensenellaceae > Christensenella > Christensenella tenuis. The sequence continues at coordinate 383,151 of NZ_JACOON010000002.1, forward strand.
GTTATCGGAAATGGAGAGGTTATCAAAAATTGTAAGCTCCTGCATAGAGATCACAACGCCGTGCCGCGACGCGTCAAACGGGGTATTGAAATTCACTTTTTTCCCATTTAAGCGGATGGTTCCTCCGCTGCGCTTTAAAACACCGGAAACCACTTTTCCCAGTACGGACTTTCCTGCGCCATTGCAACCGACAAGCGCATGGATCTCAGAAGGATAGATTTTTAGCGTTACGTTGTCAAGCGCTTTTTGGCCGGAAAAATCTACGGACAAATCTTTCACTTCAAGAACAGGTGCTTTCATCATGATCCCCTTATAAACGGTATAAATAAATACCATTGCAGTACTGTCAGCCGATCGACGACGGATTAATTTTATACGATGTAAAAATTTTAATGCCGTTATTGAAAAAGTATTCCTTATATTCCTCCGGCGTTTTTTCATTGGAAATTACAGCATCCGCCTCATTTAGAGATGCGATGCGCATAAAAGAGACCTCGTCGAACTTTGTATAATCCGCTATAAAAATAATCTCTTTGGAAACAGAACGGATTTTGCTATAAATATTTGCCTGATCAATGTCGGAAACAGTAAATCCACCATTCATATCAATACCGGAAACGCTGATAAATGCCTTACTAAGATAAATTCCATTTAGCGCCCGTTCAAAAATATCTCCGCTCAAGAACATTCCGGAGTGATTCAGGTTGCCGCCGGTGACGAGTAGATTACAAGATTTGTTTTTAGAGAATACAGCTGCTACATTCAGGTTATTAGTGATGATATTAAGGCCCTGCCTCGATAAAAGTTCCCGGGCGGTTGCTGTACAGGCTGCTCCTGAGCCAAGGAATATCCACTCGTTTTCCTGCACAAGATGTGCTGCAATCTGGGCGATATGCTCGTTTTCCCTGCCGTGAGGATCGTCTATATCCGGAACCATAGAGGGTGGGGCGGTATCCGTCTGATTTTGGGCAGCGTTTAAGATTGCGCCACCGTGGGAACGGACAATAAATCCCTCCTGCTCCAAATCCTCAAGATCGCTGCGAATCGTAACGGCCGAGACGTTAAGCAGTGTGCTCAGCGTTTGCACATCGATCTGGGTTTGATCCAGGATAATCTCTTTTATTTTTTGCTGGCGGGCGGCTTTAAACATGCTTTTTTACCCTGTTGCTTTCATCATTTTCCTATAATCTATTATGACCGGATTTATAGAAGTCGTCAATAGAGAATAAAATTTATGATAAAAAGATGAAATATAAAATACAAAAAAGGCAAATATAAAAAAGAAAGGGGAGCTCTTTTCGTAACAGAATAAAATAGGGGCACCGCGTAACCTGAAAAGCTTGCACGGTGCCCCAGAGTAGTGAGGAAACATTTTGATTACAAAACTTCGTTCAATTCCAAGTGTTCTCCGTCCGGTCCGCGGAACAGAATCCACTTTGAACCATTCGGAAAGACCGCGCCATTGAAAACAATGTCTTCAGACTCAAAACGAACGCCTTTTTCAAGGAGAGAATCCCGGACGGCTTCAATATTGCGCACCTGGAGCGCGATATGATCGACGATTCCATCCGGCCGTTTGGCAGGATGTGCAAACCGGACGGCTTCGATTATACAGCTCCCGTTTCCGAGGAAGGCGATTTGTGTTTTCCCATCCGCATCGTCGATTTCACATTCATACAATGTATTGAATTCCAGGACGTCATGGTAAAATTTTTTCGTCCGTTCGATATTCTCTACAAAAAGCCCAATGTGTGCAAGCCCACAGATTTTTCCGTTCATATTCAGTTCTCCTTTTGTTTATTATTTTTTTGTGTGAAGAATGTCCTGTATTTAGTTTAGAATAAAAAAGAAAAAAAGTCCAGTAGAAATTTTCTAAAATTTGCGTTTGTTTTCAAAAAAACGAAATAAAAAAGAAAATAACAAAATGAACAAAATGGCTTTATATCGCTAAAAAATGACGATAATTGGACTGTGCAACGATGGCGCAAAAGTGAAAAGAAAAAATTAATAAATAAAAATAAAAATAAATATTGACAAAAATACGATGATATATTACGATGAAAACAAGCAAACGGTCGACCGATTCTAACGAATAAGCATTTTGAAAGTATTCAACAGGCGAAATTGGAAAAGAAGGTAAAATTATGAAAATTGCTGTTATTACAGGTGCAAGCAGTGGAATTGGATGCGTAGCGGCGGAAAAGCTTCTGACGCTCGGCTATCGGGTCGTAGCTGTAGACCGCAATGAAGAACGTCTCGTGGCAGCGAAAAACGTTCTGGCGGAGCGCTACCCGGGAAGGATTGCGTCATGGCGGACGGATGTAGCGGATGAGAAAAGCGTAGCGGAACTGGCGGGATTTGTAAAAAGAGAATTTAGAACATGCCATGCGCTCATAAATTGTGCGGGTGTGTTTCGCGGAGGGTTATTGCATGAAAGCCAGCCTGAAGATTTTGATATTCAGATGGACGTGAATGTGAAGGGAATATATCACACTATGAAATATTTGATCCCGCTTATGATGGGCAATGAAACTGCCGCAGTCGTAAACCTCGCGTCCCTTTCCGGAATCAATGGGGATTATAATGCGCCGCTTTACTGTGCAAGCAAGTCCGCGGTGATCGGGCTTACCAAGGCGGCAGCGCTTGATTATGCCGGAGATGGGATCAGGATCAATGTTGTTTCCCCTTCTGCAACGGCAACTCCGATGTTTTTGAACGGTTCTTCGGAAGCGGTGATCGATGCATTTCAGGAGGCGATCCCGGATCACAGGATTGGTCTTCCTGCGCAGGTGGCCGACGCGATTGCTTTTCTTGTTTCGGATGAATCTATCCATATTACGGGTCACAACCTATCGGTAGACGGCGGCCTTGCAGCGTGGAATGGGCAGCCGAAACAGGATAAGGAAAAGCAGTAAGCAGCGCATTATCGGCGAATGATAATGATTCAAGGAGCAGCCTGCGGGGCCGGATAAACGTGCGCCGGCCCCGCGGTCTCCCTCATTACCAGACGCCCTTTGATATAATACCAAAGGCCAGGAGCCATAGATAAAAGGAGGAAATGTTGTGAAAAAGATTTTATGTTTGGTTGTAGCAGTATTGCTGGCAGTAGCTGTATTCGCGGGATGCTCGGGGAGCACGGAGCCGGCAGGGAGCGAAGATGCATCCGCACAAAGTTCTGCCTCTGCGGAAACGGTGGGAAGCGAAAGCAGCGGAGCGGCATCCGCGGCCGGGAACTATCCGCGCGGCAATGGAGACGATACGCTCAAGATCGGCTTTGCCTGCATGGATATGTCCAATACATTCCATGCAACAGTAGCAAAATACTTTGAGCAGGAATGCGCGAACCGCGGAATCGAATGCATGGTGCTGGACGATAAGTTCGATGGCACGACTGCGACAGAAAACTGCCAGCTCATTTGTGACTCGGACTGCGACGTTTATGTAAGTGTTATGGGTTTCATGGTCGGCGATACACTATCCGATATCTGTAAGGAAGCGGGCGTTCTCGCAATTGGAATGGATCAGCCCATTCCCGATTTTCCATTTTTTGGAGCAGACAACGTGACCGCTGGTTACTCTGCGGGGGAAGCCCTGGCAGAAGCGGCAATTGAGAAATGGGGAGAAAATCCGACAATCGACCTGTATATCGGACTTGAGAGTCTTGCAGGTGCTGAAATCAATGATGCGAGAATGCATGAAGGAATGCTTGAGGGGATCCGCTCGAAGGTAGAAGTGCCGGATGAAATCTATGTTCAGTGCGATGTAACGAACAACGATTCCCAGGTTGCAATGCGTTGGGTGGAGGATACCATTAATGCCCACCCGGAGGCGGAGCATATCCTGATCGGCGGATTTGTGGATGACTCCGGACAGGGAGCTGAAGCGGTCATTGAAAAGCTTGGCTATCAGGATAAAGCACTGATCGGAACGGTTGACGGCTCTACCCTGGCAATCAATAATTTCAAAAACCCGGATACGGCATGGGTATGCTCGGCAGCGCTGCTTCCGGAAATGTATGGGTACTATATGCTCGAGACGTTGGAACCCTACCTGAAAGGGGAAACGGATGAACTCCCGGATTCGTGGAATGTTCCGCCGGTTGTCATTACCAAGGACGATTACGAACAGGTACTGACAGACAGTATTATTTACGACGATTACCAGGTAGGCTGAGAAAAGAGTATGCGCGCGGCGGAAGAAAATCTACTCTTCTGCCGCGGAAGATGCTTTGCAAAGGAGGACAAAAAATGGCAACGTATGGCACAATTTATACTTATTGGGCAAAAAACTGGGATGGAAACGATCCGGTGGAACTCGTAAACCGGGTCGCGGATGCGGGGCTCACCGGAATGGAGATACACGCCTCGGAGTTTGTCGGCTGGCCGGAAGATAAACTGGCAGATTTTAAGAAACTTGCGAAAGATCGGAATGTGGAGATCAACTATACGATCTATCCGACGGAAGAACAGGGGCTGAGCTATTACAGCGAAGACCCGGCAGTTCGCACAAAGACTGTAGAGTATATGAAAGGACAGGTCGCGTGGGCGGTAAAAATGGGCGGGAAGGTCAGCAATACGACGATCCACTCCACATGGCCCGCAAAACCTGTTACGCCAATCACAGATAAAGAACCTTATTTTGAAAAAATCGCCGAGTGCATGAGGCCCATTTGTAAGACAGCAGAAGACGAAGGGTTGTTGCTGGCAACGGAGATCTCCAACCGTTTCGAGGGATTCATCGTCACGACGGTTGCGGAACTGCGGCATTTGATGGATCTTTCCGGGAATCCACAGGCGCTGGGTATTACCTTCGATACGTTCCATGCGAATATTGAGGAAGATGATATGGCCGCGGCCGTACGTCTTGCGGGTGATAAAATTTATCATGTACACTTGGGCGAAGCAAACCGGAGATTGCCGGGCCAGGGGAAGCAGATCAACTGGGATCTGTTTTTCAAGGAACTCAGAATGCTTGGTTACGATAAGATGCTGATGGTGGAGCCGTTTGTCGTGACTGGGGGCAGCGTTGCCTATAATACGTTCCTGTGGCGCGATCTTTCGGGAGGTGCGAACGAGGCCGAACTTACCAAACAGCTCCGGGAAAGTATGGAGTTTATCAAAAATAAATTTGAAGGATGACCATAGGCACTAAGCCCTGTATCGCTCCGCTGCTTAAGATGATGGGCGAAAAGGGGCGCCGCCCGGTTCCTCAAAAGCCGGGCGGTAAATACTGTTGGAGGAAGAGAATGGAAGACGTAAAAGCAAACCGTATTAAAGGAAAAAGATTTCACATGACGTCGGCGTGGTCGACCTTTTTTGTGTGGATTGTGATTTGCGCCATTATGGCGGTGTTGTCGCCCTATTTTCTGTCGGTCAAAAATTTTCTCAGCATTGCGCAATACTCAGCAATCACAGGAGCGCTTGCGGTAGGTATGACGATCGTTATCGTAGGCGGTGGGATTGATATCTCCGTAGGCTCGGTGGTTACGCTTGTCGGGATGGTACTAGCGGCGATCATGCCTGCATCCGGTTCGGTTCCGTTGATGATCATTGCTGCTCTTGCGATCGGAGTAGCGTGCGGACTCGCCAATGGCCTGCTGGTTACTAAGCTCAATATTGTCCCGTTTGTTGTTACGCTTGGCACGATGGAAATTTTTAAAGGTTTGGCGTTTCTGACTACCAGGGGAGTCAACACGCCGTTTAACAACCTAGATTTTGCCGCTATTGGCCGTGGATACAGTTTTGGCCAGATACCGAACTCATTTATTATCATGCTTTGTATGATCGTGGTTGGTGCTTTCCTTTTGAAAATGACTCCGTTTGGAAAGAAGATATTTGCCGTGGGCTCGAATGCGACAGCAAGCAAGCTTGCAGGAATCAATATAAAAAAGATCAAATTGTCGACTTATATCATCTGCGGAATATGTGCGGCGATCGCTGGTCTTATCAGCACTTCGCAAAACAGCGCGGGGCTTACGAATAGCGGGGACGGTGCGGAGTTGAATGCGATTGCAGGCGCGGTGCTCGGAGGAGCGAGCCTTGCAGGTGGTTCTGGTAGCATGGTAGGGACGCTCATTGGTGTGTTGCTGCTCAATACGATTACAAACGGATTAAACCTGTTGGGCGTATCATCCTATTGGCAGCTTGTTGCGCAGGGGGCGATCCTCGTGTTCGCGGTCATTGTAGACAGCTTCAAGCATAAGTCATAGGAGCCGAATGACAACAGATTCGCAGGATGAGGAGTAATGTATTATGAGTGAATTATTAAAACTAAAAGGAATCAGCAAGGAATTTCCGGGCGTAAAAGCCCTGCAGAATGTCGATCTGGAACTAAACCGGGGAGAAGTGCTTGCGTTACTGGGCGAAAATGGTGCGGGAAAATCTACATTGCTTAAAATTATTTCGGGCGTATATTTGCCGGATGCGGGCGAGATATATGTGGATGGCGAAAAGAAGAACTTCAAAATACCGGCAGATGCGGCAGCAGAAGGCATCGGGATCATTTATCAGGAACTCAGCTATTACGATGAACTGACAGTAGCGGAAAATATTTTTGTGGGGAAACTTCCGAAGGCAAACCGGATCAAAGTGGACTGGAAGGAAATGAACCGGCGGGCAAAAGAAATCCTTGCGCGGCTGAATGTCCAGATCGATCCGAGGGCGCTGGTCAAAACGCTTTCCACAGCTGAAAAACAGCTGGTTGAAATTGCTAAGGCGCTTGCTTCGGATACAAAGATATTGATTATGGACGAACCAACGTCCGCGCTCAATGATGCCGAGGTAAAAAGCCTGATTGAACAGACGAGGAAACTGGCCGGAGAAGGGATCGGGGTTATTTTCATCTCCCACAGGCTGGAGGAGTTGTTCGCGGTGGCGGACCGCATTCAGATCATGCGGGATGGAAAACGCATCGATTCGTTTTCCATGAAGGATGCTACGCCGGAAAAGCTGGTGCAGCTTATGGTGGGCCGCGAAATCAAAGATATGTATCCTAAGGGAGAGATCAAAAAGGGAGATGTGGTGCTGGAGGTAAAGCATTTGAAAAACAAAACCCTTAAAGATATTTCATTCAGTGTTCGGGCGGGTGAGATACTGGGAGTGTTTGGCCTGATGGGGGCGGGACGCACGGAAATGTGTAAAGCGATCTTTGGTGCGTCGAAATTGCAGGAAGGCGAGATACTGATGCATGGAAAACCTGTGAAGATCCATAGTGTGGAGGATGCGAAGAAAGCTAAGATCGCCTATCTTCCCAACGACAGAAAAAAGGAAGGCCTGATTTTGTCCCAGTCTGTAAAGGAAAATTTCGCCAGCGCCGTGATCGACCGGTATACAAAAGGCAAGGGATTCATAGTAGATAAAAAGAGGGTAGATCGGAATGCGGATAAATGGATAAAAAAGCTAAATGTCAGTACGCCGTCGGGCGATACCGTGGTCGAAACACTTTCCGGCGGCAACCAGCAAAAAGTTGTCGTTGGCAAATGGCTGGAAACTTCACCGGATGTCATCATCCTGAACGAACCAACGCGGGGGATTGATGTGGGGGCCAAGGTGGAAATTTATAAATTGATCGAGGAACTTTGCCAGGAAGGCATGGCAGTAGTGATGGTTTCCTCTGAGCAGGCGGAGGTGCTTTCGCTTACGGACCGCGCTATTGTCCTGTGCGAAGGACGGCTGACTGGGGAGCTTTGCTGCGACGATTATACGCAGGAAAGGTTGATGGAATATGCAATCGGAGGAGGAGCGTAATGAAGACGAAGCCTTTGATACTGAACAAGAAAAAATTTGAATTTACATCCACCCATCTGCTGCTGATCGTTTTTGCCATAGTATTTGTGGTATTCACGGTCATGATTCCTGATAAATTTTTTACCGGCAAAAATTTCATGACGATTGCTAAATATTCCTCTGTGTTCGGTCTTATCGGTATTGGCATGACTTTTATTATCATCGGTGGGGAAATCGATCTTTCGGTCGCTTATATCGTAGGGCTTTCCAGCATGGTTATGGGTACGATGCTGCAGACTATAGACAATGTGGTACTGGTTGCGGCGGCAGGAATATTGGTGGGGCTCGTGTGCGGGATCTTTAACGGATTTGTAATCACTAAGCTGCGGCTACCTGCTTTTGTCGTTACGATAGGGACTGGGCAAATGTTCAATGGATTTGCGCAGCTTATCAACAATCGCCCGCAGATACAGTTCAGCAACGACCTGTTCCGCGAGTTTAGCAAAATAAATGTATTCGGTGTGATTCCGCTCCCTTTCATCATCCTGCTCGCGGTGGCGGTGCTCACATGGTTTGTTTTGAAGTATACTGTATTCGGCAGATGCGTATATGCGGTAGGATCCAATAAACCGGCAAGCCGTCTTGCCGGGATCAACGCCGCGAAGACAAATGCATTTACTTTTGCGATCAGCGGTTTTTTATGTGGAATCGCAAGCTTCATGGTCACTTCGCAAAATGGATCGGGGATCGCTGCTGCAGCAAGCGGTGCAGAAATGGATGCGATATCGGCTGCCGTTCTCGGGGGTGCAAGCCTTGCGGGCGGTAAAGGAAGTATTATCGGAACGCTCGTCGGCGTATTCCTGCTGCGCATTATTTCCAACGGGATGAACTTGATGAATATTGAGACCTATTGGCAGATGGTGCTACAGGGATCGCTCCTGATTGCGGCGGTAATCATGGATTCGGTGAAAAACAATAAAGACGACTGAGAAAAATAAAAGAAAGAACTGGTGGATAGACTGCACCCCTAAAGTTAAGCGGTATAATATACTGAAACTAACTTTGGGGGTGTTTCTATGCCGAAAGGCATGCCCGCATTGCGGAGACGTGCTGTGTGTTCACCTGGATAGCTGCCTTTCCTGCGGCATAAAATGGAAATAGAAAAAGCCAGAAAAGCCCGGGAGGAAAAACGGGCGGTGTGTAGGCATAAACTTGTTTTGGGAATACAATAAATTTAAATATAATAACGCAATTATGGCTGGAGACCAAGCGATGGTTTCAAACGATATTGAGGCGCGATACCTGCGCATCCGTTTCGCTACTCAACGCTTTATGGGAGAAACTGGATAACGGCACAGTGATCCGTTCCTTTTTTATCTGCCTTCCAGCTTAAATCTTCTTTCTACATAAAAAGGGCAGCCCCGGGTTTTTCCTCGGGACTGCCCTTTTTTGGTTCAATTCCTTATTTCAGTTCCGCAAGGATCAGGTCCGACATTTCCCGTGTCGAAATGGATTTTCCGCCTGCGGCGATATCCGCCGTGCGTGCGCCGTTTTTGAGGACGGCCTTCACTGCGGCTTCAATGGCCTGCGCTTCCGTTTCAAGGTCAAAGGAATACCGCAGCATCATCGCGCACGAAAGGATCATGGCGATTGGATTGGCCTTGCCTGTTCCCGCGATGTCGGGCGCGGAGCCATGGATTGGCTCATACATCCCAAGCTTGGTGGAGCCGAGGCTCGCGGAAGGCAGCATGCCGATCGACCCGGTAATCATGCTGGCTTCATCCGTCAGGATATCTCCAAACAGGTTGCCCGTCACCACCACGTCAAACTGGCGTGGGTTGCGCACGAGCTGCATGGCCGCGTTATCCACATACATATGGTTTAGTTCAATATCCGGGTAATCCTTTGCCACGCGGTTTACCGTATTCCTCCACAGGCGGGACGTGGCAAGGACGTTGGCCTTGTCCACGCTCGTCACTTTTTTATCCCGTTTGCGCGCCGATTCAAACGCAAGACGCGCGATGCGCTCCACCTCATAATCGTGGTAATTCATAAGGTCGGAAGAGTAGGTAATGTCGTCTCCGCCGCGTTCGCCGAAATATACGTCGCCGGTCAGCTCGCGCAGGATGAGGATATCGAGATTGTCGCCTACGATTTCATCTTTCAAAGGGCAGGCGGCCTTAAGCTCGCTGTAAATAATCGCTGGGCGGAGGTTTGCAAATAAACCGAGTCCGCCGCGCAGGCGCAAAAGTCCTTTTTCCGGACGTTTATCCACCGGAAGGTCGTCCCATTTTTCGCCGCCTACCGCCGCGAGGAGCACCGCGTCGCTCTTGCGGCAGATCTCAAGCTGTTCCTCCGGCAGCGGATCGCCGTACTTATCGATGGCAATGCCGCCCGCATCCACCTCCGCACATGTAAAGGTATGGCCATACAACTCACCGATACGGTTCAGCACACGCACAGCCTCTTCCGATATTTCCGGACCGATTCCGTCGCCGGGAATTCTGGCAATTTTATATTCCATCCGTTTTCGTCCTCCTGTCATAAATTAAGGTACGAACCTATTATATAACAAAAACAAATTGGACAAAAGAGGCGCTATGAAATAAAATAGTAGCAGGAAAGGACGTGCAATGAAAACAGGAATGTCAACAGCTTGCTTCTTCTGCAGGCTCTATAACGAAGAAGCGGTCAAAAAAATGGCGGAACTCGGCGTGCGCGATATGGAAGTCTTTTTTTCCGCCATGTCGGAATACGAAAAGCCGTTTACAGATGAGATCAGGCGTATCACACAGGGGGAAGGCGCGCATATTCGTTCCATACACGCCCTGTGTACGCAATTTGAACCCCAACTTTATTCCGCGCACCAGCGGCAGTATGAAGAGGCCCTCGATATATTTGAGAAGGTCACGGATGCGGCGGCGCAGATCGGTGCGGAACTCTATGTTTTCCATGGCCCGATGAACGTCAAACGGGCAAAAACCCTTCACGTCAATTATGAATTCGCGGGAGAGCGCACTACAGTCCTGGCCGAATGCGCGAAGAAAAAGGGGATTAAGCTTGCCTGGGAGACTGTCCATTGGTGCTGGTATGCGCAGCCCGGCTTTGCGAGCGAACTCCTTCGCCACACGGACAGCGATAACCTGTATTTCACCCTTGACATCAAGCAGGCGGCGCAATCCGGCTATGAAGTTATGGATTATATAGACGATATGAACGGGCGCCTTGCTCATATCCACATATGCGATTACCGGAAGGATCCGGAAAAAGGGATCATCCCCTGCCTTCCGTTTACAGGAGAAATGGACTGGGCCGGAATGAGGGAAAAGCTTGCAGGAATGGATTACCGGGGGCTGCTGATGCTCGAAGTCTATCCGGGCGATTACGGATCCTACGGCGGCCTGATGCAGAATTACGATAAGCTTACGGATTTTTTCAAATAAGGCAGACAGGCGTTTTTAAATGCTTGGCGCCTTTACGCCAATCATTTTCAAGGCGGTATTTCGATATGGCTTGAAAAATGTTCGGGGAAGTGATATACTGTAGAAAATGAACAGGGGAGCTCATGTTGTGGGCTGAGAGGAAGCGCGGGCAGCTTCGACCCTTGGAACCTGATTTGGGTAATGCCAACGTAGGAATTCGCAATTGGAATTTTGAGGGAATACGCATTCAGGTATTCCCTTTTTTGTTTCCCTGGCAGGAGGAAAAGCAAACGGATATGGATCGAAACCATTTATTGCTCTACGCGGTGACGCCGCAGGAAGATGAAAACATACTGTTGCCGAAAATCGAGCGAGCGCTAGCGGGGGGAGTTACACTTTTGCAATTGCGTGAAAAGCGCCTCTGCGGGCGGGCGCTCGAGGAAAAAGCGCTGGCAGTCAAACGGCTGTGTGACCGGTATAAAGTACCGCTGGTCATAAACGATAACGTAGAGCTTGCACAGGCCATAGGCGCGGCGGGCGTGCATCTTGGGGCTGGAGATATGCCGGTGGATCTTGCGCGCAGGCGGCTGGGAAACGGGAAGATTATCGGGGCGACGGCCCGGACGGTGGAACAAGCCCTTGCAGCGCAGGCGGCAGGGGCGGATTACCTCGGCTCGGGCGCGGTTTTCGCAACGTCCACCAAAGCCGACGCAGTACCCATGCCCCATGGGCTGCTTGGAAAAATATGCCGGTCTGTACAAATACCCGTCGTAGCAATCGGGGGAATCGATGAATCCAATATAGCTGAATTGCAGGGCCTGCCGATTTTTGGCGTTGCGGTGGCGGCAGGGATTTTCGGCGCGGCTGACGTTAAGAAAGCGGCGGAAAATCTGGCGCGTCAGGCAAAACTGATGCTTGGATATACGGGGGAAAAGCACGAATGAAAACAGTTCTTACAATTGCGGGCAGCGATTGCAGCGGAGGCGCGGGCATACAGGCCGATATCAAAACCATCACTGTCCATAAACTGTATGCGATGAGCGCTGTCACTGCGCTGACCGCGCAGAATACGACGGGCGTATACGGCGTCATGCCGGTGGAAGCAGCTTTCCTTGAACAACAACTGGAATGTATTTTTTCAGATATCATGCCGGACGCGGTCAAGATCGGTATGGTTTCCGAAACAAAACTGATCCGCGTAATAGCGCGCAAACTGACGGAATACCATGCGCATCATATTGTGGTAGATCCCGTGATGGTTTCCACAAGCGGCAGCCGCTTACTTGATGAATCGGCGCAGGATGCCCTGTGCGAATTGCTTTTGCCGCGCGCGGAGCTCATAACGCCTAATTTGCCGGAGGCGGAAGCGCTGACCGGGGAACGGATCGAGACCGCCGATGGTATGGAGGCCGCCGCCCGGTCTTTGGCGCGGCAGTATGGCTGCGCGGTTTTGGTTAAGGGCGGGCACCATAAAACGGGGGCGGACGATGTGCTGTGCGAGGCTGGAAATACACGGTGGTTTTGCGGGGAACGGGTAAATAATCCCAATACACATGGGACGGGGTGTACGCTTTCAAGCGCAATCGCCTGCCGCCTCGCGGAAGGGCTTTCCCTTAAGCAAAGCATTGAACAGGCAAAACGGTATTTATACCATGCGCTTTGCGCCCGGCTTGACCTTGGGCAGGGCCGGGGGCCGCTCGACCACTGTTTTGCCGTGGATAAAATGGAATTTTGAAACGTCATCAAACAGGAAGCGCAAACGGGGATTGAGTGCACCGCCTTCTCCGGGAAAATTTGCGGGCCTGAACAATATCGAGGAGGAAAGAAAACATGGGGTACACGACACAAATGGATGCGGCGCGTCAGGGCATTGTAACAAATGAACTGAAGAAAGTCGCGCAAGAGGAAAAGATCGGGGAAAAGGATTTGATGGAGCTGGTAGCAAAAGGCCAGGTAGCCATCCCTGCAAATAAAAACCATCATTGCCTGAAGCCCAGCGGCATTGGCAGCGCGCTCAAAACAAAAATCAATGTCAATCTTGGGACTTCCCGCGATTGCCTCGACCTTGATGTGGAAATGCAAAAGGTGATGAGCGCCGTCGAAATGGGCGCGGAAGCCATCATGGATCTTTCTTCCTTTGGCGATACGCAAACGTTCCGCAGGAAGCTTGTGGCGGAATGCCCGGCGGTTATCGGAACGGTTCCGATTTATGACGCGGTTGTCTATTATAATAAAGCGCTGAAAAAAATCACCGCGCGTGAATGGATCGACGTATTCAAAATGCATGCGGAGGATGGCGTAGACTTCATGACGATCCACTGCGGGATCAATAAAAATACCGCGGAACGCTTCCGGGCATGTAAACGCCATACCAACCTGGTGTCGCGGGGCGGCAGTATCATTTTCGCGTGGATGATGCTGACGGGAAATGAAAATCCGTTTTTCGAATATTATGATGAGATTCTCGATATTTGCCGGGAATATGACGTCACCCTCAGCCTTGGGGACGCGTGCCGCCCGGGTTCGATCGAAGATGCGGGCGATGTCTCGCAAATCGAGGAACTGGTGACTCTGGGGGAATTGACTATGCGCGCGTGGGAAAAAGACGTACAGGTCATGATCGAAGGACCGGGGCATATGCCGCTTAACCAGATCAAAGCAAATATGGAAATCGAGAAAACGGTATGTAAGGGGGCGCCTTTCTATGTACTCGGGCCTCTTGTCACGGATGTCGCCCCGGGCTACGACCATATCACCTCCGCGATCGGCGGGGCCATTGCGGCAACCTACGGCGCAAGTTTCCTGTGCTATGTAACGCCCGCGGAGCACCTTCGCCTGCCCACGGTGGAAGATGTGCGCGAGGGAATTATTGCAGCCAAGATTGCAGCGCATGCTGCGGACCTTGCAAAAGGAAACAAAGACGCATGGGCGTGGGATTATGCCATGAGCGATGCGCGGCGCAGCCTCGATTGGGAGCGGCAGTTTGACTTGGCCATCGACGGTGGGCTGCGTGCGCGCCAGTACCGCAGCGAATCCACTCCCGAGCATGAAGATACCTGCACCATGTGCGGAAAGATGTGTGCGGTTCGCAATATCAACAAAATATTGCGTGGGGAAGACGTTGACATCATGGATTAAAGGAGAACGGCGAATGGTCCGGATCAATGGAAAAGAGGAAGCGGCCGCAGGCAAAACGATTGCCGGAGTGCTTCGGGAAAAAGGATATCAGGCGGAGCGGGTTGCCGTGGAGCGCAACGGCAATATTGTCCCGAAGGCGGCTTTTGGGGACGTATGCGTTGAAGATGGAGACGTCCTTGAAATTGTCGGTTTTGTAGGCGGAGGCTGATATGAAACTGTGGATCAATGGAAAAGAGGCCGACGTGCCATGGCGCAATTTATACGATGCCGTGCGTTCCCCGCAGGATGGAGGATATACGGATCAGGTAGTAATCCTCAACGGATATCAGACGCGGGAAAACCTGCCGCTTTCTGAAAACGATGAAATTATTGTCATCCGTAAGGGGGAAATGCCCGGGAAAGATGAACTGGAGCAGATGCTGCGCGCGCGGCATACGCCGGGCGTGTATGAGAAAATCAGGCATGCCCGCGTTGCCATAGCCGGGCTTGGCGGACTCGGATCCAATATCGCCGTCAGCTTGGCGCGCATGGGCGTAGGCCATTTGCACCTGATCGACTTTGATGAAGTGGAGCCGAGCAACCTGAACCGCCAGCAATACCGCTTGTGCCATCTGGGGCTGCCCAAAACGGAAGCGCTGCAAAAAGAGATCGCCGAAATCAACCCCTTTGTATGCGTTCGTACGGATTGCGTGCGGCTGACGGAAGAAAATGCGGCTTCCATTTTGCAGGACGATATGGTCATATGCGAAGCGTTCGATTGTCCGGAAGCAAAGGCGATGCTTGTGAATACGGTCCTCGCGGAATGTCCGGGAAAAGTAGTCGTGGCAGCGTCGGGAATGGCGGGCTATGGCAGCGGAAATACCATTCATACACGCAAGGTGATGAAAAACCTTTATCTTTGCGGGGATGAAGAAACGCCGGCGCAGCCGGGGCGCGGCTTGATGGCGCCGCGGGTTATGATATGCGCGGGCCACCAGGCGAATATGGTTCTGCGGGTCCTTTTGGGAGAATTGGATGAATAAGCGCGGCATAGTGCGCTTTCAAAGGAGTGAAACGATGGAACAGACAGATACGCTCGTCATTGGCGGGCATGAATTTACCTCGCGGTTTATTCTCGGCTCGGGAAAATACTCGCTTAAGCTGATCGAAGCCGCGGTAGAGAACGCCGGCGCGCAGATCATTACTCTCGCGCTGCGCAGGGCAGCCGCGGGAAACGTGGAAAATATACTTGATTTTATCCCGAAAGGGGTAACGCTGCTGCCCAATACATCAGGGGCGCGCAATGCGGAGGAAGCGGTACGCATTGCGCGGCTGGCACGGGAAATCGGCTGCGGGGACTTTATAAAAATTGAAGTAATCCATGATTCCAAATATTTGCTTCCGGATAATTATGAAACGGCGCGCGCCACGGAAATATTGGCTGGGGAGGGCTTTGTTGTCCTGCCTTATATGTATCCGGACCTTATCGCTGCGCGGGATATGCAAAACGCTGGGGCGGCGGCGGTTATGCCGCTGGGCGCGCCGATTGGCTCCAATAAGGGGCTGTGTACGCGGGATTTTATCGAGATCTTAATCAATGAGATTGACCTGCCCGTTATTGTAGACGCGGGTATCGGCAGACCGTCGCAGGCGTGTGCGGCTATGGAAATGGGCGCTGCTGCAGTAATGTGCAATACGGCCATCGCAACCGCAGGGGATATCCCGGCAATGGCGGAAGCGTTCAGGAAAGCGGTTGAAGCGGGCCGGACGGCATATCTCGCCGGAACGGGAAGAATACTTGAGCAGGGCGCGAGCGCGTCTTCGCCGTTGACAGGTTTTTTACAGGAATAGGGGCGAAAAGCGATGAGTGAAAGAATTGACCATATGACCTATCTGCCCGGGATGGAACAAATCCAGCCGGATATTATGGAGCAGGTCCTTGCGCGAATGGATGCATATGACTGTGGACGCTATACGGCAGCCGATGTAGAAGCAGCGCTAAAGCATGACGTATGTACGCCGGAAGATTTTGCGGCCCTTTTGTCGCCTGCGGCATTTCCATTTTTGGAAGAAATGGCGCAAAAGGCCCGGCAGGAAACCCGTAAACATTTTGGAAATTCTATTTATCTGTTCACCCCCCTGTATCTGGCGAACTATTGTGAGAATTATTGCATCTATTGCGGGTTCAATTCCCATAACCATATCCACCGCGCGCGCCTCAGCAGCGAAGAAATGGAACGGGAAATGAAAACGATCGCCGCCACGGGGCTTGAGGAAATCCTGCTGCTTACCGGGGAGAGCCCCAAAATGTCGGATGTAGCCTACATTGGGGAAGCATGCAAAATAGCGCGCAAGTATTTTAAGGTAATAGGGCTTGAAGTATATCCGATGAACTCGGAAGATTACGCTTACCTGCACGAATGCGGCGCGGATTTCGTAACCGTATTCCAGGAAACGTATGATACGGAAACCTATGAAAAACTCCACTTGGGCGGGCATAAACGGATTTTTCCCTACCGGTTCAACGCGCAGGAACGCGCGCTTATGGGCGGGATCCGCGGCGTCGGATTTGCGGCGCTGCTTGGCCTCAATGATTTCAGGAAGGATGCATATGCAACGGGAATGCATGCATGGCTGTTGCAGCGGAAATATCCGCATGCGGAGATTGCCTTTTCCTGCCCGCGCCTGCGGCCAATTATCAATAACGATAAAATCAATCCGCGCGATGTGCACGAACTGCAGCTTTTGCAGGTCATCACGGCTTACCGGCTGTTCATGCCATTTGCGTCTATCACAATTTCCAGTCGCGAATGCGCCCGTTTCCGCAATCATGTCATCGAGATCGCGGCGACAAAAATTTCTGCGGGCGTAGACGTAGGGATCGGCGGGCATTCGGGCGAAGCCAAAGGAGACGAGCAGTTTGAAATCGACGACGGGAGGACGGTGGACGAAATCTACCAGATGATCCTGTCAGAAGGTTTGCAGCCCGTCATGAGCGACTATATTTATGTTTGAACTCATTGCGGTTACAAACCGCCATTTATGCAAAACAGATTTTTTATCGCAAATAAAAGAGGTCGCATCTGCGGGCGTATCCGCGATTATCGTACGCGAGAAAGACCTCGAAGAACAGGAATACGGGGTGCTTGCCAAAAAGGTTATGGCCGTTTGCCGGGCTTTTGGAACTACCTGTATTCTGCATACTTTCGCAGATGCGGCGCACGCCGCTGGCGCAGAGCGGATTCATCTTTCACTGCAGGCGTTTGCCGCCCGGCCGCAGATACGAAACTGGTTTTCGCGGGTTGGCGTTTCCGTTCATTCTGTAAAGCAGGCGCGTGAGGCGGCTGAACTTGGGGCAGACTACCTGGTTGCGGGCCACATATTCGAAACGGCATGCAAACCAGGGCTTGCGCCGCGCGGGCTCCCGTTTTTAAAAGAGGTCTGCAGCGAAGCTTCCATTCCCGTGTTTGCAATTGGGGGAATCGGCAGTGGCAATATCGGATTGGTACGGGAGGCCGGAGCCAGTGGGGCGTGCCTTATGTCGGCGTTTATGGAAGCCGGAAAAGCCGCGTATACGCTGGAGAAGCTGGCCAAAAGCCTTTCTTTCCCGGCCAAAAGCGCTCCGTTATAATTTTACGGGGCAGTCCTGATCGTTTCACCGAATGATTTCTGCTGGGCAAGCGCTTCTTTTTTGAGCCGGTTAAATAGTTTGTACAGCGCGGGAATTGCGGCAACAGCCACACAAATGGCGCATTCGATACCCACGACCGCACCGTTATATCCCAGGGAATAAAGCCATGCGGGCATACCTTCGGGGGCATACATACCAAAGAAAATCCAACCGGAAAGAAACTGGCAGATAAAGCGCGCCCCGCAGCCATATACAATGCCGGGGATAATGCTGCTTTTTGCCAGCCCCGCCAGCGCAAGCAGTGAAAAAGAGGCGAGGTAATCGAGCGCGAATTGTGGGAACGATAAGAAAAAAGGTTCCTGCACAAATTGCAGCAGCCCGTAGCACAGCCCGGCGATAAATCCTTTTTTAAATCCATAGATATAGGAAAAAGCGAGCATTGGCAGCATGCTTGCAGGCGTAATAGACCCGCCGTTCGGCATGGAAAACACCTTGATAAAACTCAGGAGAAAAGATGCGCCGATGCAAAGGGCAGCAGTGGTTAGCTCTTTTGTTGTCCACTGGGATTTTTTTGTGATCTGCTTTCCTCCATTCGTTTTGCGCCGGTACAGGAAATAGCCAATCAGCCCTGCAGCGATGATTGCGCACACAATAACGATTGCGGGCAAGGTAAGTTCGGAAAAATCGTCAAACATAATATAACGCTCCTTTGCGTGGCCGGCCGCCGAGAGGAAGGCCGGAGAATAAACGAACGGGCGATGCCGTCCGGGTTCCCGTAAGCACACTGCAAAAAAGGAAAACTCCCGCTGCCTGCGAGAGTTTAAATTTACTGTAAAAATTTATGCTTCCCACGCACGCATTATCGTGCAGGTTGAAGGGTTTGATTCTCAGCCGCAGCTCCCCCAGCAGTGTATTTACTTTTTGAATATGGTATAATGGTATCACCAACGAAAAATGAATGCAAGGTGTTTTCAATGAAAAAAAGCTTCTATGCCTATCTATCGCGGATGCGGCACATCAAGCGGTGGGGCCTTATGCGGAATAATATAGAGGAAAACGTAGCGGAACATACCTTCTCCGTCGCGCTTATCGCGCATGCCTTGTGCATCATACGGAATACATATTTCGGCGGGAATATCGGCGAAAAGGAAGTGCTCGCCGCGGCGTTGTATCACGAAGCGGGCGAAGTAATCACAGGTGATCTTCCCACACCGATCAAATATTTTGACGGTAATATTACGCAGTCCTATAAAAAAATCGAACGCCATGCGGAAGATACTCTCGTTTCTATGCTGCCTGAAGAAATGCAGCCTTCCATCGCGCCGTATGTGCGGCAGGAAGTGAATGCGGACGTAAAAATCCTCGTGAAAGCGGCAGACCGCCTCAGCGCCTACATCAAATGCCTAGAAGAGCTTCGGACGGGAAACCGGGAATTTGAAAAAGCCTGCACGCGCACAAAGGAAGCGGTAGAAGGAATGGATTTGCCGGAAGTGGAATATTTTATGGAACATTTTCTGCCGGGATATTCTCTTACGCTGGATGAATTGAACTGAAAGGGAACCAATGGCGACGATTAAAGATGTTGCCGCTGCTGCAGGCGTATCTGTCGGCACGGTGTCGAACGTACTCAATGGAAAAACAGACAATATCGACCTGATCGAACGTGTCGAACGTACGATGCAGGAGCTCGGCTATCGCCCGGATGCGAAGGCGCGCAGTTTAAAGAATACAAAGTCATGCACCATCGGCCTCGTTGTGCCCAACCTTCATCAGGCCGAAATAGCGGCGATGCTTTCGGCAGTGGAAGAGCGCCTTGAAGAGATGGGGTATCATCTTACCGTCAAAAACAGCAAAAACAACCGTGTATTGGAACGAAAATATATTGAACAATTGCTTGAGGAACGTGCAGACGGAATCATTGTGTATCCCTGCGGCGAAAACGGGAATTACCTGAAGCAATTATCCGGAAAAGAAGAGACGCCGGTGGTTCTCGTTGGAAACCACGTGGCAAAGTCGGATGGAAACTGCGTATACATTCGCTATGAGAAAGCGCTTGCGCGGGCGTTTTACCGGTGCCGGAAAGAGGGCGTTCTTCCGGGAATGATTTTTGAGCGCGGGATGATCGGCGAAAAAGAATTGCAGGATCTGCATATGTCCTGCTTTGGGCAAAAAGCGCATCTGAAGCTGATTGACTGCAGTGGGGAGAAGGGGTTCCGCGCTGCATATACGATGTTGGAACAGGGGGCGGACGTGGGGCTGCTGATTGCGGGCAATGCTGCTATCGCACAGGGAGTGCGCCAGGCCGTGCGCCTTCGCGGGAGAAATCTCCCGGTGATCGCTGTCAAAGAACAAAATTGGGTTGAAGACGAAGAGCATTATTGTGCCGTGATCCATGCGGATTATCATAAGGCTGGAATTCTCGCGGCTGAAAAGGCAGTTTTTGCAGCCGAAGCGGATTTTCCTGTGCAGGAACCCGAATTCATTGAGGCGGAATATCGAAAAACAGAGCCGGTCAGCCGGCCGGAAGCAAAACGAAACGCCACGCTCCGCTTGTGTATGTTTGATTGCCCGGTTACGGATGCGCTGCGGCTTATGGTGGATATCTACACCAAACGAACGGGCGTCACACTGGAAATCGAAGCACTGCCTTATGATGAGCTTGACGGCCGTCTTGCCCGGATCGGCAGGGAAAAAAGCGCGGAAGCGGATGTACTCATGGCGGATATCGTCTGGATGAACGATATGGCAAAAGAAGGCAGCCTGCTTGCGCTGGACCATTTGCAGGATGGCTATACGGATGGGTTCCTGAATGTCCTTATCACCAAATATGGAACCTATCACGGTTTGCTTTATGGGCTGCCGTTCATGTCCGGCGCCCTCCTGCTTTTTTATCAAAAAGACCTGTTTGAAGATGTCGGGCTGAAACGTCTGTACCGGCGTAAATACGGCTGCGAGCTGCTCCCGCCCGCCACATGGGAAGAGTATAACCGCACGGCGGAATTTTTCACGCGGGAGTATAATGACCGTTCCCCCGTACCCTATGGCCTTGCGGCAATCCGGGGGGATAATATATATACGACGATCGGCTTTCTTTCGCGCTTGTGGTCCTATGGCGGGGATGTTTTCTGCGGTGGAAAAATTTGCATCAACAGCGAAAATGCATTGCGGGCGCTTGAGAATTTTATAGAAAGTTACCGTTATGTGCGAAAGGATAAAATCAACTATAATTATAATGATGCAGAGCGCGACTTCATGAGCGGGGAATGTGCAATGGTCGTCAGTTACGATTCCCATGCAGTCAACATAAACGATTATTCCAAGTCAAAGGTTGCCGGAAATATTGGATGTGCCCTGATCCCGGGGCGCCGTCCGGTGCTGGGCGGATGGTATCTTGGCGTGAATCCCTATAGCGCGCATACGGAAGAAGCCGTTAGGTTCCTGAAATGGATCTGCGGGGAAAGCGCGGCTGTGCCTTTCTCTTTTCTCGGGGGAACGTCACTGCGAAAAGATTGCATCGAACGGGAGGACCTTGCGGCAATCTATCCATGGAAAGACCTGCTGTCCGAAACCTATGAAATCAGCCGGATGAGAACCTTCCCGAATGGGGAGAGCGGACGAGGGGTACAGTCGGCCTATAACCATATCATCGGCGGGGAACTCAACCGCGTGCTTGAAGGAAAACAAGAAGCGCGGGAGGCCTTGGAAAAAATGGAACAAAAGCTTCGGCAGCTTTAACTGGCAAGGGAATACCAGCAAGAACAATTTTAAGCGGGCACAAAAATGTGTCTGCTTTTATTTTTACATAAAAAATAAGTTTTTACAAAAAAAGAAGAAAATTTTACAAAAGGTAGTTGCATTTGATAGATGTGTGTGTTATCATACCTATGTGAAACGATTCATATAACGTTTCACATAGAACAATACATATCTGGAAACCATAAAATGCATTATTTGTGACTATTTTTTAAGGGTAAGGAGAAAAACATGAATTCAAGGGAACGAGTTATCAAAACACTGAATCACGAGGAACCAGACCGGGTGCCGTTGGACCTCGGCGCGGGCGGCACTACGGGAGTACAGGCCAGCCTTATTTATTCGCTGCGCCGCGCATTGGGGCTAAAAGAAAAGCCAATCAAAGTAATTTGCTGCTATCAGATGCTTGGAGAGATTGACGATGAACTTGCGGATATTCTGGAAATTGATACAGTTAAGATTGTAGATTACAATAATATTTTCGGTTTCCGCAACGAAGGATGGAAGGAATGGACGCTGTTTGATGGTACGCCCGTGCTCGTTCCGGCCCTGTTTAATACCGAGCCGGATGCGGAAGGAAACATTCTTGAATATCCGCAGGGAGACAAAAGCGTACCGCCGAGCGGGAAGATGCCGAAAGGGGGCTTCTATTTTGACGCAATTACCCGGCAGCATCCAATTGATGATAATAATCTCAATGTAGAAGATAACCTGGAAGAATTTACGCCGTACAGCGACGAATACCTGCGCTATATGGAGGAAACAACAAAAGCAGCATATGAAACGACTAATAAGGCGATTCTCGGCGCACCGGGCGGCACAGCCTTGGGCGATATCGCGTTTGTTCCTGGTGTTCAGCTGAAAGACCCAAAAGGAATTCGTGCGGTAGAGGAATGGTATGTATCCGTCATTATGCGTAAGGATTATATTACAGAAGTGTTTGATCGGCAAACTGATATTGCAATTGAAAACCTGAAACGCTATTATGAAGCGGTCGGCAATAAGATTGTTGCAATTCAGCTATGCGGGAATGATTTTGGTACGCAGCATGCGCCTTTCTGCTCTCCCGAAATGTTTGCGGAAGTTTATATGCCGTACTACAAGAAAATGACGGGCTGGATTCATGAAAACACCCCATGGAAGGTGTTCAAGCACTCGTGCGGCGCGGTAGAACCTTTGATCGAATCCTTCATTGAAGCGGGATTCGATATCTTGAATCCGGTGCAGTGTTCTGCAAATGGAATGGATCCCCAGTTGTTGAAAGACAAATATGGTGACAGGATTACTTTCTGGGGTGCGGGTGTGGATACACAGCAGACGCTGCCTTTCGGTACTCCCGATGACGTAAAGGCAGAGGTGGAAGAGCGCCTGCGGATCTTCAAGCCGGGCGGCGGCTTCGTATTCAATACGATTCACAATGCACAGGCAGGCGTACCGGTGGAGAACTTCCTCGCCATGATCGAAACATTTAAAAAATATAGAGATTATAAGTAATGCCGGAGGCGGAATCAGAAGAACCGGGATTTTCCGGGTTCTTCTGATTTCCTGTAAAATTCTTGACATAAACCTCCCGGCATGATATCATAAATCTTGCGTAAAATGGAATATGCACAAAAAGCCATAGACTCAGGAGCGTAACGCTTAATCTCTGAAATCCTGACGAGGTTGATTTTATAAGAACTTAGTTGCTCTTTTAAGGTCTGGATGGCTTTAAGAGGGCATTTTTATTGAATCCTGCGCAGTAAGCGAGGTGAAAAAGTTGAAAGAAGCAAAATTACAAGCAAAGCAGGC
Organism: Christensenella tenuis; assembly: GCF_014287795.1. Classification (GTDB taxonomy): domain Bacteria; phylum Bacillota; class Clostridia; order Christensenellales; family Christensenellaceae; genus Christensenella; species Christensenella tenuis. The sequence goes on from NZ_JACOON010000002.1 coordinate 406,589, forward strand.
GGCCGTTGCAGATGTAGTAGATAAGATGAAACGCGCGCAGAGCGTCATCGTTCTCGATTATCGCGGCCTTACGGTTGCGGAAGTATCCGACCTGCGGAGCAAGTTCCGTGAAGCGGGCGTAGAGTATAAAGTCATCAAGAACAATATGCTTAAGCGCGCTGCGGAAGAACTGAACATCGAAGGCGTGGAAGATTACTTCAAAGGCCCGACGGCAGTTGCGTTTGGGTTTGAGGATCCAGTGGCTCCGGCCAAAATTCTCTGCAAGTTTGTAAAGGATGTAAACAAGACGGAGATTAAAGGCGGCATACTGGATGGTCAGGCAATGGATGCGGCAAAAATTGAGAGCCTGTCCAAGCTCCCGTCCAAGGAAGAGCTCATTGCGAAGATGATGGGCAGCCTGAATGCTCCGATTACGAACTTTGCTTTGGCGCTCCAGGCGATTCCAAGAGGGCTTGCATGTGCGCTTAAAGCGGTTGCGGAACAAAAACAGTAAAAAGTGCATAGCACAAAAATTTGAAATCTATTAAAAATTTGGAGGATAATAAATCATGGATAACAAGCAGATTCTTGATGCGATTAAAGAAATGAATGTTCTGGACCTTGCGGAACTGGTAAAGGAAATTGAAGAAACGTTCGGCGTGAGCGCTGCTGCTCCGGTAGCTGTTGCTGCTGCTCCGGCTGCTGGCGATGCTGGCGCTGCCGCGGAAGAGAAAACCGAATTTGACGTTGTTCTGAAGGCTGCCGGCGCAGAAAAGATCAAAGTCATCAAGGTTGTAAGGGAAGCTACGGGCCTTGGCCTTAAGGAAGCAAAAGAGATGGTGGATTCCGCTCCTTCCACAATCAAAGAAGCACTGGCAAAAGACGAAGCAGAGAAACTGGTCGCTTCCCTCAAGGAAGTTGGCGCAGACGTAGAAATGAAATAAGTTTTTCCCTTTTTGGAAAAAACGCGATAAGCGGCAAAAAACGCAGCCACAGGCTGCGTTTTTTAATGCGCACTGGTAAGGATATCCTGCAAAAAAATCGAAAAAACGGCTCCTGGGAAGAACGGTTTATGGTTTTAAGCAGGTTTGTCCGGTGTATAATTAATTAGACTGGATCAGGGGGAGACTTGCAGTATGGATGGTTCCGAAAAACAGCTGCTTGACGATTTTTTGGAGCAAGCACATATCAAAAGCAAGGAATTTTATATCAAGGCGGCGCAAAACGCAATTGAACAAGCATATGAATGTTCCAGGGAAGCGATTCTTGCTGCGCGGAAGACTGCGGAGCGTTTGAAAGCATATGCAGAAAACGGAAGCGCGCAGGAGCGTGGCAGTGTGGACGAAGCGGCGGCGGAAGCGGCGGAACTTACCGCCCGTGTTGCGGAAGCAGCGGCGGAAGCGGCGGAAGCGGCCTCTCTTGCAGTTTCCGTCGAATTAAAAGATCGTGATTAATACAAATGGGAGAATTGGTATGGCAGTGACAAAAGAGCAAGTAGAAAAAACAGCGAAAGCCGCTCAGAAAAAAGCGATTGATGCCGGACAGGCGGTAGGAGAAGCGGCCAAGTCGGCGGCTACAAAGGCAAAGGAAGGCCTTGTGGCTTTCGGAAATACGGTAGCAAGCAAATCGAAGGAACTGGTGGAAACGGCCAAGCTGAATACACAGAAAACGCAAAAACAGCGCGAGTTGGAAGAAGCATACCGGCAATTGGGCGAAATGGCCTATGCCAAGGGCAGGCTGCGCGGCGATATGGCAGAAACGGCAAAACGGATTAAAGCCATCTATGCAGAGCTCCAGCAGCTTGAGGTAGCGCTTAATGCGGCACAGTCCTTAAAGGAATGTAAAAGCTGCGGCACAAAACACTACGTAGGCGATAATTATTGCCCGAATTGCGGCGCGAAGCAATGAATACCATCGAGAAAAAACAACCATGGACTAACATAGTTTCCTATCGCCCGGATGAGTATCTTCCGAGGGAGGAATTTGAAAAGCTCAGGGCGGATCTGAAAAATGCCTGGCATACCCTTGGCTGGCTGCACCTTCGAATGACAAATGATCTTGATATTAAAACTACGTCCCCGCTTTCGCGGCCAGAGCTTGCGCGAAGGCTCGCGGAAGTAAAAAAGCGAATCGAAAAAATGATGGATGTATATCTCGGAGAGGATATTTAGGTTCTCTTTCTACGGGCCGACTGGAGCAGCCGATGCAGCTCCAGTCTTTTGTTTTCCAGATCATCTGTTTTTTACCAAAAAAGCAGCAAATAATGTTTTTTGAAAAGTAAGTAATAAAAAATAGCGCCATTATGCGATTTACCCAAAAATTCCCCTGCTTTGATACAAATATGATACAATAAAAAGCGATTATAAATATAAACGTATAAATCCATTGATTTGGGGAAACAGCGGGTTATGATAAATATATTGATCGTAGAAGATGAGCAGCCGATCTCTAACCTGATTCGTGTGAATCTGACAGAGAGCGGATATTGCTGCGACATAACGGACGACGGGATGCAGGCGGCGGACATGATCGAGCAAAACCGGTACGATTTGATTTTGCTGGACATCATGTTGCCCAAGGTAAACGGGTACGAGCTGATGGAATATATCGCGCCCACCGGAACGCCCGTCATTTTTATTACCGCCAAAAACGATGTGGCGGACCGCGTAAAAGGCCTCCACCTCGGAGCGGATGATTATATCATCAAGCCCTTTGAAATTGTCGAACTGCTTGCGCGTGTCGAGGCAGTTTTGCGCCGGTATAATAAGGGAGAAAACAAAATTTCCATAGGTGATGTAGAAATTGATACGCAGTCGCGGTGCGTCAAAAAGGGTGGGCGGCAGGTAGATCTCACAATGAAAGAATATGAACTCCTGCTGCTGTTTATCCGCAATAAAAATATCGCGTTGTTCCGGGAAACCATTTTTGAACGCGTCTGGCAGAGCGATTACCTTGGAGACACGCGCACGGTGGATCTCCATGTCCAGCGCCTGCGCAAAAAACTTGGCTGGGAAAAAATGATTGTTGCCGTCTATAAGGTAGGATACAGGTTGGAATACTAGGATGAAATTTGCCTGGAAGGTATTTTTGTCAACGGTAATTGTGATCGCCGTCGTATTTGCGGTGGGCGGTTATGTTTTGGTTACGTCCTTTTTTACTTCCGCGCTTTCGCGCGAAACAGATCGGGCGCTCGAAGAAAACCAATTGATGAAGCTTGCTTATGAAAGTGCAGCCACCACCTATGTCAACCAGGGGACGAAACTTACGGACGAAGCTGTCGTAAACAGCGTATCCTCCCTCGAAAACGGCGGCAGGCGGGGCATCATTGTTTCGGATGACAACTATAAGACAATTTTTTCCAGTACGGGCCAGCCGCCGGATACGCAGCTCATGCAGGAAATGGAGCAGGCCCGCGTCTACCGGATCAGTGAGCGCGAAGGCCGTTATAACCTTACCGTATGCTGCAGGACGGAAGTGGGCGAGAGGACCGTCTATCTTGAAACCTCACGGGATATTACATCTATTTTCCAGGAACGGGAAACCCAGTTCGATACCTATACGGAATGGAGTATTGTGCTTTTGCTCCTGAGTGCCCTTGTCATGTTGGTCGTCTCCATGTTTTTGACCCGCCCGCTCACGCGGCTCTCCGCAACTACGCGGCGTATTGCGCAGGGGGATTACGATGTGCGCATGAAGGTAAAAGGCGAAGATGAGATTGCAGAGTTCACGCAAGACTTCAATGCCATGACCGACGCGGTACAGGATAAGATGTACGCGCTTGAAAATACGGCGCGCCAGCGCGAAGACTTCGTAGCAAGCTTTGCGCACGAACTCAAAACGCCGCTTACGTCCATCATCGGCTATGCGGATATGCTGCGCTCCAAGCAAATGAAGCCGGAGGAAATGTTCCTTTCGGCAAATTATATTTTTACGGAAGGAAAACGCCTCGAAGCGCTGTCTTTAAAGCTTCTGGAACTGATGGTACTGGAGCGGCAGGAATTTGAAAAACGGCGTATCAATCCGCGCGTATTGATCGAAGAGATTGAAGGACTGATGCTCCCGATTATGGAAAATGCGGGGCTTATTCTAAAAACGGCGGCGCAAAATGCGGTCGTTATGGTCGAACCGGATCTTTTCAAGACCTTGCTTGTCAACCTGATTGATAACGCGCGCAAAGCCTCAGAACCGGGCAGCCTCATTGAGCTGTACGGGCAAATTGACGGGCGCGATTATGTTTTTTGTGTGCGGGACCACGGCCGGGGCATCCCGGAAGAGGAAATTAAAAAAATTACGGAAGCGTTTTATATGGTGGATAAAAGCCGTGCCCGTGCACAGAACGGTGCCGGACTCGGCCTCGCGCTTTCCGACAAGATCGCGCATATGCACGGTTCGCGCCTTGTGTTTAAAAGCATCGTAGGCTCGGGCACGCTCGTATGTATTCGAATTAGAAGGGCAAGGAGGACGCGGCAATGAAGCGGATAGCAAAATATGTGTGCGCAATTGCCGTAACGGCTTTTGTGGTCATTATGAGCGCGTGGCTGCCGCCTTATTTTGCACGCAAAACGGACGCCGCCTTCCTGAATGTCATTCAAACGGATGAAACAGCTTCCGAATCCTATCAATATAAGGCGACAAAATACCAGAAGACCAAGGTGCTGTATGAAGTGCAGCGGTCCGCGTTTGAAGGAAATCAGAATGGTATTTTGGAGGCGGAGACAACAGGCATCGAAACGGCCGGGAGCACGCAGGCCGGAGAAAATGACAGGGAAAGCTTCGTGCAGTATGAATATACCGACGGCATCCCCGCCAAAGGCAGCGTGATGACAAAGGCACAGGCAGAGCTTGCCCTTGTACGGGAGGCGCGTTTGCTCCAGGAGACGGGCGCGCTGCCCAAATTTGATCTCGGAAAGCTCGGTTCATATGACGCAGTCGAAAGCATCGCGTTCCTGCGCGCGTCGGACCCGACGGTGTCCGCCTCGGAGTTTTACTACTGGCAGGGTAATATTTCTAACCCGAAAACAGGAGATACTTATCAGTTCATTATAGACGACGAATTAGGCAAAGTTTATTATATGGATATTGTGTATCCGGGAGCTAACATCACCAACAAAGGGATTTTTGAAAAATGGAGCGAAACCGATATGGAAGAAGTAGTCGTAGCCTTTGCCAAATACCATGAGCTTGAGGCAGACTACAATAAAAATTATTTGGACTGGGATCCTTTCGTAAGCGGTTTGTACGCTATGACAAATTCGGAATTCGATGTATTGGCGGAACTTTCGCATTACGGAAGCTTCCGTATGATTCTTAAACCAGCGGATATTTCATGAAAATTTTTGTAATGTTACAAAAATGATACAAAATGGATGAAAAAAATATGCCGCTGCCCTGTACCTTATAAGTACAGGGTTTTTGTTTGGGAAAAATAAAAGACATCAGGGGGAAGAAATCATGAGCGGCACATCACAGAGCATCAGAACGGGAAGAAGACGGCACAGGCGGGCAACCGGACGTTTCTTTTTATTCCTCACCATTGCATTACTCATCATTGTAAGCATATTTTTGCTCTACCGGGCGTTCCCGTTCGAGATTTCAAAGGCTGCCGAAGGGGAGATGGCACCCGCAGGGGAAAATACCCAATCCCTCAAACAGATTATTCCGGCGGCAGGCGGTATTAAAGTGATTGTGGACCCGGGCCACGGCGATACGGATGTTGGAACCAAGGGCGTTTCTACGGGCAGGCTTGAAAAAGAGGTGAATCTAGAAATCGCCCTGAAGCTGAAAACCGTTCTGGAAAATAAAGGATATACCGTCATCATGACACGCGAATCGGATGAGCCGATCGCCGCGGCAAATGAACCGGATGCCAAGGTGCGCAAAGCGGCGGATATGGCCAGGCGGGAAGAAATCATACGCACCTCAAATGCCGACGTCTTTGTAAGCGTACACCAGAATTTTTTTGATCAGGGTTCCGGGGCCACGGGCCCGCAGGTTTTCTACCGGGACAGGGAAGCGCCGGGGTATAAACTGGCGCAATATGTTCAAAGCGCGCTCAACGAACAGCTTGGCATTGTAAATCCGCGCGATGTCAATTCGGGCGATTACCAGCTTCTGCGTCCGGGAACCCAGGCCAGTATTATTGTAGAGTGTGGTTTCTTTTCCAATCCGGAAGAAGAGCAAAAACTGCAAAAAGACGATTATCAGCAATCTATTGCCCAAGCGGTAGGTTCTGGAATCGAAGCATATCTTTCTGAAAAAAATTTGTGAAAGGGGGAGTCCATCGAGGAGACTGCTATATAACGTAATAAAAATAACGGGCAACAAAATTTTTTTCTGCCGAAAAAGGGAAGCGTGCTTCCCTTTTTCATTTATGTAACTTAAAAAATGCCGCAGATATGCCGGGGGGGAAGCTGCCATAAGGCCTTTACCCAATGATAGGAATCGTTCGGGCAATGTTGCCGCTTTAGCGGCGGCAGTGCAAGGCGCAAACGGAGAATTCTTTTCAATGCCCTTCCAGGACACCGTCAAACGATAAAAAATTACATTTTATAAAAAAACATAAAAATGCCGGTTTTATATAGTACAAGTAAACTTTTGGTTTATTTTATAAAAAATAGATCAAAAAAAGTTTAGAATAGAAACGTATAACACCTTGAATAAAAGGAAAAATATGTTGACATCGTGCGTTGTATATGGTTAAATAATATTTGCGTTTAAAGTTTAATAAAAATAAACAATTTGTTTAATATCATGTGAGGCGGAAAACCGCGGAAAGATAAGAAGAGTATGGAAATTGGCAGAAAGATCAAAGCAAGAAGGCAAAGTCTCGGCCTCACGCAAAGCGAACTGGCGGATCGGGCAGAGCTTTCCAAAGGATTCATTTCTCAGCTTGAGAGGGATCTTACATCTCCTTCGATTGCGACGCTGATGGATATTCTCGAATGCCTCGGAACAGATCTGCGGGAATTCTTCAGCGAGCGCGGGGAAGAAAAGGTGACGTTTGCGGCAGCGGACCTTTTTGAAAAGGCAGATGATCAAAAAAGCATCCTGTGGCTCGTGCCCAATGCGCAGAAAAATAAAATGGAGCCGATTCTCCTGCATTTGAAAGCGGGTTGCTCTACCGAGGAAGACCGTCCGCATGAAGGTGAGGAATTTGGTTATGTGCTTTCCGGCACAGTAACGCTTGTTCTTGGCATGAAGCGGCATAAAGTCAGGAAAGGCGGCAGTTTCTATTTTAAAGCCGATGTGCCGCATAAAATTGAAAACCATGGGAAAAAGAATGCGGAAGTGATATGGATTTCCACTCCCCCCATGTTTTAAACGCGTAAGAGCGGAACGGTAATATCCATGCACTACATCCGCCGCGCTGTTGCGCCTGGCCAAGGTATGCTCCGCATAATGCGCCCGGCTTACCGCCGTCCTGCTGCAAGGATATTGATCGGCAGTCCCGTAAGCCTGCCTGCTGGCATAAAGATTTTACAGGGGTCGACGGAGGCTTTTATACCGGGGACTAGGCGGTGAAAAAGTTGCTTTCCCATGAATTTGCAGCCCTTCGCGGCTGGTTGCCGCGGGACTCAAAACCGCATGGTGCGGCGAAGCCGCTTCATATCAAAAAGATTATGCTTTGAAAGGGTTTTATGCCATGTCAGAACACATCATCGATTTTTTAGGGGTATACAAAGAATACGATGGAGTGGAAGTCCTCTCCAACATTAACCTGTATATCAGGCAGAATGAATTCCTGACGCTGCTTGGGCCGTCTGGCTGCGGGAAAACGACGCTCCTGCGTATCATCGCGGGATTTGAAGAGCCGACGCGCGGCGACGTGCACCTGTTCGGCGAAAGCATCAAGGGCCTTCCGCCCTATAAACGGCGGGTCAATACGGTATTCCAGAAATACGCGTTGTTCCCGCATCTCAATGTATTCGACAACATCGCGTTTGGCCTTAAAATCAAAAAAATGGATAAAGCAGCCATCCGTAAAAAGGTGGAAGACATGCTCCGGCTGGTGGGCCTCTCCGGCTATGGAGACCGCGATATCGCTAAGCTCTCCGGCGGACAGCAGCAACGCGTCGCCATTGCGCGCGCGCTCGTAAACGAGCCGGAGGTGCTGCTCCTCGACGAACCCCTCGGCGCGCTCGACCTCAAGTTCCGGCAAGAGATGCAGCTTGAATTGAAACGTATGCAAAAAACGCTTGGCATTACCTTTGTTTATGTAACGCACGATCAGGAAGAGGCACTCACCATGAGCGACGCGATCGCCGTGATGAACGACGGCGTAATCCAGCAATTAGGTACGCCCGAGCAGATCTACAATGAGCCCCGGAATTCCTTTGTCGCGGATTTCATCGGGGAATCAAATATCATCAACGGCGTCATGAAACGGGATTATTTCGTGCATTTTGCAGATAACGATTTTGTATGCCTGGACCGCGGATTCAATGAAAACGAACCAGTACAGGTAGTCGTGCGGCCCGAGGATATCAATATCACCAAAAATATTGCAGAAGATATGATTACGGGCACGGTTTCTTCCACACTGTTTATGGGCGTTCATTACGAAATTCGTGTACAAGGTGATAACGGTTTTGAATGGCTGGTTCACTCCACGGATTTTTATGATGTGGGAGACCGCGTCGGATTCGCGCTCGAACCGGACGATATCCACGTCATGGAAGTAAGCCAGTACGATAAAATGCGAATCGACATAGCTGTGGAGGCCGGCCAATGAAAAACAGGCAGATTTCAGGCGTAATGAACTCACGTAAGGTATTTGCGCTGCCTTATGTTGCGTGGATCGCAATTTTCACGGTCGCACCGCTGATTCTCATCCTGCTGTATGCGTTTACCGATACGGGATCGGGCGGGGTCATGGTCCTCACTGCGGAAAACCTTGCGCGCGCATTTTCCCCGCTGTATATGACGGTGTTCTGGCGCAGTGTGCTGATGGCGCTCATAGCAACGGTGGTGTGCCTGCTCCTCGGCTATCCTGTGGCTTATATGCTGTCGCGCATGAAGCCAAACCGCGCGGCTATCCTTTCCATCCTGTTCATCCTGCCCATGTGGATGAATTTCCTGCTGAGGACGTATGCGTGGCGCGCCCTGCTCGATAATGCAGGCATCATCAACCAGGGGCTCATGGCGCTCGGCTTTGAACCGGTGCAGTTCCTGTATACGGAAGGGGCGATCATCTTCGGACTCGTATATAATTTCCTGCCCTTTATGATTCTGCCCATCTATTCGGTGTTCCAGAAAATGGACACCTCATGTATTCAGGCGGCGCAGGATCTTGGGGCCAATAAGTGGCAGACTTTCTGGCGGGTCACGCTGCCCCTCTCAAAGGGCGGAATCGTCTCCGGGGTCACTATGGTATTCATGCCCGCGATGACTACGTTCGTCATCACGCGGCTTCTTGGCGGGAGCCACTTTATGATGTATGGCGACCTCATTGAGATGGAATTCCTGCTGATGTCCGAATGGAATTTCGGCAGCGCGCTTGCGGTGGTTATGCTGATCCTGACCATACTGTTCATGTGGCTGATGCGTAAATATGACAAAGAAGGGGAAGGGGGAGCTTTGCTGTGAAACTGTTTTTCAAACGTTTTTACCTGGCGGTCATATTGGTGTTTATGTACTTGCCCATCGGTGCGCTCATCATATTTTCCTTCAACGAGTCTAAATCGATGGCCAAGTGGACGGGCTTTTCTTTCCATTGGTATGAACAGCTTTTCCAGGACCCTTCCATTGCGGAGGCGGTGTGGGTCACGGTCTCCATTGCGGTCATCGCATCGCTTACGGCCACTTTTATCGGTACGCTTGCGGCGATCGGTATGGATAATTTCCGTAAAAAGAGTAAAAACGTGATGGTGAACCTCACGTATATTCCGATGGTCAATGCAGAGATCGTAACGGGAATTTCCCTGCTGCTGCTGTTTATTTTCTTCAATATCCCGCGCGGCTACTGGACGATGCTGCTTGCGCACATCACGTTCGATATCCCGTTTGTCATCTTTTCCGTATTGCCTAAGCTCCGCCAGATGGATCCGGGTACATACGAGGCGGCGCTCGATATGGGGGCAAAGCCGGCCTATGCGGTCAGGAAGGTAATTCTGCCACAGATCGCGCCGGGTATCGTAACAGGCTTCCTGCTCGCCTTCACGATGTCCTTTGACGACTTCATGATCAGCTTCTTTACCTCGCAGGGAGCGACGCAGAACCTGTCCACTTATATTTACAGTATGGCGCGCGTGGGCATCAATCCAATGATCAACGCCCTGTCCGCGATCATGTTTGTCGTGGTCATCACACTGCTTTTGGTCATCAACCTGCGGTCCGTAAAGAAAACGAAAAAACCGCCGCAGGCAGAAAGTTTTCGCTGAAGAGGATAACGACGTATGAGAAAATTGTGTTCTATTTTGCTGATTTGCCTGCTGGCAGCGGGCATATGCGCAGGCTGTGCGTCCACCGAGACCGCAGGCGGCCGTACTATCGTGCATTTTTTAAACTGGGGAGATTATATTGATCCTGCGGTCATCCCTATGTTCGAGGAGGAAAATCCTGATATTAAGATCAATATGACCACTGTACCTTCCAATGAGGAAATGTATGTGATCGCGACGACAGAAGGGACGCAGATCGATGTAGTGGTTCCTTCTGAATATATGATCCAGCGCCTGATGCTGGAAGACCGCCTTGCCGAGCTCGACCATTCCAAAATGGAAAATTACGGCTATGTCGAAGACTTCGTCGAGACCTGCACTTATGATCCGAACGGGCAGTATTCCGTGCCCTATACGTGGGGAACGTTCGGCCTTCTCTATAACATTGAGATGACGGGAGAGGAAATCGATAGTTGGGACGCGCTTTTCGATCCTAAATACGAAAAGCAGATACTGATGTACGACAGCATCCGCGACAGCGTTGGGCTTGCGCTCATCAAGCTCGGCTATAGCATCAATACTAAGAACCAGCAGGAACTGGATGAAGCGGCGGAACTGCTGGTGGAGCAAAAACCCCTCGTGCTGGCCTATGGTACGGACGACCTGCGGATGACGATGATTAATGGGAGTGCGGCGCTTGCCCCCATGTACGCGGGCGATGCGGCTTATTCCATGATGGATAATCCGGACCTGCGGTATGTGATTCCTGAAGAAGGGGCGAATATTTTCGTGGACGGTATGTGCATCCTCAAGACGACGGATGTATACGATGCCGCCCTGCGCTTTGTGGACTTCATGATGCGGCCGGATATCGCGGCGCTGAATGCGGAATACAACTGCTATTCCACGCCGGAAGACGATGCTCTCGCGCTTGTCGATCCGGAATTGCTTGAAAATACAGCCTTCAATCCTCCTAAAGAAGATCTTGCTCATTGTGAGTACTATGAACATCTCGAAAAAGATATCCTGCGGATGTACGAGGATGCATGGATGAAAGTAAAAATTGCATGAAGGCAAGGGAAAAGAGGCGGAACAGCGCGCTGTACCGGAAACAAATGGTAAAAAAGGGCTTGTTATATGAAAATATGGCAGGCTTTTTTATTGAAAAGAATTACACGAAAAATAACGAAATATTATATAAAACGGAATAAAACGTAAAAATCAATAGGATATTGCCATCAGAAGTCCCGATAATACGATTTTTACGCTTATTTTATTGAAAAATAGAGGAATGCTGGTTTATAATAAAATAAAAGAGCAAGATGTCAGCCAGAAGATTTCAGGATCCACATCTGGACGTGGAGGAATATGAGATGGTTTACGAGATTTGTACCTATCATGTGAAGGAAAACCGGCAGGACGAGTTTGAGGTGCTCGCGCGGGAACTTCGGGAATATTGCCGTGCCCGCGGGGGAGTTCAGGAAGTCACTTATATCCGGCAAACGCAAGCGGCGCCGCAGGGAACACTCGTTTATGTCCTGTATATTGTCCGCAATGGAGCAGAAGATGGGCCGGATCTCCTCGATATTGTACACGAAAAATATGGGCGGCGCTTTTCACGGTGTATTATGGGGAATCCCTGCACAATTGTAGGAGAAGCCATATGGTAATCCCCATGGCCGGGAAGCACGCCGTTTATGTCCTGTGCTCATGGAAGACCAGGGCAATAGGCTGTAATGGTATAATGGTAAAATAAAAAACCTTTCCACAGGAAAGGTTTTTTAGTGCAGTTTTCTGGGCCGCGTCCTTTACAGCTCCCTAATTTGCTCTATGCGTCTATACATTTAAAGCTGTAATAACAGGAAAGTACCGGGAATGTAACTGCCCGGGCCTTTCCTGTGGGGCAGGCATGCGCCCGCGCAAGTAAGTGCAGGGCTGGAAGCTGCCCGCCATGTTTCCTTGCCTTCCAGGCTATTTGTTCCCGATAAATAGTTCTACATATTCCATCAGCAATTTTACGGAATTTTCCATGCCGATACTGTCGCTGTTTAACATCAAATGATAGTTTTCCTTTTGTCCCCATTTCATATCGGAATAATAGTTGTAATAGGTAGCGCGTTTTTTGTCCGACTTAATGATTGCGTCCTTGAGGTTTGGCGCATCCAGATGATAATCGTTTTTTGCCCGTTCGATCCGGTGGTTAATATCCGAATAAATGAAGATGTTGATACAGTTCGGGTTGTTAGCAAGCACATAATCGGCGCAGCGGCCGACAATGATGCATGAGCCCTTTGCCGCGACGGAACGAATAACATCCGCTTGGATGAGGAACAATTTATCGTCAAGCGCGATATCCGTACCCCACGAAGATACGTTCCCGAGGCCGGAAGACAGGTAATACAGGAACTTATTATTTGCCTTTTCCTCAGCGTTTTCAAAAAATTCCTCGTTATATCCGCTTTCCTTTGCCGCAAGGGTAATCAGCTCGTTGTCATAGTAAGGGATATCAAGCCCGGCGGCGAGCTTCTTGGCAATGGTTCTTCCACCGCTTGCAAATTGCCGGGAAATGGTGATAATAACGTCGTTTTTCATAGCCTTATTCCTCCTTCTATCGGTTCATGAAAAGCGGTGCGCACCGCATAAAGATGACGCGCATGAGTCTGTTTACATTATGACTCTTATATGATAAAATGTCAATTTGCGGGTAGGGTAAACAATTGATTGGGAGAAAGTGGATATGGAAGCAGTAAAAGAAAATAAGATGGGTGTGTTGCCCGTTAAAAAATTATTGGTAACAATGGCCTTGCCAATCATGATTTCCATGCTGGTACAGGCGCTTTATAACGTTGTAGACAGTATATTTGTCGGTCAGTACAGCGAAAATGCTTTTGCGGCGGTGTCGCTTGCGTTTCCGGTTCAGATGCTTATCATTGCGGTAGCGGTCGGGACGGGAGTTGGCATGAATTCCCTCGTATCCCGCCGTTTAGGGGAAAAAAAGTTTGAAGATGCCAATGAAGGCGTTTCCGCCGGCATTTTCCTGGGAATCCTCAGTTGGATCGGCTTTGCGGCTTTTGGTATTTTCTTTTCACAAATGTTTTTTGAAGCGTTTACCGAGGGAATTGAGGGCGGCGTGGAAATTGCGGCAATGGGGACGCAATACGTTTCGATCTGTACAATTTTTTCCTTTGGCGTATTTATCCAAATTACATGCGAACGGATTATGCAGTCCACTGGCGTTACGATTTATAATATGATCACGCAGATTGCAGGGGCGGTCATCAACATCATCCTCGATCCCATACTGATTTTCGGCCTGGGCCCCTTCCCGGAAATGGGCGCGGCGGGCGCAGCCATTGCAACTGTCATCGGGCAGATCGTCGCAATGCTGATGTGCCTGTATTTTGTTAACCGCAAGATTAAGGAAGTTAAAATTAAGTTGCGCGGATTCCGGCCTAAAAAGAGGATCATCGGGGAAATTTATAAAGTGGGAGTGCCGTCCATTGTCATGCAGGCGATTACCTCGGTCATGATTGTGGGCTTCAACTTCATTTTGGTCGTGTTCTATGCCCCGGATATTTCCGCTGCCGCAGTCTCGGTGCTTGGAGCCTATTTCAAGTTGCAGTCATTTATTTTCCTGCCGGTCCTTGGGCTTACAAACGGCCTGATCCCCATTGTAGCATATAATTATGGTGCGCGGCATAAGCAGCGGATTACGGATGTAATCCGTTTTGCCACGATCCTTGCCGTAATTATCATGATCGTCGGAATGGTAATTTTCCAGCTGTTCCCGGATGCCTTGCTGCAAATGTTCAATGCGACTCCGGCTATGCTCGAGCTCGGCACACAGGCGCTTCGAATTATCAGCCTGTGCTTTGCCTTTGCAGGGGTTGGAATCGTGTTCTCTTCAGTATTCCAGGCGGTTGGAAACGGTGTTTTGAGTATGATCGTGTCGCTGTGCCGTCAACTCATCGTCATTTTACCGGCAGCTTACCTTTTGTCTCTTTTCGGGAGTGTAAGCGACGTATGGTATGCTTTTCCAATCGCGGAATGCGTTTCCCTCGTACTGAGTATTTTCTTTTTCCGGTATGTCAGCCGGAAATATATTAAACCGCTGGATCATCCGGCGGCGTTCGTGCCGGGGATGTAACTGTCGGAAAACCGAACGGATAATAGAGAAAAAGGAAAGCTCCTCCCAAAAAGCAAGTAGCTATTCGGCATGCTATCAGTGAACCGGAAGAAGAGCGAACGGGCTTGCAGATTCTGAAAACGCAGGGATGTAGAAGCTATCGATTGCCGCTCAATCTTTGACACTACCCAATCTATTGAACTGGAAGACAAGTGATTTCTATAAACATCAAAAAAGAAGAGGAAAGGAATAAATAGGCTTTTCCAGAAGAATTTTTGGTAGGATAATATTATTTATTCAATAAATATAATATGGAACATTATGGTAAGTATATTTAGCTGCTTTATTTCCGCAAGGACTGCCTTTTCCAATCTCTTCAAATCTCAGATGCGATACAACAATAATATGGAAAGCGCAAAATGCATATCTGACATAAAGTCAGGGTTCCCTGTTGCAGGACAGTGAAAATAACGGAAAGATGCAACTGGAAAAAGATGCATAGTTATGCGGACAAAAGTTCATGAATCAGTGAGAGGATACAGAATAGCAAGCTGTACCGCGGAAAAAAGGGAGGAAACATTTTTCCTGTTGGCCTGCGGTTTCCACATTCGTGGGATGTGGTATAATAAGAAAGAAAACTATTACAACTATAGAGGTGAGAATACATGGTAGATGAAAGAATTAAGAAATTGTCCCATACATTAGTGAACTATTCATGCAGTGTCAAAAAAGGCGACAAAGTGCTGATTGATGTGTCCGGCTGCCCGGATGCGCTTACGGAGGAACTGATTAAAGAGGTTTACGCGGCGGGCGGCCTGCCGTATTTCGATACGCCCCATAATGCGGTACAGCGCCAATGGCTGATGCAGGCAACAAAAGAACAGATAGAAGATATTACCAAATGGGGAAAAGCTCGCATGAAAGAGATGCAGGCATATATCGCATTTCGCGGAGGCGAAAATGCAACGGAAATGTCAGACATCCCGGCAGACAAGATGGAACTTTACCAGTCCATTTATGGAAAGCAGGTTCATCATGAACTGAGGGTAAAAAATACCAACTGGGTTATCCTGCGCTATCCCACACCCTCCATGGCGCAGCAGGCGGGCATGAGCACAGAGGCCTTCGAGGATTTTTATTTCGATGTGTGCAACCTTGATTACGGCAAGATGTCGAAGGCCATGGATCCGCTCGTCACGCTGATGGAGAAAACAGACCGTGTGCGCATCAAAGGGCCGGATACGGATATTTCTTTCTCTATCAAGGGAATCGGCGCCGTCAAGTGCGACGGACATATGAACGTGCCGGACGGCGAGGTATATACCGCGCCTGTAAAGGACAGTGTAAACGGACGGATTACATACAATACGCCCTCCTTCAACCAGGGATTCAAATATGAAAATGTAAGCCTTCTTTTTAAAGATGGCAAGATCATTGAGGCAACCTCTAACGATACGAAGCGTATCAATAAGATTTTCGATACGGATGAGGGCGCGCGTTATGTGGGTGAATTCTCTCTTGGCGTAAACCCGTACATCAACCGCTCGATGGGCGATATTCTGTTCGACGAGAAGATCGCAGGATCCCTGCATTTCACACCGGGTTCGAGTTACGACGATGCCTATAATGGAAATGAAAGCGCCGTCCATTGGGATCTTGTGCTTGTACAGACGCCGGAAATGGGCGGCGGTGAGGTCTGGTTTGATGATGTAATGATTCGCAAGGACGGCATGTTTGTGCCAGATGCGCTCAAAGGCCTGAATCCCGAAAATCTCAAGTAAACAGGCGGTTCTGCAATCTGTACTACATGAAATAGTACGGGGTTTTCGCGTCAAAAACGTAGGAAGGGCAAATGAAAAAAAACATTTTAGTTACCGGAGGGGCAGGATATATCGGAAGCCATATCTGCCTGGAACTCCTAGAGCAGGGCTATGCTGTCACCGTCATGGATAACCTTGCCAACAGCAGTGAAAAAGCGCTCCGGCGTGTGGAAGAGCTTGCTGGAAAAAAGCTCCGCTTTTACAAAGCTGATATCCGTGACCGCAGCGCGTACGACGAAATTTTTTCGCAGAATGAAATTTATGGGGTCATTCATATGGCAGGCCTCAAGGCTGTTGGTGAATCGGTGCGCGATCCACTTGCCTATTTTGACAACAACATCAGCGGAACAGTCGTATTGCTTGAAAAAATGAAAGAACATCATGTAAAGCGGATGATCTTCAGTTCTTCCGCCACGGTATACGATCTGACGCAAAGGGAATGCCTCACGGAAGAATCCCCGATCGGAAATTCCACAAGCCCGTATGGCAGGACAAAGCTTGTAATTGAGCAAATGCTCGCGGATCTTTATCATTCGGATGAAAGCTGGTCAATTGTTCTCTTGCGTTATTTTAACCCGATAGGCGCGCATGAAAGCGGGCGGATTGGCGAAGATCCGGAAGGAGAGCCCAACAACCTGATGCCCTATATTACACAGGTCGCAGTGGGCAAACGCGAAAAGCTCAGCGTATTCGGAGATGACTACGATACGCCGGACGGCACATGTATCCGCGATTATATTCATGTGATGGATCTGGCGGACGGGCACAGTAAAGCGGTTAAGAAGTTCGAAAGAAAGGGACTATTTGTTTACAATTTGGGAACCGGCCAGCCGCAAAGCGTACTCGAGGTGATACATGCGTTTGAACGGGCAAACAACCTTAAAATCAATTATGTGATCGCGCCGCGCCGGGCAGGCGATGCGCCTAAGTATTACGCGAATGCGGATAAGGCAAAAGTGGAGCTTGGCTGGGAAGCGGAGAGAAGCATTGAGGAAATGTGCCGCGATAGCTGGAATTGGCAGAAGAATAATCCGGAAGGCTACCGCTAAGGGAACATAGAAAGCGACTGCCCAATAAGAAAAAAATGGGACTAAAAAACAGGCGGGTGCGTAAGCACAGGCCTGTTTTCTGTTGTGCATCTAAGCGTGGTTTTGCAGTTATGCAGGGGCGGGAAATATCCTTCGTTTTTGCCAGGAGCTTTTTGCTCTTGATATCAGTGAAAGAGCAATTAATTAAAGTGAAAAAACAAAAAAGAAATATTGCCGCTTTAAGGCACGCTAATACCAGATCCTTATAGGATCGGTGCAATGGTGGGCAATGAATTTATGGAAACGTCCAGCATATAAAAGATGTCATAATTATATCTGAAAATTAAGCCGTATTTCCAATTGACACCGGTCGAGAGTATGATATCCGTTTCAGAATATTGATTCTGCGAAAGGAAGACTCGATAACCGGTATATGAAAGAATAGTTTGTTGTAGTTTTAAAGGGGATAACCGCTGCTGTCACCAGGAATATGGTCCCCAGGCATATAATAAATAAGTACAATGTTCTCTATTTGTGTTTGCTGCTCCCTTTTCTGCCAAAAGTCTTTTTTTTATCAGAAAAGGCTGTCTCAGCGCAAAACTGAGACAGCCTTTTTGGTTCTGTTAAACTCAAGCTTTGTTGTCGCAGCCAAGAACGTCTACGATTTTATGGGCAACCATCTGCTTGATCGCTTCACGCGCCGGCTTCAGATATTGGCGCGGATCGAAATGATCAGGATGCTCCGCGAAATATTTGCGGATCGTTCCCGTCATGGCAAGACGCAGATCGGAATCGATATTAATCTTGCAGACCGCGCTTTTAGCCGCCTGCCGCAGCAGATTTTCAGGAACACCCTGCGCGCCCGGCATGTTTCCGCCGTATTTATTGATCATATCCACGAATTCCGGAATGACGGAGGATGCGCCGTGAAGAACGATCGGGAAGCCGGGCAGGATTTCCGTTACTTTCTCAAGAATATCAAAACGCAGCTTTGGTTCCCCTTTGAACTTGAACGCGCCATGGCTTGTGCCGATTGCAATCGCAAGGCTGTCTACGCCTGTTTTGCTTGCAAATTCGTACACTTCCTCCGGACGCGTATAGGAAGAATCCTCAGCGGAAACCTTGATTTCGTCTTCCACACCGGCAAGACGCCCAAGCTCACCCTCAACTACTACGCCGCGATCGTGCGCATATTCAACGACGCGTTTGGTTACGGCGATATTTTCCTCGAACGGAAGATGGGAACCATCGATCATAACGGACGTGAAGCCGCCGTCGATGCAGGATTTGCACGTTTCGAAGCTATCACCATGGTCAAGATGCAGGCAAATCGGAAGACCGGTGTCTTCAAGCGCCGCTTCAACGAGCTTGGTCAGATAAATTGGGTTTGCATAGTTGCGCGCGCCTTTGGAGACCTGAAGAATCAGCGGTGCATTCAGTTCTTTTGCCGCTTCCGTGATTCCCTGGATAATTTCCATGTTGTTCACGTTGAATGCGCCAATCGCATACCCGCCCTTGTACGCTTTTTCAAACATTTCTTTTGTTGTAACTAATGGCATCTATAAAATCCTCCTTATAATAATTCAAAGATAAATTCATTATACTATTAGAAAAAAGAAAGTACAACCTGCGGAACTGCGATTATTTTTCGGCGCAAAGATTTTCTGCGCCGAAAAAATGTGGAGATGAAAATAATAGGATAAATTGACATTTTCCCGAGAAAAAAGTACCATATTGAGGACAGGGGGCAGCGGAATGGAACAAATAAAAAAGAAAACCGATTGGCGTGGTATTATCTTCCTGCAAGCGATTATTGTAATTTATACATTTTCGAGCGTGTGCGGGAAAATGGCGACCAATGGCAATGAATTTATGTCCAAGATGTTTATTATTTACATCCTGCTTGACTTTGCGTTGCTTGCGGTTTATGCATTGTTATGGCAGCAAGGGCTCAAACGCTTTGATCTGAATGTTGCATATGCAAACCGTTCGGTAGCGATCATATGGTCTATGGTATGGTCTGCACTTATTTTCAGGGAAGGAATTACCGTGGCAAATATAATCGGAACTGCGATTATTATTACAGGCACGATGCTGGTGAATACAGATGCTGACTCTAAATAGTGTATTGATTATGTTGTGTGGCGTAACGATCGCCGCATTTTCACAGATATTGCTTAAAACAAGCGCTAATCAGGAACATGCAAGTTTCTGGAAGCAATATCTGAACAAAAGAGTTATCTTTGGATATGTTATGCTGCTCATTTCCATGTTGTTTTCCATATGGGCATATTCCGGCATGGATTATAAATACGGACCGGCAATTGAGTCGGTTGGCATGGCTTTGGTTGCTATTTTAAGCTGCGTTATTTTGAAGGAGAAAATGACGAAACGCAGGTTCGCAGGAACAGTGCTTATTATCGTGGGCTTGGTTGTGTTCTGCCTGTGAGAAAATGGGCAAAAGCGGTTGCAAAACAGGCTATAATCACATATAATGTTATGTGTATGCAAAAAAGTTAATTAAATAAATATTTTTTTAGGAGGATTTTTACATTATGGCTATCAAAGTTGGTATCAACGGTTTTGGTCGTATCGGCAGACTGGTTTTTCGCGCTTCGACGAAGAATCCGGACATTCAGGTGGTAGGAATTAACGATCCGTTTATTGATCCTGAATATATGGAATATATGCTTAAATACGACACCGTTCACGGCAGATTTGACGGTGAAGTTTCCCACAAAGATGGTGCAATCGTTGTAAATGGAAATGAAATCAAAGTGTTTGATAAAATGAGCCCGGCGGAGATTCCGTGGGGCGAGATCGGCGCCGATTATGTTGTAGAATCTACGGGCGTATTCACGACGAAAGAAAAAGCGCAGGCTCACATTGATGCCGGTGCAAAACAGGTTGTTATTTCCGCTCCTTCCGCGGATGCTCCGATGTTTGTAATGGGCGTTAACAACAAAACATATGATCCGTCCATGACAATCGTTTCCAACGCGTCCTGCACGACGAACTGCCTTGCTCCGCTGGCGAAAGTTATCAACGACAATTTCGGTCTTGTTGAAGGCCTTATGACGACGGTACACGCGACGACGGCTACCCAGAAGACGGTTGACGGCCCTTCCAAGAAAGACTGGAGAGGCGGACGCGCTGCTGCCGGCAACATCATTCCTTCTTCCACAGGCGCAGCAAAAGCGGTGGGCAAGGTTATCCCGGAACTGAACGGCAAGCTGACGGGTATGTCCATGCGTGTTCCGACGCTTGACGGTTCTGTTGTTGACCTTACTTGCCGCCTTGAGAAAGAAGCGACCTATGATGAGGTTTGCGCGGCTGTCAAGAAAGCCTGCGAAGGCGAACTGAAAGGCATCATGTCCTATACGGAAGACGCTATTGTTTCCAGCGACATCCTCGGCGACGCTCATACGTCCATCTTCGACGCGACGGCCGGTATCGCGCTTACGGGCAACTTCATGAAGCTGATTTCCTGGTATGACAACGAGTGGGGGTACTCGAACAAAGTGCTGGATTTGATTTCTTACATTGATTCTGTGAAATAAGTTATCAAATAGGCACTCGCAAGAATGCGACAGCAAAGCGGTTTTATGGGTGAAGCATAGCGGATTACGGAAAAGACAAAAATGTGAAGACAACGGTTCGGGTTTTCGTAGCCGATGAGTGTGAAACACAAAAAGCCGTATAAAAATGCAAGAAAAGCATCTTTTCAATAGAACGAATGTTCAAAAGAAAGGATGCTTTTTTGTATGTTGTTAAAAGATTTATTGATGGAGTATGTGTTTAACTGCCAGTGCCGCAAGTTGTCTGACAAGACGGTTGACAATTACAGGAAACAGATAGAATACTTGTTGCGGTATCTGGAAACGGAACATCATATTACGATGCTGGAAGATGTTCAGCCGCGCCATATCAAGGGCTTTTTGATGGAAAAGACCAATGCGGGACGAAAGCCGCAATATGTCAATGACCTGCTGAAAGCATATAAGTGTTACTTTAAGTACGCGTATGAAGAACATTACACAGAAACTTTACTGACAGAACGAATTAGGAACTTGCGCCAGCCAAAGGTAATCATCAAGACGTTTACCAACATTGAAATCAAAAAGATGATTGATTATTATAATGGTTTTGATTTCCTGACGTTACGGAACAAAGCCATCCTTTGTATGTTGTTTGATACAGGTATGCGTTTGAATGAAATCCTGACGCTGAAGGATATGCAGTTAAAGCAGGATTTCATCTTAGTGCATGGAAAAGGAAACAAAGAACGTGTTGTACCAAAATCCCCATTCTTGGCAAAGGTACTGTTTAAGTATCTAAATGCGCGTAACAGCTATTTCCAATACCGCGTTTTGCCGCCCAACGTTTTTGTAAGCAGAAGGGCAAAGCCATTGACACATGAAATGATAGAGCGTGTGGTGAAAGATGCTGGGAAGTTTGCGAAGGTCAGTAAAGAAGTACGGATATCGCCGCATACTTGCCGCCATACTTACGCACAGGTACAGTTAAGGAATGGACTTGACCTTTATACGCTATCCCGTTTGATGGGACATGAAAGTATTGCAATTACACAGCGATACTTGGAAGGAATCAAGGACAGGGAAGTGGTGGAAGCGGCGATGAAGACAAGTCCGTTGATGAATCTTTGAAATGAAAATAGCGTTTAAGTAAAGGGAATTACGGGAATGCGAGAACGATTGACACCATAAAAAAACCAATATATAATTGCCCCAATAGTAAAGGAATTTTTGAAACGGAGGATTGAAAATGGCTAATGGTAATGAAAAACAGGCGCGACATATAGCGAATGTACAGGCGGCTCAGATGCAAAGACCAAAAAGGATTGCCGTTATTGATAAAGAAACAGGCGAAGATATTTCTACAGGGTACGTTGCGATGCCTGTGGAAGTAGCAAAGCAGAGGCGCGAATACGGAAAAGCGCTGGGTGAGCGGCAGAAAGTAATGCAGAAGCGTTATTTGAAGCATAAAGGACAAAAGGAAAAATCAACGGAAACAGGCGCGTTTATTTTTTCTACATTTAAGAATTGCGAAAAGGATTTTGAAGGATTAGCACCGCAAACACTGGTGCGGCTGATGTATTTAGCGACTTACCTGAATTATGGCGATAATAAATTGATGTGCCGCTATGATTTATCCGGGATAGGGAGGATGGCAAGGAAAATACCTAAAAAGGGCGAACGTCCGGTACAGTTTGTCTCAATGAAGAAAACGACTATGAAAAAGATATTGAATCTTTCCGGCACGCTGTTTGCTGAATTTTACAATGAAATATTGGGGCAGGGTTATTTACAGGAAAAGGAAGATGGATTGTACCTTTCACGGGATTATTTCTATAAGGATTCACAATTCCCTGTTGATATTCCAAACGGAAAAAGAAGCATAAGGATTTATATCCGGCAACTGGCTAATCTGTATCAGTCAATCGGACCGCACCAGCATAAACATTTAGGTTATATCTTCATGCTGATGCCGTTTATAAATCTTGAATGGAATATCGTCTGCCGCCAGCCGCTTACTGTGGAATTGGAATACATACAGCCGATGACGTTGGGCGAGTTTTGCGACATGATTGGATACGACAAGTCGAACGCATGGCGGCTTGTGAAATATTACGATGCTATCAGTTTCGATTATCATGGAAGGAAAATGCATGTGGTATCTTTTACTCACAAAGAACGGGAAGAAGACATGAAAATTATCATCAATCCTTATTTGTTGTATGCGGGAAATCAATGGGACAGGGTTGCGGCGCTGGGAGAATTTGCCGCAGAATAGTGATAGTGTCGTCAAAATAAGTGGATAATCAGCAATATATTCAACATTTTAGGGAAATCGTTTTTGTAAAAAGTGTATGAAAAATACATACAAAAAATTGCCCTAAAAATATCTTTTCTTAAATATGAATATGATAATAGAGAAATTTTGTATACTTTTTGCTTCGGAAAGCATGGTCGTGAAATTCTTGCTTTTTAAAGCACATGCAGACAATTAATAGAAAAATATTCACATTCAGAGGGATAAGAAAAAAGATGGCCAGAGCGTTTACGGCGCTCTGCCATCTGTCTTCTATCCCTAATCCTAATATTGTGCTAATCTATTTCGATATTTTCTACTGCCTGTTCCAACAATATATTGATTACTTCATTTCTGGAACGGTCTGTCTGTTTGGCTATATTATCCAATTCTGATAATATAGCTTTTTTGATGCGGACAGAAATAACGGAATTTCCATCTTCGCCTTTTAGATTTTCTTTTTTAGTAATGCGTATTTTACCGTCTTTCACTGAAACACCTCATTTATCTTGATTCTACTCTGCAATTGATATAGAATATATATTACAAATATGTAGTGAATACTGTAGCGACTACATAAAATTTTAATATTAAAAAGGTTGGAGAAAATGAAAAAGATAATATGTCTATTGGTTGTACTGTCTATGGTTGTTGCCACGTTTGCGGGGTGTGGTAAAGATGGACAGCAACAATCACCAGAACCTGCGGAAACAGTTATATCAAATTCTGAACAGCAAGATGAGATAACGCCTACAGTATCTCCGTCGGCAAGTGCCTCGCCAACGCCAAGTGCTTCGCCGTCCGCTTCACCATCATCAACAGCATCAAAATCCATCTCTGGTACGGATGGGAGAAACGGTAGGGATGGACAAGACGGCAAAGATGGGGCGAACGGTGAAGATGGTCGGGATGGTGCCGACGGTCAAACGCCATACATTGGTTCTAATGGTAATTGGTGGATTGGAAGCACAGATACAGGTGTATCGGCTACAGGGCAAGGAACGGAAAGTTCTATAGGTACGCCAATAGCAAATATTCCTGTTGGTACAAAATTTCCTTGTTACCCGAATAAAGAGTTTGATTGGGTTACTGATGATGGAGTAACGGTACATATCAATTCTATTGATATTGAACTGACAGACAAAGAACAGTTCACCGATATTAGTTGGGATGAATGGGCTACTAATCCAGAACTGAGGCGAGAAAGAGACCAGTATCAAAGAACGGATTATAAATATACAATCTCATGCAAAATTACGGGCTATACAGACCCATCTTTAGCGGGCAATCAAATCTGGTTGAGATGTTTTGGCATTGAAGATGGTATTGGCGCAAAAGCTGTTATTGATGATAATGGGCATTTTATTGCGTTTAATGATGGCAGTCAACGTCCATATTATCAGCAATATATTGATATGAATAAGATTATTTTTGATTACGCTTCCACTTATGGTCAACCAACGCCATCGCCAACACCTACGCCGGAGCCGCCTGTTATTGCTGATGTTGAAGCATTTATTGATGTAGCAAAAGCACAGTTAGATAAACCTTATGCTTACGGTGGTAAGGGACCAGATTCTTTTGATACATCTGGATTTATTTATTATACACTCAAGCAAAGTGGAAGCTCTGTTGGATTTATGACTTCCAGCGGCTGGGCGAATAGCAGTTATCCCAATGCAGAAGGTGGATATTTGCGTGGGGATATTCTTTGCATGCCCGGACGATTGGCAATTTACTTAGGCAATAACCAGATGATTGAAGCATCGCAGTCCGAAGGAAAAGTAGTAATAGTAGAGTTGGATGATGCTACGAGGCAGACGATTACCTGCGGGAAGCGTTTATACAATTTGACGCTACCTCCCTCGAATGGAAATACCCAAGCCGAAGCATTTGTCCAAAAAGCATTTGAACAATTAGACGTGCTTTATATGCTGGGGGGAAAGACACCAGAAAAAGGATTTGATTGTTCGGGGTTGGTGGATTATGCGCTTAATAACAGCGGAAACGGTAGTTTTGCGTATATGACGTCCAGTCAATGGGCACAGAGCAGCTATCAGACAGTAGATAAATTTGAGGATTTGCAGTATGGCGATATCGTATGTTTAACGGGGCATGTGGCAATTTGCATAGGTGACGGTATAGTGATAGATGCTTCGTCTGCCGCAGGAAAAGTAGTCATGCGGGAAATGAGCTCGTGGTTTGAGGATAGATTTATCTGCGGGAAGCGTCTGTTTGGAACAAGCACCGCCACGATGCAATCTGAAACGGAAGAATCTATACCTACCCCATCCCCCACGCAAACACCTAAAGAATCGCCCAGCGCAAGTCCAACGGAAGGCGCAAATGTTACCCCGTCTAATTCACGAGAATTGACGGTATCCCCAAGCGAAAGCGTTACGGTTGCACCATAGACGAAAGCGTGATATGGATTTCCACACATCTTCATATAAGGGGAAAATGTGATTTTTCATGTCAAAGAGAGTCATAATGAAATATGCGGGGCGGTAGAGTAACACTGAGATATGTGTTGCTTGCCGCCCCGCCGTTCCTCTTTTACGTTCTGAATATTCAGTAGATGTATTTTCTTAAATGGAGAATGCCGTAAAATACAGCAAAACGAGCGTTCACAAAAACAGTTCTTAATGTGAGCACTTTTTTTGTTGCTCAAATATAGGAAAAAAGAGGGTAAAATACACACAAAGTGTTCAAGAAATATTGACAACCATTTTGTGAACAAATATAATATAAGTACAAGGAAAAAAGAAACAGGGTGAAAAATATGGCAGTCAATTATGGATATGCAAGATGTTCCACAAATGAGGATAGGCAGGATATTGAACGGCAGATTCGGGAACTCATACAACAAGGGGTAGAGCGTGATAACATCTATCTGGAATATGAAAGCGGAATGAAAGAAGATAGGGTAGAGTGGAAGCGCTTAATTGAAAAATTACAGGAAGGCGATACCATAACGTCACTGGAAGTCAGCCGTATCACGCGCAGTACGAAACAATTATTGGATATAATTGAGATGGTGAAGGAACGCCGTTTAAAACTGTCTATCGTTGGTTCTATCACTGTTGATTGTACGGCAGGGGAAGAGATAGACCCAATGACAAAAGCGTTCCTACAGATGGCAGGCGTGTTTGCAGAACTGGAGCGCAACATGATAAGCCAACGCGTCAAGAGCGGAATGGCGAACGCCGCCGCTAAAGGTCGAAAGGCAGGTAGACCGCATACGTCATTAGATGATATTCCCTCAGTATTTATGAAGCACTATCCCAAGTATAAAAAGAAGGAAATCAATGTGTCGGAATTTGCACGGTTGTGTGGGATGAGTCGGACGACGATTTATAAGTATGTAGGGATAATGACATAAAGTTTAAAACAAGGAAATAAATTTACTGATAATATAATTTTTAGATTAAGATTGACAAAATTAATAAAAAATCTTATACTCTTCTTATAAATAATAGATAGGAGGATTCCCGTATTGATTTTACTCCGAGAAGAGTATAAGCGAGCTTTTGTAGAGGCAATAGACAGTGGCTTACAGCGTTCAAGTGACCGACTAGCATCGGAAAATAAAAGATATAATAATGCAGCGAATTTTGCAAAGCTAGATGATATTTATGATGCAGTAGCACGTGTGCTTGAAGCCTGTTCGCATACCAGAGTAGTGACGTTAAGAAGGGGCGGCTATAAATTGCCGCTTGTTTACGATGAGAAAACCCGTGTACTGATTTCTGTAATGAACGAAAGTAAATTTAAAGATTTGCTTTCAGAATATGGAAACGGACATTTTCACTACTTGCAGGGTATCGCAGGGTATAATGATATAGATGAGGGGAAGCAAATTGTATGGGAAGAGTGTATTACACCGCCAGATGATGAAGTAGCTGCCATTAAGGAACAAGTTGAAGTGTTACTTGGTGGGGAGACGCCTCAATCCTATGTAACTATTGTATTTCTAATGCATGGGTTAGAAATTATTGGTGCAAAAGCAGTACTAGTATCAAAATACATGAAAATTATTGAAATAGAAGATTTGAGTCATTATATTGAAGTTCATTATCAGACATTTGAACCCATAGATGAGGTAGAGGAGGATGATGGAATTGATATTAAACTGAAAAAATTTGTTTTTATGTTTGATGATGAAGAGGATATCCCTGTTGATGAAAAGGATAAGAAAAGACAGCTTGGTAAAGATGCCATTGAGTAATCGAATGGAGAGTGAATTATGGAATTCAAAGGAAAGCGTCTTCGTATGGCGCGATTGTATAGAAATATGTCCATTACAGACCTAGAGGCACATGTGACAGTAAGCAAGCAAGCAATTTCACAATATGAAAAAGATGAGATAACTCCCAAAGTCGATGTAGTTCTGCAATTTGTAAAGGTGCTTGGTTTTCCATTAGGTTTTTTTACGTCAAAAAACCTGTATAATTTTGCAGCAAAAAATAACACTTTTTTTAGAGCGTCAGCTACAACTAAGAAATTGGATTTGGATACGCAAGAAATAAAAATAGAGATGATAATTTTTATCTATAATTTTTTAAAAAATTATTTAGATATGCCTGCGTTTAATCTTCCTCGAATTGATAAGATAGATGATTTTGATTCAATGGCACAGGAAGTAAGAAATCTTTGGGGAGTATATGATAGACCAATAGAGAATATGGTCAATCTGCTTGAGCGAAATGGGATAATTGTATCTGCTCTGGATGTTCAGAATAAAAAAATAGATGCATTTACGCAAATGCCTTTTGGTAAGGAAGAACAATTTTGTGTTGTCCTTGGAAATGATAAACAGTCAATGGTGCGTCGGAATTTTGATGCAGCACATGAACTAGGTCATATAGTAATGCATCGAGATATGGTAGTAAAGGATTTGGCTCAGGAAGAATATAAAGCGATGGAACAAGAGGCTAACTTATTTGCAGCATCATTCTTATTGCCACACAGTGCATTCGACAATGATTTAAGTAATCCATTAGATTTGAATTCTTATGTGCTGTTAAAGAAAAAATGGAAAGTATCAATAGCTGCTATGATTATGCGCGCGAGGGCATTAGGGAGAATTTCGAATTTTGAATATCAAGCATTGATGAAGAAACGCTCTTATAGAAAATGGATAGCATGCGAACCGTTTGATAAAGAGTGGAAATTGCAAGAACCTACACTGTTTAAAAAAGCGATAAAAATATTGCTTGATAATGGGATGTCTGGTGACAAAATTCTTTTTGAGTTATCAAAAAGTGGATTGACGCTAAACGCTAGTGATTTTGAGGAGTTGTTATCCTTACCAAAGGGAATGTTAGATGTTATAGACGAGCCAGAGTTAAAACTGCGATTAGTAAAGTAAAGCATTAATAATAGGGGAAGAGGACATATTTATACGAAAAGGACTGGTGAAAAGCATGTCAAATCTTAAAGTTTTCGTTTCTTCTACATGTTATGATTTGAAAATATTGAGGGATAGACTGAGAAGCTTCATTGAAAGCATAGGCTATGAGCCTATTATGAGTGAATATAGCGATTTATTATATGACCCTCGCGAGCATACACATGTGAGTTGTATCAATGAAGTGCCTAATTGTGACATGGTTCTTTTAATAATTGGTTCGCGTTTTGGAGGAAAATGTAGTACGGATGCTTTGAAGAAAATAGACTTCGAGAGTTTGAAAGATAAAAGTAGGAGCACCGAGATATTGGATGAAAAAGACAAAGTTTTATCAATAACACAGGCAGAAGTATTAAGGGCAATTCAAGCATCTTTGCCAATATATACTTTTGTTGAAGAAAAATTGTGGCATAATCATGAAATTTATGAGAAAAATAAGGATAGTCATATAATTGACGAAATGATTTTTCCGTCTATCGCTAAACCAGAGACCGCAAAATATATTTTCGAATTTATAAATTTTATTCGTGCTAGAAATGTAGGAAATACTATATACCCATTTGATAATATTAACGATATTGAAGATGTACTAAGGAAACAGTGGGCAAATTATTTTCAACGTTTGCTTTGGGAAGAAAGAAATAATAGGATTGAACACAATAGAACTGCACTGCTAAGTGAACAATTAGAAGACCTGAAAACAGCTATTTTAACGACGATACAGGAAGATAGCAAAAGGGAAGTGGCAATGGGGGTTGTGCGCTTTAGAAGATTAAGTGATGTCTTAGTCGCATTAAAGTACACATCAATTAGTAAATTAAAAAAGCAAAGTAGCACTTGGAAAATGGTATTAAAAGAAGCGGGAGTTCAACAAATAATTGATTATACTCAATTAGGAGAAGAGCGGAGTAGAGGCTTTGGAACGAGGTGTATTTTAGTTATGGCAGATAAAACAGTTTACCAAACTCGTTTTTCAAAAGATATGTTGGATGATTTAGAATCAGATTGGGAAGACTTTAAGACGCTTAAAGAAGAAGATAAGGTTATAGTTTTAGATACTCTTTTTAAGAATCAAAATAGCATCATGAGAATGATGCACAAAATGAAATCAGAAGACGCTCAAGAGATTCTAGATTTAATCGTTTGAAGGATTTAGATAAGGGGGATACTAAACAATATCCCCTTTCTTTTATTTTTAACTGATAGGGGTTAGTACCTGATTTCACAGACACGGAAATTAAGTAATGGCAGAGTAAAATTGGCTCTGGACTCTTGTTTTCAAGTATGATATTCTTATCTGGAATACGACAACGGTTATCGCTTCTATTATGATAACGATGTCGAAAAAACACTAAAACTGAATATTTGTTCTATTGATTGTGAAGAGCTCCAATGCGTCCTGCACGACGAACTGCCTTGCTCCTCTGGCGAAGGTCATCAACGACAACTTCGGCCTTGTGGAAGGCCTTATGACGACGGTACACGCGACGACGGCTACCCAGAAGACGGTTGACGGCCCTTCCAAGAAAGACTGGAGAGGCGGACGCGCTGCTGCCGGCAACATCATTCCTTCTTCCACAGGCGCAGCAAAAGCGGTGGGCAAGGTTATCCCGGAACTGAACGGCAAGCTGACGGGTATGTCCATGCGTGTTCCGACGCTTGACGGTTCTGTTGTTGACCTTACTTGCCGCCTTGAGAAAGAAGCGACCTATGATGAGGTTTGCGCGGCTGTCAAGAAAGCCTGCGAAGGCGAACTGAAAGGCATCATGTCCTATACGGAAGACGCTATTGTTTCCAGCGACATCCTCGGCGACGCTCATACGTCCATCTTCGACGCGACGGCCGGTATCGCGCTTACGGGCAACTTCATGAAGCTGATTTCCTGGTATGACAACGAGTGGGGGTATTCCAATAAGGTTCTTGACCTTATCTCCTATATCGACAGCGTGAAATAAGCGATAACCATGCATGATTGAACGGTATTGCATCTCAGGGAAAAGACATTGAAATTTTTCAAGATTACGGGAAAGCCGTTTCAAGTACGATAACTGTTGGTAAAAGCATATTTGCAAGTACGTATTACCAAATCGTTATCATAACAACATAAAATAAGCACCTTTCTTAACGGGTTTATATTCGGAAAGAAAGGTGCTTTTATGTTATTCAAGGATTTACTGCCGGAATTTGAATTTAACTGCCGGACGAGGAAGGGACGACGCGAACAGAAATTCCAAGATGTAGATATAATATTATATCAAAATATATTCCCTATTCCACGGGTCTTCATATATCCAATGCGGGACGTTAGTTTTGCGGGACCAAAATAATAATATCGCCTGCGAGATCAAAAACATCTCCGCTGGTTCCCGGAATTTTTGCAAATAAGATGTAATTTTGGCCTAATTCAGATGGAAGGGTCTTTGTATCCGCGATGAGAATAGGAGACTCCGTATTAATATATTCTTGCAAATCCGTTTCGAAAGAATCATATCCGCCCGAAACGCCAAACGTTTTGGGGAACACGTTTTCCGTGGTATAGGAAGAAAATAAAATCAATTGCGTAATGTTAACGATATTTTTATCGGGATAAATATTTTTTATTTCTGCTATGGACTGATTGAAAGCGTCATAGAAAATAACTTCGCTTGGAGACAAATATAGTCCGTTCAGGAAAGGAAATTCTTTATTATTATATAATATCGTTGATTGCCCATGACTCGCTTCGGAATCTGTAATTGGTTTGGAGCCTTGGGAACCGGTTAGTTTGTCGTAGCCCAGATGAAAGCGGACAAAAATATTGGTACTGCATATCGCAAGCAATACAGCACAAGTCAGCAGCGTACACCAGGCAGATTTTCGCGGGCGTTTCATTTTTTGAAGCAGGAAAGTAATGGTTTCCCACAACACAACTGCTAGCACACAAAACATAGGATAGGCTCCCCATTCCGCATGGCGGTAGCAGGAAATGGGATAGTACTGAAACCAGGAAGACAAGCAAAAAATACTTAAGCAGAGATAAGCGCAGAGCCTGATTTTGTTACCAATCCGTTTTTGACCCTGACGGCGTCCTATCAGCAATCTGGTGAGCGCGGTGCCAAAAAGGACAAGTGACAAAGCCGGCAAAAGACTCCATATCCAATCATATTGCGGGTTATAATTGACTCCCCACAAATTATTCCAAATTGCCGCAGCTAGACTGCCTTGGTCGCCGATGCGGTCAACCGCGAATTGCGCCCCGTTTTCAATTGCCTGTAACCACCAGTCACTGAAAGCACCTTGGATAATAATAATCGACATAAAAATACCAAAAACAAGGATATTGCCTAAAAGATACCATGAAATATTGCCCAGGGTTTCCTTTCTGCTGGAAAAACGGCAAAGCCATAAGAGCAAGAGAAGAACAAGGCCTGCAAAAATCGATAAACCTACCGTTTGTTTGCACCAAAAGGTACATGCCGCGAAAACGCCCGCCAAAAAAATATTTTTGGTTCCCCTTTGTTCAATAAAGCGAATCATACACAGGCAGGCAGCAAGGAGAAATGTCACCGCAAACACATTGGACCAAGGGTGAAAGTTCCAAAAATAGTAATATCCAAGGCTGATGGCGATCAGTGCCGCCAGCATACCGATAATTCGATTGGAAAAACGCCTGGTAATGATATAAATGAGGCATGTGGAAAAAGCATGAAAAATGCATGTCATAATGTGGATAGAACGCACAGATTCCCCAAACAAAGAAACTCCAAATGCCTGCAGATAAATTCCAAGAGAAGTATATTGCGTATAGGTGTCCTTATACAATATTAAGCCATTTGCAACGTCGGCCGCTGTTTTCAGCATGAAGCCATCATGGTGCGGATCGATGCCCCTGAGTGCAAAAGAGTAAGCAACCCAATAACTGATGATTACAATAAATGCGACGCAAATTAGGTCTTTATATGAAAACGGACATTTTTGATGGGCAATTGTCATAGACTTTCCTTTTGATTATTTTGCAAATAATCTACTGAATTAATATTCTAAAAGATAATTTGCGGCATGTCAACGAACGCAAAGAAGAAGGAAGAAAATTGATTGCATATGCACAAGGAACATCGCTGCCAGCAAGAAAAAAGAACCGTTTTTCTTTTCATTTAGAATCAGGAAGACACTTGCCATAAGAAAGACCCTCCTACAAAGGAAGGCTTTTCAAATTTATGCTTATAAAGAGATGCCGTAAGAACGGCAAATCGTTTTGAATTCAGGGCTGTTTGCAAAATTCATAAATATAGTTTTGCGGCTATTGCCGTTCTTGAGCTGTGTTGACCAAAATGTTTTTCCGTTTGGATCGGCAGTCCTGTTCATCATAGTCAGATACAACCGATCCACAAATTCTTCATTGCTTATATTCTGCTTTATAAGTTCCTGGCTGAAAAAGAAATCGTATGCAACGGAAATGCCGCCTTTTCTTCCTGCCAAAAGTTCATTTGTCCAGTGATTGAGGCCGGACACGTCGGAAGAACGGGTTAGCCCCAATTTGTATAAACGGTTTACGAAAGCTGTGACATCAATGTTACGGTCGCGTGCTTCATCGGAGCGATAAGAACCGACAGAAATATTGTGAGAAGAACAGACTTGCTTAAATTCTGAAGAATTGACAAAGTTTGCGAAAACATATTTTCGGCTTGCGCCTTTATCCAGAAAGCTCTGCCAATAATTTTTTCCGGAGGTGTCTGCCTCACGATTCATCATAGCACGGTACAAAATATCCAGAAAATCCGAATCGGAGAAGTTTTTGTTCGAAAATTCCTTTGAAAATAAAAAATTATAGGATGCCGATGCACCCGTTTCCAACTGGGAATTGAGCCGCGTGACCCAGTAAGCCTTTCCCGAAGTATCCGGCTGTCTGCTGAGGATGATTTCGTACAGGCGCTGCACGAACCCTTCTGGCGTACTCGGATAACTGAGCCATTTAAAAGCGATACCTGCACTCTCGGACAGATCACTGGTTACGCCGGCTTTTGAGTGATGGGCGGCGACTTTATAATAGTAAGTGGCGCCGAATGTTGCAGATGTATCCAGATATGTGGGAGATGAACTTTGACCAAGGTATGCATATTCGCCATTCAGAGAGGAAGAACGGTAGACATAATAGCCGGAAGCGTTGGGTACCGCATTCCATTTCAAGGCAATCCCTACATTGCTCGTTTGAGCAGCGGAAAGATCTTCAGGGGCGGGAAGGCCGACAACTGCAATCATGGCCCCAAGCGCATTGACATTTCCCCAGCCGGTCTGTACATCGTACCCGGTAGTATACAAATCGGTTGCGGTACGATAAAGGATATCTTTGATTTCATCAACTGTCAGCGAAGGATCCGCAGACAACATCATCGCCGTCACAGCCGACACAACGGGAGCCGCCATGGAAGTGCCGCTGAGCACCCCATAACCTGAAGGGTATCCGGAAGTGTACCTTCCTGTAGGGACTGTGCTTAGGATAGAAGAACCGGGGGCCGAGATATCCTTGGCGTTGCCATAATTTGAAAAACTGGATCTGCAATTGGAAGAGGCGCTTGTATAGTTTGTCGTAGAGATCACGCTGATGCAGGAATCGAAATCCGAAGGATAAGAATAAGCGGATGAGCCGTCATTTCCGGCAGCGCATACGACGACCGTATTCCCGGAAACAGCGGCATCAATCGTGTTTTTCAATGTGTAATCGTAATTGGATTCATTAAGGGTCGTATAGCCAAGGCTCAGGTTAATCACTCGCGCTCCCTGATCTATAGCGTAATTAATTCCGCGTACAACAGATGCTGTGGAGGCTTTATCTTCTGTAAAGACATCAATTGTCATCACATTAACCACATCATTTCCGGCCCCGCCGGATATTCCTGCAATGCCAATTCCATTATTTGCCGTAGCGCCAATGATGCCTGTTACATGGGTGCCGTGACTGCCGCCATCCGAAGTGATGGGAGACAAGGAATCTGAAGTGGAATCTACACACAGGTTTTTATCCAGATTCACCTGGAGATCCTGATGGAAAACGTCAACCCCCGTATCGAGAACCGCTACGGTTATTTGGGTGTGCGGCGTACTGCTTAAAAGCTCCCAAGCCTCAGGAACTGAGATTTTAGATAAATACCATTGATCGGATGAACTGGCATAAGGATCGTCGGGATAACTGTAAGAAGTATCGTACGATATACTTTCCGGTAAAGTTTCCAGTGCGGAGTAGAGGTAATTTGGCTGGGCATATTTGATATTGGGATTTGCCTCGTATTGCTCGATTGCTTCGCTGACCGTATGTTCAAGAGAAATTTCTACGATACCGACGGATTCTTCGGAAGGAGTATCGACTGTTTCGAGGTAGTGCCCGTCAGACTCGGCGACAGCCTCGCTGGCCTGTTCTTCGGTAACATTATTATTGTATACAACCAGGACCTCACCTGGAATATAATCAAGTTCCTCTGCGGATGAACGTTCCTGAGCCGCAGCATGGAACGCATTAACAATATCAATGGCCTTCCCCTGCAAAGAAGCTTCGAATGCCTTGCGCTGTGCATCCAGATTTTCTGTATAATAAAGGGACAGGATATCCCTTACGCCCGCTTCAAATTCTTCGGTGTTTTCATAAGCGTCGATCAACACTGCCGCTTTTTCGCCATCTGAGCGGGCAATCTCGATGATTTCGGCTAATGGAGCCGGTGAGGAGTTTTCCCCTTGGGAACCGGAGGGGGAAGGCTCTGTGGCCGGCTCTGAAGCAGACGGAGAAGGCGTGGATTCTTCCGCTAGAGAAGGAATTTCGCCCCCGTCCTCCACAGGAGAGGCTGCGGCAACAGATTCAACAGGAGCCGCCTCCTCTGCAAACCCTGTAAAAGGAATTACAACGATCATAGAAAAAAGAATGCATATGGAAACAAAAAAAGGAGTTAATTTTCGGAAGAAAAATTTCATAGCCGACCTCGCATCATTATGATAATTATTATTTTAAACATTCCGATAAAAAATCACAAGAGAAAATACAAAAAAGCGCTTGACTGTGCACAATAGGAAATGAAAAGCCGAACTGGGCTGCCAACCAGCATCCGGAATAGAAGAACGCAGTGTGGGTGGGGGGAAGCGTTGACTTTAGGCCGCGTTTTAAAGTATAATACATTTATTATTGCATAGGGAGAAATGATAAATGAAGGTTGTAATCTTAGCGGGAGGCTTCGGTACGCGCATCAGCGAAGAATCCCATTTGAAGCCAAAACCAATGGTTGAAATCGGCGATCAACCCATCCTGTGGCACATTATGAAATATTACTCCGGTTTTGGGCATAATGATTTTATTATTTGCCTTGGGTACAAGGCCTATGTAATTAAAGAGTTTTTTGCGGATTATTATTTGCATATGTCTGATATTACGTTCGATTTCAGAAATGGAAACAGAATGGTAGTACATGATAATTTTGCGGAACCGTGGAAAGTAACCTTAGTGGACACCGGCCTTAATACAATGACGGGCGGGCGGCTCAAACGCATACAGGATCATATTGGGGATGAGACGTTTATGTTGACTTATGGGGACGGCGTATCGGATGTGGATATCAATGCCTTGATAGATTACCATAAAAGTCATGGAAAGATTGCGACAATGACAGCAATACGGCCCAGCGGCCGTTTTGGGATACTCGATATTGAGGAAGGAAATGCAATTACTTCCTTCCGGGAAAAATCGCAGGAAGATATGGGATTGATTAACGGCGGTTTTATGGTCTTGGAGCCTGGGATATTTGATTTCATTGATGGCGATGATACGGTTCTGGAGCGGGAACCGCTCGAGAAGCTGGCCCAGCAGCATGAACTTATGGCTTTTAAGCATGATGGGTTCTGGCAATGTATGGATACGCTGCGCGATAAGCAATTGCTCGATAAGCTGCTTTCTGAAAATAGGGCGCCATGGAAGGTTTGGGAAGACTGATGTTTCAAAAAGATTTTTTTCGGGGAAAGCGTGTATTTCTCACTGGTCATACGGGCTTTAAAGGCTCTTGGATGTGTGAATTATTGCTGCTCTGCGGAGCAAAAATCACCGGATTTGCATTGGAGCCTCCAACAGATCCGGCACTTTTTTATTTAGCGGGACTGGATCAGCGGGTGGATTCGATTATAGGGGATGTACGCGATTTGAGCGCGCTGGAGAGTGCCATAGAAACGGCGCAGCCTGAAATTGTGATTCATATGGCTGCGCAGCCGATCGTCAGGGATTCTTACGCAAACCCTGTATATACCTATGAGACAAACGTAATGGGAACTGTGAACGTTCTGGAAGCGGTAAGGCGGAATGGCCGCGTAAAGTCGTTTTTGAATGTTACGACGGATAAAGTATATAAAAATAATGAGTGGGAATGGGGATATCGGGAAATTGATGAGCTAAATGGCTTTGACCCTTATTCCAACTCGAAATCCTGCTCTGAACTTGTGACAGACAGTTATAAACAATCCTTTTTCAAAGGAACAAAGACGGCTGTTTCCACTGCGCGCGCAGGGAATGTGATTGGCGGCGGCGATTTTGCAAATGACAGAATCATTCCGGACTGTGTACGCGCAGCGACGGAAAGCAAAACAATATTGGTAAGAAACCCTTATTCGACGAGGCCGTATCAACATGTGCTTGAGCCTTTATATGCCTATCTTACCATTGTACAGGCACAATATGAAGATCCGGGAGCGGCTGGCAGCTATAATATAGGACCGGATGATTCGGACTGCGTAACGACAGGAGAGTTGGCTACGATATTTTGCAGAACATGGGGCGGCATTGAATGGAAAAACACCTGTGAGGAAAATGCCGTCCATGAAGCGAACTTTTTAAAGCTGGATTGTTCTAAGGCAAAAACAGTTTTGAAAATAACGCCCAGATGGAATATCCAAACGGCAATTGAAAAAACGGTAGAATGGGTGAAGAATTGGCAGAGACGCGGCGATGTAACCGAATGTATGGAAAAACAAATTGTGGAATACCTGCAAGAGGGCGACGCGGCGAAATGAATGCGGGGAAAAAGAAACGATCCGGGTTAGAACAAAAGCATATTGCCGCACAGGCAGCGGTCTATGCTTTTGTGATCGCGTCAGCACTGACGTTGATCGTGTGGCAGATAGGGATATTTTTTGCAATATCCAACTTGAAATTATACGCTTTCACTTTCATTCTGTATTTCATTCTTTTTATAGCGGTGTTTTTTCTTCTCTCAAAAATAAAGAAAAAGAAAGCGTATGATATCAGCCAAAAGAGAGTGAACATTTCCTTTATTATTTGTATTGTTATTTTTTTTGTGTTTATGACGCAATCTTTTTTTGCAACGGAAACGATGCCGCATTCGAGTGCCGGTGATACGCTATTATGGCATAGAATGCCATGGCTTTTGGTTTTATTGTTTATTGTTTCAGCTTTTTTGGTTGTTTTCTATTTAACGAATGGTTTTTCGCTGCGCGAAAGTATGCTCTCTAAGCGTGGAGAAAAGTTCCTTTTCTGGGGCGCCTGCCTTATTTGCACCTGCATCGTATATTGTTTTTCCTATTATCCCGCCTCAATTATGGAATATGTAAGCCTGCACCACGAGCACGCCTATTACAATAGTATTTATAATGTCATGCACGGGATACCTTACAGTGATGAGGTAACTTCCATTTATGGACATTATGCAATTTT
The DNA here is from genome assembly GCF_014287795.1 of Christensenella tenuis. Lineage (GTDB taxonomy): Bacteria > Bacillota > Clostridia > Christensenellales > Christensenellaceae > Christensenella > Christensenella tenuis. Next base: position 444,839 of record NZ_JACOON010000002.1, read on the forward strand.
GCTTGCACCAATATTGAACCTGGCGAGAATATTTGGCGCAACGGATGTGTTTCATATTTTCACCATGTGCATGAGCTTATTGGTTGCGCTGTCTTATCTGCTCGCCTGTTATGCAATTTATAGTCTGGTTACAAACCGTTATATCCGTTATATTGGACTCATTGCTTTACTGCTCGTTCCTGCGGCCCTGAAGGCCTCGCCGTATTATCAGATTTATCCACATAGGACAATAATCATCGCATTATTTATCGCATTGATGGTATTCCATGCCAGGAATGCCGCAAAACGAAAATGGGTCGAAATATTAGGCTTTATTTTTTGCGCATTATCAGTCGTGTGGAACACGGAGCTCGGAATTTGCGCGATTGCCGCCTGGGCCGGCTATCTAACCTATATTGCCCTCCTGCGGCGCAGGCAGGGTGTGGGAAAATGCTGCGAACGGATTTTTCTATATGTATTGGGCGGACTGGGAAGCTTTGCGGGAGCCTATCTTATAACAAACCTTTATAATGTAGCAGCGGGCGGAAACGTGCTGGAGATCATGGATTTTATTTTCCCGTTACTCAGCAAGACATATGACATCGAGAATATGCTGAGTATTGGCCTCGATTACGGAGCAAGCTATTGGATAGGACGAATTATTTTGTTCTATACTTTCATAGGATTTGCCTTGGTCCGCCTCTTTTCACATAAAAATAATTTAGGAAAAGCGGATTATAAATGTGCAGTATACCTTGGAATTACAGTGATATCCATGGGAGCCTTTTCCTATTTTATTAATCGTGCTACCTATCCGAATCAAACGATATCCTATATGGGAGTCATTTTACTGCTTTGCGTTCTGGCGCAGCAGTACTTTGCATCGATGAAGCGCTTTTTGTGTAACCGTAATAAAGAATATGCTTGCCGCAAGGACAGTTTAAATGAAACGGGGCATAGCAAGAAAAAAGAACGAAGGTTTGAATCTTTCTCGGGTGCGAAGGCGGCTATTGGGCTATCAGCCTTGGTTCTGGTTTTTGCAATAGCAGTGGTAACGGTGATGGGTATGGGAAATAACTATACGAAAAATCTAACGTTGCTTAGGGACAAGAAATCGGTAGACCTGATCGCGGAAGAAGTTGCCGCAAAAGTTCCGGTCGGTACAAAAGCGATGGGTTACGGTATTCCGGAAATTTATTCTATGATTGGACGGGATACACAGCTTTACACGATGGATTTTTCTGATATGAGCGCCACCGAGCAAACGGGTATATACGCAAGCCAACAATTGGCAGCTCTGCGGGAGGAGCCGCTTTTGACCACGGCAAGATCTTTGGAACGGTTGGAACAGGATTGGCCTGAAGCTGTTAAGGAGTTCCGTGAAACACATATTTTGGCAAACGAATTTGGTATCAATGAAATGCTGGCCAAAAACGACATAAAGGCAGGTTTTTGTGAAACACTGCAATATTATGTTCCACTTTATGAATGAATTGTAATATAATAAAATAGAAATAATTTGGATTTTGAGGAGCCGATATGTTTGAAAATAAAACAGAGCAGGAAGCAAGAGAAGAACTATTAAAAAGCGTAGGCGCGTACTGCAGAAAATATAAACTGAACCAAAAGCCTTTTCAGGCAGGAGACCGCATTACCTATGCAGCCCGTGTATACGATGAACGGGAAATGGAAAACCTTGTGGACAGCGCGCTGGAATTCTGGCTGACCACGGGAAAATATGCCGATAGGTTTGAAAAAGATTTTTCTGAATTTCTGGGTGTAAACTATTGTTCACTGGTGAATTCGGGATCTTCGGCTAACCTGCTTGCATTTATGGCGCTTACCTCTCCCCTGCTGAAAGAAAAAAGGGTTTTGCCCGGGGATGAAGTAATTACTGTAGCGGCGGGCTTTCCTACAACAGTAGCCCCTATTATTCAGTATGGTGCAGTTCCCGTTTTTGTTGATGTGACAATTCCGCAGTATAACCTTGATATCAAGATGCTGGACGCAGCCCTGTCAGACAAAACGAAGGCGGTTTTTGCAGCGCATACATTGGGGAATCCCTTTGATTTGAAGGCAGTCAAAGAGTTTTGCGACAGGAACGGGCTATGGCTGATCGAGGATAACTGCGATGCGCTCGGCTCAAAGTATTGCCTCGATGGAGAGACAAAATTTACGGGAACGGTCGGAGATATTGGAACATCCAGTTTTTATCCGCCCCATCATATGACAATGGGAGAAGGCGGCGCGGTTTATACAAACAATGCGCTGCTGCATAAAATTGTAAATTCCCTGCGCGACTGGGGACGCGATTGCGTGTGCCCGTCCGGACGGGATAATATATGCGGGCATCGGTTCGACAGGCAATATGGAGAACTGCCGTTTGGGTATGACCATAAATATGTATATTCCCATTTTGGTTATAATTTAAAAGCGACTGATATGCAGGCGGCGGTGGGATGTGCGCAGTTGGAAAAATTTCCGGGATTTATTGAAAAACGGAGAAACAACTGGCAGAAACTTCGCGAGGGACTGGAAAGCCTGGAAGACAAGCTGATTTTACCGGAGGCGGAAATGAATTCCCAGCCGAGTTGGTTTGGATTTCTCATTACCGTAAAACCGGAAGCGGGGATCACCCGGGAAGAACTCGTGCGGGAAATGGAAGGACATGGCATTCAGACGCGCAATCTGTTTGCCGGGAACCTGATCAAACATCCCTGTTTTGACGAAATGCGCGCTTCGGGAAAGGGATATCGCGTAGTTGGAGAGCTGGAGAATACGAATCGGATCATGAACGATACGTTTTGGATTGGCGTATATCCGGGAATGACGGATGAGATGATTGACTATATGGTCAAGGTAATCAAGGAAATAATGCAATAAAGCAATAGGAGAAAGACGTGAAGATAAGAGTAGCGGATTATATCGCAAATTTTTTAGCTGAAAATGATATTACGCAAATTTTTACCGTGACTGGCGGCGGCGCGATGCACCTTAATGATGCGCTGGGAAAAAATAACGGATTGCATTGCACCTATAACCACCATGAACAGGCTTGTGCGATTGCAGCGGAAAGCTATGCGCGGTTAAGCGGTAAAATAGCTGCCGTGTGCGTTACGAGCGGACCGGGGGGGACGAATGCAATTACAGGGGTTCTGGGTGGATGGCTGGATTCTATTCCGATGCTTGTAATTTCAGGACAAGTGAAATTTGAAACAACGGTGAGAAGTACGGATTTACCATTGCGTCAATTGGGGGATCAGGAATTTGACATTACTGCCTGCGTAAAAACAATGACGAAATATGCAGAAATGATAACTGATCCAAATAAAATAAGGTATCACCTGGAAAAGGCGCTTTATTTAGCAGAGCACGGCAGAAAGGGGCCGTGCTGGCTCGATGTCCCTTTGAATGTACAGGGAGCCTTGATAGATACGGAGAATTTATGCGGGTATGATAGTAAACGGGAAGGCCTTGAGCATATCCCGGAAATTTCAGATGATGTCGTTATTGACGTCATAGAAAAATTGAAGAGCGCCGAACGGCCTGTGATTTTTGCCGGTTCCGCGATTCGTTCTTCCGGGGCGGAAAAAGCATTCTATGAATTAATTGAACGCTTCAATATCCCTGTGGTGACAGCATGGAACGCCCATGATATTTTATGGGATACCCATCCGCTTTCCTTTGGACGGCCGGGGACGGTTGGTAATCGCGCCGGTAATTTTATCGTGCAAAACGCAGATGTGCTGCTTGTGCTTGGCTCAAGGCTGAACATCCGCCAAATTAGCTATAACTGGGAAAATTTTGCGGAAAGTGCATATCAGATTATGGTTGATATTGACGAGAATGAGCTGAAAAAGCCGACGCTCAGTTTGGATATGCCTATCCATGGGAACGTTGCTGAATTTATGGAAAAGATGCTGAAAACGAATCAAAGCATTGAGCCAAAGGAGCAATGGATCGCCTACTGTCAAAAGGTAAAAAGGAAGTATCCGGCAGTGCGGGAAGAACATAGGAAGCGGTTAAGCCCGATCAATCCCTATGTTTTTATTGACGAACTTACAAAGTCTTTGCCGGAGGGGCAAATCGTTGTATGCGGAAATGGCAGCGCCTGCGTATGTACATTCCAGGCGGCGAATATCAAGCGAGGGCAGCGGCTGTATACGAATTCAGGGTGCGCCTCGATGGGCTATGATGTTCCGGCAGCGATAGGGGCCTATCAGGCATCGCGTGAAAAAATTGTTTGCCTTGCCGGCGACGGAAGCCTCCAGATGAATATCCAGGAATTGCAGACAATTCGTTATAATAATATGAATATTATTATATTTGTGCTGAATAATGATGGATATCATTCCATTCGGCAGACACAGGGTTCTTTTTTTGGATTGCCGCTTGTCGGCGTGAATCAGGAGTCGGGAGTCGGCTTCCCGAATTTGAATAAAATCGCAGACGCTTATGAAATGCCATATTACAAGCTGGAAACGACAGAAAAAATGGACGCGGTACTGAAAGAAATACTGAGTCATGACGGTCCTGCGCTTTGTGAGGTGTTGCTTGACCCGGAGCAAGCGTTCGAACCAAAATTATCTTCCAGGAAGCTTGAAGATGGAACGATGATTTCGCCTTCGCTTGAAGATATGTATCCGTTTTTAGACAGGGAAGAATTTGAAGAAAATATGATCAAGGGCTCGAAGAATGAGAGGGAAAAATTATGAATCTGATTACAAAAGAAATGTTGGATGTTTTAAAGCAGCTCCGGGATGAATACGGGATTCTCGCCGTGAAAGCAGAATTTGAAGCGGAGGGCTCGAGAACGGATGAGCTCATTTCCTTGAACGAAGTTGTGTTCCGGGCCGATATGAAGATGTTTATCAAAATTGGCGGATGCGAGGCGGTTCGGGATATGGATCAATGCCGTCTTTTGGGTGCGCGGGGGATCATGGCGCCTATGATTGAGACGCCATTCGCAATGCAGAAATTCCGCGATGCCTCAAACAAGGTATTTACGGAACATGAGCAAAAAGACATCGAATTTATTATCAATGCGGAAACTGGCGTTGCGCTTCAAAATTTTGACGGTATTTTAGCAAAAGGGAAAGGGTTATTGGACACAATTTCGATTGGCCGTGTCGATCTTTCGGCATCAGTGGGACTTTCCCGAAAAGAAATTAATAGCGACCAAGTTTTCGATATGGCAAAAGAATTTGCGGAGAAGGCGCTTGCAAACAATGTTAAGGTCGGGTTTGGCGGCGGAATTTCATTCGATGCGATTCCGTTCATACGAAATATGGAACCGTTTGTATCCCGGTTTGAAACACGTAAAATCGTTTTCGACCTGCAAAACTGCAAGGATAAGATGGAGGAGGCAATTCTTTGCGCAATGCATTTCGAATATTTGTATTTAAAAGGGAAATGCGCGTTCTATGATAGAATGGCGAAAGAAGATGAAAACAGGATGATTATGCTGAAGCAACGTATCGACGCGGCTGAAGGCAAGGATGCGGATTATTGCTGAAAATGACGATGCGGAACGAATTGATTTCTGAAATAAAGAAAAAAAAGGTCTTTGTGTTGGATTTGGACGGAGTATTATATTTGAACAACACTTTGATCGAAAATGCGGATAAGGCAGTTGTGCTGTTGCGCGAGGCTGGGTATCGTGTCGCGTTCCTGACGAATAATTCCGGGAAAAGCAGGACGTCCGTTTGCATGAAATTGAATAAACTGGGTATATGTTGTGACGAAGGAGAAGTGTATACTTCGGTTGACTCGGCAATTCGTTATATTAAACAAAAACAGTTGGATAAAACCGGAGTCTTTTACGTAGGAAGCGAAGAGATGCGCGAAAGGCTGCACGAGGCAGATATACAGACGGCCCCGCCGGATACATGCAGTTGTATTCTGGTTGGATTCAAGAAAGACGTGACATATGATGACGCGGCGCAAGCTATTATTGCGCTGCGCCGCAATGTACCTTTTTTAATTTGTAACAGGGATCCATATTTTCCCGATGTGAATGATAATCTGATGCCTGGCTGTGGTTATACGGTTGGTGCGATTGAAGGCTGCTATACACGAAAAGCGGATGTAAACGCCGGGAAACCGGAGCCGCGGATTCTGGATGTTGTCTGTGATGCCTATCATGTTACCCGCGATGAACTCGTATTGGTGGGAGACCTATATCATGCGGATATTAAGCTGGCGAAAAAAGCGGGAGTACCGGCAATTTATGTAGGAAAAGAAATAATAGATGAAAAAGGGCAATTTATTGTTGAAGATAGCCTTTATCACTTTGTACATAGGTATTTTTAGATGAACGATCGCAAAGCAGCAGTTGTAACAGGGGCCAGTGGTTTTTTGGGCAATAATATGGTTCGAAAGCTACTGCAAGAGGATTTTTTAGTTTATGCTATTATTCGTCCGCAATCTCCCAGAAAATGGCGGATGCCAAATAATAAAGACTTAATTGTAGTTGAAGCCGATGCAGATGATATTATGAAAATAATTCCAAAGGTGCCATCAGCGGATATTTTTTATCATTTTGCTTGGAAGGGCGGGAATAATGAAGCAAGAAAAAATATAGGCTTGCAATTGGTTAATGTGGAAAATTCGTTGCGCAGCTTAGAAACAGCGATAGAAATCGGATGTTCCAGTTTTGTTTTTGCGGGGTCACAGGCAGAATATGGAACGAGGAACGACAAATTATGTGAAGGAGATATGTGCGCGCCTGTATCGCCTTATGGAAAAGCAAAATTAGAAATGTGGGAACGGGCAAGTGAGCTTGCCGAAAAGAAATGTCTTCAATATACCCATGCCAGATTGTTTAGTGTATATGGAACAGGTGATAATCCTGCAACCCTTATTCCGTCCTGTATTACACATTTTTTAAATAAGAAAAAAATGCCGTTGACATCTTGTCAGCAAATATGGAACTTTCTTTACATTGAGGATGCAATTAACGCCTTGTTTGAATTGGGGAAAATACGTGATCAAGTATCAAGAACTCAAATTTATAATGTTGCAAGTAAAGACACTCGGGTTTTACGAGACTTTATTCAAGAAATTTTTCGATTAACGGGGCGGCAAGGTGAGCCTGTATATGGATCTTATCCAGCTAACGCAGAGGGCTTGGCATCAATCATTCCCTCAACCGAAAAAATTGAAAAAGAGTTGGCGTGGAAGGCAGAAATATCGTTTGAAGAAGGAATTAAGCGGATGATCGAAGAGTATAAGAGAAGCGGCAACATATGAAGGAGTGGGGTTGACGTTGCAAAGAGGAAACGATATAATTACAAAATGGTCATAGGGCATAAGTGATGATGGATAAAGGGAGAACCAAATGAGAAAATGTATTGCTTGCGGTGCGCAGTTGGAAGGGAATCCGCTGTTACAATATAAAAATATGCCGGCAGCAGCACAAGGAATGCCTGAGAAAAGTGAACTACAGAATGAACATGGCATCGATCTTGAATTATATCAATGTAATCTTTGCGGATTGATACAGTTTGATTGCGAACCTGTAGACTATTATAAGGAAGTGATTCGTGCAGGCGGATTTACCACAACAATGGTAGAATTACGAAGAAAGCAATATCAAGAGTTTATTAAGAAGTTTTCCCTTGAGCAGAAAAGAATAATTGAAATTGGTGCCGGACAAGGCGAATTTTTGTCGCTTTTAAATGAATTTAATGTTAAGGCATATGGCATTGAGTATTCGCAAAGTCTTGTGCAAATTGCGCGGGAAAAGAATCTTACTGTATTTCACGGATTTGTAGAAAATGAAAATTACATAATAGACGGCGCCCCTTATGATGCTTTTGTTTGTTTTAATTATTTGGAACATCAACCGAATCCGAATGGTATGATGCGTGGTATTTTCAATAATCTAACGGAAAATGGTGTAGGGCTTATTACAGTGCCTGATTTTCAATATATTTTAGACAATAATGGTTTTTACGAGTTGATACGCGATCATCTTGCTTATTATACATGGGATACTTTACGGTTTCTGGTGGAAAAAAATGGATTTCAAATTATTGATAAAACAATTATAAACAGGGATACAATTTCAATATCGGTACGGAAGAGAAAAAAGATAGATGTGACCAAATTAGCTCAGAACTATATTTCTTTACGGAAGCAGCTGCATAAGTTTTTTGATGAGCTGAGTAATTCGGGAATGGAGGCAGCGGTTTGGGGCGCAGGCCATCAGGCCTTTACACTCCTTGCTACAATGGAATTGGAGAATAAGGTTTCTTATATTATTGATTCGGCCCCTTTCAAGCAAGGGAAATATTCTCCCTCTACACATATTCCGATCGTTTCACCAGATTATTATTTCAAACATAAGGTGGGAGGGATCCTTATTGCAGCGCCAGGATATTCCGAGGAAATCATGAGGAGTATTCGGGAGCGTTATGCCAAGGATATTCATATTGCATTGATTCGATCGGAACGGCTGGAATTTATACAATAAAGTTTAATGAGCGGAGAATGGTTATGAAGAAGGTTAGTGTGTTGGTGTATGCCTATAACGAAGTTGATAATGTAAAGCCTCTTTCCGAGGCGATTATTGCTGTTTTTCAAAAGGACTTGCCGAATTATGATTACGAGTTGATTTTTATTGATAATTTTTCAACGGATGGGACTAAAAGCGTGTTAGAGGAGATGTGCAAAGAAAATTCTAAAATTAAAGCAATATTTAATGCTAAGAATTTTGGGCATATCCGGTCGCCATATTATGGGTTGCTACAAACGACTGGAGATTGCAGCATATTGATGTGTGCTGATTTTCAGGAACCCCCTGAAATGATTCCTCAATTTGTACATGAATGGGAAAATGGATATAAGATCGTAATTGGTATCAAGACAAACAGTAAAGAGAATAAGCTTATGTACCATCTGCGCTCGGCTTATTACAGGTTGATTAAAAAAATATCGGATGTTGATCAAATAGAGCATTATACCGGATTTGGATTGTACGATAAGGACTTTATTAAAGTATTGCGGGATTTAAATGATCCCATGCCTTACCTTCGGGGAATTGTGGCGGAGCTAGGATATGAGCGTAAAGAGATTCCTTATGAGCAGCCACTGAGAAAAAAGGGGAAGAGCAAAAACAACTGGTATACCCTATATGATATGGCAATGTTGGGAATCACATCATATTCAAAAGTAATTCTTAGGCTTGCGACAATTATTGGATTTATTTTTTCCGCAGCCAGTTTCCTTATTGCTCTTATCTATCTGATTTTAAAGCTAATCAACTGGGACGGTTTTTCAGCGGGAACGGCTCCAATTTTAATTGGATTATTTATTTTTGGTTCTTTATTAATGTTTTTTATTGGATTTTTAGGAGAGTATATTTTGAATATCAATACGCGTGTAATGAAAAGGCCACTTGTAGTAGAAGAGAAGCGAATTAACTTTAAAAAAGAAAGCAAAGAAATAAATAAATAGAGATGGAACATATAAGCAGAAAAACACTTTTGGGAAATATTGCCTATAGTGTCATTGCTGTCGTTTTTTTTAATGCGATTCTCCAGATAGTAATCTACCCAGTTCTAAATGCGCAACTGGGGGAGGCTTTGTTTGGAGAAATTCTTTATCTGACGAGTATCGTTGCCATTGTTGCTCCGTCTTTTGGTACAGCTGCAGGCAATACCAGGTTGGTTTTCCAGAATAAAGGCGAAACAAAAAATGGTGACTATTTATTCTTTCTTTTGATTGCCTGTTTTTTGTCGGTTACTGCGGTTATTGTTTTTCTTGGTGTACAGCAATATTCTGTGGGGATTATAATAGGAATTTCTATCTATGCTTGTTTGAGTATATTGCGCTGCTATTCTGATATAGAATACAAACTGGTAATTAATTATAAAAAATATCTGATCTATTATATTGTTTTATCGGGCGGCTATTTGCTGGGAATTCTTATATTTTATACTACTGGCAACTGGGAAGCTGTTTTTGTAATTGGAGAAGCCGTCGTAATTGTTTTTGCGCTACTATCCTGTACTATATATGGAAAACCGTTTGTTTATTCTGAGAATAAGAAAAAAGTATTTAGTGCATCTATGGTACTAGCTGTTTCCTATCTGCTATCCAATTCGATGGTACAAATGGATAGAATTTTGTTAATGAATTTTGTAGATGGAGAATCTGTTTCACAATATTATGTAGTTTCTCTGATTGGAAAAACGTTTGCACTTTTAGTAGCACCGCTAACAAATGTTGTAATTAGTTATTTGTCAAAGGATACCAGAAAAATTACCGTTAAAAAATTTACGAAATTAACAATGCAGACCTTGGGAATTAGCGTGGCATTTTTTATATTAGCGGTAATAGCAACCCCTGTTTTTATTCGACTGTTGTATCCTAATATGGTTGGATTAGGCTATCATTTGATTATCGGTGCAAATATTGCGCAAGTTGCTTTCTTCGCAGCGAGCCTCTTGTTGACGGTCGTATTGACAATGTGTACGCCAAAGCTGCAGTTCTATTTGCAGATAGCCTATGTTATACTATTAATAGTTTTGGCATTGATCCTGACCCCAAGGTTAGGATTGTGGGGATTTGTTATTGCAGTAATGTTAGCTAACATATTCCGGTTAGTTTCAACTATTATAGCAGGATATAGTGTTGCACGGCATAATAAAGCGGAGGTAAACAGTTTGTGAAAATTGGAATATTGACAGTATATAATTCAAACTACGGCTCTTATTTCCAAGCCGAAAGTTTATGTAGAGCGGTTAGGGAGATGGGGCATACATGTGAAATTATCAATGCGAATGCAAGATACCATTATCCAAAACGGTTATTCACTAAACTTTGCATAGGTGAGCTTGCGGCAAAGTGCGCACCGCGCAGGATTATAGAATTTTTACGTAGTAAAAGCTATGATTTTGATACCTATATGTCCCTGAAGCCGGATGTGGAAGAAGAACAAATTTCGTCATTTTGGCCGTCTATGAAAGAGCAAACAAAGAGATATGATTGTGTGATTGTTGGCGGAGATGAGCTTTGGTCGGTCGCGCATCCGCTGATCGGATATTTTCCGGCATTTTTTGGACATGAAATCGAGTGCCCGCATATTTCTTACGCAGTATGTGGACTTATTGTTGGGGAACCTGCTCCGAAAATGATAGAAAAAATGGCCGTTGGACTAAAAACCTTTGATTTTCTTTCCGCGCGAGATGAACCAACTGCTGAAATGGTAGAACGCCTGAGTGGAAAGCATTGTGAAATAGTAATTGATCCTACATTATTGAATCCTTATTTTGCATCCGAAGGAAATGGCGGCGGCGGTTATATTATAGTTTATGGGCAGCATTATGATGAAAAACAGGTGCAGGAAATAAAAGGGCTTGCAAGACGTACTGGATGGAAATTGAAAGCAGTTGCATGGCATCATGATGATTGGTGTGATGAGTTTGTAAAGGTTGAGTCGGGACAACATTTACAAGATTTGTTTGCGCGCAGTGAATATAGTGTGCCGTCTACATTTCATGGAACGATTTTTTCGATACTAAATAAGCGGCCGTTTACAGCGTTTATGGCACCTGCAAGACAGGAAAAAGTTACAAGATTGCTGAAGTTGGTAGGTTTGGAAAATCGAATTTTTGCTTCAGATAAGCAAGAAGAAATCGGAACAGAAATTAATTATGCGAGTGTAGAGGATCAACTAGAAGATTTGCGGAAAAAATCATATGATTTTTTGAAAAGAGCATTATCTGCAATTGAAGGAGAGAAAAAATAATGGTTCAACTTCCAGAGTGGAATTTATGCACGGGCTGTGGTGCATGCAGCTGTGTGTGTCCTAAAAACTGTATTGAAATGAAACAAGATAAGGAAGGATTTTTGCGCCCATTTGTAGATAAAGAGCTTTGCGTGAGCTGCGGACGCTGTGAACAAATTTGTCATGTGTTGGTAAAACAGAAAGAAAAAAAAGAAAAACCGATTGCATATGCAATTCGACATAATAATGATGAAATATTAAAAAAGAGTTCATCGGGGGGAGCTTTTTCGGTATTTGCCGATAAGATATTTGAAAAAAACGGCGTAGTATATGGAGCGGTTTATGGCAGCGATTGGACAGTGCGTTTAACTAGAGCAAAAAATTCAGAAGAATTAGAAGCAATGCGGGGTTCCAAATATGTACAGAGTATGGCTGGAGAGGCATATCTTAAAGCGGCGCAAGATCTGGAGGATGGACTTTCGGTATTGTTTACTGGCCTTCCATGTCAAATTGCAGGGCTATATGCTTTTCTTGGCAAAGATTACTCCAATTTATTCACGGTAGATATTGTATGTCATGGGGCGGGATCGCCAGGTTTGTTCCAAAGCTATATCGAAGATATCGAAGATAAAGAGAGAAAAAAAGTAATCCGAATTAACCACCGTGATAAGAAAGACGGATGGTCAGAACTGATTCCAATCAAAATGATGAGAGAAACAGAGGACGGAAAAAAAGAATATATACCGGCATTTGAAGATCCTTATTTGTATGCGTTTGTTCAATCCATGATTGTGATGCCCTCTTGCTATCATTGCCAGTATGCATGTGTTCCGCGTATTGGAGATATTACAATGGGAGATTATGGTGGTTTAGGCGTTATTGAACCAACAAATATTTATTGTAATAAGGGTATTTCGCAAATTTTAGTGAATACGAAAAAAGGAAAAGTTTTTTTTGAGCAGTGCGATATGGTGTGTGAAGAACGTCCCTTGCGTGAATGTATGATGTTTAATTTGAATTTGTGGAAACCAGCTAAGAAACATGCGCAAAGAGATCAATTGTTTCAAGATTATACGGAATTACCTTTTAGAGAGCTGGCAAAAAAATATATGCGCATGAGTACAAAAATGAAAATTATGCGTAAAATAAAACAAGGCGCCGAAAAAATTGAAGGCGCGCATGCAGTATCAAAAAGGATGCTGGATTTCAACATAAAAAATGGAGCCTTGGAAAATTTGGATGACATTATCAAGAGGATAGAGAAATTGCAGCAATTGTGAAAATTAACGACTAAGTGAAGGAAATATTTTATTGTATGAATGATTTTGTGTTAAAAAAATGCCAGATATCAAAAAAGTGGCTGCCGAGTTTTATTTATATACTGATTTTTTTCGCAATTCCCATTATTATTTATTTTGATGCCCTAATTCACCAGAATCTGATTGGAGATGGTGACATGCTGGGAACGTTAGCACGCAATTTAGATGCAAAAGAATCCCTGATGCAAGGTTCTATGACCTTTTGGGATATCTATGAAGCAGGCGGAATTCCGCAAGTCGCCTCTTATTTATTTTATCCGGTCAGTTGGCTTGTTATGCCTTTTGACGCGGTAACGCAGACGACCCTTTACTTTACGCTGCATTTATCCCTTGGCGGCATCTTTTTATTTTTTTATCTGAAAGAAATCAAAGCGTCGGTACATGCCGCGTTTTTTGGCGGCATGGTTTTTATGATTTCCAACATGCTGTTATCCCGAATGGGACATTCCGGTGTGGCAGCTACAATGATTTGGACACCTTTGCTGCTTTTGGCGGCGGAAAAGCTTTTGAAGCACGACGCAAAGTTAAAATACGCTCTTTTGGCCGGAATTGTCGTTGCCATGCAGGCGCTTGCGGGTTTTCAGCAAGTACTGATCTATTCCTGTATTTTTGTAGCCATTTATTATATTGCTTGCGGGTTGTATAAAAAAATTAAATGGTATAAATTGGTAGGATCGTTGATCGTTGCCGCAATTGTCGGGGTTTGCCTTTGGGCGGTTATTTTATTGCCAACGCTGCAGTTGATGCATTTTACCGGGAGAGCGTCTGGAGATTCCTTTGATTTTTTTGCATCGTATAGTTTTGACCCCCGTGTGGCGCTGGGAATGGTTTCACCGGCAGCATGGAGCGCTTTAGATGGGATTTCTTATAGGGGTGAAATCTTAAATGACGTTTATTTTGGAATACCGGTGCTGGGGTTGTGTATTTATACCCTGATTTTCCACAGGAAGAATTTCAGAATAAAATTATTGGGAGTTGGCATGGCGCTTGCGTTCCTTTTTATGATTTGCCCGAGTTTAGGACCAATCGGGAGAGTAATCCAGAAAATACCTATTATTGGAGCATTTCGCTGCACTTCAAGAGCAATTTTTTTGTTTGCAATCTGCGAGATTGCCCTGGCAGCACTTGCAGTTGATAAAATCATTCGGAAAAAAGAATATAGAAACTATTGCAAGTTCAGCTTGATTTTCTTCTTTGTAATTTTTGTAGTATGTTTCATACTTTACATCAACCGCAACACACTGTTTACAACAGAAAAAGAAATTTCATTGAACGTAAAGCTTTGGATGCCTGCGCTGGTGGCATGCATCAATCTGGCTATAGCTTTTATTGCAGCGGCAATCAGTTCGAAAGATGGAGTGCGCTATCTGGCGGCACTTTTCCCGATCTTATTAATTTGCGTGAATGTAGGAGATGTTTTGGTGCTCAATACAAGCTCCGTATTCAATACATTGGAGATGACCCAGCGGAGATATGATCCGGCATTGGTGCAGGATACGGAATTCTCACAATTCATGAATCAGAATGCAGGTCTTGAGTACAGGGTGGCGAAAGTGAAGGACGTATCCTTATCTTCAAGCGTTAATATGGACGTTAAAAATGAGGTGATTAACAAATATATGAACCTCAGCGGATACGTGTCTTACGAGAACAAGGATTATATTGCTCTATTTAATAGTTTCTGGGATTCACGCTTTCCGGGAACTGACTCACAAATCACTAATTTGTCGTTATATTCGATGCTGGGAGTGAAGTATATAGCGGTACAAGACGGCTATGATTTTGAAGCGTGGGAAAACATAACGCGCGGAAGGAAAATTCTTGATATCGAAAATGTGGCAGTCCCCGAAAGCGAGGATGTAGCCGTTGTTTGGGAAACGGAACTGGAACTCAAGCCGGATCAATTTTATATTGTGGAAGTACAGGCGGAGAGGAATGAATGGCCGGCGGTACTCCAGCTTGACTTTTACGGAGGGGCGGAATACGATCATTCGGAACATGATATGAATATAAATGAACTGGCTCAGGAGTTCATCATTCATTCCGGGGAAGACGCGCCTCAAAAGGCGATGCTTCGTTTGATCGCAAATGCGGAAGAAACGTTTACAGTAGAGCGTATCCAGGTATATGAGGCGGAAGGGGCGCGTCAAATAGAATTGCCTTTGGCTGCAAGCGTGGAAGACTATAGATTGGTGGATATCGCACAGGGAAGTAAGCAAAAAAATGGCGATATCAAAATTTATGAAAATGAAAAGGCAAAACCATTGGTGTATTCTGCCGATCATATCATAGGAACTCAAGATGCGAAAGAAATAATCGCACATAGCAAAGGGCTAGACTTCGATCAAAATATTTACGTGGCCGGACATAGCGATATGCAGCTTGCGGACAGCAATACAAATATTACGATTGAAGATATTAGGTATAATTCCGTAAAGGCGACTGTTTCCAGCGAAACAGACAGCTTCATAGTAATGGCACAGAATTATTATCCGGCATGGAAGGCGTATATAGACGGGAAGGAAACGCCGATTTATATTGCCAACGGCACATTGCAGGGAGTAGACGTCCCAGAAGGAACGCATACGGTTGAATTCAGATATGTTCCGGATTATTATTATATTGGTGCCGCTATATCCGGCGGTACCGTGGTTTTCCTGGTTCTCTACTTCATATGGAACCGAAGGAAAGAAAAGAGGATATCGCCGGGCCGGAAGCAGGAGCGTAGCCGGTGAGAGGCTCAGGATGGGCATGGTTGACTAGATAAAAGAAACACGATATACTACATAAATATTATTGAAGAATTTAAGGAGTTTATTATGAAGAAAAGTGCGCTTATCACAGGAATTACGGGGCAGGACGGCTCCTATTTGGCGGAACTTTTATTGGAAAAGGGCTATACGGTTTACGGTATCATAAGAAGAAAGAGCGTTGCCGATTATGGGAACGTAGAGCATATAAAAGATAAACTTAATTTTATTTATGCGGACATGACGGATATTGTATCGTTAATCAATGCAATGAAAATTGCGCAGGCAGATGAAGTGTATAATTTAGCGGCGCAATCTTTCGTTGCAACCAGTTGGGAACAGCCAGTTGCAACGGCGGAAATTGACGCGATCGGCGTAACGAATATGCTGGAGGCAATTCGCACAGTGAAGCCATCCGCGCGTTTTTATCAGGCGTCTACATCAGAAATGTTTGGCTTAGTACAGGAAATTCCACAGAGCGAGACAACGCCGTTTTATCCGCGCAGCCCTTATGGAGTAGCGAAGCTGTACGGACATTGGATTACCAAAAATTATAGGGAAAGCTATCAGTTGTTCGCCTGTTCGGGAATCCTGTTTAACCATGAATCGGAACGCCGCGGAAAAGAATTTGTAACGCGTAAAATCACGGACGCCGTTGCCAAAATTAAATATGGAAAGCAAGAGTGCCTGGAACTCGGCAATCTGGACGCAAAGCGGGACTGGGGACACTCAAAAGATTATGTTTACGCAATGTGGCTTATGCTGCAGCAAGATGAGCCGGACGATTATGTTGTCGCAACCGGGGAAACGAGAACGGTCCGCGAATTTGTGCAAGTTGCGTTCTCTACAGCGGGAATCGATCTTGAATTCCATGGAAACGGGAAGGATGAATATGCAACGGACAAAGAAACCGGACGCACTCTTGTAAAGGTGAATCCGGCATTTTTCAGGCCGGCAGAGGTGGAACTGCTGCTCGGAACACCCAAAAAAGCGGAAGAAAAATTAGGATGGGACCGGAAAATTTCATTTGAAGAACTCGTTGAGCGCATGGTAAAGAACGATCTGAAATTGCAAAGCAAATAAACAGGCCGGAGAAAAACATGAAAGCGTTAATAACGGGAATGAGCGGCTTTGTCGGCGGATATTTGGCAGAGGAGCTCAAACAAAATGGATATGAAGTCTGCGGAATCGATATTGCAGGAGAAAGCGGCAATATTTTTTGCGTTGATTTGAATAGCAGAAATTCCGTATATGAGATTGTAAAACAAATAAGACCGGACTTTATTTTCCATTTGGCAGGGCAGGCGAACGTCAGGGCTTCCTGGGATATTCCGGTTGAAACGATGCATACAAATGTTGACTGCGCCGTATATCTGCTCGAGGCGATGGCTATATATTGCAGCAAAGCAAGGATGCTCGTGGTTGGATCAGCAGATGAATACGGCGTCGTTTCCCCGGAAGATTGTCCGCTTCGGGAGGATTTCCCTTTGAAGCCGGCTACTCCATATGCGGTTTCCAAACAGGCACAGGAAAATATGCTGCAGTGTATTGCGTATGCAAAACATGCGGATGTTATTTTCACACGCTCTTTTAATCACACAGGACCAGGACAGAAACCGGGATTTGTCGTTCCGGATTTTGCGCGCCGCATTATGAAGATCAAAAAAACAGGGGAAGCAATGACAGTGGGCAACCTAAGCGCGCAGCGTGACTTTTCCGATGTAAGGGATGTTGTACGGGCGTATCGGCTGCTTGCAGAACATGGAAAAGCCGGGGAGATCTATAACGTAGGATCGGGAGAAGCATACAGCATGGAATGGATTTTAAAAAAAATGCTGGATATTGCGGGCATTCGCCCGAAAATTATATGCGATGAAAACAATTTCCGCCCGGTTGACATGCCGTTGTTCCTTGCGGATTGCTCGAAACTGCGGGCGGATACAGGATATCGTACATGTATTCCTCTGGAACAGACCCTAAGCGACGTTCTGGCAGAGACCGCGGAAAATGAAATCGATTAACGGAAACATACGGCAAAGGCCGCAGAATAAGGAGCAGGACGAAAAATGAAGGTTTTAATTACGACAGTGCGTATTCCTTTTATTACGGGAGGAGCTGAATTTCTGGCATGGAATTTAAGGGATGCGCTGCTTCGGCATGGATATGAGGCTGAGATTATAGGAATACCTTTCAACGGAGAAGCACCGGAAGTGATCGAGGAGCAAATTGTTGCCTCCCGCCTGTTTGGCCTGTCCTCCCAAAGCGATCTTTGTATCGGCCTCAAATTCCCCGCGTATTATATGCCGCATGACAATAAAGTATTGTGGATTTTGCATCAATACCGTGCGGTATATGATTTATGGGATTATGAATATAATGGAATTAAGGATCATCCACAGGGGACTTTTATACGGGATGTTATTTACCGCGCGGATAACACCTACCTGCCTGAAGCCAAACGAATTTACACAATTGCCGATAATGTGACGGGGCGCCTTAAGCGGTTCAACGGCATTCAAAGCACGACGCTTTATCATCCGTGCCCAGACAGCGAGCGGTTTTACACAGGGCAATACGAAGACTACATCCTGATGCCCAGCCGCGTTAATTTGACGAAGCGGCAGGGATTGGCCCTCGAGGCTATGGAATATGTGAAATCGAATATGAAACTTTATATTGTAGGAAAGCCGGATCGGGATGAGGATTACCGCCAGATGAT
The DNA here is from genome assembly GCF_014287795.1 of Christensenella tenuis. Classification (GTDB taxonomy): domain Bacteria; phylum Bacillota; class Clostridia; order Christensenellales; family Christensenellaceae; genus Christensenella; species Christensenella tenuis. Next base: position 463,340 of record NZ_JACOON010000002.1, read on the forward strand.
GTCTTATATTGAAGAACATCACTTGCAGGATAAAGTAAAATATTTCGACTTCGTGGAGACGGAAGAAAAATTAAGGCTATATGCGAATGCCCGCGCGGTGCTTTTTATACCGGTAGATGAAGATTACGGCTATATTACTTTGGAGGCCATGGAGGCGAAAAAGGCGGTGATCACGGCGAGCGACAGCGGCGGACCGCTGGAGTTTGTAGAAAATGGAAAAACCGGTTTTATTGTGGAACCGGATGCAGCGGATATTGCGCGCGCGATAGATGAGCTTGCCGCTTCGCAGGCGGCTGCCCGGCAGATGGGAGAAGCGGGCAAACAGCGTATTTTGGACATGAATATTTCGTGGGACAATGTAGTAAGGGAGTTGACAAAATGAGCGGGGCCACACAAAAAGTGAAGCGTATTCTGCAAGAGATTGAACAGGGAGATCCGCATGGAAAACGTGTTTGCGATATCGATCGGCCCAGAGAACAGTTTGTGCACCAGGAGCTTACAGTTGGACTCGAAAATGGCATGACGGCTGAGAGACTGTCGTATAAAGATCACGCAATCGATTTTGCAGATATTTTGTCATTACCGGGGGAAGAGTTTGTGAAGCAGGCGTTTGCGGCTGCATTATTACGGCATCCGGACAATAATGAGTTAGACCATTTTCGTGGTTTGATTCGGAGCGGCGCTGTGAATTCGGCGCTCGCATATATAATACTGTGCAGCCATGAAATTCCCCGGGAGATAGAAAAGAAGGATATAGAAACATATAAAAAGGCATACCGCAAATACTGCGCTAAGCGGAAATTGAAAGGAAACCGTTTTTTTCGCTGGGTGCATGCGGCGCTGGTTATGCCGACACGCGCAAAATATTATTTTGAGCAATCCCATGAACGGGAACAGGGTATGCTGAGCCGTATGGAACAGGTAAATGCACAAATAAATGCAAAACTGGACCGACACGCGCAGCTTCTGATGCAGGAATCACAGAAATTGGCTGCCGTGATTCAGGCGGCAAGGAGAGAAGTAGGCGAATTGGAAAATAAAGTTTCTACTATTTCGGACAGCCTCGAAGGGCAAATAAGGCAGAGCCGGGAAGAGGAAGAACTGCGCTATGGTACCTTGGCGGCAAAGATAGATAACAGTCATACGCCTCCGATTGTTCTTGGAAACATTGAGGGGGGCATTATTGCGACGCGCGTAGGGAACTATATTATGGGTATTCCAGCCGAAGAATGGGGATGGGCGCTCAGCCTGAGTATCAGCGGTTTTTTTGAATATGGAACAGAGAAATGCTTCAAAGAAATTGTGAAACCGGGAATGACTGTAGTCGACGTAGGCGCGAATATGGGCATCTACACACTGCATGCGCTTTCGGCAGGATGCAGGGTATATTCCTTTGAACCGACACCCGAAATCTATCAGCTGCTGTGCAAAAATACACAGGCAAACTGGTTTACCGACCCCGAAGTTGTGCATCTTTATAATTTAGCAGTATCGGACCGGGCGGGAGTTGTGAATTTTGGAAAATGCAAAAATGTATCAGGGCACAATTCCATGTTCCCGGAAGATGGAAGCGATGAGATCATTCAGGTGAAAACGGTTGCTTTGGACGAGCAATTGAAAGAGGTTGGTAAAATAGACGTTGTAAAAATCGACGTTGAGGGCGCCGAGCCGCTTGTCGTGAAGGGAATGAAAGAAATTATAAGACGTAATCCGGGTATGCGGGTATTTCTCGAATTTGGGTGCCATTTAAAGCGGGCGGGCGTCAACGAGAAAAGTTTCCTCGATGAATTGGAAGAATTGTTTCAGATTGAACTTATTAATGATGCCACCGGAGAAAAAAAGAGGTTGGAACGTAAGTATCTGCCGGAAGAAGGCACGGTTAATTTCTTGATGACGGCGAAATAGGAAGGGGAAGTCATGCGCGTACTGATCGCTGGTTTTCTCGAAGCGCACCAATGCGTGGAAGAGATACACCTGATAAAATTGCTCAGCCAAGAGCTGGAAGCATATGGTCATCAAGTGGACCACTTTGAATTGCCATATAAAGACGATCCGCTTTTTTTACCGGAACAGGCCTATGCCGCAAAGAGCATTGGATCTTTGGAATGCGACCTGCTTATTACGGTAGGCTTTCCGGCATTTCTTCTGGAGCATCCGAACAAATTTGTTTTCCTGTGCTCTCTGACACCTATGCTCCGCGAGTATTGGGATGCTACCTATGGGGGAATGCAATCTGCGCAATATACGGGCATAAGGGAGACGATGCTGGCTTTGCAGGCAAACGAGCTGCACTATGCCCGAAAGGTCTTTTGCGGGACGAAAGCATTGCGCTGCGATTTGCAGACAGAGAATATCCGGACGGAATTATTTACGTTGCCGCTGGACGAAGCACGCGCGATGGGACAAAATGTGGAAGGCGATTATGTGATTGCTGAAGCTCTATCAGAATATGGGGAAGATATTAATTCACTGTGTGAAATCGCCGCACATTCAGACGGCTCTTTTCGAGTACGACTCTATATGGGGGATCATAAGGAACGGATTCAATTTTTCCGGAAAAAGATAAAAGAAGAACAATTGCATCTGGAGTTGTGCGAAGGAAAAATGACGCTTCATGATTTGCGGGGGGCGCGCGCCTTTATCGATACGTCATTCCAAATGAGAAGGCCGCTGCAGGGATGCACGGACGCTTTTGCGTTGGGAATTCCGGTGATTGCGATGAAGGATTCCGGCTTTGCCGCAGAACGCATCTCCAATGGAAAAAATGGATACCTTGTGCATAGAGCGGAAGAGGCGGCGGATCTCATAAACAGATTATATAGTAATCCCAAATTATATCGCCGGTTATTAAGAAATGCTGCGCGCAATAAACAAAACGCAAACCTGAAACAGATTGTGAAAGAGATGGTAGACTGAATGAAAGTAGCGCTTGTCAACATGATGGTACCTTATGTAAGGGGCGGTGCGGAAATTATTGCGGAAGACTTGGAGGAGCAACTCCATGTTTTTGGCCACGATGCCCGTCTGTTTCGGATTCCTATGCCGCCCGGATGCGATTTGAAAATGCTGGATACGGTATTAACTGCGAGAATGCTGAACTTCGATGAGTATGACCGTGTCATCGCTTTTAAGTTTCCTGCCTATTGCGTACGGCATCCCGCAAAGGTGATATGGCTGTTCCATCAGTTCCGGCAAGCTTATGAATTGGCGGAGACAGAGTATAGGATGCCGGAAACACCGGAAGTTCATTGGACGCTGGACAGAATCCGTGCTGCCGATAATCAATATATTTCTCAGGCCCGGCATGTATTTACAATTGCGGGCGAATCGCACGATCGGCTCAAGCGGTACAATGGAATCGAATCGGAGATACTGCGCACGCCTTTGAAAAATGCAGGAAGTTTTTATTGCGGAAAAACAGGGGATTATATTTTCTGCGCCAGCAGGATGGAGCGTATTAAACGGCAGAATCTGGCGGTACAAGCAATGAAATATACGAAAAGCGGCGTTAAACTGGTGATCGCGGGCCAATGCCCGGACAGGGGCCTGATGGAAGAGATGCGTGCCTATGTGAAAGAAAACCAACTGGAAAAAAAAGTGGTAATTCGGGACGAATGGATTACGGAGCAAGAAAAAATTGAGTATATGGCTAACAGTTTGGGCGCGGTTTATATTCCATATAAAGAAGATTCTTCCGGAATTGTGACAATGGAGGCGCAGTATTCCCGCAAACCCGTTATTACTTGTACAGATTCCGGCGGTACAAATGAATTTGTAAAAAACTGCGCCACCGGTTTTGTGACGGAGCCTGCACCGGAAAGACTTGCCGAGGCAATGGACCAGCTTTATGAAGACCGCAGGCTGGCGGAGAAGATGGGGGAAACAGGGAATCGTGAAATAGTGGAACGCAAGATGACTTGGGAACACACAATCGGGAGGCTGCTGAAATGAAAATCGCTTGGTTTGTGCCTATGGACTGCTCTCACGTAATGAGCGGTTATTCCAGCAGGGTTTGTGAAGAACTTATCCGGCGCGGTCATGAGGTTGATATTTTTTCCCCTGTGGGAGAGCAATATTACGATACGGCGGTTAACGTTACCTTATTCCGGGAAAGTACATTTGATACCGCCCAGTTAGAGCAGTATGACCATGTCGTTTACAACATGGGAAATAACGTGAAATGGCACTACGATATCTGGGAAGTAATGAAGCGTTTTCCAGGCAAAGTGATTCTGCACGACCGGATTATGGTTGATTTTTTCTATATGCTTTATCATGATCCGGAATGGGGCGGCGGTACTGCTGAAAAATTAAGCGAATACGAGCGTCTTGCGAAAGAATTTTATGGAAGAGCCGGCTGTGTGGCGCTGGATCAGTTTTTTGACCATGAAAATGCGGGAAATGAAGATATATTAGATACGATCATGCAGTATTCCATGGTATCAGTTATTCTGCATTATGCAACCGGCGTTTTTACGCATTCAGGGCAATTTTGCCGGGAGCTTAAGGACTCCTTTTTCGGGCCGATTGGGCATGCCTTTTTGCCCTGCCCCGCCTATGACGAAGATGCAGGCGGATTGCCCGAGGCGTTCAGTCAAAACGATGGCCGGGTTTTAATGATTTCAACCGGTGACGTCCAACGGTTAAAAAGGGTGCATATCGTTGCGGAAGTTTTGGCGGAAAACCCGGAATTGGCAAAAAAAGTAAGGTATGTGCTGATTGGACGTGCGCACGGGGAATATGGAGAAGCCTTGCGGCGGTTGAGCGAAAATGAACTCAAAGGCTGTCTCTATTTGCTGGGGTTTCAAGAAGATGATGTGATGAATGCGTTTTTACACGAAGCGGATATTGCGGTGAATCTTCGATATCCGAATTCGGAAGTGGGCTCCCTTTCCTTACTGGAGCAAATGGCATGCGAAAATGCTACTGTCGTTTTGAATACGGGTTTTTTTGCTGAAATGCCTGAAAATGCTGTAAAACGGATTTCACTCGAAAATGAAAAAGAAGAATTACGCCGTGCGCTTGAAGCGTTGATACAAAATGCGGAAGAGAGAAAGCGAATTGCAGGAAATGCGCGGAATTTTGTAGAAAAAAATTGTACGGTAAGCAGCTATGCGGATGCATTCCTGAAATTTTTGCACGAATGCGCGGATGCGGAGGCTTATTGCAGTATTGCGCGGCAATTTTTGCAGAAGGGCAATATACGCCTGAAAAAGCTCGGATATACGGATGAACGTACGGAAAATGGAATTTACGATGTGGCGCAGACGTATGATTCCGTTCTGAGCGCTGAGGGCGATTATGAAGTTTGGAATCCCAATACAATCGGCCTCTGGTTTTCCGGGCGGACAGGGCGTGCATCCGGGGAAATGGAGCGTTGGGCATTTTTGGAAAAATTTATCTGCGCGCTGCTTGTGGAAAAACCGGAACTCATGCTTGAAGTATGGTGTGAACAGGAATGCGAAAAACAGGTGCGTGATTTGACTGGAACGTGGGAAGTACGAGACAGAGTCATAATTGTAACGCGTGAAAATTGGGCGGACGTTCTGAATGTTCCCCGGCCGAAAAGAGGAATGCCGCTCTTATCCGGGGACAAGTTTTCATCGCTTCATAAATTGGCGGCAAAGTTTTCTCATGCGTCGTTTTTGATACTGGCCGACATAGAGGACGACAGTGCGGTAATGACAGGCCGTCCGCTGGTGATTCCCTTCGCCGCGGAAGATTTGCAGCGTGTTGAAAGAAAAGTGGATTATGATGCGATTGCCAGGAAGGCACATGCGGGTATGGAACGTATGCTGCGCTATGGGGCGCAGCTATTAACCGATGATGCTACGAAAGAGAAGGCCGAAAAGGCATTCCGAAACGCCGGGAACGGCGAGATCAAGGCGGTCTTACCAGAAAAGCCGGATGGAGACTGGAAAAAGGCGGCGGAAAAATATATAAAAATACTTGATAATAAGAGAACAGGGCAAACGAAGCGTTTGCCGGAATGAAAAAGCGGCGAATCTTTAAGGGCCGTACAAACGATAGAAACTAAACAGGAGAAAGTATAGAAAAAATGCAATCTTTAAAAGAATTATGGGACTACCGGGAAATGCTGGGCAGCCTTGTCAAAAAAGATTTAAAGACACGGTATAAAGGATCCGTATTAGGTTTTTTATGGACCTTTATCAACCCATTGCTGCAATTGTTGGTTTATTCACTGTTGTTTTCAGTTATTATGCGGGCAGGCATAGAAAATTATGGGATGTTTTTATTTGTGGCGCTCGTGCCGTGGCTGTTTTTTTCCACCTCGCTCATGGCGGGAGCTTCTTCCATTATGGGAGCACAGGGATTGATTGAAAAGATTTATTTTCCGCGCATCATTATTCCGATTTCAGTCGTTTGCAGCAACTTCCTAAACATGGTATTTTCCTTTATTATCGTGTTTGCTGCATTGCTGATTACCGGCGTTGGATTGAATCCTGCGATGGGATTCCTGCCGGTTCTTATGGCGATTGAGTTTTTCTTTGCACTGGGGCTGACGCTTATTGTTTCTGCTGTAAACGTATATTTCCGGGATCTGGAGTATATTTTAGGAATCCTGACGCAGGTTTGGATGTATGTGACACCGGTTCTTTATCCAATCGATATGGCACCGGAAGCAATTCAGGGAATTATTTTGAATGTAAACCCGATGTCCAGCGTAATTATTGCATACCGGGATATTCTGTTTTATCAGAAGTTCCCGGATGTGAGCACCTTGCTTATGACTGTTTTATGCGCAATTATATCGATGATTGTAGGAGTACTCGTATTTGGTAAACTGCAAAAAGGATTTGCAGAAGAATTATAATGGAGATAAAATATGGCAGCGATTGAAGTAGAAAATTTGTATAAAAGTTTTAAAATATATTCTGATAAAGGAAAGACGCTGAAAGAACGCCTTCTTTTTAAAAAAAGGCGGGCTTACGAGAAGCGGGAGGTCTTGAACGGAATCAGTTTTTCCATAAAAAAAGGGGAAACTGTCGGCCTGATCGGGCATAATGGGTGCGGGAAAAGCACTTTGTTAAAATTGCTTACCCGGATTTTATATCCGGATGCGGGCACAATCAAAGTAGAAGGAAGAGTATCCAGCCTGCTGGAGCTTGGCGCCGGTTTTCATCCGGATCTTTCGGGGCGGGAGAACATCTACGCCAATGCAGCGATTTTTGGACTAAAGAAAAAAGAAATCGATGAGCGGCTAAAAAAAATCATTGATTTTTCCGGATTGGAAGATTTTATCGATAATCCAGTCAGGACTTATTCTTCCGGTATGTATACCCGTCTGGCTTTCTCTGTTGCAATTAATGTGGATGCAGACGTACTTTTGGTTGACGAAATACTTGCTGTCGGCGATGTCAATTTTCAGCAAAAATGTTTGAAAAAAATGAGGCAGCTACGGGATAGCGGCGTTACGATCGTATATGTAACACATGATACGGATACGGTTAAAACATTCTGTAATAGGGCGATCTGGATACATGAAGGCAAAATAAGAAAAGATGCGGATTCATGGGAGGCAGTGGACGCTTACCTCGCTTTTATGAATGATGAAAAAATGAGGGAACTGGAAAAAGAACAGGAACCGGTTCAAGAAGAGCAGCCGGAAGAGCCGCAGGTACAAGAGGATATAAACGACGAGCAACCTCCGGCAGAGGAACCCATCGAAGACGCCCTGACGGAAGAGGAAGCGCCCGCGGAAGAAGCTGAATTAGATAGTAACCATTTTGGATCGGGAGAAGTCCTGATTACAAAAGTGCGTTTTGTAGACGAACAGGGAGAAGTTTTGGATATATTAAAATGTGGCATGCCGGTTTCTTTGGAAATCGATTACCAAATTTTAAAAGAGCAGAACGGATATAATTTTGGGATGGGATTTTTTACTGCTTCCGGCATAAACGTGTTTAGCACCAATACGAATATTGACAATATTTTCCCGGAAAAGTTACCGCAGGAAGGGACTGTGCGCTTTAAGATCCAAAATTTATCGCTTTTGGAAGGGGAATACAAGCTCAATGTGGCGGTCGTTAATGCCGATCAGGCTCCGCTTGACTATTACCGGTGCTTTCTTGAATTTGCGGTAGCGTCTGAAAATAAAAAGGCAGTCGGTACGACCTATATTGAGCATACATGGGAAATACCGCAGGCATAGAATTAAAACGAAAGCGAATATCAATGAAAACTTCCCCGCCCATTGGGCGGGGAAGTTTTCATGTGCCTGGCGGGCGGCGCTGGCTAAGTTATTTAACTTTATAAGGCTGATCTTTTGGAAATTCAATATGACTGGACGCATAATCCTGTCCTTCAACACTGAAATAGATGGCTGTTACCTCGGATAAACTGTTGAGATAACCGTTAGCAATACTATCCAGAATAACGCTTTCCCCGGAAGCGCCCAGAGGAGCGGAAAGGATTTCCTTTTTAAAATCAATATAAACGGATCCATTCTCCAAACGAATTGACAGGGGATCAATTGGAGACTCTGCAAGAGGTTCGTCAAACAACAATTGGGAGACGGTCTCCATTACGTAAGAAAGGGGCTTTTCACCATCGACAGGCTCTGTCAGTGTTTTTTTCTGGTTTTCCACTACATCGAAATAGTCGAATGTAATGGTGTCATTTTCATAGGAAACAGGAGTATCCTCCATATTTTCCACTGAACTGGAGGGAGAGCTGGAAGCAGAAGCCGAGGAGGCGGGGAAGCCCGCGGAAGCAGAAGGCTGGGCTTCAACGGAAGGCGCCGAGGAGGCGGCAGGGGATGAAGCGGGCATAGTAATCCCATGCATAGAGAAAATGACGATCAGAACAATAACTGCCGCACAGATTGGCAGGATAATCTTCCATTTGGATTTCATGATGCACCTCAGATTCTTTTTTATTCATTGTAGCATATTCCTAAAAATATGAATAGAACAGCCGATTTATTAACAAATTATTAATAAGTTGGAGGGGATAAATAAGAATAAGGGAAGCGGGAGGCATCCCCAGGTAAGACGGCTTGAAATTGCAAAGAAAACATGATAAAATTTAAACATTGTTCATAAATTGTTACAAATATTACGAAAAGATGAATTATAAAGTGTCTGCCGGAAGTAAAGAGAGGTAAAAATGAAAAAGAGACCTTCCCTATATGTTTTAACATCAATTTTTTTAGCTATAGCCGTTTTGATCTCCAGCTATTGTGTAGTTCCTGCTTCAAGTGCGCAAGCGGCTTCTTCCGACAAAGTGATTGTAATTGATCCAGGACATGGAATGGATGATCCGGGGGCGGCCGGAATAAATGGAACACTGGAAGTGGATGTAAACGCCCAGCTTGCGTATAAAACGGCGAAAGAGCTTAAAAACCGTGGTTATACGGTATATTTGACGCACCGGGTGGATAAATGGGTCTCGGGGGCGACAGATATCCCGGTTTTATTGAATTATGATAAAGCGAAATATGATTATACGGAACTGGCGGAAGCTTCCGCCAGCGTTTCACCGGATTTACATATCAGTATACATCACAACTCTTACGATGATTCGAGCGCAAATGGCAAGGAGGTTTATTATACTTCAAACCAAAATGCGGCTTTTCTCAGCCGTTCGAAAGACCTTGCAACTATGGTCAACAGCGCGATCGATTCATTGGGGATTTACAGGAACCGGGGAGTAAAGGATTTTGTTGGATCAACCGGACGCGACGGCCCGATCAAGTATGTGAATGCGCCCGCTGTAGTGGTGGAGACTGCATTTTTAACAAGCACGAAAGACTATCCGAATATTGTCAGTGCGTCTGTGCAAACAAAGGTTGCAGGGAAAATCGCAGATGCTGCGGATCAATTTTTAATAAAATACCCGGAAAAAGTACAGTGGGACAGCGAAGCTCCGGAAATCGGAAGCATCAGCATAGATAACGGATCGGATATAGCGTACAACTCGACGGTATACAAGAATAACTTTACAATACGTTTGAGCGGAGTAAAAGATAACGTAGGCGTAAAGTATGTAGAATTCAATATTTGGCGTCTGGATGGGAAAAAGCATTGGACCTACCGTGCGGTACAGGAAAATGCGACAACATGGGCGCAGTGGTGCTATGTGGACGGCCCGGGACAATATAACATCGATGCGATTGCGGTGGATTATAACGGAAATGAAAGCGAACGTATCTATAAAACGATTAGTATGGTAGAAGATACGACAGCGCCGGCGGTGGGCGCGGTGGAGTTCGAATCAAGCGGCCAGTATGTGACAGAAACGTATCAGACCCAGTTTACGGCCCGGGTATGGAATGTAAAGGATGCGGTGGGCGAACTTGACCGGGTGCAATTTACAGTAAAGGATGAAAGCGGAAAGACGACGGGAACATTCAGCGCGATCAAAGAAAACGCGACGACGTGGGCGCAGTATATCAGCGTGCCGGGCACGGGAAAATACAGTGTAGAAGCGGTGGCGACGGACAAGGCAGGGAACAAGAGCAATACGTCGAGCGGGACGATTACGGTTAAGAAGGATACCGGAGCGCCGACGATTGGGAGCATTGGGTTCGAATCGGACGGAAAAACTGTTGCCGAGGTGTACCAGAATAAATTTACAGTACGTGCATGGAACGTTCAGGATAAAGAAAACGAAGTAAAATCGGTGCAGTTTGTAGCAAAAGACGAAGCTGGAAAAACTGTGGGAACGTTCAGCGCGATCAAGGAAAACGCGACGACGTGGGCGCAGTATATTGCAGTTCCCGGTACGGGTACTTATACGCTGGAAGCTGTTGCTACAGACGAGCACGGGAATGCGAGCGATCCTGCAAAGGCTGTGATTACAGTAAAGAACGATCCTTCTTCGTTGACGATTGGCGCGGTGGAGTTCGAATCAAGCGGCCAGTATGTGACAGAAACGTATCAGACCCAGTTTACGGCCCGGGTATGGAATGTAAAAGATGCGGTGGGCGAACTTGACCGGGTGCAATTTACAGTAAAGGATGAAAGCGGAAAGACGACGGGAACATTCAGCGCGATCAAAGAAAACGCGACGACGTGGGCGCAGTATATCAGCGTGCCGGGCACGGGAAAATACAGTGTAGAAGCGGTGGCGACGGACAAGGCAGGGAACAAGAGCAATACGTCGAGCGGGACGATTACGGTTAAGAAGGATACCGGAGCGCCGACGATTGGGAGCATTGGGTTCGAATCGGAAGGAAAGAGCGTGACGAAGGTATACCAGAACAACTTTACGGTGCGCGCGTTCAGCGTAGCGGACGCGGAAACGTCAGTGGAATCGGTGGAGATCAACATTTGGCGTATGGACGGGAAGCGGCACTGGAATGCGAAAGC
>NZ_JACOON010000003.1 GCF_014287795.1 Christensenella tenuis
TTCGTTCTTGGTACTGTATTGATTTTTCAAGGTTCGCCGCGTTTTTTGCGGCTTATTTATAATACCAAACTCCCTCCCCTGTGTCAACTCCTTTTTTTAGTTTTTTTTTGTCTTTTTTTTAAATGGCTTTTTTATGCATTCCAAAGCAGGCCAGAAATTGATTTTTCCATGCGTTTAAAGCCAAGTTTCTATTTATTTACTTAAACAATGCCGCAGCTCCATCAGGGCTGCCTATCAGTATCCAGTTTTTCATCGTTTTATTTTCTTATCAATTATCTTTTTTGCCTTTGCCTCCATCTTATCTTCAAATACTTTTATATATTGCAACCAAATATCTTACTATCCAGCACCTAAAGACGCTGGATTTTCACTTGCGTTCAAGCTTCTTAGGCCTTTGCCGCTCCTGAAAGAGCGTTCGTATTACCAGCTTACCCCCTAACGGGGCCCTCGTACCCCTTTACGTTCAATTTATTCAAGGCTATATCACGCTTTTCCTGCTCTACTCGGACGCTTTGTATCCTCAACAGGCTAAAGCCCTAGTCGAAAAAGTATCCCGCGTTGCGGCGGGATACTTTTTTCGATACGCTTAGCCTGCCGTTTTGGCAGCCTCCTCTTTTTTCTATTTTTTATAGAATTACATACTACCTCTCACAATTCCATAAGACGCACATACCTTGCTGTATTCAGCGGAGTTTATGAATGTTGCCAATACATTTCGCCTGCTTACTCCTCGATTCATTTGATTTATCCAATACGATTTTCCGGTTGCATCGGACTTACGTCCAAACATCGCCTGATACATCACATCCAAATATGCACTGTTGCTCAGGTTCTTACCTGTAAATTCTTTGCTGTTTAAGAAATTAGCTGCCGCGCTTGCACCTGTCAGGCTTTTATTAATCAAGCCGGCGGTCCAGAAATTCAAGCCGGCTGCATCCCCCTTACGCCCGAGGCACAAAGTATACATACGGTTTACAAATGCTGTGATATTCGCATTCTTATCTCTCGCCTCATTACTTGCGTAACTGCCTGCAGTGATCCCGTAATTTAAGCAAAGAGTACGATATTCCTTTGAATTAATAAGACCGGCACAGCTTTCCGGCTGCATCCTTTATCCAGCAATCCTTGCCAATATGCCTTTCCGCTCGGATCGGCAGATCGCCCGAAGACAGCCTTATATAGTGCTTCGATAAAAGCACTATCGCTTAAATTTTTCTTATTCATTTCCGTACTGAAAAAAAAGCTGTAGGCCAGATCGACTCCTGTATTTTTTCCTTTAACGAGATTCTTCGTCCAAAAAGCAAGACCATCGTTGTCGGGATTGCGGCCTAAAACGGTTTGGTACATTCTCGTCACAAACGACTTAATTGCCGTGGGCTCAAGCAAAGTTATATAGCTATGTGCCGTATACATCAAAGTCCCGCTGAAATCCAAGCCGGTTGTAACAACCGCAACCATTTCGTAGCTACCCGGTGCATAGCCTGATGTATCCCAATCACCGTAATAGGTTTGCGTACCGCTCACTTTAATAAAATTGTTTCCTGTAACGATATCATATAAGTTGCCATCCTTATAAACAATGATCCCGTAATACCATCCATAACAATCATACATTTCAGCTTCCGTATAGATGTCGGCCCCTGTATAATATGTTTTCCCGCTAAGTGGTTGATTCACGATCAGATGATAGTCCTGCGCCGCCATTGACTGCTCATCTGCCTTTGTCTGGTCATAGGCCACTTGGAGGGCTTCAGCGTCAACATTCACAAACTTTTCCGCTGGCTGGAAGCCATCCTTCATATCCCCGTTAGGTCCGTCCACCCGTTCTTCTATTTCGGCGCTGGGTAACGTTTCTAAAACTTCGTGCTGCTCCACTTCCGCATCCGGGGTTGGTTCGGCGCTTGGTGCAACGCTTGGTTCCATACTCGGCTCGGCACTACTGCTTGGCTCAGCGTCAACATTCTCGCCCGATGTCTCCGCCGTTGCCTCTGTTATTGCCGCGGAAGATTCTGCCTCCGTCATCGGTGCTTCCGCCGCGAAAGCAACCGAACTTACCAGCATCAGTGCTACTACGATAAATGCAACAATCTTTTTCATAAAACAATCCCCTCTCTTTTTTATATAGAACCTACTTTTCTGCTTCTTTTAGTATAGCACAGCCTGATTATTTTACAATTAAGAATACTTTAAATCCGATCAAAAAAACTGAGTTGCCCTACCCTTGGTTTTGTTTCTTTATATGCTGCAATGATATCCCGCATTCGAAAGATCAGGCCGTATGTTTTGCATTCCACTTGAAACAAGCTGCGCAGTTTCTTTGTCTGCGGGGAACCGCAGAAATAGTTGCTTCGGAATACATTGCGGTACTTTTGGCTGAGTCCGGGAAAGTGTCTATCCAGCTTTTTATAATAATAATCCCTCTGATTCTGGCGGAGCGTTACGCCGAACATAGGAAAGATAAAGCGCGCCCCGTTTTCATGCGCGAGCCGGACCATCGCTGTCACGTTTTCTTCCGTATCTGTAATATAAGGAAGCATAGGGGTAAACAATACGCCTGTAAAGATCCCTGCGCGGCTCAGTTCCCGGATTGCCCGGAAGCGCTCCGATGAGGCCGGTGCGTGCGGTTCAATGACCTTTGACAAAGAATCGTCTGCACTCGTAATCGTGATCTTAACATTGGCGCAGCTTTTCCGGGATATCTGTTCAATCAGGTCGATATCCCGCAGCACAAGCGTACTTTTGGTATCGAGCGCCAGGCCAAAGCCGTACTGGTCCAACAACTTAAGCGCACCGCGCGTCACTTTCATTTCCTTTTCGAATGGATTGTAGGTGTCAGACATCGCCCCCACCCCCACAACGCCTTTCCTCTTCTTTTTTTGCAGCTCGCCTTCCAGAATCTGCAGCGCGTTTCTCTTCAGCCGAACCCGGCCGAAGTCTTCTACGCCATAGCATTCGCTCCTGCTGTCGCAATAAATACAACCATGGCAGCATCCCCGGTATAGATTCATATTATAGTCATTGCCAAACCATGAGTCGTCTTTGGGCCGGGCAAGAATCGTCTTCGCAGATACAAGCTCCATATCAGAAACCCTTTTCCTCTAAAAAACCGATGAATTTTTTGCCGCTGAAAATTTCATTGGTCACAAATATTCCATTATAATAAACTGAAAACGTTGTGAATGGGGACGGCGCATCCTGCGCTTCTTCCTTAGTATTGATCTTTTGGAAGCAAACGGATGCTTTTCGTTCCTCTGCAATTTTTTCTAGCAACGGAATATATTTCGCGGTCCACGGGCAATGATCCGTATAACAAACTGTGACACCTTGCTGCGCAGCAGTCCCTCTTTTGGCATTTTCCCGGAATTTAGGAATATCTGCATTTTCATCAAACGGCAGGTGCAGGAGTTCAAAAAAAGGCGGCGCGATATCCGCCGTTCGGAACCCACCCTTTTTGTAGAATGCTGGATCGGAGAGAAACGGCCGCTTTTTATCGGCAGAAATTGCCACCAGTCCCTTTTTCCCCATTTTCGCCGCCGTTTCACTGCACAGCTTAAGCAGAGCAGTCCCATATCCTTTTTTCGCGAGTGAACCGGCAACCCAGAAGCAATCGATAAACAGATAGCCGTCTGCGTGAATCGGCGCCCATGCGTTTTCCGCTGGAACAAATTCAATCAATGCTTTTCCCTGCGCGTTTGCCTTCCAGAATTGGTATCCGTCGGGAAAACACCTCTTCATCCATTCCTTTTTCGCCTGTGCACTTTTTTTATCCGAAATTGCGCAGCATACATGCTCCCTGTCAATCGTATCTCCGTTTACCTCTATTAGATTTTCCACCTATTCCTCCACTCCGATATAAACGTGTATTTCCTCAGGCTGTCCGTCCTTCCCGGGGAGATATTCCTCAAAGTCGCTGATATACGTCCTTTTCAGCGGCATGTTCCATACCGCGTTCCAGATTTCTCCAAGCCCCTTTTCCGGATCTTTTGTCACAAATTTCGCATATCTCCCGGCACGAATCTTTTTCACTGTGAATACAGGCATCCCACTTCCATCCGTCTCGCATCCCGCAAGATAGGAATATGGTTTCGTAAAATCGCCTTCATAATCGGTATACAGGCCAATGTACTTTGTATTCACCCGCCCACGAATCATCTCTTCTTTACCGCTCCCAAAGAAATCATCCCACAACGGAAAAATATCGCGCATTGCTTTTCCGTCTTTGTTTTCCGTCTTGATCCCAATTCCTTCGACAGTTTTCCCACCAATATTTACCACTTCATAGTCCATGTCTGTTTTGCTTCCTTTCCCATTCATTCCTGATAAGACCAGCATAACAGGCATAATATGACACTATATGTCAGTTAGTTATAATTTCCGAGCATTTCTTGAAGCCGGCCGGCAATAACCTTACGAATGCGTTCCGGATAAACAACTGAAGCAAACGGACCGAAGGAAAGAAGATAGCCATAAAGCCATTCATCTTCCGGCGCGTTCATCTCCACCACAAACCCATTTTCTGTTTTTTGAATACTCTGCTCTTCAAATTCGTCATAGACCCGGTATGTCATCTGCGATCCAATGTGCAGTATAACTTTTACGCATTCCTGACCGCCGCCTTTTTCTATTTCCCGCGGCAGTGCATCCATCCCGCGCTGGAAAGATTCTCCTGTCAATTCCGGCATCTTGATACGCGATATACGGAATGTCCGGTAATCCCCACGATTCCGGCAGAATCCTTGCACGTACCACGCCCGGCTTTTATAGAGCAGTCGAAGCGGCTCCACCAGCCTCCGTTCCTGTTTTCCGTTTGCCCCGAAATAATTGAATGTAACTGCTTCTTTTTTCAGTACAGCTTCCTTCAAGAGCAAAAATTTTTCTTTTTCAGTTGTCCCCCAAGCGGAAAAGTCCACCTCGATCCATCCGGTATCTTTTTGCTGGAATACCGCGCTTAATTTAGAAAGAACCTCCTCTGTTTCTGGATATTGTGCTGCACGCAAACTTTGCAATCCCATCAGAATCCTGTCTTGTTCCTCTCCCGAAAGCAGCGAATTTTGCAGGATAAATCCCTCCATTAAGGAAATACCCCCTCCTTTTCCTTTTTCCGTGTAAACCGGGATCCCCGCAAGACTTAAAGCATCGATATCACGATAAATTGTACGCACGGAAACTTCGAAGCGTTCCGCAAGCTCCTTTGCCGTTACCTTGCGCTTATCTAAAAGAACATAAATGATTTCAAATAAACGGTTATTTCGCATTTCAGATTTTCTGGCAGATCGGGCAATAATAAATACTGCCCCCTAAATAGGCTTCTTTCCTGATTTCGCCGCCGCACTCCGGGCAAACCATGGCGGTATTATTTTTGCTGAGAATCGTCCTATATCCGCCCGGCTTTCCATACAAGTCTTTTTCCGTATCTCGGCCGCCTTTTTCCGCCATGTCTCGGAGCACATTTTTAACGGCCATATAAAGCTCCGCGATTTCCCGTCCGGTGAAATCTCCCACTTTTTTCTTCGGATGGATCCTCGCTGTCCATAAGATATCCTGCAACACACCGTTTCCAAGCCCGGGAATCCGCTGCTCCGTCGCCAGGAAGGCCTTCGCTGAGCTTTTTTTCCGGTCCACATTCCCAAGAAGTGCTTGGAAATAGTCTACATCAAATCCTTCTTCCAGCGGCGATACCTTCTCTCGCGCTGCAAGATAATATGGACTATCGTTCGTTCCCGCCCGAAATGCCGTAAGCGCCCCGTACATCTGCACACTTCCCACGAGTGCGCTCCCATCGTCAAACACAAGGTAAAGTTGATGCTTTTTTGGCTCCGGCTGCCCGGGCGCAAAAAAACGCAGGTTGACCCCATCATTGAAACTGAGCCGCATATTTTCCAGTTCGATCTCAACATATCCGCCATAGGAGCGGGTCTCTCCCGCTATCTTGCCCCGCAGGAGCATATCGTAGTGTTCCGGTTCTTCGGCAAAGAATGCGAAACGGTGCGGACTTTTCCCTGCAACAGCGCGCTCGACCCGCTTCCCCCTGATTGCCCCCGTAAGTTGGCGTGCCAGCGTGACGCTTTCCGGCAGCTCGATCATTATGTTTCCTCCCACAATATATGTTTGATAGCTCAGTGTACCACACAAAAGCGGACATCATATGTCATATTTAAGACGCACGCCATACCCTCAAACAGGATTCAGCCACCGGTCTTCTCCGCCTAAAAAACCACCTCGTCAACTACGCCGCCGCCAAGGCAGGTGTCTTTGTCATACAAAACGCAATACTGCCCCGGCGTGACCGCCCGCTGCTTCTCCGTAAATTCCACGCGGTACACGCCCTCACCGCGCTTTTCGGCATATGCCTGCTGGTCTGGCTGGCGGTAGCGGACCTTGGCCATGCAATCAAAATTTTCTTTTTCTTTCCCGCCCGAAATAAAATTCATTCCACTCATAATAAGCGCACGGGAGAAAAGAAGTTCCGACTCTGCGCCCTGCGAAACGTATAAAACGTTGTGTTCCATATCCTTCCTGACGACAAACCAGCGTTCACCCGTCCCCTCTTTGGATCCGCCGATATCAAGTCCCCGCCTTTGTCCAAGCGTATAATACATCAGTCCGTCGTGCCTTCCGACAACCTTCCCGTCCAGTGTCTTCATATCGCCCGGATTGGCGGGAAGGTAGGTCTGCAAAAACTGTTTGAATTTTCGTTCCCCAATGAAGCAGATACCTGTAGAATCTTTTTTCTTAGCCACTGAAAGCCCTGCTTCATCGGCAATGCGCCGCACATCTGCTTTTTGCAGTTCTCCCACCGGGAACATTGCCCGTTCGATCTGGCTCTGAGACAACATACACAGGAAATAACTCTGGTCTTTCCCTTCATCAAGGCCTTTTTTAAGATAAGTCGTTCCATTTCGGCGTTCGAGCCGCGCATAATGCCCGGTCGCAAGGAAATCCGCTCCCGCTTTTTTGGCAAAATCGAGGAATGCCGCAAACTTGATCTCTTTGTTGCACAATACATCCGGATTTGGGGTCCGTCCACGTTTATATTCCTCCAGGAAATACCGAAACACACGTTCCCAATATTCATGCTCAAAATTAACGGTATAATACGGGATATCTATTTTTGCGCAGACCGAGCGCACATCGTCATAATCCGCTGCCGCAGGACACTCGGAGTCTTCCGCACTGTCGTCCCAATTTTTCATAAAAACGCCCACTACATCATAGCCCTGCTCTTTCAAAAGCAGTGCCGACACCGCCGAATCCACGCCGCCGGACATTCCTACAATGACGCGTTTTTTTCTGTTTTCCATAAAATTTTTCTCTCCGGTCTTCTATAATATGCCACCCAATTATAGTATAATCGTTCATAGGAATTATGCAAGGAGGCACAAATGGCCGGAAGACGAAAGAAAAAGACAGCCGCTGGCGCGCTTATCGCTATTTTATGTATTGCGGGTTTATTGCTCATGTTCGCGCTCGGAACAGACGGTACTTTCCTGGATTCCCTTGGGGAAATTTTCAGCAGTACCGCGTCCTCTTCTTCGTCGGCGGAAACGGCGGCGAACGTCGCCAAGCTGGTACCGCCGGATAACGATGATTTGCTGCTCTATGTGATCGATACCGGGAATTCCGACAGTATGGTGTTCCTGACGCCGGATGGGCATTCCCTATTGATTGACGCGGGCGAAAGTGACGACGCGGACCGTATCCTCGATACGCTTTCTGCACTTGGAATCGAATCCCTCGATGCTGTGGTAGCCACACATCCGCACGCCGACCATATCGGTTCCATGGCGGCAGTATTAAACAATATCCCAGTAGGCACGATTTATATGACCGATTTTACAGCGACAACGAAAACCTATGAAAAAATGCTCGACGCAATCGAAGAAAACAGCATTCCCGCAGTCAATGTGACGGAGGGATATGCATTCAACCTCGGCGGCATTCGTTTTACGGCCTTAAACCCACAGAACCGCGAGTATAGCGACGCCAACAATTCGAGCATCGTGCTGCTTGCCGAATACGGCAGTACAAAGTTCCTGTTCGAGGGCGATGCCGAAGAAGAAGCGATTGCGGATATGCTGGCAAACTATTCCGGCCTGATGGACGTGGACGTCCTCAAAGTTGGCCATCATGGCTCCCATAATGCCACAACACAGGAATTTCTCAATGTAACGACTCCTTCCTTCGCCATTATCAACTGCGGCGAAGGTAACGATTATGGGCATCCCCACAAGGAGACCGTCGATATGCTCAATGCAATGGGCATCACAATCCTGCGTACCGATCAAAACAGCGATATTGCCGTTTTCTCGGATGGGACTGCCATTCGCTATGCGGCAGCGGCTTAAAAAAGGGAAATAAAAACGCCGGACGCAAATAAATTTGGCGCCCGGCGTTTTCCTGCCTGTCAGTCCATTTCATTTACTTCCACTGTAATATAGGTTTCATTAATCCCATACGCTTGTGCAATAGCTTTTTTGATCTGTTTTCCGATCTCTGCCTTATTCCCCTCCGGGTTTTCTTTCAATACGTCGAAAATAACCTGGTCTGTTTTCTCGTCGTCAAGCTGGGAAAGATCCATTTCATCTGCAATGGCATAATCCGCATATACTTTGGCTCCATAGCGGTTTGCGCTGCTTGCGCAAAACGAACTTAAGTCCATCAATTCATTTTTATCAAACCAGAACACATAATCATTTACCTGCACGACCGCGTCCTCATCCCTGTATTTCGCATGGAGTTTTGCTTCAAAAGCGGCAAATTCTTTGTCGTCCATATCCTTTACGGTTCCGCTCTCCCGGTGGAACGCATATCCCATTTCTTTCGCCCGCTGTTCCGTTGAGATTCCAAGACCGGTCATCCCGCTTGCATCTTCGAACCCTTTTATGTCCGTTTCATAAACGCGCGTAATATTTCCATTTTCATCCCGTTCCACAAGGACAAATGCACCAACTTCCGCGAAGATGCCGTTCGTTACGGTATTGTATCCCTCGTCGCGGAGACCTGCAAGTGGTTTTCCATGAAACCAGTAGTTTCCGTCTCTTTCCTTCAGGGTCACGCCAAAAGGCTCGTACGGTTTCATATCATCTTCTTCGCCATCCCACACGCTGCCCTCTGCGCCTCCATAGGCCACGGCAATTCCCGGTTCTTCGCATATATTGTTTTCCTCTCTTGCTTCTGCGATTTTCTCGCGGCCTACGCTTACGGCCGCTTCCATCATTTCCCCTATTTTTCCATAAAGCGGCGCACAACTACACAAGGCACTCACTACGATCACTCCTGCTGCGGCTGCGGCAACCGTCTTTATGACCTTACTTTTTTTGCTGTTCATTTTTTCTGCCTCCGTTCCGGTTTCCCTGTCTTTTATTATAGGCGGAAGCGGAAGCAAGTGTTTTACAACCCGCTGAACACTTTCTTAAAATTATATGAAAAAGGCGGCCGTCAGCCGCCTCCGTTTTGCTTACTCTTTCAAAACCAAAAACACCGGGCAATGATCGCTGCCCATGATGTCCGGACAGATGTCCGCCTCCCCGATTCTATCCTTCATGTCCTCCGATACAAGAAAATAATCAATGCGCCATCCCGCGTTATTCGCCCGCGCGTTAAAGCGGTAAGACCACCATGAGTACCGGCCTGTTTCATCTGGATGCAGGTATCGGAAGGAATCGATGAACCCGGAATCCAGGAGTTCCGTCATTTTTTCCCGTTCCTGCGGCGTAAATCCTGCATTTTTCACATTCGTCCTGGGGTTTTTAAGATCAATCTCCGTATGCGCCACATTGAGGTCTCCACACACAACCACACCTTTCTTTTCATTCAGCGTATGCAGATAGGCGCGGAAATCGTCTTCCCACTTGAGACGATATTCGAGGCGCTTTAAACCCTCGCCGGAATTTGGCGTATAGACGTTCACAAGATAGAAGTCCCCGAATTCGAGCGTAATCACCCGTCCTTCGTGGCTGTGCTCCTCTATGTCAAAATCATAGGCTACGCCGAGCGGCTCTGTTTTTGAAAATACCGCCGTACCCGAATATCCTTTTTTCTCGGCGCTGTTCCAGTACTCATGATATTCCTTAAAATCAAACTCCGCCTGTCCGCGCTGCATTTTCGTCTCCTGAACACAGAAGACATCCGCGCCGCTTCCATGAAGATACTCAAGGAAGCCCTTTCCTGCCGCGGCCCGCAGGCCGTTTACGTTCCATGATATTAATTTCATCCTGTCATCCTTTACACATGCCTGATATTTGTATAATTTGAGATTTCCGAATTGACGGTGGCAAGGTCTTCCGCGGTAAGCCTATGCACGTCGCTGTGTCCCGATACTCTTGCAAACATCTTCAATTCTTCGGTTGAAACCCGCAGAAAATTTGCCACCCGGGCTGCGCTTTTTTCAATATCCAGCCTGCTGCGCAGGCCTTTGTCCTGTGTCAACCCGCCCATTGGGCAGTTTCCGTTATGGCATTGCCTGTATTGCATGCACATTGCCGCCATCAGCACTGCCGACCCCAACGCGACGGCATCCGCGCCCATTGCCAGCGCTTTGATAAAGTCGGCCGGCGTGCGCAGTCCGCCCGTGATAACCAGTCCGATATCCGGCGCATGCTCATCCAGATATTTTCGTGCGCGATAAAGCGCAAAAATAGTAGGAACCGAAGCCGAATCTTTTAAAAATTTCGGACTGGCGCCTGTCCCTCCGCCGCGTCCATCCATTGTAACGAAATCCGGTTGTGCAAAAATTGCCGCTTCAAGATCCCGTTCAATGTGCCCTGCCGCAAGCTTCACGCCAATCGGTCGGCCATCCGAAGCTTCACGCAGGCCCTCTACAACTTCTTTCAGGTCCTCTTTCGAGTTAATTCCCGGAATGCGTGAAGGGCTGATGATATCTTTGCCCACCGGTTTATTGCGGATCATGGCAATCTCTTCCGTAACTTTTTCACCCGGTAAATGCCCTCCCATGCCCGGCTTTGTTCCCTGTCCAATTTTAATTTCAATCGCATCTACCCGTTTCAGGTTTTCCGGTGTTACACTGTAGAAATTAGGAACATATTCAAAGATATACCGATAGGAAACGTCTATCTCTTCCGGAAGAATTCCGCCTTCCCCGCTGCACATTGCCGTTCGGATGCCGGCCGCTCCTTTGGCAAGCGCAATCTTAAGCTCCCGCGAAAGGGCGCCAAACGACATATGTGTCACATAAAGCGGGCTTTCAAGAACCAAAGGCTTTTTTGCATTCTTCCCAATAACCGTACGGGTATTTACTTCTGCATGCTCCTCAAGTGGAAAAGGAGAAAGCTGCGCTCCCAGAAACAGGATATCATCCCACGAAATAATAGGCAAAAGCGTTTTCATCGGTTCAATAACCGGTTTCCCGCTTACCGCGATTTCGTGAATCGTTGCCATATACGGCTCCGTTTCGGCAAACGGTTTAAATAGGTCGGCCGGATAATCGAGTTCCCGTCCCTGTTGTACGTCTCCTGTCCTTTCCTCCCCTACACACACGAACATGCTTTTTGCCGCTTGGCATATATCGCACGTCCAATTCCCCTCCAAATCCTGAAACAATATTCCATCCGCTTCGTCATACGTATTTCCACACACACTGCATTTATAAACCGCCACTTTTCGACCTCCTTATTTCAAAAATTATATTGCTTTTTATCCGGTATTCACTCCCTTTTATGTTTGGCAATCCTGCATGCTTCTTCCGCTTCAATCTTTGCGCGGCGCAGCTCTGCTTCAAGCTTCAAATACTCTTTTTTTGCCGCTTCAACTTTTTTGGAAAGCCTATAGGCCCTTTCCACCGCATCTTCCGCATCGCTGTCTTTCAGGGATTGCACCGGATCAAAGGTATCTTCCCGATACAGCCACACAAGTACT
The DNA here is from genome assembly GCF_014287795.1 of Christensenella tenuis. Taxonomy (GTDB): domain Bacteria; phylum Bacillota; class Clostridia; order Christensenellales; family Christensenellaceae; genus Christensenella; species Christensenella tenuis. The sequence continues at coordinate 11,875 of NZ_JACOON010000003.1, forward strand.
GTAAACAGAAATATCCCGGCAAGTATAATGCCCGTCATTTCCGTCAGGCTGGTGGTTCCCAAAAGGCCCATCAGCGCGACTAGAACAATCCAGATAATCAGCACAAAAACCAGTGCTTTTTTGAACATCAGTGAATAAGAATTCCGCAGCGTCAGCGCAAACAGCATCAGGCTCACGGCAAGCGATATGGATGAAATTTGCGCGCAGAAGTTATGCAGGGATGAAAAGCCCGGAAATGTCTCTGGCAGAAACGGAAAAAAATTCCCTACGATCAGCACCGCAATGGCAAAGTAGACAAATCCGCGTATCTTGGAATGTGTGTTTTTGGTAAGCATCAGCAAATAGCCCATAAAGCTGGCAAAATACGCGCAAAACACGATTGTCCAGATGATAAACCAGAAATGCATGCTGCCGCTCGTGTTTCCCATTGCCGACATGGATGTCGTGAGAATATTGTCTTTCGTGCCCATGATGAGCGTAAAAACGGGGATAATTCCAAGTGAAAAAATCCCATAGAAGATCAGCCCCCCAAAAAGCCGCCTCCGATACTTAGACATTTCGTTTTTCATAAAGAGATACCCCCGATCATTAATACTTTTACGATACCATACCCATATGCCTGATGGCAATCAAAACAACGCATTTCATACTATCTTTTCGCATTCCCCCGCAGCATATATCACCGATAAAAAAGTAGTTGCGTTCGCAACTATCATGTGCTATAGTATTTTAGGTTGCAGACGCAACTATTTGATTGGATTGGAGGGATCCTTTTGCCAAAGCGGCAGTTCACTTTAAATAAATACGCTTCTATTATTAACAGGCACGGTATGCGCTATTATGATCAGGAGTTAAATTCCCTTGGCATCGGGGCGGGACAACATTTTTTTCTCGTCCGTATTTTCGAGAATCAGGGAATTAACGTCTATGATTTGGCTAAATGCGGCCATTACGACAAAGCCACTGCAACCCGGGCAATCCATAAGATGGAAGAATATGGGTTTATCCGCCGTGAATCCGATCCGGCCGACGGACGGGTTTGCCGCCTGTATACCACTGAAAAAGCGCGGCCTATCGTTGATTCCGTCTATACGGCGGTCCGAAAATGGAATGGCATCCTCACCCGCGGTATGTCGGACGAAGAAATCATTCTTGCGGAACGCCTGATGGAATTGATGGCAAAAAACGCTTATGAATTTACAAAAGACGACCAAGGAGGAAAGACTGTATGAGTGAAACAGCACTTGCGGAAACAAGAAACCCATTAGGCTATAAACCAATCGGCAAACTGCTCAAGACCTTTGCCTGGCCGGCAATCATTTCATTTTTAATCAATTCGGTCTACAATATTGTCGACCAGATTTTCATTGGCCAGGGCGTTGGTTATCTTGGCAATGCGGCAACGACGATTTCGTTCCCGATTATGACGATCCTGATCTCTTTTGCCGCCCTCGTAGGAACAGGCGGCAGTGCTTATGCCGCCCTTAAGCTTGGTGAAAAAAAGGAGGAAGAAGCACAGCGTGCCCTCAACAATGGATTTATTCTCTCCATTATTATCAGCGGCATTATGATGGCAGCCTGCTTCCTTTTTCTCGATCCGATGCTGCAAGCCTTCGGCGCAACGGCAGACAGTATGCCCTATGCAAAAGAATATTCGACGGTCATTCTGCTCGGTACGCCGTTCAACGTCGTAAGTATTGTCCTTTCCAATATGGCCCGTACGGATGGCAGCCCTAACCTTTCGATGTATAGTATTTTAATTGGCGCAATCCTCAATACAATACTCGACCCTCTCTATATTTTTGTATTCCATTGGGGTGTCACGGGCGCAGCCATTGCAACGATTACCTCGCAAGCAATTTCCACGGTCATTCTTTCCGTTTATTTCGCAAAAAGCGGAAAGAGTATGCGGTTTGAAAAAAAATATATGAAGCTGCATGGCCGTACCTGCAAAATGATTTTAACGCTCGGCATTTCGTCATTCATTACGCAAATCGTAGCTTGTATTACGCAGATTGTAATGAATAACTCCCTCGTGTTTTATGGAAACCAGGCAGGAGTTGGCGGGGATATCGCGCTTTCAGCAATGGGCATTGTCATGAAGATTGCTATGATCCTTGCGGCGGCATGTATCGGGATTGGTATTGGCGCACAGCCGATCTTAGGCTTTAACCGCGGCGCCGGCCAGCCAAAGCGGATCAAGAAAACATTCGTAATGGCGGCATGGATTTCTACGGTAGTCGTCATTGCCGCGTGGCTTATCTGCCAGCTGTTTCCGGAGGCGATCCTCAGCCTGTTCGGCGATGCGGAGCCCAACTTTACGGTGTTCGCAGTCAAATGCATGCGCGTCTATTTGGGCGGTATCTTTTGTGCAGGTTTCCAGATTGTCTCCACAAGCTATTTCCAGGCAACGGGCCAGCCGTTTAAAGCAACAATCCTTTCTATGCTGCGGCAGCTTTTACTGCTGATCCCGCTCGTCCTGATCCTTCCACTGTATTTTGGATTGGATGGTATTCTTTACGCAGGACCCGTAGCTGATGTGGGTTCCGCTGTCATCGTGGCAATCTTCGTGATACGCGAGATGAAAAAGCTGAATACATGGATTCGCCAGACGGATGATCCTTCCATTGACACGTCTGCTGCTGCGGCATAATAAAGGGAATAAAAAAGGTTAAGGCCTTTTTACCGCCTTAACCTTTTTATATTAATTTATATTGAGTCCACAATGGCCTATAGCGGTCTTTTCCCGCAAATAACGCTATCCATTCCCCAGAAATACCGCATTACGATTGCATTGTTACTGGTAGAAGCATCCACGATCATACCTTCTCCCAAATAAATGGCTACATGTCCGGGCATGCATATGATGTCTCCCCGCCGCAGGTCTTCCAAGGCGATTGTCGGATAGCTTGATTCCGCCCAATCGCCCGAGGTCATATAGGGAATATTGTTGCCGCTTTGCCTGAGCGCATAATAGATAAACCCAGAGCAATCAAATTCATCGGGCCCTTTCCCCCCAAGCTTATACGGTTTACCTAGCTGGTCAAGCGCAGCATTGATGAAATCTTCTACCCGTCCAGGTTTTTCGATGGCTCCGCGCTGAATTCCGTAAGAAGAACAGAGTTCTGTAAATTCTTTGCTGTCCATAAATGCGGATAACAATGTTTTTCGTGTTTTTCGCATACTGCTCAACGTTCCCAGCCAGTATTGCTTACCGCTTGCATCCGCCGCTCTGCCCATAACCGCTTCATACAGTTTATCAACATAGGCGCTGTTGCTGAATCCTTTTCCGGTAAATTCCTTGCTTGCAAAAAAATCATACGCGATCCCGGTGCCAGTCATGCTCCCGCTGTTTAATCTTCCTGTCCAGTAATTCAGTCCATCGGCGTCGGCATTCCTGCCAAGGCAGGTTTCATACATTCTTTTTACAAATGCCGTTGCCTGCGGGTTCTGATCCCTTGCCTCCGGGCTTTGATAGCTTCCGCGCAAAATTCCGTAAGAAGCGCAGATAGAACTAAATTCTTTCGAACTTGAAAAATTCGCAAAAATAAGTTTCCTGCTGCATCCTTTATCAAGAAGGCCCTGCCAATATTTCTTTCCCTCCACGTCCGACTGCCTTCCCATAAACGCTTCATATAAGTAATCCAGATAGGCTCCGTCGCTTAAATTTTTGCTTGTAAATTCTTTTCCAAATATAAATTGATAAGCTGTCGTGGCTCCGCTTGTTTTTCCGTTGAGCAGCTGGAGCGTCCAATAATTCAGCCCTTCCACATCCCCGGCTCTTTCGAAGCACAGCTGATATAGCCGGTTTACAAATGCAGTAGCCTCCGGATTCTTATCGCGGCTTTCCGGGCTTTGATATTTTCCTTGCAAAATTCCATAGGATACGCACAGATTGCTGAACTCCTTGGAATCGACAAACCCCGCGAGGACATATTTCCTGCTGCATCCTTTATCAAGAAAGCCTTTCCAATACGCCTTTCCCCCCGTATCTGCCTCACGGTTCATAAATGTACGGTATAGCCTGTTCAAATACTCATCGTCGCTTAGACTCAAGCGCTGCATTTCTGCACTGAGAAAAAAATTTGCTCCAACACTGGCGCCCGTGGCTTTGCCTTCTTCCAGATTCTTCGTCCAATACTCCACACCGGAACTATCGGCCGTCCTTCCAAGCGCCTTGGTATACATCCGTTCCACAAAGTTTTGGACCAGAGAAGGCTCACTCATCGCTGCCATTTCGTTCAGTTCGGGGCTTGGTTCCGCATCAGGACTTGGTTCCGCGTCAGGGCTTGGTTCCGCGTCGGGGCTTGGTTCCGCGTCAGGGCTTGGTTCCGCGTCAGGGCTTGGTTCCGCGTCAGGGCTTGGTTCCGCGTCAGGGCTTGGTTCCGTACTGTGTATCGCACCCGTCTGCTCCGTTGTCCCCCTGCCCATTTCCCCACTGGGTTCCGCACCTATCTCCATTGCGCTTAGTTCAAAGTTTTCCTCCCTATTTGGCTCCGCATATGCAATGGCCGCCCCACATAATAAAAGAACACTGATTATAAGCGCTATTGCTCGTTTCATATAAAGTCTCCTCTGCAATTGATATACTTACTATTATATTTTATTTACTGCTTTTTTCAATTATTTTCCCCGAATATACCATAAATGTTGTGTGCTGTTTGCTCGCAACAAAAAATACGGATTGCAAAAGCAATCCGTATTTCCGCTTAAAATTCCGCTTATTTTACAACTCTGTCAAGCAGGCCCTGGAACGCACAGCCATGGCGCGCCTCGTCTTTTGCCATTTCGTGAACCGTATCGTGAATCGCGTCATAGCCAAGCTCTTTTGCTCTCTTTGCCAAAGCCATTTTGCCAGCCGTTGCGCCGCATTCCGCATCTGCACGAAGCTGAAGGTTTTTCTTTGTATCCGCATAAACGACTTCTCCGAGGAGTTCTGCAAACTTTGCAGCATGCTCCGCCTCTTCAAAAGCAGCCCGCTTATAGGTCTCCGCAACTTCCGGATACCCTTCCCTGTCTGCCTGTCTTGACATTGCAAGATACATACCAACTTCCGTGCACTCGCCCATGAAATTTTCCCGCAAACCTTTTACTACTTCCTCATCAAGGCCCTGTGCGATACCAATCTTATGCTCGTCTGCCCATACGCGCTCACCTGCGAATTCATCAAACCTTGAACCGTCGGCCCCACACTGCGGACATTTTGCCGGACGTTCGCCTTCTACCGTGTAACCACATACCTGACATACATACTTAACCATTTTTAACTTACCTCCCAATCTTTTACGATTGAGCGCTTACGCGCTCATCTTGATTATTATACACAGTCTCGAATATACTTAAACAGATTTTTTTCAACTTTTTTATCTCGTTGATTGGGCAAGCGTGTTTGGTGGTATCAATATAGTATAAGTTTCACAAGGATTACATGAATTCCATTGGTAAGAAACTGTTATGCGGAAATCATATCATTTTGCGCGCGACGCGCTGTTTTAAATGAATTTACCGCAAAATATGAAAGATCGGAGTGGCAAATAGAGATGAGTCACGCAGCAGAAATTGTAATGATGCAAAATGAATATTTTTATACGGGGCGCACAAAATCCTACGAATTTCGTATGGACGCCCTTTCCAGTCTCCGGAATGCAATTATCCGGAATGAATCCGCTATTTTCGACGCGCTTCACGAAGATCTCAGGAAAAGTCCGTTTGAAGCATTCGAAACGGAAGTAGGCATCACGATTGATGAAATAACTTTTTTAATGAAGCACTTGCGGCGCTGGATGAAACCTGCCCGTGCACGTACCCCGCTCGCCCAGTTTCCGTCTAAAAGCTTTGTACTCGCCGAACCTTATGGAGTAACGCTCATCATGTCTCCATGGAACTATCCGTTCCAGCTCACAATTGAGCCTTTGGCCGGCGCGCTTGCCGCAGGAAACACGGCAATTTTGAAACCTTCGGATTATTCCCGCGCTACGTCAAAGGTCATCGCAGATATCATACATTCTACATTTCCGCAGGATTATGTGGATGTAGTGCTTGGCGGACGTGAATCCAACCAGGATCTTTTGCAACAGCAATTCGATTATATTTTCTTTACGGGCGGCGTAACGGTCGGCAAATTGGTCATGGAATCCGCTGCACAATTTGTCACTCCCATCACGCTTGAGTTGGGTGGAAAAAGCCCATGTATCGTAGATGAAACGGCCGATCTCGATGTAGCTGCCAAACGCATCGCCTGGGGTAAATTCCTGAATGCCGGGCAAACATGCGTTGCGCCGGATCATTTATATGTGCAGGAATCAATCAAAAATAAGTTCCTCGATAAACTTAAAAAGGCGATCGTTGAATTTTATACGGAAGATCCCCTTACCTGCGGTTGGCTTCCGAAAATCATCAACCAAAAGCACTACGACCGCCTGCACGGCCTGATGGCGAACGAAGAAATTATTTTTGGCGGCAGGAGCGATCCACAGTCCCTGCTGATTGAACCTACAATCATCGATAACGCTGCATATAACCATCCGGTCATGCAAGAAGAGATTTTCGGGCCGCTGCTTCCTGTCCTCGAATTCCGGAACCTTTACGGTGCGGTCACAGAGATTAGGAAACATCCGAAGCCACTTGCGCTCTACCTGTTCACGAGCAATCAGAAGACGGCGAGAAGCATCCTCGGGACGGTATCCTTCGGCGGCGGCTGCGTAAACGATACGATCGTGCAGCTTGCAACCTCGCGCATGCCCTTTGGCGGCGTAGGAAATTCCGGAATGGGCGGCTACCACGGGAAAGCAAGTTTTGATACGTTCTCGCACTACAAAAGTATCGTACATAAATCAAACCGGATCGACCTCCCCATTCGCTATCTTCCGCCAACAGGGAAAAAAATGAAGGAATTGCGTAAATTTATCGGTAAAAAGTAAAAGGAATGAAACGGGCCGGGATTCTCCCGGCCCGTTGTCTTTATTCTTTATTTCCCCCGGATTCCGGTATTTCTCCCGGTTCTGCCGGGAAGCAAATCATCACTTTAAAGAGATCCCCGTCAATTTCGATTTTAAATTCTCCCTTCATAAGCTCCATGAAGTTCCGCGCGATAGAAAGTCCAAGGCCCGAGCCTTCCGTATGACGGGATTCGTCTCCGCGTTTAAATCGTTCCATTAACTCTTCTTCCGTCATGTTAAGCGGCTCGCGAGACACATTTTTCACGACAATGCAGGCCTGGTCGTCGCCGCGTGAGAAGTCGATATATACCCGGGAATTGTCCGCCGCATATTTAATAGCGTTGTCTATTACATTTCCAAGCACCCGGAATAGCAGCTTTCCGTCTGCATATACAAACATCTTTTCCTTTTGTTCTGCCGTTACGAACGCAAGGCCGGATGCTTCAATTTTATCTGACATTTCTCCCAGCGCCTGCTCCATAAACTGAACCAACTCAATCCGTGAAACAGAGACCGTCATATCGCCGCTGCTTGCCTTTGCGGCTTCAAACAAATCGTCAGTGAGGTATTTCAGCCGTCGTGATTTCATATCCAGTACTTCCAGGTAACGCGGCGCATTTTCGCTGGTAAGACCTTCCTTCTTCAGCAGATCCACATAAGTAAGAATTGAAGTCAGGGGGGTTTTAATGTCGTGCGATACATTCGTGATCAGTTCCGTCTTCATGCGCTCGGACTTTACTTCCCGCGTCACCGCCGCTTCAAGTCCTTCCGCAATATGTTCAATGCCTGTTGCAATTTCGTCAAATTCTGGTCCGCCGCCTTTGCCAATCCGGTATTCAAGATCGCCTTCTTTGATATGCCGTACTCCTTTTGCGATATCGGCTATGGCTACAGCTTTCTGCAGCATGTACTTCAAAGCCGCCGCAAGATAGATGGCAATAAACACGAGGCCGATAAACACGCCCGTTCCTCCCATCAGGAATCCAAAAAGCACGGTAAGGAAACAAAGCAGCAGCCCGCCAATCAGATACCAAACCACAACTCCTACGCCTTTTGCTTTCGTACTGCTGTTTTTCCATGTTTTACCAAGGCCTCCGGCCACACGTCCGACCAGCGTATAATTCTCCTTCCTTTTTACCCTGCGCGAAACGCTCATACTCCACATCAACAGGAACGCTATTCCAACTGCTGTATAAACGGAGATACGAATCATCTGCACCGCCCCGCTGGCTCCCGGCAGGTCAATACGTTCGTTTGAAAAAAGCGCCAGCATCGCAAGTTCAATCAAAATTAAGGCAATCCCACCAAGATCGAGCCATACCGAGTCCATGAAGCTAACTTTTACATCGTTATTTTTCGGCGAACGTCCAGCCGTATACATGAGCCAGATAAAAGCTCCTGCAAAAAGGACAATCCATATGATCATCAATATAATCGTAGTCAGGTATCCCCTGTAGGCAAGGTCGTATTCCTGTCTGCTTTGTTCATAAAATTCATCGGACATGCCAGTGAAAATAGATGCGCCAATTGCCGTCTGCCGCTCTTCTTCCACCATGGAAGAATAGGAGTAAGATGCCGCACCGGCTGCAATGCTATCATAAAGCCCTGCCTCTGTTCCGTCCCACGAATATTCCGTGTTTCCCTCAAGCTGCTTAATCCATTCAACCGGGTCGTCTGCATCCTTGGGAACATTGGTATGAATCACCTGCCCCCCGGCGACAACTGCATAATAATAATTTTCGTTATTAGCGAGATTATCTTGCGCCTGCTTCTCCATAGAAATATATTTTTCGTCCACATAGTTTTCCGCATTCACCAGGAGAGCGGCATATTTCCTATTGATCGAATCAATCTGTTTCTGGGTATACTCGTCAAGCGCCGGAAGCCCCGCTTCTTCTGTACTTTCCATCGCCGACGCAATTTCCGTACTTAAAGAATCAGGCTGGCCTTGATCCTCGCCCGCCATTTCTTTTCCCTCCGGCTCTCCCGCCGCTGTTTCGCTGCCTGCAACCAAAGCTGCAAACTCTTCCTGAAATTTTTCAAGATACGCATCATAATCACCCTCCAGATCTGTCGTACTCAATACTTCGCCGATTTCATCGGAATAAGAACTTCTCAGCCCCGAGATATAATTCCGCAGTTCGTGCTGCTTTGCCGAGTCGTCATAGCCATAAAACGCGTATTCCACGGAATTTGTATATTTCTGCATTGTGGAAAGATATTCTGCGCTTTCAACATACTTGTCGCTCGTCATCGTACTTGCGGGATCATATTTTTCAAGGCGTACCGCGGAAAAAGAAATCAGGCATCCGGTAGCGATACAGACGATCCAGGCAATGATTTTAAATTTTAAATCATACTTTGATCTTGTCAATCTTGTATCCAATTCCCCACACCACCTTCAAATATTTCGGCTCCTTCGGATTAATCTCAATTTTTTCACGGATCCTGCGGATATGTACTGCAATCGTATTTTCCGCACCTACAGCCTTTTCGTCCCACACGCTTTCATAAATTTGCGTGGTTGAAAGGACCCGTTCCATGTTCTGCATCAGGTACCGCAATATTTTGTACTCCATGGGGGTGAGTTTCACAGGCTCTCCATCTACGGTAACTGTCTTTTTCATATCGTCCAGTACCAATCCGCCCGTTTGAAGCACCCCCTTTTCCTGGGCCATGCTTCCAAGCGATGTGTAACGCCGCAATTGTGATTTTACCCGCGCAACGAGCTCCAGCGGATTAAACGGCTTTGTCAGGTAATCATCCGCGCCGGAATTGAGGCCCAGAATCTTATCGTTATCTTCAGACTTCGCGCTCAGCATGATAACAGGGATATTTGCACTTTCCCTTAGCTTCATCGTAGCTCGAATACCGTCCATTCCAGGCATCATGATATCCATGATGATCAGGTGAATTTCCTGCTCTTCCGCATATTTCACAGCCTGCGCTCCGTCATACGCCTTCAAAACCTCGTAGCCCTCGTTCACCAGATAAATCTCAATCGCGTCGACAATTTCCTTATCGTCGTCACACACCAGTATCCTCATGTGTTCCCTACCTCCGTTATAATGGTTGTTTCCATTATAACATGCCTTTTCTTTTTTCCCTAATTCTAAGATAGGCTAAAAATATTAAGAACAAACCTTAAACTTTCTTAAGACTTTATGACAATTTTTCCGGCTTTATTACCATCCCATTAAGTTCATATAACAACACTATTTCTTTGTGAACACTGTGTGAATTTATGGGCACAGCGCCTTTTTTTCCGGTATAATGAAACCAATTCAGAAGAACATATCCTGATTGATAAAAACCAAGATGACAAGAGAATGAAATAACTGGAGGAAAACATTATGAAAAAAATCATCGCCGTTATGATCTGCGCCGTCTTGTTTCTGACCGCCTGTTCTGCAACTCCGTCCGAAACAAACAGCAGCTCTGCTGCAACCGCCCCTGAAACGGAATATGAATCAGCCGAGGTTGCCGGCGCCGCCAAAGACGAAGGCGCGTCAGCGGAGACGGAAGAAGCCGAGGGGCTTGGCGGGCTTTCCAATCCCGATCTGCCCGACACGGACCGCAAACTCACATACAGCGCATCCTTTGACATCAATACCAAGCAATATGATGCGGACTATGCAAAGATCAATGAAGAACTTTCTGCGGTCGGCGGTTATATTGCAAACGAAGAGAGTTCATCCTATTCTTCAGAAACAGGCAAAAATTACGGCCGCAACTCCTATCTTTCGCTGCGCGTTCCCGTCGATAACCTGAATGCTTTTATGGACAGTCTTTCAGGAATTGGCGAAGTAGTTAGCAAACATAAATCCACAGAGGACCTCACTTCACAATATTATGATACGGATGCCCGCATCGAAATGCTCAATATGCGCAAAGACCGCCTGATGGGCTACCTTGCAAATGCCACGAAAGCAGAGGATATTGTCGCCTTTGAGCAGGAGCTTTCCGATGTGCTTTACGAGCTCGACCAGCTCCAAGGCAGCAAACGCCAGATGGACCAGCTCGTCGACTATGCGGCGGTGGATGTCACCTTAACGGAGCTCATCACGCCTGAAACCATCGGAGCAGACGGCCAACCGCTTGGAGACCGCGCTTCCGACGCATTTTCCATGTCTATGACCGGCGTAGGAGAATTCATGGAAAACTTTGCTATTTTCTGGGCGGCGGCCCTGCCCGTGATTCTCCTGATCGCAATCTTTGCGGCAATCATTTATGCGGTGATCCGTTTGATCCTGTGGCTGCGCAAAAACTACTACGCGAAGCATCCGGAAAAGATACGGCAGCCGCGGCCTGTGCAGCAGCCCATGTATCCTCCGTATCCGCCGCAGACGCCTCCAACTCCGCCGGCACAGCAGGCGCCTCCCCAGAATACGGACAATCCTACGAAATAACGGCATCAAAAAAACCTTCCGGGTCCGGAAGGTTTTTTTCTGTCTCTACTATGTTCCCGTTTTTTCTTTCTCCTCGAAAATTACACGGTCAATATCGGCAATTGTCGTCTTCTCCATCTGCCGCCGGCAAACGGCGTCAAGGTCGGCATAAATTCCATCCATTACAGAAGCCATACCGGAAGCAATTAAGCATTCCATATCGGCATTTCCCGAACGCCACGACGCGGCGACTATCGGTTCCCCAATCGCCTCGCTTATCATGCGCAGCGTAACCTTTCGCGGATCAAGCAGGAAGAAATATCCTCCTTCGGCCCCCTCCTTGGTTGTGAGCAATTCAGCCTTCTTAAGCTTCGCCATCACTTTACGGATACGCGCCGGGTGTGTGCATACATTTTTCGCAAGTTCGTCGCTGCTGATCATTTTCTTTTTATGATTGAGATAAACCAAAGCGTGGACCGCTATGGTAAATTCACCCGTCATGACCGTCATCCTTCCGTAATTTTCCTGACATTGCCATCATAAATGATGGGGGCCAAAAATGCAAGTTTTTCTTATTCCTCAGGTGTGAGCAGACCGTTCAGCGCCTCGCTCATCGTCGGTTGTGTGAGGGACCGCCACCTAAGCGTGCTTGCATCCGATTCGGGATCCATTGCTGCCTTGACAAAATTGATGGTCTCATGCAATTTTACGCACAAAGGCGGCTCGCAGAGTATACGGTTCGCCTCCCTGCCGATCACCGCCTTTAAAAGCGGTCCTCTGCTCCAATACCTGCATGTCCCCGCGATAAGGCTCCCCGCCCTGTTCCCATTTGCATCTACGAACACGGTTTCCGGAACCGTTGTCACGCTTCCCAGCTTTGCATCGATCAATTCTTTCGAAGACAAAAGATATGGCACTCCACGCCTGTCGCTTTTGTGATCTTATTGACCAAACCCGCCTATTCCGGATAAATCGTTCCTTTCTGACCTGCAACGCCGGTGGGTATCCCCAAAGCTGCAATCCCTTACCCTGGTATTCCTGATTTAATTCTCCCAATTCAGACATTTCCCGCAGGCAGGTGCCGCAAAAGTTGCCCAAATATTTACCATCGTAGGCTTATGCTCAGAAAAGATCTGCTGTACCGCTTCATTTCTGTTCGAATCCATTGTTGTAAATGTTCCAAACGCAGGAGTAATTTTTGGCGCGGCCGGCTCCTTTATCGCTGCCGTTCCTGCTGCAACAGTTATCCAATTTCATTTCATATCCGCTTCTCCGATCTGCAATTTTAAGCGTCAATGATTTTATCCAGCCGATGGCCTTTAAGGCAATAAAAAACGGCATACCGTTTCGGTACGCCGTTTCCCCTTCTTAGGCGGTGAGCGAATATCCTTGTTTGCGGAACGTTTTAATCAGCTTTTTCTGATGTCCATCATCAATCTTTGCCCTCAAAAATCTGATATATACATCTACTACATTGGAAAAGCAATCATAATCGCAGTCCCAAACATGTTCCAAAAGTTCCGCGCGGGACACAATTTTGTCTTTATGCAGTGCGAGATACTTCAAAACCTCGTACTCTTTTGCGGTTAGCCTGATATCCTCATCTCCACGCCGAACCGTCCGATTATCGATATCCACCGCCAGGTTGTCAACCATGATACGCATAAAATGTTCCATCCTTTCTTAATCTTACTTGCTGGCACCCAGCCGCCCATACACGCTTTGCATGTACGCGTGGCTGTCTACGCATACCATACCACCCACGTTACATCTTATTAATAATCCTATTCTTCCTGCTCTAATCATATTTCATGAAGTTTATTTGTAAACTTTTAATTAACAGATTGCTTACAATAAAAACAGGCTTTATCGTAAAAAACCGCAGGCCCAAAGACCTGCGGTTTTGATTTGCGTCAATCAGTAAGGAAATACTTCATTGACCTCAAGGTGTTCGCCATCCGGCCCACGGAATGTCAGCCACTTTGCACCGTTCGGGAACACATTCGCTCCAAGAACCGGGGCATCCGTCTCAAATTCAATCCCTCGGTTTTCAAGCATTTTCTGGATGCTTTCAATATCCTCTACTGCAAGAGCGATATGATCCACCCAGCCATCCTGCCGCTTTTGCGGATTCGCCGTACGTACCAATTCCAAAACCAGATTTCCATTTTTCACAAATGCGACATTTGTAGTTGTGCCGTCCTTTTCCTCGATGCCGCATTCATAAATCGTCTCAAAATCAAGAACGTCCTCATAGAACTTTTTGCTGCGCTCAAGATCTGAAATAAAAACGCCGATGTGTGCGAGTCCTTCCATTTTTGCCATACCAAACTCCTCCCCCTGAATAAAAATTTCTATTCTAAGAATAGCTCTTTTTCATATGGTATGCAAGAAAAAAATCAGCCGCAGTCAAGCTGCTCCAAAAGCCGCTGCGCATAGTCGCCGTTTGGATTATCCCTTACATCCTGCGGGGTTCCCTGCTGGACGATTTTCCCTTCATTCATAATCAGGATCCAAGTCCCCAGGCGTACCGCCTCGCGCAGGTCATGCGTCACGAATACAATCGTTACACCCGTCCGCCTGTGAATGCCAAGAATTTCATCCTGAAGCTGTTTTCGCGTGATGCCGTCAAGGGCGCCGAACGGTTCATCCATCAAAATAATTTCCGGCTTTGCGGCAAGGGCGCGTGCAATGCCAACACGCTGCTGCTGTCCGCCGGAAAGCTCACTGACATTTCGCGACAGCATATCCATTGGAAGCGCGGCCATGTCCATCAGTTCCTGGATTCTCTCTTCAGTCAGCCTGTTTTTTTCAAGCCGTGGTACATATTCGATATTTTCCCGTACATTGAGGTGCGGAAACAAAGCCCCGCCCTGAATCACATACCCGATTCCCCGCCGAAGCGCGATCAGGTCCGTATGGGCCGTATCCTTGCCATTCACCATCACCCGGCCGCCGTCCGGCATCAAAAGCCCATTGATCATTTTGAGCATCGTGGTTTTCCCGCCGCCCGATCCGCCGACTACGGTCAGAAAGGCCCCTTTCCGAACTTCAAAATTGAAATTCTTCAAGGCATACTTATCCCCATAGATTTTTTGTACTTTGTCAAAAACAATGATGGTTTCCTGGTTCATAACAATCCCTTTTGCGTCAGAAAATCGATGGCCACTGTTTTTTCATCTTCCTTATCATTTTCCACACGGTAATTGAGCTGTGCCATTTCCTCGTCAGTCAGGATACCGTCCATTTTCATCAGCACGTCCCGCAGCTCTGGATGGGCCTCAAGCGCCTCTTCCCTCACAATCGTACCGCAGTAATAGGACGGAAAGAAATTTTTATCATCTTCCAACGTTTTCAATTCATATGCGCCAAGCGATCCATCGGTTGTAAAAGCATTGATCACATCCACTTCGTCCGCCCCGATCGCTTGGTATTTCAACCCAATATCAAGGTCAGAGGTAGACCCAAACTGATAGCCATAGGTTTCGCAAAGCGGATCATAGCCATCCTCACGCTCATAAAAATCATATTCCGCCCCGAATTTCATATCTGGTGTAAAAGATGCAAGATCGGAAAATGTTTCTATCTTATTCTGTTCCGCAAATTCTTCTTTCACTGCCAGGGTATATGTATTATTAAAACCATACAGTCCCACCCATTCCATATTGAATTGGTCCTTGTACTGTTCCTGTAGTTTTTGGTACATTTCATCCGGCGTTACTTCTTCCGTATTTTTGAGCACATCCGTCCAAGCTGTTCCCGTATATTCCGGATACAGGTCGAAATCTCCTTTTACCATGGCGGGATGAATATTTCCCGTGCCGCCGGCGATCCCTTTCGTGATTTCAACTTCAAGATCCGTATCCTGCTCAATCAAAGCCGCAAGCATTTCACTCAAGATAAACTGCTCTGTCATTGGTTTGGTTGCGATCTTTATGGTATCGCCGCTTTTCCCTGCACATCCTCCGATTAAGAATGCTCCGCACAGAAGCGCCGCAAGAAGAAGCGCCGTCCATTTCCTTTTTTTCATTTTGCCATTCCTTTCCCATTGATTTTCCGATACAGCTTTTTTTCAAAAATTCCGGCCACAAGATCTGCAATGAGCGCGAGCCCCGCAATCAACAAACTGCCTGCCACCGTCATTGCCATATTATTTGTTGTAATGCCGCGGTAAATTGCTACGCCAAGCCCTCCCGCTCCCACGAAAGACGCAATACCGCACAAGGCAATCGTCATAACGATCATATTGCGCGCCCCCGCAAGGATAACGGGCATTGCCAATGGCAACTTGATTTTGAACAATAATTGGGATTTTGTGGAACCCATTCCTTTACCCGCTTCTATAATAACCGGTGAAATTCCCTTGATCCCGGTATGCGTATTGCGCACCATAGGCAAAAGACCGTATACCGTAAGGGCAATTACCGCCGTCATATCCCCAATTCCCGTCGCTGGAACGAGAAAACCCAGCATCGCAATCGACGGAATCGTATAAATAAGATTCGTCACTCCAAGCACTGGAAACGCGAGCTTCGCATGTTCTGAGATTACAATGCCAAAAAAAATGCCGATCAGCGCCGCAAGGCCAATCGCAATAAAAGAAAGCTGGAGGTGTTGCAGGATAAGCTGGGCAAAAAAATCCCATCGCGTTACATATAAATGAAAGACCTCTGCGATCATCAATTCTTCTCCCCGTTCAGTGTATTATATTTTTAATAAACATAATTTCCCCTATTGTACCATTTTATTTTGATATATGTATTGAAAGATTAAAAAATACGTTTTCCTTTTAACCGGCATTGATTTACTCCATCAGGAAATTTTCAGATAAAAATGCTATCTTAGGTATCTACCGCACCTTTCCGTTTTCTGAAAAACAGGGGACCCGCTAATGGGCGGGAACAAATTCCAACCTTAGGTAATTGACAAGTACCACTGTCCATGTTATGCTTTATTTACTGAATTAGTAATTTACTAAATTAGTAAATACAGTGAATGGAGTATATTGATGAAAATACCTACCAGTTTGAAACACAAACCCGTTATTGTCGTCGAGAACTACAAAAATGTTGACGGCAAGTATATAGACGATCCGAATTCTAATGCCGAGGGCCTGTCTCTCGGGCTGGCTCAATGGATGGATCGCGGAAAAATTGATATTTCCGCCAAAGTATGGAGATATACCAACCATAAATGGTCCCGGCAGTCGGAGGAAATCCCGCTTCATCGGATCCTGGATATGGCAATCCTGATATGCAGCGCATATGAATTTGTAAAGGAAAAATCCTATCGGTATCCGGAAAAATATGATCCAAACCATCCTGTCATTGACCGTATCGGTTTGAACGGGGATGCTATGAATATTGAAGTATGCACCGATAATCCGGAAATCTCCGGCGATCTTACATTGTTTGCCGATGCGCTGAACAGCGATGGAGAAAATCTTGGTGAACGTCTTGCCGTTCTTGCCCGCCTCTTAAAAAATATGGGATATTAATTTCATGGTATCCTGCATAATGGCAAAAGCCGCATAACATAGTAATATGCGGCTTTTTGCCGCGGGTCATATGGCCGCATCCTATGGTTCATATGGTTTTATTTCAGTCGTGAAAATCATTTTTCCATGGTCTTTGAAAATCCTGTATTAACTTCCTCCGGCACGCATTGACAGCGGGTTTTGAAACCATTATAGTAAGAGGGGAAACAATGAATAATGAGGAGAAGATCACTTGGATTATAGAGTTTTTGATACAAGCGTTCAGGAAATCAAATACAAGGTTTTAAAGGAAGTTGCAACTCTCGCCTGGGAGGGAAACCTTGACAGCGGCCTGCTTGGGATCGCCGAAAAAATCATGCCCGGTCCAAAGCCGACGATGCGGTGCTGTATCTACAAGGAACGTGCCATCATCAACGAGCGTGTTAAGCTTGCCATGGGGGGCGATCCGGAGAATCCGAATGTTGTCGAGGTGCTGAATATCGCGTGCGACGAATGTCCGGTCGATGGAATTCGCGTATCGGAAGCCTGCCGTGGGTGTATTGCACACCGTTGCAAAAACGTATGCCCCAAAGACGCAATTGAAATCATTGATCTTAAGGCGCATATCAATCCCGATAAATGCGTCGAATGCGGACGCTGTGTTTCCGCTTGTCCCTATAACGCCATTACTAAGATGGTTCGTCCGTGTGAGAATGCATGTAAAGTAGGCGCTATCACTATGACGGAAGATAAGAAGGCAGATATCCACGACGAAAAATGTATTTCATGCGGCGCCTGTGTTTACCAGTGTCCGTTCGGCGCCATTTCCGACCGCTCCTTTATTCTGGAAGCGATCAATATCTTGAAAGAGTCGGAAAATAATACGAACTATAAAGTATATGCGGTGGTCGCTCCCGCCATTTCCAGCCAGTTTAGTGGAATCAAGGTGGAACAGATGGTCGCCGGCATCAAACAGCTTGGATTTTTCAATGTAGTGGAAGCCGCCCTTGGCGCCGATATGACCGCCTATAAAGAAGCGGAAGAACTATACGAGAAAAAATTTCTCACCAGCTCCTGCTGCCCTGCTTTCGTACGTTATATTAAAACTGCATATCCTGACCTTGTACAGCATATTTCGCATAACGTCTCGCCCATGGAGGAAATTTCCACTTATCTGAAAAAGATGGATCCCCATGCGAAAATTATCTTCATCGGGCCATGTATTGCAAAAAAAATGGAATATAAGCTCCCCGAAGTGGAAGGAATCATTGATTGTGTTATCACCTTTGAGGAATTGCTCGCGCTTTTGGACAGCCGTGGGATCGACCTCAATGAAATGCCGGAGGAGCCGCTTGATAACGCATCCTATTATGGCCGCATTTTTGCCCGAAGCGGCGGCGTTTCCGCAGCGGTTACGCAAGCGCTGAAAGAGCATGGATATGATGACTTCACCTGTAATCCTGCCGTATGCAATGGCATCGAGGAATGCAAGGTCGCCCTTCTGAAAGCTTCCCGGGGCATATTGCAGGAAAATTTCATTGAAGGAATGGCCTGCCAGGACGGCTGCATTGGCGGCGCAGCGTGCATCACGCACGGCCCGAAAGATAAAAAGCAGGTAGACGCTTACGGAAACGAAGCCAAGGAAACGACAATCAAAGAATCCATCGGCATCCTTGGAATGATCAAGGAATGAAACATCTCACGAAAAGACCGGAGCATCCGGTCTTTTTTATATTCCAATAAATTTTTTGCAGGCCGGGCCGTTCTTATTGGCGTGCAAGCGCAGCCGCGACGAATTCGCGGAACAGTGGATGCGCCTTGTTGGGACGGCTCTTGAATTCCGGATGAAACTGAACGCCGATAAAAAAGTCCTTTTCCGGAAGTTCCACCGCTTCCACAAGCCTTCCATCCGGAGACAGCCCCGTCAGCCGCATTCCCGCCTCCTGCATTTGCCGCCTGAAATCATTGTTGAATTCATACCGGTGCCTATGCCGTTCGGCGATCTCTTCCGCGCCGTAGGCACGCTGCATGATGGAATCCGGAGCAACACGGCATGGGTACGCACCCAACCGCATCGTCCCTCCTTTTTTCTCCAGATCCACCTGATCGGGCATCAGGTCGATAACGGAATAGACGTTATTGCCGTCAAATTCGCGCGAGTTCGCCGTTTGATATCCGAGGACATTGCGTGCATATTCAATGACCGCCACCTGCATCCCCAAACAGATCCCGAGAAACGGCACATTGTTCTCGCGTGCATATTTTACCGCCGCGACCTTCCCCCCGATTCCCCGGCTGCCAAACCCGCCGGGGATCAATACGCCGTCCGCACCGCCAAGTTTTTCTGCCACGTTATTCTCGCCGACCGCTTCCGAATCCAGCCATATAATCTCTACATGGGCCCCGTTCTCATATCCGGCATGTGCAAGTGCTTCCGCCACGGAAAGATATGCATCGTGAAGTTGTACGTATTTCCCGACGAGGGCGATCTTCACAGGTTTTTTAGCCTTCTTGATGCGGGCGATCATCTGCTTCCACTCCCCGAGATCAGGCTTTCCGCAATCGATATGCAACTCCCGGCACACGATATCTGCAAGTCCGTTCTGTTCGAGCATCAGGGGCGCTTGGTAAAGAATGGGAAGAGTGCGGTTTTCAATGACGCAATCTGGTTTAACGTTGCAAAAAAGTGCAATTTTTTGCTTGATGCTTTCCCCTACAGCTTCGTCGCTGCGCATTACAATAATATCGGGCATAATCCCAAAGGATTGCAGCTCCTTGACCGAATGCTGCGTAGGCTTCGACTTATGTTCACCCGAACTCTTGATGTACGGTACCAGTGTCACATGGATAAACAGGCAATTTTCCCTGCCTACCTCGCAACTCACTTGGCGGATCGCCTCCAGAAACGGCTGGCTTTCGATATCGCCCGTTGTCCCTCCGATTTCGGTAATCACTACATCTGCACTTGTCTTTTTTCCTACGGAATAAATAAATGTCTTGATCTCGTTTGTTACATGCGGAATCACCTGTACCGTTTCCCCAAGGTATTCCCCCTTCCGTTCCTTGGTCAGCACATTCCAATAGACCTTACCCGTCGTAAGATTGGAAAATTTGTTAAGGTCCTCGTCGATAAACCGCTCATAGTGCCCAAGGTCGAGGTCTGTCTCTGCGCCGTCATCCGTCACGAAAACTTCCCCATGTTGGAAGGGGCTCATGGTGCCCGGATCCACGTTGATATACGGATCAAGCTTCTGGGCCGCGATTTTAAGGCCACGCGCCTTCAAAAGCCGCCCGAGGGACGCCGCTGTGATCCCTTTTCCAAGTCCCGAAACAACGCCGCCTGTCACAAAAATATATTTTGTCATTTTTCCCTCCCTATACCTCATATGTCTTAAGCAATTCTTCGGCGACCTGCCGTCTGGGGACGCGCATATCCATCGCCTGTTTTTCAATATACCGGTGCGCCTGCGGCTCCGTCATGCCAAGCACTTGGATCAATACGCATTTGGCCCGATCGATAAGGCCCATATCTTCCAGCCTGCGCGAAAGCTTTTTGTTTTCGTTTTGAATCCCAAGCATCCGGTTGCGCGTTGCACAGGCAAGCCGGAATGTCTGGCGGAATAATGATTTGGAGAGCGGTGTCAGCGCGAGAAGGCCACCCGCCTTTTCCACCCGTAGGATGGTTCTTGCGTCCGCATCGCTCTTCGCCACCATGATGATCCCGCAATAGCTGTTGCGCGAGGCATGCTCGGCAAGTTCCTCGCCAAACTCATCTGCGAGCGGCGCGTGGATGATCAGCAGATCAATATCCCCTCTGCTTAGCGCTCCCCGCGCATCCTTGCCGCTGCCGGCAAAGAGCACCTCATGGTCGCCATATTCTTTTATCAGGTGCACAAAAAAATCGCGTCCCTTTAAAGATCCGGATGCAAGCAATATCCGGCTCATAAGCTCCCCCTAATTCTGCGTATAAAGCTGATGGTAAGGATTTTTGGAATCCGGACGCAGTACGTAAAAATCGCTGTCCCATATTGTTTTTTCACTGCATTCGAAAACTTCGCAAAATTCCCTGATATACGCTTCGATCGCTTTCCTGTCTTCTTTTTCTGCTTTTTTCACGATGATTTGGCGGGGAAGGTCAGCCGGTGGCGCTTGGCACCTCAGGTATATCCTTCCGCCGTGCATACCCATTCCACAGAAATTTCCCACTGGCCGTTTGCGGCCAAGGCCGAGCACAATGATCGTGCCGCCCGCTTGGTATTCACCGAGAAAGCTTCCCGCCGCTCCACCGATTACCAGCACCGGGCTTTTCTCCTTATATTCTTTCATGTGTATTCCCGCACGGTAGCCGACGTCGCCTTTTACAAATATTTTCCCGCCGCGCATCGCATACCCCGTCGCATCTCCCGAAGAGCCCGCAATATAAATCGCCCCGTCGTTCATCGTGTCGCCTGTAGCGTCTTGTGCGTTGCCGTATACGGTGATGATGCTACCGTCAAGATAAGCGCCGAGCGCGTTTCCCGGCGTACCGTGGATTACGATCTCCTTCCCTGCAAGCCCGCTGCCAATATACCTCTGGCCCATGCAATGATCGATCACGGCTTCTTTTCCCGCTGCCTTAATCTGCTCGTTCAAATCCTTGAAATGCATGCCTGCCGCATTGATATTCATCCTGCCGCACCTCCCAGTTTTTTATCCCTTTCCTTTCTTGAAAACGCCATCAACTGTGGTTTTTCGCTGATCAGTCCGTAATCGATCGTTTCAAGTGGCGTTTTATCCCTGATCAACGCGGTATAAATTCCTGCGCGCGCAACATTGCCAATCATAACAAACCCCTTCAAAACACCATTTTCAGAGACGAGCATCTTGTAATCCCTGCCGCTTTTGCGAATAAACCGTTCCCCGTTATAGCTTCCGGCGGTAATCATATGCAGACCGAAAAAACCGATGGCATTCATAGGGATTGCCTTATTATATGCCTTGATTCCTCCTGCCATATTGATCCCTGCGCACTCTCCCTGCATATATGCGTTCGGGAGGAGCGCAAGCGGCCTTGATTCACCTGTTGTGATATCATAGCTTTCCGTGCAATCCCCAGCGGCATAGATGTCCGGCAGCGATGTTTCGCACCGCTCATTCGTTACAATTCCCTTTCGCACCTCAACCCCTGCTTTTTGTACAAGTTCCACATTGGGCCGCACTCCCACGGCGACAACCAGTATATCAAAACCGATTTCCTTCCCGCTGGACAGGAGAGCCGTATTGTCCCTGAACTCTTGCACGCCGTCCGACAGGTGGAAATGGATTCCCTGTGATTCTATGTGTTCCTGAACGGCACGGGCAGCTTCGGCTTCCAGAATACTCGGCAGGATCCCTGGCGCCAAGTCTACAACATCGATCCTCCCCGCCTTGTGCGCAATCCCCTCCGCACATTTCAGCCCGATGAGTCCCGCTCCCATGATAAGCACACGGCTATCTGCCTTAAGCGCTGCATCGAGCGCCTTTGCATCGTCAAGCGACATAAACGTATGCCGCTTCCTCACTTCCGCGAGTCCCCCGATTTCCGGGATAAACGGCCGCGAACCTGTCGCAACCAGCAGCTTATCGTATTCTATAATTGTCCCATCTTCAAGGAACAGCCATTTTTTTTGCGGTTCTATCTTTGTTGCCTTTTTGCCGAGCATAACCGTACAGTCCATCTTTTTGTAAAAATCACTGGGGCGGTATTTCATCCGTTCTTCCGTCGTCCTTCCACACAGCAAATATGAGATCGCCGGTCGTGAATAGGTGTGGTAGGGCTCGTCCGCGACCACTACGATCTCACCGTTCTTGTCTTGCTGCCTGATTCCCTCGATGCATCCGACCGCTGCCGCGGAATTTCCAATGAGTACGTATTTCATGTTTATCTCTCCTCAAACACGATTGCCCGGTTCGGGCAGCCTTCTACGCAGGCCGGAGTCCCGCCTGCGGTCCTTAAGCACAATTCGCATTTCTGCATCACTCCCGTATCAGACGGCATGATCGCTCCGTACGGGCACATCAGAATACAGGTACAGCAGCCGACGCACTTATCCTGGTCGATCATAATAACGCCATCTTCCACGGAAAGCGCCCCCATGATACATCCGCGGACACAGAGCGGTTCTTCGCAATGGCGGCAAGAAACTGCGAAGTGGATGTTTCCTTCCTCTTCGATACGGATGCGTGGATTGATATGCACATCCTTCAGTGCTTTTACCATGTCTGTTTCCTCCGACCCTGCGAACGCGCAGTTGTATTCGCAAAGGTGGCATCCAAGGCACCATTTTTCATTAACATAGATTCGCTTCATCTTCATTCACCCGCATACTTCACGCCAAGGATACTGAGTTCTTTCTCATTGAGCCCGATCCCGCGCAGCATCAGCCTGTTTCCCTTCAGAGCTTCAATAGAATTGATGCCCATACCGCCCATCATTTCCTTGATCTCATGCTCCCAAGCATGAACGAGGTTTTGGAGCCGTTCGCTGCCCACATCCGGGTTGAGCCGCTTCACCAACTCCGGTTCCTGCGTGGCAATACCCCAATTGCATTTTCCTGCCTGGCAGCTGCGGCACAGGTGGCACCCGAGCGCAAGGAGCGCGCCCGTCGCAATATAAACCGCGTCCGCGCCAAGCGCAATTGCCTTCACCACATCCGCGCTGCTGCGGATGCTGCCTCCCACGACAATCGATACATGGTTGCGTATTCCCTCGTCGCGCAGGCGCGCATCCACGCTCGCAAGCGCAAGCTCGATCGGTATCCCCACATTGTCACGAATACGCGTAGGCGCCGCGCCCGTTCCGCCGCGGAATCCATCGATCGCAATGATATCTGCCCCGCTGCGTGCAACCCCGGAAGCAATGGCCGCCACATTATGTACCGCCGCAATCTTCACGATTATCGGTTTTTTGTAGTCCGTCGCCTCTTTTAAGGAATAGACAAGCTGCCGCAGATCCTCAATCGAATAGATATCGTGGTGCGGCGCGGGCGAGATCGCATCGCTTCCTTCCGGGATCATGCGTGTGCGTGAAACGTCATCCACGATCTTTTGCCCGGGCAAGTGTCCTCCGATTCCGGGCTTTGCGCCCTGCCCCATCTTGATCTCGATGGCTGCACCCGCATTGAGGTAATCCTTGTGTACGCCAAAACGGCCGGACGCCACCTGTACGATCGTGTTGGCGCTGTATTCATAAAAATCCTCATGCAGGCCTCCTTCCCCTGTATTATAGAAGGTGCCCAGTTCCCGTGCCGCGCGTGCAAGGCTCTCGTGCGCGTTATAACTAATCGATCCGTAGGACATCGCCGAAAACATAATCGGTACGTTAAGCGTGAGCTGCGGCGGCAGGTTGTATGCGATCTCCCCGTTTTGGTCCCGGAGGATGCGCTCCGGCTTTTTTCCAAGATAGGTTCGGGTCTCCATCGGTTCACGCAGCGGATCGATGGAAGGGTTCGTCACCTGCGACGCATTGATGAGCAGCCTGTCCCAATAGACCGGATAAGGTTGCGGGTTTCCCATCGAAGAAAGCAATACGCCGCCCGTTCCCGCCTGCCGGTAGAGTTCTTTGATCGTTTCTCCCGTCCAGTTCGCATTTTCCTTAAAGGTATGGTCTGTCTTAACTATTTTAAGTGCACGTGTCGGACAAAGTGATACGCACCGATGACAGTTCACACATTTCGCGTCGTCGCTTCTCATTACATTCATTTCTTCATCAAACGCATGCACCTCGTTGGCGCATTGCCGCTCGCATACGCGGCACGCAATACAGCGTCCGGAATTGCGCACCACCTCATAATCAGGATATAAATAGTTGATTCCCATCTTACGCACTCTCCTTTGAGCGTTCGTTTTGTCCGTGTGTGCTAAGCGTTACGACCACCGGTTCTCCCCCCCGCGGTGCCCAGATCCTATCCGGCCCGGGGCAGATCGTACGGATTGCGCATTCTTCGCTTGCCACATAGACCATGTCGTCCTTTTCGGCCGCGACCATAGAACGCAGTTTCAGCCGATCGTTCAGCGCCATCATACCGCCTTCAAATCCCAGTAAAATAGAAAAGGGACCGGTGATGAGCATACTGGAGAAAACATTGCGCAGGTAGGTGAATTTTGCACGCTTTTCAGGCGGCATACCCTCGATCGTGCTCCAAAAGGGGGCTGCAATCACGTTTGCGATCTCTTCATAGCTGAGTCCTTGCCGCCTTCCGAGATAGTCGATCATATAAGTGATAACTTCCGTATCCGTAAGAAGCGTACATTTATAACCAAACATTTCTATATAGCGGCGGTTAGCGTCATAGGAAGATATCTCGCCATTGTGTACGATCGACGTATCCAGCATGGCAAACGGATGTGCCCCTCCCCACCAGCCGGGCGTATTGGTCGGATAGCGTCCATGCGCCGTCCAGCAATATCCGCTGTATTCGTCAAGCCGGTAAAACTCGCCGACATCCTCCGGGTAGCCCACCGCTTTAAAAACACCCATATCCTTCCCGCTGGAAAATACGTAAGCGCCTTCGATTTTCGTATTGATCTTAATCACGCTACGCACGACGAATTCTTTTTCATCGAGTTGGCTTTCTTTGAGTTTCGTATGCAGCGGCGTTACAAAATATCGCCAGATAAGCGGCTCGTCCGTAATGCGCGGATGCTTTTTGGTCGGTATCTTGGAGAGGTTGATGATATCGAAGTGCTCCTCCAGGAATTCCTCACAGGCAAGCTTTGCTGCCTTGTGGTCGTAAAAGATATGGAATGCATAATAATCCTTATATTCCGGATAGATGCCATATCCCGCAAATCCGCCGCCGAGTCCGTTCGAACGGTCGTGCATCGTGGCGATTGATTTTATTATAGAGCTTCCGTCCATCCGTTTTCCTTCCCTGGAAAACATTCCGGAAATTGCACATCCTGAGGGGATTCTTACTTGGCCTTCTCTTGGTTGCATCACTTTTTCCACCTTTTTTCCGATACATTTTTTACATTCGTAATGATACGCTCCTGAAAAACTCCTGTCAATAGATAAATGAAATTTTTTTATTTTTTCTTGCATTTTTTATTCCGTTTTTCGGATTATCGCGCTTCTTCATTTCAATATATTGCAATTTACTTAAAAAATATTTCATTTTTTCACTGAAACCTCTTGACTTTTCATTTTTGCCGCCTTATAATTCAAAACGTGGACAGCAAAGGCGCTGCGGAAAACCTGAAAAATTTTTCCCGCAGTGCCTTTCACATTTTAGAAAGAATCTATAAAATAGGAAGGATCGATGAAAATGACAAAGGTACCGGAATTGTTCGGCAGTATGGTGTTCGGTGATGCGGCAATGAAGGAGCGCCTGCCTAAGGAGACCTACAAAGCCCTGAAAAAAACGATTGAAGACGGAAAAGATCTTGATATCGGCGTTGCGAATGTTGTTGCAAATGCGATGAAAAATTGGGCGATCGAGCACGGAGTCACTCATTTCACCCATTGGTTCCAACCGATGACGGGGACGACAGCTGAAAAGCATGACAGCTTCATCTCCCCTACTCCGGACGGCAGGGTGATTATGGAATTCTCGGGCAAGGAGCTCATCAAGGGTGAACCGGATGCTTCGAGTTTCCCCTCGGGCGGCCTGCGCGCGACTTTCGAAGCGCGTGGATATACAGCCTGGGATCCAACCTCTTACGCGTTCATTAAGGATGGTATTCTCTGCATTCCCACGGCCTTTTGTTCGTACGGCGGCGAAGCGCTCGACAAGAAAACGCCTCTTCTTCGTTCGATGGAAACCCTGAACGACCAAGCGCTGCGTATCCTGCGGCTGTTTGGGAACACCAAAGCCAGGCGCGTCCTCACAACTGTGGGGCCTGAGCAGGAATATTTTTTAATCGACCGCGAAATGTATGAAAAACGGCGGGACCTCAAGTACTGCAACCGCACCCTTTTCGGCGCGAAACCGCCCAAAGGCCAGGAGATGGACGATCACTATTTTGGTTCGATCCGCCCGCGGGTATCCGCATTTATGAAAGAACTTGACGAAGAGCTGTGGAAACTCGGCGTGCTCGCCAAGACAAAACACAACGAGGTAGCTCCCGCCCAGCACGAATTGGCGCCGATCTTCACAACAACAAATATCGCGACCGACCATAACCAGCTCACGATGGAGGTGATGCGGCGCGTCGCTTACCGGCACGGCCTTGCCTGCCTGCTGCACGAAAAACCTTTCGCGGGCGTAAACGGCAGCGGTAAGCACAACAATTGGTCGATCTGCACCGATACGGGCGAAAATCTTTTGAATCCGACCGACGACCCGCACAGCAACCTGCAATTCCTGCTTTTCCTGTGCGCCGTGATTAAAGGTGTGGACGAATATCAGGACTTGATGCGTGTTTCCGTTGCAAGCGCGGGCAACGACCATCGCCTCGGTGCAAACGAAGCGCCCCCGGCGATCATCTCCATGTTCCTCGGGGATGAATTGACAAACGTGCTGGAATCGATCGAAACAGGCAGCGATTATATAGACCATGCGAAATGTGACATGGAAATGGGCGTACACGTCCTCCCCAATTTCCAGAAGGACACGACGGACCGCAACAGGACTTCACCCTTTGCGTTCACGGGTAATAAGTTTGAATTCCGTATGCTTGGTTCAAGTCTTTCGATCTCCGGTCCTAATATCGTTCTTAATACCGTCGTTGCGGAAGAACTCAGGCAATTTGCGGATGAACTCGAAAAGAGCGGATGTTTTGCGCAGGACGTGCTGAAACTGATCAAAAAGACGATGAAGGAGCATAAACGGATCATATTCAACGGCAACAACTATTCCGACGAATGGGTGGCGGAGGCAGAAAAGCGCGGGCTTTTAAACTTGAAATCTACAGCAGACTGCATGCCCTACTTCATCCATGAAAAAAATGTGAAGCTTTTTACCTCGCATCACATTTTTACGGAGGCAGAGATGCATTCCCGCTACGAAATCATCTTGGAAAATTACTGCAAGACGCTGAATATCGAAGCGCTGACTATGCTGCAAATGTCCAAGAAGAGCATCATCCCCGCGGTAAGCGCATACACAAAGGAACTTACCGACGCCGTTCTCGCAAAAAAACAGATCGGCGCGGAAACCGCGGCGGAAGAACGGCTCGCCTGCGAGCTTTCCGCGCAGCTCACCTGCTTTTTAAAGGCGATCGACGCGCTCGATCAGGCGCTCCTCGGTGTAAAACAATTCAGCGAGATCGGCGAGTGCGCGAAATATTACCGCGACTATGTATTTACGGCCATGCAAGAGCTTCGTGGGATTTCCGATACCATGGAGACTTTTGTCAGCAAAAAAATCTGGCCGTGGCCGACCTATGGCGACTTGCTGTTCAGCGTGTGAGCATGCAGCAGTCCGTCAGTTTAAATATCCGTTTGACACAAAGGCGTGTCTCCCCAATATCCCGGGGGGCACGCCTTAAATATTTTTAGGAGGTTTCATTATGTTTTCTTCAGTTGACACAGTATGGGTGCTTTTGGGCGCGGCGCTGGTCTTCTTCATGCAGGCCGGTTTTGCGATGGTCGAAACAGGCCTCACGCGGGCAAAGAACGCCGGTAACATCATTATGAAAAACCTGATGGATTTTTCACTCGGTTCCGTCGTCTATTGGGCGGTCGGATTCGGCCTGATGTTCGGCGTATCGGCGGGCGGCTTCATCGGTACTCCGGATTTTTTCGTGCAGAACGAATACCTGATGGGCGACATCCCCCCGTATGTATTTTTCATTTTCCAGACCATGTTCTGCGCCACGGCAGCGACAATTGTCTCAGGAGCGATGGCAGAGCGTACCAAATTTTCATCCTATTGTATTTATAGTATCATCATCAGCCTTGTCATCTATCCGGTCTCCGGCCACTGGATTTGGGGCGGCGGCTGGCTCTCGGCTCTCGGGTTCCACGATTTTGCGGGTTCCACAGCGGTTCATATGGTGGGCGGCGTGGCCGCGCTTATCGGCGCGAAGATCCTCGGCCCCCGTATCGGCAAGTATGGCAAAGACGGGAAGCCCAAAGCGATCCTCGGGCACAGCATCCCGCTTGCGGCCCTCGGCGTGTTTATCCTGTGGTTCGCATGGTTTGGCTTCAACGGCTGCTCCACCCTCAGCGTACAGGGCGACAGCGCGAACTGGGCAGGAAAAATCTTTACGACAACGAGTCTTTCCGCCTCCGCAGGCGCGACCGGCGCGATGGCAATCACATGGATCCGCTACAAAAAACCCGATGTTTCCATGACGCTCAACGGCGCTCTCGCCGGGCTCGTGGCGATCACTGCGGGCTGTGATATGGTCGATCCATGGGCAGCTTTTATCATCGGCCTTATCGCATCATTTGTCGTGGTATTCGGCGTGGAACTGTTGGATAAAAAGCTTAAGATCGACGATCCTGTCGGAGCGGTTCCGGTGCATGGCTTCTGCGGCGCGGTGGGAACGCTTCTCGTCGGTGTCTTCGCAGTGGACGGCGGTCTCGTTTATACGGGCGACGCCTCCTTCCTCGGTGTACAGGCGCTTGGTGTCGTTTCCGTTATTGCCTGGGTAGCCGTTACCATGACGGTCGTATTCCAGGTAATCAAACATACGGTGGGCTTGCGTGTTTCCAAAGCGGAAGAACTTGCGGGTCTTGATGTCGAAGAACACGGCCTTGCGAGCGGTTACGCCGATTTCATGCCTGCTACGGCAACCGGTTTCCTGACAACGGAAGGCGTAAAGGCAGATGAGCCGACGTCTCTCGAACAGGCGGTGCCAGTAGAGCGCATGCCCAAGGAAGCAGCCGGCGTTCCTTCCGGAGACGTGAAAATGACGAAGCTCGTCGTGATCGCCAATCAGGATAAGTTCGGCGCCCTTAAATCCACACTGGAAAGCATCGGCATCACGGGAATCACGGTATCCCAGGTCATGGGTGCGGGCATGCAGAAGGGCCACACGGAATATTACCGCGGCGTACCCGTGGATATCAACCTGCTGCCTAAGGTAAAGGTAGAAATCGTGGTCTGCAAAATCCCTGTCCAGACGGCGATTGATGCAATCAAAGAGGCGCTCTACACTGGACATATTGGAGATGGAAAGATCTTTGTTTATGACGTGGAAAACGTTATCAAAGTACGTACCGGCGAAGAAGGCTATGATGCCTTGCAGGACAAATGCGAATAAAATTCCCGGTTTCTACATCTGTCTACAAAGAGGGGCGGCAGGCAATGCCGTTCCTCTTTCTTTTATCTAAAAGCCCGTTTTGCATCATTTTTGTGAACTCTTTCTCCATTTGCTTGGGCCGCGTTCCCGCCTGTGGTATACTGTTGGTGGAACGACACAAACAGGAGCCCCCAGATGAAACGTTTTCTTTTTTCCGTATCGTGCTTTCTTATGATAAGCGGCATTGTTTTTACAGGATGCGCACAGGTTCCCAACGCGGGAACTTCAGTAAATACGCCGTCTTTTGCCATTGCGTCTGCAACAGCGCCCTCTTCTGCACCAAGCCCGGTTCCTGCCCCGTCTCCTTCGCCTTCCCCTTCTCCCACACCTGTTCCCTCCATAACGCCTGCGCCCGTGCCGGCAAAAACGCCGATCGAGGAGCTTTCCATCGATTATGAAGCAATTTCCTTGCTTGACGGAACAAAGAACGGCTGGGGGCAGGGCCTTGAAAAGGACAGCCTGAACCGCCCTACCGGCGCGCTGTCCGCACAGGAGGCCTACGGGAAATATGACGCCCGCTTCATCATGCCTGAGGAGCCGAAATTTTATCTTACGTTTGATGAAGGATATGAAAACGGCAACACAGCGGCGATCCTTGATGTATTGAAAGAAAAAGACCAGAAAGCTACCTTTTTTGTCACCTATTCCTATGTGCGCGATAATCCCGCGCTTGTCCAGCGGATGATCGATGAAGGCCATGTGATCGGCAACCATAGTGTACGGCATCTTTCCATGCCCGACCTCACGCTCGAAGAGGCACGCGACGAGATTGTAACACTGCACACCTTTATGCGCGACACCTATGGAATCGAAATGACGGTCTTCCGTCCGCCCATGGGCGAATATTCACAGCAGACGCTTGCGCTCGCGCAAGCGCTCGGTTATAAAAGTGCATTTTGGAGCTTTGCTTATTATGATTACGAGCCGGACGACCAAATGGGTCCAGAGGCCGCCCTGGCAAAGATTACTGAGAATATTCATCCCGGTGAGCTTGTGCTGCTTCATGCGGTTTCCACGGATAATACAGCAATCCTTTCCAGCCTGATCGACACGCTGCGCGGGCAGGGCTACGAGATCCTGCCGCTGCAATAAAATAGTTTCCGACACGACACTAAATGATAAAAAGCCGGAAGTAAAAAACAGGCGGGTGCGTGGACTTAAGCCTGTTTTTTTGCCGCTCAATACACTCCTAAAAATATGCAGCGTATAGCAGGAAATGCAACTATGGCTGAAAACAAAGCGGTGTTCCCAATCACGATTGAAATCACGGTGCCTGCAGTGGTTAAGGCAAGGCTGCGCAGCAAATTCCCGGTGAAACTGATCCGCAGCACAAAAATCCGTTACCTGTATTTGCTGGTTATTCTTTTTTTCACTTATTTCCTGCTTAAATCTTTTTTCTTTTCATGCACAAAAACTGCCTCTATTTTTGCTCCCAATACAGCTCCCGCTTTCTATTTCTTACCGTACTCCGTGCACGGCCTGGGCCATTTCCCGCGCATATGCCGTTACATGCGGTACACAATCCGTTCCATATTTAGCGATGATCTTCATGATCGCACTTCCCACAATGGCCCCATCCGCCTTCCGTGCCATATCTTCCGCCTGCTGCGGTGTAGCGATACCAAAGCCGATCGCACAGGGAATATTCGAAACCTCGCGCGCAAGGGAAACCATCTCTCCCACGTCCGCCGTAATAGCCGTCCGTACCCCCGTCACGCCCAGTGACGAGACGCAATACAAAAATCCCTCCGCTTCACGTGCAATGGTCCTGATGCGTGCCTTGGAAGTGGGCGCGATCAATGAAATAAGGTCCACTCCATACTTCGCACAATACGGCTGAAGTTCCCCTTTTTCCTCAAACGGCAAATCGGGTACGATCAGCGCATCCAAAGACATCTCTGCGCACCGCTTTACAAACCGTTCGCTTCCATAGCGGTAAATCGGGTTAATATATGTCATAAAAGCCAGCGGCACGCCTGTCTTTTCCCGCACGCGGCGCACCATCTCAAATATCCCGTCTGCCGTGATTCCCGCGGCAAGCGCCCGCTCGTCCGCCCTTTGAATCACCGGTCCTTCGGCCACCGGATCCGAAAACGGGATACCAATCTCAATCAGGTCCGCTCCCGCTGACGCCAGTTCCACAATCAGTTCTTCCGTCACCGCGAGGCTGGGATCGCCCGCCGTAAGAAACGGGATAAATGCTTTTCCTTCGGCAAACGCCGCTTTTGTTTTAGTCATGGATATTCACCCCCCGGTAACGCGCAATCGCCGCTACGTCTTTGTCTCCCCTGCCTGAAAGGTTCACAACAATACTCTGATCCTTGCCCATCCCGGCCGCAACCTTTTTTGCGCAGGCCACGGCATGCGCGCTTTCGATTGCAGGAATGATCCCTTCCATGCGCGACAGGTATTCAAACGCTTCCACCGCTTCATCGTCCGTAACAGGTACATACTCCGCACGGCCTGTATCGTGCAGCCATGCGTGTTCCGGGCCGATGCCCGGATAATCGAGCCCGGCTGAAATCGAATATACCGGGGCGATCTGTCCGTATTCGTCCTGGCAAAAATATGATTCCATACCGTGGAAGATGCCTGGTGTGCCGTTTGCAATTGTCGCAGCGTTCTGATCCGTATCCACTCCGCGCCCTGCCGCCTCGCAGCCAATCAGGCGCACGCCCTCGTCTCCGATAAAATCGTAAAACAGACCCATGGCGTTACTGCCGCCGCCTACACAGGCAATCAACGCGTCCGGCAGGCTGCCCTCTTTCGCCAGCAGCTCCTCTTTTACCTCTTTGCCGATTACGCTTTGGAAATCCCGTACGATCGTGGGGAACGGATGGGGGCCCATCACTGATCCCAGTACGTAATGCGTATCACTGACACGCGAAGTCCACTCCCGCAGCGTCTCATTGACAGCATCCTTGAGCGTCCCTGTCCCGCTGTCTACAGGATGTACTTTCGCGCCTAAAAGTTCCATACGGTAAACGTTCAGCGCCTGCCGCTCCGTATCCTCCTTCCCCATGAAGACCTCGCATTCCATGCCCATCAGCGCGGCAACCGTCGCCGTTGCCACGCCGTGCTGTCCCGCGCCCGTCTCTGCGATCACGCGGGTCTTTCCCATTTTTTTCGCCAACAACACCTGCCCCAGCACGTTGTTGATCTTATGCGAACCTGTGTGGTTGAGGTCTTCGCGCTTCAGGTAGACCTTTGCGCCGCCAAGGTCCCGTGTCATACGTTCCGCATAATAAAGAAGGGAAGGACGGCCTGCATAATTTGCAAGCAAGCCTTTCAGCTCTCCTTTAAATGCCATGTCGTTTTTGTATTGTTCATACGCCTCCTCGAGCTCGATGATCGCGTTCATCAGCGTCTCGGGCAGGTATTGTCCGCCGTGCGTACCAAATCTTCCTTTTTTGTTCATAACTTTTTCAGTTCCCCCATCAGCTCTTTGATCTTGTCTTCGTCTTTAAAACCGCCTGTCTCTATCCCACCGGATAGGTCAACGCCAAACGGCTCTACCATGCGCACAGCTTCCATGATATTCCCCGCATGGAGTCCACCCGCAAGGAAAAAGGGCTGCATCGGCTGCGTACGGGCAATCATGCTCCAATCGGCAGTTTTTCCCGTTCCGCCGTATACGTCCGGTGAAAAAGCGTCGATCAGCAGCACATCCGCCCCCAGCGTTTCCGCATGCCGTATATCGCTTTCGGCGCGTGCCCTGACCGCTTTCCATACGGGAATCCCCAGCTTCTTCACGGCACCGATATAAGCCGCGTCCTCATCGCCGTGGAGCTGTATCACATGAAGAGGCACTTCCCGCACAATCTTTTCCAGGCTCAAAACCGGTTCGTTTACAAATACGCCCACTGCTTCGATATCCGGATCCAACAACCGCCTGAGCTGCGCCGCCCGCTCCTTGCCCACCTGTCTCGGGCTTTTTGCGAATACAAAACCAATATAGTCCGGCCTGTAACGGTTTGCATAGCCGATATCTTCTTCCCTGCGCATACCGCACAGCTTTATCTTCATACGCCCTGCCTCAGCCTGGCCAGCTCTCCTGGAATATCGTCCGAACGCATCAACGTTTCACCGACGAGTACCGCGTCCGCACCATAAGAAAGGGCGGCCTTCATGTCTGCATTTGTCAATATTCCGCTTTCCGCAACGACTACCCGGTCCGCGGGGATCAACTTTGCCAGCCTCTGTGTCGTTTGCAAGTCTACCTCGAACGTTTTAAGATCGCGGTTATTGACGCCAATCATTCGCGCGCCCGCGTCGAGCGCAGTGCGAAGCTCTTTCTCGTTATGCACCTCCACCAGGCACGCAAGACCGAGCGTATCCGCAATACGCATAAAACGTGCGATCGTGGAGCTGTCAAGCAGCGCCGCTATGAGAAGCACCGCATCCGCGCCGATTACGAGGGATTCATAAACCTGGTAAGCGTCGATGATAAAATCCTTGCGCAGGATCGGCAGATCCACCTTTTCACGGATTGCCTGCAGGTACTCGCTGCTTCCCTCAAAATAACGCTTTTCTGTGAGGACTGAAATTGCGTTCGCGCCTGCCTTCTCATATTCCTTCGCAATCTCGATCGGCGTAAAATCTTCACGGATCACCCCCTTTGACGGCGAGGCTTTTTTGACCTCTGCAATTACAGAAAGCCCGCTTTTTTGAAGGGCTCCCAAAAAGTCTTTGGGTATGCGTTCATCCTCTGCCGCACGGTCCATGACCTCTTTTTCGCCCATAACCTCCTTCTCATATTCCAATTGCTTTTTCCTATAAGAAACAATATCGTCTAAAATCATGGCGTTTCCTTTCCGAAGCCGCATGTCCGCGCCTTCAATTCCTCGAGCTTTTCCATCGCCGCACCCGTATCCACCGAGGCCTGTGCAAGGGAAAGTCCCTGTCCGATATCTTCCGCATTCCCCGCGATGACAAGCGCGCACGCGGCATTCAAAAGAACGATATCTCTCTTGGCTCCCCGTTCTTGCCCGCTGAGAATAGCAAGTGTAATTTGCGCATTTTCTTCCGCGGTTCCACCCACCACCTCATCAAGGTCCGCGAGCCGTACTCCATAATCGCGTGGGTCCAATTCATACTTAATCAGTTTGGAGCCTTTTATCTCACAAATTTTTGTCGTGCCGGAAATTGTAATCTCGTCAAGCCCGTCGCTTCCATGTACCACCATAGCTCCTTTTACGCCAAGATTCTGGAGCACCTTTGCCATCGGCTCCATAAGCGCCTCGTCGTATACGCCAATCAACATATACCGCGTAAATGCCGGATTGGCGAGCGGCCCTAAAATATTGAATACGCTCCGCACGCCGATCTGCTTTCTCGGCAGGGCGGCGAATTTCATCGACCCGTGGAACTTTTGCGCAAAGAGGAACGAAAGCCCACAAGAATCAAGGCACTCGCTTGCCTGCGCGGGCGTCATGTCAATCTTTACCCCCAGCGCTTCAAGGACATCCGCGCTTCCGCTCTTGCTTGATACGCTGCGGTTGCCGTGCTTGGCCACGGGAAGCCCCGCTCCCGCCGCTACAAACGCCGCAGTCGTGGAAATATTAAAGGTATTCGCAAGGTCGCCGCCCGTTCCCACGATATCGATTGCCGCGGCACTGTGCGGCATTACCGCGGCTTTGTTGCGCATCACACGCGCAAAACCGGTTATTTCATCAATGGTCTCACCCTTCATACGCAGTGCCGTGATAAACGAACCGATTTGCGCATCCGTCGCACCGCCGCTCATAATGCAATCCATTGCCTCATAGGCTTCGTCCTGCGAAAGATCCGTTCCCTCGATCACTTTAAAGATATACGGTTTTAGCAGGTTGCGCTGTTCCGGTGGAAGCAGGGTTTCGTCAAAATCGAGATGCCGCACCGGAACGTGTGCCACGCGGTCCAGAAAATTCTCAAGCATTTTTTGCCCGCTTTTTGTTAAAATGGATTCCGGATGGAACTGTACTCCATAAGTCGGGTGCTCCGTATGAGAAACGGCCATAATCTGCCCCGACTCGTCGCGCGCCGTAATTTCAAGGCAGCCGGGCAGCGTACTTTCATCTACGATCAGTGAATGATACCGTGCGGCAAGGACGGTCTCCGGCAGGCCATAAAACAGGGAGTTATCCTGCTTTATCGCAATACTGCTGGCCTTGCCGTGCATCAGCCTGCCTGCACGGACAATTTTCCCGCCGAACGCTTCCGCAATCGCCTGGTGCCCGAGGCACACGCCGAGGATCGGTATTCTGCCGCTGAACGTCCTTACCGCGTCCACGGATATTCCTGCGGAGTCCGGATATCCCGGCCCCGGTGAAATAACAATCGCTTGCGGAGCCATTTTCTCGATTTCTCCAAGGGTAATTTCGTCGTTGCGAAAGACTTCCACTTCCCCGTAAAGTTCCCCGATCTCCTGATAAAGGTTATAGGTAAAAGAATCGTAGTTATCGATCAACACTATCATAAGGCTGCCGCCTCCTTCACTGCATTTACCGCCGCGAGGGCTTTGTTCTCCGTTTCTTTAAATTCCTTTTCCGGGTCGGAATCCGCCACAATACCCGCTCCTGCCTGTACATACGCTTTACCGTCTTTAAACAGTACCGTGCGGATCGCAATGCACGTATCGATGTTCCCATCAAAACCGAGATAGCCGACCGTCCCGCCGTAAAGCCCGCGCCGTTCGTTTTCCAGTTCGTCGATGATCTCCATCGCGCGCACCTTGGGCGCTCCCGAAAGAGTCCCCGCTGGAAGCACCGACATCAGCGCATCCACCGCCGAAAGGCCATCCTGCAATATCCCTTTTACGTCGCTCATGAGGTGCATCACCTTGGAATATTTCTCAACCTCCATAAATTTGGTCACTTCCACCGTTCCAAATTTACTTACGCGCCCTACATCGTTTCTCCCAAGATCCACAAGCATCGTATGCTCCGCGCGTTCCTTAGGGTCGGTGAGCAATTCCCGCTCAAGCTCCGCATCCTCTTCATCTGTCCCTCCCCGGCGGATCGTCCCGGCAAGGGGCTTTGTGGTAACAACGCCCCCTGTTACGTTCACCAGCATTTCCGGCGAAGCGCCCGCAATACTGTAATCCCGCAGTTTGAAATAGAACAGGTACGGCGATGGATTGTTTGCGCGAAGCACGCGGTATACGTCAAGCGGATCGGGTGGGTTGGCGATCTCAAACCGCTGTGACAGCACTACCTGGAAAATATCGCCGTTCCTGATATACTCCTGCGCTTTTTCAACATTTTCCATATACCGCTCTTTGGTGATATTGGAGGAAACGCTAATCCCACCATTGAGTCCGGCCTGTCTGGGCGGTACGAACGCGTTCAGCCTCCCTGCGATCTCTTCCGCTTTTTGGATACACGACCCGTATTGCCTGTCAAGATCTTCATCCGCATAAATGTTCAGGATGATGACCGCCTTGTTGGTCAAGTGGTCAAAGGCCACAATCTCGTCATACAGCATCAGGTGGCAGTCCGGCATATCGAGGTCGTCCTGCGGTGCATGGGTAAGGGTTTTTTCCATATAGCGCACCATATCGTAACCAAAATATCCCACAAGTCCGCCTGTCATCTTGGGCCTGTTAGGAAAGACCGGGGACTTGTATTTTGCCATGAGGCCCGACAGGTAGGCGGCCGGATCCTTTACCAGACGTACGGCCACGTGCCCGTTCTCGATCGTCACTGCTTTCCCGTCTTTTATCTTAAGCTCCATTTTGGGATGTACGCCGATAAACGAATAGCGTCCCCATGTCTGTGAATGATCCACACTTTCCAAAATAAAGCAAGTCTCTTCTCCCTGTTGTAATGAGTTGAAGATATTGATTGGCGTACAACTATCCGAAAGGATTTCGTAAAACACTGGTACGACATCATATTCCCTGAGCAATTCTTCTACTTCCCGTTTGTCCGGATACAACATTTGATTCTCCTTTTCTTTCCGTTCACGCCGTCCGGCGTTTTGCAATAAAAAAGCTTTCCATCCTCCAAGGGACGAAAAGCTTCGCGGTGCCACCCAAATTCCAGATCAATCCTCTGATCTGCTCGTTACAGATACGGCGCGTACAGCGCTTATATCCTTTCCCTTAACGCGGGAATCACGGCGAGGTATACTCAAAATTCCACCTGCTCCTCACGGACCCATTCACCATCGGCGTATGTACGGGCTTTCCACCAGCCGTCCGCTCTCTTTAACATCGTTTCCATGGCTACTTACTTCCGCTCTGCGGATTTTTCTTATTGAATTCCATTATAAATCCAGGACCGGTTCCTGTCAACTCCATCTTCTTCCTCTATTTTTCAAAAACCTTTTGCGTATGTAAACCTTTTTTCCTATAATTCATCAAAATTTAACCGTTTCTTAACCGGATTCATGGTAATGATATAGTATAAAGGATGTAATAGGCAAAAATCAGATTGGAGCAGGCAATGAAATTATTGATCATAGAAGATGAAGAAGATTTACTAACCGCCTTAAGGGCAGGTTTTGAGAAAAAAGGGTATGCGGTAGATACCGCCATGGACGGGATGGATGGATATGAGCTCGCATTTATAAACGACTACGACCTCATTCTCCTGGATTTGAACCTGCCCGGCATGGACGGGCTCGATATCCTTAAAAAGATACGGGAAAACGATCTGCACCAAAAGGTACTCATCCTTTCCGCACGCAGCGACTACACCCAGCGCATCGAAGGCCTCGACCTCGGCGCGAACGACTATCTTGTAAAACCCTTTGATTTCGGGGAGCTGGAAGCACGTGTGCGCAGCCTTTTACGCCGTAATTTTACGCAAATGGGCGTCGTGCTTAAATTCGGCAGGTTCTCTCTCGATACCTGCGCGCATCTTTTGTATACGGACCAGAATGAGGTCATAGACCTTGCCCCTAAGGAATACGCGATCCTCGAATATCTGCTTTTGCACCGCGGCAAGGCAATCAGCGCGGAAGAGCTGATTGAACATATATGGCTTAGTGACAGCAGCCTCTTTTCCAATGCCATCAAGGTTCATGTAAGCACCCTGCGCAAAAAGCTCGCCGCCTACACCGACCAGGAGCTCATTACCAACCTGCGCGGTGCGGGTTATTGCATTCCCAAGCCGGCACAGAATATCGACGCAAAATTACGGAGAGCCAAGCTATGAGGAAGCTATCACTGCGCATGCGGCTGACCCTCTTTACCGTGCTGCTGCTTACAGGAGTGTCCGTCCTCTTTACCCTCTCCACCATCTATAACGCGCAATTTTCGTACGTTGTCCCCTATCTGGCTTCCGACATAAACTTCGATGAATTTGAGGTGTCTGAAAATGCATATAGCACGATTACCGCATCCCAGGTATCGGGCGCCAGCGGGACCGATAGCTATCCGGAGCCATACACATCGGACCAAATAGCCGCCATATCAGTAATGAGCTCATCAACTGCTCAATTCAACAGCATCAGCCTGTGGATTATGCTCGCAATCATCACGGGAGGCGGCTTGCTCACTTATTTTCTGCTCGGCCGGGCCCTCCGCCCCGTGCGGGATCTGAGCACGCAGATCGAAAGTATCACTGAACATGAGCTTTCCCAGCGGGTCGATGCAGGCGACGCACACGACGAAATCAGCAGCCTCGCCCATTCCTTCAATACGATGCTCTCCCGCCTTTCCAAAGCGTTTTCTGACCAAAAACGTTTTTCGTCCGACGCGGCGCACGAACTGAAAACGCCGCTCGCGGCGATCAAAACAAATCTAGACGTACTGCAGCTTTCCGGCGACCCCACGGCGGAGGAATACCGCCAGACCGTCCGGGTCGTCAAAAAACAAACGGAGCGCATGATCCGCCTCGTAGACGACCTGTTCACCATTTCTTCGCAGCGCAATTACGATTTTAACGATACGGTGGATTTTGATTCTATGTTCCATGATATCACGGCGCAGCTCGCTCCGCGTATCGAAGAAAGAAAGCTCACCGTGAACATACTGCCGGGCGGCCTCGCAACGAAGGGCAACAGCGTCATGCTTATGCGCGCCTTCTCCAACCTGATCGAAAACGCGGTAAAATACAACGTGGAAGGCGGCAGTATCGATATTTCCTCTGCCGCCGAAGACAAAAAATATACTTTTACCATAGCGGATACGGGCATCGGCATCCCGGAAGAAAAGCGCGAACATATTTTCGATCCATTCTACCGCGCGGATCATTCCCGTTCACGAAAAATAGGCGGCGCAGGCCTCGGCCTTGCCATTGTCAAAGATATCATTGGGCGTCACGGCGGAACGGTTTCCGCCGCCCCAGGGGAAAGCACAGGTACGGTCTTCACCGTTACGCTTCCCCGCATCCCCGCCGAATAACGCCGATTCCAAAAGCGCATCCCGCCTAAATGGCGGGATGCATTTTTTATATCCGTCTTAACCATTTCTTAATCCTCCCTCCTGTAAGATAAGCAAAGAAAAACGTTTGGAGGACATTATGAAAGGAAAAAAGCCATCTAAAAAGATGATCGTTGCGCTGGCCGTCATCATCACAGTGGTCAGCATAGCGAGTTATTTTGGCGTAACAAGCGCCGCCGGAAGCGATCTGCCCGAGACCATCCAACGCGAATATCCCGTGACCCGCGGCGACATCACTGCCGGCGTCAGTGGACAGGGCGTACTGCATTATGGCTCCACACCACAAAATTTCAGCGAAATAGTCACCATTGGGGAAGTGTTGGTCAAAGCCGGACAGGCCGTCAAAGCGGGCGATAAGCTTGTCATGGCAGATGAGGAGAAACTGGGCGAAGCAATCGAATCCGCACAAAGCGAGCTTGAAAAGACACGTATCGCCTTAAAACAAGCCCAAAGCGCCAAGACTCTGGGGGAGCTGAACGCGCAAAAAGAGGCCGCCTCACAGGATGCTGGCAGCGCAGAAACGGAGAGCCAGCTTATACAGGCAAGCAACGCGGTTGATTCGCTTCAGCAAAAAGTTGACGCGCTGGCCGCACAAATCAGCGAAATCGATACACAATTGGCTTCCCTTCCCGAGGGCGATGTGCAGGCCGCGGCGCTCAACGATAAACGCGAGGTTCTCACTGCCGAACTGGAAGCTGCACGGCAAGAGCTTGAAAATGCACAATCGAGCCTTTCTTCCCTGGAAGATGCAAAAAACAGGCAGGACGAAGCACAAGCCAAAAGCGATGCGATCGACAAAAAAATCGCGGATGCAAATTCCGGCAGCCTGCAAGATGCCGTTGATCTCGCCCAGTTAGACGTAGAAGCCGCACAAAAGAAAGTAGACCAGCTACAGGAACTAAAAGATGATCCTTATCTTTACGCAAGTATAGACGGCGTCGTTCTTTCCCTCGACGCAGAGCCGGGCGCAGAAACAAAGCCGGAATCTCCCGCTGCCGTCATTGGCGATCCCAATGCGAAAACAGTTACCGTCCCCGTCTCCCAGTCGGACATCGGTAAAATCGAGGAAGGGCAGGCTGCGGAATTCACACTCGACGCCTTCGGCGACCAGAAATTTACCGGCAAAGTGCAGTCGCGCAGCCTCGTCCCCATCAAAGACAGCAATCCCATCTCCTACAACGTCGCCATCTCTGTCGATCCAAACGACGCAGAGATGCTGGACGGCATGAGCGCCAATGCAACCATAGTATTAAGGCAGCAAAAGGATGTATTGCAGCTTTCCAACAAGGCAATCTTTCTCGCGGACGGTAAACAATACGTGAAGATGAGAAACGACGACGGCACCCTGCGCGACGTGGAAATCAGGACTGGATTTTCCGACGGCAAGGTCAGCGAGATCACTGGCGGCCTTTCCGAGGGCGATACTGTGATCGTGGAAGGATAACGTTATGAGGCTGATTGAAACACTGCGTATCGTATGGATCAACCTGATGCAAAACAAGTTTAAAGTACTTTTAACGTCTCTGGGGATTATCGTTGGCGCCGTCACCATCGTCATGGTCATCGCCATCGGCAAGGGCGGCGAAGCGGAAATCGCCGGGCAGTTCCAAGGCCTTAGTGCGGAAACCATCTATGTCAATCCGGATTACAGCAGGATGTTCGGTTCGGACGGGGACATAAGCGGCATCCCCAAGCTGACGCGCGGTAACATGGAACAGATGCTCGAGGAAAACAGTTACCTGCAGGATATCACCCTGCGTGCCAGCTACTATGCCGACGCTGTCTTCGGCAGCCAGAAAGTATCCTCACAAATAACGGGCGTGCTTGAAAACTATGAGAAGATCAACAATCTTGCCACCATACAGGGGGAAAACATTTCGGATGCGGATGTGGAAAATGAAGCCCGTGTAGCCGTGATCGGTGACGGATTGGCACAGAAATATTTCAAAGGCCCGGAAGATGCCATTGGCAAAACCATCAAGATCGGCGAACAGCAGTATAAGATTATCGGTGTGTTAGAGCGCAAGGGCGACGGCATGCAGGGTGTGAACCCCGACGATACGATCTTCATTCCTTTCACCACGGGTGAACGCTTTTTAGGGGACGATTACACCATCCCCCAGATCGTCGCCATGGCAGACAACATAAACCATGTACAAGCCGCCATGAAGCAGATGCAAAGCACACTCGACTATATCCTGGAGGACGGCAGCGTCTACATGCTCGAAGAC
This sequence comes from Christensenella tenuis, assembly GCF_014287795.1. Lineage (GTDB taxonomy): Bacteria > Bacillota > Clostridia > Christensenellales > Christensenellaceae > Christensenella > Christensenella tenuis. The sequence continues at coordinate 54,486 of NZ_JACOON010000003.1, forward strand.
ACGGGCAGCCGTATTGACGCGGCCATGGAATCTGCACGCACCATGAACGTATTGCTCATTTCCGTAGCCACCATTGTCTTCATCGTCGGCGGCATCGGCATCATGAACGTACTCTTCGTATCGGTCAAGGAACGTACCAAGGAGATCGGTATCCTAAAGGCCCTCGGCAGCTCCAAGAAGGATATCATGACGCAGTTTTTGCTGGAGTCCGTCATCATCAGCCTGTTCGGCGGGCTCGTAGGCGTGGGCCTTTCCTATGCCTGTATGCCGCTTATGGACTACACCGATATCCCCGTGCTGCCTACGGCCGGCGGGCAGGCCATTGCACTGTTGTTTGCAGTGGTAACAGGCACACTGTTCGGTTTTTACCCCGCATACAAAGCGTCCCGTTTAAAGCCGATCGACGCTTTGAATTATGAATAAACAAACCAGAAAGGAAAACAAAAACATGAAAAAGATTCTTATGGTGGCCTTATCGGCCATATTGCTCCTCTCCCTCGCGGCATGCTCTGTACCTGCCGCGCCGCAAGGTTCTTCCGGTGCCCTCGAAAGCAGCGCTCCCCCGGCAAGCGGGGATTCCCCATCTGAAGATACCGGCGGTACAAGTGCCCAAACAGTGGAAACATTGTACGGCAAAGTGAAATCCCTCGTGGGCAACAACCTGACGCTCGATCTCGCCAAGCAGCCCGAAGACGGCGGCACATCTACGGTAATCCCAGAAGGAGCGGAGCCGGATACCGTTGGCGGAGCGGCTATCAGCAGCAGTAAGAGCGTTACCGTCACAGACAATGGAGACGCAGGTGAAAGCGATGGTGAGGGCGGCGGTGACGGCGATGGCAGCGTCCAATACTTTACAGAAGACGCAAGCGGCAACATCGTCCAGGTAAATCCTGAAGATATGCCTAAATTAGAGCTTGAGTACACGGGCGAGGTGAGGGAACTGACCATCCCCGCAGGCCTCAAGATCTACGATTCCATAGGAAAGGAACTCAAAATGTCTGACTTGAAAGAAGGAAATGTACTGATGGTGATGCAAAACGAGGACGGCTCCATTGCCTCCCTCATCGTTATGGAGTAAGAAATGGAACATTTCTTAAGGCTTGCCGGCATCAATAAATCTTATGCCGTAGGTGAAGAAAGCCTGCACGTATTGAAGGACATCACCCTTTCCGTGGACCGGGGCGAATATATGACGATACTTGGCCCCTCCGGAAGCGGAAAGTCTACGCTGATGAATATCCTCGGTTGTATGGACACGCCCGATTCGGGCAGTTACTTTCTTGACGGCGAAGCAGTGCACGGGCAAGGCGACGGCGAACTCACCCGCCTGCGCAATGAAAAGATCGGGTTCATCTTCCAGAAATACCACCTGATCCCGCAATATACGGCGCTGCAAAACGTTATTATGCCTCTTTTGCTGCGCGGTCTTTCTCGCGCGGAGGCAATAGAACGGGCGGAGGGAAGTATCCGCCTCGTAGGACTTACAGAGCGTATCCGCCACCGCCCGAACGAACTCTCGGGCGGCCAGCAGCAGCGCGTCGCCATTGCCCGGGCCCTTGTGACAAAGCCTGCCCTGCTGCTCGCCGACGAGCCGACAGGCGCGCTCGATTCTGCAACAGGTAAAGAGATCCTGGCGCTGTTCCGCGAGTTGAACGAGGCCGGAAATACCATCGTGATGATCAGCCATGACGTCAACGTCGCCGGCGCAAGCAAACGTATCATCACCATCAGCGACGGCCGTATCAGCGAATGACCGCGCGATGCGCCTTTGGCCAAACGCTTCAAAAAATCACGATCTTTCCGGGCACAGCCTTTATGGGCTGTGCCCTTTTAATTGGGCCCCTTCCCTGCCTGTCCTCTTTTTCTGCTTTTCTTGTACAAAAGATACGCAGCATAGAAAAAGACGGGCCCCGCATCTATGGCCTTGCTGTCAGCGCACAGAAAAGCGCACTGCTCGAGTTGAGCGAGTGCCCGGCAGTATCTTAATTTATATAAACGCAATGAATCAATAGTTCCCTGCCCTTATGGATTTCTCCTGCGAAATATGGTATATTTGTAGCAAACAAAAAGAGAAAGCGTAAACTTTAGGCCATGGGTAAAAAAGAAGAAATTTATGCACTGCTCGATGCAAAAGGCATCGCATATGAAACGATAGAGCACGAAGAAGTTTTTACGATTGAGGATATGGAAAAAATCGGTGTCTGCAACCACGGGAATGTCTGCAAAAACCTGTTTCTCCGCAATGGGAGCGGCAAACGCCATTTTCTTATATGCGTGCAAAAGGATAAGGCCGTAGACTTAAAACAACTTGGCGCGCTCCTCGGTTCCCGTATGAGTTTCGCCTCTGCAGAACGCCTGCAAAAATACCTGGGCCTCACGCCCGGCGCGGTTACGCCGCTTGGTATCCTAAACGACAAAAACGCGGAGGTCGAAGTCGTGATCGATCAGGCCCTTATGGGCGAAATACCGCTGGGTGTGCACCCGTGCGAGAATACGGCTACCGTGTTTCTCAGTTTTGCCGATCTTCGGCGGCTGATCGAGGAGCACGAAAATCCGATTACCTACTGCAAACTCTAAACTTGTTTCCGGCGGAAAGGAACCCTGATGAAAGAAACCGTTGATTGCCCCAAGTGCGGGGCGCAATTTGAATTTGAAACCTTCCCCCTGATGGAACGCGCGGAAAAGATCCTTGACCTGACAGCCTTCCGGGCGGTATGTCCTTCGTGCGGCGCGGAATTGATGCTGCCTTATCCCTGCATTTACCACAATCCCGTAAAGCGTGTCATAATCCGCTTTATTCCCCGCGGATTCGATCTTTCCGACCTGCCTCCGGATGCGCCTGCGCCGCTGAACGGCTATTCGCTGCGCGACGTATTTTCCGCCCACGGATTTCGGGAAAAAATCCTCATTTTCGAGCGCGGCCTTGATGACCGGGCCATCGAACTCCTGAAGATCCTTACGATCCAGCAAAACCCGGAACGCTTCGATGTAAAAGACCCGGATGTGCTGCTGCTCGCGGATGTAGACGAAGAGAGCCTGAGTTTTTTTGCTCTTGCCAAAGATGGAAACGATTTCATCCTCAAAACGCCGCTCGGGCTGTACGACCAGATGTGCGCGGAGCTTTCCTCCCCCCATTTTGAGGAATCGGGAGAGTTCGAGACGGTAGATTCACAGTGGATTCTGAATCATTTTCGCCTGCTTGAAAGCTGAAAAAACAGCTTGTTTCGCAATACGGTTGCAACCAAACCGTATAAAAAAAGCCATCCCGCCGGATGGCTTTTTTTTATTTTTTTTGCCCGTAATAAGCGTTTTTGCCATGTTTCCTCAGATAGTGCTTGTCAAGCAGGTTCTGAGGCATCCTCTGCGGGCCGCCGCCCTGAAGCGCCCGCCCGATAAACGCCATCTTGGCGACTTGCTCTAAAACCACCGCATTATGCACCGATTCCGCCGCATCCGTGCCCCATGTAAACGGCCCGTGATTTTTCACCAACACGCACGGCACAGCCAACGGATCGAGGCCCGCGAAGGTTTCCACGATCACTTTTCCGGTATTATGCTCATAGGCATCGCGTATCTCCCCCGGCGTAAGCCCCCGTGTACACGGTACGTCCCCATAAATATAATCCGCATGTGTCGTCCCCGCCGCAGGAATATCCATCCCTGCCTGTGCCCACGAGGTCGCCCACTCCGAATGTGTATGGGTGATGCCCATCACTCCCTCAAAATTGCGGTACAATTCAAGGTGGGTCTCAAGATCAGAGGACGGCTTCAGCCCGCTTTCCAGAGTATTTCCGTCCATGTCCACAAGTACGATGTCTTCCGGCCGGAGCGCACCATATTCCACACCGGACGGCTTGATCGCAACCACATCTCCTTCCCGCTCGGAGACGTTGCCCCAGGTAAACGTAATCAGGCCATATTTCGGGAGCAGCATATTCGCTTCATAGACCCTGCGTTTCAATTCATCTTTCATGCGCCTTTTTTATCCTTTTCAAAGTCTTCATTACATCGTTTCCGCCCTGGCCAAAATAATCGTGGAGTTTTTTATATTCTGCGTAAAGCGCGTCGTATGTCTTCGCCTCTTCCTCATTGGGCACATACAGGGTATCCTTCAGCTTGCCCATTCTTTCCGCTGCCTCGAATACGCTGTCATATCCGCCGGCCGCGCTTCCGGCAGCCACCGCGCCGAAAATGGCCGCGCCCAGCGCCGGGCCCTGCTTGCTGCCCGAGATACGGATCGGCTTTTTGATGATGTCCGAATAGATCTGCATCATAAACGGGCTCTTTTCCGCAATACCGCCTGCGGCATAAAATTCGTCGACAGGTACGCCATGCTTTTCAAAATTCTCAATGATCGTACGCGTTCCGAATGCCGTTGCTTCCACCAGCGCACGGTACATCTCTTCGGGCTTTGTCTGGAGCGTCATACCGAGCATGACCCCTGTAAGGTCCACATCCACAAGGATCGAACGGTTCCCGTTCCACCAGTCAAGCGCCAATAGGCCGCTTTCCCCCGCCTTCTGCCGCTCCGCCAGCTTTTGCAGGTAAACCTGGACTGGAAGCCCCTCTTTTTCTGCTTCTTCTTTATAGCTTGCAGGTACGCAGTTTTCCACAAACCACGCGAAATGGTCTCCTACACACGACTGTCCCGCTTCATATCCATAAAATCCCGGAAGGATTCCATCCTCCACATATCCGCACACGCCGGGCACTTCCCGCTCTTTTTCGGAAAGCAGCATGTGGCAGGTAGACGTCCCCATGATGGCAAGCATCTTGCCCGCCCCGCTGATCTTTACCGCGGGAACGCATACATGCGCGTCCACATTGCCGACAGCGACCGCAGTCCCGGCGGTAAGTCCTGTCTTTTCCGCAATTTCGGGCGTGATGCCGCCCGCACGGCTCCCGAGGGGCAGGATCTCCGTTCCCAGTTTTTCCTCCACTACATTTTCCAGCCGCGGATCGAGCGCCGCAAAATATTCCCGGGAAGGGTACCCCTCCTGTTTATGCCAAAGCGCTTTATACCCGGCCGTACAGGAATTGCGCGTCTCTTTCCCAGTCATCTGCCATACGATCCAGTCTGCCGCTTCAATAAAACGGTCCATCGCCGCATAGATCTCCGGGCTTTCGTCCAATATCTGCCAGATTTTTGCAAACACCCATTCCGACGAAATCTTCCCGCCATACCGGGCCAGCCATTTTTCTCCGCGTTTTTCCGCTGTTTCTGTAATTCTATTCGCTTTGTCCTGCGCCGCGTGATGCTTCCACAGTTTTACATATGCGTTTGGTTCGTCCGCATATTCGGGCAGGAAACAAAGCGGCGTACCGTCGCGCTTTACCGGCAGGACAGTACATGATGTGAAGTCAACGCCCACACCGATCACATCCCCCGCGGCCACGCCGCCCTGTTTAAGTACGTCCGGAACAACGCAATATAAAACGTCAAGGTAATCCTGCGGATGCTGAAGCGCCCAGTCTACACCCAATTTTTTTCCGGACGGCAGCGCTTCATCCATGACGGCATGCGGATATGCAAACTCGCTTGACGCGATTTCTTCCCCCGTCGCAACGTCTACGAGCACTGCCCGGCCCGAAAGCGTTCCATAATCGATACCAATTGTATATTTTCCCATATCATTCCCTCCCTGCCGGAAGCCCTTGCTTCCTTTTTACATTATTTTACTCTTTAAATGACCATTTCGCCACTGGGTTTATTGAGAATTTTAATTGAGCTGCGGCAAATAATATTTGCATTGACGATGAGCGGTTCCTGCGGAATACTTTCAGTTCCATTTTCCACCATATGCATCAATCTGTCTGCCGCCGCTTTTCCAAGCTCCCTTTTAGGATGCCGCACTGTGGTAAGACGCAGGATCGCCGCCGGATCGACAAACGAATCATCAAACCCCACCATCGAAACATCCTGCGGTACTTTAATGCCTCTTTCCTTGAAATAGGAATACATTTTACTTGCCATTTGGTCATTATAGCATACAATTGCACTGCATTTTCTTACATCCGCCAGCAGTGGGTGATGACTGTATTCAAACAAGGCATCCTGTGAGTTCGAAGTAAAACACCGAATAAGTTCATCCCGGACGGGAATCCCCGCTTCAATCAGCGCGCCAATATACCCTTCATACCGTTTTTGGCCCTGCATATCATCTATCTTGAAAAATCCGGCAATGTCCCTATGTCCCGCGTCAATCAGCATCTTTGTCAATTTTTTAGCACAGTTCACATCATCCATTACCACGCTCGCGCACGGCAATTCCGGATAATAATTATGGATAAACATAACCGGGATTTCCCGCCGCAAAAATTCCCGGTAAATAGAAAGATTGGGGTTCGGAAGCCCGGTTTTTGTCCCTTCGATGATAAGCCCGCTTACATTTGCTTTCAGCATTCGTTCCAGAAAACGCCGCTCCTGTTCAATTTTATTGTAAGTGATACCAAGCTCCATCCCGAATCCTTTTGCAGTCAACGTTTCTTCAATGCCAAGCAGGATCGCCGGAAAAATATATTCATTGATAAAACTCAAGCATACTCCAATGGTTTTGTTGCGTGTTTCACCGAGTTTTTGCGCGACATAAGTGCCGCTTCCCCGCACCCGCCGCACAATCCCTTCATCCGCGAGCTGGTCCATAGCATTCCTAACCGTTTGCCTGCTGATCTCAAATTTATGACACAATAGGTTTTCCGACGGCAGCTTGTCGCCATATTTAAATACATGGTTTTCAATATTGTCCAGAATCCATCTCCTGATCGCAATATATTTAAAACTATGCCCCCGCTTTGCGTTTTCCATAGCGCTGCCTTCCTATTCCCTGTTTTCCGGCTCATAGAATGCCAATACATTTTCAAGCGGCACATCCGGCTGTAAAAAATGGCAGGAAGACATAATATATCCCCCGTCTTTCCCCAATGTCCGGGACAAAAAACTTGCGTTTTCCCGCACTTCGTCCTGCGTGCCGCGCGGCAGGATTTTTTGCGTTTCCCCCGCGCCGTGAAAAGTGATTCGGCCTCCGAATTCCATTTTGAGTTTTTCTGGATCCATATTGCGCGCAGCGGTCTGCACCGGATCGAGAATCTCGATTCCCATATCGATGAATTCCCCGATTAGGTGGTAGGCCGACCCACAGCAATGCAGATAGGGAATGGCCCCATAGGAACGTGCCAGCTCCACATATTCAAGGATAGGCTTCCTGAAAAATTCACGAAACATATCCACACTGATCAGAAGATCCAACTGCGTTGCAAAATCATCCGCAATTTGCATCGCGTCAATACGTCCGTCCCCCGCCTTCAACATCCGCTCATGGTATTCCATATGCCAGTCAAAGCACCGTTTGATGATATGGTGAGCCAGCGCAGGATTAAGCGCCATGTCGATGAATAAGTCCTCCATCCTGCGCACCTGGATTGGATAATAAAACGCGCTTGCAAATCCGCCAATCAAAAAACGGTCATCATATGTTTTGCATGCCTCTTTAATACTCCCAAACTCCCACTGCGAAAGGTCAGGCAGGGAAAGCGCGGCGTCAACTTCTTCGATTGTCGAGCATCCGTCCAGCGCATATTTCACAATTTCCTCATATACGCCATATTGGTTGCGCACCAAACGGATTCGGCTGCCGCCCCATCCAATGATAAGCCCGTCCGCATCCCGTTCCGTTGCAGGCCGCAAAACCTGGGGGTCGGCCCACGCGCAATCCACCTCGAGGCGGTCGAGTATGGTTTTCATATCGTCCGTTTCGAAATGCCGGTATAATTTATCCCAGATTTCTGCTACCGCCTGAAAATCTACAGGCGTTCTGTCCGGCTGCTTGTGTGAAAGAGCCGTAAACACTCGCATCCTGCGCCGTTCATCCATTTTTTCTCTCCTTTTACAATCCAAGGGTCCGTTTGGCAAGGTTTACCCATTTGGCGAGCCGTTCCCGTTCTCCCCCAATGTCATACAGGTCGCGGAACAAAAGTTCTAAGTTCGCGTCCCGCGCCGACCGCTTTGTCAGAAGCAGATCCTTTTCCGCCGCTTCCCAATTCACGTCCTTACCGGACATCGGCGGCGGGGCGGGTTTGCGCGAATAGACGTATTTCTTTCCGATCAAATCGCCTACTACGTCAAAATCGTTCCACATTGATACCGAAACCGCCCGCAAATTGAGGATCGCCTTTTCGATCAGGCCCAGCCTGTCGCAGACCGGTTCGCAGCACCCGTAATAAATCAGGCCGAACTCCCGTGCCAGTTCCGCCAAGTACGGCAGGACAAATTCTCCGAACATCCCTGCCGAAATACTGGACGATTCCTGTGATTCGCACCATGCCCACATACTGTCCAGCCCGCATATCTGCCCATTCTCTTTAGGAAGGTCGTCGCAGTAACCGTAAAAGCACGGCCCGCCCATCTGGTTATCCGTATTGGGTACAAGGCATTTTTCTTTTTCCAGCGTCCTGAACATACGCAGCCGATCATCGGTCATATAGCGCAGCAGCGCATGAAGGTCGTCCGGATGGTCGTAAAACCAATACATCAGTTCGCCCAGTCCAATAAACCGGTGAAGCTGCCATGTTAATCCAAAAAAACAATTCCCTGTCCATGTATAGTCCCCGTCCGCTTCGTCCATGAAATCATAGTTCCCGAGGCGCACCGGCAGGAGATCCCCAAACGCTTCTTCCAGAACTGCGCGGTTGCGCTCCGTACGCTCCCTGTCTATATGGAACTCCCGCCTTACAAGGCGCTTCATATCCTCCGGTTCTTTAATCGTGTGTTCAAACACATAGGCAAGCCCTTTTTCAGAACTCTCCACCATTTTGACGTCTACGCCAAAGGAAGGCTGCTCCATGCTGTATCCCATCCGGAAATAGGGTTCGACCACAATGTCGTCGCCCACTTCTTTTGCATGGCGGATCGTCTTCAGCATATATTCTTCCGTACGCCGGCAAAACGGATCCATACAAAGAAGCTCATCCTGCGTTACATAATCGTTGATATACCCCACCTCAACCAGGATCATAGGCCGTTTGCCTCGCAGGGAATGAAGGGCCGTCCAGCCGTCCCTCCGTTCTTCCATCACCGGCAGCCCTGCAAGTTCCATCCATTCCGCTGCCAATGCGCGCAGCCGTTCCAGGTCCTTTGCCCGCTTCATTTTATTTTCCCCCGTATACGCCGAGCTCTTTTGCGGCCCGGTAAAATGCCAATACATTTTCAAGGCTCGTATCCGCTTGTATGGTATGCGCGGGACTCATCATATATCCGCCGTCCCTGCCAATCGTTTCCATCCGTAGTTTTACTTCGTTCCGGATGTCCGCCTCGCTCCCGCGCGGAAGCGTCTCTTGTACGCAGATCGCGCCCCAGTAACACAGCCTGTTCCCATAGGTTGCTTTGATTTCCGCCGGATCCATTGCCAGCGGCTGGATCGGGTTTAATATATCGAGTCCAATTTCAATCAAATCTTCGATGACAGGAAAAATATATCCGCAGCTATGATAGGCCACAAGGATATCCGGCCGCTTTTCTTTAAATGCCGAAATTAGTTTTTTCATGCGCGGTTTCAGATAGGTCCGCCACATATCGGGAGACATCATCATGCATTGCTGCATGCCTACGTCGTCCCCCAGCCACAACATATCCACATTTTCATCAATCAGGCGCAGTCCGGCCCGAAGCGGAAATTCCATTACTTTATCAAAAAGCGCATTTGCATAATCCGGCCGTGCCGACATATCGATAATCGTATCTTCAAGCCCGTGCAAATACCATCCCGCCTCAAAAATCGAACATGTGATGGACGCTGCTATGAAATGTGTTTTCCCATATTTTTCCACAAGCTTTCGCGCCGGTTTCCAAACTTCTTCCCCCTCCGGATCCGGAATGCGGTATGCGGCAAGCTTGCTTCCATCCGGATCGTTTGCCAGCGGATGACCAATAATCTCCGTATAACGTCCGTCGTTATTTTCAAAATATTTCCATGTACATCCCCATGGGCATACATATTCGTCTTTTTCACCGTAATAAGAAGCGCCGATCCCCGCGCTGCTCATCAGCATATCGTTTCCAACCATGACGCACATGTCATAATAATCATCTGTGCCAAAGTACTCCATCAATTTTGTTTTTACTTCCGGCACGTAGTCCGCAAATACTGGAACCCGGTCGGGTATTCCATGTGAAAAGGCCGTTAATACGCGTTCTCTTGAATTCATGCTTCCTCTCCTTATGAGTTGAAAAAAATTTCCCGCACCTTTTGTGCGACTGCCTCCCCCAGCTTCCTGTGGCCATTTTCATCAAGATGAATCGAATCATACTCGCTTGGATGCGCAACCTTTGCCGCGTCCATGAAAAAACAGCCTGTTTCTCCGGCTAACGCGCAGAGCTCCTTCCCCAGCTGCAGCCCTATTTCCCTGCTTTTCCGGTCAAAAAATCCACAGAGCGGGGAACGTTCGATGTTCTCTCCCAATTCTATCGGGGAAATCAGCAGGATACGCTTCGTTTCGTCCCGCCAGTATTCCGGATTGCGCGCCCTTTCAATCAAAAGCCCTAATCCCGTCCGGATAGAAAACGGATTATTATTCAAATGCTTTTTCAGGTCGTTGGTTCCAAGCATAATAATCAGGAGATCAAGCGGCATGTTTGTCAGCATACAGCAATCAAAATATTCAATTCCATTGCGGTATGGTTGGATCGGCTCGTCAAATACACTGGTCCGGCCGCAAACCGCTTCCTCTTCAACCTTATAACCGCTGCCAAGCAGTGCCTGCATCACGCCCGGCCAACGGACACCGGGAGGAAAGCGCTTCGCCGTTACCGGATGATGCCCCCAGGTGTTTGAGTCCCCATAGCAGACAACCGTCTTCATCGCGCCAGTTCCTCCCTGCGAAAACGCGCTACCTCATCATACATTGCAACCAGGTTCTCTACCGGAACATTGGCCACGATATTATGGATGGAAGAGAATACGAATCCGCCGCCCGGCGAAAACGTCTCCAGCCGTTCACGCACCTCCTGCCGCACTTCGTCCGGCGTTCCATAGGGAAGCGTCGCCTGCGTGTTGATCCCGCCGCCCCAGAATGTAACTTTATCGCCGAACTCTTCTTTCAGCCGCTTTGCATCCATTCCTGCCGCAGAACACTGTACCGGGTTCAGAATATCCACGCCGGCATCGATCAGTTCCGGAATCATTTCGTAAATCGCTCCGCAGCTATGGTAAAAAATCTTCCATTCCGTATTTTCATGCACCCAATCGTTTACCTTTTTATAGAAAGGCTTATATAGCTGCCGGAACATATCAACCGAAAAAAACAGGCTGTTTTGCGTCCCGAAGTCCGTCCCCGAAATCCAGATCACATCGATTCTGCCGTCTACCGCTTGACGATATAGTTCAAGGTTTTTCAGCATAACCTCCGTTTGATAGGCAAAAACCGCTTCAATATAGTCCGGATGGAGAAAATGAGCCATCAGCCAATCCTCCATGCTGCGTATGCCGCGCGGCCTTTTCAAAAACGGTCCCGGAAGTTCCGCCGCATCGCCAAGCCCCATGCCGCCAAGCACCCCCATAATGGAAAGCTCGGTTTCCTCATATAATTTTTTAGAAGTCCGTTCCCAATATTCGCATGTTTCTTGTGTATGCACCGTATACGAATCCCTGAAATCTTCCAGAGGGGTAAGATGCTCTTCGTCAACCGGAGGCGTCCTGTTGATATTGTCAAAAAAGAATCCTCCATTGGGCAGGTGCAGGCTGTAGTCCGCCGTCCGGTCGCCCTGCGGATAGACGAACACATCTCCGTTTTCCGTGGTGTCATACTCGAAGTTGTCCGCCATCAACACCGGGGTTCCATCGCTCATGGTCCACGGCTTTGTCTTATTGTTCGATGTGCCCATCAGGTTCGTCGGGTTATACATCGGAACAATATCCGCGCCCACCCGTTCAATCAGGTCAGGCTCTACTTCCCCCAGAAGCTGATAAGGCTCTGCAATGGTAATGGGGTGCTTTGGGAGGCCATAGGCCTCCCGCAGCTTATAGAGCGTACTCGCACTGATCCCGGTCTGTCCGCAGCCGCCGAGGTCAAGCGGAGTATAGTCCGGCTGCCGGTGGTTGATTGCAGCCCTTACCCGTTCTCGTGAATTCATGATGCGCTCTCCCTTCTTATGCAAAGGCCTTGGATTTCTTGGAAGCAAGCTGCAGGATAACCGCCGCGATCAGGACCACGCCGGTCGCGACATCCCGCCAGGCCTGCGGAGCGCCAAGCATAATAAGTCCGTTTGATAAGATCCCTGTGACGAAAACGCCTAAAAACGCGCCCCACACATTTCCTTCGCCGCCGCTAAGCGCCGTACCGCCGAGTACCGCCGCCGCGATGGATTCCATGGCGTAAGAGGATCCGATACTCGGATTTGCCGTTGCAATTCTTGAGGCAAGCAGCACACCTGCGAATCCGGCAAGCACTGCCGAAAGCGTATAGGTCCAGAAAGTTGTACGTTCCACATTGATTCCGGCAACCCTTGCCGCTTCTGCGTTTCCACCCGTACAATAGATCTTACGCCCAAAGGTAGTGTACTTAAGAATGAACCAGAACAGGAAATACAAGCCTACAAAAATAATAATAGGCAGCGGGAAGTTGATGGAACCCAGCGTCGTCGCGCCAAGGAATTTGAATGCCGGATCATTGACCGTAATCGGCTGTTTGGTTACGAGAATCACAATTCCGCCCAGAATGAAATTCATTGCCATAGTCGCTATGAATGGATTGATTTTGATTTTCGTGATTAAGACGCCGTTAATCATGCCGATTACAAAAACAACGCCCATACCAACCAAAAGAGCGACTCCATAGGGCAAGCCCAGGTAATTTGCTGAACAGAAATAGCCCGTGACAACACCCGCAAGCGCCGCCGTTCCTCCTACGGAAAGATCAAAGCCGCCGGTCAGGATACACAAGGTCTGGCCAATGGCGACAATGCCAAGCGTCGATATTTCGCGCCCTACGGGCAACAGGTTCTCAAGCTGAAGGAAGTAAGGTGTCAGGTTTGCAAAGATGATAATTTCCGCCGCCAGCATGACAACAAGCATCAGCCGGTTGACTGTGGCATAATTAAATGTTTTTTTCAAGGACATTGCCTTTACTTCTTTATTCATGTTTTTTTCCCCCTTGGTCATACGGTCTTGATTGCATAGCCGAGCACATCTTCTTCAGAAAGCGACTGTACTTCGGCAAGTTCGGCCACGATCTCGCCGTCCCGGAATACCAGCAAACGATCAGACATTGCCAGCACCTCCGGCAGTTCCGATGAAATCATAATGATCGATTTCCCTTCCTGAGTCAGGTTGTCGATCATCTGATAGATTTCCGCTTTAGCGCCCACGTCAATGCCGCGCGTCGGTTCATCAAAAATCAATATTTCCGAATCCGCTCCCAACCATTTGGAAATAACAATTTTTTGTTGGTTTCCGCCCGATAGAGACCCGACCCGCGTTTCCAGCTTCGGCGTCTTGATTGCCAGCATTTCTACCATTTTTTGGGCTGCCGCCGCCTCTGCTTTCAAATCGAGTACGCCTTTTTTCACATAGCGCCGCATGGAGGGCATCGTAATGTTTTCTGCTACGCTCATCACAAGCGAAAGCCCCTCCCCCCGGCGGTCTTCTGTCACAAAACCTATTTTTGCCAACACTGCGTCCTCGGGTCGCCTGATGTTTAACTCTTTTCCGTCTTTGATGATCGTCCCGGAGTCTTTTTTTTCGATTCCAAAAATTGTCCGCGCCGTTTCTGTCCGTCCGGATCCAACGATTCCAAACATTCCCAGCACTTCGCCTTTATTTAATTTAAACGACACATTTTTCACGCGGTCTTTCCAGCAAAGGTCCTTCACTTCAAATACCGGTTCTCCCACTTTTCGGTCCCGCGTTTTATGGAACAGGCTCACGTCGCGGCCAACCATCATGGATATAATATCCTTTGGCTCCACCTCCGCAACGTCCTTGGTGCCGATGTACTTGCCGTCCTTATAAACGGACACCCGGTCGCATATTTCAAAGATTTCCGCGAGACGGTGGCTTACGTATATGATTGCGATTCCTTCTGCCGTCAATTGTCTGATCAGCTTAAACATTTCCACCGTTTCCTCGTCGGAGAGCGAACTTGTAGGCTCGTCAAACGCAATTACCTTTACATCCGTAGAGATTGCTTTCATGATTTCAACAAGCTGCTTTTGTCCCATACTTAACGTCTTGACAAGCTGGTCGGGCTGGAAGCTAAGGGCCGCCTCCCCCAGGCGCTTCTGTAATTCCCGTGTTTGTTCGTTCATTCTGTTCCAGTCAACAACCAATCCCTTGCGTGGAAAATTCGTCATGAAAATATTTTCAGCGACGGTCAGCGTTTCCGCCAAATGCAGCTCCTGTGGAATCAGGGCAATCCCATTCTTTCTGCATTCAATCGTATTTTTGAAATTTACTTTTTTGCCAAAATATTCTATTTCACCGGAATCTTTTTGATATAATCCCGTTATGATCTTGATTACAGTGGATTTTCCCGCGCCGTTTTCTCCGCACAGCGCATGTACTTCTCCCCGGCGCAATTCCAGTTGTACGTTATCAAGCGCTTTCACGCCCGGAAAGCTTTTAGAGATATGGCTGCATTTTAAAATAATCTCTTCCATCGTACGCTCCTCCCCTGTTCATTTGGCCGGCAAGCCGTTTTTCAGCAGCTTGCCGGCCTGCTCTTCCTTAAGATTATTGTTCAATCAGCTCTGTCCAGTTGTCGAGCGTAGCTACCTTGCCGTTTACAAATGTCTCCAGCGGCAGTTCCGTTCCGTTTACAATGTTTTCATACAGCATTTCCATTGCGACCTGGGCTTCTCCGTACGGATCCAGCACGACCGTCATGAAGCTGTCGTTTCCTTTTTCGAATTCTTCAACCGCCATTTCATAACCGCCGAGCCCGCAAATCAGATAGTTATCTTTTGTAATACCCGCTTCCTCAAATGCTTTCAGGGCAGCAATTGCAGAATCGTCGTTTACGCCGCCGACAATCCAATGGGTTACTTCCGGATGCGCCTGAACGGTGGCCTGTGCTACCGGCAGAGAGTCTTCGAGCATGCATTCGGATGTCTCCACATAGATGAAATCTTCTTCCGTCAAAGGCGTATTTTCCATCAGCGCCTGCTGGTAACCATCAAGGCGGGGGCGGAGAGGCGTAATATCGGGAGCGTCGATCTGCATGACCGCTACGACGTTGTTCGGATCGTCGAACCAACCGCGCTCATTCGCGTACTGCGCAAGTACTTCGCCGCCTGCAATACCAACTTCTACGGTCGGCATCCCGACGTGCGGCACCGGATTTCCGTCCATATCTTCAATCGGATCGTCCAGCGTCACGATCGGAATTCCTTTTTCCCGGCACTTTTCAACAACCGACGGACCGTTGCCCTGGTTTGTAATCGTAAGGGCCAAGCCGTCGATACCCTGCGCCAGCGCATTATCGATTGCCGCATCACATGCCTCGTCATCGAGGTTCGCGTCGAGCCCAATGTACTCGATTCCAAGCTCCGCCGCCTTGTCCTTAAAGCCGTTGTCTTCCAGCACAAACCATTGGTTTGTCAATTGTTTGGAGACATAAGCAATTTTGACAGCGTCATCCGCGCCTGATGCGCCGCTGTCTTCCCCGCCTGCCGATGTTCCACTCGAAGCCGCGGCCGAATCCTCGGGCGCTGTGGAAGCCGTCCCGGATGGCGCAGCACAGCCAATCACCAGAACCGCAACAAGCAAGAGTGCCGTAACAAGGTACATTGTCTTTTTCATTTTCATTCCTCCTAAATAAAATATAGTTAATAACCGTCCTTTTAAATTAAAGGACAACTTTGTTTTTAAGTTGTATTTAAATTGTTTTTATTGGTAATCCGTTGTATTTTATGTTTTTAGTTGATATTTTTTATGGTTTTAATGTTATCATGTAAAAAAGCACATTTCAATATTTCAAAAGGGCCATCCGCTACAAAGTTGTATTTCTTATTTGGGTTTTCAAAAAAAAATTTGAAATAAGTTGTACTTAAACGCTAAAATAGCAGGGCCGGGAAACAGGTATCTCCATCTCCCGGCCCGTTTTGTCACTCAAAGGTAATTGCGATCTTAAAATCGCCATATTTTCCCGTCGCGTGGTCAAAAGCTTTTTCCCATTCATCAATGGAAAATGTTTTCGAAACAATTCCCTTCGTTTGCAAGTTTCCATTCATAATGTGTTCAATGACAAATGGGAAGCAATAAGGACTGAGCTGCGAACCGCGCAGTTCAAGCTCCTTCCCATCCCCAATCACCGACCAGTCCGCAGAGGTTTCCCCGGCGAATACGCTGAATTCGATAAACCTTCCCTGCTTACGGATCATTTTAAGTCCCTGGATTACGCTCGCCGGATGCCCTGTCGCTTCAATATAAACATCGCATCCGTATCCCTCCGTCATATTGAGAATGCGCTGTGCCACATCCTCCTCCGCCGGGTTCATCACAAGATCCGCGCCAAAATCCATTGCTTTTTTAAGACGTTCCGGCAAAATATCAAGCGCGATGAGTTTCGCCGGATTTTTCATCCGCGCATAGGTGATCATACCAAGCCCAAGCGTTCCGGCACCCGAAATCACCATAATATCCTCGTTCGTCACCTCTGCGCGGTCCACAGCATGTTTGGAGCAGCCATATGGTTCGATCAACAGCGCGTCAAGAAGCGGCATTGAATCCGGTACCCTGTGCAGTACCGCTGTTTTAGGATAACGTACATATTCCGCCATTCCGCCATTCAGGTAATTTTTAAATCCAAACACATTATGCGGCTGGCACAGCCAATAGCGCCCCGTTTTACAGTAACGGCATTCCCCGCATGGAACGATCTGATCCGCAGTAATCCGGTCGCCAATTTGATATTCCGTAACATTTTCCCCTTTCAATACAATCTTTCCCAAAAATTCATGTCCCGGGATAAAGGGTGGTTCTGCATACGCCGGCTGGAGGTCGTCGCCCCAGAAACGCGACGCACCGTGCTGGCATTTCAAATCCCCGGCGCAAATACCGCAGCCTTCCGTCCTGATGATGATATCGTCCGGGCCGCATTCCGGCGTCGGAAAATCTTTTACCAGACGATAATCATTTTGTCCATACGCTACAAGAGCTTTCATTGTTTCAGGTATTCTTTCCATTTGCAATCCCTGCCTTTCCTTTATTTAAAATTTTTACATTATAGAAGCCAAGTTAATGTAATTAGTTTTTTTAAAGCGTTTAATAAAAGAAATTTATGTTTTAAGTATAGCAAAGCATTCGCAAATGTCAATCGCCTTTTTCTTCCCATACAAAAAACGGACGCATTGCGTCCGTCCCGGTTCTGTGCATCAAAAGCGAAAACTATCCATAAAAATTCAAAATACCGCCGATAGACCGCCTTTACTCTTCCATTTTGAATGACTTAATTAAATCCCGTGAAAAAACTCTTCCACGAAAGGAAGGGCCGCCCCCGCCGCAATGGCTTCCGTTTTGTAACGGCATGGAAGCAGGTAAGCGCCCGGTTCTTCCGAGAACATATCGCGCTGGCGCACCATTTCATACAGCGGTTCCATATACTTGTCAATATATGCGCCCACATAGCCTCCTAAAATCACATTGCAGTCAAACAGCATCCTGATATTGTGAACGGCAAATGCCAGATAATGCAGATAGGAATTCCACAGTTCCGTAATCCGTTTATCCCCCGCCTCAAGTTTCCCGAAAAAGGAATCGAGATCGCCGCCCGCCGCTTCCGAGAGAAGGGAGGCGCAGCAGTACGTCTCAAAGCAGCCATATTGCCCGCAATAGCAGGGCCGTCCGTCCGCCACTACAGTCATATGCCCTATTTCGCCGCTTCTTTGGTCATCTCCTTCATATACTTTATTATCAAGAATCACCGCTCCGCCAATATGGTCGCTCAGGCAAATATAAAATGCATTTCTGATATTGTGTGACGACCACATCTCGGCAGAACCAGCCGCATTTGCATCATTGAACAAGAGGGTTCGGAATGGAATGTACCGTGAAAAATTTTCGCTGGTCTCACCTGTAAAGTTAAGAATCCGGCCGTAAACAACCTCTTTGCCATCCTTTGAAATCAACCCCGGCACGCCCATGCCAACGCCAAGCACTTTGGCGGGGTCTATTTTTGCTTTTTCAAGGATTTCCGCTACCTCTGCACCCAGCATTTTATAGTATTCATCCGTTGTGGCAAAATGAACCGGCTTCCGGATTTTTTCAATCACCCGTCCGTCAAGGTCTACAATCACCACAGTATTGTGATGCTTTTGAATATCGATTCCAATCGCAACACGCGCGTCACTGATAAACGAAAAAGCGGTAGCGTTACGCCCACCTGTATGGCCGATCCTGCCCGTCGTATCAACCAGGCCCTTTTCCTGAAATTCCTGCAAATTTTGCGTTACGGTAGGAAGGCTTAGTTTCAGCGCATACACGATGTCTTGTTTCGATACCGATCTTGCCTCCCGCAAAAATTCGTATATTTTTTTTCGGTTCATCCCTTTGATGTCGATTCCAGCCTGTCCCGTTTGGATCATTATTTCTATCTCCGTTTTTTAAAACTATTTTATAAATCGTTGGTCTTATTATAATATACCGCTTAAACAAAAGCAAAAAATTTCATGGGCGCCTCCGAAAGAGAATACATCTTTTTTCTGCTTCGTTCTTGAATACATCTTGACAGGCAAAATGTACAATGCTACGATAAATCAAATATATAAATACGTTTTTTAAAAGCAATTCAAATAATAGGAAAAGGGGAAACGAATCATGGAGAACAGAGTCGCAATTGTAACGGGCGGTACGCGCGGTATGGGCCAGGCAATCAGCATAGGCCTTGCGAAGGAAGGCAACATTGTGGTCGCATTATACCACTCCGATGAAAAAAGCGCACAGGAAACACTGGCGAAAATGAAGCAATATTCTTCTGCTTCCGACGTGATCCGCGCAGATGTCTCCAGGCGCGAGTCAATAGACAGTGCGGTGAAAAAAATCGCGGACCGGTATGGCCGAATCGATATTTTAGTGAATAATGCGGGGATTTTTGATTTCTGCTTTATTGAAGACATCACAGATGAATATTTTGACCGCGTATACAATACAAATTTCAAAGGCCAGCTCCATATGATGCAGGCGTGCATCCCCTATATGAAAAAAAACCGTTACGGCCGGATCGCCAATGCCTCTTCCATTTCCGGCTCCTTCGCCGACTGTGGTCTCATTGCCTATGCCGCAAGTAAAGCGGGTGTAAATCTGATGACAAAAACGGCGGCGGGCGAGCTGGCTCCTTATGGAATCACGGTAAACGCATACGCGCCGGGTATTATCCATACGGATATGACAGATTCCATGATTGCGGAACGCGGCGATGTACAGGTAAAGCAAATCGCCCTGCAGCGTTTCGGGACCGGCGAGGATGCTGCCGCACTCGTATGCTTCCTGACTTCGCCCGGTGCGGGTTATGTTACTGGGGAAATCATTGGCGTCGACGGCGGATTTTTCAAGGTGCAAAATCCCTGCCGCGCATATGAATATGCGGTGGAAAAAGGAAACGCCGCAGAATAATATATGTTTCCGCATAAAAAAGGGCTGCCGGCAGAATGGCAGTCCTTTCAGCGTTTTATTCGCAACTGGATCGCGGCACGTCCCTGCGGCACACTTCAATTTCAGCGAGCGAAGGCATCGAAGGAATTGCGCCACGTTTGGTGGCCGTAAGCCCTCCCGCCGCATTGGCAAAATCCAGGATATCTTCCAGTTCCTCTTTTGTAAGCTTATCGAGGTCGGCTGCCTCTTTCTTCCTAAGGCGGTAGTGTACTGCTCCGAGAAATGCGTCTCCCGCACCCGTGGTGTCTACCACATTAACCCGGAAGGCCGGCATCTGCCCCGTTCCACAGGCCGCGCAATAAAAAGAACCAAATTCGCCGCGCGATACGAGTACAAGCCGCGGCCCCTGTTTTCTCAACTTTTGCGCGCCTGCCTCAATATCTGTTTCCCCGGTGAGAAGAAGCATTTCTTCTTCCGACACTTTAAGAATGTCTGCCATTGGAAGCGCATCCATAATTTCCCGTACGGCCCTTTCTTCCTTGTCCCACAAAAAAGGCCTGTAGTTCGGGTCATAGCTCATGAGTTTCCCCAGCTCTTTTGCGCGGCTGATCGCGGCATGGGCCGCACTGCGGCACGGGTCATCCGTAAACGAAATCGAGCCGTAATGGAAAATATGGCAGCCTGAAATCATATCCCATTCGAGCTCGTCCTCCCGGAGCATCATATCAGCCCCCGGTTTCCGGTAGAAACTAAATGACCGGTCTCCAAACTCGTTTAGCTGCACAAAAGCGATTGTCGTATTGACCTCTGCATCCATTACAACGCCCTGCGTATCAATTCCGCTTTCCTTGAGAACACCCACCAGGAACTTTCCAAAATCATCCTGTCCAACTTTTCCAATAAATCCTGTCTTGGCGCCAAGCTTTGCATTCATTGCCAGCACATTCGCCGGCGCACCGCCCGGGTTACGCGCAAACCGGGCAATTCCCTGATCGTTCACCCCATCCGGTGTAAAATCAATCAAAACTTCTCCAATTGCCACTACATCATACATAGGATTCCCCTCCCCTGTTCTTTTCCTTGTTTTGATTATACGGTTTTTGACAGATCCCGGCAAGTCTCCGAATTTTCTATTTGGAGCAGTATTTTTTTCATTTCCAGTCCGCCCGCATATCCTGTAAGCGTACCGTCCGCACCGATTACCCGATGGCAGGGAATCAAAATAGAAATAGGGTTCCTTCCATTTGCCCTACCCACGGCGCGGCAAGCATTCGGTTTTCCAATCCGTTTCGCCAGTTCCCCATAAGTTCTTGTTTCGCCATAGGGAATTTTCAGAAGTTCGTTCCACACCATTTTTTCAAATTCCGTACCTTCCGGTAAAACAGGAAGATCAAACTCCCTCCGTTTCCCTTGTAAATATTCTTTAATTTGCGTTGCTGCACGTTTTATTCCTGCCGTTTCGTGCTCTTCAAACTCTTTCGGCCGGACTGTTCCTCCAAAAAATACATTTGTTACAAAGCCGTTCTCTTCTGCAATCCCGATCCTGCCAATCTGTGTTTCATAAAAATATGCTTGCTTCATCTTTTCCTCCTATTCCAGCTTCGGCAAAATGCAAATCCGAGGCTTTCCCGGCCATGAAACTTTCACGCTTTATTCCTGTTCCTATTTTATATCAGTTCAATGATAGAAGCAAATAATCGATGGCCGGAACACCGTTTTACTTTCAAATGCCGTCAATACTCAGGATTGATTTTGATTGGAAGCATGCATATTTTTTCTATAAAGTATTTATTTTTGTACCAATTGAACCTATTGGCCATTATTAAAAGAATATAATAGAATATAATAGAAAATCATCTCCGTTTACCCGGCATTCCATATTGCCTGAGGTAGATTCAGCTTAGCATAGCATGCAAAAACATGCGCACTCCTTTTAAGATCGGGAATAGGTCCGCTAAATCATTTTTATAATCTATATTGAGTCATTCTTCCCCAACCTGTCTGGCCGGTTGTAATGCCGGGAAATATGTATTTTTTCTCCCGTTTTCCGCATGCTTGCTGCCATACCATCAGGGTTACAAGGCACTCCCCATGCTGCATCATAAGCGCCTGCCCCTATCCGCTGTCTTCTTTGTAGTAAGCCTTCGCCGAAAGATATGTCGGCATACCAGTAAGCAGAACAACGTTGCGCGGCGCGCCAATCAGGTCCGCGCTGACAGAGAAACTGACCGGCGTAATGACTTCTGTCACCATTTTGGCGTAGTTTTCGGACACCACCTGTATACTACTGCCCAGAGCGTCAACTGCCTCAAATGACTCGATCAACGGCGCGGCGTCTATTTCGTGACGGCTTTCCATATGGCATAAGGCTCAAATGAAATGAATACTAAGATACTTAAAGCATCCTGCGGAACCATAAATCCATAAATACACTCTAAAATTTTCTTTTATAGCTCTCCGCCCGATATCAAAACACCTGCGTTCTGAAAAGTTAAACCTACCGTGTTATAAAGGTCGGAGTAAAGCGCGGAGGCCTGACTCACACCGATAAGGCCGCCCGAAACGCCGCTTGTTCCCTGCATGAGCGTAATCACTGTTCCTTCCGGAGACGATTCGCATGTGACCCGCAGCTTTACATGGCGTCCTTTTTTTCCGGCAAATGCGCCGAGAAGAACCGATGCTCCCGAGGAACCTCTTTCTGCATCGGCAGACCAATCATCAATATGGGTTAGGGCAAAGCCCTGGTTCTCCAGCGCAGCATATACAGTATTGCGCGCCATAATTGGATCGCCCCCTACCACAAACCTGTGTCCTTTCACGCTTTTTCCCTCCTGCTATAATGATTCTGTTGCGGTGTTGCTACCGGGTACAATAAATATAACCGATTGGAAAATTTTTAGCAACGATTTGCGGCCAATACGTTCCGCTCGATTTATATATTTACTATGGAAAACAACATAAAATGCATCGATTGTTTTGAAATTGAACTGATGCAATCCGCTATGGTATAGTATAAGGCAAGTGGTAGGAAAGGAGCCCTGAGTTATGGAAAATAATATAGGCCGCAGCCCCCTCCAACACATCCGTAATTTTTTTGTCGCCATCCTCATTGCTTCTGTTTTGTCAGCACTTATCTGGTACAGATTCTATATTCCACCGGAAATAACCGCGTCTTGGGACGCACCGGGCTTTCCCATTGGGATAACAAATCTATTTCCCTTTGCATCATCTATCATTTGCACTGTATTGGCTGTCTTTTTTCTGTTCTACTCCGGAAACAAAAAACGCCTGATATCACAAATTTTATTTGCGGCGGGTGCAATTGTAACAATAGTTGCCTGCATTATTTTCTGGCCTGATTTTAAACAAATTCCGATTTTTAATACGATTTTATTTGTGGGCTGCTGCTTTATGCCTTATCGACGTATTTTGGTTCTGCTCTTTTCATTGGTAATCACTGTATGGGCGATGGCTGCAACGCATGGTATGTTCCTGCTCACCTGCTTACCTGCTGTATTATTCCCCGTTGCGCTGTTCTTTAGCGCTAAAACTGAATATCAGTCGATATTTTGGTCCAGCAGTTATTTTAAGTATTCCAGGGCCGGCTAACAAAACTCAATATCATATCTCACGGATGCGGCGGCCATTTTAGATGCTGCCGGGGGATGCTGGTTCTTTCCGGCCTTGGTGCAAGAATCGGCGAACGTTTTTATTTTCTAAAACTTTATCTTCCAAAATACCTTCTCTCAAGATGTTGTTTATCTCTTGTCCGCAATAATGTCTATTGGAAATCTAAAATACATCCGGAAAATTCCTGTCCTTCTTAGCTGATTTCTGTTCCCACGCTGCCGCTGCTTTCGTTGCAGCTGGCCAAAACGGATACCAAAACACTTCTGATTTTGGATGTGGATATTGATTCATAAATATCATATTTCTCGAATATTTTGATAAATTCAGTAGCATTGCCCTTTTCGGCGGCCTGATATGCTGTTTTTCCAGAAAAATTTTTTACATTTGTATTCACACCAATGGACAGTAAGTAATCCAAAATATATTTTGATTGGCATGGGCGGTAGGGTGCATCGCCTTGCGTCATGAGGGCTTGCGCTCCCATGAACCTTCCCTGCTTCGGATTTTAACCGCAGTAAAATAAAACAGGACGCAAAAAAATTTGTAAATACACTGTCTTTAAACTGTTTTCGGAACCCTTTTCCATAATTTTGTAATTTCTCCCTGCTTTTTCGAACGAATGAGATACAAACCGATGAGTAAGTAGACAACGCCAAAAACGAGCATGATGACAGTTTCTCTGATTCCTAAATCCGCTTCGCTATATATGAGGTCTGCCGAGATATCAGTTAACGTATGAATGATGACAGGTCCCCACAGATTACGCGTCCGTGCGTAAACTGCGCAAAAGAACACGCCGACCCCTGTTGTATTAACAACCTGTATGAGCGTGCTATCAAGAAGAAATAGTCCATGCCTTAAATTAAGCAAATGTATGAGGCCAAAAGCAAGCCCGGAAATCAGCACCGATTTTAGAATGTAGTTTTTCCTGTCGGCCCATTGGTTCATCATATTCTGGAATATCAGTCCACGGAAGAGAACTTCCTCATAAAAGCCGGGGGCGATTCCGCCTAAAATAATGGGCAAAAGTTCAGTGCCAGGCACCAAAACTCCGTCATAAAACAAGGGATTGATAATGTTGTAGGCAGCAGAAATCAAACCAATTGACGCGAGTGCAAGCGATATCCCAAGGTTTTCTTTTCGGAATCCGAATTGGTATTTACGCCTACTGACTAACCTCATAATAAGTATAATAAGAAATGCAACAACAATGCGCACAATCCTATAAGCGAATGTGTTTATATAGCTTCTATAATCCTCCATGCCCTCTTCGGGAACCACCAGATTTGCAATAAATGATGAAAGAAATATGCAGATAAGCGCTACACCCACAGCGACGACGATGGCAAAGAGAACCGGGCGTTCAAAAAAACTGCGTTTCTTTTTGATTACCTGTTCCATGATTGTTTCTCCATTTTTATCGATAGCGTTTATTTACCAGAATGTCTGGTAATGATTTGATTTTCACTACCATAGTTCATGAAAATATCAATTATTATCAAGACAACAATGATTGGCTTTATTATAACAAATTCTATCAATGCACACAAGGACAATATCGTCAATTGCTTTACTGTACATCGCCAGGGTTGCGCATATCCGCTTTTGCGCTGTTCCCGCCTTTTTACAGTATTTTTTAACTACAGGTTCGTCACTTCTATTCCGTTATCCGTCTACACACATCCGGTCTCAAAGAGGCGGTAGTCCCGTTCCGTCATCAGGAATTTTGCAGCGTTCAAGCTGTGTACTTCTTAACTTCTCAAAGATGTACCGAAACCGCAGCTCCGTATATTCATCCGCCGCTGTATACTGGCGCATATATCCTGATCTTATCAAATGGGTATTTGCTATTTCAATCCACGTCCCCCATGAAGGGAGCGACTTTATCGGTTCCCTTGATAATATCTCCAACCCTATTTCAATCCACGCTCCCACGAAAGGAGCGACACAAGGAGATCACCAAGACCTACCAAGTAAAAAGCATTTCAATCCACGCTCCCACGAAGGGAGCGACATATGGCTTTCGCCCGTGGTACGGCTCGTGATCTTATTTCAATCCACGCCCCCTGCGAAGGGAGCGATCTATCTGGATGCCCGGGACCATAAAAGTCTATAATTTCAATCCACGCCCCCTGCGAAGGGAGCGACAAGGGGACGGGAGATATGGACAAATACAATCCTATTTCAATCCACGCCCCCTGCGAAGGGAGCGACGAAACGGAACAGGCGGCAAAAAGCGGTGATTATGATTTCAATCCACGCCCCCTGCGAAGGGAGCGACTGCGTTTTCTATTGGGGTGTTTCCATTCGGGATTAATTTCAATCCACGCCCCCTGCGAAGGGAGCGACCCGGGCAAGATAGACGGCGTATTCGGGAACAGTACATTTCAATCCACGCCCCCTGCGAAGGGAGCGACGCTATTAAGGATAACTTACTTGAGCCAGTCTACAATTTCAATCCACGCCCCCTGCGAAGGGAGCGACTCCACAGGCTTTAAGAGGCCGGACGCTACCTCTTATTTCAATCCACGCCCCCTGCGAAGGGAGCGACCCCGGCAAATAGACCGGGTTACTTATGGTTCTGATATTTCAATCCACGCCCCCTGCGAAGGGAGCGACGCTTGATAACAGCGGGTTCTTTGAGGAATTATCCGAATTTCAATCCACGCCCCCTGCGAAGGGAGCGACCCACCTTTGAATTTGCACTCCCCAAATTTGAGGCATTTCAATCCACGCCCCCTGCGAAGGGAGCGACTGCCGTGAGATTATTTTGCACATTATAACGAGCGATTTCAATCCACGCCCCCTGCGAAGGGAGCGACTGGATTCCAGAGTACAAAGTAAATACCGATAGGGAATTTCAATCCACGCCCCCTGCGAAGGGAGCGACTAATAGGTGTATCAAGAAGCGCTGTTGCTATGTGGATTTCAATCCACGCCCCCTGCGAAGGGAGCGACCGCAAGATATGCTCAAAAAAAAGATTGAATAAGCCTATCTTGCGTCTGGCAAATTATCAGTTCCTTGATAATGCCCATTTCATCTTTTAAAAATTCGCATTTAAGGTGCGAACATTCCAGGAGTTTTATGTTTGCCTTGGGTTCGCACCCATACTATAGAATTAAATCCCCTCTCAGGTCGATGCTGGGTTTAGTTCCTACGCGAATAACTTTCCCGGAATACTGATTGCCAAAGTCATAAAACCGAAGGCTATCTGTCTCTATATTTATCATGCCCTTTAACTCATTTTACAATTTGAGGAGCTATTGCGCTCGAAAACAGCATTTTATTATATCCCCTGCCCATAAGACAGCATTTCCCGGCAACGCGGGCAAGCTTTCCTCCTCATGCAAAAGAATCGTCTAACTTTCTTTTCTCTATCATGCTATCATGTGCATCTTTGAAATAAAACTGTCCATTTCTGAGCGGCTTTTATTCATATTTTAAGCTATTGTTTTTTCTTGACCCCAAAATTCTCCTACACAGAACCTATTGATACGAAAGCCAGGGCTGCTTTTGCACCTTTTCTCAAAATAATATCCTTAAATAGGATAACAATAAGGTTCTCTAGCGGTCAATAGTAGTATTCAACTAAAATTTACATATTTGGTTATTCAAAATTCAGTTTCATTTCAGTAGTTAAATAGCTGGCATCATTTATAACATATTTTTGTAAGGATGCAATTAAAATACCGCTTGCTGTGTCCAACGTTTTTTTATAGTCTTTTGAAATAAATTTATAAAATTCATCAGTGGCATCGTTTGGATTAAATTTTGAGGGAAAATTTAATTGGCCATGAATGAAACGTGATCGCGTATTGTACATATCAGAAATTGCTTTCTTGTTTTTTATTTCGCCAAACAGCAACTCGCATTTTGTCTTTATTTGTTCCATAATTCCATATTGTTGGTTAGAATTAAATATTGCCTCAATTCCCATCAGGCAATACAGCAGATCTTCATAGGAAGCAGGATTAAACAAGTAGGTTAATGCGTTGAGAGCTCGGTCTAACGCGGTTTCACTTATACCTTTGCGGAAATTAGTTTTTTGATTAATCCATTTCCATACTTTTTTTGCAGAAAGTACCGAGATTTCAGGCCATTTCTGTTCTACGGATTGTAAATAAACCTCCTGAACCGTCGAAAAGCAGCCGCCTATCGGAATTTTATACTCACCTAATGTTATTTCGGCACTCCCGAATTCGAAAAGACCTGGATAAGCGAGGCAAAAGGCAACACAAAAATCATAAAGGTAACTTTTGACCTCATCGCAACAAAGCTCTTTTGTAATAACTTGCAAATCTATATTATATTCTTCAAATTCTTTCTTTTCTTTATCGGAAAAACTATTTGAAACTTTTTCCAGATCAATATCTATATCAATCGTGCATATTCCCAAATCTCTCCAGTCAATTCGAGTCTGCCTATTATCCAATTTAAATTTTGCGACGGTATTGTTCTTCAAAATAGCAATTGGCAAAGTTAAGCCATCATTTATCTCTTGAATGAATTTTTCCGTCATATCTTTAATCGTAGTTGTTACCCATTCTTGTTGATAATACTTTGTGCCAAACGCCCGATACCTCAATGGATGCAATATCATAATCTCCGCTTTAATATTCACTAAGTTTCATCCTTCCAATGAATTTATGAAATCATTGTAACACATCTCAAACTTTATGTTCACAAGTATTTCCTTTATAATAACCGTTATCCAATTTTAAATGTTAGACAAACAATGCCAAAATCACGCCAAAGATGCGTTTTAGCGCGGTAGCGGCGGGTGGATAGCCGTGCCCTTCGGGCTTGATTCACATGAACCACCGGTATTTCTCATCCCCCACAAGCAAACAAAAAAGCCCATATCTTCGATACGGACTTTCTTAATTTGGTCTGGGTGAGAGGATTTGAACCTCCGACCCCCTGAACCCCATTCAGGTACTCTACCAAGCTGAGCCACACCCAGATATTTGTTTATAATACCATAATATTTTACCAGATTTTTTTGAAATACACAATCCCTTTCTGCAGAAAAAAACTCCCGCATGATTATACGGGAGTTTTTACGTTCCTTTAATCCGCAGGCATAAAGAATAGAACATCTCCTGTTCCCATGGATTCGCCCTGCGCATATTGATTCACCGTGCCGACACTCCATTCTTCCTGCGGCATTCCATTCTCCATCCGGTTAAATCCGCCGCGTTTGTCTCCGCGAATCATCGTCCCATTTTTCAGCTCATATTCCGGATATCCGTTTTCCTTGCGTTCCGCAACGACCACATTACCCTTTTCCTCCGCAAATTCACGCATTTCCTGGAATTTCCCGTAAGGAACTTCTTCAAAGCCCAAAAAATATTTTTCTGTCACCGTATCACACCATCCTTTTTTCTTTTCGCTGACTGATGGTATATATATAAGGCATTTCAAAAAAAGCAAACAAATTTATTTATCTGCTGAAACCGTTTCCTCCACAATCCGTACAAATCCTCTGCTGTCTATTTTCGTTGCAAACCACACACTCCCGGTGCGGCTTGTATCGATTAGGCATTTTCCGGCCATTTCTCCTTCAGTAACCACATCAATAGCTGCATTTTCATATTCTACGAGCGAGGGCTGTATCAGCGCCCCGATACACAGTGCATCATGGACCGGGCAAGCATAAAATCCAAGCTCTTTTTCGTAAGTGCCCGCATACAATGCAAGCAGGCTCCCCACAAAATTTGCCAGCTTATCCTCTGCGTATTCCAACATTTCAATATCTTTTCTTTTAAAAAGCGCCTGCATGGTCGCGTCAAGAGGATGCAAATAAATATTACAGCCGCTTTCCAGTACGATTTTCGCCGCTTCCGGATCCACATAGAAATTGAATTCCGCCGCAGGCGTAACGTTTCCCGGCACACGTACCGCTCCCCCCATAATAACGAGGCAATCCACATTCTGTTTGCACTCCGGGCAGCGTTCGAATACCGCTGCGATGTTGGTGAGCGGCCCCAGGCATACGAGCGTAATTGGCTTCTCCGCTGCGCGTAAGGTCTCAATCAAATAGTCGACTGCATGCTTTCTTTGCGGCAGTGCCGCCTCCACGTCAAAACGGTAGTTCCCGAGGCCATCTTCGCCATGGATTTCTTCACCGGATTGGTTTAAAAGCTGTCGTTCCAACGGCTTTACGCAACCTGCATAAACGGGTATGGTATTTGCTCCGGCAAAAGCCAGCACGTGAAGGGCGTTGCGGACAGTATTTTTAAGGCTGCTGTTTCCAGCCACTACCGTTACGCCCATAAGCTCAAGTTCCGGAGCCAGCGTCGCAAGCACAAGCGCTACCGCGTCATCGTGTCCCGGATCACAATCAATGATAATTTTTCGTTTCATTCTATTTCCTCCCCA
This sequence comes from Christensenella tenuis, assembly GCF_014287795.1. Taxonomy (GTDB): domain Bacteria; phylum Bacillota; class Clostridia; order Christensenellales; family Christensenellaceae; genus Christensenella; species Christensenella tenuis. Next base: position 84,075 of record NZ_JACOON010000003.1, read on the forward strand.
GTACCAGTATAGCGTAAAAGATGATAAAAATGTGAAGAAATCGTTTATCAATAACGTAACTCGAAAGGAGCGATATTATGACCAATAGAAATGTAATCAAAACTGTAACAGGAATTCATACGCAGGATGGCGCGGGGGTGAATCTCGTACGCGTGATTTCAGGGCGTGACGTGGATGATTTTGACCCCTTTCTTATGCTGGATGCGTTTGATTCTGAAACCCCTTCCGATTATACCAAGGGGTTCCCATGGCATCCGCATCGTGGAATCGAGACCGTAACCTACTTGATTCATGGTGATATTGAACACAGTGACAGCCTGGGAAATAAGGGAAGTATCTGCGATGGCGGCTGCCAGTGGATGACTGCCGGAAGCGGCGTTCTTCATCAGGAAATGCCGCAGGCTGTGGACCGTATGCTCGGCTACCAGCTTTGGATCAACCTGCCTCGCGCACATAAAATGGCGGAACCAAGCTATTTTGACATCACCGACGATATGATCGTTGCCGTAGAACGCGATAATGCGACTGTGCGCATTATTGGCGGTTCATTCGACGGCCAATCCGGCCCGGCGCAAGGCAATTACGTGCAGGCGGACTTGCTCGATATTGCTGTTGCCCCCGATGGAGTGCTCACGTTTCCCACAGAGCGGGAGAAAAATGTATTCGTCTATCTTTTTGAGGGAAGCGCCCGCTTTGGGAATGATGTACAATCCTTCCCGGAAAAGACAGCCCTACTGTTCGGAGAGGGCGACCAGTTTACTGTAGCCGCAGGGTCTGACGGCGTACGTTTTGCCTATTTTGCCGGTAAGCCGCTTCATGAGCCTGTCGCGTGGGGAGGTCCGGTTGTAATGAATACGCCGGAAGAGCTTGACCAAGCCTTTGCCGAATTGCAGGATGGTACTTTCATTAAACGCGGATAAATTGCAGCATAAAAAAGGCGTATCTGCGGATGCGCCTTTTTCTTTATTTCGATGCAACTTGCGCGTTGGAATCCCGGTATTTTCCTGGCGATACGCCTTCCAGCTTTTTAAATACTTTCGTAAAATAGCTTTGTTCTTCGAAGCCTACCACATACGCAAGCTCTACAAGCGAGATATCGGTTGTGCGCAACAATTTTTTTGCATTTTCAATGCGCACATGATTGATGTAGGAACTGATGCTTTTCTGCGTCTCCTCCTTGAAAATCTTGCTTAGGTAAGACACCGAGAAACCCGCCAGATTTGCAAGTTCGTTCAAGGATATCTTTTTCATATAATTCTCTTCAATATATCCTTTTACCTTCTCTACAATAGCCGCAAGCCGCACATGGCTGTTGGGGAATACCGAGAACATAATGCTGTTCAAAACTTTAGTTAACCATTCGTTAAGATCCCGTATATTTTCAAATTTTTGAATCTCACTGATGTAGTCGCCCGAAAGTGCAAAAATATTCTCAATTCCAATCCCTGACGACACCGCCGCCCGCAGCAACCCAACAACAAGCTCCGTTACCCGCGCTTTAATAATCTTAAGGTCCCCAAAGGAATGGAAATAAATGCCGCCCAGTATCTCATTCAGAAGCTCTTGCGCTTCTTCCCTGTTTTTCAGCTTGATATGATTCAGAAGCTTACGCTCCATTTCCATCTGGCTTTCCAGCGTTTCCTTTAAATCCTTATGCTCATAAATCAATTCATGCACACGCTGCGCAGGTTCCTCCGCCTCGCTTCTAATTTGGTTGGTCGAGCGAATAGAGGCCGCTGCATGCTTCGTCACAATATTGATGATATCCGCAAGATAGGATACGCGGTTACATGGAATATAGGCCACGTCTTCCGCAATCTTTAAAAGATTACGCGTATCTTTGTTATGGAACATATTCTGCAAATCTTCCGCAGCGAATTCTTTTAAGTCTACCATAAAAAATGGGCCCGCAATGATCGCATACCTAAGTTCAAGTTCAAGCGGCACGCCGCTGGCAATAAAGCACAAACCAAGCGGACACAGGTATTCATATTTACCGCCCCATTTCTCCGACTGAAAAGCGCTGTTTGTATGGAGGGCCGTACAATTTTTATCTATCCCATATTTTTTCTGCAAACGAAGACATTCCCGGCAAAATGAATTGTCGGGAACACAATTTTCCCATACGTCCTCTACGGAACAATTGATGCCGAGCGCATTTTGAATTAGCTGGCAACTTTTTTCAAGCGAGACATCCTTTTTTTTCAATGAAAACACCCTATATTCAGCAAAACTATCCAAAGATAGTTATATTATATCATATTTCGCAGAGAGGAATGATGAATTATTTTCTTTTATTTGTTAAAAATATCTTCAATTAAAAGAAGGCTTTCTATTTCGAAAGCCCTCCCCTTCTTGGCGAATTACGCTTCGCTCACCTTTGCTTCTTCGAATTCTTTCTCAATTTCAGCCGTAGGTTTCTTGTCCAGCAAGCTTACAACCACGCAAACCGCAAGCGCGAGCAGGAAACCCGGAACAATTTCATAAAGCCCCGTCGGTCCTGCCCAAAGCTGATTCCACAGGATCGAGATAACAAAACCGGTTGCCATGCCTGCAATCGCGCCATTACGCGTTGTGCGTTTCCAGAAGAGCGCAAGCAGCACAATCGGGCCGAATGCGCTGCCAAAGCCGGCCCATGCAAAGGATACGACCGACATAATGGAAGTCTGCGGGTCGCGTGCGAGTACCGCCGCAATCACCGCGATAATAATAACGCCAATCCTCCCAACCCACATCAGTTTCTTCTCGGAAGGTTTCTTTTTTGCAAATTTTTCATAGATATCTGCCGTAATCGCCGACGATGCAACCAAAAGCTGTGAATCCGCCGTACTCATAACGGCAGCGAGAATCGCGGAAAGCAAGATGCCCGCGATCACAGGTACAAACAGTTGTCCTGCCATCACAAGGAACACCGTCTGCGCGCCGGCGGCATCCGTGAACACATCTCCAAGATATACCCTGCCAACAATACCGACCATAACCGCGCCTGCAAGTGCAAGCACGATCCATCCGGTTGCAATTCTGCGCGACGTTTTAATCATGCGCGGTTCTTTAATTGCCATATAACGGATGATGATATGCGGCATACCGAAATATCCAAGACCCCACGCAAGGTTGGAGATCAATACCATAGGCGAAAGCGGAGTCCCGTCTGTATTGGTAAACGGATCGAGGAAGCCTGGGGCAATATTATTCGCCGCCTGCATGGCCTCAGCCGGTCCTCCCAGCTTACCCATAGCTGCAAGCGGCACAACAAATATCGCCACCAGCATCAGCATGCCCTGGAAAAAATCCGTCCAGCATACGGCTTTAAAACCACCCATAAACGTATACGCGATGATAACAGCGGCACAGATAATCATTGCCATCTGATAATCCATTCCCGGAAAAACCGCCGTAAATACCGTCCCGCCGGATACAAATCCCGAGACTACATAGAATGTAAAAAAGACCAGGATAACCGCAGAACTAATCAGGCGCAATACGCCCTTCTCATCCTTAAACCGGTTTTCAAAAAACTGCGGTACTGTAATGGAGTCGCCTGCTACATAGGAATACTGGCGCAGGCGTTTTGCTACCACCAGCCACGAACAGTATGAGCCCACCGCGAGTCCTACGCCAATCAACACCTCGCTCATACCTGAAAGGTATAACGCGCCCGGAAGCCCCATCAAAAGCCACCCGCTCATGTCCGATGCCTGCGCGGAAAGCGCCGTCACCGCCGGGTTGAGCCCCCTGCCGCCGAGCATATAATCTGAAAGATTAGATGATTTCTTATAAAAATAAAACCCGATCAGCAGTACAAAGATAAAATAGCCAATAAAAGAGATTACTACGCCCCAATCAAACTCCATACAACTTCCCCTTTTTTTGATATGAAATGAAACAATTGACTTATCTAGTATAACGAAAAATACGCCTCTGTGCAAGCTTTGTCCGTATCAAAAAAGCGGCTGCCTCCCGGCAGCCGCTTTTTGCTTTTTTCATTACAGTTCTTCTTCCGTTTCCAGATACTCTTTTGCTTCGTTTACATAATGCTCCACAAGGCTGCGTTGATAATCGATATCCTTTTGCTCCAGCGTCCGTGCCACCTTGGCCGGCGATCCCATAATCATACTGTCGTCCGGAAATTCCTTATTCGGCGTCACAAGTGCTCCCGCTGCCACCAGGCAGTTCTTCCCAATCTTAACGCCATCCAGTACCACTGCGCCAATACCGATCAGCGAACCCTCCCCGATTTCGCAGGAATGCAGGTTTGCGTTATGCCCTACTACAACATTATCACCGATAACAAGCGGTTCTTCGTCATTGGTATGCAATACGCTGTTATCCTGCACATTGGAATTCTTTCCTATTATGACCGGCTGTCCGACATCTCCGCGCAACACGGCGCACGGCCATATACTGGAATTTTCCTTCAATATGACATCTCCCGCCACCACTGCGCTTTTGTGTACGAATGCAGTCGCATCGATTTGCGGTGTTTTTCCTTTAACTTTTGAAATCATAACAAGTCCTCCTCAAAAACCTTGATCGCTATCGCGGTCTCGATCCGCTTCTTTTCCGTCTCACATCCAAGCTCATACGGCTTCCTGATATCCCCGGTAGAATGGTACGCATTCGCCGCACATCCGCCCGAGCAATAATATTTTGCCCAGCATTCGCTGCATCCCTGCTTGGTGAATACATGAGTGTCCAGAAACATCTTTTTGATTTCCTGGTTGACATCCTCGTCATGGACGTTTCCCATAGAAAAATCTTCCATTCCCGCAAATTGATGGCAGGGATAAAGATTCCCGTCCGCAGTAACAGCAAGATATTCGCTTCCCGCGCCGCACCCCCGCAAACGCTTGTTGAGGCAGGGACCGGAATTAAGGTCAATCATAAAATGGAAAAAACAAAACCCTTTTCCCGCTTTTTCACGCTTAATATATTCCCTTGCAAGCATTTCATATTCATGCTTAAGCTGCGGAATATGCTCCGGCCTGATCGCATAACTTTCGCCCGTCACCACCGGCTCCACGGAAATCTGGTCAAACCCTGCATCCGCAATGGCGCATACGTCGTTTGAAAAATCAAGATTTTCCGCCGTGTAGGTACCGCGGACATAATATTCCTGCCCTCCGCGCCCATCCACGATTTTATGCGCATTCTTGAGCACTCTGTCATAACTTCCTTCTCCGGCAATATTTTTACGCATCTTATCATGTATTTCTTTCCGGCCGTCAATGCTGATTACTACGTTTTTCATTTCTTTGTTGATGAACTCCGCCATTTCGTCCGTCACATGGTAGGCGTTTGTCGTAAGCGTAAAGCGGATATTTTTGTCATGTAATTTCTCCTGCTGCCGGCCATATTCCACCGTCTGCTTCACAACATCAAAATTCATCAGCGGCTCGCCGCCAAAAAAATCTACTTCCAGATTCCTGCGCCCGCCGGAATGCGCGATCAGGAAATCGATTGCCGCCTTTGCCGTATCCACATCCATCAAAGCCCGCGCGCCGTGGTATTCTCCCGTATCCGCAAAACAATAAGAGCAGCGAAGGTTGCAGTCCTGCGCGACAAGAAGGCATAAAGCCTTAATCACAGGCGTATTAAACTGCGCGTTTTCGCCGTTAATCTCACACTTCGAATATAAAAGCCCTTTTTGGGTCAATTCTTCGATTTCATCCAGGACTTCACGCGCATCTTCTCCTAAGTCATTCACAATCTGCTCGTTCGTCTTCCCTGCGTTTTTAAATGTAAGTACGCTCATTGCAGTTTTATCAATCGCATGCACCGAACCGGATTCCACATCCAGCGCCGCATACTTTCCGCAAAATTCTATCAAATGAACCATTTTTTCCCCTTCTTAAAAAACATATTCGCGTTTTGCCCCTTTTGCCGATATTTCTAATCATGCGCTCTCCTGCCGCACATGAAAAATGGCGGCATAATCACAATGCCGCCACCTCGTTACTCTAAAAAGTTAGTTTTTCTTTTCGCACTTCTGGTTTGCAAGCGTGCATGACGTTTTGCAGGCCGACTGGCACGATGTCTGGCACTCCCCGCAGCCACCCGTACGCAGTGTATCCTTCAAATTGCTCTTCGTCACTGTCTTAATATGCTTCATCAGAAATTCCTCCTCGAAACTTTTACCTGTGTATTGTATCACACGGCCTATAAAAACTCAAGTTATTTCCCTTTTTTTGAGGTTTTCGCAGAAGAATCTTTCGTCTCGTCCTTCTTTGCTTCATCCTTCTTATCGTCGGTTTTTGCAGGAATTTCCTTTCCTTCTTCGAAGCTTTCCACGGAAGCGATTGCGCCTTTCGAGAGCACCAGCTTTGTTTTGTCCGGGCCGCACTCGATGGTCACAAGGTCTTCTTTGATCATGACGACTTTGCCATAGAACCCGCCGATCGTCTTGATCATGTCGCCCACGCGCAAATTGCTGAGCATATTTTTAAACTGTTTTTCTTTTCTCTTGTTCGGAACAATGATGAGTACGATGAACACCACGATCAGCAGGATCGGGAAGAGCATCATCATCATATTACTGGAACCGGCTGCGCTCGCTGCGCCACCATCACTAACTGGCATATTTTTTACCGCCTTTCAAATTCAAAAATCACTAATATTTATAATATCGGTAAAGCACGCGCAAGTCAACCATTATTTCGCTTTACAGGCGGAAATTATCCATAAATTCACGTCTGAATTCCCCGAATGTTCCCGCCTCGATGTGTCCGTGTATTTCCTCCATCAGGCGGATCGTGAATCTCGTGTTGTGGATGGAAAGTAAAATCGCCCCCAAAATTTCATTGGTTTTCACGAGATGCCGGATATAGGCACGCGTATGGTTTTTGCATGCATAACAGTCGCATGTTTCATCGATGGGCCGAAAATCTTTCGCATACTCTGCATTACGGATCACGAGTTTCCCGTTTCTTACAAGCGCGGTACCGTTGCGGGCTATGCGCGTTTGCAGAACGCAGTCAAACATATCAACTCCGCGGGCGACTCCCTCCACGAGGCAGTCCGCCGTCCCGACGCCCATCAAATACCGCGGCTTTTCCTCCGGCAATACGTCGGTCACCACATCGAGCATCTCGTACATCATTGGCTTGGGTTCCCCCACGGAAAGCCCGCCGATGGCATTCCCGATAAAATCGAGCTTCGCAATCTCCTCGGCGCTCCGCTTACGCAAATCCGGATACATCCCCCCTTGCACAATCCCAAACAAGGCCTGGTCGCCGCGGGTCTGCGCATCCTTGCACCGCTTTGCCCAGCGGTGCGTCCGCTCCATTGAATGCTTCGTATAGTCGAAGTCTGCCGGATAAGGCGTGCATTCATCGAGCACCATCATGATATCCGAACCGAGCGCTTCTTCGATTTCCACTACCTTTTCGGGAGTAAACATATGCCGCGATCCATCGAGGTGCGACTGGAATGCAGCTCCCTCTTCCGTCAATTTCCTGAGATCGCCGAGGCTGAACACCTGGAATCCTCCGCTATCTGTCAGAATCGGCTTTTTCCAGTTCATAAATTGGTGCAGCCCGCCTGCCTCGCGAATCAGTTCATGCCCCGGCCGCATATAAAGATGATAGGTATTTCCCAGGATAATCTGCGCGCCCGCATGGAGCACCTGGTCGTTCGTCATCGCCTTGACGGTAGCCTGCGTGCCTACCGGCATAAATACCGGCGTTTTGATTTCGCCGTGCGGCGTATGTAAAACCCCGGTGCGCGCCTTGCTCCCACCGTCTCTTTTTTCCACCCGAAAATTAAATTCCATGTATTACCTCTCTGCACTGTAATCTGCTTTATTCTACCAGACTGCATCAAAAAAGTAAATTTTAAAGCTCTATTGTTTTTGTAGCCACACCCTCTTCAAAGGCGCTGTCATGCTCTACAAACAGCATAGTGGGCGCGCACTCCCTGAGCAGACGCTCGATTTGCATGCGGGACAGCACATCGATATAATTGAGCGGTTCATCCCAAACATAAAGATGCGCCCGTTCGCATAAACTTTTCGCAAGCAGCACTTTCTTCTTTTGCCCTGCGCTGAAATTTTCCATACTTTTTTCAAACTGGCTCCTTGAAAAATCCAATTTGCGCAGCAACGTCAGAAACAGCGTCCTGTCCAGGCTGCTTTCTTCCGCAAACCGCTCCAGGCTCCCGCTCAGAAAAGACGGATCCTGCGGCACATAGGAAATCACGAGGCCGCTTGCGCTTCGGAAACTTCCCCGAAACTCTACGCTTTCGCCGCATACAAGCTTTAATACGCTTGATTTCCCACAGCCGTTTTTTCCACGAAGCGCAATCCGTTCCCCATTTTCCAAAGTAAAATTTACCGGCCCGCACACTTCTTTTTCCCCATATCTCAGAAAAACATCCCGGTATTCTATAAGCCGGTTTGCGTGGTGAACCAACGGATGAACGAACACGTCCTCCATTTTTTCGACATTTTTCAAGAGTTTGGCTTTTTCTTCGGCCGCTTTTTCTGCCCGCCGTTCTGCCGTCTTCGCCCTTTTCATCATTTTAGCCGCTTTGTGCCCAATATATCCCCTATCCGGACGCAGCCCCGCAGTGCGTTCCCCCTTTTTGGAGCATTCCACTTTTTGTGACCATCCTTTTTTTTGCCGCGCGGTTTTCGCGAGACGTCCTATTTCTTTTTTCAACTGGATATTTTGTTCTAATTCATGCACGTCCTGCCGTTCCTTATTTTGAATCCATACAGAGAAAGTTCCATTTCGTATCTCTATGTTTGTACGGTTGATTGATAAAACGTGGTCGATACACCTGTCTAAAAAATTCCTGTCATGGGAAACAAGAATAAAGCCTTTCTTTTGGCATAAATAATCGGCCACCGTTCTTCTTGCCTGTGCATCGAGATGATTGGTCGGCTCATCCAGCAGCAGAAAATTGTTTTCTTTTGAAAACAATGCCGCAAGCAGCACTTTGGTTTGTTCTCCATTGCTCAGCGTTCCAAAAGAACGCCATAAAGCCTCTTGTGGTACTGCAAGAAGATTCAGTTCCCGCAGAAGCTGCCATTCCTCCGCACCCGGACATATCCCGCGCGCCACATCCATGGTGATTTCCGATGAATCCGCAACCGCAAATGGGAAATAATCAAACGGAACGGCACTTGCAATGGTTCCTTTATACGGATATTTGCCCATCAGCAAGTTCAGAAGAGTCGTTTTACCGCATCCATTCCGTCCAATCAATCCAAGCCTCCAATCCGTATCCACCTGAAAAGATACATGTTCAAACACCATATCATAGCTTCCGTCATAGCAAAATGACAGGTCGTCTACATTGATTTGGGACATTACTATCACCCTCCTTTGCAGTTCCAACCGTTGCTGCGCAGGGGCGGAACTTTTCCATAAAAAAACCTGCAAGAAAATACGTCATTTTCCCGCAGGTCGCAAAATCCCGCAAACAGTTATGGTCCCAGGCAATTTCAAAACGTAATTTCTTGCACGGAAACGGCAAACACAAACTGTCCTTCGTTTCCAACATAATATGTCTTCAGCAAGAAATATTGCGCATCGAACTGCCTCCTCTTTTTACTACCGTTACTATAGCATCCGCAGGCCAATGCCGTCAAGTTCTTTCCATCTGCCAACAAATCAGGGGCCGGCCCTTGCCTGCCGGATCAATCAATTTCATTCTAAGTAGGGAGTATTCTATTCTTTTTTTGGCTGCATATCCGGCCCCTCGGCACATCCTTACCCATTTTTGGCCTGATTTATCGCACGCTCTCCCCCAAGCGGCAATACCGCCGGAACGCCTCTGCGTAACTTCTCTTCCGCGCGGTATTCGGAACATATTCGCTCACATATCCTTCGCAAATCGCTTCCTGCGCTGCAAATATGTCAGAATAGGCTCCGCATGCCGCCGCCGCGAAAACCGCAGCTCCGCGGGCGCAGGCCTGCGCGGACGCCGAAACATAAATTGGGCGCTCCAACGCATCTGCCATCGTCTGCATCACATACGGAGATTTCTGCGCGATCCCTCCGACGGCGATTATTGTTTCAATAGCAAGGCCTTCACGGCTCAGGCTGTCAATGATCCGCTTCCAACCAAAAGCCGTCGCAAGAACAAGGCTCTGGAACACCTGCGGCGGCTCAGTTCCAAGGGAAAGCCCCGCGATCGCCCCGCGCGCGGATTCATCGGCATACGGATACCGCCTGCCGTTGAACCAGTCGAGTGCAGGCAACGCGCTTCCAATATCAAGGGCTTCCGCCTGCCTCGTTAGCTCGCCCAGCAGTTTTTCCGACAGCTCCCTTTTCGTTTTTTCATCCCCGAATTGTTCGCTTGGCCATATCAGGAACCGTTTCAGCCATGCATATACGTCGCCAAAGGCGGATTGTCCTGCCTCAATTCCCATATACCCGGGAAGAATCGAATCTTCCGCCATTCCACAGGCATAGGCCATCTGCCTGGTCGGCAGGCGCTCCGCCCGCTCTATCATCATATCAACGGCAGAAGTCCCAAGATTAGCGACTAAAATCCTCTCGCGGACTCCCGCTCCCACCGCGCCGGCGTGCGCGTCAAACGAGCATCCGCCCACGGCCACTCCCGCTGGCAGGCCAAGTCTCTCCGCCCATTTTTTACACAGCATACCAACTTTTGTTCCCGCAGGTTTTACGTTTCTCCCAAAATTGAGTGCGGCCTTTTTCAATGCCGGATCCAGCGATCCGAGGCATTCCGCGTCCGGAAGCCCGTCCCACTCGCTGTGCCACAGCGCTTTATGCCCTGCCGCACACGAACAGCGGTACATCGTCAGCGGATCCGTATTGCCGGCAAGTTCTCCCGTAATCCAGTCACAATGCTCGACCCAGCTGAACGCGGCCTCCCGTATTTTTTCCGATAAGCGGCTGGTACGAAGTATCTTCGCCCAATACCATTCGCTGGAATAGACGCCTTGATACTTGGTATAATCCAAACCATGCCAGTCGGAGAGTACACGGTTGATTTCTTCCGCTTCGTTGACTGCCGCGTGATCCTTCCACAGATGGAACATCGCTCCGGTATCTTCTTCAAATCCCCTTGTAAGCGCAAGCGGGGTTCCCGCCCGGTCGACAGGGCACGGCGTCGAGCCTGTGGTATCCACCGCAATTCCCCGCACTGCCTTTCGCACTCTATCTCCAGCCTTCCCAAGTGCCTCTGCGGCAACTGTTTCCAGCGCCTCGAGATAATCCGCCGGATGTTGCCGGAAAATCCCCTCCTCCGGCAACTGATACAATCCGTTGATCCACCTGGGATAGGTGCATACGGCTTCCGCACACATAGAGCCGTCCGTAAGATCCACCACCACTGCGCGCACCGAATCGCTGCCAAAATCAGCTCCCAGCACGTATCCTCTCTCGCTTGTAGGCATTTCCATCACTGTCTTGCCATCTTCCTATTCTTCAGAATATCAAAACCGACGGCCAATATGATGACCAGCCCCTTTATAATCATCTGTACATAAGACGAAATATGGAGCAAATTCAGGCCGTTGCTGAGTATTCCGATCACCAACGCGCCGATGATTGTTCCGCCGATCGTACCGATCCCGCCGTTGAAGCTCGTACCGCCCAGCACCGCCGCAGCAATAGCGTCCGCCTCATATCCGTCACCCGCCGTCGGCTGGCCCGAATACATCCGGGAGGCAAGCACGATGCCTGCAAGTGCCGAAAGGATACCTGAGATCATATAGACACGGATCGTAAGCCCTTTGATCTTGATGCCCGCGAAACGCGCTGCGTTCTCATTTCCGCCTACCGCATACATCCGCCTGCCAAATTTAGTCTTATAAAGCAGGATCGACATCACGACCGCGGTTACAACAAGGATATAGATCGGTATCGGAATTCCAAACAAATAGCCGTTGCCAATCACCGTAAACAGTTCATTTTTTGAGGCTACGGACCGCCCGTCCGTAATCAGGTAACACAGCCCGCGCAGCGATCCCATCAAAGACAGTGTCACGATGAAAGGAGGCATGCCGGTGAAAGCGATGATCGTACCGTTTATCAGGCCGATCGCCGCTCCAAACAGGAGCGCCACGATGATCGCCGGGGCGATCGCAACACCGCTTTCCATCAGCATAACCACCGCGACTCCACTTGCCCCAACCACAGAACCTACGGTCAAATCAATCCCGCCGATAATCAGCACAAAGGTCATGCCGATCGCGAGGAATGCATTGATGCATATCTGCCGCAGCACGGTAAGCAGATTGTTTGCCGTCAAAAACGAATCCGTTGCGATGGATAATACCGCGCAAAGCGCCAGCAGCGCGATCAGTATGCCCATATTGTTTTTGAAAAAAACGACGACCGGATTCGAGCCGACTCCAATCTTATTTTCACTAATTTTTTGCATTTTCTTTTCCTCCCGAAGCAAACCACATAATTTCTTCCTGCTTTGCTCTTGATGTTTCGTTATTGTCAAGCACTCCCGTCACCGAACCTTCATGCATAACAACGATTCGGTCGCTGAGGTTGATGATCTCTTCCATTTCTGAAGAAATCAGCATAACGGCTTTTCCCTGTTTGGCAAGGCCATAGATCAACTGGTAGATTTCAGCCTTCGCGCCAACGTCGACTCCCCTCGTCGGTTCGTCGAGAATAAAGATATCCGGGTCGGCGGCCATCCATTTTCCAAGGACTACTTTCTGCTGATTGCCGCCGGAAAGGAATTGCACCTTTTGTTCCGGAGAAGTCATCTTGATGGAGAGGGCATCCGCATACTTTCCTATCAGCTCGTTTTCATACTTTTTGTTGACGCCTACGTTTTTAATGAATTTATCCAGGACGACGATAGAGGTATTGTATTTGATCGTATGCATCAGGAACAGCCCCTCCGTTTTTCTGTCTTCAGGAACATACCCGATGCCATACCTAATCGCATCTTGCGTATTTTGAATATTTGCCCGTTCTCCGTTTATGTAAAGCTCCCCGGAATCCACTTTATCGATCCCGAAGATCGCCCTGGCAAGCTCAGTCCGTCCCGCGCCCACAAGGCCAGCAAACCCAACGATTTCTCCTTTCCTCAAGGAAAAATTGATGTCTCTAATTTTCTCGTTGGAATAGTGTTTGACTTCCAGGCAAACCTCGCCCACATCTATTTTCCCGTCCCGTTTGAAAATCTCCGAAAGCTCACGGCCAACCATCATACTGATCACCTTGTCCTGCGTCAGATTTTCTACCGTATCCGTTCCAATCATTTTTCCATCCCGCAGAATGGAAATAGAATCCGCTATTTCAAAGATCTCGTCCATTCTGTGTGAGATATAAATAATGGCGATCCCTGATTTTTTCAGGTTTTCTATCTGTAAAAAAAGCTGGTCTATCTCTGTTTTTGTCAAAGAAGAAGTTGGTTCATCCATCACAATGATTTTGGCGTTCGACAGCAGCGCCCTGCTGATCTCCACCATCTGCTGTTTCGCAATGCTTAGATCCCGCACTTTCGTGCGCGCGTCAACGCCCAGCCCCATCTCTTCCAGGATCGCCTGCGACCTACGAACCATTTCCCGGTCGTTGAGGAGCGCTCCCCCCTTGATTTCCTTTCCCATGAAAAGGTTGTCTGCGATCGACATGTTCTCCGCAAGGCTGATCTCCTGGTGGATAATACCGATCCCGTAATGCTGTGCATCCTGTACAGTATTGATTTTGGCTTCCTCTCCATTGATCCGGATCGTTCCCTGTCCGGAATCCATGTCATAGATTCCACCCAATATTTTGATTAACGTCGATTTCCCCGCGCCGTTCTCGCCCATCAGGGCACGCACTTCGCCGGCTTTTACATTGAATTCAATGTTGTCGAGCACTTTAGCACCCGGAAATGTCTTACTGATCCCCGACATCTCCAGATAGTATTCATTTTCCATACCTGCCCTCCATAAAGCAATCAGTCGATATCTTCCATATGCTTCATACGCTTGAGAGAAAAGGTGCCGCCGTACCGCGGACGGACAGCGGCACATCCCTTTATCCCTCGATATTTTCAGTATCCTGGAATTTGAATTATTCTCCCGCTTGCAGCGTTTCGGCCGTAACCAGCGCACTCGGGACCTTGATGTCTGCCTCTACCGTTTCACCCGCTATCACCTTGTATGCGACCTCAATACTCTGCTTGCCGATTTCGACTGGATCCTGGGAAGCCGACGCAAACATCTTTCCTTCTTTGATGGCCGCTATTCCGTCTTCCGAACCGTCTACGCCTACGATCTTGATCTGGTCGAGCTTGCCCGCGCTGTCAACGGCTGCCGCACAGCCGATTGCCGATGGGTCGTTGAGTGCGAACACGCCCGTGAGGTCCGGATAAGCTTGCAGCATATTTTCCATTACCGGCATTGCCGTATCGACGCCGGGCTGGATTTCCTGTTCTTCAACGATTTCGATATCAGGATATTGAGAGAGCGCATCCTTGAAACCATTCGCCCTGTCTGCACAGACCTGTGCCACGTTGTAGGTAAGCATCACAACTTTGCCCTTGCCTTCAAGCGCTTCTCCAAGCGCTTCGCCGATCAGCTGGCCCGCCATGAAATTGTCCGTTGCAACCGTGCTCTCCACGAGGCTCGCGTCATCGACCGGCGAGTTATAGCATACGACCGGGATGCCCGCCGCTTTGCAAGCGTTCAGCGAAGCCTGGATTCCGTTCGAGTCCACAGGATCGATCATCATGACGCTGACGCCTTGCTGGATCATATCCTCAATGTCCGTGATCTGCTTTGCTGCGTCAAATCCAGCGTCCATTACGATCAGCTGGTCGTCCCCTTGAACCGCAGATTCCATGCCGTCCAATATTTCAATATAGAACGGGTTAGATTGATCCGCTACGGAAACGCCAATTTTGATCGCTCCGCCCGCCGCCGGTTCTGCCGCCGACGCCGCAGCGGACGCTTCCGTGCTTTGTTCAGCCGGAGCGGATGATTCAGCTGCCGTTGAATCTGTTGTGACTGCCGAACAGGCGACAAGTGCGATCGCCATAAACAGGGCTACAGCGATCAGTGAAAGTTTTTTCATAATCGTTTTCCTCCATTATTTTATTATTTAGCGTTTAAGCTAAAATGTTTTCTTCTCTAACCGGCTTACCATGCCGTATAGCCGCCATCCACAAGATAAGTGGCGCCCGTCACAAAACTGGATGCATCCGACGCCAGATAAACCGCGATTCCCATCAGTTCGTCCGTTTGGCCAGAGCGTCCCATTGGAGTCATGGAGAACCAGCGTTCGATCGCTGGATCCTTGCGCTGATAGCGGTCTTCGCTCATCTCCGTACGCATATATCCCGGGCAAAGCGCATTCACACGCACACCGCGCATTGCCCATTCCGTCGCCATAGACTTAGTCAGCATGATGAGTCCACCCTTGGAAGCGTTATACGCGCACTGGTTCTGCGGCGTATTGACGATCAGTCCAGACATAGAGCCAATGTTTACGATGCTCCCCTTGCCCTGCCGAAGCATTACCTTTCCGACCTCGCGCGAGACGATAAACGGACCTGTGAGGTTGACGTCGATGACCTCCTTCCAATCCTCTGTGGTCACTTTCTCTGCATCGTCACCAAGCCACGTCCCCGCGTTATTGAAC
Organism: Christensenella tenuis; assembly: GCF_014287795.1. GTDB lineage: Bacteria > Bacillota > Clostridia > Christensenellales > Christensenellaceae > Christensenella > Christensenella tenuis. Next base: position 99,644 of record NZ_JACOON010000003.1, read on the forward strand.
AGGATATCGATCTTGCCATATTCATCCATCACCTGAGCGACCATAGCTTTCACATCGTCCTCATTGCGCATATCCCCCTTGATTACGGTGCACTTCACACCCTCCTGCTCGATAATCTTCTGCGTCGCAAGCGCCGTCTCGATACGCCGGGCGGCGATCACAATATCCGCGCCTGCCTGGGCAAGGGCAATCGCCATAGACCTGCCAAGCCCCTGCCCGCCGCCGGTAACGATTGCTACCCTATCCTTCAGTGAAAATTGTTCCATTACATTTTTTGTGCTCATGATTCCTTCTCCATTCCAAATGTTTTTACAATTCGATTTTGATGTGGTTTTCCTTTGCATATTCCACCACACAGCAATCCGTTTTATAAATGCGTTCCGGAAGAATGATTAACACATGTCCCACTTCCTTGTGGAGCGGAAAACCTCCGAAATGCCATACGCCCGTTTTCAGGATCACCATCGTCCCCTTAGGCACAATAAAAGCCCTCGTCAATCCGGAGACAGGCGCACCTGTCGGCGGCGCTACATGGATCACGATATCGTCGTCCATGGCAATAATGCCTTCTCCCGTCGTATTATGATATTCTGCCATCGTGACTATCATTTCTTCCGCCCCGTGCAGCAAGAGCGGAGAGAAGGCGACCGGCATATCTCCTGAAACCGGAAACAGGCCTTTATCGTTAAAAAAATCTCCCAAGCTGTTGCCTTCCGGCTCCGTAATATTCACATAAGTACCGAATTCCCAAAATGCTTCCCGCGTCAATTTCTCTGCTTTTATTGTCTTCATTGCATTTCCTTCCGTTTATTTCAGTCTCAAGGCTTCCCTTGCTTTCTCTATGATCGCACCAGTGCTGATTCCGTACATTTCCAGCAGTTGATCCGCGTTTCCGGAACGTCCGAACGTATCCTGCGTGCCAACTTTTAGCACCGGCACCGGGCAGCACTCGCCCACGACCTCGCCGACCGCACTGCCAAGCCCGCCCATAACGTTGTGTTCTTCCGCTGTTACGATTGCCCCAGTCTCCTGTGCTGCCGCTATAACCGCTTCCCGGTCGATCGGCTTGATCGTATGCATATTGAGTACCCTTGTCCGTACCCCTTCCCCCGCTAATATGTCCGCTGCCTCAAGCGCCTTGCTCACGGCAATCCCGCAGGCAATAACGGTGAGGTCGCTTCCCTGCCGCATTTCCACTGCTTTTCCGATCTCGAATGAATACGCTTCAAAATCGGTGACTGTCTCCACGGCTGCCCGGCCAATCCGAAGATACGCAGGCCCTTCATACTTATTTAGTGTGAGCACTGCCTGTTTTGTTTCATTTCCGTCCGCCGGGCAAATAACCACCATCCCGGGGATGCTCCTCATCAGCGCCATATCTTCCAGACACTGGTGGGTCGCTCCGTCCTCACCCACGATGAGTCCGGCATGCGTTCCGATCAGTTTCACATTGAGCCCCGGGTATGCCACCGAATTGCGGATCTGGTCAAACGTCCTGCCTGCGATGAACATTGCAAAAGAGCTCACAAAAGGCTTGAGCCCGAATGCCGCCATGCCGGCAGCCATGCCGACCATGTTTGCTTCTGCGATCCCCACATTGAAAAAACGTTCCGGGTAAGCTTCCCCAAACATACACGACATAGTGCAGGTGCTCACATCTGCGTCGAGCACAACAACTTTTTCATCTGCCCCAATCTCCTTCAACGTATCTCCGTATACGTCCCTTGTAGAAATTTTTCCTTTCATCTCCTCAGTTCCTCGCTTCCAATTCCGCAAAAGCCTGCTCAAATTCTGCATCGTTCGGCGTTTTCCCATGCCATTGATTTTTGCCTTCCATAAAGGAAACCCCTTTACCTTTGATGGTATCCGCAATAATCATGTGCGCTTTTTGACGCGTCTCCTTCGCCACGTCGATTGCCCGCGCGATCTCCTGTACGTTATGTCCGTCAATCCTTTGCGTATGCATTCCAAAACTTTCAAATTTTGCCTTAAGATCGCCCGTATCCAGTATCTCTTTCACAGTGCCGTCAAGCTGTACTTTGTTGCAGTCCAATATCGCCACCAAGTTGTCGAGTCCATGCGCGCCCGCATACATCATCGCTTCCCATATCTGGCCTTCCTGTATCTCTCCATCGCCCAAAATAGCATAGACCGTGCATTCATTCCCCGTCATTTTCGCAGCCTGGGCCATCCCTACCGCTGCCGAGAACCCTTGCCCTAACGATCCAGTAGACATATCCACTCCTTCGACATTCCTCATTTCCGCGTGCCCGGAAAGCGATCCATCGATTTTGCGAAACGTTTTCAGCCGTTCTACCGGGAAAAAACCTCTCAGTGCAAGTGTCGGATACAGCGCCACCGTAGCGTGCCCCTTAGAAAGCACCAGCCGGTCGCGCAATTCCCATTTCGGGTTTTCCGGGGCGATTTTCATTTTTTCAAAATAGAGCACTGCCATAATTTCCGAAAGGGAAAAAGCACCTCCTATGTGCCCTGATTTTGCTTCCCGCACCATTTCAAGCCCGGTTTTTCGTATTTCCCACGCCTTATCCTCCAGGTATTTCTGCCGTTGCGTCTCCATCGCGTCCTCTCCCTCCGCCGATTGTCATTTATTTTGATTTGCGTCTATTCATACCGCATCATTTGGCCGCGCAAATTTTAAACGTTAAAATTTATTTGTATCGTATCAAAATATTGTTTTTTTATTTTATTCAGTCTTTTTATTATCGATTTTTCTTTTTTATATTGGGGTTTATTGTCTCAGAGAGGCCGTTTGCCTCCGTCGTAAATTTATATTACAATAATTTTTGTAACGTGTCAATAAATTTATTTTTGAATTTTAACTTTTTCTTCCAACAAAAAACCGTTCCCCGAAAAGAGGAACGGCTTTTTTTATATTTTCCGTTTATCTCCGATAGATTTTTCCGATCTCCCGATCCATCCGGTCCACCGCTTCTTTAGCCGTATATTTTTTCGTAATCGCCGCATTTACCGTGCTTCCAATGATCTTCTCAAACACATTCTCCGAAATACACCTGCCGTCCGCCGTATTTGGTGCGAAGCGTTTTTTCGCATCTTTAAACACCTCAAACGTCTCCTTATGCCACGGATACAGGTTTAAGAGCTCCGTGCTATCGCAAATGCTCGTATAGGGAACAATCCGCCCCAATACAGCGTTTACTACCGACATCCGCTCCGAGGTCGCCCACTTGATGAATTCACATGCCTGCTCTTTTTTTCCGGAATGGCTGTTCATTCCGATAGACCACCCCCCAAACAGGGAAGCATTCCCCGGAACCACATCATAGCCCACTTTGCCAACAACGCGCGATATGTTCCTATCCCGCAGGATGGTCACTTGATCGGAATACTGTACCATCATCGCGGAATTTCCCCGGCAGAAATCCATTGCCTCATCATCCCACCACCAGTTCGGCGCTTCCGGATGCGCGTAGTCATAGCATTCAATATAATTTTCCAGTGCATACACAGCTTTTTCACGGTCGTTGATCGCCGTCTCACCGTTGAAAAGGTCGATCCCCTGCGCCCATATGCGCGGCAGGTACTCACTCGTCGCGCCGGTGGGCACCCTGCCTGACAGCGAAGTCCCATAAAGTGTATCGGAATCCGGATTGAACTTTCGGGTAAACAAACGGGCCACCTTGTTATATTCTTCCCATGTCGTCGGAACCCTCAATTCTTCCTTATACCACTCAAAATAAAGGCGCTGGTTTTTCAATTTTTCAAAAAGATCCTTGCGGTAAAACAGTAACTGCGTCGTAAAACTGAACGGCAACGTCCACATCCGGCCGTTCATCAGTGAATAAGCGTCGAATATCTGCCCCGGGAACCTTTCCCGCAGTTGGGATGCGTCTCCAATATGATCCTCCAATAATTCGAGGCAGCCTTTCACCACAAGTTCCTTAACCCACGGCACATCAAGGGCAAACACATCATATCTTCCATCGCTGCTCCTCCATATTTCATCGAGCATGCCGCGGTAATTTATCAGGTCCGCCTGCACCTTGATCCCCGTGCTCCTCGTAAAATCATTGCACAGATATTTCACCGCACGGCCCGCATGATTGTTCGGGAGAAGGACACATACCTGTTCTTCTCCCGGCTTTCCGGTTTGCAGTTTCAACAGTTCTTCTTTCTTTTCTTCGGGCTTTATAAGACGTTCTTCAGCGTCTCCTTTCGGTTTTCCGATCAACCCCGCCAGCATCTCGAATGCCATCTTCCCCATCTTCCCATACGGAAGGATTATGCTTTCTTCATTTGCCGCCGGTGTATCTGTCCACCGCCTGCTCTTCATAATAATCAGTTTGGGAATATCCTTCCCATCGGTGCTCGTGAGCGCGACCGCTTTGCGCACCCCCTCCGCCAACACCTCGCTCGTTACATAGATCGCTTCGGGCTTTTCCTTGAGGTTCAAAAGGCGGACCGCTTGCTGCATCGCGCTTTCCTTGTCATATTCGGTGGTCAGCAGATAATCATTGCGGATCTCGATATCGGCGGAAAACAATGCGTTCAGGTACGCATCGACGCAAGCCGTATCGAAAGAATATTCCCGCGGGCCCGTCAGCATTGCGATCCTTTTGGTTCCGCAGCCAATCTGCCTGTTGATATTTTTTATCAGAGTCTCCCTGACGTCGATGCCGACAAAGCCGCAGTTTTCGATTTTGCGCAGCATCCCCACAACGCGATGGCCGCCCTTTTCCAGTTTTTGGAACAACCGTTCGTTTTCGGGCTGGCAAGTGATCAGCAATATCCCATCTGCATTGAACATCCGCGCCTGATTCAAAATTTGCTTCTCCCGGTAAGGAAGCTCGCTGCACACAAATACATTCAAGGAAAAACCGCGCTCTTCCGCCATCCGCGTCACCGCATCAAATATCTCTTCAAACTCCGGTTCGTTTAGATTGGGAAAGATCACATAGATCGTATTTCCGTTTTTGCTGGTCTTCAGGTTCTTGGCGAGGGCGTTTTGCTCATACCCAAGCTCTTTCACCGCCGCTTCTACGCGCTTTATTTTATCACTGCTTACTCCCTTTACACCATTAAGAACGTTCGAGACCGTTCCCTGCGATACACCGGCGAGCCGTGCAACGTCACGCATAGTCGCAATCTTGTGCCGTTCCGGCTTCCGTTCCTTACCCTGATTCCCCTGAAATATCTCTGGCATACCTTTTCCTCACCGTTCGTCTTCAGCCAATTAATGATTCTAATTGTTTTGTTCAAATTCAATCAGAAGGCCAAATCTCCCACATTTTCCTTATTTTAAAAGATTTTTCGTCATTTTCCATCATTTATTTATATTTTTGAACGTTTCATTTATTTTATAATATCGGAAATAAAGGGTGAAGTCAATCGCTAATCGCTTTATTTCTTCCTCTTCACGCACTGCCCTGCCCATGGTTCCATTCAAACCGCAGTCCCCGGCGTTTCCTGCAATTCCATAAATATTTTCCTGTAGTTTTCGGAAAACACGCTTCCCTTGCGCCAGATAAAGGTCAGGTCGTGCGTAAGGGCAAACTCTTCCAGCGGAATCCTTTTCAAAGTTCCTTCGCATAACTCCCTGCGCACCGCCGCTTCATACAGGAACGTGATTCCACAATTTTCCCCAACAAGCATTTTGATCGCGTTAATATTACTGACCTCAACAAAATTCCCAAAGTCTTCCAACATAAGGTTTCGTCCCTCAAGGTAGCGTTCTAATATCTCCCGTGTGCCCGATCCTGCTTCCCGTACGATGATCCGTTCCCCAGTCAAGTCTTCTATTTTATGTACTTCTGTTCGGAACACATGGCCTTTCCCGCATACGGCGATATACGGCTCTGTCGCGTAGACAAGGTGCTCATATTCATTTTTGGCAAAATTTCCCTCCACCAGTGCAAAATCAATCTCGCCGCCGTCGAGTTTCCGTAAGAGCTCCTTGGTGTTCGATACGTCCATTCGCAGGGACACCCCTGGATGGTTCGCCAAATAACGCGCGGCAGGTCCGGGAATCACAAATTCTCCCACCGTAAGCGTAACGCCGAAACGCAGGAGTTTCCCGCTTCCAAGGCCGCCCATTTCTTCCTTTAAGGCCATCACATCATGTTTCATAGTGAGTCCCGCACTTTGCAGGAGTCGTCCCGCTTCCGTGAGCTCCAGTTTCTTTCCCTGGTAGGCAAACAGCTTCGCGCCGTAATATTCCTCCAGAAAACGGATGTGCTGCGATACGGCCGGTTGGGTGATATTGAGCCGTTCCGCAGCGCGTGTAAAATTCATAGTTTCGCACACCATAAGGAACGTATCCATCCTGAAATCAAGCATATTTTCCCTCCTTTTATATACAATAACATATATTTATGTATTAATAAATATATATAATTTTTAATTATTATTAAAATTGGTATAATACTACTTGTATTTATATTTTTTGAAAGCAGGTAGTATCATGAAATTTCTAAAAACAAATTGGATGGGAATTATTTTATGCCTTGTAATTGCCATTCCCGCATTTTTTCTCGGCAAGCTCCTGCCTGTGGTCGGCGGGCCGGTGTTCGCTATCCTGATCGGTATGGTTCTGGCCCTCCTGATCAAACGAAAAGATATTCTCCAACCCGGAATCAACTTTACGTCCAAAAAAATCCTGCAATGGGCAGTCGTTCTGCTTGGCTTCGGCATGAACCTGTCGGAAATCCTGCGTTTGGGCGCACAATCCCTGCCCATCATTATCTCTACGATTTCCACATCGCTCATCCTTGCATTTATCTTATACCGTGCGATGAAAATGCCTTCGCGCATTTCCACCTTGATCGGGGTAGGTTCTTCCATCTGCGGGGGTTCCGCTATCGCAGCAACCGCCCCCGTTATCGGTGCGAACGACGAGGAAATCGCCCAATCAATTTCTGTTATTTTTCTGTTCAATGTCATTGCCGCGCTTATTTTCCCTACGCTCGGCGGTGCGCTTGGTCTTTCCAATGAAGGCTTCGGCCTGTTTGCGGGTACTGCTATCAACGATACCTCGTCGGTAACGGCTGCGGCCGCCGCGTGGGATGGGATCCATGGCAGCAACACGCTTGACCAGGCGACAATCGTAAAGCTCACACGTACCCTCGCCATCATACCGATTACTTTGGTGCTGGCCTTCGTGCGTACACGTAAAGAAAAAAAGCTGGATGCGGCCACCGGTGCCACATTCAGCTTCAAAAAAATATTTCCGTGGTTCGTACTGTTTTTTGTACTGGCCTCGGTCGTCACGACGGTGTTCAACCTTCCGGCTTTCGTGACAGGGCCTCTCAAGGAACTCAGTAAATTCTTCATTATCATGGCCATGGCAGCTATCGGCCTCAATACCCATATCGTAAAGCTGGTCAGGACAGGTGGAAAACCCATTTTTATGGGCCTTGTCTGCTGGATCGGAATCGCCGCGGTAAGCCTTGGTATGCAACACGTCCTCGGTGTTTGGTAAGATGGCCTACTCTTGATCTATCCTTTTTGCGGGCAAGGGCGGCACGCACGCCCGCGAACCCGCTTACATGCACCTCAAGGGCGGATACGCAATTGGATGGAAGGTATGCAAAGGGCTGCGCGGATGAAAAACGCCATGGCTTCGATAAAGTACAAGGCCGTGCAGCGGCGAGACTTTTCAGGCAAACCCTAGGGTGTGCAGGTATACCTTATCTTATTTTTATTCCGCACACTTCCGCATGCTGCAGATGGATTCCGATGTGCCCTACGCCAAGTATAAGAGAAAATAATATCATCCAGACCACCTTTCCATAGATCCCAAGCAACAGAAACGCCGCCACCGGAAACGTTGCCAACGGAACAGGAATTCCGTAAAAACTGCTGTACATATTCCGTGCCCGCCGCCTGCTTTTAAAATACCGCAGCCAACATATCTCATAAAGTGCCATCAACGCAAATGCAAAAATAAGCCACAGCGTCCATGGGGTAAACGGCATGAAATTGAAATCTTTGAACATCAGTGCGCACAGCGCGCAGCCAACCTGTCCAACACGTTCTAAAAGCAGCAGGATGCCATGTTCAAAGCTGTTATCATAATCTTCGGGCGGATTCCTGCTCCATAGAATATTGGGAGCGATAAGCAAAACAAGAAAAATAAGTCCCACATATGAAAATCCCAGGTGCCCAAACATGTTCCTTCCCCCATTCTATAAAAATAGCTCCGGTTCCCGCCGGTTCTTCAGCCCTTCTTCAAGCTGATGCAAATGGTACAAATAGCCTTTGTCGTCAAAGTATTTCGCGTGCTTTGGGCATGCTTTTACACACGCGCCGCATTTGATACATATTCCGCTGCATTCCCGCATATTTTCGCGGGAAATGCTGCCCATCGGGCATACTTCCGCGCATACTCCACATTCATCACAGCTTTCCTTTGTAAACGGCTTCACTTTCCGAATATCGATAGGGTTTCCTTTCCTGTCACGCGGCATATAATACCCCCGGTATGGGTACGGCGTTCCAGGCGTCTCAACAATTCCGCTGCTCCTATCCCACCATTTTGCGCACAGCCGTTCCGCGAATTTGCTGGCACAGTGTAGATCCTTCCCATCGGGCCTGCCCTTCGCAAGCTCATACGAAAAAGCGTGCTCGCCTACAAAAGCTGCCGCAGCATGCGGCAGAAAACCATGGCCTGCAAGTATATCCCGCAATTCTATCAAGGCATCGTCAAAATCCCGGTTTCCGTATAAAACGATCGGTACGGCAAACGCGCCGTTCCCGGCAACCGTATCCAGATACTTCAGCAATACATTAGGAACCCGCCCCGCATAAACGGGAACGCCAAAAACAACGATATCATCCGGCATAAATTCCGGCCATCCGCCCCGCGCGGCAGGCAGCGTAAAATCAAATTCACATTCCGCCGCCCCAAGGCCTTCCCCAAGCCCCCGCGCAATGGCCGTAACGATCTTTTTGGTCGTCCCCGTCGCACTGAAATAAACGGCCCATATCTTCATAACGTTCGCCTCACAAAATCATCATCGCGTCCCCAAAACTGAAAAAACGGTAACGTTCTTCAACAGCCTGCCGGTAAACGTCCAACGCCTTTTCCCTGCCCATCAGGGCGCTCACAAGCATGATGAGCGTGGACTTTGGCAGGTGAAAATTGGTAATGAGCGCGTCTACGACCTGGAACCGGTAGCCCGGATAGATAAAGATGTCCGTATCCGCACTCCCCGCCTGCACAAGGCCGTCCCTTGCCGCGCTTTCGAGCGTACGCACCGACGTCGTACCAACAGCGATCACCCGCCGTCCTTCCCGCTTCGCAGCATTGACCGTCTCCGCTGCCTGCGCGCTTACGCTGTAATACTCCGAATGCATCACATGCTGTTCTACCGTTTCCTCTTTCATGGGCCGAAACGTTCCAAGCCCCACGTGAAGCAATATTTTAACGATGATAACGCCCATTTTTTCTATTTTTTCCAAAAGCTCCGGCGTAAAATGCAGTCCCGCCGTAGGTGCGGCCGCACTGCCGTCCTCTTTTGCGTATACCGTCTGATAGCGTTCCTTTTGCTCAAGCCGCTCCGTAATATAGGGCGGGAGCGGCATATTGCCATACCGGTCGAGCAGCTCTTCAAATATGCCCTCATGCCGGAATTTCACTTCGCATACCCCGTCCTCTTTTTTGCAAAGAAGCTCCGCCGAAAGCTCCGGCCCAAAATCCACAATGCCGCCCGGCTTCAGCTTTTTGCCCGGCCGCATAATCACTTCCCATACATCAAGGGCAAGACGCTTTAACAGCAAAAATTCAAAATCCGTTCCCGTTCCCCTTTTTTTCCCGTACAGGCGGGCGGGAAGGACTTTCGTTTCATTTAAAACGAGCACGTCTCCCTTTTTCAGGTAGTCGGTCACATCGTAAAAATGCCGATGGCTGACTTCCTCTGTTTTCCGGTCATACACAAGAAGCCGCGAATGGTCTCGCGGCTCGATTGGAGTCTGTGCAATCAGCTCTTCAGGTAAGTTATAATCGAAATCAGATGTCTTCATAGTGTCCGCTCAGGCTAAAAGAGCCTGGTCTGTCCCTTGTTATCAATATTCTTCGGCAGCGGGAGTCCCATGTGCCGGTATGCGTTTTCCGTTGCGCACCGTCCGCGCGGCGTTCGCTGGAGAAAACCAAGCTGTAGGAGGAACGGTTCGATCACGTCCTCGATCGTACCCGCTTCCTCACCTGTGGTCGCCGCAAGCGTATCGAGCCCTACCGGTCCGCCGCCAAACTTTGTAATGATCGCATCCAGAATCAAACGGTCGGAATGATCGAGCCCAAGCGCATCGACTTCCAGAAGCTGCAGCCCCTGATCCGCCGCATCCCTAGTGATTATGCCTTCTGCGCGTACATCCGCAAAATCGCGCACGCGGCGCAAAAGCCGGTTGGCGATACGCGGAGTTCCGCGGGAGCGCCGCGCAATCTCCGCCGCCCCTTCTTCATCTACCTCGATCTCCAGGATCTTTGCGGAGCGTTTTACGATTGTTTTGAGCTGATCGGCGTCATACATCTGCAACCGGCCCATGACCCCAAACCGGTCCCGCAGGGGTGATGTCAGCATCCCCGCGCGCGTCGTCGCCCCCACCAGTGTAAAACGCGGCAGGTCAATACGCATAGACCGTGCGGACGGCCCCTTGCCCAGGATGATATCCAGCGCGTAATCCTCCATCGCGGGATAAAGCACTTCCTCCACACTGGAATTCAGGCGGTGGATCTCGTCAATAAACAGCACGTCTTTGTCGGAAAGATTCGTCAGCAGCGCTGCAAGGTCTCCCGGACGTTCGATTGCCGGTCCGGACGTTATGCGGATATTGACGTTCAGTTCCTGCGCGATAATATGGGCCAGCGTCGTTTTTCCAAGGCCGGGCGGGCCGTATAAGAGCACGTGATCCAGCGCTTCCCCGCGTTTCTTGGCGGCCTCGATAAAGATCGCCATTTTTTCCTTGACCTTGTCCTGCCCAATATATTCGCCAAGTGATTGCGGGCGCAGCGTCACATCCGCAGTCATATCTTCATTCAATTTCATTCCCGAAACAATGCGGGACTCTTCTTCCATACCCTATGGCGCTCCCTTCGGTCACTTCGAAAAAACACATAGCAGGCTCCCAGAACCGCCGGACTTCCACGGCCCAGCCATTACCCATGGCCGTTCTCTCCGGGGCAGTTCATGTGCCTCTCCCAACTTTTTCTGCTCTAAACGGATTCCCCGCGCGCCTCCCGGCTCCCGAAAATTCCATTCGCTTCCAGCGGCCTCTTGAGACCAACGGCGCAAAACCGCTGCATCTCCGAGTTGCTTCCTTCTTTTCCATCGGACTCATCCCGCTGGGATCAACGCTTCGGACACCGCCTCCAGCTTTTCTTTCGTGGCTCCATCAGACATCGTCACCGTGCAGGTTGCGTCTGCCGGCGTATCGTGCCACTCACTCATGCCTTCCTTGCCTTCATTATAGCGGATGGTGTACGGATAATCTTCCCATGTCATTTCTTCCGCAGCGTCAAATTCCACATACATCCCCGCGAGGTCCTGCTGTGTTCCAGGTGCCATGCGGAACGTGTATTCATCGCCGTTCCACGTAAACACCGCTTGCGCTGTTTTATCTTCCTCCAATACGGAATAAGAGACGTTCTCCGCCCCTTCGGGCAGCGCACCCATCGCGAGTCCCGTTTTCTCCTTCACTTCCGCCGCATCTGCTACCGGGCTCCACGGATTCGCAATCCGCGCGGACTCCTCCGCCGCGGGCTGCACGGCACAGGCAGCAAGTGCCATGGCCAGCATTGCCGCCATCAGTACGGTCAATATCTTTTTCATCGTTTTCCGTTCCTTTCCGTTTCGGTTTACTTCCCCATCCGTTTCAGTGCAAGCGACACAAGCTCCTCTGCCGTGTCTCCAAGGCTTCGTACCGCGGCAATCGCCGCAACTGCCTCTTGCCTGTTGTACCCAAGCCCCGTAAGTGCCGCGGCCGCCTCCGCCGCCGCATCCTGCGAGAGTTCAGTCATATCCATATCCATCCCGACCGCATCTTCGAAGTCTACCTTTTCCTTCAGTTCCAGCACAAGGCGCTGCGCCGTTTTCTTGCCGATTCCCGGCACGTTGGTAAACGCCTTGTCGTCATTTGAAATTACAGCTGCGGCAATATCGTTCACCCGCATGACGGAAAGCACAGACGCGGCCGCTTTTGGGCCGATTCCGCTGATCGACAGCAGTTTCTCAAACATTGTTTTCTGTTCCTGCGTCATGAATCCGTAAAGAGTCATGTCGTCTTCCGCTACTTTAAGATAAGTATACAGCTTTGCTTTCTCTCCCGTTTTGATCGCATTCAGGGAAAACGTGTCCGTAAAAATCTGGTATCCCACGCCGCCTACGTCGATCACCGCATAGGTCGCTGCTTTCTGTACGACTTCCCCCGCTATATATGCATACATAGATGTTTACTCCTTCAATTCCAAAGGCCTGCGCGCCCTACTTGATCTTCGTATTGAGTATTCCCGCCGTGTGCGCGCTGTGCGCATGACAAATCGCCACCGCCACTGCATCCGCCGCATCATCCGGCTTCGGTACTTCCTTTAGGGAAAGGATCGTCTTTACCATCATCTGTACTTGGTTTTTGTCCGCACGCCCATATCCTACCACCGCTTGCTTGATCTGCAGCGGCGTATATTCGTAAAGCTGTTCCGTCCGTTCAGACGCGGCCACAAGGGCCGCCCCGCGTGCCTGCGCTACATTGATCGCCGTCGTCACATTCTTATTGAAAAACAACTCTTCAAACGCAATCGAATCCGGCCTGTACATATCGATCAACTGGGTAATCCCATGGTTGATCTGCTTTAAGCGAATCGGAAACTGCTCACCTGCTTCCGTAAGAATTGTGCCGTAATCAATCAATTTCAGCCTTACCTTTTCGTCACAGCTTATCACACCATACCCCACCGTTGCAAGGCCAGGGTCAATACCGAGTACAATCATTTGCACCTTTCCTTTTCGAGAACATTTCGAATCAAATACAGTATACATGATTACGCTCTTTTTCGCAATTTTGCACCCGAAATAAAAAATTTGTATTTTTACAAATTCCCTATTGCATAATTATTCATTTTTATGTATAATTATAAACATAAAATGAATGCAACGCACCTTGGGTGCGCGGAAAAGGAGTTTTTTATCATGAATGCAAAAAAACAGTATAATAAGGTAGTGCTCGCGTATTCCGGTGGTCTCGATACCTCCATCATCATTCCGTGGCTCAAGGAAACCTACGGCGTAAAAGATGTAATCGCGGTATGCGGTAACGTAGGCCAGGGCAAAGAGCTTGACGGCTTATATGAAAAGGCCATCAACACCGGCGCGTCGGACGCATACATCGAAGACCTCACGGAAGAATTTATCACCGATTATGTCTACCCGACGATGCAGGCAGGCGCGGTATACGAAGGAAAATATCTGCTTGGCACCTCTTTTGCACGCCCGGTTATCGCAAAACGTTTGGTCGAAATCGCCAAGGAAGTTGGTGCGGATGCCATCTGTCACGGCGCAACCGGCAAGGGCAATGACCAGGTGCGGTTCGAGCTTACGGTAAAAGCGCTCGCCCCCGATATCGATATCATCGCCCCCTGGCGTATCTGGGATATCAAATCCCGTGAGGAAGAGATCGAATATGCACAAGCGCGCAACATCCCCGTCCCGGTAGATAAAGAACACAATTACAGCATGGATGCCAACATCTGGCATCTCTCGCACGAAGGTTCCGACCTCGAGGACCCGTGGAACGAGCCCAAGGACGACCTCTACATGATCTGCAAGACGCCGGAGGAAGCGCCGGATAAGCCGTGCTATTTCACGATTGAATTTGAACAGGGCATTCCCGTTTCCATCGACGGACAGAAGTACGGCCCTGTCGAGCTTGTCACCAAACTGAACGAGCTCGGTGCGGAAAATGGCGTGGGGATCGATGACCTTGTGGAAAACCGTCTCGTGGGCATGAAGAGCCGCGGCGTATACGAAAATCCCGGCGGACGTATCCTCTATACGGCGCATGCCGGACTTGAAATGCTGACGCTCGACAAAGATACCATGCACTATAAGGAGGGCGTAGCCGCGAAGTATGCGGAGCTCGTATATGATGGTAAATGGTTCTGCCCGCTGCGTGAAGCACTGGCGGCATTCGTAGCCGAAACACAGAAAACGGTCACGGGCACAGTGCGCATGAAGCTCTATAAGGGCAATTGCACACATGTCGGCCTTAAGTCTCCCTACTCCCTGTACAGCGAAGAGTTCGCCACTTTTGGCGAGGATGAGGTTTATGACCACAAAGATGCGGAGGGGTTCATCAACCTGTTCGGTCTGCCGCTCAAGGTGCGCGCCCTCGCCCTCAAGGATAAAGAGGTTTGAACCTTATAATATTCACGATTCCAAAAGGGGCCGTCTCAGAGAAAAAACAGAGACGGCCTCTTTTGCGTTTCGTTGGGCAGCCTTTCCTTAGCCGCGGCGGCCACCGCGATTCCCGGCATTGTGATTTAATTGGAAGCATTACTTGATGTTCGGCTATAAATCGCGTTGTTTGTTATGTACTGTTTTCATAAATTCATTCTGCAACCAAAAACAGGCTTGCGCTCACGCACTCGCCTGTTTTTTACTCCCGGGCTTTTTGATTGGGCAGCCCCTCACTGCATTGTTCTTTTGAAATGCTTATGAGAATTGGCTGTTGTACAGCGCGGCATACACGCCGCCCGTTTTCATCAGCTCGCCGTGCGTCCCCTGCTCCACGAGGTCGCCGTCCTTCAAGACAAGAATCAAATCTGCGTCAAAAATGGTGGACAGCCTGTGTGCAATTTGGAAATTGGTCCGTCCCTCCGTCAGCCTCTTCATCGCGTCCGTCATTAGTTTTTCCGTACGTGTGTCGACAGAGCTCGTCGCTTCATCCAGGATCAATATCTGCGGATTCGCACAAAACGCGCGTGCGATCGTAAGCAGCTGCTTTTGTCCGGAGGAAAGATTCCCCGCGCTTTCATCAATAATGGTATCATAGCCTTCCGGCAGAGTACGGATGAAATAGTCGGCATTTGCCATCCGGCACGCCTCCTCCACCTCTTCGTCCGTTGCTTCCGGCCGTCCGTAACGGATATTGTCGCGGATACTGGCCGAATACAGCCACGTATCCTGCAACACCATCCCGAACAGGCTGCGTACATTTTGGCGCGTCATCTCGGTAGTATCTATCCCGTCTATCCTGATTGTCCCGCCGCTTAAGTCGTAAAAACGCATCAACAGGTTAATAAGCGTCGTTTTTCCCGCGCCGGTCGGTCCACAGATTCCCACCTTTTGCCCATGCTTTATTTCCGCGTTCATGTCAGTGATCAAAATGCGGTCGGGCGAATATCCGAATTTCACATGATCGAAGGTAATGTGGCCCTCCGTCTTTTCGATGTGGACGGCATCTTTCCGTTCTTCCGGTATTTCCGGTTCGTCCAAGAACTCAAACACGCGTTCCGCCGCGGCAAGGGTGCTCTGCATCATGTTGACGATATTGGACGTTTGGATGATGGGCTGCGTAAACTGCTGCATATATTGCAGGAACGCCTGGATCGCTCCGATGGTGAGCGATCCGCCCGCTGTCAGGAGCCCGCCAAGGATACAGATGCCCACGTACCCCAGGTTTCCGACAAGGTTGGTGGCAGGCATCATGATGGAGGACGCAAACTGTGCGCGCCGCGCATTTTCGTTGAGCGTATCGTTCATTTCATCGAATTCGTGCTCCGCACGGCTCTCTCCGCCATACAGTTTCAACACGTCATGCCCCGCGTAGTGTTCCTCTACATAGCTGTTGACGGCCCCAAGGCCTTCCTGTTGCCCTTTGAAAAACGCTTGTGATTTCTTTGCAATACGCGAGCATACAAACAGCGCCACTGGCAGCACCACAAGCGCGATCAGCGCCATCTGCCAATTCAGGGTAAACATCATGATTACAATACCGATGATGGTAAAGATCGCCGTCAAAAGCTGCGTCATGATTTGCTGGAGTGAAGTCGATATCGTTTCAATATCCGTCGTCGTGCGTGACAATACATCCCCGTGCGTATGCGTATCGTAATAATTGAGCGGAAGCTTTTGGATCTTCCTGTCCACATTTTCCCGCAGGTCAAACATCGCCCGCTGCGCCACCTGCGCCGTAATTTTCTGCTGCAAGTATGTAAAAAATGCGGAAAGACCGTAAATGGCGACGAGGAGCATCAAAACCATTTTCAGTATCGGCATTTCCCCCTCCTTAAGCGGGGGACCGACATAATTCCCCTCCGCATCGACATTCTCGCGGATCTCCCCAATGCCTGCCAGTTCTGGATTGTTGACGTCAAGGTTCAATACGCCTGTCTGGTTATACTGTGCGCGCATGGTGATCACGTTTGTCGCTGTTCCAAGCACCCGCGGACCGGTAATCAGGAAAACGACGCCCACAATCGCGCAGATCAAAAGGAATACAACTTTCCTGCGGTACGGTTTAAAATAGCCGACCAGCCGCTTTGCTGTTGAATTTTTTTTCGGCGGTTGTTTGCTCATTTCTCCTCACCTCCTCCGGCCAGCTGTGTTTTGGCAATTTGTGCATAGATGTCACAGGTTCGCAGCAACTCTTCGTGCGTTCCTTCTCCAACTATTTTTCCCTGGTCCATCACCAGTATTTTGTCTGCATTCATAATCGTACCCACACGTTGGGCCACGATGATGACAGTCGCATCCTGCGTATTTTCCCGGATCGCCTGGCGCACGGCAGCATCCGTTTTGAAATCCAGTGCTGAGAAGCTGTCGTCAAACACAAAAATATTCGCGTCCGTCGCCATGGCGCGTGCAATCGCAAGGCGCTGGCGCTGGCCGCCGGATACGTTGGTTCCTCCTTCCGCGACGGGATCGTCATATCCCAGTTCTTTTTTGGAAATAAAATCGTCTGCCTGCGCAATGCGCGCAGCACGCTTCACCTGCCCGTCGCTCATATTCTCGTTGGAGAAAGCGATATTGGAGCGGATTGTCCCCGCGAACAGGTTGGACTTTTGCGGCACATATCCGATCCGCTTACGCAAAGCGTCAAGGCTATACTCCCGCACATCCACACCGTCCACCAGAACAGTACCCTGCGCAGGATCGCGCAGCCGTGGTATCATGCAGATCACAGACGACTTTCCGCTGCCCGTCGCCCCGATGATTGCAGTGGTCTGCCCGGGCATTGCGGTAAAGCTGATCCCGGAAACCGCCGGCGTCTCCGAATTTCCATAGGTAAGCGTTACGTCGCGGAATTCCACAACTCCGGTCTGCTTTTCCGGTATTTTGGGCTGGGCCGCATCCGTTATAACGGGCTTAATCTCCAGTACTTCCACAATGCGCTCCGCACAAACGCTGGCGCGCGGCATCAGGGCAAAAATCAGAGACATCATGACGAGGGCATACATGATCAGCATCAGATACTGGATCAATGCCATCATATCACCCACCTGAATCACGCCCTGCGAAATTTGCTGGCCGCCGAACCATACGACCGCTACCGTACCAAGATTAATAATCAACATTAAAAGCGGCATCAGCGTTGATACCTTCACCTGCGATTTGGTGGACGCCTGCGTCATATCCTCATTCGCTTTTTCAAAGCGCTTTTCCTCACGCTCTTCTGCCGTAAAAGCACGTACGACACGAACACCGGTGATGTTTTCCCGTATAATCAGGTTTACTTTATCGAGCTTGGACTGCATCGAGCGGAAAATTGGGAACGCGCTGCGCAGTACGAGCACCAAGAACACCACGATGACCGGCATGCAAACGACCAATACCATCGCCAGCGTCGCATTCTTTTGAAAGGCAAGTGTAATGCCGCCAATACACATGATCGGCGCCAGTATAATCACCCGGAATAACATAATGGTAAAATTTTGGACCTGAAGGATATCGTTCGTGGAACGCGTCGTCAAAGACGAGGTTCCCACCCGGTCAAATTCCTCCAGCGTAAAACGATCAATATGGCGAAACAGCCTTTTGCGCGTATCCGTACAAAATCCTACCGCCACTTTGGAAGCAAAATACCCTACGCCGATTGCGGATGCCGATCCGGCCAGCGTGATGCAAATCATAATGATCCCTGCCGTAACGATATAGTTCATATCGCCCTGGACAACACCCTTATCGATAATCATCGACATCATAGATGGCAGCAAAAGCATGGAAAACGCTTGTACAAAAAGCAATAAGATCATCACAATCAGCTGTTTTACATACGGTTTTAGTCCTTTATACAGCTTTAACATTCCGTCCCCCCTTAAGTATTATCATAGTATATCCGGCATGGAGTAACCCATGGAAAACATGGAAATGAGATAGCAAACCGCCGCACCAATGGCCAGTACGATGCTGGCAACCGAACAGATTTGCTTTCCTTTATAAGGGCTTTTTCGGCCCTTGCCTCCCAAAATAAGCGCGGCGGCCGCACAGGCAAACCCAATCCAAAACCATATTCCGTCCAAAAGCACGGTAAAAGAGAGCGCTCCAAGCGCAACATTCAGGCCGGACCAAAGCTTCATCCCTCTCGTCTGCATCATAGCTATTCCCTTTTCCTTATTCGTGTGAAAACAGGACGCCATGATCTGTTTTTGCGTCCTGGTTCTTCTTTTTCCAATGTGATCATATCGGATTATTCGCGTAAATTCAAGTCTATCCTATCAAATAAATCCCTGGGAACAAACGGCGGTATGCCCTGCTGCCGCATACCGCCGTTTTGTCACGGGATTGTTAGTCAACCGGTCTCACTTTTGCCGCAGCAATATACCGCGATTATTTTCTATGTGCGAGTTTTCCTGAACAGGCCTCTGCAAACAACGCAATGCCGCCCGCGATGAGGTAAATCGCAAAAATCCATTCCATAGTGAACCAACCCGCTATCGGCGCGCAAATAATCAGAATACCGAGAACAAGATTGATAATACCGCTTGCGAGGATCCAGCCTGCGCCCGGCTCGCCTGCTTTTTTGAACGCTCCGTATGAAGAAATTTGTGTAATTCCGCCGAACAAGGCAAAGAATCCAATGATGAATGAGAAGGTGGAGATCATATTGATCTTGCCATATTGGCCGCCCAGCGCTTCCACAAGAATCATAATGCCGAGGAGCGTAAAAATAATTCCGTTGGCAACCGTCCATCCGTTGCGGTAATCCGCGGGGGTGCGGACATAGGCTACAATTTCAAAAATTCCGTATGCGATAAAGCCAATCGTCACCAGATAGGCGATTCCCAGTCCCATGATAAGCGGAGCGATAAAAATCAGGATTCCCAGCACCACCATGCATACGGCAATGACAATTCCTGCTGTCTTGTTGCCACCCGTCATTTTGCGGGCCATATCGTTTACGCCTGCCCGCCGCGTGGTCTTTTGTTCTGTTTGACTGTTTTCGTTACCCATAAATTATGATTCCTCCTGTTTATTAAATGATTCCGCTTGATGCGGTTCCAATCATTTCTATCTTAGTATACTTCCTGCCAATGCCCGGCTGCAATACCTATAATGGTTTCCGTATGGCAACAGGGGCAAAATATAGCATGAATTTTTATTACGGCTCTAATTATTTTAATCCAGGGACGCCAAAAATGGTAGACAGGTTTCCCAACTTGCCCGTTTTTCTTCCTAACCGGTCATTCGCGCAGGCTTGACGCATATTCTAAAAGCCTATATTCTAAAAGAAGCATCAAGAAAAAAGTGAGGGAAGGTATGCGTAGCCAGGGGCGCGGAAAATGGATTTTTCCGGTAATATTCGTAGCTGTCGTTCTGATGATGGTGGCACTTCTGTTTACTTATATGCTTACAGATATCCAGGGTATCTTTCTGACGCCCTTGCTCAATGATTCCATGGGGTGGGAGATCTATACGCAGAAAGGCGATGTACGTACAGGCCTGACCCCGGAAGAAATGCTTGAAACCAATGGAGAAACGGTCTACCTGTCCCGGGTAATGGAGGCGGAATACGAAACGGCCGGTATCACCTTCCTCGAGCTTGATAGCGCGCGCCCTGCCGCTGTTTTTTTAGATGGCTCCCTGCTTTATACTACCTGTCCGCAAATCTCACCGGTCCTCGGCAAAATCGAATTTCCTCCGGACTATGAAGGAATTCCGGGCCGCGGTGAAGCGGTGCGCTTCTCGCTTCCTCCCGGCTTTTCCGGAAAAACGTTAACCATCGCCACAACATGCCCGGAATATGGCGGAACACCCGGTATTCTCCTTACAAGCCACATGATCGGTGACGCAGAAATTGCTTCGGCAGTGAGCCGGGCTGCCATGCCGGCAGCTGCCTTTGCTGTAGCCGCCTTGCTCATGCTTGGCACCTTTCTTTACAGCGGATTTTATGGAGATTGGAACTTTGCCCTGCTGCTTTTGCTGCTTTCTGCGTTTGCCCAGTGCCTGCGCTATCTCGCGGATTATGAGTTGGCAACCGACGCCAATTACGTGCTCAGCATCCCTGTATCCGCATTTTTCCGCCCCTTGTTTATCTACTTGCCAATGCTGTTTCTTTGGTTTCACATGCAAAAATGGCGGCGTCTGTGCGCGCCCTTCCTGTTCATACCCATGTTGATTTCCATGGTTCCGGCAACGTGCACCGTGCTTGGCGTGGACATTGGTTCATGGTATTTCATTCTGTCAAATATGCTCTACTTCGCTCTGCTTGCCCTATTGGTCTTTTCCATACTGGAATCCCGGGAGAAAAAATGGGAATTTCGGTTGTTTCTTTCCGGCCTCGCCCTGATCGTCGGCGGGCTTGCATGCGTATATGTTTTTTCCTGGGCCGGCAGTGGAGAATTCTATGAATATATCCGTGCCGCATTTTCCGCCATGGTAACCGGCTTCTCTTTTTCTGCAATTCCCGTAGACTGGATGGGAACCATACTGTTCATGTTATGCATGATCATTAGTTTTGTCCAGCTCATCCGCCACATGGCAAACACGCAAACGGATCTGCAGGTTCTGACGATAAAAAATACAGTGGCTACCGAAAGCCTGCATGCTTTGCAGCAAAGTAATGAAGCGATTGCGGCAGCGCGGCACAATATGATCCATCACCTGACCGCCATCCTGGGATTGGCACAAGCGGGTGAATTGGAGCGCCTGACGGAATATGTCTCCACTCTCTCCCGCGAAGCGGCGGAAATCCTCCCTTTGCAGATCACAGCGCATCCTGCAGTAAACTCTATCTTAGTCGCCATACAGGCACGTGCGTATGAAAAAGATGTGAAAACGGAGCTTCGTGTCGAATTGCCGGGAACCCTTCCCATTCCGGACCGCGATTTATGTATTCTTTTGATGAATATGCTGGATAACGCACTTCATGCAGCGTCTGAAGTGCCGCCGGAGCACGGGCGTTGGATTAAGTTCACCATGCACATCCGCAACCGATATTTGTTCGTCGAAACGGAAAATTCTTTTACGGGTCCGATTGATATGGATAAAAATTCCGGTTTATGTATTACCCGCCGGGGAGCTGGTCATGGATACGGCATGAAAACAATGCTGCAAATCGCCAGAAAATATCATAGCGAATTGCAGATTGAAGCGGCTGGCGGCGTTTTCCTCATTCGTACCGCTTTATTGATGCCCGAATAAATTCTGTTTTTCATAGCGGATACCTGAATTTTTTATGGGAAATGATTATTCCATTATTTTTTCAGAAAAGCAAAATATTGATTCAGCGTGGGGATATAATATTTACGGCTGACAGGATACACCGCTCCGTTATCCATGATCGCTTCCGACCGCATAAGTTCGGTAACGTGCGCTAAATTGATCACAAAACTATTATGGCACCGGCAGAAGCACCATCCCGGTAATTCTTCCCCCAACTTTGATAAAGAACCGTTCCAGTCCCGCGATGCCCCATTTCCAAGCCAGATACGTACCCGGTGGGAAACAGCTTCCAGTGCATAAATATCCTGATATGGAAATGCGACCTGCCTTCCGCCGATTTTTATGTTGAAATAGTTCTTTTTATAGGTTTCCCGGTAATCACCGCGGATGATTTCCGCCAGCTTCTCCCAATCGACAGGCTTTACCAAATACCACAGCGGGCGCGTACCAAAGCAGTCGTAGACATAGTCCCGGAACGCTGTAATGTAAACAAGGCTGCAATCTACATCGTTTTCCCTCAGCCGCTTTGCCAGTTCCATTCCGTTCTGCCCACCAAACTCAATATCCAGCAAAAGCAATTGGTGGATTCCTTGGCTGGTTAAAAGCGCATCATATAACGGCCCCGGCTCGCTGAAAGAAGCGACCTTGAAATCCCTTCCTTCTACAAGATGATCGTCCGATAGAATTTTTGTTACTTCCTGCGTAATCTGTTCTAAGAAAAGGGGATCATCGTCGCCAATGTTAACGTAGTACATTTTAAACCAATTCCTTTCCAAGGCACACAAACATAGAAATTGTAATATATATTGCAAACTTTTTCAATAAATCTTTCGTCTTCCCGCCAGAAAGCCTCCTTCCAAAAAACGAACGGATTTTTTAACTGCCTTTCCTATGATTTGCTCGCGGCCTGGAGCGGGAATTTTTTTAATTCCCGTTCGATCATTTTTTTGTTTTTTTTATGGTTTGCATATTGACTTCTTGGGTTAGCAATGGTAAACTTTCAGGTGGAAAAGGGTTAGTAAGCGCTAACCCCTATGTTTCGCCAAAATATTAGCTTATGCTAATCGGAAGGAGTGTTTATTATCATGCCGCTTACACTTGCCCCTGCTGGAAGAAAAGCTTTTATCTGCAAAATTAAGGGAAAAGATGATGTGCGTCATTTTCTCGGCAGCCTTGGTTTTGTGGAGGGCGAACATGTGACTGTTGTGTCTGAGATGGGCGGGAACATGATCGTAAATGTGAAAGATACGCGTATCGCAATCAGCAAGGCCATGGCCAACCGTATTATGGTTGCGGATGCGTAATAGTTTTAAGCCAAAAACGCAATTTGTGTTTGGAAGTATTGTATTTTTGCGCCTTTGGGCGCGGACCGGAAAGGAGGAACGGTATGAAGCAGAGAACATCCGAAGCGAAAACGTTGCGCAATACCCAGTGCGGGCAGACAGTAACGGTAATGAGGCTGACTGGCTCGGGGGCTATAAAACGCAGAATCATGGATATGGGCCTCACCAAAGGAACCCAGGTCTATGTACGTAAGGTTGCGCCTCTTGGCGATCCTGTAGAAGTTACCGTACGCGGTTATGAACTTTCGATTCGCAAAGCAGACGCCGAGATGATCGAGGTAAGTTAATGTTTTTAGGCGTATGGCAGGGATTTTCCCTGCATTTTTTTGGAGCATTTGTTAGCTAGAGCTAACTTTCGAGAGGAGGAAGCAAATGAAACTTGCACTGGCAGGCAACCCAAACTGCGGTAAAACCACCATGTTCAATAACCTTACGGGTGCATCGCAGTACGTCGGCAACTGGCCGGGCGTAACGGTTGAGAAAAAAGAAGGTAAATTAAAAGAGCACAAAGATATCATTGTGACGGACTTACCGGGTATTTATTCCCTGTCTCCTTACACATTGGAAGAGGTCGTTGCGCGCAATTATTTATTGGAAGAGCATCCTGACGTTATTATCGACATCGTAGACGCAACAAACATCGAACGCAACCTGTACCTCACAACCCAACTTCTGGAAACAGGTGTGCCCGTCGTCATCGCGCTCAACATGATGGACGTGATCAAAAAGCGCGGCGATAAAATCGATATCAAAAAGCTGAGCGAAAAACTCGGCTGCCCCATCGTTGAAACTTCGGCGCTGAAAGGCACCGGGCTCACGAAACTGATCGAGACGGCACTCGGCGTTGCGAAGACGGTGGAAGTACAGCCCATTGTTCATAAATTCGCAGCAGATGTGGAAGCTTCCCTTACGGATATCGTGGGAATCCTTTCCGGTATCGTCAGCCAAAATAGCCTCCGCTGGTATGCAATCAAGCTGTTCGAGCGGGACGAAAAAGTAGAAGCGCATTTCAAATTCAAGGCAGATACCAGAAACAAAATCAACGAAATCATCAAATTGTGTGAAAACCAGTACGATGACGACAGCGAGAGCATTATCACCAATGAACGTTACACGTTTATCCATGGCCTGATGCGTGAATGTGTAAAGAAGCGCGAAGAGCAAATGACGATTTCCGATAAGATCGACCGCGTGGTGACAAACCGCGTTGCTGCGATCCCGATCTTTATCGGCGTGATGTTCCTCGTTTACTTTATTTCGGTTAGCTGGCTCGGAACCATCGTGACCGACTGGACGAATGATGTCCTTTTTGGTGAATGGATCTCTGGCTGGGCCTCCGACGGCCTTGCGGCGATCGGCGCAGCCGATTGGGCGCAAAGCCTTGTCGTTGACGGTATTATCGGCGGCGTGGGCGCGATCATCGGCTTTGTACCGCAGATGCTCATTCTCTTTGTACTGCTTGCGCTTTTGGAGGACTGCGGCTACATGGCGCGTGTCGCTTTTATCATGGACCGTATTTTCCGCAAATTCGGGTTGTCCGGTAAATCTTTCATCCCGATGCTGGTTGCTTCCGGCTGCGGTGTCCCCGGTGTTATGGCAAGCCGTACGATTGAAAACGAATCCGACAGGCGCATGACAATCATGACGACGACGTTTGTTCCCTGCGGGGCCAAGCTTCCGATTATCGCCCTGATCGCAGGTGCGATGTTCCCGGAAAATTCCTGGTGGCTTGCGCCGTGCGCGTACTTCCTCGGAATCGGTATGGTCATCATCTCCGGTATCATTCTGAAGAAGACCAAACCCTTCGCGGGCGAACCTGCTCCCTTCGTGATGGAGCTTCCCCAGTATCGTGTGCCGGGTGCCAAGGGCGTACTGATCCACATGTGGGAACGCGGCAAATCATTCATCATCAAAGCCGGTACCATCATCTTCGCTTCGACAGTTGTGATCTGGCTGCTGAGCAACTTCAACACTTCGTTTGAAATGGTGGATACAAGCGAAAGTATGCTGGCAGGAATCGGCAATGCCATTGCCCCGGTCTTTGCACCGCTTGGTTTTGGCGACTGGCAGTCCTCCGTTGCAACGATCACCGGCCTTGTGGCCAAGGAAAACGTCGTGGCAACGATGGGCGTCCTGCATGGTATCGCCGATGCGACCGAGGAAAGCGTGGCCCTGCTCGCCAGTGTGGCCGGTACATTCACCGTGGTCAGCGCTTTCTCTTTCATGGCATTCAACCTGCTGTGCGCTCCTTGCTTCGCGGCGATCGGTGCGATCAAGCGCGAGATGGGCAATGCAAAATGGACATGGGCGGCAATCGGCTATCAGACGCTTCTCGCGTATGTAGTTGCGTTCATCATCTTCCAGCTTGGCAGCGTGTTCGTTCTCGGACAGCCTTTCGGCGTCGGTGCAGTGATTGCCATAGCGCTCATCGCCCTTATTGTATGGCTGATGGCGCGCAAGGGCTATGACCCGTCAAAGAAGAGGGAAACGCTTTCCGCTGTGGAAGCAAATTCATAACAAAACCAATCTGAACAGATTCTCCTAAACCTCGGGCCGGTACCTTCCCGGCCCTGCCCTGAAAGGGTAAAAAATCCGGCATATTGACTTGCCGGATTTTTTCTTGCCTCTTATTCCATTTTCGCTGGTCTTCCTCCCGCTATGCGGCAGCTCAAGATCGTCTTTCTGCTGTCCGTCTAGGCTTCGTTATTGACGATGCTCCTCCACGTATTCCCGGATGCGGTCAAAGGTACGTGTGCTGATGATATGTTCGATCCGGCAGGCGTCCTGTTCCGCAATATCCGGCTCCACCCCTAACGTTTCAATCAGGAATTCCTGGATTAGAATATGCCGTTCATAGATCTCCTTGGCCTTCTGCAGGCCTTTATCCGTCAGCTCGATGAAACCGCTTTTATCCATTGTAATATAGTCCTGCTTCTTCAGTATGCTCATTGCCCTGCTGACGCTGGGCTTGGAATAATCCAGCCGATTTGCAATATCGATCGAGCGGACGCAACCTAGTTTCTTTTGCAGGAGCAAAATTGTCTCCAGATAATTTTCCCCAGATTCGCGCATTCCGTCTCCCCCTTCTGTTTCTTCGTCCCCGAAGTTATTGGTTCTATTGTAACACACGCCCTTGGGGTTCTCAAATAAATTTTTGCGATATAGGGTTGACAAACACAGGCTGTAGTGGTAGACTTTAATCATGGTTAGCGTAGACTAACTAAATTTTACAAGCGAAGTTAGCTTATGCTAATCACTTGTAGGTTGCCCGTCCACAAGACGGGAACGGTGCGGGGAGCAAATCCTGCGCACTATATGAAAAGATACGTTCCCCATACGTACATACTCCTGACATGTTTTGCGCTGGGCCTGGGCATCTGTTGACCTCCGATCTCCGGCCCGGCCGAAACCAGGAAATGAAACATTGGGAATAAAGGAGGCGTTAAAGTGAATCCAGGAACCATACTCGTCGTTGTAATCGTGGCAGTTTGCTTTGGGCTTTCGATCTTCGGACTCGTACGGCAACAAAAAAAAGGAGGATGCTGCGGATCATGCAAGGGCTGTTCGCATTCATCCACTTGCCATACCAGCTCCACCCATAAAATTTGACCCCCCATTCTTAAATACAGACCTCCGGAAAGACGGCCTATGCCATGGCCGTTTTTTCATTTCATTCAAAACAATCAAAAAATTCCCCTCTTGCTTGACATAAAATTTTCTCTTTGCTATAATTTACCGGACTAAAGAATTAAATCGTGCCGTGATGCTGTGCCGCCGGGTGCGCATCACGTAAGATGCACAAATTTATTCGTATTGTTAGGCCTTCGGATACGCGAAGGCCTATTATTTTTGGAATCAGTTGCCCGCATACAGCTGATTTTGGGACAAATTGTGCCGGAGAGCGCCTGTAAAAACGCCCGGCCGGGAGGAAAAATGGAACATACGAACATTCTGAACCAAAGCATCTATAAGACGTTTTTCAAATACGTCTCCCTGAATGTGCTAAGCATGCTCGGGGTTTCCCTGTACGTCCTTGCGGACACATTCTTCGTCGCCAACGGAGTCGGCGCAGACGGCCTGGTTGCCCTCAATCTCGCCCTGCCTGTGTTCAGCCTGATTAACGGGACGGGGCTTTTGATCGGCATCGGCTCGGCAACTCTTTTTTCTATTGCCACCGGCAAGGGAGAGCAGGGCGCGGGCAGCCGTATCTTTACGCAATCCTTCCTTCTCGGAGCAACCATCGGTATTATTCTCACCCTATGCGGTATTTTCCTAAACCGCCCGATTGCAATGGTGCTTGGCGCAAAGGGAGAGCATATCATTTCCATGACCTCGACCTATCTCAAGCTGTTGATGGTATTTTCCTGTGCTTTTATCCTCAATAACCTGCTCGTCGCGTTTGTGCGCAATGACGGGAATCCCCGCCTTGCCATGTTCGGCATGCTCGGCAGCTGCCTTTTTAATATCGTGTTCGACTACATCTTTGTCTTTCCCATGCAGCTCGGCATCTTTGGCGCTGCCCTTGCGACTGGGGTATCCCCCATACTCAGTATGGTAATCCTTTCCTCTCATTTTTTCCGCAGGAAAAATCATTTTCGGCTGAAAAAAACGCGTATAAACGGACGCGAACTTGCAAGTTCCGTCTTTACAGGCATCCCCTCTTTTATTACTGAATTTTCCTCTGGCATTATCATTTTCCTGTTCAATATGGTGATTATGGGGATCGCTGGGGATATCGGTGTAGCGGCATATGGCATCGTGGCCAACCTTGCGCTGGTATGTATTGCAATCTTTACAGGTGTTGGACAGGGAATCCAGCCCGTTGTCAGCGTAAATTATGGCGCGGGGCGCATGGGAAACGTACTGCGCACCTATCTTCTTGGCGCGGCGCTTGCGTTTGTGCTCGGCGGATTGTTTTACCTCGCCGCCCGGCTCATTCCGGACCAGATTGCCTCTGTCTTCAACAATGAAGGAAACGAGCAACTGCAAACCCTCACACGGAGTGGGCTCTCCATTTATTTTTTCGGGTTCCTGTTCGCAGGCGTAAACGTCGTAACAACTTCGTTTTTTGCTTCCATTGCCCGCCCGAAACCTTCATTCCTGATTTCC
The DNA here is from genome assembly GCF_014287795.1 of Christensenella tenuis. Taxonomy (GTDB): domain Bacteria; phylum Bacillota; class Clostridia; order Christensenellales; family Christensenellaceae; genus Christensenella; species Christensenella tenuis. Next base: position 127,725 of record NZ_JACOON010000003.1, read on the forward strand.
GCGCTGCGCGGCTTTGCCCTGATCGTTCCCTGCCTGCTCCTGCTGCCCGAACTGTTTGGTCTTAACGGCGTATGGATGACCGGCCCGGCTGCAGAATTGCTTACTTTTATATGCTGCATAGCGTTTATGCTTTCGTTTTTCAAAAAGCATCGTGTGCAGGCGTCAAAACTGCTGAAAGTTAATTGACTTTGCAGGCATGGTTTGATACGATTTCCATAGAACATTTTGCGCGGTCCTGCGCGTTCTTTTTCGGGCTATATGAAACGGAGGAACCCATGAAAAATCCATACGGTGAAATTTACGGATATTTGAAGGATATCGAGATCATCGATACGCACGAGCATCTTCCGCCGTGGGAGAAAAAACGCAATACTGACGGCGATGTGTTTTCGGAATTCCTGCAGCACTATATGAATCGGGATTTAATTTCAGCCGGAATGCCCCCGGAAACATGCGGCAAACTTCTTACATCGGGGCTTACAATCCGTGAAAAGTGGGAGCTTGCCTCCCCTTATTGGGAATATTGCCGTTATACCGGCTATGGCCGCAGCCTTGAAATCGCCGTGCGTGATATTTACGGAATCAGCCAGATCGACGGCAGCACGATCGAAGCGTTAAACGATGCCTTCCGTCAGTCAATGAACGAAGGTCATTATGAAAAAGTGCTCCATGAGATGTCTCACATTAAGGTGAGTATCCTCGACGCGCTCGAACCGGAATTTTCCCCGCCCGACCCGGCTTTTTTCCGCCCGGTACGACGCATCAACCGCTTCGTTTTTCCGCTCGGCGGCGCGGACCTCATGGATTTGGAACGCGAATCGGGCGTCACCATTTCCACCTTTGACGACTATCTCGAGGCATGCGATATCGCGGTTGCCCACTATGCGGAATACTGCGCGGGCCTCAAATGCTCCCTCGCCTACGACCGCAGCCTTTATTTCCCACGCGCAGCGCGTTGCGATGCCGAACGGGCGTTTAATGAATTTTTCCGCTCCAATTACTATATCGAGCGTGAAGAACGCATTTTCTGTCCGGGCGAAGCATTTCAGAATTATATGATGCATCATGTCCTGAACGCCGCCCAGAAACATCATATGGTAATCCAGATGCACACGGGTATGCAGGAAGGCAGCGGGAATATCGTCTCCAACAGCAATCCCGCTTTGTTAAGCAATTTATTTCTCGAATATCCCGGTGTGCGCTTCGACATTTTCCACATCGGTTATCCCTACTATCACGAACTTGGCGCCTTGGCAAAAATGTTTCCCAATGTGTATGCGGACATGAGCTGGGCGCATATCCTCTGCCCCGCGGCCGCGCGCAGCGCACTCAGCGAATGGCTGGAATCCGTTCCTTATAATAAAATCTTTGGTTTTGGCGGGGATTACTGCCTTGTGGACGGCGTTTATGCCCATCAGTATATGGCACGCATCCACATTTCGCGCGTGCTGGCAGATAAAGTGGAAGAGGGACTTTTCGATACAGACAAAGCAAAAGAAATTGGCAGGGCCATTTTATACGATAATCCGGCAAACTTGTTCGGCATCAAATAACGAGGTGAGCACATGACGCAATGGGATTCTGCCCTTTACCTGAAATACGAACAGGAACGCACACAGCCTTCGCGCGACCTTGCCGCGCGTCTCCCCCAGAAGGGAGTCTCGCGCATCCTCGATGTTGGCTGCGGCCCGGGAAACAGTACGCACGTATTGCGCAGGCGCTATCCCGGCGCATATATCCTTGGGATAGACGGATCGGAAAATATGATCGGACAAGCGAGGCGGTCTTATCCACAGGAAAGCTGGCAGGTGTGCAGCGCCCCGGAAGGGTTTCGGCGGCTGCCCCACGATTTTGACGCGGTGTTTTCCAATGCCTGCATCCAGTGGATCCCCAAGCATCCTGCGCTGATTCCCGCTATGCTGGAACTTCTCAGGCCGGGCGGTATGCTTGCCGTACAGGTGCCGATGAATTTTCAAGAGCCTGTTCACCAGATCATCGATGCGGCGGTCCATTCGGAGAAGTGGAGCCGTCTCCTTCCTCAAAAGCGTATTTTCCATACGCTTACCCCAGAGGAATATTATGCCCATTTGTCCGCTATCTCTTCAAGCGTTTCCATTTGGCAGACGATCTATTACCATAGTATGGATTCCGCGAAAGATATCCTGGACTGGTATCGCGGGACAGGCCTGCGTCCTTATCTTGAACAGCTCCCCGTCGGAAAAAAGGAGGAGCTTGAAGAAGATATCTTTGCCCTTCTCCGGCAGGAATATCCGGTGCAGAAAAACGGCAAAATTATTTACCGTTTTCCACGCTTTTTCTTTACTGCCGTAAAGTAGATAGCGGACGCGTCCTTTCTTACCTGTTTTGTTGTAGTTGCGGTTCATGCCTGCCGTTTTGTCCTTCCTGTTCGGTCTCATTTATAATGATTCAAGATTTATTTCTGTTTTTCAAGGCTCCCCATACGACAAAAGCGCCATGCGCTGTTGCGCCTGACGCTCCTGTCTGTAACTTCTTGGTCAAAAAATTTTCCCAGCTTGGGCAGGAGGTCGATGAGAAACCCTGCCCAATTTCGTTTTAAGCTCCAAAAAATTTTTCCAGTTCCGATGCCAGAAGCTCCGGGCATTCCTCTGCCATCTGGTGGCCGTAGTCGAGGACGACACTGGTGACGTCTTCTGCAACCAGTTTCATTTCGCGTTCCACTTCTTCAAAGATAAATTCCCTGCCCCCAAGCGCCAGCACCGGCATTTTCAGCTTTTCTTTGGCCGCTTCGAGGTTCCACTCCGCATCTTGGAATGTGGCTCTGTAAATTTCGCACATACTGCGGATGCCGTCTGGCTTTGAATAGCATCGGATATATTCATCCATCGCATCGTCTGGAATATTACAGTCCAACGCCTCATTCTTTAAGAACTGGTCAAAATAGATCCTTTCACGTCCCGTAATCAGCGCCTCCGGAAATGCCGGCACATTGTAAAAATTGATGTGCCATAGCCAGCGGTTGCCCTCCACATTTTCCGGCGTCAGGTGAGACCATTCTTCCAGTCCGAAACCGGGCAGGAGCATCTCGATATAGGCAAATTTCATTATGCGGTCAGGATATTTTTTGGCGATGCAATATCCGCACGCCGCGCCCCAATCTTCTCCCGTAAGGTAAAACTTGTCAATCCCGAGCTGGTCGGCCAGTGATACGATGTCGTCCGCCATCGTCATCATGTCATATCCGTCTTTCGGACGGTTTGAATCCCCGAGACCACGCAGATCCGGGCATACGACCGTGTATTTCTCCGTCAGGATAGGCATGAGCTTCCGCCAGTAATAGGAAGTTTTGGGAACGCCGTGAAGCAGGATCAGCGCCGGGCCCTGCCCCGCCGTGTAATAATGCAGGCGAACTCCGTTGCAGGTCTTGCGGGAATGAGTTACCTTGTTGCCCTGAAAGTCCAAAATATCTTGTTTCATGTTTTCTTCTCCTTTTGATTTTATTTTAAATTGATTGTGGTCAAACTTTTTTACGTTTTTCTCCAAAGGCAATCGCCAGAATGATAATCGCGCCCGTCACCATATATTGCTGTGCGATATTGAGCCCCATGATCACGATGCCGTTATTAATCACACCGATCAAAAGCGACGCGACCACCGTTCCTATGATCGAGCCCTTCCCACCGGACAGCGCGGCGCCGCCGAGGATCGCCGCAGCGATTGCATTCAGTTCAATGCCGCCCTCCCCGATTGTACTGCGTGCCGTTTGCATCAGGCCTGCCGACAGCATACCGGAAATAGCGGCCACAATTCCGATAACCAGCATGACCATAAATTTAATCTTTTTTGTAGAAATACCTGAGAACTCTGCCGCCACCCTGTTGGCTCCGGTTGCGAGCACCTCGCGCCCATAAGATGTTTTCTTGAGCACGATGTGGCCAATCAACAGTGCCGCGACTGTCCAGATCACCAGTACCGGCACGGGGCCGATGCTCGCTTGTCCAAAAATATTATTGAACGCCGCATCGCCAATAATGATCGGCTTGGTATTGGTGAGCCACATATCCGCTCCCCGTACTACCATCTGCATGCCGACCGTTACGATAAACGATGGAATCCCAAGCCCGGCGACGAGCGCACCGTTGGCGGCGCCCACGATCGCTCCCCCCGCGAGACCAGCTAAAATGCCAATGAACGCATTCCCGGTCGCCTGAATCGCAAGAGCCGCAAAGATTGCGCCAAATGCCGCCGTCGCCCCGACCGAAAGGTCGAATTCGCCCGCCGCAATGGTAAACGTCATTGCGACTGCGATCAGCGTCGTCATCGTAGTCGTCCTGACTATGCTCAACAGGTTACTGGGTTTTAAGAACCCAGAATCACCGATTGAAAACAGAAAGAACAGGAAAACGCCGATAAAAACAAAGTATACGATGTAATTTCTCCATTCAAAGCTTCTTCTGCTAGAGACCTTGGATTGCATGATGAAGCACCTCCTCCGATTCAATTTCTCGCCCGGACAATTCTTTATTGACCGTCCGGTTGTACAGGACCAGGATCCGGTCGCACGCCGCCACCAGTTCGCTCAATTCCGATGAGATCATCAGTACCGCAACTCCCTCGTCTGCAAGCTGCCTTATGATACGCAGGATTTCGGCTTTGGCCGCGACGTCGACGCCAATGGTCGGTTCGTCCAGGATCAACACCCTGGGGTCGCGCGCAAGCCATTTGCCCAGAACGATTTTTTGCTGGTTGCCGCCGGAAAGCAGCATGGCCATCTGGTTGATGCTATCCGCCTTGATTGACAGCTTCTCAATGTATTCCCGGGAAATATCTGCCCCTTTCTTATCGTCTATCAAAAAGCCTTTTTTCATCTTTCGGACGCTGGGCAGCATAAAATTGCTCTTAATGCTGTGCTGCAAAATCAATCCTTCCTGCCGACGGTCTTCGGGAACGAGTGCGATCCCTTTATTCATCGCGTCCTTTTTGCTTTTGATAGGTTCGCCCCGCATGGTAACGTCTCCCGTCCAATTCCTCCTGATGCCGAAGATAGACTCGACGAGCTCCGTCCTCCCGCTCCCCATCAATCCGGCAAGCCCCAGTATTTCCCCTGGGTATAGGTCAAGTGAGACATCTGCAAGTTTGTTGCCATATGCAAAATCCCTTACACACAGCACAGGTTCGCCGTACTGTTCGAAATTCCTTTCCACACGCTCAAAGGAGGTTTTGGCTGTTGCATCGAGCATCCTGTCAATGATTTCTTCCATCGTGATCTCGCTGCTTTCGACCGTCGCAACGTTGACGCCGTCGCGCAGAATCGTCACCCGGTCGCAAATTTCAAAAACCTCGGCCATCCTGTGTGAAATATATATAATGGAGATCCCCTTTTCCTTCAGCTGGCGGATCACCTTAAACAGCGCCTTCGTTTCAGTCTTTGACAGGGAAGACGTGGGTTCGTCCATAACCAATATTTTTGCATCCTGAGACAGCGCCTTTGCGATTTCGACCATCTGCCAATAGCCGACATCCAGCGACTCGACCGCCACCCGGGGATCAATATGATCGATCTCCAACCATTTCAGCAGTTCTCCAGCCTTTTTGATGTTTTCTTTATCGTCGATCAGCATGCCTTTTTTCCACTCGCGCTTGATGTAAATATTTTCCGCGACGCTCATGGCGGGCAGCAGGCTGAACTCCTGGTAGATCATCGCAATGCCCTTTTTATGCGCATCCTCCGCGCTGTGCAGGTCGACAGCCTGTCCATCGATCCATATTTGCCCTGCATCCTTTGTATATACGCCGTTCAGTATCTTCATCAGCGTAGACTTCCCGGCGCCATTTCCTCCGAGCAGGGCGTGGACTTCACCCTTTTTCAGGGAAAAATTCATTTTTTTCAGGACGGGCACGCCGCTGAATTGTTTTTCAATATTCTGCATTTCCAAAACGTTTTCACTCATCTTTGCCACCCTGTAAAATGGGCTGCAAGGCGGAACCTGGAAGGCTCCGTTCCGCCTTGTCCCATTCGGATTTTTACATGTTTTTCAGTTTACTGATTCAGCGCTTCGACAGCCTCCGCAAACAGAGGTTCGCCGCATACCGCTTCATAAGTGTCCGCAAGATTATCACGCGTAACGATGGTCGGCACGACTTCAATAAATACCGGCACATCCGCGCCGATCAGGGCGAGCACACCCGCCGTCGCTTCGGCGACTCCCTGCTGGTAAGGATCCTGCGTGCTGATCCCCTTTACATATCCGCCCTGCGCCAGATCCAGCACGACCTCGTCGCTCATGAGATCCGTACCGATTGCCAGATCCTCCGATGAAAGTCCTGCCGCGCGCGCCGCAGAGATGATGCCGATTGCCGGCTCGTCCCATTCCGTATAGATCGCGTTGATCTCCGGATGCGCCGTGAGCAATGCAGATGCAGACGCTTCCGTATCCAGCGCATCCTCGAACGGCGCAATGGCCACGATGTTGACGTCCGGATATTTTGCTGCGATCCTTGTTACAAACCCTTCATACCGGTCATTGGTTGCGGTAAACTGCGGTGCGTAGTATAGTATCCCAACATTTTTTTCCGCTTTGCCTTCCAGCGACTGCGCAACGATGTCGGCATGCCGCATACCATTCAGAAGATTGTCGCATGTAACTGTGGTAACATAGTCCGTGCCCGCTTCAAGTCCGTCTACCGCCTGATCCATAAACACAATTTTGATCCCGGCGTCCACTGCTTTTTTGCATACATCCGTGAGGGTAGCTTCGTTCGTCGGATGGATAAAGAGAAGATCCGGTTCCATCGCGATCGCCGCTTCAATATTGGAGATCTGCGTCACATCGTCTGAATTTGCGTCCGTCGTTGCGATCACCTCGATCCCATAGGATTCGAGCGTATCGGTAATCCCTGCAACCTGCTGGTTCGGCCAAAAGCTGCCCGTCCACCGCATGCACAGCGCCGCCGTCATTCCGTCGAGGGCTTCGATCTGGTTTTTCTGTTCCTCTGTCACAGCCGCAACGAAATCGCTTCCCAGAACCGCTTCCTCTCCATTCGGCCCAAAGTTGAGGACCGAGCCATCGAGGGCCGATTCCGCCATTTTAAGCATATTTTCACTGGGCTCCTCATACCAGAAGGGCTGCTGCCATCCATACTCCGCCGCCATTGCATTCAGGCGCTCCGTTACGCCGCCTTCTACGGGCGCTGCTTCGCTTCCTTCCGCAGCCGGTTCGGTTGCTTCCTGCGTCGCCTGTCCCACAGGCGTATCCGTGGAGCTTTCAGGAACCGTCGTTTCGGCGCAGGCTGTAAAAACAGCCACAGCCATCACAATCACTACAATGATCGCCACTAATTTTTTCATTACTTTTCCTCCTTGTTTTTTCTTGATATTGGATGTTTCCAATCTGTTTCACTCAAACCTTTTCCCACGCGCGGCTCGCGCCCGACCCCAGGACAGCGTCGCTTGCCCCAGAGAATATTACGCCCACCTGTCTGCTATCTCTTCAAGCTTTTCCATTTGGCAGACTGCCTATTATCATAGTATGGATTCCGTGGAAGGCATCCTAGACTGGTATCGCGGGATGGGCCTGCGCCCTTATCTCGAATAGCTCCCCGCCGGAAAAAAGAGGAGTTTGAAGAAGATATTTCGCCCTTCTCCGGCAAGAATATCCTGTGCAGAAAAATGGCAAAATTATTTACCGTTTCCTACTTCTTTTTTCTTTACCGCCGTAAGGTAGGATAGCGGGCGCGTCCTTTCTTACCTGTTTTGTTGTGGTTGCGTTCATATCTGCCGTCTTGCACATCCTGTCCGGCCATATTTTATAATATTTCAGGATTGGTATGAAAGAAACATTTACTGCAATGCCTCCGCAGCCGCGACCAGTTCCTGTGGCGGATCTGCATAATATACGTTCTTCCACATGTCCAGCACATTAGCCTGTTCCACTACGAAGCCGGATGTCGTAATGAAGGTCGGTACTTCCTCACCCAGGCAGGCAAGGGCCGCGCACGTCGCCTCGGCTACGCCGGCGTCATAAACCTGCTGCGCTGCAAGTCCTTTGATCACGCCGCCCTTTGCAAGCTCAATTCCTACGTTCAGCCCAAGGTCGATGGTGGTTACGGCTACCTGGTCTTCCATCCCGGCCTGCTTGACCGCCGCAATAATGCCTTCCGACGGAACATCCCAAATTCCCCAGATTCCGTCAAGGTCCGGGTGCTTGGTCAGCATTGCTGCTGCCACTTCGCCTGCCGCACCGGAGGAATCGCTGCCACTGAAGCCCTGCTCCTCTACAATCTCGATCTCGGGGTAGCATTCCTCAAATACTTTGAGCGCTTCGTCGTAGCGGATTTCCGTCGTACGGAACACAGCGTCATAATAGATAATACCGATTTTCCCTTTGCCGCCGATCGCTTTGGCAAGCAGGTGGGCACAACGCGCGCCATTGCCCATATCGTCCGGCGACACGATCGTTACATAGTCCTCCCCTGGAACGAGGTTATCGCCTGCCTGATTCATGAACACAACCTTTACGCCCTGCTCCGTCGCCTTCTTGTAGATTGCGGAGTTGGCGGCAGTATCTACCGGGATAGAAACGAGAATGTCCGGATCCATCGCCAGGATAGATTCTATGTCCGCGGTCTGCTGCGCCGCATCGAAGTTTGGATCCGTCACTGCGATCACTTCAATCCCGTATTTTTCAAACGTCGCTTTGAGTGCGTCGATCTGCGCCTGTGACCAGTCGTTGCCCGTATACTGCATGGCAATCGCGGCTTTGAGGTTCATGGCCTTCACCTGCTCGATCTGTTCGTCTGTTATAGAGATTTCACTGGCAAATACCGGTGTTTCGCCATTCGGGCCAACTGTGATGGATTTCCCGTCCAGCTCCGCGAGCTTCTCATCGGGGTCGCACGAGGTTTCCGCCTGTTCACCGGAAGCAGCGGCGCTTTCCCCAGAGTCCGGAGTCGCAACGCTTTCCTGCGGAGTTGTCTCCGAAGCTGCCGCCCCACCGTCCGCGCATGCGGTAAACAGCGTAAGCACCATAGCTGCCGCCAACACCAAAATCAATACCTTTTTCATTTTTCTCCTCCTGTTTTTTATTATTTCTGTTATAAAAGTAGAAAATTGGATTTCTATTGTTTGGAATTCTTGTAACCGAACGCAACGGCAAGGATTACGATTAGTCCGCGGATGATAAGCTGCTGGCTTACATTGAGCCCCATGATGATGAGGCCATTGTTCACCATGCCGATCAAAAACGCGCCCACAATCGTACCAATGATGGAGCCCTTTCCGCCTGAAAGCGCCGCGCCCCCCAAGATCACTGCCGCGATTGCATCCAACTCCGCACCGTCGCCCAGAGTATACCGCCCCGTATACATCCTGCCCGCGTACAACATGCCTCCAAGACCTGTCACCACACCCATCAACAGCATGACGCTCAACTTGATGTTTTTTACGTTGATCCCTGTAAACCGTGCCGCCACGGGATTTGCCCCTGTTGCAAGCACACGCCTTCCATACCGTGTCCGCTTCAATACAAAATTCCCGATCACCGCCGCCACGACGAGCCAGACCAGCAGCACGGGAACCGCGCCGCCGATATCGCCTGTGCCGAATGCGAACAGGTAGGCTTCATGATCAATGGGAACGGGCGCAGAGCCGGTAATCCACATTGCGACACCGTTCGCGACGGAAGAAGTGCCTATGGTAACGATAAACGACGGGATGGAGAGCCTGCTTACCAGCAGGCCGTTCGCCAAGCCAAACAGCGCCCCCGTTCCAAGGCCCGCACCCAGCGCGCCTAATATTCCGTACCCGGAAGACAATGCCATGGCGCATGTGAGGGATGTCAGCCCGACAAGCGCGCCCACCGACAGATCCAACTCGCCCGCGCAGATCACAAACGTCATGGCGATCGCGATAATCGAAATAATGGATGTCTGTCTTACGATATTCAGGATGTTACTGATTTTCAGGAAGCCGGAATCCGTAAGCAAAATGGAAAATACGACGACAACGACCACAAAAGCAATATATACGACGTTCTGCCGCCAATGGAACGTCCTTGCAGTGTTAGAAATTTTGGATTTCATGTTGCAGTTCCTCCTCCGAATTGATCTCTGCGCGCATCAGCTCCCGGATGACCTTCCCCTGGTGCATAATCAGAATCCGGTCGCAAATCGCAAGGATCTCAGCCAGCTCAGAGGAAGCCATGACAACGCTCTGCCCGTCCCGTGCCAGTCCGCGGATAATGTCCATGATCTCCGCCTTGGAGCCGATGTCGATTCCCTTGGTCGGTTCGTCCATCAGGATGATCTGTGGTTGGTTTGCCAGCCATTTCGCAAATACGATCTTTTGCTGGTTGCCGCCGGAAAGCAGCCGGACAAGCTTGTTCATGGAATCTGTTTTTATGTGGAGTTCCTCTGTCCAGTCGTTTACCACCCGGACGGATTTTTTTTCATCGACTACGCCCACCCTGTTTGAAAGCTTATCAAGCGACGGCAGCAAGATATTATCTTTAACTGAATGATCCACCAGCAATCCTTCCTCGCGCCTGTCTTCGGGAATGAGTGCAAGCCCCTTTTTCATGGCTTGGCTGGGATTTCTAAAGCAGACTTCCTCTCCGTTCACTGTGAGCGTGCCCTCAATCAAGGGATCAATTCCAAACAGCGCGCGCAGCGTTTCGCTGGTTCCGCTGCCCCCCAGCCCGGAAATACCGAGCACCTCCCCCTCGTGCAGCGTAAGGTCCACGTGTTCCACTCGGTTATTCGTCTTGATCCCGCTTGCGCGGAGTACGATCCGTTCTCTGACCGGCGTTCTCCTGTCCTGCCACTCGAATCTATCTACATTTTTTCCCGTGATCCCGCGTATCATCTGTTCCATCGTGATTTCAGACGCATCGGCGGTTACGACATTTTTTCCGTCCGCAAGGATGCTGATCCGGTCGCAAACCTGGTAGATTTCCTTCATGCGGTGCGAGATATATACTATTGCAATGCCTTTCTTTTTGAGTTCTCTAATCATACTGAACAGGTGTCCCACTTCGCTTTCCGTCAGGCAGGAGGTCGGCTCGTCCATGACGAGTACCTTTGCGTCTGTCGCGAGCGCCTTGGCGATTTCCGTCATCTGCCATTGCCCCGCAGCAAGGTCGGACATCACCGCATCGGGGTCCATCGCTACGTTCAGTTCGCTGAAGATACGCCGCGCTTCCGCCGCGCACTTTCTGTTGTCAATGAGGCCATTCCTCTTTTTGAATTCCCGGTTCAGGAAAATGTTTTCCGTAACCGTCATGGTCGGAGCCAGTGAGAATTCCTGAAAAATCATCGCGATCCCCAGTTTTTCCGCATCCTGCGGCGACCGGAAATTAACCGGGCATCCGTCAAATATAATTTCCCCCGCATCCTTCACGTATACGCCGGTCATGATTTTCATCAATGTGGATTTTCCCGCGCCATTGCCTCCTACCAGTGCGTGGACTTCACCCTCTTCCAGCGCGAAATCCACCTGGTCCAGTACCTTTACGCCGTTGAAGCTCATGTCGATATTTTTAAGTTCAATGATATGTTTGGCCATATGGATGCTCCTTGCTGTCCGCCAGCGCGCTGCCGCCCACGCCCGCGACTTCTTTTCAGGAACGGCAGCAGGCTGCTGTCGCCGCTATTTTAGGATGTTGTCGTATACCTTGTTGTTGAATTCCCGCACCGGACCTACAAATTCTTCATACGGTTTGTCAAAGGGCGTCTTGCAGCCCCATCCGCGCGCCGTGTTTTCCACATACGCGCACCAGTGCCACCCGATAAACCACGGTTCGTTCAGCAGCGGCCGCAGCGAATCGATATAGTCCTGCGCGCGCGCGGCCTGTCCGTCAAGGTCGTACACTCGGTCCGGGTTCATCTCCGTCTTGCAACTGTTTCCAATATCGGCGATGAGCACAGGTTTTTCCGTAATTTCATGCCATTTTTTGAGGTCTTCATGCATCTGCCGGTAGCCTTCCTCGTTGTTGGCGGGGAAGTACTGCACGGAAAACACATCCACATACGGTTTCATTGCTTTCAGTACCGGGGTAGGGATCACCTTGTTACCGTTGTACCGGTCACCCAGAATCAGATGGTTTTTGTCATAGCTGCGGATATGCTTCGTGACCACTTCATAATATTTGGAGGCGATATCAAACACTTTCCGATCTCGCTCCTCTTTTTCCAATCCTTCCAGTTGCGGGAAATCCCTTCCGCTTGCATGGTCCTGCCATGATGCAATGTCTACGAAGAAATATCCGATCAGGTTCTGACTGTCCGCATGGTCGGCGCAGATGCTGCGCGCCAGCCACTCAGCGTACACATCGAATTCCCGGGAATAAACGTCGGGGAAATTAGGTTGCCCGTTCCAGTCCTCGATTTCTGCGACGCGCAGTTGGAGCACATACGGCATATTTGCCGTCCTGTAATCTGCCGCACTCCATGGTGTGGAGTGGCCGAGGTTAATATTCACGCCCCAGTCGAGTGCCTTGCCCCAGTCTCCACTGATATATTCCTGCGTCCATCCAATTGTATTGAATCCCCAGTCTTTCATGTCCTTTACAAGGCCTTCACGTATCCATTTATCTTTATTTGAAGAATACTTTTCCTTCCAGATGTTAAGGTTATAGTGATATTTCAAGTTAGAATCATCCAGATGATTCAGCCCTACGGAAATAAATACATTCCCTTCCGGATCAATCAGCCACTGTCGTTTTCCCTCTTCCTGAATCCTAAAAAAACCAGTTGCTTCAAATTTTTTTTGTTCGGTTCCTCCAAAATAATCGAGCTGATTCATTTTGTGCCTCCTTTGCTTATTCTGTTTCACTCAAACCTTTTCCCACGCGCGGCTCGCGCCCGACCTCAGGACGGCGTCGCTGATCCGCTCGATCTGGTAGCCGTCTTCAAAATCAGGCGAGGCCTGTTTGTTTTCCGCAATCGCCTTGATGAAATCATAGCACTCGACGATCTTGGTCTCCGTATATCCGATTCCCAGCGCCGGGATCGGCCACAGGCCTTCTCCATAAGGGTGAGCCGGACCGGTATAAATCGTACGGAAGCCCCGGCGGTCTCCGCCGTCGCTTGCAAAGCAGACCTGCAGTTCATCCCTGCGTTCGTAATTGAAATAGATGGAGCCTTCCGTCCCGTGGATTTCAAGCGTGATGAAGTTATTACGGCCCCACGCGTTCCGCGTCGCCTCTATCGTGCCAAACGCGCCGTTTTTGAAATTGATCATAAAGCAGCACTGATCGTCCACGTCAACTTTGCCTTTCGGCCCGCTGCCGCCTTTCACATTTCCAAGACTGTCTGCGGAGCCTGTTTGCAGCGGCCGCTCGTTTATATAGGTTGCGACGCGCGCGTTTACCTCATCGAAGTCCCCGATGAGGAACCGGGCCATATCGACTACATGCGTCCCGATATCCCCAAGCGCACCCGAGCCGCATACCTTTTTCTGGAATCTCCAGGAGAGCGGGGAGTCCGGATCAGCCGACCAATCCTGCAAATAGGTCCCGCGGAAATCCAGGATCGTCCCGACCGCCCCTTCGTCAATTAATTTTTTTGCAAGCTGCACCGCGGGCGTCCGCCTGTAGTTGAATGCTAGCATATTGATCACGCCGGCTTTCTTGACGGCGTCGCGCATCTTTTCAGCTTCCTCGAGTGTTCTTGAAATCGGTTTTTCGCACAGGATATGCTTTCCGGCTTCTGCCGCCGCCACAGCGATTTCGCAGTGCACGTCGTTTGGCGTACAGATATCAACGATATCTATCTCCGGATCCTCCACGATATCGCGCCAATTCGCCGTTCCTTGCTGGAATCCCAGCCGTTGCGCCGCGTCCCTCGCGCACTCCTCCGTCAAATCGGCAATGGTCTTTTTGACCGCCATCCCCGGCGCCGGCCAAAAAAACATCGGCATCCCGTCGTATGCAATGGAATGTGCTTTTGCCATAAAACCTGCGCCAATCAAACCTACATGATAAGTCTTCATCTTTTTCTTGTATGATACGTTACGTACCATACTTCTCCTTTCAATTTTTGTTTTTTTAAAATCCCTGTTTTCTCAAATAATTTGACGTGATCCGCGCGCCCTCCGCCGGGTCGCCCGCCCAGCCGTCGCACTCAACCGCGATTTCAATCTTATGCGGCGCTTTTCTGAGCACTTCCACGATTGCGTCTATATCGAGTATCCCGACGCCAAGGGGGCAAAACATACCGTCGTCCATGATGTCCTTCAGGTGGATGTAATCGATTCGGTCAAGATATTTTTTAACGACCTCGAACGGATCCCCACCGCCTTTTTTTACATGGGCAAGGTCGGGGCATAACCTGATACGCGTATGCGGCATGACCTTATCCAGCTGAACCGGGGATTCTACCAGCGACCCCATATGAGGATGAAAACTTGCCCGCATTCCCAGCTTGTCTGCAAGGTCGCAAACCCGGTCAAGCGCTTCGCCCAATTTTACGTAATCCGATTCCCGGATCCCGTCGAACCGGATCGCGCCGCCTCCAAGGGCAATCTCCGTTGCCCCAAGATTTTTCGCAAATTGCGCGGCGCGGCGGATACGGTCCAGTTCTTCGGGCAGGATCTCATCGTAAATGAAATTACAGGCGACATATACGCCCTTCAGCGCAAGACCGTACTTTTCCAGCATTTTTTTCAGGCTCCCGCTGCGTCCCTCGAACTCCAATAATTCGCCGTCAAATATCTCCACCGATTCAAATCCCGCTTCTGCAATATCCGCCAGCGCCTGTTCGAGTTTGCCGGCACATCTGTAATATGCAGCGTTTACGCAATTTGGCGCCGCCCAGTGCGCCAGGACCGGCCCCCATGCATTCGTTGAGTAAGTGATTTTCATAAGCTTTCTCCTTTTTCATTTTTCTATTTTGCAAAAAAAGCGTAAATTAACAGAGCTACGGAAAAATCCAGTTTTTTCCGTTTCCACAGGACCCATAGTTTGTTTATTTTTATCTTTGTGCTTTTCCCCTGTTTACGTATACTATAGCACAACGCGAAAAGAAAGAAAGAAATTCGGACTGTTTTAACTTTTTTTCAAAAAAATTGCTGTTTTTATGCCTTTTTTACGTAAATTTAATGGCTTTTGTGTAATTTCAGAAATTCAGGCGCAGGCTTTCGGATGATTTCGCGCCAATAACGTGTCAACTCGCGCGGATATACCACCACCGGCTGTACGCCCACAAATTTATATCCTTTTTTTCCCAGCAGCGCCTGGATCGTAATCATTGCGGCTGCTTCTCCCTGCTCGTAAGGACGCTGCGCGCTGATGCCCCGCACCATTTCTCCCCGCGCCATGTAAGCGGCAATTTCCAGGTCCAGATCCACCGTGGAAATAGCGACGTCCGTCCTTCCCAGCGCACGCAGGGCGCGTATCGCCTCCATTGCCGGGCGTTCCCATGATACATAGAGGCCGGAAATCTCCGGATGCTCCCGCATCATTTGCAGGCAGGTATCATATACATTTTGAATTTGATAAAAATTTTTGCGCGACACGATCTGCAAATTGGTATAATTTTCCGTCAGCACCTGCTCTGCCGCATTATCCCGCTGGCGCGTCATATGAAACGGCAGCCCATGATTTAAGAGGCCCAGTTTAATATGCGTTCTCTCCTTGAAATACTCCCCCAAAATATTGCCTGCATTTTGTCCGTTTTCCCGTTCGTTCACTGAAACGCAGCTATAATAGTCATTCTGGTCGATCCCCTGGGGTATATTTCCAATGAGGATCATTTTTGTCAGGCGGGAGAGTTCCTTGAATTTGCCCGCCGTAATGTTTTCATCCACCGGAACGCCGATAATCGCATCCGGTTTCTGCATGCGAAGCGCGTCTAACTGCGTCACCTGCAATTGCGCGTTAAAATTTGCGTCCATCACTGCAACAACCTGTACGTTATAGCGCGCAAGCGTATCACGGATCGCCATTTCCTGTAACCGGGACCATTCCGTATCCATACAGTGAAACGCTATCGCAACCTTGAATTGTCCCTTCTTTAAATATTCTTCTTCCGCCGTATCGACCAGTATGGCCTCGGGCGGAACGGCGATTTCCCCAAACGGCCCCCGATTGATAACGCGCGTAGATTTCCGGACCGTAAAACCGATGGGCATACGGACTACCGTCGGCGCAATGGGATTCCCCTTCATTATTTTCATCATCACCTCTACCGCGCGCTTTGCGGTACCGGCGGTATCCTGTCTGAGGATCGTAAGCGACGGGTTGAAAATACCGCTCCATTCATCATCACCAAAGCCAACAATGGAAATATCGTCCGGGCACTTCAATCCATAATCGTCTGCATTTTTCAGAAGTTTTAGCGTCAACGTATTTCCCGAAGCGATAAATGCGGAAGGAAGCGTATCGAAACGCGCCTTATCAAAGATATTTTCCTCCTCCTGGCGGTAAAGATTTACCCTGCAAACCAACTTTTTGTCGAATGGGACTTTATATTCCTCCAGCGCGCGTTGATATCCCGCGAGCCGTTCCTGGCAGTTGAGCAGGTCACAATCCTCGAGCAGGATGCCAATTGATTTATGCCCGCTGCGAATCAAATGGCGGGTCCCTCGAAACATTGCTTCCTCGTTTTCAGACAGCACAGCCGGAATTTCATCGTCTTTCGTCTTTCGCTCTACGCAGACAAAAGGGATACCCGAACGCTTTATTTTGCGTATACCCGCGATGCGTTTACCGCAGGCGATAAAAAGATACCGGCGGTGTTTTTATCCGCAAGCAGATTCAAAAGGATATGCTTTTCATACTCTTCGTTATCGTGGGAAACATAGACCGAAAGAATATATCCCTCTTTCGCAAGAAGGTCTGTCATTGTATTCGCAAGCTGCGCATAGACAGTGCTGCTGATGGTGGGCAATACAAACACTACCCTTGACTGCTTTCCGAATTTGAATTGATTCCCCCGTATTTTATCTATATACCCCGTTTCATAAATGACCCGTTCTACTTTTTTCGTCAAGCCGGGACTAACATAACGGGTTTTGTTAATAACATGGGACACCGTAGCAATGGATACTCCTGCCATTTTGGCAATATCCTTTATTGTGATACTCATGTTTGCCTCCCTTTTCGATTTACGTAAATTATAATGATGGGGGGAGCCAGAGTCAATTAATCCGAAGAAATCAAACAAAATCCGCTCAAGCCTATCTTATTTACGTAAATCGGGAACAAATTCAGTACGTCAGTGTAGAGATGCTCATTCCGGAGGATCACTTGCTACGCCAGATTGAGAAAACGGTAGATTTCAGTTTCATTTATCCGTTGGCGGAGGGTATATATTCTCCGGATAAAGGCAGGCCGGGAGTCGATCCGGTGGTTCTGGTGAAAATCGTGCTCATCCAGTACCTGTACGGGATATGCAGCATGAGACAGACCATAGAAGAAATCCGGTATAACGTGGCATACCGCTGGTTTTTGGGATACGATCTATACAAAAGACCTCCTCATTTTTCAACATTCGGAAAAAACTACAAGCGCCGCTTTGAGGGAACAGACCTGTTTGAGCAAATATTCACCCATATGGTCGAACTGTGTATTCACAAAGGCGCTGTGCGCGCGGAAACGTTGTTCGTAGACGCCACACATCTGAAAGCGAGCGCCAATAAACATAAAAAGGTAAAGCGCGAGATTCAAAAGCAGGTTAAAAGTTACCATGAGGAGCTTTTGGCGGAGATCAACCGCGACCGCGAAGCTCATGGAAAAGAGCCGTTCGACGATGACCCACCGCCGGGCAGCGCGCCTGTAACCCAAAGCACAACAGACCCGGATAGCGGGATGTTCGTGAAAGGCGAACACAAACGGGATTTCGCGTACAGCATACAGACTGCCTGCGACAGGCACGGCTGCGCACTGGCGTATGATGTAGCAGCGGGAAACGTACACGACAGTGTGAGTTTTGAAGGGCTATACAGAAAGCTTCTGCCATACAACCCACTGCGCTTGGTCACGGATGTCGATTACAAAACGCCCGCCATTATGCGAATGTTGCTGACGGGTGGCATCATGCCTGTTGTGCCGTATACGAGTCCCAAAGCGGGAAAGGGGTTCTTGAAGAAGTCCGAATACATATACGATGAATACTATGATTGTTACATCTGTCCGGAAAACAAAATACTCTCATACTCCACCACAAACAGGGAGGGATACCGTGAATACAAGAGCAAAAAATATGTGTGCGGGAAAGGCTGCCGGCTGTCAGAATGTACGCGGAGCAAAACCCATACTAAGGTGATCATGCGCCATATTTGGGAAGAATACATGGAGCAATCCCACCACATTCGGTATATGGAAGGGATAAAGGAACTCTACGCCAAACGCAAAGAAACGATAGAACGGGTGTTTGGCGATGCGAAAGAAAAACACGGATTTCGATACACCCAGTATCGGTGCAAAGCGAAGATCGAGATGGAAGTCGCCCTCGCCTACACGGCAATGAACCTCAAGAAGCTGGCACGGTGGCTCACCTACTCTTTCGGCTTTCTTTCTCTTTCAACTTTATTCCTCTAAAAAAGGATTCGATGCGCTCTCTTCGCTTGAATCCTTTTTGTCTACAGGCTGAAGAGTACGGCTCTCCCGTACTCTTTTTTGCTTCAATTTTGATTATCCTTATTTAAATCTAAATGCTGCCCAAAACTTTTTCATATTCATTGCAAAGCGGATAAACCAATTCCTCATCTTCTTCTATTTCCGCGAAGCGGGAGACTTTTTCGTAAAAATAATTATCCGTATTATCATCGTTGACAGAGGATACTTCCCCCACGATCAGGTCTCCATAGCCTTGCTTCGCCCCGAATATGTGGTACATGCGCGGTGTAAGCGAAACGCTGCTGCCCGGCCCGACAAGGAATTCCTCTCCGGCGCCTATAGTTTTCAGAATGCCGTCCACCGATACATTTACATGTCCTTCCCTGTCCGGTTCCCCATCCGGCAATGCATTATACAGTTTCATATACATCATTCCGCCCCCGCGGTTGATAATATCTTCCGTTTTTACAGCATGGAAGTGCATGGGCAGGCGCTGGCCTTCGTGCAGTGGAATTACTTTTTCAGCATAGGGAGTCCCGATGTTCCGTCCAACGACTCCATTCCGGAGCGTAAACAGAACGCTGCCCACCGTCTTGAAATCTCCCATTCCATAATCCGTAATGTCCCATCCGCGCATCGTTGCACGGATAACGTCGATCTTTTCCGCGTTTTTCTTCCATTCCCCGAGCGTCCACTCTGCAAATTCCGGCAGATAAAAACAATGCTTTTTCAGCAGCTCCCCTGCCCATTTAATTTCCTTTTGTATTTCCGACCGTTTCATATCAAATTCCCTCCGTTTTTTCCCCGCGCAGGCTGCGCAGTGTATTTACCATCGTCAAATATCCTTCTTTCGGCACGTAATCCGGAACAGAGTTTCCTGATCCAAAGGCGATCCCTCCCTGCTTGCCTGCATTTTCTGAAAACACGTCTTCCACATAGGTTTGGATTTCACCAAGGGACTCCCGGCACAGCACATCGGTGTCGATTCCGCCGAAGTTGCCAATTTTCTGTCCATACTGTTCGACCCACGCATGGAACGGGGCGATCGCGTCTTCATTGGAATGTTTGGCGTCGATCCCCGCCTCTTCGATCAAATCGTCCATTACATCAAAAATACACCCGCAGCTATGCAGCAGGAACGGCTTTCCAAATGCATGAATTTGGGTAACAAGGCGTTTATACTGCGGTACCAGCAAAGTATTGATATCTGGAACAGAAAGCAGCGTCTGCGAACGAAAGCCGAGGTCGTCCCCAAACCTGCAAACGCAATAACTGTCCGAAAAGCATTCCAGAAACCTTTTCCAAATCTCCATCATCAGGTCAGCCGCTTTTTCAAATATTCCACCGTACAGTGCCGGATCGTCGATCGCCATATAGCATAGTCCTTCGTATCCGCACAGATCCTGCACGATCTCGAACAATCCGTTTCCCGGCCCGCCGATCGCTTTCATGCCATCCGGCAAAGCCCGCCCGAGCGCCTCAAAGTCATCGGAAAACAACTGGAAATACCGGTCTGCAAGCGTATCCCACGGATAACTGCTGAAATCATCAAAAGTTTTGATCGCAGGATCGGCATGGTGATACAGCGCGCCGCCGCCCGGCAGCATCTTCGTGATGCATTGTTCGAATGAAACCGTATCGTATCCCATTTCCAAGAAAAAACGGGTATATTGCTTAAAGTATTCTTCTTTCCTCCCGTTTTTGACCAGAGGGGAAAAATCGGTTTTCAACACCGCCTGCATTACCTCGTCCGCAACAATATGATCGTACAGCGGAATGCGTTTTGGTTTTTTGTTTGTCGCCGCATCGACGATATTATGATAATCTGGTTGAAAGTTCATTCTTCTCTCCTTTGCTGGTTTTAATGCTCCTTCTTTCCGCTTGATTGCCCTCTTGCGCTTGTGGAATACTTATTCCACGGCAGCTTCACTCATGGCAACCACATTTTCTATACTGACATTTTCAAGAAGCGCTTCGTGGCTTGGAGATACGATATAGCGGCTTCCAAAAATATCTTTCAGCCTGCGCACTTCGTCCTTTACTTCCTGCGGCGTTCCAAAGGGAAGCAGTTCCTGTGTGTCGATCCCGCCAATCAATACCAAATCGTTTTTAAATTCTTTCGCGAGCTTCTCCGGCTGCATATTCGCCGCCTTCGCCTGAAGCGGATGAAGTGCGTCGATTCCAAGGTCGATGAGGCGCGGGATGATGTCAAAAATCGCCCCGCAGGAATGCATCGTTACTTTCAATCCATAAGACTTCATCTGGTCGATTAATTTTTTCATGAACGGCGCGATAAATTTATCGAAAAACTCATTGCTCACCAAAAGTGAAAGCTGGCTGCCAAGGTCGTTTCCGAAAAACGCCGACGTCAACCGGTTTCCCATAGCGTCAAAGCATCGTTTATTTGCCTCAAGGTAAAATTCCGTAATGTGTTCCGTTGCCGCCAATACGACATCCGGATCCGTATGCATTTTTATAAAATAGTTCTCCATGCCGAAAAAGTCGCAGGCGACGTGGAAAAACGGGCACCACATTCCGCCCAGAACGGCAAGCCCCGCCTCCTGTGCGTAATCGATATTGCGCATCGTTTGCGTAAAATCCAGATACTTCGGATCAGGCCAGTCAAAGGCCTCCACTTCCGCAACATCTTCCGTCTCCGCAAAGACACCGTTCTGCCCGAGGCTTATCCGCTTTTCCTGAAAACAATCCCACATCGGTTTCCCATCCGGATGCCGCCATGCGCCCGGATCCACCTCGGGAGAAAACCACAGCAAGTCGCTGTTTAAAGCCTTGGCAAGTTCAACGTCCGCCTTTCCAATCTTTTCCGAGGTCAACACGCTGTTTTGCAGATTTTGCTTTTCAATTTCCGTCAGTGCTTCCTCCTCGATGCCAAAATATGCGCAATAAAGCTGTTTGGCTTTTTCCGAAGGATTTCCCAGCCAAAAGCCGTTATTTTCCGGCTGTACATCCCGATAGATTGATTCGACTATTTGTTTTCCCCTCATAACGTGCGCCTTTCTTTCCTTGGTGATTGTCTGGTTCGTTTTATATTCGTCATATCTTGCCGCCCATCCGCTGCCTCGCTCTGCCGCATCCCACGGATAGGCGAAATGCTCTCCCAATATACCTCCACCGCTTATTCATCGCTTATACCCGAAGCAGCTATGGCCGCATAATCCCCGATCTCTTCTCCCAACTGTGCGGGAACGATCCGGCAAACGGACAGCGAAATCCCAAGCGCCTCTTTCTGCAAAATCGTTTCCATTGGATGCACAAGCAGGTCATAACATCGTCCAAAAATCCCCCCCAGTACGATGACCTCCGGATTCAGGCAGTCTACCAATACGGCCAGCCCCCGCCCCAGATATTCGCCGGCCGTCCGGAATGTTTTGCACGCCGCTTCATCCCCCTGCCGGGCCGCTTCGGCAACCCGCTTCACGTCTATATGTTCAATCTCATTTATGTTTTCGCAGTATGCGGCGCTTTGCCCGCTTTGCAGGCGTTCCCGCGCCATCATGCCCGCAAGCTGCGCAATTCCTCCGCCGCTGCAATATCCTTCCATAGAGCCAGATTTCCCATAACCGACCGGCCCTACAGCACTGAGGCGTATATGCCCGCATTCGCCCGCCATATCGTTTGTTCCGGTATAAAGCTTTTTATTCAAAATCAAGCCCGCTCCGCATCCCGTTCCAAATGTGATAAAAACCGCGTTGCTCGTATTTCGTGCGGCACCGAACATCCATTCTGCCAACGCTCCCGCATTCGCGTCATTTTGCAGATGCGCGGAAATGCCAAAATGGTTCCCGATCCGGTCCGCCACTGGCACACGGTCCCATCCGATCAAGTTCGGCGGCGAAAGGATAAGCCCTTTTTCAGAGTCGAGCGGCCCGCCGCAGCTGATCCCGGCCGCATCGATATCCCGGTGCGTTAATCCATGATTTTGCAGGATCGTTTCCGCCTTCGCGATCAGCGTATCAACCGCGTCGTCCGCCCCGTTCGTATCTGCTGTCCGGAAAGCTTTGCGTTCTAAGAAATCCACGTTTTGCCCCGAAATCCGGCCAAGCATGACCGCGCACTTCGTTCCTCCAATATCAAAGCCTAAAACGTGTTTCATGCGTCATTTCCCCCCAAAAAAATGCGCCTCGATCATTCTGCACAATGCATGATAAACGGGGAGATGCAATTCCTGTATGAGGTAAGTCTCGTCCTCCGGTACGCAAACCGTCACATCGCCGACCTGTTTTAATGTTCCGCCCGTCCGCCCCGACAAGCCAATAACTTCCATTCCTTTCGCTTTTGCAACTTCCGCCGCCAGCACAACATTTTTCGCGTTTCCGGACGTGGATATTCCGAGCAAAACGTCCCCTTTTCGTCCATAACCGTATACTTGCTGCGCAAACGAGAGTTCCGGGCTGGCGTCATTGGAAAACGCCGTACCGAGCGATACGTTTTCCACCAAGGCATAAGCAGGAAGCGCACCTTCCAAATATTCCCCGTATCTTTGCGCATCCTCCGGGTAAAGCCGCGCGAATTCCTCCCGGAATGCTTTATCCGTTTTTCGCGGAAGGATAAACCGTTTCATCAATTCGCCAACGATATGAAGTGTGTCCGCTGCGCTTCCGCCATTTCCGCATATGAACAGCCTTCCGCCGCGCTCGAAACAGTCTATCGATATCCCATAGACCGCAAGAAGCTCTTCTTCATTTTCACGCAGCACCGGATATTTTTGAAACAACTGATCCAGGATATCCCGCACAAATTTTTTTCCGCTCATTTCATCGTTTCCTTCCATACTTTCTTGCCGCCTCAAACATCGTTACAATATTTTCCGGCGGGACGTCGTCCTGTAGGTTGTGCGCCGCCGCAAAAATATATCCTCCATCCCGGTTCAAGATTTCAACCGTTTCATGAACCGCTTCTTCAATCTGCGCCGACGAACCAAAATTCAGCAGTTCCTGTGTATCAATCCCTCCATGGAATACAATCTCTTTCCCGTATCCCTGCTTTAAATGGGAAGGAGCCATTTCCTCTGTAACCGGCTGGATTGGGTTTAATATCTCAACGCCGATCTCGATCAGGTCGCCGATGATCTTATAAACATTTCCGCAGGAATGGTGCAGGAAATACGCATCCGTATAGCGTTTCGTATATTCAATCCGTTCCTTCAAATATGGCTTGATTAACTTTTGGAAAGTTTCCGGCGGCATAAAGAGATTATTCTGCATCGCAAAATCATCTCCGCTCGAGGTGTAGTGGATATATTTCCCCAGCGCTCCATAATAAAGATCTATGATCTTTTTTTGGTATTCCAATATTTTATCAAAAAGTTTGATGACAAATTCTTCATCGATGAAGAGCTTCATCAAGAAATCGTCAAATCCACACAGCCAGCATCCCAGTTCAAAAATTCCATAGACCGGATGTTCGGCGCAGATCACGTATTCGCCTTTTTCCCACAGTTTCTTCGCGTCCGCTTCCATTTCGCCGAGCAGGCCGCGGTCTATGCTGTCCGCATCCGGAAAAAAATAGGAATCCAGGTCTTTGGCCGTCGCGCCCTTAAGCGGCGGATCCACTACATCCCAATACGCGCCGGTAAATTTGCGTTTGATTCCCCATTCGTCAATGTAAAGGTCATCCGCCAGAAATTCAAACTGTGAATTTTCCGGATGCAGAATCTCGCCTACGGAGCGCGTATCAATATCCAGATGCCGTAAAATCCGCTCGTCAATCCGGTCTATTTTTCCGAACAGGTTCCTTTCTTTTGTTTCGCCTGCCAGGCCAAGCAGTTTCATTAAATTTTCCTGACTATTCCCTTCCAGCCCGGAAAGCGGATTCCCGCCTAAATCCAATATAAGGTCCCGCGGCTTCCTGTGCCGCATCGTTTCTTCAAAATTATCGATTCTTGACATTCTTATTTGCCTTTCTTCCCCGTTTTTCCCGAAATCGGGGTACACGAAACCAATATGCGTTTTCCGCATACATGTGACCAGTAAATATTTGATGTATTGGTATTTATTTGCTGCAGTATTCGTCAAAATAGGCTTCGATCGCCAGCGCGATCGCGCCTAAAGCTTCCATTGGTTTGTCTACTGTTCCTGCAAGCGCTTTTATTTTCCTGCCCTTGTCTCTAAAAATATTTTTCATCATTACTTCGCTTGCGCTTTGTATATACAGCGGAAATCTGCGCGCCAACTCGCCGCCGATGATCACTGCACTCGGATTATAAATATTGACGGCGTTCGCAAGGCCGATGCCCAGCCAGCCGCCGACCCGTTTTACTACTTCTTCTGCCGTCGGATCCCCCTGCGCCAAGGCATCCTCAATCATCTGGAGCCCATAGTTGCTTCCGTTTGCACCGCCGTCGAGCACTTTTTCGTGTCTGTATTCCTTTACAAGAGCATTGATGGAACAATAGCTTTCCAGGCAGCCCCGGCTTCCGCAGTAACAGTCCCGTCCATTGAAATCAATGGATGTATGGCCAAGTTCCCCGGCCACTCCGTCGATTCCAATATCCAGCTTACCGCCCTTTACGCGGCCCATACCGACGCCATAATCGGCATAAACATATATATAGTCGTTAAGGCTTTTCCCAATCCCGTATTCCAGTTCCCCCAGTGCGCCCAGCTTCGCGGCGTTCTCTACGGCCGTCGGCCATTCAAAATGGCCTTTTTCCTTAAAAAAGTCCAGGTTTTTTGTCGCCCAGTAGGAAAACACGCCGTCATTTGCCTGTTTTGCGTATTTAAACCCCATACCGGGAGTCCCGATCCCGGAGTAAGACATATCCTCTTTTGACAAACCGCTCATCCGGACAGCCTCTTTCATACATTGCTTGAGCTGTACCAGAATCTTATCTTCCCCGCCGGAATAGTCGATATCACGCCGACAGGACGAAAGGATTTCACCTTCTATGTTGGTGACGATACTTTGTATATTTTTGTCGATTACAGTCCCAATAAAATATCTTCCATTGGGAATAATGCTCAAAAGGTTCGGCTTCCTTCCGCCTGTCGAAATGCCTTTGCCGATCTCACATACAAGCCCATCCCGTATCAGTTCTTCCGAAATCCGCATTACGGTCGGCATCGTAAGCTTTACTTCCCTTGATATCTCCGCACGGGAAACCATTGTGTTTCGTTTGATCGTGTTCAGAATATTTTTTTTGTTGATCGATTTGATGAGGCCTGAACTTCCCACCACCATATTGCTTTTTCTTTTTGCCATTTCGTGTTTTCCCGCCCACTGACATCAGTATTTTATCCTCAGTATATCACCTTTCCAATCTGATTTCACCAGCGAAATTTCAACCTTCCGTCACAATTTCCATTGCGGTTTTTTCCCAGCGGTCGATATGGGACAGATGATATGACACCGTGCTTACGTCCTTTAAGATGATCTCTACCGGTGTGTTATTCCCTTTCGCCGCGCGGACCGCATCCCGAATATTTTTCTTCACGCATGCATCGTCAAACTCTCCGGTTGCAATATAAGATGGATTGCTCTTAAAAGACATGACATAGTCTTTTCCCATGCGTTCCGCGCTCTTTTCCGCGTCTGCCCACGGGCTGACGGATATCTTGCGCACATTGTCCAGTTTCCGTATAATATCTATTTTATCTTCCAGCGGTTCGCAGCAGCCATAATATAAGAGTCCGAATCTTTCATAGAGCGGCCTTACCAGTTCTATCTCAAACTCATCATGCATGTCCGGCGATACCGTCGAAAAGATCTGCGCCATACCAAACGCCCATACATTCTTTGCCGTCACATTCGCGCCCTGTGGCTTCGGGAGGTCATCCGTATATGCGCCCGTGCAATGCACATACTGCGCAAGCGGATCGAGAAGTCCCTGTTCTTCACATTGATCGAGCGTGGCGATTGTCAGGTCCACAAATTTTTTTACAATATCTTTTACAAAATCGGGACGGTCAATGATATCCCACAAGATTGCTTCCGCCGGCTTCATCTGCGCAATCCTGTCCCATACGCCCGCGTGAATCTGCACGCCTGCAAACCGCACCGGGAGAATCCCGTCGAAAATTTCGCTGCAGCGTTCAAAGTGCTCTTCATCCAGCTTGCGGTCCACCCATATTTTATCTGCCTGCAAAGCCTCCAGTTTTTCCGGCGTATCGATCTGGTCTGCATATTTGTGGGAAACAATATCATTGGAGGCATCCGTCTGCCGCACATCCTCCAAGATATGGATCCCATAATTAAGGTTTTGTATTTCATGCGGGATATCCAGCCGGTTTTCTACCACCATATCGCATGGAAAATGCTTCCAGCGGTAGAGCGTCCGCAGCAGTTCGGTTTCTATAGACCGTAAAAATTCATCCTCGCATTGATTTTTCAGTTCATCACTTTTTCCAAGTTCATGCCAGGGAAGCTGGTCAATATATACCATCGGCCGGACCGGGTCAAGGTCGTTATTCTTTCTCCACAGTTCCCTTTTTTCGTTTTGTACCGGCAAATGAGCAATCTCTGCGATCTTCTCTCCGAGTTCCTTTAATATTTTTGCATCGTTGTTCATGCTTCACTACCCTCACTTCTGTATAATTTCAAAAATGTCAAAAATTAGTGGATAGCCTTCTCCAGCAGTGCGGCTTCGGAAGCTTCTTCCCTGTTAAACTCTCCGGTAATTTTGCCGTCCTTCATGACATAGACCCTATCGCACATTCCTAATATTTCAGGAAGTTCAGATGACACCATAATAATCGCAAGCCCCTGGTTTGCCAGATCATTCATCAGCGAATAGATTTCCGCCTTGGCTCCGACGTCGATTCCCCGTGTCGGTTCGTCGATCACGAGTACTTTCAGGTTCTTTTTCATAAGCCAGCGGGCAAGCAAAACCTTTTGCTGGTTTCCTCCTGAAAGTTTGGGGATAAGCTGATTCATCGTAGGCGTTTTGATTTTCAGTTTCCGGATCATATCATTAACAGCTTCTTCTTCTCCTGTTTTGGAAATACTGATCCCTTTTGCTACCTGATTCAGGGAAACGATTGTCATATTGCTTTTTACGCTCATGTTCGGCAGCAGGCCGCCTTTCCTTCTGTCTTCTACCACAAGGCCCATGCCGGATTCCCGGGCAGCCAGCGGGGAGTTGAGCGGTATTTCCCGGCCGTCAAGGATTATATTTCCTTTTATCCGCTTGTCCATACCAAAGAGCGCCATCGTCATTTCCGTACGTCCCGCACCCATCAGCCCGGAAAAACCTACGATCTCTCCGCGCCGTACACAGAACGAAATATCCGTTACTTTTTCTGTTGTCAATCCCTTGACATCAAGCAGTACATCCCCCAGCTTCGCGTTGCGGTCCGGGAAGATATCTTCCATTTTCCTGCCCACCATCATTTCGATCAGTTGTTCTTCATCCAGTTCCTCCGGATTTCTGGTTCCCACGACCGTGCCGTCCTTGAATACCGTAATCCGGTCCGCAATCTCAAATATTTCATCCAGCTTGTGCGAAATATAGATGATCGAAACGCCGCGTTCCTTCAGCCACGCGATGACTTTAAAGAGGTTTTCCACCTCTTTCGGGCTGAGCGCGGAGGTCGGTTCATCCATGATGATGATCTTGGCATCCAGGGAAAGGGACTTTGCGATCTCGACAAGCTGCTGCTCCGCGATGCTCATATATTGTACCTTTGTCCGCGGACTAATCGTAAGCCCTACCATTTCCATATACTTCCGCGATTCGTCATAAAGCGTTTTCCACTGAACCCGGCCTCCTTTTGCGGGAAGCCGCCCGAAGAAAATGTTTTCCGCCGCGGATAGGCTCGATACAAGGTTCAGCTCCTGATAAATAACGCTGATTCCTTTTTTGATCGCGTCGAGGGGATGGTGGATATTCGCCTCTTCCCCGTTGATTAGGTATTTCCCGCGTGAGCGTTGGTATACCCCCGAAAGTATTTTAATCAGCGTCGATTTTCCCGCTCCGTTTTCACCGACCAGCGCATGTACCTCTCCCTGTTGGAGATCAAAGCTTACTCCTTTCAGCGCATGCACCCCCGGGAAGATCATGTGCATATCCGCAATTTCAATAACAGGTGTATTTTTCATGCCGTTATTCCCTCGTTTTCCAGATGATCTTTCTGTTCCTGCACGATTTTTTTCGCCAACCGTGCCTTACGGACTTCGTCGAGGTAAACGGCCAGAATGATTACGATGCCTCTCGCAATATTCTGCCAGAAGGACGAAACATCCAGCAACGTGAGGCCGTTTTCCAAAATGCCGAGAATCAGCATACCGACAAACGCGCCGCCAATGCCCCCGACGCCGCCGTTCAGGGAAACACCGCCCAAAATAATCGCGGCGATTACCGTCATTTCAAAGCCGTCTCCGGCTGAAGGCTGCGCCGACGACATCCGCGAGGCAAGCAGCACGCCCGCAAGCATGGTGAGCACGCCGCTGATAACATATACTGTAATCCTCATCCGGTCCACCGGCAGGCCGGCAAGACGGGATGCTTCCTGGTTGCCGCCGATCGCATAGATATAGCGTCCAAACGTTGTATGGCGCAGGATATACCAAATCACTACGAATAGCACCGCCATGATAATAACGCCGTTCGGTATCGGGCCTACATAACCTGTCCCAAGCTCCTGAAAATCAGGATAAGCTACCTGTATAGAGACCGCGTTCGTCGTCACCATGGCTACGCCCCGCCAAATTGTCATCGTACCAAGCGTCACGATCAGGGAATTCATTTTCCCTTTGGCAACCAAAAAGCCGTTCAGCGCGCCAACGCCGGCGCCCGCCGCAAGCGCTGCAAGAACGGCAAGCGCAATGCTGCCCGTCGCGTTCAGCGTAACGACGGAGCAAAGGCCCGCGATCGCCTGCTGCGAACCGACCGAAAGATCGATCTCGCCAAGCAATATTACCATTGTGAGCCCGAATCCGCAGATCGCCGTCAGCGATACCTGCCGGAGCATATTCATAATATTCCGTTCCGATAAAAACACTGGCGATGCCAGCGCCATAATGACGCACAGTACAATCAGCGCGATGACAAGGAAAAGAATATCGGAGTCTTTTATTTTGGAAAATACACTTTTCGCTGTTGTTTTTTGGCTGTTCATATCTTCATTCCTTTCAACGGATTCTTACCGCGCCCGGGCAGTAACTGTCCGGGCGCTGGCAAGTTCCTTTCTTATTACGGTTTTTTACTCTTCGATCAGTGCTCTGACCGCATCAAAATTGGTGATATATTCTCCATTTTCTTCCGTGTAAAAATCCGCGAAGTTGTCAAGCGTGATTATTGTAGTTCCGGACCAGGTGCGTTCTTCAACCTCTCCGCCGTTCGCAATTTCATAAGCCGTGTCGATCAGCCTCTGTCCCATGAAATCCGGGAACATAGCAACTGCCGATTTATAGGGGCCGCCCGCGAGAAGGGCCGTGCGTCCCGCTACGCCTTCAAAGCCAAACCCGATTGCCACTAACTGGCTTTCATCGAGGCCCGCTTCCTTATAAGCGGCCATACCGCCCGTCGTCGCATTATCATTGATTCCATAAATTACATTGACTTCAGGATGCGCCGTAATCGCGTCCGCCGAAACCTCGAGAGATTTTTCTTTCGAACCCTCTCCGTCTACTTCCTGTACGATTTCATACTGAATACCGGATTCATCCAGCGCTTCCTTGAAGCCCTGTACGCGTTCCCGGCAGTCTTCATTTGCAGGAGCGTTCACAACAAGGATCTTAGGATCGATATTGTTTTCCGTCGCGTATTCCGCCAGCCATTCGCCTGCCTTGCGTCCACCTTCCACGCTGTCGATTCCGACCGTTGTCGTCGCGCCTTCCACGACGTTGGATTCACAGATGACCGGCACTCCCTGCGCTTCGGCTTCTTGAATAACTGTCGCAAGCGATTTCGCGTCAACCGGGGTAATCAGGAGCGCGTCAACGCCGGACGTCAGCATATTTTCCAGTTGTGTTACCTGCTTGCCCGCATCCATCGCGGCATCCGCCGTAATCAGCTCTACGCCAAGCTCTTCTGCCCGCTGCTGTGCGCCGTTTACGATATTCTGATACCATTCGTGCGACATATCGCTGGTAACGTAACCAAATTTCAGCGTTTTACCGTCTGTACTGTCCTCTTCAACCGGATCCGATGCATCCGCAGCCGCCGATTCAGCCGGAACCGACGCATCCGCGCCAGTATCTTCCGCTGGGGCCGACGAACATCCGAAAGCTGTAACCATCAGAAGTACCGCTAAAACTACCACTAAGACTTTTTTCATACTTTTCCCTCCCAAGTTTTATCTTTTTAGCGCATATTTTGCGCCATTTTATATTTGATGATCCGGCATTGCCGGTTCCATCCCGAGATAGGTTCTTAAAAAATGCATCACGAAATACACTTGTGTACGTTTCTTTTTTGTAATTTTTTACACTGCGTGAAATATTGATATAATGATATAGCCGCCATTTGCTTGATTCGTTTCTCGTTTTCGCGGCCCACTTTTTAATTCAAAATAAATATCTACCCGTTTAAATCCCCTTATTGCTATTTATTGTTTGAATTTTCTGTTGTTTTCGTCTTAACTTTTTAATATTATGTAACTAAGTTGTGTTTTAATAATATCTTATATGCATCTAAATGTCAATCATTTTTTGTAAAAAAATATTTTAAGTTTAAATATCTTATTTTACAAAAGAAAACCGCAAGGAGAATAATGCAATATATGGCAAACAGTGTGCTGCCTGTTTTCTGGAAAATCCCTGCATACAAGGAGGAAAAATTTTTAACGCTTGCTCCAGGCACTTGCTTTTGGCCAGTCCAATATTTATCCAAGGAAGATTTTACAGGAAATTTTCCAATCGATATATTTTGTGGCCTAAGATTCCGTTTTAAAACAAATGATAGGATGCGGCGTTCCAAAGAGCGCTAAAAACAGGCCGCATCATTTTCTTTTTTTGAAAACCCCGCTTTGGGATATTGGGGGATATATCGCAAAAATTTTGTGCCCACTTTTCATGTTGATACAATATTTTTTACCTGCGAACGCTTTCTAATCCGTATTGATGCGGTATTTGTATGGCAGGCCTTTGGTTTTATCCTGATTCTATATGCCAAGAACAATGTGCTGCTTTCCGCCATCCCATTGATTGTGCAAGGGCGTACCACACTGCGGCCAATCATAATCTCTCCCGTACAAACAACTTATGATTCGCGGTTCCGGTATCTTGATGTGTGTATAACTTCTTTTCATACAAATGCCCCCTGCATAGTCTCTGTCCTACATCAGGGGGCTGGTTTTTATTATTGTCCATTTTGGGGATTCGGTCTATTTCATATGATGGGCTCTTTTTCCTGCCTGTTCTCCGCACAATACCTCCTGTACAGGGCTTCCGCGAAAACACCAAAAGAAAGCCAGCGGCACGGGCCGCCTAATCCTGCGATCCCTGCACAAAGGGTACATCGTGCGCCACGTCCTCCGGACTCCAGTTGTCTGTACTGGGAATATCCTGCGGATCGATATCCGGGCGTTCCTCCGGCATATCCGCAAGCACGAGCTGCTTACGGATGGCCGCTGTTTCCTCGTCGCCCGGATCGCCATCGCGGATTACGCATACTGTCCCTGGCGCAATATTGAACCACATCCATTTCGCATCCGGCACAGTAAGGCGGATACATCCGTGCGAATCGGCAGTTCCCAGCTTTTCCCAAACTTCTTCGATATACGTCGATGTATCAAATTCTTCATACAGGATCGTATGGAAATAGATCGCTCCGCGGATCTGCGTCCAATATTGCCCGTAAGTTTTATCACGCGCAAACTG
The DNA here is from genome assembly GCF_014287795.1 of Christensenella tenuis. Lineage (GTDB taxonomy): Bacteria > Bacillota > Clostridia > Christensenellales > Christensenellaceae > Christensenella > Christensenella tenuis. The sequence goes on from NZ_JACOON010000003.1 coordinate 160,037, forward strand.
GCTGAACCGCACATGGTAATTGTCCATTTTAAACGTTCCCTTGGGCGTACAGTCGTCCTTTCCGGTCGAGCACAGCATATAGCGTACGGGAACCGTATATTCGCCATTCTCATCCTGCGAATACACCATCGTCACCTGATGTTCGATATCCACGATAATCTTGTATGTGTCTGCCGCCGGAAACCCTTCCGGATATTGGTCGCGCGTTCCGTCGTCACTCATCACCAATTCTTCAAACGTCATACCCACGGTAGGTGCAAATTTTGAAAATGGATCGCATTCTTTGGCGGTTCCCGAATAGAGAAGCTTTTGTGTCTCTTCCCCGGCGATTCCGTCCGGCTGTAAATCGTTTTGTTTCTGAAACGCCGCAACCGCCGCTCTCGTCATCGATCCGTAATAATCTGTCGCTTCGTCTTCTATAAGATATCCAAGCTCCATGAGCGCCTCTTGCAAGTGTTGCACCTCCGCCCCCTGCGCTCCCTCGGCGAGCTCCGTATAGGGCGTGGGCGTTGGGGAGGGCGTTGGCGACGAAGAGGGGGCCGGCTCCGCTGCAAATGTTTGCGTCGGGGATTCACTCGGCGTAGGCTCCGTTTCCTTTGCGCATCCCAGGGCAGCCCCCGTGCAAAGCATCAGTGCAAGGATAAAACAGCCCGCTTTTCTAAGATTCATTTCTGTTCCCTTCTCTTCCCAATCCGGCGATTAAAGCTCGCCCTTTCGGTTCGTCCGTCAAGACTTCCCGTTTGCTCAAGACCTGTAGAGGCTCGTCACCGCTAACGCTAAAAGCGCCAGCTTTCCCATTGAAGGGACTTTCATACTCTTTGGCGCTTAATCTTCTCTTCTATCCCGGCCCGGTATTTAAAGTTCTCCGAGCAGCATTTTAGCCTGCCGGATATGCTCCTGCACCATACCAGGGGCCGGACCTCCGGGCACATTTCGCGTATTTACGCACGTTTCAAGGCTGATTGCCCTGAAAATATCTTCCCCTGCCTCCGGCGCAAATTGCCGGATTTCTTTGAGCGTCAGTTCGTCAAGCGCCTTTCCATGCTGCTCGCAATACAGCACCAAATGCCCCACGACTGCGTGCGCGTCACGGAACGCCATTCCATTTTTTACAAAATAATCCGCCGCATCCGTTGCGTTCGTGAATCCAAGGCCCGCTCCCGCGCGCAACTTGTCTTTTTTCCACTCTGCCGTTTTCAGCATGCCGTCCATCACCCGCAAGCATGCCTTCAGGGTATCGGCTGCATCAAAGGCGCTCTCTTTGTCTTCCTGCATATCTTTATTATAGGCAAGGGGCAACCCCTTCATCACGGTTAAAAGCGCCGCAAGGTCGCCGTACACTCTTCCCGTTTTGCCGCGGATCAGCTCCGCCATATCCGGGTTTTTCTTTTGGGGCATGATGCTGGATCCTGTGGAGTAAGCGTCCGAAAGCCGGAGCGTTCCATATTCGTTGGTGGAAAAAAGAATAATCTCCTCACACAGCCGGGAAAGGTGCATCATACAGATTGAAGCCGCTGCAAGGTATTCAAGCGCGAAATCGCGGTCGGATACCGCGTCAAGGCTGTTGCGCGTAATACCGGACATATGGAGTTCCCCTGCAACCATTTCCCTGTCAATCGGATAAGTCGTTGCACACAGTGCCCCCGCCCCAAGCGGCAGCACGTCCGTCCGTTTTTTGCAATCGAGGAAGCGTTGGATGTCGCGGTAGAACATCTCGAAATAAGCCATCATATAATGTCCGAGCGTCGTTGGCTGCGCCTTTTGCAGATGCGTATACGCCGTCATGATGGTATCGGTGTTTTCCTCGGCAATATCAACAAGCGTACCGCATAGCGCGATCAGGCGTTCTGTTGTTTCATCTGCCATACGTTTCATGTAAAGCCGGAAATCCGTCGCCACCTGGTCGTTGCGGCTGCGGCCCGTATGCAGCTTTTTTCCTGTATCGCCAATCCGCTCTGTGAGCAGCCTTTCGATGTTCATATGGATATCCTCATCATGTACGGAGAACTCCACCTTTCCCGCATCGATATCGGCCAGGATCGACCGCAGGCCTTCCACAATTTTGTCTGCGTCTTCCTGCGGGATGATACCCTGTGCGCCAAGCATATGCGCATGGGCAATGCTGCCTGTAATATCCTCGCGGTACATGCGGCTGTCAAAGCCAATGGAGGACTGGAACCCCTCCGCAAATTCATCCGTACTCCCTTCGAATCTTCCGCCCCATAATTTTGACATATAGTATTACTCCTACTGTTTTTTCTTTGTATGCTTTATTATAACACAAAAAAAGACAGCATTGCGCTGTCTTTTCATACGTTCTTAATCGCCGATGCCCAACCTTATTTCGAGCTGGTCTTTAGCTGCATCAATTTGGTCGTCCATCTGGCCGAGCTGGCGTTCGTAGGTGCGGTAATCTTCCTGTGTGACGGCCCCCGACATATAATCCAGTTCAAGTTGGCTGTCAAGCGCATCAATCTCATATTCGAGCGTTTTAAATTCCGGCTTTATTTCAAAATAAACGGTCAGGCTTTCTTCATAAGTCCCCGGTACGGCTACCTGTTCAGCTTTGTCAATCAATGCCTGCACCTCTGTTCCAAGCGCAGCGACAGCGCTTGTATAGTCTTCCCCCGCGGGAAGCCCCGCCGATGGCGTCGGCAGCGGATCCAGAGACGGCTCTGCCGGGTCTTCTGAAAACTCCGTTTCACCCCATTGCCTATAATATATTTCGTCCTGCAAATCATAAATTTCCTGCCACAGGCTATCAATCTGGTCTTCAAGGCTATTCAGGCGGCTCATAAACACCGCGTTTGAATTGCCCATACACCCAGCCGCAAATATGGCCACAATCAGCACCATTGCAATCATTAAGACGATCTTTCTCTTTTTCATTGTCTTTCCTCCCGGTTTGTCCCCCTGGTTGGTTATGCATATTATATCACGAAAAAATCTTTTTTGCATTTGGCGGCGTTCGGTGCTACAATGTTGCACAAAAAGGGGGATCGAGTATGCTGTATCAGATTTATAAAGGGAATATGTCCCCTGTAGACAAAATCGTCCCGGCGGATGGCTATTCTTATATTTCCGTTGTTACGGTTTCCGAAGCGCTCCAATATTTTCCGGAACTGATTCCCCGCGCGCTGGCAGCCCAGATGTTTGGGAATCCTTCCATGCGGTTTGAGAATCATGAGCAATTCGACCTCCTGTGCCTGCCTCTGTTTCGTTCTTTCCGCGATCTTGAGCACAGCCCTTCTATCTATATAATTATTCAAAAAAACAGTATGCACCTTGTATGCGGCGAGCATAAAAATCTCGTCTCCCTGCTCGAACAGTTTATAAAAAATAATGCCGGAACTGCCGGGATAGGCAGGCTGTTGTGCGCTTTTTTTGAATACCAGTTGGACGACGATCTTTCCGAGCTGGATAACATCGAAAAACAAATTGCGGATCTTGAAGATCGTGTATTGACGGATCAGCAAGAAAATTTCACAAAGGAAATCATCCGCGAACGCAAACGCCTGATGGCGATCATGCGCTATTATGAGGGTCTTCTGGGCATTCTGGAATACGCAGCCATGAATGAAAAGCACGTTTTCAGCAGCCGTTCTGTTCGCTTTTTGAATATCATCCATGGTAAAACGCAGCGGCTATATGACAAGGCCAAAACCCTCCGCGAGTACGTATCCGAAATCCGCGAAGCCTATCAGGCGGAGGTCGATATCCGTACAAATAATATTATGAAAATCCTGACCATCGTGACAATCATTTTTATGCCCTTGACGTTGATCGTGGGATGGTATGGGATGAACCTGCGCATGCCGGAATATGGCTTTGCAGCCGCCTACCCCATTGTAATCGTAAGCTGTATTCTTGTCGCAGTGCTTGGAATTATATATTTCAAAAAACATAAATGGTTTTGATTACCCGGGCTCACGGCAAGGTGGGCTTGACATCCGTAAGGCCAAGAATGTACGCTCTATAAAAGAAAGGAACCGTCTTCCGTCAGTTCCTCTCTTTTTCTATTCGTTTATCATCATTGCTTTCACGCCATGGCCCCGGTCCGCGATAAAGCTTTTCAGCGCCTCCGGGGTGTCTTCCAGTGCAAAACGGTGTGAAATCAGCGGTTTTACATCCACGATCCCCGCTTTCAAGAGGTCAATTCCCTCGGGAAAATACAGTGCTGGGATTGCGTTTGATGCCCTGACCTGCAATTTCTTCCCGTGGATGACGTTTGAATTCAGGGAGAACCTTTCCTTTTCTCCATAGCTGATCCCAAGGAAGGAAACAATCCCCCCTGCTGTACACGCCTTGGTTGCCATATCAATAGTATCCGGCGGCGAGGTGACGAGCACACGGTTCACTCCCCCGCGCTCAAACGCAAACTCCGCAAGGTTGACTTTATCCGTAAAAATAACGCCGTCCGCCCCGAAGCGCTTTGCTAAATCAATCCGTGCGTCTGCTCCCGAACGCTGGGCGGCGTATACCCTGCGCGCTCCGCTTTTTCTCGCCATTTGCAGGGCCATCAGGCCAATCGGCCCGAGCCCCAATACAAGGACGTCATCATTCAATTTAATGTCTGCCGTCTTCACGAGGTCAATCGCTACGCCAAGCGGCTCCAGGAACGCGCCTTCCTCGAAGGAAAGACCGCTGAACTTCACGCACAGGATTTCCGGCGCGATTACATATTCCGAAAAGCCCATGCTGTTATCGCCCATTGACATGAAATTAGGACCATTCATGTCAAGCTCTACATGCCCATTGAGGCTGACGTCAGCTCCCGGATCGAAAATAGACGTTTCAACAGCTACATGATCTCCCACGGCAAGCCTGGTAACTGTTTTCCCGGTCCGCTCAACAATGCCGGAAAACTCGTGCCCAAACGGCTGCCAATCCTCCGCGGCATATTTGGCAAGAATATTGTCGTGCCCGCAGTATCCACATGCTTTTACGCGAATCAGCACCTCCTCCGGCTTTAGCGCCCTCTCTTCGACATCCCGAACTTCAAATTGGTACGGTGCTTTTAAATATGCTGCTTTCACGCCTCTTTCTCCTCCTTTTGCCCTCGGATTCAGGGAAAGTGTCATCAATGCCTTCTCGCAATTTTTCCCGATATAGCTTCCGAAAATAGGGCAATGCCTGTGACAATCAGGTAAATTCCAAGGACAATCGCAACCGCAATAAGGCCGGTAAACGGCAGGATGACCATCAGGATTCCGATGATAAGGTTAAGGATACCGCTCATCATCAGCCAACCGGTATCTTTTGCATCCAGCCGTTTAAACCGGTTGTAGGAAAAAAACTCCATAATGCCGCGGTAAATTGCAAAAAAACCGAGCACCGTTGTAAATATCCCCATCATGGTGATCTGGTTTGCAGGATCCCCGACAGAAAGAACAATAATTATAGCCCCCATCAGCACAAGGATTACCCCACTGGCAAGCGTCCCCTCATTCCGGTAAGACGGCTCCGTACGGAAAAAAGCAATCAACTCATATAAACCCATCAAAAGAATGCCGACCGCCACCGCATAATTGACTGCAAATCCTACACCCACCGGCATTGCCAGCAGCAACACACCAAGCACAACCATGCAGACTGCAATAATACATCCCATGATCTTATGCTGTTTGACTCGTTTCAGCAGAAGTTCTTCCGCTTCCGGTTCCAAATCCGGTATCAGGTTTTCATTTTCCATAAGTCTTTCCTCCTGGTGTATCTATTAGCGTACCTGTCCATCCCCGTCAATCACATATTTCGTCGTAGTCAGTTCCGCAAGGCCCATCGGTCCGCGTGCATGGAGCTTTTGTGTGGAAATACCAATCTCCGCGCCATAGCCGAATTCAAAACCATCCGTAAAACGCGTGGACGCATTGACGTATACCGCCGCTGAATCTACATCTGCTTTAAACCGTTCCGCATTGCGGTAATCGTTTGTAACGATGGCATCGGAATGGCCCGTCCCATGCAGATTAATGTGGTCAATGGCATCTTCTACATCATCAACCACCTTTACGGAAATAATATAATCGAGAAACTCTGTATCGTAGTCTTCCGGTGTAGCGGGAACTGCGCCATATTTCTGGCAAAACGCATCGCCGCGGATTTCCACATTTTTTTCTTTCAGCGCCCGGAATACTTTCGGCAAAAATTCTGCCGCGATCTCCCGATGCACAAGCAGGCTTTCCGCCGCATTGCATACCGCTGGCCGTGTGGTCTTTGCATTGACAGTAATCGCCGTCGCCATTTCAAAATCTGCTGTTTTGTCCACATAAATATGACAATTACCTACACCCGTTTGAATCACGGGGATTGTGGCATTCCGGACAACGGACTGAATGAGCCCGCCGCCCCCGCGCGGAATGAGCACGTCGATCAGCTCGTTTAATTTCATCATCTCAGTTGCTGCTTCACGGGACGTATCCGTAACGAGGCCTACAGCACCTTTTGGCATACCCATCGCTTCCCCTGCGCGGATGAGCACGTCTGCAATCGCCGTGTTGGAATGGATCGCTTCGCTGCCGCCTTTCAGAACAACCGCATTTGAAGTCTTGAGGCACAGGCCGACTGCATCGGCCGTCACGTTTGGGCGCGCTTCATAGATGATGCCGATCACTCCCATCGGCACACGCTGCTTGGCAATCAAAAGTCCGTTCGGGCGCTTCGTTGCATGAATAATCTCGCCAATCGGATCGGGCAGTTCCGCTACGTCCCGCAGGCCTTGCGCCATCGCCTGAATCCGTTTTTTGTCGAGCGCCAAGCGGTCGATCAGCGCAGGTGTGCGCCCTTTTTCGCGCGCCGCGTCCACATCAAGCGCATTTTGTTTCATAATCTCTTCGGTGTGGGACAGAAGCCCCGTCGCCATTGCCTCAAGGATCTTGTTTTTCTCAATTGTATTCAGGCGGTTCATTGCAGATTTTGCCGCTTTTGCCGCTTCTGCCACCTGTATCACCTTACCCATGGAAACACTCCTTTTTCTGTTTTTTTCAGTATAACATTCCCTTTCATGAAGTACAAGCACGCCGTTGGAGCAAGCTCCGCAGACAGGCCCTCGCGCCAATGTGCGGGGTCTTTATCTGTTCCGCTGCTCCCTCCGCCCGCTGCACACAGCGGTTTTCATCCGCGCGCCTGCGTGCTTCGCACTTGCCAATCGCTTACACTCTTGGAGCCTCACATATGGGCTCGCACAGAGGCTCCTTGCTTTCTTGCGAAATTTATCCCGTTCCGGCTTTTCTTTCCAGGAAAAAAGTTCCGCACGCCCTTTCCTCTTCCCCATGAAACTTGAACAGCGTCAGTTACATGAAGACCCGATTTCTTTTACAATTTTTCACATCTGTCCGTCCTACGGCTGAAATTTTCCTTTCAGCCGGTCCTTCCTGACTATCTGCTTTTATCCTGCCATATGCTTATGTTTCAAAGACAATGCTCTGCCCGCGTGTAAGCGGCATCACGATGCGTCCGCGAAAAGGCGCCAATACCCTCGATGCACGCAAAGCATGTGCTGCTTTTGCGCCCGCGCTGCCATAGTGCATGGGAACCGCCATCTTCGCGCCCACATACTCCATAAAATACTCGATTCCAAGCAGCATGCTGTCCCCTAGCCTAGGATCGACCGGGATAAATGCAATATCGATATGCTTACCCAATAGCAGGCTGATTTCTCTTTTATAATCGCGGGCCATATCTGCATTCCACTGTGGGTCTTCCCCTTCCCAATGCCACCAGTTGAGGTCTCCTGCATGATAAATCAAAAGTCCCTCCACTTCTACCAGGAAAGCCAAGCCCTCATCTGTAGAACGGAAGGTCTCCACTGCCATATCGCCAAGGTCGTATCTATGATGCGGAGCGGCCATCAGCGCACCCGTACGCGGACGGATATCGTTGGAAAGTACGTAACGAATATCCCTGATTTTCTCTGCCCAGTTAAAAATCATGGAATTATAATGATCGCCATGGGCGTGTGAAACAAAGACGACAACAGACTTATCCGCAAGCTCCTCCGGAACAATCACACCGCCCGCAAGGCCGCGCTTCCCATCCGCCGGACATTTATTCCAATTGTCAAAAATTAAAAAATGCTGCTCCGTTTTTACTGCGAAACCGCTGTTGTCAAGATATGTAATCTGAGTCTGCATAACCTATTCTCCACTGTTTTTTCTCTATCTATTATAACCAAAAAACCGCCCTCACCGGACGGTTTCCTGATTTTTTTATTTTTCCGCCTGCCATTTTTCGCGGCCATGCGTATAAGTCGGAAGCAACAATGGCGATACCATATCGCTCACGATGCCGGCATCAGCCATTTCCCGCGCATAGGCATCCACATGCCCAAGCGTCAGTTTTCCGTTTTTCACATCCTTCGCCTTTGCCGATGCGTTCTTCCCCGCATTGCGCCCGAACACAATGATATCAAGGAGGGAGTTCCCCATCAGGCGGTTCCTGCCATGAATGCCTCCTACCGCCTCGCCGGCAATAAACAGGTTCTCTACGCCGCTCTGGCCGTCAACCGAAATATCGATACCGCCGTTCTGGTAGTGCAGCGTCGGGTAGACAAGGATAGGCACTTCACGCATATCGATATCATATTTCATATACATCCGCAGCATTGCCGGAATGCGTTTTTCCAGCGTACCCTCGCCATGAATCATATCGATCATCGGCGTATCGAGCCACACGCCGCATCCTTCCGGGGTTGGGATTCCCTTCTTGTGTGCCTTGCATTCACGGATAATGGAAGCCGCCGCAACGTCCCGCGTTTCCAACGGATGCATAAAGGCTTCGCCTTCCGAGTTGATGAGCATAGCCCCAAGAGAACGCACTTTTTCCGTCACGAGAGCGCCAAATATCTGTTCCGGGAAAGCCGCGCCCGTGGGATGATATTGCAGCGTGTCCTGGTAGAGCAGTTTTGCTCCTGCGCGGTAGGCAAGAATGAGGCCATCCGCCGTCGCACCATAGTGGTTGGAAGTCGGGAAACCCTGGTAATGCAGCCTTCCTGCGCCGCCCGTCGCAAGGATTACCGTCTTTGCGCGCGCCACCAGATATTCACCCGTTTCCATATTTTGCAGCACGGCTCCCGCAGCCCTGCCGTTTTCATCAAGAATCAGTTCCACTGCCGCAGTGAAGTCCACAACCGGGATGCCTCTGTTCCAAACTTCATCGCGCAGCACACGCATAATTTCCGCTCCCGAATAATCGCGTGCCGCATGCATACGTTTACGGGACGTACCGCCGCCATGCGTGGTAATCATCGTGCCATCCGGCGCCTTGTCAAACATCACGCCGAGGTCGTTAAGCCATTTGACCGCTCCCGGCCCTTCCGAAACCAACTTTTTCAACAATTCGGGCTTATTTGCATAGTGCCCGCCGCCGAGCGCATCGAGGTAATGGATCGCCGGGGAATCGTTCGCCTTGTCGGCGGCCTGAATGCCCCCTTCCGCCATCATGGTGTTTGCATCGCCCATCCGCAGCTTAGTCACAACCATCACATTCGCGCCGCCATTATGAGCCTCAATAGCAGCCGACGCGCCCGCGCCGCCTCCGCCAATGATGAGCACATCCACGTCATACGCAAGGCGGTCAAGATCAATATCCAGTCCTTTCACACGGCTGTTCGCCTGCAAAAGCGCCGCCAGCTCCGTCGGAACCTTCTCTCCTTTGTTGGGTCCTATTTTCAAATTTTCAAACCCGGCCGTCCTGTAGTCCGGGTGAAATTCCCTCAGCAGGTTGTGTTTTTCTTCGGCGGTCATCCTCTTCGGCTCCATACCGATCCTTGAAGCCCTTGTCGCCTCGACTTTCTTTGCCGAAGCAAGCATTTCCGGTGTAAACATATTTTCCGCCTCCTTAATCCTCATCTGTCGGTGCTGTCTGGTCGCTTTCGATTTCCCTGTGGTTATACAGCTCTTTCAGTTCCTCAATGGGCTTGGCCGCCACATCTTCAAGCAACTGGGTAAAGTCCCCGTGCTCGATGTCCTTTACGCGCTGGGTAAGGTGTTTCGCCTCCGGTGCGATATATTTTCCGGTGAGCCTGCGCGCGAGAACCGCCACCTGCGGATGCGAAATCTCTGCAGGGCAGCGGGCGGAACACGCTCCGCACATCACACAGTCAAACGAAAGCTCCGCGCATTTTTCGTACTCGCCACGCTGAGCATGCGCGATATATTGCATTACTTTTAAATCCTGCGTGCATGCCTTGGTGCATGCATTACAGCCGATACACTTATATATTTCCGGATAAAGCTGCATCATAATCTGCTCGTCCGGACGTACTTTCTCGATATCGTAAAGCGGTTTTACAATCGGGAAATACGGCAGGGTCGCAACATACATATTGTCCTCCACCGTAGTCTGGCACGCCAGGCAGAACTTCAGCGTGTTATCGCCCTTGATGCGGTAGATCGTCGTGCACGCCCCACAGAAGCCATTGCGGCACCCGCATCCGCGCACGAGCTTGTATCCCGCGTATTCCATTGCCCCCATAATGGTAAGGCCCGCTGGGACGCTGTATTTCTTTCCAAACAGGAAGATGTTTACCATTTTCTCCATAACCCTCTCTGTCTCTCCTCTCAATCAGTATTCGTCCGGCAGTTCTTCGAGCTCGTCGCAACGGAAAACCGGGCCGTCCTTGCACACATATTTGGAACCAATGTTGCAGCGCCCGCACTTGCCGACCCCGCATTTCATTCGCAGCTCCATCGTCGTATAAACCTGTGTCTTATCGAAACCGAGCTCTCCGAGCGCGCCCAGAACGAATTTGATCATAATCGGCGGTCCGCATACGAGCGCCGTCTTGTCTGTGGAAAAGCCAATCTCTTTCACATAGTTTGGCACAAAGCCCACATGGCCGTCCCAGTTCTCCTGTTCGCGGTCGATCGTAAGATATACGTTCACATTTTCCGCATTCGACCATTCGTTTTTGATTTCATTGAAATCCACAAGGTCTTCCTTGGAACGCGAACCATATACAATATCAATTTTCCCATAGTTTTCACGGTAATGCAGCACATAATTGATCACCGAACGCAACGGCGCAAGGCCAATACCCCCGGCAATGAACAAGAGGTCTTTGCCGCGGAGCTCCGTTTCCACCGGGAACGCATTACCGTACGGCCCGCGAATCGTGATCTGCTGCCCGACGTCCATCTGATGCAGCCAATCCGTAAGGCAACCGCACTTTTTGATGCTGAATTCCATAAATTCCGTGTTGGTGGGCGATGAAGTAATGGAAAACATCGCCTCCCCCACCCCCGGGATGGAAAGCATCGCGCACTGCCCGGGCATATGCTTAAACACTACGCCTCCTTCGGGTGACACCGCGCGGAACGTCTTCACATCCGGCGTATCCTTCCTGATGTCCGTAATGACCCCGATCTTCGGGATCAGTGTATCTTCTCTCATACCCATACCTTATTCCTTCGCCTCCGATCCCAAAGCTTTTACCACTTTTACAATATTCATGGAAATCGGACATTTTGCGACGCAGCGGCCGCAGCCCACGCACGAATACATCCCGTCGTTGTTGGCAGGAAAATACACGAGTTTGTGCATGAACCGCTGGCGGAAACGTTCTACCTGGCTCTTGCGCGGATTGCCGTGCGCCATACGCGTGAAATCGGAATACATGCACGAATCCCAGCAGCGGTAGCGCCGGATCTCCTTTCCCGTATCGAAATCACGAATATCATAGCATTGGCAGGTCGGGCACACATAGGTGCATGTCCCACAACCAAGGCATGCGCGGGAAAGCTCCGCCCACTTTTCGGATCCAAACAGCTTTTCAGTCGCGTTTCCGTCGATCCCCGTCAGATCGAGGTCCTTTAACGGAAGCCTTTCCATGACGGCCTTCGTCTCCCGAACAGCCGGCTCGATCTCCGCTTCATCTGCCGCTTCAAGCAGGGAAAGCCCGGAAAGAAACGCCTCTCCCTTCTCCGTTAAAGCCTTTACATAGAGGCTGCCGTCCGCGATCCATGCGGAAACATCTCCGCCCGGCCGTGCCGGGTCAATTCCAAACACCGAACAGAAACACGTTTCCTCCGGTGCGGAACACGAAAGCGTTACAACGATACCGTTTTCCCGCCGCGCCTGGTAGTAGGTATCCACCGGCTCGGAGAGAAACACCCTGTCAAGGACATCCATCCCCCTTGCGTCACATGCGCGCACCCCAAAAACGACAAATTTCTCGTCCGGAGCGTCCGGGGCGTCTACGGAAATTTCTTTTCCCCGCATTTTGAAAGAAACGAGGTCTTCGCTTTGCGGAAAAAACAGGTCCTTCGGGGATTTTACAGTATGAAGCGCATGAAGGTCTGCCTCTGCGCCTTCCTCCCATTTTCCAAAATTGACTGCGCCTTTTTTCTTCATGGGAAGGTACAATGCCCGCTCTGCCGCAATTGCGGAAAAAAGCTGTGAAATGCGGTCCATCGCTATTTTCTGCATCAGTTCTTCCCTCCTTTGATGGCGCCGGGCTCCACATCGTCCTGCGTGTAGTCCACCAGCGGCCACGCGGAACTATCGTCCGCACCGGCCTGGTATTCGCCATAATTTTCATTGATGTCATGAATAAACTTTCGATTCAGAAGATGCAGCGGAATTCCCTGCGGACATACGCGGCTGCATTCTCCACAATCCGTACACCGGCCAGCCACATGGAATGCGCGGATAATATGGAACATGTTTTCTTCAAACGTATCCACATTCGCTTTGCTGCTGACGCCCGATGCATCGTTATCAAACACGCACTTCAGGCATGAACACGCGGGGCATGCATTCCTGCACGCATTGCAGCGGATACACCTCGAAAGCTCGCTGCGCCAAAACTCAAACCGCTCGTCCGGCGTCATCTGCATGAGCTTTTCAACCATGCCAAAACGGTCGTGCTTCCTCAGTTCTACCGGCGCCGAATCTTCAGTCACATCGTCCGAAACCATATGCTCCGGGCCCTTGCAGGCCATACAGCGCTCGAGCAGAACGTCGTTTAATTCACATTCTTTTTCTCCATACATTGTCTGCACGATGAGTTTTCCGCCGTCCTCCGTGATGCGTTCGATTCCCTTGATGCCTTTTGCGTTCAGTTTTTCCACATCCGCAATACCGTGGCATGGAATCCCCAGCACATAAACCTTTTCCCGGTCAATCCGGTGTTCTTTTATAAGCTGGTTGAAACTATACGTATCACAGGGCTTTAAGAGCGCAAGCACCCTGCCCTCTTTTTTGCTCTCCGCAATGAGATATTTACTTAAATTCGCGCCGCAGAAACTGTTGTATACGAGGCTGTCCAGATTTTCCGCCGTGAAAACAGCAGGCGTATTGTCATAGCAATATTCGCCTTTTTCCCAGCCAAGCACCCGGTCCACCGTCCCGTCCGCAAGCAGCGCGCGCGCTTTTTCCTTGATTGCTTTTTCTACCGCTTGCATCTCAGATCCTCCAGTCTCTTATTTTCACCCAAATTATGGATGGTCTCTACAAATTCATTCATCACCTGTGCAAAACGCTGGCCTTCGGCCGCCGACACCCATTCCACGCGCGTACGTCCCTTTTCAATACCGAGGTATTCGAGCATACTGAACAGAAGCGCCATACGGCGGCGCGCATAATAGTTGCCCGTCGAATAGTGGCAGTCTCCTGGGTGGCACCCATTGATAATCACGCCGTCCGCACCGCGCTGGAATGCCCGCAGAATAAACAAAGGATTCACTCTGCATGAGCAAGGCACGCGGATAATTTTTACGTTGGCCGGATAGTTGAGGCGGCTTGTACCCGCGAGGTCGGCGCCCGCATAGCTGCACCAGTTGCAGCAGAACGCGACGATCAAAGGCTTAAATTCGCCTGTTTCCTGCTTTTCTACCTGCATATCGCATCCACCTCCGCCATGATCTGTTTATTTGTGAAGCCCTTGAGGTCCATCGCTCCGGACGGACACGTCACCGTGCACGCGCCGCAGCCCTGACATACAGCCTCATTGACCTGCGCCACCCTGCGCGTCTCGCGTACGCCATGGTCGTTGATCTCTTTTTCCACATATTCGATCGCGCCGTATGGGCATACGTTCTGGCAGGCCGAGCAGCCGTTGCACAAAAGCTCGCTTGCACCCGCTACGCACGGATTGCACGTCAGCTTATCTTTTGCCAGCAGTCCGATAACCTTAGACGCAGCCGCACCTGCCTGTGCAACCGTTTCAGGGATGTCCTTCGGTCCCTGGCATACACCCGAAAGGAATACGCCCGCCGTTGGGCTTTCCACCGGACGCAGCTTAGGATGCGCTTCCGTGAAGAAATCGTTGGTATCCATGCTGGCCGTGAGCATCGTTGCGAGGGGGCGGGCGCTCTTGTCCGGCTCAATTGCCGCCGCAAGAATCACCATATCCGCATCGATATGCATTTGTGTGCCGCTGATGAGGTCGGAGGCCTGCACCTTAAGCACACCGTCTTCCTCCGCGACCTTACCGACCATTCCCTTGACGTAATTTACACCATACTGCTCTACTGCGCGGCGCTGGAACTCGTCAAAATTTTTCCCCGGCGTCCGCACGTCGATATAAAATACGTAAACTTCTGTGTCCGGATATTTCTCCCGCACAAGCATCGCATGCTTCGCGGTATACATGCAGCATATTTTGGAACAATACGGCTTTCCGCACTCCGTAGTATCGCGTGAACCCACACACTGCACGAACACCAATGTTTTCGGATGTTTTCCGTCCGACGGCCGAAGCAAGACACCCTTCGTCGGGCCCGCCGCGTTCATCAGCCGCTCAAATTCGAGGCTTGTTACGACATCCGGGTTTTGGGAATATCCATATTCGTCAAAATCATCCATGGGAATCGGATTGAAGCCCGTCGCCGCGATGATCGCGCCATATTCCCGCGTAATGATTTCGTCCTGCTGTTCAAAGTCGATCGCATCTGACGGACAGCTCTTTTCACACAGGCCGCATTTTCCCGTCTTATAGTGGATACACGCACTGTGATCGATGACCGGAACATTGGGCACAGCTTGTGCAAACGGCACATAAATGGCGCTGCGGGCATTGAGCCCCATATTAAACTCGCTTTTTGCCTTTTTGGAAGGGCATTTCTCCATGCACACACCGCAGCCCGTGCACAGGTCTTCCTTCACATTCCGCGCTTTTTTGCGGATATCCACAGTAAAGTTGCCGACAAAGCCGGACACCTTCTCCACCTCGCTGTACGTATACAGGTGGATTTTCTCATGTTGCGCCGCATCCACCATTTTAGGCGTCAGGATACATGCCGCGCAGTCAAGTGTAGGAAACGTCTTATCAAGCTGCGCCATCTTTCCGCCAATGGTTGGCGATTTTTCGACGATATCCACTTCATAACCCGCATCTGCAATATCGAGGGCTGTCTGGATCCCTGCGATACCGCCGCCAATGACAAGTGCACGCTTCACAACCGGGCTTTCCCCCGCAATCAGCGGGGCGTTGAGGTTCAGTTTGGCAATTGCCGCTTTCGCAAGGATGATTGCCTTTTCTGTCCCCTCCTCTTTATCCTTATGGATCCACGAGCACTGCTCGCGGATATTTGCGATTTCGACCATATACGGGTTAAGACCCGCGGCCGCGGCCGTTTTACGGAAGGTCGCTTCGTGCATCCGCGGCGAACATGAACAGACTACGACGCCCGTAAGCCCATGCTCTTTGATTGCGTCCTTGATCTTCGCCTGCCCAACCTCGGAACACATATACTGGTAATCTGTGGCGAGAACGACCCCCGGCTCATTTTTGACCGCTTCAGCGACCGCCGAGACGTCTACGGTTGCCGCAATGTTGCTTCCGCACCAACAGACAAAAACTCCTATTCTCTGCAAGAAAAACTCACTCCTCTCGTCGCAGCACGCCCTTTTGCTCGATTCGCCCTATCGTGCGAATCTCCGCCTCTTGGGCGGCTGCTCCTCTACCCCACAAAACTCATTCGCTTCGCTCATTCGAGATTTTGCGGGGCCCCATTCTTTTCATCTTTCACAAAGTCCGCTCTGCTCCGTTTTGCTCCGCAAAACATCCGCCCGAGCTTTGCATACCTTCGGTCTATCCAATCATGCTTCACTTCCGTTCGCATTCTTGGAGCCTCAGGCGTCCCTTGTTCCTACTCTGCATACCTTCCATTTGCCAATCGCCTATGGCTCTTGGAATGTCAGGCATCCTCTGCCCCAATGAACTCACTACGTTTCCTCCAGAGGACTTTCTACGCTCGCTTCGCTCGGTATGCTCCGCGATCTTTCGCCTGCGGCGAAATTCACCTTGCGAGTTCATCGGGGGCCCCATTCTTTTCAGCACGCCCTTTTGCTCGATTCGCCCTGTCGTGCGAATCTCCGCCTCTTGGGCGACTGCTCCTCTACCCCACAAAACTCATTCGCTTCGCTCACTCGAGATTTTGCGGGGCCCCATTCTACTGCTTTATTTATTACTTTCCGTATTTCCTAAAAGCACTGGTGATTGCCTGCTGCGGCATATTCTCATCCAGCTTTTCCGGAATGTCCTGTGCATTCAGGTGATTGCCGCCCTTCTCCCGAATCACAAGCAGTCGTACCGCCTCGATCAGCTTTGCCGGCTCCACGCCGCGCGGGCAACGCTCCATACATGCAAAACAGGAAAGGCATTGCCACAGGGATTCCGACTTCATCAGCGGTTCGATATTACCCTTTTTGACCATTGAAACAAACTGGTGCGGATGGTATTCCATCTCATCGTAAGCCGGGCATGTCCCCGAACATTTCCCGCACGTCATACACTTTCCGGGATCGACGCCGCTCATCCGCAGCACCAGTTCCTTGCGTTCCTTTTGTGCATCCGTCACTGCGCCTCGCCCCCTTCCTTAAGACCCAGCGCCTCCGCGAGCAGTTCCGTGAAATAATAGACCGAAACGCCCGTTTCCCCGTTGTTTTCTTCTAAATTATATTTACACAGGGGGCACGCCGTCACAACGGCTTCCGCCCCGTGTTTGGCCGCCGAATTCAAAACCTTTTCGCTCATTTTTTTCGGCGCCTGCTTGTCTTCCACCACCACATATCCGCCGCAGCATTCATTGCGGTAAGGATACTTTACCGGAGTGGCTCCAATCGCCGCAATAAAATTTTCGATGATCGACGGATTCTCCGGGTTGTCAAACTGCATTTCTTTTGCGGGACGCAACAGCAGGCACCCGTAATAAGCCCCGATCTTCCTGCCTTTGAGCGGGTTTACCACATTCTTTTTCAGCTCGTCAAAACCTACGCGGTCGCGCAGCATTTCAAGATAATGCAGGACGCTTGCCTCTCCTGCATATTCCTCGTCGAGCTCCAGATAACGGTTCACCTTCATGCGCATATCGTCATTGGATTTCATGTCTCCGTTTACACGTTTCAGCACATGGTGGCAAGCCGAGCACAGCGTAATAAGCTCGCTGTCCGCCGCTTTTGCGTCCGCCAGCGCACGCACCGCTGAAAGTTTTGTTGCAATTTCATCACTTGCCATCGGATAAACCGCCCCGCAGCACTGCCACTCAGGCAGCTCGCAAAGTTCTACCCCAAGTGCCGCTGCAGATTCCCGCGCATATTGATCCAGGTCTTTGGCCTTTGTCTTTAAAGTACATCCCGGATAATAACTAAATCTCATGTTTCCAGTTGCCTCCACATTCATGCCGCCTTTTGTGCGGCTTTCCCTGATTCATACAGACCTGTTGCAGCCATAGCGGATAACAATACCGCCGGTCACACCATTTCTTCCGGATGGAATACCTCGTCAAACTTTTCGGGCGTAAGGAACCCAAGTTCCACACAGGCTTCTTTCAGCGAGATATTCTCTTTATATGCTTTCTTCGCCGTCTTGGCCGCATTGTCGTAGCCAATATACGGGTTGAGCGCCGTTACCAGCATCAGCGAATTATGCAGGTTATGCGCCATTTTCTCCTTATTGGCCTGAATACCTGCAACACAGTTCTTGTTAAAGGACGCGATACCGTCCGCAAGAAGCCGCACGGATTGCAGGAAATTATAGATACACACCGGCATAAATACATTCAGTTCAAAGTTTCCCTGTGAAGCCGCCATCCCAACCGCCACATCGTTGGCCATCACCTGCACGGCAACCATCGTCATCGCTTCGCACTGGGTGGGGTTCACCTTGCCCGGCATAATAGAGCTTCCCGGTTCGTTCTCCGGAATAAAAATTTCTCCAAGACCACAACGCGGGCCGCTTGCCAGCCAGCGTACATCGTTTGCAATTTTCATCATATTCGCAGCAAGCGCTTTAAGCGCGCCGTGCGCGAACACCAGGTCGTCCTTGGATGTAAGCGCATGGAACTTGTTTTCCGCCGTCACAAAATCTTTTCCCGTGAGCAGCCCTACCTGCTTTGCGATTTCTTCTGCGAACCCCTCGGGCGCGTTGAGGCCTGTACCCACTGCCGTGCCGCCAAGCGCAAGCTCTTTCAGACCGGGAAGCGCCACCTCCAGCATCGCCTTTGTTTTCTCGAGCATGTTGCGCCATCCACTGATTTCCTGTGAAAACGCAACCGGCGTCGCATCCTGCAAATGGGTGCGGCCACTCTTCACGATGCCTTCGTTTTCCTTTTCAAGCCGCTTCATCGTTTCAATGAGCGCATCCATCTGCGGCATCAATTTATCTTCGATCCCAAGCACTGCGGCAATGTGCATTGCCGTCGGGAACGTGTCATTTGAGCTTTGTGATTTATTTACATCGTCGTTCGGGTGCAGCAACTTTTCCCCTGCGATTTCATTCCCGCGGTTGGCGATCACTTCATTGGCATTCATATTGGACTGCGTGCCGCTGCCTGTCTGCCATACCACGAGCGGAAAATGATCGTTAAGCTCGCCTGCAATCACTTCATCACACGCCGCCGCAATCGCGTTTTTCTTTTCTCCGCTGATCTTGCCGAGATTGAAATTCGCAATCGCCGCCGCCTTTTTTAAAATTCCAAATGCATGCGTAATCTCGCGCGGCATCACCTCGCCGCCGATTTCAAAATTCTGTAGGCTGCGCTGCGTCTGAGCCGCCCAATATTTATCCGCCGGGACTTTCATTTCCCCCATCGAATCCCGTTCGATACGATATTCCATATAGTTTCCTCCGATCAGATATTCACCTGTTTGATAACGTTCTTAAGAACATCCGCACTGTGCTGAAGCTTTTCGAGTTCCTGCTCCGTCATCGCGGGAAGCACGTTTCCGCAGATCCCCTGCGGCCCGAAAATGAACGGGATCGAGAGGCATACGTCATCGATGCCGTATTCCCCATGCAGCATAGAGGAAACCGTCATCACGCGGTTCGAGCTTCCAAACAGGCAGTCCACGATATGGCATACCGAAATGGCGATGGCATAGAAAGTCGCGCCTTTGCGCTCGATGATCTTGCCGCCCGACGTGCGGATATATTGCTCAATTTCTTCCGGATTAAGTTTTGCCTTAATACGGCCGGTGTAGTTAAACCCGCCTTTATCATCCAAAATCTCAACGCTGCCCACGCGCGCAGTGGACCATGGGACAAACGAGCTGTCCCCATGCTCGCCCATGACGTAAGCATGGATGCTCTTCTGGCTGATGCTGAGATACTCGGCAAGGCGCGAACGCAGGCGCGCAGTATCGAGAATCGTTCCCGAACCAATGATCCTGTTCTCCGGCAGGCCGGATACTTTGCAGAACGTATAAGTAAGCACATCCACCGGATTGCTGACAAGGATATACATCGCGTTTGGCGCATGCTTTACAATCTCAGGTGCAATTTCGCGGATAACGTCCACATTTGTCTGTGCGAGGTCGATCCTGGACTGCCCCGCTTTTCTCGGCATACCCGACGTAATAACAACAACGTCCGAGTCTTTCGCATCTTCATATGTGCCCGCATAAATTTGTATAGGCGAACAAAACGGCGTGCCCTGGCGGATATCCATCGCCTCTCCAAGAGCCTTTTCGGTATTGACGTCGATCATTACGATCTCGGAAGCGAGCCCGTTAACCGCCATCGTGTACGTGATCGTGGAACCGACGCTTCCAGCGCCAATGATCGTTACTTTCCTGCTCATTACTGCATCCTCCTAAATTTGTTGCGTTTGCAAACATAAAGGCTTACGCCTTTTCATAACTTCCCTGTTCAAAAAAAGCAGGCATTCCGCGCCGCTCATAATCCGCGGTGCGTACGCCCTCTCTTTTTGACTGCGATACCTTTTCTGCATGCCGGATATCCCGGGACCACATAGAGCCCAAAGCGTCCTTTCCCCTCACGCTCCAGGCTACCTTCAAGCCACCCTGTTTGCCTCTTTGCAGTCATCCTATGGCACGCTCCCCATGCGTATCATGCACCAAAAACAAAGTTTGTGTATATTTTAACAAATTATAGCGTTCTTGTAAATACTTCCACACCTTAAAAGGCATAAAGTTCATGATTATTTAACGCGATATTGTCTTTTTTTTCACAATTTAACATTTTATACGTAACCAGGCTGCCCCTTATAACATGTTTTGGCTTTTCCCTCCCGGAATGCAAAACGGGGCTGTTTCACCCGACATGAGACAGCCCCCTTTTATTTTCGTCAGGATTCGTTTTTCTCTGCGATAGCACGCTTCACCTGTTCGGTAAACGCAGGCAATATCTTCGTCACATCGCCCACGACACCATAATCCGCCACCTCAAAAATAGGCGCGTATTCATCCTTGTTGATTGCAATAATAAGATCGGAATCCTCCATGCCCGCAAGGTGCTGGATGGCTCCCGAAATACCGCATGCAATATAAAGATTCGGGCGAACCGTCTTTCCGGTCTGGCCGACCTGCCGGTCTTTCTCTACCCATCCCGCATCTACGCACGCGCGTGAAGAACTTACCGTAGCGCCATTGCCAAACGCTGCCGCGAGGTCTTCAAGTAACTGGAAATTCTCCGGGCAGCCCATCCCGCGCCCACCGGATACGAGTACTTTCGCATCCTGGATATCCATTTTATCGCTTACTTTCTTTACAATATCCAGAATTTCCACATTAAAGCTTTCCTCCGGAAGTTCCACCTTGTAATTTTCAACCTTCGCAGAAGATTCCCCGGCAGGATGGATGCGCTGCATCACACCCGGGCGGACAGTTGCCATTTGCGGCCGGAATTCCGGACAAATAATCGTCGCCATAATATTGCCGCCGAAGGCGGGACGCGTCATACGCAGGTTTTTGGTTTCCGGGTCAACTTCAAGTCCTGTGCAGTCCGCCGTAAGGCCGGTATGTACGCGTGCCGATACGCGCGGCGCAAGGTCCCGCCCGATTGCCGTCGCGCCATAGAGCACGATTTCCGGCTTCTTCTCCTGGATAATTTGCGTAAGTACATGCGCATAGGGTTCCGTCATGTAAACCTTAAGTCCCGGATCATCCGCAAGGATCACATTGTCCGCGCCGTAGCGTCCAAGTTTTTTTGCCATATCCCCAATCTCCGAACCGAGGACGACCGCCGTCACTTCTGTTTCAAGGTCCTTGGCAAGCTCTTTTGCCTTGCCGACCAGTTCGAGCGACACGCCTGCGAGTTTATTGTCTTCCTGCTGTGCGAATACGAATACGCCCTTATAATCTTGTATATTCATAGTATCACCACTTTCCGTCACAGTACGAATTTACTGCGGAGCGAGTCCATCAAAAATTCGACTGAATCCTGCACATCTGTGTTAACCACTGTTCCCGCCGCTTTAAGCGGTTTGGTGAACGATTTCCACACACGCGTAGGAGATCCTTTGAGGCCAATGTTCGAACGGTCTACATCGAGATCCTCAAGCGTCCAGATTTTGACTTCCTTTTCGTGATATGCATCCCAGATACCCATAGGGGTCATATACCGGGGTTCGTTCAATTCCGCAAGCGCCGTAATAAGGCACGGCATTTTTGCCTTGATGATATGATAGCGGTCTTCATACTGCCGCTTTACGACAATGCTGTCTCCCTCGACCTTGATTTCTTCCGCATAACTGATGTTTGGGAGGTGGAGGTGCTCCGCGATCTGCGGTCCAACCTGCGCCGTATCCCCGTCAATTGCCTGGCGTCCCGTAATAATCAGATCGAAAGGCAGCTTCTTCACTGCCGAGGCAAGGGTAGAGGAAGTCGCCCATGTATCTGCCCCGCCAAATGCCCTGTCCGTAATCAGGATCGCTTCATCGGCGCCCATTGCAAGCGCTTCCCGCAGGGCAACGTCCGCCTGCGGAGGCCCCATGGAAATAACGCTGACCTTCGCACCTATGGAATCTTTTAATCTCAGGGCCGCTTCAAGGCCCGCTTTATCGTCCGGATTAATAATGGAGGGAACGCCCTCTCGAATGAGCGTACCCGTTTTGGGATCGAGCTTTACCTCGTTCGTGTCCGGTACTTGTTTGATGCAAACAACTATATTCACTGTGTTATCCCTCCTGCTTTACTTCAAAACCGCGCCGGAGATGACCATGCGCTGCACCTCGCTGGTGCCTTCATAAATTTCGGTGATCTTTGCGTCACGCATCATGCGTTCCACCGGATATTCCCGCGTGTAACCATAACCGCCCATCAATTGAACGCATTTCGTCGTCACTTCCATCGCCGTTTCCGCCGCAACGAGTTTCGCCGTCGCCGACTCAACCGAAAAACGATCCATTGTGTCTTTGGCAATGGCCGCCCGGTAAACGAGAAGTTGGGCCGCATCAATGCGCGCTTTCAGGTCTGCGAGTACAAACTGCGTATTCTGGAATTTAGAGAGCGGCTTGCCAAATTGCTTACGTTCTTTTACATAAGCCACCGTTTCATTAAACGCGCCTTCCGCAATGCCAAGCGCCTGCGCCGCAATACCGATGCGTCCGCCGTCGAGCGTTGCCATGGCGATTTTGAATCCCTGGCCTTCTTTGCCAAGCAGGTTTTCTTTGGGCACAATGCAGTTTTCCATGATAAGCTCTGCCGTCGCGCTCCCACGAATCCCCATTTTACGCTCTTTTTTGCCGACTGAAAAGCCCGGGAAATCCTTTTCAACGATGAATGCCGAAATGCCGTGGTTTCCCTTGGATTTATCCGTCATGGCAAAAATGATGTACGTATCCGCATATCCCGCATTTGTAATAAAGATCTTCGTACCGTTCAGCACATAGTGATCGCCTTCCAGTACCGCTTTGGTTTGCTGGCCGGAAGCATCCGTCCCCGCACCGGCTTCGGTAAGGCCAAATGCGCCGATCTTTTCTCCCTTTGCAAGAGGCACGAGATATTTCTGCTTTTGTTCCTCAGTGCCAAATTGCTTGATGGGGTTTGAGCCAAGCGACGTATGCGCGGATACGATTACGCCTGTTGTCCCGCATACCTTGGAAAGCTCTTCCACGCACATAATATAGCTGAGCGTATCACAACCCTGTCCACCGTATTCTTTGGGGAAGGGTATGCCCAAAAAGCCATATTTCTTCATTTTTTCTACCGTCTCGACCGGGAAACGTTCTTCTTCGTCCAATTCCTCTGCGAGCGGCTTCACTTCATTTTCAGCAAAGTCCCGAAACAGGGTCCTCAGCATCTGATGTTCCTTGCTTAATGTGAAATCCATATCGTTCTCCTAATCGTTTTGATCCGGTTTTCACGCAGAATTCCGGATTCAGCGTATACGGCGCGTGCACAGGGCACGGCTCATTATTCCTATTTCCTATTTGTTCCTGCGGTATGAGGATGCAATCCCCATTTCCCTGCGGTATTTCGCAACCGTCCGCCGGGCGATTTTCGCCCCCCTGTCCTGCAGGCGCTCCGTGATTGCGTTATCCGAAAGCCCCGGTTCCCGCGCAAGCATTTCCCGGATGCTCCTCCTGATATAATCTCCGCTTACGTTTTTTCCTCTCCCGGAAATGCTTCGGGAGAAGAAGCTTTTCAGCGGAAATATTCCATCTTCACACATCAGGTATTTCCCCGCGACAGCCCTGCTGACCGTGGACGGATGTACGTCGAGTTCCCTGGCAACGTCGGCCATTTTAAGAGGACAGAGCGGCTCTCCCACCAGAAAAAAGGCTTGTTGTACCAGTATAATTTTTTCCGCTACGCGGCGCAGCATCGTTTTCCACAGCTCCACGGATTGAACGATCCGCTTTGCCATGGCCCGGCGTTCCTGCAAATAGGCCTTTGTTTCGCTGTCCAGATCGCAAAGCTCGTACGCGTCGTTGACAAACGGCCGGATAATTTTACGTTCGTCAAGAATGACGCGAAGCGCATCCCCCTCTTTTTCCACCAGGATTTCCGGATACACATATTGCGCCGCCTCTTCCTGTGGAATATTGGAAACGCCCGGCCTGAGTGAGCGAAGCAGCGCGCAGTATGCACGGCTTTTTGCTGCCGGGATTCCCAGTGCCAGGGCAATGCCTGCATAGTCCCCCCGCGCAAGTTCCTCGAGGTAATCTCTGGCAATCCGGTAGGGCGCGTCTTCTTTTTCCCCCATACGTTCAAGTTGCAGACACAAGCACTCAGAAAGGCTGCGCGCCCCTACCCCCGCAGGATCCAACGACTGTACTGCGGCAAGCGCATGTTTTGCCTGTGTGCCATTCAACCCGCAAAGCCTTGCAATATCTGCAAGGGATTCTGTAAAATATCCCCGGGAATCGAGCGCGTCAATGATTTCTTTGGCCGCCCGAAGTTCCTCTTTTCCAAGCTTTTTGAGGTCAAGCTGTCCGAAAAGTTTTTCCGCGAGCGTTTCCGGCGCAGCCTTTTCATAGGATTCCCCATAATAGCCCGCCGCGCCCGGAAACAAATCCCGCTCCTGCCATTCCGGCTCCCGCGCTTCAAGAACAGGATTTTCAAGCGCCTGTTCCCGCACATATTCATTCAACTCCCATGCGCTTTTCGAAAGCAGGAACAGCGCCTGCTGCATCTGCTGGGATGCAATCTGCGACTGGACCTGTTTCTGTTCAACCGAAAGCCGCATATCCTACAGCGCTCCCCCCGGTCTTTTTGGGAAAACACCTGCCGGCATTCCGTTTGCTCCGCAAAAGAATCGCCGAACCACAACGGTTCCGCAGCCCACGGCCCGGCGTCCCTTGGTTTGAAAACACATTGTTTATGCCCAGATTTCTTCGTCCGTCGGGATCTTCTTGTCCTTATTGTAAAGTCCGATCTGCGAAACGTTGATCAGGTGCGTATAGTTGAGGTTCTCGGAAATACTGTTGTTCCCCCAGGAACCGCACCCGAGCGTCGTCGTAGGCGAAAAACCATTTGTAAGCGCCCCGCCGGCCGTCGTGGACGAAGGCTGGTTGACAACGATACGGCTCACCGGCATATACTCGCCGACCATACGTACATGTTCCATATCGTTCGAATGGATGGAGCAGGTATGGCCTTTTCCTTCATAGCACAGGTTTTCATATGCCGCGCTCATCGCGTCGTCAAACGTATCATATGGAATAGCGATCATGAACGGGCACATTTTTTCCTTGCACAACAGGTCCGCCTTGCCGCGTCCGCGTGCCTTCAGGAGGACGACCTTCGTACCTTCCGGTACGGAAACGCCCGCAAGGGAAGCAATTTTCTGGACGCTCTGGCCAACCACGTCTTTGTTGATTACGCCGTCCGGGAAAATCGCTTTGGCAAACTTCTCTACCGCGTCCGCATCGTCAATATAGTAAGCGCCGTTCTTTTCGAACGCTTTAATTACCGCGTCGTACTCATCGTTTGGGATCATTACGCACTGCTCGCCCGAGCAGATAATGCCATTATCAAATTTACGGCCTGCAATAATCATAGACGCCGCTTCGTCATAGTCAACGCCGCGGTCGATAATAACCTGTACGTTACCCGGTCCAACGCCAAGGGCCGGTTTTCCGCTGGAATATGCGGATTTCACCATTCCGGCTCCGCCCGTCGCCACAACGACGTCCGCCGTCTTCATGACTTCCTGCGTCATGTCGAGCGAAGGATGCTCGATCGTCTGAATCAGGTCTTCCGGCAAGCCCAGCTTTTTGAGCTCCGCACGGAACAAGTCCACAACATATTTGTTAAGGTCGCTCGTACGGGGATGCGGCGCAATTACAATCGCATTTTTACCTTTGAGGGCAAACATTGCATTGCACATCGGCGTTACCACCGGGTTTGTAACAGGCGTTACAGCGCCCACAACGCCTTTCGGCTTCGCTACCTTGATGATGCCCGTTTCCTTGTTTTCTTCAATGATGCCATAAGACTTCTTCCCCTTCAGGCTGTTCCAAATGCATTTGGATTTGCCTTTGCATTTGGCGATCTTGTCTTCCACCACACCCATGCCAGACTCTTCCACCGCGCGCTTTCCAAGCTCTTCCGCGCGGTCGTAAACCACCTTGCCGATTGCTTTTACCGCCGCGTCTACCTGCTCCTGGCTCGCATTCTTCTCGTACTCGGCCTGCGCTTGATGCGCACGTTCGAAAATTTCTGCTACTGTTGCCATTTCAAAATCCTCCTAAATAAAATATTTCATTAAATTTATATACAATTTCACTTATATTATTATAGTGGTTTTCTGCCGGAATTCAAAGTTATGTAACTAAAAAAATTGATTTTATCTTTTTTCATCAATCAGATATTTTTATCTTTCCAAACACCGTATTTGCTAAAAATTTGCTTCTTTTGAACTCCAGAATACTCAATAATACTCCAGAATACTCACTACATACCAATGACATCAGATACTACATGCATGGCTTTTTCTTTCTCTGTGGTTGACTCGCAATATATGTTCGCCGTTGTGTTGATGTTGGTGTGCCCCAGCAAAGTTGAGATTGTTTTTAGGGATATTCCATTATTGAGACATATTGTAGCGTAGTTATGTCGCAAATCATGCATGTGTATAGCTGGCATATTATTCTTTTTAAGTAGACTTACTAGCTTATTTCCAAGTGACGTTAGTGATACAAAAAGAGGTTTCTCTACATCCTGCTTATCATGAAACAATAATAATTCTTTACTGTATGGAAACCCTTGGCTCATACTTCGTCTAAATCATCGTCCTCGTCGTCTGTAAAGAAGGCAACAGATGCTTTAAAGAGGTCTGTTGATGCTTTGAAGAAGGCGATCGATGGTTTAAAGGATGAATTGGATGCGCTAAAGGACAGATCGAACGAGTTGGAACGCGCACAAAAAGGTGTACTCAAGGTTCTCGATAAAGAGATCGAAAGGTTAAAAGAACAACGTGATCTGGTTGAGGAGACCTATGATCTAAAAATAAAAGCTATAGATGATGAGATAGATCGCCTTCGTAAAAAGAAAGAAGAAGAAGATTTAGCTCTTAAATTGCAAAAGGCCAAAGATGCTCTTGAAAATGCAAGAATCAACAAAACCCGCAGGGTATATTATGCTGACCAAGGTTGGGTATGGGAAGTTGATCAGGATAAGATTAACGATCTTCAAGAGGAAATTGCCGACATTGAGCTTGATAATAGTAATGCTCCCACAAAGGGTATGAATGATGATTCAGTAGCGATTGTAGCCCTCGGAAACTACGAGGCAACACAAATGCCTACAGAGCAAAAAGAAGCCTTAAAACGAGTCGTACGCGATGTGGTACAACATTATGCTATCACAGATATTAGAGGTCACTATGAAGTAGCTGGTAGAGGGTACACGGATTGCCCCGGCCAATACTTCCCTCTTGAGGAGGTTCGTGCCTATGCTTTATCCGGAAATGAAGTGATTGAAGTGCAGCCTGATCCTGCACCGGTTCCCAGTCCTGCCACTTCTTTTGTATTGAATCGGATTCTGAAATTTACAGGCGACCTGTCTGTGCAGCATGACTTAATTCCTGTGCAACGTAATTTGATTGCACTTGGATTTTCGTGCGGACGGCAAGGCGCAGATGGTAAATTCGGTGATGACACGCGTAAGACCGTTGTTGCCTTCCAGAAGTCTCGTGATTTATCTGACGATGGAATTGTTGGGCAATATACTTGCGAAGCTCTAGGCGGCTCGTGGCAACCTAAAACGGCTAATCCTAACTATCGATTCACGTTAACAAAAATTTTAAAGGTTACTTCCCCGCTTATTAGAAATAGTGATGAAGTACGCGCAGTACAACGTACATTGATTGAATTTGGATTTGGTGTAGGTAGCAATGGTGTAGATGGTATTTATGGAAACGATACTAAGAATGCTGTTGCAAAATTCCAAAAGGCCAGAGGTCTTACGGAAGACGGCGTTGTTGGAGAGAACACCTGCAAGGCTTTTGGAGGCCGTTGGGATGGCAATTAAGTTTTGACTACCTAAGTAGTGATACTCACTCCTTTTCTATATAGAAATAGGGTATATGATTAATTTCATATACCCTATTTTTTACGAATTTGTATTACAATTATGCTTTTTTTCGCTTTTTCATATAGACCGCGAAAAGCAGAGTCCCTGCACAAACAACAGCCAAGACAACATAGGGTGCTAAATTAGCAGAATCTCCAGTTTTGGGTCTGTTGTTTCCTCTACTTTCATTTGAACCATCCTGACCGGTATATTGGTTGATAAAGCTACACGAATCCACTGGTTTTTGGGCTGCATTGGTGACGACTCGCGTTAATTCAAGCTGTCCGTTTACCTCATTGACCGTATCGGTGATGGTATAGACCGTAGTATCGTAAGTATAATCGTTTTCTCCCCTGTTCACTTCTGCGATAGTATAAAAATAGGTACCAACTTTAGTATAGCTCCATGTGCCGAAATCTTCCTCACCGGAGCCTACTATGGTCATGGTTTTGACACCGTTTACACTGCCGTCAGGCATTGGCTGCGCGGGATCATCCGCCGTGAGCGTAAAGTTGAAGATGCCCGCTTGGGAAGGATTACCGGAAACTGCTTTTTTTACGGGCGGGTCTACCATTAGGGTTGGATCAGTCGGTGCAAGTCCGAAGCGCTGGGTAAACACAATTTGATCTGTTTTAGTTCCATCCTCCTTCACGATAACAACTTCAGGTACCAAGTTTGTACCGGATTCCCGCACATAGACCCATACCGTATATACCTGCTCGTCGAGGGTATAACCTGTCCTGCTTGGCGTTTGATCAAGCCGAACTTCATACTGGAATATGCCCGAATGCGTATAAGTGATTGGGCCAAGATTCAGTGTATCGGTACCTTGTATGATGAAGCTTGCATTAGCAGGTACAGCGTTTCCCGGTTGAACCGGCGTGAATGAATAGCTAAACCGGTCATCGATTCCAGCACTCGCACCGGATTGCTCGAACACTTGCTCAATTTGAATTGTTTCCTGCACCGGGTTTGCAGCATAAGCACTTTGTGAAAAGGAAATCGACAGCAAGCCAACCAGCACCGCCATACAGCACATCGCTGCCTTTTTTAACACCTTCATTTTGTATTTCCCCTTTTGCTTCTTTTCCTATGTATATATATTACGATGATGAGTGCGAGCAGTACTGTGCCCGCTAAGACCCAGCCCCATACCGGAACGCGGCTTAAAAAGCCTTGCTGCGTTTCTGCCCTGATGTGCTCACCTTCTGTTATTTCCGATGTAAATCTATCCGCAAAAACCTCATCTGAAATTTTTGCCGCCAATATATCCCGCCCGTTCGTCGTATCGAGCGAACACGTGCTCAACAGCACGATCCTGTCCTGTATATCCACATCCACCTCGCGCGTGTGGATCGCCTGCGTCAGCAGCATATCCAGATAATCCCGCTGTGCTTCTTCGCCTTGGATATTGGACGTGAACGTCAATGCGTCGTATACGTCCGTATGCACAAACGCAAAAAATTCAAGTCCGTGATCTTTTCCTTCGTAAAACAGATTGCCGTGGGGATGGTTTAAAAAGAAGCTTTCCTCCGCAAAGTTGCCGAGTTCGCCAAACATGGCCTGCTTTTCCATATGGTGCCCATACAAAATGCTGTTGAAATCGGCAAAGTCCTGCCTGTTGCCGCTATCCAGAAAAATGGCACCTGAAAGGGAATATTCGCCGCGAGCGTTGGTGTTCACATACTTCATATTATCCGCCCCTTGGACAACCGGATAATCTATCTTGGTTTCATAGACAGTCAGCCAACCGAATACCTCGCGATTGATGTCGCGTAGCTCTTCAAAGGAAGCTGTATCTTCTTCCGCCGGCTTATATACCTCATATTGCTTTGCGTCTGCCTCTGCATAGACCAGATTGGAGTCCCACATGGCATAGCAAGCCGTGGCAACGAGCAGTAGAATTGCGACCAATACCATCCAATTGACGATGCTATCTACAATTTTAACTGCCTTTTTTCCGATGCGTTTGGCTGCTATGCCCATGCAGGTTCCTTTCATAATCTAATTGTTATTGTTCTGCAAATTTTATACTTTATTTTTTCGTTACTTATTTGTGCTCTGCCGCACGTTTGCGGGATTTTATTACTACGAACACCACCAACGCGCCTGCTGCGAGGACAAGGATGAGAATGAACGGAAGGTTGTTGATGATGACTCCTGTAGGCGTAACCGTTTGGTAAGCATTTGTGTAGGCCGCTGTATTTGCGCCTGCATCAGAAATTCGCTGCGCACCTGTAGACGCACCGGGAATTGCTTGTGGTGTGCTGCCGCCTGTTGTCACAGAGATTGACGGCGTGTAGCCTGCTGCGGGGGTTTCTGTTGCCTGATACGTCGAGCCATACGGTACATCACTGAAAACAATGCTTTGACCGTGCTTCAAATTTACTGTGGCCGCCGTGCCGGAGGTCATCTCAAAATAATCTCCATGCGTCGGATCGGTCAGTATTGTTCCACTGAAGTTTGCGGCATCTGTTACCACAGTACCACCTTCTACAATATATACTTTGTAGGTTGTTCCGTATGTTCCCGTGGATGGATTTGTTGCTGTTACGCTAAAGGGAAAATACAACGTGTGATCGCCATAATCACCCGTCACAGTTTTACTGATGGAAGCCACGCCACCTGCCGTTGGTGGTACGACCACCACGTCTTTAGTGAGTGTGTTGGTGAATAGGACTTTATCCGCATCGTAGTCTATTTTACCCGTGCTGCCACCGGTTTGATCTGCTGTGGTCGCATTGAAGCTGATCCCAGTTACAAATACGGCGCCGGGCGTCGTTGGATGATTTTGCACAAAGACGCTCATTTCATAGATTGCGGGAGATTTCGTCATGGTCGTACCCGTTAAAGTCGGCGGAGTAGCCTCTTCAATTCGGTATACATATACGCCTGCCGCTGTGAATGCGGTGCTGCCAAGGATATTCGCAGTTCCCGTGACTGTTTTGAGGTCACCCGCCGTTGTCGTAGCGGCTTGACCGGCAGTATAAGAAACCGTGGGAGCGGTAATCGCCGGCATGGCGGCAATAACGGGGCCAGTGCTATTTCCATCTTTGCTGACTTTTGTTATGTTGAAGGTGAAAGTGATCGCCGGAGTTTCCAGTCCGTCAGGCATAACGAAATTTTTCGTGATTTGGGCTTCTGCCGGGGAGGCCGGTGTTCCGGGAATCACATCCGCGGCAAGCGCAGGTACCGCAAGACTCATGCATAATACTGCGGCAAGTGCCACCGTAATCAGCACTTTAAAAAATGATCTCTTTTGTTTTTTCATATTTGTACTCCTTGATATTTGATTTGCATTATTATCTATATGAACACAAGTGGCTGTGCAGTAATTATCCCCGCTGCCTTTTGCATTATATGTTCCTTCGCCTAAGAATGGTTATGACCTTCCCTAGCGTATCTTTTATTTCAACAGCACCATAGATACGGCTGTCTGTGGCGTTTTCACGTGCGTCGCCCAGCACGAATACCTGCCCTTCTGAAAGGGTTATTGGAAAGCGTATGCCTTCCTCGTATTGCTTGGTCGAGCTATATATTTCAAGCTCCTGCTGCAAGGCTCCGTTCACCATAAGGCCTTGATCTGTAATATCCACTGTATCTCCGGCTGTTGCCACCACACGACGCACCTGCTTTTCTCCTTCAAACTCCAGCACCACCGTATCTGAGAGGACATAATCCTTATCCAAACGATAAAAGACGACGAGATCTCCATCTTTGATAGCGGGAACCATTGCCGCTTCCGCATTGCGAAAGACGCCGAACAGGAATGTGAACACCAGCACAAAAGCAAGGACGATGAGGCCTATCTTCAGCAGCAGGTACAGGATATCCTTGCCGAGCGAGCCTTCCGCATCTGCTGCGCTGTGACCTCGCCGTCCGCGCCGTCCATCTTGCGCTATATTTACGCTTTCGCCTACATCACTATCACTCATAACGTTTTGCTTTCCTCCTACGGTAGATGATTACTCCCGCAATACCTGCCGCGAGAATAACGGCGAGGCTGAGCAGCAGCATATCCGCCCCACCATTGCCCGCCGATACGCCCGTGGGCGTTACCAACGTCCTCCTGTTTGTGAAGTCAAACGAACGCTTGGCTGTGGAAAGCGCCTTCCAGCCGGTATCAGTACCCGTCATCGGGCTTGCGGACTCGCTATCCTGAATGGTCGTGTTATAATTCCAGTCCGGCGTTTCCGATATTAGAATTTCGCTGCCGGGCAGCAAGTCCTCGATGGTCACAATTTGGCCGTGCTTTAAGGGAAGCGTCGCCTGCCCCGCTGCATTAAAGTTCAGGCTCCCATTTGCCGGAGCCGTTACCCCTGAACCGGGAATACTACTGCCCATGTAATTATATGACCCTGTGATGGGACTCCCGCCACTGCTACGCAGGGCGATGGTGAAGATGTTATCCTTCGTCATATCTGCATAGGCACCCGTAATTGTTTTAGAAATAGATACATCGCAGGTCTGTTCCCATTTTGCATAGAGAATCATGCTGCTCCTGAGAATAATACTGGTTTCCGGCTGATACAGCGTGCCCGAACCATCTGCATTCGTAGTCCAACCAGCGAACCTCATGCCCGTCGGTGCGGTGAAATTCGCTGCGCCCGTTCCCGAACCGACGTTTACGGCTTGAACGACTGTGTAACTTGTGGAAACGTTGGTACGCTGATAATACCACTGCGTACCGAGGTCGCTGTTGTTAGCATTGTACATCACCGTAAAGAACGAATTTCGATAGTTGATTTCGTTATTATTCAGTAGGTGTCCGGGAAACGGATTTGGGGCACGTGTGTCAAAATCCGTATAGTTGGTAGGCGGCGCAGAAAGCTGCGACGATGTATTACCGAATACACTTGCCGTACCTGTGATGCTGATATTATTATAATAGGAGGTCACTGGAAGAATGGGGTTTATGGTAGTGGTATTTGAGGAATAAATACCGCCGCCATCCGTCGTTGCCGTATTGCCGGAGATTTCGCCACCGAACATCGAAAAGACGGGAACGCCACTTATGAAAACTCCACCACCATAGTCGGCTGTGTTCCCTGAAATCTCACCACCGGATATCGTTATAAGGCCACTTTCAACATGGACTCCACCGCCATAGTCGGACGTGTTGCCGGAGATTTCGCCACTAGAGATTGTGATGCTACCACCGTTAACAAAGACCCCACCGCCATAGTCGGACGTGTTGCCGGAAATCTTGCCACCAGAGATTGTGGCGCTGCCATTCGATTCAATATGCAGCCCACCTCCAAAGCCATAGCCCGAGGTAGCATTACCAGAGATTTCGCCGCCGTTCATCATAAGTGTTCCGCTTATCAGGCGCACACCGCCGCCATCGAGGTACGATCTGTTATCAAAAATTTTAGCGGTACCATTCATCGTGAAGATGCCGCCATTCATATCCACACCGCTGCCGAAATTATAAAAGCATTTGGTGATTGCCGCGCCATTGTTCATCGTCAACGAGGCGGAAGTGCTAGACGTGGCGATACCGCCATTATATGCGGATGTACTGCTTATTCCTGCAAGGGTAATGTCCTCAAGCGTCAGCTTTCCCTGTACCATTAAGTGCCGGGCATTCGCTTGCTGGGTAATCGTCCGGTGGGTGCCGTCAGACTTCAATGTGATCTGCTTAGTTGCCGGAATCGTTACAGCGGCAGTGCCCATTGCGGGATCATCCTCCGTTGCAGTGATTGTGTATGAACCGTTTGTGGCAAAAATACCGCAATTTGTTACTGCGTCAGCAAGCAAATTATACGAACCCACTACGCTGCCGTCGCTGTCCTTTGTGACGATATAACGATACGAACCCCACTGTGCATATAGGTTGAGGCTGCTAGAGATAACTGTTAACTGCCCCACTGCATAGCTCTGACCGGAGCTATCTGGCTGGCTATTCCAACCGAGGAGCCTTTCCTTCCCCGGTTCTATTGCACCATTTGCTGTAGTGAACCCTGCCTGTGCCTGTGTAAACAATGTAATACTTATACTGTTGTTTGTAGTCGTAGTTTTTTGATATACAACCGGCGCATTCGTGGTGTTGTTCACATGATAAGCAATAACATAACCAAGATTCCTATAGTTGATGTCGGCATTGTTCAGCAGGATTCCGGGAAATGGGTTGAGGATACGCGTATTAAACTCCCTATAATTAACGGGCGCCTGAAAACGTTGCCCTGCCGTATTGCCACTAAATACCGCAGAACCCGCGATGCTGATGTTAGCGTAACATGGAGAACTCGTATTGACCAATAGCGCTGGATTTTCGTATTCGTAGGAACTTGTATAGAGACCGCCGCCGTCTATCGCTGCCTTATTATTCGTGATCTGGCCGCCCGTCATGGCAAAGGTCGCAGGGGCAGATGTATATACACCGCCGCCATATTGACTATAACAGCCCGTGATAGCCGCTCCAGCATTCATGGTAAGCGAAGCAGAAGTACCGGATACATATACTCCGCCATTATAATTTGTTCCGCTGGTGAGTCCCGCACCCTCTAGTACGATATTTTCGAGTGTCAACTTTCCCTCAACAACCAAATGCCGCGCATTGGTTGTATTCGTGTTGGTTGTAGAACGCACAATCGTTCGCAGAGTACCGTCTGATTTTAAGATAATCTGCTTGGTTGCCGGAATCGTCACGGTTGCATCCAGTGTCAGGTCGTCTGCTATGGCGGTGATGGTGCAAGGGACATTATTATAGCAGGCTGCCACAGCAGCGGCAAGCGTAGAATAGGTTCCTCTGGGAGCGTTTGAGGCTGTTTCTGTGACAACATACATGCCCGTACGCGGTGCAGCCAACAACGGAGTACGCATACCGCAATCAATATCCGTGACATCCATACCTGATTCCAAAAAAATCGGTTGTGAATAGACGATCGTTTTTCCTTCATTAAAATCGGCAAACATATTATCTGGTGTCAAACCAGTAGTAGGTAAAAGGTATTTTGTACCATCTTTTTCCACACTGGAAATACCCACCACATATTGACCGGGCGCCAATTCTTTAAACTTATAATGTCCACCGCCATTGGTTGTTACCGTTGCGACGGGCGAAGTCTTATCTTCCACCAGATACAGAGACACATCATAATATCCGAGCGGCGCTTCATTTGGCTGTTGAATGCCATCGCTATACTTGGCGCCGTTTCCCTCCAGCATATCCAGCCACAAAAGGCCACTGATGCTGGCCGTTTGTGCGGCCTGCTCTGCGGCAACTACTACTTCGGGTATCGGCGACTCCGGCATGGGTATTGCCGTTTCCTGTGGACTTGCATAGTCAGATGCTTCAGCCGCTTCTTCCGGCTGTACATCAGCAATGGATTCTGCTGCTGTTTCTTGTTCTCCTGCTTCTGCTGGCTGCACAACATTGTTCTCCTGTGCAAAGGCAATAGAAGACGCCACAAGGATTGTAGATATCACCATGGCTAGTATTAAACAAAAACATATTATATTGCGAACGCTGATCCGCGTTTTTTTACGTTTCTTTTTCAAGTTTCCTATTTCCCGTCTTTCAAAATTATTCATCCTTTTAGTGAGCGCTATCAATGTTTTTATAGCATTTTCACTGGGTTTATAATGTATATCACTATACAGTAATATATATTTAGTTAAAGCTCCTATCTTTTATAGTCTGTGGCTACTCTTTAATCTTTCTACCGTTCCAATCCCCGCCAAAAAGAATCTGCTTGCTAAGGCCGTGCTTCCCTGACCGTTTCATACAGAAAACCATAGCATTCTGCGCCGCCTATTGCCTTTCATCTGCTTTTTGCTTATTAAAAAACATCCTTAACTTTGCCACCCTTTATATATACCACCCAGATGCGGTAATCTCAGCTCCATATTTATAGGTCTGTAGCTTATAGCGCGAAAATAAAAAACCTCCGAGTTTTTTCATACCCTTCGGCTGTTTTTACGTTATATTAGCACCTTTTTTGTACTTCTCACGGCTTTCCCGGTTTCTTCCACTACTTCTTATTATTTCTGCATCAGCCTGCCTACATGGTCATATACCCATTCCTGCCGTTTGCACTCGTAGGGCAATTGTGCCCAATAATGATCGATCATCGAATAAAATGCATTGACATATGAAAATTCGTCCGTCAACATCCGCAACGACACATCGTTTGATGGGTGGAAATACGATATGGTATTTTCTTTTACCCATATATTCAGGTTTTTGATGAACGGCTCTGACCCCATTGGCCGCAATCCAACTTCTACCGTTGGATCGTCTTTTACCATCCTCATGAAGTATGCTATCTCCCGCAACAGGAACTCACTCGGTATTTTCACCGGTCTTCCCAGCAGACATGAAAATACCGGCGAATTCAAAAGCGTCTTCTCACACAGGCACTTGATATAATCCGCACTAAAAAGAACGCGCGTCATATTATTCCCGGATAAAAATTTCTTTGTGCTGGTCTTACATTTCCGGTAGAACTGCTGTATTTTCTTTACCTCGGAAGATGAAATATCCAAAGACATCAGTACATCGTCTTCCGTTTCATGGGAAAACGTAATAAACGGCGTGGACTCGGCAATTACGTACTGATTCATATCATTGGTCATGTACGCACCCATATCGCCAGCACGGAAATCGGCAGTCATATCCCGGCTTTCCAAATGACGCATCAATTCGCTGAACTTATCCATATGCCCTTCGAGGAACATATCAAACTGGTGCACCGTCATCGGATCGTCGTACATGGCCGTATACATATTTGCCGGATTATCATCAAAATTGCAACCCGCCAGCACCAGCTTGCCTTTGATACTGTAAATATAATCGTAGAATGGAATATTTGCGTCGTTTGTATAATAAGCATGGGAATTGGTATGCAAAAACATCGGCAGCCAATACTGAAACATATTATGAATCTGATCCGCAGGTCGGTTCATATAAAACATCATGATGAGCTGGTGGCCATTCTTTTCCGCCTCGATAAACTTTTTCTGTAAAATGGTAATATCGTTGGTGAACGAATGCAAACAAGGGGAATCCGTATCATATCCACGCACCGTTTCCCCACCCGGTAGTTTCATTAGGATGTTAAGAAGATCAATGATCGCATCGCGTTTGCCCAAGGGGCCTTTGTAAACTTTGTATGTGGCAGAATACAGGCTTTTGTCAGTTTTCTTTTCCTCGTATTTATGCTCTATGAAATCCTCGGAAAGTAGCCAAGAAACTACAAATGACTGGAGCTCATCTCTTTCCTTGATTTTCATACTGTTGACCGATTCAAAGAAACGTTCCAAAGTCCTCAAACCCTGCTGCTCGTTAAAATCAAGAATTGCATTGACCACATTCGGAAAATAAGGCGATTTTGCATTCAATTTTATGTGTCCATTCTTCCAGCGGCTGATCACTGTTCGGTCAACGTATATTGCATTCGCCAGCTTTGTCCCCTGAATATAAAGCATATCCATCAAATATCCAAGCGGCGTCTGAGCATAACTGGTCATAATTCCCCCTTATCAAAGCCTATGTTTTTTGCGTATTATCCGTTCTTAATAAAAGCACCTGACACAATCGATGTTTAGAACCTTTGCTCCACATATATTCGCTTTTCCTAAAATGCACAAAAAACAATTGATCCATTATGAAGCCGGTTTATTGCTTTTTCGTCATTGAATGATATTGGGCATAGCTCCCCGAAACTATAGAACCCACTTAAATGATATGTATTGGAAACCATCTTCTGAATAAGCTTTCCTTCTATATCATAATATGGATTCAAAATGAAGTGACGTGCCGCGCATGTAATACATAATATGACTGAATATTCTCTTCCAGATTTTTTGATTTTTGCATACAATTCATTGAGCCCTTTTTTTACTGTTTCAGCAATGGTATCTTTATGCAAAACCGCAAGTGATACCTTCGCTCCTTCTGGTATACTTGCGAACGCAATCCCGCTACCATCTTTCCAGTTA
This sequence comes from Christensenella tenuis, assembly GCF_014287795.1. Taxonomy (GTDB): domain Bacteria; phylum Bacillota; class Clostridia; order Christensenellales; family Christensenellaceae; genus Christensenella; species Christensenella tenuis. The sequence goes on from NZ_JACOON010000003.1 coordinate 198,179, forward strand.
ATACTTTCTATAATGCGAACATAAGGCAATTCATCATTTCCATATCCTTGATTTGTATCTATTAGTAAAGGATATTGTTGAAAAAATGCTCTGCTCTCATTTTTATTGAAATTCTGTATGTTCATTCCATAGCTTTCAATATATTCAGCAAAAGGTTTTCTATCAACCTCCTGAATAACCGTACCGTTTGATTTGGTAATTGTGCCTTTGCGTTTAGACAATAGTTTAACTACATTGGCCAGTGAAAAAATTGGTTTAGCATTCCCTGAAATCAAAAGCATAACTACACTGTTTATGTAATATTGACCATTGAATACTAACGATTTTTCAAGTGCTCCATGATTCGTAGGAACGCCTCCAATAATCGGCAAGTAATCCATCATTTCGGATAGTTCATTAAGATATTTATCAAATATTATTTCTGTACTACAAGGTAGCAACGAATAGAGAAGTGCGGGATTTAACTTTGTCTTATTTTTTATGTCGGTATACGATTCGAAAATTTTATTTACAACGTTTTTATCCGTCAGTTCTTGCGCGGTCCCTATTTGAAATTCACAATCATCAGCCGTTAATAGTGTCAGTGAAGCAACCATATCTTGGTAACCGTATTCACTACTGACTATACCTATGGTAGAGCATCCGAAGATATCAATATTTAATGTTGAACATAATTGTTCACATAGTTCTGCCCCCTCCATTTCGTAGTCATAAAAAAGAATTCCAACTGTATTCTTCTGTAAAGGTAATTGCTTCCTTATTTGATCCAGTAATTCTTTTATTGCATAGTCAACATCGATCTCGTCAGTAGTTGCATAAATCGCTTTCATAAGGTCTTCCTGTTCTCTTTATTTTTGTTTAACTATTTTGTTGTTAGGCAGGAATGTATGTAGTACATTATTTAGTTCCTTTAGCTCCAGTGGCTTACTCATATATCCATTCATCCCTTCTTGATTAAACTGTTTCTTAATATCTTCAGCGGTGTTGGCTGTCAACGCAATGATTGGTACTTCAGCATTCCAGCCTCCTAAATTCCTTATTTGTATAGTAGTTTCAATTCCATCCATATCCGGCATCATATGATCCATGAAAATAATATCGTATCGATTATTCCCGACTAAATCTAAAGCTTCCATTCCGCTTTGAGCGGTATCAACGCACATTCCATACTGCTTTAAAATCTCTTGTGTGACCAGACAATTAATTTCAATATCATCGACGACAAGCGCAGAAACATCCTGTACTTTTATTTTATTAAATATGTTATCTTCCCATCTGGTAGATTCTTTCCATATTTTTCCTTTGTTGAGAATCTGGACAACTTCTGAGATTAGGAGCGGTTCCTGTATTGTATTGCTTTGATCTGCTTCGCTTACAGGAGCATCAAATAATTTTCTAACGATCACTTGTTTTGCTTTTACATCTGGTATTTTGTTTTTATGACACTTATATTCTCTTTCCCAAAAAAACATATGCGTATATGTTTTTTCTTCTATCTGTCGCTGTAATTCATTAACTGTTTTTACACGGTCGCATTGTACGTTTATTTGATTTAGGGTATTTGTAAGCAATTCCGCTGATATGTTATCTCCAAATACCAGCACACATTTTTTTTGTGGTTCTTTTACCAAAGCAATTGGTGTTTCGTCGTCTACATTCTGTGGTAGCGTGAATTCAAACGTACTTCCTTTGTGGTAAGTGCTGGCAACAGAAATATTACCGTTCATTTTTTGTGCAATTCCTTTGCTGATTGCGAGACCCAGCCCCGTTCCCTGTATCCCTTTGTTCTTTACCACATCCAGTTGGGTAAAAGCATCAAAGAGATATGGCATTTCTTCTTTTTTAATTCCGATACCTGTGTCTTGTATGGTAAAAGCGAGTTTGATTCCCTGTTTATCTTTATATTGACCAACCCACAGGAAGATACGCCCTTTTCGCGTATATTTTATTGCGTTAGATAACAAGTTGATCAAGACCTGCTTAATGCGCAAATCATTTCCAATCAGTTTTCTTGGAAGCTGTGGGTCTATCTGCACTATAAATTCCAAATCCTTTTCTGTCGCTTTTAATGCAATCAAATTAATTACTTCGTCTAGCATTTCAATCATACTGTATGGTTGTGATACTATTTCTAACTTGTTGACGTCAATTTTGGAAAAGTCTAGAATGTCGTTAATAATATTCATTAACGTTTCTGACGCCATCAGCAAATTATTGATATGTTCTTTACGTGCATTGTCTTTTTCTGATGACTTCAAGATATGCCCAATCGAAATAATTGCATTCATTGGCGTCCTGATTTCATGGCTCATATTTGCTAAAAAAATTGATTTAGAACGTCCGGCAGCTTCTGCCGCTTCTTTTGCAAGAACCATTTCAGTGATATCCTGTACCATTACCACGATCCCCTGTACATTTCCATCTATATCCATTGCTGGCGACAGTGTGGTTGATACATGTATTATTTCACCAGCCGGCAAAACAATTTTGTCACTGAAACGTGATGAGATCGTGTTATTCAGGGCATTATGAATTTGTAGCATGACACGGTTAACCCAATCCTGATCGGGTATTAACTTTAATATCTTTTGTACAGATATTCGTTTTAGTTTTTTGGGATCGGACATTTTCATCCTATTCATGATGAGCCTATCTGTTCCCAACACATAATTCATATCGTTATCTAAAACAGCAAGAATGTGTGGAAAAGCATCTAATAGCAGATGATTATAGGCGTATTGTTTTTCCTTTTCTGCCATATCAAAGTCTCGAAGCTGAATTGTATTTTCATACATAGTATTGAGACTATGTATATCATTTTTCAGCCTATTTACCCTACGCTCTAGTTTTTTATAATCCAGCCTGTTTCTCTTTAACTCCTGCTCCTGTTCCAGAAGTTTTGCTTCCAACTCTTCTCTGGTTTGGATGGTCATTTTGTCTCCTTCGTTATCTACTACATTCTGTCACTATTGGAGGTATATATTGTTGAAGTAACCGAGCCGTGCGGTTCCCCTGTTTCACACAGATCACAGATTCGTTTTTCTTTTAGCTGAGCAATAAAGTTATCCTGAAGCTCCCTGAAAAACGTATGTACATTACACCATTCCGTTGCATCTCTGCTACAAAAACGATCATCTTCCAAGCAACGGTTTATCTTAATCTCGCCTTCAAAAAGTATTATGACATCATATAATGATGCCTGTCCGGCATTTCTCGCAAGCTGATATCCTCCGTTGCAGCCTTGTGTGGAGTTGATCAGTCCCGCTTTTTTTAGCGCCCCTGTCAATTTCATGAAATACAAATAAGTGATTCCAAGTTTATCTGACAGGTATGCCGCAGTTCTAATTCTATTCTTGTTTTCATATAAATAGCATAAAATACGAATAGCATAATCCGTGGCAAGTTGAAATTTCATAATAAGTGCTCCTTTATGTGTTTAGCTTATTTTGTCGGGATAAAATCTTTTCTTTAAAACAGACCCGATTTGCAGATATGTGTTTAATCAGGTATATCTTTTATTTTACTCATACTTTTCTAAAATATATCTTATGACCATTAGAAACTAATACCACTACAATATTATATGTTTGAACAGTCTTCACATCTGCTATATATATAATACAGAATAAGCGGACAAATTCCCGCCCGCATTTCAACAGTCTGTAGCTATTTAATTGATAATGATGTGTATTTTTTAGTATACTTTTATATAGGGGAGCGTATAAAATGTTTGGAATTTCTAATATGTTATTACTCAAAAACAATATCTTAGATATTTTGGATTATAGCGACGGATATCTATCTACTATTGAATTAACTCAGCAACTTGGTTCTGTTAGCCTTGCCACAGTCAAAAAGGCCTGTACGCGTTTAAAGACGATCATTGATTCCGTTTATACAGAAAAAGAAGTGGAAATAGATATCAACAGGCACTATGGCGTTCGCTTGATCCGGCACACGGTCACTATACAGGATATCACACGGCATATTTTCTCGACTGATTTGGCCTACCAAATATTATGGACTGTTCTACTGGAGCGGGAGTGTTCGACAGTTGATTTTTGTAATACACATTATATTAGTGAGTCACAGCTACGAAGAAAAGTCAGTACCATTAATTCTTTTCTAGCAAATTATGAGCTTAAAATTTCTGTCTATCATAAAATCAAAATCAACGGTAAAGAGAGAAAAATAAGAGCTTTTCACTTTATATTCTTGCTTTTTTTCCATCGGCAATTATCAAAAATTCCATATTTGAATAACTATTCCTCTTATATTACACTGGCGAAAAAAGTTGCTAAGCACTTGATGTTGGAGACTAAAAGTAACCAAATGGAAATACTTGGACTTTGGATTTTTATTATTCAAAATGCGCTTGAAAGGAATAAGGAGCTTGTTTTATCTCAGTTGGAAAAAGATATCTTTAAAGATATTAAGATGATAAGCAAACCAAATTATTTATCGAGATGGTCAGAATTTGATTGGGCATATTTAATCATTTCAATCTATTCCTCTGATTTTTATAAATTGAGCATATCTATTGATATGGATAGCATACATAAGCTGGTGCCCCCCAGCAATACTCTTATTTGGATGGAACTATTTGAAAAGTATTTTATGAAGCTGAATGATGAGCAAATAAAATTTATTTATGAGAAATTTTTTAGATTTTATATTTCGGAAACTTTGTTCGTTCCTGATGAAGATATTGTGTCTGCATTTCGCGGAATTGATTTTAATTCTTTGAGGGATTTGTATCCCAAATATTGGGATACCTTTGAGATGCTTTGGAATGAATATTGTAGCCGTGCAGATAAATTTACGACTGAATTTTTCAAAATAGATAGTTTGATGACCTGCATATACCTTGTCCCCTTTTCCCACTTCTTCCCTGAAGTGAACGTCTTTATCTTTTCCGATATGACGAAGGTATATACAAAATATATAGAAGAATATACCAAGACCTATTTTTCCAACCGATATATCTTACACTTTGTAGATTCTATCGATAATGCTGATTTGATAATTGGTACAATTGATTTATTGAATTATTCTTTGAAGAAAAACCAAATATTTGTGAAGACAAATTTGAAAATAGCCTCACAGGATTTTAATAACATAGAACAAGCAATCACTGAGCATCTAGCGAATGAAAAGTGTCCTCCATCTTAATACAAAAACCAGAGCTATATTCACAACTCTGGTTTTTGTATTGCAAATTATTTTATTTTGTGTTGATAGCTCATTCTAGCCAGCAAACCTGTTAAGATTGCCACACATACATTCAAATATTGGGAGTATCTCCTGTTTTGGGGTGGTTATACCACTTCACTCAATATTAGTGCTACTTTGCCCCATGATCGTATCGACAATATCTTGTGTTGAGATGTTATGCGCTCTACCATAGTAAGGCATTCTTTCAAAGATATTTTCCACACTTTTACGTTCATATTTACAGCCTTTTAAAAAACTGCAAATGATATCTGTCTCTAGGTCACCAAAAAAGTCTCCATAAATTTTAACTTCTTCTATCCTTCCATTATTTACGTTTAACTGGCATTCCAGTATTCCGTCGGAAAAACGCTTTGTCCGTACGACCTCACATTTTGGGGAATCGCCAAAGATGCTTTGCCAATTATCAAAGCGTTCTTTTTCGATTTCTCTGATGCGCTTCATTTCCGCTTGATGAAAAGAATAGACGTCGTGCTTATCCTGTAGGATGCCGCCTACAAAGAGTTCCCTAAACTCTAATGTCGTCATTCCTTTTGGCAGATAATCAGAAATATTCGTAACCCTGTCCCGCACAGAGGCAATTCCCTTGGACTCCATCTTATAGCGATTCACCGTTGTACTTTTCATCATTTGCTCAATATCTGTGTCAAACAGAATTGAACCGTGATGCAGGGTATATCCGTTGAGAATATACTGGGCATTCCCGGAAAACTTCCTTCCCTCAACCACCAAATCGTTGCGTCCGTTAAAGCTTGCATTTATCCCTATTTTGCAAAGCGCATCCACCACCGGAGAGATATATTTTTTGAACTCTATCGTCCCCTGCCCTGTCCCGGATTTTGAGATGAAAGTGAACTGCCATCCACCCATATCTGTGTAAATAGTTCCCCCGCCCGACATACGGCGCACAATTTGTATCTGGTTTGCATTTGCGTAGTCTAGGTCTATTTCAGCATAGGCATTTTGATATTTGCCCAGCATAAGCGTAGGCTCTGTTCGCCAAAATAAAAATACCGTTTCGTCAAATTTCTTTTCTGTGATCAGATAATATTCTGCCGCAAAATTATAAAACGGGCTGATAGAGTTTGTTTCTATAAAAATCAAAGCGAGATTCCCTTCTTGCTGCCCGTGAAGGCCAGTTCCGCCTTGTAGGAGCTGCGCACCAAAGGCGCACTGGCTACAAACGAAAACCCTTTTTCTAGGCCAATTTTTTCATAATACTTAAATTTTTCAGGTGTTACATACTCTACTACTTCTAAATGATCCTTGGATGGGCGTAGATATTGGCCTATTGTGAGTATATCGCAACCAGTCGTTCGTATATCGTCCATTGTTTGCAGCAGTTCTTCGTCCGTTTCCCCCAGCCCCACCATAAGGCCTGTTTTTATGAGCATATCCTTATCTTTTCGCTTACAGTAGTTAAGAACATGCAGAGATCTATCATAGTCTGCCTGTGGCCGCGCAGACGAATAGAGCGAGCGTACCGTTTCCGTATTATGGTTCAGGACATCTGGCTTTGCAGCCATTACAATATCAAGCGCCGCTTCGTCTCCCTTCAAGTCAGGGATCAGAAGTTCGATATAAACATCAGGCGCTATGTCTTTTATTGCGCGGACTGTGTTTGAGAAATGCATGGCTCCGCCATCCGGGAGATCATCTCGTGTTACACTCGTAATCACAACGTATTTTAGCTTAAGCATCACAACCGCTTTAGCTATATTATACGGTTCCTCTTCAGAAAGCGGTGCTGGTTTGCCGTCCGTTACATTGCAAAAACGGCAATTCCGAGTACATTGATCTCCCATAATCATAAAAGTTGCGGTTCGCTTGGAATAGCATTCACCAAGATTTGGACAATTGGCAGCACTACAAACCGTATTTAAGTTGAGGTCTGTTAATAGTTGGATCACTTCTTCTGTTTGGGCCTGATTGTATTTTACGCTGAGCCATTTTGGTTTTCGTTGCATGATAAAATGTGCGTGATCGTACGCACCCTCCTTAATTTGTTATTTTTAAATAAACAGCCTTAGTATTTTTCAAGGCCGTGATTATCCAAACATTGCAATAAATATCCCCGCAATGATTGCCGAACCGATGGTGCTGGAGACGATGGGGCCCATGGCGTGCATCAGCAAATGGTTCTGTGAGTTGTACCGCTGGGCCATTTTTTGAGATACCCTCGCAGCCATCGGCATTGCAGATACGCCTGCATTACCAATCAACGGATTGACTTTTCCTTTTGTAATTTTATTCAGGAGCTTTGCGATCAATATCCCTCCAACCGTGCTGAAACAAAACGCCACGAGCCCCAGAACAATAACCAGAATTGTTTGAAAGTTCAAAATTCTGTCCGCCGTTGCCGTTGCACCTATGGACAGCCCGATAAGCATAGTAAGGACGCTAAGTAAGTCATTTTGCAATGCATGCACCAAACGTTTTGTAGCCCCGCTTTCACGAATCAGATTTCCAAGCATAAGCATGGCAATAAGCGGCCCCGCGGTCGGCACAAGCAGGAGCGTTGCAAGCGTGATGATGATGGGAAACAAAATACGTTTTCTTTTTGATACTTTATCTGGAACAGGCATTTCTATGACCCGTTCCTTTTGTGTGGTCAGCGCACGCATGATTGGTGGCTGTATCATGGACAATACTCGGCGTTCTTATTTTCATGCCGTTTATGGCAATGCTTGATTCAACAATCGTTAACGTCGCCCTGCCTGTGATGGCGACAGACCTAAGCGTTGAAATGGAGTCGGTGCAAATGGTTGTAACCGTATATCTCGTTGCAGTTGTAGCCTCCATTCTGCTCTTTGGACGACTGGGAGATATTCACGGTAAGGGGCGGATATTTATGATGGGCACCGCCATATTTACCATTGGATCATTGTTATCCGGACTTTCCCATAGTCTCAATATGCTTATCATTGCGCGTGTAGTAGAAGGAATCGGCGCAGCAGCAGCAACGGCAAATAGTCAAGGGCTTATTACCGAGGTTTTCCCTGCCAATGAAAGAGGTCGTGCACTTGGTATTTCGGGCATTTCAGTTGCATTGGGTACAATGCTTGGCCCTGTGATTGGCGGCCTCATTGTTACATATCTAAGTTGGAATTATATCTTCCTGATTAATGTGCCGATTGGAGTAATCGGCTTCCTGCTTGCCCTGAAATTCCTCCCGCGCGACACAAGCATAACCGAAAAATTGGACTATCGCGGTGCTATTTTTCTCGCCGCCGCTGTTATATTGTTCGTTTATGCTTTAACGGAAGGCGAATCTGTCGGGTATGGTACATATTATATTATACTTTCATTTGCTGCCGCAGGAATATTCGCAATCATTTTTATTCTATTTGAAAGGAAAGGTAACCCACCGCTTCTTGATTTATCATTGTTTAAGAATCCACTTTTGACATTAAGCGTTCTATGCGCAATGATTCTATATTTTGCTATTAATGCCATTAACATCATACAGCCCTTTTATATTGAAGATGTGCTTAAGATCGATCCCGGCTCAACCGGGCTTATCATGATGAGTATTTCAATCGTAATGGGGATAACCTCGCCCATTGCAGGTTCTGTTTCGGATAAAATAGGTTCGCCAAAAATAATGTTGGTTGGGCTCGCCACTCTGACAATAGGAATTGCATTGCTTTCAACATTAACAGCAACCGAATCCGTTGTAAAACTTGTGGTATACCTTTGTATCATAGGATTTGGCGCCGGGGCTTTTTCCGCCCCTGCTACCTCGCTCATCATGTCCGTTGCGCCAAAGAACAAACTTGGCATAACGGGAAGCGTAAATATGTTTGTGCGTAATTTCGGCAGTGTTATGGGGATTTCCATTTTAACAAGTATGCTGTATGCTGTTATGAGCTCTAGAATTGGTTATAAGGTGGATGGCTTCGTAAGCGGGCAACCCAATATATTTGTAGATGGTATGCAAGCCGTTTACATCGTTGGGGCATGTTTGCTTTGTGTAAGTGTTGCCCTCACAATTGCTCTTGTTGTAATATACAAAAAGAAAAAGGCTAAATAAATTGATATTGTTTATTATTTGAAATTTATGATCCTAGCATATTACTCTTACATCGTTTAAGGAAATAGTACATGAGTCAATCAACCCCAAAGATAAAAACAATTTCACCAATCGTTCTTATTAAGAGTCTCATTATGGGGAGTGTGGCTGGATGCATAACTGTTGCTTTTCGGCTTTTGGTAACAACAATTTTTGATTTTGCACAGGGCTTCGCAACAGGCTCAAAGGATAATTTTCTACACATTATCTTTTGGTTTCTCTTTATTATCATTGCATTCTTTATTGTCGCTCGCCTCTTAAAATGGGAACCCATGATAACCGGTAGCGGTATACCTCAAATGGAAGGTGAGTTGAAAGGATTATTTAATCAGCACCCCTTAAAGATTCTTATTGGTAAATTCATTGGCGGTGTAATCGCTTTGGGAGCGGGTCTTTCGCTTGGACGCGAGGGGCCATGCATTCAGATGGGCGCCGTTGTAGGTAAAGGCTTTGCTCGAAAAAATGATACCCAAGAGAAAGATTTGCTCATGACAAGCGGCGGTGCCGCAGGATTGGCCGCCGCGTTTGGCGCTCCTATTGGCGGTATTTTATTTGCACTTGAAGAAGTACACAAAAGCTTTAACCTAAATATCCTTTTTACAGCTATAGCCGCATGTGCCACATCTGGTATTATAACGCAGTTACTGCTTGGCCCTGCACCCATTTTTGATATTACGATTACTCGTGATTTTACACTACCTGAATATGGGGTTCTTATCTTATTGGGTATTTTCCTTGGTTTTCTGGGCGCATTTTACAACACATCGGTAAATAAAATGCAGCAAGGATATAGCAGAATGAAGAAAATCCCTTCCTACTACCGCCTCATATTTCCTTTTATTGCTGCCGGTATATTGGTTTTCGTGTTTCCATCTATTTTGGGCGGCGGTGATTCTTTAGTAGGTGAAATTATACAAGATAATTACGCACTTTTATATCTATGCATTCTCTTATTGGCTAAATTGCTTTTTTCCGTGTTCAGCTTTTCTTCCGGCGTACCCGGTGGGATACTCATGCCTACACTTGTTATGGGAGCAGTTGTTGGTGGAGTGTTCGCAACATTCCTTTCAGGGTACTTGGGGATTAATGATCTAATGCAAAATTTTATAGTATGTGCTATGGCAGGGCTTTTCGGCGCAATTGTACGCGCTCCCCTCACCGGCATCATGCTTGTTTGTGAAATGACCGGCGCATACAGTCAGCTTTTACCGCTAGTTGTTACAACGCTGACCGCTTGCATTATTGCAGAGCTCTTAAAATCCCGTCCAATTTACGACCAGCTTCTCGATCATGATATCCATTACTTCAATTGAGTTTAAGTTCCCAGTAAAAAAAATTTATTCTGTTAGATAGTTGAATGGATTCGCCTTTGTGAATCGTATGTATAGTGAAACCAAAATTCATGGAGGTGTGATAAAATGAAAAAAAGGACAAAAGGAATTGTATGTATCGTCGTAATGCTATGCGTTGTGTTAGCTGCAACAACCGCATTCGCCGCTCCACATAGTAGCGGAAGGCACGGCGGGAGTACGGGGCAAACAACAGTAGTCGGGACGACGCGAATAACACCAAGGCAATCGCAGTGTACTTATCCAGATTGCCCACGTGTGACAGGAGAAACGGGCGTTTGTATCAATGAAAATTGCAGATACTATCAGGAATGCCCCAATGAAGATTGCCCCCGACTTGAGGGCCCTAATGAGTATTGCCCCTTTGGTGGCGAAAGGCCACTTGATGGAACAGGCACAGGGAAAAAGACGAATACCAACGCAAGCAGCAATAGCAATACAGGAAGTGGAGCGCGTGGCGGCGGTCATCATGGCGGGCGCCACCACTAAGTAATCTTTATGCGTGATGAAGCAGATATCGTGAATACAATACATAAACACTCTGACAGTATTTGCAGAATCTGTTTCGTGTACCTAAAAAACCATGCTGATTCCGAAGATGTTTTCCAGGATGTTTTCTTGCGATATGCAGAGTGCAAGAAGAAATTTCATAACGAGAACCATACCAAGGCATGGCTGCTGCGCGTCCAGCGTCCGGCGCGCAATGCGCAGCACAGCCAGCAATGCAAAAAATACGATAAAGATAGCCGCTCCCTTAAGAGATACGGTCGTATCTTTTAAATGGATCAAACGGAATTTGTATTCCGGGTCGCGAGATGTGGAGTACAGCGCCATAGCAAAAAGCGCAACATACAAAAGCATTACGGCAAAGGTCTGTATCGTGCCCGGCAGCGCCATCAGAGCAAGAAGGAATACGACCACAAACGCCAGCGGAAAAAGATTCTTCTTCTTTTTTCCAGCAGCGCCCGTCTCCTTTTTTTCATCATGCTTATGAAAATTGATCGTCGTAAAAATCGGTTTGACAAATGCGGTGCTCAGGCCAAGGAAGATCGCCGAAACCATAAAGAGCGGAAAATAAAGCGTACCTAGTACACCAAACAGCGCCCCAATGAACCCCAGAATGAACGAGAACATCAGTGCGGAATAACTGCCTGCGCCCGTCTTGATACTGCGCAACAAAAAAACACCCGTCATACGGAGTGTATAAAATATCACTAAGGGAAGGATTGTTTCTAAATTTGTTCCGTCGATCAGCTTGAGGAATAACAAATACGGAATAGCGATCAGCGAACTGTTTAAAAGTGCTGGAGCCGCAGATGCTATCGTTTCAAGGAATGTCTTCGTTTTTCTGATGGGAATCACCTCTTAAAATAAATAATCAAACGTTTATTTTATATACAATGTATTGCATGATATTATATAAACATCACTTTTTTTATAAACGCACGAGCAAATTTTAATAAAATACCTAACAGGTCATAGTTTTTCTCTGCTTTTTAAATATCTCTCCTTCAAATAATCTCATATCAAATTATTATTCACAGAACAGATATCTATATCAGATTCATCAGCAACCATGCGGGTTTCTATGTTTTCATATTTGCTAAAAATTTGCTAAAAATTTTACCTATTATTATCCAATATCTCAGCTCCCCTCTAAATACCACTAAGTCCACAAATCCCTTTGTTAAGCGGTATTTGATAATACTAGGTGGTACCGTTTAATCTATTTCTGTTTTGTAACTAAAAAAATTGATTTTATCTTTTTTCGTCAATCAGATATTTTTATCTTTCCAAACACTGTATTTGCTAAAAATTTGCTTCTTTTGAGCGCCGGAAGGTTCCGAGACGTCCGTTCCCTTCCAACGCCATCAGATGCTGCATGTATAGCCAGTTCTTTCTCTGCTGCAAATTCTTGTTTGCTGTATTCCTCTCTGCCTTTATAAATTTTGACCGGGTTAATTTTCAAACGCTTCCTGCGCCTCCTATACCCAATATGTTTGCATCGATAAGCTTATATGCTGTGTTCCTGCTTATGCCGTTGAAAAGGCCTCGCCGCTGTGCGGCCGGACAGCTTTTCGCGTTTGCAGCAATTTTACCGCGCGCAGGGCGCGCTGCCGTGAAACCGCCATATGAACGGGCAAGGACGATATGTGCGCCCCCGCCTGCAAAATGCCGGTTGATTACCCGCAATAAAGGTTTATTGACAGCCTGCTATGCCTATCTTTCTTTTTCAATCCCTCCTGTAAAATGATGCAAAAAAATAATAGGGCAAGAAATACTCCTGCCCCAACTTTCCCCGCTCATGTTCTTCTCTGCCTGCACACTTTATATTGCCAGTTCATCCAGCAGCGCGGCGCATCTTCATCCGCTTGCATATATTTTACAAAAATACCTTCTATCATTTCGTACCACATTGCACATATAGCTGCACTCACTTGTGCTTTTTAGGCAAATTTCAATATTGCTATCGTTATCTTTAATACCATAAAAGTCATTGTCAATCGGTCACACCGACTGTATCTGCCAAAGCCGTCCTGTGCTAATTCCCATAGTACTGCGTCGCTATGGTTAATCTTCATTTTACACCGGTTTGTGACCGGTGTATCCAGTTTAGGGGCAATATATGATTACTGAAGAACAACACCGTAATGACAGTATGCATTTCGCTTTCAGGAGCCGTTTCGCCGCACACATCACGGCGCGTCAATCAATGACCATTCCACTGTTGTACTGTATGGAATACCCGGATTTCCTTCCCCGCCGCCCAGTGAAACGAGCAAGCCCTTGTCAGCCGCCCAACGGATATCCGTACGGGCAGAAGTTCCCGTCGTCCCATTGTATACTGTTACAGGTACGCTCCCCAGCGTATGCCGCTGTCCTGTACTATCTACGTACACGAGGGCATCCGGCAGCGTGTACGTCGTCGCACCGCCCATTCCCAGAAGCGGTTGAGTGATGCTTGCATCCACCCGGAAACGGCTGCCTGTTCCCCGCGTATCCTCCACAGATATTGTCCATGCCGCGTCCTGCCTGCCAACCGTTTGCGGCAAAGCCGAGATATTCCCTGTAGAAAAAGCCAGGTCATCCGGTACAGCCAGGAAACGAAGGATGCTCGGCTGTTCCAGTACTTTTGTAATGTGCCGCGCCTTCAGGTAATTCCGGTGGCTCATAACCGTCATTTCGGTGTCCTGTGCAACCGGCGCATCCGGCAGCGGCATGCTATAGGTTCCGCCCCTGCCCGCCGTTGCGCTCAAGGCCTGCGGCGTTCCATTGTTCGTATAGTTGACCCGGATATCAGCGTCACTTTCCGCTGTCCCCGAAATCGCCGTATCGTTTGGATATATGGCATCCGTATCCAAGAAATAGTTTCCCATGACTAACAGAGGCATCGCATAGGTATTAAAGGAGGAACTGTTAAATTCAGCCGTGAACGGATCCCCCTCCGCCTTATTGGAAATAGATGCGGCAGTCACCGCCGCCGTTCCCAACGTTGCGCTCATGTTCATGGATGAAGAATCATTTTTATTCCAAATATTCGCAGGCATATTATCGGCACTGTTCGTGTATCCCTTATCCGTTGTCCAGACATTGACCGCACCAACCGTTCCGTTTATCACCGCCGTTCCCGTACGCGTCGTGATCAAACGCCCGTAGGGATTGTAGAGCTGTACCCTTTTGGGATTGTTGAACGTTACCCTTCCTCCAGTGTTATAAAAACGGATAAGCCCGCTCGTACGGGTGTTTGCTCCGCGCTGTACCTCAAGCGTACCGCCAGTCTGTACGGTAAGGGATGAGTTTAAGTGCACCGTCGGATAGTTCCCCGGATCGCTCGTTTGTATGATGCTCAGCTTTCCGCCCTGTTTGATTTCAATCGATTCAACGCGGTGGTCGGTATGCGTAAAGCCCACCCGCGTACTCACCGCAAGGGATGCGTCCTGCCCGATCGTGATCTCCGGCCTCTGGTTAACCGCCGCACCCAATCCTTCCACATAGATAAAACCGTAAGGGGATGCGGTCGAATTATGGTTAACCGTCACCCGCGCGCCGTCGAGCACTTTCATGTATTGATTGCTTCCGAAATTTCCGGCAAACCAAAACATTGATGTCGCACCCGCTGTATTGGTAAACGTCGTATTCCCGCCGATTTCAAGCTGCGCCAGTTCCGCTACTTCCTGTGCCGGGTCGCCGCCCGTACTGGCAATGGTAATAGAGCTGTCGATATAGCGCGCAATGCCCCGGCGGTTATATGTGATCTGTGGACCGTTATACGTCACATTCTCATAACTCGTAGTCACGCCCGTATAGGCATCAAGCACGGTAAAGGTGCCATAATAGTTTTTGCCATTGATAACAACGTCCCTCACCGTCAGGTCAAAGCCGTTTTTCTGGATGCGTACGACCGCCCCCTGCCCGCCTGCAATATCATTGATCGTATGTCGGCCGCCCTGCCCCTTGGGGTGCCCGATAATCGTCATGGTATTCCTATTGGTATGAATCGTGATCCCGCCCGCCTGATATGTAATATCGCCATTCAGGTAGATAGTATCCACGCCCGCATAGGTCGCGTAATCTTCCAGCACTGTTTTCAGGTCGGCAAAATTATCCACCATCGCTTCGTTTGCCTCCAGCCCTTCCGTCGTGATCGTGAGTGGCATGATATCCAGTTCCTCCGCATTTTCTTCCGCTTGCGGCTGTAGTTCTGCTGTTTCCGTGTCTGGTGGCGGTGATGGCAATGCTGGGGAAGCTTCAGGTGTATTTGCCGCTTCGGGCAGTTCTTCTTCCGTTTCACCCGGCGTTGGCGAGGCCTGCGCTTCACTTTCCTGCGGCTGTTCCTCCGTCGGTGTTGTCTCCGGCTCCTCTATGGCCACTATATCCTGTTCTTCCGGCAGTTCGGCCGTTTCCTGCGCATAGGCTGGAAGTCCCGCCAATATAAGTATGGCAGCCAGGATAAGTAATATGATGCGGTTCTTCTTGAACCTCTTTTTTCCGGCTGCCTTTCTCATCGTATTGTTATCTTCTCCTTCCCGATCTCGTCGCTTTCTGTTCCATCTCTGTTTTTTCTTCCGTCTTTTTCTTTCGTTTCATTGCAAGCAGCAGAAGCACGATAACCAGCATGAGCACTATGAGAATCACGATCAGCAGGATCACCCACCACGGGATGCCTTGTCCCTGTTCCACAGATTCTTTGTTGATTTCCTGCGCTGTCTGCGCGCTGACCTCAAACGGCAGCTCAAAATTCCATTCTTTATCATCAAGTTTCATCGAAACATTGCTTACATATTTACCCGGGGCAATCTCCCCGTCCCACATGAGCGCATATGGCATCACTGAATTTGGCGCCATATCAACCGTTCCATGGCTCGTTTTTACGACCGCTTGTTCGTTTTGTGAATAAATCTCAATATCCATCTGTATATTCTTCGCGATTGCCGCTTCCCTGTTTCTGATATAGTGAACCACATTGACACGGTAGTTGAGCAACTCTGGCTGCGCCTGTACCCCTTCGAATGCGGGGAGTATTTCTATGTCCGTTTCCGTAAGCTTCACGCCTACTACATAGCTGTATTCATTATTGATATAAACGCCCTGCTGCGCTTTCTGTGCGCTTTCCTCCGGACTTTCGGGTTCCTCTTTTACCTGTGTCAGTACGATCGCGCCAAGAATCGCGCCATCATATTCTTCTTCAGGCATCTCTATGCTCACGACCGCCTCAGCCGTTTTTCCGCCGGGGATGACCAGTTCCGGAGTCTTGACTTCCGCGATTTCCGATAATGGCGTCTCCAGCGTCTCGTCCTTGATATCCGGCGTCTTATAATCTATGATCCCGTTTGCGTTAGTAGATGCGCTGACTACTTCTACCTTTACTTTAATTTCTTCTGCATTTTCATTGTATACCGTTGTTGTCAGGCGTTGTTTCTGTTCCGGACGCATATGCAGGTCAAAGTAAGAAACGCCGCTGTCTTGTTGGTTGTCCGGCAGATTCGCGCTCACGGAAAAGCCGACCGTTTCGCTTTTGTCTGCGGCGAATGCCATGGCCGGAACCAATGTGAACAATAAGGCCGCCACGAGCAGTAAAATTAAAATTTTAAATTGTTTCTTTCCCAATTTATCTCCTATCCCTTTTCATGCGCGTATCCGGGGGATCAGCCCCCCGGATACGCTTTTCCATCATTTCTGTACCGTCACGGAGCGTCTTCCAGGGTCCACGACAATGTTGCCGTATGCGTGCCGATTTGCTGGTGCTGCACAGGGACGTTAATTGAGGCGTTGTCCGCCAGCCATGAAGTGTTCCATGTGCCGCGTCCGCTGCTCACCGCCGCCGTCACTACTGTATCTGCCGCGCCGCCCGTTGCAAGTGTCACCGGTGTTTTGATCACCGGAGCCGTGTCATTCGTACCTACTCCGGAGGGAGTTCCGTCCGCGAGAGTTATCGTCGCGCTTCCAATAGGCGTGGTTCCTCCTGTTACGCTGAATGCGCCCAACTGTGCCGTCACCTTCCAGCCTAACCCGCTTCCCCGTGCATCAGCGACCTGCATAGTGCTGGGGCCTGCCGGTGTTTTAAAGTCCACCGTTGTATTATCGATGGTGTGCGAGCCAAAATCCAAAGCCGGAACCGCATTCAGCTCCAAGTTGCCTGCCGTAAATTCAATTTTTGCTTCCGATGTATCGCTGTCCGCCGGGGCTGCAAAAGCAATTGCGCCCAGCGCAAAAACCATAACCACAGCGAGAATTGCCGATATGAAAACCTTTCCTTTTTTTTGCATTCTTTCTGTTCCTTTCAAGTATTATATATTTTTATATAAACACGGTATTTCCGTGCTAATATGAACAACCGCTTTTTACCGGGTTCTACTTTAATATACCCACAAACCATACGGTAACGAATCATATTGTTTAAATTTCACACAGGATGCGTGACAAAACCGTGCACATTTAAATGTATAACTATATTGCCGCCAAAAGACGGCCCTGCTTTTACATATCGTTTTGTTTCCTTATCTGCTTCTATAAAGGCAAAAACATCCCTATCATGAGTCGGCTCTCTATAAATTTTCACGAGGTATTTTTGTACATACAGTATTTCTCATACCATTTTATACAGGAGCGCATTTACAGAACATTTTGCATTTTCTTATCCAGTGCAATAAAGTGAAATATCCAATGCCAGACTCCGCTGGATATCCCGGCCTTGACCCGGTTTTGTAAGTAAAAAAAACTTCTTTTTTCATCGATGAATTCTTAAGTTTGAAAATGGATTTTCGGGATGCAAAATTCCGCCTTGCAGTGTATAATATATAATTGTGATAATAGGAACAAACGCCGCGAAACGCGGCGTATATGGAGGGAACGGTATGAACGATAGAATTAAATGTGAAAAATATCTCAGCAAGGTCATGAGCGCCGATGAGGCGGCAAAGCTCATTTATCCGAATGCAACAATCGGTATGAGCGGATTTACGCCCGCGGGCCATGCAAAGGCTGTGCCGCTCGCCATTGCAAGGCGTGCGGAAGCGACGGGGGAAAAGCTGAACCTTACGGTGATGACAGGCGCCTCAGTGGGCGACGAAATCGATGGGGCGCTTACGCGCAGCGGGGCAATGAAACGCCGTACGCCCTATCAGACGAATTCCACCGTCCGCAATGCGATCAACGCAGGCGAAATTGATTATTTCGACGTCCATTTAAGTCAAGTGGCTGTGTGGGCAAAAAACGGTTTTTTCGGTGATATCGACTTTGCTATTGTCGAAATCTCGGGGATCGACGAGGAGGGCCATCTAATCCCTTCCACTTCCATCGGCGCGGCAAACACTTATATCGAGTGTGCAAAACATGTCATTTTGGAGGTCAATACCACGCAGCCCGAATCACTGCGCGGTATTCATGATGTTTATACCGTGGAGCGCGTGCCAAACTCGAAGCCCATTCCGATCATCCATGCAGTCGACCGCATCGGAACAGATTATTATCCGTGCGATTTTGATAAAATTGCAGCGATTGTCTATTCGGACATCCCAGACAAAGGGCGTGCCGTACAGCCTGTGGATGAAATTTCACAGAAAATTGCAGATAATATCATTGAACTGATTACAAAAGAAACAGAGGCCGGACGTCTTCCCGTTCCGCTTCCACCCTTACAGTCGGGTGTGGGCGGAGTTGCGAATGCAGTTCTCGCGGGTCTGAAAAAATCCGAATTTACGGACCTTAAGGTATATTCGGAGGTTTTGCAGGATGCGGTGTTTGACCTGATTGACGCCGGAACGATTTCATTTGCATCCGGGACGTCGCTTACCGTATCTCCCGATTTTGAAGAACATTACAAAGCGAATTTTGAAAATTACCGGGATAAGATCATGCTGCGTCCGCAGGAAATCAGCAATCATCCCGAAGTTATCCGCCGCCTTGGTATTATTGCTATGAATACGGCGATTGAAGTCGATATCTACGGGAATGTCAATTCTTCCCATATTAATGGGACGCGCATTATGAACGGTATCGGCGGCAGCGGGGATTTTGCGCAGAATGCCGGGCTTTCTATTTTCATGACGCCCTCCACTGCAAAAAACGGAACCCTGTCCTGCATTGTTCCGTTTATTACACATGTCGACCATACGGAGCATGATATCCACTTCCTCGTGACAGAATATGGTTATGCCGATTTGCGGGCGACCACACCGAAAGAGCGGGCGCGGAAGATCATTGACACTTGCGCGCATCCGGATTTCCGGCCAATGCTGCACGATTACCTCGACCGTGCGTGCGCACAGTGTACGCACAAACACACGCCGCAGCTCCTCGGCGAAGTTTTCCAAGGGAAATAAACTTCATTTACCAAAAAAGGTATGGAGCAAAGCTCCATACCTTTTTTTAATATTATTTGCTCTTTTTCTTTTACGCAAATACACCCGGATTGCAGCGGTACAAAGAGCACGGCCGCCCGCCCGTACGGTAGTTCACATCCTCGGTCACTTCTCCAGCCTGCCGCAGGTAAGAAAGATATCGCTGCACTGTAATGCGCGAAAGATTGACTGTCCCTACAATATCCTCACAGGAGAAGCTGATATCCGGGCGGCTCGAGAGAACCGCACGGATCGTATTGAGCGTCTTTTTCTGAAGTCCTTTCGGTAAATCCGGCAATTCTTCGATCCCTCTGTAAAGGCCGTCCGCCTGTTCCTGTGTGATCATTCCCTGCGCAAACAGGCGTTTGCGCCGCAGGAAACGTTCGACAGCCTGCTCAAAACGGCCCGTATCAAAAGGATCGACAAGGCAGTCTACTACGCCAAGGCGCAGTACGCGCCTTAGCGTATCACAGTCATCACGCGCGATATAAGCGACCACTTCGCCCTGCGCCCCCAATATCCTCAGTTGTTTCAGCAACGAAAGACCAAGCTGCGGATTTTTGCACAGGTCAATCAGAAGCAGGTCCACCGGATGGGATACAAAATATGCGGCAGAAATCTCCGCTTCGAGCGGAATCATCTCTGTTGTGAATTCGCATCCCTTGATTGTGTCTGTCATCGGTGTATGCAGCCTTTTCAGGCCCTGTTTTAAAACCGCCATACGATACATATCATATTCTCCCCGAGCGCGTCTTCCTGCCTCAAACTCCAATCAATACAGTTTCTTATAAATATCGTAGACCTTTTCCCGCGAGAGCTCCACATAGTTGTTGGCCATGAGGCGTCCCTGTTTTTCCATTACATTATCAGTAAACGTTTCGAGTTCTTCTTCCTTAACGCCATATTCATGCAGCGGCTTGCACTGAATGATCTGGTTCAGGAGTTTCTCGAGTTCATCATATACTACATCTTCGCCACACCCGAGAATATCCGCGATAAATTTGTTCATTTTCTTGATCTTCCCATCCGGATCAATTTCCATGTATGCCTTGAACACGCCGATCAACAGGCAGTAATTTGCCTCGCCGTGCGGTACGTGGTAGGTTCCGCCAAGCGGGTAACTCATAGCGTGCACTGCCGCGCAGCCCGCGTTGCCAAACGCAATACCCGCATAATTGCTGGCGATCAGGAAGTCCTTCAAAAGCGGCATCCGCGCATCCTGCCCATTTGCCGCAATTTCTTTATATCCGTTCAGGATCATCTCGATTGCCTTATAACCAAACATCTCCGTATACGGAGTCGCCTTGGGCGAAAGGCTGGATTCGAGCGCGTGAATCAGCGCATCGATGGAGCTTGTCGCAAAAAATTTGAAGGGCAGGCCACGCAGAAGTTCGGGAATCAGTACCGCGCTGTCCGCGTACATCTCATCTACCGCAAGGCCAAGCTTGGTGTGGCGGCTCTTAAGCTCGAGGATCGCGATGTTCGTCACTTCACTGCCCGTTCCGCAGGTCGTGGGAACGAGTACCAGTTCTTTATCTTTAACGATCTCTACTTTCCTGTCGTAAAGGTCGAGGATAGGACTCACATTCTTGAGCGCAAAGATTTTGGAAATGTCGATGATCGTGCCGCCGCCAATGGCAATAATGCGCTTATAATCGCCTTTCATATCGGCATACATCGCTTCCGCCATTTCGTCGGAAGGTTCACCCGCACCGTATTTTTCCTGGTACAATACGTCCGCTTTGATGCCAAGGTCCGTAAAATATGGATTGAAGATATATTCGTTGGTAATGATGAGGTCTCCCTCGCCAATTTTATATTCCTCGCAAAACTCCTTACAGGTGTCGAACGAGAATATTTCCGGTTTAATTGAAAGTTCTTTCATGGCTTTTCTCCTTATTAGTCCTGATCCTCATATTTACATTTGAATTTGTTCTCGAAAAATTCAATAAGCTGCGGCCTGAAATCCGGATGCGCAATCCGTATGAGACGCACCGCGCGTTCCCGCAGCGTAATGCCGCGCAGATCCGCAATGCCGTATTCCGTCACCACATACTGGACGTCATACCGCGACGTCGTAACCGCCGCCCCCTCGTCGATGATGCTGACAATCTTGGAAACCTTTCCCTTAGCCGCTGTGGAAGGCATTGCAATAATGCTCCTGCCGCCTTTGCTCATGGTTGCGCCGCGCACAAAGTCTACCTGTCCGCCCACGCCTGAAATTTGCTTGTGTCCAACCGAGGTGGAAACCACCTGGCCCATCAGATCCACCTGTACGCAGGAGTTGATGGAGACCATATTGTCGTTTTGCGCAATCACAACCGGATCGTTGACATAGTCTACAGGATAAATCCCCACTGCCGGGTTATCGTCAAGGTAATCGTACAGGCGGCGTGTACCCATAGCGAACGTCAGGATGCTCTTGCCGGGATGCAGCGTCTTTTTCTTATTGGTGATAACGCCCGCTTCCACCAGTTCCACTACACCGTCCGAAATCATTTCGCTGTGTATGCCAAGATCTTTCTTATCCTTCAAAAAGAGCAACACCGCATCCGGGATTGCGCCAATCCCCAGCTGGAGGCAGTCGCCATCCTGAATCAGCGACGCGCAGTTGCGGCCAATCGCCTCTTCCACTTCTGTAATTTTGGGGTTCGGCAGTTCAAGGATCGGTTCGTCAAATTCTACAAAATCGCTGATCTCGCTTATATGGACAAAGGAATCTCCGTGGATGCGCGGCATATATTTGTTTACCTGCGCAATCACCGTCTCCGCCTGCTTCACTGCTTCCATTGTGTAATCCACCGAAATACCGAGACTCACATAGCCGTGTTCATCCGGGGGCGTCACCTGCACAAGTGCAACGTCCGGTTTGCAGTTCGTCCGCAGGAGTTCCGGTTCCTTGGAAAAATAGACCGGCGTAATATCCGCCCGCCCTTCCGCGCAGGCCGCGCGCGTCGTTCCTCCGAGGAAAAATGCGTTGTGGCGGAAATGCTTTTCCATTCCCGGCGCACAGTAGGCCGATTTTCCCATAGACACCATATGGATAATCTCCACGTTTTCATACGCCTGCGCATTTGCAACCATAGCGTCCGTCACGTGTACCGGTTCGCCTGTCGCATGGGCGATTACCACACGGTCGCCCGACCTGATCTTTTTCACCGCTTCTTCCGCAGTCGTAAGTCTTGACTGATAAATCTCTTTCCAATCCATTTGGCCTATCTCCTTTGTAATTGTTCCAATGTTTTTAAAAGTCCGTCATACGCATCCGATTCCGTAAGAATCGTCCTGCCATACTTTCCCGTCAGCCCATCCACGAGTGCGCACGCGCTTTTGCAGCCGCATACGACAACCACGTAGTCCATATCAAGGCCGGGCGCAGCAGATACGATCTCCTCTCCCGGGAAATCCTCCCGCAGCCTCTGCGCAATGTTCGTCCTGTCATAACGCGGGTTGCATCCCCCGCAGTATTTAATTCCTATTTTCACGCTGCTCTCTTCTCTTTTTCAATATTTCTTTTGCCATGCTCCACGTTTCGTCGCTTACACCCGTTATAAGCACGACGTCTTTTACTTCCGGCACCGCTTCCTGCACCGCCGATGCAACGGTGGATTCAAACGTCAAGGAAGCCGAGGGACAATTGCTGCATTTTCCCAGAAAACGCACTTTCAGCACGCCGCCTTCGAAGCCAACGATTTCAATACCGCCTTCATGGCCGCCGAGTTCCGGCCGCACTTTTTCTTCCAGCACTTGTTCAATTTTTTTGAGCAGTTCCGTTTGTATCATAATTTCTAGTTTTCCCGTACACTTTTGCGGTCTTGCCACAGACAGGAACATTCCTGCTGCCGAATACACACCGGGCATTTGCACTCCCCGGCCCAAACCAGAAGCCCGCCCTGTCTGTGTGCAGTTCCGCTTGTATCCTGCGCGCTATGCGCGCATTATTCTTTGATGTGGGCGATCTTCTTCGCCAGTTCTTTCTTCATCCCAAGGTTGCCCTGGCGCGCGATCATAATACGCTGTGCCTGCGGGCTGCCTGCGCCGTGCATGGACTCCGTGCGATAACCAACCGCCGCCGTCCCAAGTGCAAGATTCTCGATCAGGCGCAGGATCCTCAGGCGGTTTTCTGTGGAAACGCCTTCCACGCCCTTCAGGTATTTTTCTACATATTTGCCGAGCTTCGGATCACGGAAGTCCTTTTCGGACGGAGCCGTAACCATAATACCGCCCGCAATATCCTCTGCCAAACGGACGATCTCGTACGGGAAACGCGTTACATTCTGTTTGCACACATTGGCAAGCAGCAGGTCGATAATGTAATTGCCCGATTCCGTTGGGTGCCCTTCTGCCGAGCAGGCGATACCGCACGCATACAGCGTCTCGTTGAGATGTGTCATCTCGATCAGCTTATCCTTGATGTGCGAAGCTTTTGCCGCTCCATTATATTCCGCAGCAACCGCCGCCGCACCGATCAGCACGTCGCCCACGCCGACCTTGCAGCCGCCGTAGCTCTGACGGTGATAACCCGCGAAACGTTCTACCAGCATGCCCGCGAATTCCGTTTCCCCGTTGAGGAAAATACGGTCGTTCGGGACGAATACGTCGTCAAAGATCGTGAGGGCTTCCACGCCGCCGAATTCAGAGTTGCCTACGTCAAGCTCGCTGCCTTCCAGCTTGCGCGTATCGCAGGACTGGCGGCCGATGATCATAAAGAGGCCGGGCGCGTCGAGCGGCACAGCAAAGGAAACCGCATAGTCTTTGTCCTCCGGTCTCATGGAAACCGTAGGCATCACGATCACTTCGTGAGAATTGAGCATTCCCGTCTGGTGTGCTTTTGCGCCACGGACGACAATACCGTCCGGACGGCGTTCCACTACGCGCAGGTACATATCCGGATCGGGCTGCGCATGCGGTGCCAGGGAACGGTCTCCTTTCGGGTCGGTCATAGCGCCGTCCACCGTGAGGTCGTTATCCTGGCAATACCGCATAAATTTCAAAAAGTTTTCATGATAGTTCGTACCGCACGCCTTATCCGTTTCAAACGTCGTGCTGTAAATCGCATTAAACGCATCCATGCCGACGCAGCGCTGGAAACACGCAGCCGTCTGCTGTCCGAGTAGCCTTTGCATTTTTACTTTTTTAATCAGGTCATCGGTATTGCGGTGGATGTTCGTAAAACGGTTGATTTTCCTTCCATCCTCAAGCGTAACGGTCATCAGGTCTTCATATTCCGGCATCTGCGCCAGATCATACGTCATGCGGACCGAGTTGAGCGACGGGCGGAGGATCGGATCGTCCACCGGACTTTCAACCTTCTCGCCGAACATATAAACTTCCATGTTGATTTTGCGAATACTTTCGATGTATTCTTCGCCTGTCATAAGTGCCATAATTCTATCTCCCTTTCCATTCCTTAATATACCCCCCGGCTTTGCGCCGGTCTGTTCCTCTATTATTATACATGCAATTATCGTGCCAAGCGAGAGATAAATGTGATTTTTTTATCAATTTTTTGTAAAAAAAAAATTTTTCTCTTATTCAAGGATAAATTTCAACAAAAATCATAACCATCGCCCAATTTTTTTGTGAATTCCAGAAAGAATTCCCATCGAAACGTTCCATCCGGAAGACGTCTTTCCATTTCCGTTTCCTTTTTGTTTCATTTTTGCAACATTGTTCAGTTGGCATTAAAATTGCATATATGAAAAAAGCGCCTTTTGGCACCGTTTTTCATCTTTGTTTCATTTCTGCAACGCGTTTCATTTCTGCAACGTCTGGTATTTTTCCCGATACTTTTTCCGTTTGCGCACGAAGGTCGCAGCATCCATGCCGAGGCTTTTTGCTGCATCGCGCACGTTTCCCGCTTTTTGGTAGGCGCGTTCAATATAATCGAGTTCAAGACGCTCAGTCACCGCCTTTAGGTCCACTTCGCCATATTCCTGTGGCAGTCCTGCCGCGGGAGGCGTATGCAAAAAGAAGTTTCCCGCGGAAATATCCTCTGTACTGCTCATAACCATCGCGCGTTCCACCACATTTTTCAGTTCACGTACATTGCCCGGCCAACGATATTCAAGCAAAGCATCCTGTCCGGACGAAGTCATATACTTATTCATATTATATCTGCGGTTCAGTTCTCCCAGAAAACGTTCCGCAAGAGGAATAATATCCTTGCGCCTCTCCCGAAGCGGCGGAATAGTCACGGGAAATACGTTGAGGCGGTAGTAAAGGTCTGCGCGGAAGGTTTTTTCCCGCAGCATATCCTGCAGGTTCCGGTTGGTCGCCGCAATCACACGCACGTCTACCTTAACGGGCTTATTGGAGCCGATACGCTCGATCTCCTGTTCCTGCAGGACACGCAGCAGTTTGACTTGCATATCGAGCGGAAGTTCCCCCACTTCATCAAGGAAAATAGTCCCTTTGTCCGCAACTTCAAAAAGGCCCATTTTTCCCTCGCGGTTTGCGCCCGTAAATGCGCCGCGTTCATAGCCAAATAGCTCGCTTTCAATAAGCGATGCCGGAATCGCGCCGCAGTTTACTTTAATAAACCGCTCTTCGCTGCGGTTGCTGTTCCGGTAAATATAGGAAGCAATCCTGTCTTTGCCCGTTCCTGTCTCCCCCATGAGGAGCACCGTCGTATCGAGCCTGCTCACCCGGTCAATCATATGCATAATCGACAGCATTGCCGGGTCATGAACCACCAGTTCTCCGTCGCCGATGATCTGCCGCCGCATAGCTTCAAGCTCCGATACATTCTTTTCCGACAGTTTCTCATTTCGCCGCAGTTTGCTTCTGAGTTCGTGGAGTTCCGTAACGTCGCGTACATTGGTAATGACCAGTATGACCTTCCCGGATTCGTCAAGCGTAGGCGTACTGGTAATGACCGCACGCTTTCCCGTCTGGAATTCCTGTTCCAGCGTTACGGGCTCTCGCGATTCAATCGCCATCAAGGTGCCCGATACGTTGATAATATCGTCCTTTACAAGATCACGCATATTTTTCCCGAGCACATCCTCGCGTTTCAAGCCGGAAATAATCTCGTAAGATTCATTGACCATGATCGTATTTGCGCTGCCATCCGTAATATAAATTCCATCGTAAGACCCGCCGATCACCACATCGAGTATGCTTTTTGCCCGGGAAATATCCGACAAGATGTCCGTCGCGCCGCCTTTTTCATAATAAGCCGGAACCCTTTTTTTCATATGCTTCTCCTTTGCCCAGGCCGCTTCAGGGCAGCTTATACAGAATGCGGGGATGGCCGCCCGTGTTATAGTCGATATCGCTCACAATGCGTCCGGCATCTGCAAGCCGCTTCAGGTAACGCCGCGCGGTCACTGCCGAAAGGCCAAGTGTTTCCGCTATCTCTTTTACGGTAAAGCGGCATTCCGGCGCCTTCCTGAAGCAATCCAGCACGCGCCGCTCCTGCCCGCCGCCCTCCGCCGGAGCCGCATGGACCTGCGGCATATGCAGCAGGTGATCGACGGTTTCCTGATCCGCCGTCTTAAGCCCCGCGGCAATCCGCATACGCTCCGCATAGCGCCCAAGGCATTCGCAAAACCGCTCATAAGTAAACGGTTTCATCAGGTAATCCGCCGCGCCGAGGCGAAACGCCCTTCCCATTCTTTCCCCGTTTCGTTCAGCCGTTACCGGAATAATATCCGCCGGAATATCGTTTTCAAGCAAATCTTTCATCAGCTCTTCTCCGGAATATCCAGGCATGCGGAGTTCGAGAAGCACAAGGTCCACTGCATTTTCGCAGAAAAAACGAAACGCTTCCCGTCCGTCCGTAAATTCTCCCACGACCACAAACCGCGGATCACGCTCCATGTATTCACGGCTGATATATAACACCATCGGGTCGTCATCCACGATCACAACCCTGAATTGCTCCGTTTCCATATCACAATTGTAAAAGATTCCCCAAACAGTGTCAACCAAGCTTCATAGCGCTTTTGCGGGGAATATCATTCCAAAAACGCAGGCAAAACCATCCCAAATTATGGATTTGATTCCGCAGCCTTTCCTATCCTGCCTTTCCCCAGGCGCGTCTTCAGGAGCCCCGGCAGGATATTCGCCATAGAGCCGATCAAGATCAGCACAATTCCCGCCACCATATTGGATGGAACCGCCTCGTGCAGGATAAAAAAGGCAAGAATCGTAGCAAGAACCGGCTTGAAAAAGAAAATCAGTGAAGTGCTGTTCGCAGAAGTTTTTTCCATTGCCGTAAAGTAAGAGGCAAATCCCGCGCCTGTAATCCCAATAAAAATATACAGCACAAATCCAACATTCTCTATATTATATCCCGTAAAAAACGGAATGTCGGCAAATATATCGAGTCCGTTCGCCGCCAAAGCACCGGCAATGGCTGGAATATGGCTCATCCCCGCGAAAGCCAGCAATTCAAGCGCACCAAACAGGAAGCTCATGCAGGTAACGGCAACACCGCCATATTCCGCGCATTTCCGTTTGCCAAGCACACCATACAGTGCAAACGTAAGCACGGAAAGCAATGTGAATACAATGCCCGAGGCGCCAATCTGCACGTGGAACGGATTGATAATAACGATGATGCCTATGGCCTCGAGGATAATCGCGGCCACATTACGGCGATGAATCACTTCATGCAGGAGCAGGGCCGCAAACAGCATGACAAATGCGGGATTGCAGGAAAAAAGAACCGCAACCACCGATGCGTTGGTATCTGTAATGGCAAGCTGATAAAACGTCATGCTGACCGCGATCCCCAGAAGGCCCAGCAACGCAAAGAAACGGAGATCTTTTGCCGCTATGTGTACGCCTCTTTTTTTCATCGTATTGACCGCGAAGGGAACAAGAAATATCCCTCCGGCCAAAAAACGTGTCATGGTGAGCTGCATCGGATTGAAATCTCCCGCAATCTCCTTGAGGGCAATCTCCATCGTACTGAAAAGAATGGTCGAAATAGCGATATAAATCCAGCCTTTTTTCACAAAAATTACTTCCTTCCGTCATAAACTCCAATGTTTATAATACGCCGGAAGAATTCATAAGTAAATTCAATAATATTTATACTTTATATAATTTTCACTTATAAAACTGCCCGAAAAACCTCGCTGCTGCGCGGCCGGACACTTTTTCAAATTTGCAGCGATTTATTTTACCATACACAGAGCGCGCGGCTGTAAAACCGCCATATGGGCGGGCCTGTAGGCGCGCATGCTCCCTTGCCTGCAAATAATAAGCTTACAAAAAACCGGTTGATTATCCGCAATCAAGGCAGCAGTCCGGTAATTGCTTATTTTAATATATTTAGGAATTCCTGTGCCGCACGCGATATCTGTCCCCTGCTTCCCGAAGCAATACAAATGCTGCGCGCGGGAATCGAATGCCTCGTCCGCACCTCAAAGGTCCGCCCCGCACGGATGCTGTCTTCCGCAAAAAAATGCACGACGATTCCGACGCCCATATTGCGTTCCACGAACGGCACAACAAGGTCGGAAGTCGCTACCTCAAAATCCGGGCTAAGCACCGCGTCGTGGGAATGGAAAAACGCATCGAGGTAGTGTCTTGTACTTGTCTCGCGCCCGAGGCATACGATTGGGTAATCCGCAATCTCTTTTAGCGACAGCGTTTTTCCCTTCAATGCACTGAATGCGTCTCCCGCAATAAAGATATCCCGGATTTCCGCCACTTCACGCACGGAAAGATCTTTATAATCTTCCACCGGAGATCCTACGACGCCAAGATCGATCTTTCCTTCCCGCAGGGCCGCAAGCGTTACCGGAGTGGAAGAATTTGTCACACTGATCTTGACCTTGGGATGTTTCTTGTGGAATTCTTCAAGAAATGGCAGCAGATAAAACTGCAGTGTCATATCGGAAGCCCCAATGCGCACTTCGCCCGCTTCAAAATCAAGCATGCCTTCCACCTTTTTTTCTCCCAGCAGAATCTGTTCATATCCTTTTTCCACATGAAAATACAACGCCTTGCCCTCCGGCGTCATCTGCATGCCTTTGCGCGTACGGAAAAATAAACTGCACCTCAATGCCTCTTCAAGCTGCCGGATCGATTGGCTCACAGCGGGCTGGGAAACATAGAGCGCCTCTGCCGCCAGTGTAATACTGCCCAGCCTCGCTACATAGTAAAATGTTTTATAGTAATCCAGATTGATATTCATTTCTTTAGTTCGTGAAATAACCGGCAATACCGTTCAAAAGCCCCTGCGCGCATCGATTCTGGTACTCATCTGAAATAAGCAGCGCCTCCTCGTCTCCGTTCGACAGGCAGCCCATTTCAATGTTGCATATGGGAACCGTGCTCCAGTTAAAACCCGTCTGGTCGTCCCTCGCGATAATCCCGCGGTCGCGCGCGCCCGTCGCTTCCAGATAGGCCGCAAAGACCGCCTCTCCCGCAGCCCTGCTTTGCTGCTCAAAGCCCTCTGCATGTTCTCCCGCCGGTATGAGCATCATTGCGCCGCTCACCGATGAATCGTCCACACCATCGCAATGAAGCCTGAGTGCGAGGTCTACGCCTGCGTCATTCATTATTTTTGCGCGTTCCTGGTTCGAGATGTCAACATCCGCCGTTTCGTGGGTCATTACTACTTCTGCGCCATTTTCTTCCAGCAAATCGCGTAACTTCAGTGCCACATCGAGATTCACCTGGTATTCCGGAGTACCGGTATTCCTGCCGTCCGCGCCGGAAGTAACTTTGTTTTTCGTCACTGACGAACCGGGGGCAACGGCTTCCTGTTCTGAATTTCCTTTCCTTTGGTGCCCCGGATCAAGTCCTATTTTCACTCCTAAGAGCGGTAGGGTACATTCCTTTGCGTCATCCGCATAGATCCGCGCCAGCGTATCTTCTCCCGCAACGCCGTCCTCCGCAAGTCCATTCTGCCTCTGGAAAAGGCGCACGGCACGTTCGGTTGCCGGACCAAACTTCGTCGTATATTCATCGATATCCAGATAGCCGAGCTCACCGAGACGCTGTTGCAGCGCTTTGACCGCCTCGCTTTCCACTCCGCTTTTCAGCGTCGGGTCTGGCGTGGGCGTAGGCACGGGTGCAGGGGACTGAGTTGAGGCGGGAGTCGCCGCAGGAGAGGCTGCAGGCTCCTCCTGTATCGGTTCCGGCCATCCAGCCGCGGCCTCTTCCGGCTCAGCCGCGCATGCCGCGGTTCCCAGGCATAATATCATGCAAATCAATATGATCCAGATTCTTCTCATTGCTTTACATTTCCTTTCATATACCGCTATTATAGCCGCACTTTCCCGATTACACAATGCCGTGCCGGCATGCTATAATAAAAACAGCACAGTTGCATAACATCTAGTATTTTGCAGACAGCCGATCTGGCATCCGCAAAAATTTTGCATTTTTCCGCGGTCATTGGCAAAAATGCAATAAAATGCAGCAGGAGGAATCAATGAAAGCACTTATTACGGGCGCAAGCTCGGGAATCGGCCGGGATATCGCATATGAACTCGCAGGCCGTGGCTGTGACCTGATCGTCAGCGCAAGACGCGAAGAACGCCTTCTTGCACTCAAAGAAAAAATTCCAACGAATGTCCGCATCATTGCGGCAGACCTATCCAAGCAGGAAGAATGCCTGCGCCTTTATGAAGAAACGCAGGAGGAGGATGTCGATATCCTGGTCAACAATGCGGGATACGGCGTCTTTGGCGCGTTCAATGAAACAGATCTTTCGCAGGAAATCAGCATGCTCGACGTAAATATCTTTTCCGTGCATATTCTCACCAAGCTGTTCCTGAAAAATTTTATACGAAAAAATAATGGATTTATTCTAAACGTCGCTTCTTCGGCTGGTTTTATGCCCGGGCCTTTGTTCGCCTCCTACTATGCTTCCAAGGCATATGTTCTCCGCCTCACGCAGGGGATCCGTGAAGAACTCCGGAAGGCGGGCCGAAACGTATATATTGGCGCTTTGTGCCCCGGACCCGTCAACACGGAGTTCAATGCTACCGCGGGCGTACAATTCGGCATGAATGGTCTTTCTTCCGAATATGTCGCAAAATATGCTGTCAAAAAGATGTTTTGCGGCAAAACGGTGATCGTCCCCGGGGCAGTCATGAAAGCCGCTCATTTCTTCTCAAAACTTTTGCCGGACAGCATCGTCGCGAAGATGGCATATGCTGTCCAGAAAGGGAAGCAGGGAAAATAGTTTTTTCTTTTTTCCTTTTGTTTATCGGTGTATATAAGGCAAAGGAGGAACAGAAATTGGAAATCGCGATTGTAACAGGCGCATCTTCCGGTATGGGAAAAGAATTCGTAAAGCAGCTTTCTGCCCTTGGCGGCCTTGGACAGATATGGGTTGCCGCACGCAGGGAGGAACGTTTAAAGGAACTCGCAGGCGAAGTTGCCACTCCCCTGCGCATTTTTGCCTGCGACCTGACGCAGCCTGCCGGCATTGTTCAAATCAAAAAAGCCCTCTCCACAGAGCATCCCAATATCCGCTACCTTGCGAATTGTTCAGGCTTTGCTAAGTTTGGGGCGTTCGATGCCGTAAACGAAACGGATTCCCTCGCAATGATCGATCTTAACGTGCGTGCCCTGACACAGATGACCCTCGCCGCAATCCCCTATATGGAATCCGGCGGTCATATCCTCGAGATTGCGTCTACCGCGGCATTCCAGCCCCTTCCCGATATGAATATCTATGCTGCGACAAAAGCCTTTGTCCTAAGTTATTCGCGGGCACTCAGCCGCGAACTTGGAAAACGCGGCGTAACGGTAACAGCGGTGTGTCCCGGATGGACAAAAACCGAATTTTTTGATGTAGCCAGAAAAAATGCGGATGCAAACGCAGTGCAAAACTTCTTTTTTCCTTCCCTGACCCAGAATGTTGTCGCACGGGCGATTAAGGACGCGCAGCGGGGACGGGATCTTTCCGTGTATGGAGTTTTTAATAAACTTCACCTTTTTTTTGCAAAAATTCTTCCGGTTAGCTCAGTAATGACACTTTGGGACGCAATGAAATAAAGTACAGTTTTTTTGCTGCCTCAGCTTTCATTTACCACGCTTTCCTGCCACAAAGCACTTTTGCTGCGCTCCGCCGCCTCCTTTCATACTGCTTTTAGAAGTCCAGGTTGTTTTCTCATGGTTATAATCATTTATTCCAGATATACCATGCTATTCTAAAGTCGTTCTTTCAGTATTCGGACTGCGGCATACTTTCCCGGAATTTTTCGCTAATCCCGCAGAGGGATGGAAAGTAGGCTCTTAATGCCCCTTGACTGTCTTTTTAGATAATTCCCGCATTTCATAATTCAAAATAAATTCTTTCAATACCGCTTACGCTTTCATAAACAAAAACCTCCTAATATCCTGCCTTTATACAAGATATTAAGAGGTTCGGGCTGTACGTCATAACTCACCTGCCGCATAACGCATACCAAACGCCGCCTGCCGCGTGTACATCGCTATCTGCACTGTACTATGTGGAGTGATACAGTTGAAACCGCTCTACAACCGCTTTTTTACTCCCCGTCGGGCATATCTGCGTTGTGGTACACATTCTGCACGTCGTCGTTGTCCTCAAGCATATCCAGCATCTTTTCAAACTGCTTTTGCTGCTCTTCCGAAAGAGACGTCATGGTCTGCGGAACCATATCGATTTCTGCCGACAGGAATTCATAGCCCTGCCCTTCGAGCGCTTCACGTACCGCTGAAAAATCTTCAGGTGCCGTAGTGATTTCATAGGCGCCGTCTTCGGCCGAAAAATCTTCTGCTCCCGCTTCGAGCGCCGCTTCCATTATGCTGTCTTCGTCACCCGCTTCCGTATCGATAACAATAACGCCCTTTTTATCAAACATAAACGCTACGCTTCCATTGGTACCAAGCGAGCCGCCAAACTTATCGAACGCATGCCGCACTTCACCAACCGTCCTGTTTTTGTTATCCGTCATTGTTTCCACAATAACCGCGACGCCTCCAATACCATACCCTTCGTAAGTCAACTCCTCATAGTTGATACTCCCGAGTTCACCTGAAGCCTTTTTAATGGAACGGTTGATATTATCATTCGGCATATTATTTGCTTTTGCTTTCGCAATAACATCCCGCAACCGCGAATTACTCGCAGGATCCGGTCCGCCGAGCTTCACCGCCACCGCAAGCTCTCTGCCTATTTTTGTAAAAATTTTGCCGCGTGCTGCATCGGCCTTACCTTTCTTGTTTTTGATTGTTGACCATTTGGAATGCCCGGACATAAAATTCACCTCAAATATATTCTTATATATATGGGGAAGTCTCCCCTTTCGTTACCCTAATGATAGTACCATAACTTAGGTTTCTTGTAAATGTCACGCCGCCGCCAACTATGAATAATTTGTGAAAATCATTTCTTTAACCGCTGTTTTATGCTAAAATATCTCTATATATACGCAATATACGCATGGTCGGCATGCCTTGCCGTGCGATGGAGGTAACGAATCTTATGGCTCCCAAAAAAGAGTTTCAGGATAAAACAAAAGAATTGGGCGGCAAAGCCAAAAACGCAGTAAAATCCATTGGGAAGAAACTGGGGGAATTTGGCTCTAAAATAAAGAATGCCTTTGCGGTTGACGAAGAAAATGCAAAAGGCAAAACATCTGCCGCCAAAAAAGGTGTCCCTGAAAAAACTGTGGCAAAGGTGAAGCCTGCCCGTCCTGTTCGCCCTGGTTTCCCATCAGAACAAACTCCCGACGCAGAAAAAACGCAGTCGATCGAGATCCTGTCTGTTCCCAAAAAGCAAAAAACAAAAAACGCGGGGCCCGTGCGGCCAAGCCAGCAGACAGGAAAACCGGTACGGCCAAAGCAGGACAATAAAAAAGTACCGCAGGCAAAGCAGCAAGCTCCCAGAAAAACACCGGAATCCCCGACTGAAGAAACCGTTATTTTCACAGACGATATGACGAGGCAGTTTTCCCCCGACATGGTGAAAAGACCGCTGCATCCTCAAGGTAACAAGCCGGCTCCTGAAAAAGAACTAACACAGCCTGTTCCCGCTATGGGAAAACGGTCTATTTTTAAGCCGCGCGATAAAAAACCAAATTTTGCGCTTGGCGTAATCCTCACCACAATCAAGATGTCTTTTGTTGCCATTATTGTGGCCATAGCGATTGTATTCGGTTCCGTGATGGGCGTTGCAAACGCTTATCTTGGAACAACGCCTGAACTTGACGTTTCCAAAATAGAAAACCAAAGCCAAAATACAAAAATTTATGATTCCGAAGGAGTGGAACTTGCAACCTATACCGGTCTTGAAAACCGGGAATGGGCCAACCTTGAAGAAATCCCGAAGGATTTGCAAAACGCTGTAATTGCGGTAGAAGATATTCGGTTTTACCAACATAACGGCGTAGATTTCCGCCGTCTTTTGGGCGCGTTTGTATCCAATCTTTCCTCCAGCAAAACAGAAGGCGGAAGCACGATTACCCAACAGCTTGTGAAAAACGAACTTCTGACCAATGAACGGTCTTACAAGCGCAAGCTGCAGGAAGCATATCTTGCAACGGAGCTTGAAAAAACATACAGCAAGGATGAAATCCTGGAGGCCTATTTGAATGCAATTCCTCTCGGCGGCACTGTGTACGGCGTCAAGGCCGCAGCCAAGGATTATTTTGGCAAGGAGCTCTCCGATCTCAATCTCCGGGAAATGGTTTGTATCGCTGCCATTACGCAAAATCCTACAAAATATAGTCCGCGGCGCGCCACCTATACCAAAACCGATAATTTGCCCGGACTGATAAACCGTATGAATATTATTGCGGAACGCATGTATTGGAACGGCGATATTACCAAGGAACAATATGACGAAATTGTCACCCCGGCAGAAGAATACCTTGCCGCCAGTTGTCTTGAACAAAATGAGGACGGCACGTGGAGTCTTAAGGAAGATGCGGATATGGTCCTGAAGGACGGATATCTCGATATCTGGAAAGCGGAGATGAATATTCTTTCGGAATCACCTGTGAATTCCCTCTACCCTTATCCCCATTTTATTGAGTACATGATTTACGACGTCCAGAACTTTATGATGGACAAGGAAGGCCTGGAACATACGGCGGCGAACCGCCAAAAGGTTGACAAGGAACTGCGCACAGGCGGCTACCAGATTTACGCCACCATTGATACGAACATGCAGCAAACCGTACAGGATACCCTTGCCAATTGGGATAATTATCCCGACATGGACCCTATCGTTAAAACGGATACGGATGGGAATACTTATGAAGTCATCCAGCCGCAGGCAACTGCCGTCGTGGTGGAAAACTCAACCGGGAATTTGAAGGCGATCATCGGTTCGCGTACGACACCGGATAAAATGAAAACATTCAACCGTGCTTACGACGGAAACAAGCAGGTCGGTTCGTCCGCAAAACCGATTGCCGTGTACGGCCCCGCGTTCGAACTTGGTTATGGGTTGACTTCGTACGTACCCTATATCAAACAGGATATCAATGGATGGCTGGGCGATGATGGCCAGCCTACTTATCCGAAATGGCAGGGTGAATTATCCGAAGGTCCTATTACGATTGAAGATGCCATCGTTCATTCGCTCAATATTGCGGCGGCTCAGACGATCATGAACTACGTTACCGTTCCTACGTCTGTGGAATATCTCTATAAGCTGGGCGTATCCGAAGCCAGTCTGGAAGGAACGGCAACGGGTTCCGGCCTCGCAATGGGCGGCTCCAATATTACCCCCATCGAAATGGCAGGCGCATATGCTACAATTGCTTACGGCGGTGAATACAGGCAGCCCGTCTCCTTCACGAAGGTGCTCGATTCAAATAAAAATGTTGTAATCGATACTGAAACCGACCGTGAAGTGCATGAGGCCTTCAAGCCTTCCACTTGTTTCATGCTGACCGAAGCGCTTGAAGAAGCCGTTAAATCCGGCACGGGATATGAAGCACGTCTCGACAATATGACAACAGCCGGAAAAACGGGAACCAACGCAGACAATATGGGAGTGTATTTTGCAGGTTATACCCCTTACTATACTTCTACCTTATGGATCGGAAATGATGAAAATCTACAGGGCATGGGCGGTTCTTCCGTGCATACGAGCGCTCCTCTATGGAAAGCCTATATGCAGAAAATCCACGAAAATCTGGAAGATAAAGAGATCATGTCCGGCACCTATGAGGATTACGGCCTCATCGAAACCACCGTATGCAAATATTCGAACAAGAAGCCGGGCAGCAGTGCTTGTTCACCAGTCACTGCATTGATGCCGGCAGATAGTCCGCTTCTTAATGAAGAATGTGATGTTTGCGTATCTGTCTCAAGCGATCCAATCAAGATGTGCGGTGAATCTAATATGCGTTTTGTTGAGGGTAAATGTCCCGAAGATAAAGCGTGGAGTTATCCCGTTAGCTACCGCACCTTTGCGGAAGGTTCGCCTTATTATGGTTGGCGTTCCGGCGGCGGCCTTTCGGTAACGACAAACGAGGACGGCTCCCTTGCCGCCGATCCTACGCAGGATTGCAACCTCGAGCATATCCAGCTCCCAACCGCATCGCCCACTCCTGCGGTACCGGCTCCTTCGGTTCCCGTGGCCCCGGATCCCGACCCAGTGGAACCGGAACCCTCACCTACGCCCGTTCCTGAAGGCGAATAATTGATTTGTCATTGGAAATTGGAATGTGATAAAAAACCTTCTGCCATCAATAGAAAACGGCAGAAGGTTTTTTAGTATGCTTTTTCCATTCCCGGTTTTTAAATAAACGCGAGCTTCCCGCCAAATTTCCGGTATAACGTTGACCGGCCTTTCCCTTTCCGATACTCCATAGAATTCGGTATTCCCCATATGGCCTGGATATATCTCAATTCTCACTCCGTTCATTTACATAACCGCCTGAATTCTTTTTTTACCTGTCCCTGCCTCTTCTTCCTTATAATCCTACTGGCAAAAGTAAGGAAGAGCTTGCTATTTTTTTTCAGAACAGCAATCTCTGTCTCTTCTTCGTTCATAACTTGATTATTTCAATCCACAGGCGTTAACCCGCCAATTATTTACTTTTTGGCTGGTATACTCTACAACAGTTTAGCATATTATATTTTTTAAAAATAATGGTTTCTGTTCCTCGCTTAATCCTTTTGCAGCCATGCGGCTACTTCAGTATGCAAAAAAGAACCGCATCGCGGTTCCTTTTGCTCTTCCATATCTTTATTTTGCAGCTTGTGCTCCAAGCTCAAGCGCCTGTTCGTTCATTGGGATCAAATGTGCTTTCTTTTCCCCCATGATTTTTTCAAGGCATTCAATGATGGTCTTGTTTTGCACAACGTGAGCGCATGCATTGTATGCGCCCAACATCACCATGTTCGCCGCCTTAATACTTCCTGCCTGCTCAGCAAGTGAATTTGCCGGAACTTTGATTACTTTAATATCACTGCGCGTAGGCTCTATCTCTATCAGGTCGGAATCCAGCAGCAAAAGTCCGCCCGGCTTCAAATCTTTCTCATATTTCTCAAGCGACGGCCTGTTCATCACAATCAGGCAATCCGCCTCGACCACAACGGGCGAGCCTACTTCTTCGTCCGACACAACTACATTGCAGTTCGCCGTGCCGCCGCGCATTTCCGGCCCATAAGAGGGAAGCCACGATACGTTTTTCCCTTCGTTCATGCCCGCATATGCGATGATCTGTCCGGCGAGCAATACGCCCTGTCCGCCGAATCCCGCCAAAATAATCTGTTCTGTCATGATTATCTGCCCTCCTTTGTTACGCCCAGAGGATATTGCGGAATCATGTTATCTTCCAGCCATTTCAGCGCTTCCACCGGACTCAATCCCCAGTTTGTCGGGCAGGTGGACAGGATTTCCACAATGGAGAAGCCTTTCCCTTCCATCTGGTATTGAAATGCTTTCTTGATCGCCTTTTTTGTTTTTACAATATTCGGCACATTATGCACGGAAGTCCGCTCGATGTAATATGCTCCGTCGAGCGTGGCGAGCATTTCCGCCATCTTTACCGGCATCCCCTGCGTTTCCGCATTCCTTCCATAAGGTGAAGTTGTCGTAACCTGGCCGACAAGTGTCGTCGGCGCCATCTGTCCGCCCGTCATACCATAGATTGCATTATTAACAAAAATTGTCGTGATCTTTTCTCCGCGTGCGGCGGCGTGCACAATCTCCGCCGTGCCGATCGATGCAAGATCCCCGTCCCCCTGATAAGTAAATACGAGGTCGTCCGGGCAGGCGCGCTTAATCCCCGTCGCCACAGCCGGCGCGCGTCCATGGGCGGCCTCCATCATATCACAGTCAAAATAATTATACGCAAATACTGCGCAGCCGACCGGTGCAACGCCCACCGCTTTATCCTGCATTCCAAGTTCCTCAATGCATTCGGCAACCAACCGGTGTATAATGCCGTGCGTACATCCCGGGCAATAATGGAAGGGCACGTCTGTCAGCATTTTCGTCTTTTCAAATACCTTAGCCATCTTATTTGCCCTCCTTCAATTTTTCCAATGCGTCGACAACAGCCGCCGGAGTCGGCACAAAACCGCCTGTCGTGCCATAAAATTCTACCGGAACCTTTCCGTTCACCGAAAGCTTCACATCTTCGACCATCTGTCCCGTATTCATTTCTACGCACAGAATCCCTTTCACATGCTCCGCTGCCTGTGCAAACGCTTCCGCCGGGAAAGGCCAAAGGGTAATCGGCCGGATCACGCCAACCTTGATTCCCATCTCCCGTGCCTTTAGGGCAGCGTTTTTCGCAATACGTGCCGTCGTACCGAATGCCGCGATGATGTAATCTGCATCCTCCGTCATAAACTCCTGTACGCGCGTTTCCTTCTTTGTAATTTCCGCATATTTCTCCTGCAGCTGACGGTTTACCTCTTCCATCGCCTCCGCCTCGATATACAGAGAATTGACGACGCGGCGCGCATGGTTCTTATTCTTCCAGCCGTTTGCCGCCCACGTCTTTTCGGGCAGCTCGCGTCCTTCATGTTTTTTAAACTCTACCGGTTCCATCATCTGTCCGATCATACCGTCCCCAAGGATCATAACCGGAATCCGGTACTCATCTGCAATGTCAAAGGCCTCCGCTACAAGGTCAGCCGCTTCCTGTACGCCTGACGGCGCGAGTACTACCAGGTGGTAATCTCCGTGTCCGCCGCCCTTCGTCGCCTGGAAATAGTCTCCCTGCGAAGGAAGGATCCCGCCGAGGCCGGGGCCGGAGCGAATCATGTTTACAACGACACAAGGAAGCTGCGCACACGCAATGTAGCTGAGTCCTTCCTGCTTCAAGCTGATTCCCGGGGAAGAAGACGACGTCATTGCCCGGGCGCCTGCGCCCGCGGCTCCATACACCATGTTGATCGCCGATACTTCGCTTTCCGCCTGGATGAACGTTCCACCCACCTGAGGCATACGTTTGGACATATACTCAGGAATCTGATTCTGAGGCGTAATCGGATAACCGAAATAATGCGTGCATCCTGCTTTGATGGCCGCTTCGGCTATCGCCTCGTTTCCTTTCATTAATACCTTTGCCATATAAATCCACCTTATCCTAAAAATAAAATAATTTCTTATCTGTCTACTTCGAGCGCACAGTCCGGGCACATTCTCGCACATGACGCGCAGCCGATGCATTCCTCCATATGCTCGATGCCGATTGGGTGATACCCCTTCGCATTGAGGTGCGACTTATCGATCGCCAAAAGTTCCTTTGGGCACGCCCCGATGCACAGGCCGCATCCCTTGCACGTATCCTCATAAATTGTTAATTTTGCCATTGTTTCTCACCTTTTTTATGGTTATTTTTTCGTTTATGCTGCAAAAAAACGCTCAAAAACGCTTCCTTTTAGGATATCACTTTTCATGTATATCGTCAACAAGCCAGTCGGGAAAAGTATATATGGTAAGCGGTATCTCCGGGATATTCCCGCCCTGCGGCCGAAACCCGGCAAGTATTTCCGGTTTGCCCGCAATGTATAAAACCGGCACGCCTGTTTGGCGGCTTACCTCTTCGCAAATCTCCTGTCCGTATGCAAGATCCGCCGTCGTGGTTTCGCGGCCAAGATTGGTATTGTTAATCAGGCCGTCCACCTGAAGCCGGATGCGCCCGCTGATTTGCTCCATCATTTCAATGATTTCCGGAGCCGTCTGCTGCAAGGGCCTGCGCGCGTTGACGACATAATACAGCATCGTTTCATTCCTATGTGTGTTGAATTGTGCCAAAAGTCCGCCGAGTGCAGCCGCCCCAACCGGGTCGCCGCCCGCGTCAAATACTGCTGTTTCACTCTCAAACGCGGCCATCACCTCTGCGGACAGTACCGGAACATCTACGTTTGTATTGGCATACGGCGGCGCAATCAGGCGTATACCGTGGTCCGCAAGGAGCGTCTCACTCTCCGCGCTTCGGAAATACGGGTTTACAACATCCATATCCACCAAGGTAGTATTCCCGCGCTCTGCCAGCGCCAAAGCCGTATTAAGCGAGATTTCCGTTTTTCCACTGCCATAATTTCCAGCAAAAATATTAAATCTTTTCATTCTTTCCTCCTGCATGGCAAGGGCACCGTTACGGTGCCCTTGCTTGCCTTCAATTGAGTTTTATGTTCAGCTGATTGTTACCGTCACCGTCGCACTGGACGATACGGGCCTTACGCCAAGATCCGGTTCGTTTTCGAACTTCACCGGCACATTCTGATGAATTCCTTTCCCCAGCCCCGTAAGGTCCACGAAAGGATTCAGCATTGACGCTGAAAAAGAATCAAGCGCCCCCTGCGTACCATATACCGTAACATCAACGGCAGAAGGCGTAATCGCCACTTCCAGGTTATCATCCTCGAGGTTTTTTGCCTCAATCCGCATCGCCGAATATGTCTGGCTGAGTTCCGGCTGCGTAATCGTAAACTGCACCTGTACTTTAGCCGGTACAGTCGCAATCACGCCTTCGGGCAGTTTTACGTTTGCTTCGACAATCGTATCCCCTGCCGCATTGTCGAGAACGATCGGCTCAAGCGTGGCCGATTCCAGCAATTCAATATCCTCCAGCTTACCCGCAATATTCACATTCTGCGGCTCTACCGTCACATTGGTAATTTCATATCCTTCCGCAAGGCCAGACGTGGTATTCCGCACCGTTTCAAGGTCAATAGGCACCTCTTTTTGCGGATAGACGGGCAATTCCACAATAATAGAGCTGCTGCCCGTAAAATTATTGCTGGCGATCGGGTCGCCATTGTTTGCCACATATTCCACATTATAACTTGCCGTGGTCGGCTCCGTCATCTGTTCGACGTCAATCTTGCAAATTGCTTTGGCAACGCTGTCAACGTTGGAACGTGCTCCTATCACGTCAATTGTGGACGATTCGAGAACGGGCTCTCCGTAATAGAATCCTTCCTGCTCACCTGTAAGCTGCACATCAATGGGGACGCTCCGCGTTACGATTTCCTCCACATCGATCGTAACGGTTGACGGTTCTATACTCACAATCCTGCTTTGGCTGAGTGTAGTCGTCCTTTTTAGCTGCAGCGTATATGTGCCTGCCGAATCGATTTTCGATAGATCCACGGAAACCTGAATCATATTTTCATTCAGGTATTCTAAAGCGTTTGCAGGCGCTTCTGCCGTCACTGTCACCGCGCTCAAAATCTCTGTCAACGGCTTTGAGGAAGTGAGGCCTTTTTGCTTCAACTCGTCGGCTGCCGTATACGTCACCGGGATATCCCGGAAAATTTTTGTCTTGGTCGGATTTTCTTCGGCAATGACAAAACTCCACAAGACAAAAGCAAAAATAAGCGCAATCAGTTTCATCTTCCAATTTTGGACAAAAAGACGTTTTACGACCGCAACAAATTTGTTCATTTGTCATCACCCACCTTCCGTTTAAATTTAAAGGAAGGAATTTTGCCCTGATCTTTGTTTTCCGGCTGGGGCATATAAAGTTCCCCTAGAATTTCTTTCAGGGCTTTGGCATCAATATATCGTTTCAAAACGCCGTCATATGCAAAAGAAATAATTCCTTTTTCTTCCGAAACCACGATCACATATGCATCCGACACCTCTGAAATTCCAAGCGACGCCCGGTGGCGCGTGCCCAGTTCCTGCGCAACTTGCTTATTATCTGAAAGGGGCAGGAAACATCCCGCCGCAACGATACGGTCATCCCGCAGAATCATGGCTCCGTCGTGCAGGGGCGTATTGGGATAAAAAATATTTTCAATCAGTTCGCTTGAAATATCCGCATCCAGCATTGTCCCGGAATCGAGTACGTCCGCAAGTCCTGTTTTTCGCTCAAACACAAGAATCGCGCCTACCTTCTGCTTGGACATATTCAGGACTGCGCGGGAAATTTCCTCAATGATATGTTCGGCGTTCTGCACTTCAATTCGCGATTTAGTCGCAAAACTAAAGATCTTGCCGCGCCCGAGCGCTTCGAGCGCACGGCGTATTTCAGGTTGGAACAGGATCACGATCGCAACGGCGCCGGCGGAGATAACCGCATTCATCAGCCATGTGGTCGTTTGCAGGCCCAGCGCTACAAAAACACGTGCTAAAATGAGAATGACCCCAAGGCCAATCAGCACACGAATCGCCCGTGTTTTGGAAAACAGTTTAATCAGCCAATATAATATCAGCGCAACGATGATAATGTCTACCGCATCTACCCAGTTGAACGCCATCAGGCTATTTTTGAGCGGGCTCCAAAAATCCGTCAAACCAGAATCCCCCGTTGTTATTTCTTCACGCACAGCAGCATCGTGAGGTCATCCTCCGGCTTGCTGTGCAGTTCTTCCCGGACTTCACTGATGAACTGCCTGCTGCTGAAGTCCTCTTTTGCCAAAAGTTCAAACAGCCTGTCTTTCACTTTGGGATCGCTATGGATATTATCTACCCCGTCTGTATAGATCAGCATTCGCATCCCTTTTTTGAATTCAAAAAAACCATCCTTGAATTCTTCCTCCCCAAACCAGTCGCAAAGCGGATGGGAAGGCATGTATAATTCCTCAAAATTGCCTTCGTGGTAAACAACGGGCATCACTGAAAAACCGGCGTTGGAATAGGCTGCCCGGTTTGTTTTCAGGTCAATCACCGTAATAAAGGCCGTAATATAAATTGAATCGGAAAGGTTAAGGTCCAGATATTCCTTTTCCGCATATCCCAGGATTTCCGACGGCAGGAAGTTACCCGTCAGGCATGCAGCGCGCACGACGCGCGAGAAAAAGACCACCAGTACTGCGGCAGGAGTATTGCTGAATGAGGGCATGCAGCGCGCACGACGCGCGAGAAAAAGACCGCGAGCATTGCCGGCATCACGCCATGCCCGGATACGTCCGCCACATACATTACGAGTTTATCGTCATAGACAGTGCAATCATAAATATCCCCACCCA
Source organism: Christensenella tenuis (assembly GCF_014287795.1). Lineage (GTDB taxonomy): Bacteria > Bacillota > Clostridia > Christensenellales > Christensenellaceae > Christensenella > Christensenella tenuis. Next base: position 242,011 of record NZ_JACOON010000003.1, read on the forward strand.
CAGCCTCGCAGGGAAAAAAGCCCGCGGTAAGTTCATAGTCGCCGCCAACTTTTGGCAGCGCGCCTTCCACAAGCGCTTCCTGCAATTTCCGTGCAAGCTGCAGGTCCTTTTGCATTTTCGCATTTTGCATCAGGAGGTTCTGCTTGATATTATAATCGAGCGTGATATCCCGGAAGACCTCCACTGCCGCTATTGTTTTTCCTTCCTTATCTTTCAGGGGTGATACCGTCACCGAATACACCCTCCCGGACATCTTACGCGTGAGCCTTTGGGTTTCTCCGGACAGCATCACTTCGCGCGATAGGCAGCGTTCGCACCTCGTATCCTGTTGGAACGGCGTATAACACTCCATTCCCTCTTCGTATCCGAAACGCTCATCAAAAGCACTGTTTGTCATCAGAACCCGCCCATCCCTGCCGATGACGCGCACCATGTCGCTCATCGCATTGATGATTGAAGACATATATTCTGTGCTGTAACTTACATGGTTCAAAAATCAGTCTCCTTCAATTTCGTCCAGGAATTCCTGCAACTGCGTAATTGTAACGCCAATTTCATCGCAGGTCCTGTTTTGCCTTAAGAGTTCTCCGTCTGTCAGAGGTTTACCCAGCGCAATCCGTTCGGAGCTCATTTGGTTCAGCTTCTGGCGCTCCTTTGCAAACTCCCGCATCTTTTCGTCCAGTTCGTTCAGCGTTTCACGTTTTTTTTCTTCACTTTTTTCTTTCATCGTTCAATCCCTACTCATCCGCAAGTACCGCGGACAGAACCCCCGTCCTGTCAAATACACGAATCGCCTTTTTTTGCGTGCAATATACCGTTATTTTTTCTCCTGCAACGCTGCGTATATAAACCCGTCGTTGGGTAATTCCTTTTTTGCCTTGATAAACGACGATCACAGGTTTATCCTCACGCTGGGCAAACGCCAGCGTATGGTCGATAATATCCATTGTTTCCGCCTTTTGCCATCTGTCTCCAGATACCCATGTTTATTATAATAGTAACATAAACCCCCTGCTTTGTTAACAAAATTTCCGTAAATTTTTTGTGTCCATGCTTTATTGAACCTCCCCGCCATGCTATAATGGATTCAAGGTATTTGCAATGGATATGATACTATGGATGAATTATCAGACAATCGGCACAATCGCTTTTTTTGCAGGCGTCGTGCTTCTTTTGATTGAACTGCTGCGGCATGGTCTTTCAAAGCTGAGCGTTTTTTCATATGCCTGTTTTGTTCTAAGCAGTGTTTTCTTATCGAGCAGTATTCTCATGGGCGCCATTGCGATAGCCGGATTGTCCGTTTTATTTGGGATCCTGCTTAAATACTACCGCCGGGAGCGCCGGCGTCTTAACGATAATGATGATGGAGATCAATCATGAAAATATGTCCCCTTTGCCATACAAAATTTGAAGATTCGGCCGAATATTGCCCCAAATGCAAAGCGCAGCTCGAAGACTTTGAGGAAGCCGAAAAAGAAGAACAAAAAAAAGTCCCGAAGTCGTTCTGGATTGCCCTGTTCGGAACATTCGCCTTTATCGGCGGAATGATCCTGCTTTATAAATTAGTTTACAGTGCATTTATATAAACTGTTCCTCCTTCCCGGCGTTTTGCCCGAGTGCATGCCGTGGCACAGGAGGTTCTGTTTTCCAGTTGCAGCATTGAGAAATATTTTAAATCTACTCCGGAGGAACTACATGTCAAAACTTTCTAATTTACGCAGTGTTACCAAGCGGTTAAGCAAACAAAAATGGAACCGCGCCTTTGCCATCATCAGGGATTATGGCTTAGGTTATTTTTTTTATAAGGTTCGTGAAAAGATGACCTATGGCAACGCCGCCGCGATGCAAAGTAAAGACGTCATCATTAACGAATCGTTTGTAAAGGATCCCGGGCACGCAAAGGGATTTTGTGCAGAGCAAACTGTCACATTCATGACGCAGCCACGGTTCCAGAACTTTTGGCGCATTGATGTCCTGACGCAAAACCCGCATGGCAACGCTTCCCTTGCGTTAACTGTCACAAAGGCGGACGGCACCGTATTGCTTGAAACAAAAACAGACCGCGTGGCCCACAATGGATATACTTCTTTTCGTTTCCTGCCGGTGGTTAACGTCCTTCAGGTTCCCTGTTATTTTAAATTCACTTCCGATATGCAGTCAAGCGGTGTGCTCGTAAACCGCAAAAAAAGCAAGCACGGCTTTACGGTTGAGGGCGGCGGCTGCGTCGGGTGCAGGATTTATATGAATCACGACGCGGTATACCTGCATTGGATGAAGAATAACGATCCCACCGGGGCGGAACTGGCCAAACAACGGGCACACGTATTTCCTTACATGCCCAAAATCAGCATCCTCGTTCCGCTTTATAATACCCCGGAAATTTTTTTGCGGCAGATGCTTGACTCCGTAACTGCCCAAACCTATTCGAATTGGGAGCTTTGCCTCGCGGATGGCAGCACCACTGCTCAAAATCTCGGGGAAATCGCCGCTTCCTATGAAGACAGCCGTATCGTATACCGCAAGCTGGAAAAAAACGAAGGGATTTCCGGCAATTCCAATGAGGCGATCAAAATGGCTACCGGCGAATATATCGCTCTGCTTGACCATGACGATACGCTGGCGCCGCACGCCCTTTATTCCAATGTCCTTATGCTGAATAAAAACCGTGACTACGACTTTATTTATTCTGATGAAGATAAACTCACAGAAGACGGCGAAGAACGTTTCGCGCCTTTTTTCAAACCGGATTTTTCACCCGATATGTTCAATGCATTCAATTATATTACGCACTTTGTGGTCATCAAAAAATCCCTTTTGGATCAAGTCGGTTCTTTCCGGGCCGAATTTAACGGTGCGCAGGATTACGATTTATTCCTGCGCCTGACCGAAAAAGCAAAAAAAATCGGGCATATTCCAGATATTTTATATCATTGGCGTGTGTCCGCAGGCTCCACAGCGCTGGATTCCGGTGCAAAAAGTTATACGGTCGAAGCCGGGCGCAGGGCGCTCGAAGCATCTTTTAAGCGCAAAGGGCTTACCACCGCCCACGTAAAGGACAGCCAGCTTGACAACTATTACATCACAAGCTATGATTTGCCCACGCCTCATCCTTTGGTTTCGATTATCATTCCAAACAAGGATGAAAGAAAAACGCTCCAGCGCTGCATTGATTCTATCCTGTCGCAATCTACGTATGACCGATATGAAATTATTGTCGTGGAGAACAACAGTACCAGAAAAGAAATTTTTGCATATTATAAAAAACTACAGGAAGATCCCCGGATCCGTGTCATTGAGTGGAATCATCCCTTCAACTATTCCGCGCTCAATAACTTTGCTGCGCAGGAAGCCAGAGGAGAGCTTTTGTTGTTTCTCAACAATGATGTCTCTGTCATTTCTCCCGATTGGCTTGAGCAGATGGCCATGCATGCCATGCGTCCTGAAATCGGCCAGGTCGGCGCCAAACTCTATTATCCCAGCGACCTGATCCAGCACGGGGGCATCATCCTGAAAATTGGCCCGGTTGCCGGTCATTCACACAGGCATTTAAGCCGGTATGACGTCGGATCGTTCGCCCGGATGATCATTCCTCATAACGTATCGGGTGTAACCGCGGCATGCGCAATGATGAGGGCGGAAGTATTCCATGAGGTAGGCGGCTTTGACGAACAATTTGTCGTTGCGTACAACGACGTGGACCTTTCCCTGAAAATCCGCGAAAAGGGATACTTAATCGTATGGACCCCGTTTGCCGAATTATATCACTATGAATCCCAAACGCGCGGTTACGAGGATACGCCCGAGCAAATAGAACGTTCCCGGAAAGAGCAAAAAAAATGGCTTGCGAAGTGGGATGAAAAATATCCCTACGATCCATTTTATAATCCGAACCTTGCAAACAATGCAGAGGATTATTCCGTTAATCCCGGAAAAAGAAAATACGGGATATAGTTTTCCGGCTGGGTTATTAAAACCGCTTTTCTTAAAACACCGGTATCGGGCAGGATACCGGTGTTTTTCAATTGATCCCTGTTTTTCCGCATCCTGTTTTGGCAGCATTATGAAAAGGTATTCCGTAACAAGGCTTGACGCGCGCAATAAATTTACAGCAGCATGCTCAGGAAAAATCTGCTTTTCCCGCACCCGTTCTTTAGAAAGGCCGCGCTCTATTATTCATCCGCGCAGCCTCTGGTGGCCGCACAAGGCCGAACCCGCCTCATGCAAAAGCATACCAGTAAAAAGTTCTCGGGAAATTCACCTGCAAAAACGCTGAATATCTCTCGATTGGAAGCAAGAGACGGCAATGAAAAATTACAGTGCTTTTCTATAAGTTCATCTCCCATCCAGACCCGAATTTTTTCCAGCGCTCATTGCATGAACGTACGTTCAGTGATAGAATAATACCATTATGAATTACGAGAATTGTAATGTCCTGCTGTTCGGGCAAAACGAAAATTTAGAACAGGAATTGAAGCAGGCCGGCATGATTGTTACCGGCTTCCCTGATAGGGGGTTGTGTGAGAGCCTGAAGAATGCTTATGCAAATTCAAGAGCGAACTTTTTTCTTACCCTGCGGGCAGACGATGGCTTTACGTCAGCCGATGTCCTGAAGGTTGCGGACGCCTTGATTGCAGATCCGGCAAAGGTCTATTTGGGTGAACGCGTATTGCCTGAAAAAAAATCCCTTCCTCAGAATATTTATGGCTTTCTATCCGGAATCGAGGCAAGGGATATTACGACCTCGCTCTATGGAATGTCCCGCGAGTCCCTTGGGCTCATATCCTGCATCAAGGGAAAAGATAAGGCCTTTTTTCAAAACCTTCCCCTTATGGCGCGGTCTAAAAATATTGCGGTGGAAGGCGTCTGCGTAAAGTCGCCTGCGGGTACGGCGCCCGGATGGGGCATTCTCCTTTCCTCCACAAAATTGTATCAGGTATTTATTAAGTTCAGTATTGCCGCTTTTATTGCCTATCTTGTGGATATCGGCACGTTTTATATATTCCAGAAATTATTTTCCGGTATGGATGACGAGTTTAAAATTTTAACCGCAACCGTACTGTCGCGTATCTTATGTTCGATTGCAACCTATCTTTTGAACCGCGGAGCCGTATTCAATTCCAATGCAAAATCCACAGGTGCCGTGGTGCGTTTTGTCATTCTTGCAGTCGGGCAGCTTGTCGCTTCCTGGCTGCTCGTATGGGGCATTGGTTCTCTCCTTGGCGGCGGCGATGCAGTCAATACGATGCTTAAGGTCATTGTGGATCTTGTTATTTTCCTTGCAAGTTTCACAATCCAGCGGGATTGGGTATTCAAGGAAAGCAAGGGTCTGCTGAAATAACCTTGTATATGCGTATAAATTAGATGTTTCGCATATTCCGAGACTGTTTAATAATAAGCTAGAATATTAACGAGGAGTAGATCAAATGAATATTAAACACATTAACGAAGCTCAGTTTGATGCCGAAGTCATTCAGCAAAAAGGAATCGTATTGGTTGATTTTTATGCCGACTGGTGTGGGCCGTGCCAGATGCTCGGGCCAATTTTGGAAGAAGTTTCCGACGCGCTTGGCGACCGTGTGAAAATTGTAAAGGTCAACGTCGATGAAGCGCAGGGGCTTGCCCAGCAATATGGCGTTATGTCAATTCCGACCGTTTACTTGTTTGACGGCGGTGCAAAAATGTCTAAATTTGTAGGCGTAAAATCCAAGGATGAAATTATCGACTTTATCGAGCACGCATAAAACTGCAACAAAAAACACTCCCATGCTGGGAGTGTTTTTTTGATTCATGCTTTCTTATACGGGGCAAACGTTGACCGCACGGATCTTGCTCGAGTCGCGCGTATCCTGCTCTGTGTCATACGTTACTTTCTGACCTTCGGAAAGTGTCTTATATCCATCAGTCTGGATCGCCGAGAAATGTACAAATACATCATCGCCGCCATTGTCATCCGAGATAAAGCCAAATCCTTTTTCTGCATTGAACCATTTTACCGTACCGCTGTTCATCAACCAGTACCTCCTAATAATAATAACCCACGTACGGGCGATTGCTGAACACCTAAGCTTTAGTGCTCCGGTATAACAAGCTGAAACCCGGCCATGAAACAAAAAACACATATTTTGCAAAGCATCTATCGTAATAAATGACTTGCAAAATATGTGAAATCATTAATACTACATTCGAACTGCTAAATTGAATATAGCATGAAATAGATTAATTTGTCAAGCATTCTCTGCCATTTCTAGAAATTTTTGACAAAGCTGGTAAAAGCCGTCATTGCCTGCTGGACAGGCGGTTTTCTGGCTAAGGCGTTTCCCGTCCCTCACCAAGAAAACATAATAAAACGTTCTCCGGTGCCGGATCGCAAAATCCGGTTTCGAAAGCCGTTTCCGCTCCGGGCAATTCACTGCAAAGGCCAAGCTATAAAGTCTTTATTTTGTTTCAAATTTATGCGTTACTTTTGTGGAGCCATCCAGTTTCTTTTTTCTATTGCCCTTTCATTCCTTTTGTTTCCATCCGTGTATTTGCTCAATGTGTGCGTCATTTTTTTATTTCTACAGCGTTTTTTGAACCAATTCCATCCCTATACTGCGTTTGCTTTTAAGCTTGGTCGGCTTTTTTGTTCCTTCAGTTCTCCCGCCTTAATTTTGGAATCCAATTTGTCCAACTTTTCCGCTGCTTTTTTGTTCGTTTGCGGCGTCTTCCCGCAGGCGGTTGATTCTTTCTTCGTTATACATAGTTAATTCCTCCATTCTTTTGTCTCCGGATGATTTTTGTTCCGGTTCTTGTTCCTTCATACTTACCTCGCTGTTTTCCCATAAACAGGCGTATATTCTTATTTTTTCGGTAAACCCCGTTTTTTCGCTTTATAAAAGGGTTTCTCCTGTTATGTCCCGATCGCATGAAAATTCAGTGACCTGCCCCTCCTCCCTTTGCATTCCGCATTCCAGAAGATTAAAGATTTCATGAAACGGTTTACGCTAAACTGGAAACGGTTAATCATAGGATGCAAATCATTTGAATGAAATGGAGGATTTCAAAATGAAACAAAATAATATTTTAAATCTGATTCTGGGCATCATCCTTTTTATTGTCGGTATTGCCCTGTTGGCGAACCCTGTCGGCGGAATGGAGGTCATCATACTGATTCTGGGAATTATTATGATTGCTTATGGCGTCATTACCATTATCTCCAACTACAGTAAGCGTATGGAAAATTCCGGTGTATTCGGCGCATATACGATCCCCGTTATTGCTGCTATCCTCGGAATCCTGCTAATCATTTTCCGCGGCCCCACAGCCGGTATTGTCCTGCCCCTGATCATTGGCATCTGGATGATTGTAAATGGCGTCATCACCCTGATCAGCGCCCCGAACAGCAGCATGGCATCCAAAATTTTAGCTATCATCACCGTCATTCTTGGTATTATTGTGCTGATCTGTATGGCGGCAGGCGCTAATTTCCTCGGGACACTGCTTGGCATTTTCCTAATTATTTTTGGAATCATCACCGTGGTTCAATGGTTCTCCGGCAAAAAATAAGTATTTCTACCCGGTACTGAATACGGCCAGAAAGGGCGGCATACTTTTTGAAGTGTACCGCCTTTTCTTTTCATTGCTTTGTTCAAATAACATAAGCATCATAAGTCTTTTCTTTTTGAGCAAATAAAACCATCAGTCGGGCTTTTGCGGTATAAACGGCAAAAAGTTTCCCCCGTTTGGCAGCGCATGGAATTGTCTTCTTCACTTCAAATAAGATATCCGGTAAATATGTATTAAAACAGCTCATGTAATATGGTTTTATGCTATAATATAAAATACTACATATTGAGTATAGGTTGGGCGCTATAGTGTTTCACACGGTCGCAAAATTTTTTCGCGGATTTCTGGATGCTATTGAAAACAGCAAGATATCCCGTGCAATCCGCAAAGGCCTGATAACCGCAATACCGATCCTTATGATTGGATCGGTCGCGCTTATTTTGTTGAGTCTGCCAATTGACGCCTATCAGGACTTTCTTACTTCATCTGCCGGGGCAGTTTTTCATCAGATATTGAGCCTCGTCCACAGCGCTGCGTTCGACTTTCTGGCAATCGTTTTCCTGATTACGATCAGTTATAGTTATGCGCAGTTATACAGCAATAAAATGTCGATGAGGATTGGCGTGCCCATCCTTTCCCTTTGCTGTTTTATGATTATGTCCGGCACAGGCACGGAAAGTTTTTCCATATCGAATTTTGGTGTAAACGGGCTTTTTATCGCAATTCTCACAGCGATTTTTTCCAGCGTGCTTTTTATCAAACTGGCCTCTGTCCCGAAATTGACCCCACAAATTTATGCGGATGGAACGGATCACGATTTCAACGCCGTATTTTCCATGATCGTCCCCGGGGCTCTCGTGCTTTTGATCTTTGCTTCCTTCAACTATGTGCTGGTCAATGTTTTGGGAGCAGGGAACCTATCTGATTTTCTGGCCGATACGATGATAACTCTTTTTATGGATCTTGGAAAAGGCCTGCTTTCAGGAATACTCTTCGTCTTTTTCTTGGGAACCTTCTGGTTTTTCGGGATACATGGCGGGAATGTTATGGACAATGTTTCCCAGCAGTTTTTCGCGGGCAATGTGGATATCAATACCGCAAACATCTCCGCGGGACTTCCACCCACGGAAATATTGAGCAAAACCTTTTTTGACGTGTTTGTGTTCATGGGCGGCTGCGGAACCATTCTTTGTCTCGTGATAGCAGTCTTCTTATTTTCCCGTAGGCGGAGCATCAAAGATATTGCCAGAATGGGAATCGGACCAACCCTATTCAATATCAACGAATTTGTCATCTTTGGTTTACCGGTGGTGCTGAACCCTGTTTTTTTCATTCCTTTTGTCGTAACGCCTATCGTGATCACGGCTGTTTCCTATTTCGCCGTTTATCTCGGGCTTGTTCCTTATGTGACGCAAGCTGTGGAATGGACGACTCCGGCGATTTTAAGCGGATATGTGGCAACGGGTTCTGTTGCCGGAAGCCTGCTGCAGATTATAAATATTGCAATCGGCGTATTGATCTATCGTCCATTCATCAGGTTGTACGAAAAGAAACAGGTTGTTAATATGAAAAAGGATATCCGGGAGTTAGCCGATATTCTCGCCAGTTCAGAAAAGGAAAACAGACCGCCTTGGCTTCTGGACCGCAACGATCACCTTGGATCTGTCGCAAAAATGTTGGCGGCGGACTTGCGCCACGCTGTCAAAAAACATAAATTAATACTTTATTATCAGCCCCAGGTGAGAAGTACCGGGGAATGCTTCGGTGTGGAGGCTCTGCTTCGCTGGGAACATGAAATCGCAGGTTTTGTCGCGCCGCCGCTTATGATAGAGCTTGCCCGGGAAGCAAATTTCCTTGCTGAACTGGAACAGGAAATCTTAGAAATGGCCTGCACGGACCTGTGCGTATTTTATGAAAAACTGGGCGCAAAATTCGAGCTTTCCCTCAATGTGACTCCCGATATGTTAAAATCCAAAAATTTTTATGGCGTACTACAGGATATCATGCAGAAAAACCGGCTCGATCCACGCAGCCTATGGATCGAAGTAACCGAGCAGGCCGTGCTTTCCGATACGCCCGAACTGGTCCAGACGATTGAACGGCTGCGTCAGGCGGGTTATAACCTCTCGCTTGACGATTTTGGCATGGGGCATACATCGCTGCTTTATTTGCAGAACAATCAGTTTGACCAAGTAAAGCTCGATGGGTCGATTGTCCGGGATATGCTGCAAAACAAAAGGTCGTGCGATATCATTTCCTCTATTGTCAGCCTGGGAAAATCGCTTCATTTTTCCGTATTGGCGGAATATGTCGAAGTGCCGGAACAGCGCGATAAGTTGCTGGCTCTCGGTTGCAATGAGTTTCAGGGATACCTCTTCAGCAGGCCGCTTCCGCAGGATGAATTAATCAGCCTGGTCAAAAGGTGGCGGGAGCGGCTGAAAAAAGCTTAATTATTTGATAACATTTTTTAATTAATAAAACATTGTATCTTTTTACCGAAACCACTGTTACGATTGAAGGCCGGTTTGCGCCCCCTGCGAAGGGAGCGACACCAGTCCATCGGGCTTTACGAGACCGTGAAGCAATTTCAATCCACGCTCCCACGAAGGGAGCGACCAAAGAGTACACCGTTTCCGGCACGCTTATGGTATTTCAATCCACGCCCCCTGCGAAGGGAGCGACTTAGATACCTCCATGCCGCTTGCAACGAACGCCTATTTCAATCCACGCTCCCACGAAGGGAGCGACACCCCACAACTCCCGATACATTACTTGTCCTTGTATTTCAATCCACGCTCCCACGAAGGGAGCGACTAGAGGGGCTAACCTAACCGCCCATGTCGGCTACATTTCAATCCACGCTCTCACGAAGGGAGCGACAATCAAGGAACACCGGGAAAAACGAAGCATTAATGCATTTCAATCCACGCTCCCACGAAGGGAGCGACTCAATAATTTGCCGGGCGGCGATTACACAGTTACCATTTCAATCCACGCTCCCACGAAGGGAGCGACGCGCCGCGCGGCCTTTTCGTCGCCCTCCACCTGATATTTCAATCCACGCTCCCACGAAGGGAGCGACGCCCCGAGCACCGGCGATCCGGTAGATGTTAAGGTATTTCAATCCACGCTCCCACGAAGGGAGCGACGGCATATAACCTATATTTTTCCGACGAAGAAATATTTCAATCCACGCTCCCACGAAGGGAGCGACGCCCTGTCCCGCCTTTCATGTACCTACCATGTACCTATTTCAATCCACGCTCCCACGAAGGGAGCGACCATCTTGGGCTTGAGGGGGACGGAGCCGTGCAGATATTTCAATCCACGCTCCCACGAAGGGAGCGACGAGAATAATTCTTGCAGAAGATCAGCGGCATACTGTATTTCAATCCACGCTCCCACGAAGGGAGCGACTCCTGACTATCGGGCAATCCCGGTCTGCCAATATTTCAATCCACGCTCCCACGAAGGGAGCGACGAAGAATTGTTTGCAGAGGAATTTCCTGAATTCATTTCAATCCACGCTCCCACGAAGGGAGCGACATCATTGCAATTGCTACATCGGTAGGCATCATAATTTCAATCCACGCTCCCACGAAGGGAGCGACTTTTTTGAGCGAAGAGGATGGCCTTTGACATATATTTCAATCCACGCTCCCACGAAGGGAGCGACTAAATTCCTGCTCGTTGGCTCGGATATACTCAAGATTTCAATCCACGCTCCCACGAAGGGAGCGACCAAGCCAAGCCGGGAGGGACAAAGTCTTTTTGACATTTCAATCCACGCTCCCACGAAGGGAGCGACGACCTGTTCCCCGGAATGCAGGCGCATACGCAGATTTCAATCCACGCTCCCACGAAGGGAGCGACGCAGCGATTGCAATAGATCACGCGGATAAAAAGAATTTCAATCCACGCTCCCACGAAGGGAGCGACGCACCAAGCAGCATTGTCCCGCGCCGCTTCCAGGCATTTCAATCCACGCTCCCACGAAGGGAGCGACCTTATCGCACCGTAGGCACGGTAACTAAAATAGAATTTCAATCCACGCTCCCACGAAGGGAGCGACCGCAAGATATGCTCAAAAAAAAGATTGAATAAGCCTATCTTGCGTCTGGCAAATTATCAGTTCCTTGATAATGCCCATTTTGTCTTTCAAAAATTCGTATTTAAGGTGCGAACATTCCAGGCATTTTATGTCTGCCTTGGGTTCGCACCCACCCTATAGGATTAAATCTCCTTCCAAGTCGATGCTGGGTTTAGCCCCCACATGAATAACTTTCTCGGAATAATGATTGCCAAGGTTATAAAACCGAAGGCTATCTGTCTCTGTATTTATCATGCCCTTTAACTCGTTTTGCAATTTGAGGAACTGGCTCCAGTCAATATTGCACTCGAAAACAGAATTTTGTACCCGCTGCCCATAAGACAGGCATTTCCTGGCAACACGGGCAAGCCGTCTCCTTCCGGCAGCTGTATCTGTCGAAACGTCATACGTCAATAAAACAAGCATTTATCTTTTCCTTTACTTCCATAAAAATGGCGGATAGCCATCCAGATCCCCTCTTATGGCCCGTGCCAGCAGCAACGCCTGGCAATAGGGAACCAGGCCCCATTCAACTTTCTCTTTCAAAAATGGATGTGTGATTTCTTCTTTTTTGCGGTTTTGCCAGGCCGACAGAAATCTTTTGCGGGCAGAGATAGACAAATAAACTGCGCCCGAACTTTGAAACTCAAAATCCGCTTCGTTTATTTCTCCTCTGTTTATGAGAGACAAAACAAACCGGTCCGCATAGTGGGGACGCAGTTCTTCCATTAAATCCAGGGCAAGGGACGCTCTCCCCGGCCTGTCTGCGTGCAAGAATCCCACATAGCTGTCCAGGCCAACAACTTCAAGTGCATGCCTGCATTCGCTGGCCAAAAGCGTATAAGCAAAGGACAACATTGCGTTAACTGCGTCGGTAGGCGGACGCCGGTTTCGATTCCTTAATGCAAAAAATTTTTTGTTCTGCAAAATCAATTCATCAAACGCCAAAAAATAGCGGTGCGCCGCATTCCCCTCAATAGCACGAAGTTTTTCTTCGTTATCAATCTCCAGGACTTGTTTCAGTTGACTGCTGATAAATTCACTTTGCTTTTTCAACAGTTCTGCATCAAGCCTTAAGGAATAATCTCTTACGCCACGTTCCATCACCCATTTTTGATTATGGAGCTTTCCAAAAATGAAACTTCTTGCATAGTTTACCGCACGAGTATCGTCGGCGATGCGGTACTGCTCTCTCCGCAACAATACATTACCGCTGGATTCGCCATGAAAGGTTCCTAAATACTTTCCATACTCGTTCAGGAAACTGACCGATATCTTCCTCTTCACACATTCCCCTAAAAGCTGCGGCGTCGCTCCAAAATAATTAAAGAGAACTATTTGCTCTAAATTCAGCAGTGGTACACGCAGCGCAACTTCACCGTCTATATAGACGCAAACATTGTCTGCATCAAGGTTCACCCTTGAATCTGGTTGAACGACAAAAAGAACATTCAGCAGCTTCCTCATTCAATATGCGCCTCCATATATTTCTTTGCGGAATTTCCGGACTTTTGGCTTAATCCAGGCAGACAAATATCTTTTATACTGCAGCTTTGACAATGCTTTTTCTTTACCGCCTCCGGCGTATGTTTTCTTGAAAACAGCTCGTGCATTGCTTGTACGGTTTTGTCCAATTCCCCTCGCAATACCGGTGTAAATGAAACTATTTCCCTTTTGCGGGGCTCGCCGTAGAATAAAGCGCCTTCTTCAATTTTTGTACACAGCATTTCTTCAAGGCAAACCGCCTGGGCGCAAAGCTGCAGCCTGTCGCAGTCGTCCAATTTGGTTTTTCCGCGTTTATATTCCACAGGATAGGGCAGCCACAAACCAGGATATCCCCTTAAGGATATCCCATTTTTTGATTTGCGGAATTCTACGACATCGCATTCGCCTGAAACGCCAAGCTCTGCAGAGCGGACTTTCAAGGCACGGAAGATGATGAGGCCGCCGCGCTTTTCAACGTCATTGCCTCCGTGTGCTTTTGTATGCATGATCCTGCCGCCGGCAGTGAGATAGTTTTCGCTCCACTGTTCTTCCACGTGGATCAAGGCCCACTGCCGGGGGCAAAAAGCGTAATGTTGTATGCCGGAGAGCAGCAAATAGTCTTCTTCCCTGTAAGTCATCCTTCTATTATTTCCGGGCTTAGCCCATCGAGATCGCAGATCGTAACCTTGCCATCAGAATCAACTTTTACGCTGTTATGAACCTTGGCAGATGAATACTGCCCGGATTTGCTGTTGTGCACGAACCATACGACCTCAAGCACCTGCATTGAGCCGCTGGGGCGGGCTGACGACTCATCTCCCTCAAACAAAGAAGCAAGGGCATTTTTAACAGCAAGCGCGTCTTCCTCCGAAAAACCGGTTTTCTGGGCAAGCTGGGGACTAATACTACCATAGGTAACGTATACGGCATTGCTCACACGGTGCTTCATACCCATTGTATCGGATGATTTCTTTCCGTCCTGCGTTGTTTCACTGTTCACAGATTTGGTGATTTGGATAGATTCGACAACAACCGGTTCCGTGCTGAAAGCAGACTGTATGCTTACCGGACCTCTTATGCCCAGCGAAACCTCCGCGGTATCCTTCCCTTTTTTAAATGCGAAAACCTGTCCAAAAGAGCGGACGTCCATCCATTTTTCGCATACCTTTTGCGCCACGATCTCTTTGGATTTCTGTTCCTCTTTGCTCAATGTGGAAAGAAAGGAATTAAAACGGTCCGAGAGGGATTTTTTGCCGTCGGTATTGCTCTCGTCCATTTGAACAAAAATCTCGTTCCCGGAATTCTGCAGTTGGTTGCGGATTTTTCGCTTCAGGCAAACGTCCGACACTTCCCCCAGCCCATCGCTGTTTGTGCGGGGCCTGTTTCCTCCAAGCGGATCGCCATTTGGATTAGCGTTTTTTACCGTGAATATAAGTGCAAAGTCGATTTTATTCTGTAATACTGCCATTGTCATTTTCCTCCAAATTCTCTGTTTGATTGTTTTTTGATAATGCACGATATTGTGCAGAATAGCCAAGCAGATACAGCGCAGACAACGCCTCGTTATTATCCGTGAACTCTTCCAGCTTTTCGTCGATCTCTGTAATAATCGGCAGGAAAAAATTTTTATAAAGTGAGTATCTCTGGTTGATGTAAGGCTGCAATTGCTGACTTAACATGAGTTTTGTAGTAAGCGGTTTTACAGCATAACTGCTCATAAGCCTGACCGCGTTGGTTGCGCGTTCGCCTTGCCTGCCTTTGGAGCGCAAAGCGTCCTCTTCGATCCGGTCTGCCACTGCAAGCCATCTGCCATATAAATAGCTGCGGTCTTTTTTAAGTTCGTCAAGTTCCAATGGTAATTCCTCCTTATAATGTTGTTTATGGTATTTCCGTATTAATGCACAGGTGATATTTAATGCGCGCGTCCATTCATTGTCGCTGTTTTCCCATTTCGCATCCGTGAATGACATAGGATGTGAAGTTCTGTTTGCCGCCATTCGAACCATGCTTTCAGGCAGCGAACAGTTGCCGAACATACATTCCAAAAGCTGCTTGCGGACTTTCTTTTTCAGGGTATTATATCCGGCGTCGTTTCCGCCCCGCGGCTTCCCGTACACAGCGAAAAGAATGTCGTCATAAGATGGCGCCCCTATATAGCGGATCATCGCGCTTTTGCCATTTTCGCCTTTTTCTTTTTTCCATGCGCTAAGAAAATAAGAAGTGTCACTATGCCAGTTGATAATATTCTCAAGATAGGTGTGTTCCGGCATTTCTTGGTAAAACACCAAACCCATCCTGCCCGTTGTCGCGGCGTCAAACACCGCAATACAAATCGTACGCGCATGCTGCTTCAGGTCTTCCGCCCTTCTATATCCCTGCAAAACATTCTTGAGCTTTACAGTATAGTCCGCATAAACGGCCTTTGTGCCTGCGTCCGATAAAATATCAGCGTCCGTTCTGGTTGCCTCCATGCTGCCGAAGAGGTTAAACGTGTTGTCCTGCGCCTTTTCCTTCACTTCGGTGTCGCTGTCAACGGCCCAGGTTACAACAACCTGCGAATCGACCATGTAGCCGTAATTGGCAATCAACCAGCGGAGCATTTGGTGCATCTTCTGCGACTGCGCATAATCAACGATCACCGCGTCATCCTGCGATGAAAACCGCCCGCGAAAGGTAAAGCCGTTCGTATCATTGCAGGAAAGCAGTTTTGCATTACCTGTCATCGCGTTTATGTTCTTCGGATGTTGGGTTGCCACAGCATCAACAGCACAGCCGCTCAGGTAATCGAACAAAGAATTGTTTCCTTTCGTTCTACTGCGCACATGGGCGATCCATGCAGTTCGAATCTCCTTGTCTTCCCAAACATGGGAAGCTCGGGCGCCCATTTGTACGACAAATCGAACGCCGATTTTCCTGATTTTATCATAGTCAATAGAGGATACGTCCCGGCTCTCCGCCCCGGATTGATATTCACTGTCTTTGAAAATATCATTTTCAATTAAATCAGCAATAATGGTTCCACCGGAAATATATGCATAGATGGCATTCAGCGCAACATTCCCGCCTTTCCATTCGGCAAGCTGCGCAAGATAATTTTTGCTGCCTTTGTCTTTGATTCCCCCCACATAGTCCAGTTGGTCGCAGAGCGGATGAGGCAGCGGATTCTTTATATCATTGGCGCGTCCCGCAGAGCCCTCCGTACAGGGAATAATAATTGTCGTCTCCTTACTGTCACGGCTCGCGCGGACGAAGCCTCCGTCCCGGTCGAGATAAACACAAATTTCAGACTTGAACGTCGTATGAAAAATTGGCATCAGCGTTTTCCTGTCGTTGACGTTTCCGTCGGCGTCTGTTACAGGAATGCCAACCGCATTCTCGCACTTATCATACGTTTCAATCAAATTTTGAAACACTCCCACTACTCGTCACTCCCCTCTTGATCAACAGGCGCCATATTCTCTCCGATCACAAACCGTTTCACCTGCTGATTTTCAAATACAGTGCGGCGCTTCAAGGAACTGTCGTCCGGCGGCGGGAAAAGAATGATCCCATCCTGCATCACGCAGTTCCAAAAGCGGATATCAAAATTCCGGGCAAGCGTTCCATCCGCGTTTCTGGATTTGTTTTCATCCGGATAATCGATCCCGTGGAACATAAATCCAAAACTCAATTCATTATAATCGTCATAAAAACCTTCGCCGCTCCCAAACTCGCACGGCCTTATATACCCTTGGCATTCCCTTGTCCCCAAAAAAATATCGCGCCTGCCACCTTTTTCAATGCTGCGCCTGGCAATGTTATGATGCTTATTTTCATTGCGGTCGCTTTGCAATTCCGGGCGGTTCTCATTCCATTCGAAATGGGCGAGTACCTGATACCGTACGTCTTTCAGGTAGGTATAGTAAGCCAAATCATTGCCCCCGCTCATTTTGATCGGGCGTATCCCCTTGCCCTCGGTCTGGATTTTATTTACGATCCTGACAGCGTCGATCACCCAAATAAACGTCGGTTTCCAATAGATGGATTCCACAATTCCCTTGATTGCCTGATAGGTCGGTACCTGATAAGAAAATTTCTCGCCGCCAACACGAGTCACCGGGTCTGAGAACAGCGCGTATTTTGCATACGCTTCAAACTCGATTGAGTTTCTTTTTTTTACAATCTTACTCACCACATCGTCTTTCATTCGTTTCCTCCTTGCTAAACAATAAGATTGTCCTGAATTATGTCTGAAACCGCGCCTGTATCTTGTGAATAATAATTTTCGTCAAGAAGCAGTATGCCCGTTTCTTCATCCAATGGTGATAACGCGTGTCTTTCCAAAAGCTTTTTTAGTTCATACTCATACAGGGGAACACTGAATCTCTGCAGTTTCTTTAAAATTTGTACTTTTTCCCTGGTAAAAACGCTTCGGGGCTGATTTCTGTATTCATCGATCAGCTTTTTTGCACCGCCGTACCGGGCAACGACCGACGTTGTATTTTTGTCCAGCACACTGAATTCCGCGTCCGCAGACCGGAAGGCCTGCGTTATAAAGTGGGAAAACTGCCTGCCGGTTCTGTTCCGATAATTTCCCTTTCCGTCCTTGTTGTGTGACAACATAGCATAAATGCTTCCAGCCTGGCCTACCGGGTAATCCATCCGCCTATCCTGGCCGTTAAAATATTGGTCGTAAAATTCAGACATCGCCTCTTCATCCAGTAAATCAACACCCGGTTCCTTACTTTGGATGATTCGCTGCGTTATTTCTTGTCCCATCCTGATATCCGGCAGCCTGTCAAGGCTCTCGCCTTTTAACGGGAATACATAAACTTTTTTGGGTTCAGCGCTCTCCCCGTTTCTATTGCATCTTCCTGCGGCCTGGGCAATAGAATCCAATCCTGCCATACTGCGAATGACGCATGAAAACGAAATATCGACCCCCGCCTCAATCAATTGGGTAGAAATACAGATTACTTTTGTGCCGCCATTGAGATGTGCCCGCATTTTTCGAATAATTTCCATACGGTGCGCCGCACACATAGAGGTGCTTAGGTGCAGGACTTCAAAGCCAACGGCCCGGTTCTTTATTGTGTCAAACAGTTCCAGCGCGGCATTCCTGGTATTTACAATAACAAGGCAATTCCCATTCTCACCTGCCTTATCCATAGTAAAATCCGCCGTGGAAAAAATGTCACGCTCAGGTTCAGCCGCAATGTTCACGCGTTTCATATGCTTGAATTCATTGGCGCAATCAATAAGCCTTGGATGTGCCGCAAGCAAAAGATTGCTTCGCTGCGTAGATGCAAGGGCAGGCTGCGTCGCGGAACAAAGGAGAACCGTAGCGTTTAGTATTTTTGACAGGAACGAGACGATTTCATTAAAACAGTGGATCGCTTTTATGGGCATGGATTGTATTTCATCAAAAATAATGACTGAGTCTGCCATGGAGGCAAATTTGCGCAGCTTGCCGCTCTTTGAAGACATCACCGATTCCAGAAATTGTACCATTGTAGTTATGATAATAGGGCTGTCCCATCGCGACGCCATTCGCTTGCGTGTCTCGGAAGCGCCATCATCTTCCGGCTCAAGGGTATTTGAGTGATGTTCAAAAATAACGCCGCTGTCTTCCTCCACCTCCAAAATATCACGAATGGATTTTGCCGTCTGTTCTATGATGGAAAGGTAGGGAATGACATAAATAATCCGTTTCTTTTTTTGCTTTTTGCAGTGATGCAGCGCAAACCGTAAAGAGGACAAGGTTTTTCCACCCCCGGTCGGCACCAGGAGCTGATAAATCCCAGTTTCATGATCTGCGGCAGCTTTGCATTGATCAGATATGGATTTTCTGATTTTTGCAATATCCGTACCGCTTGAAAACGAAGCAATATTTCGTTCGAATATTTCTGTTAGCGGAGCCCAGTCGGTATTGGAATACAAAAATTCCTCATTCACATCAAACAAATATGCATCGAGCCTGTCTGCATCAACCAAACAGGAGTAAAGATACTTCACGGCTAAGCCCAGGGCAAAAGCAGCTGAATCAGGGCTTCTATAGGCGTTTTGAATGTGATCCAACAGGGCGCGAATCTCGCAAACCGCTTTTTCAAACAGGAGTTGCAGCTTTGCTTTCTCGGAATCTGTAATTTTATTTTTGATCTCATGGTAGGAATATTTGGCGTCGTCAGCGTTTTGCAGTTTGTCGAAATAATCGGTTGTCCCATCCGGCGCAATGCCGTCCGCAAGACGATTATGATGCGCAGTGATACAAAAGGCCATCATTTCCTTGAGCAGCAAAGCCTCTGGCGCACCATGATCGATAAAGATTTCATCTGCCAAAAATGCCCCTTGCCATGCATGGATAACACTGCCGCGCTCTCCGCTTCCGCCCTTTATATAGCTTTGAAATGCGTCGGAAAGTTTCCCCAAGTCGTGAAGATACGCAATGAGTCCGGAAGTATTGGGGCAGTGCGAAATTGCAGTGGAAATATCAGCTACATGTTTCGCATGTTCAAACATGCTTTGCGTTTTGTCACGAGAATTCTTTCTTGCGAGCTCCGTACCATACACCATTCAATCCTCCTTGCATTATATTTACATCCGTGCAGGTTTGCATCGCGCATGATTAGAATCACAGCTTCTCTAAAGTATATTGATTATTATTGGACTATCTTATAACGTTGAATGAAAAACATAGTAGACTCATTACCTTTCATTATAATGTGGTACATAAAACATTACAAGTGTTCCCTCCGACGAAAATTTACGAAAAGTTTTTTAGACTTACCATCAAAAAGCGCTTATACTGCAAAGCCTGGAGTTCTTCCAAAATACTATGAGTAAACTGTTTCCTTGCCAAACCGGTGTCCATTCAAATCGCAACGACCTTCACACTGTTTTTCCGCAGGAGCGTTTTATCATGGGGTGGAGCCGTAGCGGTTTCGCGCGAAGCAGTCGAGCCGCCATCCGGCCACCACGACAAACAGGCCCTTTGCGCTGGCCTTGACCATCCGCTGGCAATCCGGCCGGTTACCCGTTTGGTTGGAAAGTACCCGTTCGATATATGTCCAAGAATATTGATATCCTGCTTTTCCATGAATCACTCGTCTCGTTCTTTAAGGTCTGGTGAAGCCCTTTAATCTATCTTGCGCTGAACATTTTCCCAGGTCTTCGATCACTATATCGACGCAGCGAAAATAATTGTCTGTTTCGATCATATTGCCTACATTCATTCCGTCTTCTTCGACGCCAATAGTATTCGTTTCAAAATATACCGCGTCTGGTCATGGAAAGGCCTGCCGGCTTCCATATTCGGCAGCACTATTTATGCCATAAAATATAACCGGTATTTACGTTACAGTGGCGTTAAACGCATTGAAAAAAGGACTCGCTTGAATTGATTTACACGGCCGGTACTATAAGTTCTCTGCTTACTGTAAAATAACAGGCACGGCTGAGGCCGTGCCTGTTATTTTACAGTAATTTATTCCGGTATATCTGCAAGCAGGCTTCCCAATACGGCCACACAGCCGTCTATACCTAATTCTGAAGAATTTAATACAATGTCATAATTTGTAAAATCATTCCATCTTTTTGTGGTATTTGCGTAGTAATACCGTTCACGCCTACGGTTAAACCGTTTCATTATGCTTTCCACTTCATGTTCCGGGATAGCGTAGTCTTCTACAATTCGGTTTCTTTTATCTTTTTCCGTTGCCCAGATAAAAACTTTTACGACCCCTCTACGCTCTTTTAACGCTTCAGAGGCGCAATGTCCAAGAAAAATGGCAGGTCCCTCTCCCGACATCTTTCTTATTTCATCTTGTTCAGCAAGGAAAATATGTCCTTCTTTTGACACCATATCCGGATTTGCAGAGGTTGCTTGACTGAGTGCATAAATCGTATATAAAAGGCTGTTTGGAACATTTTCCTCATATCGTTCTATATTTTCAATAGAAAAGTTATATTTTTTTGAAACAGCCTTGAGTATTTCATGGCCATAGCACGGCACGCCGGTTATGCTTGCCAGCTTTCGCGCAATTTTCGTTCCTCCGCTTCCATATTCGCGCTCAATCGTTATGTAGTGATATTTTCTCATAATGAAACGCCTCCTTTTCGCCGTCCCGCGCAATGCCGCATTTTTTTCTCAGTTCTGCCATGCGCCTGTCAAGTTCCGCGCTCATTTCAGCGCATTCGTAAAGCTCAGACAAATTCCCCTGCGGTATTCCGTTCTTTTTCTTATAATTGATTTGATGTTCAAGACTTGCCCAAAAGTCCATTGCAATCGTTCGAAGCTGTACTTCCACTTTCATCATCCGCTTTTCGTGCGCAAGAAAGATAGGTGTTGAAACAATCAAGTGCAGGCTCCTGTAACCATTCTTCTTGGGAGACGCAATGTAGTCCCGCTTTTCTATCAGGGTAACATCGTCGTGTTTCAGCAGCGCCTCTTCCAGCATATACACATCATCAAGAAAAGAACATATTACGCGTATACCTGCAATATCATTCAGATTGTCTTCCACACTAGAAACGTCAATGGGAAAATCCTTTCTCAGCAGTTTATCTACAATGCTTTGCGGCGATTTGAGCCTTGTCTTAATATTGCTGATTGGTTCCCTATCGAATTGCAGTGAAAATTCCTCGTTCATTACATTGAATTTGGTTTCCATTTCCATCAACGCGCAGCGGTAATAGGTCATCATTTCCATAAACGCCTGTCCTCTTCTGAGGAACATTCCAACAAATTCGTTCCTGTTTTTTTGTGTGAAAAATTCACCTCCGGCTTGCATCAGCTTTTCTATTTCTTTATCCATGATATTATCTTTGTCCATGTTCAAATATTCCTCCGTCAGGCAGCTTGGTCAAATTGGCTGTTATACAGTTCTGCATAAAAACCTCCTTGTTTCATCAATGCGTCATGCGTTCCGCTCTCTATAATATCTCCGTCTTTTAGTACAAGGATAAGGTCAGCATTCTTAATCGTAGACAAGCGGTGAGCGATAACGAATGAAGTACGGTTTTTCATAAGAGCATCCATCGCACTCTGTATCTGTTGTTCTGTTCTCGTATCAACCGAGCTTGTCGCTTCATCCAATATCAGCATTGGTTTGTCCGCAATCATCGCCCGCGCTATGGTAAGCTGTTGCTTTTGTCCTTGCGACAAATTTAACTGGTCATTTAATACCGTATCATATCCGTACGGCAGAGTGCGTATAAAATGGTCGAGTCCAACTGCCCTGCACGCTTCCTCCATCTTCTCATCCGATACGTTTTCCGTGCAGTAGATAAGATTTTCCCGCACAGTTCCCTCGAACAGCCATGTATCTTGCAGTACCATGCAAAACTGCTTGTGTACCTCCTCCCGCGTCATTTCACGTATCGGCACTCCATCTATGCGGATTTCCCCGCTTTTTATCTCATAGAACCGCATCAGCAGGTTTACCATGGTTGTTTTCCCCGCGCCGGTCGGCCCTACTACGGCAATCTTCTGCCCCGGGCTGACCTGGGCGGAAAAATCATGGATAATTGTTTTTTCATCTGTATATCCAAATTTCACATGCTCAAACTCCACATATCCTTTTGTCTGTTCCAGTTTTTGGTTCTTTTCGTTTTCATCCTGCATCTCTTCCGCTTCCAGGAATTCAAAGACGCGTTCTCCTGCGGCGGCGGCCGATTGCAGAGATTGCATCGCCTGCGCCATCTGTGAAAGGGGCTGGGTAAAATACCGTACATACATCATAAACGCGACGATTACTTCAAAACCAATTTTGCCGTCCATCGTCAGCAATGCTCCCACCACACACACAGCTACATAACCAAGGTTTCCAATAAAGTACATAAGCGGCTGCATAAGCCCTGACAGGCATTGAGCTTTAAATGCACTGTCCTTTAATCTTCCGTTTAATTTATCGAAAACTTTCTGCGCGTTCTCTTCTCCGTTGTATGCCTTTACCACCGTATGGCCTGTATATATTTCTTCTACATGTCCATTGATTTCCCCAAGATGTTTTTGCTGGCGGTCAAAATATTTTTGTGACCGCCTCATAATCAGCATCATTAGAAGAAAGCCGATTAAAGTCGCAATGACTGCTGTCGCCGCCATAATAACATTCGTCAGCAACATCATAATAAGAGAGCCCGCAAATAGTGTAACTGCCGAAACCAACATACCCACGCTTTGATTCAGCGATTGTGAAATCATGTCTACATCGTTTGTAACGCGCGAAAGCACATCCCCGGTAGAGGTCCCATGGAAATATCCCATTGGAAGGCGGTTGATTTTTCTGGAGATATCGCTACGCATCTGTTTGGATACCCCTTGGGAGACCGTTGCCATAATCCAGTGCTGTCCAGTCGACAACCCAAAACTGCACAGATACAATATAACAAGGGTGATGCCGATCGATGCAACCGCAGCCAAATCAATTCCCGTCGTAATCCCATCGGTAATTACTTTAGTCATCTCCGACAGTTTGTCCGGTCCAATCAGCGTCATTATAGTGCCCCCGATTGCGAAGATAATTGCCAACACAAGCGGCACGTAATATTTTTTAGAGTATTTTATCAGTTTTTTCCATGTTCCTGTAAAATTTTTTGCTTTTTCGGACGACCCTCTCATCATTCCGGAGCCGGGGGCCCCGCTATTCTGTGGCCTGTTGCTACCATATTCATTTTTTCCCATTATGCCAATTCCTCCTTTGAAAGCTGTGAAAGAGCTATCTGTTTATACACTTCGCAGTTCTTCATCAATTCGTCGTGCGTACCCATCCCGGCGATTTTTCCTTCGTCAAGTACAATAATTTTATCTGCATCACGAATCGTTCCGATGCGCTGCGCCACAATAATGCGCGTTGATCCGCCGCACTCTTTATCCAGTGCTTTGCGCACGTCGCGGTCTGTTTTATAGTCCAGCGCGGAAAAGGAATCGTCAAAGATAAAGATTTCCGGCCGGCGGCAAACCGCGCGGGCAATGGAAAGCCTCTGTTTCTGTCCTCCGGACAGGTTGGCGCCTCCTTGTGCTATATATCCGTCATATCCGTCTTCCATTTTTTCTACAAAATCGTTGGCCTGTGCCGTATATACAGCGTCAATCACATCGGAAGGCTGGGCCGTCTTTCCGTTATCCCCATAGTTCACGTTGCTTTGTACTGTACCGGAAAATAATGTAGCTTTTTGGGATACATAACCAATTTTATTCCGCAGCGCTTTTTGCGAATATTCCCTTACATCTATCCCATCTACCAATACTTTACCTTTTGTGGCATCATAGAATCTCGGAATCAGATTGATAGCCGTGCTTTTTCCGCATCCGGTAGAGCCTATCAGCGCAACGGTTTCCCCTTTATGCGCTGTAAAAGAGATATTGGAAAGCACGTCGTCCGCTGCGTCCGGATAACGGAAACTGACGTCGCGGAACTCGACCTCTCCCACCATTCCGTTGTCTGATTTCGTTACTGTTCCATCCTCAATTGTAGGCTCCGTATTCAGCACTTCGTTGATTCGCTTCGCCGACACCGAGGCGCGCGGCAACAGGATAAATATCATTACAAGCATCATAAACGACATAACGACCTGCATCGCATATTGGGAAAACACCACCATATCTGAAAATAGCGTCATCTTTTCCACCGCTCCGGCGTTTTGAATCAAGTACGCGCCAATCCAATAAACGGCAAGCCCAAGCCCGCTCATTACAAGCTGGATTCCCGGCATCATAAACGACATAGCCCGAGACGAAAAGAGCTGGGTTTTGGTCAGGTTATTGTTCGCCGTTTCAAATTTTTTCTCCTGATAATCTTCGGCATTATATGCACGGACAACATTAAGGCCCGTCAGGTTTTCACGCGTTACGCGGTTGATATCATCCGTTAGAATTTGCATCTTCTTGAATTTTGGCATTGCCACCAGTATGCATATCCCTACAATGACAACCAACGCGACTACAGCCATCCCAGTTGAAAAGGTCCATTGCCAGCTTTTTCCTGAAATCTTTACAATTGCCCACACCGCCATAATAGGAGCTTTCAGGAGCATTTGCATTCCCAGTACAACCAGCATTTGCACCTGCATAACATCGTTCGTCGACCGTGTAATCAGGCTGGCGTTAGAAAAACGTCCGATTTCTTCCATGGAAAACGACTGGACTTTCTGGAATAATTCTCCGCGAATATTCGCTGAAAAGTTAGCCGCTACCTTCGATGCGCAGATTGCCGTTCCTATTGAAGCCGCAAGGCTTCCAAGCGCGCATGCAAGCATCATCCCTCCTGCGGACAGAATTTCTGACATTGCGCTGCCCTCCGTCTGGACAAGCATTGTAATTTCCGACATATAACTTGGCATTGTCAACTCGAGCCATACCTGTATCACAATTAAAACGAGAGCAAGTCCTACCAGACCCCACTCGGTTGCAGTGAATTTCCTAAATAATTTAAGCATATAAGGGCATACTCCTCTCATCAATTATTTTGACTCTATTTTAGAAACGGAACATAAACTGAAACTAAACTTGATGTATCTTGCGAATTTCGATAAGATAAAGTCATATATTTCATTCAGATAAGGTGGTTTTTTATGTTTCATATCCTCGTTGTGGACGACGATAAAAATACGCGGAAATTTTTTCAGGCTTTACTTGAATCAGAGGGATACACCGTATCGCTTGCCGAAAACGGAGAAGATGCAATGGAAGCAATGGAAAAAACGCATGTTGACCTTGTTGTACTGGATGTTATGATGCCCCGTATGGACGGTTATGAATTTACAGAAACGCTGCGCGAACTTCAAAACGATTTACCTATTTTGATGGTTTCCGCAAAACAGCTTCCCGCAGACCGAAAGCAGGGCTTTCTTTCCGGAACAGACGACTATATCACAAAACCTGTAGATGAAGAAGAGATGTTGCTGCGCATCAAGGCTTTGCTGCGGCGCTCCAAAATTGTAAGCGAGAAAAAAATTGTAGTCGGAGACGTTATCCTCGATTATACCGCTATGACTGTAACAGGCCACGGACAGACGCTTGAACTTCCGCAAAAAGAATTCTTGCTCTTATATAAGCTTCTCTCCTATCCCGGTCAGATATTTACCCGTATCCAGCTCATGGATGAAATCTGGGGGGTAGAAAGCAACACCGGTTGGGAGACCGTGACCGTCCATATAGGGCGATTGCGCAAACGCTTCGAGGATTGGCCGGAATTTGAAATTATATCGGTTCGTGGACTTGGATACAAGGCGGTGAAAAACGTATGAAAAAGAAAAAAAGACCCTCTCGCGTGCTATTCACCCTGCTATTTGTACTGGCCGTATTTGTCGTGCTTGTCATCACGATGTTCATTGTTGGGGTAATGATATTTTGGTTGGTAAGCGCAGGCGTCCTGCCTACCGATTCCCCGGAGAGCGCTTTACCAAATATACTGATACTTATTTTTGTCATTGCGAGTATCGTTGTCGGAACTTTTGTCTCTTTTCTTATAAGCAGGATTTCCCTGCGTCCCCTAAATCGGCTGATTGATGGCATGAACCAGCTTGCTTCCGGCAATTACACGACGCGTCTTTATTTTGGAGAATCCAGAACCGGAAAAGATTTGGCTGAGAGCTTTAACACGCTTGCAGTAGAGCTTCAAAATACAGAACTCCTGCGTTCTGATTTTGTAAACAGCTTTTCTCACGAATTCAAAACCCCTATCGTGTCGATTCTTGGCTTCGCCCGTCTTTTGAACCATAAGGCTATTTCTGGCGAACAAGCAAAGGAATATCTTGCCATTATAGAAGAAGAGGCCCGCCGTCTCTCCATTATGGCTACCAACGTGATGGATATGACAAAAATTGAAAACCAGAATATCCTAACCGACGTTACCAAGTTTAATCTTTCGGAGCAGCTCCGCACCTGTGTGCTTTTGCTCGAAAAAAAATGGTCGAAGAGAGAATTGTGCCTGAATCTTGATTTTGATGAATTTATGATTTCTGCAAACGAGGAAATGCTGAAATCAGTCTGGATAAATCTGCTTGATAACGCCATTAAGTTTACGCCCCAAGGCGGCAATATTTCGATTATAATTGATAGCAGCCTTGCAGATCTTATCACGGTAACGATTCAAAATACTGGTCCGGGCATTCCAGAGGCCGATAAGAAACGAATTTTCACTAAATTTTATCAGAGCGATACATCCCGTTCGGGCGATGGCATCGGCGTCGGCCTTGCTATCGCAAAAAAGGTAATAGACCTTCACCACGGGACCATTTCCGTAGAATGCGCAGACGGTTTGACCTCTTTTGCAGTAACGCTTTTGAAGCATATAAAATTAGAAAATTAGGCTGGGAAATCCCATGTGTTTTATCCTTAAACGGTTCACAGGGGGAATGTCGGGGAAATTTTGGGTATTATATTATTATAACCGTGCCGCGGCAGGGCGCACTCTCTATATTTGATGTACATAAGCTATATCAATCAATAAAAGGGTGTGCCCGAAAGGATAGCGCCCGCTTCGCGTTTCGCTTACGTTTGCATGAACCTTCGAAGGTTCGAATCTTCTGCATAAAAAAACCATTCCATGCGCTTTGCGCATAAAATGGTTTTTGGTGTGCCCGAAAGGATTCGAACCTTCGGCCTCAGGAGTCGGAGTCCTGCGCTCTATTTGTATTTCTATCTCCCAAATACCGCTTTGTTAAGCCATTTTCTTCGGTTTGTGTTCTCCTAAAATGCAATTTTTCTAACATTTTTCTAACACGGCAACACTTCATGCGCTCAATAGATCATTCAATGTATCCTCGGTTATACCCTCTTCAATAGTTTTACACATCATGGTAAAATCTTCAGTTGCAACATTATCATAGATATCGTCTTCCTCCAAATGAAGCCACTCTTTTACAGTTTCGAGCGTTTCTCCTTGTTTCAGCAAATCAAGTGCGCATTGTCTGAGAGCTTCCTTTTTACGCCCTTCACTATTTTCACCCAGAACGCCACCATTGATCTGATGCTCAAGGCTATCCGCCATTGTCGCTTTATCCTCGTAATCAACATGGGCATATATCTTTGCTGTAATGCCAAAATCACTATGCCCCAACCACTCTTGTAGTTGTCGCATGTTGAACCCTGCACGCAGTAAAAGTGTTGCACAAGTGTGCCTAAGATCGTGAAATCTGATTTTCCGCAAATGGTGTTTTTTTAAGAACTTAGGAAACATACTGTTCACATAATCCGGACAAATCAATGTGCCATCCACATTGACACACACATATCCGTCCCAAGTATAATCATATCCTTTTCCGAAAAACTTTTTGTTTTCTTTTTGTATTCTTTTAAGGCGTAACAGATATTGCCTGACTGATAAACTCATTGGGAGGGATCGGCTACTTCTTTTCGTTTTTAATTTTGATGATGCTTTTACTTGCCTACGGCCGTCACACCCTTTTATTTGCGTGACTTTATTTCTTATCGTAATCATATTCGCGTTAAAATCAACCGCATCCCATTTTAACCCTAATGCCTCTGAACGGCGTAATCCAAAGAAACTACACAGATATACCACTGTTTCGAGCTTATTTCCCGCAACCGTTTGAAGTAACTTTTTGAGTTCTGGCAAGCTATAATAATTTGCTGAATAAGGAATAGTCTGGGGCTTTTGCACTTCGTCAGTAACATTTTCAAAAATCACTTTCTTTTTGACTGCATAGGCCAATGTGCCTCTAATCACGACATAGTGCTTCGCAAGCGTATTCTCAGACAGTTTGCTTTCTTTCCGCTTGAATTTAAAATAATTTCGGATATCCTCACTCGTAAGCTCACTAATTTTTTTGCCCAATTTTGTGAAATAGGGTTTTAGATGAACCCGGGTAATAGACTCATACGCCATAACTGTCGCGTCAACATCTCCTTCATCAGATTTATAATCCATCCATATTTGCACCCAATCCAAAAAGTCGCCATCTTCGTAATGTTCGCCGCTTGAGTCCGGACGTAATACCAATATGTGATTTGTACGCAGGTAATTTCCATAGTCCTCATTCAGATTCGCGATGACCGCATCCGGCCCCTGTTTTTTAATTTCTTTCCGGATAATTTTTATGAATTCTTCTTCAATATTTCCCTCCGATAAGTTACATATACTTGTCAGAAGCGCCTCTGCTCTTTTTTTATTCCCTCTTTCCTTGAGAGTCGTATTGATCCAAGGCTGCTTGACTCTTTTTCCTCTACCATCGACCATATTCAGGATCACATAATACTCATTATTCTTAATATATAGGCTGCCTGTCATTTTATCCTCCTTTCAAAACAAGCAGTCCAGAAATATAACTATCTTCATTTTATATCAGGACTGCTGGCAGGCAAAATTTTCATTCATTTCTCTTTACATATTCAATAACTCCGATTTTAGGAATTTTATACTCTTTCCCTACTTTTTTATTGTATATCTCTTGATTCTTCAGCAACTTGTATGCGTAAGTGCGCCCAATATTCAGCATTTCCTGTAATTGGGATACAGTAACAATATCTGGATAATTGCGGAACATATTTTTTTCATTGATGTTTGCTGGTGACATTTTATCACCCCCTGAAGAATAAAATGAGCAGTGGGATTTAGATACATGGTTTTCTCTTCCCACTGCTCATCTCATATATTCAATTCGCTATTATTCGACACTACTCCCCATAGCGGAAAGGCAACCACTTGAACCGGCTTTGGCAAAGCCGTCATTGGGATCACACCACCCTGCTTCCGGCAGGGGCGCACTCTGGAACCTGATCTCGACTATGCGCAAGTATCATTATGTGCTGTATCAGTCTTGGCACGTTTCCTGCCGCGGAAACTCCCGGACGTTGACTTTCCCGCTCATACCTAATATGGTTTGGCAGTCCTCGCGTGTGCGTCCTTTGCTCGTGATACAACAAACGT
The DNA here is from genome assembly GCF_014287795.1 of Christensenella tenuis. Classification (GTDB taxonomy): domain Bacteria; phylum Bacillota; class Clostridia; order Christensenellales; family Christensenellaceae; genus Christensenella; species Christensenella tenuis. The sequence goes on from NZ_JACOON010000003.1 coordinate 271,999, forward strand.
ATTCAAGCGATTGGATATGAGCCTTTTACTCTATCGGCTATTTATCAAGGTGCTTGAAAATAACTCCCTCTACTATCAGGAGAAAAATCATCCGAAAAATGACACCTTTACAATAATTTTTTCAGGTTTTTTAACGCTCTTTTGAGCGACTGTACGACTGTATTGGGTTTCACCCCTTCCTGCCTCGCGATCTCCGCTGCAGTAAGATGCAGAAAATATCTCGCGTACAGCCTGTTTGCCTGCTTACCCGGCAGCTCCAGCAACGCCGAATAAAGCGTTGTTCGGTTGAGCTTATGCATCAGAAGCTCTTCCGGTGATAGCGGCGGATAAAGAGCCGCTTTTTCAATACCATCGTCGCGGTCGAGAGAATAATATGCCTTGTGATACCGTATTTTGGCATTTTGCGCCCATACTTCACGCAGCGCATCGTCCATATCCTCCGCCACTTCATCCGACACAAAAACCCAAATGTCATGACTATAATAGGGATAGTATTTCCTCAAATTGATCCTTTTCATACCGATACCTCCATTTTGTAGTTTGTTTTTAAAGCATCTGTTCAAAATGGAGGTATGGAGGCGCCCTCGCCTTATAAAAAAGTACACAAAAAACATCTTCGCTATTTGAGAGCGCAAAGATGCTAAAATTTATGTATCTTTTTTTAAGTTATAACAATGATTCCAGTTTACTTCAGCGCTATATTTATGCGATATGCTATAGATGTACCTTATTAAATAAACATATTCTTTCTCTTACCTCTATTCTACAGGCACGGTTGCATATTGACAAAATTCCAGTATTTCTTCATCTGTATAAATTGATTTAATATACGCTTGATAAGCCCTGCCTTCGCTTACCCAATGTATGGAATAGCCATCAGATTTCCCTGTTTCGAAGTCTGCCCACTCTAAGAAAACATATTTGATTCCGTTATATTCGATCTCGCGTTCGCTTATCGCCCCACGCCCATAAAGACCATTCATCGCAACTTCCGGCTTCATTTCTCGGAACCATGTAAAGTTTGCATATTCAATCTGATTTTGGTTAACATAACAGTATGAAATATATGTTTTTTTTACTTGTATTTCTTCGAAATAAAGATTTTCCGGTACAGTTGCCGGTTTATATAGCTCGGATATCGACGCCAAATCAAAGTCATCATTTTTATTATTATTTTTGGCTTCCTTGATTGCGGCAATCAACATTTCATCACTATCGAAATAAGCAAGAGGCAGCAATCCTCCTCCCGTTTCCGGTTGGGATTCTTCCGAATACAGCGGCTGCGATTGAGAAGCAGTGGGATTAGATGAACTAACGCTGACTGATGGCTGTGGTGAACATGCTGTCAGCAACAGTAGCAGTAGTAATGCAAAAACACATAAAAGAACTTTGACAAATTTCATAGGTGTGGCCTCCTTATGGTGAATAGCAAATATTTATTCTACAGGCACAGTCTCTATCTGGCAAAACGCAAGGATTTCCTCATCTGTCCAGCCTGCCGGAATTGATGCGCCATAAGCCTTGTTATCATTGACCCAATGTATGGAATAGCCATCAGATTTCCCTGTTTCGAAGTCTGCCCACTCTAAGAAAACATATTTGATTCCGTTATATTCGATCTCGCGTTCGCTTATCGCCCCACGCCCATAAAGACCATTCATCGCCACCTCCGGCTTCATTTCTCGGAACCAATTAAAATTTGCATAATCAGTTTGTTCTTCATTAATGTAACTATAAAAAATATACGTCTTTTTAACAACTATGTTTTTAAACGACAAATCGTCTGGTATTGTCGCGGGCTTGTATAGCTCGGATATCGACGCCAAATCAAGGTCATCATTTTTGCTTGTATTATTTTTGGCTTCCTTGATTGCGGCAATCAACATTTCATCACTATCGAAATAAGCAGGAGGCATCAATCCTCCTCCTGTTTCCGGAGATGGAACTTCTGTGTCTTGTAAAGTTTTGGGGGAATCGGCTGTACTAATTAGACTACTGCTTGAAATTGGAGACACAGAAGTGCATCCTGCCAACAGTAAAGAAGCAAGAAAAATATATAAAGCGATTTTTATAGGTTTCATAAGCATTTTTTCCTCAATAGCTTCCGACTCCCGCATTTCTTTTTATCCTATACGTTTTCACAGCCTGCTTTTCTCTGCCGTGCAAAGCGTCTCTCCCCCATTATCTGCACCAGCATGGGCAGCAGGCAAAGAAGCGCATAGGCCGCATAGAATATGCCGGAAAGGGGCGTGATACGGTTCAGGATGATCTCCGGGTCATACAGAATGCACGTCTGGTCGAGCAGTATGCCCATCAGGAGAATGGCGGCGCAGCCGAACAGCACGAGCACGAAGCTCCTGTCCCGGTAGTCGAAGCGGTAAATGGAAAAGGCGGTGCGCCCCCGCAGGGTATAGCCCCGGCTTTTCATGGAGTCCGACGTGCCGATCATGCTCTCCATCGTCCATGTGATCACGATAGACGCGATGCGCATACCGTTTCGCATGCGGCGCAGGAGGCCCCCCTGCCCCGCTCCGCGTCCGATCGCCCGCTGGGCGGCGCCGATCTTCCGCGCACGTTCCTTCACGCGCGGCACCATGCGCAGCAGGATAGATAAAAACAGAGACAAACGGGGCGAAACGCGCCCGAAAAGATACACCACCTTGTCGCTCGAAACGACGGCGTTCATGCAGGAAAACCACATCAGCACCGACGCCGCCCGCGTTCCGATGACAAAGCCGGAGACAAGGGCCTCGAGGGTGAGCTGGTTGCCGATGAAATTGACGGCGAGGTTCGTGACCCCGAAGTGGTTGTAGCCCGAATAAAAAAGGGCGAACAGCACGATGAGCGGAATGAGCGCAAGGTTGAAGCAGACCGCCCTTTTCCCGTTCAGCTTGACCGAATAGGCAAAGGAGCAGGCATAGCCGATGGCAAGGAACACCGGCTGGTCGAACGAAATTGCCGAAGCGATGACGATACCAAAAAAGATGAAATTGACCGCCGGGTGCCATGAGTCGAAGCGCATGTTTACGCCTCCAGCATGCCGTATTTCCGCTTCACGCGGTCCAGCTTTTCAAACATCGGTTTTGAGACCAGAAGCAGGGTGAGCACCGTGGCCGAGGTGTGCACCGCGTTCACGGGCAGGCCCGAAAGATAGATGGCCGCCGCGCTTTCCGGCGTGATGACCGAGCTCATGGTAAACAGCGCGCAGGTGTCGAGCAGCGGCCCCACCACACACATCGTGACTACGCCCCCGAACACGCACAGCGGAAGCTTTTCCCTGCGCAGCAGGCCTTTCTGGTAAAACAACCCGGCAAGGAAGCCCGCCATACCGAACGCGAACATCTGCCACGGCGTCCACGCGCCCTGCCCGAAAATAAAATTGGAAACAAAGCCGGATACCGCACCCGTGAGGAAGCCCGCCTCCGCCCCGAACGCGATTCCTGTAATGATAATGACCGCGGTCATGGGCTTGAAATGGGGAAGCCAGATGAAAATAGCACGTGAGGCAACAGCGATGCCACACATCACGGCAAGGATGACGAGCTCCCGCGCCTGCGGTCTGCGCTTTTCAAACACGAGAAAAAAGGGGATCATCGTATAGATAATGATAAGCAGGCTCACGATATAAAAATTCCGGTCTCCGTAGCGCCAGCCAAACCATATCGTAAAAGGGATAGCGATCAGAATGATAAAAAATGAGAGTACCGTACGCCGCGAAAACTTTCGCTTTTCCGGCTGCTCCTCCCGTTTCTTTTTTCCGAGCGTGATATATTCTTCCATGTTAACCCTCCATCCTTTCTCCCAATATCCGTCCACAGCTTTTCCTTGCCCGCGCAAGGTATTTCTCCGGCGGTATGGGCGGCTCTTCATATTCATAATCCGGCTCGTTGAGCTTATCCCAGTCCACGGGCCAGCACGCCTCGAGCATCAGCGATCCGTCGAAATCCGTCTGCTCCACCGCCGCGAGGAACGCGGCCCAATCCACCGTCCCCTCATAGGGAAGCAGGTGCTCGTCCCGCCGTCCGCCGTTGTCATGCACATGCAGGGCAAATACCCGGTCTGAAAAATGCGAAAGCAGACTGAAATCGTTCGGCGCGGTCACATGATTATGCCCGGTATCAAAGCAGATACCGACAAACGGGTTTTCCCGCAGGGCGTCCACAATATGCACGAGCGCTTCGTTGTCCGCAAGGTTCTCGACGGCAAGGCGTATGCCGCTTTGTTCACACCGCTCCGCAATGCGCCGCATGCGCGCGAGGTATATGCTCCAGTTTCCGTTTTCGGGCACGTATTTCCCGAACGGGTGCAGCACCGCCGTCTTGATTCCCGCGTCCGCCGCCTGCGCCGCGCTCTGCGCATAGCGCGCGCACAGCGCATCTCCCTCTTCTCCGGGAAACCACAGAGCGTCGCACCCGAAATAGGGAAGATGCGTGTGCTCGAGGAAAAGCCCCGCCCGCTCCGCGAGCCGGAAATGCTCCTCCTTGCGCCCGTCCGTTCCGGCAAACGTATCGTCCCACCATGTGCAGATGGTCTGAAAGCCCGCCTCCGCGATGAGCGCGAGCTTTCGCTCAAACGGCAGAGTGAACCCGAACCACGTATACGTTCCGCACCGCTTCAGTTTTGTTTGTTGATCCGGCATAGCTCGATCACGTCCCCGTTCGTCACCGCATTTTTGAACATATGGCGGCTCATGCGGTTCGCCGCCGTTGTATAAAAGCTGTTCTGCGAAAAAAAGCGCGCGGGCGTGTTCGTCGTCACCACGCCGCCGTCGAAAAACATGGAAACGCTGTCCGCATACTGCGCGCAGAATTCCACGTCGTGCGACACCATGAGGACCGTCGCTCCCTTTGCTTTCAGCCTGTCTAAAATTTCCGCCAGCTTTTGCTTGTAAAAGTTATCGATGCCCTTTGTGGGCTCGTCGAGAAGCAGGATACGCGGCCTGCACAGCAGCACCTTCGCAAGCGCCGCCCGCTGCTGCTCTCCGCCCGAAAGATCGTAGGGGTGGGAGGAAAGCAGCCCCATTACCTCACAGTCCCGCGCCACCCCGTTGATGAGCTCCTCTTTTTCTCCGATGCTCCCCGGAACGTCCGCGAGCATCTCTACAAGGTCCTCCTCCACCGTTTTTTTGACGAACAGGCTCTGCGGGTCCTGCGGCAGCATGGCAAGGTTGCCGCGGAACAGCTCTTCCGCCTTATATTTTTCGATCCGCTTTCCATCGATCATCACCTTGCCCCGGTAGGGCCTGCATATCCCGCACACCGTTTTCAGCATGGTGGATTTTCCCGTGCCGTTCCCACCTACCACGGCGAACAGAGTTCCCTTCGGCACGGAAAGGCTTGTGCCGCGCAGCACGTCCGGCGCGTCCTTTTCATAGCGGAACCACACCTCTTTGAGCGCAACGGCGGCGTCCTTTGCCTCCGGCTCCTCTGTCTCCCCGGGATCGGGCAGGCTGTCCTGCCTGATCTTCGTGTCTTTCAGTTCCTCCGAGAGCCACCTGCGCCCCTCGCGTACCGTGAGCGGGCAATCAAGGCTGCTCCCCACACCGTAAAAAATGCGCATGGGCGACGGGAGCGCGGCCGCCATGTCGCTTTGTTCCGCATGCAGCCGCTGCCCGATGCGGCGGGGCGTGTCCTCCGCCAAAACTTTCCCGTTTTCCATCACGATCACCCGGTCCGCACTGGGGAACACCTCCTCCAGCCGGTGCTCGGACAGAATGACCGTCGTTCCGAGCTCGAGGTTTATTTTGCGCACCGTATTGAGGAAATCCGCTGCGGCAATGGGGTCGAGCTGGCTCGTCGGCTCGTCGAGGATGAGCGCGTCCGGCTGCATCGCCATGATGGACGCGAGGTTCAAAAGCTGCTTCTGCCCGCCCGAAAGCTCTGCCACATTCCGGTGAAACCACGTTCCGATGCCGAAATAGTTCGCCATTTCCGCCACGCGCAGGCGCATGGTCTTCTGGTCGCACCCGAGGCTCTCCAGCCCGAACGCCAGCTCGTGCCACACCTTATCTGTCACGATCTGACTGTCCGGGTCCTGCATGACATACCCGATGCGCGCGCTCTGCTCGCGCAGGCTCACAGTATCGAGCAGCTGCCCGTCAAATAAAATACGGCCCGTGCGCTTCCCATGTGGGGTCAGCACGGTTTTCAGGTGCCGCATCAGCGTCGTTTTGCCGCTTCCGCTCTTTCCGCACAGGGTGACGTATTCCCCCTTTTCAATGCTGATGCTCACGCCGGAAAGCGCCTCTTTTTTCGCCTCCGGGTAAGTAAACGTCAAATCCTCGACCGCAAAATGCGCCATGTGATACCCTCCCCTATTTGAATCGCGGCGGGAACCGCCAAAAATATCCCGTAGAAAACCGACCCGAGCGCCGTTGCCGGGCCCTGCGCCCAGAAAATACCGGGCAGGAACACTGCCTCCGTTCCGCCCCGCAGCATACATGCGGCGAGCCCCGCCGCACACACCGCGAGCAGCGTCAGGACCACTCCGTCCCGGCGGGAAAGCCGATAGATGGAAAAATTCGTCCGCGGCCCGCTGCCGTATCCCCGGCTCTTCATGGAGTCCGCCGTGACCGCCGCGCCCTCGAGCGACCACGACGTGAGCACGGACAGAACCGCCATGCCGCTTTCAAGCCGCTCCCGCTTCGTTCCGTTTTCCGCCGATTTCCCGATACACCGCCGCGCCCCGCCGATAACCCGTATTTTTTCCTCATAATGTGGTACAAAGCGCAGCACCATACACAGAACCAGCGAAAGCGCAGGAACAAATTTCCCGAACAGGTAGGTGAACTTATCGCTCGTCATGATCTCATTATAACACGCGAACCACAGAATGACCGTCAGGAACATCCCACCCGTCGCAAGCCCGTACAAAAGCGCTTCCAGCGTGAACGGCCTCCCCCACATCCACATGAACAGCACCGTCTCCCCATACGGGTTGAACAGCGGGTTCAGAAGCGATACTGTTGCCACCAACACCAGCATACCCAGCAAAAGGCGCACGCCGCGCCGTCCCTTGAAGAGAAAATAGCTCGTACAGGACAGCCCGACGGACAGAAGCAAAAAAGCGGGATGCACAAAAAACATTCCGAACAGGATCGCGCCCGCAAAAAATATGAAATTGACCGCCGGATGATATCCCCCGAAGCCCTGCTCCATTTTTAACCTCCTAATTATCCTACTCACTCCATTATTTATAACTATTTCTATTGATATATAGGGAGTAGTCATTAGTATTCACATGCATAACTCCATACGATAGCGTCGCCGGATTTTACAGCATAGGAAGAGCATCCATAGTTTGGAGACCATCCATTCACTTCATATTGCCAACCGGACTGTTTCCCGCAGTCAAATTCATAAAGATTGTTGATTCCCTCAACATAGTAGCTATCATATAATGGAACCCATGCGTACTCAAGCTGGATATCAGCATTTTCGCACACGCGAACAAGGATATCAAACACCGTTTCCCCCTCTTCGAATTCAATCGAAGTCGCATTGAGAATTGTACCGTCTTGCGGGACATATTTGTTTTTTCCTTCTTTCAGATCATCCATATTTTCAAGTATTTCATCGCAGCGAATTATAATGGAGCATACGTTGTCATTGGATGAGTCGTCGCTATATTGTTGTCCTAATGCAGCTTTCGATGCTTCTTCCCGTTCTTCTAAAATTTGATTTAGCTGCTCATTTGTGAAGCATAAGGGTTTTGCCTGTCCGGCCGCAATTGCTTTCCGGATGATAAAATCATTCAACTCTGCAGCAGAAAGATTTATAACAGACGAAGGCTGACTATCAGCATAGAAAGAAGTTCCCTGTCCAGCTGATATTTTCATTCCTTTGGCAGCTATCTCATTTTCATAAACATATACGTTTGCACTGCCAGCCGGCGCACTCACAGAGAAAACTCCGGATAAGGCGGATATATCCACTTTAAGTTCCGTGAGTTTTATAGTAAATGCACTGTCCGCATTTACAAAAATCTCACCGTGCATTAACTCTACGGCTAATTCGTCTCCGCTAACATACAGCGCCTCGGTATTTTGGCCAAGACTAACCGTTCCTCCTCCGAGAATAAGGTCTACCGACGATCCGTTTGTGGTCTCTATAAGATCTCCTTCCCGCAACTTCATTCCGTCTTCAAGCGAGTAGGCTACCCCGCCTCGTTGGATACTTACACTGCCGATCACATTCTCGGCCATTACCGCATCGGTTCCTATTCCAAAACCAAACCAACCCTGTAAATTACCTGCAAGCATAATTGCTGCAATCACAATTATGGCAGCCACAACTATCATGATGATATTAAAAATTCTTTTTCGTTTTCTTTTTTTCACATTTTCCATGTTTCTTCTTTTCCTTTGAAGGCTTTAACCCTGCCGCTCTTAACGCAGACGGCCAATTTTTAAATCTCAACCGCAAAAATATATGGTAGGCTGGAAATATCTCTCGGCGTGTTGGATTTCTTCCAAGCTCTTCTGCACGATCACGTAAAATTTGCAAGAGCGCTTCATCGCTCATCCTATTATATAATGGCATATAGCGGTGAACACATGCGCTCCTGTAACGGCAATATTGTTCCGCACGTTTTTGATCCATATTGCGGAACGCCCCTAAGGTTTCCATTTTTTTCCATTTCTCGGCTTCCAGCCTGCATGCTTCAAATAAATCCATCTTTTAACTTTCTCTCCAGTATAGAAAATTTCTCCTCTAAACCGATATTTTACGTATTGTTTACCGCTTTTCATGTGCGGATTTTATTTCCGCAGCAAGCTTTAGAAAACCGCATATTTTTAGCCTCTTTAGCCCAACGAAGCGTTCGCGGAGCAATAAATATACTTCTTCTATAAAGTCCTCCATTTCTTTTCGGCTTTCTTGGCTCATCTCATGTGCAGAATACGTTGCCTCTTCATAAACGGCAAAAACTTGTGCTATCCGTTTCTCCGACACCCCATCGACTGGCTTCAGTTCACGGCGCAGCTGCTCAAGCAACCAAACGCCGCCATCCTTTAGACCTAACGTTGAAAGAGCATCCATCGCACAAATGAACATTGCTGTTATTGCTTCATTGTTTTTCTCATTAAGACACGCTTCTACTTTTTTCTTAAACTGCATTTGTCTTTTCTTCCAATAGCGCCACAGGAAAAATATAGCTGCTGCAGCAAACACAATAATCAAAATGATAAGCAGCAGGTTCCCAGCTACCGCTTTCTCACCGTCTACCTGATTGGGTATTTCCTCTTGATTTTCAACCGTATTATTCTCTGGGCTTGCAGCAGGAGTCGATTCGGGTCGTGTTCCCGGAACACCCTCAAGTGAATCTGCTTCTTCCATCAGTCCGAAATAAGGCGGCGTTACCTCCACAGGTATCCAGCCTACCCCACTTTGATACACCTCTACCCATGCATGAGCATGCGTACCATCTATCTGAAAAACTGAATGATCGGCAGCGCTCTGCACATCCTGTGGAGTTATTAAATAACCTTCAACATAACGTGCCGGAATCCCACAAGCGCGAAACATTAAAGTGGCAGCCGTCGCGTAGTGTACGGAATACCCTTCTTTATCCAAAAACAGAAAATCGTAGGCAAAATCACCGCTCCCTGCTTGTGAAGGCTCTGTTGAATATTCGGTTTGCTCAGTTAAATACTGAATGATCGCCTGTTTAACATTTGCATAATTCGCTTCTTCCTGAGTTGGCAATACATCACTTAAATATTGTTCTATCCATCGCGTTGTATCCTCGGGGAGCTGCGTATATTGATCATAAATATATTCCGCGTAATTACTTTCCACTGTTAAGAAGGCTTCCGTAGAAAGTTTTGTTTCAGCGTCATCGCCATATAATTCCCGCATGATATCAGGATAGCGTTTGACTATATTGGGCAAAGAAAGATATTCATATTGCCTCTGCCCCCGAAAACCTGTACTTACCAGCGCTGTATCTCCGATGATGTCGGCAGGCATCAATTCTCCGCCTGCCATATATAACTCATATGGCGCGTAAATGTTGCGGCTGCTCGCTCCCACATTATTCACATGGATTCCAAATGCCTGATCATAGGAGGCTTTCCCTGTAACTGCTGCGGCATCTGCCAATTGCTTTTGCCCATAAAAATTATCACGATGCAGCCAGTAAAAAATGTCGGCATACTCATATAGGCTTTTTGAATCGCTTTCACTCCACCCATGCCCATTATAAACACTTCCCACATATCCGCGCAGCCAAAGAGATTCCGGCTTCTCCATCGTGACCTCGAGTGCTGTCTCGTCCGACGGCTCAAATGCCTGTAAATTAGTAAAATCGCCATCGGGCATGCCCAGCGTAGGTTCTACCCCATAGCGTATCTGGTCGACCGTTCTAATCAAGCTTTCCCGTGTATTCTTAAGTGGACTATTTTCATAAGACGGTACTGTCAGAAAGACAACAATCGCCGATAATGCAAATACGCCTGCGGCAATCGCAGCTACAGATCGATAGGCGGTTGTAAAACCGCCGTAAAAATTTTGTCTGTTCCCATAAGCTTGGGCAAGTAAAAGGAACTGTGCAAGCACAAGCAAAAGCAGCCATATAACGGCAATTTCTATTTTTAAGAAAACATAGATAAAAATGATTCCCGCAGTAATTGCCAAGGAAACCGCCGCATCGTGCGTATAAGCAAGATACCCACTCAATAGTGACAGCAATAGACTGACCGGGATAAAAAACAATGTCGCGGACAACTCATAGCCGCTCTGATCAACAGAAATATCATAAATTGGATAAATACGGCCGAAGCTTTGGCCAAGCACCTCTCCAATGCGGTTGGCTGTCAGACATAATCCATTCAGTACGTCCGTCTGCAAAATCAGACAGAAACCAACCAGCCAAAGCGCTAAAACAATCAGTCCCAAACGCCGCAAACTGCGCTTCCTCAGTACAAACGTAAAAATGATGCAGCCAACAATCCCGATCGGAATCAATATCTCAAGCATAGCAGATGGTGCAAATGCCCAGTATAGCATCCCGCCTATTCCAAGGAAAAACAAGATGGCAAGTATGCTGCCTTGTACGACAGCGCCTATTGAAATTTGCTGCGCTTCCGGCGCAGGAAGCAGGGAAAAATGTAATGATTTCGTTTGTTTCATAGCCATACTTATATTAGATTGCAAGCGCAAATAATTCCTTTTCATAATTCTCGGGAGAGCAAAAATGCAGACTGATATTCCCGGAAGCATCAGTCAGCGCAGTGATGGAATCATCTTCAGTACATATGATCCCGGTCGCAAAAGCGCCATTTGAAAATTCCTCAAAATGTGCGGGGAGAAACGATGAAACATACATGATATGTTCAAATTTATTTTCTTCATACGATTCTCTGAAACAACTTATCGCATCTGCGCCATCAGTTATGCAGCGTGCACGCAGCATTTTATCCGCGATCCCGGCTAACTCGTCCAAGTTCGTCACACGCGTATGGAAAAATTTCCCGGCATCGTGATCTTGCCAGCCTACTTCGTAAGTAATATCTTCTTCTGTCATCGCTTGACACAGTGACATCATAATTTCATTCAACGCGTCTTTAACGTCCGCCTGCCTGCCTGCCGTTGCGGGTTGGCTTGTTTCAAACAGCACCAAAAAAGAATGGCGTACCGGCAGTCCTGCTTCTTTGATCAGAAGTTCATCGAATTTTCCTGATAATTTCCAATGAATCCTGCGAATACTGTCTCCCGGATGATATTCCCGTATGGCAAAAGTCTCGCTCGGGTCGAAGCCCGGTCTTTCCTGCGAATACTCATCCGCCTCTATATCTTTTGCCAAGTGTGCCATTACGGTTAGCTGCGGGGCAAAAGTTACAGGCAACACGGTTGTTTCCGCCATCTGTCCGTGAGGTGCTTGAACTGGAACTAAACCAAAAATATCATATGCACAAAGCTCCTCCACACTCACACGGATGCATCCGCAATGGCTGCTTGCCAAAACAAACGGAACATCGCATTTCGTTTTGGCGCCAATCGGGAACAGCACCTCTTGCTGTAGTTCTTCTCCAGTAGAAAGATTCTCACAATGCAACCGGCAGCGAATCGGCGCAACCGGCAATCTCCGACCGTTTTTCCCTTTGATGCGGCATACGATTTGCTGCCCTTTTTCTCCCATTTGCGGGAGCTCGAGGCCTGCAAATATTTTTCGCGCAGCAATCTGATTCATTCCAATCGCAATAACGGGTACTGCCACAGTTAAGATAAAAAGCATCAGGGCGAGCGATTCATCTGAAAAAACCAAAAATAGAAACGCCCCCGCCAGACATAGTCCCCATACTACTCGTGATTTAAGCATCGTCTTATCCTTTCATACCGCAGATATCCGCAATCAAAGCCCGATATCGCTGCCTCTCATTAATGAAAACATCATTTTGCATGTGTCTCCGTCCTTTGGAAATTCATTTGACAGTCCACTGATCGGCGTGCCGTTCAGCGTGAACATCCAGCCCGATCCGGTCGTAAAATCGAATTCCCCGAGACTGTTATAATCGTAGTTTCCCGTCCAGAAGTTCGGGTCTTCCTGTATTGCCTGTTCTATCATCTGTCTCTCCGACGTTCCGATCATATCCTGTGACCAACCAGACAACATCCCCTTTTTTATAATAGCTTCAATATACATAGCATAGTTGGACTCGCCTTTCATGCTTACCTGATAACCATGCTGCTCCAAAAGCCTGCGGACGGCGGTGCCCAGCGAATCCCCTTCATAGATATCGACATATCCTGCCGCAATACCGGAAAGCCCGATTACCGAGGCGTCTACCGATACATAAATCGATCCAATCGGTTCCCCAGTGCTTGGCTGCGGAATATAATAAACCTCATAACGGTATGTGATTTCATAAAGTTCGTCCGTTACCAATACGAGTTCTACCAGATTATATCCTTCATCCAGATTAACCGTATAGCAATACAGCCCCATAATATCTTCCCGCATAAGTACATAAGTCCTGCTCGTGACGGTACTTGTGTGGTATACTTTTACTTTATGGGTCGAGATCGCATAACTGTCGCCCGTCGTATCGATCGTTGTTGGCGATACCCTGAAATCCAAAGTGGGATCATGCGTCGTCGATACCGCCGGAAGGTTGGCGTTAGGCTTTGTACCAGCTAATACTTCATCCGGAGTCGGCCCCCCGGGTCTCTTGTTGACGATATAGCTTACTTCCGCAGACTGCGTTTCATTATTCTCACTATTCGCCCCTCTTGCCACAATCGTAATCCCATTCATTGCGGCAATCGGCAAATTTAGAGTAATATTGTCGTGATCTCCTCCAGACAAAGACTTTACAAGTGTGCCCTGCAAATAGATATCCATCTTTACGCCAGAAACAGGCTCGCCCGTTTCAATATTTTCTACGCGCGTTGAGAAAGTGATCGTATCCTCATAATGCGTATAACCGGTTTCATAGCGCATCTCCTCCAACTCCGGGCTGTATACACGAATCGCCGTCTTTCGGTAAATGACCGTCTGACTGATCTCTGTATCATTCCAGCCCGCCGCTTTTGCTCGATATGTAATCTTATTCTCTCCCTGATTCAGCGTTGCATGATATTGTCCGTCCTCTCCCAACGGAACAAGACTACCGTTCGCATAAACCTGTACATTCGCTTCGGCAGGACTGGGATTAACATAAAAACTAATAGCGGGATTATCATATTCCGCTTTTAAATTATCTTCAAATGTAATATCAAGCGGATCCTGCAAAAGAACCATGGCCGGATTGGTTGCCCGTTCAAATGTCTTGGTTTCTCCATTCGGCAGACGATAAGTCACCTGCACGGTAAGCCAATTTTCGCCCGAAACCAAATTTAACCAACCCTCATCCGCATTTCCGCCATAGTGCGACACCGGCTGTCCATTGTCGAGAATCACTATATTCTCGACTTCCAGTTCCGGATAGATATGTGTGATTCGATAATAACATCTTGGATCGCTTGGATAATATGGCTGCTGCAAATCAACGATATCCACAAAAAAATAGTTGACGTTACTGGGTAGCGTAAAGCTTTCCGATCCGGGCGTACTACCCGTTCCGGCTGCTCCTCCCCCATTTCCGCTTTCGGTATTTTCACCGGCAATCGCACCGGAATTTAAACTGTCACTAATCGTTTCAGCTGAAAACTCTTCTTCATTTGTTTCTTGACTTTCTGCTTCCGTGACATCGGAATCAAGATCAAGCAAATCCTCGTCTATCTGAATCGCAGAGGCGCTCGTCAGAGGAATGCTCTGCGTTTCTTTTTTTTCTGTAATCGGATTTTCAGGCGCAATCGTGTTTTGTGCCTGCACAGTGAATAAACAGCCGGCAAACAAACATATTCCAAGCGCGACCGCAATGATTCTGCTTAATACCGACCATACAGATTTCTTCATTTAAAACCTCTTTGTTAAAAACACGTTGTTTTATTTTCAGTAGGGATTGCGGATATTAGCCCGTTTTTAAGCGGGCTAATATCCAAACTGCAATCAGTTAACAATCCTTTTTTTATATAACGTTGCTATTATGCGCTCTTTTTCGACCGCATTTTCCTGTAAATGAGAATTCCTGCTACGATAACCGCAGCGGCGATCCCCGTAATCCAAAGGATAAGCGAGAGATTCCCTCCTGCAGTTCCTTTCTGCGCTTCGCCTACCGCTCCGCTTTCACCGCCGATCTCCTTTTGCCCGCCGACGTTGATTTCATCCTGCCCAGCGGCAGCGCCGGCTCCGTCTGTTCCAAGAATGGGCGGCAACACTGCTAACGTTTCATCAACGCCGCTTACCAACGCTTCGATTTCAGGTTGGTTTTCCTCGCTGTCGCTTCCTGTGCGGTTCCGATTCACGATATTTGTCTCAAGTGTTCCGCTGCCGCCATTCGATTCTGGCGTTGCCGGATCAATAACGCCGCCCGGCTCCGTTTCATCCGGATTCGTTGGGTTTACCGGGTTTGTCGGAAGATATGCATAGGAAAGTACATGCGTCGAAAACTTCCCAGTGCGAAATACGACCTTACCGCCGTCCGAAGAAGCCTGATCTTTCAGCGTATAAACGCTTCCTCCGTGTATATTCAGCATATAGAATGAGCGCCCTTTTGCCTGATGCTCGGTCGGCACATCCAACTCCACTGTTACTGATGCTCCATCCAACAGTTCTCTGATGATGGTTTTATCACAACCCTCTATCTCCTTATTGACCTTGATATCCAAAACATATCCCGTAGAACGAAGCTTGTTTTGCTGCAACGCTGCATTTGCTAAAAATTCTTCCGTTCCCGGAATCCTCTCCAGCACCGTGCTTTCCATAATAATATGGATCTTCGCGCCGTTTTCCACTGCTTTCATTTCATCGATATTCAGCGAAACTGCGTCGAGCAGCTCCGCCTCATTGCTCGCAAGAACAGCATCTCCCGTAGAAGTTACAATGATTTGGCTGGCGTCTTTCGTCACCTGCGATGCAGGCAGCCTGTTTTTCGAGGCAAGCGTCAGCATATCATATCGCTTTTCAGCATCCAGCAGTACCTGATAGTTCGAGACCGCTTTCCGAATCACAGGATCGGTAGCGTTATATGCTATACGCGCTTTTTGAATCCGTACCAAAGAAGCGCTGTCAAACTCTACCGTTCCTATCTGATCGATCAAATCCATCACGGCGTTTACGGAATCCCCCTGTTCGCTGCTCAGTACGACGATTGGCAATGTAACCGAAGGCCGCGGCAGTTTTTCAAAGGTCGAGTTCGGATTCGAGTCAATGTAGTCGTTCGGCGTTTCATCATTATACAGCGCATACGGGAAAAGGACGTCGATCGTCGTCTGGCCTTCCTGCAAAACTGTATCCTTTACCGTAACATAGTCGCTTATATCCCGCTCCATTCCATTGCTGTATTTCGCGGTCACCTTGATCCCGGTCATGTCGAACTCTTCTCCCGGCAGATATACCGTACGATCCGGCTCCTTTGTGATCTCGATTCCTTCGACTTTTTGCCCGATCGCCATAATGTAGCCTCTGTCCGTCTTCATATAAAGCGTACCGTACTTATCTACCTGCAGCGATGAAAGATTGTATTGCGCATGATGGCCTTTCGGCGTGAAAAGCCGGGGAGCCGCTTCGACTCCTGCAATACTGGTGGTCAAAACCGGCTGCGTGATGCCCGGTTTGTCGATTATATAGCTGATACTTCCCGGGCTGACATTTTCTGTAAAATAGACATATACGAAGCCCGTTTCTTCCTGCCCTGTCTGCGGATTTAAGTGCGGAACATCCAGATAAGCCGTGCTGATAAGTCCGCTGCTCTGCGGATAGCCCTGTGTCTTTACTGCATAAATGGGCTGCGCGGTCTCAATGTCGAGCACCAAAATACCCGAACCGGTGAAAGATTGGAACTGTCCTCCGCCGGAGTAACCGATATAGGCTCGACCGTTATAGATTGCGGGCGTTGAGGTGCTTGCACCTCCAAGCGCGCCTTGGGCCAAATCATAAAATTTTCCGTTTTCATCCACGCGCACCGTATAGAAAGTATCCTTCGTAACCAGACAATAGCGGTCCGTTCCCTCGTCATAGGAAACGCATCCGCGGTTTTCCGCTGTAAACAGATTGGGGATCGTGTCTAAAATCTCTCCTGTGTGCGCATCAAGGCAAGTAAGGTCGTTTTCCCCAGAAACTTCTCCGCCTACCACTACAAATTCTTCTCCCACATGCGCTCCGGCCCAATAAAATCCGCCGTTCGGACGAATCCAGCGCCATGTTGGAACTTTTTCTTCATGCGTCTGGCTCGGGTCTTCATCGGTGATAGACAAGCAGACAAACGCACCGTCCCTACGCACCTGCTGCCAACCGCCGTAAAGATAGCCGCCTTCGACATAGAAAGGCGTAACGCCCGCACCCCCAAGCGGATCTTTGTAAACCCATAGGGAATCCAACACCATCACGTCTTTGTTTGTATAGCCGACGTCGCTCTCCGTCTGCGGACGTGGCGTTGCGTTAAAAGCCTGTATTCCACTGCTTACCGGGCAGAAAATCATTCCGTCCGAATAGACCGGAACCACTCCGCCGGAGGTGTACATAATCCCTTCGGCAAGAAGCTCTCCGCTCACAAGGTCAAGATATTGCAGTTTGTTGCCCGTCATTACTGCAACATAATTGTCAAGCACAATGGGCTGCCCGACATTAGACATCCCCGTACTTTGATAGGCCCAGTATAGCTCTGTATCCTCCGGAGACGTCGGCGTTTCTCTCTCAGTCACACCTGTATTATTGTCACCGCGGAATTTGTTCCATTCTACGTCCTGAGTAGGATCGATATTTTCATTTGGCTCAGCAGGCGTCAAGACCAGATCCATATGCGTAACTGCCGGATCCGCCACAAAAGTACCCGTTTGCGAGACATATCCCGTTTTGCTGAGCGTATACCGGTAGGTCATACCTGAAAGCAGGCTGAATACGCCCTGCTCGTCTGGCCATAACCGTTCCTCTTTCGCATCGAACAATGTGAGTAAAGCGTCTTCCGGCGTGATCCCAAAAGTCATCTGCACAGGTTCTGCTTTTTTCACGTTGAAAGTGTACTCACTTTCGCTGCCAACAGGAACTGACGGATGCGCAAGTTTGATTGTCACCGTTTCTTCCTGTTTCCGCGTATCAAGCGGGATCGTCGCTTCATACCACGGTGCGGTCGACTCATAATCCTCCGCTTTCTGCGCCTCGATACCGTTGACCGTAATCGTACAGGGCGAGTCTCCGTCAGCTCTGATAGAAGCGGCTTGTCTCATTCTTATCGACAACTCTTCCGCCTGTGCAGAAATCAACACTTCATATCCTTCGAATACGTCGCGTTCAAATTCCGGAGTGAGGAGCGCTTCTTCTCCTCCATATGTAAAGGTGACTCCTGTTGCATCATAAAGATGCAGACTGCGCTCCAGCGTAAATCTGTAGTGCTGCTCACGCGTAAATTCCCCGTCCTCTTGGCGGATAACCAACGTTCCTTCCCGCGTAAGCCCACCAGCTAAGGCAAAATTTGAAAGCAAGGTGCTTTTCCCATTCGACAATGCCTTAGTATAAGGCTTTCCGTTATATGATGCACTCGTTGTCTGTGCGATATACTCGGCGGTGATAGTACGGTTCGTCTCGCCTTCTGCCAGAGTTACTGTCATATAAGGATTTCCAACATAATCCGGTATGGTACCGGTAAGTTCATGCAGAATCTCTTCTCCGGAAGCAAAACCGCAGACAACATCTCCAGTACTGGTTGGCCGTATTGCAATCGAATCGACGTAATCCTTCGTATCGACCGTTACACGCTTATGCCCGCCGTCTTCCGCCGTAAACGTTCCTGTTGTTTTGTAATAATCGTTCTGTGTAACACTGTACTGATATTCCATTCCTTTCATGAGCGTAAGGGAATACTGCACGAAGCCCTCTTCCTCATCTGTTGTGGAAACCGGGATAGCTATGCCGTCTCCGGCGTTGGTCACGACCTCAAGCTTCGCCTCCTTTGGAATGCTAAAGGTATACTCTGATGCAGGAAGAAATTTCGGAGTGATCACATAATCCTTGCTCTGCGAGCCATCTTGGTGCTTTACCTGTACCGTGATTTTTTGCGTTCCCACATCTCCCTGCGTCTCCAGCGGCACATGCACCGATTCCCCCTCGTTTACACGCGTTCCGTTCACGAAAACCTCGTATCCTTCTTCATAGCTACCGAACGCCGAAGGCAAAATATCGACCGCCTGTGCTCCCTCCAAAACTTGCGCAATATACTCATAGGTGTTCGCCGAAAAGTCAGGCGCTAAGACTGCCGCTCCTCCTGACTGCAAAACGCGCAGATTGGAAAGTGTCCTTTGCCGGACAAAATTCACCGTATAAGTCTGTGTAAATACAATATCGTTTTCCTTGTCAACCAGTTCTGCAATCAACTCCGAACTTCGGCCGCTTCCATCCTCCGGAATGAAGTCATACAAATAATTAGCAGGCGTATTTCCCACACTGCTCATGACACGGTTTAAAATACATGTCTGTGTCGTTCCGTCGACCACCGATGTATAGACCGCAGTTGCTGTACGGTAACCTCCATCGAATTCTTGCGTTCCATCCGACCACATGATCCCCCATCGTGCGGTTGAATTGTTTACTGTATCAAGCGCAAAAAAATCAAGGCTTGTGCTATCGACCGGATTATAAAGCGTTTTCGTCGTTGAATCGGTAGCTGTCGCATTGGGCACAAATGCAGCGGCGGCCAACCAATAGTCGTCCCCCGGGAACGTTAAATCAAACATCTGTTCTGTCGGGGAATTGGCTGCCGTGCTTTCCTCCAATGCCTCCACAGTAAATTTCCCCGTCGCCTGCTTATTCAGTGCAGGAATGCTCGCTGTAAATGTGTAATCTGCTGGCAGCAGCTCTATCGTATCGCCGGATGCGGCGGTAAAATTCGTTCCGAACTGATTGGTAAAGACCACCTGCGCTTCGCTTTTCTGAAGCTCGCTTTCTCCATGCATCAGCGTTACCGAAACAGCGCGCGGCGTTCCTTCAAACTGCCCTTCCGCTGCGTCAATTGCATTTTTCAATGCAGCATAACGCTCTGCGGCGAACGAATTGTCTGTCAGCGCCGTTGCAAGATCTTTCTGTATTCCGTTATACAGATTGATTGCGACCGTATATCTCTGTGCATCTTCCGAATTTTCATAGCGTACCAATTCCGCAGCAAGCAACGCTAAATCTTTCGAAACGGTGAAGTTCTCAACGCCTGCCTGAAACACTAAAAGCTTTCCGGAAAGCGGCTCGGGCGTCGCGTCCAGACGGTCGAGCGCACCTTCTATCGGCTCGCTGCTGGCGCGGGCGTAATTTCCCGCTATTTCGTTTACTTTGGTGATCTCATTCTTTTCCAGTCCTTCAAAAGTGTATTTCGTTTTGGTCAGCGCTGATGCAATTGTGTCTCCGGCTGCATAATCCACCTTGATCGGCTTTGCAGCTATCTCGCTGCCGGAAAGCGCCATGAAATAAAACGAACCTGCGCTTTGCGCGGTAGAAGCCGGCTCTACTGAAGCCGCCGCATCGCCTCCGCTTTCTCCAACGGAAGCCGCAGCGCTTTGCGGCGCGATGCTTACTGCTGCCGACGGCTGCGCGGACGGCTCAGCGCTCAGATTTGGCTCCGTTTCCGGTTCCGTACTCGAGCTCGGCTCAGCGCTCGGCTGTGCGCTCGCGTCCGGACTCGGTTCCGGTTCCGTGTCTGTCTGCGGTATATTTGCTTCTTCTGTTGGCAAAGCAGTCGTTTCAGCAATTCCCGCAGACGAATCTGCCGCGAAACTCGTAATCGGCGCCATTTGCAGAACCATAGCGATCACTATGATCACTACAAGTGCTCTAAATGACTTTTTCTTCATCGATACTTCCTCCTGTCGGTTATAATATGTATATCAAACTACGCCTTATCAGCCTTTCTTTTCCGCAGACGCAGTATTCCATATAATTACACCATTGCACCAAAATCGGGCGTTTTTGTTGTCTCAAGAATTTTTTTCAGAATATCTTGCGCAGTTATCCCGGCAATTTTTGTTTTCGGACTGATTACCATACGGTGCGCCGTAACATCATAAAAAATATCTACGATATCCTGCGGCACAAGATAATCTCTATCGTTTATATAAGCGTTCGCTTTCGCCATCCTGACGACCGCAAGCGCGCCGCGCGGCGATAATCCGAGCAGAATGTCCTTATTGTTCCGGGTACATTCAGCCAAATCTGTGATATATCCAAACAATTCATCCCTTACATTAATATTATCTACTTCATTTTGCATAGCTATGATATCGCTCATAGATGCAACCTGCTGCACCTGATCTAACGGCTGATCACGATTACGGTCTCTTAGGATACTGACATGACTTTCATAATCCGGATATCCCATCCCAAGGCATACTGTAAAGCGGTCGAGCTGCGACTGCGGCAAAAGCTGAGTACCGGCCGAACCAAACGGGTTTTGGGTCGCGATCACCGTAAACGGCTGCGGCAAAGGCCTCGTAACACCGTCCACAGTTACATTTCCTTCTTCCATAACCTCCAATAGGGCGCTCTGCGTTTTCGTGGATGTACGGTTGATTTCATCTGCAAGCAGCATATTACACATTACTGCGCCCGGGTTATATACTAATTCATCCGATCCTTTTTTATAAAAAGAATATCCGATGATGTCCGACGGCGTTGTGTCGGGAGTACACTGTATACGCTGATAGTCAAGCCCAAGCGCACGCGAAAAGCTCAGTGCCATTGTTGTTTTTCCCACCCCCGGAATATCGTCTAACAGAACATGTCCGCGTGAAAGGATCGCCATGAAAACTTTTTTTATCACTTCATCCTTACCCACGATAACCTTCTTTACTTCCGCAATAACTTCCTTTGATTTGTTCGCCATCTCTTTCTCCTTCTTTTTAACGCTTCATTTCAGACAGGCGTTTGTTGTCTCGTCATTCTATAATTCTATCTTGTTCCGTCACTTCTCCCTGTATTTCCGCCGACTATACCTCTTCCATACAAGCAGTGCGGCAAAGGCCGCTCCAGCTGCTATGAGAATGATTATAAGAATTTGTGTATTTCGCATACTATCTACCTTCTCTTTCGCAGCCGCAATATCCTCAAAGCCGGAAATGGCGGTGCGATCCGCCGGTGCAAGTGCCTCGATCCGTTCAATGATTGCATATACTTGATCGTAATCTTCCAAAGTAACCTCTTCTATCGGATAAAGTGCAGATATTTGTGTGTTGATCTCATCAATCTCCGTTTCTAAATTTTGTACCTCTTCCTGTTTTTCAAGCAAATAGGCTTCCACATCTGCATAATCTGCACGGTTTTCTGACTTCTGCAGCTTTCTCAATAAAATTGCGATTGCCGCCGAATCTTCCATAACAGAAGATCCTCCCAAATTCATAGCACTCTGTGCGTCCTCCTCAGTAAAATGCAGTATTTCGTTCATTTCACCGCCAAATAGCGGTACGATGGCTCCGTCTCCTCCCGTATTCTGGTTCATTGCATCCACAAGATGCTCCGTTTCCTTTGAAATACCAAACTCGTCCATCACCTGTGAAAGAGCAGCATAATTGCGAACGTAACTGCGTTCTTCCACTGGAATGACAAGATAAGAAGCATATAGAACCGCTGCCGTCTGGGCATCTGGTGCTGTTTTCAATTGTTCGATTTCGTTTTCCAATGTTATGATTTGATTTTTTATCCCATCGTTCGGTTCCATACGAAAGTCAAACACATTTCGCAGCCTCTGCTCATATCGAATCAATGCCGTCAATGCAAGGAGCGCCTGTTCGGAAGCCATTGCGTTGGACGTTCCCGCTTCCGTTATCGAGGCCTGCTTGCTCGTTCCCATAGTATGGGCAAATCCTCCGTCTTCCTGCTGAAAAGCCAACATTGCATCGACAACCGATCCGCCGGATTTCAGAAATCTCGAATCGCTTGCAGGATCAATTCCAAGTGAACACAGTGCAATAATAACTTGTGCACTGCTTTCGCAGGACTCCTCATCTCCGCTAAGGAATCCGCCATTTTCCTGTTGCTCCTTAGATAGAAAAGCCAGAGCATCGTCTATGGCGGCCCGCACTGTTTGACGGCAACTGCTGCCATCCTCCTCTCGGATATATTCATAAATTTTCTCGCTATTATAATAGGGTGCGAGCGCCTGTAAAGCCATAGCTGTCATATCAGCCTCGCCAAAACTTCCATCTGGTTTCTGAACTTCCAATATGGAAACAAGAATATCTTCTCTGCTGTCATATGCGCCTTCTGGGATTTGATAGCGCATGGCGTCCATTAAAATAAGCCCCCAAAACAGTGCATTTGTTCCTTGCGCATCAAGGGCCGCTTTTTTCCCTCTGTTATAACTTCCGTCCGCCACTAAATCGATTGATCCATCTGCTAAGTTCGTCGGATCGCCGCCGCATGAAAGAACAGCCAGTGCAATCCGGTGCCATTCTGTAGCTTTTATCTCGTCTAACCCCCCTGTCGTTTGATATCGCTTTTTCACATCTTGTTCCACCATGGCCAAATAGGCATTATAATCATCCGGATATCCAAGGCGTCCCAATGCGACTGCATACCAATCAACGGAAGACGCTCCTGCATCTTCTAAAAATGGGAAACTAAATAGATTTTCGGTATCTCCTTCCGATACTTTTTTCCATTCTATAATTTCTTCAGCAATTTCAAGAAATTCATCCGTTTGTGTAGCTCCGCTCTCTTCTGCATAGGCGACTGCATTCCCCATTGGAAAAGTAATGAAAATGAAAGCAAAAAATACTATGCACAGCATAATTGCCACACATTTTTTGAGTTGGTCTTTACAGCAAAAATATTCTCCCCAATCTCCCAACACCTTATACCTCACTTTGCTCATTGGTCAATTTTGTAGACATTTCTAACCGCCCCTTAAAAGAAAGCGGAGACAAGGAAAACAGCAGGCAGGGCCTGCTTTTTTAATTGTCTTTTTTATTTCCACACCAAATCAAGCGTGGAAAATATCGTCTATATAAAAAGCCGCGGTGAAATATGATCCACCGCAGCCGTATTTCTGCGAAAAATAAAAGGCACATAAATACTTTCGTTTATATAGCCTTTCCGTCTTTTGTAGGTCTTCTGACTTACGCCTGTGAAAACATTTTTTGTTTTTGCGTCAAGCCTCCTGCCTTCCCGGTTCCCCAGTGACTGGCTTTCGCCAACAGAGACTTGCCTCAGCGCTTACAGCGGCGGATCCCGTTTGGGATTTTCACCCAATTCCCTTGTTCATCCCCGCACGAGTGTACAACGCAACGGGGCCACAAAATCGTTTCTCTATTTTCAATTGTGATAGCCTTAAGCTAACGTTTTTCTTAAATCAATTTCATATTATCACATTCCGCGCAAACATACATTGGAATTTTTTATTTAATTTTGTACTTTTTTTATTTATCCTCACCGTTCTGCCAACACATAGCGCTACTGTTCTATCCCCTTTCTTCCCTGTATTCCGCGATCATAAGGATGCTTTATTTTTTTGATTTCAGACACATAATCCGCTATGTCCAGCAAATTTTGAGGAGGATTCCTCCCTGTCATAACCAATTCCAAATAATCAGGCTTATGCACAACAAAATCTTCAAACATTTTTTTGTCAATAAGCCCTGTATTATAGGCGGACATGATCTCGTCCAGCACCAGAAGGTCAGTCTCTCCTTTTTGTACGATACCAATCACTTCTTTCAATAATTCGTTATGGCCTTCAATTGTTTCGCGTTTTCTCTTTTCATCCATACAAATCGAAAAGCCGCCTCCTCGTCGCGTACGCAAAACAGTTACCCCCGGCAACGATTTCAATAAATTGATCTCTCCGCTTTTTTGAATTTTCATAAACTGAACAAATAAAATATTCCAGCCGTTACCAGCCGCACGTACACTAAGCCCAACTGCCGCTGTCGTTTTCCCTTTACCATCACCGCAATAGATATGTATTAGCCCGCTCATTTTTCCTCCATAGATTCGATAAAAAATTTGATACTCTCTTTCTTTATGTAGATATACGCAAATCTCAAGCCGGATGTGCTATACATTTAGGGCGCCGTGTCATCCGAATTTGTGAATACCGGCATTATTCTAAAAAACGAAGACCGTTTAATATCTGCTCCAACAAAAATAATACTCCTTCTCCTCCAAAAAATGTTTTTGGCATTACGTCCATATAACCGAGCGACGGCAACGATACTTCTACTCCGCCAACCCGTTGCCCCGCGAGACGCATTTGCGCGAGTGTATTACCGTCCGCAAATACTATATGGGCAGGCGATGTAGCAATGGGATTATTCATAGCTTCTCCATATCCAATATCTTTAAGAAACGTACGTAACTTTTTTGCAAAAATTCCTTCGGTACCGTTAGTCACAACAACAGCGGACGGAATCATGCCAAGATAGGTAGAGAGCCATTTTGTTAACGCATATGCAGTAGAACTATCGGCGCATATCGAATATAACGCACCTTTAGGCAATCCCAGAAGCGAAGAATAGCGCGCTAAAAAAAGATATGCCCGTGCTCGCACCTTGTCCAATTCTTCCAATGCTCGTGAAGATTCCGCATTGAGCTTTTTGCAAACCTCAAGAATAAAATTTTCCGCAGCCTCGAACCCTATGGGGGCTCCTTGAGTAGGTATTATATAGGGAATTCCATATTGCTTCTGCATTTGTTTTGCCGCCCTCTCTCCATACTCAGGGTATATTACCACATTCAGTTCAGCTTCTGCTCTATGAGTAATTTTTTCTGCAGTATCTCCAGCGCACGGCGACGTAATAACACGAATTCCACAAAGTGCAAGCATTTTTTTGATCGTTTTCAAATTGTATTCAAAATGCTTTTGATAGATATGAAACCCTAACAAATTAACACTTTTTTTAACTGTTTGAGTGCTATTAGCAGGCAATGCCTCAAAAATTTTATCCAACGCATTTTGATACCCCTCTGCAAAACTTCCAGAATATCCCGTATTTTCTATCGCAAAACATGGCGCAGCTAAAAGTGTCTGTTTCAAAATCTGTGGTAGATCGTCTCCTATAAGAGCCGCTCCCGGAGAATTGATTACTGCGATCAGTCCGTAATCTTTAGAAGAAATGCTCTTGAGGACACGTATTAATTTTTCGCCGCTCCCATACACATAATCATAACCATCTAAATAAGTTGCCGGAATTCGCGGCTGCCCGAAATAGAATTCTTCCGCAAACTCCAATGGATCAAAAGACAGACACCGGCTGTATTGACCGTCTGATACAGCGCTATGGTAAAGTTTACATCCAGTTGGGCCATTAAGAACGACGCACGCGTCACGAATCCCTTCTACTGCAAAAATGGCTCCCGTCAAGCTATCAGGCGTTATATTTTTCATACAGTGCTGCATCATCTTTCCATCCTTCCTTAAGATTCATTCTAAAAAATTCGCCCCACCTGCCAGCCAGAGAAAGCCCGCTTAAAAATCCTGCTTGAGGGCAAAGCGGTATGGTATCCGTAAAAAAACTGCCTGTTAAATCTGTATTGGAATAATTACTGAGTAATATGTCCGGCTGCATCCGTGCTATATCTTTCTTACGGTTTCGAATATCATATTCTATGTTCAGCTCCTTTATTTCTGTTGTAAATTCTGTCTGAAACAAGTCGTCCTGTGAATAGTTTAATACACCTATGAATGAAATTTCCATTTTAAGATCAATGGCTGTTTTTAAAATCCAATCGATCTGATGGCTGTAAGTTATAATCATTAATTTTTTCCCTTGTAGGATTGGGCGAATTCGTTTAATCTCATCCCAATAACGTTCCTCCTGTCTCGCCACTATTCTCTCTGCCTCATCCGATCGGGAAAAAAAGCGTCCCAGCCAACGTACCCATTCTGCACTCTGCGACACGCCTACGGGAAAAGCCATGTCCATAAATAATGCACCGTATTCTTCCTGTAAAAATTTTTTCACAGCTCGTCCCATATAATCTTCATATGCAAGCAAGTTCAATTTTCCACGCATTAGATTCTTAATTGCATTGCTATCTGTCTTATATAGATAACGGCAGTTTATCGCAATCCCTAATGTATCCAGAACCTCTTTGACAAAATTGAAACTGGGATGTGTCGCTGTCGCCACTGTTTTTTCTGCAATAATATTAACTGTATATTCTTCCGCTTCAACATTTTTATCCACAAGATTATGCGCAATCTCTTGATATGCCATCAAGATACCTTGCAAATAATCCCCCTGTATATTTCCATCAGTAAGAATCGGTATAATTTTTGTGCAGTCATCTTCTAAATTCAAAACCATACCAACGTCATCACCTATAATGCCACTGGGACAAGTTGTCAATACAAAAATCACTTTAGGTTTTTGTTTTTTTACTTCAATAATTTTCCTCCGCAATTCCTCTGTTCCGCCAAAAATCATCATGCTTTCACGCATTTCAGATGATACAACCGCTGGGGCTACAGATGCGGGAAGTACGAGGCCGCGTTCCAGCAACATTTTTCGTCCAAGCGAAGTAATACTTTGGTAGGTAATATGCGCACAGCTTACCGGTCCATGCGCTACACATATTGCATCCTGTACTTGTGCACAAATGCTCATGGCGCCGCTAAATGCGCAACCACTGAGCGGTTCACGTGAAATGAGATTTTTGGAATAAATTATATTATTTTGTTTCTTCCCCTCCTTTTCTGCTACTGAAAAATCAACCGTTTTTGCAGCGGCTCCTCTAAATACTTTTGCATTCAGCACTTTCTGTTCCAAAATTTCATCCGGCAATGGTTTTGCCTGATATAAGATTGATTGGTTAGTGATCGTGTTTGCTAAATCCAAAAAATCTGCAGCTATATCCGTGTCCGGATATTTTTCCACAAGGCACCGATTTTCTTTTTCACTGTTAGTAAATAAATCGCTGCGCGGAAACTGCATCAGAACCGGCAGTCCGACAGCTTCGCTAAATCGCTTGATATTTTCCTGTTCATCTGCAATTCCCCTCGCATTAAAAATCAATCCGCCGGCGCGACTTTTTTCAGTATCATAATTTTTTAGTCCTCTCAGGATATTATTGGCAGCGTAAATAGACATGAATTCGCCTGATGTAATGATATATACCCGATCGGCATACTCTCTTCGAAGAGGAACTGCAAATCCTCCACAAACAACATCTCCTAATACGTCATAAATAATTGAATCATAACAATAATCTTTTATATGGAGTCGTTCCAACATCTCAAATGTTGTCAGTATTCCCCTGCCCGCACATCCCACTCCCGGTTCTGGTCCTCCCGCTTCCACACAGTGAATCCCATATACGCCTTCATACACAACGTCATGCAAACGATATTGATCCGGCGGCGTACGTTTCATATAGGAAAGAACCGTCTCTATCAACTCACCATGCAACAAAAGACGAGTAGAATCGTGTTTAGGGTCACAGCCTATCTGCAGTATTCGTTTACCTCTCTGCGCAAGAGCAGCAGATATATTAGCTGAAATGGTTGATTTTCCTATACCACCTTTTCCATAAAGTGCAATTTCTGCCAAAATAAACTCCCTCCTCTTATACTATTCTACAATCGTTTTAAGAACTAACCGAAAGATAATATATGACTTATTTGCGTCCCATTCGATATATCAGTAGATACTTTTCTTTTTCCATTTTTCATCGCGGAACGAAGTGCATTTTTCAATATCAAGAATAACATGTAATAAAAAACATCATGCAAAGTTAGTTTCCCGCCCAAATTCTATCGCGCGACATCGTGATGTTATTTATTCGTAGATCCACATGAAACTATGAACGGCCAAGAGCGGTATTATATGTAATAATGAGTCCAACAGGTTTCATTCCTTGCTGAATTAATCTGTACATTGCCAAAATATTATCTTTGCCGCCGCTATAAGGGAACACAAATTTTTTATTTTTCAAATCCATAATCATTCTCCTATAATCTTTAAAACATGGTTAATATCAATATTTTCTTTCACGGAATTTGCCAATTTATCAAACTCCGCTTCCATATATTCCCGATAACTCATATGGGTAATTAGCTTTTCCATCAAACTTTTTTCTGTTTTAATACTTCCATTGTCAACAAGACTATCCTCATCTTCAATATTAACATCTATTTGAGGCAGAACCCCTAAAACTGGACAATGGGTAATATTTTCTAAAATATCAATTCCAGACTTAAAATGCTCTTTATATCCATGAAATTTATTGATCACAATACCTTTGACAAGTGTTTTTTCCTTTTCCTCAAGCAGCATCATCGTGCCGTAGACGGAGGCAAATACACCCCCTCTGCTAATATCCGTCACTAAAATAACAGGGCAATTTGTTCTGGTTGCAAAGCCCATATTAACAATATCGTTTTCTTTCAAATTAAGTTCTACCGGGCTTCCAGCGCCTTCCGCAATTACAATATCAAATCTATCGATCAGATGGTTATATGCGTGTAGAATACTTTCCAACAATCTTTTTTTTAATTCATTGTATTCGAAATTTTTTAAATATCCAATTGGCTCACCATTTAAAATCACTTCTGAACCCGCAAGATTTGTAGGCTTGAGCAAAACAGGATTCATATTCACATCAGGTTCTATCCCGCATGCATAGGCAGCAATAGCCTGTGATTTCGCCATTTGCAAACCATTTTCTAAATAATATGCATTCGAAGACATATTTTGAGCTTTAAACGGAGCCACAGAAAATCCTTCCTGTTTGAGCACTCTGCATAATCCTGTGACTAATGTTGATTTTCCCGCTCCAGACGATGTGCCTTGTATCATGATAGCTCTTCCCATACTTCCGAAAACTCCTCCATATAGCAGCCTATATCAATGTTATAAACAATTTCAATACATTAGACTTTAACGCATGTACCGATTGATTTTCCCATCTAACATCAGCGAGATATTATTTAATAACTAAATTAGAATTATACAGAACACCAATAATGGTGGTTTTTTATTGTTATCGCCCATTTTTTAGAAAAATAATTTTTGAAACTAATTTCGCTTTTGCGATGACTCCTCCGGCTGATCGTCAAAAATTTCAGCTAATTTAATTCACTACAAAGTGCTTGTGCCGCCTGCGTCGTCTGCTGTGCTACGACAAGATGCCTGCCTCACTGCACAAAATCAAAATAGCCTCTTCCAACTTTTCGGGTTACCGCCTCGCTTACAACAATAGATTCCGTTTTGGATTTTCATTCAATTCTTTTACTCATCTCAATGTATAAATCGCTCTGCATGTCAACAAAATTTCTTATTATTTACAAAACTATTTACATAAATTTATGTATTTTACAATAACACATATAATTGATATATGCATTGTAATTTTATATTCTTTTTTACACTTATGTAAAATAAAAAGTCATTAGTCACAAATCCTCTTCTGTAGCAAACAGATTTTTCATAAAAATTTTCCTGTTATATGGTAAGACGAATAAGGTAGCACTAAAAGTAATGAGCAACAGGATACTAAAAGAATGAACCATCTTATATAAGAAAAAAGAGACATATTCACCGCAAAATTTCTGTTGCTCCTATAATATCGTTAGGGTATCAAAATGAGCCTTATTCGCTATTATTGCTCACTCTTGGAAACTATGGGCTTTATCATGCTTTCTGTTTTCCTCACTTCGTACCGCGTTATGAAATTTTCTCCAAAAGAAATCCTTATCCAATAACTATATTAGGGGCCTTACAGCGGCCCCTTTTTAATTATACATGCGGCCTTGCATATAAAACAGGTTCTCCCTGTACAGATACCTCGCGATATACAACACCGCCCGCCGATGGCGCCGCTTCAACCATCATGCCGTTTCCTGCATAGATCGCCACATGTCCAATCGCCATAAACCGGTCTTTTACCCGGCTGCTGTTCGGATAACTCCAAAAAATGAGGTCTCCGGGCAAAAGCTGGCTTGCGTCGATCACCTTATTGTTCTCCACGCAATACCGCGCCTGTTCTGCAGCCGTCCACGGTATCCCGATCCCCGCCTGTGCATACGCCCATTGTGTCAATCCCGAGCAATCGATGTAATTTCCCTGCCCGCGGAGTTCCATACTGTATGGATCCCCTAATCTCGAGAGCGCGTATTCCACGATGGAGGTTCCGCGCGTACCGGGCGGTAATTTAGCTATGATTACAGAAATGTCCCCGTGTACCCCAGTATCGACTGTTCCGATCCCGAGTTGCTTCCAAAGCGGTGTATTTTCCGCACTCATCAAAAATACAAGCGTTTCTTTTTGCTCCTCATTCATGTTGTATTTTTCTTCCATTTGGATCCACCGCATATTTGTCACACCAATATCGGCATAGGCTGTTGTTTGTCCGTCTGTATTTTGTGCCGTATAGGCAGAGACCGTGACCGGGTTCATTTCAAAAAACAAATCGCGCAGCTTGATCACATCTTCTTCTCCAAATGCTACCGCTCCTCGTCCTTCCGAAACATGTGTGACCGCATATACGGCGAGCACATCCCTCCAATTGTCTACACGGCCGCCCATATCTCCGGTGCTGCTTCCGTAATTCACTTCTACAATATATCCCTTTTCCTCATATTCCCGGCGCGTATCGCGTATCTGTGAAAACCATTCATTTTCTATCTCGCGTATCATATCACTCACCTGATTTGGGTTATCTGCGTTATTGGAGAAAAATATCCCTGCCGGTGAAGATGACAAGTCTGCCAATGCCATAATCACGATCACAACGATCAGAATCACGACCGCAATGACGGCAGCAGGCGCCAGCGCTATTTTAGAAACAGCCGCCGCGCTTTTTCCCACCGCTTGTATCCCTTTCCGTGCCACCGACACCGCGCCTTTTCCCGCTTTATTTTTCGCCGTCCTTACTGCTGTTCGTTTCATTTTCTGTTGGGCTGCTTTATGCGACTGTATCCGGCGCGCCTTATCAGCCGCTCCTTTTGGCGTTCTCAAGTCGTTCTCCATATCATAGCCTACTGCTGTTCTATTGATCGACCGATTGCTTTCCCGTATCTTTCCGCACAGAAAGTTCTGTATCCCCCTGCCCGCCTGATCCAGCGCGTTTTCAGTATCCTCAGCCAATTCCTTTTGTACTGCCTGCTCCGGCTGTGAATCGTAGTGCTTGCGCGCCATCTTACGTGTTATAATAGAAAGAGCGGCCTGTGTATTTTGCAGGCCGCCCTTTCCCGTCCGCTTGGGGCGCAGTATTTCAAGCTCTTCCTCCCGGTTTCTCACATTCGGAGAGAGATTGGAATATCGTTTTCCGTTTTCGATCCCCTTTATAATATTCCTTGCCTGTTCGCTCTTATCCAAAATCGCCGACCTCCTCGATCTTCGTTGTCATGACGCGATACAGCTTCGTTTCCGTATCGATCCGGCCGTCAAATGGGATCAAGGCGGAGCCGCAGCGCATCAATCCGCACCCCGCCGGCGCGTTCGTGATATACCCCATTTGCGTACTGGAGATGTCGAGCAGTTCTCCCAGCTCTTTGCGGTCTGCGTCCGATTGATTATACAGCATCAGAAATTCCGAATTGGAGAGCATGTCCCGTCCATATTCCGACCGCAGCAGCGATGAAACATTCTGACTTACTGAACAGATCAGGCAGCCGTATTTGCGCATCCTGCGGTAAAACGCGTCAAAAAATTTAGCAGTATATTCCTGACGGTACATCCACCAAAATTCATCGATATATACCCAAGTGCGTTTTCCGAGCGAGCGGTTGAGCGCTACCCGGTTTTGGATCGCGTCCAGAACGATCGTCATGGCAAGTGGTTTCAGCTTTTCGCCCAGATCGCGGATATCATAACAAAGAAGCCGCGACGCTGTATCCACATTGGTGGGCTGCGCGAACATATTAAGGGAACCCAGCACATAAAGCTCGAGACATGCGGCAAGATCCCGCGCTTCATCTTCCGGTTGTTTCTTGATCAGCTCATATAAGTCTTTTAAGGTTGCCTGTCGTTTCCTGCGCCCGTTGAGCACATTTGTCAGGAGGCGGTGCGAGCACCGGTCTATGATCGTCTGCTGCTTTGGGCTCACATTGCCTTTCCCAACCGCCATTTCAACAAGTGTCAAAATAAACTCACACTTTATTGCAACCGGATCGTCACCTTTCTCTACATACTGCATCATGTCCAGTGCATTGATATGCATTTTGGAACCTGCCGAAAGGTGAACGAACTCGCCTTTAAACAGATCGACTATGGGGAAGGCCTCCCTCTCGGGATCGAGAATGATGATATCATCTTCAGTGCCGAGGATCACATTTTCCATTTCCATTTTATATCCCATCGACTTGCCGCTTCCGGTCAATCCAAGATAGACCGAATGCGGAGATTGGTTTTTGCGCCTGTCCGCGATGATAAGGTGCTTGGTCATTCGGTTCTGTCCGTAGCATATCCCGCCTTTGTCCCATATCTCCTGTGACACGAACGGCATAAGCGTCGAGACGTTTTCCGTTGTCAGCGTCCGCAGGGAATCCATGTACCATAATCCATAAGGCAGAACAGTATTGAGCCCCTGTTCCTGCCGGTACATAGCCGTCTGGAACCGGCACATTTTCTGTTGGCCGATAGAGATCAGCGTTTCCGTATCGTTATCCAGTTCTTTCAGGGAATCCGCCATGTGGAATAAAGTGACCTGTGCCCAGACGATGCGTTGGTCATATTCCTTGATGAGCTTTATAATATCCGTAAGTCCGTTGCGTTTTTCGTCCAGCCGCAGCGGGACAGTCGCGTTATAGTTCCCCTGTTCATTTGCTTTTTTAGTACTGTTGGCGATCTCTGTTTCTATGGAAAGCAGCTTGCGCTGTACTTTTTGTAAAGAGTCCTCTTTCGATTTAGAGATCATGTCGATAGACAGCATCATCTCTTTCGGTAAATTCATCAGTTCCATAATAAGCGTATCCTGCAGATCCGCAGGATATTCTCCCAAAAAAAGAACGCGTCCGTAACGTTCGCCTATCTTAAAATAATTGTCACGAAATTCCATACCGTCCGGCGCGATATAATCGCGTATAGTGTGGCCCCGTTTATGAAGCAACTCTTCCTCTAAACGAAACTGTTCTTCCTCCCCCGGGCGAAAAAAATCATGAAAGAATTTGAGCCGCTCAAGCGTCTCCAGCCGTTCGTATCTGCTGCCAATCTTTCCGAACGCGCTTCTAAGCGTGCTTTCCATACGTGTGAACCACGGTTGTGCATCTTCCGCTTTCCTGCGGTGCGTCGTGACTGTGACATACTTTTCCTGTGTGATATGATTCGTGCCTTCTGTCGCCCGGCGTCTGTTCATGGTATTGATCTCTTCCCTATATTCGTCAAATCCATCCTTCTTCATCGGCAGGTACAGTTCGCTTTCAAACGCCGCTTCCTTGACTTTCCGGTTCACCAGTGTGACTTTCAATAGTTCGTCAATATCAAAAGCTTTGAGAAGCTCCTGATAACCAGCGAACAAAAATCTCTTTTCATCCGGCGCGGCTGCCTGATAGTTGATATCTGTAAAACTCCCCATCATAGAAAATTCCCCGTTATGCATGAAAATGCCGCCCGGAAAGACATCTTTGATCGGAATGCTTCTTTGTACAGACTTCGGTCTTTTATATACCGGTTTGCTTTGTTTCGGTTTCCACGGTTTCATTTTAATTGTATGATCCTCCTATTCTTCCTGCTTCATTTCCCCAACAATCCCATCCTTCCGTCTCTGACCGTGCGAATAGTTCAATGGCGGGAATATCTTCTCCCATCAGTAATTTTATTTTTTCTCTGACGGCCAAAGGCTTCTCGCTATGCTTTCCTAATGGCGCAATGATAAGCTGACTAATATTCGCCTGCTTCCTTTTGGGCTTCCCATGAGTGCCGAGCAGACAGCACTCCGAATTGCCACGTGTCCAATAGCCTAAACCGAGCACAAATTTATCTGTCTGCTTCGGATATGTTTTGAGCCATTGAAACGCAAGTGTCTTATATTCAAATCCCCACGCACGTATCACCCGCAGACCTTCTAATAACATCGGATAAGTCACCCACAAAAAGAGAATACTATTTCCGGTAATAATGTCTTCTACGGGAAGATTACAAATATCACCCAAACTCATTGTTGGATAATGCTTCTCACAAGCTCCCCTGCATCCACGATTATCATATCGCCACGGTGGATCAGCATAAACGATCCCATATCTTTTATCTGTAGCAAAAATATCTGTAAAAATAAGCCTATTCCTCCTTTTTCCTTTTTGTGGAATATTCCTTTTCCGCAATAGCCTCGTATAAGGTATTTTCCGCAATATACCAGCGTTTTCGGTGAGACAGCAGTTCACTTTCCAGCCATATCGCAAGGAAGCGCTCCAGTGACATTTTATGCGGCTTTGCAAATGCAAACAGGAAGCACGGGAGTCCACAGCCGATCGCTAAATAGCTCGCTTCCTGTATCGAAAATAGTCTGGCAGCCCAAAAATATGCCGCTGCGGTGAGAATGATCCCAACCGCGCTCAATATAAGCTGCCGGGCTGTCATACCCGCCAAGATATTCTCCTCGTATTCTCCAATATCCGTAATTACTGACGTCTGCATTGTTACACCCCCAACATTTCGCGTATCATACGGTTTGCCGATGTTACGATCGTCACCAGCATGATCGATTCGATCATCACCTGAAATATATAATTGATCATAGTATTCCAGTAAGTAAAATTGGGATTCGTATTTCCCGCCTCCCATGACGGAAAGATAAACGCGCTGCTCGATACTAAAGCTGAAAAAATAACGATGGCAAGCGCGATCACACAGATCTCCATGCATACGGCTGCGTAGGCTTTCAAAAAATGTTTCCCGGTTTGGCTCGTTTCCGGACTCCCAAGAGAGGAAAGCGGGATCGGCGCCAATGCCGAATAGATATATACACGGAAAAACCGCAAATATACTGACACTACAAGAATGATCCCGCAAAACCACATAATGAGATTCCCGATCAGTGCAAGCACGAACATCGGTATGCTCTGGAAGATCGCTCCAAGCCGTTCCCACCATGCCGCCTCCTGCATATTGTTTACTGCGTCGATCACTTCCTGCGGGACCTGCGCCGCCTGATAATCCATCGAATTTTCGAATATCTGTGCATTGATCCCCAATGAGATATTGATCGCAAAATTTAGAATCTGGATACCATAATCGATCACCAGCTTCACGATCAGAAAACGGACGATCCACCCAATGACTTGCTGCAAGCTAAGGTCTTTAAAATTGCTCGTTGTCTTAAAAAATGTCATCAGGAAAAACAAAATAAGCAGCCCATATCCGATTCCCTGCATACCCCGGTTCACTTGTACGACTACATCCCACACTGCGCCTCCCCCAAAAGCATCCGGCGCAGTATCGAGCAGGGTCCGCACATCGGAAAAGCAGTTATTCAGGAATTGCTGACCCGATTGGATCAGCCATAATACACCGCTTTCCAAGTCTTACACCCCCTTTTCCATTCTGCTGGTTCAAATTGTGTCATACTGCTACTCCAATCGCATCCAGTACAAAGCGGATACCTACCATGATCGCACCGCCCGCAAGAAACAGGATCGCGTTGGTGCGCTGCGAGGCGTCCTGGGACTTCAATGCAAGCGCAAGCTGCACCCCACCCCAAATAAGAGCGATCACGCCTACTACCGTTACAATGGAAAGAATGAATTCCACTAAATTGTTCATCGCCTCGAGCGGATCCATTCCTTGTTGGATATCTACGGCAAATGCCGTTGTCGTAAAAGAAAAGGCGGTCAATAGGATGACCGCCATAATGATGAATTTTTTGATTCGTTTCTTCTTATTCATGTTCTCCTCCTGAAATTTGCTTTCGCGTTTCCTGCTGTTTTTCTCCCGCCCGTTTTTCCGCGTCCCTTTTAAAAATATATGGCGGTGCGCCTCCCTGCTGTGCGAGCCGGATATTCGGGTGCGTCATCAGGTCGTATTTTCGGTCAATGACAGGCTTTTCATTGGCGATAAATACAAGACAGTCTCTCCGGTCAAGTTCACGTACTTCCCCCGGCGTCATCAGTTCTCTGCCTGTTATATTGATGTTTGTATTCAGGCTGTTCGCGGATTTTCCATAGGTATCATAACGGATGGTCGCTTTGGAAAGTTCTTCCGAGATATATTTGTGTGTGCTTTGCTCATTTGTTCCGAGATAGACCATCACGTCGCAGCACCCGGTTATATTTTCCCAAGTGTCCTTGAACAATCCCTTGAGCTGCGCGATATTCTGGATTATGATATTCAGGCTGAAATTCCGGCTGCGGCAAGTGGAAAGCACCTTTTGTCCGCCGTCGTTCGCCTGACCGGAAGAGATCGATATGTTTGCGTATTCGTCCAGAATGAACCTCACATGACGCGGCAGCCTTCCGTCCGGCCTGCTGTCAGCGATATACTCCAGTTCCTGAAACATTTGTGTATAAAGCATACTCGCAAGCCAGTCAAAAGACGGATCACAGTCCGATGTAATGCAGAATAGCGCGACTTTTTTATCTGCCAGATCACTAAAATGCAGTTCATCTTCCGAGGTAAGATCGATCACTTCCTGTATCCCAAACACAGACAGCGCGACGCCTGTCATTACAAGTATGCTTTTGGCTGTTCTGCCCGCAGATAGCCGGTACATGTCGTATTGGCGGCAGGCTATATGATTTGGCTTTTCCCGTTTCAGTTCCTCAAACAGCATATCCAGCGGACTTTTACCTTTTTCGTCCTGCGGATTGACCGCATACCGCAGCATTTCAGCCATCATTGCAAAATTCTGCTCGTACTCCGGCGCTTCATACCACAGATAAAACATAAGAGCCTGAAGCAGGGCTATCTCCGCTTTCTCCCAAAACGGATCGGAATTGTGAGCGTCCTTTGGCGTAGTGTTCCGTATAAAGTTTGTGATCAGGGATATGACGTCGCTGTCTTTACGCAGATACCGGAACGGATTATACCGCATTGAATTTTTCATATCTATAAGGTTCAGAACGCGCACTTCATATCCCATTTTCTCCATTGCATATCCGACACTTCGAAGTGTTTCTCCTTTGGGATCGCACGATACATAGCTTATATCTCCTCCACTGAGTAATCCCGGAAAACAAAAGCCCCTGCTTTTACCGCTTCCACTCCCGCCGATCACCAAAATATTCAGGTTATGCTGATGCCGGTACATATCCAGCCCTATCGCAAGATTTTGGGAAAGGATGATATTCTTCTCCTGCATATATTTTTTTTGCAGGAGCCTTATATTCGCAAAACCGGCATTGCCGTGCTCTTTTCCATGCATATACGTTCCTGCGCGAAACAGATAATTGGAGAGCAATATGAGCCATATCACGATAGCTGCAATGATAAAAGCCGCCGTATGATCGGCGGCTCTGAAATATACCGGGTTGGCGATATTCGCTATAAGGTTCTGCCGGAAGCGTTCAATGGGTTGATCCAGTTCATAGCTCATAGCAAGTTTTCCTGCAAACCAGATCATTCCTCCCAGAAGCACGCTCCATAAGATCACGGAGGACTTTAAACTCTTTTTGTCTATCACAGCTGTATCGCCTCCATCTCATTTCGGGTGGGGAGCAGGTCCTTTAACTCGGTTTTCTTCCCTGATATATCCTTTAGGATTTTTCCTTTCTCCCGGAACAACTGCTGTGCATCTTCTTTTGAATATTCTTCGAGATAGCTGAAATCTATCCGCCCGGCGTCGAGCCCATATTTAACGGAAAGCGCATAGGTCACACTATCTGCCCGGAAGCGGTTTGTTTCCCTTACATATTTTGTGCCCTGCTCTTTAAAACAACGGCCATAGATTGCTTCGCGCTGCAGCGCTTGAAACTCCTGTTCGGGCGTAAGTCCGCGTTTTAAAAATATCTTCTTCTCTTCCGGTGAAAACAGCGCGTCGTTCTCCAAATCGTCTTTCAATTCAGTAGGATACTTATGTTTAAACCGTTTATTTGCTTCGAAAAGTTCATCTTGTGTCAGTCGGTCAAAATATTTTCCGAATCCCACCGCTTTTCCGTTTGTATCCTGCACATCATACACCGTTGTTTCAATAAAATGCGTTTTTCCCGATTCCGTTTTAGCGGGACGTATAATTGTAATACCATGCGCGTCTTCCGCAACATTCCTGCCAATCTCATGCCACCTTGTTTTAGACATGACCATCGTTGCCTCCGGATACTGTTCATATATCTTTTCCTTGTTTCGCGCCGAGTAGTCGTATAGGACTGCCTGCATCTCCAGATAGGCCCTCCAGTTATCCGGCGTCAACGCTTCGCCGTCACTCCGATTGATTGCTCCGATCGTTTCCCGGATTTGCTCTGTATCCATGTGGCTGATCACGCAATCCACCGGCGCCGCTTCTGCTTCCTCGAGCAATTCTCTGTTATGTTCCAACTTTTCAAGAGTGCTTTTCCGTATTCCCTCGACTGCAAACTCAGAAAGCGGCTTATCTGCCTCAACCAAATTCATTCGTTTGACGATTTGATTGTATTTGGCAAGATCCCCACTCCTGAATATAACATCCGTCATATTTTGCTCCGGGTTTTCCGCTGTTGCATATAATATCCCATACTCCCTGACATGGCTGACAAATTCGTCCATCCGTTCCTTCGGTATACTGCCAACCATATAGGATTCGCCTGTGCGCAAAAGTTTTTTCAATGGTATTTCTCCCATATATACTTTATGCTTTTTGATTGCGGCGGCAAGAAATATTAAGATCTTTCCGCTGCCTTGTCCGATACGCAGCATAAATTCCATACCCTGAAAAATATACCGTCCTACTTCTCCTTCCAATTTTTATCACCTCAGATTCCGTCTTATAGTTCAACATCTCCCGCTTCCGCTCTGTATTCATAGGTCCCGGATTCTTCGGAATAACCGAGTCCATATTCGCTTAATTCTATTCCGCGTATATCTGCTGCCAATTCATACGCATCTTTTGAGTTGGCGGCAGGAATATTTTCATATATTACCTGACCGTTCATATAGATCTGTTCTCCCACATTATATCCGATATCCTCATCAGCCCATCTATATGCGATTGTTTGGTCATTAAAATGCTCGGATAGTTTTTCTATTATCTTCGGAACACTGCTCCAAGCCGTATTAAAACTTATTCTATCTGTACATTGTTCGATTGGGGTACAATCGTATGCATTCCATTTCGTTCCCCAATGATCGATGCACCACTCATACCAAGTCGGTGCTCCATATTTGCGAATATTTTCATAATATTTTCTCCCCCGCTCTAACATCTCTTTATATTCTTTTAAGGGCTTCCCACATTTTCGCGCTAATTCTTCGGTAGTACATATTTTTTTATGTTCTTGCAAAGATTGTATATATAGCTTTAAACACTCATCACCCTTTGAGCTTGATTCCACGTCTAATTCTT
Organism: Christensenella tenuis; assembly: GCF_014287795.1. Classification (GTDB taxonomy): domain Bacteria; phylum Bacillota; class Clostridia; order Christensenellales; family Christensenellaceae; genus Christensenella; species Christensenella tenuis. Next base: position 311,917 of record NZ_JACOON010000003.1, read on the forward strand.
CCGGCATGGGGATCAGCTTGTTAAAATCCACACTCCCAAGCTCTTTTCCATCGCAGCGTAAAAATTCAGCGATTTTCATTAATCTTGATTGAGATCGGTCATCTCGAAATATATAAATCTGGTTCCTAATGTGATTTGGCATATTTTTCTCCTTAAAGTTCAATATCTCTACTGTCTGTTTCAAATTCCTGTTCTATATTGTCCTTGTTAATATCGTTCTTGGCTGTTTTCTGCTTCAATAAAATGTATTCTTCTTTGCGGTCATAAATAACGAGCAGATGTTCCGCTTCCCATCCGGCATATACGATCCTGAATTTCTCTTTTTCCCGTGCGGCCTTAATGATTTTCCGTACGTTTTCAAGCGTGTCCATCCTTCCGCTGTGCATTTGCAGGCTTTGTATAAGGTCTTTACGTTTAAGTTCATCTGAGTATTTTTTTATACCGGGATCATCCGAACATTTCTTATACAAATTCTCTATGGCGCTTTTCATTTTGTCAAACGCAGGATAGGTTACAACGAAATCGTCTAAAAATCTATATATCGTGACCTTTTTGATCTCTTCTTTTGGAATATTCTCGTAAAGAGACTCTTTTATGCGTTCAGCCGGAAGACGTCTTCCCGTAGGAAAAATATAGCATTGCCGGGCCATCGTGTTCAGTTCTACATAGACCATACAGCAATTTGGATGCTTTTTCTCCGCCTTTCTAAAATCTTTTTCTTTTGTATACAGGGAAAATAACTCACTGATAAACCATTCATCTAAAATCGGTCCGTGCTCATCCCGTGTCTTACAGCATTGGTCGTCGTTTTTTGCGATAAACCAATTCACATACGGAGGTTTGCCCGTACCCGCATCGTGCACATCGCAAATTCTTTTATTTTCAAAATATATTTTCGCATTATATCCTCCGCCGTCCGGGGTATCAAATTCTTTTACTGCTTTCATGGAATAACCATTTATATTCATTTTGCATCCTTTCTGCTTTACCGCTCGAGGCTGTTATCTGCCTTTTTCTTCTGTTTCCGTCCTTGTTTCATAAATAAAAGGTTATTATTTATGCTCTTTGTCCCTTCTATCACCTCCCCGAGGCTTCTTTTAGCTTTTTTCAGCCTTTGTATCTCTTCTCTGTTTTTAGAGATCGCCCCAATAAGTGCGATCCGCGTTTCCCGTATAGCCTCTATGTGATCTGCATACCCACTCTTTCGTATTACTTCTTTTGCCTGTTCAAGCATGACCCGGCGTTCTTCGTCTAATTTGTCCGGTATCTCACTATATCGCTCATAAATGCTATGCGCTTCAAATAACGGTTTAAATTTTCTTCGGGCTCCACGCAGCCTATATTGCTCCGATTGGAGCTTTTTTAATTGTTCATTGACCTGTTCAAGCGTTTTGACCACCTCCGATAGTTTTGTAAAATGATTTTTTGTAACAAAAGCAAGCTGCTCTTTCATCCGGTAAAATTTTCGGTATTCGCTGATCGGTAGTTTCACATCATGTGGCTTTTGCCGTAGTTTCCCGAGCAGAAAAAGATAATAGATATACAGCGCTTCTATGCCTGACAACTTTCTTCTCGGATAACGTTGCTTTGTGTAATACCGCTTTGCTTTTTTTACAGGCATCCGCCGTTTATCATGAGCGACCGCCGCATATATCCTTTCCGTTGGATATCCGAGTGTGCTCAGCCGCATGAATTTTCGAGCGTCCGGCGCTCTGATTTTTGGGTGCGTAACCGCTGCGTCTACTTCATATCCCATATCCTCTAAATTTATGTAAAATCCGGCCAATGAAAAAGACTTGCCGATGCAAGTCTCGATATCGTCCTTTACGATCTGCCGAAGTGTTCTGCCGCCGGAATGCCTGCGCAAATATTCTTCATATGTCATATTCTTGCCGTCTATATACTCGATGACCGATAGGCCGTTCTCCCTGCACAATTCATCACTGATCCCCCGCAGTTTTTCATAAAAATCCCCACGACTGATATGGAATTTCTTCCCTGTTACACAGGACACTGAATTGATAATCAGATGATTATGGATATGCTTCCGGTCAAGATGTGTTCCGATCACAACTTCAAACTCACTCAACCACCTTTCGGCATATTGTTTCCCAATCTGATGTGCAAGTTCCGGTGTTACTTCACCAGGCCTAAACGACTGGATAATGTGATAAGCAATTCTTCCCGTCTCCTTTCCAAAACGCCGCTTCGTCGCCATCATGGCTTGCGCTGCTGTTTCCGGAACACAGTTGATCCCGCTGACAAATCTCGCTCCATCTATCGTTTTTTCTTTATTTTCCGCGTATGCCGTTAATGTTTCCAGTATTTTTGTCGGAGCAGCCGCATAATTGATAGCGTCTGTTAAATGCGCACTGCTTTTTATATTTCGTATTTTTGTATACGCCAAAATAGATTCCCTCTAAATTAAAAAAACGCCCCTATGGACGCTTTTATTCGTATAACCTTCAATAAACTTTCTTTTTCCATTATTTCCTTTTATCCATTTCTGTTTCTGCATAAGCGTTATACAGCATATTTATCAAGATATACCAACTCCTTAAACCTTAATGTTGTCTCAAGGTTATATCTTGCATTTCTATCTGTCAACACAAGCAACTTTCGATTTCATTTTCAATTTAAAAGTAGTTTTCGTCTATAGGGCTCTCATTTTCTCATCATATACTCTTTTTATTTCGTCCATATATTGCTCGATCCTCCTTATACTTTCAGGCGCTATCCGTTTATCCGTATTGGCAATATGCGCGATCTGATTCACATTGTTTCCGATCCGGTTCAATTCCGCATAAATTTTTCCGATCACATTCCTGTCGATCACTACAATACGGTCATTTGTCAGGCAGCATTTTCGAATCAGCCCGGCAACAGATAAGCCCGCCATCTTTGCCGTTCTTTTCAGTTGCAGATACTCTACGGTCGTCATTTTAAAATAAAATGGCTGCGTCCGTTTCAGCATATCGTCTTTCGCTCCATCAATATGTAATTTTTAGCAAGCGGCTATGCCGCTTGGGGTTTTAGGGGCGCGAGCCCCTGACAAGCTGCAAAAGTATATACTTTTGCGATGCTTGCAAAGGACATGTGGGTAGGGCTTCGCAGGCATGATTACTTTGAAAAAGGCAGCTTTTTCGTTCCATGAAAAAAGCGCCTGTTTCCAAACGCCTTTGTAAGGTGTATCTATCGTTCCGTTTCCCTGCTTTCAGCCTCTATGTCCGCCCGGTCCTGCTGCTTTTTCATTCCCAGCTCTTTCAACAGGTTTGCAGACTCTTGAAGCGCTTCACAGATCAAATAGATCATCAAGCTTTTATCCCTTTTGGTATCATATTCCCGAAACGCCTGCCGGTACTTGGATTTGTGGCTGATTGCAGCTGGTAATATCCCATGATTCATAAGCATTTGATTTAACAGGATACGTCCCGTCCGCCCATTGCCGTCCGCAAAAGGATGGATGCGCTCAAACTCGATATGGTATTCTGCCGCATGCTCCACTATTTCGCTGAAATCCGTGCTTTTGAAGCCGCAAATTTTTTTCAGATACTCCTGCATCAATTCAGGTACGGCCTGGTACTTCGGCGGATAATATACCGCACGGGCCGGATTCCCTACAAATATATTCTCCTGCCTGTATTCGCCGTAGGTGCCGCAGATGATCCCATTCAGTTTTTTGATCCATTCTTCCGATATAGCAAATCCTCGCGGCGACATTTCTTTAATTGCCCGGAACAGATTTTTTGCCTCCTGAAATTCAGCAAATTTATGACCGGCCGCAACCTCATCGTAATCAACAACCGCTATCGTTTCATCTAAAGAGAGCGTATTGCCTTCAATGCTGTTTGAGGACCAACAAAAACGATACTGGAATCCCTCATAAAAAGCGTTCCACACAAGCAGGTCCTTTTTAAAGCACTGCATGCTGTCAAGTCTTTCCCGCGTTTCCGCCAATTTTTTCTTTATATCATTTATGATCGCCATTTTTTCCTGCTCCCTTTGTATGGATTATACCATATCCGCTTTCCCGCTTCTACTCCTTAAACAATTACCTCAACAAGCACCTCTATGCAAGTTGAAATTTTATGTCAGATCACAACTCTAATTCCCACCTTTGTTTATCGCACACCGGAGCTCTTGCCGCTCGTGGGCGGCTTGGACGATTCCATGACTGTCCTCTTACATCACCCGTCTTATGCCACCCTGCCGCTTTATAACTTATTCCGGATTCTGAGTCGAGAATGTAACTTATTAGTCTTTTATATCCCATTGCTTGTGCAATTCTCCGTATGCGTCCAAGTAAAAATGTACATGCGTTTTGGGTTCCATCTGTACAGCAACGGACAACTTCCAAAGTCGTTCCATTGTCAAGATGTCTGGCCACAGGCCGTGCAGCCTGTATAACGCCTACAAGTATGCCGTTTGATAAACATCCGAGTCGGAATTTATCCCGATATACCGGTAAATGGTGTCTGTGTAACTTTCGAACAAATTCATTCGCAGTTCTAAGTTCAACCGGAACTGCCTCAAAGGGTTTGTGCCGTTTATAGTCCATATCGCCTCCGATTGTCTTTCAAAACCTGTTCCATATATGCAAGCGGTTTTTTCACGTCTCTTCGCGCGGTCTCCTCTATCACTTCAAACACTTCACTATATCCGTAATCCTCTATAAACCCATTCAGCCTGATCCTTTGCGCAAGATTCGGTTTATAAAAGAGACTGGTGAAGTGTTCATATACGTGTTTGGGCAAATAGTATTCTGAAATCTCACGCGCGCACGCTTCATCATCTTCATCTATACGATCTGTCTCTTTCTCTTGCTCTATCTCTATGTCACCCCCTGTCACTCCCGTGTCACCGTCCGTCACAAGCGCGTCACAATGTGACGGAAGCTGTTTTTGCTCCTGCTTTTCACGATATTTCCTCATGTGTGCCGCAGATGCGCTTTCAGAACCTATCATGTTCTGCAGGGCTGCCATATAAAATGTATCGTTATCCCATTGCTCGACCAATCCCATTTTTAAAAAAGCTGCGATCGAGAGCGAAACGACAGCTTCCGGCTCATCCAGATATAGGGCCAATTCTTCGGTTGCAGTCGGCAGGATCTTATCATACTTTATCATTCCCTCGTCCCGCAGGCCTTTTAGAAGCATTTTTAAATATACCACCACAATGCTGTCTCCTTGCGGGAGCTTTCGCAAATATCTGATACTTTTCTCATCAAAAAAATTTTCCTTGAGCTTCAGCCAAAAATACCGCTTCGATCCAGAATTTGTCTTCCCCATCTTTCCTCCTCCCGAGCAAAAGACGCTTGTTATGTCCCAATAAACACAAACGTCCTTTCGTGGCGCTCGCTGCTTTTAATCTTCAAAAAAATAACAGTGCTCTAATCTGCACTGTCCTTTTTTTTCGGAATAAAATCTGCATTTTTCACATTCCCTCGCTCCCGGCGTCCTGAGTGCTTTTTTAATATGTAATGGTATCTCGCGTGTTATGCGTTCTACCTCGTGCTTTTCCGTAAAATACATTCCATGCCCCTACCTCTCCAGCGAATGCTCTTTCCGCTTTTTCGGTACATAGTGCAATTCTTTGGGTATCCTTGCGATCTCATTTTTATCCCGGATATATCTCAGTTTTTTCTTGGGCTTCTCGCTGCTGAAACCGTCCAGTTTATTCCGGATCGATGTCTTTTTCGGCATTTCGTTTTGCCGGATCATCTCTTCCGCTTTCAAAAATACTTCTGCAAATGTATCCCGAGTATTTTTTCCTTTTGATGCAGCAAAACATAAAAGCTCCTTCATCTGTTCCGCCTTTAATTTTGGATTTGCAATGATCTCATATAAGGTCTCGTCAATACGGCTGTGGTCAGCGGAGGCGATCACAGCCCTTTGTTTGAAATCCAGATCCCGAACCAATTTATAATAGGACAATATCTGTGACATTTCCGCATACGTTAATTTTCCTTCTACATATTGACTGACTGTATAATGGATCAAATCTCTGTGCACACCTCCCAAAAAGGCCGCCCTTGTGCACGATAAGAAATATGATTTATGGGATTTGAGTTGTTCGTCCGCATAGGTTTCCGCAAGCTCCAGATTGTAGGTATCTTTAATCCACTCATGCATCAGTTCCATCTTGTCTGCGCTGAATTCAGGCCGCACATAAAAATCTATCGGCAATTTTTCCAGCTTTCCCTTTTGAATAAGCGCCATGATCCTTTTCATATCCTCCGCCGGGAGCTGCGGCCGTGCTATGACACGCGCAAACTCGGGCGGCGCTCCGCCCGTTATGGCTTCCTCGACCACTTCGCGTTGTTCTGCATTAAAGTCATCTAAATCGATCATCTTTTGCCTCCTAAATAATATATTGTATAGGACTCTGATTATTTCACCTATATTCTTAAATATCAGGTTCATATTCCGCAAAATTTCTTTCCGTGCTCTCCAATGATTTTGCAGATTTCAATTCGATCGCTTCTATTTTTTCGTTTTTCATTACGAATATTTGTGGCGCATAGAACATTTGCATATATTTTCCTCTATGCTTTTCGTCCAACGAAACAAAATCATCTTTACCAAGCCCGACAATAAGAAAATTGCCGGCTATAATATCTATGATCTGTCCATGATCGTCGTAAAGCGCCCGATTCAATGGCATTCCATTGATCTTGCCTTCATCATTGCATATAATCCCCACCGCATCATCAAATGGATAAATCGCTTCTATATATCCATCTACTTGCGCCTGCAGTGACTCTAAGCTGTTGTCGATCTCTACAAATTCCGGATATTTCATCGGTTCTACTCGCAATACTTGTATTTTATTCATATTTTTTCTCCTTTATGATCCTCTCAATTTTCTCCTGCTTAAGCAGTATCACTTCCGCTCATACACCATAAAAGAGACAGTATGAACTGCCTCTATCACTTTGCGTATTCCGCCTCTTCCGGCTGCAGTTCATCCTGTTCCGGAACGACAAGCGGTTCTTCCGCGTCCAGATTCAATTCAAGGTTCAATCTGGTGACTTCGCGTATCATATCCTGAAGCTCCTGTTCCTTTCCGAATGGCCTCCCTATTTCGTCCTGCGCTTTGGCAAATTGATTTTCAAGCCGTTCTATTCTTTCCTGAGTTCCTTTTATCTTTTCCGGTATTTCATTTACACAACGTATGATCCGGTCTATATTTTTTACACCGTCACGTTTCATTTCACAGGAATAACGTGCTTCTCCAACAAGAATAAGGAACAATGCACTTTCATAAGGATTGAATTCAGGAAAAATATGGAGTCCTGCAAAACTGCCTACTTCTTTTTTATCCTCCAGAGACATCGCCTCCTGTAATCGTGGAACCAATACGGCCCAAGCCGTTGCTTTATCTGTATATTCCTCGTCTCCCACCGTTATTCGGAACCCTTGCTCCATTACTTCTTCTGCCGCCGTATGATCTCGCCCATAGAGGTCAGCTTTTTTCCTTAACTCCTGTATTTCCTGCGGAACAGATTCTATAATCTTTTGCAGTCTGAATTGCTGTGCTTGATACTGTCTTTTTATGATCCGGAGCTTCGTTATCTCCGTATCCAATTCGGACTTTCGGATCACCCGCGGGTCTCCTGTCGCAAGCGCTTTGATCTGTCGTAACATTTCAGACGATACATCTACATCTTCCATACGCCGCGCGGGAGGTTTATTGGAAACGATCTGATTGATGAACCGCTGCTTATTTTCCAGCAGCTGATAAATGTAGGCGTCGAACGACCGTTCCGTTAAGTAGCGTAATATCCGTACTTCCTGAAACATATTACCCCATCGGAGGATCCGGCCTTCGCGCTGGATGAGGTCAGTCGGTCATTTTTTGCGGACAGTTCATACATGCTATCCTTTTCTGTTCTCTGCTCCTGCGTTTGCTCTCGTTTGATTTCTCCCTCCGTATCTTCTTGGCACAAGCAGGACAATACCTTGATGCACCAGAGCCCGGGACATATTCAACGCCGCACACCGTACAATTTTTAGCGGGCATTGCTGCCCACCGTTTTGTAGGTATGATATGTAATTCATCGACAAAGCCGATGAATTTATAGTAAATCTTGATTTCCTGCTTCACTGTTCCGTCTGCCATCTTCTCACGCTCCGAAACAAGTATCTTGTCTATGAGTGCGTTTATAACTGTTGCATCCAGTTCTTTTAAGCCTTGATAATTTCGGATAAGGGCGAGGAAGTCACGGATTCCCCGTGATTTCTCGTAGCTTTCATTAAGAGTTTCCGTCACCTCTTTCAGCCTTGCTTCAATTTCAAGCTGCTCTTTCTGGTATTTCCCCGACATCATCTCAAAATTCCGCTCGGTAATACGCTCCATGACCTTATCCTCGTAGAGAGAGGAAAACAGCCTGTCCAGTTCCGCAAGGCGTTTGTTCAGCTTCTTACGTTCTTTCTCTAATGCTTTCGCCCTGCTCTGGTCTGTTTCCGTGAGCCGCTTTTCTATGGCCCTGACCGCCTTTTCATCATTCACTGCCATATCCGCAAAACAGTTGATGTCGGCAAGAACGGCATTGAATAAATCCCTTGCTTCTATATTGTGGGCACTACACTCGCTTCTTCCGTTTCTTGCATAATTATTACATGAATACTGTACACAGTCGATAATCTCTGGGCGTTTCCTCCTGTGTACGTTCATTGCCCGCAGAGCACATCCGCAGTCCACACACTTGATAACGCCTGCAAAAATATTTACAAATCCTCCCTTGTTCTGTGGAAGCCTACGACTTGTAATAAGCTGTTGGACAATATCAAATTCCTCCTGCGTGACTATTCCCTCATGGGTATTGGGTATCACTTCCCATTCTTCGGGCAGCTTAGAGGGGCGTTTCTTGCTTTTCATATTGGCGGCAATCCGTTTGTAGCCTACAAGATTTCCCGCATATATCGGGCTTCTTAAAATGCTCCTCACGCTGTTCCCACTCCAAATATAGCGTTTGTCCTCGTTCCCCTCAAAATGACGTTCAAAGCCTGTTTCGCCACGCTCCGCCGCATAAGCGGCAGGGCGTAGGATATGCTGTTTATTAAGATGTCTGCAAATTTTGGCAACTCCATTCCCTTTTAATGCAAGGTCGAATATCTCTTTTACAACATGTGCCACTTTATCATCTATCAGCAGATGGTTGTGGTCGGCAGGGTCTTTGATATAGCCATAAGGGGCGGTAGTTCCCATGAATTTCCCCTGTTGAAACCTCGCCCGATATGCCGATTTTATCTTAACAGATATGTCAGCGGCATACATTTCGTTTAAAATGTTGCGGAAAGGCGTGATGTCCATAGCAGATTTATTCAAGGTATCTACGCCGTCATTGACCGCTATATACCTCACGTTATGCTCTGGGAAGAAAACTTCCAGATATAACCCACAATCAAGATAGTTTCTCCCCAGACGGGATAAATCTTTCGTAATCACGCAGTTTATCAGACCGCTTTCAATGTCTTTTATCATATTCTGGAAACTTGGTCTTTGGAAATTTGTACCAGAATAACCATCGTCCACATACGTTTTTGCTATGTGCCATCCCTGCTTTTTCACATAATCCGTGAGGATGGATTTCTGTGTCGCAATGCTCGCACTCTCGTTATCCGTACCATCGTCTTTAGATAAGCGGCAATAAATGCCGACTAAATAGATTTTCTTTTCTTCTTTGATTCCTGCCATACTGTAAAACCTCCGTATCTGTCCTATCTGTTTTCATGTCCCATTGCGTACATTCTAAGCGGACAGCCCCTCATTGTCGAAGGTGTCGCCCTCGGCAATCTTCTTCCGAATATCCTCGGAGATAATCGGGACAAACGCTTCTGTAACGGTCTGTGTGCCGACATATTCACGGCTGATTATCATCTGCACTGGTGCTTTTGGCACGATACGCTTTCTCTTTTTATCTGCTTTCTTATCCTCGCCCATACTTAAATCTTCCTTTCCAGACAGGGCAGGGAAGAGTTTGGAAATGTCCCCGCCCTGCCAATCAGATACCATTAATCCTCGCTGTTTAATTCTTTCTGTAATGCTTTAAGGAGTGCCGCCGCTTCATCAGCGTTCAGCGTGATTCCCTTGCCGCACTTTTCACGGTTCGGGGAAAAGCTGCGGATGTCATACTTCGGCTCTTTCCCATTCCATGAAATGAGATTGATTTCCTTTGTGTAGCCACTGTCGCCCGTAGACAATACTGCGATTTCCTTTACGATTTCATACTGGATTTCTCTCATTCTCCATACCTCAACTCTCTGTATTTACTTCCCGAAAAAAGAAGATTAGCGGCTGTCACGGTTGCGTTTCCTCTGCAACTCACGCTCCAAAAGTTTGATGATGGTTTCCTCCATCTGCTTCGGCGTTGTGTTCTTCGGAAAGTATTTTTTCAGCTTGCTTGTGTTGATTTTCAAGGTTTCTTTCTGGTTGCCCTTTTCCTCCGTCATAATCGCAAATATCGTATCCATGTCAAGCCGCCCGCTCTGGCTTAACTGTTTCATCCGCTGTGCCTGTGAGAGTGAGGGCGTTGCTTCTTCGCTCTCCATCGTGGCAAAGAGGTTTTCCTGCTCGTCTTTCTTCAAGAAGGACAGTTCCACCGCAGGCGTGAGGGCGATTTTCCCCTCGTCCACCATCTGCAAAATCGGCGGTATCAGTTCCGTCAGGCGGATAAAACGCTGCACGGTCATCCTGCCCACGCCGAAGCCCTGTGCCACCTTGTCGTCCGTCCGCAACTTCGTCACAACTTGTGACGAGGTTAAGTCTGTGCGGAAACCCTGCCGCTTCATGGCTTCGGATTTCATCTTGTAAGCAAACGCCCGCTCCGATGGCAGGATATTCTCACGCTGCAAATTGCTGTCTACAAGGGTGATGATGGCTCGGTCACGGTCTAAGGGCAGGACAAACGCAGGCACGGTATTTATCCCTGCAAGTTCAGAAGCACGGACACGCCGCTGTCCTGCAATCACTTCATAACCGTCCCCGTCCTCTTTCGGGCGTGTGATTATCGGCGTGACAATGCCAAATTCCTTGATGCTTTCCGCTAACTCTGACAGTGTTTCATCTTCTGCCACATGAAACGGATTGTCGGGGAACGGGTACAAGTCTTTGGTCTTTAACACCTTAAAATCCTGTTTCTTCATTCACATATCTACCTTTCTTTCGCTCTGCTTCTATGATTTTTCTGCAATTCTTCCAACACTTCGGGCGGTATTTTTGACAGCAGCCGCCCCATCTGCTCGTTGGTTCTCTGCAATTCAAATATCTTCTGATTCGCTTTCTGCACCTTTAGTTCCTGCTCGTACTTTTCATCACGCATACGCCCCGCATAGTCTGATTCCTGCCCAATTCTCTCTTTCAAACTGTCGATATACGCCTGCTGTTTCCCGATTTCCTTAGAGAATTTCTCCACGTCTGGCAGCCATGCAGAGAGTAAATCTAACGCTTTATCCCTTTTCTTCCCTGCGTTAAAGGCGTTGATGTCGGATAGGGCAGACACGATTTCTTCATACTGTTTATCAAGCCTGCCGCCTAATTTATAGAGCCATGTGGGGACGTGTTTCCGCTTGGTTTCCATTGAGGACTGCCCCCGTTCAAGCTGATTCCACCGTGAGGACATCCGCTCATGGTAGGCGGTCTGCCACTCGGATAATGATTTCTGGTTGCCTAAGATAGCTTTCGCTGACAGCTTATTGTCTGGCGTAATCGGCACAAAGCAGAGGTGCATATGGGGCGTTCTCTCGTCCATATGGACGACAGCGGAGAGGATATTCTGCTTTCCAACACGCTCCGAAATGAAGTCAAGAGCCGTCTGGAAATACGCTTTTTGTTCTTCGGGCGGTAACTGGTTCATAAATTCTGGTGAAGCTGTGATGAGCGTTTCCACCATCATCACGCTGTCTTTCCTTGTCCTGCACCCCGCTTCGGCTACCATGCGGTTAATCTCTTTCTTGTAGGTGTACTTTGGTGGTGCTATGAGATGGTAATTGTTTTTAGAGCGTTCCATATCTATATCTGGGTTGCTTTTGTAGGCTTCTTTCTTCCGCTCGTTGTGGCGTTCACAAGCCGCAACGCCGCCCGCTTTTCGTTTCTGGAAACGCAGGATTGCATAAGGCATAGGCGGATTCCTCCTTTCTTTCGGCGGGTGACCGTCCTTTGGGGTGACAGCGGTGACGGTGGTGACAGCAGTTTTGGGATACCCCCTGCCGACTGCCGCAACTGTCACCCTCACCCCCTGCATGACGGTCATGTCGATGATGACGGTGTTTTTGGGATACCCCCCTCGCAAGAGCCGTCACCGTCATGCCGCCATTCTTTTATCCGAAGCCGTAAGGCGTAGGATAGCAGGGCACAGCCCTGCCTTAAGGGAGTCCAGAGGGAACGTCTGGCACACGACTTTGCAGGGCAAAGTGTAGTGTGTTACACCCTGTAAACGCAGTCGGAAAAATCGGAATGATTTTTCTGACCGCAGGGGTGGTTTTACACGACCGAAAAGGGCGAGTAAATCTCACGCCTGCATTTTGCGTTTACGGGGTGTTCTCCCGTAGGGATGACAGCGGCAGGGTATCCTAAAATCACTGTCACCACCGTCACTGCTGTCACCCGCAGGGCAGAGCCGCCAGCTTTACATGGCTTTAAGCGTCAATGACAGTAACAGGGGGGTATCCTAATATCGCTGTCACCACCATCACCGCTGTCACCCGCCCTCCTTGCAAGGGCAATCCGCCTGCCGTCTTTCCTGCGGCTGTACTGGTAGCAGATACGGTTCTCGCTTAAAAATGTGGTGCGGTATTCATTCAGCCATTTCGTAATCACCGTGGGTATGGTTTCCGTTTCCCCCATAGCGGCTAACAGTTCCGTTGCCGTGCCTATCCATTCTTCCTTATCCCTCATAAAATCCACCAACCGAAAAAGGACATCTGGTATCGTTTCTTTCGCAAGCTGCTCCTGCGTTTTCCGCTCCACAAGCTCCCAACGGCAATCACGGAAACGCAGCGTGTATTCCTGATAAGGCGTGTCCCTGCCCGTCACATACAGCTTGGCGGTGTCAGACGCACGTTTCTCCTTTTCCAGAACAAAGGTAGCGTCCGCACTCCCCGTTAATCCTGTCGTCCCAGACACCTTGTTGAACACGTCGCTGTCATTCTGCTTTCGGATGTGGTGTACGACAATGACCGCCAGAGAGTGCCTGTCGGCAAAGTCTTTGATGAGGGAGATGTCCCCATAGTCGCTTGCATAGGCATTGTCTTTTGAAGCTGTACGGACTTTCTGCAAGGTATCAATGACAATGAGCCTGCTGTCTGGGTAATCTTTCAGATAATCTTCAAGCTGCACGATAAGACCGTCTGACAGCTTGCAGCTTGCCACGGCAAAGTGGAGCCGCCCGCTTGCTTCGTCCGTCAAACGAAATAACCTGTCCTGTATGCGGCAGAACGTGTCCTCAAGGCAGAGGTAAAGCACATCGCCCTCCATTGTCGGCATATCCCATAAAGGGATTCCCTGCGACACGCATAAGCATAGCTTCAGCATGAGCCAGCTTTTGCCTATCTTCTGTGAGCCGCAGAACAGCGATAAGCCTGTCGGGATAAGGCTGTCCACCACAAAGGATGGTTTCTCAAGCGGTTCATAAAGGAGCGTTTCGGCGTTGACTGTCTGTAACTTCTGCATGGCTTTCCTCCTTTCGGGCGGTGTCTTTGTTTTCGTTGCACATAGGCGTTGACCTCCTTAAAAATAGATTTACTCCCACGGAAAAAAGTGAGAGTATGTAATGCCGCCAATCCCACACAAATAAAAAACAGATTTCTTTTTCGGGCGGTGTCGGTCACGGTTGGAGATATTTCTTCAATTTCCGCCTTTACTTTCTCCTTTGCAATCGCAACAGATTTCTGTATTGCCGAAGCGGTGCAATGCTCCATAGCGGCGATTTGGTAAAAATTGAACTCATACTCGTAGTAGAGCAGGAAACGCCGCCTTTGTATCTCTGGAAGGCTCCCAACCGCCTTATAGAGCGTTTCATTCCGTTCTTCCTCAACCATGCGTTCATCAAGGCTCTTAGGCACACGCAACGCCCGTCTGTAAAGGGTTTCGTCCCATACCTCGTTAAACTCCCTGTGCCGCTCGTCCCATTAGAAAAGATTCCTGTTCCTGCGCTCCATCTGCCGAAACTCCATAAAGAACTGTTCCGACACTTCCAACTCGTGGGATTTGCCCTGCCCGTCCTTAAAGCTGATAAAATACCTTGTGCCGCTTTCCGTGGATTCCTCCCGAAGCGTGTATGCCTTAACCCTGTATGCCATCCTGTTGTCCTCCTGCAAAAAATGAGTGAGGGGATTTCCATCCCTCACCCAGTAGCCCGCAGGATGGCAGGCTGTTTTAGAAGCTATAAAATTTTCCGCAGCTTCTTCCGCAGATGGTCTAACCTCGCATAGATGGCACCAGTCGTCAAATGCACAAGCGGGGCAATCTCCTTTGTGGAATACCCCTGCATTTTCAGCAGGACGATTTTCAAGGTACGCCCGTCCACCGTGACTAATACTTGATAGAGATTTTCGCTCTCAATCTCTTCCAGTAACTCCGCAACCGTACCCACTTCCGCCTGCCGCTCCCTGCCTGCCATGTCCTCAAGATATTCCGCAACGTCATTCGTCCATCGGTAAAACCGCCTGTTGGAATTGAAGTCTGCCCTGTCCGCCATGCGTATCTGCTCAATGGTCGCTTCATCAACGCCGCACTCACGCAGCAGCTTTTCCTCCGCTTCTTTCCAGATACGCCATTTCCTGTCCTCCCGTCCGTGGTTGTATGCCATTCTTACTTCCTCCAATCAGAATTGATTGAGAGGGCAGAGAAAAGCCCCCTCATCTTCCCAAAGGAAAAAACAAGGGGGCTGAACGCCTTAAATTTTAATTTTCTATTATCTTTCTTAGTTTTATTAGGATTCTGGCTTTGCGTTTGTTTACAACGCTCTGGGTTATGCCCAACCTCGCCCCGACTTCACGCTCGGAAAGTCCGTCAAAAAAGATTGCCTGTATCAGCTCCTGTTCACTATCCGACAGCAAAGGCAGGGCGGCTTTCAGCCTGTCCACCATGACCGCATTGACAACGGTTTCTGCAATGTCCACCGCTTCATCAGTGATAAAGTCCAGAGGATTCCCCTCGCTGTCCGTAAATCCGTCGAGAGATAGCAGTCTATTCTTTGTATCTAATTTTTGCAGATAACGCCACCGTTCCTTGTCACGGTAGAAGTCTGTGTATTGCTCCCTCACGACTTCAAGCAGACAGCCTTGAATGGGGATAAACAGCTTGTCCATATAGGTCTGGTCGGATTCCCTGCAACGGCAGAACTCCGTGTAGGATAATTCCACATAGCCGCCACTTTCTCTGATATATACCTTTCTTGGTGCATATTTCACCATAAATACCTCCCATCTGAATTTTTGAAATGTAAAAAATCCAGATGGAGAGGCGGAGAACGACACCGCATATCAGAAACAGCCCTACGGCACTTTCCAACAAAAATCGACAAAAGAAAAACCGCAAAGGCTCTGTGACCTTTACGGTTATAGGAAATAGTAATTCTATTGTATGGAGATTGTACTTCTACTTTCAAGGTGAGAAGTACCGTTGCACTGGCAGAAATTTTTTTAACTGGTTTCCTGCCGTTCTCTGATATGCTATGTATTGATAAATTTTGCTTCGTATGAGCAGATAGATAACTGCCCGAAAAAAGGACATAAAAAAATCCCTCCAAATTTAAAAACAAATTCAGAGGGTAATTTAGGGTATAACAAAATAACCCACCCGAATATCGTTTTTTTTATTTGGTGAGTTTGTTCTTTCAAATACGAAACAAAAAGAGCCGATGATTCGTGAATTGTTCCACAATTTCATCGGCTCTGCGTCTTAAGCGTCTGGCTCTTTGATGACAGTTATCTTCAAGTTGTCAACTTTAATCAATCTTTCTTGTCTGCATTTTGGACAATAAAGGGGATAATTCTCCAAAACAGTGTCCTTCCTAATTTTATTACGGGTTTTGCTCCCACAAACAGGACACAATATCCATTCGCATTTCATCATAATTAGTCTCTAATCCTTTCAAATCTCATTTTATATGACTTTTGCAAGCTGTTAAGCTAACTTGTGGAACATATGCCGAACCTTATCTATACGGCTATTCGGGCGGCGGGGTTGGCAAATAAATTTACCAATAGCTGGCTGGTATCCTTTTAACTCTGTCAAGCAGACTCCCTGCCCATTTGTGAAATAAGTTAAATCGTTCCTGTATTCTTGAATACATCTAGCAGGGATTTCTCCTTTCAGAATGACCTCGTCATTCTTTATCTGAGTACTTACAATATCTGCACAATACCTTGGAGCATCATGATACGCCCGTGAGAGATATTCCTGCGGTGCATAAATTTCAAAGTGGAGATATGGCTCTAATAGTTCTGTCCCTGCTTTTTTTAAAGCCTGCTCCAATACGATAGGGGAAAGCAGCCGAAAGTCTGCGGGGGTACTTACAGGACTATAATACAATCCATATTCAAAACAGATTTTACAGTCTGTCACTTTCCATCCATACAGCCCCTGCTCGCAGCCATAAAGAACCCCCTCCATAACCGCATTTTGGAACGATTGATTTAAATATCCAAGTGAAACTCTGCTTTCATACTGCACTCCGCTTCCAATAGGGAGCGGCTCTATGGACAACCCGACAGAAGCCCAGAAAGGATTTGGCGGGACTTCTATGTGGATGGTATATTCTGCTTTTCTAAGCGGTCTTTCCATATATATAACAGTAGGCTCTTTTATTTCTGCCTCCACATGATATTTTTCCTCAAGGATGGCACAAATGACTTCCATCTGCACATTCCCCAAAAAAGAAAGTATAATCTCATGCGTTGTAGTATCCACATAATATTTTAAAAGAGGGTCGCCATCTGAAATTTCTGTAAGTGCCCCAAGCAATATTTCCCGCTGTTCAGATTTCTTTACTGCAATCGTTGTTTGGAGCATAGGGAGAGGATTTTCAATAAATTTTCTCTGCGGCAACAGTATTTCGTTCCCCAAAATACTGTTTAGCTGCAAAACATCATTTGGTAAAATTACAATATCACCAGAGCAGGCTGTATCGGATGAATATAATTCACCGTTTGTCGGAACACACATCTCTGTGATTTTTATTTTCTCTTTTTCAGATATTCTAATAACATCCCTCAAATGCAATGTTCCGCTATATATACGCACATAAACAAAACGCCGCCTTTTCTCTGAATATTCAATCTTAAAAACCTGCCCGCATAGTTCAGATTGACCTTCAGGCGTTGATGAATAAAATTTACTGGCAATTACTTCTATAAGCTGCCGAATCCCCAGATTGTTTTTAGCGCTTCCGTGATAAACGGGAAATAACGTTCCGTTTTGGAATCTCCTGTTTTCTTCCTGTTCCAGTTCTGACATTTTAAACGGTTTCCCTGACATATATTTCTCTAATAGTTCATCGTTTCCCATAATTACCGCATCCCACTGTTCCATATCGTCATTGTCCGTTACATTTATATGGGGATGCTGCCCAACCTTTTGCTTCACTATAATTTCCGAAGAAAGCTTTGCTTTCATTTCCCGATATACCATTGGCAAATCAATCCCCTCTTGGTCAATTTTATTGATGAAAAAAATTGTCGGAATCTTCATTATCTGTAGTGCATGAAACAGTATACGGGTCTGTGCCTGTATGCCATCCTTTGCAGAAACTAATAATACTGCTCCGTCTAATACGGATAAAGAACGGTATACTTCCGCCAAAAAATCCATATGGCCTGGCGTATCTATAATGTTGACTTTTACATCCTCCCACTGAAAAGATGTCACTGCTGTCTGGATAGTGATTCCCCTTTGACGCTCCAAATTCATTGTATCTGTCCTTGTTGTGCCTTCATCTACGCTCCCTAGTTCTGCAATTGCACCACTGGTATACAATAAACTTTCCGTTAATGTTGTCTTTCCTGCGTCAACGTGAGCCAGAATGCCTAAGTTAATTATTTTCATGTGATTTTCCTCCTATCAACACCCAAAAAAGGGCATAAAAATACCCAGTGATAAATACTCCTATCACTGGGTAAATAACTCCAATAGCCCCAAAACACTTATATGTTTTCGGGCATATAAAATTACATGATAAAAGTATTCTTAAACTGGGTACAAAAAACTAAGCCCCATATTAAAAGTGAAACGGGACTGCTACTTTTTGTTCCCACTATCAAATTGACAGTTTATTTAAGAATACCTTGCCGCATATTTATTAACTCCTTGTATAATACTGAATCTAATTATATTCCTTAACCCTTTATTTGTCAAGCTGACAAACTAAAGCAGAAAAAGCGGCAGGATTTCCCCCTGCCACTAATCATCTGTTTATGCAAAAATAATTTCCTTTTCCACAATCTCCCTCGCACAAGCCCTTATGTTATTGAGGCATCCTGTCCATTCTAAGGCGTTTTCTGCCTTTAGCTGTTCCGTTATGCCCTGTGCCTGTTTCATACCCTCTATGAGCCTTTCAAAGCGTTCCTGTGCCTGTCTGTTGATGTCGGCAAGGTAGGCGTTTAGCCTGCCGCTTGTAAGAAGATTGGTGTATGTAACTTTACGGTACTGTTTTAGATAATCTAAATGCCGTTGCCCCCAGATGCCTATTGCCTGTTCTTCTTCGGCGGGTACAGTTAAGCACGGTATCAAATAATCCCCTTGCCTTTCGTATTTGCCGCCCAGTTCCTCAAATAATGATTTTGCCATTGTCTGTTACCTCCACATTCTTTTTTATTTTGAATGTCCGCAAAATCCGTCCTACATCTGACGGACGCCAAGGTGCATCAAGGTGATGCAAGGCTACGAGCCGGTCCTGCACATTCATGCCCGCCCCCATTTTAAAGGTGGAACCAATCAGTACACGAACTGCACCCTTTCGCACTTTAGCAAACAATTTTGCTTTTTGCAGATCAGTTTTTGCATCGTGGATAAAGGCTATTTCATTTTCGGGAATTCCCTTTTTGACAAGTTTATTTTTGATATCCTGATATACATTGAATGGACTCTCTACAGCTTCATACTCTCCCTTCATATTTTTTTCCATTCGGAGTTCCTTTGGTGTAGACAGATCACAAAACACGAGCTGCGCGGCTCGCTCAGAAGCATATTGCTTCCATATCTCATATATCTTTTCCACACACGCTTCCACTTTGTTCCCGCCTTCATCCGGCAGCAATGCGTTAAAACACCGGACGTCAAGCGCCGCCTTACGGCCGTCGTTGGTTACGAGCAGCATATTATCCTCAAAAGCCGATACCTGTTTTTTTCGTATCCGCTCGGACCGTTCTACAAGGGATTCTATGATCTCTTCCCCCAGCGGTGTTGGCGGTATCACGATATTTTCCGGCTCTCCTCCGTGGATCTTTGGCACAGGGATATTGATATCCGCCGCTGTCTTGATATCCGCGACAAGAGCAAACATATTGCATAATTCATTTAAATTAAAATAGGTGGAAAGTCGCGTCTTGAGCCGAAATCCGCGTCCTGACGGTGCAAGCTCCATTGCTGTCTTTGTTTCCGCATATACGCTCACCCACGCATCGAAATGCGCTAATCCTTTTTCTTTAAGCAAATCGAATTGGAGATACCGTTGGAGTGTAAACAGTTCTGAGATCGCGTTGCTTACCGGCGTTCCGGTCGCGAATATTATTCCTCTGCCCCCAGTAATCTTGTCCAGATACCTGCACTTCATAAATAAGTCGCTCGCCCGTTTCGCGCTTCCCTGAGCAATACCGGCAACATTACGTATCTTTGTCGTAAAAGCCAAATTTTTAAATTCTTGACTTTCATCGACTACCAGCATATCTATGCCCAGTTCTTCAAAATCCAATACATCGTCCCTCGGCATCGTATTGATACGCTGCTGACGTTCCTCAAGTGCTTTTCTCGCTCCCTCCATTTGCTTGACAGTCCAGTTTTCCCCCTTCTCTGTTTTTATCTCCTCGATCCCGTCCATGATCTCATCGATCTGTTCTTGAATATGCTGTTCCTCCCATTCTTTAGACATCGGTATTTTTTGAAGTTGTGAATGGCCAATAATGACTGCATCGTACTCTCCCGTAGCGATCCTCGCGCAAAATTTTCTCCTTCTCTGTTTTTCAAAATCCCGCGCTGTTACCACGAGGATATTGGCTGCCGGATAAAGACGAAGGTAATCTGCCGACCATTGCATCAAAAGATGATTTGGTACACAGATCATAGCCTTGCTGCACATTCCGAAATGTTTTCTCTCCTGAACGGCAGTGATGATCTGAAATGTTTTTCCTGCTCCTACGGTATGTCCAAGCAGTGTGTTTCCACCGAACAACATGCGGGCAACGGCATTTTTCTGGTAGTCCCGCAATTCTATCTCCGGATTCATTCCATGAAAGCGCAGGAAGCTTCCGTCATATATGCGCGGTACGATATTATTCATTTCGTCGTTGTATTTGCGTACCAACCGTTCGCGGCGCTTCTCATCCGCGAATATCCATTCCCGAAATTTTTCCTGAAGCTCTATTTGCTTGTTTTGCGCCGTGATGGTATCTTCTGCGTTCAGCACATATCTTTCTTTTCCATCTATTTCAACTTTGTCCCGCACTTCTATCATGCGCAGGTTAAGGGCAGCCTCCATGATCTCATACACATTTTTTCGGGAGGTACCATACACTTCGCTTGCAAGGATCGATACACACCAGCTTGCATAGTCGATATGCCAGCTGCTTGTCGTTTGCGAGTATTGGACGGAAATTCGGTTATTGGTATATTCGTCGAGTTCCAAAATTTCTCCTAAAAATTCTTTATAATCCGAGGGAGGTATCCATATACTTCCGATCCGCACCTCGATATCTTCAGCTGAAATGTCCTCCGGCTGGACCGCTTCCAAGGCTTCCACATTCTTTTCATACTTTTTGTCCCGTCCGGCTGCCTCTATTGCTTCCTCCAGTTTGTTGCGTACATTTCCTGACAGATACTCCTCCTTCGTTACCCACCTTTCCGATTGAGGTTCCAAAAACACTTCGCCTTCCAATTCACTCAAGATCTGTTCCTTCTCTTTTCCGTAAATCTTCTGCATATACGTAAAATCTACACGGCCGTGCTCCGCTACACTGGCGATCAATGCTTCGTGAGCGGTATCTACCGTTGTGACGGTTTTAGGCGGCCGGATTGTCCGTTTCGTAAAAAAGGCCGCTTTTTCTTTAAAGTGATCTTCTTCATCCAACACCTCAAGAGAGCAGAGCAGCGGATGATCCGCATCGCCGCGAAAGGCTATCTCATTCCCCTTGCTGTTGATCCTGCCGTATTTCTTTACAAAACTGTCATACGCTGCGTTGAGCCTCCGCTGTGCCTCATGGATCGCCTCATCATCGGCGTCTTTCATTTGAGCATCAATTAACTCCCTGACGATGGCGCGTATTTGGCACAAACCTCTTACTCTTTTTTCCGTGTTGTCTGAAAAATGCATCCTGTGCATTTTTGAATTTTCGCGGTAATAAATGCCTTCGTCCGTTATGGTATAACAATAATTTTTGACTGCGGGGTCGGCAGGGATCGTATCCTTATCTTCCTCCTGTTCCGGGCGTTCCGGCAGCAAGATCGTACCCTTGATATTTTTGACTGCGCGATCAAGCTGTTCGGCAAGGTCTTCCCCTTCGATCGGCAGACATGCCGTATTCGACTCGTTCCCATACATATTTCCCCAAAACGCCATCTTTCCAAGTATCATCTCCGGATGATTGGCAAAATATGCGTTTACAGGTACGCCGTCTTCTATCTGTTCCAAATGTATCCAATCCGGTTCTGTATCTATGGGGCGCTCCCGTTTTTGCAAAAATAGGATATCTGCTGTAACTTCAGTACCCGCATTTGCTTTAAATGCATCATTGGGAAGCCGGATTGCCCCAAGCAGCTCTGCCCGCTGTGCCAGATACCTGCGTACATTTGGATTTGCTTTATCCATCGTCCCCTTCGACGTCAGCATCGCAACGACGCCGCCCGGCCTTACCTTATCCAACGCGCGGGCGAAAAAATAATCATGGATCAGAAAATTATATTTATCGTACCTCCTGTCCGCGATCTTATATTCCCCAAACGGTACGTTTCCAACAAAGGCGTCAAAAAAATTATCATCAAAGTCCGTATCCTCAAAACCGCATTGCCGGATATCTGCTTTCTGGTAAAGTTGTTTTGCGATACGCGCTGTAATGCTGTCAAGCTCGACGCCATAAAACTTTACTTTTTCCAAACTTTGCGGTGCTGCTCCGAAGAAATTTCCGATACCACAGGCGGGATCGCATACGTTCCCTTTTTCAAGCCCCATATTTGTAAGACTCTGATAGACTGCACGTATCACGTATGGCGGTGTATAATACGCGTTTAGCACAGAGGCGCGCGCTGTTCGATATTCTTCGGGAGTCAGCTCGCCCGTCAGGCGTTCGTATTCTTTGCTCCATTTTTCGTTTTTCTCGTCGAACGCCTGCGGCAGTGCGCCCCAGCCGGTATATCCGGCAAGTATCTCCTGCTCTTCCGCAGTCGCGAGCCTTTTTTCTTCTTCTATACGGCGCAGCATCCGGATCGCGTCCATATTTTTCTCAAAACGCGTTTTTACGCCTGCTGCGCCATAATGTTCATCTGCGATCCTATAATCGACCTTCTCCTGTACGAGCAGCTGTTCATTTTGCGGCTGCGCGTTGTTGGCTTTTGATATTTTGGATAAATTATCTTTCTCAAGCTTCTCCGCGCTCGTTTGGATATTTCTGCTGTCCCGCTCCGGCTCACCGGTTCTATCCGCTTTTTGCTCCAACGTATCTAAAATGACCGACGGCTCCTGTTCGGATGTGGATATCTCCGTATCCACACTGTTAAATTCCGCTGCCGCTTTCTTTGGCATATTTTTCTGTACTTCTTTAACTTGCGGCATATCTGCATGATCCGTTCGGCCAATATATGCCAGAAATATTTCCCGGTTTAGTGTTCGTACAAACAGCGGAAGTTCTGTATCGCTCACCGTTACATAATTCTCCTGTACTTCCAGAACCCTGTATCTCCGTCCATCTTGCAAAAACACTTCGTCTCCCGCCTCATACGGAAAATCTTCTGTAATAGAAAAACCGGAGGATATCTTCTCCTCCGGTTCTGGCTGTTCTTCCCTTATTTCTCCGTTGCTTCCGTTACCTCCCTGTTGTATACGATTTCGTCCAGCATCAGCTCCTCCGCTTCGTGATCGATCATTCTCCGGTAGCTCACCATCTCCATAAAATTCTCTGTCTGCGGAGGTTTGTTTATCCTGCGCAGCTCCCGCACGATCTCCGCTTTCCTCTTGTGCGCCTGTTCCTCTACCCGTTTGCAATGCTTGTATAGTTTGTCTGTCACCCGCAGCGCCAGGTAGACCGCCTCCATCTCCTGTTCCAGAAACCGCATCCGCATGAATCCGTACTTCGTGAGCGGAAGGACTGTTTCCTGTACCTCCAGTAATGGTTTCCACGTTCCGTTCTCTGTCTCCATGTAATCCAGTTCCACCATGATCTGCACTCCTTTCTTCCTGTCTCTGCAGTTTTTTTTCGATTTCGGTTAATACTCCTTTTGCGATCCCACATCCTGCACTTCCCAGCACATTGATCGTCTGCAGCGTGTCAAAACTCGATATCCCGCCAAAATCCAGTTCTTTCATCTCAAGCCCGCAGCGCTTGAGAATAATGTACTCAGCTGTAGCCGTGATACATGTTTTTAACTTGTACGCCGCCTCCCCTTCCGTATTCCTTTCAAGCCAGCTCCCATCGATCAACTGGGTGAGTTGCTCCCAATATCCGTCAAACTCTCTCAAAATATTGGACTCGACCGTTTTGAGGATCGCTTCCCTCAAGCTCATAGTACCAGTATAATCTATACCGTGTCCAATTCTGAGCAAATCTACGATATCTTTTTCATTTTCTTTCTTGATCTCCCATGCGGTAGGCAGATACACATCCTTTCCTGTTGTTTCCTTGATATCATAGACATATCCGATCTTAAACTGATTCCCGTCGATCCGGAGCAGTCCAATCTGCTTTGCGTTCTTTTTGACCGTTCTCCCCATCCGCTCCCATTGTTCTTTCGCACCGCAGGCTGTTACGTTTGGATCTTGTTCGTATATAATAAGTTGGTCTAAAAAACCGAACTTATATATATTGGCTGCGGTATCCAGAAAATGCGCCCATCGCTGCCTGTCCCGGGTAACAGTATTGACAGCTTCTTCATACAGCGCCATGATATTTGTCTTTTTCACGCAGACCTCCTTTTATTTTTCTGCCTCTATTTCTTCTTTTTCGTCCTGTTCAGCTATATATGTCTCTTTCAAATGAATGACAGCTTGAAGCCGTTCTTCCTTATCGGCCGCATCCACTGCCGGGTCATAGTCTGCGTCACCAATATCCAGCTGATAACGCGCAAACGATTCAAGCATAAGAGTTTGCATTTGCTCTGCGGTAAGATCAGTATTTGTAATGATCTTCATAATTTCATTCGGTACTCCATGTCCCTCCGCTTCCCGTATCACGGCCTCCTGTTCAGCCGTGAATCCTGATGAAACACCCATTTCCTTTTCGTATTCCTCAATCTGCTCCATACTCATCCATTGCGGTTTTTCTCCCTCCGGAAAACTGTTCCAGATCGCTTTCATATACCAGATATGATCTCTTGCGTTTCCGGCCCACAGCTTCCGTTCATTCCGATACCCATATCCCAGATAATACTCACAATCCGACTGTAACCGCGACAGCAGCATATATCTGAACTGCGGTTCACTCTTTAAAATCTCATCCAATTCCTTTTTCCTATGCTGTTCCACGTCGGTCTCCGTGGTCTGTCCGTTATTTCGATCCGCCATTTTAGCTCCCTCCTTTTGGAATTATACAAAAGTCCCCAATGGGGACTTTGAGAAATTGTCAGCTTATAGCCGAGACGGAATATGTAATATCGTAAACAAAAGCCTTTGGCTCCGTCCAAGCGTTTCCATGCGCTATGATATAAGAAATATCTTGACCGCTTCCCTGCGGGAGCTCGTCCAGTGTCAGATTTTGTCCGGGTATATACCCAAGCATATTCCCTTCGGTCTGAAATAGGAATCCAAGCTCGTTTTCCGTTTCCGTCCTGCCTAAATTTTTCCATTCCTCCCGCGAATATTTGTTATATGCCGTCAGCGGAGCTCCATTTCTCCCGGATATATCCGCTACAGATAATTCCACATCACAGCCGCCATTGTTGGAAAATGAACCGACAGCCGCATCCGTATATCCCGCGCCATCTACATTCGGGTCGATCTCAAACATGACCTTTGTCGGTACAACGACGGAGATCACCGCATCAAGCGAGACCGTTACTTCATGGGATATAAACGTATGATTCCCGTCCGTTGCAACAAGCCGCACTTTCATCCCGTCAACGATATGCTCTGCATCAATATTCAATACCGCATTTTTATGCAGGCCGTCTATATCCTCTGTTTGCTCTGTAAATCCGGCTCGCCCGCCGGCGCTCTCCCATTGACCGCCGGGCAGCATCACCTCATAATGCGCCTGCACACTCGCCGAGCTGCTCCCCTCATCGCAGATATATGCTCCTGTAACAGAAACCGGCTTGCCATATTGGGCTTGTATCTCCTCCGGCATCTCCATTGTGACGTTCCCAAAATACCGTATCTCTGCGATCCCTCTGTCCGTCTGCCCGAACGTATCGACTGTTGTTCCCTTGTAGCAATATAGCGTCAGATCACCGTACATCGTTCCGATCCCTAAGATCGTAGTGATCGTGGGGTTTTTGGCATAGACGACCAAATCACCGCGCAGCTCATAATTGGAGCCAAACGTCTGTGTCATGTCGGTCACGCTTGCCGGGATCGGCGTCACCGCCGCCATATCTCCGCAGCTATTGAATGTGTAACTGAGATCGGTTACTCCATCCGGAATGACCGGAGAAGTGCGTATGCCACATTCCCGAAACGCGTCTCTCATATTTTTCAAAACGGTCGAGCGGATGACAGGCGGCTCTTGCAGGCGAATACAGCCATAGAAGCATCCTTCCATACTTTCTACGTTCTTGGGTATGTCCGGCGCGTCTACTAAATTCTTGCACAGAAAAAACGTATCTTCCATGACCGTTACTGTGTCCGGTATCTCCGGCACTTCCGTCAGCTGCTCACATTCCCCAAATGTATAGGACAGATCCACAGCGGCAGCCGGAAACTCCGGCGCTCTCGCCAAGCTGCTGCATCCATAGTATGTGTAGCTCAAATTCGTGATCGTCGATGGCAAACCATCGACCAGCGTCAACCCGGTGCATCCGTAAAACCAGAACGACGCATCCTCCCCGCACAGCGTGTCCGGAAGATAGACGCCCGTTATATTTCCCACACCTGTATTTCCGGCATTGATCTTATTTTCTGCGGAAAATGCCCCAGCATCTCTGCTTCCGGCTGCCATATCTATTACTGTATACGTGATCCCTGCTGTTCCAAGCGTATATTCGCCATACTCGTTTCCATAGGCTTCCCCTGTTCCGGTTACAGAAAGAGGGACGATCACATCTCCACCGGCTCCAATATATCCGGTCACTTTCGCGGTCTTTGCCGCATCGTCAAATTCCCAAACAAAATCCGTGGCCGGCGATCCATATTCAATCTGTAAGGTAACGATACTGCTGTATTCGCTTACGCTTCCGCCGTCCGTTGAATAAAGCCGGAACTGTTTTCCGTTGTCCGCCAATGTGACGTCAGGGATCGTCAGCGTAGCCGTTCCGATATGAGAGGATGTCGTATTGGACACGTTCGTATCTATATTCTCCCACACCCCGCCATTGTTTACCTGCCAAGTCGCAGCTACGGAGCTTGTCAGCCTATTCGTCTTATCTGAAATATACTGCGCCTGTACCGTCACGCTGTCACCTGCCGAGGCTTTTACCGCAGCCGGAGGATCAGTGTATATCTCGCCGAAATAAGTCCTGTCTGAAACGCCTGCGACCGCTTTATCCGCAGCTGAATCCTTATAGCAGTACAGGTTTATATCCGAGCACCCCGGAAAAGCGGATGACATATCCACGCTTTTACTGTATACGACAAGCTTTTTGAGGGATGTGCAGTTTTTAAAAGCGTTCGTTACAGTCGTCACGTTCGCTCCGAGTTCGGGTCCTGTGACGAGCTTAGTACAGTTCTCGAAAGCGGACGTGAGGTTTGTATAGCTGTCCGGGAAGTTGGTGACTTTAGTAAGGCTGGATTGCCGAGCCGCCGAAGCGGACGAATCACCCGCCTGAAAGAGATTGGTCGCGTCTGTTGAGATTATTGTTCCCTGCGCGGGAAACTGTACTCCCGTAATATTATTCGCATAGCAATTTCCCGCGTTCACGGGGCTGAGAGGCGAAAACGCGCCAAACTCCGTATAATATTCGCCGCTTGCATACATGCCATAGCCGCCGTGTATCTTAGTAACTTTATATGTTTTCCCACTTGTTCCAACGTAGCTTCCGCCGGGACTCGTTGTTCCTGACGCTATATAGTAGGGACCTTGCCCTCCGGCCAATGTCGTCGGTATTTTAATATCTCCTTTGGCCGTTCCAAGATTTACCCCCATGATCGCCGCGTTTCCCTCCGAGTCTATATCCCACCAGAAATTTTCCGGGACAAACCCATATATAGTCGCGGCGTGTGCCGTATTGATCGGGATAATGCCTATGATCGTGCAAAGAACAATGAAAAAAGTAATAAAAAGGCTTATTCTCCTCACGTTTCTTTTCTCTGTCATATCTTTTCCTCCAATGAAATGGGGGGCGCTGGCCGCGCCCCCCTGTTCAAACCGTCAGCTCATATTGTTTCATGATCGATACTATTTGATGCTTCTTTATTTGGACTGTTACTCGGCAACAGCAACGCCGTAAACGATGTCATAGGTGATCGTCGTTTCCGCTGTATTTCCCCATGCCATACCATATTTTGCTTTGAGCGATTCCGTTGCCGTGCTCTGCCCGGCAATGTCACCGAGAGCAAGCGCCGTGGAGGGAACAAACCACGCATCCGCGTTGTCTGCTGCAAGCCATTCGCCCGTAGTCGGCATCGTGAACCCAAACGCAATATTCGCGAGCGTCTGCGTTTTTGTCAGCTTCTGCCATTCCGCATCCTCAAACGCATCGTTCGCTACGACTGCCGGAGCGCTGTCCTGCGCACTGATCGAGTTTACAGAAAAAGTAAGCGGCGCGTTGCAGGTGTTCTGGAGATCGAACGCCGCAGACGTGAACGCTTTTGCGGGGTCGGTCGCGGTATTCGCTTCATAATTTGCCGCCTTATTCGGATCGATATCAAAGACTACCTTTGTGGGAACGACTGCCGAGATTTGGATCGGCTGGATCGTGCCCTCAATCGTTGCTCCGGTCGATACTGCCGACGTCTCTCCCTCTGTTCCCGTGACGTCCACCGCAAAAGCGGTCGTGGCAAATACCACGCAAAGAACGACTGTCAATACAATTCCTAATACTTTTTTCATATCTTTTCTCCTTTTCTTTTTGCTGACAGTTTTTATATATATAAAAAAGAACGCCGATGGCGTTCCTTCTTGCAGAATATTTTTATCCCTGTACCGTTAGGCTGATAAATGCTTGTGCCGTTCCGATATACTCCGGCTGTTCGTCAAGCGAATATGCATGAAATAGCGCGATCACCTGATAAGTTCCCGGTGGCAGCTCGCGGTCCAAATAATCATAGCCCGCAAGTCCCGTACCCGCAGCGTCTTTACATTCAATATGCGATCCCGGCGGCAGGAGTTTTTCTGTCGAATATATTTTTTCTCCAATATCTGCTTCGGCATTGAAATTGCTTTGCTCGCTTCCCTCCGCAAGCAAATATATTTCTACCAATAGGTTCTTATTGCTCCCTGTCGGATTTTCGATCAGCCAATTCACCGGCGCGTCCCCCGCTTCACAAAAAGCTGTCGCGTTGATATTAACGGGAACATTGGATCCGTTCATGATCGCTTTCATTTCCTCAATATCTACTTCATTTCGCGCCGTTAGATCCCCGTTGGCGCTCCAAAATCCAAACGGTTCTCCCGCTTCCACACAGCTGCAGCACCGGAGAAGCAGGAGCAGGAGGATCACCACGGCTGCGATCAGTACGCCGATCACTATTTTCTTTTTTTTGCTCATTTTAGTCTTTTCCATTTTTATCTCCTTTACAAATACAAAAAAGCAGCCATTATATATAGCCGCTTTTTCTGTTAGTATAAAGTTTTAAATTTAATTTATAATCCTGTCATTTCAATGATATACCAGTCAATTCTTCGATTCGAGGTTTTTTCCAATATTTATTCTCCCAATAAAAATACTGGTCTTTTCTCTTTTTAAAAATGCGGAACGGTTCATCTGAATTATCATAAATATGGCAAATATCACAGATATTTACCAGGGCCGGCACTAACTCCACCGCCCGATAATACCTTGAAATAATTTTTCCCCGCGGAACATCGTGGCCACCATCCGCGACCCGCGTTTGAACCCTTGTAACATTTATTTGTGGATCATGCGTTATAATATAAAATACCCGAATAAAATATCCCCGTTTCTTTGCTTTCTCCAAAAGTTTTAGGTTGCGGTCAGTAGAAAGAACTGTCTCAAATGTAAAACCTCTGTTTTGAGCCAACATTTCTTCTCTGAGTTTTTCTGCCTGCTGCGCCGCTTCTAAATCGGAGCATAGACTGATACGTTTGTTTCATCCGCGTTAATAAACGGTTCTATAATTTTTGCCAATTCAGAGATCGTGCTTTTTCCTGAGCCATTTGGCCCGGCAAACACAATAACTTCCGGGCGTTTAATCTGCGACATATTTTTTGCTCCCGTCAGGGTACTCTAAATAGGCTTTTCCATTTGCATCTAAACGTGCAATCGGTACGCCCTTTATTTTCTTTTTTTCATTTGCTAAACGTACTGCAGCACGGAACCGCTCTGTCACTTCATCGTCTGTCAATCCGCATGTTCTATCCGGATCATTATATTCCTGCATATTTGCCTCCATGGCTCCTCTTCCGCACAGTAATGTTTTCACTCTATTATACCAAATCCACTTTAGAAGTAAACATACATAGATGATGGGGGCTGTTATAGAAGCCCCCATCAGTATCCTCTTTCTCTATTCTTTATTCCGGCGATGTTTGCGTTCTATCTCTGCGATCCCCTGCATGATATAGAGAGCGCATGGAAGCGCGATACCATTCCCCCATAGTTTATATTTTGCCGAATCGCTGCCCGGAACGTCATCACACCACCAGTCCGGAAACCCTTGCAGGCGGCAGCATTCGAGCGGCGTCAGTCTGCGAACAGCATAGTTGCACATGACCGGATTCACGTAATTCAGAGAATATCCGCCGTTCCCTTTCGCCTGTAAGGTGCCGCTCACTTTGTTTTGCAGCCGAAAATTTCTGGCGTCTATACATATCACATGTCGGTCTGCGGTGTTCAATGTATAACAAACATTCTCTTTATACCCTGTTCCGTTACTTCCATTCTGTGCTTTTCGGTCGATCGTATTTCCCGCAATACAAACGCACATATCTGCTTCATTCCCCTGCCCGGCAGGACGGTTTAAACCTGCGCAGCTTGCACACAGCGTTCCAGTTACATCCGGATACACTGTTTTCCGGTTTGCACGAAAATGATCGATATTTTTGTCTCTGCAATTATGAATATTGAGCTCTATAATAAGATTACGGCTGCCTCCCCCATAGCTTCCGCCATGCGCCATTAAGCTAGCCCCTATATTCGATCTCACAATCTCGGTATAATCTTTTTGCCTATAACAGATGACCGGAACCTGATTGGAGCCGCTTGCAGCACCGCGCAGCGTTGGCGTTTGCTCATTCCTATAACCGATGCTTCCGGCTTTCGCGCTGTTCCCGGCTGAAAATCCTGCGCTAAGTACCGCATTTGGCATATTGGCTTCCAATACGGGCACTTGCTCATCAGAATAGGATATTTCCGCTTTTGCGCTTTTGTACCAATGAAAACCTGCCGTAAATAAAGTTTGGTCATTATTGCAGGACAAAGCAGCGCTCTTTTCGTACTGGATCAGCGGGCCTTTTCCGCCTCCGCTTTTTCCTCCGCGTATCTTAAGCGTAAGGCTTGAAAATAAAGTGCGGTCGCCAAGAGCTGCGGCAATGGTTTCCCACGTTTTTCCGCCCGGCGCAGAATCCCCAAACAGGCCCGCTCGCTCAAAAAGTATCTTTCCGGCACATTGTCCTGTAAGATCTGCGACAAGAAAGATCCTACGACGTCTTTGGGGAACTCCCCAAAATTGGGCGTCAAAGGTACGGTAGGCGATACTAAAGCTGTCTGCCACGATCTCTCCGGCCCCATTCCATTTTTTCTCAGATCGAGGAACTGATACTTTGGGATCGGCAATTTTTGCGACCGATTCGAGGACAGCCCGGAAATCCTCTCCTTTGTTGCTGCTGAACGCTCCGGGCACATTCTCCCACAATATATATCTTGGATATTTTTCATTCGTCGCGCACCTCATTTCTTTTACGATCCGGATGGCCTCCATAAAAAGGCCCGATCTTTCTCCCTTTAATCCTGCCCTTTTACCCGCAACACTCAAGTCCTGGCAAGGGCTTCCGAATGTGATAATATCCACGGGATTTATCGCTGCTCCGTTGATCCCGCGGATATCCCCTAAATGCTTCATATTGGGGAAACGTTTTGATGTGACGGCAATGGGGAATTTCTCGATCTCGCTCGCCCATACGGGGATCATCCCGCATAAAACTCCCGCGAGGGGAAATCCCCCCGATCCGTCAAACAAGCTTCCTAATCTCATGTGTTACCTCCTTTTCGGAGGCGGTCAACCTTTAAAACGTTACCCCCACATGAATTTAGTTATATATCATCGGCAATGATTAGATTTTGCCGGATATATCATGCGTTATCATTTTTTATTGATTCGATGCTGCAAGTGTATCCCCGGCTGTGAAATGCCTTGATGTGTCTTTCCGCAATGCTCTGACCAGCTATGTCATCCCCATAGCAGAATATGATCGTTGTGATCTCGGGATGGCTCTTTGTATAGTAATAGACCGGCTCGATGTAAAATCCTCCTACTGCAAGATGATGTTTTGCCGTCCATGATGAACCGGCCGCCTTTTCCCTTGTCATTTTCAACATTGCAGCAATCGGATACTCATACACCTGAAGCAGTTCGCTCGGTTCTCCGGCAGGGATCGGCCACGAAACAAATTTATGACTTCCCGGCAGTTCGATCCCGGCCATTTTCTTGTTTTCCGTCCAGTACAGCATCCCATATTTGGGAGCATCGTCATCATACCCTACAAATATACAGTTTCCCTGTACGTCCTCATATAAATAGCCTTGATCCGCCAAATATTTTATGACTGTTCCATCTATTCCATGCTCCTTTAAAAATACAGTTGCTTGATTGCAGTCCTTATTTTTATCCGGCAGCGCCAGCATCTTCGGCCTTCTGGTATGTCTTTCCACTTCCTTGCGTGAAATATTTTCCATTTCCCCCGCAAGCTCCGTATAATTCCGCAGGCCGATAGGCGGCTGCGATAAATGACTCAATTTTTCCCGTATGCTTGTTTTCTCCTCCATGCATAAACACCTCATCTTTCTAAAATATCCAATGCTTCATAACCTCTTTCTTTCCATTTTTCCATAGAACCGATCACCATCGCTTCTTCCTGCTCCCTGCTGATACCGCGTGCTTCATTGCAATAATTCGCAGTTCTGCGATTTAACTCACGGTCGTTTGTAGACCACTGACAACTGCAATATCCGCTTTCTCCGCGCTTGATACAAATCAATTCTCCCGAGCCCGGCAGGACAGTAAAACAAAGCTCAGGAAGAGTTTCGGCCGGATGACCTATCATATATGCGATACGCATGGGCTTTGCTACCTTTTCAATATCCGGCGTATATCCAACGATATCGATATTATTCACTGAATGGTATGGTTGGCAGCGGACATACGCAATGCAGGCTCCGGTGTCGATCTTAAAGCAGAATAGGTTATCTTCTAAATATATGCCGGGATGCCGCGCTGCATGATCCCACAGCGCCCACGTACCTTTCAGCATAGGCATATTTATTATACTATTGATTATCTCGTTCTCTTTGCCGTCCCGCACGATGCAGTGATCTTTCACTCTTGTAAAGAGCACCTCCGTTTTTTTCTCTGCTCCATGTCCTACCGCTTCAAAGATATAATATTCTGATGCTCTCGTTATTACTTGTGGATACGTTAGATCTACTTCGCCCATCAAAGGTATTATGTTCAGATTCAAACCGATCTCCTTTCCTGTATCAAAAAAAAACTGCCTGCAGCAGCCCCGCTTTTATATCTATTTAAAAAGCGTACACCGCTATATTCTTTCAAATATTCGGTCCTGCGCTAATTCTATATATTCCGGATTCAGCTCATATCCGATATAATGCCGCCCATTTTTCTTGGCCACTTCCCCCGTTGTCCCAGTTCCTATGAATGGATCGAGTACGATCCCTCCTGTCGGAGTGCCCGCTATAATACAAGGCTCGATCAATTTAGGAGGGAATGTCGCAAAATGCGCTTTTTTATATCCAACTGTCGCAACGGTCCATACGCTCCTTTTATTGCGCAAACCCGACTCATTCGGTACGTTCCCATGGCTGTTTCGTGCCGCAGGAGTGCTGTTATGAAAACTCTTTGCGCCAGTATATGCTCCTCCGCCTCGAAATGTCCGTGAACTGCCCTTTCCAATAACCGCTTTCATTGGTCCGTTCTTTTTTCCCGGCACTCTTACCGATCCTCTCTGACGAGCAATGTCCTGCGCAAGTCTCGCGGCACTGCTTGCTGCTATCGGCTCTTTGACCGCATCCGCATTAAAATAGTATTTGCGCGACTTGGAAAATAAGAATATATATTCGTGGCTTTTTGTGCACCGGTCCCGTACACTTTCCGGCATCGGATTGGGTTTCGCCCATATAATATCCTGACGCAGATACCATCCGTCATCCCGCAAAGCGAATGCCAGCATCCACGGGATCCCGATCATGTCTTTTGGCTTGACCGTTCCTCTGACGGTTCTGAGCCTTGTCACAGTGCTTCCGGGATCTGGAATATATGTTTCTTTTGACTTACTCTTATTCTTCCATGCTCCTTTTCCACTTCCTGCATAGCTGTCCGCTATGACGATCCAAAGTGTTCCCGTATCGCATAAAACACGTTTTACTTCACGGAATACTTCCGTTAATTTCTTTATATATTTTTCCGGCGTATTTTCAATCCCGATCTGGCCTTTCATACCGTAATCCCGCAGTCCATAATATGGCGGAGATGTTACACAGCATTGTATTGACCGATCCGGTAATTCTTCAAGCCCCTTGCTCACATCTTTTTGATAAATAACATCAAGCTTCATTTTCCCTCCTGATTGCTTAGATAACGCTGCTGCTCCGCAACACACGGCAACACCCTTATATTCTGTTTTTCCACATGAAAAACGGCTTGCTGTCAGCAAGCCGTTCTTGACATTCATTAAACCGCACAATACAATAAACATAGGGAATTTCCCTGAAAATATGAAAACGCAGCAGGTCCGGGGTGGTGACGCACCCCGGAACCCTGTATCAGGTGCCGCAACACCCTCTACAATCCCTCTGGGGAGACACTGCGTTCAAATATCATTATACAATCCATCGGATTGTGTTTCAATGTAATTTTGATGCGCGAGGGTTTTGGTTTATATGCCAAGCACACTTCGCGCGTTTTTATATCCACGGGGAATTCCCAACCATTTCCAAAGGTGGTTGGGAACGTGGAAACTTTAAATTATTACTTGTTTCAAGACCGCGTGCTGCGAAAACAGACTCCCTCAACAATCGATGATATTTTTTCCTTTATCCAATTCTATGCTGTCCGGATGGGGGAAAAAAGTCATCTGCTCTACGAATATGTAGATGAACTGTTTCGCGCAGGCAACGCTACTTTTCTCTCCGACGCTGTTAATTCCGGTTTCAGCGCGGGCAGATATCTTCATTTTTTATGTGAAGAGATTGTTGAAAACACAATGTCCCCTGCCTCTTCCGATCTATATTATAAGACGCAGAATTTTGAACCTGTTTACAACTCTTTTCAAAACAAAAAAACACGGATCGCCCTTTGTTACGTGATGTTGAACTCAACCTATTATCCGACCGCGCTCAAAAATTTTCAAGATGAGCAACGCCTAAAGATGAGTGAATTGGCTGATCTGGAAAAGCTCGCCGATCTCTACCAGCAAATACGCGGCGTCGTTGGAGAAGAACCGATTTCGTATCTCACGAGTAACTTAAAAGGCCATTTGTTTTTCATACCATTATGCAAAGGCTTCCGGCAAGGATACCAGAACAGCTTTATGCTGACTTTAGGACAAATCGATCCTGAAACGGAAAAAACCATTGCCCAGTTATGGCTTGAATCCTTATGACAGTTCGGCAGTCACCACATATTTTTGAGGTGCGTTGCCGGAATAATAAAACGGATAACAGGTCACCAATACCAATTTGCTGCTGTCCGCGGCATAAAACCGCAAAGCCGAATCGCTCTCCAATATTTGTATATCCGTTACTTCATAGGCATACCGTGTATCCTTACTTTCAAAAATCAGCTTTTCCCCTATTTCTATGTTTTCCAATATTCGAAACTGTGTATTTCTGTGTCCCATCAGCACACATGATCCCCGTTCCGGCGGAAGCGCTGAGCCCGGAAGCCATCCGATGCTTTCTTTCAATGTATGGGATTCAACATCGTTCCTTACCTCAAATCCTTGTTCCCGAATATATATTGTTCCGATGATTTCTTCCTTTTGTTCTTTCTGTTTTCTGCTTCGGTTTGTATTTGTATCTTCCTGTATTTCCGCGACCTCACTGGAGGATAAGACCGCTCCCTCCCTTCGCTCCTCTATGGTAAAAAGCGTCAAAAGCGGTATATCTGTTTCGCGGCTTTTCTGCGTACAGAACGGCGCTGTAAACAACCAGACGGTAAACATCCCGATCCCTACGGCAGCAATCGCTTTCCAAACTCTTTTCATACTATTTTTTCATGCATAAGGGAAGGCGGATGATTCCGCCATTCCCTATGCTTCCTTATCCTCCTTTTGCTTTTTTCTATGCCGGATAATAATCAAAATCGGGATCCCTGCTCCTATACCGATCAGTAACGCAGCAATCAGCCTGTTATATTTGTCCGTATCTAATCCTAACTTTACCCACGGAGAATTTTGAATGGCGATCTCTAATGGAGTCTTGTACGTATCCTTTTCCGTAACAGTAAATGCTGTCGGCGCTGCCGGGAAATATCCCTCCGGTATAATCGCTTCCTCTAACCAGTATTCTGCATTAGGTAGTTCTAATATCAAAAGTTTTCCATTTTCATCGGTCATCAAAGTCGTTTCCTTCCCGTTGGGATCATAGCGGTAGACTCCTTCATCCGCCTTTGTAAACGGCAGAATACTCTGCAGGAAACCTGCCTTTTTCACCGCAAATCCAGCTCCTGCAAGAGGCTCTCCCCTTTCATTTATTTTGCTCACCCTCACGCCTGTTGGCTGATTCTCTATCCGGTATTCAAAGGACTGATGTTCCGCGTCGAGGATAAAATGGTATTCTTCACCCGACAGGACAAATCCCTCCTTTGTTTCTTTTTCACGCAGGATGAATTCTTCTTTGAAAGGCAGCCACCCGCTTTCTCCACGTCCGTTTTGATCGGTCTCAAAAACGCTTACCGTATTTCCTTCACTATCTGCTACTTCAAATACGATTCCATCCAGCTTCCGTTTCGTATCCGATGCATCTGTTTTTATAACGGAAATCTTTCCACGTAGCATCTTATTCAAAACAGGCTCTGTGACAAGAGAATTATCTGTAAAATCTGCATCCTCCTGATTAGAGGCTGTGACGTCAACCGGAAATGCAGTGTCTGTAAGTTCATATTGCTCCGTTGGCGCTTTCAATTCTTTCAAATAATAATTTGCCAGTGGGATATCTACGTTTGTTTCCGCGAATCCGTTCTCGTCTGTCTCAAGGATGTCTACAAGCCCATCTGCCGGTATGATCTCCTTGATATCTTCCGCAGCATATAATCCGAATACAAACCCGGATCCTGCCCCTGTGTAGAACATGCCGCCGCTGAAATGTTCCGCGCGTTTTTGGAGCTGCACATGACCTTTTTGCCGTTGATTTTCAAGCGATACCGTCTCGGTTACAATGGGGGTGATCTGATCCGCATAGGATAGTGTCACTTCGTGCGGTGTGCGGTCGAGTATAAAGTCTCCCTCAACGCTTTCCTCGATAACGGTATATTTCCCAAGGGGTAATTCCTTACTTTCCCCATGACCGCCGGTAACAGAGATCTCGTCTGCCTTTTGTCCCTGTTCATAATACACGGTCCCGTCCGGCGCTCCTATATTCTCCGCGGCATATACACTGAATACGGCATTTAAACCCTCCTTTTCATATATAGGGAGATAGCGCGTTCCATACTCTGTTTCCTCTGTCTCTGCTCCTGTCAGCGCTTCTCCACATTTTTCAATAACGATTTTCCCTTTAGCAGCCGTATTAGGAAACTCTACTGTAATGACGCGCCCAACCGCTTCATTCTCCGATACATGAAATGGAAGCGGCGTACCATTCAGCAAATATGGCGCGCCTGCTGCTGTCTCATACAAGGTATAATCTCCTTCTGCAAGTGTGCCCGGCAGATATAGAGTGCCGGACCCATCCGTGGTGAATTCAGAGATCGTATGTGGTTGCGGATAAAGCACTTCAAAGCTCACTTCGTTTCCCTGACTGTCCTCAATACGGAATGTATTTCCGGCAACCGGTGTTCGCTTTCCTGTCTCAGCATCTGTCTTAATGATCTGCAGCATCAGCTCGACAGCTTTATTTTCCAAGATATATGAATAAGTCTTTTCATTTTCAGATACAAATACGTCAAACGGCTCAACTTTCAAATATCCTTCATTTGCGT
This sequence comes from Christensenella tenuis, assembly GCF_014287795.1. GTDB lineage: Bacteria > Bacillota > Clostridia > Christensenellales > Christensenellaceae > Christensenella > Christensenella tenuis. The sequence goes on from NZ_JACOON010000003.1 coordinate 349,985, forward strand.
CGCCGCTTTTTTCCGAAACGGTATAGGTCCCATAAGGCAAAGCCGGGGAGGTCGCTTTCCCATTCTCATCTGTCTCCATCACGGCCGTTAATTCTCCGGTAGATTTCAGTCTGATCTCAAACTCTACACCGGCGAGCGGCGGCTTGATATCCGGATCGGGATCGGAGCCGCCCGCAAGCTCGTGTTCTCCAAATTTTACAATACTGATATATCCCTTTTTTACAGTATTCCGAACAGCCGTATCTTTCACTTCGACGGTCATATCCGCTTCCGTCAGCTCCACCGTTACAGGATCCGGGTTCAGCAAGTACCCTTCCGGAACAGGTTCTTTTTCGTAAATAAAATACGTCCCGAGGGGCAGTTCCTTAGACGTCACGGTTTGCGTCCCCTTTGCGGAAAGTGTATCCACCACCGTTCCATTGTTATCTTGGATCTCATAATGCGCGTTATATAGCGTAGCGTCTCCCTGCGGCTCATTCCCTGTTTCAGCATCCTGTTTTGTGATCCTGATCCTTGCAAATGCCGGAGTCGTGAATTGGAGGTTTCCTTTTCCGGCCGGATGATAGCCTCCGCTGCTGATCGAGATGAGATCCTGAGTATCCGGATCATCTGTTACATACAGAAAAATATTCGGCGTCACTCGATTGTCTGCCCCATTAGCCGTTATACTGAAGCTCTTATTTCCATTTCCGGAGGCCGGGATCTTAAAAGTGAGCAGATCCCCATCTGCTCCGGTAAATCCTTCCACAGTCGTCCCTGCCGGTAACGCGCTTCGGTCAAGTGTATAGCCGCCGCTGCAATTTTCAAGTATGACTTTTGTCTGTCCGGTAAAATATCCGCCCTCATACTTCATTTCCATAGACGCGGGCGAGAAGTTTACCCGATGCATCATAGGCTGCATACCACGCGCGTATTCGAGAAGTGTATCAGCCCAAGCAAGGACATGTTCGTGTCCGCTGACCGCGCGCAGATTATTGGGATTATCCCGCCTGTTCGTAAATCCCCAGAAATTCGGATCACCCTGCTCTGTCAGCCAAAAGCGGATCGCATTGGCGGTCGCATATCGTGCTTCATCGTCTGTTAGGTTATCTGATTTATTGCATGGATATCCATATTCCAGTATGATCTGGAGGCCTACCAGCGTGCGGGTATCATACCAATCCGAAAGCTCTGCTTCTTCATAAGGGATCCAACTGTGCGGGGAACTCATTTTATGCTGCAGGCAATATGCTATCTCACCTGTTTCTACGATATAATGGCGCGGAGTTTTGAGTTTTTCCCACTGTCCACTGCTGTTCAAATATTCAAAATATCTCGGCGTAGCGTCATCCGGATCGGATTCTATTGTAACCCGGTCCATTGCCGATGCGGTAAGCGGCATACAAAACGAGGCGGCAATCACTACCGCCAATAACAACGCATAGATTCTTTTTTGCTTCACAATGTTCTCCTCCTCACATTATATGATTTTATCCTGCCAAAGGCTTAAAGCTCCATCTCTTCCATATTCTGCACGGGACTATTCTCAAAATGCCACCCGTATACTTTCCCGATCTCATCTCCTAACCGTCTTGTATACCATACTGTTTCCTTCGTATGGTCTTTTCCGCGTAATATTTTCTGTTGCAACTCGTAAATCTGTTCTTCTGTAATATTTTCCGCTAAAGCGCGGTATAAGTAATGATTCGTACCGTCATGGTGATGGGCGTCGCAGCGGAGATCTCCTTCTTCGTCCACATACCATGTATTCATATCACAGTCTGAATACAGGCAGTCCCAGATATTCCCGCTTTCGATCATCATGTATCCCTCGCGCCGCCCGTACCAAAGCCCAAGATCTCCAAACGCAATGATGGGCTGTTTCATCTGTATATTCAGATCAATGCGCGCATCTTCAAGATACCCGTTATTGATCTCATACATTCTAATGATGCGTTCTTCATCGGTCATGTCCGGATATTCCGCTTCCAAGTCCGACTTCCAGTCCGCTTCATAGTCCAGAGCATAGTCGCTCCAGATGATATGGCGCAGCTCCTGCTCACCCGGTATATTCTTATATTGTTCCATTGATTTCCCCTTTCTTTTCAAAAGAAAAACGCCTGCAGTGCAGACGTTTTTCCCAACTATTTATATCTTATCCGGCTTCCACGATCGTATATCTCGTTCCGTTGTACTTGACAGAAGCAACATATAATGTACTGTAGTTTCCCTGTCCGATCTCCGAAGCATGTGTTGCTGAAAAAATCCCCATCGTTTTTCCTCCGTCATTTGATCTCGATACCGACCGACGGCTGCTTGCTCCCCATATACTTCCCGCGCGTGCCATTTCTTCCACCTCTTCTTCCAGTCCTCCGCTTCCGCCGTAGGAAAGGGCAGGCAGACCATACAACGCCCTTACTTCATTTACTCCCTCGCAAACCGCATTGCCATAGGAGTTGCCTGCCCATTCAAATACCGGTTCCGGTTCAGGTGTTGGAGTTGGCGTCGGAGTAGGTTCAGGCACTGGCTCTGATACGCTTGTCGCTTCCGGTGATTCCGTCGATATAGGCGCATTTGGTTTCTGGATTGCCTCATTATCTTTTGCCGGACTGCTTGCGTGGCCTCCTCCCGTCTTGTTGGTATCCGGCTTTTTTTCTCTGCTGTTCGTTTTGGAAGAAGCTGTGGCTGGCGCGACTTCCTTACTGTCTTTTTGCTCTGTATCTACTATTGTGGCAGCACTCGCCTGCGGCGTTTGCGCTGCTGCTTCGGACGGTTGCATACTTTCTTCCGCTTGCACAGCCGTCAATGTTGCAGTTGCTTCCCTTTCTCCATTTTGTGGTCCGCAGGCTGTAAGGATTGCAAAAGATCCGGCTGCCAGGATGAGAACTGCCGCTCGTTTGAAATGATTCTTTTTCATCAGATTTTCCTCCTTGAGTTTGATACTCAAATCGTAAGGCCGCCGCATCCGGTTTGTCCAATTTTGAGCATCATTTTTATAGTACAAGCTGTGTAAGAAGAAGAAAGCTTGTTAGAACGGCCATTGCAATTCCTGCATTCCTGTTCCGCTTATTTCCCGTTTTCCAATATCTATTAAATAGCAAAGCAGAAAAAATTCCTCCCAATAGAAGCATAATGCTTGAAACAAACATCAAAATCCCTCCCCAATATGAATACAACCGATCTAAAATAAAAAACACATGATTTCTCATGTGCTTTTGGCATGAATATATATACTACTTGCTACTTGATTTTCTTATAGATATCTCTTTCCAAGCATCCAGAGATATTGATCTATTTCTTTATAAGTATACTTCATAAGTCCAAAACGTTCTTTGAATCGATCAATAATACTTTTAAATTTACTATATTCCCCTTTTAAGACCTTTCTTTGGAAGCTTTTCTGTGATTGCTCATCTTTAAGCTCGTCTTTAAAATACCATAAAGCACTATCCACATTGTTGTCGTAAATCGGATAGGCCGATGGATTATGAAAATGGCAATACTTGGTCGCAAACGAGTATAGTGTTCTTGGCTTTCCATTTCCGAAGGGTACCTTCTTTATTGTATCAATCGCTTCTGTCTTACCCTCTACAAGTAAATCATCCAAGTTCTGTTGATTACAGATATGTTCTGCTACTCGAGAAACTGCGTAAATTTGTGTCGTATATAAAGCGTTCAAGACGATTACCTTTATTTTAACAGTCGCTACATCTTTATTGCCTTTATTCTCTGAAAAGATTTTTTCCAATATTCGATCACCTAACTCATACTCCCTATGCTGCTTCCATTGTTCTAAATATTTTTCTACTTCAGCTTCACATGGAATAGGTATATCAAAAACTTTTTTCATATCAACCATTCTCCCTTTTATTATCTTTCAATGCATTAGCTCAAACCCTTTAATATTTACTGTAGCATATCGCACATTTGTATCAAAAACAAATATATTTTCCCATTTTGCATTTTCTACTTTATGAGCTTAAAGCCATCTCTTTCATGTTCACGCTTCCAGTTCTCCAGCAGCTGTATAATGATCTCCTGCATTTGTTTTGGAGTATAGTCCTTGGGAAAATATTTTTGCAGTATCGTTCCCCTAAGTGTCACCTTCATATCCAATGGCTGTTCCGCCCGCATGATAGCTTCGATCCCTTCCTCTGTTAAAATTCCTTCCTTGCTCATTACTTTCATAAGCCCCGCTTGTTTCCCGGATATTTTTCCATATTTTTCTACGGCGCAGCCTGCCCATATCTGTTCTTTATTTTTTAGATAGGATAAATCCACAGCAGGGATAAAATCCAGTTCTTTATTATCTACCATATCTAATAAAGGCTGTATCAAATATGTGAGGCGGATATATCGCTCAACCTGTTTATAGCTATCACCACCTGTTTCCCCTATAATCTCAGTTGTTCTTTTTCCTAAATGTGGGACATCTTGTCCCACATTTTTCTCTGGTCTCCCCAATTTTCTTATAACCGCTTCTGTTTTCATACGGTATGCAAAAGCCTTTTCGCTTGGCAGGATATGAACGCGCTGTCCGAGATTCGTGTCCACCATGATGATCGTCGCTTCATCGTCGTCCATAGACGTAACAATGGCAGGAGCTGTTTCCAGTCCTGCCATGATCGCCGCTTGCAGCCGCCGGTGCCCGGCTATCGTTTCCACTCCGTCCTTTCCGTCACGCGGCCTTGCTAATATAGGTATCTGTATCCCGATCCGTTTTACGCTTTCTATCAGTTCCAGCATCTCCGCGTCATCCCGTATTTTGAACGGATGATTTTTAAATGGATAAAATTCATCGATTGGCAGCTCTCTGATCTCTCTTGTCTCGTTTCCTTCTTGCGGGAGTGATGGAAACCAATCGTCCGAACCGATCTTCACTTTCTTTTTTTCGCCGCTCATTGTTTATGACCTCCTTTGCCAGCTTTATGTATTCCTCCTGCGCCCGAATGACCGTCTTTCCTCTCGGCTTATACCGGAAAATACTGCTCCCCATACGCCCACACTCCTTCAATTTCACAGTATAAGGAATATAGGCCTGAAAGATCCTCTCTCTTTTTCCCAATGTCTCAACGATGCCTTCCTGCTCCCGTCTTGTATACTTCGCTCGTTCATTCATCATTGTGACAAGTATGCCATCAACTGTGAGCGCTGGATTGATCCCGCTCCTCCGTATTTTCCGGATGGTTTCCCTGATCTCGGCGATTCCTTCCACACTATACATCTCAGGCTGCGTCGGTATAATGACTCCATTTGCCGCTGCCAATACATTGATGGTAAGGATGTTAAGAGATGGCTGGCTGTCGATCAGGATATATTCATATTCATGCCGTATCATATCCACATACCTATTCAAAAGCTGCTCCCGCCCAAATTCGTTAATCAGGCCGGCCTCAAATCCGGCAAGCTCCCTGCTTGCTGGCAGAAGCTCCATTCCCTCAGTATGTTGTAAGATGCCATCATGTGGTTCGAGTTTATCTCCGTTTACGAGATCTTCGATGACGTCTTTTACTGTCCGTCTCAGCTCATTTACATTATTCCATCCTAAGCCTTTGGTAAGATTGCTCTGTGGGTCAAAATCTATGAGCAATACCTTTTTCCCCTCATACGCGAGTGCCGCTCCTAAATTGATCGTTGTAGTTGTTTTTCCGACCCCGCCTTTTTGATTTGCGATCGCTATGACACGTGACATCTTCATGTCCTCCCTTTGTTTTGATACTTCCACTATATTTCAAAAGATATTGAACATCCAAAAATGAGCTGCCTGCCAAATTATTTGACAGGCATACAAAAAAGCGCCTGTCTCCAGACGCTACATATCATCGATAACTATAAATCAATCGCATTACCGTTAATGAATTTTATATTTTTCAGATAACAAATTACAAATACTACGCCAATTTGCAAAATTAAATTTTTCTGCTACAGGTAATAATCTTAGCAATAGAATGTAATTTCATTTACACAGAAATGCTGCTTCCATTTACTACAAATCATAAAAAACTGGGCAGAAATAATATCAAGCAAATCATTCAGCACATTTTGAGGGATGTGGCTATTATTATTTGCAAGAATACACCCTCCGGAGGAAGTCAGCCATACTTTCGTTGTATTCGCTCCCGGTTTTCCCTCTCCAATATGAACATGAATCGGTTCTCCATTTTCATTGGACCAGAAATACACCAAATATTTTCCGAATCTGAATAGATTAGGCACAGCATGCACCTCCGCGCTCCGCAAAACGATATATTAAATGTGCATTGTGCTCTAACAACGTCGTAAAATCCTGAATTTCTTTATCTGTAAATCCTTCGCGTTCAATCCATCTATAATCCGGCAAGGAACATCTGGCCGTATCAAATCCATGCTCGGTCGGCCGCTCAAAGTGCACTTCTACCGAGCGCACTCCATCCTTATCCAGAATCTGCGAATGAATAATTTCTGTTTCATCCGGCAAAGTAATATAAGGATACATCATGTTCGTATATTCCTTTCTTAATATCAATCTATTTATATTATACCCTATTTCCGAATACAAGTTAACTGCTTTTATTGTACCAAAACAAACACAGTATACCATAGAACACGATCATTTTATAATTGGAGAGACCATTATAAAAATGGAAGTACGTATTTTGTGCGATTTTCAAACATAATTGTTGTCAATAAAAAAACTCCCGATTTATATCGAGAGTTTTTGGCGCACCTGAGACGATTTGAACGTCCGACACCGCGCGTCGGAGGCGCGTGCTCTATCCACTGAGCTACAGGTGCTCGTATAGTATCATCAGTTATATTTCAGACTGCTTGTCCTTATCGGTTTTCAAACATTTTTCAAACATTTCTGCATAAAACGTGCAAATTTTCCTTTTTCTACCTTTACTGCAACTCACCGCCTTTCTTCCATTTTTCGGCTTAACAGCGCCGTTTTTCGCGTATCATGTGACACTTGGTATCACTACTGAATACTACCGCTATTTCCGTCGGAGTCCTGCGCTCTATCCAGCTGAGCTACGAGCACATGAAACTGCAAAATGCAGTTTACAATACTTTGGAAAGAAAATCCTGCAACCGTGAGTTCTTCGGAGAACCGAAAAATTCTGCCGGCGGCGCCTGTTCGAGAACTTTGCCCTCGTCCATAAACAGGCAACGGGTTGCAACTTCCTTCGCAAACCCCATTTCATGTGTAACGACAACCATTGTCATTCCTTCATCTGCAAGCGTATGCATAAAGTCAAGCACCTCGCCCACCATTTCAGGATCGAGCGCAGACGTCGGCTCATCAAAGAGCATCACATCCGGATTCATCGCAAGTGCACGCACAATCGCCACACGCTGTTGCTGCCCCCCCGAAAGCTGCGAAGGGTATGAATCTATTTTATCCGATAATCCGATTCTTTTCAAGAGTGTTTCTGCACGTTCTTGCGCTTCATCCTCCGTCATCAAGCCAAGTTTTAATGGAGCAAGCGTAATATTCTGTCCTACGGTCTTGTGGGGAAACAAATTGAACTGTTGGAAAACCATACCCATTTTTTGGCGTACTTTATCGATATTTGTATTCTTATCGGTCAAAAGTTTTCCTTCGAACCAGATCTCACCGCCGGTCGGTACCTCAAGCATATTCAGGCACCGCAGGAAGGTAGACTTTCCGCTCCCCGACGGCCCGACAATCACTACTTTTTCCCCGCGCTCAATGTGCTCGTCGATTCCTTTAAGCACAACATTTTCATTGAATTGTTTATATAGCTCTTTTACAATAATCATTATGCGGCCCTACCTCACATCGCTCTGGGCGAGTTTCTTTTCCAGTTTCCTGAGCGCCCACGTAATCAGCATAACAATACCAAGATAAACAAGTGCAATAAAGATCAGCGGAACAAAAGCGTCCATGGTCCGCGAGCGTACCAGCTCGGCGGCGCGCGTCAAATCCGTAACCGCAACATATCCAACGATAGACGTTTCCTTAAACAGTACAATAAATTCATTCCCCAGCGCAGGAAGGATATTCTTGATTGCCTGCGGAAAAATAATGGTACGCATCGTCATGCCGTTTGTAAGGCCCAGAGACCGTCCTGCTTCCATTTGCCCACGCGGTACAGCCATAATACCCGAGCGTACGATCTCAGCAACGTAAGCGCCGCTGTTGATGCCAAATGCAAGCGCTGCAACATAAGGCGCCATCTCAATCGGTGCGGCGGCAAAAATAATGTAATACATAATTAAAAGCTGTACCAGTACCGGCGTTCCCCGGATTACCGTCAAATAGATATCACAGATAATGTTCAGCCATTTCAGGCGCTTATTGCGCAGTGCATTGACCTTAGCGATTGCAACCACCGATCCGATTACAACCCCCATCAATACCGCGATTCCAGCGATCATCAGGGTAACGAGCAAACCGTCGAGGAACATCGTCCAGCGGTCATTCGCAATCAACGTATTATAAATTTGTTGTCCAAGATTGTCAAACATATCCCCAAGCTCCATAATTTGCCATACACCGGCAACTATTTGCCACGTTTTTTCAGGAAAACGCGCAAGCATGTTTTATTATACTATACTTATGGAGAAAAAAAAAGTTTGCAGAAGAAAATTCTTCTGCAAACTTTAAAAAATCGAGATTATTCAGCTTCCGAAGATGTTCCCGAATACTGGTCGAAATGCTTCTGCGTCAAATCCTGAATGTCGCCCTTCATATCCGCCAACACTTTATTGATCACTTCCAGTAAATCGTCTGATTCGCCCTTCCGTACCGCCATCGCATACTGTTCCGTCGTGAGGACGTCGTCATACACCGTCAGACTGTCATTATTTGCCACAATGCTCTGTGCCGGCAGCTTATCCACAACTACCGCGTCCAGCTTACCGTTCGCAAGGTCCATGCCTGCCTCGATCGCGCTCTTATACTGTTTTACGGTCGCTCCTTCTACCATATCCGATACAAAAAGGTCGCCTGTCGTTCCAAGCTGCACGCCGATCGTTTTTCCCGCAAGATCTTCCACCGTGGCGCCCGCAACTTTGGGATCGTCTTTCGTTACGATTACCATCTGGTTGGACGTTGCATATTCATCCGAGAAATCAACGCTCTGCTGACGCTCTTCCGTGATCGTATAACCGGCCGCGATAAAGTCGCCTTTGCCGCCGTTCAGCGCCGGAACCAGGCCGTCAAAATCCATATCTACAACTGTCAGCTTCACACCCAGCTCGTCTGCAATTTTCTGTGCGATTTCAATATCCACACCCGTCGGCTGATTGTCGTCGCCAAGGTATTCATAGGGAGGGAACTGTGCGTTCGTCAGAAGTACAAGTTCTCCCGCTTCCTTGATCTTATCCACCAGGCTGCCTGCCGCTGCACCTTCGTCGGACGCCTCTGCGCTTTCAGACGCATCTGCGGACGGTTCTGCGGAAGCGGCCTCGGAAGGCGATTCCGACGCGGCCGTTTCCGGCGCGGAGCATGCTGCGAACACTGCCACAGCCATGAATACTGTCAGTACTAAAGCAATTATCTTTTTCATATCGTTCCTCCAATAAATATTTTAAACTTATAATGTATAATTATACATATATATTCAGAAAAATCAATCCCTTTATGCAAAATATGAATATTTTTTACCCGACTCCCAAAATCTTATGTATGTCTGCCGAAACAGCGGCATATAATTTAGATGCATTCTCCTCATTCGGGCACTTCAGCGAATAATACACCTTAATTTTAGGTTCCGTTCCCGAAGGACGAACAACAACCGAACTGCCGCCCGCCAGCGCATACCCCATCACATCCGATTTTGGAAGATCGATTTTTTGCGTTTCCCGTTCGCTTTTCTCCACGGAGGCCAGGTAATCAGACACTTTCACTACTTTTGCACCGCCCAGTTCGGTAATAGAATCTATGCGCAGGCTCTTCATAAGTTCCGCCATGTGCAGCATTCCATCCGCGCCTTCAAAGGTGAAGCTTTCAAGTTTATCGTAAAAATATCCGTGCTCCAGATATAGCTCGTTAAGCCTGTCGGCAAGTGTTTTTCCCTGCTGGCGGTAATAGGAAGCCATCTCGCAAATCAGCATGGCTGCATTCACGGCATCCTTGTCACGCGCATGCGTCCCGGAAAGGTAGCCATAGCTTTCCTCAAATCCAAACACATAACGGTCTGCTTCTCCGTTTTCTTCCAGCAGGCCAATCTGTTCTCCAATAAATTTAAAGCCGGTTAATACGTTTTTAAGCTGTACGCCATATTGATCGGCAATGCTCTGCGCCATTTCCGTTGTAACGATCGTCTTGACTGCGACCGGATTTTCGGGCATTGTCCCGTACTTTTTACGCATTGCGCACACAAAATCAAACAGTAAAACGCCCATTTGGTTCCCATTGATCAGAACATAGTTTCCGTCCTGCCGGACAGCCGCGCCCACACGGTCACAATCCGGATCGGTTCCCAGCAGCAAATCCGCACCTGTCTTCGCGCATAGTTCCAGACCAAGCTGAAGCGCGGCCTTTTCCTCGGGATTTGGGTAAGGGCACGTTGTGAAATTCTCGTCCGGCTCTTCCTGCTCCGGAACAACTGTAATAGTTTGGAAGCCTGTTTCGTTCAAAATCCTCAATACCGGTTTTAATCCCGTTCCGTTGAGAGGCGTGTAAACGATCCTGATATCGCCGCCGTCCTCAAAAACGCTATAGCTTCTTACTGCGTCAAAATATGCATCAATTGTGTCCTGTCCAATATATCGAATTTTGCCTTCGTTCAGAAAGGTATCAAAATTTCCTGTATGGATATCCCGGAAAATATCCTTGCGTTCAATATAGCCGGTAATTTTTTCTGCCGCATCGAGCGTAATCTGGCATCCGTCCGGGCCATATACCTTGTATCCGTTGTATTTTGCCGGGTTGTGGCTCGCAGTCACAACGATACCTGCACTGCATCCAAGATGTCTGACCGCAAAGGAAAGCATGGGCGTAGGCATCAGCGTCTCATATTGAAACACTTTGATTCCATTCTGCGCAAAAACCTCTGCGGCTGCCCGGGCAAACTGCCGCGAATTCTTACGGCTGTCATAGGCAATTGCGATGGAAGGCCTTTTAAATTCTTCATTTAGGTAGTCCGCAAGCCCCTGCGACGCCTTTCTGACTGTGTAAATATTCATACGGTTTGTCCCTGCGCCAATAACGCCCCGAAGGCCGCCCGTACCAAACGCAAGGTTACGATAAAAACGGTCTTTGACCGCTTCGTCATCCTTTTTAATTTTTATAAGCTCTTCCGCAACTTCCTTGTCTTCCGTTGCGTTTTCAATCCATTGCTTATATAGTTCTCTTTCGTTCATTCGTTTCACCTTTAAAAATTCTGCCCGCTGCTTTTATACCTTTTCCAGTATATCAGTCTTTTCCATTCTTCTCAACAGGAAATCCGGCTCTTATTTCTGTCCTGAACCTATTTTAAATGCGCAAGACGCTCCAACAGGATTTTTCCGCAATTCTCATAAGAAAATTCCTGCTCAATCACTCGTTTCGCGTTTTCACCAATAGACATGTAATAATCGCGGTCTTCCACAAGCCTTTTCATATACTCTGCAGCGGCGTCCACATCAGGTTCCGCCCAGTGCATTCCCTTTTTGTAAATAATAAAATCTTCTTTTACTTCAACCAGGCGGTAAGGTACGGGGCAACAGGCGCCTTCCCGCATATACTGCGTATTCCCGCTGTAATTTGTGATGACAACGGGTTTCGCAAACGCCATCGCTTCTGCCGGTCCAAGTCCAAACCCCTCGCTCCGGTGGAGCGACAGGTACGCGTCGCATAAGGAAATAAGGCTGTTGATTTCCCGTTTGGACATCTGCCTGCTGATGGTCATGATATTTTCATGTTTTTTTAATAATGTCATCAGGTCCCGGTCGCCATCCCAGTCAAGCGGCGTATTTAACTTCAGTAAAAGCATCGCGTCCTGCCGGTTGCCAAACGCTTTGCTAAATGCCCTGATGGCAGCCAATGGATTTTTTCGCTCGGAAATGCTGCGGGTATCGTAGGTCATCAGGAAAATAAACTGATCCTCCGGCAAACCAAAGTCCTGCCTTGTAAGGTTGTCGTCCTTTTGTGGATGGATTGCATAAGGAACCGTATGAACCGGGATCGGCGAATTCTGCCCAATAGCTTGGGTCGTAAAATCCGAACAGGTCCAAATCTCGTCAAAATACGGAAACGCTCCCGCCCATTCGGCTGGAAACTCGGGCATTTCCCATGCCCAATAACCAATATTGCGCCGCCCCTCGAAAACGCTCTTATCAAACTCCCGGACCGATTCTTCAAAACAATCCGGGTTGTACGCGAAAATATTTGTATCATAGATAAATTTATTGGAAATTTTATCTGCAAATTCCGTATTCGTGAAGGTATGAAGCCCGGAATCCTGTACTTCGATGACCGTATAGGGAATGTTTGCATGCTGCAAAATTCTCGCAAGAATCCTGCTGCTTTCGCCCAGGCCAAAATCGCCCTTAATAAAGCCACATAGATTCACACCGAATGGATACTGGGCTTCCGGCATTGTTTGCGCTCCCCGGCGAATGGAAAACCGTTTTCTCAAAGATCTGTCGCGCTGCTGCGCTGCTTCCCGCAGTTTCAGACAGGCCTGATATGCGGCCTGCACAGCCGCAAGGTATTCCTCTGCCAGCTTGTATTCTTTCCGGGCATACTGCAAAAACCATTCCGTGAAACGTATTCTTGCTTCGGGATCGTTTAAATCGGGAAAAAGCGCCCGCAGGTCCCCCCGCGCAAGGTAAATTGCTTTCTCGATTGCAGTAACCGGAATTGTTTGAGAATCCCCTACGACAACCGTATCGCGCATAAAGTAATCCGGGTGTTCAAACGGCTGGTTTTTGCATTTGCTCCTCAGCCTGTAATCCATGCCGTAGTATTTCCTTAATATATCCGCGACTGGTATTCCATTTTCAAAACAGCAATACTCCGTATATTCCGGAACCTCAAAAAAACTTGCTTTTTCCATTAAATGAACCCGGCACCCAAACAGAGATGCATAGGAAAGCCACGCCTTTAAGAATCCCCTCTCCCCAATTCCGCTGAAAAGGATCCGGTTATATTTCTTCTGGCTCCATGTCAAAAATTCCGTTATCCGCTTTCCCTGTTTCAGGGCAAAAGAATGATTGCAAAACAGCGGTTTCGACGATAAAGAAATATCTACCGAACCGCTTTTTTCCGCCTCGTCCAGAAGATTCGGGAAAACGTGGAACGTATCGCAGGAGGCGGGGAAATCCGGAAACAGTCCGCTGTCTGAAACGACGGCAACGGTTTCATAAGAATCGAGCAGGAAACCAGCCGCCTTCAGCGACAAAAAACAGGCCAGTTCTTCCCCTGTCAGGCAAAATGCATACTCCTTGTACTTCGGGCCTGCCAGCTGGGTCAACGATAATATACCCTCTTCCTCCAAGCCTTCCTGATCGCCGGCAAGGCATACAAAAAGATCGCTTTCCCCGTAGCGTTTGCGTATTTCTGTTAAATCAACCTTATTATTTTGACTTGCAATATATGCGATTGCAGAAGTGTTCACTCTGTATTTGCTCCGTTTTCCCAGCGCCAGCGTACTATACCGTTGTTTTCAAAAGGGTTGCCTGCCCACTGAGTGTATAGTCTCCCAATCCTGCCGGAACAAACACGTCTTTTCCCGCAGGAATTTCAATGACCCCGCTCTGGTAGGTAAGCGTTCCAGTCCCTTCTACGCATAACAAATTATGAAAGGAGGACTCGTCCGCACATAGAACCTGCCCTTTTTCGCATAGTTCAATTTTTTCTATTTGGAATGTGCCGCAATCAAGCGGCTGATCCAGGCGGTATACGGCAGGTTCTCTGAAATGGAGTACGTCCGCCGCTTGTTCGATGTGCAGAGGACGCGGATTTCCTTGCGCATCCGTCCGTCCAAAATCATAGATCCGGTAAGTAATATTGCTGTTTGTGCCAATTTCTGCCACAGTCATGTTTTTGCCGATTGCATGAACCGTTCCCGGCTTAATCAGAAACACATCACCCTTCCGGACTTTCACTTTATTCAGTACTTCCGTAATCGTTCCATCCGCCGCGCGTTTCTTGAACTCTGCTTTGGAAATTTCTTTCTGGAACCCATAATAAAGGGCTGCGCCCGGTTCGCACTCCATAATATACCACAATTCCGTTTTGCCGTCCTGCCCGTTTTCATGAATAGCCGCATAAGCGTCATCAGGATGAACCTGTATGGATAGGCTGTCCGCCGTATCGATTATTTTTATGAGCAGGGGCAGTTCTTCTTTTCCGTTCCCAAGAACGCTGCATCCCTCTTTTTCGAGATACTCATTCAAGGTCATTCCAGCATACGCACCGTTTTCAATCCTGCTGACGCCTTCCCGATGGCACGCCAATTCCCAGCTTTCCGCAATTTTGGGGAAAACGCCATCTTTATGATAAATTGTTTTAAGCTTAGTGCCCCCCCACAAATAGTCTTTCAACACAGGGCCCAGCACCAACGGATATAACATAACTTCTCCTATCTGACGTTCAGTTGTTTTGCGATCTTTCCGATCTGCTCGGACATATCTTTTTGAGCCACGAGGATCGCATCCTCAGTTTCCACAACCACAAGGTCTTTAAGCCCAACGCATACGACCGGTTTCTGGCAATTCACATAGCAGTCCTTTGACTGTTCCATAATGGCGTTGCCGTCCGTTACATTCCCGCATTCATCCTTTTCATTCTCCTCGTGCAGGCTCTCATAGCCTCCTACATCACTCCAGCCAAAATCCGAAGGGATGCAGTAAGCCTTCTTTGTTTTCTCCATAACGGCATAATCAATGGAAATGTTTTTGGCTTGTTCAAAAGCCCGCGCAACCTGCGCCCTGTTATCCGGATCGATTGCCGCAAACAAATGATATAATTCCGGCTCATACTCCTGGAATTCATCGATCATCGTCTGGATGTCAAATACAAACATCCCGCTGTTCCACAGGAAATTTCCTGCCTGCAAATAATGCCCGGCCAATTCCTGATTGGGTTTTTCGTGAAAGGATACCAGTTTTACCACCGTTTGGTTGGCCTGATATTCACTCGTTTCAATTTCAACGTAACCATAGCCCGTCTCCGCACGTGTCGGACGAATCCCAAATGTAACGATATGTCCCTGTTCCGCTTTCCCAACTGCGGCGTCCAGCGCGGCATGAAAGGCCCTTCCATTTTTGATCGTATGGTCTGAAGGCATCACGACGGCTACGCCGCCGCCCGAATGCTTTTGGATCATAAAAGCAGCCCACAGAATACATGGCGCCGTATTTTTCGCCTGCGGTTCCGCCATAATATTTACTGTCTCTCCAAATTCTTCCTTCACAAGGGGCATATATTTTTCTCCGGTCAGGATATACTGATGTTTCATCGGAACAATATCCGCAATCCGTTCACTCGTCTCCCGGAGCATACTCTTATCCGAAAACAAATTCAAAAATTGTTTTGGTTTTGCCGAACTGCTGAGCGGCCATAGCCGCGTTCCGCTGCCGCCCGCCAAAATAATACCACTTACCATAAAGTTAATATTCCAACCTTTCTCGTAATCCTTATTATCTTATCATTAATTGTCCTAGGAATCAAATACCGCTTTGCATCGGGCATAATTTGCCGTTTTATGCAAAACGGTGATTTCGGAAAACACGAAAGAACACCCCTGCAGTTACCGGGATGTTCTTTCGGATTTATTTTTCTTACGCTGCTCCTCTGTCCGGTTCGGGTTCGCTGTCCGTTTCCGCAGCCGCCTCGTCAGGTATTTGTTTCGTCTCGTTCATATCCCCTTGTTCCGTCTGCGATATTTCCTCCATCGGCAGTTCCTGTTGTAGAGCCCTGTATATAGTTTCCCAATGCAAAAGGTACTCCTGGTCGCCCTTCGCCCACGCTTTCATGGTCGGCAAAGAGCCCCTGTTGGGTTCATCCCAGCCCGGAACACAGAGAGTCCCCTCGGGCGAATCTGTGCAGGCATAGCATTTTATATGTTGAATATGCGCGCGAATCCCTTCATTTATACTTGCAAATTCATAAGGCGTACCATTTTCTTCTAAAAGACAACCAGGGTTATTTTGTATTGCTCTCCTGTTTCCAGAGAAATCCGCTCCATTTGTCTCAACTAACATTTGAGCAAATGCAACCGCTGCATCCACACCTTCCCGGTCTGCTTCCTGCCAATAAAGCGACACAAACTCCCCATTGGAAATTCCATAATGGTCCATCATATCAATTCCCATCTGTGCAAGATAGGCCTCCGCCTGCTTTTGCACAACCGTGGTTTTGCCCATAAGCCGCGGAGTATCATCCGGCTCTGTTGCCGGCTCTGGTTCAGTCGATGATTCCGGCAATGTCTCCGGTTCGTTTGACGGCTCTATTGTTTCCACACCGGCGTTTTCTTCCGGTTTATCCATCGCTGTCATAGCTTGTTTCACTGTAATTTTCCCACTGGCCGTACTGCTTATATTGCCGCTGTCATCTGTAGCGGCCGCTTCCGCAGTATAGATTCCCGGTCCCGGCACGCCAACATACTGCGCCCACGTCGTCGCGTTCTCTCTGACCGCTTTATAGGTTCCGACAGATGTTCCGTCTTCATCCTTTATTACAAACTGGAGGGATTGCACACCACTATCAGTATCCTGCACATTCCATGCGCGCACCGTAAATTTATTCTGGTATACCTCGGTAACAGCTTTTCCGTTCGCCTCGAACCCAATGCTCCCAATCGTCGGCGCCACGGTATCCTTCGCCACTACAATCATCTTGTACAGCGTCGTACTCTTGTTCCCTGCCTTGTCTACCGCCGTTACGTCAACATTGTATTCTCCCGGCCCGTCTACTCCCATATACTGCGCCCACGTCGTCGCGTTTTCCTTGATTGCTTTCGCATTCCAGTGCCGCTTCCCGTCCATACGCCAAATGTTGATCTCCACTGATTCCACTGACGTTTCCGCGTCCGCTACGCTGAACGCGCGCACCGTAAAGTTGTTCTGGTATACCTTCGTCACGCTCTTTCCGTCCGATTCGAATCCAATGCTCCCAATCGTCGGCGCTCCGGTATCCTTCGCCACTACAATCATCTTATACAGCGTCGTACTCTTGTTCCCTGCCTTGTCTACCGCCGTTACGTCAACATTGTATTCTCCCGGCCCGTC
>NZ_JACOON010000004.1 GCF_014287795.1 Christensenella tenuis
TACCATCGTGATCGCCGCTGTCAGCGTCGTTTTACCATGGTCTACGTGTCCGATCGTTCCGATGTTTACATGCGGTTTCGTTCTTTCAAACTTACCCTTTGCCATTGCTTTTTTCTCCTCCCGAAAAAATCTTTTTGTTGAATGAAGTTTTCACCTCAAATTAGATTTCAGCCGACCTAATACGCTATACTACACTATTTTAAAGTTTTCGCAGGCTTTTGTCAAGCAATTTACCCGCTCTGCGCGGGCTTTACTCCCCTTCCGGTGCAGTTTCCGGATCCGTCACCGGATCGGTCGATTCTTCCGGCGCCGGCGTGGGCTCCGCAGACGGGCTGGGTTGTGCGTTCGGGTCCTCTGACGGCTGCGGCGGATTATTTGCCGCTTCTTCCGCCGCCTTGAGCTCCGCTGCCTGCGCTTTCACATCCTCTATGGACGTACCCGCCGCCGGGACCGGAATCCCGCTGCCAAGCTCTACCACCGGCGCAATTGCGCTGTACGTCGAAGTCGTTACTTTGTATTTTTCACCAACCGGCTCATCGGTTTCTTTATCGTATTTCTGTGCATAAATCGTATACTGCTCACCCGACTGGCCTACCTTTGTACGCTCTACCGCGTATTTATCGAGGGACGAATTCGTTTTATACTGAACGTCCGGCAGGGCTTCCTCTCCCTCGAGGACGCTCTCGAACTTCAGGTAATAATCCCGGTCCACCGGTCCCCAGATTTCCACCGTAATTTTGGAATCGGGGATATTGCACTTAATAATCATTACCATATCGGAATCGTACGGATTTTCTACTTTAAAATCCGGACCGCCTGTGGAAATCGTGGCGTCCATGCCAGCCGGTACATATTTGGCCATAATGGTGTGCGGCACGCGCGCCTTGATCGTCATTTCCGCTTTCAATGCCGCGTTATACATGGTAGACGACACCTGGCAGATGCCGCCCCCAGCCTGGTCTGTATAGGTTCCGTTCTCGATGCCCGGCGCCAGCGCCCAGCCGTTCTCCACCGTCCGGTCTCCTGCCGTGTCGTTGATTGAAAATACCTCGCCCGGTTTAAAAACAGCGCCATTGAGGATATCGCTCATTTTCCAGATATTATATTTCCTGCCCGTTGAAGAACTTGAGCTGATTGTCGTCGTGGCCGACCCCATCAGCACCAATTCGCCTGTCGGCGCTTCCGTACTTCCCTTCAGAATTTCGACCTGCGCGTCGAAAGGTTCAAAGCTTTTGGCCTCGATCTGGCTTTTGACCGTGGCTTTGATCTCATCTACATTCACCGTCCACCCGTCTTTGGGGTCTTGCTTCACGATGGTTCCGCCCGTCGTCATATCGTCTTCATCCGAAGCCTTATCGACTGCATAGGAGGCATCCACCGCTTCCTCGCCCCAGGAGGCGCTGTCCGTATCGATACGGGAATCAAGTTTTGTCTCATCAAACTGGTAATCGAGCGGAAAATCCTTGGCTTCCGGTTCGCCAAACATGAGGTCCCAGCGTTTTCCTTCCCGTCCGTACAGCATCGCAGCCTTAAGCTGGTCTTCATACTCTACGGAGACGCCCACGTCCGCAAGGGGATAGGAATACTGCTCGCCCTGTACGGTAAATTCAATCTTATTATCGTTCTGCAGGCTTTCCGCAACGGGTTTCACTTTGGCTTCGCCTTCCGCATAAGTGAGGCCGCCAAGCTGGATCCCCTCCACAGATACGCCCTCCACAAAAGTTCCCGTGCTGAAAAGCTCTTGTTCATCCTCCGCCGTCAGCTTTACATCCGAAAACATATACGCACAAAAAACAATCGCAACAACCGCCGCGGCAACAACCGCACCGAAGATTGCGACCTTCTTTTTATTCACGACCCTGCGTCCCCGCGCAGGCCTCTTGTACCTCATCCGCCAATTCTCCAAACTGCTTTGTAGTTCTAATTTTATAGTAATATTAATATAACGCATCCCCCCGGTATTGTAAACCAGTCTTCTGATTATTTACAGCATTTTAACAAATTGTGGCACAATAAAATGTACCATAATAAATATACAGCGCTTTCTTGCAAATACGGCCTGCCTGCCGCCCGGTTGCAAAACATGCGCTGCGCGGACTGGTTTTTGCCGCTTGGCAGGGCCGTTCCCGGGATTCATGATAAAAAAAGCCACTTCGAAACGAAGCAGCTTTTCGGATGCTGTTTTTATGTGCCCCCGCCGCCCCCCGCGGGATCGGTCGCCGGGGTTTCCGGCGTTGCCGGGGTCTCCGGCGTTGCCGGGGTCTCCGGCGTTGTCGGAGTTTCCGGTGTCGTCGGGGTTTCCGGCGTTGTCGGAGTTTCCGGCGTTGTCGGAGTTTCCGGCGTTGTCGGGGTCTCCGGCGTTGCCGCGCCTGTTCCGCGCCGGATCTTCGCCGGTTTATTGTCGTACGTTTCTACGCTGAATTTCTCCGTCTTGACAATATTTCCATCTGCGTCCTTATAATATTTATACACCTGATATTTCTTGCCGATGTGTTCCTTGATAATCACCTGTTCCGTTCCGGCCGGCAGGCTTGGATCGTCTATATAATTAACCTTGCCCCCGCCAAACGTACCGATTAGTTCGGAATCAAAATCGCGCGTAAGCCCGTCTTCGAATTTCGGCCCGTAAATCTGCATCCGTATCGTTCCCGCCTGCCCGTCGCATTTAGAGATAATATAGATCGGGATATCATAATTGTTTTTGATTTTAAAATCCGGGCTTCCGGTAGAAATCGTGGCGTCAAGGCCCCCGGGCACATAGTCAAGCGGCCACGAGTGATGCGAACGGTCTACCACTTCCACTTCCGCGCGGATCACCGCACCGTAAAGCGTGGAACTGGTCTGGCAGATGCCGCCGCCCGCTTCTTCCTTATATTCGCCGTCCGAAATTCCGGGCGCTCCTTTCCAGCCGCGCGAATAAGTACGCGGACCTGCTTCGTCGTTGATAGACCACGTCTCTCCCGGCATAATTTCTATACCGTTGATAATATCCGCCATCTTCCAGATATTGTATTTCCGTCCATACGCGGAAGATGTATACTTCGTTTCAAAATCGCCGATTACGGCGTACTGTTCCTTAATCTGCTCGAGCGAAAGTTCGGGCTGGGTAACCTGCGTGTTTGCCGTTACCGGTTCAAAGTTATTCTGTTCGAGCTGCGCATACACCGCGTCTGCAAGTTCCTGGTCATTGACCTCAAGTCCCGTCACCGAATCCTTATACTCAATCTCTATATCCGTGAAGAGCTTATCTTCATCGGTCTGCTTATTCATTACAACGGAAGCGTTCTGTGCGGGAATGTTGATCTTTTCGTCGTTTGCCTGGATGGACGCCAGAATCGCCGCCTGGTCATATGTAAACGGCATTTCGATTTCCACGCCCTGTGTTTTCGCAACCTCGATTGCCTGGCTGCGCTGTGCGAAAGTGCCCTCGCGGCCGTAAAGCATCGCCATTCTGAGCGCTTCGTCCACATCTGCTTTCGCGCCAAGCTGAGAGCTGGTGAGCGTATAGGTGTCTTCGTTTACTTTATAGTCAATCGAAAGGTCTTTCAGGGCTTCGTCAACCTTCGCCTCGATTTCCGGGCGCGCCTCATCCACCGTTTTGCCCGAAAGGTCTACGCCTTCCACCGATACGCCTTCGTAAAACGTGCCGTTATCCAGAATCTGCTGGAGGCCGTCGCCCGCCAGTCCGCGGCTCTGTCCCAGAAAGAAATACGCGAGCACTGCAGCGGCGGCAACCGCCGCAATCACTACAATCAGGATGGCTTTCTTTTTGGTGCTCCACGGTTTGCGCTCCCGCTCCATCAAAAGCGGTTCTTCCAGCTTGTTTTTTCCAAACGTCCGCTGGTCCCCGGGTTCGCTGCACGTCTCGCAGTTTAATTCCTGTTCTTCTTCAGGTTCCGCGCTTTCCGCAGGCTCTTCCCCTGCTCCATCCGGCACGGCGTATACAGCCGGCGCTTCCTCCGGCACGGCTGCGCTTTCCCCTGCCGCATCCTCATGGATGGCGCCGTTTTCCGTTTCAGGCGCGTTCTGCGCGGGGTCCTCCCCAATTTTGCGCGCACTGCGCTTCCTGTTTTCTTCTCCGTTATTTCCTAATTCCCTGGACATAAGCTACCCTTTCATAGTCTCAATCGATTCTATTTCGAACTCACCGTAATGGTATACTGGCGGTTCCTCGGCCCGTCAAACTCGCAGAAATAAATTCCCTGCCAGATTCCGAGGCAAAGGTCCCCGTCCTTTACCGGCACGCTGACATTATTTCCTACGAGGATTGTCTTCAAATGCGCGGGCGAGTTCCCTTCCGCATGATGGTAGGAAATCTTCGGCGTCAACGCATCGAGGGCGCGGATCATATCCGCACAGACATCCGGATCGGCGTTTTCCGTGATTGTGATCCCTGCTGTCGTATGCGGGGAATGGACGAGTACGATTCCGTCACGCAGCCCGCTTCTTGCCACTTCTTCGCGCACACTGCGCGTAATATTCACAAACGCTTCTTTTTTATACGTTTGCAGTTCAATTGTTTTCATATCCCCGCCCCCTTGATCTTTTCTTTCAATTTATAAGAAAGCACGTAAAGGCTGTCTGAAAGATGTACGTTCTCTACCGCGACTCCGCGCCGCACGGCAACGTCTGTCGGCGCAAAATTCCAGATTGCCTTGATGCCAAAGCTCACCAGAAGGTCCGCAGACTGCTGCGCATATTCTTTCGGAGTGCAAATGATGGCAATATCGATGTTCTTATCTTTGAGGTAGGAAGCAAGCGTTGAAATATTCTGTACCTCGCGCCCCAAGACTTCCGCACCAACCTTCGCAGGGTCGTTATCAAAAATATCTACGACATTAAACCCCTCGAGCATAAAGTTTTTATATCCCATCAATGCCTGCCCAATCCGTCCCGCGCCAATGATAATCACATTATAGCGCTGGTCGAGCCCCAAAATACGGGCAATCTCCTTTTTGAGCTTTCTTACGCTGTATCCGTAGCCCTGCTGGCCGAAGCCGCCAAAGCAGTTGAGGTCACGGCGAATCTGTGATGCATTGAGCCCCATTTCAAGACTCATTTGAGAAGACGAAATTTTATCGATTCCTTTGCCTTCAAGGTCTTCCAGGTACCGGTAATATTTTGGCAAACGGCGAATAACCGCCGGTGAAATTTTCTCGCTCACAGGCGTACCTCCAATAATTATGCATATAATCTATTTTATTATACTACACCCGCACTTCCTTGTGTGAAAAAAATTTGCAATTATTTCACAATTTTACACTTTTAATGGAGCCCAAACGCTATTATAGATCGAGAAGGATGGCAAAGGTGTTGCATTAAATCAATAGTTTTTTTATCAGGTATTAAATTCAGGGGGAACGCCGGTGATACACAGGCGGAAAAACATGCGGGGATTTACGTTGATCGAGCCGGCCATCATAATCGCTGTCCTTACGGTTCTTGCAGCTCTTTTGATCCCTGCTATGCTTGGCTATCTTCCCGCGGCACAGCAGCAGGCGTGCCGCCTTCTGCAAAATGCCTTTTGCTTTCAGGCAGCGCCCTGCGCGGACTTGAGGAAGCGGATGCCGTGCAATACCTTGCGTCAGGCAGCATGCCGCCCGATGCCGCCTGCCCTGCGGGCGGAACGGCCACTGTTAAAAAAGATGGAAATGGCTGAACGCTTTCCGGCTGCATCCATAAAGGCGGCGACGGCAAATCGGCCATTGAGGTTGTAAACAAGCGGATACAGGATCTGATGGACAGAGCTTTCTCCGGCTATTTTGCCGCCCGGCCGTCTTTTAAAGAACCGGACTCCGCGGGCCCGAATTTCGGCACTGCAATCCGCCGCGGCCTGGCAAGTTTACTGAACATTCCCGCAGACCAGGCGGATCAATATGATTTCCGTATTTATCACCAAAGCTTGAATGGAAAAAAGGAATATTATGTTTATGTCTTCGATTCATTGAGCGGCCATTCTCCAGGCGGCAGGAGCGCCGCCCGTTATGTCTTCCAAGCGGGTGCGGATGGCAAAGCCCATACTGGACGAAGGAGCGGCTGCCGCAGGGGCCGGGAAGGTTTCGACTAAGCTTGCGGATGGCAAAGGCCAGATCAAATTCCTCGATACCTCCGGGGCTTTCCGGCAGCAGGATTCATAAAAAATACCGCACGCCGGTTCCGGGGCCGGGGTGCGGTATTTTTTTATCGTTTCCGGCGAACTGCCCTGCGTACAGCGCCCGCAACCGCCGCTGCATCAATGCCATATTTTCGCATCAAAGCCGCATACGGCCCGCATTCCGCGTGCGTATCCGAAAGCCCGGCAAATTCATGAGGTACGCCAATCCCCGCAGCCGAAAGCGTTTCAGAGACCGCTCCTCCAAGGCCCCCTATTACGCTGTGTTCTTCCGCTGTGACGATTGCGCCCGTTTCTTCTGCACAGCGGAGTATGAGGGCATTATCTACAGGTTTGACAAAAAACAGGTCCACGACCCGCAGGCGGATTCCCTCTTGTTCCAATTCCTGCGCCGCAAGGAGCGCTTCCCCTACCATCATGCCGCAGGCAATTACAGTTGCGTCCGCTCCCTCGCGTACAATCTTTCCTTTTCCGGGCTCAAAATCTGCGGCTTTACCATACACCGGATGCATCGCGTCACGCGAAAGCCGAAGATACAACGGTCCTTTTTTTTGCAGTGCATACCGCACGGCCCAGTCTACCTGCACCGGATCGCAGGGTACGATTACTTCAAAGCCCGGAAGCGCACGCATGACCGCAAGATCCTCTACCGAATGGTGCGTGGGGCCGTCGAAGGAGTCCGAAAGTCCGCCGTACGCGCCTGCAAGTTTCATATTAAGGCCGGAATAGGAACCATATGTGCGCGCCGCCAGGAGGCCCACGGAAGAAAGAAAAACTGAAAAGCAGTTTACAAACGGTATTTTGCCCTGCGCGGCAAATCCCGCCGCCATGGCCGTCATATTCGCTTCCGCAATTCCCACGTTAAAAAAGCGCTGCGGATAAGCCTTCCCGAACATCCCCGTGAGGGTAGAGCCGGATACATCCGCGTCAAGGACCACCATACGTTCATCGCCGCCGTATTTCGCGAGCGCTTCCCCATAGGCTGCCCGCAATGTTTTTTCCATGCTTATCCCTCCAGTTCACGCAAGGCGGCCGTAAAGCTTTCCCGGTCGATCGGCCTGCCGTGCCAGATATTTTTTCCTTCCATGAAAGACACTCCCTTCCCTTTCACCGTTTCCGCAAGGATGACGGACGGGCCGGGGGCTGCCTGTGCCGCGTCAATTGCGCTGCACAGCGCGGCGATATCATGCCCGTCGCACGAAAATACGTCAAGTCCAAACGCACGGAAACGCGCTTCGAGGTGCGGCATGGGCATAATTTCCTCTTCGGCCCCGTCAAGCTGTACATGGTTCCTGTCCACAATAGCAATCAGGTTCCCAGCATTAAATTTCGCTGCGCTCATGCAGGCTTCCCACACCGTTCCCTCGTTGAGTTCGCCATCGCCCAGCACCACATAAACCGTCGCCGGATTTTGGTCGAGTTTCAGGCCGAGGGCCATGCCAAGCCCCGCCGAAAGCCCCATGCCAAGGGGGCCGGACGTGAGTTCCACCCCCGGCGTATGGTTCATGCACGGATGTCCTTGGAGCCTTGTATCGATATGGCGCAGCGTTTCTAATTCCTCTTTTGGGAAGAAGCCTTTTTCCGCGAGGATAAGGTACAGCATTGGCGCGGCATGCCCTTTGGAAAGAAGAATCCGGTCCCGTTCTTCTCCCCTGCCGGTATTCGCTTTTTCGAAATACAGCACCGTCAATATTTCACATACGGAAAGCGAGCCTCCGGGATGTCCGGACTGCGTTTTATAAAGCAGCCGGATCAGTTCCGCGCGGAGTTTGCGGCACAGGGCGTCAAGTTCTTTTTTTCGCTCTGGCAAAAGCATAATAACCTCCATTTGAAAGACAGGCACGGAAGAACCCTCAGGATTTCCGCGCCCGCTGTGTCCATGGGCCGCGCGGGAAATCTGCACATCCCGCGCGGCAGCGTATTGGTTCAGATATTTACCTGTTTTTTGGGCACAGAAGCCACCAAGATGCCAATCAGCAGGATACCTTGTATCAGGTTTTGCATCGACGCCTGCAGCTTGGAAACGTTCAGGAACGCCACAAGCATGGTGAGCATCAGCGCGCCCATAATCGTGCCGAGCACGCTCGATTTTCCCCCTGCGACGCTCGTTCCGCCGATCACCGTTGCCGCAATGGACGTGAGCATATAGGAAATACCCATATCCTGGAACGCCCCGCCGAAGTAGCCCCCAAGGAAAATACCCGTCAGGCCGGCAAGTACCGAACTTAAAATAAACGTCAGGATAACGGTTTTAGGAACGCTGATTCCCGCAAGCTGCGCAGCTTTGCGGTTTTGGCCAACCGCATGCAGCCGTTTGCCGTATTTGGTTTTATAGAGCAGCACCGCCACAAGCGCCGCAATCCCCAGCGCCACCAAGATAATCGGCGATATTCCGCCGATCCGCGCTTTCTGCGCAAACCATGAAATTTCCGGCGCAGGCGTACCGGGTATGCTGGCCGACATCACAAGCACAATTGAATAAACGATGTAACCCATGGCAAGCGTTGTGATCATCGGCGGCACCTTGATATAGATATTCACCAAACCGTTCAGCAGCCCGACGCATGCGCACACCGCTATTGTCAGGATAAAACCCGGGAAAGCACCCATCTGCATCATTGACATAGACGCAAAATATGCGCCCAGCGCGACCGTATACTGGATCGAGAGATCGATTCCGCCTTCTCCGCTGGTCATAACGGCCGTCTGCCCAAGGCTCAATATAATCAGGTAACTGGCCAGTGTGAAATTTGTGACGAGTACGTCGAGACTCAGGCCGCCCGAAATCGCGCCGATGAGAATCCACAATGCAACCGCCCCTATGAGCGGCCACACCCAGATGTTTTTCCCCAGCCATTTTTTGCGGTCGATATTTTTTCCTTCCGCGCTGCGCATACCGATATCTTTCATCATCATGTCAGGCCTCCTTCCTGCGGCTTACGAGTTTAATTGCAAGCGCGCCGATGAGAATCAATCCAGTGACCGCGCTTTGCAGGTTCGAATCGACGCTCAGGAAAGTGAGCAATACGGAAATGCTTGAAATTGCAAGCGCGCCGCACGTGACGCCCACCGGCGAGGAAATCCCTCCCGTAAATTCGCAGCCGCCGAGAATGATCGTTGCGATACTCAGCATTTGATATGTGGCTGTGGCATTAACGTCGCCGCCGATCGAAATGACGGTTACGGACATGCCCGCACACACAAGGAGCGCCCCCGCAATCATGTAGGTGACGACAACCGCCGTCATGCGCGACCATCCCGCCCGCGCAACCGCAACGGGGTTGTTGCCGTTTCCGTTGATAATCATGCCGTATTTGGAACGCTTTACAATCCACCATGTGCCAAACCCCGCGAGCGCGGCGATAACGAGAGGCATCGGAATTCCCGGAAACTGGAATTTAAAAAATGCCGTCAGCCATTCCGGGCATCCGCCGCCCGGCGTGGGCGAAACAATCAGGCCGATGCCGAGCCAGATATACGACGCGCCCAGTGTTACAACGATCGCCGGAATACGCGTGGAATAGATAAGCGCGCCCATGGCGCCGTATGCAACCACGAACAGGATCAGCGCACCGGCCCCGAGGCCCGGATTGTTCATGACCGTGAATGCGACAATTACGTTGGTCAGCCCCACCGCCATACCGTTCCCCATATCAATACCGCCCGAAATCACAAGGAACATCTGGGAAAGCGCGATGAATACAAGCGGTACCGCCGAACTGAACAGCATATTAATACCCGTATAGGATACGATATTCGGATTGAGCGATGCGTTGATGATGAAAATGGCAAGGAGCGTAATGATTGGAAGCGCGGCACGGTTGCGCAGCAGTTTCCCGGGCAGGCTCATTTGCCTGGCCTCTTTTTTGGACTCCTCTTTCCGGCTGTCTGCACCGGATGGTTCCTGTGTATTTTCAAAGGAAGCCGTAACAATATTCTTCACCGAAATTTCGCGCCCGGTAAGCTCGGCGACGATGCTGCCCTGCCGCATGATGTAAATCCGGTCGCACTGTTCCATTTCAAGGTCTTCGGTGCTGTGCAGGATAATGGTTTTCCCGGCGCGGCGCGCTTCCTCCATCAGCCGGTAAATTTCCTGTTTGGTTTCCACATCTACCCCGCACGTCGGATCGTTCAGGAGGATAATGCCTGCGTTCGCCGCAATTCCCCTTGCTATGAGGGCTTTTTGCTGGTTCCCGCCCGAAAGGCTTGTGATTTCGTCTTTTGTTCCGTTCGCAATAAATTTCAGCTTGTCGTACCAGCGCTGTGCAAGCGACCCGCTTTTTTTGTTGTCGATAAAGCCGTTTGTCGTCACCTGTTCGAGGCTGGATACGACCATATTGTCCGCAATGTTCCACAGCGGGAAAATTCCTTCCGTATTGCGGTCCCCGCTGACATAGGAGGCTTTGGTGTCCACGCGGATCGCCGGGTTCTTTTTCCCGTTCGCCGCCCCAAATATTTCAAGGATCAGCTCTTTTTGCCCGGAGCCGGCAAGCCCGGAAATTCCAATGATTTCCCCTTTTTTGATGTTCATATGGATTCCATGAAGGACGTCTGTAGTAAGGTTCTCTATGGTGAGCACATCCGGGTTCCCGCTGAAATCAGCCGCTTCCCGCTGGGAAACCGTAACCTTCCCTCCCATGACTTCCACCAGCTCCTGCGGCGAAATTGCGTCAATGGTTGTTTCAAGCACGCATGCGCCGCCCTTCATAACGCTTACACGGTCGCAGATGAGGTCAATTTCATCCAGTTTATGTGAAATGTATATAATTGCAACTTGTTTTTCGCACAGCTTCCTCATATAGTTGTGCAGCTGCTGTATTCTTTCTCCGTTCAGGGACGATGTAGGTTCGTCCAGGATCAATACCTGCAGATTCTGATTGGACATTGCCTTTGCAATCTCTATCATCTGCCGCTGGGGCAGTGACAGGCTGCTGATCGGCGCTTTTACGTTAATGTGATTGTTGGGAAACACCGTGTCGAGATAGGCCTTCGTTTGCTTCGCCGCCTTTTTACGCCAGCCACGCTGCCCAAACGGCTTGTGATCCATGTGGTTGATCATAAAATTTTCGTAGGCGTTCAGGTTGGTACACAGGGAAAGTTCCTGGTACGCGCACGCGATTCCATGCTTTTTTGCATTTGACGCGCTGTAGTCGCTCCCCACTTTTTCCGCACCGCCAAAGACGACCTCCCCGGATGTCGGCGGGTAAACCCCTGTGATGACCTTCATCAATGTAGATTTTCCCGCGCCGTTCGGCCCGACTACGCCAATGATTTCACCCGGAAAAATCTTCAGGTTCATGCCGTTCAAGGCGTGCGTGTGTCCGAACGTTTTGGTGATGTCCCGCAATTCAAGATAAGGTGTTTTTTCTACAGTTTGATTTTTATTCATCTCTTCATACCCTTTATCTTTTTTCCGGGCAAGCCCCCGGCGTCATGCCGGCAGCATTTGCCCTCCCCCGCAAAGGGGGTTGTGCGGAGCCGGATTTGCGTCCGGCCCCGCCGTATTTTCCCCGAATGATGCGTTTCTCACTGGGTGTACAGCGTATCCTGTACCCACTGGTAGGTGTACATCTGGTTTGCGATCGCGTCTGCGTCCATGGATTTGTAATAATCGATATTATCGACCATATCCTGCTGCGTGATCTCGATGCTGCCTACGTTCATTTCCCGCGGGACGTCTTTTCCTCTTAGGATATCGACTGCGACGAACAGGCCCGCCGCCGTGATTCCCGGGTTTGTGGTCCATGAATAAGTCTCATAACCATTTTCTTCATATTCATTTGCCCACCAACTGAGGAAATTACCGCGGTTGCCGCCGATGACAAGCGGAACTTCCCGGTTGGCCGCCTCAAACGCCTGCACTGCGCCATAACCGTCGCCGCCTTCGCCAATGACCGCGTCTACGTTATCGAGGCTCGGCAGGATGGAAGCGATCTGCTGCTGCGCGACGGAAGTTGTCCATTCGCTGTATACCTCGCCGACAATGTTGATATCCGGGTACTGTTCAAACACCTGCATCATGCCTGCATAGAAACCATCGTCGGACGGTACGCCCGCAATGCCGCGGGAGATCAGTACGTCGCCCTTGCCGTTAAGACGGTCTACCACATATTCCGCCGCCGGCGTAATTGCCGCCGTGTAGTCAAAATTAATCTGGTAGCATTTGTCTGTCGTAACCGGGCCGCCGTTTGCGATGATTACCGGAACGCCCGCCGCTTCCGCATCTTCGATCGCGCCGTTTAAAGCCGTTGCGGAACCCGGGTCAACGATGATCGCATCCACGCCTTTTAAAACGAGGCTCTGGATCTGGGAAACCTGGGTGGCGTTATCCTGGTTGGATTCCACGATGATATAATCGGAGAGCACGCCTTCCGCTTTCAGTTTGTCCGCCAATTCTTTGAACAGGGCCTCTTCTGTCTGCCGGTAGGTATTGCCGTTATAGGAATTGCTGAATCCGATGACAAAACCGTCTTTGGTCAGGTCAAACCCTTCCATGTAATCCACTTCGTCTCCCGTTCCGACGGCGCTTTCCGTTGAGGGAGTTGAGGCAGCTTCCGCCGAAGCGCTTTCCGCAGGCTCCTCGGAAGCGGCCTGCGTCGGCTCCGCCGAGGCGGCAGTGCTTTCTTCCGCCGGCGCTGCGCTGCATCCAATCAGGGTAAGCGCGAGAACCGCGGCCAGCATCAGGGCTACATACTTCATTAGGATTGCTTTTCTCATTTCTTTTCCTCCATTTTTTATTCAGTGCTCCGGGATTCCCCGGGCAAAAAAGATTCAAATGCCGATGGGATACTTTCCATATTTGCGCCCCGCTTCATAGAGCGCAAATACGTTTTCGTTGGGTACGTCGTCGTGTACGCTGTGATCCGAGGCAAGAATGTAGCCGCCGCCTTTTGCCGCGGCGCGGATGCACTCCCGTACTTCCTCTTCCACGTCCTGCGTACTGCCCGTGACAAGCGTCGTTTTGTTGTTGACGTTGCCTATGAGCATTATTTTATCCCCGTATTCCTTTTTGATTTCAAAAATATCCATGCCGGCAGCGCGTTCCATCGGATGATAGCCGGCAATTCCGCCTTCCTCCACAAGCTTCGGCAGAAAATCGGCAATCCTGCCGTCGCTGTGCATAATGGTTTGCGCACCGTGTTTGCGGAAGGTCTCTACCATACGCCTGACTTCCGGCAGCACAAACTCCGCGAACAATTCGGGCGATATAAACGGCGCCGTATTGCTGCCGTAATCATCTGCGAATAAGAGCGCGTCCGCCCCTTCTTCAAGCATCCGCAGGCCGCCCGCGATGGAAAAATCCGTCACCTTTTTCAAGATATCGCGGATCATTTCCGGCTCGGTATACATTCCGATGCACATTTCCGTAAATCCGGTTAAAAGCCAGCTCCCGCTGAACGGTCCGCGCACATTCCCGATGATAAACTTATGGGAATCCCGGTTCATCCTGACTGCCGTTTTGATCCCGTCCGTGCGGGATAAAACCGCCGGATCGGGCATTGTATAATTCTTCCAGTCCTCCGGTGTTTTGACCGGAAAATCCACCGGTGCATCGGACGGCCACGCGTTCTCTTCTTTCTGGTAAGTTGTACCCCATTCATCCCGGTAACGGTCCGCTTTGTTATACTCAAAGCTGCTGTAGCCGCCAAAGGGAATCACGACGGCGTCATAACCCACTTTCTGCGCGCATTTCATGATATAATCCGCCGTATAGGCCTCGGGTACCGACCCTACGACTTCCTTGAAAAATTTCCTGCTGTATACAAATTCCAATATCGGCACCGTGTCCGGCTCCCGATGGGAAAATGTGCATTTGACCCGTTCGTCCGATCTCATAATATGGCTCCTTATTCGTAAAACTCCGGCGCAAGCCGGAAGGTTTTAAACTGTTCCATGTCGTGCGAGAAAAAAATCTTCGCATCATATTTTCTCTGCAAATCGCGCAGTTTTTCTACTGTTTCCCCAAACCCGATGGAATCGTAGAGAAAACCCGGCGGCCGGGATGGCGGGCCGTAATTCAGGCGCATTCCGCAGGCATCTGACGGGAAGATATACGTCCCGGATTCCGTGTGCAGCATTAGTCCGAGAACCGATGGCGTATGGCCTGTGAGGGAGATTAGTTCGATTTCATCGTTGATCTTGTAGTCCTTATCGATAAAACGGTAGGTAAGCCCCGGGAACTCATAATTCCATTTGAAATAACCTCCGGCGACAGGGTTCGGCGTACAATGCGTATTTGTGATGCCAACCGCATAATCTTTTCCCGGCGCGATTACCTCCTGCCCCGCTTTGGTATCCGCGAACAATTCTACGCCGCCGATATGGTCCCAATGCGTATGCGAAACCACAACCATATCAATATCGTCTTTTGTGAGTCCTACGCTTTTGAGGCGGTTTTCAAGATAATCCTCCTCTGTGGCAATCAGCGGAAAAATCTCAAGGAAACTTTCCGGGAGCCTGCCTTCGTTATCTGCCGGGCAAAATCCCGTATCATACAGCAGCCATCCGAGGTCATCATGGTGTACCAATACGGAATAGCAGGGAAACTGCCCCCATATTGCCTCGGGATGCTTATCCGACCGTGTCCCCGGCCGTGGAAGCGCCACATTTTGCGCGAGGTCGCCTTCGATAATTCCATGGCTCAAAATCGTAAACTTAACCTTGGGCATGCTTGTTCCTCCTCTTTTATTTCGTTTTCTCTTTGAATGGTTTTAGGCTATCCCACCGCGGCGGGCGCTTTGTACGCAGGCCCGCCGCAGCGGAAGTTGGCAGTTGCACAGGCACGTTTTTGCGGACGTGCTTATGTCATGAATTGTTGTTTTCTATCGGTCCCTTTTTATAGTTTTCAACGTCTCCGTGAAGTTTCGTTACCGCATCAGAAGGCCGCCGTTTACATCGATCGTCGCGCCCGTAAGGTAGGACCCGAGGCCGCTTGCGAGGAAATAGACCGCGCCCGCGATATCTTCGGGCGTACCGAGCCGCCCAATCAGCACGGAAGATGGATCATCGCGCCCCCGCGTCATTTCCGTTTCGATAAATCCCGGGCATACAGCATTGGCCGTGATGCCGTATTGCGCGCCAAACCGTGCATAGGACTTTGCAAGACAGATTGCCCCTGCCTTGGCTGCGGAATAATCCGGGCTGACCTTAAGGCCGCCGATCTGGCCTGCCATGGAGCCAATGTTGATAATACGCCCCCATTTTTTCTTCATCATCTGGATGGTCGCTGCCTGGGAGCAGAGATGGGCGCCCCGCAGGTCAATGTTCATCAGCCGGTCCCACTGTTCCACCGTCATTTCCGGAATTGGGGTGTTGTTGTTGATGCCCGCGTTGTTCACAAGGATATCCACGCCCCCGAAGCGCTTTTCGATTTCCGCTGCGACTTCCGTCACGGACTGCGGATCTGCCACGTCGAGCCGGAGCGCTTCCACATCAAGCCCTTCCGCCTTCATCCGGCCTGCCGTGTCCTGCATGGCCTGAAGATTCAGGTCTGCGCCCACCACCTTTGCCCCATGCTGTGCAAAGATGCGCGTCACCGCCGCGCCGATTCCCTGGGCCGCACCCGTGACCCACGCCGTTTTTCCGACAAGATCTTTCATAGCCGTCACCTACTTTACATACTCTTCCAGCTTGCCGTACACGTCGATAAACGAACCAAGCGTCAGCTGCACCGGGATATAATCATCAAATTCTTCCGGTTCCATGGCGTCCGGTTCATATGCTTTCACAAAGATACCGCTTTTACGGAGCTGCGCCAGTTTTTCCTCCGCAACCGGGACGTCTACCATCGGGCTTACCTGCAGGGGTTCTCCGTCGTATTCTTCCGCCTTATCCGGGAAAGAGGAAATCACAATTTTCGATTCCCCATGATCTGTAATAGAAGCGTCGAAATTCCATGCCCCGCGCAGGGAGGCGACCAATATTTCCACGTGCCTATAGCCGTTTTTCAGGATTACGTCCCGGTAGACCCGCTGTGTTACCAGGCGGCTCGCCAGCCGGGCAAGTTCTCCCGCATCCGGAACGCCCGCTTTTTCAAGTTCCTCCCCAACCGGCCCGTCGAGGCGGCCCGCCATAACCGTCATATAGGAGAGATCCGCCCTGCCGCTTTCAATGGTCTGCGCAAACGCAATACACTGCGGCACACTGAAGTTCACCGTGATATTGACGCCGATGCCTTCCGCCGTGAGCCTTTTCACTGCGTCAAGCGCTGCAAAAGTGCCCGGTACTTTGAACACGACGTTGGGTTTTCCACCCAGCGCTTTGCCCATCGTTTCATAGGCAAATTCCACCTCTTCCACCATTTTGCCGGCATCTTTATAATTTTTGGGGCTTACCTGATAGTTTACATAGCCGAGTTTCGCGCCTGAAAGCCGGTAGATGGGCCGCAGGGCACGCGCATTGTTGAGCACTACGTCCATGGTCAGGTAAGAAATTTTCCGCTGTGCCGGATCGTTTGGATGCCGCTCTTTAATCGCGTCGCGCACCTTGTCGAATACATCGGGACACGCTTCCCGGGCCATATTTACAATCGGCGGATTTGTCGTCACCAGCGCCGCGCCCCGCCGCATGGCTTCCATGATTCCAATCCCGTTGTCGTTTCCCCAATAGTTATGGATGACGCCTTCCGCCGCAAGCTCGGTCAGGCGGATCAGCTTACTGTTTGCAAAGGACGCGATTTCGCGTTCCGCCGCCGCAGCCTTATCTTCGTATCCGCAGCTCCGCACCGCTGCGAGGAACGCATCGGCCTGCCTTTTCAGTGTTTCGCCGCTGACAGGGTCTTTCTGTGTTTTCGCCCGCAGCGTCCAGTTTGGCAGATAGGACATTAAATCCGCCGCCGCGTCCGCCAGAAGCTGCGCAATTTCTTCTTTTTCCGCCGCCGAGGCCTGTGCGAAACGCGCGCCATAGCGGGCGAGAACCGCCTCGCACCGGCGTTCAAAATTACACGGCGTGGCTTCGAAGATCAATTCATTCCTGAGCGCAATCCAATTTTCATACATTGACATTATTTTTTCCTCCGGTTCCAATTGAATCAAGTTTTAGCTGTCTGCGGGGCGGACGGCTCCGTTACGCGCACGTCCAACCGCCGTCCACATAAACGACCTGCCCCGTGATAAACTCCGATGACTTTCCGCACAGGAAGATGACCGGCCCTGTGAGGTAGCTCGGCATGCTCAGCCTGCCCTTGGGCATCCTGCTCATAACCCAGTCCATCGTTTCCTTTTGCTGGAGCATTTCGCGGTTAATATCCGTCAGGGTAAAAATGGGCGCAACCGCGTTTACGTTGATGTTCTTTTTTGCCCATTCAATTGCCAGCGACCGCGTAAGCTGATCGACCGCGCCTTTACTGGGAGCGTAGGCAAGGTCGCGTGCGCGGCCCTGCATTCCACGCACGGAAGAAATGTTTACAATCCTGCCCTTTTCCTTTTCGAGCATATACCGGCCGACAACCTGGCAGGGCAGAAGGGTGCCCTTCACGTTCACCGCCATTACCTTATCCCAGATGTCCTCTTCAAAATCCACGGCGTCCTGCAAATGCGCAATGCCCGCGCAGTTGACGAGAATATCGATTTTTCCGTGTTTGTCATAAACGGCTTTCGCCATTTCTTCCACGCTCTTTTTGTTGGTCACATCGGTCACGATGCCCATTGCTTCGCCGCCGTTTTTTGTAATCTGCCCAACTGATTCTTCCAGTTTTTCCCGGTTCAGGTCCGCAAGCGCAACCTTTGCGCCGAGCGCAGCCATGGCCGCGGCAATTTCCTGTCCGATACCGCCTGCCGCACCCGTAAGGACGGCGACTTCTCCTTCAATGCCAAACATGTCTTTTTCCGTATACTCCATTTTTTCTTCCTCTTTTCGCTCTGGATTTGTTTATGGTATCAGCAATACTTTGCATCCCTTGCCCGAAAGGGCAATTTCAAACGCTTCCTCAAACTTCTCGAGCGGGAACCTGTGCGTAATGATATGTTCGAGATTCACCTTGCCGGAAAGAAGCGCTTTTTCCGCCTTATCCCAGGTCCAGAACATACTTCTGCCCCAGTTGCCCTTGATTGTCGTTTCCCCAAGAGTGATATAACGTTTCGGGTCTTTGATCGTGATATCGCCGTGAGGATTGCCCACCATGAACATCCGCGCCCCGCGCAGGAGTGTATGCAGACCTTCATTTATGACGTGTTCATTGCCCGAAGCTTCAATAACGGCATCGATTCCGCCCGTCTCTTTCAGGATAATCTCTGAAAAGTCCGCATAGTCTTTTGAGTTGATTACGTCCGTCGCGCCGTTCTTCCGTGCAAGCTCAAGACGCATCGGATTAATATCCACCGCGTAAATCCGGTATGCGCCAAGCGCGGAGGCCAGTGCGATAGCAAACTGCCCGATGGGTCCGCATCCCGTGACGCACACGGTCGACATCCCGACTTCGGATTCAAACACCGGGCGTACCACTACGCCGAGGGGTTCCAGCATCGCTCCCTGCTCCCAGGTCATGCCTTCCGGCAAAACGCGGACGCCGGTCTCCCTGGCCATCGCATACTCCGCAAAGCAGCCGTCTATGTTATGCCCGAACAGCCCCATATCCTGACACAAATGCGGTTTTCCAAGCTGGCACATTTTACAGTGCCCGCATGGAATATGGCTGTCGAACGCCACATGGTCGCCAAGTTTTACATGCGTGACCGCCTCGCCGATTTCTACGACTTCACCCGCACATTCATGCCCGGGAATGAACGGAAAGGAACCGACGAGCCCTTCACAAAAGCCTTTATCCCATACATAAAAATTAAGATCGCTCCCGCAGATCGCCGCCGCTTTTACGCGAATCACTACGTCGCGCAGGCCCGGTTTTGGCCTCGGGACATCTCGAAGTTCAAATCCTTTTTCCCTGTTTGTCTTTACCACTGCTTTCATGATGCACACCTCTGTTTTCTATTGAATATGACGTCCCGGAATTATTCCGGCTGGTATCCCGTTGCTTCCCTCGCCACCTTTGTCCACAACTTGATGTTATTGAGCGCGTCATCCAGGCTGTCGTACGCGTTAAGCGCGCTGATTTTCATTCCTATTCCGCTTGCATCCGCTTCGCGGCAATCCCGCAGGATGCCTTCAATGCGTTTTGTCATGGATTCTCTCGTGCCTTCAAGAATGTCTTTTTGTGGATTCATGCAGATTTCAAGCGGCGTTTTCCCGCGGAAAGCCCTGCCCGCGAGCAAAGAAGACGTCCACGGCCCGACGTTGAACAGGTCAAGGCTGCTTAGCTTTGCAATTTCCGGCGCAAGGCCGCCCACATCGCCGCAGCTGTGCCAATAATGAAGTCCTCCGTGGAAATCGCACAGTTCCTGTTCGTACGGAAACACCTTATCCCGGTAGAGCTCTGCGGACAGTGTCGGACAACTGACTTCATCGTTATATAGGTTTGCTTTTAACACCGCATGCCCCAAATACTTTTCGAGGCCGCGAAACCAATCCTTGCGCGCATCCACAATATAGCGCATGAGCGCGTGATAAAACCCTTCATCCACAAGCATATCCACAAGCAGGTCTTCAAACCCCCTGATATATACCGCGATACCGA
Source organism: Christensenella tenuis (assembly GCF_014287795.1). GTDB lineage: Bacteria > Bacillota > Clostridia > Christensenellales > Christensenellaceae > Christensenella > Christensenella tenuis. Next base: position 19,680 of record NZ_JACOON010000004.1, read on the forward strand.
ACGGGCTGCGAATCCATTCCGGAAAAAGCACGGTAAATTCTTCCCCGGCCAGCGCCCGCACCCGTTCATAGGTCTCAATTAATTTCGGCATTATGCCGCTTTGGAAGAAGTCGACCTGCGGCGCCTTTTTCAAATCCTCCATCGTGCGGATAACGGGCGTGTGGTCGAGCCAGGGGTCTTTATCGCCAAAGGTATAATAGCCAACCCCGAAAAGACTGCCTTCCAGCGCGCACGTGCCCCACATGGGGATATCCGCGGTGAGGAATGTATCGTCATCAAAATTTTTGAAACGGTAGATCATAATTTTCAGGTAATTTTCAAGATATACTTCCGCATTGAAATAGTATTCCTGAATATCAAACCCAATTATTTTGGCCCACGTCGGGTTTTGGATATCCGCCGTGATGGGAACGCAGCCATCCTTCCAACTGCCGTCGTTCTTTGGAGTAGGGCGGAACTGGTCGCGGCCACTGCGGGCGACATCTTTCCACATACTCCGGCGGCGTTTATTTTCGCCGCTGCTTAAAAGCGCCAAATATTCTTCTTTCATCTGTTCGATTTCCCTGCTTGCCATTTCGTTTTCCCCTGTTTTTTCAAGAGCTGGATTTTGAGCGCTGGAGGCCATGCCGCCGGTATGCGCCTCTTCCCCCTTTGTTTTCCGCTATTTTCCCAATCCTGATTTTATATTATATTTGTATATCTATTGTATACATACGAGGGCGTAAAAAGCGGCTCACATGCCAAAAAACTGATTGATATCTATCTTATGATGACTGAATTATTGGTAAAAATATGCCGGAATGCACGTTCGCGCGAGCTTTCGATATGTTTTTCCATCTCCTGCGCCGCTTTATCGACATCGCCGTCGAGCATGGCTTCCAAGATAATTTGGTGCTGCTGGATCGTAATTTTTACGTCCTCGGCACTGCGCGTAGAAAGCACACGCACCCTTTTGTTGTGTTCGTACAGATTTTCCATCATTCTGCTGAGATAGGCGTTATCCGCATACCGCAGCAAAATACTGTGCAGGTCTTCGTCTTCACGGACAATCTGGTCATAGCTTTTTTCGTTAAAGTCCTGCATTTTTTCCTTGAGGTCGAGCAGCACCTCTTTGGGAATATTTTCAAAAGCAAGCCGTACCGCAAACGGTTCCAATACTTTACGGATGCTGTAAATATCCGCGACATCCTTGACTGTAATTTCCGCGACAAACATTCCCCGGCGCGGAAAAATATTAATCAGGCTTTCCTTGCACAGGGCGTTGATCGCCTCGCGAAAGGGCGTACGGCTGATACTGAGTTCTTCAATGATCTCTTTTTCGTTCAACATCTGTCCGGGCGGGTAAACCCCATTCAGGATTCTTTCTTTGATGACGTCATACGCCTTTTCTTTCAGGTTCATATTCCTTCCACTCCGTTTCAGATGTTTACCTTTACAATATCATAAATTTTACCTTTTGAAAACCGCAGCGGGCACACTTATCATTTGCCCTGTCCGCAGGAAACGCGCCGCATTTTGCGCAGCACGGACGAGAGCCCCGCGCGCATCCGTTTTTACTTCTTCCCATGGCTTGATTTCGCTCACACAGGAAATGGCTGCATCGATACCCGCGCTATACACTTTTTCATATCCCGGTTTCAACTGCCCCGCAACCGCAAGCACCGGAACCCGGCAAAGCTTCGCGTAAGCGGCAACTCCCACCGGTGTTTTGCCGTTGACAGTCTGCCCATCCATGGTTCCTTCGCCCGTGACGACCAAGTCTGCTGTTTGGACACGCTTTTCCATCCCTGCCGAGGCAAGCACCGTTTCAATGCCTGGCTGTACCCGGGCGTTTAGCAGGGCCATCAACCCAAACCCAAGGCCGCCTGCCGCACCTGCGCCCGGCAATTTTGCAAAATCTTTTCCTGTTTTCAGGCGGACTACTTCCGAAAAATGCCGCAGCGCGCCATCCAATTTTTCTGCCGTTCCTTCATTCACTCCTTTTTGCGGGCCATAAACATAGGTTGCTCCATTCGGCCCGCAGAGCGGGTTGGTTACATCACAGGCAGCAATCACTGTGCAATTTGCAAGGCGCGGATCCATACCTTTTTTATCGATTTCTTCCAGATCCCGGAGCGCGAGGCCCCCGGGTTCCAGTTCGTTCCCATTCCGATCCCTGAAACGAATTCCCAGCGCCTGCGCCATACCTGCACCGCCGTCGTTGGTGGCACTCCCGCCAAGGCCCACGATAATTGTTCCCGCGCCTGCGGAAAGCGCGCATTTGATTAACTCGCCTACGCCGTATGTGGTGGAGCGGCAGGGCGCGCGCAGTTTCCCTTCCAGGAGTGGAAGCCCGGCTGCAGCAGCCATTTCAATGACCGCGACATCTCCGGCCATACCCCAGTGCGCCTGCACGGGCTCTCCCAATGGTCCTGAAACCGTTTCACTGAAGATCTTTCCACCCATGTTCCGCATCATGGCGTCTGTCATCCCCTCGCCGCCGTCCGCAACGCACACGACATCCGCCGCCGTATCCGGAAAGACTGTGAGGAACCCTTCTTTTACCGCCTCACCCGCTGCAAGGGAACTGAGCGTCCCTTTAAAAGAATCCATGGCGATAACGATTTTCATATCAACGCTCCGTCAGCGGCACATAAAGCCGCCGTCCACGGGAATGACTGTTCCCGAGAGATATTCCGAGGCATCCGAAGCAAGGAATACCGCGAGACCCTGAAGATCCTCCGGCGTGCCCCAGCGTCCTGCCGGAATCCGTTTGGTGAGTTCATCGATCTGCCCGGGGACTTCACGCATCGTTTTGGACATTTCGGAAATCATATAGCCCGGCGCGATGGCGTTCACATTAATTCCTTCGCCCGCCCACTCGTTGGATAAAGCCTTGGTGAGCTGCGCAACGCCGCCTTTGCTTGCCGCATATGCGGGCACGATAGTCCCTCCGAAGAATGAATTCATGGAAGCGATATTGATAATCTTCCCATATTTCTGTTCCAGCATAACCTTTCCCGCCTGTTGACACATAAAGAACACCGCGGAAAGATCGATTCCGATTACTTTGTCCCACGCGTCCTTTGGAAAATCCACGGACGCGCAGCGGTATTGAACGCCCGCTCCGTTTACAAGGATATCAAGGCGGCCATTCAGCTTTGCAAGGGCTTCCTCAAACGCGCGGCCGATGTCGTCCGCGTCGCCCATATCTCCCTGAATGCCGAACCCTTCGATTTCACGCGCCGCTTCGTTTACGGTATCCAGAAGGTCTACCAACGCCACGGTTGCGCCCGCCTCGTGCAGCGCTTTTGCTATTCCGAAGGAAAGTCCCCGGGCCCCGCCCGTTACGAGCGCATTTTTACCTGTAAGGTCGAATTTTGAAAGAATTCCCATTTGAAGGCCATCCTTCTTTTATTGGTTCACAATGTTGACCGGGTTCCCGGCCAGATACTGCCGCAGGTTTTCCGCCGCAATCTCCATCAGCCGTTCCCGCGATTCCTTTGGCGCCCATGCGATATGAGGCGTAATAATAACATTTTTTGCCCGCAGCAGGGGATTCTCCGCCCGGATTGGCTCGGTAGATACGACGTCTACAGCCGCCCAGCCCACCCGGCCCGCATCGAGCGCCGCCGCAAGATCCGCTTCATTGACCAATGGTCCGCGCGATGTATTGATGATAATAACGCCCTTTTTCATCTTCGCAATATTCTCCTGGTTGATCATTCCCGTATTTTCCGGCGTAAGCGGACAATGCAGTGAAATCACATCCGATTTTTCCAACAGTTCATCCAGGGCGGTATAATGCAGCGTATCGCTTTTCAGCTCATCCAGCTCGTATACATCGTTGACAAGAACATTCATTCCAAGCGCCTGCGCCACCCGGGCAAAGCTTTGCCCAATCCGGCCGAATCCAATGATCCCAAGCGTCTTTCCCGCAAGTTCGACCAACGGATAGTTCCAAAAGCACCAATCTGCATTATCCTGCCATTTCCCTTCTTTTACCGCTTCGCTGTGCGCGCCGATATGGTGGCATACTTCAAGCAGCAACGCGGTCGCAAACTGTGCTACAGCCGCCGTTCCATAGGTGGGGATATTGCTGACGAGAACGTCCTTTTCCTTTGCGTACGCTACATCCACAACGTTAAAGCCCGTTGCCAGTACGCCAATGTATTTTAACTTTGGCAGCGCATCCAGCACTTCCCGCGTAATAGGCGTTTTATTGGTAAAAATAATTTCTGCATCCCCGGCGCGCTCAATGATGGGCGCAACATTTCCGGGATCGTAAGAGGTGCGGTCATACACCGTAAGCTCCCCTTGCGAAGAAATCGGTTCCCATGAAATATCTCCCGGATTTTCCGTATATCCATCCAGCACAACGATCTTCATTGCCATTCCTCCCTTTTTTCGTTCAAAGCTTTGCCCATGCCTCGTTCAGCACACGCTTGCCATTCGCAATCACGACCTCCGGGTCTTCCCCCGCCCATGGCTTTACTTCAAAACTCATCAGCGGACGGTCAAATTTTTCAAAATATCCAAGCTCCATCAACGCCCTGAGGAAAGCCGCTACTTCATCCGCCCCGTTGACGGAATTTGGAAAATTGAAACGCGGATGCGCATCGCCGTAGGCATCCATAGAAGGATCGCCGATTACGCAGCTCCCGATATGGGCGTGCGTAATATAGTCTTTTACCGGATAAAGGGATTCCTCGATCGTCTCGTGCAGTTGAGGAATATGGCTCAGGTCCACAACCAAGCCAAAATTATCATACTGCGCACGCATGTCTTCCGCAAAACGCTTTGCCATAGCGGCCGGGCCGATGATGGACCTTTTATCCACATCATAATCAAACACTTCCGTTTCCACCCGCAGGTTTCCTTTTTCCTTTGCATATGCGCACAACTCACCCGCCGATTTCAGCAGCGCCCGGTAGGATTCTTCCTTTGTTGCCTCTTCATATTTTCCTGCCAAAAAGGCAAACCCCTGCGCGCCGATTTCATAGGCTTCGTCAATCCCCTCCTTAAGGCTTGCAAGTGCGGTAAGGCGCATTTCTTCATCAAGGGAGTTAATGTTATATCCCGTGGTCAAAAGCCGCGGCTGACCGCCATACGCAACAGTAAGCCCCGCATGTCCAAGCATTTCCGCCGCCTGTTTCCGAACCTGCGGATTCTTGATCCAGGTGACTTCTATCGCATCAAAATAATCGTCCACCGCTATTTTTTTCATCGTCTCCAGAACGGGGCCTTCCCCTTTCATGCATTCCGGGAATGCCATAAAATGGATAAGCCCGACTTTCATATACTTCTTGATTGATTCTTTCATTTTATTTGCTCCTTGTGTTTGCGATACTGGCTTAAGATGTTTGACCGCCTGATCCATTAAAGAATTTCGTTTGTATACAAGAAGTATACATTAAAGTTTTTTTAAATGCAAGCCCTAATTTACAATTCCCGCAAAATATTTTCCGCATGCCAAAATCGGATAAAAACCATGCTCAACAAGAGCCATATACAATAAGCGCTCCGCTGTGAACCTGAAAACAAAGAGCCTACATCTTCATTAAAAAGAGAAAACAAAACTTCCGGCAGGAATAGGCTAAATCCAAACAAAATCAGCCGGCGAATTATCGAAACATAGTTGAATTGATTCGAAGTTTCATAAAATTCTATCCAGTAGGGCACCCTGAACACAGTGCGCTATTGAGATTACAGGGATGAGGCTGCATGAAAAAACGGCCAGACTCCTTTGGGAAACAGGGTCTGGCCGTCTCATCTTTTGATTTTCTCAGCGATATCTTTTCTTTGCGGGGTTCAAATTCGTAAGAAAGCGCCACCGTACTTATATCAACTTTCTGCGATGCCGAAATCCCCGCTGCATTTCATTCTTCCCAAGGTCCAAAGCCGGTTCCTTGCGGAATCAGTATTAACAATAGTAGCCCATCAGATCCAGAAAGTCAGGACCGGCAGACGCCAAGCCTATAAGCAGGGCTGCAAACATAATACAGAAAACTACTGCAAGAGCGGTTGCAGCAATGCCGCATATAAAGCCAGCGGGCGCCGTGCCCATCTGGCCTGCCGGCAACTTTTTCCCGGTCATGTTCCCAAGCACGACTTCAACGGCACCGGAAACGACGGCCCGAACGGAGCCATGCACATTACGATACCAAGGATGCCGCAGACCATCGCACCGGCACCAAAATCCTTGGGCCGTGTTATCCGGTATCTGCTGGTACTGCGGCTGTTGATATTGCACCTGGTAAGGCTATTGCATCTGCTCACATCATTTTTCGTGCCGCAATAGGGACATATATTCATTGTTCCATCATATTACCGGCGGCACTGCCTGCATTCCATTCATTTCCTTTCGCTATCAATACCAATACCAGGGATTTGTCACCGCACTCCAAACAACGCCAACCAGTATGGTCATTATAAGGGCAACTACAAGACCGATAATTCCACACACAAGGCCCGCTGTCGCCATTCCATTCGGCGCCTCTTTCCTCGACAAAATGTAGAAAATAATTGCCAGTGCATTGATCACAAGGCCAACAAATGGAACCCAGCAAAGAATAAGGCCAATGATTCCACAGACCATAGCCGCGATGGACATTCCCTTCGGCCCTTGCGGCTGCTGCCCGTATTGCGGCTGGTAAGCCTGCTGCGGAGGCTGATACTGCGGCTGCCCTTGCTGTTGATAGGGCTGCTGGGGCTGTTGTTGATAAGATTGCTGTGCCTGCTGCTGCGGAGGCTGATATTGCGGAGGCTGCTGTTGCGGCTGTTCCGGTTGCTGTGGAGGCTGATATTGCGGCTGTTCCGGCTGCTGTGCCTGCTGCGCCTGTTGTTGGGAAGCGTTCCCGCAATAGGGGCAAGCGGCCATATTGCCGTCATACTCCTGATGACATTTTTCACAAATCATAATTCATATACTCCCTTCTTGTATTCCCTTTATTTATAACACATTTATCCCGCATTATCAAAGAAATATTCTTAAGATTTTCTGACAAACAGGAGCCGGAATCCTTAATTCGTCTTCTGCCGGCAGAAAGACCGTATATCCTTAGCTTAACAGTGATAAGGAAGTATTTACAACAAAATTATCACTAGCGCTGACAGACAGATTTGCAAACAGAAACAGAGAGTTAATCACTTTCAAAAGTGGTTGGCTCTCTGTTTTTCTATCTCCGCATTGTTACACAGTAGAATGCCATTTTCGAGGGAAATGGGAGAAATCCCTCACTCTTGGTGTTTTCGTGTCTGTAAGCCGCTTAAATCAAAGCTTTTTCAATCACTGCAGTGTAACATCATTCCCATAGTTTATCAAGAGCATAAGCGGTTTACTGCTTATGTCCTCTTGACTACCTTATGAGTGGTGCAGGCGCTTTGTCATACGGCGGCACAGTATGTGCCTTTCATTTCACCGTTGACAATGACGACTGCCTATGCTATTTTAGTATTTAATGTTAAAATTCTAATTCCTTAGCAATTTGTTCTTTGATTAACACTTCTCTTGCTTCAAGAAAAGCAAGAAAATTTTCAAATGTAGGTTGTATATCAGGAATTAACTGTTTTTGCTTATAGTTTGAAAGCGACGCACTATCTTTATATGTTTCCTTCAACCATTCCTCAAAAGGTTTATTTTTCTTTTCACTGTTAGGAATACTCTCTAACAACTGAAGATTACCGATATAATTTACATTCTCAATGTACTTGTCGATATCATCAGCGCTCACTCCAAAGGTTTTCAGTTTTACTTTTGTAAACAAACTTTTAGGGTAGATATGGTCTATATGAAAATTATTCTTTAGGTCTGCCCACGGATATAGTATTGACATAATAACCAACAAATTACCTTGCCCATACTTAGTATAAAGCAAATCATCAATTTCATCATTATTAAATACAAGATTGCGATTTCCGCCACGAAAGTGTTGAGCAATTTTATCCAACGGAAAACTATTCGGATTGGATTTAATAATCTCTCTTATTGGTTTCAAAGCACCATCAGGTGCAAAACTAAATACCCTTTTCAGCAAAGTGGCTACAAGCCATTTTTTCACCAAAATCCTGTCAACTGCATAGGTTTTTGATACGGAATAATTGGTAGGAATACCAATTGTCTGCAAATAATAGGCAATAGGAATAATCACATTATTTGATGTAAGATTTTCCATACTAAATCCAAAAGAGGCGATTAAGTGAACCGCTGCCCTGATTGCATTTGTAATATTTTCCCATCTATCTTCAATGACTAACATATTTGTTTTATTAAAGTTATCAACTTTGAACGATATATCAGAAAAATCACATAGTACTAAACACGCTTTCAAAACAAGGTCTTTTGATATATTAAAGCCATTTCCGATGTCATTGATTTCATCAACAAATTGATTGATTTCTTCTCTTGCATCACGCTTTTCCCACTGCGCAGTTGCAAACGATAGTAATAAATCCGAATAGCTTAAAGTAGTACCTCCGCTATTTACACGAATGAAAATATTAAGGACTTTATCTAATTCGACACTATTTTCTAAGTAATAACTAATAGTATGAGTTACATGAATTACATTGAACAATTTAGTAAGTGTACGGTTGGCAAACTTTACCTTTTCCTTATCTTCTGGTTTTTGAACAATATTCAAATCATGGTCTGTCAAATATTCCATAACCTCATATGGTTCTTTCATATCCAAAATATCTCCAACAGGAAACCAAAAACAACGCTCATCATTTTCTTCTGCTTCCGCATCTGTGAGAAATTGAAAATCATATTTCAAATCAACATCATCAGCAGGACAAAGTAGATTTAGATACAATTTTCTTTTTGGATAAGCAGCAGGATTGTCACGCCTTTTATAAGAAATTTTATATGCGTATGTACCTTTTAAAGCAATATATAAAGAAGTTAATCTTTGTTGTCCGTCAAGTACCGCCATAATATCTCCTGAGCCTTTTGTATCTGCTTTGGAATTATGCCGTCCATCCTTTTGATGATATTCTCTTAAAAATTCATAGAACTTGAACTCATTTGTTTTATCTTTTGGTACTTTCCAAAATAAAAATGAATTGATGGGATAGCCACGCATAAGACTATCAAATAACATTTCAATTTGGTCTGTTCCCCATACAAATTCTTATTGGATAGAGGGCAATAAATATTTTTTGCTGTCTATTTCTTGTATGACATCGGCGATTGTTAATGCTGTCTGATATGACATAACAGATTTCCTCTCTCTTTATTAAAACATGATATAAATCTTAATTCAAACTTTATAGCAAATATATTACCATACTGCTGTGAACAAATCTACTATTTCGCCCGTTTAGCTACCATTATACATCTTGAAAAATACAGATGTTATTTGGTATTTTGAAGCCTTTTCCATAATAGGGAGTAAAATGGAAAAACTCAAACTTTTTTGAAAATCCTTTTCAAATCTTCGGTGCAATTGTCCCGCATGATGTTGTAGATAGTGAGAGGAAAATCAGCGGGTTTGGGGCACTTCCCAATAAACAAAAAATTCCCATTATCGGTAGACAAAAGAGAGCAATTTTACGGAAAGAATACCCCATTCCTATGCTTGCTATTCAGTTCCAACTTCAAGAAACTACGAGAGGACGGGAAAGGAAACGAGATCATGAACGGTTTTTGAAGCTATCCGTAGAATACAAAGCAGAGTAGAAAAAATTGATAGAAAAGATAGCGGCAGAACGGAAAGAAGCCAATAAACAGGAAAAGACGGTATAGCCCTTGAATGGGGCTATACCGCCTAATTGGAAGATAATACTTCCTTATAACCCAAAAGCCTTATGATATGCGGCTTTTCCATCCAGATTTTCGACGAATGGCAACGGCTTTCCTAAAGGCTGTTTCCGGCAGTTCAAAATCCATACTTCGGGCATGCCCGCAAGGCCTGCCGCATCTTGCGGAAAACGGTTCTGCGCTATGTTGGCATTGCAGCCGGTACCACAAGTGCCGAAGTTTCTCCGCGGAATTTTAATCCGCCGGACACACTTTTTTTACGGTTTTGTTATGGTTTGATCATAAAACGGCCATAAACTGAAACGTAAGAAAACGCGCAGAAGCGCGGTAACTATACTGTAAAGGGAGATTTGTTTTGATGGACGAAAATTTCAAAAGTAACGAGCCCGTACAGGGCTCTGCAGCCCCGGCGCAAGAAAGCCAACAGCCGGAATGCAGTTCCGGCAGCCCACAGCAGCCGGACAAAAAGGTATGGAGCGGCAAAAAGGTTTCCACGGTCATTATTTCTGCAGTTGCAATTTTTGCAATTGGTTTTGCGGGTGGAATCACCGCAAATGCCGTTGTCCAGACCGGACGGGATATCTCGGCCAAGGTGCTGGACCGCTCCGGTATCTCCCGCGGGCACGATTGGGACGGACGGCAGCCCCAGGCTGATGCAAATGACCGCGGCGAAGAAAGCGGCAGCCAGGATGAATCCCGCAGCAAAGACGGTTTGGATTTTTCCGATGACCAGCAGGACGGCGGAACCGCACCGGACACAGGGGAAGGCCAGGAGGATTCCGGGCCCCGGCAGGATAAAAACCAAGATAGGGACTCCCTCGATTTTGGTGACAGCGGATCAAACGGCAGAGACAGATTGTTTCAAGAAGGCTGATCCTCTATCGAAAACAGAAAAGAAAAGATTGGCTTTTGGAGCCAGTCTTTTCTTTTCTGTTACAGGATATCTACGCCGCCCACCATATATTTGATGACGGTGCTGCCCTCTTCTTCCACATAGAGGGAAACGACAATATACTTGCCATCCGTCTCTGAATCTTTCGTTAACTGGTAATATTTGCCATTTTCCTGCTCAATTGCATCTTGCTGGATTGAGAATCCATGGCTTGCAATTAACTCGAGCATATAATCCACCGCTTCCCGTTCCGTAATACTTCCCGGTTCATAGGTTACGGTCGTACTCTTTATATCATTTTCCGTATTTGTTTCTGTTCCTGTGATCTTCTTTTCACCGATAATTGAATATAGGGAGGGAATCTCGTCTTCCCCGACCTTAATGCTCTGCGCCGTACTCGATACGCAGCCTGCCATAAAAAGCATTGCCGCGGCAAGGGACAAAATCAGTATTGTTTTTATTTTTTTCATGCCTTTCCTCCATCAATGATTTATCAAAAAATTATACCATTACCCTCGAAAAAGCGCAATCTATCCCGTGATATGCATCGCCATAATCAACACCGTCATCAATACGGTGCTGATGACAATCGCAAAAGAGTTGATCATGCCCGCAAGAGCCACGTTTCCCTTGCAGCGTTCTGTAAACACAGGCGCCATGGATGCGATCGGCCCACACACCAAAATCGCAAGAACCTGCCTAACCTCGAGAGGAAAGGGTGTGCAAAAATAAAGCAGGCAGGCAAACACCGCCGCCATTCCATAGCGCCAAGCAAGCGTCTTGACCGCATCTTTCAGATATTGCTTATCCAAGGTAAGCTCAAACATCATTCCTATCATCAGCATTGCGACAAAAGCGTTCGCCCCTCCGACTGTGGAAGCAACATTGACGACAAACTCCGGGAGCTTCAGCCCCGCCATGACGATAGCAAACATCAGGATATACACAAGCAGCGGCACGGACGTAGCAAGCGCCTTCAGCGCCCGTTTAAGCCCCCCTTTTTCCGTACCGACCACACCCTGCGCCAATGCATACGAGCCGCCCGTACACATAATGGAATTTCCCACATCAAACATGCATGTGACAACCACGCCATATGCGCCAAGGAAATTTTGTATAAAAGGAAGGGCAAAGCAGCCGATATTATATCCTGTAAAATTAATCATATAAAAGGCTTTTGTGCAATTATCCCGTTTCCGTGCGACCAGATAGCCGACGCCCGCCATAATCAGATTGCACGCAAGGCCGATCGCCACCACCCACAGGAGGGAAAAATCAGGGCTGAATTTGGAAAAGCTGGTGATGACTGCGCCGGGCAGCGTAATATTAAGAGCGATTTTTGAGATCAGTATATAATCCTTGGGTTTGAAAAAACCAATTTTTTTCAGCGTATAGCCAAGTACAATGATGCAAATAAGCCCCAGCGCTTTTAATAATACCTCAAGCATCCGGCCAACACTTCCTTTCCCCCCTCAGGTCATACCCGTATATTATATACCTTTTGAAGCGCGCGGCGCAACATAAGCGGCTTCGCCTTTTTATCCCCGCTTTTGCCGCCTATAAACGCATCCGGCGTGGGCGCCCGTTTCCCCACTTTGGGGCTGCCTTACAGGGAACATTCATTCTCTGCGCAAGTTCCGCCTGCATCCAGCCGAGTTCCCACCTCTTTTTCCTGATGATTTCACCCGCGTCCATTCCCACCCCGCCTTGCCGCTGGCCAGCAAAATGTCAGGCGAAACAGGGTGGAACGCAATAAAGCGGCGCGTGCTTTTCTTGACCGCCGGTTGAAAACATAAAGAAGGCGGCGGGGAAAAAATTCCCCGCCGCCTTCACAGCACGTTTTGTTATTTGTAGGAGGAAACAAAACCCTTTCCCTGTTTACCTGATAATCAATGCAAGGAACTTCAGCGGATCGTTCCCATACTGTTTTATGCCATGCCACTCGCCGTCATACGTAATCGATACGTCTCCCGGTTCCAAAATTACCGTGGAGCCGTCGTTGTCCGTATATTCGGCTTTTCCGCTCATGATATAGTATAATTCATTGTCTCCCCTGTGTTGGTGATATTTTGCGCAGGAAGCCACCGGCGCGTCTACAATTACCATCTTGGTGATCGTGGAAAGCTCCTGGTCTTTTACAAGATTCGTAAGGGTAAACGTCCCTTCCCCGCCGCATGGATTATATTCGGGCTCCCTGCCAATCTGCGCATCCCTTTTAATCATCCTTTTTCTCCTTCCACGATTGCAATCCCATTGCTTGTTCCGATACGGTCCGCGCCGGCATCGATTACCTTCATGGCCGCTTCATAATCCCGGATTCCACCCGCGGCTTTCACCCCCATATCCGGCCCGACCGTTTTGCGCATCAGCGCAACGTCTTCCGGGGTAGCGCCGCCCGTGGAAAACCCGGTCGACGTTTTTACAAAATCAGCACCTGCCTCTTTTGCCATTTCGCAGGCTCTGGCTTTTTCCTCATCCGTCAACAGGCAGGCCTCAATAATAACTTTGACATGCGCCCTGCCCTTTGCCGCTTCTACAACTGCCGCAATATCCTTTTTTACGGCGTCCCATTGGTGGTCTTTTGCCCGTCCGATATTGATGACCATATCCACTTCCTGCGCGCCCAGCTCTACAGCGCGCTCCGTTTCATATGCCTTTACCTCCGGAACAGCAGCCCCCAGCGGGAACCCCACCACGCAGCAAACCATCACATCGGAGCCTTTCAAAAGCTCCGCACAAAGCGGGACGTTTGTAGGGTTCACACAAACGCTGGCAAAATGATATTTGAGCGCTTCCGCACAAAGCTTCCGCACCTGTTCTTCCGTTGCATCCGGTTTTAAAATTGTGTGGTCAATATAGGAGGCCAGTGGTTTTCTCATAATTTATTTCCTCTTTCATAATATTTTATCGATTTCCCCGCGCATCGGCATAGATGGGGCCGTTCCAAATTTCTGCACTGCGAGTGACGCCAGCGCGTTACCGAATTCCACCGCTTCAAAAAGATCCTTTCCTTCGGAAAGCGCCGTTACAAATCCGCCGTTGAACGCATCCCCGGCGCCAGTGGTGTCCACCGCTTCCACAATGCGGGCGGGAACCATGCGGTGTTCGTCCGCCGCGCTGGCAAATACGCCTTGCTTGCCCAGTGTAATTACAACCTTGGGAATTCCCCAGCTATGGAATATATCCGCCGCCTTTTGGGCATCCGAAGCATTTTCTACGGGAATGCCCGTAAGCGCCGCCGCTTCTACTTCATTCGGCGTCACTACATCCGCCTTGCAAATAAATTCACGCGATACCTTTCGTGCCGGCGCTGGATTGAGCACAATGGTAACGCCTGCTGCCCGTGCAATATCCACCGCTTTCTCCAGCGCGTCCATATTGACTTCGAACTGCACAAGAAGGATATCTGCCGCCTCAATTGCGGGCCGCAGCGTTTCAATATCCGCATCCGTAAAATTCATGCATGCACCGGGAACAACTAAAATCTGATTTTGTTTAGATACCTCATCCACGCAAATGAGGGCAATTCCCGTCCCTTTTTCGTCGTCCGTCAGGACGTACTCCGCCGCGATTCGCTCCTGTGCGTAAAAATCACGCGCCAGGTCGCCGAAAACGTCTTTTCCCAGCTTTGTCGCCAGGACGATATCCGCTCCGGCCCGGTGTGCGGCCACCGCCTGATTGCTGCCTTTTCCGCCCGGTCCGATCTTGAACCGTTCCCCAAACACAGTTTCCCCCGCGCGGGGAAGATGGTCCGCCGTGCCTGTCAGGTCAGCGACGTAGCTTCCAAACATCACAATCTTCTTTTTCATAATCTCTACCCTTTATTCCAGCTTCACTGATTGGCCATTGCGGCGATTTCGCCGTATACTCCGCAAAGCGCATCATAGGAATGATTGAAAATTCCGATCATTTTTTCATACCGTTTACAATTCTTCCTGTCCGGTTCAAACATGCCGACCGGATATACGAATTTTTCTACCTCGCTGAAATCCCGCAACGCGCCGACGCCAACACCCGCGCATACCGCCGCGCCAATAGACGAGGCTTCTTCAAGGTGATTGAGCGGTTTGACATCAATTCCAAAAATGTCGGCAAAAATTTGCAGGCACACATCAGATTTAGCCAGGCCGCCGAGCGCAATGATAGTCTCGATGTGAATATGCGCACGCATAATATCGAGAATCAGCTTAAGGTTCATGCCGATTCCCTCCACTACACTCCTGAGCATATCCGCATGCGTATGTTCCATCGTAAGGCCTATAAAAGCGCCCTTGGCATTTGGGTTCCACCTCGGGGACCGTTCACCGATCAGGTAAGGCAAGTAATAAAGTCCGTTCGCGCCTGCCGGTGAAGCTGCAATCTCCCCGTTGATAAGATCGTATGCGCTCACGCCCTCCTGCTTTGCACGCAGGAGCTCCCCGCCGCACAGTTCCTTTTTCATCCAGGCGTAGGAGTTCCCCGCCGCCTGCATTGTCCCGCACGGAACCACCATTCCGGGTACCGCATGCGCCCAGTTGAATGTGCGCATCTGTTCGTCAAACACCGGTTTTCTTGTAGTGGTTGCAATCCACGAAGAGGAACCAAGGCAATTATAAGTCACGCCCTCCGCAACCGAACCCGCG
The DNA here is from genome assembly GCF_014287795.1 of Christensenella tenuis. Classification (GTDB taxonomy): domain Bacteria; phylum Bacillota; class Clostridia; order Christensenellales; family Christensenellaceae; genus Christensenella; species Christensenella tenuis. The sequence goes on from NZ_JACOON010000004.1 coordinate 34,936, forward strand.
CCCACCGTGGCCGCTGTCCCGTCTCCCGCGCCGATTACAACGGGAATCCCGGGAATAAGCCCGCATTCCTCCGCGGCCTGCCGCTGCAATTCCCCTGCAACATGTGTGGAAGGAACCGCTTCCGGAAGCAAATCGCCGTCAACGCCAACGCCGTCCAGTATTTCCTCAGACCATAGGAACGTATTGAGGTCAAACGCATTCGTTCCCGTCGCATCCGAGTAATCCGTGAAGAAACGTCCTGTCATCTTATAGACAATATAATCTTTTGCATTGAGCACTTTGTATATCTTTTTGTATATATCCGGTTCGTTGTTCTTAATCCACAGCAGTTTTGCAAGCGTATAGGATGCGCTTGGCCGATGGCCTGTAATACGATAGAATTTTGGGGTATCGATATGCGCGCGTACGAATTCCTCTTCCGCCACGGCACGCATGTCTGCCCATATAATGTGGTCCCGCAGGGGCATTCCGTTTTTGTCTATGCAGAGGCATCCCATCATTTGCCCGGAAAATGAAACCGCTGCAACGCTTCCGGCGTCGATTCCCTGCATCAATTCCCTCGTGGACAGGCAGACCGCTTCCCACCAATCATCCGGGTTTTGTTCCGCCCAGTTTGCATTGAAAAATTTCGTGTCATAACTGGCGACCTTACTTTTCACATATTCCCCGTCCGCGGTAAACAGCGTTGCTTTATTGCCGGATGTTCCCAGGTCATGCGCGATTAAATACTTTGGCATATCGATACCCTCATTCTTTTTCTTACATTATATATTACTGCTTCGTCTATATTTATACTACTTCTTCTTCGCTTTGTCGATGAGTACCGCAACAATAATCAGGGATCCGATGCAAATTTCCAGGATAAACGAGTTTACGCCCAGCAAGTTGCCGCCGTTTCTTAGCGTCTGCATGATCAGGGCGCCGATTACTGTACCCACGATGCTGCCCTCGCCGCCGGACAGGCTCGCGCCGCCGACAACAGAAGCCGCGATTGCATCGAGTTCATATCCGTCGCCGCCTTTCGGCAGGCCATTCCCAACACGGGAAGCAAGCATGATACCCGCAACCGCCGAACACAGTGCGCTCACAAGATAGATTCCATAGATATTGAGGCGGATGTTGACACCTGAAAGGCGCGTTGCCTCTTCATTGCTGCCGATCGAATATACATTCCTGCCAAATACTGTAAACTTCAGGATCAGTATTGCAATAATAATGGCAACGATCCAGATGATTGCCAGCGCCGGGATCCCCAGGATTGTCGAAGTAGCGAAATTAATGAAATCATCCGGCATGCCGGAAATCATTCGCGCGTCGGTAATCAGCATAATTACGCCGCGTACAATGGTCATTGTGCCAAGCGTCGCAATAAACGGCGGAACCTTGCCGTCATGCACAAGTACGCCATTGGCAACGCCAACGCCCGCGCTGGCTGCAATCGCTACCAGCACCGACGGTGCAATTCCCCATCCGCCTACCATCAGCATGGAGGCAAGGATGCCGGAAAAACCGACGATTGCGCCAACTGAAAGGTCAATGCCGCTTGAGATAATAACAAATGTCATACCGATTGCAACGACGCCGTTGATAGAGGTCTGCTTCATCAGGTTTGTCATGTTGTCCCATGTCATAAATTTATTCGACGCGATTGACAGGACGATAAACATCGCAATGAGAATGATAAGGATCATCATTTCCCCCGGCAATGCGCGTTTTTTCTTTTCAATAGGATTGATCGCTGTTTCTTTATTCATAATCCCTACTCCTTTTTCTTATACCATGCCGGATGCAAGGCGCAGAATGCGCTCTTCGTCCAGTCTGCCATCCACCATGAACTCGTCACGGTCAATCGTCGCCATCTGTTTCCCTTCCGAGATGACCATCAGCCGGTCTGCAAGCCCCATGACTTCGGGGAGGTAGGACGAGATCAGCACAATCGCTTTTCCCTGCTTAAGAAGTTGTTCAAACAAACGGTAGATTTCTACCTTTGCGCCAACATCGACGCCCACCGTGCATTCGTCAAAGATAAATAATTCGCTGTCTGCGCACAGCCATTTTGCAATAACGACTTTCTGCTGGTTGCCGCCCGAAAGGTTCTGCACCTTCTGCTTGATGGACGGCGTTTTGATGCGGATTTGCTCTCTGTAATACTCGGCCCGTTCTTTCTCTCTGTTAACGTTGATCACTCCGGCTTTCGATATTTTTGAATAGGAGGCCAGATTGGTATTGACTTCAACGGAAAGCCCCATTGACAGCCCTTGTGTCTTTCTGTCTTCCGGCAGCAGCGCGACGCCGCTGTCGATTCCCTGCTTCGGCGATTTGTTATGGACCTTCTTTCCCAGCACCTTTATTTCGCCCGCGTCAAACGGGTCTGCGCCAAATACGCCGCGCATGATTTCCGTACGTCCTGAGCCGACCAGCCCGAACATGCCGAGGATCTCGCCGCGCCGCACTTCAAGGCTGATATCCTCATATGCGCCTTTGCGGGTAAGCCCCTTTACTTCGAGTACCGTTTCACCGGGTTCGAAATGCTCAATGGAATACATATCGCCCACATCGCGGCCAACCATCATGCGTACAAGGTCATCCTTATTGGTATCCGCAACGTTTACCGTTTCAACCAGCATCCCGTCTTTCAAAACGGTTACCCTGTCACCGAGTTCGAAAATTTCTTCAATCCGGTGGGAGATGTAAATAATGCCGCACCCGTGGTCGCGAAGCTTACCAATGAGCGTAAACAGGACTTCCACTTCCTCGTTTGCAAGAAGCGCCGTCGGTTCGTCAAACACGATTATTTTGGCTTTTTCATGTACAATTTTTGCAATCGTGACCATTTCCTGCTGGGCAATTGGAAGGTCTTTAATCCGCCTTTTAGGATCCACCTTAATATCCAGTTCCGTCAGCGTTTTTGATGTTTCGGAATTGATTTTTTTCCAATCCACCAAGCCCGCCTTTTTGGGAAGTTCCCCCAAGAAAAAATTTTCTGCTACGGAAAGGTGCGGTGCAAGCGTGATATCCTGATAAACGGCCCCAAGGCCCAGTTTCTTCGCCTGCTGCGGATTTTTAATCTGTACTTCCTGTCCCTCTACGAAAATTTTCCCCGATGAAGGTTCGTGGACGCCCATGAGCGCCTTGATCAGCGTAGATTTTCCCGCGCCGTTTTCCCCCATCAGCGCATGGACCTCGCCTGCCCTCACATCAAAATCAACGTCTTCGAGAGCTTTCACGCCCGGAAAAATTTTCGTGATTTTTTCCATTTTTACCAGTACGTTTTCCATAGACTAATCCATCCCTTTCATTCATTTTGCGGCATTCAGCCGGGGGGAGGGAATCCCCTCCCCCGGAATGCCGAGTTATCAGAGAGTTGTACTTAGCCTATTTTCTTTGTCATCGGATCAAGCAGCCCTTTGATCTCTTCATCGTCCATGTTGTCCTTCGTTACAACCGTAACACCGGTATCCACATAGGATTCGAGCGTCTCTCCGGCGATTGCTTTCAGGGCATCTTCAACGCCCTTGTAGCCCATGCCGTAGGGATCCTGCAGGATCAGCGCGTCAACCGCGCCAGTGCCAAGGCCTTTGATTTCCTCCGGATCGGAGTCGAATGCAACCAGTACGAGATCATTTTCTTTGCCTGCTTCCGTGATGGCACGCGCCGCCCCGGAACCGACCGTATTGTTGTCGGCAAAGAAGCCAAGAAGATCGTCGTTTGCCGAGATCTGGTCGGCAGCAGCATCCATTGCCTTTGTCATATCGCCGTCCACGTATACGGTTTCAATCAGTTCAATATCAGGAGCAATTTCTTTCATCCTGTCGATGAAACCCTGGTCTCTGTCTGTCAGGACCTGGACGCCCGCCATATTGCTGATGACGCCAACTTTGCCCTTCAGCTCTTTGCCTTCTGCCTTAAGCTTTTCAACGAGCGTATCAGCCGCCGTCGCGCCGCCCTTCAGGTTGTCTGTTGCAAGGAGTGTCGCTACTTTATCCGTATTCACTTTGTTGTCTACCGTAATCACCGGGATTCCTTTGGCAACGGCGTCTTCAATCGCCGGAACCGTAGCGTCGGAACTCGTGGAAGCGATCACGATTGCGTCAGGTTCCCTGGAAATAATCTGTTCCAAGATGGAAACCTGCTGGTCAATATCCGATTCATTCGGAGGTCCGTCCGTCGTAACCTTTACTTTGTCTGGGTTTTCAGCCGCATAGTTTGTTGCGCCTACCAGCACATATTGCCAGAAATCAGAGTCTGTTGCTTTGATCAGAACCGCAACGTCCTTTACGCCGCCTTCGTCGGCAGGAGCCGCGGAAGTACCGTCAGCCGGGGCCGTAGATGCTTCCGTTGCGGCAGATGATTCCGCCGCAGGAGATTCAGATGCCGTTCCGCCTTCTTGTCCGCAGCCAACGAGCGCTACGCTCAGCAGCATAACTGCAACTACCAGGATTGCCAACATTTTTTTCATCTTTTTTTCCTCCATTTTATATAGATATATTTTGGCCATATAGATTGGGGGATATGGCCTTTTCTTTGCAAAAGCGTTCCGCCTTCGCAAAACTTATTTTTCGTTATCATTCGTATGTATTCGTATACATTTTTGAATGTATACGAATACATTTTTTGGTAAATAAAAATTTCTTATTTTGTTTTCAAGCTTTTCATTTGGGTGCAGGACTTCCTGATACACAACTGCGTTGGCATCACGATACTCCTTGGTTGAATGTCTTTGCCTTCTTCGCCCTTGCTGATGCGTTCCAGCAAAAGCTCGGCAGCAACCCGGCCCATGTTTGTGTTTGGCCTTTTGATAACCGTAACCGGCGGCTGCAAATGTGCCGCGAAGGGGAAATCATCAAAGCCCGCAAGCGATACTTCATCCGGGATATTGATCTTATAATCGACAAGCGCTTTATAAGCGCCCATTGTTGTCAGGTTGTTCCCGCCGATCATCGCCGTTGGCCGGTTCTTTAATTGTAAAAGTTTTTGTACTGCATGGTATCCGCCTTCTTCCGTAAAAAGCCCAGGCATCAGATACTCTTCTTTGATTGGAATTCCATTTTTTTTCATCGCCCTGTGGAACCCTTCCAGGCGTTCCTCACCGGGTGTCAACTCCTGCGGGCCATAAATCATCGCAATATCCGTGTGTCCGAGAGATACAAGATAATCTACGATCTGGCCGACCCCGCCTATATTATCGATCATCAGGTAATCGTTTTTCTGTACAGCTTTCGACTTCCTGTCGATCATAACGACCGGAATACCCATGTTCCCGAATACATCGATATATTCGTTGTCCGAATCGACAAATACCGCTAATAATCCTGCTACACGGTAACGCAGCAGAGTATCGAGCGCCTTCTTCTCTTTTTCCGGATCATCCGCCGTATTTTCAAAGATAATGTCATAACCCTGCTTAAAGCACATTTCCTGAAACCCGGAAAGCATTGCGATGAAGAAAGGATTCTTAATATCGGGTACCAGATAGCCTATGGTTTTGGTATTTGCCATACGCAAATTGCGCGCCATGGCATTTTGTACATAACCATTTTCCTTGATAACCTGCAATACCTTTTTCGCTGTTTTCGGAGAGACTTTTTTGTCTTTGTTAATGACCCTTGAAACCGTGGCAGAAGATACACCCGCTAATTTAGCGATATCTCTTTGATTCAATCTTCCACACCTATTGTATGCGTATACATTTTCCTTATGGCTATCATAGCCGCTCTGTTTTTATTTGTCAACCCTTTTTCATGAAAAATATAAATTGGACAAAAAATAACAGGACAGGTCAAAAAACTTTTGACCTGTCCTGTTATAAAAAAACTATGCCAATACTGGCGCAGCTTTCCATATGGGATCATTTTTTTGCTGGTTCCCGCATTTTTATCTTTGACTATTTCTTTTGTTTCTGCAAAACCCTTATTTGTTTAAAATTGCAGCGGCTTTCTCCAGTTCCAGAATTCGTCCTTCCAGTGCATCAATCTGTTTCTGCTGTCTCTGGCAAAGCGCTACAGTATCGCATAAAATTGCATTTTGATTCAACCCTTCAATACGCATTTCATATTCGGCTGGACGATCTATAATATATTTTCCCGTTTCTTCGTCCATATGGCTTATTTCCGGCAGGGTAATGTGAGCTGTCCTGTAAATATAGCGTTCATCTATCTCCGCCGCTTCTTCTGCAATAAATGATTTTGCATTACCCCGGTCCTCATAGCCGCTTCCCGTTTTCCAATCATGGATAATCGGGCGCAAATGCAACGGTTTTACCGCATCTTCTTCGGTTACATCTTGTATATTCTCTTTATATCGAATGGAGGACGGCGCAGCACAGTTCGCTGCATCTATATTTATCTTTGTTCCCGTTGCGCCGCGGTTACGCAAGGCCAATGTCTTATAAGATAATATTTGACTCCAGCCGTCTCCATTGTTTGTAAATTGCAAGCCGTTTATGTCGCTGACATTTACAATTACGGCATTCACCTGTCCCTTCGATATAAGGGCAGGAGCAGTCACTGCCCCCGTAAACGTTCCTCCACTTTTCGGCATTGCCGCATCAGCTTTAGCCTGTGCAGCCGTTATCAGGCCTGCATAATATTCCGGCAATTGTCCGCCCAGTTTTTCCGCATCGATTCCGGCGTCCGCAAGTTTTCGTGTAATTCCTGTAATGTTTCCATTTTCAATTTTTACAACCGCCAGCTCCTGCTCATACTTTTTTCCAGTATTGTTGATATCCTCCTGTAGCAGTTCCGGGAAAGATGTTGTCGTGGAATACACAACTTCTGTTGCAAATTGCGCGCATTCCTCCTGTGTGTTCGCGTTATTGAGGTCAATTTTCGCTTTAAGCTGCGCATATCCGTTCTGGATCGGTTCCTGCAACGGGAAATCCGTCTTCCCGTCTACCCAGATCATACGGCCGCATAGGGTAAACAATCCCGATGCAATCTCTATTTGTGTGCTCGTCGTCGTTACCGCACATCCCCAGAGAATCCCGTCGTGTGGATAAATGTTCCGGTAAACGCCTCCATCGTCCTTGGCTCTTGCAATCTGTTCGTCAAATGTAATTGGTCTGATCATCTTCTTTTTTCTCCTTTTCTAAATTTGTTTTTTAAACGGATACGTGGTGCGCAGTTCTCCGCATTCGTATTCCGTAAGCCCACTGTTCTTTTTTATCCGCACAGCTGCGATATAGCTGCTGAAAAGTTTTCCGTCGAGCGAAATTTCCACCCGGTCATAAAAAGAAAACCGCGCTCTTTAGACGGGTGTTCGTAAAAAGGTTAAACCTAAAAATTAACCATTTACGGCATCTGTCAGACGGGGTTGGCTAAAACGAAAGTAAGCTATACTTGGTTTATGACCAGGTATAGCTTATTTTTATTTCGAAAATGCTATAAAATTTACGATTTGGAGGCACATATGATGCAAGGATTGAACTATATTCGTTGTGGTGATTATTACATCCCCGATATTCGTTTGCCGGAAGATAACAGGCCTATTGGTCGCTTTGGACGGATGCACAGGGAGTATTTGAGAGAGCATCACCCTGTCCGGTTCAATGCTTTATGTTTGAGTGGAGAGCTTTGGACATATTTGGCTGATTTGAATGAGCAGGCACAGGAACGTATGGAGTTTTTCATCGAGTAAATGAAAGTAGCCGAGGGCGTGATAGAGGACATGAAAGCGGCTGACCCAATGGCTTGGGTAGGTGCTATGAATTGCATCCGTAATCGTGCTGAGGAGATTGTCCTTGCTGAAATAATCTACGAGGAGGATGTGGTATGAGAATCCTTGAAGAATTTTGGTATGGCAATATCGAGCCAACTGAGTATGATACATCTGCTTGCAAAGAATACAAGAAGCTGTTGGAGCTGATATGCAGGAATGAAGAGAAGCTCAAAGCCACCATAACAGACGAGCAAAAAGAACTGTTTGATAAATACTCAGACTGTGTGCGAGAATATCAGTCCATCACCGATTACTTACTGTTTCAGAGCAGCTTTAAGCTCGGATCAAGAATGATGTTGGAAGTCATGGAAAATATACCGTTTAACAGTTGATAAGTTAGGAAAATTTACTTTATACCGCTTCAAAAGTGTATGAAGTGGATTTTTTTGTTCACATTTTCCTCGATTCTATTGGCTTTTTTAGCTAAATATGATATCATTATATCAAGATATAATGATATTATTTATGCTGCAAGAAGGAGGTGCAGTTTTGAGCGACCGAACTAAACAAGTGCAGTTCAGAATGCCAGAAGAACTGCATACCGACCTAAAAGCAGCACTGGCATACGATAGAAGTAGCTTTGCAGATTTTTTCAATAAAGCTGCGGAGGATTATCTGTTAAAGCGAGAAAAAGAGCAGCAGAAAAAATCTAAGAGCAAAAATGGAGGAGCTAAAAATGGCTGATACAAAGGTAATTGTAATCCCAGAAGGAAAAATTTGTGACTATGTTGACGGAAAATTCCGTAACGACACCCCAGAGGAATATGTGCGTCAAACCATTGAAAAGCGCCTCGTGAACGAGCATAAGTATCTGCTTAAGCAGATACGAATCGAGTATACTCTTCAGATGGGATCAAGAAAGCCTCGTGCAGATATTGTCATCTTTGATAAGGATTGCACAGAGCAGACGCAAGAAAACATTAAAATTATTATTGAATGTAAAAAAGAAGCTGTCGAGGCACGCAATGCTAAAGAAGGTGTGGAACAGTTAAAAGCATACATGTCCGCTTGCCTTAATTGCGAATGGGGAATGTGGACAAATGGCCGTCAGAAAGAAGTCTATCGTAAGGTCAAAAATGAAAAAGGCCAGATAGAGTTTATGGATTATAATGATATTCCCTCTGCAGATGGCAATCTTGAAGATATTAACCGGCCTAAGCGTACGACACTCAAAAATGCCTATGACGATAATCTGCTGTTCACATTCAAAACCTGTCATAACCACATTTATGTGAATGATGGCTTGCAAAAACAACCTGCGTTTTTTGAATTGCTCAAGGTTATTTTCTGCAAAATCGAGGACGAGAGAAACATTCCTAAGCCGCTTGAGTTCTATGCAACGTCAGAAGAACGTTCCAATCCTGACGGTCAGCTCACCGTTAAAAAGCGTATCTCTAAAATCTTCGATCAGGTTAAGAATAAGAAAAAATACAGGCTAATTTTTGATGCTAATGATGAAATCAAGTTGTCTCCTCGCAGCTTGGCCTATATCGTCAGTGAGCTTCAAAAGTATAGTCTGCTCAATACAAACATCGATATCAAGGGCAAGGCATACGAGGAAATCGTTGGAGCCAACCTTCGTGGTGATAGAGGCGAGTTCTTCACCCCAAGAAATGTCATGAAGATGGTTGTAGAAATGATCAACCCTGGTGTTGATGAAAAGGTTCTGGATAGCTCCTGTGGCACCGGCGGCTTCCTTGTGAATGCTATGACTCATGTCATTGAAAAACTTGAGAGACAGTTTGAAGAGGAACTTGGAATGCCCAAAGCCAACTGGAGTAATGAGGCAATCAATACTTTCAGAGACCGGATTTCTGAAATGGCTAAATCCAATTACTTTGGCTTTGATATCAATCCTGATCTCGTCAAGGCAACGAAGATGAACATGGTCATGAACAATGACGGTAGCGGCAATATTTTGCAGTCTAACTCCCTGTTGCCACCACATGAATGGACAGATGATTTCCGTTCTAACTTGGCTGAAGCGTTAGGCATCGATAAATCTGCTATCCGTAATCACAAAACGATTGAGTTCTTCAATGTGATTGTAACCAACCCGCCTTTTGGCAGCAAAATCCCGATCAAAGACAAGGCTATCCTGGAACAATTTGAACTGGCGCATGTTTGGGAAAACGATAAGAAAACCAACACTTGGGCAATGACTGAGCGTCTGCAGGCATCCGTTCCTCCAGAAATTTTATTTGTAGAGCGTTGCACTCAGCTGCTTGTTCCAGGCGGGCGTATGGGTATTGTTCTGCCTGATAATATTTTGGGCGCACCAGGTCTTGGTTACATCCGAGAGTGGCTTATTAAAAACCATAGAATTATCGCCAGCGTAGACCTTCACGTAGATACTTTCCAGCCGAGAAACGGCACTCAAACTTCCGTACTGTTCTTGCAGAAGAAAACGCAGGAACAGAAAGATGCCGAGGAAAAAAGCGGTACGATGGCTGATTATAACATCTTTATGGCCATGGTAGAAAAGGTTGGCCACGACAAGCGTGACAATCCTACATTCAAACGTGACAAAGAAGGAAATGAGATTCTTGTTCCTGACACTAATAGCGTCCTTGTGCTTGGTGAAACCGGCGAAGGCGATCGCACGGTATCTCATGAGCAAAAGAAAAAGGTCGAGGATGATCAAACTCCGGATGTACCTGCCATCTTTGCAGAGTGGAAAACTAAGGAGGGATTAGCATGGTAAATGATAATTTGGCGTATCAAATTACGGCAAATCCCGATTCAGAGGTGGTGATTGACGAGGCACCGATTAAATGGTGTACTGTATCACTTTCAGAGGTCATCGAGCGAGGAAAACGCTTAGAAGCAAGCGTGTATGATGTTGAAGCAAAGCAGGCTCGGGAGGTCATTGCAAATGGTAAATATCCGCTTACTGCACTTGGTGGTGCAGATGGAATGACAACATCTTATACTGGAGCACGATTCAAGCGAATTTGGGTTGAAAAATCCGATTATCCAATCTATCAGCCGTCCAGCATTATGGATATAAAGCCTTCTCCAGATGGATATATTTCCGCACTAACCGACACAAATATTGATGCATTACGAGTAACCAAGGGACAAGTCCTTATGACATGCTCTGGCACAATCGGAAAAGTATCTTTTGTTTCGAATACGATGGATAACATGATCTTCAGCCATGACCTTTTGCGCATAAACTGTAATAGGCCGGGTGATGCAGGATATGTATATGCATACTTAAAAAGTAGAGTCGGAAATAAAATTTTACTGACAAATAGCTATGGTGCGGTAATTACTCATATTGAGCCTGAACATCTTGCGACCGTTCCAATTCCAGATGCCCCGGATGCACTCAAGCTGAAAATTGGCAATTTGATTACCCGCTCGTATAATCTTCGTGATGAGTCGAATGCCTTAATTGATCAAGCAACCAAATTGCTAATTGAAGAACTGAGACTACCAGCAATTGAGGACTTTGAAGTTGATTGCTTTAAGAAGAATGCACCGGTAGAAACATTTAATGTGAAATTAAGCGAAATGGACTATCGCTTGGAAGCATCTTACCATGTTCCGATTGTTGATGCAATCGTAAAGCACTTAGAAAAGTATGCGGCAGAAGTAACGATTGTTGGTGATAAGAGAATTAGTAAGAGCGTCTTTTTGCCCGGTCGATTTAAGCGAGTGTATGTTGATGAGGGATATGGACGAGTATTTTTTGGTGGAAAACAGTTATTCGAGCTTGATCCCACAAATACAAAGTATTTATCCATTTCTAAGCACGACAAACGGATGAAAGAGGAACTTGAACTCAAAGAAAACCTTATTCTAATTACAAGAAGCGGTACAATAGGAAAGACCGTGCTTGTTCCTAAGCATTGGGAAAATTGGGTTGCAAGTGAAGATGTGTTGCGCATCGCTCCAACAAATGAAGAAATGGCAGGATACCTTTACATTTATTTGTTGTCAGACTATGGCGCAAAACTTATTGAACGATGTGCTTATGGATCTGTTATCTCGCATATTGATGATACGCATATCTATAATCTACCCGTGCCCTTGCTTAAAAATTCTGAGATTCAACAGAAAATCAATACCCTTGCGCTTGAGGCTAACCAAAAACGCTATGAAGCCTACAAGTTAGAGCAAAATGCGTTGGAAATTATGGATAAAGAAGTAATATACGCAAAGTGAGGTGATCCAGAATGCCGGGATATAAAGACTGGATAGATGCAATCGACATAAAGGTTGACTATTTTTCTGCATTTATGAAAGCCTGGATTGCCTTCAATGCATGGTATAACTTTAGCGGTGAGGTCCCTTCTGGAAGCGACAAGGATTGTATTGAATATATCGCAGGACAAACAAACAGATTTAAGACTTATATGATGAATCTTATTAATGCAGAAGATGCAGATGGAAGTGCATATCGTGAAAATATTGCAAAATTGCATGGGGCACTTCTTCATGCGGCAATTACTACACAGGAATACATAGGTGTTCGACAGTCGGTTTCATTTGCAGAAGTGGCGGTCAAAAATGCAAACACACTCACGCGAAAAGATTACTATCAACACCATTATGAATGCTCAAGAGGACGTGGGAAAACAAAAACCGTAGTTACGGTAAAATCAACAGGCGCTTCAGTATTCAGCTTTGAGCTTTGAGCAGGAAGGTTATGATATAGAGGTGCTTAGAGAGCAATCTGATTTTATGCATTTGACGTCTACACAAAAATCAAAATGTGAGGAATGCTATAGAGAACTGACCCCATATCGCATTACCAGCGTTCTTGCATCAGGGCAGCCTACAAAACAAATCGGAGCATATAACTTTGTAAGTAGCGCCGGAAAGATTAGTGAAGCTATAGTAATAATACTGTATATGCTACGCTGTTGCCTTGCACATGGTGATATATCTCCGGATGAGTCAGCAAATGAAGTATATAAATATGCTTATGAAGTGTTGTGTGCACCGCTTAGAAAGCTAAAATAAATAACAAGTCCCTGCTGGTTAATAATTTCCAGCAGGGGCTTACTGTTTACCTGTGTACACCCATGATATACAAATTGTTTCTTCGAATTTCTACGCAGATTGCATAGAAGTGATTTTGACTTCGACACAGGTTGTGTCGAAGTTGGATTTCGGACTTCTGTCCACGTTGGACAGAAGTTAACTTTTTCACTTCCGACCAACTTGGTCGGAAGTCCGTTTCAAACTTCACGCCAAGTTGTCGGGGAGTTGATGCTGAAAATTCTGCCCAAGTTGAGCAGAATTCTTTGAGATATATTTCGTGCCATGCTGGCACAAATTTTGAAATAGCAGAGCCGACCGCCCAAGTCAACGGTCAAGATGAACGGGCTACGCCCGCCGTTGACAAGTGCGTTCGTCCCCGCTAATGGGCAGACAAGGGGCGATAGTAAAAAGTGCTGTCGCCCCTATTCACAAAAAAGATACAACTGCGACGGCAAGTATTTCCTATGAAAATCTTGACAACAACGGTCGATATCTGTATAATTAATAATTTTGCTACTCTATCTGCGGCTTGCTCCCATCCGCTTTGTATAACTTTTTGGGTCTGTTTACTAATTTTTTCAGCTTCTTTCATGGCTGTTTTTAAATTGGTAATATCCGCTTTTACTGTTACATTTTCTATTTATCTATTTTTCCTTTCTAAAAATCTTCACAAAAAAGGCCGTTTGCTTTCACAAACAGCCCTTTTGTACTTATTTTAACGCCGTTATCCAAAGATCAATTCCAGCATATCCGGAGTATAGGTGATTTGAATTTCTTCCACAATACCATTTTCCAATATAAAATTTATAGTATAGTTGCCAATTTTATGTTTTTTGTTTTGGTACATTTCTTCTATACCCCCCTGCGGCTCCGACCATTCTTTCCACTTTGTCCATGTATATAAATTTCCTTCTTCATCAACATAGGTTGTAATGAGCGTAACCGTATCTTTATACTCCGACAAATTTTCTATGAACTCACCCGCGGTCATCGTGACTAACTCACTTCCTACCGCAACCTGAAACTCGCAATCCTTATAGGCATCCGCAAGTTCACGTACCGTGCTTCCAATCTTTATGCCTCGCTTTGTACTAAGTTCGCGTCCTTTATAATCATACTGCATTTCAATCTCAAAAAAGAATGGGGTATCTAATTCCTCTGCCATGGCGATGCACTTCCCGTCTTCATACACTCCATACTCATCAGTCTGTAACACTCCACTTCCATTGCTGCCGCTGTCTCCGCACCCCGTAAACACTCCCGCCATTATCAATACCGCGGCCACCGAATACAGAACCCTTTTCATGCCGAATCCCCCTCTTTGTATTTCTTACCGCCATTATATCATCCCGCTTTCCCCCTTTCAACGCCATAGCCTTTGCGCCATTTTTAACCCTTTCAGACGTCAAAGAACCGCCTCCCGGTAGTTTCTGTTAATCGCAGACAACGGGACGTTCATTCGGTTGCTTTCATCGGCTATTTGCGAAAATGATTTTTCTACTCTATCTGCGGCTTGCTCCCATCCGCTTTGTATAACTTTTTGGGTCTGTTTACTAATTTTTTCAGCTTCTTTCATGGCTGTTTTTAAATTGGTAATATCCGCTTTTACTGTTACATTTTCTATTTATCTATTTTTCCTTTCTAAAAATCTTCACAAAAAAGGCCGTTTGCTTTCACAAACAGCCCTTTAAATCTATTTTTCTAAACTTTCTCACTTCTTCCATGGCACCAATGAATCCGGATTATACCCTATCATAATACTTTCGATTATATTGTCTTCTATAAGAAAATCAATTTTATAATGTTTAACAATGTAGTCTCCACTTTCGTACATTGCATCTCGTCCCCCGTTCTCATCTGCCAAAGCCCGGAAATCCTGGTGGCTGTACAGCTTCCCGTTGACATCATACGTAAAAAAGACAAGAGCGTCGGCTTCCGCTTCCTTATATTCCGCCAAACTATCAATATATTCAGATGCCGAAATGAAGTCGCCTCCATCATTTGCCGGATGCCAAAATATACACTCTTTGTAAGCGTCTACCAGCTCGCGCACCGTGCTTCCAATCTTTATGCCTCGCTTTGTACTAAGTTCGCGTCCTTTATAATCATACTGCATTTCATTCTCAAAAAAGAATGGGGTATCTAATTCCTCTGCCATGGCGATGCACTTCCCGTCTTCATACACTCCATACTCATCAGTCTGTAACACTCCACTTCCATTGCTGCCGCTGTCTCCGCACCCCGCAAACACTCCCGCCATTATCAATACCGCAGCCACCAAACACAGAACCCTTTTCATGCCGAATCCCCCTCTTTGTATTTCTTACCGCCATTATATCATCCCGCTTCTCCTCCTTCAACGCCATAGCCTTTGCGCCATTTTTGACCCTTTCAGACGTCAAAGAACCGTTTCTGGCGTTCTTTAAATCCATCCATTTTTTCCATACAGGGTTATATTGTGCCTCCATAATTGATTACGATCTATCCGGAAAGTTTAATGAAGGGTTCATCCAGCATTTCCTCTTTTATATTAACCCCTTCTTTGTCCAGCGTATATTGCCTCTCCAAACGGAGGGGTAATTTCTGTATAGTATCACCCCTCCTTCATCCCACCTCGTCAATAAACCATACCTTCTCTGCTTCCGTCGCATTCCGCATCCGCAAGAACCAGTCCAGCCGCTGATTCATAAATTCGTGCACCGGCAAACCGAACCGTTCAAACATCGTATTTGCCATAAAATAAATATCATTGATTATTTGGCGGTTCGTTTGCCCCGCCCTTCGGCGTTTTTTCCCGCTTCCACCCCGGTAAACGCCTCTACCACATTTGCATTGAGGTCACGCCACGCCCTCATTACTTCCGCAAGATCGCATCCCTCGCGCAGCTTGCTTTCCGGCATCTTGAGGTATCCTGCCAGCACGTTCATTGCCGCAAGCCCGGCTTCTTTATCCAATAAAATATTCTTTTCTTTATATTTCTCCGTAAATTCCACCAGTGCAAGCCAATCCCCGATGCACACATTTTTCTTGGTATATTCTCTTCCGTCTGCATTAATTCTGATTTCCTTCATAATAAATCTCCTTTTTATAGTTTATTTAATCTATAGTTCAGCCGTATCCGGCATTGTTTTCAAAATGGATACGCCCGCTCAAGCAATACTCAAACGGGCGCATTTTCTTTTGCTTTATTTAGTTGTCATTTCGTCAGCCCTGTACAGATTCTGCCGGCTCAAAATCCGGATCGGAGAACCAACCCTCCGCCGCATCGGAAAGCGTTGCCAACGTTACGCCCTCCGGCAGTTTGGGATCATTGCTGTCAAGCTGCCGGCGTTTTTTCCCGTCAGATACACGGTTCAATGCCGAGAAGGTGAGCTCTTTGTCGTTATAAGTGATTCCTTCGCCGCCTTTTGTCGCATAGGTCTCCGCGCTCTTGGCAAACTTGCCCTTCAGCACCCATACAAAGCGGTAGGTCCCGTCGGATTTCTGGGAGCGCCAGCCAACCGCCATCTCCGGCGGATTGTCGTTTACGCCCTCCTCCAAAACGCCTTTGTCTGTCTGGTCAATCCCCAGCAGCAGCGCATAATGCTCGGAAAGCAAGTCCGCAACCTTAATAGTCACTGTCGTTGCGCCGTCCGCCGTATTGCTCGCATAAGTGCCGTCGTCCGCGCTGTACGTTCCTGAAAGTGTCGCCGGATCATACCCAATGTTGTTAAGGCCAGGAAGCCGTACAGGTGCTCCGTATTCTACGCCTTCCTCATCATCTTTCACAACTTTCGCCACATAAAGCATGTCTACGCCGATTTTTGGTACAGGTCTCCTCATCTCTGTCATTTCATTCTTCCTCCTTGGTAATTAAATAATTTTTTGCAATTCGTTTTCTTCCCATACTGTCGTCTTCCAATTGCATCACTCCGCTGAATACAGGCTGCACATAAAAATATTGCCGTCCATTCAGCACAATCCCCGACGCCAGTCCGCCGCTCTCCTCGTTTCCGATTACTTTCAACGCATCGTGGGCTTCTTTCAGCTTGCCTCGCGCAAAACCATAATCATCCGTAAATCTGGCCGCAACCTGCAGGCCAGGTGTTTCTGTCCCGGCCGCACAGTTTTCAGCCTCTCCTTCGGTCTCCAGGAGAACGATACAATGATCGGGAGTCTCCGGAAAATATCCGATAAACAAGTCTGTTCCCAGAGTGCCTACGTCTTTTTCCTGTAAATATTCCCCGATATCGTTCAACATCATATCTTTTCCCTCCCCAAAAGAAAATTTCCCGGCGTTTTTCGCGGCTCTTTTTCTTTTCCATTTTTTCCGCATAGCCGGATCCTTTTCTATTCATTTTTAAGATTTTTTTGGCTTTGCATATTCCATTGCCTGTTCACTGTCTGAAATCCCATTCGTCGTTGGATCCGTCAATACCCCGATAAACGATAACGCCGCCATCGCCGCCGTGCCAATCAGGAACGGGTTAGCGAAAAACTTGCCAATACTCTCCCATGTGGTTATATCCGTATAGGAAAGCCCATAATATGCAAACACAGGCGATAGGATTACACCCGCAAGTCCCATCCAAAACTGCGTGCTTCTTGCCCGTACCTTCCAATTGATCTTCATATTCTCCTCCTTTCCGCCTCTATTTCACCTGCAATTTCTTCACATCGTCAATTAACTTCGCCGCCATACCGTTTCCGCCAAGGGCCCTGTATTGCCCAAACAGGTCGTCGAGCGACTCGAGGTTGTAGATATGCACAAAGCCGCGGTCAAGGCACCTGTCGCATATCTCGATGATCCTCTCCCGCAGCAGGCAGCGCATCCCGTTTTTCATGGCTTCGCTTTCCTTTGTGTCCTGTTTCACCTTTGCACGCAGCCGCCCGCCCAGGAACCCAATCACCATCGTGGTAACGGCAAGGAGCACGGACAGCGCGAAGTCTATTCCCTGTGGTGTCATACCATCATTCCTCCTTATCTAACCGGATAGGAGGCATAAATCATGGCCGCAGAATAGACGCCTGCATCCCCCGATTCCGCTCTCAGGGATATTGTTCCTGCCGTATTGATTACTGCCTCCGCGTAGTATGCCGCAGCATTTGAGGACTTCCTGCATATCGCGGCAAAATTACGCGTTATATTAGGCTTTGGGCAGGCCGCGGGCAGTGTCGCAAGTGCCCATCCGTTATTAAGCGTCCCGCGCAAAACCAGGTTGATGTGTATTGTGTCCCCATCCCTCCATATAATATTTGAGTCATCTGTCGTTATCCCTGATGCTGGGTTTGCCGCGTTACTGCCTTCCCACCGGGCGTATTTGTCTTGAGCAAAATAGCTCGCGGAATGCCCGCCCAGTGTTTCCGCATCACGGTAATATTCCGGCGATTCTCCCCCCAGCTTCTCTGCGTTATCTGCCAGTACGGCCCGGTCCACATATCCACGGTCTTCCGTATCGTAAGTGACTTTGTTCATATCCCCATGTCCCGCGCTGTCAAGGCCTCTTTCCAGTTTTCCAATCGCCGCGCTCACTGTGTCCGATGCCGAAACCGCGCCGCCCGAAACCGGCTTGGCATAGCCCGTCATAGCAACCTGCCCTGCCTCTGTTTCCGGATGCAGGATGTCATAACCGCCCGTTGTTTTTACATTAATTCTTACTTTTTTTGCCATATTCTCCTCCTATACTGTCTGGTACCAAAAATCCCCAACTGCCGCCCCCGGGGGTTCTGCCGAAGAAATTATAATTTTTGCTTTCGCATCCGATTTAGTTTCCAGCTTGCCGATCGCCGCTGATACTGTGTCTGTCGAAGATACATCACCCGTTCCCCTTGAGTAGGTCCCGATCTTAAAATCCCCTGCCGTCGCGTCTGTCCCCGCCGTTACCAGTCCTTTGGCGTCATACGTAATTTTTGTTTTGGTTCCTCCCAGAACCGCCGCATTTCCGTCCACCTTTCCGTCCGTCTTTTTTTCAACTTTTCCAATGGCTTCCAGTGCCGTATCCGCTGCCGCTACATCTGCTGCTGTTGCGGCTTTCACATATCCGGTCATTTTGATATCAGCCGCTGTCGCGTCTTCTCCTCCGGTAATCAATCCCTTGGCGTCATATGTAATTTTTGTCTTAGTTCCCGCCGTCACCGATCCGTTGGAAACGACATAATTTCCCGCCGCCTGCTTGCCTTCAAGACCTTTTTCCAGTTTTCCTACCGCGGCATTCACCGTGTCCGCCGCGGCGACTGCACCGCCCGAAACGGGTTTTGTGTAACCCGCCATGGTCAGGTTCGCGCCAGTAAGTTCCACCGCGCCCGTCATCGCATTTACGCTCGCTACTTCATCTGTGTTGTCAATCTTCGCCCATCCCGCAGCTTCGCCGTTGTATACGGCCCAGTCTCCCGTGTTATATTCAATTTCCGAAATGGTTCCGGCTGCGGTTATAATGTAGAAATCTCCTGCAGCCGGATTTCCCGGATAGCCTGCGGCGGCGTCCATAGTTCCTTTATAGTTCAATCCATTCGTTTGCGGCAGCAGTCCTGAAGGGATTTTCCCCGTGGCGTCAAGCCCGGCATATCCGTTTGCTTTCCCTTTGTTCGCCGCATTCTCCGGCGTATATCCAAGCATGTTTTGCTTGTCGTCCAGTCCCTTTTCCAGCTTTCCTACCGCGGCATTTACCGTATCCGACGGCACAATCGTTCCATTCTGCGGCGGTTTCACATATCCGTCCAGATAGACCGATTCACCGTCTGTCCTCGGGTATAGCGTGTCCCACGAGGTTCCGTTCCAGTTTTTCATTACAAATTTTTCTTTTGCCATTTGTTTCTCCTTAGGTATCCAGCCACAGGTTTTCCCTGTTGGAAATCTCTCCCTGTGATACAGTCGCGTTCTTAATAACCGCCGCTCCGCTTTGCGGCGTTTCTGTCATTTCCTGCACCCATATTCCACCCTCCGGCTGGGCAGGCATCGGAATTTCACTCGAATAGGCAAGGTGTATGGGTGCCGCAAGATGCACGTTCAATTTCCCAAGCAAATATTCCAAATTGCTCTGGACCGTCGTTCCCGCACCGCTCTCTATTTCCGCCGCGCCGATGTTTCCCGCACCATCCGCGCCTGCCGATGTCTCCACAAATGCATTATATTTGGGTACAACCACTTCTTTTGTCAGCCTGTCAAATGCCGCCTTCAGGTCGGCGGCGCTGATTCCCTCTTCACTTGGCTCGTCCGGCAGGCTGGCTACATCTTTGTCCTTGTAATCCAGTTCCGTAATCTTGTAATCGTTTAGTGACATATTATTTGTCCTTTCTTTTGTTTATCGCTTTGCTGAATATGTTACTTTTCCATCCGACCATATATAGGCGATTTGCCCTGTTGGAATTCTTTTCTTATCTACTACTTGGGGTTGCGATGCATAATATCCCCCAGTGCTAGCTAATTTTTTGTCTTGCTCTCGCAGTTCCTCTAAGCTATCTTCGCTCTTTTTGCCCTTTATGCTTCTTCCGCTTCTGCCCGAACCGCCTCCACTGCTTGCCGCCCGTTCACGTTCCTGTTTTTCCAGCTCCCATTGTTCCGCCGCACGGCGCTCCGCTTCTTCCTGTAGGTATGCACTCCAACTGTCATTTGCGCGTCCCCATGCGTCCGTTTCTTTTGCCGCGTTGATGTTATTGATATTCGTCCGATAGGAATTATTCAGGTTTGTCAAATTGCTCTGGTAGTCTTGTCCAAGTTTTCCAATCTGCTCATTATAGCTCGACGTTGCATTTCCCCTTGCGTTCTGGTAGGTTTTCAGCAAATTCCCATACGTGCTTTCTGTCAGGCCGCCTTTAATTCCCTGGGAGGCCAACGCCGCAGGCACATCCCGCATTGCTTTCTGTTGGCTGATATATGCGCTGCGCATCGCCTGTTCCCGAGACTTTCCAAGCAATTCCTTATTCATATCAAATGTATTTTTCAGGTCATTTTTGCTCGCATTGTAATTCTCTGTCTCCACGTCGATCTGCCCTTGATATTTTGCAGCTAAGTCATTTAAAAATTGATTATAATATTCGTTTAGTGATGCCATATTGATTTCCTCCGTTCATTTAATCCTGTTCTTGGTATTGAAATGCGCAATCATTTCCTGTAAGCCAAACCCCTCTTTTTCGGCTCCATTCTCGAAGCGGAATTGTGTCGTAATAACCTTCTTCGCCTTTACGGTCATCGCGGCCGTTAAGTTATCCGCATTCGTGTTAAAAGAAAAGCGCTTGAAATCCATATCGAAAAAAGACATGATATCCACATTCCGCGTATCCAGCAATTGCCACGTCCCGTCAATACGGATATACGCCTTAACCGACGAACGCGCATAGGGCTGTAGCCTCACGAAAAGGTGCCGCAGCGTTTTGTATAAATCTCCATAGGAAAAGTCAATCGTTGGCGTTGTCCAATAGGCCCGGATTGCTTTGCCGTCATCCATGTAACTTGCCGATTTCTTCTCACGGAGCATACGCATCACCGCGCCGCCGGCTGTGCCAAACAAAAGTTCTTCTTCTCCGTTCTCCATTCCCCATACGCGCACAGGCATGCTGTCCCAGTAATACCATTCGTACTGGTATTGCTCCGCGCCCTTGCCGTCATAATGCTTCTGCGCCGCATCGGCCACAAAACAAACGCCGTCAGCCGCAATATATAAATATCCGTTGTGCACTATGCCAACCGCGTTTTTCAGGTCATATCTCTTTAATTTACGGTCAATGAGCGCACTTCTTGTCTGCGCATATTTTTCCGCCGTCACCGCATTTGTCGTAATCGCAAATACGCCGTCCGACGAAAGGAACAAATGGTCGTCGCGCAAATCGCAAAAACAATATTTACTAACTGCCCCAACGCCCGCGATACCCTGCCGTACCGAATAGACAATTTTCTGCTCTTCGTTTACTTCCCTCATTTCGCCGCTCATCAGGAACGCCGTTGCGTCCTGGTAATTATTTTCCTTGATGATCACGAGGTATTCGCCCGATTTTCGGTAGCCCATAATCGCCGTGTTGTCCTGTCCGATCACCGCATAATTGATGTCCGGAAAATAGGTCGGATCGGATGGCTGCGAATAATAGTGGTAATTTACATTCTCTTTATTTCCCGTCAAAAACGCCTGGTCATAGCTGGATAGTCCAAACAACGTCTGCACTGTGCATAACCCGATATGATCCGCATATCCCTTCACGGTTTTTGCCGCCGTAATCCGCACATTGTCCGCCCCTTCTTCAGGCGATTTTCCCGGCGCGGTCTTAAAGGTAATCGTCCCCGTTGCCCGATCCACTGTGAAATCCGTTCCTTCTTTTTTCACAACCCAATTTCCGTTCGCATCGAGGATTTCCGCTTTCACCGCGTCCGTGTCCAGCGGTGAAAAATCCAATACAAAAGTCTTTTCCTCTGTTTTTTCTTGCGTTACCAAAAACGAATTTTTTCTCCATTTGTTTAACCTATTCGCTGGCTCATAGGCTTCCCCTCCCTGGTCTTTGGCTCCCGGATTACGGGAAATGACCGTCGTGGGAATATAAGTGTCCGCACTGTTTAACGTTTTTTCCAGCGTCGTTCCGTCGCACCAGTAATAACTTTTCCCGTCCAATATCCACAGCTTGGAAACCATCTCGATTGTCCCGTTCTTCTGAACTGGAACGCTCATCTGGAATGCTGTTGACCGTTCATCATTCATCTCTTCCGAAAGTACGGTATCTTCTTCCCGTGTATTGCCACGCAAAATAAATTTTTTACCAGCATGTACAAATTGATATCGTTTTTCTGCTGTCGCAAGTTCGAATAATCCATTGATCCGTTCGTCGTACTGTGCAATCTTTTCGTACCCAAACCGTTTCACAGGCTGCCCGTTCTGATCGGATATCATGTTCAGCATATCGGGCGACCTTTGAATATTCACATTGCCGCTGTAAGTCGAAAAATCTGCCCCTTTAAATTGATTAATCACAATCCGGCCCGGTTCTTTTCTTTGCGGTACGCTTACCGTTTTCATTTCTGCTCTCCTCCTTTCACCCGGTGCATTTCAGGCAAAAGCGCACCGTTCTGCTTCCGCCCCTCAAAGCCATCCTGTCGTGCATACATACTGTGCGTTTCCCGCCCGGGTCGTGTCGCTCCATAGGGCCTCCAATCTCTGCGCATATTCATTCCATAACATCGATGAAATCGAGGCGTCGTCATCCTTAAACAGCGAAGACGCCATGCATATGGGGATCAAATTCACAGCCCCCGGCGGCAGCTCCGGTATATAATCATCCGGTGTATTGTTCGTAAATTCCTTTGGCGCGGCATGGTAATAAACATTGAATTCCCCTTCAAACGTTCCATCTACCCAAAGGGTATGCCCATCCGGCAAAATCGTGCACGGTATACCGCCGTTTGCATACTCATCTGCAAAACGCATAAACGTCACCTTTCCGTCTTCCCGCGTCAGCTCGCGCAAATCATATTCACACGCTGTTTCGCTCTCCGCCTGTAAAACGGTATATTTACGGATATCCGGTAACGCGCGCGCAATATCATATAATGCAATATTTGCCGCGCCCGGCATTGCCAGGGTATAGTCCTTCAGGTTCCCGTCCGTCGCCGAAATCACGCTTCCCTTTTTGGAATAGGAATACATCAGCTTCAGGCATTCGTCCCTGATCTCTTTCCAAGTCATTTCTTCCGTCCTTTCTTTTACAGGAGCGGAAAGGAGCGAAAATATTTTCGCTCCTTTCACCGCTGCCCGCGCTGTCATGCCGTTGTTTCAATCAGCTTCGTCGCATTCGTGTCGGAGGCAATTCCGCCTACTGCAAACGCGCGCCAGTCGTTGAAGCCCGCAATAAACCTTGAACGTCCTTTCCAGATGTTGTTGTCCGTGTTTTCGTCCACATAGGACTTCACCGCCAGCTTAATTCTGTCGAGCCATACCGCGCCGCCGTATTCCTTGTTGTAGTCGCTGTCCAGCATAATCCATGGCTTGTCTTTGCCGTCTATAAACTGGTTAAGGTACTGCCACGTCACAATATGGAACCTGCCGAATGTATAGTTGAACCCGTTGTTCGCCGTGTTCGGATCTTTGTCCGCGCCCAGCGCCGCAAACAGGTCCTTCTTCAATTTCCAGTCGTTCGGGATAATAATCGTGTCCGGTGCAATCGCAAGCACTTGCCCGTTATCGTCGCGGAAATCCTGCATTTTGCACTCCATCGCCGCAAGCGCGTCCGCCGAAAATTCATCCTGGAAAAGATTGGATTGTACGTCTCCTTTCACTTTTGCGGCATGGTTGTGCGCAAACAATTTTTTGCCGTCTGCGCATGCCGTGGAAAACTTCATTCCGCGAAACTTGATGCTTGTTCCGCTGATTCCGCCTGCCAGAAGCGCCGCGCCAAATTGTTCGCGCGTGCGGTGATATCCGCTCACAAACGCATATGGTTTGCTCCTAAGGTCAATGGTCTTGCTGTCCTCCACCATCTCCTGCGTCACTGTAAACGAATCTTTCCATGTGACGTGCTCGAGGACCTTCTCAAAGCCCTCCTGCATCTCATCCTGCGGATACGCCCCGCCTTCGCCTGTAGGCTGGAACCCGTTCATCGAAGTCAGCCCCGTCAGCTTTTCAGAAAAATTTTTAGATTCCGCCATCATAAAGATGTCTTCCAGCGCCGATTTTTCCTCAAACGCCTCGACCTGGTTTTCCACAAACAGCCTGATCGGCTGCTGGCTTTTGCCAAATACGCTGTCGTTTATACCTGAACTTTCAGAAAATACAATACCTGCCATAAAATAAGTCTCCCTTCACTTTGTTTTTATAGTACCCGGCCATATACGGTTTCCCCGGCTGCCGTTCCTCCGGCGAATCCAGTCACCGTAAATACGCCGCTTGTCGTTGTTGCCGTCACGCGCATTCCGTCTGCCGCCAGCGTAACCGCATCGCCTATTTTCAATGCCGTTCCCGCTGCTGAAAGCTCCGCCGCAAGTTCCATCTGTGGATTCACGCGGATCACCGGCAGGTCATTGAGGTCGTCTGTCCCGCTTTTTGCCATGCACAAAAATACCGGTTTATCTGTTGCGCCGCAAGCTGCCGCCACGCCGTTTGCAAGCTTCAATGCCTGCCCGATTTCAAATGCGCTTGCCGCATTCGGAATAAGCTCGAGCGGTGTCGCGCTCGTCAGGTCATACTTGTGTAATTTCATCTTATTTGTCCCCTTTCGTTCCGTTTCTCAGATCATTTCCTTTTTTTACAACAGGCTTCGCCTTTTTCTTTGTCGTAAAAAGAGCCTCTGCTTTCTGTGTGCCATTGTTGTTAATCCTTCCGGCATATGTGTCTTTTTTCATTGTGTTTCTCCTTTCTTTTCTGTGCCGTTTTAGTCTTATGGTTCCTGTCGGTTCAGTCCCGCCTGTTCCAGTGTGCGAGAATCTCTGCATCCGTCGCGTCCGGATTAATCAGCCGGTACTGTTCCAAAACATCTTGGGGTATGGTTCCGCTGGCCGCGTTTCCCATGCCTCCAAGTTTGCGGAGATGTTCTTTGCTTTGCGCATTCAGCGCGGCGCGTTTCGCAGCGTTCGCGCGCCTCTGCGCAATGGAATCGACGGCATATGCGGCATAAGCACGGTATAGCGGAACGCCCGCCTGTGCCAGCTTCACCATTTCCTGTGCGTTTTCAAGTGCAAAAAAATCGTCTGCCGACCATGCTTCCGCTTCCGGAAAATGTTCGTTCAGCTCCCGCAGTTCTTCCTCAAACCTCTGTTGGCTTGCCCTGTGGGCAAATTCACGCTCCATCGGGTTCGGGGCGCCTCCGAATCCCCGCAGGTTCGTCTCAGCGCTCGCCTGTTGCATTTGCCTGAAATCTTCATAGCCCATTCTCTGCGCAAATGCGTCGTTTTCTTTTTGAAGCCGTTCCATCCGCCTGCGCGCGCTTGCAGCGATCCTGTCCGCCTCATAATTCCTGGGCGTCTTTTCCTTTGCACTGCGCGTATTCTTTCTTCTTTTGCGTTCTTCCGAACGTCTCTGTGCCGCTTCATCGGCCGCAGCCTGTTTCGCTTCCATCTCTTCATGCGTTGCATCCAACGCTTCCGAGATTGCCTCGCCAAATTCCTGGGCGGCGTCTGTCTCATATGGTTCTTCTTCGCCGTTCCATTCCATTACATCCATCTCTTCATGATCCATACTTCTTCTCCTTCTCGCCTTTTTTCCGCTGGGGCGCAGCGTATTTTAGTTGTGGAACGTTTGTTCCCCTTCCCCGTTTCCGCTGGGGCGTGCGTAGTCTTATTCCCGGCAAATCGCTTCGGGATATCATCATCAAATCTTTTTTCAGGCAAATTCGTGTACCGCCATTAAAAAAGATTTGTGATTTGCATTCATGTCAATTTGTGGCGGATTTCATCCACTACATGACTCGCTTCCGATATTTTCTTTCCCGCATAATTCTCGCATTGCGGATTCGCGCAATATTGCCGCTGCAATAAAAAAGCGTCGCCGCCTTCTACGACAACGCCGCCGCTTTCAAGCCTCAAATCATTTCCACATTTCGGGCATCTGTCCATCCTTCTCACCTCCTTTCCTATGTTTTGGGGTAACAAAAAAGAGCCCGGTTTCCCGAACTCTTTTCACTTTTTCCATACTAGCATTATAACAGAAAAACGCAGCCATTCACATGACATCCATCCGACATCTTTCTCACGTTATCCCTGCATCGATTCCTATTTAAGCCCAGCACCCTGCAATATGCGGTACTGCTCGTAATAACTGTTTTCTCCCATCACATAAAGATCCGCCAGCGTCCGCGCATAGCTGCTCACCCCCGTGTCCGTCGCCGCAAGTCCCGCCTGCTTCAGCACGCCCCGAAAATATCTGTTTACAAATCCCACTTTCATGGTATAATTTTATCAGACATTACCGAGGGTTTCGGCGTACGGGTTAATCCCCGTAGAGACTGGACATGTCGTCGGTAATGTCTTTTATTTGTGTAATATCATAAAACAGTTTCCCGATTCGTCCGTTATTGTATCGGTTGTATTTCACGTTCAACCCTCCTCCAAAATATCTTTCTCTTGCCTTCTGGATTTTCCGTTATAATGAAAAAAGGGAGCATATCTCTATGCTCCCTTCCCGGATATTTGTAATTCAATTATCTTTGTCCAAATATTTCTTTCGTTTTGCCATTCGGTCAAAATAATACTGATCTACATCAAAATCAAGACCATAGGCTGCCCTTTCATCTTCCCGCAAATAGTCATGGATAATTGTTAATACTTCCATATAAGCAAGAATTTCTCCATTTACAAATTCACTTTCTTCCTCTTTCAGAAGATCCTCGATCCATTCCTTTACTTCGCTGATTAAATCCAATGCTAATCCGTTCATTTTGTAACTCCCCTCTCTCGTAAAATCCCTTGCATAATAGATGCTTCCTGTGCATTTCGCATTGCATCTTTCTTCCACTTTTTTAAATATCCTAACTGTTCTTTCAAAAGTTTTTGATTCCAATCTTCTATATACTTCTCCGGGTGCGCTATCTTGTCATGGTGCAGCTCCACTTGGTAAACATAACTATTATAGGCTTTATTTACCTGATTGTCTTTCCATTTTAAAGCGTCGGCATATTTTCCATAATGTTTTCCGCCCTCTTTTGCCGTGATATATGCGCTGTCGCTTATCATTATATCACCGTTATCGCCTACTTCATACCATTCGGAATTATCTTGTATGAGTTCCGGCAAAGAATATCCCTGTGGAAATTGACTGTCTCCGTTCCCTCCTTTGCTGAACGCCATCCCTGGCGTGGTCTGCTCCACTTCTCCTCCAGAGAACCGCATCCCCTCCGGCGTCACATATTCCATTCCCGGCCCATAGGTCACGCCGCCTGTCCGTCCCGTGATCTCATCCATCACTTCTTTTCCCAGCAGCTCGTCCAGCAGCGGCGTGCTCGTTCCTCTCTCCTGCGCTGTCATCCTGTTCGTTTCCCGCACGAACTCTTCCCAGATTTTCTCCTGCGCCGCTTTCAGCTTGCTGTTTCGGAACCGGTGCGTCATAATCTCAAGCGCCTGCGCCGCGCTTCCCATAATTGCGCCGCCTCCCGCGCCCAGCGCCATTTCCATCACCGGCTCCCGCACAAAAAACTCCATGTTCGCTTCCCGCGTCGCCTCCGCCTCGCTCATCCCGTTTGCCATAAGCCCCATGCGGTACTGCTCGTAATAACTGTTTTCTCCCATCACATAAAGGTCCGCCAGCGTCTGCGCATAGCTGCTCACCCCCGCGTCCGTCGCCGCAAGCCCTGCCTGCTTCAGCACGCCCCGCGCAAATGCCTCCGCGCTTTCCGGCGCGCTTCCCGCAAGCTTGTAAAACGCCTGTGCCGGAATCGCCGACATCGCCGCGTCCACTGCCCCGCTGATGGCCCCCGCCTGTAACATCTGGTTCACATTTCCGCCCCGTTTTCCGGCGCCATACATCGTGTCTCCCGCCGTCTGCGCGCCCATCAGCGCCGGGGCCGCCGCTGGCCCTGCCGCCAGCACCGGCAGGGTCTTTCCAATCCCAAGGCCCATATCCACAAGCGCCGCCATCTCCGGCGGCAGTCCTTCCACAAGCGCCTCCCGCGTAATCTCTTCGTTGCGCTTCAATGTTCCCGAAATCCCATACATATTCACATTTCGGTGTTCTCCCGTCACCTCATTCTGGATTTTCTGGCCGATCGTCTCTCCCAGCATCCCGAAATTTCCGGCGATCCCGCTGCTTATATTGCTGCCCGTCTCATAGGCGCGCATCCATCCGCTGTCATTTTCCTTCATATATGCCGCGCGGTTTTCGGTCAGAAAATCACTTTTCCGCTTGTCGAGGTCCCGCTCAATCAGCCTGTAAAACGCGTCGGCCTCCTCCGGCGCGCCAATACCGTAATAATAATTGATCGTGTCGCGCTCTTCTTCCGTCATAAAGGCTTCCTTGCGGATAAACGTTCCCGCTAAAAGGTCCCCCCCGCCGATCATTGCCGCTATTTTCCGCTGCTCCGGCGTTCCGTTCTGTGCAAGCCCGTTTAAAAGGTTGTCGTCGTTATACGCTTTTTCATAGTGATTGTCTTCCGCCTGCTTTCCGGCCTCCACGATTGCACGGAACCGCTCCGGGGTTTCCTGTGCCTGCGAAATCTCCTGCGCAATATCCCCCAGCTTGAACAAATCGTTCACCTGCGTTTTTTCAATCCTGATATTCTCAACCTCATCCTGTTTTCTTTTGTTCCCGCTTACCAGCGCGTTGTATTCGTTCCCCGCGGCGATTGCGTCTTCCGCCACTTTTTCAAGCGCCTCCGCCGGAAGGTTCCCATATAATGCCATCGCCTCCTGTTCTGCCCTGTAAAGCGCCTCGTTGTCTTCGTAAAATTGCCGGTCTGCTTCCGCCTGCCCGGCCTTTATGCTCTCGTCATATTGTCTGTTAATCAGGTCACGGGCCGCCTGCGTCCCGCTGTCTGCCGTTCTATTTCGCCTCGTCCCCAGCTGGTTCGTATAATTTGCCCAGTCTTTTGCCTTCTTTCCCGCCGCGGCCTGCTCCGTCATATCTGCAAGCGCCTTTGTCTGGTCGGGAGCCGCTCCCGGAAGATAGCTTCCCGGCGCGGAAGGCAGCGTCATTTCCGGCTCCCACGTCTTTCCGCCTCCCCCGGCCCAGCCCGCCGCCAGTTTTTCCTCGGGCGTCAGCCGCGAAAACGAAGCAATGCTCTCCACAGTCCCCGGCGCATATTGCGTAATTTTCGTCACGTCCGGCGCCGTCAGCCGCGGCGTGGTAATTGGCCCGCTTCCCGCCGCCACATACGCCCCCGCGCTTGTGTCCCGTGTCTTGGTTTTCTGGGCCTGCGTTGTTATGTTGCCCGATGAATCTTTTATCCAGCCTTGCCGCGGCGCGCTTGCGCTGTTTTTCGCTGTTTGCTTCGCCCTTGTGCTTCTGGCCGCGTTTCCCGCCGCCACATATTTCTGCGACGCTTCCGTTTTTTCCTTTTCCTGTTTTCGTTTTAGTTCCGCCTGCTGTTTTAGTAACCGTTCGCGTGCCTTGCGCTGTTCGATCTCCTTTTTTGTGTCTTTCTGTTTCTTCTTGTTCCGGGTCGATCCTCCCGCCGCCACATACGCTCCCGCGCTTGTATTTTTTGCCATTTCTTCTCTCCTTCTATCTCTGCATTTCCATCTGTACGATCTCTGCCAGCATTGCTTTTTCTTCTTCGCTCACAGACAGGCCCTTGATTACCTCCATGGCTGTTTCTGGCTTAAGCGTTCCAAGCTCTCCGATGATCTCCTGCATTTCTTCCTCTGTCATCGTTCCTTCTTGCTCCGGCATTCCTCCCGCCGCGCCGCCAGCGGATCCGGTTTCGCCGTCGGGGTTCCCGGTTTCGCTCGGCGCCGCAGCAAGCTGCTGTCCCGTGCCGTCCGTGCCGCCCATATTGTTGGCGCCTCCGCCCGCGCCCGGCATGGCAAGGGCAAGGTTCGCTCCCAAACCGCCGTCCTGTCCTTCAGGGCCGGGCGAAGCGGCAGGCGTTTCCTTGGCCATCCGTTCAATCTCTTTCTGCCACTCCTTCACCATCTGCTTGGCGTTCGGGTAGTTAAGTCCCTCCTTCACTCTCCAATACCGCAGCATAGAACGCGGATCCTGTGGGTTTCCATATGCGCCAAGTCCAAAATCTGTCCGCAAATCCTCCAGAATAAACTGGCGGTTGCGCTGCGCCGTTCCGTTTTCATCTACCGAAAACAAAAATCCGTCTTCGTAATACCAGTTCCCCGCCTCATCCTGCTCGAGGAAATCGTAACGGTTAAATACCCGTTCCTCCGGTTCCCCCTCTTCGTTTTTCGATGCATAGGCCCGCGGCTCGTCCGCATATGCCAGCATGAATTTGAACATAATTTCATACATCTCCGCATAGGCCGCGTTCTTCATCACCTGCTTGCTGTTCTGCCTCCCTGCCGCCTGCGCGATCTGCGCCTCCTTCGCCCGGCCCGAGGTTGCCGTTGGGTCGGCCTTGCCCTGGAATGTGTCCGTAATGCCCAGCGTGCTTTTCGCCATCTGGTAATATTGCTGTACGGAATTCAAATCCTGCTCCACGTCGAAATTCATCGTGATGGACTTCAGCATATTAATCTGGTCCGGGCTTGTGATGTTAATGGGCTTCACATCCTCATCCGAAAGCGTAATATCCATGTCCTTCGGTTTCGTCAGGTAGGAACCCGCCCCCAAAAGCTTTTTATTTACCTTCGTCAGCAGCTTGTTCGCCGCGGTCTGGAAATCCCGGATCGCGTCGCAGTCCGAATCCCCGAGCACTTGCCCGCGCGCAGAAACATTTTTGCGAATCGCAATCGGAAACCGTTTAGGGTAGTAATATGGAATTTTTGTATGTGCATATTTTGCCCGCTGCTTCCGTTCCATTTTCGGCACGTCCCCTATGGGGAGGCCCATTTCGTCGAATTGCCGTTCAAACATCGGAAGGCCGGTTTCCGGGTCTGTCATCGGTTTCTCATATTCCTCCATCACATACGTCCCGTTTTCCATCACGGGCGATATGGCTGGAATCACCGTCCCATCCGAACGTACGATATCCTCCTTCAATTCTTCATATTCCCGGCTGCGCGTTTCCCATTTTGTACATCCGCAGGCGCACGCCTCTTCGCCAATCGGTTTTGTCCGTCCGCATTCCGCGCAAATCTTGTCCTTGCGCGCTTCGTAATCTTCATCGTCGATCAGCACGGTGTTCCCCGCCCACGAAAAGCATCCCAGCCCTCCGGTTTTGTTGCGGTAATAACAGACAATCTGTGTGCACGTGTCGTTCGAAAGCGTCTGCTCTCCCACCTGCGGATCAACGCCCTCGTTGGAAACGTCCACGCCATACCGCTCGGAAAGCCGCTCCTTCGTATCTTCAAACATCAGGAATAAATAGTCCATATACGGCAGGAAGCATACGCCCTCCTGCGGCACAAATTCTGTTGGGTCAAGCAGCCGCACGTTCAGGCCGCCCACCGTATCATGTGTGCGCAGCGCGTTATCCCATTCCACAAGATAGGCGCTTCCCCCAAGCGTTTTCACGGTGCGCTCGTCTTCGTCGTTCAAATACTCAAACGGCATCCTGTCAAGCTCATTTTTAAGCATGTCCTCGATCACCGCCGCAAGGCGTTTGTTCTTTTCTGTCGGGCGTTTCGGCGTCACCTTGGGCTGCGGAATATAACTGTCAATTTGGCTCTCGATCAGTTCCATCGTAAAGTTCCACACCACGTCCGCGTCCTTCCCGCCGCAAATCGTGTGGTCGCCCTCATATTGCGCCCGGCGGCGGAAAAACGCTTCCCGTTCCTTGCCATAAGCCGCATATGCCGTCTCGTATTTTTGCCTGAATTCCCTTAATCTTGTCCCATCATTCTTTTTCATACGTTTCCATCCTTTTTTTGATTTTTTTGCAACGAAAAAGAGCCCCGGTAAGGGCTCCCCTTGTTTCTTGCTATATTTTTCTTATGATATCATTTTATCATAAAGATGCCGCCGTTTACATGACGTCTGCCCGACATCTTCCGCCGCGTCAAACGCTTGGTTCGCTGGCTCTAAAGCCTTTCTTCCATCGTGCCTTCTGCCCTTCCGGCGCCTTTGCACCCGCATTTTCCCCTGTTTTCCAGACGTTCTTTCAAGCTTCCTTCCGTTTTCCGGCCCGGATTTACCGGAAAGGCTTATAATATCCCTCCCGGCCCGTGTCCGCCGCTTCGCCCCTGTTCGCGCGGTTTTGTATGCCTGCCGCTTTCTCCCGTCCCGCGTCCGTTCGGGGTTCGTAGGCTCTCTTTTTCTCATGAAGCCATCGTCTCCATTGCTCCAATTGTCCCGCATCGTCATAATTGCTTCGTTTTCCGTTCCGAAAACCCGCCCCGCTGGGCTTCGCCGGGAACCCCTCCCCTGAACGCTCCCTTTGGGCGGAAATTGCATTTCCCCCGCGTGCCCCCATTGCTCAAAATTGTTTTGCTTCGGCAATACTGCCGCCTCGCAAAACTGATTTATTTTTGACAATGCCCTTTAGATTGAGATTGTCACCTCCATCTCTTTGGCTCGCCCCCGCGTCGCCGCTAAGTCCGCTTTGTTCCGTTTCCGCTTTTCGCGGAAACTTCACCCGCTTTCTTCGCTCCGCCTTTTCCCCACCGAATCCGCCCCGCTGGGCTTCGCCGGGGCCCCTCCCCTGAACGCTCCCTTTGGCCGCTTCGCGGGCGGAAATTGCATTTCCCCCGCGTGCCCCCATTGCTCAAAGTTGTTTTGCTTCGGCAATACTGCCGCCTCGCAAAACTGATTTATTTTTGACAATGCCCTTTAGGTTGTCACCTCCATCTCTTTGGCTCTCCCCCGCGGCGTCGCGAAGTCCGCTCTGTTCCGTTTCCGCTTTTCGCGGAAACTCCACCCGCTTTCCTTGCTCCGCCTTTTCCCCACCGAACCCGCTCCGCTGGGCTTCGCCGGGGGCCCCATGAAATCCCCTTCCTTCTTCTTTATCTCCATCTCTTTGGTTCTCCCCATAGCTTTAGCAGCTTCTTTTTCTGCGCTTCGTTCGCGCCGTAATAGTCCTCAAACATATCGTCCGTCCATTGCACATATTCGCCCCTGCTGTTTGTGTCCTTTGTCGTTCTCTGCTGGCTTCTGATCTCATTCGCAATCATGTCTGAAAAAAGCAGGTCGTCATGTTTTCCCGCAATTGCGTCCGGCCTCCCATTATCGTCATACACAAACGTCAGCGCTTCCCTCAGTGTTGGAATATCGCTATATAGTTCCGTATGGTTGTTTATGCTGTCCACCTCCCGGTCAATAATCAGCGGCCGTGTATTTCCATCCGTTTTCCATCCGTATTTTTCTTCTATCGTCTTTTTGTAGTCGTCATATCTTCTCCGTACATATTGCTTCGGGTAACGAAGCCGTTGTAATTCCTCGATGGGCGCAGTGTTGAAATTCATCTCCACCCCAATCAATGCGTCGTTATAATATTTCCCGAGACAGTAAAGCTGATGGGTAAACGGCTTCGACTCGTTCACCTGCATATGCAGGGTTGCCACGCGTTCACCGCTCGAATTATCTATCACGGTTGCCGCGTAAAAATCCTTGCCTTCTCCCTTCGTGTCCGCGCCAATCACATACGGTACGCCCGGTTTCGGCATAATATAAAAGCGAATATCCGTGCCGCTCCCAAGGCTGAAACCCTCGATTCTGTCCCGGCTGTCTGCGTCGTGCCAGCGGATGCGAAAACTCCCCTGTACAGGCGGTCTCTTCGCTTGCCTCTTCGTAAGCTCCGCAATCCGTTCCGCTGCGCGTTTGTTGTCAAACACAGGACGTCCGCTCATCAGGAACGCCTCCTCCGGGCAGGACGGATATTCCTGCCGGAAAATGTCCTCATTCCCCCGGCAATTGTTTTTCAGGCACCACCGCCGCCACGCAATCTGTTCATCCGAAAGTCCATACGCCCGTTTCAGCCTCGCTTCCTCTTTCGTAGGCCGCAGCCCTTCTGCGGGCATCGCATATTCCGCATGCTCCCACCATGCGCAAAACACAGGCACAAAATCGTTCCGTCCCGCCACCGCCGCATCCCAGATATCTTTGAAATCGTCATATCCGTTCGCTGTCGATTCAATTACCACCATTGTGTTCGCTTCATTTGGCACAGCCTGCAAAAGCCCCGTAAGAATTTCCGCCTTGTCCTTCGGCCAAAAAGCATACTCTGAAATATGCAGGTTTTGGAATGTGTCCGACCTCCCAATGCTTCCATTCCCCGCAGTCATGCATTTGATCGAACTGTTCCCATCTGCAAAATCAAAAACCAGTTCCTTCGCATTGCTTGCAAGGATCTGTGGCCTGAGCGCCGGGTCAAGATGCTCATAATACCTCTTGCTCATGCGGAACAGGTTGTTCGTCGCCGCAATTTCATGCGTCACAATGCCGCTCGAAATATTTGCCTGCGTCACTGTATCTTTAAAAATCATTCCTTCCGTCAGTGTGGAAAAGCCCATTTGCCGCGCTTTCAGGATAATCGCACGAATCGGCCTTCCGTTTCGGTATTGCCCTGCAATTGCGTTATATAGTTTCATCTGCGCCGCGTTCAGTTTGAAATCGATTAACCGTGCCTTCTTGTCACGTATTTTTAAGTTTTGTTCAATAAACGCCTTCGTGTTGATCACGTTGTCTCTGTTCCTCCTTTGCTATTTAAACGGTGAATCATGTTCTGGCTGTGCTAAAACTTTTCTCCCATCATTTCTTTCAGTTTTGCTTCAAGCGACAGATCGCCCGTCACTTCAACCGCGCGCTCAGACTTATCCTTCCATCCAAAGTTTTTCAGGGCAAATACGTCCCCGCCGTTTCCACGGGCAATCAGCCGCTTTTCATATGCGTTTTCAATTTTCATCTTTGCGCGGCGTACTACGTCTCCATATCCGTCTCGTTTCTGGTAATTCAACAGCGTTTCGCGCGATGTATCCAGTGCAAGTGCAAGCCCCGTCACGGTAAGCGGTTCTCCCGTTTTCTCGCATTCCGCAAAATATGCGTCTACCTTTTCCTGCAAGGCCTTTACACTCCTGAATTTTAGCTTTCGTCCCATAGTTTCTTCCATCCTCATTCCTCCTTTTTTCTATCAAAAAAACCCGGATATCCGGGTTTTTCAAATCTTTCTTCAGTTTCCTTTTGATGCATTATCCCGATGACCGAGATCGCCCCGCACCCCACGAGCGCCATGCAAAGCACCCCTGCTGTCACTGCCGCTAAAATCTTTTTCACTAAATTCATTCTATTAATCATCCAGATCATCCCATATCCCTATATTCGTTATTATTCCATCTTCCACCATAAAGCTAATCCGCAAAGCAGAATCGAAATATTCCTCCATGTGGTTCACCACATAGTTTCCGCTTAATCCATTGTCATAGACATAGGCTAGAAAGCCAGCCGTACTCAATAGTTCTCCATCCTTTGTCTCATGCCGCTCTATTCTAAAATATTGTTCTTCCGTTTCATATTCCCGTATCCTGTATTCCGCCTGCGCTGCGGAAATATCGCAGATATACGGAAGCTCCCCGTTTTCTCGTTGGAGTCCGATTGCAACATCCGGATAGGCCTCTATCACTTCCTCCATCGTGCTCCCGATGCCGATCCCCCGCTTCGTCGTAATATTCCTCCCTCGGAAGTCATATTCTTTTCCCGTGTAATATTCTCCAAAATAACCTGAATAGGGTTCATTAAAAGTAATTCCCCTGTCCATTCCGTCTCCCATTTCTTCCGGCATGAGGATGGCTTTGCCATCCTCATATACCCCAAACTCGTCCATATCCTCCAATACATGCAGGCTCGGATCTACGATAAAATTACTTCTTTCACCGTTTCCCACAAGCATCGCTCCGATCCCCGAGATCGCCCCGCACCCCACGAACGCCATGCAAAGCACCCCTGCTGTCACTGCCGCTAAAATCTTTTTCATCTTCAGTTCGTTTCCCGTTTCAATATAAATCAACCGAAATTCCCAACATGGATACAACCCCATCTTTTATATGAAAATTTAAAGCCCATTCGGATTCAAAATACTCCTCCTCATGATCGTAAACATAATACCGTGATAAATCGTTATCATAAATATAGTCGTAATAACCAGCGCTGCTCAATAACTCCCCGTCCTTTGTTTCATACCGCTCGATTCTAAAATATGGTTCTTCATCTTCATAGTCGCGTATCCTGTATTCCACCTGTGCGGGAGAAACATCAAAAATATACGGCGCATTATCTGAGGTTGATTTTTTTACATCCGGCGCAAGGATACATGCAGTATCCGGATAGGCTTCTATCACTTCCTCCATCGTGCTTCCAATGCCGATCCCCCGCTTCGTCGTAATATTCCGTCCGCGGAAATCGTATTCTTTTCCCGCATATCGCTCCCCCAAAGCATCGGAGTAGGGGATATTAAATCCGAACCCGCATCCTCCTTCTCCTATTTCTTCCGCCGTGAGGATGGCTTTGCCATCCTCATATACCCCAAACTCGTCC
The DNA here is from genome assembly GCF_014287795.1 of Christensenella tenuis. Taxonomy (GTDB): domain Bacteria; phylum Bacillota; class Clostridia; order Christensenellales; family Christensenellaceae; genus Christensenella; species Christensenella tenuis. The sequence continues at coordinate 71,601 of NZ_JACOON010000004.1, forward strand.
ATATCCTCCAATACATGCAGGCTCGGGTCCGTAACATAGAATTTTTCCTTATCGCTTTTTGTAAGAAAGATTCCTCCGCACCCCACGAGCGCCATGCAAAGCGCCCCTGCTGTCACTGCCGCTAAAATCTTTTTCATCTTCAGTTTCCTCCTCTGTACCATGGTGAATTCAGGCTGATGTCGATGTACGGCCTGCCGTCATCCGTACGCCCCCGCCCGGATGTTTTGATCTGCTCCGCCTCCGTCATCATATAACCGAGCGGGCTCCAGAACGCTCCCTTGGCTTTCTCCGCGTTCTGTGCGCGGATCCCATCCTCCATTGCCCGGAAATAAGACTCGTCCGTGTCTTCATTCCCAATGATGCGCCCGCGCACCACGACGTCGCCCGCGTTCAGCTTGTCCACAATCGCGCGCGCTTCCTCTTCATTTTTCGCGTAGCCCTCCTGCACCATCAGCACATACAAATGGGAAAGCCCTGTCTGGCTTTCCCTCTCGTCATCAATCGGTATCTACACGTTCTAAAAAAAGTGCAAAATAGATAGGCGCTATACGTTCTCCGTCCTTTGTTCCGTTCTCTGTATCATAGTAAGAGGATACCGCATAAATATACTTTTCTGGATCTCCTGAGTCCTCTTTAGGCTCCATCCGTTTTAAATCGTATATAACACCTCCGGTTATCTGGTAATGCGGATAATACCAAAGGTAACCAAACAGATCTCCAAATCTGTATTGTTTTGGACGTTCATCTATACTTTTATACAAAACTCCATCTATTGATACAGTCTTATCTTCCGCATTATATTGGTAGACTGGAAGTCCTTTATAAGTATCTCGTCCCTCCAAACTTAGTTCCGGAGCAAACACATATGCACAGCTTCCAAATATTAGGAACATAACAACTATGAATGTTATGATCCTCTTCATTCCAGTCATTCTTCCTCCTCCTTTTTAGATAATCCGTAAGCCGCTATCAGCATACCATTATTTTGCTCTGCAATATAGTCATGTACGCTATCATAAGGCTGCGGCTCCGTATTCCTTTTTCCTGTGCTGTCTACATAATCATACACAATAATACCGCCGCTTTCCGGGTTCTTTTCTACCGCTACATAATGCGCCCCCACGCTCCTGTCCGGGTTTTGAAAAGTAAAGCATAATATCCCGTATCCGTCCTCGTTTATTACATTCTGGATGTATTCCTTTTTATTCTCAAATCGTTATCAGAACAGCCAAAATCCCTGCCGCCACGAGCAAAAGACAAATAACAATAGGATATTTTGCCGTTCCCTTTTTTTGCGGGCAATAAGATATAAGAGCGCTAAAGGAACAACAGCATATCCTGTATAACAAAGAAGCGGGATTCCTTCCACGATCAATATGATACACAACGTTTTGACCGCTTCGATTTTTGGCACATGCCACAATTTCACATATTCTATTGGCAGGATAACGGGTGCCACTGCAAGTATTATGAAAAATAGAGGAGAATTATTATAATACGATAAAAGCGCACCGCAAGCACAAATTGCTATCATTCCGAAAAAAATCAGTTTCTGCCATCTATAGATTTTCTGTTTTTCTGCAAAATATTTATGCAGGATATTCTACCCAATACCAATTATCTGCTACTTTCTGCGCATCTCCCAGTCCATGATATATCAAGTCCTTTCTGTCCAATGTAGAATGAATCAACTCTCCCGGGAGATAAAATATCTCCGCACGTAAAATCGGACTTTTTCCTAATGTAAAACTTTGTATTTCCTTTCCTGCAGAAATTTGTGTAATTCCGTAAGCTTTGTATAACCGCTCCACTTCAGGAAGAAGTTCCTTTGCACAATCTTCTCCTTTTTCTCCTGCCCGATTCCAAAAAATATAGTAGTTCCAATTATACTGTATTTGCAACAAATCGTCTTCCAGTGCATATTCATCTCTTTCCCTAGATTCCACAATACAATAAGCAAGACCGCCCGCTTGCATTTTCCCGCTCATTTCTTCAAGTATTTGGGCCTCTTTTTCCACTATCTCCTGTGCACGTTTTTCTTCTATTTCCGGTTGCAGTCTCGCACACGCGACAATACCGATTACAATGATTACAGCAGTAATCAGCAGAATATAATATATTTTTACATCCGTTGATAACTTTTCCCTTTTTTTATTCTTTGAAATGTTGGTCATAATAGTCTATTCCTCTCTGAATAACGCTCTGATCCTTCGCTTCGTTTTCTTTCTGTTTTCTCAATCTTTCCCAATATTTTTCCCTTGTTGTTGGATTAGTTACATTTCGTACTGTATCTATACCAAACTGCACTACTTCACTTCCCACGTTTAGTGCAGTGGGCGAAAAGCCGATTGCTGAACCGGAGACTCCATACATTAAATTACCAAATTCTTCCCAATTCATCAGTTTTCCATTAAAATAGAATGTATCCGGCACTCCGCTGCTATCTTCGTATCCAAGAATCTTTGCTATTTCTTTTTTATTTGATTTAGGATCCCATTTCCCTTCTGGCCTAACTTTATTGATCCACTCTGGAAGCGCACCTAATCCTTGTTTTTGTTTAGATGATCTGCACTCATCTACAACGCCCTCCAGATATTCTGTCAAAGCGTTTGTATAATCTGGAAAGTCTTGCGAATTTCCATCGGATTTAATTAAGGTTTGCGTTGCTCCATTATCCAAATATTGACTCTGGAATTCATCTAGCTGTGTTATAGTCATTCCATTCGGCAGCGCTGCGTCCGGGTGCTCACGCAGATATTCCAGCATTTCTTCCCTTCCGCCCGGGAAAAACAACTTTTGCCCGCCGTCTTCCTGCGGTTCCCTTTCTGCCGCCCTATCCCGCTTCCCGGCTGTCTGGAACATCCGCAGCCTTTCCGCGTTCTGGCCCTTCGGCAAGGTCACTTCCGGATGGCTCGTCAGGGTGGCGCGGATTGTTTCCGGGCTTGCTCCTTCCCCAAATCTCTCCTTCGCTTCAAAGAGCGCTCCCGCAGTGCCGTACTTCTCCGCATTCTCACCGATCTGCCCTCGTGTGAACTGCTTCCCCGTCCGGCCGGGCAGCACGCCGCTTCTTTCTCCCGCGTATTGTCTGTCCCATGCTTCAAACAGTTTGTCCAGGGACGCCTCATTTTCTTTGCCTCCATTATATCCTATTTTTTCTTCCTTTTCCCTCTCTTTTTTCCGCCTCGCAAGCTCCTCCTGTATATACACCATCCGATCATACTGCTCGCTCCCGTTCAGCTTATCCCAGCCCCGCGTTCTCTCTACCCGGCTTCGGAAGTCTCCTTCCTCCGGCAGCCCGAACAGGTCTTCATAATTCCGGTTATATTTCTTCTTCCTCCCAAATCCCTCTGCCACGCCCAGCCGCTGCTCCCGCAGTTCTTCCTGCGTTTCCTCCAGCGCCCGCCGCAGCGCCGCGTCCGTCTCCTGCCTGTCCGCTTCCCGCTCCTTCCGTTTCTTCTCGTAATAATCTGCCGCCGTCTCTCCCGGATTCAGCGCCACCTGTTTCCAGATTTCCGTGCCTCCGCCCGGCCTTGCCGTATTCACCCACGTCCTCACATACTTCCCTTCGCTCCCTTTTCCCTTTCGCAAAACTCCGCTCGAATTTCCCGGGCTTCCCGCTGCTTCCCGCACCCGTGTCCCGCTCTTTTGTTTTCCGCGGCTGGAGCCTTATCCCTCCGTTTTTTTCCCGGATCCATCCCTGCCGCCCGGAACCCACGCTGTTTTGGCCCGCTTCATATGCGCTTTTGTTCCCCGCCGCCACATACTTCTGCGATCCTCCTGTTTTTTGCACCGCCTGGTTTTTCTTTAATTTCTCCTGCTGTTTCATCAGCCGTTCATACGCTTCCTCTTCTTTTCTGCTCCTGTTTTTCCTCATCTTTCTCCTCCATACTTTTATTTTTCGGCAACAAAAAAGAAGCCCGGCTTCCCGAACTTCCTTTTTCCCACACTATTATATTACCATAAATTTCACGCCTTTTACATGACGCCTACATGACGTCTTCCCGCCCTTTTCCACTACAACAGCAGCAGCATTCTCCTTCCGGCGCAAGCCCGCGTGCCGCGCCCGACGGCGCCGCCGGGGTAAAACAATCGCTTTTATAGTCCGCAATTGAAAAACCATGTTTTCCGGCCGCCTTCTCGATGGCCTGTTTCATCAGTGGGCCAAGCGTTTCCGCCTCTACGTTCATGCGCGCGTTAATCACGATGGAAAACCGTCCGCTGCTCCTGAAGTTATCCTCATAGAAATCAAGCGTATCGTCCACGCTGGTAATGCTCGCTTTCAGGTATCCGCCCGAAGCCATAGCATATGTTTTCAGGTGGGCGATTTCCTTGTCCATATCGCTTACTTTGGTCTGGATGGCCTGCATAAAATCCGTCACAAACGCTTTTACTTCGTCTGCCGATGCCGCCTCCACCGCCGCCGTGGCGTTAAACCAGCCAAGAAAGCTTTCCGCGAGGCCGTATACGCTGTAATCGAGCTCCATCAGCGTCTTATTTTCCTCCGCCTCGCCCGCAAGAATCACAGGCAATATGGAATCCAGCCCGTCTCCTTCCTTTGCGGATATGGATGAAACCTCAGTCCCCTTGAACGTTTTTTTCAGGTAATTCTTCAGTTCGTCGAGTTCTTCCTGTGAATAAAGGTCCGCTTTGCTAAGCAGAATGATGTCCGCCTCTTCAAGCTGTTTGCGGAACAAATAGTTGATCTCGCTCTGGAAACGGCGTTCGCCGTCCGTCATCAGACGTCTCACGCGCCGCGGATCCGCAAGCACCACAAGAGGGGCAAGCGTAAAGTCTTCCGTATGCTTTAACTGCATAGGTTTAAAAATACTTGCCACAAGGTCTGTACAGCTGCCGACAGGTTCCGCAAGAATAATATCCGGCAGTTCTTCCCGCGCAAGCGTATTCAGTTTTGCCACGAATTCCTCGAAATTACAGCAAAAGCATCCGCCGTCCACCTCGAGCACAGGAAAACCGGCACTGCGCAGGAAATTCGTATCTACAAGGTCGCTTCCCTGGTCGTTCGTCACAATGCCAACCTTGGTTCCGCTGCCAATCAGCTTTTTGGCCAATCCCAAGATTGTAGTCGTCTTCCCGGAACCCAGGAATCCACCAATGACTGCCAGTTTAATCCGCTCACTCATGATTCTTCTCCATAAATATAATATTTCAGCATCTCCGGGTTTGGAAAGGTGCCTGCGGTAACTTGTTCCCCATCAATAATAACGGCAGGGAATTTTTCCACCTCGAGGCCCTCAACGTCTTTTATCTCCCGGATATGTTTCAGGCGGATAATACGGAACGGAAAATCTCCGTCCCGTTTCCGCACTTTTTCAATAATCTCTTCCGTCAGCCTGCACGCAATGAGGCAGGCCGTGCATGGCTGCTCGAGCGTTACGAGTACAACTTCGTTATTTTTCTTTTCTGCTGACATATTCGCCGATCACATCGGAAAGTTCCTGATAGTCCGGAATGATGCTGACATACTTCACATCGCCGTCGATACAAATCGTCGGGATATTCTGCACTCCAAGCTTCATCATGCACACGACGGATTCCTTGTCCTTGATCTTGTGCTCGATATACTTCACCTTGTCGCCGTACGGGTCTGCTGCCGTCCTGACTGCCTCCATCATATACTGGCAGGGTGCGCACGATTCGGAATCCAGTGTGATCACATCCATAATAACCTGCTTTTCATTTGCGTAATCCGGCAATTCATATTCCACGCCCGCAAGCGCGCTTTCGTCTTCCACGATGTCCGAAATATTGCCGTGTACCACGCTCGTAACCGCTTTCAGGTTTTCTGCCGGGGCGTCAAATGGAATATCGCAGCCGGGCGCGAGGATAAAGCCCTTGTTTCCGCCGATTGCCATGCAGTTCTGTGCATCCTGGATGTTGTCCGTCGGCGAACCAAACAAAATGGTCAGCGTCAGCTTAATGTTGCCGCCGAACGAAATACCATGCTCGCGGCATACGTCGCGCACATAATCCAGCGGGATATTTTCATCGATAGAAACATTCTCCGGCTTGCAGCTGCACATTTCTTCAATGTTGTTTTTCGCGTTTCCGCATACGAAGAAAGAACCCGCCTTGCCGTTTTCGCGGATATACTCAAAAATTTCCGTGCAGTAAGGCGTCACGAATTCGTGGAACGTATCCGGCGAAATCTGCGAAGTCATCGGGTCAACTACCGCAATGATATCCGCACCCGCATCCATATACATTTTGGCCGTGTGCTTTGCAACGTCCGTGCAGAAACGCATCAGCTTATGTGTTTCTTCCGGGTTGTCGTACATCGCAAAGAAAATATCCGTGCCTTTCAGGTGCAGCGCAAGCGTAAACGGCCCGGTTATAAGGCCATAAATCGCAATCTTGTCGCCAAGGGACGCAACAATGCGGCGCAAAGACTCGAGCGCCACCGGAAAACGTCCGTCCTTTTCCGTAGGAATCTTGAGGTCATCCAGCGTTTTTCCCTGTTCGAGTATGTGCGTCTGTACGGACGGCGGATTTGTATCCGCATACTGAAGCTCACAGCCAAGCGCCTCCGCTTCGATCTGGAGATCGAACAACGCCGGCAGGCCGTCCGGATTATATTCCTCATACGCCTTCATAACGCCGTCATAAATAAGGTCGGCGCTGCGAAAAAACTCCGTCGCCGTTACCCCGATCAGCTTTGCCGCGTGGCAGCCCACGAACGGTACCCATGGTGTGCGTTCCACTTCTTTATTGTGAATCGCGTTCATTACTAACTCTTTTGAATTCATCGAAAATCCCTCCAACGGTTTCACCCTGTTTTTTTCGCCAGAAAACTGGCTAAACTCTTTTCTTATGTACCATCATATACCGCTTTCCCGGCCCGGTATTGTAAAATTGAAGAGATTTTTGGAGTATTCTACACGCGCGGAAGCCTTGCGGGCAGCATGGCGGGACCCGCTTGCTTCCATCAACGCGGTTCCTTTTCAGCGTTCCTGTTCCCGTTTGCCGCCATCCCCGGATTGCTTTTTTCATTTTGGGACGAAACCGTAAAACCGTCCCATTCCCTTTTTTATGTGTTCAAGACGGTTTCTGCCTTGCTGTATGTTCAAATCCTTTATTTGCGTTCCAATTGGCAGGCTGCTCCGTTCTGCCCAATGGAGAATTTTATTTTTTCCTGCCGCCGGGGATATAGTCCGTAGTTTTATTACATCAAAAAACCGCCGGAACAAGTGCTGTTCCGACGGTCTATCCGGCCATTTTTACTTGATCCCGCGGATCACTTCGCGCCCCATATACGGCTGCAAAGCCTGCGGCACCTTAATGCTGCCGTCTGCCTGCTGGTAGTTTTCCATGATCGCCGCAACCGTGCGTCCTACGGCAAGCCCGCTGCCGTTGAGGGTATGCACATATTTCAGCGAACCGTCGTTGTCGCGGAAACGAATGTTCGCGCGCCGTGCCTGGAAGTCCTCAAAATTCGAGCAGGACGAAATTTCCACATAGCGCCCATAACTCGGCATCCACACCTCGATATCATACGTCTTCGCAGACGAAAACCCGAGGTCGCCGCCGCACAGCAGCACCACGCGGTACGGAATCTGTAAAATCTGAAGAATACTCTCCGCGTTTGCCACCAGCTTTTCAAGCTCGAGGTAAGATTCCTCCGGGCGGGTAAATTTCACCAGTTCCACCTTGTTGAACTGGTGCAGGCGGATAAGCCCTTTTGTATCGCGTCCCGCGCTGCCCGCTTCCGCGCGGAAACACGGCGTGTAGGCGCAGCGGTAAATGGGAAGCTCCTCCCCGTCGATCACAGATTCGCGGTACATGTTCGTCACCGGAACCTCCGCCGTCGGGATAAGGTACAAATCCGTGTCTTCGATATGATACATATCTTCCGCAAATTTCGGAAGCTGCCCCGTGCCCTCCATGGATTTCTGGTTCGCCACGAAAGGCGGGATCACTTCGGTATATCCGTTCTGCTCGGTATGCACATTCAGCATAAAATTCATCACTGCGCGTTCAAGGCGCGCGCCCAGCCCCTTATAAAATACGAAGCGGCTGCCCGCAACCTTCGCCCCGATCTCCGGGTCAAGAATGCCGAGGTCGTGCCCAAGGTCCCAATGTGCCTTTGGCTTGAAATCGAATTTGGTCGGCTCGAGGAATTTACGGATCTCCTTATTGTCGCTGTCGTCCGTGCCTGCCGGAACGCTCGCGTCCGGACGGTTCGGAATCGTCATCATCAGTTGGTTCAAATGTGCCGACATAATCTGCAGTTCCGCGTCGTAATCCTTGATCTGCGAAGCAAGCACCTTCATCTCCATCATGATATCGGAGACGTCCTCTCCCTTTTTCTTCATCACGGGGATTTCCTTGGAAATCCTGTTGCGCTTTGCTTTCAGCTCTTCCACCTTTGTCATCATTGCGCGGCGCTCCTCATCCAGCTTCATGACCGCGTCAAGCTCGATCTGCTTGCCCCGCTTCTTGAGCGCGTCTGCAACCGTCCTGAAATTGTCGCGCAATACTCTTAAATCCAGCATAGTAAACTACCCCTTTTGGTAATAAATTGATATCCCTTTTTTGTATTTCTCCTCGATATGCGCGGAACCGGGCTATTTTTGCGGTATCGCGTACGCCCTGCAAAAGCCTTCTTCACCGCGCTCCGCTCTCTTGTCCGTTTCGCCTTATCCCCGTTGCCCTTTCGCGCGGTTTCCCCCTCCCGCGAGAGAAGAAGGAAGCCAATCCCCGTCGTCACATCTTGTTCGGCGCCTTGATTCCCAGCAGCTTAAGGCCCGTTTTCAGCGTATCCTTCACCGCCTGCGTAAGCGCCACACGTGCTTTTGTCTGCGCCGCGTTGTCGTCAATAATCCTGTATTCATAATAATACTTGTTGAACGCCTGGGCAAGGTCCAGAAGGTAGCGCGTCACATAAAACGGTTCGTTCTTCTCGCTTGCCGCCACAATCGTCTGCGGGAAAGAGGCAAGCAGCTTCAGGACTGCGAATGCGTCGTCGTTTTCCAAGACCGTGAGGTCCGCCTGCACACCCGCATCCTCGTGCCGTGCAAGCACGGATGCGCACCGCGTATGCGTATACTGTACATACGGGCCTGTTTCCCCATCGTAATTCAGCACCCGGTCAAACGAGAACGTGATGTCCTTGATGCGGCTTTGCGATAACGTCGAAAAAATCACTGCGCCGATGCCAATATCAGACGCGACTTTCTCCTTGTCGGCGAGCCCGGGGTTCTTTTCCTCGATCACCGCCAGCGTCTTTTCTACTGCCTTTTTCAGTACGTCCTCGAGCAGCACGATCTTCCCCTTGCGGGTAGACATCGTCCCATCCTCGAGCGACACCATCCCAAACGCCACATGCTCGCAGCCGTCCGCCCATGCGTGGCCCATCTTCTTCAGCACCGCAAACAACTGTTTGAAATGCAAATTCTGCTGGTATGCCACCACATACAGGTTCTTGTAAAAATCATATGTTTTTTTGCGGTATTCCGCCGCCGCGAGGTCGCGCGTCGCATACAGCGTCGTGCCGTCTGATTTTAAAATAATCGCCGGGGGCAGGCCCTCCTCGTCAAGGCGTACCACCCACGCTCCTTCGCTCTGCTCGAGCAGGTCTTTTTCCCGCAGTTCGTCCAAAACCGCCGGGATCTTGTCATTATAAAAACTTTCCCCCGCGAAGCTGTCGAACTGCACGTCCAAAAGCTCGTATACACGCTTGGCCTCGCGCAGGGTCAGTTCCTTAAACCATTCAAAAATGCGCAGTGCTTCTTCGTCGCCGTCCTCAATCTTTTTGAACCACGCGCGCCCTTGTTCGTTCAGGCTTTCGTCCCGTTCCGCTTCCTCATGGAAACGCACATACAGCTTCAGCATGGCGGATACGGAATCCCGGTTGATCTCATCCTCATCCCCCCACATTTTGTATGCCGCGATCAGCTTTCCGAACTGTGTTCCCCAGTCGCCAAGGTGGTTCACACCCACCACGTTGTAGCCAAGGTATCGATAAATCTTATACAGCGCGCTGCCGATGGCTGTGCTTGAAAGATGGCCGATATGGAACGGCTTTGCAATATTGACGGAAGAATAATCGATCACCACCGTCTTGCCCGCGCCGACCTCCGACCGTCCCCAGTCTTCCCCGGCTTTTCCGAGCATTCGGAGCACGTTTTCCGCATAGAATTTCCTATCATAAAAGAAATTAAGATATCCGCCCGCCACTTCCACGCGCGCCACAAAATCCGGCGCTTCAATTTTTTCCGCCAGGTCCTGCGCAATCAGCGGCGGCGCTTTGCGCAGTTCCTTTGCAAGCTTGAAGCACGGCAGCGCCGCGTCGCCCATCTTCGGGTCAGGCGGCGTTTCTATCATTTCCAGAACATCGCCTGCGGGAAGCCCCGCCGCTGTTGCAATTGTTTCCGCCAGTGCGTTTTTCAGTTCCATTCCCATTCCTCCGGTACGTTTCACAGTATCATTCAATATACCATAAAAGCGCGGTTTTATCAATGCGCGCGTTATGATATAATGAGCAAAGATTTATGAATACTAAGGGGGCATTTATGAAGCTTGGGCTGAAACGTTTTCTATTTTTATTGCCGTTCCTTGCGGCGGCGATTGTATTTTTGGTGCTTTCCGCAAAATGAAGCGCATTTTTTCCATACTGCTTGCCGTCTGCTGCCTTTTCGCGTTTACCTCCTGTGCCCCCGTACAGAAAACCAGTGAGATTTTCGCGATGGATACCTTCATCACCCAGACGGTCTATACGGATAACGGCGACATACTCCGCCAAACCAACGAAATCACCCGCAGGCTCGAGGACGAAATGTCGCGCACCATCGAAACAAGCGATGTTTGCAGGCTGAACGCCGCGCCCGGGCAGGATGTGGAAATTTCAGATGAAACGGCGGAAGTGCTGAAGATCTCGCTTAAGGCGGCCGCGGATACCGGCGGGGCGTTTTCGCCCGCACTCGGCAGCGTCATTGCCGCGTGGGGCTTCGGTACGGAAAACGCCCGCGTCCCGGAAGAAGCGGAGCTTGCTTCCGCGCTCGCAGCCGCAGATTACCGTACGGTAACGCTCGATGGAAATACCGCAAACACCGGCGGCGCGCAAATCGACCTTGGCGGTGCGGTCAAGGGCTATGCGCTCGATAAGGCCGCCGAAAACCTGAAAGCTGGCGGCGTGAAATCCGCCATCATTTCCTTCGGCGGCAGCATTTATGCCATCGGGAAAAAACCGGACGGAAACAGTTACAAAATCGGTATCCGCGATCCGCAGGGCAGTGAGAACGATTATATGGCGACTATCGTGCTCGACGGAAAATTCGTTTCGACCTCCGGCACGTATGAGCGCGGCTTTACGGAAGACGGGACCTACTACGACCATGTGCTCGATCCCCAAACAGGATATCCCGTGGATAACGGCCTCGTCGCGGCAACAGCCCTCTGTGACAGCGGTATTCTTTCGGATATCTACTCCACGGCCCTGCTTGTGATGGGCGCAGAAAAAGGCATTGCCTTTGCTGAGGAACATGGGGTAGACGCGTTTTTTCTCACCGGGGATAAACAGGTCGTCACTACGGACGGCTTCGCGGAAAAGTACGGGCTCACAATCACAAACAGGGAATACAGCCTGGGCTGACTCTTTCCCGGGTTTGCCCGGCTCCGTTCAGCGCGCGTTCCCGGCAGGCGGATGAAAAATGATGCAAAAGAAACTGATTACCAAAAGCGATATCCTCTTCACTGTGGCCATTGCCGCCGCCGTTCTTTTGGTATGGTTTTTTACCCTGCCGCGCGCAGAGGGCAAAACAGTGGTCATCCGCCGGGATGGGGAGACCATTGCCGCTCTGCCGCTTACGGAAGATACGTCCTACGAGGTAAGCGGCCTCTATCATAATGTCTTCGAAATCAAAGGAGGCTCCGTGCGCATTGTGGATACGGACTGCCCGAACCACCAATGCGAAAAAACGGGAAGCATCTCCCGCGCGGGCGAGGCCATCGTGTGTGCGCCCAATGGTGTCACCGCGACAATTACGGGAGGGGAGGCGGATGTCGATGGCATTACAGGATCATAAAACCTCGCGTTTCGTGCTTGCGGCAGTGTTGTGCGGTATTGCGCTCGCGCTGTCCCTGCTCGACGGCGCGCTTTCTTCCCTGCTGCCCCTTCCCGGCTTCAAACTCGGCCTCGCAAACGTAGTGTCTTTGTTTGCGCTTTGCTGCCTTGGCCTTCCGTGGGCCCTGCTTATCTGCATAGCGCGCAGCCTGCTGGCCGCAATGCTCTCCGGCAACATGACCATGCTGTTTTTTTCGCTCGCAGGAGGGCTCGTTTCCATCCTGGTCATGCATGTTGCTTTAAAACGCCTGTCCGTCATCAAAGCAAGCGTTCTCGGCGGCATTTCCCATAACCTGATGCAGCTTGCCTGTGCGGCTCTTATCACCGCCACTCCGCAAGTCTCCTATTATTTGCCGGTTCTTGTCCTTACGGGTACGGTGTGCGGTTTCTTTGTGGGCGTACTGTGCACGCTCGTTTTCCGGCGGATACGGTTCCCGTTTATAAATTTTCCCATGAAATCCAACTGATTTTTCCGAAATATGCCCCAAAAGCGCCTCTTTTGGTGTATACTAAGGTCATCAAATTAAATTCTTTGGTGTGGGTGGGTCTATCATGAAGAAATTTTTTTGCATACTTCTTGCAGTCATTTTATTACTGGCGTCTTCCGTTGCGTTTGCCGAATCAGCGATTCCAGACGAAGTCCTCACCGCACGCAGCTCCGTCTTATATATTGAAGTAGAGAATGATAGCGGTAATTTTACCGGATCAGGATTTGCGATCGGTTCTACAAACACCGTTGAATATATTGTAACCAATCATCATGTAATCGAAGGACAAAATGGCACTTATACTGTCTTTTCCGGAAATTATTCCCCAACAAATGCAACGGTTGAAATTGATCTTCCTAATAAAGACCTTTGCGTCTTAAAGTTGGATACGCCTATTAAGGGTATGAATCCTTTGACGCTTTACAGTGGTATTCCTGCTGATTTAACCGGTGAACGCGTTTATGCCCTGGGCTTTCCCGGTTCAGCAGACACTCTGTTTTTACGCGGCAATACAACAACAGATGATGTTATGATTACCGATGGTATCGTAAGCGCTGCCCGGAATTCCAATCAGGATATCCTTGGAACGGAAGCTGTAGCGCTCCAGGTAAATGCTGAAATCAATCATGGGAATTCGGGAGGACCTGTTGTCAATGACAGTGGTATTGTGCTTGGGGTCAGTACTTTTGGTGCGGTCGATGCTACAAATATCAACGGCGCGATCAGTATTTCCGAACTTCTCCCTGCACTTGACGCCAAAGGGATCCCCTACCTTGTGTCTAATTCCCTTGAGCCCTCTTCCACAGGAGAAATTCCATGGATGATGATTGCGGTCATCGCCGCCATAACCGTTGTGGCACTTGTTGTCATATTTCTCCTGCGCAGGAGAAAAAGGGTGGACGCCAGAGCAGTTCCCTTGGATGTTTATCTTACAAAAAACAGCGGAAAAATAGGATATGATATGGTTATTTACACGCTCTCTCCTCTGTTCTCCCAACTCCAAAAAGCACATGAGACAGGGCGGTGTCTTCTCAGTATTTATCCGGAAAATATTCGTTTCTATCCGGAAACAGGACGTGCGGTATTTCTCTCTCCTAAAAAACAAACGCTTTCCACTGGTTATTCCGCGCCCGAGCAATATAAGGAAGTTCCACAGACTGGGCCGTGGACGGATGTTTACCAGCTCGGCGCTTTGCTTTACCGCATGCTGGCGGGCATCCGGCTTGCGGACGTCATGACGCGCGCGGAGAACGACAGCGAAACGGCGCGCAACATTGACGCGCTGGATCTTGCACCCACAAAAAAAGAGGTGCTTTTACGGGCAATTTCTTTGAGCAGGAACGAACGTTTTGTTGATATCAACGAACTGCTTGAATCACTGGGAATTGAAACAATTTCAGAATACAATCTTGATGATTCTAATCTGCTTATTTCTGCTGCAGCGTCAGTTTCGGGTTCTCTCAAAAATAGGCGTCCGCGCAAAAAACTCGATCCAAAAAAGAAAAAGCGAATTATTTTTACTATTATCACTTGTGTTGTCATTACTATTTGTGCAGTAACAGGAATATTTATAGCTACCTATAATCAAGCACGCGCCCATTTTTTGGGAGGCGATTTCGCTCAAGCCAGCGAAATGCTATCAAAATTACCTAATATTGGACCAATAAAAGATCTAAAGCAGCTTTCCGAAGCTGGCGTTCTCATTGCTAATGGTGAATATGACAAAGTACGCGTTTTATTAAATAATGTAGAAGAAAGTGCAGATTCAAAATATTTATTAGAAGATATTGATTTATTGCAAGGATTGCATTTAATTAAAATGGGAGAGTTTCATTCTGGTGAAACAATGATTACGCGCTATATTGAAGAACATCCTGATATTGATGCTCTGCACATTGCTTATCAACGCGGAGAGGCCTATCTTGAAGGTCAAGAATATATGATTGCTGAGGACATATTCTTTTCACTTGGATCTTATGAAGATTCTTATACGAAAGCTTTATCTTGCGCTCTTAATATTGCAGATAATTATATTAAAGAAGAAAATTATCAGGATGCTCTGGATATTATTGAAAAATATCAGGAAGATCCTAGGATAGAGGAATTGCTCAATTCGATCTATCAAAGAGGAATTGACTATCTTTCAAAAAAAAGATATGATGATGCGAAAAAATGTTTTCTTCCTATTCAGGATTATCGAGATTCTCAAAACTATGTTAATATTATCGATGCTGTGAGTTATGCTGATATTGCTCCATATATGGACATGCAAGTCGCTATTGACAAAGTAAATGAATCGGATAGCATATTATATGGATTTTTAGTCGGAACTTGGTCCGGTGGAGCAGAACAATTTGTTTTTTCGGATAATAATAAAGTTGATACCTCGCTGCCGTCAATTGGAAATTTAGCCAAAGCATATTTTTTGGACAATATTTTGTTTACTTCTACAAATGAAAAAGTAACAGAATGCTTCCGTTTTACAGCGATTGATAAAGATACGTTAGAAATATATGCTTATGCAAATAGAAAAACTTACTCTATGCACAGGCAATAAATTAAAATTTAAGCAAAGCAAGCTGCGATAAAAGGCAATCGGCGCAGGGAGCTTTGTTCCACGGGATTTCAGTGCGGGATCTTTACCCCTACTGAAACCCTGTGGCAAAACCCGCAACCTAAGAGGCAGGGCATCTATGCCAAGGTTATATCTTCTGCTACTAAACGTCGTATTTCATTTTTCCTTCTACACAATCTTCCCCTCCAGCGTCCCGATCTCTTCTTCCGAAAGGCCGAGGCTTTCGAGGTAGCCTTTTGCCGTGCCATATTTCCCGGCAATGTGCTCCATCAACTTTTGCATATATTCGGGCTTCGAGCGGAACACATAATCCGGCGCCTTGATCCCCGCCGCCTCCACCATTTTACGCTGACGTTCGAAGGTCTCCTTCATGTAAGTTTCCGAAATCGCATAGTCCGCGAGGACGGTGTCGTCCGCCACTCCCGCGAGCTTCAAAAGAAGCATCGTAATAATGCCCGTGCGGTCCTTTCCCGCCGTGCAGTGGTAAAGGATGACGCCCCGTTCGTTTACCATGCGCGTAAAGACCTCTTTCAGGCCGTCCTTGCTGTTTTCCACGAGGCCAATATACATTTCGCTCATGTCGTCCGGCATTTTCCCTTTCAGCAGTGTGGACTGGATTTGGTCCAGAAGCGGGACGTTTAAGTATTCCATCTCCCGTTTGTCGATATGGTCCGGGTTCATTTTTGTTTCCTTGCTGCTCCGCAGGTCGATCACCAGCGTTACACCATACTCCGCAAGGAATGCCCGGTCTTTCCCGGTAAGTCCGTTTAAGCTGTCTCCGCGCAGGAACGCCTTATATTTTGTCCTCTTTCCGTCTTCCGTAGGATATCCGCCAAGGTCGCGCACATTGTGCGCGCCCGTAAGCGGCAGCGGCTTCGATACATTCATTTTTCAAACCTTCCTCCACGTGCTATAATCTGCACATGGATTATTTTGTCGTTTACTTTCTGGCAATCAACCTGGTTGCCTTCATCGTCTGCTGTTATGATAAACGCGCCGCACGGCGTTCTAAGCGCCGCATTCGGGAAAAAACGCTGTTTTTGCTGTCCGCCGCCGGCGGAGCGTACGGCATGTTCATTGGAATACTCGGCTGCCGTCATAAAACGCGGCGTCCATCTTTTATGATTCTCGTACCGCTTTTCTGTGTGCTCTGGGCTGTGCTGTTCGCGCTGTTATTAAATTATGCATAAGCAAACAACGCCACCCTGCGCTTCGCGTTCTACCGTCTCCGCGAAAGCAGGAACAACCGTAGGAAAGACAGGAAAGATGCGAGCATCGCCGCTACATACGTCATAGCCGCGGCAGAGAGCATGCGTTTTGCTTCCGTCTGCTCCTGTGCGGTCAGCACTCCGGAAGCGGAAATATTGGCCATCGCCCGCTTGCTGGCGTTGAACTCCACGGGCAGGGTAACGAGTTGGAAAATCACGACTGCAAAATAGACCCACGCCCCAATATCCACCAACACTCCCATACCGGGCGTTCGCGCGGAAAACAGCAGACCGATCAGGATCAGCGGAAACGCAAGTTTGGTCGCAAAGTTCACCACTGGGACGATCGCATTCCTTACCCGCATAGGGCCATATTTTTTCTCTTTTTGCAGCACATGCCCGCATTCGTGCGCGGCGATCGAAACAGCGGCGATCGAATGCTTTGCGTAAACGCCCTCCGAAAGGTTCACCGTCCCCGTACGCGGATCAAAATGGTCTGTCATGTCCCCCGCGACAGGCTGTACGGCCACGCCATGAACGCCGTTTTGCCGCAGCATAGACTGCGCGAATTCGCGGCCCGTCACGCCGCTTTTCGCCGGGATCTGCGAATACTTCTTGTATGCGTTGCTGACGCGCGCCTGCGCCCAAATCGTAATGATAAATGCCGGAATCAAAATAAGCCATGTCCAGTCAAACCACAATGGAAAAAACATCTCTTCTCCCCTTCATTCTTTTTTTATTATAATAACACGTATTTATGAATTATTCATAAACTTTGGCAGAACCCGTGAAACCCTACCCTGTGCCGGTGCGGAATCCCAAAACATCCACAGTGCCGTTTGGGCCAATGTACCCGCGTCCATTCCGGTTCCCATACTGTATGCCGTTTAGCGCCGCCCTCTTCCGTGGCTTTTTGAAGGCAAACAAAAAAGGGGAAGTCCTCCCCCAGGCTGCCGGTAAACCTTTGTTTCGGCTAACCGGCCGGCATTTTTCTAAACTGTTATTTGCAGGCAATGGCGCCGTGTGCGCCCGCAGATTTATATGGCGGTTTACGGCTGCGCGCTCTGCGTGCAGTAAAACCGCCGCAAATGCGAAAAAGTGTCCAGCCGCTTGGCGGCGGCACTTTTCGGGCAAGCTCCCCTGCCCGGGCGTTTGGAATATGGCTCTGTGCCAGCCTTTTTGAATTGGCTATAACCGCGCAGCAGCGCCTATAAAATGGAAAGCGGCACCACAGAGGCGATGTTCGTCCCGCCCACGCTCAGGTGGTCGATATAAACTTCCACTTCAAACGACCGTTCCATGTTCTCACAGTTGATGACGTCGGCGCTTTCCCCGAATATATATTTCCCGGACTTATCCAGCAGCAGCGCCTGGTCTGAAATCTTGAGCGCATGGTCGGGATAGTGCGTGTTGAATACGCAGGAAATCCCCTTTTCTGCCGCCAATCTTTGGATAATGTCCAATATAATCAGTTGGTTTTTGAAGTCGAGGTTCGATTCCGGCTCGTCGAGCACAAGCATAGAAGGCTGTGTCGTAAGCGCGCGTGCAATGAGAATCATTTGCAGCTCGCCGCCGCTCATCTGGGAGCAGAGCTTCCCGCATAGGCGAGTCACTCCCACCAGTTCAATTGCTTCCCGTGCCAGCTCAAGGTCCTTTTTTTTCGGCTGCTGCATCATCCCGAGGTGTGCGCACCGTCCAAGCACCACCATCTCCTCGGCAGTGTACATCAGCGCGTTTCCTTTCGCTTGCGGTACATAAGCAATTTTTTTCCACAGCTCGCGCACCGGGATATGGTGGATATTCTTCCCATCGATGCGGCTTTCCCCCTTTTTCCAGTGAAGCAGCCCCATCATGCACCGGAGCAGTGTCGTTTTTCCCACGCCGTTCGGACCAAGTACGGAAAGTATCTTTCCCTCCGGCACCCGGAAATTCAGGTTGCGCAGTATTTCACCACTGCCGCTGTAGCCGAAGCATCCGTTTACAACTTCAAAAATCATAAATTAGACCCTCCCGTCTTTTTGAGCAGGATAATAAAGAACGGCGCGCCGATCACCGACGTTAAGATCGAGATCGGTATTTCCGCCGCAGTCGCGCTGCGCGCTACGGTATCCATAATCAGCAGGAACACCGCGCCAAGGCTGATACTCGCCGGAACAATGCTCTGGTTATTGCTGCCAAAAAGCATCCGGCAAATATGGGGGATCAGAAGCCCTACCCAGCCAACCTGCCCGCACATAGAAACACACGAAGCGGTAATCATCGTCGCCGCAAGCGCTACAATCACCCGCATCACACGGATATTTACGCCCATGGTCTTCGCCTCATCCTCACTGAGCATCAACACGTTGAGCTTCCACCGCAGGGCAAAAATAATCACGATGCCCGCCACAATGAACGGCGCGCCCAGCGCAAGGCTGCTGAAGTTGGTGTTTGCGAGGCTTCCCATCAGCCAGTAAGTGATGGCCGGGAGCTGCGATTCCGTATCCGCGATAAATTTGATAATCGATATCCCCGCTTCAAACAGCGACGCGATGACCATACCCGAGAGGATGACCATCACCGTGCTCGCCCCGCTCTTCTGGCGGCTGATGATATAGGTCATCAGAACGGCGACAAAGCCGATCGCAAGCGCGGAGACCTGCACCGTGATGAGCCCCATACCCAGCAAAAGGGCGAGGGCGGCTCCAAAGCTGGAGCCTGCCGCTACGCCCAAAGTATCCGGCGTTGCCAGCGCATTGGAAAAGATGCTCTGGAACGCCGCGCCGGATACCGCCAGTCCCGCCCCGCACAGCACCGCGAGAATGATCCGCGGGAGCCGTACGCTGATCAGCACGCTGTATATCTGCGGATCGACGCTCTCCGGCCCGTGCGCCGCGATCTCAAACAGGTTTGTCACGATCTCGCCCGGGCCCATGGACATACGCCCGATTCCCATACAGATAATTGCCGTCACAATGGGCAGGAGTACCAGTATAATATTTCTGAAAACATGATTTTGTTTCAGGCTGGCCATGGTTTAGAATGCCGCTGCAGATTCCGGCGTCGGGGCGAGGATCAGGGCCACCTGTTCGTCCGTGAGCTCAAGGCCGTAGAATTCGCTGTAATAATCCTTGATCTCCTGTTCGATGTCAAGGTCTTCGAATAATTCAGGATACATCTGCTTCGCCATCCACTGAAGCATCAGCGGGGAATCGGAGGACGGCGGGAACCAGTAATACATTCCCAGCGGAATCTTGTACACGCGCTTATCCTGTACTGCTTTGATGCCGCTCCAGTCGTGTCCGTCTGCCGCCGTGTTGTTGTAGAGGTCCTCAGGCGTATAGGCCGAGAAGCTGTTGAGGAACAACACGTCCGGATTCCATTCATAGATCTGTTCCATATTGACTTCGCCTGTGAACGCACCCACATCATAGCCGAGGTTCTTGCCGCCGGTAGAAGTGATCCAGTAATTTGCAAAACTGGTGCCGCCCGCCGTGATCGCGGATTCATTGTAGTTGGAGAGGATCAGGGTATTCGGATAATCCTCCTCCGGCACTTCCGCGAGCCTGTCGGCAACGGTCTGCTGCACCTCCTCGCCGTATGCGATGATGCCGTCAGCCCTGTCAGACGGACCCATGACTTCTTTCAAAAGTTCGATCCACGCGTTGAAAGTGTCGATTGTGTTGTAATCGTCGAAAAGTGTGGTTGAAAAGCCGACCGCCGGGATACCTGCGGCTTCAAGCGCGTCATAGTTTGCCGTTACGTCCGCATTGTAAAACACCACGTCCGGGTCGAGCTTAATCAGCTCTTCCATGTTGATATCGTCTCCGCTCGCCCAGCCGTCCGGCAGCTCTTTCAACCCCGGATACGCTTCGCCGAGGATGGAATTCACTGCGGCGTTCTTGGAATCCGGGTGAATCCCGACGAGCCCGTCCGACGAGCCCATAAACATGCAGTATACGGACGTAAGGGGCGTAAGGCCGCCGATGGCCACGCGCTCCACCTTTTCGGGCAGCACGACTTCATGCCCCGCATGGTCGGTAATGGTTCTTGTTCCCTCCGCTTCTTCCGAGGCCGTCGCTTCCGTTTCTGCGCTTTCAGCGGGCTCCGAGGACGCGCTCTCCGAAGGCTGTTCGGAGGTTGCAGGCTCCTGCGAAGCACATGCCGTAAGCAGTAGGGACAGGCACAGTAGTGCAGCAAGCATGATCGCTATACTTTTCTTCATTTCTTTACCTCTTTTCTTTGAAATATTGTAAGGATAGGTTTATCCTTAGATGCGTTTTACAAGTTCCTCTATATGTTCACCGATAAACGGGATGCATTCGTTCCAGTGCAGTTTGCTCGATACCGCGGGGTTCGGGAAATCCACAAACTTCGTGCGGCTGCCCGGCTCAAGCAACACCTTCAGCATAGGATCGCCGATCACGATATCGTAACCGCCGTTCACTTCCGCTGCAATTTCTTCTTCACACGCCGCCTGCATGTCGCCCGGCTGCATGAGCCCGGCATTCGGGGTGAAAAGCCCCGCTACGGTCACACCCTCAAAGCCATAGTCCCGCACAAGACAGCGGCGAATGGAATCAGAGATCACCTTTTCGCCCAGGATCAGGACTTTTTTACCCGGCTTTTCGGAGGCCGCAATGCGGTTCTTTCCGTCCGCACAGGTCCGGCCGAGCAGCTCGAGCAGCTCTTCCGTCGGTTTTTTCCCCACGGGCAGGCCGGCCACATAAGGAATCCCGAGCCTGCTGTACAGGTCGTTTGCCGCGGCAAGGCCGCTTTGCGAAACCACCACGTTCGCCTGCGCCTGCGCGCAGGCCGCGATCTCTTCCAGGGACGTATCCATCGCCATGGAAGCACCCACCGTATATCCCTCCGCAAGGAACGCCGCGCGGATATCTCCGGCGTTTCCGTTGGTATAAAAATCAAGCGGGGTCAGGCCCAGGAGGTTGATCCGTTTTTCCACGGTCTCCCTCTTTTTCCCGAAACGCCTTGCGAGCGCAAGGAAAGCGTCTGAGGCGCCGCAGTCGTAAAGCCGCAGGCCGGTCGTCGCAAACCCAAACGCAGGAAGGCCGGTACGCTGTTCGATTTCGCCCGCGATCCCTTCAAAGTCCGTGCCAATCACCATGGGCACGGGGCTTCCCGTCACGCAAATGAATTTTGGCAGCATTTCCTCCGCCGCTTCCATGATGCGTCCAATCAGCTTTTCATCATCGCCGATGATGGCGTCAATCTGGCGCAGGGCCGAGCAATATACCTCGCTCGACGATCCATACCACCGCGGCTCGTCAAACCCCGTATAATTTCCCGTACATCCGCATGCGTCGTGGATCACGATCATTCCGCCCAGTTCAAACAGGGCGGAACACACGCCCGAATAATCCGGCGCAAAGGGGGGAAGGCTCAAGGATAATTGTTTCATGTCACACCACCAATCCGCTGTCTTTCACAAGCTGTTCCAAATCGTATTCATGCCCGCATTCCCGGCGCATCTTTTCCATCATGGAAATAATACCCGCGTAGCCGTAATGTTCGCCGTCCGCAGCAAGCGGCACCACATGGGGCGAACCCGTGAAATAAGCCGCTTCAAAGCCAATGCACAAATGCTGTTTGCTACCCGCAATCTGCCCGGGCATCGAAAAATGCTCCGGCTGCAGAACCTTTACCTCCCTGTGGTTTTTCAGGATCCAGTTCATGTCTTCCCGTTCGACGGGCAGGCATTCCGATGCAAAAACCGTATCTACCCGGAATCCATATTCCACCAAAAGGCGTGCAAGCCCAAAGGGGCGGTAAGTTGCCGCATAATCAATAGAAACGGGCCGTCCGGCAAGGCTTTTCAGCGTCTCAAGTATCTTGTCTTCCGCCATTTGCTTTTCTTTTGAAAAATCCGGCGACGGTATGCCAAGCTTTTCGCATACTTCGGCCGCATTCCGTTCAATTTCGCCAAAGGAGTAACTGACCGGGAAATATCCGTAATCGATCCCCTTCCGGAGCTTCATCTGTTTCGCCGCATAAAGCGCGAGCGGTGAAGTGATGATGTTAAGCGCGCTTTTCCCCATCTCCTGAAATTCGTCAAACGTCTTATACTGGCTGATGTGCCGGGATTCGATTCCGTTTTGGCCGAGCCAGCCGATCAGCTCGTTGTCCCGCCCGATGGCAAGGTTGCTGCCGATAAAGTTGACCGCGCGGTCCTTTTGCTCCGCATCCCCGGTGAGGGAATAAATGGTGTCCTGAATGGTAACGGCGGGCGGCGCCGGACCGTCCCCCGTAATCGGGTTCATAAAGCATACGATCGTTTTCGTATCCGGGTACTTTTCGTTGAGCGGCCCGAGGAAAACCTCGTGGTCCGTTCCGAGCAGATTGTCGATGCAGGTCACGAAGATCATGAACACGCGCGGACGCGGATTCATTTTTTCGAGCAGTCCGTCCACATTTTCGAGGATCAGCTTTTCATAACTGCCCGAAACAATGTCTTCTTCCCGGATAGAGAGCCACGAAATACGGTCGTCTATTTTAAGCTCCATTGAGGAAAGCATAATATGCCGCATACAAGCCGACGGACCTACGAAAAGCTGGTAGCTTTCGGGCACCTGCATAGCCATACGCACGATACTCCAGCCACCGCGCGCTGGGGAAGAATACTGAAGGGTAGTAACAAATTCGCACCCGTTTGCCCTATCCGCCCGTGCCAGGGAGTTCCCGGCTTTCCGCTCATGCATTTTTTTGTTCCTCCCTTGTGCAAATTCCAAGTACGCGGTCCGCAAGATCAAGATACTCGCGCGCCATATCGCTTTCGGGATATGCTTCCACCACCGTTTTCTTCTGTTCTTCCGCGCGCTGCACGAAGCTGCTGCGTGGAATCACCTTCACGACCTGCGTTCCCGCGTCCCGCGCGAATTCTTCCACAAGCTCGTTTTCCCGCTCCACGTTGCGTGCATTGAGGATCACGCCGCCAAAAGAGGCATAGCCCCGGTTTTTAAAATTTTCAATGGCGAGGGCAATATTTGCCGCCGCGTAAAGCGCCATCTTCTCGCCCGAAGTTACGACAAAAACCTGGTCCGCATAACCACCGCGGATGGGCATCGCAAAGCCCCCACATACCACATCGCCGAGAACGTCATATAGAACAATGTCCGGTTTGAATGTTTCATACGCTTTGAGTTCCTCCAGTTTTTCAAATGCGGTAATGATTCCGCGCCCGGCGCAGCCAATACCCGGGGTCGGGCCGCCCGCCTCTACGCACAGGATACCGCCGTAGCCTTCCTTAACAATATCGTCAAGCGCCACTGCGCCGCCTTTCTCGCGGAGCGCATCGAGCACCGTGCGCGGCTGCTCTCCCCCTGCCACATTTTGTGTGGAGTCTGCTTTGGGATCGCAGCCGATCTGCATCACCCGGCAGCCTTTTTGTGCAAACGCCGCCGATAGGTTGGATGCCGTCGTCGATTTCCCGATCCCGCCTTTTCCATACAAAGCAATCTTAATCATTCCAGTCTTCCCTTCCAGCTCCAATTGTTAGCATGCGCTAACTCATCGGAAAATAATAAGGAGCGCCCATTCAAGTGCCCCTTTTCCCCCTTTGGTTAGCTTCCGCTAACCGTTGATAACTTTATCATCTTTTCATGAACATGTCAACAAGATTTATTTTATTTTTAATCTTTTCGTGAAATTTTTAGCTGGCAAAAATCTGCGGATATACAAAAAGAACGCCCGTCCTCCCACGGTCCGCAGCGCTCCTCTTTTCTTGTTTCAGAGTTTTTCCAGCGGTACGAACTCAGGCGCCCGTGCCGTAAATTTACATATATATTTTATGCCGCATTCCTTCATGTATGCCACTGCATCCGCAAACCGCCAGCCGACCCTGTCGGCTATATGCGCGTCGCTGCCAAGGGTAAGCACTTCCCCGCCCAGCTCGCTGAAGCGCTTCAGTACGCTTTTAACAGGCGTAGGCCATCCATACACAAGATAATTGCTGGTGTTCACCTCGATCCCCTTACCGCGCAAAATCACGGAGCTTAGGATCGCGTCCAACAGGTCCGGAAAATCCCGGTATTCAAACGGCGTTTTCTCCTTCAGGCCGTCAATATTGGACAGGTATTTATCCAGATACCCAATATGTCCGGCAACGTCGAAATCGTCGAAGCGCTCGAGGTCAAAAAGCATCTCTTCCAGGTATTCGCGCTGTGCCTGCCGCAGTGTCTTTCCCTCAAAGCTGTCGCCGAAATACGGATCTTTTCCCTTGATGGTGTGCTGGGAGGCAATTACAAAATCAAAGTCCCGGCTGCCGACATATCCGGCGATCTTTTGAAGGGAACCGGGCATCAGCGACACTTCCACCCCTTTTTTGATGCCGATTCCGGGTACACGCTCCCGCGCCTTCCGCAGTTCACGGTCATAAAGCGTATCATCGAGCATCACCATCCCCTCTTCCGGGTACGGATAATCGATCTCCTGATGCTCTGTAAAACAAATTTCCGTAAGTCCTTTTTCCTTCGCCGCCATTGCCGCGCGTACAGGGCTGTCGTACGCATCATGGGAAACGTTGGAATGGATGTGGTAATCAAACATAGTGGTCCCCCTCTTTCTTCTCGCACTGCTCCTATCCCCATTATACCGGGCGGTGCGTTGTTGTCAATTGAAGCCCGGTTGTGCTATACTGTACTGTAAATTAATTTTTGATTGGGGTATGGAAAGGTATTATGGAAAATCCGTCAAAGACGCGTTTCATTTGCGAAACGGCTGCCATTGCGGCGGTTTACGCAGTGCTCACGCTCCTGTTCGCACCGTTTGGGTTCCTTCAATTCCAGGTGCGTATTTCGGAAGCATTGTGCGTCCTGCCGTTTTTTACGCCCGCGGCAGTGCCCGGCCTCTTTATCGGGTGCCTGATCGCCAATATCTTTGGCTCGGGGACACTGGGACTCATGGATATCGTTGTCGGAAGTCTTGCCAGCCTGCTGGCCGCGTTCGTCACATGGAAGATCCGCGGCAAAAGCAAATGGCTGCTTCCCCTTCCAAGCGTCCTTGCAAACGCTTTCCTGGTGTCGTGGACTCTGAGCGTCATGCTCGGGCTGCCTTATTGGGTCAATGTCGCAACGGTAGGGATCGGCCAGGCGATCGCATGTTATGGAATCGGTATGCCGCTGTGGTTCCTTTTAAACCGTTATAAGCGAAACGTTTTTCACAGGATATAAATTTGTCCGGGTCTTTGCCGGGGCGTCCAAGGATTTTCATGTTTATTTGTTGAAAGGCAGTATTATGAAAAAAATATGTGTATTCGGCTCTTCCTCCGCCGCGATCGACCAAAGCTATTTCGACGCCGCCTACCGGCTCGGCCAGCTTCTTGCGGAAAAGGAATGGGCAATGGTGTTTGGCGCGGGAACAATGGGCATGATGGGCGCCGCCGCGCGCGGCGTACACAGCAAGGGCGGCTATGTGATCGGAGTAATCCCGGAATTTATGAACATTCCGGGAATTCCCTACGAAAAATGCAACGATTATATCGTGACGGAAACCATGCGCGAACGCAAACAGAAGATGGAAGATCTGTCCGATGCGTTCATTGCCGTAGCGGGCGGCTTCGGGACGTTCGAAGAGCTGTGCGAAGTCATTACGCTCAAGCAGCTCAAACAGCATAAAAAATCCATCGTGATTTTGAATACGAACGGCTTTTTCGACGAACTGCTCGCCATGTTTGAAAAAACCGTGGCGCAAAAATTCGCAAAAGAGGAAGCGGCCAGCGTATTTACGGTTGTAGATACACCCCGGCAGGCGGTGGAAGCCATCGAAAAATATCATTATACGGAAACCGGCGGCAAGTGGTTTACGCCGGAAGCGCCGTAAGGAACAGATCGTAAGCCTGTATGCAAAATGGGGGTATGCAGGAAAAGGACGTCGGGCAAACAGCCCGGGGCTCCACGCAAACCCATAAGGTAAATTTCGCCATCCGGCGGAAATCCGCAGGGCATGCGGCATCCCAGGGCGGCAAAGCGGGCCTTTGGGAAAAAGGTGGGAGCCGGGCGAACATTGCTTCGGCATGGCCCCGGTAAACAGAGGTAATTTTGAATGGATAAGGTCCCCATGAGCTTCAAGACCATGTTCCGGACGTCCGGAATCGTCTATAAACGGAATTTTGGCAGGTTGTTTTTGCCCTTGCTTCTTTTCCAGCTTGTGCTGCTCGTCCCGCTGATGTTCTTCACTATGCCGGGTACCGTTTCGGTGGCGCGGTCCGTGCTGCTCGCGCTCTCGCGGACGGGAGGAAGCAGTCTTTCAAGCGTCGTTACCGTGCTTGCCATCGTCGTGTGCGTTGCCGTTTTCGC
Source organism: Christensenella tenuis (assembly GCF_014287795.1). Taxonomy (GTDB): domain Bacteria; phylum Bacillota; class Clostridia; order Christensenellales; family Christensenellaceae; genus Christensenella; species Christensenella tenuis. The sequence goes on from NZ_JACOON010000004.1 coordinate 98,240, forward strand.
ATCGCCGCTCATGGTCTCAAACGTGGTCTATGTCATTGACAGCGATTACGCGGGCCGCCATGTGACGTTCCGCGATGCAAGCAAACACGCAAAGTGCCGGTATGGCAGCATGCTTAAAGCATATTTCGCCGCGATTGTGCTGCTGGCCCTGCCTGTAGCGGGAATTATCGCGGTTATTCTGGCTATCGCCATGCCCGGCGGTGTTCCCGCCGCTGCGCTGACCGTGTGGCAAATTGTGGTCGTCGTAATCCTGGCCCTTGCGGCCCTGCTGCTGTTTTTTGGAATTGTGTTTATTCCTTATACGGTGGCCGTAGAAGGCCAGGCCGGGTTCCGGGCGGTCTTCAGTTCCTACCGCTATGCGTTTTTAGGGAATTTTTGGAGCAACTTTACGCGTGTGCTGACCGCCGCGGTCATCGTTGGGCTCGCCGGCCTCCTCATCAATTGGCTCTCCCAGCTCCCCTTTCAGGAACTGTATGAGCTGTATCTTGTGGATCCCATGCTTGCGCTGCAAAATCCACTGATGATCTTTGTGATTTTGTTTGCGCTGCTGGCAATCGTCGTGGTTACGTTTGTTTTCCCATTCTGGTATGCGTTTACCTACCACACCTACCAGAATGCGAAATATGAATATGAGAAAAAGGCGGGGAACAGGTAGCGGCCGGTTCTATTGCCCGGCGCACCGTCTTGGGTTTTCTGTCTACTATTACAAAAGGAGTTTTATCTATGAGAGCAATCGTAAGCGTACTCGGGCAGGATAAGCCCGGCATCATCGCCCACATTTCGCATGCGCTCTATGAGGCAAACGCGAATATCCTCGACATTACGCAAACCGTCCTGCGGGACGAAGTGTTTGCCATGACCATGCTTGTCGATCTTGCCGCTATGAAGGTATCGTTTGAGCAGTTAAAGGAACAGCTCGGCGCGGCGGGCGCGAAAATCGGCATCGAGGTGCGCCTGATGCGCGAAGAAATTTTCAACAGTATGCACCGGGTATAGGCGCAGGCAAGCGGGTGCGGGCCGCAGCACGCTACGGGCGCGTTTGTATGCCTGTTTCCTGCTTCCGATCAATTGTTTAAAAGGGGTTTTTTATGATAGACCAGAAAGATATATTGAAAACGATCGACATGATCGCGCGGCAGAACCTTGATATCCGCACGATTACCATGGGTATTTCCCTCTTTGACTGCGTGTCCGGCAATGCGGACGTATGCGCCGGACGCGTATATGATAAAATCACGCGCAAAGCAAAGGATCTCGTCAGGACGGGCGAGGCAATTGAAAACGAATTCGGTATTCCGATCGTCAACAAGCGCATTTCCGTAACGCCCGTTTCCCTTATTTCCCAAGGCTGTGGAGATTATGTGAAATTCGCCCACGCGATGGACAGGGCCGCGCACGAAATGGGCGTGGACTTCATCGGCGGTTATTCCGCATTTGTGCAGAAAGCCGCAACTGCCGCAGAAGCGCAGTTTATTGATTCCATTCCGCAGGCGCTCAGCGAAACGGGAATCGTATGCTCTTCCGTCAACGTGGCGACAACGCGTGCGGGCATCAACATGGATGCGGTCAAACGCATGGGCGAGGTCATCCGGGAAAGCGCCGAGCTGACCGCCGCGCAGGGCGGCATGGGCGCGGCAAAGCTCGTGGTATTCGCAAACGCGGTGGAGGATAACCCATTCATGGCGGGCGCGTTCCACGGCACGGGTGAAGGAGACTGCGTCATCAACGTGGGAGTCTCCGGTCCGGGCGTGGTCAAAGCCGCGCTGGAAAGCAAAAAAGGCCAGCCGTTCGACGAAGTGGCGGAGACCATCAAAACGACCGCATTCCACATCACGCGCATGGGCCAGCTTGTAGCGCGGGAAGCAAGCAGGAGGCTTGGCGTACCCTTTGGCATCGTAGACCTTTCACTCGCCCCTACCCCGGCCATCGGCGACAGCGTGGCCTATATCCTCGAAGAAATGGGCCTTGAGACGTGCGGCGCGCACGGTACGACCGCCGCGCTCGCTCTCCTCAACGACGCGGTGAAAAAAGGCGGCATCATGGCTACCTCCCATGTGGGCGGGCTTTCGGGTGCGTTCATCCCGGTCAGCGAAGATGCGGGCATGATCCACGCGGCGGAAACGGGCGCGCTCACGCTGGAGAAGCTTGAGGCAATGACGTGCGTATGCTCGGTCGGCCTCGACATGATCGCGCTCCCCGGCGATACCCCGGCAGAGGTGCTTTCGGCGATCATGGCGGACGAAGCGGCGATCGGCATGGTCAATACCAAAACGACGGCAGTGCGCCTCATTCCCGTACCCGGCAAGCAGGTGGGCGATTATGTGGATTTCGGCGGGCTTCTGGGCCGTGCGCCCATCATGCCCTATAACCACAATTCCCCGAAAGAATTCATCGCGCGGGGCGGGCGCATCCCGGCTCCCTTGCACGCACAGAGGAATTAAGCCGGAGCGCGCACAGAAAAAATAACGGGTTGGCTCTGCCGCGCATTTCATACGGCCATACGCGGCAGGACCTGGTTTCCCCGTCTTTGAAGTATCTTGCCCAAAATATGTTTCTCTTTCTATTTTTTTGTTAAATGCATGGAAACAGCGTTATAATAGGAGCAAAGGCTTTTTATCTGCCTGCCGGACAGGCAAAAGGAGTAAATACGATGGAAGAAAAAACAAGAGACCAAATCGACCAAAAATATAAATGGGTACTGGAAGATATCTATGCCACGGATGAGGCATGGGAGGAAGATTATAAAAAGCTCGAGAAGCTGATGGAAGGCATCCCCCATATCCAGAAGACGCTGACAAAAGACGAAAAGAGCCTTGCCAGCGCCCTTCATGACATGGAGCAGATGGAGCACATCGCGGGCAACCTGTTTGTATATGCGCGTATGCGCCGCGATGAAAACAACGCGGATACGGCTTACCAGGCGCAGACCGCGCGCGCGATGGATATAAACGTGCGCCTCGGCAGCGCGCTTTCGTTCGTGAGTCCCGCGCTTCTCGCTTTGAAACCGGGCGTGCTCACAGGCTACATCGAAGCGGCTGTCCCTCACTGTAAAAAAGGCCGTAATCCTAAAACATGCAAAAAGGGCGGCCATTGCTCGAAGTGCGGCAACCATACGCACGGGAACAAAAATCTTGCGCCCTATGATTTCATGCTCAAGGAACTTGTGCGCGGCAAAAAGCACGTGCTGTCCAAAAAAGAAGAACGGCTCCTTTCCATGACTGCAGACATCGCGGGCGCGCCCAAAGACATCTTCACCATGATCGACAATGCAGACATGAAGTTCGGTACGGTAAAGGATGCGGACGGAAAATGCGTCCAGCTTTCCCACGGCAAATATATCGTGATGATGCAAAGCCCTGACCGCGATGTACGCAAAAAAACTTACGAAACCTATTACAAGTCCTACAAGGATATGATCAACACCATCAGCGCGGCCTATTCGGCAAGCGTCAAGAAAGACGTATTCTATGCGCGTGCCAAGAAGTTTGGCAGCGCGCTGGAAAAATCGCTTTTTTCAGACAACGTGCCCGTTGCGCTGTACGATAACCTGATCGAAACGATCCATAAAAACCTGCCCATCATGTACCGTTATGTGGACGTGCGCAAAAAGGCGCTCGGGCTTACGGATCTCGCCATGTATGATATCTATACCCCGCTTGCCAAAGAGACGCACGGGGAATATTCCTACGAGCAGTCCATGGAGCTCGTGAAAAAGGGGCTTGCCGTTTTGGGCGAAGAATACGGGAACCTGCTGCAGGAAGCGCAGGATGCCGGCTGGATCGATGTATACGAAACGCCGGGCAAGACGAGCGGCGCATATTCGTGGGGCGTCTTCGGCGTACATCCATATGTGCTTTTAAATCACCGCGGCGACCTTGACAGCGTGTTCACCATCGCGCACGAGCTTGGCCACGCGATGCACACTTACCATTCCAATAAAAACCAACCTGAGGCGAAAGCGGGTTACGAAATTTTCGTGGCGGAAGTCGCAAGCACAGTGAATGAGATCCTGCTCACGCATTACCTGCTCGGTACGGAACAGGATGCGGACGCGCGCAGGTATATCCTGAACCACTATCTCGACCAGTTCCGTACGACGGTGGTGCGGCAGACCATGTTTGCGGAGTTTGAGAAAATGACGCACGCGGCCGTGGAGGCGGGCGAAGCATTGACCCACGAAAGCCTGTGCCGGATGTACGGCGACCTTAACGCGCTGTATTACGGCCCGGAAATTGCGCGGGACGATACGATTTCCTTTGAATGGTCGCGCATCCCGCACTTTTACAATGCGTTCTATGTGTATAAATATGCGACGGGTTTCTCCTGCGCGGTAAAAATCGCGTCGGATATCCTCAGCGGCAGGAAAAACGCGGTCGGGGATTATATCCGCTTCCTGTCTTCGGGCGGCAGCGACTATCCGCTTGAGCTTTTAAAGATTGCACATGTAGACCTAGCGGGCGGCGAGCCTGTGGACGTCTGCATGCAGGAGTTTGCAAAAGCGCTGGATGAATTTGAACAAATGTTGTGACGGGCCTGCAGCAGGAAGGCTGTTTGTCAGGGCTTTGTTTGAATATTCCCTTTGGGGCGGCTTCGGGTTTTCCCGAAGCGCCGGGCTTGTCCGGATTTTTTAGCCCGTCACTGGTTGTGCGGCGGCAGGAGGGCCGCAGGAGATCCTTACGGATTTCCGCTTATGATCTATGGAATCCATTTTATATAGAACTATTACGGAACAGGACTACCCGCAGATCAGCGAAATGCTCTGCGGGATTTGGCAGTTTGACAAATATTTAAACGATGAAAGCACCGTCCGGCGTGCCGGGCTTGCATTTTGGTATGCCTACCTCGCGCGCCAGAATTATGCTGAAGCCGCGGAGCGGGACGGCAGGATCCTCGGTATACTTCTTGGGCATTGCGGTTCCCTTCCCTTTCCCGCGGAACACAAGGGTTTTGAAAAGGAAGCGCGGCGGTTCCTGCGGGAATTTTCACGCTCCGGGGAGGGGCGGAAGTTTTACAAAGCGCAGACACGTACCGCCAAATATGAGCGGCAGCTTCTCGCGCCTTATGAAGGCAGTTTCGACGCGGAGCTTGTGCTGTTCGCCACCGCGCCGGAGGCGCGCGGCCTGGGCGTCGGGAAAACGCTTCTTTCGCGGTTCAACGCTTTCCTGAAAAAACAGGAAGCGCGGCACGCATTCCTTCTTACGGACAGCTTTTGCAATTTCGGTTTTTACGACCATCTCGGGTATGAGCGGCTCGCAGAAGTGGAAGGGCTCCTCGGTATCGAAGCGGATGGAAAACCGCTGCATTTTTATCTCTACGGATACGAAGTGTAAATTGCAAACAAATATTGGTTATGTTAAAATAACAGTATCAACAAACGGAGGTTTTTGTTATGAAACTTTGTTTTTCCACATTGGGCTGCCCTGAATGGAGCTTTTCAGATATTATTTCCACTGCATGCGATATGGGCTATGACGGTATTGAAATCCGCGGCGTGGGAAACGTGATCGATGGGACGCGTATTCCGCAGTTCTCACCTGAAAATGCGCCAAAGACCAAAGCCCTCCTTGCAGCTAAGGGGCTTACCATCGCATGCCTGACCTCCGCATGCTATATGAACGATTCAAACCATCTTGGCGACGTGCTTTACCTTGCAAAAGCGTATGCGGATACGGCGCACGACATGGGTATTCAAAATATTCGTGTGCTGGGCGATTTCGGCCCGGAGCAAAGCGGCGAACTCAATATTCCTGAAATTGCGGCCCGCGTAAAAGAGGTTGCCCAGTATGCAAAACCGCTCGGCGTAAACGTGCTTGTTGAAACGAACGGATTTTTCGCCGATTCCCGCAACATGGTGGAGCTTGTAAACTGCGCTGGCGAAGAAAATATCGGCGTACTATGGGATATCCACCACCCATACCGTTATTTTAACGAAACGCCGGAATACACAATCGACACAATCGGCGACCTTATCCGCCACGTACATATTAAAGATTCTGTATATGATAATGACAAGCTAAAATACACCATGGTCGGCTATGGGGACCTTCCTGTGCGCGAATGCGTGGAACGCCTCAGCCAAATCGGCTATGATGGATTTTATTCCCTCGAATGGCTTAAGCGCTGGGATCTTTCCCTCGAAGAACCGGGGATTGCTTTTGCGGGATATGCAAACTATATGAAGTCTTTAATAAAATAGACTGTGATTATAAATTGGCCATATGGAGACGGCACAGCGTTTTGCGCTGTGCCGTTGTTTTGTTTGCCCGGCTCGACCGGCTCGAAGATTTTCCGTCTCACGCGGAAGTACAAGACAAATGTCAAAAGGATACTGCGGAAACGCGGTATCCTTTTGTGTTATTTCAGTCCGGTATAAAATCGATAGGGAAGAAGTTCTTCCAGCGTGAATACTTCATATTTTCCTACACTGTTTGCGCAGAATATTTTAGTGTCTTTCCGTAAAAACTCTGCAAGAACCTGCCTGCATATTCTGCAGGGATATGCCATCTCCATTCCGCTGCCTGCTATGGCAATCGCCACAAACTCCGTATATCCTGCTGAAACCGCCTGCGCCACAGCCGCACGTTCCGCACAAATGGAAGCAGAAAAGGCAACGTTTTCCACGTTGCAGCCGCAGAACATCTTTCCGTCCGGCGCAAGAATCACTGCTCCTACCCGGTAGCACGAATAAGGTGCATACGCATTCTTTGCCGCTTCCCTGGCCAGTTGCACGAGTTTCATCCCGTTTATTTTCATCGTTCTATTCTGCAAACAACTTCGCAAGATTTTCCCGGAAAGGCGGGCGCACAATTCCTTTTTCCGTAATAATTCCGGTAATCAGTTCATTTGGCGTCACATCAAATGCGGGATTGTATACCTTCACATCTTCGGGAGCAATCTGATATCCAAGGCCATAGATAATTTCTTCCGCACCGCGTTCCTCGATCGGGATCTCATCTCCGGTCGCGATTTCCATATCAATCGTGGAGGTCGGTCCCACACTGTAAAACGGAATACCATGGTGCTTAGCAAGGACGGCAAGGCCGTAGGTTCCAATCTTATTTGCCACATCGCCATTCGCCGCAATTCGGTCGCAACCAATGAATACAGCCTGTACCCATTTGTTTTTCATCACCATTGCCGCCATATTATCGCAAATAAGCGTTACGTCCACGCCTGAATGAAACAGTTCATAGGAGGTGAGGCGCGCTCCCTGAAGCAACGGACGCGTCTCATCGGCAAATACCTTAATATTCGTTCCCCGTTCTTTTGCAAGATAAACGGGTGCAATGGCTGTTCCATACCGGGATGCCGCAAGTACGCCTGTGTTGCAGTGCGTAAGGATCGCCATACCGTCCGAAAGCAGGGTAAGGCCGTGCTCTCCAATTTTCCGGCACATTTCCACATCTTCCTGCTTGATCCGGTCCGCCTCGTCAATAATTGCCGTCCGCAGGCGATGCGGGCTTTCCCCCCTGTGCTTTTGAACCATTCGGTCTATCCGGTCGAGTGCCCAGAATAAATTAACCGCCGTCGGCCGGGATTTTGCCAAATAATCCTTTGCGCGCTTAAAATCCTCGTAAAACTCTTCATACGAGGTTTGACGCGCCTCCTCCGCCGCAAGAACCAGCGCATAGGCCGCCGCTACACCGATTGCCGGCGCACCGCGTACTTTCAGCGTCCTGATTGCATCAAAGCACTCTTCAACCGTTTCCATTTTTATATATTCCAAGTTGCGGGGCAGTTTCGTCGTATCGAGAATAAACAATCCGTCTTCTCCATATCGTACTGTCTGCAGCTCCATCATTTTATCCAAAGACATTTTCTTTTCTCCTTACTATTATTTGCGGACTATGCTTTGATTTATTCAAATCTGTCGAATGCCTTCATATGAAATGCGCCGGCCCGTAAGGTCCGGCGCATCCCGTCTGCGTTCTGTTCTGTTTATGCCAGCCCTGCCATAAATTCATTGAACGAGTCTTCGTCGAGAGGCGCTGTAATTGTGCCGGAGATCAATTCTTCCTTCACCTTATCGGTTGCCGCAAGGATATCTGCAGGCACAAGCTGGTCTGATGTAGGTGCAATTCCTACCGCATCTTCCGCAAGGCCGTACGAGGTGGCCGTCCCGCCTGCGAAGGTTCCGTCCGCAATTTCCCGGGTAATTTTATAAATTACCTGATCTACATTTTTGATCGCGGAGGTAAGGACATTTTCGGGCGCAAGATAGTTCTGATCCCGGTCCACGCCGATCACATATTGATCCATTTCCTTGGCTGCCTCGATCACGCCGATGCTTGCCCCGCCCGTCATCGCGAACAAAATATCCGCTCCATCGTTATACATCACCGTTGCAATAGCTTTTGCCTTTGCGTTATCGCTGAAACTTTCCGCATACTGTACATCGACCGCAATATCCTTATCGAGTTCCTTGGCCGCATAGGCAACGCCCGCACGAAAGCCATATTCAAACTGGTCGATAATTGGGTTTTTGATTGGCCCAACGAGTCCAACATGATCCGTTTCAGTCATGCGTCCCGCAATATAGCCGACGAGAAAGCTTGATTCCTGCGCCTTGAAGAGTACGCTCGTCAGATTCTCCGGTGTCTCTTCATAAGAGGAATCCACAATGCCGTATTTCTGGTCCGGGTTTGTTTTGGCCGCATTGAGCATGGCGTCTGCCATCAGGAAACCGACGCCCCAGATCATATCGGGTTCCTCATCCGTCAGTTTATCAAGGTTCGATCCAAAATCCGATTCCTGTGCAGATTCCAGGTATTTTACCTGATATCCGAGGTCTGCCTCCAGTTTTTGCATGCCTTCCCATGCCGATTGGTTAAAAGACTGGTCGTTGATTCCCCCAAGGTCCGCCACCAGCGCAACGTTCAGCGTTTTTCCTGCTGCCGGCTTGCTGCCCGCTTCGCTTTCACCTTCACCGTTTTCCTGCGCGGTGCTTTCGTTTTCCGTACTCTGCGCGGCGCTGCTTTCCTGTGCCGGTTCCTGTGCAGTGCACCCCGTCATTAAAACGCTCAGAACAATCAAGACCGTAAGCATCAGTACAACTACTTTTTTCATGATTTTTTTCCTCTCTTGTGTTTTATTTTGATTGCATCATCTGCAATTTCAAACTGTTTCGCTGTCGATCCGCGCGTAGACCAGCGGGAGGTTTTTCGGGCCCTCCCCGCTAATCACGATGCCCTCCCGCAGAAGCTGCTCCGCACGGTCAAGCGTCTCCGGCCGCGAGGTGTGCAGCGATGCGAGGATATCTCCACGCCGTACAGGATCTCCATACCCTTTTGCAAGACACACGCCCGCTGTATAGTCGAGCTGCGCATCCTTGTTCTCGCGTCCGGCGCCAAGCGCCATGGAAGCCATACCGCACTTTTCCGTCTGGAAGCCCTGTACAAATCCATCCTGCCAGGCGCGCACCTCTTTTATACAGGATGCTTCCGGAAAACGCTCCGGATGGTCAACCAGTGTCACATCCCCGCCGTGCGCCGCCACCATTTCGCGGAACTTCCGGAACGCTCGTCCGCTTTCAAGCGCCTGCGCCGCCATCTCTTCGCACGCCTCAAGGCTGCCTTTCTGTGCGAGGTACAGCATGTTCGCCGCAAGCACACAGCATAGTTCCTTAAGCCGTCCCGCCTTGTTTCCGTGCAGCACTTGGATCATTTCGATTACTTCAAGCGATGTGCCAATATTGTTTCCCAGCGGGCAGTTCATCTGTGTGACAAGCGCAACCGTATGTTTCCCAAAGCGCTTTCCAATCGCCACCATTTTTTCTGCGAGCGCCGTCGCGCTTGCGATATCTTTCATGAACGCTCCGTTCCCAGTTTTTACATCGAGCAGGATCGCATCGGCGGAGCCGGCAATTTTCTTGCTCATGATGCTGGAGGCGATCAGCGGAATACTTTCCACTGTTGCGGTCACATCGCGCAACTGGTAAATTTTTTTATCTGCCGGTGCGAGGTTCCCGGTCTGTCCGATGATACTCACGCCCACCGTATTCACGATCTCGAAAAAGCGTTCCTTTTCTATTGCGATGCTGTAACCGGGTATGGCTTCCAGTTTGTCCACCGTGCCGCCGGAAAACCCCAGGCTCCTGCCGGACATTTTGGCAACGGGCACGCCGCACGCCGCGACAATCGCCCCGACGATCGGGCTTGTTTTATCTCCCACTCCTCCCGAACTGTGTTTATCCACCTTGATCCCACGGATTGCAGATAAATCCGCGGTCTCACCTGTTTCCACCATGCTTTTTGTAAGGGCAAAGGTTTCCGTGTCGTCCATTCCATTGATCGCGATCGCCATCAGGAGCGCCGCCATCTGGTAATCCGGAATTTCTCCATCTGTGAAGCGCTTCACCACATAATCAATATCCCCCGGCGTCAGGGCTTCCCCATACCGCTTTTTGTTTAAAATTTCATACATTTTCATATGCTGTCAAACCTCTTTTTTCATCGCTTAATTACACCGGAGCTTTTACCGGCCTTTTTTCATCCAATATATTTTCCGTATTAGCGGCTTCCTTTAATATACGGCACACCGCTTGCCCGGGGCGCCGCCGTTTTTCCTTTCAAGAGCATCAGCACTGCAATCGTCAGAATATAAGGGAGCATTGCGAGGATCTGGGAAGGAATCGCAATTTCCCCTCCGCCCAGAATGACCACCAGCGCCTGTGCAAATCCAAACAGGATGCAGGCGAGCGAAGAGCCAACGGGGTTCCACCTGCCAAAAATGACCGCCGCAAGGGCTATGTAGCCGTGCCCGGAGATCACGATGGGTGTGAAGCTCGATACGACGGCAAGCGACATTGCCGCACCGCCCATCCCCGCCAGCAATCCGGAAACAATAACCGCAAGATAGCGGAAAAGGTATACGTTAATGCCTAAGGTATCTGCCGCAGCAGGATGCTCCCCGATGGCGCGCAGTCGCAGCCCTCCACGCATGCGGTAGAGGTAAAACCATACAAATACCACTAGGCACAACGCAATAATCACTGTGGAATCGAGGCTTATCCCTCCCCCCAGGCTAATCTTAGGCAGCTTGCTTGGCACGGGTAGCGTTTGCGTTGCCCCGTCAAAGAATATTCGTGACAGGAAGAGCGAAAGGCCAAGACCAATCAGGTTCAGGGCAACGCCCGAAATGATCTGGTTGGCGTTAAATTTCACACATGCGATGGCATGCATCAGCGCAAGCAGCCCCCCCGCACCGGCCGCGCACAAAAGCCCGATCCACGGATTTCCGGAAAAATATCCGACGGCTGCTCCGGCAAAGGCGCCGATTACCATCATACCCTCAATTCCAATGTTCGTGATCCCCGAAAGCTCAGAGATGATGCCGCCCAGGGCAGCAAGGATAAGCGGCGTGGCATACATAAGCGTAATACTGATTATAATCCCGATATTATCCATGTTTTTCCGCCTTTCTTTTTCCTGCGGCACAGCCGGCAGTTTTTTTCCTGTTTGCAAGCATAATGAACAGGGAGGAGATTGCTATCATGTAAATGATGACTCCAATGACAATATCCATAATTTCACTGGCCGCACCCACCTCCGATTGAATTGAGGCGCTTCCATAGGTAAGCATCGAATAAAACAGTCCGGAGAAAATGCTGCCAATAGGCGAACATCCACCGATCAGGGCAACGGAAATACCTGCAAAGCCATATCCTTCGTGTGTTGCGAGCTGTGTGACCCGGTGCGGCATTACGCCTGTAATCGTAAGCGCGCCCGCGAGACCTGCAATTGCTGCTGAGATCGCCATGGATAAAATGACATTTTTGTTTACGCTGATCCCCGCAAGCTGCGAGGCATGCTGGTTGATCCCCACCGCGCGCAGCTCATATCCTTTGGTTGTATTTTTGTACAGAAAGTACACCCCTACCGCGATCAGCACCGCAACCAAAATTCCGTAGTTAAAATCGGTCTTGAGGAGTACTTCCGCCATCGGCGAATTGCTGTTTGCCAGTTGCTCCATGCCAGCATCCGAGGTCTTCCACGAATTCAACACTACCGACCATGCTGAAGTGTTCGCTTCGATGGATGCTTCCGTTCCCGGTTTTTTCAACCATTCGGTCGTAATCAAAAAATTGGACAGATACAGCATAATCCAGTTGAGCATAACGCACGAGATAACTTCGTGTACGCCAAATCTTGTTTTCAGCACTCCCACAAATGCTCCAAGGAGGCCCGACATAATCATAGCCATAATGATGACCACCACAAAGTGCAGGCCGGGTGGAAGCTCGAGTTTGCCCCCCACGATTACCGCCGTAAGCGCCCCCATAATGTACTGCCCTTCCCCACCGATATTGAACAGGCCGGATTTAAACGCCACGACAAACGAAATTCCCGTTAAAATAATAGGCGTACTTTTGATAATCACCTGGGCAATATATTTGGGCTTTGAAAATACGCCGCGAAACAGGGCACCATAAGCTTCAAGCGGATTAAAGCCCGCCACGGCAAGCACCACTGCACCCGCAACAAAGCCAATCAGGATTGCAAGCAGGATGCCTGTGGCTGGTTTTTTAATCAATTCACGCATTTTCATCGTTTTTTCCTCCCGCCATGAGTAATCCAATCCTGTTTTCATCTGCATCTTTTGCATCTAGTATATCCGCGAATTTTCCGTTGTAGAGCACCGCAATCCGGTCGGAAAGCTTCAGTACTTCTTCCAGCTCAAGGGAAATTAAAAGTATTGCTTTGCCCTGGTTGCGCTGCCCAACGATTGCTTTATGTACAAATTCAATGGCTCCGACATCCAACCCGCGCGTAGGCTGGACTGCAATCAATAAATCTGGGTCGTTCGATATTGCGCGTGCAATAATCGCTTTTTGCTGGTTTCCGCCGGAAAGAGCACCTGCCCGTGTATCTTCACAATGCTCTGGCCGCACGTCATACTCCCGGATAAGGTCCGTTGCGTTTTTTCGTATCTTTTTTAAATCAAGCAGACCATGCCTCGAGAAGGGAGCACGCCCAATTTTTTCCAGCACCATGTTTTCCGCTACCGTGAATTCAAGCACAAGCCCGCTCTTCTGGCGGTCCTCCGGAATCACGCAAATACCATTCTCAAACATCTCCCGCGGGCTTGTATTGGTGATATTGACACCCTTCATGTGAATGCTGCCTGTCTTTGCTTTCCGCAAAGAGGCAATTGCTTCGAACAGTTCCTGTTGCCCGTTCCCATCGACGCCCGCAATACCGAAGATCTCTCCCGCACGGATTCCAAACGAAATATCGTTAACTTTTGTGATTCCCCGGTCGTCTTCTACGGTGAGTCTGTCTACGCTGAAAATAACCTCTCCGGTTTTCCTGTTTTCTTTTTCAACCGTAAAATGCACTTTACGTCCAACCATAAGCTCCGCAAGCTCATTTTCACTGGTATCCTCAATTTTTACGCTGGCTACATTTTTTCCTTTGCGGATTACCGTGCATTCGTCCGATGATTTCATAATTTCCGCGAGCTTGTGCGTTATAATAACGATTGTTTTCCCATTTTTCACCATGCTGTGCATGATGTCGATCAATTCATCAATTTCCTGTGGTGTCAGCACAGAAGTTGGTTCATCCAGAATCAGGATTTCCGCGCCGCGGTACAGCGCCTTCATAATTTCTACACGCTGCTGCATCCCCACGGTGATATCCTGAATTTTTGCATCGAGGTCAATATTGAAATGATAGGCCTGCGCGAGCCCTTCAATTTTTCGGCGGGCCTTTTTATAATCGATTATGCCGGGTATCTTTGTGGTTTCGTCTCCCAGAATAATATTCTGGAGAACCGTATAGGGTTCTACAAGCATAAAATGCTGATGCACCATGCCGATTCCCAGGTTGATCGCATCTTTCGGCGTGGATATTTCCTGTTCGCTTCCATGCACAAATATCTTACCGCTGTCACAGGTATAAAATCCGTACAGGATGTTCATCAGGGTTGTTTTCCCCGCGCCGTTTTCCCCCAAAATGGAATGGATGGTTCCCGCGCGCACGGCAAGCTCTACCTCTTTCAAGGCGCAGAAATCTCCAAAATATTTCGTGATTCCCTGCATCTTCACCGCGAATTCTGCATTCACATTTTATCCCCCCTTCCAATTTTGGTCCCCGTCGCCTCTTCATACATGGCGATTACGTTTTCCACAGGCGTATCATTCTGGATATAGTGCGTGCTTGCGAGAATAAATCCATTGTCCAGAATCTTTGTAAGCCGCCTTGTTTCCGCGCGGATCTCATCGGGCGTATAGAAAGGAAGTACCTTTTGGATGTCCATCCCTCCGTGGAAGCAGAGTTTTCCGCCGTATTCACGTTTCAAGTCAGAGAGCGTCATTTCTCCGCACATCTGGATCGGGTTCAGGATATCAATTCCCATTTCAACGAGACCGTGCAGGACCTTAGGCTGGTAAATATTCCCGCAGGTATGATAAAGTATCTTTTTTCCATATTTTTTGGCGACACTGTTCATTTGTTCGTGGTAGGGTTTGATAAACTCCCGCCACATCTCTACTGAGATCAGCATACCGCGCTGGCATGCAATGTCGTCATAGCTGAAAATGATGTCGATTTTATCCCCCGCTGCTTCCATCGCCCGCTCAATATAAATGCAGTAAAAATCAGTGATTCGTTGCATGATGTAATGGGGAATTTCCGGTGCAAGTGCCATATCCATCATATATTGCTCGTAACCGCGCAGCGCCCAGGCAAGTTCAAACAATCCGCCCACCATCATTTTTGTGCAATAGATGTCGTGCGCGTCACCGATAAGCGTCGAAAATCCGCTGTAATCATACTCATCCGGGGAAAACCATCTGTGCTGTTCCAGGTCTTCTGTTGTTTTTGCATAAGCAAGCGGAAAACTCGCATATTCATCATAAGAATTGTATTCATTGCTCACAATGCGGCGGTGCGTCCCCATGGGTTCAAAGTAACTGCCATCTTCCAATATGGGCATTTGCGGGCCGATATACTGCGGTCTGTAATCGCGTACATCTATGTGTAGTTTCTCAAGCACTGTGCTTTTATGTTCCGTTCCGAAATATTGTTTCAGTTTATCCCACATTTCCGGTGTCGCCCAAAAATCAAGCGGCGTCCTGTCCGTTTCCCTGTTTTCAATAACAGCCATTACTCTATCTCTCGGTAACATTGTTCCCCTCCCGTCCACAAGGCCGCAAATGACCTGTGCGTCACTTTTCTGTTTTCAGTTGTATCTCTGTTCGGATTCAATTTATTATTTGATGTTACCCTCATTTTCCGGGAAAACATCCTTAAATTCAATGCCATATGTCCTAATCCATTGCTTTTTTCATTCTTTTTTGCGATAATAGCTGCGAGGAGCATCAGTATGGCAGAAAACAGGGATAGAATCAGGCAACTATTTCGGGATTTAGCCAAAGATCCCCCGGAATATGTAATGGATCATGCGGAATATATCCATTTGAAAAAGAACAGTTACCTGTTCGAGCAAGGCGGTCCACTCGACTGTGTCTATTTTCTTTGTTCTGGGAAAATTGGCATTTATAACATTTCTACAGATGGTGCAACCAGCCGTATCGTATATATCGCTCCTGGGGAAATTGTCGGTGAAATGGAAATTTTATGCGGCAAAAATGAAGTGGCTTTCACAGCGAAGGCTTATGAGGTATGCGATATCCTAAAAGTCCATAAACAGGATTTTATTACTTGGATGAAAAGTGATCCTGAATTTATGTACCGGATAACCACCAGTGTCGCACAAAAGCTTTATACGGCCGCTACAGCTATCTGTCAGCACGTCCGTAATGACGCGGTGGGCATTGTAAGCCTATATATTATGGATGCGGTAAAGCCCCAACTTTCTTCCGAACCTATCGCTGTCATTCAGCATACCCGGGCGGATATTGCGGATAACTGCCGGATCAGCGAACGTACGGTAAATCGCAGCATTAAATTTTTAAGCGAACTGGGCCTTATTACCGTTGCGCGTGGAAAGATCACCGTTACGCGCGATCAATATAACTGCCTGACCGAATCAGACAGTATTTTTTCGGAATAAACAAAAAAACGGTTGCTTTTGAGGCAACCGCCCTTTTTCTTGTTCAGAGTCAGCAATTGATATTCGCCTTGCGCGCCTGCCTGCATAGCTTGCGTGCGGCGAGGGTATATTGAAAAAATGCGTGCCGCACTGCCTGAATACCAAAATGTACGGCCTTCCGTGCGCATTGCTCCCGGAAGCGAAGTAGAAGTACCCAGGCATAGTCAGTCAAAGGGCCGCACATTCCGGTTCGCCGCCCGCCGCCACAATCTCTATGCCGTGCAGGTAAGGCCCAATGTTCATCTTTTCAAGCAGCGGCTGGCAAATGATATTTTTGTGCTGTCCCGGCAGCCCCCGGAACAGGGAAAGCCGCCTGTCTGCCCTTTTCTGGTTTTCTACCCATTGCGTTTGGATAGTCCGCCCCAGCCTGTAGGAAGGCATTCCATCAGCCGTTCGGCCGGCTTTGTCAGGAAAAGAATTTTTAGCCGGGCCGCCGCATCATTGCCCAGCATTCTCCGCGCCATTGGTCTGCATCTTTCAATCAAGAATCCGTAGAAAAATAAAGATACACCGTTTGCCCCGGCCCGGCTTCATTTTATAAGTCCCGGCTTTGTTCCGCGCAAGCGGCGCGCCAGGCTGCTTCGCACGCATAATGTTTTCCGTATCCACGCCGCGCTTTCCATCGCCTTTATGAATGCAGCAGAATTTGTATGCGGCAGCCGCGCCACGGCTTCCACATTGCCATGCCCTATTTCCCCGTGGACCCAAAGCCGCCCGCGCCGCGCAAGGTATCTTCCAGTTCCTCCGCTTCACAAAAAGAAACTGCGAGAACCGGCGTGACCACCACCTGCGCAATTCGTTCCCCCGGCTCCACAGTTTGCGGGCTGCCCGAATGGTTCATCAGGGCAATCATCCATTCCCCACGGTAGTCGCTGTCCACAACCCCTACCTTATTTGCGGGGGCAAGTCCCTGCTTTGTTGCAAGGCCGCTGCGCGCATAAATCAGTCCCGCATATCCAACCGGAATCTCCGCGGCAAGGCCCGTGGGAATCATTTTTGTTTCTCCCGGGGCAATCACAACCGCTTCGTCAAGGCAGGCATACAGGTCCGCGCCTGCGGAATATTCCGATCCATAGGTTGGAAGCACCGCTCCGTCCCGTAATTTTTTAACGTTTATGTTTGTCCGCTCCACATGCAAAACCCCCTTGTAAAAAGTGATTTTATTATATCATAAAATAGGTTTTAATGTGTCTTTTTGCCTGAAGCGGAGCAGGAAATATCTTCACCGAAAAGCGTACGTTCAATCCGTTTGTCGGGTGTAAACCACAGCACAAGAGAGAGTGCAATGGAAATGACTACCGCAATCGGGAAGAAAAAACCGATGCCAAGGCCTGTGCCGACAATTACAAAGGTAATCTTGGATTTACGGAAGCCGCACAGCGCGCGGGCAACCTCGGAGTCCGCTCCATTCACCTTCACGAGGGAATGCGCGAGCGCCGCATAACTGATATCCGCGAGCAGTACAACAACACCGTATGTAATTTCGGGCGCCGTATCAAACAGGTGCTCGTCTACCCACGCCGTGACAAACGGAAAAAAGGTTAGGCACAGGATAAACGCCATATTGTGCCACAGCACACGTCCGTTGATCTTTTTCGAAACCTGCAGGAGATGGTGGTGGTTGTTCCAATAGATTGCAAGCGAAACAAAGCTCAGGATATAGATCAGGAATTTAAAACGCATTCCCCATAACGCTGCGAAAGTTGGCTCCATAGGCACTGCAAAATCGAGCACCAGAATGGTCATAATAATTGCGATTACGGCGTCCGTAAACGCCTCAAGCCTTGTTTTAGGCACAGGAATTCCCCCTTGTTTTTGTCTGCAATTCAAATTTACACCTCCGCGCGGTGCTGCAAACAAAAATCCCGGGGCAAATGTCCCGGGTTCAAACTCTCGATACTTTCTAAAAGGGGAAAGTTCCCCTGGTCTATGGTCTATTGGACGGCATATACTGCGCGTCCACCGAATCGCTCCTCCGGCTGTTTTGCCGCCACACGGGCCTGGCGAGCCGTAGCTGTACCCTCAAAAAGGATCTATCTATGTAGCGGCAAAATTTTTCGGCAAGCTCAAACCAGGGCAGTTGCCCCGGAATAGATCACTGCGCCGCTTCATTTACGGCGTCCCGGCAAATAATCGGCGCCCGGCCATCCGGCAAGCTGCGGCAAACATCATTCACCGCACAAATTCTCCGTTTCTTCAATCAGTATTTCAGTCTCGATACAGCTTTCGTTTGCGGACTTTTCGGATAATGAAAAAATCCCGTTTACCCGCCTGCCGTAATGGGCTGGCTTCACCGGAAATGTATCGATGCGGGCAGCCGCTTTCTTTTCGTTCAGGCAATACTCCCTGTTATACGCGAACAGCACCTGGTTGAGGGCGGATACTGCCCGGAAAAGATGCCCCGCCACATAATACAGGTCGCCTTCCTGCGCATGCTCCTTTGCAAGGCTGCATGAAAACCGTGCTTCAAACAGAAAAAAGTCCATCAGCGAATGCCGCAGCCTGTCCGGATAATTTTCCGCCCATTTTTTCAACTGCAGGAAATCGTCATCCCTGCTGTATAGAACGCGCGCCGCAGCCAGCTCCCCGCGGTACATCACGTTAAGGTAGGCATGCGGATGTCCAGTCTGGTAGTTTGCCGATATCATTCCCTGCTCGCACTGGCCAACGCATTTACGTACCCGCCTGGTTTCCCGTAAAATCAGGTCCGTACGGTATCCCTCCGTCATCAGCCATCCACCGCAGTTTACCCAGTCTCCCCACTCGCCCTCCGGGCACACCAGCGCTTCCCGGCGCTCGTCGTCCAGCTTTTGCGCAGCATGGTTCAGTGCCTTGAGGTCAAGCCTGTTTTTGTCATAGTAAATTCCAATATCAATATCCGAACCAGGCCCTGCCGTTCCAGTCGCGCGCGAACCGCCCAGCACAATTCCCTGAATGAACGGCAAGGCAGCCAGTTCCTCCGCGATGGATCCAATTAAGTGTTCTGTCATTGCTTTCCCCTTTTTGTCATTTGCTATTTTTTAAAAAATTCCGCGAACACACCATCCTGTTCGGGGAAATGCGTCACAAAGCCAACGGCAATTTCTCCGCCTGTCATCCCGATGATCTTCCGGGTCATCTCTTCACCGAACGCACCGCACAGCTCGATTGCACCCACGCCATCCTCTTTCAGTTCCATAATTTTTGCGTACGCTTCTTCCGGATTTTTTACGGAATAAATATACGTGGTCTGCTTGCCCGTTTCAAACTGCGCATGGTGCTGCGCGGGGTCATAATGCGCTCCCATCAGCAAAAATGCAAATTTCTTTTTCATGCTTCCTTCCTTTCCACGGGCAGGCGCAACACTGTTCTAAGACGCTTTGGCGCAGTGCGCCGCGGGTCTCCAAGATAGATTTCATGATGCTTGCGCTTTGTTCCCGTCATGTCCTTCAGTCCGTTTTCCTCGATATACCGGTGCAGGGCTTCGACCGTCTCCGCTTCTTTTGAATAAGGTCCAACGTGCATCATCTGTGCGCACAGCCCTTCTTCGAAGGTTTCAAAGCGCGCTCCGGAAATATCCACGTCCGGCTTTTTTCTGCGGCATTCCTCCATCGCCCAGCCGAATACGTCCGGCGTTACAAATTCAGGCTGGCGGATCATGGAAATCCACATCCACTCCCCGCGCCGGTCCGTTTCAAACCGCCCTTTATCGCCATACCAAAGCCCCTCAAGCGGTGGAACCACATATTCAAAATATCCTTCTGGCTGCATGCCGCCCATTTTGCTCATTTTGATCGTAAAGGAAAGCGCATACAGCGCCCTCACGGCATTCTGGTATTCCACGTCTTCCGGCGCGCCCTTTCCATCCACCATAATAAAATGGATGGGCGGCACCTCGACCAGCATGGGTTTTGCCTTCGGCAGGTATAAATCCTTATATTCCTTTTTATAATCCAGCTTATCCGCCATCCACATGTCCCCGCTTTCCTATAGTATAGTTGTAAACGAAAACAGAGAGAAAAGCAATAGCATTCCCCAATTAAAAACGCGGGGGAACGTCCGGTCCCTAAAAAGGAAAACAAGAGATTTTTCATTCATTTATTGCACCGAAGCTCCGTTTGCTGTAAGATAAAGATGCACCTGTGATAAAATGGACAAGCGGCGGCAAATATCCGGTGTTGCCCCGGTTTGCAGGGCGCATTCTGGGAAAGGGCAGGGTTTATAAATTGGCGTGAATTGCGGCCGGTACGCAGAAGGAAACGCGTTTTATGCCCTCTTTCATAAATTAAAAAACTTGAATGAATGGAGGATCAATATGTACTGCACAAGAAAAGTAACGGATGATTTGATATGGGTTGGCGCAGACGACCGCAGGCTCGCCATGTTTGAGGGGGTCTACTCCGTACCGGACGGCGTATCCTATAACTCCTACCTGCTTACGGATGAAAAGACGGTCTTGTTTGATACGGTAGACAAAGCCGTTGCCAAAACTTTTTTTGAAAATCTGGAACATGCGCTTTCCGGAAGGAAGCTGGATTACCTCGTAGTCCAGCACATGGAGCCAGACCATTCCGCAACGATCGACGAGCTCTTGCTGCGTCATCCGGAAACAACGATTATCTGCAACGATAAAATCAAAAAAATGATCGGCCAGTTTTTCAGTACCGGCCTTGAAAGCAAGACACAGACCGTAAAGGAAGGCGATACACTCGAAACGGGCCGCCACAATTTGACGTTCGTGATGGCGCCGATGGTCCACTGGCCGGAAGTCATGGTCACTTATGATTCCACGGATAAAATTCTTTTTTCCGCCGACGCGTTCGGTACGTTCGGCGCGCTCAACGGTGCGCTCTTTGCGGACGAAGTGGATTTTGCACGGGATTTCATGGACGAGGCGCGCCGGTACTATACAAACATCGTCGGTAAATACGGTACGCAGGTGCAGGCCCTCCTAAAAAAAGCATCTTCGCTTGATATCGAGATGATCTGCCCCCTCCACGGCTTTGTGTGGCGGAGCAACCTCGGGGACTATATTGATAAATATGCACGGTGGAGCGCTTACACGCCGGAAGATACCGGTGTAATGATCGCTTATGCGTCCGTTTACGGAAATACGGAAAATGCGGCGAATATCCTTGCATGCCTCCTGCGTGACCGGGGAATTAAGACAGTTATGTTCGACGTTTCGGTTATTCCCGCTTCCGAAGTGGTCGCGGCTTCCTTCCGCTGGAGCCACCTCGTGTTTGCGTCCACCACGTATAACGCGGGAATCTTTGTAACGATGGACGAACTGTTGCGCGACCTTGCCTCGCACAACCTGCAGAACAGGACGGTTGCGTTTATCCAGAACGGATCATGGGCGCCGACCAGCGGCAAGCTGATGCGCGAAATCATCGAACCGCTCAAAAATATGACTATTCTCGATGAAACCGTCAATATCGCTTCGTCCCTCAAACCGGAGCAAGGCGCGGATATGGAGAAACTGGCGGATGCAATTGCCGCTTCCATGCCGCACTTCGAGGCCGCGGGGGGCCCGAAAAACGCGTCCGTTGATATAGACGCGCTGTTCAAGTTGAGCTACGGGTTGTTCGTGGTGAGCGCGCAGGACGAAAGCGGGCGTGATAACGGCTGCATCACCAACACCGTCATGCAGATCACCGATGCGCCGAACCGCATTGTAATCGGCATAAACAAGGCCAACTGTACGCACGATATGATCCTTAAAACCGGGAAATTTACCGTGTCCGTGCTGACGGAGGACGCTCCGTTTAAGCTGTTCCAGCATTTTGGCTTCAAGAGCGGCAGGGATGTGGATAAATTCCAGGAGTTCAAGCATATGGACCGTTGCGCAAACGGGCTGTATTATCTTTCCAAGTATTCCAATGCAGTGATCTCCGGCAACGTAATTTCCACGCAGGATTGCGGTACGCATACGCTGTTCGTTGCGGATGTAACGGAAGCGCGCGTTCTTTCAGACACGCCGTCGGTGACGTATGAATACTATTTCGAGCATATCAAGCCCAAGCCTCCTGTAACGTCGGGCGTCGAGAAGGGCTTTGTGTGCAAAATGTGCGGTTATGTTTACGAGGGGGATGCTCTCCCGGCAGATTTCATCTGCCCGTTGTGCAAACACGGCGCAGACGCGTTCGAACCGTTGAAATAACTCCCGGCAGATTGACAGAAAAAAAGCGGTGTGCTAGGATAGAGTTGTATTCAAAGGCGAATCCATGGGGTTCGCCTTTCTTTTTGAAACAAAACAAAGGAGTTTACAGTAAATGGAGAAAGTAACGAAATATAAGGCGGCGGCCTGCCAGATTGCTCCCGTCTTCCTTGACCGGGACGCAACGGTGGAAAAGGTATGCGGATTTATTGGCGAAGCAGCCTCAAACGGCGCGAAGGTGATCGCGTTTCCCGAGGCCCTGATTCCCGGATATCCCTGGTGGATCTGGCTGGGGGACCCTTTTGTGTACGGAATGAAATTTTACCGGCAGCTGTATGACAACGCTGTCGAGATTCCGGGAAAATCTGTACGGAAATTGAGCAGGTGCGCAAGGAAAAATGACGTGTATGTCTGCGTTTCCGTGACCGAAAAGGACGGAGGATCGCTTTATCTTACACAGCTTTGGTTCTCCCCCTCCGGTGACCTGATCGGCAAGCACCGCAAGCTGAAAGCAACGGGCGCGGAAAAAACCATCTGGGGGGACGGCGACGGCAGCATGATGCCTGTTTTCGAAACCGAATACGGAAATCTTGGCGGCTTGCAGTGCTGGGAACATATGCTCCCGCTCAATATCGCGGCAATGGGCTCGATGAACGAACAGGTCCATGTTTCCTCCTGGCCCGCTTTCCTGCCCCAGCCGGATGCGCTGTTCCGGCAGGAGCCGTGTGAAACCTGCGCAAAATATTATACGGTTGCAAACCAGACCTTCACGTTGATGGCCTCGCAGATTTATACGCAGGAAATGCAGGATATGCTTTGCGAAAACGATACCCAGCGAATGATCCTTGCCGTGGGCGGCGGATGCACAAAAATTTTCGCTCCTTCCCTACAGGTAATCAGCGGGGAAATCCCGGCCGATGAAGAAGGAATTGCCTATGCGGATATCGACCTTTCCCTGATTCCGGTTGGAAAATACCTGGTCGATCCGGCCGGGCATTATTCAACGCCCGGTTTTCTGCGCCTGACATTTGACCGTTCAGAACATTTCCCCGTGATGGTTCAGGGGGAGGCGGCCTGCCATTTTATTGGTTATGACCAGCTCCAGGCCTCCGCGGAATGCCCCTGCGGAACAAGATAGCAACACAAAAAAAGGCCCTGCTTAAAGCAGAGCCTTTTTACTTTGCTTATTTTGCAAACGGGTTTTCCGTCGGATACAGCATACCCTTTGGCTGGTTGAACGCGATGTCTTCCACACCAAGATAGCTGAAGATGCTGAAAAGCGCCTTGCCCACATGGCCGAACGCAACCGCGCCATGGTGCGGATAATTTTTCTGAATCAGCACGTGGCGGTAGAAACGGCCCATCTCCGGAATAGCGAAAATGCCGATGCCGCCGAACGAACGCGTCGCAACCGGAAGCACTTCGCCCTGCGCGATATAACTCCTGAGCGTACCGTCCGCCGCGCTTTGCAGGCGGAAGAAGGTAATCTGTCCCGCGGCGATGTCGCCTTCGAGCGTACCGCGCGTGAAATCCGGCTCTCCGCCGTTTTCAAGCAGGCGGTTCTGGATCAGCTGGTATTTCACCGCCGCGCCCTTCGCAAGCTTGCAGAACGGCGTGTTACCGCAGTGGAAGCCCATAAACGTATCTTCCAGCGTATAATCGAATTTGCCCTTGATGTCCTCTTCATAAATATCACGCGGAACGGAGTTGTTGATGTCAAGCAGCGTCACCGCGTCGCCTGTGATGCACGCGCCGATATATTCGGAAAGCGCGCCGTAGATATCCACTTCGCACGCCACCGGAATGCCCCTCGAAGCAAGGCGGCTATTCACATAGCAAGGCTCGAAGCCGAATTCCGACGGGAAGGCCGGCCAGCATTTGTCCGCAAACGCCACATATTTGCGCGCGCCTTTGTTTTGTTCCGCCCAGTCGAGCAGCGTCAGTTCAAACTGCGCCATGCGGGGCAGCAGGTCCGGATACTGGTTTCCTTCCATGCCAAGCTCGTTTGCCATATCCGCCACAACGTCCGCGATGCGCGGGTCATCTTTATGCGCACGGTACGCCACCAACAGGTCAAGTTCAGAGTTTTCCTGCACCTCCACGCCGAGGTCATACAGCGGCTTGATAGGCGCGTTGCAGGCAAAGAAGTCCTGCGGGCGCGGCCCGAACGTAATAATTTTGAGGTTCGCAAGGCCAATCAGCACACGTGCCACGGGAACAAAATCCGCGATCATATCCGCAACTTCTTCCGCCGTGCCCACCGGGTATTCCGGGATATACGCCTTGAGGTTCCTCAGGCCGAGATTGTACGAGCAGTTCAGCATGCCGCAGTATGCGTCGCCGCGTCCGTTAATCAGGTCTTTTCCCGTTTCTTCGGCAGCCGCCGCATACATCACCGGGCCGTCGAAATATTTCGCAATCAGCGTTTCCGGCGTTTCCGGGCCGAAGTTTCCAAGGAATACGAGCAGCGCGTTGCAGCCTGCCGCCTTCACTTCCTCTACGGCTTTCAGCATGTCGGTTTCGTTTTCCACCGTTGTCTTCGCTTCAAAAAGGTCGATACCTTTCTTTCCGCACGCCTCTTTTACCGCGGCGCGGCGGCGTTCGGACAGCGAAATCACGAAGCAGTCGCGGCTGACCGCGATTACGCCAAGTTTTACTTCAGGAATGTTGTTACCCATATTCTTTGACCTCCAAATATTTTTTTACTGTTTTGTTTATATTGTGATATTTTCACCCGTAAGGCCAATAAACGCGCCATCCTTGTCAAGTCCGCTTTCCGGATGGGCAATCAGCCATTTGTTCTGCGCAAAGAGCAACGCGTCTTCCCCCTCTTTTGCAGGGGTGAACGTCAGCGGTTCATTCGTTCCCTTCGGCAGCACCACCACTACGCGGAATTTCCCGCCGGAACTGATGGGCGCATAATGCAGGGTTGTCGCATATACTTCCACTGCCGTACCCGCGGGTACGAGGAATGCCTCCATTTTTGCCGTGTCGTATTCGAAGCTGTCCGGGTCGATATCCTGCTGCATACCGATCAAAAGGATCATATCCGTGCACGCAACGTTGATCTCGCTCGAACGGTGGTATTCCACTGCATTAAGCGTGTGGTTATCCCCATTGCAATAGCCGATCTGGATGGGCAGGCCGCCATAAGCGGAATCCCTCAGCGCCGCAAAAACGTCAAGCGCCTCAAGCTCCGGAATGCTCGGCTCATACACTACGCCGTCCGGCGTGGGCGTAGCTTCCATCGCCTTCATAAGCCCTGTAAAATCAATCCCCTCGACGACCCTTCCGTATTTGCGGAAAGCCGGGGATGTAACCGCTTGAATTTCCATCGTGATTCCCCCCTTGGATTCTTAAATGACTTTGATAAAATTCCGTCTTTGTGCACGAGCACATATTAATTACTTTTAGCATACCATTGCATTTTGCTTCCGTCAATGCTTTTTTCTTTATTTTTAAAGGCTGTTGACAGGGACCGGGCAAGGGATTATGATAAAATCATACAACATGTGCTCGTGCACATAAAACTTGTATTTTGGATTTGGTGTAAATCATGGCGACGATCAAACAGATTTCCGAACTGAGCGGCGTTTCCCGTGGAACGGTGGACCGCGTCCTCAATGGGCGCGGGCATGTTTCGCCGGAAAAGGAACGGCTGGTACGCAGCATTGCCGAGCAGGTAGGCTATACGCCAAACCGCGCGGGCAAAGCGCTGGCCGCACGTAAAAAATCATACAGCATCTGCGTGCTTTTGGCCAGTGAAGGCAATCCTTTCTTCAGCGAGGTAATCCGCGGCGTACGCGAGGCCGAGCGCGAGCTTCACGATTATGGCGTGAAGGTGGTGCTGCGCACCCTCAAGGGCTACGATGTTTCCGCACAGGTTTCCGCAATGGAAGAACTGGGCAAGGATGCCAGCGCGCTTATCCTAAATCCCATTAACGATCCTGCCGTTGCAGAAAAAATCAACGCCCTTTCTGACCGTGGTGTGCAAGTGTATACGGTCAATACGGATATTGGGGATTGCCGCCGCCTGTGTTATGTGGGCAGCGATTATTTTGAGGGTGGCCGTATTGCCTGCGGCATGCTCGGGCTGCTTACGGGCGGCGTTGCAAACGTGGGCATTCTGACAGGCTCGGTGCATATCCTCGGGCATAAACAACGTATCGACGGTTTTTTGGATGTCATGTATAGTAAATACCCCCGCTTCCGTTTTTTATCCATCATGGAGACCGAGGACGATGATATGATCGGCTTCGAAAGCACGCGCAAAATGCTGACGGATTTTCCCGAAATTGATACGATTTTCCTTGCCGCCGCAGGCGTATATGGCGCGTGCCGTGCAGTGCAGTCATTCCTGCCCGGGCGCAAGCTGCACATCGTTTCTTTTGACCATATCCCACAAACGGGGGAATTGATGCAGGCGGGTCTGATCCACGCGACAATCTGCCAACAGCCGTTTGCCCAGGGGTATGAAGCGGTGAAGCTTGCGTTCAATTCTCTGATGAGCGGCGCTCCTCCCCAGGAACAGCAATATATTGTAAAAAATGAAATTCGTATTTTAGAAAACCTGTAACCGCAAAAGGCCGCCGAAAGGCGGCCTTTTGGATTCCTGTTTCCATGCGCTGGGCCCGCGCGAAAATACTCATATTCGCCCCGGCAAGCCATCGAATGTAAAAAACATCTTGACATGCTATCGGCCACCGATATATAATTCATATATCGGCAACCAATATATTAGGAGGATAGAATGATGCCTGTTGACAGAAGCTTACTGACCGGAAGCACTACGTTGCTTGTCTTAAAGTTATTGGAAAACAAGGATATGTACGGATATGAAATGATCGAACAGCTTGGGAAACGTTCCCAAAATGTGTTCGCCCTCAAGGCGGGAACCCTCTATCCCCTGTTGCACGGCCTTGAAAAAAAGGGTATGGTGCAGTCTTACGACAGGGAAGCGGGAGGACGGACGCGCAAATACTACAAACTCACAAACGGCGGACGCAAATTGCTCGCGGAAAAGCGGAAAGAGTGGGATATCTTTTCCTCCGCGGTGGCGAGCGTATTGAAAGGCGGTGCTCATTGTGAACAAACCTGACGGCGTCACCGCCTATATCAAAACTGTCTGCGAACAAATCCGGTGGAAAAAAGCCCGTCCCGCGGTTGCGGACGAACTGGAAACGCATATCCTCGACCAGCGCGACGCGCTGATCCTCGCGGGAATAGAACCCGGCGCGGCCACAAGCGCCGCCATTGCCGAAATGGGGGACGCTGTGACGGTCGGGACGATGCTCGACCATTCCTACCGCCCGCGCATCGGCTGGAAAACGCTTGTGTGTATGCTGGCGGTCATCATGTGCAGCTGTTTGCTCCCGGTTCTGCTTTATCGATCATCAGAATTTGCCAACCTGGCCTATTTTGTGTCAGTCGGTTTATGCGTGGCCATTGCCCTGCCCTTCCTGTTTATCGACTTCACTTCGTATGCCAAAATACCGGTGATTTTGCTTTCTGTGCTCATTGCCTGTATCGCGCTGGCGGGTGCGGGCGTAAGCATCTTCTGGAGAACGGAGACCGTCGCGGCATACCTGCTGCCCTTCGCCTTCCTGCTGATGCTTTTCCATATGCGTGGCGGAGGATTCCGTAAATTCCTGCGCTGCTGCTTGTTATTTATCATCCTGCCCAGTATTGGATACGTCCTGTTTTTTTATTTTCGGTATTACGGATATCTTTCCCCCCGCGCGTGGCTCCTGCTCTCCATCAACCAGTCGTTCATCATATTTGTCCTGAGCTGCGCGGCGATGATGGCCATTTGCGTGTGCTGCGGCTTTTTCGCGGTCAATAAAAAGAAAGCGCTGCTTACGCTTCTCATTCCCACGGCAGCCTTTACGGTTCTGTTTCTGCTCTATTCCGCCGAAGCACAATTATACGAATCCCAAGCCGGATTTTCCCAGATGAATCTCATACGGGAAACGCTGGAAAACGCCGTATTGTTCGGGCAGGGGCATATAGTCGCCGAGGTTTCCACAAATGAGGTCACACGGCTCATCTTCCGGATCGGCTGGCTGCCGTTCTTTGGCATACTGGCCGCGGGAGCGGGCGTTTACCTGTACCTGCTGAAACAATGTCTCCGCCAGCGGAGCATGCTTGGGCGTTCCCTTTCCCTCATGGGGTGGGCGGCGCTCGTAATTCCGACTGTGCTCGGCACGGCAAGCGCGGCGGGCGTGCTTCCGAACGCCTATTCCGTCATTCCCTTTTTATCCATCGACTCGTCTATTTATGCAAGCATGGTGCTCGGCCTGCTGTGCAACATCTTCCGCACCGGGGACGTGGTACGCGACCGGATGGTGCACGCGGTCGCCTGATTTGGTTCTGCAAACGGAAAATGCCGTCCCCCTGTGCAGGGGACGGCATTTTTGCGGTGCTGTCTTTCTGTCAGAACGACGTCCAGCCGCCGTCCGTGGCGACGATACTGCCCGTCATGTGCGTCGCGTCGTCCGAGGCAAGGAACAAAATAGACGCCGCCTGCTCCTCCGCGGCCGCGTCCCGCTTGAGCATGGATTCCGTCTTTTGTCCCGCCATGGACTGCGCCTCCTCCGGGCTCATGCCCGCCGCCTGCGCTTCCTTTTGTTTTTCCATCACAAACGCATATGCCTCTTCCACCATTGGCGTTGCCGTGCCTGCCGGGTTCACCGAATTGACGCGGATTCCGTAACGTGCATAATCGAGCGCCAAATTTTTGGTCAGGCCGTTCACGGCATGCTTGGACGCCACATAGGCAGGATTCCCCGGGAGTCCCGTCATGCCTGCGATGGACGCGTTGTTCACGATCACCCCGCCGTCTTCCTGCGCCATGAACTGCCGAAGCTCATATTTGCAGCAGAAAAAAGCGGAATAAAAATTATTGGCCATCGTATACTCCATCTTTTCCCTCGCAAGCTCGGCGGCCGGGGCCGGCTCTCCCATCACGCCCGCATTGTTGATGGCAATATCCAGCCTGCCAAACCGCCGCACGCATTCCTCCACCATCTTTTCGGCATTTTCTTCGCAGGAGAGGTCAAGCGGGAGGAAGACAGCCGTATCGGTTATCCGCCCGACGTCCGCAAGCGTCTTTTTTCCCTCTTCTTCCAACCGGTCCGCAAGCACCAGTTTCGCGCCTTCCGCTGCCGCGCGCAGGGCGGTTGCCGCGCCAATGCCGCGCGCCGCTCCGGTAATAATCATTACTTTACCTGCAAACCGTTCCGGGAATATCTGTTTCATCATACACCTCCAGTTTTTATATCAAGTATATCATATGTAATCGAGACCTACCCGCCAGGCGCAAAAAAGCTCCCAAAGGCAGGCGCACACGCACAGCTTCCTCACAGGCCGAGCGCCCCGAACAGGAGCAGCCCTATGCCGCCCGAAACGAGCATGACGAGCATCGGGCTCCACTTCCATTTGCGCAGCAAAACCAGCATGCCCGCAAAGATCCCCGCCGTAGCAAGGCTCATCTGCGTGCTCTCCCCAAATTCGGAGGAACCTGTGAGCGCAATCATCAGGATGGTGCACGCGGAAGCGGCGATCAGCCCGACCGATGTGGCGCGCAGCCCGGCAAGCACGTCTGTCACGCCCTGGATGCCGCTGTACCTGCGGAACAGGTAATAGAGGATCGTCGCCATCAGCACGCCCGAAATCACGCACCCGACCGTAGCCACCACCGCCCCGGGCAGGCCCGCGATACGCGTGCCTACGAAGGTAGACGTGTTGACCGCAATGGGGCCGGGCGTCATCTGCGAAATAGTCAGGATATCCGTCAGCTCGCCATACGTCAGCCAGTGCTGCGTTTCCACAATATATTCCTGGATCAGCGGAATGGTGGCATAGCCCCCGCCAAAACTGAATAATCCTACCTGAAGGAAATTCACAAAAAGGTTAAACAGCAGTTCCATCGCGTTTCCTCCTTCTTGAGATAAGGCCCACGGCAAAGGATACCGCCGCGCTCCCCGCGATCACGAACACCACATTGGCCTGCAAAAAAAATACGAGCACAAAAGATGCGGGCAGCAGGATATTTAACAGGCGGTTCTTTTCCTGGAAGACCGCGCGCCCCATATCGAGCACCACATCCACAACCAGCGCACACACGCCCGCTTCCATCCCCCGGAGGACCGCGCGGACGATCTGGTTTTCACTGAACGCGGCATAGAAAAATGAGATTGCCGTCAGGATGATGAGCGGGGGGATGACCGCGCCCACGCAGCCGATCAGAACGCCTTTTTTGCCCGCCACGCGGTAGCCCGTAACCGCCGCGAGGTTGACCGCAATGGCCCCGGGGGAAGACTGCGCGCACGCCGCGAGGTCCATCAATTCCTTTTCATCGAACAGGCCTTTTTTCTGTACATAATATTTCCGAATCATGGGTACGACGACATAACCGCCCCCAAAGGTAAAAGCGCTGATAAACAGGTTGATTCCAAACAGCCATAAAAGCGATACTTTCTTTTGTTCCATACCTCTATTATATGAATTGCACCTTCATAAATAAAATGCTATTATTTTATTATATCCATAACTATATTATAATGCATTTGGAGGAACCTATGAACCTGCGCCAGCTTTCCATTTTCTGCGCTGTGTGCGAGGAAATGAGCTTTACCCGTGCCGCAAAGCGGCTGTACATGACCCAGCCCGCCGTATCCCATGTGATCGCCGGGCTTGAACGGGAAACCGGATGTGTGCTGTTTGACCGTATTTCCCGCGGCATCCATCTCACGGGTGCGGGCCGGGCCTTTTACGAAAAGGCCGCGCGCATTGTGGAACTCATGGGGGACCTTGAGCGCAGCCCCGGAACGCTTGATTTTGCTTCTCCGCTGCGGATCGGCTCGAGCATCACCATTGCCAACGTATTCCTGCCGGATATCCTGCACACCTTTTCCGCATCCTTCACCGCGCCCGTTTCCGTCAGTGTGGATACCGCCCGCCATAATACGGAGAAGCTGCTCGCCAACGAGATCGACGCCGCGCTGATCGAAGGCGCGGTAACAGACAGCCGCCTCGTTGCACAGCCGTTTTCTTCCTTCTCCATTGCCGCCGTATGCGCGCCCACCTATCCTATACCGCGTTCCGTCTCTCCCGTCATGCTGGCGCGCGAAACTTTGCTGCTGCGGGAAAAGGGCAGCTCGGTGCGCGAACTCTTCGACAGCGCGATGATGCTGCACGGCCTTGTTGTGAAGCCCGCGTGGACAAGCGTGGATTCACAGGCGCTCGTGGCCGCAGCGGGAAGCAGCCTTGGCGTCAGCATCCTTCCCGAAGTGCTCATCGAAAGAGAGCTTGCGGCAGGCGAGCTCGAGCGCGTCCACATCCGTGGGATGCAGCTCAAAAATACAAATTACACCGTTTACCACAAAGATAAATACCTTTCCCCACCCCTTGCCGGATTCCTTGAGATCGCCGGGAGGGCCAAAGGAGGCTCCCATAGGTAACATCCCGGCATGTGCATCTTATCCTTTCTTTTCCGCCGTTTACCCGGTGAAAAAAGCGTCTTGCCGAAAGCATATGGACGGCGCTTTTTTTACATCCTATACTGGGAACGAAAGGGAGTGATACCTATGCTGACCATCGACAGGCTGCAAGTGCGGTACGGAAATAAGACCGCTCTTCTGGTGGACCGCCCGCTTGAGATCGGCGCGGGAGACCGGATCGGCGTCATCGGCTCGAACGGCGCGGGAAAAACTACGCTTTTAAAAGCGGTGCTCGGCCTCGTGCCCTACCATGGCCGCATCCGCACGAAGCTGCGTCCGGAAGATATTTCCGTGCATATGCAACAAAATCATTATGTCGGCACAATGCCTGTGAAACATATCATTTCAGCCATCCTCAACACCGATGTGAAAACAGACAAAAAGTTGCGCGGCCTGATTGATTTTTTTGAGTTCAGCGGCTGCATGGACAAAAAATACCCGGCGCTGTCCGGCGGACAAAAGCAGCGCCTGACAATTATCTTAGTCCTGTACCAGGACGCGCCGCTGACTTTTTTTGACGAAGTGACTTCCGGCCTCGATTTTGAAACGCGGCAGAAGCTGATGGAAAAGATGCGCGCGTGGTATGCCGGAAAAGAAAGCGCCGTCATGATCGTTTCCCATTACTATGATGAATTGGAACGCCTCGCGGATAAGCTGCTGATTTTAGACCATGGGCGCGTGGCCGCGTTCGGCAAAACAGATGAGCTGTTCCGCCGTTATTGCGGGCGGGCCGTCGTCACCATTCCCGCAAACGAAAAAAACCGCGCGCTGACTGCACATATAAAAACGGTCGCCGCGCCCGCGCACCTGCTCGCTTTCCCCTGCGCGGACGAAACAGATGAAGCGCATCTCGCATCACTCTTCATCAGGGAAAACATTGACTACCGGCGGAGCGGCACAGATATCGAGATCCTTTACAGCAATGTGCTTTCAGGAGGTGGAGCTTTATGAAAAAACTGACCCTGCGGTTTGTGGGCTACGAACTGCGCAACGCGGTGGGAAACTGGTTTTCCGTCTTCTTCGGCGTGGCGTTCCCTATTCTGATGTCGCTGCTCATTTCAAAAGCGTTTGCGGGTGAAATGCCCGCGGAATCCGTCCCCGCTTTTGAAACGGGCGTCTTTATTTCCATGAGCCTGGTCGTACCTATGGCGACGCTTCTGATCGGTTATGCCGCAAACTATTCGCAAGAGCTTGAAAAGGAAGTTCCCCTGCGGCTGCGGCTGTTCGGTTGCCCGGAGGGTGTCCTGCTCGGGGCTAAAATGATTGCAAACCTCATTTTCGTGACGGCTGCGCTCGCCGTCTATACGGCTGCTGATATCCTGCTCCTGCGCATCGAGCCTCCCGCCGCGGGAAGCGCCCTTTTGCTGGTCTTCTCCATTTACCTGCTCGCGTTGATCCTGTTTGTGCTGGCGCACGGCGTCGCCACATTGTTCGGCAGGTTCGGCCCGACCTATGCCGTCACCATGACGCTGTATTTCGGCTTTATGATTATCTGCGGCCTGATGGGCGTACCGGTAGAGCGCCTGCCCGCAGGCGTGCAGGCCGCCGCCAATGTACTCCCGATGACCTATATCGGCAATGATTTTGCCGGGTTCTGGCAAGGCGGTTCCTACGATTTTGGCCCGCTCGTCCTGTCGTTTGCAATCCTCGGCGCAATTTCTTTTGCCATACTCCTGCTCGGGCTGTGGAAACGGCGCAGGAGGAAAATTTCCTGAAATACCCTCCTGTGGCACAAGGTGAAAACTTCCGGTTTCTTCGATTCTCCTCTTACAGAGGAAAACAAAAAAGGCTTCCCCGCCCGGCACAGGAAAAAGCCCCTTCCGCGAGCATACCGGTCCCAAGGTGGCCGAGCGCCCCGGAAACGTTACATACAATATCTGGCCGCCGCCCTCCATGGGAGGAAAAACGGAAAAAACAAGGGCCGTGCGCTCTTTTGCACGGCCCTTGTTTTTTTGTTCCTTCTTTATGCAAGCTGCTCCTTCTTGCTTTTCACCAGAAATACCCACACAAACGCCGCGACCGCCGCTCCGAGAAGCGGAGCCGCAATGAACAGCCATACCTGTTCCAGCGCCTGCCCGCCCATAAAGATCGCCGGAGCAAGGCTGCGCGCCGGGTTTACGGATGTGCCCGTCAGCGGGATGCCCATAATATGCACAAAGGCCAGCGTAAGGCCAATCACGATGCCCGCAACCGAGCCCATTTTCTCCGAAGCGGTCACGCCGAGCACCGTCATCACGAACACAAACGTCAGGATCACTTCCACGAGGAATGCGCCGCCCATGGAAAGACCGACTGCCGACGCTTCGCCAAAACCGTCCTGGCCAAGGCCCGTCGCCGCGACGCCGCCCAGATCCGCACTGTTTATAATAGCCATCAAGATCGCGCTTGCCAGAATTGCGCCAAGCACCTGTGCGATTACATAACCTACAAAATCCTTACCGCTCATACGCTTTGAAAGCAGCATTGCAAAAGACACCGCCGGGTTGATATGGCAGCCCGAAACGTTCCCAATACAATACGCCATCGCAACGATGGAAAGGCCGAACGCAAGCGCGATGCCAACGATTCCGGTCACGCCGCCGATGCCGCCCGAAAGCGCCGCCGTGCCGCAGCCGAACAGCACCAGCACAAACGTACCGATAAATTCCGCAACATACTTTTTCATCAATGATACCTCCGGTTCAATGCTCCGATGATTTAAGCACACTCTATCTGACTGCATCCTTCAGCAGCTTTCCTGCTTTAAACGCAGGAAGCTTTACTTCCGGCATACGAATCGCTTCCCCAGTCCTCGGGTTCTTTCCATTGCGGGCTGCGCGGCTCCTGACTTCGAACGAGCCGAATCCCATCAGTTGCACTTTTCCGTCCGCGGCAAGCGTTTCCTTGATCTCTTCAAGGATCGCATCCGTCACGATTTCGACGTCTCTTTTCATGATCCCTGTTTTTTCCGCCACTTTGCCCACCAGTTCTTTTTTGTTCATCTGTTCTTCCCCTTTCAAATAGACAGCAAAAACCTCGATCTTCGCTCTGTAAAGGCCTCCGCTTATATACATTGGTTACTGCTTTATGTATCATATTTTAGGTTCATGCAAAGCAAAAGTCAATATACAGTGGTAGCTTTCATGAAAATCTTTTTTTCTTCTTCAGGCGCTGTGCGCCAATCAGTACGCCGCCGGGGGCGCCGTAAGCAAAACCACCGGAGGATACATCCCTGCGCTTGCCCGAAAAGTCTTGCCGCTGCGCAGCCGGACACTTTTTCGCATTTGCGGCGGGTATGCAGGCACACATGTCGCCTTTGCCCACAAATAACATTTCAGAAAATGCCGGTTGCTTCCCCGCAATAAAGGTTTATCAATAGTCTTCCTACCCTCTGTTTTGGATTTTTCGCTTTTTTCACAGACGTATCTTTGTTTTCATCCACAGGCGGTTTTTTCAGTTTTATCCGTTATTTCCGCTTCTGCGCCTCGACGCCTATTATTGATAACCAGAATTGGCTTAAGCCTATCATCCAAATGTATTGTAAAGAAAACTGGTGCAGCCGCGTTGTATCCGCCGGGCGCGGAAAGTTCGCGTACCCGGTAGGTTCCATCCATCCCAATCCTCCCGATAAACTGTCTGTCTTCTTTACCCACCGTCCATGCTTCCGCCGTATTCCCTTCCGGGAATATTTTATTCTTTTCCAAAAGTAGTTTTGCCCGTTTTTCCGGCTTTTAAACTGGTTTTTACACACACTGGGCTCACCGGGAAGCGCATCCCGTCCCGCTCCGAGGGCAGCGGGAAACCGATCCGGCGCATCTTCTTTCCCGCGTATAGGCTGCGTACGTCCCGGCAAGATAACGCATATGCTAAACAGGCTGACGCTCCTTTCTTGCCAACGCAGTTATTCCGTTACACGGCTCCGTTCCCTGTCGCATCGGATTATTTTTAGAATCTTCCCAAAGGGCAGCCGGTGGCAGCACCGCACACCGTTTAGGCCCTGTCCTGCATTGCCGCGTTTCTGCGGTTTTGTCCTGATCTGCCCATACGCATGCTTTCCCCATATTGGGAAAAACGGCGGCGCAGCATTATTTCATACTTTTTTATTCCTGTATTCCGTCCGCCCAATTATTTTCAATATATACCGGTAACTTTTACAAGAGCGGATTTTCGCCGCCCTCCTGTCTGTTTTGCTGTTTTCCATCACCCATATGGAATGAAAAACCAAGCTCTGTAGCCATTTTCATTTCCTCTTTTGATTGTAACTTGCAAATGAATCCTGTATAATATGAAATTAATTGAAAAGGAATTGTTTGAGTGAACGGAGGGTTTTGTTGAAAAGCCGTGACACGAAAAAAGAATCATTGCGTGACGAACTGATCCGCGCTGGGCTTGACTTTTTAAACGGGCATACGATGGATGAGCTTACTATGCGTAAAATGGCCGAATTGTGCCACGTAACCCCGCACGCAATCTATAATCATTTTCGGGATAAGGAAGAACTCCTGATTGCAATCGGCGACCGGATTGAGAAAAAAATCACCGAATATTGTATGGATGCGTTATTCCGGGACTCCGCTGATTTCGCCGTCAAAATGAACCGGTTTGCCCAGGCCTACCTGGTTTTGTTCGAAAAATACCCGCACCATATGCAAATACTGCTTCACCGCAGCAGGGATCCCTATTACCTGATTGAGTCGGACGGAAACACGCTTTCTTATCTGTCGAAATATTCCGGCATGCCAAACCTCAAAACGCTCAATAAACTCAGTACCCTCCCCGCCCCTATCTTAAAAGGGATGCTAAAAGTCGGGCAGGTCATGGAGCATATCAAAAAAACACCGTCCGGGCCGCCCGCCAAAAAGCAGGATCCTTCCGTTACAGAAGGCCAAATCCTGATACTTTGCTTTATCAACGGCTTGCAGTATGGGCTGCACAGCGGCTTCCTTCCGGAGGAAAACAGGGACGAGGCAATTCTTTCCATGCTTCGCCTGCTATTTGACAGAATTCTGTGAGAGGAGCGTTCCGGTATGGTTGCGAAACAAACAAAACCCCTGAAAGACCGTCTTATCGATGCGACGGTCCGCGAGATCGAAAAAAACGGCGCGGAGAACCTTTCCCTGCGCAAAATCGCGGCGGACTGCGGCGTAACGCATGCCACGGCCTACAAATATTTTGAGAATAAGCAAGACCTGATTTCCGTTTGCCGCTCCCGCATCGCAGTGCGCGTTCATGCCTATTGCAAGCGTGCGGCGCACAATGCGCAGGAGCCTTATATTGCAATGTGCAAAGCCTACCTTCGTTATATGGTCAGGTATCCGCATTTTCATGCCCTGCTCCACATGTCGCCTTTGGCAAAGCAAAACGAGGATCCGGTCATCAGGGCGTTTCCCGAAAGACAACATGCGGCACAAAGGGAAATGATCCGGGACTTCCTACGCCGCTGCGGCATACCGGAAAAAGAACGGCTTCCCCTCATACAGATGGTTTCCACCCTGCTCAACGGCCTGATTGCCGTTTTAAACAGCCGAACCGCCGTTTACGAAGGAAGCGATATCACCGAACTGGTGGATGTGTTTGTTTTTAACGCTTTGAAACTCCGGCCAAAGGAGCGGCCCGGCGCGTAAACCCACACGGCTTGCTTGCCTCCGGAGGCCGGGGCGGCTTTTGGGGATATGCGGCTTTCCTTTGCCGCGCAGCCGCATGGCCGTAAAACCGTTCTTGCGCGGGCAGGGATGCGTGTCCAATTCATACGGCAAAGCGGCGTTTCTTTGAAATCCCTTTTTGGTTTTTTTGACTGTCCGGCGCGCGCCCTTTTCTTTTTTTGCCGTCAATGGTATGATAAAGATGAAATAAATTCCGCGAAAAGGAAGGCCTGCGCCATGAAATCAGCCGTCGGCGGACTTGCGACTGCATTCTCCATGTATTCCATATTGCCTATGCCCCAGCTTGAGTGGACTTCCTCCACCATGAAATATGCCATGTGTTTTTTTCCGCTGGTGGGCGTACTTTGCGGCGGGGCCGTATGGCTGTGGATGTGGATATGTTCCGCCATTTCCCTTGGAACGGTGCTGTGCGCCGCCGTGCTTACGCTGCTGCCCATACTCCTTTCGGGCGGAATCCACCTCGACGGGCTGATCGATACGGGGGACGCCCTCGGCTCGCACCAAAGCCCGGAACGCAGGCTGGAAATCCTCAAAGATTCGAATGTAGGGGCGTTCGGAGTCATTTTTTGCGCCGCCTATCTGCTCCTTACCTTCGGGTTTGCCGCGCAGTTTTCCGCGGGCGCTTCCGTTCCCCTGCTGCTGTGTTTCGGATATGTGCTTGCACGCGGGTATTCCTCTTTTGCCATCGTTTCCCTGCGCCTCGCGCGCAATACCGGCCTTGCACACGCGTTTGCAGACAGCGCGGCAAAAAAGACCGTCCGGGCCGTCAGCATCCTGTGGATTGCGGCGGCTATGGCAGGCATGATCCTGCTTGCCCCTGCAGCGGGAACCGCCGCATCTATCGCTTCGCTGCTGTGGTTCCTGATCCTTCGCCGGATTTGTTACCGTAAATTCGGCGGGCTTACCGGCGACCTCGCGGGGTTCCTGCTTTGTGTGATGGAACTCATTGTGCTTGCCTGTGCAGCCGTGGCGGCGTAAATATGGGAAGCGAAACGAACGCCTGCGTTTATATGCTCCGGTGCGCGGATGGCACGCTTTATACGGGCTGGACAAACGATATTGCAAAGCGCCTTGCGGCCCATCAGGCCGGATCGGGCGCAAAATATACCAAATCAAGGCGGCCCGTGCAGCTCGTTTACGTCGAACGGGCCGAAACGAAACAGCAGGCGCTGCGGCGCGAATGCGCAATCAAGCGGCTGTCCCGCAGGGAGAAGCTTGCGCTTGCCGAATCATGGAAAGGCCCGGCTTCCGTCTGAATGGTTTCCTGTATAGATACCTTTACCAAAAAAGCTTGCCGCCGTTTCATAGGACAGGCCCTTTTTTCAGACTGTCAATAAACCTTTGTGCGGATCATCAACCGTTTTTTCTAAACTGTTATTTGCGGACAAAGACCGCATATACGCCCGCAGGCCCGCTCATATGGCGGTTCTACGGCCGCGCGCTCGACGCGCAGCAAAGTTCGAAAAAACATTCCTCCGCGTAGCGGCGGCACTTTTTCGGCACGCCCTTTTTTATTGTCCGTTTTTCTTGACATTTCTCAGGTAAGCGTCCGTTTTTTAACGGCGGTTTTTGTCATACCCGGTTTTCGAAATTGCATATCTGCATGGCTACACCGTCCCCCATGCGCCGGAATCCATGTTTTTCATAGAATGCGGCGTTTTTTTCCTCCGGCATGATGTTGATGTAGAGATACGTCCTGTATTTTTCCTTCGCCAGAGCGACCAGCTTCCCGGCGATCCCCCGGCCCTGGTAGCCGGGATGCACCAACAGATAGTGCAGGAACACCACGAGTTCCCCATCCGCCACCGCCCGCAGCAGGCCTACCAACCTGCTGCCGTCCCACGCGCTGAAAACGGCGGATGAATTCATCAGGGCCTTGTAAAGCCTCGTGGGATATTCGCCTGACAGCCAACCCACAGACAAAAACAACTCCTGTACATTTTCCCGGCTGAAAATTTTTTCTTCTGTAAAGCGGATCTCCATTTCTAAGATTCCTCCCTTTTTCCTTAGGTAAAAACGGAAAGTTCCTCTGCCATTCTCTCCCGCGGCCTTCCGAGGCCTGCATAACCGGCGCAGCGGCACAGAGAGCCATTCACTTCATAGTCCAGCAAAAACTGGGAAACCTCTTCCGGATCGAACAACCAGTCCTGCGCCGCCACATCGTCCCACGCCCTGTTGAGGAAGGCGACTTCCCGCCTCCCATGCGTACGCGTAACCTGTATCTTTCCGGCGCATTCAATATATGTTTCAACCTGCGCCGCTGCAAATCCATCTGCCGCAAGCGCCGCGCGGATTCCACCGAGCGCCGTTTCCGGCAAACGCGCCCATTCCTTTTCCCCCATCGCCAAGACCACCGCATAGCGGCTTGCACAATGAACCGCAAGCAGTGCTTCCCGCCCATGCAGGCGAATCACATGCAAATCCCAGCAAAAAATCCGTTTCACCTCCGCACCATAGCGCAGGCCCTTTATCCCCATGCGCTTTTGCAGGGGAATCGTATATCCAAATTCCATATTGCCAGTATAACAAAAAATCCCCGGCAGGAAAACATCCGGAGCCAGGGCACACACCGGTTTGGTATTACGGATTTTCCGGAATTTTTCATTGGGCCGCGGTACAAAAAGTAATATCCTCTGAAACTTGTAAAAGGAAATTGGCGGCGCCCCCCAGGCCGCCAATCATGCTGCGGGGGTAAAAGGACCTGTTCCCAATCCTTCCATGCATTTTTGCAAACATATGCCGGTGGGGTTGAACCGAAGCAAATCCGTTGACGAGGGCAAAACCAGTCCCTAAAAAAGCCTTTTGGCCTATATGAATTCTCTTTGACCAGCATTAAGGACGTTTTGCAGGCGCAAAGCAGCCCCGCGCAAAAAAGGCTTCCACCCCAAAGAGACGAAAGCCTTTCGTTTATTCCACTGTTTCGCCGCCGGTCCTTACCCCACAACCTGATAGGCGATGACCGTTTTCTGTCCGTCTGCGAAATAAAAATCAATCAGGAACGCTTTTCCGTCATCCGTCCGTTTTCCGATCTGGTAAGACTGCCCTGTCCCGCCGCTTTGCACCTCCTGCGCCACTATAAATCCATCCTCGTTACCAGCTTCGCAAGGTAATTATTGACATCATCTGCGGATACTTCGCCGTTGCCGTATGTAACCCCGGTTTTTGTACCGTCCTGCCCCGTACTTTTGGACGTTCCCGTAATGGCCCGTTCCCCAACCAC
Organism: Christensenella tenuis; assembly: GCF_014287795.1. GTDB lineage: Bacteria > Bacillota > Clostridia > Christensenellales > Christensenellaceae > Christensenella > Christensenella tenuis. The sequence continues at coordinate 138,797 of NZ_JACOON010000004.1, forward strand.
GGAATACAGCGTAATAACCTCCTGTCCTCCGGCTTCGACTGTCTCCGCCGTCTTCGGCATGCAGCCTGTCGCCGCAACCAGCAGCGCCGCCACAAGGACCAGAATGACCAACAGTTTTCTTTCCTTCGCACTCCTGTGTTCCTTCCCTCCCTGACCTGTCACCAATTTAATTTTGTTTTTGCGTCAAAATTTCCGCCGTCCGTTTCCACATCCACATCTGCGGGCACGGCGATGAAAAGGGTTGGCGTCACCCATTGGACCTGCCCTTTCAGGGCGTAGACCGCCCCGCCCACAAAATCGGCGATGCGCTGCGCCGCGCCGTTTTCAAGCCCGCCTACGTTCACCAGCGCCTGTCTGCCGTGTTCGAGGTCTGCGGCGATCTCCCGTGCGTCTTCATATTCTTTCGGTTCATAAATAAGTATTTTCGTTTTTCCGTCGTACATACGGATAATTTTTCCCTGTTCCCTTTTTCCGGAACGCGCCCGTTCCCGCGGTTCCTCCTGCATGGGTTCACCGTAAAAACCCTCTTCATATGCCTCGGCCGGCGTTTCCTCAAATCCGATTGCGTTTAAAAATTTGTTCCCAAACCTTCCCATATACGTTCTCCTTGTTTCATTTATTCCGTTAATTGACCGGCCATCCGTTGAGGATCGCTCCTTCATAGGCCTGTTCTTCCATCAACATTAACGGTACCCCGTTTGGCGCGGTCGAAAACCTGATTTCATCTGTTTCCTGTACCGTTTGAACGGTTTCACGTTCATCAAGGTATGCGAGCCGGCGAACATACCGGAACCCGGAGCCTTCAAGAGAACTGGTTACGACACCATTTTTGGAAGAAGAACAGTGCGCCACAAGCGCGTCTCTTTCTTCATCCGCGCCCGCAAGGATGCCGACATGGTTGATTCCCGCGTCCTGCGGGTTTTTATAGAAGGCAATACCTCCCGGCTGCGCTGTTTCCCATGTGATCTCATAAGAATACACCCACTGGCCCGCCGTATGCTTGTGCTTTTTACCGCTTCTCCTTTGCCTTCCACCCGTTTTCCTCCACTGTTGATATTGTGGAAAATTCCTGTTATTGGATGAAAACATTTTTTCTACCGCGATGGAACGTGCTCTTCCATTGCGGGAATCCGTGCCGCTTCCTACTGCCATTCCCGTACTTGTTTTCCGCCGCCGTATAGGTTGCGATAATTTTTGTTATGTTTATAAAAAAAAGAACCCTTCGCCCAGGCGAAGGGTTCTTTCCCCCTATTGATTGGTAATCTGTTCATTTATTTTTTGTAAGGAACGGCTTTTTTTGCCGTACAATTAACAAAAACAGTCCCGGGATGCTATAGTACCCCTAGAAACAGAATAAGCGTATGATCTTATTATTCCATTAACAACAATTATCGCAAGTTTTTATGCAGGCCAGGCCCCTTGAGGCCTGTTTTTTCTTTTCCCTCGATACGGCCATGTCTTTCCGCTTATCATTTTTCATCTAGCCGCGCGATATAAAAAACAAGCTGCCCAGCGATTCATAGTGCCTTCTTAGCCCATCCTGCGCGCCGGGCCGAAGCGTCTTTCCGCCAAAAGCGGGAAACGTGCCGCAGCACTTTCCCGGCAGGAAGGCAGTAGTATATCCTTTACCACCTGCCAAAGCTGCTGCCGCCCGCTCCGCCGCCGGAGAATCCTCCGCCGCCCGAACCGCTGCCACCGCCCGAATTTTTGGTTGCCGTCATACTGGCAAGCGCGTTTTGCATGCCCCGGTGCAGCGACCGCGTGAAATACAGCGTAGACCACGTGCCGCCGTAATACCCATAATACCAGCGCGGCGGTTCAAGTGCGATGCTTTCAAACTGCTTGGCCCATACATCCGAAACGCCCAATACATAGGCATAGGGCAGGATATGGTAAAAATAGGACGGATCGTCATTCACCATTGTTTTCAGTTTGTCGGCTTCCACAGTTTCAATAAAGCGCTTCAGGCCGAGGATGCGTCCCGCCCACTGTGCGCCCTGCCCGGTACGGCGGGGCATCGTCCCCGCAAGGAATGCCATCACAAGGGAGGCCACTGCCGGGATACACAGCCACAGCCCAACAAGGAGCGGAAAAAATAGATACATAGCGGCATAGCTGGCGGCGATCAGCACGATTCCACCGGCCGTCTTGCCCACGTTTGCCGATTTTTTGTCCGATTTCCGTTTGCTGACCGCGTCGCACACCAGCAGCGCGCCCAGCCAGCAAAAGAGGCCAAATACCACGCCAAACAGTATGGAAGCAAGCAGATCCATGCTGTCAAGGTAAGACGCGACAACGGCAAACGCCGCCAGTGGGACCGCCGCCAGCACGGTGGACAAGTATTCAAATACAACTGACTTTTTGGTGTACACACGGTTCTGCTCCGTGTTGTATTTCGCTTTAATCCGTTTTTTGGCGGAACGTATTGTATCGGCGAACTCATATTTCATATCCTTGATGCTGATGCTGTCCGAAAGCACAAACATCTTGCCGAAGATAACCTTTTCGTAATCGTTGGCGTCCGCAGGGAGATCCTGCGCCTTTTTGAAGACCATGTTCTTTTCATCCGGCTGGTGGATCTCGATATACCCCCGGTCAGCCCAGAAGATGAGCAGGGAAACAACGTCTTTGTCGCTCGATTCGCCGTCGATGATATAGCCGACGTCCGCGCTGTTCATACCTTCCGGCGCTTCAAACTCAACCGTTTCCACTTCCCTGCGGCGTCTCCCCGCCGCCGCAAGCAGGATCAGCGTCGCCGCCAGTGCCGCGCCGCCCAACAAAAACGCCGGCAAAAAAGAGGAAAACGCGGTTCGCGCGCCCTCATAATAGCCTTCCGGCAGTTCGATCCGCACGCCTACGCCATAGCCGCCCTCGATGGTCTTTATTACCTCTCCCCGGATGATGTTGCCTTCCACCGTATAGCGGAGCGCGTCCGTATCATACGTCCCGCTGCCCTCTATGCCGGTGGTAAAACCGATTTTTTCCGCGTCGAATTCCTTCGGCATTTCAATCGTGAAAGCCAAGTGTTCAATAGGAACCGTATTTTGCGGGCTGACGAGGTTATAATAAAATTCATCTGCGTCCGTAAGCGTATCCGCCCCGAGATCATAGCGGTAGCTATACTCGTATTCCTGTACGCCCGTAACTGTTATATCCGGGTCGCCCAGGCGGATGACCATGTTGCCGCCATCCTTCTCCGTCTCGCTCGGTACATTGGCAGTCACGTCCGAAAGGACGGCGTGCGCCCCGTTTTCTACAAAATTCCCGTTTACCATGCGTTTCAGCTGCATATCCACGGGAACCGTTTCCGTGATACCGTGCGTCTCGCCCACGCTCCGCGAGAAATCCGCCGTAATTTTCTTGGAAATGTCATACGTATTGTCCCGGTTCACCCGGATCGTGATCTCCTCGCTTGAAATCACATAATCCGGCGCCGCCTGCGCAAAGGCGGTCAGCGGCAGAAGCAGGAGCAGTGCCGCCGCGGCAAGCACTGCAAGTTGTTTCATTTTTCTCTTCATTCCACTATTTCCTCCAAGCTGTCTGTACGGCAGATCAGCCCTCTTTTGCGGTCTCTTTCGCACAGTTTGACTGTCCGGCTCCTCTTTTTCCCGTCTACCGCCGGCCCGTTCCCTTTGCCGCGGGCGCGGTTTTTACCAGACGGAAAGCCTCTCTTCGGGCGCGAGATACATGCCGTCGCCTTCTTTGGCGCCGAACGCGTCGTAAAACTCCTGGAACTGCTGCACGTTCACGTTTGTGCGCAGATAGCCTGGCGCGTGCGTGTCCACCTGCAGCAGATATTCCGCGGTCGCTTCCGTTTCCTGCACCTTCCAGACCTTCGCCCAGCTTTCAAAGAACGTCTGGTAGTCGAACCCGTCCATTCCTTTCGCAAGCTCGAGCATACAGGACATTCCGCCGAGGTCGGCGACCGTCTCGCCGATGGTGTATTCCCCGTTTACATATTTCCCGGGCAGCACCTCCATGCCCGCATAATACGCACCCACCTTGTCTGTGCGCTCTTTGAACGCCGCGCGGTCTTCATCCGTCCACCAGTTGGAGAGGTTGCCGTCCTTGTCGAAAAGGCTGCCCATGTTGGAATCGAACCCGTGCGTGATCTCGTGGCCGATGATGACGCCGAGCGCGCCCATCTGCTCTGCCACGGAGCCGTCCGGATTATAAAAATCCCCGCCTAAAATGCCCGCCGGGATATTGATGGAGTTGTCTGTCGGCCGGTAATAGGCGTTTACCTCCTGCGGCGATGTGATCCAGAGATTCTGGTTGACCTCTGCCTTTGCCTTATCCACCTTCTCCGACATACTCTTTTCCCGCACAGCAAGGACGTCGTCTATGATCCCGCCGCCCTCGGGCAGCGCGTAATCCGAATAATCATACAGCGACCAGTCGTCCGGATAGGCGACGCGGATCGTCAGATTGTCGAGCTTTTCGATGGCCTTCGCCTTCGTCTCGTCGCTCAGCCACTCGTTTTCTCCTAGCCGCTGCCGGAAAACCGCCACGGCGTCGTTTACGAGCTTCGTTACGTCCTGCTTCGTCTCCTCCGTCACATAATTTTCCACATACAGCTTCCCGATCGCCATATCGAACAGCTTGGAGCACATCTGGTAGGCAAGCTGCTCCGTCGGCAGCTCCATCTGCGCGTTTCCCGCAGCCGCGCCGCTGTATTCCGTCATAATGTCGAGGCACTCCTGGTCGAGCAGCGCAGCCGCACCCGTCAGAGTCTGGTAAACGAGCCACGCCTTGAACGCTTCCAGATTCTCCTCCGTATACAGCTCGTTCATCTTCGCAAGCCATTCCGGCTCCATTAAGATGAAGCGGTCGATCCCGCCGTCTATGTAGGGCCTCAATATCTCCGTGACCGGAAAATTCGGGGACAGCTCCGCAAGCTCCGCCGCGCTTTTCGGATTGTAGGACTTTTCCCGCGTATCCTCCGCAGCTCCCTCCGCCGTGCCGATCGACACCGACGCCATTTCCGTTTCAAGCGCGAAGAACGCTTCCCACAGGGCGGCCGCGTCCTCCTCTGTATAGCCCGCGCGGACAAGCAGCTTTTTGAACATGACCTCCGACGCATCCTTCTTCCGCTGTCCTACGTCCGTTATGCTTTTATATTCGTCCGCGTCCGAAAGGGAGAAAGACGGCGCGCTGAGGAAGATCGCATTATGCGTACTGTCCTTCCAGTCCGTCGCGATCTCGGTCGTCATGGGCGCGCCCGCGAGGTTCCCCCAGTCGGCAATGTAGGCCGTAAGGCCGTCCATGTCTTCGATCGCCCGTATCTCCTCGAGCAGCGGCAACATCGGCTCCATGCCGAGGGCGTTGCGGCTGTCCATATCTATGAAGTCGTTATAAAATTCCCGCACGAGCTCCGCCTCGTGGCTGGTCTGCGACTCGTCCGTAATGAGCTCCATGATCTGCGCCATCACCTCGTTGCCGCGCTCGGTGAAGGTGCTGACCTGTGCCTGCGCGCCAAGCTCCGTTCCCGCCATCCATTCCTGGTTGACCGCCGCGTTGAAGTCGCTTTTGGGATCGGTCTGCATGTCCGCCGTCACATTCCCGGAAACATCCGAATTAATCCACGCCGCGCCCGGCGCCGTTTCCTGCGCGCCACTCGTCGGCTGCGCCGAAGCGGAGGCGGAGGCTTCCGCAGACGCGGACTCCTGCGGAGGTTGTGCGCAGCCTGCCAAAAGCAGGAATGCCAAAAGCAGCAAGGCTGCTGTAATCTGCCGTAATTTTTTCATTTGAACTGTCCCTCGTTTTTTAGATTCTTTTTTTCTTAATATGATACAGGATTTTTTCCTGTTTTTCCAGAGAAGCTGTCTGCTTTAGAAGTGTGTTCCCACAGCGCCGCAATTTCCTTACGCTTCTTCGAACGAATGAGGTACAGGCCAATGAGCAGGTATGCAACGCCTGAACCGAGTAGAATGACCGCTTCCCAGATTCCTAAAGCCGCCTCGCTATATATGAGGCCTGCCGAAATGTCGGCCAGTGTATGGATGATGACAGGCCCCCACAAATTCCGCGTCCGTGCGTAAACTGCGCAGAAGAATACGCCGACTCCCGCTGTATTAACAACCTGTATGAGTGTGCTGTCAAGAAGAGACAGACCGTGTCTTAGGTTGAGCAAATGGATCAGGCCAAACATCAATCCGGAGATCAGCACCGATTTTAGAATATAATTCTTATTGCCGGCCCATTGATTCATCATATTCTGGAAAATCAGACCGCGGAAAAGAACTTCTTCATAAAAGCCGGGAGCAATTCCGCCTAAAATAATGGGGAAAAGTTCAGTGCCGGGCGGCAAAATTCCGTCGTAAAGCAAGGGATGGATAATGTTAGGAAAGGCGACAAAAGCGAAAGCAATTGACGCAAGTGCAAGCGACGTTCCAAAGCTCTCCTTTCGGAATCCGAATTGGTATGTGCGCCTGCTGACCAACTTCATAATCACGATTATAAGAAATGCAATAACAATACGTACGATCCTGTAAGCATAGGTGTTTATATAGCTTCTATAATCCTCCATGCCTTCTTCGGGAACTGCTAAATTTGCAATAAAAGAGGAAAGGAATATGCAAATCAGCGCTACGCCCACAGCAACGACGATCGCGAAAAGGACCGGATAGTGAAAAAGGCTGCGTCTTTCTCCTCTGGTTTGTTCCATGTTCTGTTCTCCTTTTGATTGATATGGTTTGATTCCTATGGCCTAATCCATGTAAAGCGTCATGATCGCAGAACACAGGCACACAGGCCCGGCCATCTTACTTTAAGCCGTGCGCTTTTCTCCGGCAATACAACGCCGTTCCCGCTATTCCCTCTCCGCGCACGCCGCACCCGGCTCGCTTCCCTGCGCCTGCGGCGGCGCGCTCTCCGCTGCCGAAGCGGGGGCGGTTTCCTAAGGCACGTTCTCCTGTACGGGCCATGCACAGCCCGCCGGAAGCAGGAAGGCCGCTGTGATCTTCCATAATTTTTTCATTCTGGTCTTCCCCCGTTCTTTCAAATTCTTTTCTGCCTTTATGGCAATGATGATATAGGACGTTTCCCCGTTTTCCAGAAGTGTCCCGGAGGAAAACGCGGCGGCAGGGTCTTATCCTTTGCCGCCGCGCGTCATTCCGGTTCCAAAGAGGGATTCTCCCCGTGTTTTCCTGTGCGCCCTTACCGCGCTTTTTTCCCGTTCAGCCTGCGGGCCGCACAGCCGGCCAGGCCTGCCGAAACCGCCGCGAGCACGAGGAAGAACATCATATTTTCCGTATCGCCCGTTTTAGGCGCTTTGGTTTCGGTTACGGCTGCCGCCGCGGTCTTAGAGGAATCCACAATGACAAAAGTACTGAAACTTCCTGTCTGGATTTCCATAGAATACGTCCCGTCATCGCCCTGTTTCCATTCAAACTCCAGTTCTTCCACCGAACCGTCCGCACCGATGTGGACAAGGCGGATGTCTTCTGGGTTTGTGCTGTATCCTTCCGGCAGCGGGAACCGCAGATAAACAGGGATGTTCGGCTGGTACGCGCCCTCCCCGTTCATCAGGGCGATGTCATATGCCTTGAACACCGTTCCAAACTTCGCTACCGCCGCTTTGACCGACGCATATGCGTCGCCGCCTGTGACCGCGCTGATCTCAAGCCATGAATCCGGCGTAATGTTGCTGCCCGGCACTACCATTGCGCTCGGGAGGAAGTATTCGATACCCGTTGTATTATCCTGGCTCATAACGCCGATGTCGATTGCGCCTAAAAACGCGGCTTCCACTGTGCTGTCTGCCTGGATGTCCTCAATCTTGAATTCATAGCCGCCATCCCCTGTTTCCGTTACATTCACCGGCTGGCCGTTTACCACCGCCAGCAGGAAAGACGCGCCTTCCTCCGGATAGGCCCGCAGGGTGACTGTGCTGCCCACAGCAACCGAGATAGAGCCTTCGCCTTCAGCAACGCCGAACCATTTTCCGTTTTCCAGCATAAACAAACCGCCCGGGCCTTCGATGTCCACGCTGATGTCCGCCATTTTCTCTGTAAATACAACCTCAATGCTGCCGTCTGCCTGCACGCTTGGAACCTCGAACATATAGCCGCCGTCCTCTGTTTCCGTCACGTCCGCGGGCTGGCCGTCCACCGCCGCGCTGTCAAAGGCCGCGCCTTCTGCGGGAAATGCCTTGAAAGTGAGTGTGCTGTCTTTCGTTACCTCAATCGAATTTTCCATCGGGGCCACGCCCTCCCACTTTCCGTTTTCCAGCATGCTGAGCGTCCCGGGGCCTTCGATGCTTACATCGAAATAAAACATGGTATATTCCGCGAATGCGGCTGCCACGGCCGTCTCCTTATCCATGGCGAACGTATAAGACGTTTCTGATTCCCCTTCGCCCGCCGGGACTTCCGTGCCGCCAACTGAGAGGGTATCCAAATATGAACCCTCCTCAGGGCTCCACGTCAGCGTTACCTGCGTGCCTTTATCTACAGAAAACTGCTGGCTTCCCGCTACCGTCTGGGGATCCGCATCCCCTATTTTCACACCCAGCGCGCCTGCGCCGCTTACCTCTACCGTGAGGGCATAAGGCCCTGCAAGCGGTTCCGGGACAGACGGCTCCTCCGCCCCTGCCGTCATGGGAAAGAGCGTGAGCGCAAGAAGCGCCGCCAAAACAATTGCTAAAAATTTACGTTTCATAAGTGGTCTCCTTTTGTTCTGTCATATCCGTTCGTTCTGGACAGAATTTTTATCCTGCCGTCACAGTATAGGCGATCGTGGTTCCGCCGTCCGCTGCCGGGTATATCTCGATTCGCACCGCACGGTCTCCCTCCGTTTTTTCCAAAGCGGCCGAACCGTCCGCCGCATCTGAAAATCCTTCGTTTTTCAGCAGAGCGGTATAGCCGTCGAGCTCTTGCTGCGTAACGTCGGCATAAGTGCGCTCCGCCCGGCTTTCCTGTTCCCCCATTTCACTTTTGCTTGCCGTCATCGTCTTTTCCCCTGCCGAAGCATACAGCGTCGGTATCTCCACGCCGCCTACCTCCATGACAGGCTCCTTTGCCGAAGCGTTCATAAACGCCAGAATTGCCACGACTGCGATTACCGCAATCACGCACGGCAAAATAATCCTTACCTTGTTTTTCATGTCCTCCTCCTGTCCCGCTAAATAATTGTACTGCCGGAAAACGCTGTCCAAAGCGTTTCTTCTTTCCTGCGTTTTATTATACGATGGGCGGCCCCAAAATGTCTCCTCTCCGGAACAAACGGTACGCGGCAGGGCACAACTGGTAAGTTCCTTTCCGCACAGCGGATTGACACCCGGCGGTTCCTCTGCTACGCTTGTAACAAAACCAGTTTGTATCGGGATATTTTATATGAAAAAAGGCTTTGGGAAATTTATTGCGGACCATCTGGTGTTTTTTATCTGTGCCGCAGCGGTCGCCGCCGGCGTGGTTTTTTCCCTGCTGTTCCTTTCGGCTTACACGGTTCCGCTTTCCGGAGGCGCGGCAGACCTGTCCGTGCAGGACGAAAACACGAACGGTTGGGAGGTGTATACCGAGGAAAATGGGGAAAAAACGCTCCTTACCTACGAGGGGGGCGGTTACTATTCCGGCCTTTCCTATCCGGGGCAGGTTTTTTATGCGTCCCGCGTGATGACGGAATCCTTTGACGAGCCAATCCTGCAGGTGGAAGGCGGCAGCTTTGCCCTTAGCATTTTCCTTGACGGCGGCCTTTTGTATACCAATGATCCCGCGGCGGGAAACCGGATCGGCGCCCTTAATTTTTCCGGAAAAATTTTCAGCAGCACAATGCCGCTGCAACTTTCCCTGCCCCCCGACTATTCCGGCAAAATCCTTACCATTGCGCAAAGCCAGCCGTTTTCGGAAAAGCAGGACTGGGACGGTTCTGTCTTTTTCGGACCCGTCACGCTGTATGACAATACGGCCCTGCAAAGTATTTACGCATCGCAGGCCACACAAACGGCATATCCTGCCATGCTCCTGGCTATGCTTGGATTCTCGCTCGCCGCGCTTTTCCTCTACCAGCTCTATCACAAAAAGGCAAATCCGGGCATCCTCTTTCTTGCGCTGTTTGCACTCCTGTGGATGGCGGATACGCTTCTTCGCTCCGAGCTTTCCTTTTATTATTACGGCTCGTCTATGGCAATGACGGAACAATACCTGTATTTCGGGTGTTTTGTGTTCCTGTCGCTGTTCCTTGCGGGCAGGATGCAGCGCTGCCGGAAGTTTTTCCTGCCGTTCATTATCGCGCAGGCTGCAGCCATCGCGCTCTGTGCGGTTTCGCCGCTTCTTCCCTACAGCGACTTTTCCGTATTCCTCATGACCTTTCCGCAGCTCGTAAGCTTTCTTTCGATCCTGGCGGGTATCGTGTTTTCCATCGTGGAATCCTGCCGGGGCACTTCATTTTTCCGCCTGTTCGTAAAGCTTTTCATCGTTGCCGCCATCGCTTTCGGCGGCGTCTACCTTGTTTCCCTGATCGGCGGAACGGATTTCCACCGTGAATTCAACCAGAATATGGCGGCCTCCTTTGATACCGGGCTGTTCTATTATCCGCTGGTGTTCCTGCGTTATTTCCTGATTTTCGCCTGCTTCCTCGTAACTCTCGTGGAATTTATTCAATCCACCGTACAAAGGAACGTATCCCTGCGTATACTGGAACTGAAAAACCGTATGGCAAAGGAAAGCTATGATCAACTAAACCGCTATACCGAACAGACGATGATCCTTCGCCACGACCTGAAAAAGCATCTCGCGGTGGTGGACGCTTTTTTGCAGGAGGGCCGGGAGGAACGTGCGCGCGAGTACATTCGGGGCCTCGACGCGGCTTTCGGGGAAAAGGCGCACATCTCGAATACGGGAAATTACCTCATCGATACTATCTTCAATAGTAAATTCGCGGAGGCGGAACAAAAAGGAATTCATGCAAAAATTACGTACGGGCCGGTTCCCGGATGCCTGCCCATTTCCGATATGGATTTATGTTCCCTTTTGTTGAACAGCCTCGAAAACGCGCTGTCCGCCGCGCAGGCAGCAAAAAACCGCTTTCTCGAAGTCAATATCCATCTTAAAAACGGTTTCTTATATTATTCCTGTGAAAACGGGGCCGACCATCCCGCGCCCGCCGCAAAAGCCGCAAGGCCTGCGGGCAGCGTGCATGGCTACGGACTGGCCATCATGGAGCAGATTGTTGAAAAATATCAAGGCGCGATGAACATCGAATCCACGGACGCGAGCTTCAAGCTCAGTATAGCGGTTCCCGCCAATCTTCCTTAAGCCCGCATTCCGCTGTTTTGCCAGGGCGAAAACTCCCTGCGGCGCAAGGAAAGCGCCGGAACGGGAACTTCACATCAGCGTGCGAGATAGCCGATCAACCGTTCCTTCATCTCCGCCCATTTCGCGCGGCTTACAGGTACGGCCGCGCCGTTTTTCAGCGTAGCTTCATACCGGCAAATGCTCGCTACCTGCCGCAGGTTCACGATAAAGCTTTTCTGGCACCGGAAAAATAAATCTTCGGGAAGCTCTTTTTCCATATCGCTGATTCCATGTGCAGACAGAAGCGTGCGGTCTTTCAGCACAACGGCGGAAGATTTCCGCTGCGCTTCCACATAATAAATATCCCGAAAGGGAATTTTATGGATCGCCGCGCCCGCGCGGACCAAAAGCTCCTTTGGCTGCGCCGCATCTTTCCGGCACGCCCGCAGCGCCTCGCGGATCTGTTCCTCCCGGAACGGCTTCATCAGGTAGCGCAGCGCCTCCACCTCGTAGCCCCGGAACACAAAATCCGGGCTTGACGTCACAAAGACGATCCTTGTGCGCAGCCCATCCGCGCGCAGCTTTTGCGCGGCCTGCATCCCATCCATCCCGTCCATCAGGATATCGAGGAAAATCAGGTCAAAACAGCTTTGTTCCGCCGCCTCGAGCAGCTCTTTTCCCGTAGAAAAACCAAGAATTTCACATTGCTTTTCGCTGTCTTCCCACGCGCCGCGCACGGTGCGCATGAGGTGGTCCCTATGCACTTTTTCGTCGTCGCAGACCGCGATCCGAAACACCGGTTTTTCCATAAATCCCTCTTTTGCCTTTTTTCAATCTTCCAAAACGGTTTGCGGCCATAGGCAGATACCGCCCCGGTACGCCGCAAAAAGCGCTTTTTATGCTTCAAACTGTTTTTCTATACTATATCGTTTTTCACATATCATTTCAAGAATCCACTTTTTTCCGTAAACCAAAACGCCATACCCCCGCTGGGAGTATGGCTATGGCCCGGGCGCTTCCGGTATCCGTTGTTTTCAGGCTTTTTTCGGTTTAAGTTCTGCCTTTTCGGCAGGCGCGGCGGGTTCCGCGGTACACGTAATTACATTGCTCTCCCCGCTCATTTCGCGCTCGGCGATGATGTCCTCGATATCTTCCTTGGTTTCCATGAGTTCCTCAAGCGACAGGTCCGAAAGGTTCAGTTTCCCGCAATCCGGCACCGGGAACCCATGCCCGCGCAAGAATGAATCGACTTTCTGTTCGTTTTTTTTTGTAGAAATAGAACCCTACCGCGCTGATCCCAAATCCGGTCAGGAGCCCCTTTGCAAGTCCGCTCATCATAAATGATTTCCTCCTTTATTGATCCGGCCTGCGGCCGGTTGCATACCATTTTTTATCCCTGCACGACGAACCGTCCGCCTCCTGCAAAGGGAAGCTGCGGATAGGTTTGCAGGTATTTATTGAAAAATTCCCCGAGGAATGCCGCTTTGCCTGTCTTGTCCGCAACGGCATGGTTTAAAGAATCGGCAAAGGTTCGGCACTCTTTCCCGAGGAGCGATCCGCCGCTCTGCCGGGCCGCTTCCTCCAGCCCCAAGAGCTTGATTACCGCCGCCATCAAAAGCTGCGGCTCCACCGCCGCCGTATCATAGCGAACCAGCAGGGAGCCTGTCACTGTGTTCGCCGACACCTCCGTCACCGCTCCAAGCCTACCGATCTGCTGTCCGGCCTGCTTTGCCAATTCATCATTTCCCTTGAGGAAGGGCGCGTGAAAACGAATCCGTCCGTCTATCGCGCTTTTTACCTCCATCACCCCGCGAAAAGAGGGGAGATTCAACTGGTTGGGTTTGCGCCGCTTTTTCCCACCGTTTAAAATCATGCCGCCTAGGATAGGCAGCAGGGCTGCCGCCAAAAATCCACCGCTCATATTGCCTCCAAAGTAAGTAAGCCAAAGCTAACCTTTGGCCGGAATATATGGGGTTAGCGTATGCTTACCCCGTTTTTTAGTTTACTATTCAATGGGAAATCTGTCAATGCTTTCATAAAAATACGCGGGGCCTTTCTGTGTTTTCCGCCAAGGCGTCCCGCCGCCGCTTCTTTTCGGCATTTTCATTCTCCGCCGATGGAAAACCGGTGTGTGCAGCATGCTTCCATCAATTCGGGATCGTGCGTAATCACCAGCACCGTTTTTCCGTCCCCGGCCTGTTGCCCCAGCACGCCTGAAATGATCTTCATATTGCCGCCGTCAAGGCCGCTGGTCGGTTCGTCGAAAATCAGGATTTCCCGTCCGCTCAGGACGGCGCAGGCCAGCGAGAGCCTTTGTTTCTGTCCGCCGGAAAGGGTAGCGGGGTGGCGGGTGCGGTGTTCAAACAGGCCGAGCTGCCGAAGCGTCTCCCTCGCCCGTTCCAGGTTTTCTTCCCGCCGGGGCAGGAGCAAAAGCACTTCTTCCTCCACGCTGGGCGTAAAAAACTGGGTGTTGGTATCGTTGGCGCTGTAAAAGACGCGCTCCCGCCGCTTTCGCGGCGGTATCTTTTCCCCGCTGAAAAGCACGCTTCCGCCGCTTTCGCGGCGCAGCCCGCACAGTATTTTTGCCAGCGTCGTTTTACCCTTTCCGTTGCGTCCCGTGACCGCCACGACCTCGCCTGGAAAAGCGCTGAATTCCACATCCCGAAAAATGGTCTTTCCCTTCAGCGCACAGCAGGCCTGCCGCACCGCCACCGCCGCGCCGTGGCGGTAATCCGCACCGGGCAGGAGAGGCGGCTTCGTTTCGTGCGGGCGGCGCAGGCCCAATTGCGCGGCTTCGCCCGCGGACAGCGCGCGAAGCTCCCGCGGAGAAAATTCCCGCACGATCCTGCCGTCGTCTACATACAGGAACCGGTCCGCAATCTCCATCAGCCACGACAGCCTGTGTTCGGCGACAACCAGCGTGTGTCCCTTTCTTTTCAGCGCCCCGAGCGTCTCCGAAAGCTGGTCTGCACTCTCTTCGTCAAGGTTTGCGGTGGGTTCGTCAAAGGTGAATATCCGCGGGCCCGCTGCGCGCACCGAGGCGATCGCCACCTTTTGCTTCTCTCCGCTGGAAAGCCGGTCGAGCGGCGTCCCGCGCAGTCCGCCGAGGCCCATCGCGCGGATCATCCCATCCGTGCGCGTTCGAATCTCCCGCACAGAAAAACCAAGATTTTCGCAGGCAAACGCCACTTCCCCTGTAAGCTCTCCTGAAAAAAACTGGGATTTAGGATCCTGAAATACGCAGCCGACCCGCTTAGCGCGCTCCCATTGCGGCATAACCGCAAGGTCTGTCCCGCCAAGCCGGACCGTCCCGCCAAGCGTCCCCTCGTAATAATAGGGCGCAAGGCCGTTTATGAGGCGCGTCAGCGTAGTTTTCCCGTTGCCCGACCGCCCTATGAGTACGACGCATTCCCCCTCTGCTGCCTTGAGGTTCACGCCGCGGACGCACGGCTTTTCTCCCACATAGGCAAACGATACGTTTTCAAGCTCAATCATTTGATCCCTCCGGTCAGCAGGAACGCCAGGATCCCGCCTGCATAAAGCGCCGCCGCGAGGATGTCCCGCGCGCGGAGCTTCCGTTCGTAATAGCTGTGCCGCGGGCCGGGCGTATCGATCCCGCGGGCCGCGGCAGACACTGCCAACTGGTCGGAAATTTGCAGGCAGCGCAGCAGCATGGGCACAAGGATGTATTCAAACGTGTTCCCCGGATGGCGGAGCACCTGCGCCGGTCCGGTGAGCCCACGGTTATGCATGGATTCCCTCAGTCCGCGCAGTTCGGCGCGCATGGTGGGAAAAAAACGGAAAATGACCAGCATCCCAAGGATCGCCCCCGTAGGCGCGTGGACACGCGCAAAAAACGCACTCAGCTCACCGGGCGGTGTGGATACAAGGTTCCATGCCGCCATGAAGACTGGCGTCATCCACCAAAACAGGAACACGTGAAATTCCGAAAACACTGCCATCCGCAGCCCGTGGAAACGGATCAGGTATAACAGCAGGGACAATATCCCGTAAAAAACGGCGAACCCCGCGCATTGCTTCCATGCCTTTTGCGCCATGAGGATCAAAAACAGCATCGCCGCAATGATCCATGTCCGTTCCGTGCCGCCCGTCAGGAAAACGCCCAACAGGGTTGCGGCAAACACGCACAGCCTGACGGGGGCGGCAAAGCCTGCATCCTGTTTTCCCATTTACAGGATGCCCGCCTTGCCAAAATGCTTTTTCATCATGCGGCTGCCGATCAGGCTGCCTACAAAGCCGCAGGCCACCGTAAATATAAGGATGAACGCCAGCCAGCCCGGCTGCGTATAATAGGACAGATAGGAATCGATATACTCCTGCGACATGCCGGAGGCGAGCGCATTGGAAGTGAAGGCCTCCCAAAACGCGAGGATGGGCAGCAGGTTCACGCCCTGGTAAAGCCCGCTGTAAACCGTCCACGCGGCGGTGATCCGCCATGGATTATCATACGCATCCGTTTTCCATAAGATTGCTTCGCATACAAATCCCACTACAATAAAATAAGGCAGCAGGAACCAGTCGCCCATAATCAGGAAAACAACGCCAAGCAGCGTCATGTAGAGCAGAGAAACGAACCGCTTGTGTACACGGCGCACCATCAGGAAGTAAATTGGCGCGCACACAAGGCAAGTGATTCCCACGGAAAGCACCATGCTGACAAAGTGGTTGGCCATGCAAATCATGTTAATCAGCAGCTGGATTACAATCAACAGCACACTCAAAAGCACAGTCGTGATCACGTCTTTTGCGGACCATTTGGCATTCGGTTTCATCTTGTTTTCTCCTCCTCAAATGTTTTGTTGACATATCTTTCAACAAAGTTAGCAAAGACTAACTTTCGTCCAAAAAAATCATAGCCAACGCACCAGGCTATTCCATCCGGCGTTGAAAAAATGCGCGATCTGCTCCACGTAAGCAAGGGCCTTCTCCTTTGGCATATCGTGCGCCACCACTTCGAATACTGCAGTGAAATACGCGCTCGTCAGCATATGGTGGACTTCCCCATCGAGCGTTCCCCCGATCTTTCCCGCCTCCCGGAGCTGTCTGTAATACTCCCCGCTCCGCTCCACCTCGAGGCGTACCAGTTCGTGCAGGAAATCCTGATATTTTGTTCCATCGGAACGGCAAATAAGCAGCTTGAATGCATCAAAGTTTTCATAAATATAATCCAGGAAGCGGTAGAGATACATTGTGGAAAGCTCCTGGCTGGTTCCGGTTTTCCCTTCGGGAATCAGGTCGAAATGTTCGTCCTGCGCGGCGCGAAAGCGGCCCATAAGACCTTCCGCCACGGGCTCCACCAGCGCGCCGAAAAGGGCGCTTTTATCCGGATAGCGGATATAGATTGCTCCTGTGCTCGTGCCCGCCTTCTCCGCGATCTCCCGCAAAGAGGCGTCCTTGTATCCCTTTTCCAGGAATTCCCGTTTCGCGCATAAAAGAAGTTTTTCGGTGATCCCTTCCTCCCGTTTCGCCATACCCTGCCCCTTTCCGGAAATATTAATAACACCGTTATCAATAACAACGTTCTTAAAATATCATCCTTTATTCCATTTGTCAACAGCAGAATGCCTGCAAAATTTTCCGGTATAGTATTTTGGTTTGACAAATACCCCATCGGGGTATATTATAATCATTGTTATAAAATACCCGTATAGGGTATTTATAGAATTCCAAACCATTGCAGGACGGAGGGAAACAATGGGAAACGAACAAAATACCGGCGGCAGGGACGCGCAGTGCGCGTGCCACCATAAAGCCACACCGCGCAGCGAAGAGGAGCTGCGCCTTTTGAAAAACCGCTTGAGCCGGATGGCCGGCCAGCTTTCCGGGATTGGCAAGATGCTGGATGACAACCGTTACTGCGGAGACATCTTAACGCAGATCGCGGCTGTCGAAAGCGCGCTCCAATCCTTCGGGTACCTGATCCTGCAGGACCACATGAAGACGTGTGTGGTGGAAGAGATCCGCAAGGGCAACACCGGCATTGTGGACGAAGCGGTGGAACTGGTCAAAAAACTGAAGTGAGGAGGGGTTCCCTTGAAGACAGAAAGATTCAATATCACCGGGATGACCTGCGCGGCGTGCCAGGCCAACATCACCCGCACCGTACAAAAGCTTGACGGCGTGAGCGATGTGGACGTCAGCCTGCTCGCAAACCGCATGACCGTCACCTATGACGAAACGAAACTGACCCCGGAAAACATCATAGAAGCCGTGGAAGGTGTGGGCTATGGCGCTTCCCTGCCCGGCAGCGATACGGAAAACGCAGCGGGCGGGAGCGGTTTCCGCAGCGAGTGGGAGGCCCGGCAAAAGCTTGCCGACGAGGGCCGTGAGAGCATGAAACGGCGGCTCATTTCCTCCATTATCCTCCTTATCCCGCTGATGTATGTAGCGATGGGGCCGATGATGGGGCTTCCCGCGCCCGATTTCCTTGTGGGGATGGAAAATTCCCTGGTCTCGGCGCTGACGCAGCTTTTGCTTACCATACCGATCATCGTCATCAACGGACATTTCTTTAAAAACGGGTTCAAGGCGCTCATCGCGCGTGCCCCCAATATGGATTCGCTGGTGGCGGTCGGCTCGGGCGCGTCGCTTGTTTACGGGATTTTTGCTATGTACCGCATGGCCTTTGGCCTTGGCCACGGGGATATGACGCTGGTACACGAATATGCGCACGCGTTGTATTTTGAATCGGCGGCCATGATCCTCACGCTGGTTACTGTGGGGAAATACCTCGAGGCGCGCTCCAAATCCAAAACTTCCGACGCGCTCGGCAAGCTCGTTGACCTTGCGCCGAAAACGGCGTCCGTCATCCGCGGCGGCGAAGAACTTGTGATTCCCGCGGAGCAGGTTAAAACGGGCGATATCGTCGTTATCCGCCCGGGCGAAAGCATCCCGGTGGACGGCGTCGTCACCGAAGGCTACGGTTATGTGGACCAGGCCGCCATCACCGGGGAAAGCGTCCCTGTGGAGAAAAAAACCGGCGATACCGTCATTTCGGCAACGATCAATAAAAATGGGACTTTCCGGTTCCAGGCGTCCAAGGTGGGCGAGGACACGACGCTCGCGCAGATCATCCGGCTGGTGGACGAGGCGGGGAATTCCAAGGCGCCGATCGCGCGCCTTGCGGACCGCGTCAGCGGCATCTTCGTGCCCGTTGTCATCGGCATTGCCATTGTGACGGTCGCCGTATGGCTCATCGCGGGGCAGAATTTTGAATTTGCCTTCTCCAATGCCATTTCGGTGCTGGTCATCTCATGCCCGTGCGCGCTTGGGCTGGCAACGCCCGTCGCCATCATGGTGGGCACCGGAAAAGCCGCCGAGCAGGGGATCCTGATCAAATCGGCAGAGAGCCTCGAGAACCTGCATTCCGTGGATACCATCGTGCTCGACAAGACCGGGACCATCACCTCCGGCCACCCGTCAGTCACGGATATCGTGGTGCTGGACACATCCCTCACGGAACATGAATTTCTTGCGCAGGCCGCGGCGGCGGAAGCCGGAAGCGAGCATCCGCTCGCGCAGGCGGTGGTGGAAAAAGCACGGGAAGCAGGGCTTTCCATCCCCCGCGCAGAAGAATTTGAAGCGCAGGCGGGACGCGGCATCCGCGCGCTCGTGGACGGACGGCGTTATGTGGCGGGCAATCTTGCTTTTATGGAAGAATCCGGCCTCGCCGAAAATGCGCAGGCAAAGGAGATCGCGCACCGCCTCGCGGGCGAGGGTAAAACGCCCCTTCTGTTCGCGGCGGACGATAGCCTCCTTGGGGTGATCGCCGTGGCGGACACTATCCGCGAGGACAGCCGCGCGGCCATCGAACGGTTCCGCAAAATGGGCCTGCATGTTGTGATGCTGACGGGCGATAACCGCATGACCGCGGAAGCGATCCGCAAAGAGGTCGGCGTGGAAGAGGCAATCGCAGACGTATTGCCCGCGGATAAGGAAGCGAGCGTGCGCGCACTGCAGGAAAAAGGCCATAAAGTCGCCATGGTGGGCGACGGGGTGAACGACGCGCCCGCGCTGACCCGCGCGGATATCGGCATCGCCATCGGCGCGGGAACGGATATCGCCATCGAATCGGCGGACGTGGTGCTGATGAAGGATTCCCTGTTCGATGTGGCGACGGCCATCGACCTCAGCAAAGCGGTGGTGCGCAACATCCACCAGAACCTGTTCTGGGCCTTCTTTTACAACGTCCTCGGCATCCCGCTCGCGGCGGGCGCGCTGTTCCCGGCGTTCGGCATCCGCCTGAGCCCGATGATCGGTTCCGCCGCCATGAGCCTGAGCTCCGTGTGCGTTGTACTGAACGCACTGCGGCTGCGGCTGTTCAAGGACAAAAACAATACGGCCCGGCCTGCCGCGCCGGTTTCGGCAGCGGAGAAACTACAAAATACCGGCGCAAGCGCGCCGGAACGCGAGAAAGGAAAAAATGAGATGAAAAAAGTACTGACAATTGATGGAATGATGTGCGCACACTGCCAGATGAACGTGCAGAAAACGCTCCTGGCACTCAACGGCGTTACGGATGCGGCCGTTGACCTTGAGAAGAAACAGGCCACCGTCACCCTTTCAGAAGACGTTCCCGAGCAGGTGTTCCGGAACGCTATTGCAGACGCGGGCTATACGCTCGTAAGCTGTGAAAACGCATAAACCGCAAACATGCAGAACCGGGGCGGATAAGGCGGTCCACCCCGGTTTTTTGTTTCCGGTATATGCGTGAAGCCTCCGCAATCCCGCGCATATTCCCCGGGCAGGAAAAATACGCTGTCAGGGTCTGCGGATGTTCCGGTCCCTTTTTCCCCTCTACTCCGCCTCCGGCAGGACCTCATTGATGCATGAAAGCGTGTTCAGCGTCCGTGGGAAACCCATATACGGCAGGCAGTGCGTGATGGCCGAAATCAGGATTTCCTTCCCGTTTCCGATGTTTGCGTTCCCCCGCACATGCGCCCTCACCTGGTTTTCACACCCCCCGAGCGCGCTTACGATACACAGGGTAAGCAGTTCGCGCGTTTTGAGGTCAAGGCCGCCTCGGGTATAAAAATCCCCAAAGCAGAATGCGGAAAGGTATTCCTGGATGTGTTTCTGGTTTTCCGGCGCGGCGGCATGGTTTTCACGGATCACATTTCCAAAAATCTGCGTCTGCACGTCCAGCCCTCTTTCAAAGCGCGTGTCTTCATCCACCGTACCCTGCGGGGCGGCAGGCAGGGCAACGCCCCGCTCGCGGAACGCCGCATTCATTTCCCC
Organism: Christensenella tenuis; assembly: GCF_014287795.1. GTDB lineage: Bacteria > Bacillota > Clostridia > Christensenellales > Christensenellaceae > Christensenella > Christensenella tenuis. Next base: position 159,289 of record NZ_JACOON010000004.1, read on the forward strand.
AAGCGCGTTCAGTGTTTTAGGGAACCCGATATACGGCGCGCACTGGTAGACTGCTTCCCGGATACCCGCCGGGTCCGCGCCCGCACTGAGCGCCGCGCCCGTATGCGCCCGCAGCTGCGGCAGCGTCCCGTTTACCGTCAGCACCGCCAGCGTAATCAATTCCCGGGTTTGGTCGTCGAGGCTTCCGTAGTGGAATACGTCGCCAAAGACGAACCGGTCCAGTATCTGCTGGAACTCCGGATCCGTATCTTCCACGCCGCGGCCCGGGCCGAATAATTGTTCTTTCTTTTGTTTGCTTTTTCCTATGCGGTCCATCGTTTCACCCCTGTTCCTTAAGGCCGATTCCCCGCAGCCATGCGTCCACTTCGTCACGCGCGCGAAGGCCGCTGTTTCCATAGGCGGCAAAGCCGTCCAGAACCTTGCTGCCCGGGCAGAGGGCCTGCGTATCGCGCGCCAGCTCGGCCATTCCTCCGCCGCCGTGCGTGCAGAACGGCACGACGGTCTTGCCCGTAAGGTCGCAGCGTTCGAGGAACGACGCGACCGGCGGCGCAATCGTACTCCACCAGTTCGGCGAGCCGACAAACACAACGTCGTAAGACCCCACGTCTGCGGTTTCCCTGATTTCCGGACGGAAACCGGCGCGTATCTCTTCTTTCGCCTGGTCTACCACCGCCTGATAGGCGGAAGGATACGGCTCCACCGGCTTAATCTCAAGCAGGGTTCCTCCCGTTTCCGTACGGATCAGCTCCGCAAGCCCTTTCGTATTCCCTGAGTGGGAATAATATGCGATCAGCAGTTTCTTCATACCTGTTTTCCTCCTTTTGCACCATCCGCGTTTTTCGGCGCGCCCGGCTCCACAAACACCGTTCCGGCGGGAATCCGCCGCATCGCCTCTTCCCAGCGTTCCGGTTCAATGTCTTCCACCGATACGGAAACATATTCCGGCCCGATGCCAAGCTCTTTTGAAACCGTCTCCCGCACGGCCAGGGCCAGGTTTGTTTTTGCGGCCGCGTCCCGCCCCGGAAACATTGCGACTGTGATATGCGGCATTTACTTTCCCTTCCATTCCAATTTTTCGTATTCTTCGTCCGTCACCGACTCCAGCCATTGCGCCGGACCCATGCTGCTGTTGGTTTCGACGGAAAGATGTACAAACCAGCTATCCTTCGCCGCACCGTGCCAATGCTTCATGTCCGGCGGGATCTTCACCACGTCTCCGGGGCCAAGCGGGCGCGCGGGCCGGCCTTCTTCCTGATACCAGCCCCGCCCGCCGGTCACGAGCAATATTTGGCCGCCCGGATGCCTGTGCCAGTTGTTGCGGCAGCCCGGTTCAAAGGTCACGTTGCCAATCGGGCAATGGAATTCATCGCCGCCTGCGGCAAGCATCTCAAGATAGGCCTGCCCCGTAAAATTCTTGCTGAATTCCCCGGGCAGCTTGCCGCCCCGGGGAAAAATCACACTATTTGAAAGGTCATCCATGTTTTATCCCTCCATTTTTTACCGGTACGCCTTTTGATAGATTGCCGTACAATCCTCATGTGAAAGCTCGCACGGATCGGCGGTAAACAGGCCGCCCATGGTGGCCCGGGCATTTTCGGCAAGCGCTCCAAGTTCCTCCCGCGTGATCCCATAGTCCGACATCTTAAGATCCGCGACCCCGCAGTCCTGCTGCAGTTTCGTAAGCGCCGCAAGGAAATCCTCCGGCCCGCGCGCAGTTTCCATGCCCATCGCTCTCGCCATACGGATGAAACGGTCTTCGCAAACATTCTTTTCAATAAAATATTCGTAATATGCGCGGGAAAGCATAATGAGGCCCGCCCCGTGCGGAAGCTCCTGGTGGAAGGCGCTCATGGCCTGCTCCATGGAATGCTCGCTCGTGCAGCACGAAAGGCTCATCACATACCCGGAGAGGGTGTTGCCGAACGCCACCTGCCCGCGCGCCTCAAGGTCTTCCCCATTCTTCACGGCGGCCGGCAGGTATTTGGCAATCGCTTCGATCGCCGTCAGCGCCACCATGTCGCTCATGGGGTTCGCCGCTTTGGAAATATAGCATTCCGTGCTGTGGAACAGCGCGTCAAACCCCTGGTATGCGGTGAATTCCGGCGGTACGGTGGTCATCAGCTCCGGATCGACGACCGCAAGCACGGGAAACAGGCTGTCCATACCGCCGCAGCCGATCTTTTCGTGGGTGTCCGGGTTCGTCACCACGCCCCCCGCGTCCACCTCCGAGCCGGTTCCCGCCGTGGTGGTGATGCAAACGACGGGCAGCGGCCTGTTTTCAAGCGGTTTGTTTTTTCCCGTCGCGCCCGCCACGTAATCCCACAGGTCGCCGGGGTTTGGGGCCATCATGGCCATGACTTTGGCCGCGTCCATCACGCTGCCGCCCCCAAGCGCCACCACAAAATCACAGCCGTTTTCCCGCGCGAACGCCGCGCCTTCCATCACCGTATCTTTAAGCGGGTTGGCCTGCACCTTGCCGAACACCACAGTCTGTACCCCTGCGAGGTGCAGCTGTTCTTCCGTACGTGCAAGCGCGCCGTTTGCGCGCGCCGAGTTGCCGTTTGAAATAACGACCATGGCTTTCCTGCCCGGCATTTCCTGGATATTGAGGTTATTCAGCTCTCCTGGGCCAAACAGTGTCCTTGTCGGTAAATACATGTGGTAATTCATATCGTTTTCCTCCCTGTTCTTCCATATTTCTTCTGTCTTTATTAAAACTCTACTCCTTGGAGTGAACTCTAAGTCAAGCTCCTCTTTTTCTTGTTTACAAATTGTTCATATCCACCCTGTCCGTCAAAAATACCCCTTATCCACAGGATAAGGGGTATGCCTTATAATGTCTAATACCTATATTCTATTATTTTTCATGCTTAAAAAGCATTTCTTTCCTTACGGCTCCAGCGCAACCTTCACCACGCCGTCCGCCTGGCTTTCAAAAAGCGCATAAGCCTCCATCGCACGGTCCAGTGAAAAACGGTGCGTGACCAGCGGCGTGGTATCGAGTTTTCCCTGCCGGATCAGCTCCAGGATTTTTCCGCAGGAATTGGCATCCACACCGCCCGTCTTAAAGGTCAGGTTCTTGCCGTACATGTCGGGCAAGGGAAGGACTTGCGGTGTTTCATACATGGCGATTACGCATACCGTCCCGTTCGGGCGCGCTGCTTTCCATGCGGCCTCAAAAGTGCCCGCGCCGCCCGCCACTTCAAACACCACGTCTGCGCCCCGCCCCTGGGTAAAGCTGCGCGCCGCAGCGACGGGGTCTTCCCGCGCGGGATTCACCGTAACGTCCGCGATTCCCATACGCCGCGCGAGCGAAAGCCGTCCCTCGGAAAGATCCGCGGCAATGATGCGCGCCGGGCGGCAGAGCCGCGCGCAGGCCATGGTGCACAGGCCCGTTGGGCCCGCGCCGAGCACCAACACCGTGTCTCCTTCTTTGATCCCGCCGATCCCGGCGCCCCAATAGCCGGTGGCAAGGATATCCCCTGTAAAAAGCGCCTGTTCGTCCGTTACCCCAGCGGGGATCACGTCAAGCCCATGGTCGGCAAACGGCACGCGGACATACTCCGCCTGTCCGCCGTCAATCCTGCACCCAAGCGCCCAGCCGCCATATTCGTGCGTACAGTTGTTGACGAACCCGCGGCGGCAAAAATAGCATTCGCCGCAAAAGGTCTCCACGTTGACCGCCACCCGGTCCCCCACGCGGACCTTTCGCACGCCGTCCCCGGTTTGCTCCACCACGCCCACCATTTCATGCCCCACGATAACTCCTGGCTTTGCACGGGGGACGCTGCCGTGCTTTATATGCAGGTCGCTCGAGCAGATGGAAGCCAGCGTCACCCGGACGACCGCATCCGTGGGCGCATGCAGCGCCGGTACGGGCCGTTCTTTAAGCGCAAATCTTCCTTTTTCCTCAAAAACAACCGCTTTCATCGTTTGATCCATTTTAGCGCGCTCCTTGTATGTTTTCCCTTTATTATACATTATACCGGATGCGGAACGCTTTGTCATTCCGTCCGGCGCGCCCTGTTTAAAGAAGGAAATTTCTGTTTATAGCCAATACGAAACAAAAATCCGGCAAACGCCATGTTTTGGCGCCTGCCTTTTTCGCCCAGGAGGGAAGTCTTATCAAAAAAGCAAAAGCATTCTTCGGATCCATCGCCGGATCGTCCGCCTTTTTATTGAACAGCTCCCTGATCGCCATTCCCTACCTGCTGTTCCTTCAGTTGGTGGACGGAACCAGCCTCGCAACGGTTCTGCCCCTCGTGATCTTTTACACGTTGCGCATGACGGGTATATTTTTGCTGCGCAGTATCCGCGCGGGCGCGGACAGCTATTTTATGATGATGTTTTCGCTGGTCCTTGGAGCCGCCGGCGCGCTCTGCGGCGTGCTGGGCGTTTTCTATTTCCCGTTTTTCACGCCCTCCGCAATCCTCCTTGGGCTTAGTACGGCCTTCATCCAGCCCGCTTTCACTACCCTGCATTTCCAGCGGCAGGAACAAACCCAAACGTCTGGAGCGGGCAAGCCAAAGAAAAATTTTGCGCCCCTCGCATTCGTCGCCGTGTTCCTGCTTGCCCTGATGGCCCTGCCCTCCCCCATACGGACGGGCGGCGTGATGCTGCTTTACCTTGCCCTTTTCCTGCTCGCCCTCTATTCCGCCTCCCGCGACCCGGCGCACACCTTGCGTTTCGTCCGCCTGAAAAACGTGACCGTATCCCCGCGGTACGCGGCCGTTTTCCTTATATTTTTCGTTTTGCTGATCGTACTGCGCATCGCGCGCCTGACCTTTGACGCGCAGGAACTGGACGTCGTTACCATTTGGTTCGCCGTCGCCTTCCTTATCGCCATGCTCCTTGTTTGGCTGCGCAGGAAACAGGCCCGGCTGCCCCTATGGCTCAACCTTCTTTCCCTCGCCAACGGTATGTGCGGGAATTTCCTCTTTATTTTCGGTTCCTTTTATGTCGGCGCTGTTTACGGGATTGGCGAAGCGGCCGCCTACGTATACGTCCCATTCGTCCTTGGTATGGGCTGTTCGATGGCGTTTGCCTCAAAACTGTGGAAACTAGCGGGAGGTGTATCTCCCTTTACGGTACAGGCAATCGGCGCATGCGCGAGCCTCGTCCTGCTGATGACGCCCTTTTATTTCCCGGCCGGCGTCTTCCTCGTCAGCTTTTTCTTCAGCGGCACAAGTTCCCTGCTCAACCGGGAGTATTACCATACGCAGTCCATTCCCACAGACAGGCGGCTCGTCAGTAAATTTACCATGCAGGATATCGGCAGCATCACCTACCAGTTCATCATTGCCGCCTTCCTTCTCGCCCTTTTCAGCTTTTACCGGCTACCCGCGGCGGCGTTTTTCACGATGACGGAACAAGTGTCCCACCCGGAAACGCTGGTCCATGCGGTGCAGATTGTCAGGTTTTGGGGCTGCCTGATCCTTGCCGCGCTCTATGCCGGAGTTCTTGCCGCGCGGAAAAAAGGCGCGGTAAAAAAAGCACCTTCGGCGGAATAGGCTTTCGCCAGCAGGCCCAGCCGCACATTCCTACTGCATTTGAAAGCCCATTCCGAAATTTCAAAACTTTATGGCGGGCAAGGCCCGCTTTTTATTTACCTTCCATTTACACCGCGTTGGACTTTTGTTTGAGCCGGACAGGCCTGCACCCTCGGGCATTCGCCGACGCCCGCCGCGTTCGACGCCCTGTTCCGCTTTATTCGCCTGTACCGTTTACCATTACAGCGGCATGGCCGGATAAAGTGGGGAGAAGGCCCTTTCCCGGCGCTTTGCGGCACAGTTTCATTGTTCCTGAAAGCAGAAAAATTTTTTCAACCGCCTCATTGCATCCCTGCCGGAAACAGGTTATGCTTGGGGCAGGAGGTGCGTATGATGGCAAATGAGGAAAAAAAGGACTTTAACGCGATGCTGCACAAAGATACCGGGATGCCGAAAATACAGGTTGTAACAGACGAGGCCACGGTTCAAAAATATGGCGGGGAAAAAATGTTTTTTGCTCCCCCCTTCGCGTATGATGAGGTGATGAAAACCGTTCCTTATGGAAAGGTGCTTACCATCGGCGCGATCCGCGACTATTTCGCCAAACAAAATCATGCCGATTTCACCGACCCGGTCACAGCCGGTATCTTTGTTTCGATCGCCGCGTGGGCAAGCGCCCAGCGGAAGGATAATGAAACGCCCTACTGGCGGACCTTGAAAGCCAACGGGGAGCTCAATCCCAAATATCCCGGCGGTGTTGCGGCGCAAAAGGAGAAGCTGGAAGCGGAGGGCCACACGGTTATCCGCCGGGGCCGGACGAATTTCCGGTATTATGTAAAGGAATACGAGAAGGCGCTTTTCCGTCTGGAATAAGAAAGCGCATAGCTACACGGTCCGCGAAACACACTTGTACAAATAAAATATCCCTTCCGGCGGTTGCCGCCGAAAGGGGTATTTTTGTGCGCCCTTATTCGCGGGGGGCGCCCCGCTCTTTTTCGTCCTTCTTCGCGCAGTCCGGGCATAACCCTTCGAACAGAACGCTGTGCGTATGCACCGTGTAACCAGCCTGTGCCCCAACCTCCCGGTCCCATTCCGTTTGGTATGGCAGGGCGGCGTCGGTTATTTTGCCGCAGCCCACACACATCAAATGGTAATGCGGTTCTGTCCGCAGGTCAAAGCGGTCCATTCCCGGCGTTTCCACCCGGCTGATCTTTCCGTTTGCCGCCAAAAGGTTCAAGTTGCGGTACACGGTTCCCCGGCTGATCTTATCGTCCCGCAGGCGAACATCAAGGTAAATCCGGTCCGCGCTTGGGTGGTCGGTATGGTTCCGTACGGCTTCCAATACCAGCCGCCGCTGGCGGGAATTGCGCTGTTGCTTCATAGATTGTCACTCCTGCATCGGTCCCTTTCGTCTTTACACCGTATCCGGCAGTGTCGCCTCGATCAGGCCGTCATTGTCAAGCTTGGATAGTTCTTTTACCCGGTCGGGGTCAAGGCCCAGCGCCTTTGTCATCCGTTCGCCGTATTCCTTGTCGGCAAGGTAGCAGTGCGCCGCGTGGCGGTATTTGATGTTCTCCGTAACGGGCGCTATATCGGCGGCGGTATTTTCGATCAACAATTGTTTTTTGTCCTCTGTCATCACGCGCCACAGGTCGCCGCCCGCCCGGAAGCAATCGTCGGTTGGGTCGTCTTTGGGATCATACCGCCACATTGCTCCTTCGAGGTCGAGCGGCGGCTCCGCTACTTCGGGCTGGGCCGTCCAATATCCGGCGCTATTCGGCGTATATGCGGGCGCAGCGCCGTAATTGCCATCCACACGCATCGCGCCATCGCGGTGGTATTCGTTCACCTCCACCTTCGCGCGGTTGATTGGAATCAGGTTGTGGTTGACGCCCAAACGGTAACGCTGCGCATCGCCATAGGCGAACAGGCGGCCCTGCAAAAACTTGTCGGGCGAGAATCCAATCCCCGGGACGACGTGGGCCGGAGCGAACGCGGCCTGCTCTACTTCCGCAAAATAGTTTTCCGGGTTGCGGTTGAGTTCCAGTTCCCCGACCTCGATCAGCGGATATTCCGCATGCCGCCAAATCTTGGTGATGTCGAACGGATTCTCGTAATGGTTCTTCGCCTGTTCCTCCGTCATGATCTGCACATACATCGTCCATTTCGGGTAATCCCCGTTTTCAATTGCGTTGAAAAGGTCTGCGCCGTGGTGTTCGCGGTCCATGCCGTTGATCCGTGCCGCCTCTTCATTGGAAAGGTTTTTGATTCCCTGCTGGGTCTTGAAATGGAACTTGCACCACACCCGCTCGTTTTTTTCGTTATAAAGGCTGAACGTATGTTCTCCGAAAAAGTGCATGTTGCGGAAAGAAGCCGGAATGCCGCGGTCGCTCATTACCACCGTAACCTGGTGGAAACACTCCGGCAGCAGCGTCCAGAAATCCCAGTTGTTCTGCGGGCTGCGCCTGCCCGTCCTGGGGTCGCGCTTCACAGCGCGGTTGAGGTCGGAAAAATTGTGCACGTCGCGGATAAAGAAAGTCGGCGTATTATTGCCCACAAGGTCCCAATTTCCTTCCTCCGTATAAAATTTGACCGCCACGCCGCGGATATCCCGCTCGCAATCCGCCGCGCCGCGTTCCCCGGCCACCGTTGAAAAACGGATAAACACATCCGTCTGCGCGCCCGGCTGCAATACCTTTGCCTTCGTGTACTTTGAAATATCGTGCGTCACGGTAAACTTGCCGTGCGCCCCCCATCCTTTGGCGTGCATCCGCCGTTCCGGGATCACCTCGCGGTTAAAGTGCGCCATTTTTTCCATCAGCCACACGTCCTGCATCATCACAGGCCCGCGCGGGCCCGCCGTGATGGAATTCTCATTATCCGGCACCGGCGCTCCCACTTCATTCGTTAATTTCTTCCTGTCTTTGCCTTGTTCTTTCATAGTCCTGTTCTCCTTTTCTTGGCTAAATCAAACCCTTTTTTCTATCTTGTATTTTATAAAAAGGCACAGCGTTGGCGCCTTTCCTGCAACAGCTCAAACCGTTTCGTCCTTTGAAAATCCTTTTTCCTGCCGCAAGGCCCTGGTTTTTGTCCTGCGTTTCGGATTGGCGGGAAACCAGCCCTTCTCGACGCGCTTTTCCTGCTCCTTCAGTTCCTTGATGCTCCACAGCATCGCAAACCCCGCCACGCCTGCCGCCGCGGACAATATGGGATGTGGGAGGAATAGGGAGACGGCGCAGAGTGCCGCTCCGCCAAGTAAAAAAACCGGCCATATTTTGGCACTAAAATAATATTCGCATTTAATGACGATCGGGTGGAATCCCCCGATAATCAAAAACGATATAACTCCGATCAAAATCCCCGTCCACATCATTTCCCGTTTCTCCTTTTTCGTTCCGCGCGGCGTTTTCTACAGCGCCGCGAGCATTGCGACGATCCACACGTATGCGCAGCTTTTCGGCAGCATCAGCATCCCCAGTTTGGGGTTGCGCCTTGCCCCGGCTACGACCGGGAGGTAGAACGCAAAGCTCAGCGTGACCGCGAGCCACATCCATTTCACCGCCAAAACACCGTTTCCCAAAAGCCCATACACCGCAATGACCATAACTCCCATGATAAGAAACGGGATGTTGCGGTAGATGCCCCACATAACGGGCGGGTTCTGATCCAGCCACCTGTTTTGCGGCAGGCAGCAAAGAGCGATCCGCAAAGCCGCAAGGATATAGACGAGTATGGTCCACGCCCCGGCCCCCTGCGGCAAAAACAGCAGCAGGGCGATATGCCACAGCAGCAAGTAAAAGACTGTCATCGTAATTGAGGTAATAAACTTTCCGCGCCCGAGCGCCTTTTGATATCCATCCGTGTTATCCCGTATGATCGAGGCAATCCGTGGAACCAAATGAAAGGAATCTCCGCCCGCCAGCACCAACGCGGCCGCGCCGCCAAGGAGGCGCACCGCCGGAAAGGCGTGCAGGAGAATAAAAATTCCCAAAACCAGTACGGCAGAGAGGTAGGCAATATCAAATACCACTTCCACAATTCCGAAAAAACGTTTTTTCTCTTTCATGCTTCTTCCGATCCCCCGGCCTTCCATTCCCGTGCTTTTCCGCGCGGCCTTGCCATCCACAGGATATGCGCCGTGACCGCCGCGCCGACCGCCGCGAGCACAGGCAGGAGCCATACCCGCTTCATCAGCGCGCTGGAAAGCGCAAGCATGCCCCACAGGAAGGCAAGGCTTATCGCAATTGTTTTTACGGTAAGTCCTTTTCTTTTGCTGTAATTTTCGATATATTCTTTGAAAAAAGGAATTTTCATGATCCGTGCGCGCATCGCCGGCACATAAGTGAAACAGCCGGCCGCCGCAATAACAAAGGGAGTGGTTGGCCAGACGGGCAGGACAATCCCGATTGCGCCCAGTGCAAGAAGGATAAATCCAACTATTGTTACAGCGGCAGTCCTGATCGTCATTTATCACGCCCTCCATTATTAGTAACGAGTCTTATTATCGAGTATGATACCCTTATTTTACTATCCTGAAACATTTTTATAAATTTTTTGGCGTTTGCTACTTGCGCGTATAACGGATTAAATATCACGCTGTCGTCGTGTACATTTCCCGTGCGGACCTCTACTCCCAGCGCAAAATTATGTTTGCCGCACGCTGTATACACTCCATGCGCGAAATACATCTTGTGTCCTCCCTTGCGGAATACTTCACTGCCAGGGTTTGTCATCGATACCGTTTTCTTTTGTGTCTTGATACTGCTTTCCGAACTTTGGTGCAAATACGATATGATATTTGCAGTTCCGTTTGAAATCCTCCGTTTGTTTCCTTGCAGTTATCAGGCCGCAAGGTTATTTTATCAAACGGAGGGGTTCTCTTCCCATAGCTTTAAACTTTACGGAACCCCACGCTTAGCGCGGGGTTTTCATGATACAAGAAAGCTTTTGGAATATTCCAAAAGCCTTTTTAATAATGGTCGCGGGGAAGCGCAACATAGTTTACCGGCTATTTTGTTTTACTATACTTGTAATTTATAGAGCGGACAATGTGGCGGGATCGGTAAATTTCCGTTTTCTGCTTTTGGGAGCGTCAATTATCCCTTCGGTTTTGTACCCTCGTAGAAAAGGCTGTCCCTATTCAAAGCGGCTTATCGTCTTGTTCTTCTGCTGTACTGATCCAATTATAGCGCAGCAAATGACCTTCGCGCCAATTCTCTTACAGCTTTTTTAAAGTCCTTGCACGGAAAAAACTTCTGCTCGTATCGTTCCTTATCCTCTGGAAAATCTTCTTTGCGGAAGTTATCGTGTTCAATAATCTCTGCCTCGCACGCTCCATTACTATAGCGTCGCTGTACAACCATAAATCTCCACTCCATAAGGACCTTCCTTTCATTGGCGTCGTCAATGGCAGCCGTAGAGCTTAAACACTATTCTGTTTTGCTTTGTGTAGGTAGATATTTTTGTACCTTTATGATAATACTATATTTTAATGAAATCAATATAAATTTGTCTGTGGAATTTTAGGTTTCGACTTTCACTAGGACGATAAAAGATTGCCCTTGATCGGATGAGGTGGGTATTGTCTTTTTTATTGGCATAGTAGTATTTAGGAGAGATGAGATTAGTTGACTTGCTCAATGCTGGAGGTGTAGAATGTATATAAAATAATTCTCAGGGTGTTGTTATGTATAAAAAAATTAGGAAGCCTTTACTCATTGCCACCATTTGCGCCCTAGTCGCTTTTTTGATTTTATCAATATGGGCTGCTTTATCAGATCAGATTTTGTTAACCACAATTGCTAGTATAATTGAATCTATTACTCTTTTTGCATTAATCCTGCAAGTTGTTCTATTAGCAGAGCAAAACAGGTTAGCCTTAGACTCCCTACTGGTAGACGATTCAAGGAAATCCAAAGAAAAGGCAATTGAAATGGCGCGCTTTTTTGAAGAAGAAATATTGTATCGCTCGGCTTTTATTTCGTTAATTTACAAAGAGAGCAAGATAGCAGAAATAATTCGAAAAATATATCGTACGCAGATGAATGATTTTGATGCTGAAGAAATGAAATCTTTGTTCACTCATAATGATATCATAACTCTACAATCAAATATTTACGAAAACTTAGATAAAAACGTATCATCATTTTTGAACGACAATCACCCTCTGCTGTCACACTCATTGGCTTCCGAAACCCTCTCTAAGCTGCAGGATGATACTTTAAATAAATTGGAATCATTTTGTATGTATTTTAAATATGGGCTAGCCGATGAAGAGATTGTTTATCAATCTTTGCATCAAGTCTTCTTAGATACAATTTCTTTACTTTACTTTACTATTTCTTCTAAAAATACCGATCCCTGTGAAAAATATTATACAAATATAATTGATATTTTTGTAAACTGGAGAGATCGGAATGAGGAGAGAAAAGCATTGTTGGAAAAGAAAAGGCAGGAAATAAAAAATGATCTTCCCTATCGCGGGAAAGATCATTCTGTTTTGTAGCACTAATATTTATTCTTCTGTGTCTTCGTCATTAACATCTTCTGGCCTATCTTTAAACCAACCTGAATATGGAGCCCACATAAGTAAAACCTCCTTTTTACCTATTTGTTCCGTAAAAATCAGTATATTTATAATACACGATGTACTTCCTTATGTCAATTTAATTATACACTAATTATTGCATAAGGTAACCAAATTATTATAAACATTTTGTTAAAATTATACCTAAATCTCCCGTTTAATATATGTCTGGATCATTCCCTGCTTACACTTTTCTCACACTAGCATTATAACAGAAAAACGCAGCCATTCACATGACATCTATCCGACAAATAACGGCAACAAAAAAGCGGGAGCTTTCGCCCCCGCCCTTCGTCAGCCCTTCGGCTTCGTATACTCCCGCGCCTGCTCGCTGTCTCCAACGCCCTTCGTCGTCGGGTCAGTCAGTACGCCGATGAATGACAATACCGCCACCCCCACCGTGCCGATCAGGAACGGATTGGTGAAGAACCGCGCAAGCACATTGCCCACGCTTTCCCATGTGGTCATGTCCGCGTAACTAAGCCCATAATACGCCAGCACGGGCGACGCGATCACGCCAAGCAGTCCAATCCAAAACTGCGGGCTTTTCGCCCGTACCTTCCAGTTAATCTTCTTCATATTCTTTCCTCCTCCTTCAAAATCCCATCTGTTTTTCCACAGCCCTAAATTCCGCCGACGCTGCAAATGCATGAAACAGCGCTTCCCGGCTCATATCCTTGTAAATCCGCTTCATCCAGTTTTCCTTCCCGGACGTGTCCGGCTCCCGCCCAAGAAGCCCCCGGTACAACTCGCAAATAAATTCCCCGTTCGCCTCCCGGGTTTTCAGTTCTTCCGTTCCGAAATAAAAACTATATCCCGTCTGCGCGGGCGTAATCCGTCTGTTCATCAGCTCGTTTATGTGGTACGTTCTACCTGCTGCGTCCGGCTCCCGGTCCAGCACCTTCCGGTACAGCCTGTCCACATATGTTTCCACTTCCGTCCTGTTTGGCATTGCTTCCTCCTTTTCTTCCGGCAGGCTTCCTCCCGCGATAGACAGGATGCCCCGCGCAATCTCATTCACGATCTCGTCAAATTTGCTGTCAAACAAAGCGTTATCCGCCGCGCTGTCCATAAATCCCGCCTCGATGGTCGTCGCCGGCATTGTGGTATGCGACAGGACGTATGTGTTTTTGTCCTGCACCTTCACGCCGCGATTTTTAAATCCTACGCCTACGAGCCTATCCTGTATAGCCTGTGCCAATTTCCTTGACGTCGCGCTTGCCGCTGATACGATCAGGCATTCCGCGCCCTCGCCGCCTCCCGAATTGCGGTGAAACGCAATAAACAGGTCCGCGCCCCACGCGTTTGCCTTTGCCGCGATCTCTTTTACCGGAATCAGGTAATCCCCGTCCCGTTCGAGATTTACGGAATGCCCGGCTTCTTCCAGCTTTTCCGCGACTGCGGACGCATACCGCAGCGCGTCGTCCTTTTCCTGCCTGTCTCCGATGCCCACGGCCCCGCTGTCGCTCCCGCCGTGTCCCGGATTGATATAAATTTTCATACTCTTTCCTCCTTCTTTGAAATAAAAAAGACGCTTCCGCGCCTCATTTGACCTCTAACTTCTTCACGTCCTCCACAAGCTTCCGCACCGCTCCATTCCCGCCGAGTGCCGTATACTGCTTCAGGAGATCATCCAAAGATTCCAAACTGTGGATGCGCACGCTCCCACGCTCGAGACACCTGTCGCAAATACGGATCAACTCCTCCCGCAAAAGACAGCGTACACCGCCCCGGATGGCCTCCTCTTCCGTTCTGTCCTGTTTTACCTTTGCGCGCCGCCGCCCGCCCAGGAACCCAATTACCATTGTAGTAACGGCATGGCATAATCCCCTGTATCTTCCGCATTCCCACCTCCTGTCCTCTTTTGCTTTCTTTCCATTGTTAATTGGAATCCGGGGAACAAAAAAGGAAGTACGTAAACGCACTTCCTTTTCCAGCCCCGTTTTTATGGAGCCCGTCTATTTTTCTACAATAACATTATATCAAAAAAACGCAGCCAATTACACGACATCTGCCCGACATGTTCCGGCGGCAACAAATTCGGCGTCCCAGTTCTTCCTTGTTTCGTCATGGAACAGGCATGCCGCAAACCATAAAAGCCTTCCATACAGCTATTTCCCTCGTATAACCGCAAACCGGTAACGTTCTTTTTTGAAACCCAACCGTAGTTTGCAGCGCTTTTTACCGCGATTTTGCATTAGGAGCCATAACCAAGCCAGTATGCCCATCATAACGCTCCGCCGATACAAGCACGAACGCCTTGGCCCCCAATGAAACAGGCGGATAGTTTGGCCATAAAGCATATCAAAAAAGCACGCGGCAGCCGTGTGCTTTTTTGATCTCTCTGAATTAGATCTTACGTCATACTACGGTTTGATATAGGCAAACCCTTCGTGCTGTTTTTTAATCAGTTCCACCGCCCCTGACGGGACAACCTCCACAAACGGGATCAGCGTGCTTTCGCGTATTCCCGCACTTGCCAGCGCGTTCCTGCACGCCGTAAACTTCACGGTATCGAGCGCGAGGTCGCGCACGGTATCGTAGCGCCCGGCTTCCCTTGCCTCGTCTTCGCGCAAATCTTTTACGGCCTCGCTGTTCGCCACGATCTCAATGTTAAAATCCGTACCCGTCTGTTCGCCGTATCTCATAATATTTTCGGCGTTCGTAAGGGCAAGGTCCCACTTTTTTGATTCGTCTACGTGTATTACTGCTTTCATCATGCTCCTCCTTCCTTCAATCGCTCCTCCAAATATTCTTTCAGCACTACGGCGTCATTGTTTTTTGAATCCTTCGCCGCATAAACCAGCGTTACGTTTCCCCCGGCAGCCCGGTTTCGGACGGTGGTAAGAAACGGTTCCAACGCGGGGTTCCGTTCAAGCTCCGCAATGTATTTTTTTCGGAACTCCGGAAATTTCTCCGGTGTGTGCCCAAACCATTTACGCAGCCCCGGCGTAGGCGCGATTTCCTTCTCCCACAGGTCGATTGCGGCCTTTTCCTTTGATTCCCCGCGCGGCCACAGGCGGTCTGCCAGGATCCGGAAGCCGTCTTCTTCTCCTGCGCCTTCATATACGCGTTTCAGCTTCAGCATCTTTTTTCACCTCGTTTTTATTGATAAGCATTCTGCGGATTTTCTAACCAAATCTGCCGAAATTTAATTGATGACGCAAAAAGGCTGATTTCGCAGCGGCGGCATTCAAATGCCCCCCTTTCGCCCCATGTTGGCAAGTATTTCGCGGTAACGCTTCGTTGCGAGGGCGCTCGGCTTTCCCTTCGCGCAGAAGGAAAGCCTTGCGAGCTTGGGCCGGACGCGCTCCACCACCACCTGCCCGTTTGCGAGTTTTCCTTCCAGTGCGGACAGCGCCGCCAAAAAACGTTCGTCTTTTTTTGCGCGGTCGTAAAACGAAAGGACGTACACATACACAAACAGATTATAATTATGGAACGGATATTCCACCTGCATGAACAGCGTGCCCATCCCATAGTGGCACGGGCCGACGGGCTTGCGCACCGTCCAGTGCCACAGCAGGAATTCCACTGCGCGGTCGAGCGCGGGTTCCCGGTTCAGGTATTCGCTGAAACGAAACGCCGAAAGCGCGGTGAGCGTGGGAAAGGGATTGGAATGCTCCGTTTCCGGGCCGCGCCCAAAGCTGTATTTATTGCATTTCCAGCCGCCGTCCTCCCGCTGCGTTTCAAGGAGGTGGCAAAATGTCCGCCGCAGCCGCGGATCCGCGGCGTAACCCATGCGGCACAGCGCCTCCGCCATGTGGATGGTCTGGCAGGGATAAATCCCGCCTGAGGGAGCCACCTTGAAGCGTCCGTCCTCCCGCCACGCACCGAAAAATAATTCTGCCATTTTCCGCATCAGTGGGTCCGTGCTGTCCATTCCAAGCTCCGTCAGGAACATGGCGCTTTCGAGCGCAGACCATGGCGCGCCTTTCAAAAGCCGCTTGTCCGGCGTGGTCCAAAGATCGGCCCCGTTATCATGCCGGTGCGACAGGATAACCTCCGCATCCGGTAAATATTGTTTTTCTATTGCCATTTTTCCTCCCTTCCCGCATCCATGTCAAACAGGCTCACCTGCCCGGTACGGTCTGGTTTTACCGCCCGCTCGGTCACTTTGTCTCCCGGCAGGAGCGTACCGCACAGCATGGGCGCGGCCGGGTCGTAGCCTGCCCGGTTCTTTTGCACGGCTTTGTCCGATACATTGGCGTAGCAATACCGGCAGCCGTTGCCGCACGTATCGTATGCGCCGACGTCCACGCTTTTGACGCAGCGGCATTCGCTTCGCTGTCCGGGATCCTTTTTCAGGTTCATCCGGCGGCCCGTGATCCTCGAGACCAGGGCACCGTCAATGCATTTTGCCTGCGGGATGCCCGCCGCGGCAAGGCCCGGTGTTCCGCATGCCGATACCTCGATGCCGTTTTTCCGTCCAATCTCCGCAAGCTTCCGCGCGAGATCCGTCTGCGCCTCCTCTGCAAGGGTGAAAATACCGTGCGCAGCCATGCGCGTCCTGATCTTGGGATATAGGTCGAGAAAACTCAGTTTACACTGCTCCGTATAGCCCCGGAGTGCCTCCGCTGTTTTGGTAAAAAATTCGAGGTGTGCCTCCGGCGGATAAGTGCGGCTCAACAGCACGGGGCTGTAGCGCCATACCGCCTGCCGCGCACCCGTCCGGTCCGCGAGCCGCCGGAATGTTTCCACGAGTCTTTCTTTCGGGGGCAGGGCGCATTCCATTTCAGGCCCGTATGGGTTAACGGTAAATTGTACATAATAGGGATAGTTTTTTAAATGATCAAGTTTTCCGAGCATCGGTTCCGGATTTTTGGTCCAAAAAACGATGCAGTCCACCACTTCCGGCGAAAGGGGTATGCGGCTCACCTGATGGAAATTCATCGGGTTGCGCACCAAAACAAAACCGCTTTTAAGGCGGTTCAGAAACCAATCGAAATAAAAACGCGGAATATCCGTGCGCCTGCTTGCACTGATAATCATTGCTTTCCCCTTTTTGCGGAGCAAACCTCTGGCCTGCATTACGCTCCTTATATTTATATTATACCAAAAGGCAGCCCGGAAAAGGGGACTTTCCGGCTGTTTCTATTTTTCTTATGTCCCGTCAAGCAGGTATTTGACGATTGTATGGCCAATCAGGCAGACCGCCGGCGTATTGCCGTCCACACGGTATGGAATGGTGAAGACATCCGCAATGGCCAGTCCTTTGCGCGCCGTATTCTCCCCCGCCGGTTGTCTGCTGCGCTGCCGTTAAAGCGGCAAAGCTGTTTTTCCCCGTTCTGCCCATCAATTTTGTAGTCTAGGGGCGGAAAGCGGATAGCCGGAGGAATCTTCCATCCCCCGCAAATAAAAAGCGGCCTTCCGCAAAAGTGGAAGACCGCTTCAGTCCATACCGCATTTTAAACAAAGGGATTTGCGAACATCTGCCCCGCAGTGAGGGATTCCACCAGCACGATGGTACCGATAGCCGCCGTATAGATCGCAAAGCCGTAAAGCTTGTATTTGCTGATGAGTTTGAGCATGAATTTGATGGCCACAAAACCGCACACCGCTGCAACGATAGTGCCTACGATGACAGCCGGAACGGAAACGTCGCCCATGCCGGTTTCCGCAAGATCCTTCGCGCCGAACACCACGCCGCCGAGGATCGCCGGGATAGACATCAAAAACGCAAACTTCGCCGCCCGTTCGCGGCCTACGCCCGAGAAAAGGCCGCCCGCAATGGTCGACCCGGAACGCGAAAGGCCGGGCAGGATCGCCGCCGCCTGCATCAGGCCCATTGCCATCGCCTGCGGGAGCTCCACTCCGCGCTTACGCTCTATGCGCTGCGCAACCAGTTCGCACGCGACGAGCACGCCCGTCGTCGCGTAAAACCCGAAGGCAAGGTATTTCCCGTCGAGCACGTTCGCAAACGTTTCGGGAGCCACTTTTTCCGCAATCAGCGTCACCACAACCGCCGGGATCGTCGCCAAAATCAACATCCCCAGCTTGTTTTTAACGGGATGCGTGAGGATCGCCACAATTTCCGGCCACAGCACGATGAACACCGCCACCAGCGTACCCACGTGCAGCATCACATCATAAAAAATCGGCACCTCGCCTACGCCGAGCAAGGCCTGCATTAAATTAAGATGTCCTGAACTTGAAACGGGCAGAAATTCGGTGAAACCCTGAACCGCCCCTAAAATGATCGTATCTAAAAAACTCATAGTTCTGCTCCTTACCTAGTAGCCTTTTCAGACGATAATGAGTTCCTCTAACTTTTTTATTATAACAGGCCCGTGCAGTTTTCACAACCGCGCTTGCGAAAGATTACATTACAGATTATAATAAAATGGTTGCAAAGCGGGGAACAGCCCGCGCGTAGCAACCCCCGGGGAGGGGCGCGGCGGTGCGGCATACCTCCGGTTTAGGGATTGTTGCCGGGCGCTTGCCCTTTATTTTTTATTTTGGAGAGTATGGCCTTACGCCATATTTATGCCGCTGGAGCCATTGAGCGGGGCATGCAGCCTAAAGCATTGTAAACGCTTCCCGGACGCGCTTCATTGCAGGTTACTATGGATAGATATGTCCGCGTATCTAATAAATCTTTGGTTCATGCGGTAAAACAGTCCTGGCAGTTGAAAGCAGTGTAAATTGGCGTAGAAATAGCGCAAAAATTGCAAACTGGTCTTGAAAACAGTGGAATATAAAGGAGAATCGGGATAAATGAAATTAGGAGTCGTCGGGTTGCCGAATGTCGGCAAAAGCACGCTTTTTAACGCGCTTACGCAGGCGGGCGCGCAGAGCGCGAATTATCCGTTCTGCACCATCGAGCCGAATTACGGCATCGTTTCCGTGCCGGACGCGCGCATGGATTATCTGGCGGAGATTTACCATCCGCAGAAGTTTACGCCTGCGCAAATTGAGTTTGTGGATATCGCGGGGCTCGTGAAAGGCGCAAGCAAGGGCGAGGGCCTCGGCAATAAATTTTTGTCGCATATCCGCGAGGTGGATGCGATCATCGAGGTGGTGCGCTGTTTTGAGGACGACAACATTACCCACGTGGATGGCAGCATCGACCCGCTGCGCGACGTGACCACCATCAATTATGAACTGATTTTCGCGGACATGGAAACCGTGCAAAAGCGGCTCGACAAAGCTGTAAAGATGCAAAAGACAGGCGACAAAAGATGGAAGCTCGAAGCCGCGGTGTGCGAGACGGTCCTTGCGGAGCTTGAAAAGGGCAACTTTGCGCGCAACATCGAATTTGACGAAGAACAAGGGGAGATCATGCGCTCCATGTTCCTGCTTACGGATAAGCCTATCATCTATGTAGGCAATATTGCGGAAGACCAGGTCGGCAAAGACGGCCTGCCCATTTTAAAGCCGCTGCAAGCGTATGCAGGAGAGCACAAGAGCGAAGTTGTGACCATTTCCGCAAAAATAGAAGAAGACCTCTCGGAAATGGATGAAGAGGAGAAATCCCTGTTTGTCGAGGAGCTTGGCATCGGGGAGTCCGGTCTTTCCAAACTGATTAAGAAATCCTATTCCCTCCTCGGCCTCATCAGCTACCTGACCGCCGGAGAAAAGGAAGTGCGCGCGTGGACCATTACCAGGGGAACCAAAGCGCCTCAGGCCGCGGGTAAAATCCACAGCGACTTTGAGCGCGGGTTCATCAAGGCGGAAGTCATCGCCTTCGACACACTGAAAAACGAATGCGGCGGAGATATGCAGGCCGCCAAGGAAAAGGGCCTCGTACGCCAGGAAGGCAAGGAATATGTCATACAGGACGGCGATGTGGTGTTGTTCCGGTTTAACGTATAACGGCGTCGGAGCACGCCTTTTTGCTTCGCTTCCGTCTTACGACGAAAGCTTGCTCCTTAGGCGGCTCCTCCTCTTCCCCACACGAACCGCTGGCGCTGGGTTTCGTGCGGGGGCCTTGTTTTTTGCACGCCTTTTTGCTTCGCTTCTTTTTTCTGCTGCCTAAACGGGGCGAAGGTTCCTTTTCCGCGTTCTGGATAGATGCGGGCGTTTTCCCTGCGATCCTCGCGGGGCTTGGGACGGGCGCGGCCATTCAATGCGCGGCCTGGGGCGCGTTTGCCTGTTATACCTGTTCCCTGCAAGATCAGAACTCTTATTTCATTCTTCTTTCAGCAACCAGCGGTTTACTTAACGCTCACCGTCGCTTTTGGGCCTGTCTCTTCTTTTGCGCAGAGGCCCGGCAGGCCTTTCACCCTACGATACAAAAGGAGAAAGTGCATGGCTGGATTCAGAAATTTTATGCCCGAACAGGAGATCCTTTTAAATGAGCCGCTGCGCATACGCGGGCGGGAGGCTGTACTCGCGGCACTGGCCTCACACGGCGGCGAAAACTGCCTGTGGCTCTTTTACCACCGCCCAATTCCCAAACGGTTTTTAGACGGGGAGCCCGAGGCGTCCACGCACCGGGAGGAACGGGAATATGCCCTGCTCGATGCGGAACTCAACCGCTTCTGGCCGCAGTCCCTTTGCATTCAAGGCCATCTTCTTTCGTTTACATCCGCCGGTGCGGTTCCCCTGTCCGGCAACGGTTCGCAGGAAGATGTGCCGTTCCGGTATTTCGTGGAAAAGGGCGTCGGCCTGGGGCGGCTTGCGGATATCCCGCAGCGGGATATTTCCGTTATGCATTGCGCGTTTGAGGACAGCGGTATTTTTTCCGCGTTCGATCCAGCCCGGCCCCTCGGCCTTTCCCTTGCCGTTGGGCCGGAGAGTGTGGAGCTGCCCATTCATCAGGAGCATACCGTGATGCTGGGCACGGGGCCGGCAGATGAACGGTTTACCTTCAAAAAGCCGGACGGAACGGAGTGCGGGTATTATTTGAACGGACTTTTCCTGCACGAGTTTTCTGCACCCACGCCGGAGCAGGAGCGCGAATCGGCTGGGCAGATGCGCGCGCAGGGCCTTTCGGACGCGCAGATCGCAAACATACAAAAAAGCAGGCGGGACGCCTGTCCCAAAGGGCATAAGCTCCTTGTGCTCGCGTACGAAGCGGAGGGGGACGTCCAGCTTTCTTTTTACACAAAAGCGTACCTTAACGCCGCCCCCGAATGGAAAAGCGGCGCGGCGTCCATCGCCGTCCTGGTTTCCAACGGTGAAAAAGGCCCGCACGGGCACAGGGAGCAATGCTGCTGCCTCGGGCCGGTACCCGAAACGCTTGCGGGGCAGGTGGAGCTGGAGCTGTTCTCCTTTTACCGCTATCTGCCCGAAGAAACCATCGATCTCAAATAACCTGGCATTTATTGACAAATTTACATTGCTTATATTATAATTTTTTTGTTCATCGGAGGGCTTGTAATCGCAGTTGCAAAGCCGGATAAGATGTCGGGTGCGCCCGGTATGTTATCCGGCTTTTTATTGTTTTAAGGAGGAATTTATGCCTGTATCCCAAACTTTTACCCAGGGAAAAATCTTTTCGCCGCTGATTCGTTTCGCGCTTCCCGTGCTGCTGGCGCTGTTTTTACAGGCCATGTATGGCGCGGTAGACCTGCTTGTGGTCGGCCAGTTTGGCACCGCGGCAGGCGTATCCGCCGTTTCCACGGGAAGCCAAATCATGCAGACGCTGACAATCGTGATCGTCGGCCTCTCCATGGGTATCACCATACTTGTCGGGCAGAGGATCGGCGAAAAGCGCTTCCGTGACGCGGGCCGCGCCATTGGAAGCGGTATCGCCCTGTTTGCGGCTGTCGCCGCGGGGCTTACCGTCGTTATGATTCTCGCCGCGGAATCCCTTGCCGTCTTGATGCACGCTCCGCCTGAGGCCGCGCGGGGCACTGTCTCTTATGTGCAAATTTGTTCGGCAGGCAGTATTTTCATCGTGGCTTTCAACGTAATCGGCAGCGTTTTCCGTGGGATCGGCGATTCCAAAATGCCCCTCATCACCGTGGCCATCGCGTGTACGGTAAACATCGGCGGTGACCTTTTGCTGGTGGGTGTGTTTCGCATGGACGTCGCGGGCGCGGCGGTTGCGACGGTAGCCGCGCAGGCCGTAAGCGTCCTGCTTTCCCTGCTCATTATCCGCAAACGCGCGCTGCCTTTTTCTTTCTCCAAAAAAGATATTCGCTTTGACCGCAGGCTGATCGGCAAGATCGTGAAGCTTGGGTCGCCCATTGCCCTGCAGGACCTTCTTGTGAGTATTTCTTTCCTCGTGATCCTTGCAATCGTGAATGCCCTCGGCCTCACCGCTTCGGCGGGCATCGGCGTGGCGGAAAAGCTGTGCGCCTTTATCATGCTCGTGCCCTCGGCCTATATGCAGTCCATGGCCGCATTTGTGGCGCAGAACATCGGCGCGAACAAGCCGGACAGGGCAAAAAAAGCGCTTTTGTATGGCATTCTTTCCTCCCTTGCCGTGGGCGTACTGATCGCGTACGTTTCCTTTTTTCACGGAAGCGCGCTGGCCTCCGTCTTCGCACGGGACGCCGCGGTGGTCTCGGCTGCGGCGGACTATTTGCGCGCTTACGCCATCGATTGCCTGCTGACCTCGTTCCTCTTTTGCTTCATGGGGTATTTCAACGGCTGCGGCAAGACGCTTTTCGTAATGGCGCAGGGGATCGTCGGCGCGTTTGCCGTGCGCATCCCCATCTCCTATTTTATGAGCCGGATTCCGGGTGTATCCCTTTTTATGATCGGCCTTGCAACGCCTGCTTCTTCGGTGGTGCAGATTGGCCTGTGCGCAGCCTATTTCTTTTGGCTGGCAAAAAAGGCCAAACGGCCGGGCACAGTCCGCTGCGAAGCTTAACGCATCCGTTTCGCCCGCTTCCGGCCAATGCGCTTTCCAAAGCGCGCGCCGCACGCCATGAAAGTAACATTTTTTGCGCATAAAAACATTTTTCTTGTTCGCAGGGTGTTCCTGTGTTACTATTGGAAAAAGGGTGGTGAGTGTTATGCCGTTTTGCCCGCATTGCAGGACGGAATATGACAAAGGCTATACCGTATGCGCCGGCTGCGGCGCGCACCTTGTGGATTCGCTCCCCGCGGAACCGGAGGAAGAGCCCCTTCGGTATGTTTCCATGAAGCGCATGTTTCTCCTTTCAACATCCGGTTCTATTGAAAGCGCCATGATCGTGGATATCCTTGGCCAGCACGGCATCCGTGCGTTTGCGCAGCAAAAAGAAGCCGGAAACTACCTGAATGCCTATTCCGGTTTTTCCATTTACGGCGAGGATCTTTATGTGGACGCGGTAGACTATGAAGCTGCAAGCGCGTTGGCACGGGAATTTCTTTCCCAGCCGGAAACATCCGTGGAACATCCGAAAAAAAATCCTGGGCGGCGGCGTTCACGGATCATGCTGGGCGCGTTCGCCGTTATCTGGCTGGCGTTCCTTATTTTTGCACTCGTCCGCCTGTTCCAATAATCGTTCGGGGAGGTGGCAAACGTGCCCTTTTGTCCTAATTGCAGAACTGAATACGATGAAGGTTATACCGTATGCGCCGACTGCGGCGCGCACCTTGTGGATTCGCTTCCCAAAGCGCCGGATAGCAAACCTGCCCCGGCCTATGGCGACGAGGCAAACCGTGTGTTCCTTGTGTCCGCGTGCAGCCGAGAATCGAGCGCCATGCTCATCGATATGCTGAACGACAGCGCCATTCCCGCGTTCGCCCAGCCAAAGGAAGGTTCTTGCGGTCCGGAAGAAGGCAGCGATATTTTTGTAGACCGTATGGATTACGAGTCCGCGGTGGAGATCGCCGCTTCCATTTTGGGGGACGGCTGCATCGCTGCGGAAAAAAGCGGCGCGGAAGACGAAGAAGCATCCCCCGATCCGGCACGGCATATACGGATCTGGGTTGCGGCGGCCGTTGTCGCAGTGCTCATTGCCTGCGCGGTTGTTTTTTCCCACTGATAAATTTGAAAGGATGGTCCCTGATGGAAAAACGTATTTTGCTCGCCTCGACCGCGAGCGCAGTTGAAACTTCAATGATTACAGATGTTCTCAGCCAGAACAATATTCCCGCCGTCACACAGCCCCGGTCAAAATTCTTTGGCGAAGCCATGAGCGCATATACGGGTTCGTCCTCTTACGGCGATGATATTTTTGTATCCGAGGCCGATTTTGCCGCCGCGCAGGATGCGGTGGAAGGCATGATTTCCGGCGAAGACTAAAGAACGCGTAGTTATTTGGCTGTTATTTCTTTGGGCTGCCGTCCGCAGGATGCGCGGCGCGCCGTTTTTTGGTATGCAAAAATGTTTTTCCGGGCAATCTTACCGTAACTCTTTCCGCATGGGGAGGGTTTGGCTTTTTTCGCTGAAAAATCCGGCGCGTTGCCGCGCCGGACGCCTGTTTTTTCTTTAGTTCTGCTTGGGCGGCAGCGCATTTTTGTTTTTATACGCCCGCCATTCCTTTTGGAATGCAAACGTTCCGAGCATGCCGCACACGAGCGCATAGCCAAATACCACGATTAAAATCCATTCCACCACGCCGAATGTGATAAAATAGGCGGTTACGCCTTGGGAAAGCACAAACAGGAAGAGCAGGGCCAGGGCGCAAGCCCGGCTTTGTTTCAAATATATGCCGAGCGTCAGTCCGCCCACAAGCGCCACGTCGATCAAAGCCAACACCCCGTAAAAAGACATGGAAATAAGCGCGTTAAGGCAAAGGAACGCCCCGCCGAGCACGCCCCACATCACATATGATTTTGTTTTCTGCGGGGTTTGCTCCCGCCAAAAAGTTTTCTGGTCCATGTATTTATTTTAACACATTTTTCCAAAAGAGTCCTCCTAAAAAACGGAGCGCGCCAAAACCGGGCAAAACAGTTTTGCGCATTTCCGGAAAACGTGCTATGCCCGGCAAAAGAGGGATACGGCAATGAAGTGCCTTTCTAAACGCGTTACCATCGGAAAAGTGCTGCAAGGGCAGCCCGGGCAGGCGGGAATCCATACGCCGGAGGAGCTGGCGCGGGGCGGGAGCCGGGACGCATGACTGCGCATCAAGGCCGCCGTTCCTTCCTCCTGCCAGAGCCGCCTGTGCGCGCTCGAGGGCGCAACCCGCGGCGTACGCTGGCATAATCTTCCGGCAGAAGCAAAAGCGGAGCTTAAAAATTTTTACCAGGCCATGAAATGAGCGCCCTTCCCATTCCATAGGGAAGAAAATACATTTGAAAAACCGCAGACAAGAAGCCTGGGCAATTGATTGGAGCACCTTTGCAGGCTGACAGCAGCACGCCATAAAAAAGTATGGCAGGGGCGCTTCGGAGGAATAAAGCCGGTGTTTGCCCGGACGGTTTCTTTTATTTGGAAGCCGCATAATCATGCGGGGCCTAAATTCTTTTCGTGCAAAAAGTCCATACCCGCGCAGCCCGCCAGAGCAGTTAAAATGAATTCCGGTATATAGCAATATAGCAGTATGAACAAATGGCTATGCAATAAAATGCATAGCCATTTGTTTCTTCCGGGCCCGGTTCCTTTTTTCCGGCTGGTGCCTCTTAATAATTTTCCGCTTTGATCTGGAAATATGCCTGCGGATGCGCGCATACCGGGCACATTTGCGGCGCTTTCGGGCCGATTACGATATGGCCGCAGTTTGTGCACTGCCAAATCCTGTCGCCGTCACGTGAGAATACCAACCCGTTTTCGAGGTTTTTCGCCAATGTGCGATAGCGTTCCTCATGCTCTTTTTCAATCTCTCCGACCATTTCAAACAGGCGGGCGATGCGGTCGAATCCTTCTTCCCGTGCTTCTTTGGCAAAGGTTGCGTACATATCCGTCCATTCGTAATTTTCACCGTCCGCGGCGTCTTTCAGGTTTGTGGCCGTATCCGGCACATCGCCCTCGTGCAGAAGCTTGAACCAGATTTTTGCATGCTCTTTCTCATTTCCTGCGGTCTCTTCAAAAATTGCGGCAATCTGGTTATAGCCTTCCTTTTTTGCTTTAGACGCGTAATACGTATATTTGTTCCTTGCCTGTGATTCCCCCGCAAATGCCGCCTGCAGGTTTGCTTCCGTTTTGGTTCCCTTTAAATTTTCCATTTCTTTTACCCCTTCTCATTCTTTATTTTGCAGTCCGGGCAAAGCCCGGAAAATACAATTTCATGCCCGTCCACATCAAATCCATGTGTATCCGCAATCCGCTCTTCAAGCCCGGACAGGTACGGCATATCCACGTCGAACACCCTGCCGCATTCCCTGCAGCGGATGTGGTAATGCCTGTGTGTCATAGAGTCAAAGCAGTCCGCGCCATCCGGTATCTTTACATGGGTGACGGCCCCCTCGTCCGCCAGCTTGTTCAGGTTTCGGTATACCGTCGCCTTGCTGATGGCCGGATGCTTTTTTGTAACCATACCGTATACCTCGTCCGCAGTAGGGTGGTGCAGTTCCTTTAACTGCTCGAGGATAATATTTTTTTGCAGCGTATTGCGCGGTTTCATATCTGTCCGGCTCCTTATTGATATTTATTATCAATTGATACTATATATCATTATTTTTCATTTGTCAACGCCGCAAGCCGTATTTTTTACAAAAGCAGCTATCCCTGTTCCTTTTTCCATAAGGATGCTATAATAATACCAATAGTTTTATCAGGGGGTATTTCGTATGATAATCGATGGGAATGAAAAAGAAACACAGGCGGTGCTTGCCTTTAACGCCGGAGACAAGGCCCTGGCCCGCAAGCTCGAGCAGGAATTTCTC
Source organism: Christensenella tenuis (assembly GCF_014287795.1). Lineage (GTDB taxonomy): Bacteria > Bacillota > Clostridia > Christensenellales > Christensenellaceae > Christensenella > Christensenella tenuis. The sequence continues at coordinate 186,013 of NZ_JACOON010000004.1, forward strand.
GATGAACTGAAAGAGCTGAAGGCGTCCGGCGGGGATCATTGCTCTTGCAAGGCTCCTTGCAGGCATCACGGCGACTGCGTATCCTGCGTTGCGATGCACCGCGCCCACAGGAACCATCTTCCGGCTTGCTTTCATGATATGGTAAACGAACGGCTGCTCGGCCTTTCTTCCCTCACGGAGCATTCGATAGCCGAACGGTTGAAATAACATATTTTGATTTTCTTTGAATTGGGAAGGGGCGCACAGCCTCTTCTTTTTTTGCCGGGACTTCTAAACATAGCCTTTGGGCGTTTCCCACGCCGTTCGGCCTGGCATATGGCGCCGCGCGTCCCGGTGTGGGCAAATAAAAAGAGCCGCCCAGCCTTACCCGGCCGGGCAGCCCGCGCAAATGCGCTATGGTATTATTCTTCTTTGCCGTCCATGTGCATCGCGTCGCAGAACGGCTTATTGCCCGAACTTCCGCACCGGCACAGCGTCACGCGGTTCCTGGCCTCGTATACCGTTCCGTCTTCCGCTTCGATTTCGATGCCGCCGCGCACCCAGAGCGGGCCGTGTTTTCCTTCCGGCTCGTCTTCAACTACCGCGATTTCCCTGGGCAGTTCCGGCTCGATCTTTTTGCCGTCCTTCACAACCGTAAGCCGTCCTGAGGGGCAGTCGCATGCCTGCCGGATGGCAAGCTCTTCGTTTTCCGCATCGTTAATCAGCCTCCATGTGCTTCCCGCCGCGTCGCAAAAACGCGCGACCGCGCACAGGCTTTCATCGTCCATCAGTTCCATTCCGTCGCCACGGTAAACGATTGCCGCCTCGTCATACGCCACATGGTCCGCCGTTTCCGTACCGTCAAAGCCATGCATGTGGCTGCCGTCGCAAAAAGGCTTGTTTTTGGATTTCCCGCAGCGGCACAAATGATAGGTTTCCCCGGTTTCAAACGCCTCCCCATCCAGCCAATGGGTAGATTCCCCCGCCTTATTCGCGCCGATCTTCATTTCCCGCAGCGGCACGTTTCCCGTGACCTCATACGGCCCGTCCTTCAATACTTTGATACGCATATGCTTCCTGCTCCCCATAGTTATTGTTTTACCATTCCTTAATAACCGCGACGCGGGGGATTAAAACGCACAAAAAAAAGGAAAGAGGCCTTTCCTTTTTACACACCGTACCGCTACCGCCGCAAGCGCAGGTCCATGCCGTCCAAAAGCAAAACGGCGCACTCGCGTGATTCAAGCCGCGACGAAATACGTTCGCCATACCGCGCCTGCAAATCGTCTACGTTGGTTGCCACCGCCGTATGCCTGCCCGCCTCGAGCCGGCGGTTTAAAAGATCAAACAAATATTCTGTGGTCACGTTCTGCGTCATCGGCTCGGTGCCAAGGTCGTCAATCAACAGCAACTGTGCATCCTGCAGGAAGGAAAGCGGCATTTCTTCGCCCATGCGGTGCTTGAAAAACGCGCTGAACAGCTCGCCCGCGCGTATGAGGCATACATCCACGCCCTTTTCCCGCGCCGCCGTGGCAATACACCGCAGCAAATAGGATTTGCCCAGCCCCGCCTTACCGCGCAAAAGAAGGTTCAGGCGCGGGGTGTTTGGAAACGCATCCACATATTTTTTGCAGATGCCGTAGGCAAGTTCCGCAAGAGCGCGCTGCGTCCTGCCCATGGCAAGCTCTTTTTCTCCGTCGAACACGGAGAAATCCGCCCTGTCAAAACGTTCCGCAAGCGTATTCACATCGGCTGCGCCATAGATGGTTTGATAAACCTCACGCAAAAAGCAGACGCAGTATTTCCTGCCCACAAGGCCCGTATCCCGGCATGCCGCGCATGCATACGGAACTACAAGTCCCTTTTTGCGGGCGATTTCCTCCTGCCTGCGTTCAAGCTCCATGATGTCCGCGTCAAGCCCGGTGGTATCCTCCGCCAAAAAAGCGCGCTTCAGCTTTTCCGCAAGCAGCGCGCGCTTTTGTTCCTCAAGCTCCATGATGTCTGCGTCGTTTTTCATCCGGCGCTCGTTTTCCTGGTCGATCTTCGCATGCCGGAAGGAAAAATCCTCCAGCAGGTCGATCACGGTCTTATTCGCCATACAGCCGCTCCATATCCGCGTATGCATCCTGTTCGCGCTTCTTTTTTTCCTCGTCGGAATATTCGCGCTCCAGCGCGCCCGGCGCTTTGGCGAACAGGTTGCTCAAATTCTGTTTCTGCGCCTTTTCCAGCGTATCCACGCCTTCCTCCGCCCAGCGGTTTAAAACCTTCATCATGTATTCAAACGGCCGGTCTTTTAAAGAACTGTATTCCGCCGCGTATAAAAGCACGTCGTGCGAGAGCCCCTTTTCCTGCGTCAGCCGCAAATAGGTCCGGCGGTCTGCCTCGCCCACGGCGCGCTCCACGCCCGCGCTTTCGTATACCTGCGCGATCTTGCGGTCGATGGTATTTTGCTTGCGCAGGTATTTCTTGATCTCTTCTTCCGTCCCAAGGCCCTGCTGCTTCCAGTCCTTCAGGAAGCTGTCCACGGATTCGAACCGGCGGCTGCCGATCTTCACAGACTGCGCGCATGCAAGCAGTATGATTTGCTGCGGAAAGCCCGCCGACCGCCATTCGTCGTAAAACTGCTCGTGCTTGGGGGCGACCACAATGCGCGAATATTTGAGCGCGGTCAATATTTCCTTGATGTTGGCCCGCCGCTCCTTTTGCGCGGTATAAAATTCGTTTATCTTACGGGAGGACGTGATGCCCCTGTCATAGAGGGAACGCAGGATCGCGTCGAGGTATTTAAAGGGTTGGTCCTTGGAAAACTCCTTGCCCTTCATCACAAATTCAATCGCCTCGTGCGTGAATCCCCACTTTTCCGTCCACTTGTTGTAAAGGTCCATCTCTGTCTTGCCCGGGTATTTCCCATGCAGGCCCATCAGCCGCATCAACCGGTTCGCCCCGCCCGATACCGCCTTATAGCTTTCGATCTTCTGCTGCGCCTTTTCGAGGGTGTTGACGCCTTCCTCGCTCCAGCCCTCGGCTACCTTGTCGAGGTACGCCACGCTGATGCGGTTACCGCGTTCCGCCACGCAATATTCCACCAGCGCGAGCACCACTTCCTGCGGCAGGCCGAACACGTCGGTATAATCGTAAATTTTATTCAACTCCGCGGGCGAAAGGTCGCGTGCGAGGACCGTGCGCAGCATGTTGTTGAAATTCTGCATCTCATAAAGAGGCGCGCGCCGTTTTTTCGGCTCATCCTCTTTTGTGGTGCTGTCCGGCATCACAAACGCATATTTTGCACCGCTCTTTGTCATCTGGCCCTTGAGGCACCAATAGTTAAGCGCCGCTTCGATCTGCGAGGCTGTCATGTGCAGCTCCGCCTCGAGCTCCACATCCGAAAGCTGCGTGCCCGCGTTCGCAAGACACAGCCCATACAGGTAGACCTTTACGTAATCCGCCGGCGCGTCGCACATGTATTTTTTCAGAAATACGGTCGGAACGGGCGTCGTCGCCTGTTCGTCCAGCGTGAATTTGATCATTGGCTACGCTTCCCTGCCCTGCTTTTTGGGCTCACAGAATTCCACGATTGCCGCGTTTACCTTGTCCGGCTTTTCTTCGTTTACAAAGAAGCCGCAATTCCGTACGGTAAGCGAGCTTGCCGCCGCCAGCGGGAGCTGGAGGAATTCGCTTTTCTGTCCCCCGGTGATCTTATCTTCCGCCCCGAGGATCACAAGCATCGGGTTTTTCACACTGTGGATATTTTGCTTGATATCGTCGTCGATAAAATTACCTACGCACATTTTTGCAATCACCTTATAGTCGCGGTCCAAAAGGCCCATTGCATATTCCTTCGCCACCTCGTCCGTAACGAGGGTCCTGTCGAAATAGCAATCCTCGAGCACGCCGTGTACCGCATTTTCCGAAAGCATCATTTTCCCCGCCGTCATGCCAAGGATGGAAGGGAGGCCCTTTGTTTTGGTGACTCCGCCGCCGTTTGACGTGAGCATGGGCGAAATAAACACCAGCCGGCCCGCGCGGTTTACGTTGTGCATCACGAAGTCCAGCACATAGGCCGCCGCTTCGCCAAAAGCGCAGAAATGCGCCGCCGGAAGCTCCTGCACATTCATAAAGGATTCAATGGCAAGCGCGAATTCTTCGATGCTGTAGCTCATCTGCGGTTTGCCGGAGAACCCATGCCCCGGAAGGTCGATCGCGTAAACGTGGAAGGATTTCGCAAGCTCTTCAAAATTATTGCGCCATGCGTACAGGGATTGGCCGATTCCGTGCACAAGAATCAGCGGTTCGCCTTCGCCCGCTTCGAAATAATGCAAAGGCAGGCGGATATCCTCCACTTCCTCTTTCCCGTGGTCGTCAATATAGGTATCAAACTCAACGTCCGCGTATTGGCCCACGTGCTCCCTATTCAAAAATTTTGTGATGCTGATCGGTTCAAACACTGCTGCTTCCTCCCAATATTGATGCAGGCATTCCTGTCGATTATTCGTTTTCACGAGTATTTATTATTTTAGCATATCTGACCAGATTTTTGTAGCTATTTTGCGATGGTTTTTTTAGCGCGTACGCTTGCAGGGCCAAAAGAATTTTTCCCACGCGCTTCCCGGGCGGGATATGAAGCTCGCGCATCACATCGTCCCCGTTCACCGCAAGCTGCTCCAGCGAGATGGGCGCGTCTTTTTCCTTAAGCTCCCGCAGCGTCTCCCGCCACTTGCCGGCGGAAAGCGCCGGATTCCCTTTTCCCGACCCGCAGAAGTCCGCTTCGCGCACATCTGCCAGGCGCAGGAACTGCCGCTCCCCGAGCTTCACGATCATGCGCGCTACCGCCTTGCGCCCGGCGCGGTTATCGAGGTCGAACATATGCGCGCCCACCAGCGCGCCCACCTCGCCTGCCGTCTCCTTATCAAAGCGCAGGCCATTAAGGGCCGCCAGCGCAAGCGCTGCCCCTCTTTTATCGTGTCCGACCATCTTTCCCGTCTCGCGGAATACCGCCGGTTTTCCGATGTCGTGCAGCAGGGCCGCAAGCCGGGTTACAAGATCCGCGGGCGCGCACGCGCATGCTTGCAGTGAATGCTCCAGCACGTCGTACGCGTGGTATTCCGTGTTTTGTTCCATACCGTCCCCCTCCGTAAGCGCGGGGACAATGTAGGAAAACGCGCCCAGGTCCTTCAGCATATGCAGGCCGCAAAGTACGCCGCCCGGTATTCCGTGTTTCGTATCCGCCATGAGGATCTTCACGAATTCGTCACGGATCCGCTCCCTTGAAATATCCGCAAGGCCTCCTATATGCGCTTTTGCGCACTCCCACGTGTCCTGCTCTACCGTAAAGCCAAGCTCCGCCGCGAACCGCACCATGCGCAGGATGCGCAGCGCGTCCTGCGTGAGCGTCTCCGGCGTCACCTGCCCGATGGTCTTTTCCGCCAGTGCGGCAAGGCCGCGCCCTGTCGGGTCCGCGACCGTTCCGTCCGCCCCCATGTAAAGTGCGTTCACCGTAAAATCACGGCGCAGCGCGTCTTCCCGGATGTCATCCGTAAAACGCACCTTTTTTGGCGTATGCGCACCTCCGCGGCCGTAGTTGTCGCAGCGGAACGCCGTATATTCATACACATAAAGCGCATCCCCAAAACGCTGCTTCACAACCACCGTCCCCAGGCCATACGCCCGTTCCTCAAGGACGATCTCGGGCGCAGGCAGGGCGCAAAGCGCCTGCGGCGGCGCAGGAGAGGCAACGTCAAGGTCCGTTCCTGCAAGCCCGAGCAGGCTGTTGCGGGGATAGCCGCCTACCAGATAACAGGGGGGCAGGCCCGCTTCATTCCAGATTGTAAAAAAACGTTCAATATGTGCTTCCATCATTGTACTCTATTCTTCCTGCGCGCTTCAATCCGGGCGAAATCCTGTTTCGCTCCGCCACGCAGCCGACCGTTCGGGGCTTAAACCGTTTCCCCCTCGAACACGTACGCCGCCGCGCCCGTCATGAAGGCGCGCCCGTCCTGGGCAAGCTCTATGTGCAATATGCCCGCCTCAACGTGCATATCGACCTCGTTTGCGGCAAGGCCCTTTTTGTGCAGGATGGCCGCGCATCCCGTCGCGCCCGTTCCGCAGGCAAGCGTCCTGCCCGCGCCGCGTTCCCATGTGCGCATATGCGCGGTGTGCCGGTCAATGAGCCGTACAAAATTCACGTTGGTTCCGCGCGGGAACAGCGGATCCTTTTCGATGCGCGGACCTAAGCCGTCCACATCCGCAGTTTCAAGGTCGCCTGCCGGCACCAGCGTATGCGGTACGCCGCAGAGCACGCTCGCCGCGCGCTGCCCGCACACTTCAAAGTCGAGCGGATCGTCCGCCAGCACAGGAATGTCCCCCGCCGCGAACGAAGGCACGCCCATATCCACACGCACCGCCGCCACCTCGCCGTTTTCCACGACGAGCCGCGGCCGCACAACGCCCGCAAGCGTCTCAATCGCCATATCCGGCGTTTTAACGATCCCTCTATCGTATACATAGCGGGCAAAACAGCGCACGCCGTTGCCGCACATTTCCGCTTCCGATCCGTCGGCGTTGATGATGCGCATCTTTACGTCCGCGCAGCCGGACGGTTCTACCAGAAGCAGCCCGTCTGCGCCCACCGAAAGACGCCGCCTGCATAGGCCGCGCGCCAATCCGGCAGGATCCGCCACCCGTTCCTCGATTACGATAAAATCATTTCCCAGTCCGTGCATTTTCGTGATATGCATGCTTTACACCTCACTGATTTTGACCTGATTCCGCGTTCCTTCCAAACAAGAATTCCTCCGCAGCCAAGCCCCGCGGGTTCTCTTGCCGCCGCCCGGCGTTTCCCCTATGCCCCGTCCGGCTCCATGCGGGCTGCCCCGCCCCACAGGCCGTGTTTTCCGCCCTTCGGCCCCCTGCGCCCGCGGCCCTTTGGGGATGAGGCGGTGCCGGCCGCAAGGCGTTTTCCTGCGCAGCGGGGAAACGAACAACGGAACCGTGCTCCGCCGAATGTGAATTCTTCTTTAACTTCTCATATTATATCACATTCCTTCCGCATTTTATGGTACAATAGATTAAAATCGGAAGATTCTGTTTTACGGGGTAGACGCCATGTACATGAGACCTTCACGCCGGAAAAAGCGGCGCAGACTCACAAACCTCATTATTTTAATTGCGGTCATCGCGGCTGCGGCTGCAGGCGTGTTTTTCCTGCTCGCAAATTTTACGGATATCGAGCTGTTTAGCCCTCTTTTGAAAGAGACGGAAACCGTTATGCCCGAAAACGTGCAGGCAAATGAAAACGGCATCCTCTATGAGGAAGACGGCACGCTTTACTTAAAGGATCAAAAGGGCGCCGCCCTGTGGGACTTAAAGCTCGAGCCTGCCGGCTCCAAATATACCCAGTCCCCCACCCTGATCTGCACATGGGCGCAGGCCAATTTACAGGCGCTTTCCTACACAAAGGAGCAGCTGTTTACGGCGGCAGTCGCCTCCGAGATCATGGATGTGCGCTGCGGGAAAGAGACGATAGCCGTTTTAACGGGCGCTGCGGATGAATCGGGCCAGACGCTCTATTACCTTACCCTCTTCAACAGCAAAGGCGAGCAGGCGGGGCAGGTTGAGTTCAAAACGCGGCAGGTCATCGATTTCGGTTTTTCCGGAGACAGCGACATGCTGTGGTCGCTTTCGCTCGACACGTCGAACGTTGTCCCCGTTTCCTATATTTCAACTTATAAATCCGACGGTTCGCCCACCAGCAGTATTGAAAACAATACGCAGGTAATCGAGCACGTATACGTCACGTCGGACACAATTTTTGCTTCCGGGACGAACAATCTCTTTTCCTACAACTATTTTGGGGAAAAGCAGGGCGAGGCCCTGGTCTACGGCTGGAAGCCCGAGGTATGGAGCATCGGCGGCACCACGCTGGAGCTTGCCTATGTGCCGCGCGGTTCGGAGGCTTCGCTCGCGGCGGCCAAACTGTTTTCCGGCGACCTTGCGGAAAGGATCCTCTACCTGCCGCAGAACGCCTTTGCAATCGCTGTCACACAGAACCAGTTTTACGTGTACACGCCAAACGCTGTCATGACGTACGACCTTTCGGGCGGGCTTGTGAAAACGACAAAATTGGATTATACTTTAACTGCTGCAAAGCAGCTTTCCGATACCCTTGCCGTTTGTTGGGACAAGGAAGGCAAAAGCTATTTGATGCAGCTAAATTAAACCGGAGGACGCATGGATATCATCAACCTCAACTGGATCATCTTATTTTTGATCGCAATTTATATTTTGCAGGGGCTTCACAAGGGGTTCCTGATTTCCGTCGCCAACACCATCGGCATGGCGGTTTCATGGCTCGCGGGATTTCTGTTTTCCCCCCTCATGTCGCAGGCGATTGCAAAAGGGTCTTTCTATAACTTCCTGTTTTATTTCACCAACGGGGTCGATCAGTTGCAAGCGTCGGGCAATCTTGCCGTCACAACCCTTACTCAGCCGCAAATCGGCGAAATCGTAACGAACGCGGGGCTTCCGTTCCCGTTTGACCAACTGGTGACGGAAAACATGACGAACCAGGTGTTCGAGGCACAGGGCTTCCATACCGTCTCGGAATATTTCGGCTATACCATTACCAACGTGGTGGTCAATATTTTTTCGTTTTTGGTGATTTACCTGATCGCGCGGATCGTCATTTCCCTGCTGGTCAACGCGGTGAATTACGCCTCCCCGCTTCCCGTGTTGCGCAGGTGCGATTCCCTTGCGGGCGGCGCGGTCGGTGTGCTGCGCGGGTTTCTCGGCATGTTCGCGTTGTTTATGATCGTACCCGTAATCATGATTTCCCTGCCTGCGGATTTTGTCACCCCCATCCTGAACGATTCCTCGATGGCAACGTTTTTCTATGAATCAAATTTCCTGTTGAAGGGAATTTCCGGGATTATTTAGGCTGGTTTTTATGCCTTTTTCCTGGCTCCGCAGGCCTTGCGGAGCCTTTTTTTACCGCATTTTCCATGCCGCGCGGGGCCTGCCCCGCGAAGGACTTGACAGGCGTATCCTTTTTTACTAAAATAGTTCATCAGTGAACCGTTTCTATTGAAACTATTTGGAGGAGCTATGACCGGGTATGATGAAAAGCATCTGCGGCCGCTGCTTTATTTAAGCCGCAAGCTGAAAAAGCTGTATGAAAGGGAATGCGCGAAGGCTGCGGCGCCGTTCGGCCTGTCGCAGGGGGAGGCGGACGTGCTTTTGTTCCTTTCCAACAATCCGGGGTTCGATACGGCGATGGACGTCGTGAAATACCGCTCCGTCTCCAAGGCGCTCGTTTCCAAGGCGGTGGAGTCTCTTTCCGCACGCGGTTATCTTACGCTGCACACCGACCGGAGGGACCGCCGGTATACGCATCTTGTTTTGACGGAGGCGGCAGCCCCCGCCCTGCGCGCCGTGCTGGGCGCGCAGGCGGCATTTGTAGATCTGCTGAAAAGCGAAACAACGCCGGAGGAACGCGCCGTGATCTCGGCTGTGTTCGAGCGGCTGTGCGAAAAACTGGAAACGGTATAAGGTGAAGCAAATGGATACTACTGCAAATCAGAACACAAAAACAGACCTCGGCACGGGCAAGGTAGGCAGGCTTTTGTTCCGTCTCGCCATACCCACCGTGGCCGCACAGGTTGTCAACGTGCTTTATAATATGGTGGACCGTATGTATATCGGCCATATCGACGTGATCGGCGCGCAGGCGCTTACCGGGGTGGGCGTGTGTATGCCGCTCATCATGATCATCTCCGCGTTCGCGGCGCTCGCGGGCATGGGCGGCGCGCCCCGCGCGTCCATCATGATGGGGCGGGGCGACTATCCCGCCGCGGAAAAGATACTCGGCAACTGCACCACTCTGCTCCTGATTCTCGCCGGCGTGCTCACCGCTGTGTTCCTCGTATTCGGGCGGCCCATGCTGATGCTGTTCGGCGCGAGCGCGGACACCATCGGCTATGCCATGCAGTATATGCCCATCTATGCCGCAGGAACGGTGTTCGTGCAGATCGCCCTCGGCCTCAATCCGTTCATCACGGCGCAGGGCTTTGCCAAAACGGGCATGCTGACCGTGCTCATCGGCGCGGCCCTCAACATCGTTTTAGACCCCATCTTCATCTTCACCTTTGATCTTGGCGTTGCGGGCGCGGCTCTTGCGACCATCCTCTCGCAGGCCGTATCCTGTATTTGGGTGTTTTGTTTTCTCGCCGGGAAACGCGCCATCGTGCGCCTGCGCCCGGTAAACCTCCGGCCCGAGGCCTCCGTGCTGCTGCCGTGCGTGGCGCTCGGGCTTTCGCCGTTCATCATGCAGTTCACCGAAAGCGTGATCGCGGTATGCTTCAACGCCTCTCTCCAGCAATACGGCGGCGATATCGCCGTGGGCGCGATGACCATCCTTACCACGGTGATGCAGTTCTCCCTCCTGCCCCTCATGGGGCTTTCACAGGGCGCGCAGCCCATCGTGAGCTTCAACTACGGCGCGCGCAATTCCGGACGGGTGAAGCAGGCGTTCCGCCTTTTGCTCACCGCAAGCGTTCTCTATTCGGCGGCCCTGTGGGCGCTCGCCATGTTCGCGCCGCAGGTCTTGGCTTCCATTTTTACCAAAGACCCCGCCCTGATGGATATGACCGTCTACGCGCTGCGCATCTATATGGCCTCAACGGTGGTGTTCGGCGTACAGATCGCCTGCCAGCAGACGTTCATTGCCCTCGGCAACGCAAAAACGTCCCTGTTCCTCGCCGTTTTCCGTAAAATTTTGCTGCTCATCCCGCTCATCTACCTCCTGCCCGCGCTGATTCCCGACAAGGTGTTCGCAGTCTATCTCGCGGAGCCCGTGGCGGATGCCATTGCCGTCGCAACGACTGCCACCGTGTTCGCCGTCCAGTTCCGCCGCTCTATGAAGCAGCTCGACGAAGAAGCGGCCGCGCTTGCGGCAGAAAGCTGAGGGTATCCGGATGGAGAACCGTTATCTTTCGGTCAAAAAACAGTTTGAGGCAGGCAGGGATGAGAAAAACGCCGCGAAAATGGCGGCATATATGAAAGGCCTGTTCCCCTTTTACGGTTTGCCGGCCCCGAAACGGAAAGCCGTCTATCGGGAGCTTTTAAGGGCCGAAAAGAAAAAGGCCGCGGTGGACTGGGCTTTTCTGGACCAATGCTGGGCCGACGCGCACCGGGAATTTCAATACCTCGTCATCGACTATCTTGCGGCGATGCAGGGCTGCCTCACCTATGAGGACGTATCGTCCCGCCTCTTTACCTACGTAAAAACAAAACAGTGGTGGGATACGATCGACGGTCTCGACAGGATCATCGGCAATATCGCCTTTACTGACGGCAGGATCGATGATTTGATGCTGGAATGGGCAGCCGACGGGGACCTTTGGGTGCGCAGGCTCGCCATCGACCATCAGCTTTGCAGAAAAGAGAAAACCAATACGGCGCTGCTGGAAAGCATATTAATACGCAACTTCGGAAGCTCTGAATTCTTTATCAACAAGGCCATCGGCTGGAGCCTGCGGGATTATTCCAAAAGCGATCCCGGCTGGGTGCGGGAGTTTTTGAGAAAATATCAAAGCAAAATGTCTCCGCTGAGCATTCGGGAGGCAAGCAAATATCTGAAAACGGAGCCATAAAAAGCAGGCCGTAAAAAGGCCGCGGCGCATTTGCCTGTGCCCGCGGCCTTTTGCCTCTTTTCTTGTTTTTCTTATACCTCTTTTTTCCGGTAAATATGCACGGAAATGAGGTAGGAAACCACCAGCGCCGCGGCGCCGCACACGGGCAGAACCCGCGCAAGGGCGGGAAGGGCCCCTTCCACCGCCGCGCCGTCCACAGCCCCGTTTCCGGCCAGCGCAATAAACGTCATGAACGGCACAAGGAAAATCACAATCACAATGATGCGGCTCTTCTCTACGCCGAACCTAAAGACCAGAGGGATAATGAGGCTGACGGACAGCAGGGCGCACGCCGCCAGGAACCCTGCGGTAAGCAGCATCCCCGCATCCAGCTCCGTCTGTCCCGCCGCCGCGAGCACGGCGGAAAGCGCAAGGCCAAGCCCCATGCCAACGCCCACCATGATAAGGGAAAACAGGTATTTCGAGCGGACGATCTGCTCCCGTGTGAACGGCAGGGTGAGGACAAATTTGTCCCATTTGCTGCCCGTATCATAATTGAATGAGATAAAGCACATCATGATACCGACGAACGTACAGATCCCGACGGCGAAGCCTGCCGAAAAAGTGCCGTCCTGCGCCACCGCGACCGGAATGATGCAAATGGCGATAATAAACGCATACATCTTGAAAAAGCTCCTGATTCCCAGGAATTCTTTTAATAAAAGCCCCCTCATTTCGTTTCCCCCTTGATCATAAGCAGCATGACGTCCTCGAGGCCGGCACTGTCCAGCGTGATATCCGGATATTTGCGCGCCGCGGCGTTTTTGTCCGCGGTCAGCGCTTCATAACCAAAGGCGGATTTACGGTAACGAACGATATCCGCCGCATCGATTTTGGCAAAATCCCCTGCCCCGCACTTCAGGATGCCGTATTCATACAGCATCTTGTCCTTATTTTCGGAAAGGACAACCCGCCCCCCGTGAAGAAAGGTGATATAATCCGCTACCTTCTCAAGGTCGCTGGTGATATGCGAGGAAATGAGGATAGAGTGCTCCTCATCCTGTATGAAATCGAGAAAGACGTCCAGGATTTCGCTGCGCACAATGGGGTCAAGCCCGCTCGTGGCTTCGTCAAGGACCAAAAGCCTCGGCCGGTGGGAGAGTGCCGCCGCGATTGAAAGCTTCATCTTCATCCCGCGGGAAAACTCTTTGAGCCTTTTGTTTTCCGGCAGGCCGAAATTTTTCACGAATGAGCGAAACAGCGCATCGTCCCATGTTTTGAATATATGACGCAGGATGGCCGCCACGTCTTTGCATTTCAGCGATTCATAAAAGCAGTCTTCCTCCATCACCACGCCAATCTGTTCTTTGATTTCCCGCTCGTTTTCCGCATGGTCGAGGCCAAAAACCTCGATGGTTCCGCTGTCTGCGCGGATCATGTTCAAAAGCAGCCTGATAGCGGTGGTCTTGCCCGCGCCATTTTCGCCGATCAGGCCCATGATGCTGCCCCGCGGCACGGAAAAGCTCACGTCCCGGAGGGCGAAGTCCCCGTATTCCTTGCTTATGTTCTTAAAAATGATGCTGTCCATGTCTTATCCTTTCACGTGGAAGCCCGCAGGAGCTATTCTTCATACAGGACGCGCAAAATTCCCTCCAGTTCTTCAAGGGAAATATCGCTGCTCTTTGCCACGGAAACCGCGTTTTTCAGGTGTTCCTCGGCGATCCTGAGCTGTTCTTCCCGAATGAACTCCACATTCTTCTGCGCCACAAAGCTCCCCCGCCCCGTGAAGCTCTCGATAAATCCGTCGCGCTCGAGGTCGTCGTACGCGCGTTTTGTCGTGATGACGCTGATTCGTAATTCCTTTGCCAGCAGCCGCATGGACGGAAGGGCGTCCCCTTCTTTGAGCTCCCCGCTGATAATCATGTTCTTGACCTGCGAGGTGATCTGTTCATAAATCGGCTTTCCGCTGGAATTGCTGATGATGATATCCACTCATCAACCCTCCCGGTTTAAAATTGTATATATACACTATGCACAATATAACATTGTGCTTTCTTTTTGTCAACCCATGAATAATTTTTTGCATGTGTCCGGCTTTTTCCAAATCAACAGGCAAAAAAAATCAAACGCTTTTCAGGTTTGACCGGGCGTCATTTCTCTTCGCGTTACCATAAACGGGTTCCGTTGCTGGGTTGATCTAGGATGTGCTGTATAAGGGGTGTTTCCATTATCCGAAAGCATACGGGCCGGCGATTTGCGGCAGGAAAAAGCAGCCTGGGGCAGGAATTTTATTGCGCCCATTTCATCTCATATTCAATGTGTTTTGTGTTTTCATCTGTTTGTTCCGCGCATATCTTAAATCCATGTTTTTGATAAAACCTAACGGCTTTACGGTTTTCCGCGTACACATGGAGCGTCAATACTGGTTTTCGTTCCTTGACATAAGACAATAATGCCGAGCCGGTACCTGCATGCTGGAATCCCGGCGCGACAAACAGCCCCGCAATATAGTTGTCTATCATGCCAATGAAGCCTTTTATTGTGCCGTTCTCATCGTAGGCATACACTTCCGCGTTTTGAATGGCATTTTTCACAACGCCATACTTGTGTTCCCAATAGTCCGCCTCTATAAAACTATGGGCGGAAAGATTTGCTTTCAGCCATATATCCATAACAATCTCAAGTTCGGAAACAGAAATCCGGCGTACCATGAGCGACCCTCCCGCGGTTTATCGAACTGCCCAAATTATGGCGTAAAGGCGCAGTCATAGCAAGGGGCTGCTATCAGCCGTTCGGCCTGCCCCCGGGCTGGGGCACACTTGCTTTCCGCCCTCCCGGACGGCGGCAAACACGCCGCAGACGGAAAAAGGGAGCCATGGCTCCCTTTTTCCGGTACTATAGATTCAGATGAGTTGCTGTTATCCTGCCGGCACCCTCCGTCCGCCTGCTTAAACATTTTTTTCCGGCTCGTGTACGTAACAATTGCACCGAAACCACCGGATGGGGTGCCGCCGCGTCTTTATCAGGCGGAATCCTCCGCCGCGCGCCAACAGGTCGTGGCATTCCGGGTTCAGGTAGATAAACCACGCCTTTCGCGGACGACGCGAAAGGCTTTTTTCGATTTTCCCCAACGCCCGTGCAAAAACCGGAGCGGGCAGCGCATTGAACATATAGAAATAGTTATATTCATCGTATCCCTCAAACTCTGCCGCGTCTCCGCAGAACACATAGCTGTTTTCCATCCCCAGGCGCTTTAAGTTTTTGCGCGCAGTTTTGCACAGCACGGGCGAGATCTCGATCCCCGCGACGGTTCTGAAAGGCAGCCTGCCGAGCAGGTACATTGCCTTTCCTTTGCCGCAGCCGATATCGATCACTGCATCTCCGGGCGTAATGGGCAGTTTTTTCAGCAGCGCCTCAATTCCCCTTGCGGACGGCTGGTATTGGTTACCCCGCTGTGCGTCGAACCCGAGCGATTCCATGGTTTCCCATCCGGAAAAATCCACCCCGCGCAGCCTTTCTATACGGGCTGCGCACCACTGCCATAGCCTGCCTGCCATGCGGTACGCCCACACTCGTTTCATGACGCTTCCTTTCCAAAAGCGTACGGGAACCACAGCCGCGAAAAAGGCATTTTCCCCGGGACGCTTTCTCTTTGTTTTCGAATGGCTGGCGGGGGAATCTTCCCCCGCATGGCGCCCGCTTACGCTTTTTATGTGCCTGCCGCAGTGCCTTTTATGCGTCCTCCGCCGGGAAGTCCACCCCAACCGGCGGAGCCTCCGCATAGGTTTCCCGGCCGTCTGCCATAAAATAGACGGCAGCATGAACGGTCATGTTTTCTGTAAGGGGAGTCTCCCATGTCATGATTCTCGTTTCACCCGGTTCAAGGCTGAACGTTTTGCCCAGTTGCTCCCCGCCGTTCAAAGGCGGTACTTTCAGGACGCCGTTTTCGAGCGTGGCGTCCATATTGTTTTGAATGCGAAAAGTAAATTTGGCCCGTTCGCCCGTTTCGGCCTGCACTGTTTCCGCCGCCGCGGTTATGCGCACATTCGTTTCGCTTTCCGCAGGTTCCGCCTGCGCTGCTGCGCGCGCGCTTCCAACTTCGGCCGTGCCCTTTGCCGGTTCTACCTGCACCTCCGGTTCCGTTATGCCTGTCTCCGCCTGCACTTCCGCTTCTCCGGCAGCGTCCCATCCGCCGAAATTCTGCGGAACCAGCCCGGGACTCATGAAGTGGGTCACCGTGTCGACGACTGTGCCGTCTGTTGCGTTGACCGTAAGCAAGCTCGTTATTCCATAATCGGGCGCGTTTTCCCGGCTTTTCCGCATCTGTTTTTCCTCCGGGGAGCCGTATTCCCCAAAGTTCCATCCGCCCACAAATTCCCATACGGGCTGGGTACGGTAGCTTCCGTCCTTTTTCAGCACCCGCTGCATCGTCAGTACGACCTGATCGACATACAGGGTTGCGGAAAGTTCCGGTTCGGCCCATGTTTTACTGCCGATATTGTCGCGGAAGGCCTGCAATATGTCTTCAAAGGGCGCTGTCTGTGCATTCCCGCCTGCCGTTATATCCGGTGCGTCCGGCGCGCTCCACTGGAAACCGACGACGCCGCTGTCGTCCACGCTCACCAGGATTACCTCCGGGCCATACATGGGCGAAATGCCCTCAAATTCCGTCACACCGCCGTTTTGCGCCTGATACGCAGTGTCCGAACCGTTGGTGTGCGAATACCATACCGCAGGCTGCGGGCAGCGCGAGAGAACCACATCATAGCGCGGGGCCTCGCCGGACTGTTCGTCGGACGCCGTGATCCCAAATACATAGGCCGGACTGATGCCGAGCGCATCTGCCGTTTCGACCGCAAGCGCGGCCGCTTCCTCCCGGGAGATGGAAAGCCCTGTTTCCTGCTTCGATTCCTTTGTGAAATTGAGAAAGCTTTCGTGCGTGAGTTCAATATTATAGACAAGCGCGCTGGCTTGCGACCCGTCCGCAAGCGTTGCTTCCACATTGATCTGTTCACATTGGCCCGCGTCCGCGACGGACGGATCCGGCGGCGGCATTTCCCGGAACTTTCCATCGTCCAGAACGCCTTCTTCTTCGGAAGTGCCGCGCGACCCATGTTCATAGAGCTGCGCATCCCCCATGAAATATTTGATTACGCGGTCTGCCATTTCCTGCGTAAAAAGCGTGGGGTGCGATTCATAGTCCGGGATGCCGCCGGAGGCGAATTCCAGCACATCCGCGTCCGCGACGACCGTAATATTTCCCGTTTCAAATGTCTCCTGCCATGTGTCTGTTTTCCGGTACCCGCCGACACGCGGTATGTCCTGTGCCGCCTGCTTCGTCCCGGTTTCCGCTTCCTGCGCCGTCAGTTCGTTTGCGGGCGTTTCTGCTTCGGCGGGTTGCGCCGCCTGTCCTGTTTCCGCCGCCCGCGCCGGGGCACAGGCCGTCGTGAAGCATGCGATCCCCAGCATTCCCGTTAAAATAAGCGCCGCGAGCCTTACGCCGCGTTTCGTTTTCCTGTTCATATACATCCCCCTGATCCGTTTTTCGGCAACCTGTTTCGAGTTGCCAAGAGCCATCCCAAGGACATACCGGGCTTCCCGGTCCTCCGAAAACATCGCGAGCACCGTAGCCGCATACCGCCTTTTTTCTTCTTTCTCCATCCGCCGCACCACCATGTTGTCGCATGCGGTCTCCATATCCATAACGATCTGCCTGTCCGCCAGCCAAACGACGGGATGGAACCACCACACCGCTTTGAGTATGTTCACCGTAAGGCGTACCGCATGGTCGCCGCGCCGGTAGTGCGTGAGCTCGTGCAGCAGCGCGTAGCGCAGCACCTCTTCGTCCTTCGAAAACAAGTCGAGGGGAAGAAGGAGCATCGGCCGCGGAGACACCGTGAGCGCGGGCGTGGTAAGCGCGGAACACAGGCGCAGCCTGATCCCGCCCCGTATGCCAAGTTCTTTTTTGCAGGCCTCGAAGATTTTGTTGATCCGTGCGTCCGGGAGCACTGTGCTTCGCCGTATCCTCCGGCGCATCCGCAGGCAGCAGCCTGCCATACAGAGCGCCACCACGCCCGCTCCCGCAAGCCAGGCCGCCGTCAGTATGACGGCGGGCGGCAGGCTGCCTGAAGAAACGGCGGGCGGCGCCTCCTGCCCTTGCCTGCTCCCTTGCTGTGCGGCCTGCGGCGGCGCTTGGTTTAGGACCGCTCCTTCGCCTTTTTCCGCCGCTTGTGCGGCCGCTCCCGGCGCGGTGGTTCCGCCGGACAGGGCGGCAAGCGGTTCCCCGCCCGTCTCCGCCGAAGCGGCGTCCATTTCAACCGTTCCCTGCCGGGGCAGTGTTACGAAGTGAAATCCTGTTTCCGCAGTAAACGGAAGTGCGAGACGCACAATCAAGAGAAACCAAAGTGCGAAGTGCAGCACAGGCGACAGTTTGTTTTGGGTGCATTTTTTGAAAATCATGATGCCGCAGAAGATGACCGCGGCATAAAGTGAAATGCTCAGCAAAGTTGCGGGAACCGCAGCCATCTCACTCACTCCCTTCCGAAAGCTCGTCGATCAGTTCCCGGAGTTCCTTTTGATCCTCCTTTGAGAGTTTGCCCTCTCGGATCATGCACACGAGAAGCTGTTTGGCTCCCGCCTCGCTCATTTTATCAAAAATATTCCTGCTTTCCGCGCGGATACACTCATCCATTTCCACCAGTGGATAATAAAATTTGTCCCGCCCCTTGAGCTCAAACCCAACGAAACCTTTCTTGCACAGTTTGGAAAGATAGGTCGCGTAGGTGGTATAGCTCCACGAAACCGCATCGCCCATCAAGCGAATGACCCCGGAAAGCGTCTGCGGCTCTTTTCCCCACAGTGCGGACATCACCGCCCATTCCGGATTGGTAAGCGTTGTTTTCATCTTTTTTCCTCCTGTATTGCTTCTGGATGCGAGTCGTTACTATATATACCGTTTTATTACTATGATTATAGTAATAAGTGTTCCGTTTGTCAACGCTTTTTTCTGCACAGTGTTCAGGACATAAAAAAAACGCCCTGTGGGCGTCAACTTCTCTCAAAAA
This sequence comes from Christensenella tenuis, assembly GCF_014287795.1. Lineage (GTDB taxonomy): Bacteria > Bacillota > Clostridia > Christensenellales > Christensenellaceae > Christensenella > Christensenella tenuis. Next base: position 204,680 of record NZ_JACOON010000004.1, read on the forward strand.
ACGAAAAAACGCCCGGAAGCGCTCCTTTAGCGGGTGAACCCGCCAGCCTGCGTACAGGGCGGTTTTACGGCCCCGTACTGTGCCCGCCCGTTTCCCGAAAGGCTGCCCAGCCAAGACCGCCGGGCAGCGCCCCTATGCACACAGCGCCGGGCCATCCTCTTTTACCGGTATGTCGCGGAGGAGGACAGGATATTTTCATCCGCAAGGCCCACGCCTTCGCTGAACAGAAACAGCTTCATATCGTTTTTGCTGAGCTGGCATTTGGGGCCGAGGCGCACGCTCGTAAGCGCATCCATACCGATCGTTTTGAGGTTCAGCTCCACATAAGATTTGATGGTTTTGCCCACCACCGCTGTTTTGAGCTTGCTGAACAGGTCGTTCTGGGAAACATGCCCCTGGCGTTCCATAAATTTTGCGTATGCGTCTGTTGTGGGGATGGGAAAGTTGACGGCCAGCCGCCATTCGTGCTCCTCGCTGAACGCCGGATTTTTACAAAACGCGCTTTCCCCGTTGACCGCGCGCAGCAGCTTGACGATCTCGCCGGACGGCTGCTGTTTTTCATCTACCAGCGTATGCAGGTGCCGGAAAATTTTGCGGATATGCGGGCGTATCAGCGCCTTTTGCGCCGCCGGAGTATACCGGATGCGTGCGAATTCAAAGGTGTGTCCCGGCTCCTTCGATTCGCGGTTTTTGCCCAGCATACCGCTGATACGGTCCGCGCGAAAGCCGATGCACACGCCCCGTTCGGAAAAACAGATCGCATAGGTGATATAATCGTCATACCAGTGCTGCCCCATCGTTTTGAGCTCATAGCGCATGAGCTCTTCCACTGCCTCATGGTTCCGGTACTCCTTTCCCCCATATTCAAACCAAATGGAGAACGGCTCCTTGTCGTATTCCTCCATCGCCGTTTCGAGGATAAATTGCTGGAGCCACCGGCGTTCCATATAATCGTTGCTTTTGCCGATATCCGAAAGGCGCAGCGTTTTATTGGAAAGAATGCTGTAAAAGCTCTCCACGCTGCAATAATGGTATACAGTTTCAATTCGGTTTGTGTTCATGGCGGGATTTCTTTCCAAAGCCGGAAACCGGTTTTCTATTCCATCTTCTTCAGGAACTCGTACAGCTCTTCGAGCTGCTGCGCGGTATAATATTCGATGGAAATCCGCCCTTTTGCCAGCGAGCCCTTGATTTGCACTTTGGTCGCAAGTGCGCGGGAAAGCTCGTCCTGCGCTTCGGCAAGCTCCACCGGCACGGCTTTTTTCGTTTTCTGTACCTTTTTCACGGGCGCGGCGGGCTTAAGCCATTCCTTCACCATCGCTTCCGCCTCGCGCACCGAAAGGTCGCCTTCCACGATATAGTTTGCGGCTTCGCCGATCTTCTTGCTATCTTCGAGCGGCAGCAGGCAGCGCGCGTGCCCGGCGGACAGTTTCCCCCCCGTCACCAGTTTTTTAACCGGCTCCGGCAGGGCCAGCAGGCGCAAAAGGTTGGCGATTGCGCTGCGGCTTTTGCCCACGCGCTTTGAAACTTCATCCTGCGTTAAGCTGTAATCCGTCATCAATTGTTGAAGCGCGGCGGCCTGTTCCAGGGGGTTAAGGTCTTCGCGCTGGATGTTCTCGATCAGTGAAAGTTCGAGAATCTCGCGTTTTTCAAGCTGCTTTACGATTACCGGAACCTTGGAAAGCCCCGCCATCCTGGCCGCGCGGAACCGCCGTTCCCCCGCGATGATGGTGTAGCGCCCCTCGTTTTTATAGACAATGATCGGCTGCATGATGCCATGCACCTTAATGGACTGTGCCAGCTCCTTCAGCTTCGCCTCGTCAAACTTTTTCCTCGGCTGGTTTGTGTCATTGTCCAGCAGGAAAATATCAATTTCATTGACCCCTTCTTTTTCCGCCGCCCCGGCTTGTGCATCCGCCATCAGCGCCCCTAGGCCTTTTCCGAGTCCTCTTTTCATTTCCGTGCCTTTCCTACTTCATATCGTTGGTTAAAAATTCCACCGCCAGCTCGTTATACGCCTCCGTACCGAGGCACTTGCCATCGTATAAAAGGATGGGCAGGCCGTAGCTCGGCGCTTCCCCCAGGCGCACATTGCGCGGGATCACCGTTTCATATACCTTGTTTTTAAAGAATTTTCGCACTTCCTCCACCACTTGCAGCGAGAGGTTGGTGCGTCCATCGAACATCGTCAGCACCACGCCCTCCACCTCGAGCGCAGGGTTGAGGCTTTGGCGCACGAGCTTCACCGTGCTCATCAGTTGAGTAAGCCCTTCCAGCGCGTAATATTCGCACTGGATGGGCACGAGGATTTTATCCGCCGCCGTCAGCGCGTTGAGCGTAATCAGCCCAAGGGAAGGCGGGCAATCCATAAAAATATAATCGTACAAACCTTTTATGTCCTCGAGCGCGCGTTTTAAGATCGTTTCGCGCGCCATCATGGAGACAAGCTCCACCTCCGCGCCGACAAGGTCGATATTCGCGGGCATCAGGTCCAGCGTTTGCATCATCGTCGGGCGGATCGCCTCCACCGCCGATACGCCGCCTACCAGCACGTCGTACGACGATTTTTTTAACCCCGTGCGTTCCACGCCAAGGCCGCTTGTGCTGTTGCCCTGCGGGTCAATGTCAATGAGCAGCACGCGTTTTCCCTTATTCGCAATACATGCGCTTAAATTGATGGCCGTCGTCGTCTTGCCGACGCCGCCCTTTTGATTTGCAATCGCAATGGTTTTGCCCAAAATAGTTCACTCCCTGTTTGGAAAACAGCGCAGCTACGGATGCGCCGGCCTGCTCCGGCGGCTGTGGAACGTGTGCATTCCCGCCGTTTACCAACGTTTCTTTTCTTTTGGCGAAGGGGCGGACCCTTGCGGATGCGCGCTGCCGTTCGCCCGGGCAAACCTCCTTGCGGCAGGTTTACCTGTCCCCGTAATATTATATCGGAAAAAGGCGCGGTTGAAAAGTTTTGTTTGCGCCTGCTTGTATATGAGAAAACACAGCGGTACAACATGTTGTACCGCTGCGCGGTTTCCAGACTCTTTTCTGTCTAAATCTTGGCTTTATGTCTTTTTGATAAATTTATTTCCACATTGCGGGCAGGTAATGCTGATTTTTCCTTTTCCCCTGGGAACGCGCAGCTTCTTCCCGCATTTCGTACATGTATAGTAGCGGTGGGTCTTGCTGTCCTTCACGCGGTTTTTAAGGTTCCACCACCATGTGCGCACCGCGCCCCATTTGCGCAGCCACGCATAGTTTTCGGCCTGCCGCTTTTCAACCTGCCGGGAAAACATGCGGTAGACCGCAAAGACCAGCGGCACCCAGCTCAGCAGGCTGATATACGGAACGGGGACGAACAGGAACACCACGCATAAAATAATGGACAGGATAATCAGGAACATTCCAAACTGGTCGCCCCCATACCGCCCCATCATAAATTTTCTAAAGCCATTCATTTCATATGCCTTCTTTTTTCTGGATTTTCGTCTAGTTTACCACCGTAATATGAACTCATTGTAACCAAAAACAGGCTGTTTTGCGCCCCTTATTGAATAAATTTTCTTTTCCTTTGGAAACGCCGCCTGCACTATTTCGCAGCCAGCCGGTAGCTCTCGTCGATCCGGCGGAAAATTTCTTCCGCGGGAACCATGCCGTTGAGCCGGATCGTGAGCCAATGCTTTTTGTTCATATGGTAGCCGGGAAAATACCGTTCGCCGTCCACGAGGGCTGCAAGCTCCTCCGGATCCGCCCGCAGGTCGATAATCTCCGCCGTTTCGCCTGAGGCAAGGCCCAGCTTCCGTTCGGGAACGGTGAGCAGGGCGCCGTACCACTTCCGGGTATCTTCCCTGCGCCACACGGCGTTTCCCGGGAAGCGTTTCCACAGAAATTCCAGCTCGCCGCCGTAAGCCGCCCGCACATAGGAAATCACTTCCCGCGCGCAGGCGCTTTTGAATACATCCGGGTCAAAGCACCTTTCCGCGATTTCCGTGAGGAGCGCTTCATACTCCGTCCGTACCATGCCCACAAACGCCCCGGCTGCCCCGGATGTACGGTGCAGCACGTATTCTTCGCCGGTCGCCGGGTCAATCACCCGCGCGCGGATATCCCCGCCGCCCGTAATGGTTACGGTCATTTGCAGCTGTCCTTCGGCAATGCGGGCCCCGTAGGTATATGTGCCGCCGTTTTCGGCAAACCCGAATTCCCGCAGCTTCGCAATATTTGGTTTTTTCATGGCAAACGGCGCTTCCTGCATAGTTCTCCTTCCGCCGCAGTCCGGCAAAAACAGTTTGGGCGTTCCCCGGCCGTGCGGCACGCTTACAGCGGGGTTTTTACAATCTGCGCATACCGGCGCGGATATTTCGGAGAAAGCATGCCCGTTTTCCGGAACACCAGCACATGATGGGCATACCCTTCGCACGGCAGTTTTATTATATCCGCAAGCTCGAGGTTGAGCGTTTCCGCCGCATTTTGCGCTTCCGCAAGCTCCCTTTCATATTCGCCTTTGTAGGCCAGGAACAGGCCGCCCTGCCGCACAAGGGGCGCGCACAATTCCGCAAGGACGCGCAACTGTGCAACGGCGCGGGAAACGCACACGTCAAAACTTTCCCGCCGCGGTCCGCGGGCAAGCTCTTCCGCGCGGGTGCACAATACCTCCACATCGATTTCCGCGGCTTTGCTGCCGCGCTCGATAAACGCGCATTTTTTTCCGGCAGATTCCACCGCCGTTGCACGGATATCCCCACGCATAATTTTCAGCGGCACGATGGGAAAGCCCGCGCCGCTTCCAACATCGGCCACCGCCGCCCCTTCGGGAATTACGGCCTGCGGCGCAACGCTGTCGAAAAAATGCCGGAGCGCCGCGTCTTTTGGCGCTGTGATTGCGGTCAGGTTATGCATTCGGTTTACGGCTACAAGTTCCTCGTAATACGCTTCCATCTGCGAGAGCCGGCGCTTTGCCGGCTCCAGTCCATTTTCTGTAAACAGCGCCGTTAGTTCCTGCGTAAATTCCGACATATGTTCTCTCATTCTCCCTTATACGGCTTCCATGCCGGGGGCGTGAAGGCCGCTTGTTCAAACTCCGCTTTCATTCCGTCGCCCGTCGGGCAGCAGGCAAATACGCCGATGCGTACCGCCGCGTTTTTGCAGCGTAGGTGGAAAATACGCATCTGCCTGTATTCCTTCCCATCCCGCGACGCCTCGAATAAAAAGCTGTCTTTCAGCTTGCTTACGCGGTAATGCATCGCGTTGACGTCCCCCGGGATATCCATCGTCGCCCAATCGGAATAACCACCCGTAGTAACGACGCTTCCCAGTTTTTGGCCCGTCTCGTTTTCATATTCCATGCAGACCTTCGCCCAGTTTTTCTCATCCAGGTAAACAAGGATTCCGCACTGGTCGTACAGGCTGCTTCCGTCGCGTACCGCCCGTACTGAAAACGAGCATTCTTCGTCCGCTTCCACCGTAAGCGCGTGCCCGGTATTCCTCGCGAAATTATAATAGGTATTTTGCCAGAAGTCTGTCCCCGGTTCCGCGTGGATTACGATCCTCTTGTCCGTTACCGTTGCCTGATGGGGCATATTAAGCCACTTTGCTGTTCTTCCTGCCAGATGCATGTTAATGTCTCCTCCTGTTTTCTCTGCCTATTGCGCCGTTTCTCCGCGGAAGCGGCGGTTTTCCTTGCCTATGTGCAGGGGTGGTTCAGCCGCCCTGCCTTTTTTCTATCACATAAATATCATGCGGCTCCTTTTTCCCGTGGTGAATCCGGTCGTATGTCGCCACATACTTCATACCGATTTTCTGGGCGACAGCGCGCGAACTTGCATTATTTGTGCGCATTTGCGAAATTACCCGTCCTGTGCCGATTACGTCAAACGCATGGCGTACACACCCGCGGGCGCCCTCCGCCGCGTAACCCATTCCCCAGAATTTTTTATTTACAATATAGCCGATCTCCCAGCACGCTTCTCCGTTGATGTCTTCATTATAAATCAGGCCGATCGCGCCTATGTTTTCCCCTGTCTTCCTGTCGTCCGCACAAAGCCAGCTATATCCGTATTGCGCATAGCGCCCAAGGTTTTTTTCCAGCCATTCCGTTACTTCGTCCTCCGAAAACCCGTGCTCCCACGCGTACATAACCTCCGGGTCGCGGAGGAATACATTCACTGTTTCCCTGTCTTCCATTGTAAACCGGCGAAAAGCCATCCGCTCCGTTTCAAAAAGGATCGCTTCGTTCATCTGTTCTTCCTTTCCGCATCTGCTTTTATAAGAAGCCGCCGCACAATATCTGTCAAAATCAGTATATCCATATCGCGCGGCAAAATCAAATTAAAAAGGGAAGTGTTTCACGTGAAACACGTCGGAGCACGCCCTTTTGCTTCGCTTCCGCCTTGCGGCGAAAGCTTGCTCCTTGGGCGGCTCCTCCTTTACCCCAAACGACTCGCTTCGCTCAAGTCGTTCAGGGACCCCAGTTTATCATGAGCAAAGTCGGCTCTGTTCCGTTTCCCGCGTCGTCCTGTTCTGCTTCTTGCGTATCTTTCGGACGGCGCTCTACCCTTTTCGCCCGTTTTACCGCAAGCGGCAAAAATAGCCTTTCGGACGGCCGCTTCTTTGCCCCACAAAACTCATAGCTCTGCATACCTTCCGTTTGTCAATCGCCTACGGCTCCTGGAACGTCAGGCATCGCTTTGCTCATTCTCCCAAGGGGCCTTCTCTTCCGCCCGCGATGAAATTTACCCTGCGTGATTTTGCGGTCTTTTTCGCGCGCTTCGCCGCGCTCCTTCTCTATTCACGATTACTTATTCCTTATTATCCATTCTTTATCCCCTGTCATTTCACCGCGCCGCAACCGGAACACCGGTAGCCTGTTACCACCGTTTCGTTCCACGCGTCCTTTACAAGCACCTGTTCGTCGTAAGCCGCCCGAACGACCGCGCTTTTTACGGCCGTTCCTCCATTTTCCCCATTTGCAACATGTTGTTTAAGATGATCGCGTCCCGGATTCTCCTCTCCGCAATCTAAACAAACCACAATATTCTCCATCACCGCGTCGTGATGCACCATCTCGTATTCCGCCTCATGATGTACGGTCTGCGTCTGCTCTACCCAGTCGTGCGTGTGCGCCGCCTCTCCGGTACTTCCACCACCGCCGCCCGCAAGCGTGTTCGGATTTGAAACTGTCTTTTCAGTTCCGCTGTCCGGGCTTCCCGAACCGGAACCGACCGATCCCGTTCTGCCCGCTTCCTCCCCTTCTTCTGCCGTCTCTCCATTCTGCACCGGCGGGACAGGCCCGGTTGTTTGCGTGGGCGTGGGGCTTGCCTGCGGCTTGCTTACCGTCGTGAAAGGCCGGGCTTCGGCGGACGCCGTTGCCGTTGCTTCGGCACTTGTGGGCGCTTCCTCCTGCGGTTTGCTTCCCCCCGCTAAAACGGCGGCGAGGATTGCCGCGGCCGCCACCGCGAAAATGACCGCCCACAGTACAAATTTTCTTCCCGTCCTTTTTTCCTCTCGCATCTTTCCCGTATTTTTGGCAAACCGATCTGCGCGCCGCACTCCTATCGCCGGAGCAAAGTTGGCTCTGTTCCGTTTCCCGCTTCGTCTCTATTCCTTATTTCCTGCTTTTCCCTGTCCCGCCAGATACACCAGCAACACGGAAATATCTGCCGGCGAGACTCCCGATATTCTTCCGGCTTGGCCGACGGTTTGGGGCCGGATATCGTTCAGCTTCGCGCGCGCCTCAAGGCGCAGGCCGCTGATCTGCTGGTAATCGATATTTTCCGGAATCCGTTTCTTTTCCAGCCCGGCAGCGGCTTCCACCTGTTTTTGCTGTTTTTCGATGTACCCTGCGTATTTGATATTCGTCTCGATCTGGAGCGTGATGTCGTCGTCCTCCTCCAGTATTCCGCCGTCTACCTCTGCAAGGTCGCGGTAGCCGATCCCCGGCCGCGAAAGTATTTCAGCCAGTTTCATGCCTCGTTCCGGCTGTTCCATACCGTGTTTTGCAAAAAATGCATCCACATCGGCTTTTTTCACCGTCACCGTCCCGAGCCTCTTTGTTTCACGTGAAACATGTTCCATTTTATACATATAACGGTCATACCGTTCGTCGGAAACAAGCCCCACATCCCGCCCGATCTGCGTCAAGCGCGTATCCGCATTATCCTGCCGCAGCAGCAGGCGGTATTCTGCCCGCGAGGTCATCATGCGGTAGGGTTCTTTTGTTCCCTTGGTCACGAGGTCGTCGATCAATACGCCCGCGTAGGCTTGATCCCGTCCCAAAACGATGGGCGGCTCCCCGTCCAGGAACCGGCAGGCGTTGACTCCCGCAATGAGGCCCTGCGCGCCCGCTTCCTCATAACCGGAAGTGCCGTTGATCTGTCCGGCGGTGAAGAGCCCCGCCACTTCTTTTGTCTCGAGGGAGGGCCGAAGGCGGGTCGGGTCGATGCAGTCGTATTCGATGGCGTAGGCCGGGCGCACGAAATGTACGTTTTCAAGGCCCGGAACCGTGCGGTAAAGGGCAACCTGTACCTCCACCGGAAGGCTTGACGACATACCCTGAACATAAACTTCGTTTGTATGCAGGCCTTCCGGCTCTAAAAAGAGCTGGTGCCGCCCCTTGTCTGGAAATTTCACCACTTTGTCTTCGATGGACGGGCAATAGCGCGGCCCGATTCCTTCGATCATGCCGCTGTAAAGCGGACTGCGGTGGATATTCTCCCGGATGATTTCATGCGTCTTTTCATTTGTATAGGTAAGAAAGCAGGGAACCTGCTCCCGCTCTATCATTCCGCTTATAAAAGAAAAAGGCACAATTTTTTTATCCCCATACTGCGGCTCTGTTTTGGAAAAATCGATGCTGCGCGCATCCACGCGCGCGGGCGTTCCCGTTTTAAACCGTTGCAGGGAAAAACCGAGGCCCCGCAGGCTCGCGCTCAAATAGTCGGCGGGGAAAAGGCCGCTCGGTCCGGCGCTTTTGGTGTATTCTCCCACAATTACCTTGCCTTTGAGGTAGACGCCCGTCGCAAGGATTACCGCCCGGGCGAAATAGCGCGCGCCCATCGCGCCGCGCACACCGGCCACCCCTTTATCGTCCGTCAAAAGATCTGTCACTTCGTCCTGCACAAGAAGCAAATTGTCCGTATTTTCCAGGATTTCCTTCATATACCGCTGGTACAGCTTTTTATCCTGCTGCGCACGCAGGGAATGAACCGCCGGGCCCTTTTTTGTGTTCAACATCTTGATCTGGATAAACGTAGCGTCCGCCGCAAGGCCCATTTGCCCCCCAAGCGCATCGATCTCACGCACGAGATGCCCCTTCGCCGTGCCGCCGATGGCCGGATTGCACGCCATCAGGGCGATCCCATCCATGTTAATTGTCGTCAGCAGCGTTTTTTTCCCCAGCCGCGCGCAGGCAAGCGCCGCCTCCACGCCCGCATGGCCTGCGCCCACGACAATGATGTCATATGTTCCGCCAGAATAATCCGTCATATTTCTCTTTTTTCTCCTATAGAGGCTTTTTCTTCTCTTTTTTCCTGCCGCAGCGGGGATTCGTTCCATTCGCCCGCTTCTTTGATTCCCGCTGTTCCCCACGCATTGTCTGCCCCTTCGGCTGCATCATTCCAGCGTTCTTCTGGCATATGCCACGGAAAAACAATACCGCACACCTGCTATTCCCGGCTATCCGCAGGATCCGGATAAAGCGGAAGGATCCTCTTCAGGATGCCTGCCCGGCGCCAATGGCAGGGCAGTGGAATATCCCGACACTCTCAAAACAACCCGCTTCGCAAGTGTGCGCCTGAAAACATACCGCGCAAGGAATACAGCCATTCGCTCTGCTGCCGGATGAAGCCGCCAAACGGGAAAGCAGGCAGCAAAGCCCTTATGGCCATGCGGACCCCAGGCACTGCGGCTTTTCCGGGGAACAGGGGCCTTGCGTCATCCTGCCACAAAGAACACATGGCGCATTCCGTCGTCATTTTCCCAAACAAAATTTTGTAAAAATCCTGTCGATAATTTCTTCGCTTACCGTTTTTCCCGTAATCTCGCCCAGACTCGCCCACGCCGCATTGAGATCAATGGTGACACAATCCATATCGATTCCCTGTTTCATTGCGGCGATTGCCTCTCCTATTTCATCTGCCGCGCGCCGGAGCGCAAATACGTGCCGCTCATTTGTAATCAAAACCTCTGCCGCTGTCTTATCCTGCTCTGCATACTCGAGCAGTTTCTGCTTCAATGTATCGATCCCCGCTCCGGTTTTTGCCGAAATTCGCAGCGGAAATACGCCAAATTCCCTTTTTACGTCTTCTTCTGAGAGCCGCTCACACGCATCTAATTTGTTCAAAACGACCAGAAGGTCAGCTTTGCTTTTTTTAAGCGCTCTCATCGCCAAATGGTCTTCTTCGGTAATTTCACCGCTTCCATCGAGCATAAAAATTGCCAATTTACTCTCATTTATTGCATTTTCAGACCGTTTTACACCTTGTGCCTCGATTTCATCGTCTGTACTCCTGATTCCAGCGGTATCCGTCAAATATACCGCAATTCCGCCAAGGTCAAATTCCTGTTCGATGGTGTCCCGCGTCGTGCCCGGAACGTTGGTCACAATCGCCCGGTCCATACCCGTGAGCGCATTCAGGAGGGAAGATTTTCCCACGTTCGGTTTTCCCGCGAGCACAACCCGCAGGCCTTCCTTTGCAATCCGGCCCGCGCGGTAAGTATCCGCCAGCCCGAGAAGCCCAGCCTGCATTTTTTCCAAAATGGGCAGCAACTCCTCCGCAGTCTCTTCCTCCAAATCTTCTTCCGGATATTCCACCACGGCTTCTACCCGGGCGAGCGCATCCGTGAGCATATCCTGGAAAGAGAGCACACGTTTTTTCAGCGTCCCTGCAAGCTGGCCAAGCGAAGCCTTTGCCCCCGCGCGCGAAGAAGCGGAAATAAAATCGCATACCGCCTCGGCCTGCGAAAGATCCATCTTCCCATTCAGGAAGGCCCGCCGGGTAAACTCTCCCGGCTGCGCCGGACGGGCGCCGCACTCCAGCACATAATCGAGCACGCGCCTCACGCCCACCGCGCTTCCGTGGCAGTGAAGCTCCGCCGTGTGTTCCCCCGTATAGGATTTGGGCGCGTAAAACAGCACCGCCATCGCCATATCGAGCAGTTCTCCTTCCCGCCTGATACTCCCATAGACCAGTTGCCCATGTGTAAACGAGTCGCGGGGAAATACCTTTTTCAAAACAGCTTCCGCGTCCGGCCCGCTGATGCGGATTACCGCGACGCCCCCCGTTCCCGGCGGCGTCGCAATCGCGGCTATCGTATCATTCGTCATTCCTATGCTTTCCCGGGGATATGCCCGCAAGCCTGCCGGGGATGCACCCCGGCCAATCCTTATACGCTGCCGCGGGTTTGCGGCAGCGCCCTTTTTTCCCTCCCGGCAAATACATTGCGGCGGGGGTTCAAAAAAACCCGACGGGGTTCCCACCGGGTATTTTCGTTCTTCCTTCTTACTTATGGTTCGCGCCTTTTTCTCCTGATTACTACGCGGCGGTACGGTTCTTCTCCTTCGGAAACCGTCTCCACCCGGGGATTATTTTGCAGTGTCGCGTGCAGGATCCTGCGCTCATACGGGTTCATCGGCTCAAGCGTAATCGGCTTGCCCGTTTTCGCAACCGTATTGGCCAGCCTCTTCGCCAATTTTTCCAGCGTTCGCTCCCTCTTTTCGCGGTAATTTTCCGCATCCAGCATGATTTTTTTATAATCTTCTCGCCCTTTGTTTACCGCAAGCCCCGTAAGGTATTGCAGGGCATCCAGCGTATCGCCGCGGCGCCCGATCAGCACTGCGGTATCCTTGCCTGTAATTTCAATTTTCAGCGCTCTTTCGTCTTCTTCCTTCACCGTGCATTCCGCTTCCACGCCCATACGCGTGAACAAACCCTCCAAAAATGCTTCCGGTTCGCTTTTTGCTTTCTGCTCCTCCTGTTTTTTCGTCAGGTGGACGACAGCACTTTTCCCAAGGCCAAAAATCCCTTTTCCGCCTTCGTGTACAATGTCGATCTCTACTTCGTCAAGAGAAAGCCCCATTTGCTCGAGGCCTTTGAAAATCGCCTCGTCAACGGTCTTTCCTTTTGCTTCCACAAAATCCACTTTTATTTCCTCCTGCTTTAAGAAACAGTAACGTTCTGCTTTTTCGCCTTGGCCTTCTTAACCAAATCCACAATCTTCATTTGGCTGAATGCATACAGGCTCGATACGAACCAATAAAGCGCAAATGCCGTATTGGACGTCGCGCAGATAAACACCGAGAAAATCGGCATCATCCACAGCATCATTTTGTTGGTGCAGCCCTGTGCTTCCTGCTGTTCCTTCGTTTGGGCCGTCGCCGCGGTCATCGCGTTTTGTGCGGCCGCGGGGTTAAATTTTTGCTGCAGGAACAGCGCCACACCCGCAAGCGCCGGAAGAATCAAATAACCGTTCATATTCGTCACGGAATTTGTCGCGGTGTTCCAATAACCGTTCGCTTTCAATATCTCCGTGGCCAGCGCGTTATAGGTATCGGCCGGCACCTGCATAACGCCCGATGAAAAATCAAGCAGCCCCTGGTTGTGCAAAAGCGCAAGCGTCTGCGGCTGAATAAACGTTTGGTTTGACTGTACATAGGAAAGGAAGCTTTCCGCCGACGGCAGGATGCTTGCATTTCCACCGATAAAAGAATCCGGCTGCCAGAAATTGTGTACCCAGAAAAATGGGGTAAGCTGCACTGTTTCGGCCCCGTTTTGCGCCGCATTGAGCATCAGGGCGATTGTCTGTTCACTGGCGATAACGCGCATTGCGCCAAAGAATGCAAACAGGATCGGGAGCTGAATCAGCATTGGCAGGCATCCGAGCATCGGATGGATATGCATCTTGCGGTAGAGCTCCTGCTGCTTTCTTTGCAGCTGCCCCGGATTATTCGCATAACGCTTCTGCAAAGACTGGATTTCCGGCCCGAGCGCCGACATTTTTGCCTGGTTGCCGCGCTGTTTCAAGTCGAGCGGCAGCAGGCAAAGGCGGATCAAAATGGTAAGAACCACGATTCCCAGCGCATAATCCGCGAAAATACTGTGCATTCCCTTCATGCAGATTACAAAGAAATCCGATAAAAAGTTATTGTATAGAAAATCCAAATTTTACATCCTCCTGTCGTCGGAACACGGCTGGTTCGTATCTTTCCGGCTTAAAGCAAATATCCCTGCGCCGCTTTCCTCCGCCTGTCCGCAAAGCCCACGCCGCCTGTTTCGGCCTGCCTTTGCGCTTCCATCTATTTTTTTGCATATGGCGCGCCTGTTTTATACAGCCATCTGCCGCCCAGCGCGCAGCCACGCGCCCGGCAACGGAAAAACACGCCTTTTTCCGTGCTTATTACGGCACCGGGTCGTATCCGCCCTTAAAAAGCGGATTACACCGCAAAATACGCTTGACCGCCAGAAAAGACCCTTTCAGCGCTCCGTATTTTGTCACCGCTTCTACCGCATATTGCGAACAGGTTGGCGTAAACCTGCAGCACGGTCTCGTATAAGGCGAAATCGCTTTTTGGTAAAAGCGGATCATCGCCAGAATGACTTTTTTCATCTCTGCTTCCTCCCACAGTTTTCCTCTGGAAGGCCCGGTTTCCGGGTCATCTTGAAAGGATCCCCGCACGCTGCATTAATTTACGCATTTGCGCGCAGATTTCTTGGAACTCTGCACGCGCAATGCTTTCCCTTGCCACGAAAACAAGGCTGTAATGGCCGCTTAATTCCGGCAAAACGGTGCGGTATGCTTCCTTCATGCGCCGCCGCGCGCGGTTCCGTACGACGCTGTTTCCCACCTTTTTGCTGACGGAAAAACCGACGCGTACGCCGCCATACCTGCTTTTTGCGCAAATAAGGGTCATATCGCGGGATCCTGCGGGTTTTCCCCGCCTGTAAACAAAGTTAAATTCTTTGTTCTTTTTTAACGTGCGTACATCCAACGCTTTTTACGCAGACAGAACTTTCCTGCCTTTTGCACGTCTTCTTTTGAGGACATTCCTGCCGGCTTTCGTTTTCATTCTCTTCATAAAGCCGTGAACGCGGCTGCGTTTCTGTTTTTTCGGTTGATACGTCATTTTCATAGCTACATCTCTCCATTTTCTACATATAATATATTGTTGGCCGCGCCGGCCGGAAGACTCGGACAGCCATGTTTTTTCCGATAAAAAGACGATTATTATTATATAATTTTTGCTGTCAAGTGTCAAGGTAAAAGCCGCTTTAAGGCCCGTCCCCAAAACGGTTCTCTTTGACCCCGTGCCATAGATATTGGGGTCTCCTTCTTTCCTGTGCCCTTTTTCCACATTTTAATAACTATATCTAGTATTTTCCCTTTTTTTCCGCGCTTTCTAAAAACAAAAATACTTTTTTCATCTACCATTCCGGCGCTTCCTGTGGTATAATAAACCTCGCGGAAAGCCTTATTTTATGCACATTTTCGCGCAAATTGTGGATAACTTTGTGGATAATTCCGGACTTATTTTTTAAAAAGGTTTTGACATAGGCTTCCCGCCTGTGCAAAAAGTTATCCACAGAGATCAAATATGGAGCTGGAGTTAAACGGTACATGAGTGTCTTTAATATTTTATGGGAAAAAACGCTGAATTACCTGGAAGAAGACCTTCCAATGTTTCAGTTTAATGTGTGGATCAAGGAACTAAAGCCCGTGCATGAAGAAAACGGCGCTTATTTCTTTGAAGTATCGAGCCCGATGCACAAAAACCTGATGGAAGAAAAATATGCGGAGAAAATCCGCCTTACCATGCAGCTCGCCTATGAGGAGCTTTACGGCGTTCCGGGCGCGGACATCCGCCCGGAATTTATTACGCCCCAGGATTCTTCCAAACTGAATATCAGCCGGAAAAAAGAAGAACCCCAGCCAGCCCGCGAAGTAAAAACAAATTTAAATCCGAACTATACGTTTGATACGTTTGTAGTGGGCGAAGCCAATAAATTCGCCAATGCCGCGGCCCTTGCCGTGGCGCAGGCCCCGGGGCGCGCCTATAATCCGCTGTTTTTATACGGCGGCGTTGGGCTTGGAAAGACGCACCTCATGCACGCGGTGGGCAACCACATCCTGCAGGAGAACCCGGAAGCGGAAATCGTTTATGTCACAAGCGAAACGTTCATGAACGAGCTGATCCGCATGATTCAGCTGACAAACAACAGGGCCAATATCGACCTGCGCGAACAGTTCCGCAGGAAATACCGCAATATTGACGTGCTGCTGATTGACGATATCCAGTTTATCGCGGGCAAAGACGTAGCGCAGGACGAATTTTTCCACACGTTCAACGCGCTGCGGGATATGAATAAACAAATCGTCATTTCATCCGACCGGCCTCCCAAGGAAATGGAAAAGCTGGAAGAACGAATGCGCTGCCGGTTTGAATGGGGCCTCATTGCGGACATCAAAATGCCGGATTATGAAACGCGGGTGGCCATTCTTTTGAAGAAGGTGCAGGCGCTGCGGTCGGTGAATCCCTCCGCGCTTCCCATCCGGGATGATACCCTACATTATATAGCACAGCAAAAAAATTCAAATATCCGTACGCTTGAAGGCGCTCTGCAAAAGGTAATTATGTACGCAGAGCTGCACAAAGACTCCCTTCCTTCAGGGGAAATTGACGCTTCCGTCGCCCAGCGTGCACTGGAAGACTTTTTTGCATCCCCTTCCGTGCGGGCCATTACGCCAAAGGGCGTTATTGATGTGGTGTGCGAATATTTTGATATCCGTGAAGAGGATATCCGCGGCCAGAAACGGAACCGCGAATACGTATTTCCCCGGCAGATTTCTATGTTTGTGCTGCGTGACCTGACGGATAACTCCTATTCCAAAATTGCTGAATTTTTCGGACGGGACCATTCCACCATTATGCACGCGGAAGAAAAAATCAAAAAGCAAATGAAGGAAGATCCTGAACTGAAAAAAGTAGTGGAGGATATCGAGGCGAAAATAAAAGGATAACCTGTGGATAAAAAAAACAGGCGAAAACGGCCGGACTGCTTCATGCACAAAGAGGGCACAATCCATCAACCGTTTTTTCCGGTTTACACCAGAGTTATCCTCCCTTAAAAAAATATAAAATGGCTTTGCTTTAGGGAAAAAAAATGTTTTCCACACAATCCACACCCCCTAATACAGCCATTACTGCCTATCTAATAGAATAAAAACATGGAGGAAAAAGGCATGCAATTTACTTGTGCGAAAGAAGACCTGCTCACAGCCATCGGGACGGTAAACCGTGCGGCTTCTAAGATGCAAAAGACCATACTGGAATGTATTCTGTTTTCCTGCGCGGAAGAGGTCATTACCCTGCGCGCGACAGATATCGCGCTTTCCATCAAAACGGAAATGAACGCGCAAATTGAACAAACGGGGGAAGCGGCCATTCCGGCAAAACTTTTATATGAAATCATCAGCCGTTTTCCGGAAAGCGACGTGACCTTTAAAAGCGTAGGGGAAACTTCAATGGAGATCAGCTGCCTTAATTCGAAGGTGGTGCTCCAGCAAATGAATGCGGATGAATTTCCGGTTTTCCCGGAACTTGAAGATAAGGAGCAGATTAAAATTCCGCAATGTGCTTTGCGCACTATGATTAACCAGACGCTGTTTGCCGCCGCAGTGAATGAAGACAAACCAATCCTTACGGGATTGCTGTTTGATATTGAAAAAGACAGCCTTACGGTTGTGGCGCTGGATGGATACCGTATGGCGGTGCGAAAGCAAACTGCTATTTCGGATATTGAAAAGAAATGCGTGATTCCCGCGCGTACGCTGCGGGAGGTTTCCCGCATTATCTCCGATTCGGAAGAAAATATAAAAATTTCCATCAGCGGCAATATGGCGCTCTTTGAAGCGGGCAATACGGAAATTTATACGAGGCTGCTCGAAGGGGAATATATCAACTACCGGAATCTTTTGCCGGCGGACTGCGCAACCAGCGTGAAAGTGGAAACAAATATGCTCAAAGAAAGCCTTGAACGCGCGTCTATCCTTGCGCGCGAAGGCAACAACAACGTCGTTAAATTTGAAATCAGAGAGAAAAACCTGGAAATTACGTCTAATTCGGAAATGGGCAACATTGACGAACAGATTCCAGTGCTCACGGAAGGAAAAGACCTTAAAATTGCATTCAATGCCAAATACGTGCTGGATGTGTTGAAAAACGTGGAAGAACCGGAGGTGCTCATGCAGTACAATACCGGAGTCAGCCCGTGTGTCGTGAAGCAGGAGAATTCGGATGCGTATGAATACCTGATCCTGCCCGTACAGCTGCGGGAGGAATAAGGGTGTTCCCGCTATAAAAAGAACTGTGCTGGAGGCAAGCAGCGTGCCGTGCAAGCGCTGTTGTTGTGAATTTTTCAGTTGTACCGGAAAAAGGATCAAGCGCCGCATTAGGCGCAAGAAAGAGAATTAAAAAACAAAACATAGGTTAAATAAGAAACTCGCCAGGAATACCAGAAAAAATCTGGTATTTTGAGCGGGTTTTTTTGGTATTGTACAGGCTTTTAGGAAAGACTATATTAAATATAACGGGGAGTCTCATTATTTTAAAATAGAAATCATAAAAGGGGGAGATTTTATGGAAACAATGCACGGACTGTACAACGCACGAAAAAAAAGAGTGGAGGATGCCGTCAAACTTATTGAACCGGACCGCATACCGCTCGTTCCTGTATTTCAGGCGTTTCCGGTCTATTATGCGAACAAATGGACGATACAGGACATCATGGAAGACTATACAAAAGCGACCGATGTATACGACTATCTCTATGACCATTTTCAGCCTGATCTCGGCTGGGATCCGATCCTTTTTTATCCTATCAACTATATGGAGCGCTCGGGGATCAACTGGTTCCGCTGGCCGGGCAACCAGATCAATGACCCGAATACAATGTATCAGTTCATCGAAGGGGAATACATGAAGGGAGACGAATATGGGGAAGCGGTCTTTGATATTACGAAATTTATGATGAACAAATGGATTCCGCGCAGTTTCTCAAAACTTTCCGGCCTTTCCAAAATAGATTTCCGCAACACGATGTGGTTCGGACACATGGGCGCGTTCGCCGCGTTTTCAGACCCGGAGGTCATTTCCTCGCTGGAGGCGCTCGTGGAATCGGGCAAAATGCTGGCGGATTGGTTTGGTTATCTTGCGGAGTATCAGGTTCACATGAAAGAAAAATATGGGATTCCGCCGATCTATGCGGGCTTTGCATACGCGCCCTTTGATATGATCGGAGACAGCATGCGCGGCACGGTAGACATCATGATGGATATGTATGACCATGAGGAGGAACTGCTGCGTCTCATCGATGTGATGACAGATTTTGCAATCAAGGATACGATCGCAGGCTGCTCGGGCAAGGAAGTGCCTTATGTGTGGTACTGGCTGCATAAGGGCGTGGATGAGTTTATGTCTGACGAGCAGTTCAGAAAGTTCTATTGGCCGTCCCTGCGGCGGTATTTGACGGAGGTGGCGGAGGCCGGGCTCACGCCGATGGTATATGTGGAGGGGGCCTATAATACGCGCCTTGAATATCTGAAAGAGGTGCCGCCGGGCAAGGTCATTTATAATTTTGAGTATACCGATATGGAAGCGGCAAAAAAGGCGCTGGGCGGACACTCGTGCATCATGGGAAACGTGCCGGCCGTCATGCTGACCTACGGCACGCCGGATGAAGTCAAAGATTACTGTAAATGGCTCATCGATACATGCGCGCCGGGAGGCGGCTATATCATGGACACGGGGACGATGGTGGACGACGCGAAGCCGGAGAATATCGAAGCGATGTTCGAGACGACGCTTATCTATGGCAAACGGTAAAAAGACAAAAGAAACGCGGCTGCTGAAGCCGTCAAAATGTGACGCCATCCCGCAATCAGAACAATCATAGCGCCTCCTGGAATAGTTTACTTTTCCAGAATAGCACAGCGGCGTGGAAAATGCCGCTTCCTGCAAAAAAGTGGAGGGCTGTGGTATAATGGGAATAAAGAACACGCAAGCGCTTTTTTTGAAAGGATTCCCATGTATCTGACGAGGCTGAAGCTGATTCATTTCAGGAATTATGAACAACTGAACCAATCTTTTTATCCTGGGGTGAATGTGCTTTATGGCAGGAACGCGCAGGGAAAAACGAATATACTCGAAGCTATCCATATCTGTGGAAATGGGAAATCTTTTCGCGTAAACGCGGACAGCAAAGCCGTGATGGAAGGCAAGGAGGGAGCATACCTTTTTGCGGAATACGCGGAAAATATAGACCGTTCCGTCGAAGTGCTGATTGGCAAGGACAGGAAAAAAAGCCTTAAAATAGATGGAATTCCCGCCAAAAACCTGAAAGAGCTTCTGGGAAACCTTTTTGTGGTGGTCTTTTCCCCGGAAGATATGAAAATGGCCAAAGAAGCGCCCTCCCTGCGGCGCGGTTTTCTGGATGGGGAAATTTCAAAGATCAGGCCTTCTTACGTGGATGCGCTGAAAAATTATACGAAGATCGTCGCCCAGAAAAATGCGGCGCTGCGGCGGGAAAATAAGAACACGGGCGTGGTGCTCGACGCATACAACGCGCAGCTTACAGGCTATATTCGCATCATCCTCAAAAACAGGAAAGCCTATGTGAATAAACTGGGCGAATATGTGCGGGAGACGCACCGCGCTATTTCCGGCGGCACGGAAGAAATTTCCATCGTCTATAAGGAGACGATTCCGGAAACAGAAATCGCACAAACGCTGAAAAAGCTGCGTGAAAAGGAACTTGTTGAGGGAACGTGCGGAGCAGGGCCACATAGGGACGATATGGAAATCCTGATCAATGGAAAGGATATCCGCGTTTTTGCGTCGCAGGGGCAGCTGCGCACGCTGATGCTCGCCATCAAAACGGCTTGCCTTAAAATTCTCGAAGAAAGCACGGGGGAAACGCCGGTGCTGCTTTTAGACGACGTTTTTTCCGAACTCGACCAGACGCGCAAGAAAAACCTTCTAAGAACCCTGAAAGGGATACAGGTCTTTATTACCACAGCGGACGACGCAGATGCAAAGCTCCTTTCGCGCGCGCACCTTTATTATGTGGAAAACGGAACGGTGCGGGAACGGGAGCAAAAATAATTTTCCTGAAACAAAGGGGAGGACGAACTCCGGCTGGGTTTTCAGGCTAAAAATCATAGTATAACCATTGATTTCGTTTTTTAATGTGCTCACGCCTTCTGAAACCGTTTTTAAGTCCGCATTCCATTCCCCCCATTGACCCTGCCGCAGAATCGCGGAAAAACCGAAAAAACCCTTTCAAAACACATCCTTTTGTGGTATAATAAAGATGTATTTTATGAGGTGTTTTATGATTTTGCATTTGGGCAGTGATTACTTTGTAAAAACAAAAGAAATCCTGATGATTCTGGATTATGAAGAGGCTGCGTGTAATAAAGATACAAGCCTCTTTTTAAAGGATATGGAAACCACGGCGCTTGCCGGAAAGCCCCGGGCCGTGGTCATCACGGAAGAACAGGGAACACACAAAGCATACTTATCGCCGATTTCTCCGCGTACGCTGATGAGGCGGGGCAGCGGGGATAAGGACGCTTTTCTGCGAAATATTTCACAGAAATAAAAGTTTAGACAGAAAAAAGAGGGATAAATTTGAATCACGAAAACGAACATTATGACGAAAGCCAGATACAGATTTTAGAAGGGCTTGAGCCTGTCCGCAAACGGCCGGGCATGTATATCGGCTCTACCGACCTGCGCGGGCTGCACCACTTGGTGTATGAAATTGTGGATAACTCCATCGACGAAGCGATGGCCGGTTTCTGTACGGATATTTACGTGGGCATCGAGGAAGACGGCAGCGTTTACGTGCGCGACAACGGACGCGGCATCCCGGTGGGGCTGCATCCGCAGGCGGGCGTTTCCACGCTCGAGGTGGCGCTGACCATGCTGCACGCGGGCGGTAAGTTCGGCGGCGACGGCTATAAGGTTTCGGGCGGCCTGCACGGCGTGGGCGTTTCCGTCGTCAACGCGCTTTCCAAAAAATTGGTGGCGACGGTCCGCCGCGAAGGCAAGGTGCACCGCCAGGAATTTTCGCGTGGGGAGCGCATGTCGGACCTCGAAGTTGTGGGTTCCTGCCCGGAAGAGGAAACGGGCACGGAAATCCGTTTCTGGCCGGATCCTGAAATCTTTGAGGATGTGAACTTTGTCTATGATACGCTGCGCATACGCCTGCGCGAAATGGCGTTCCTCAATAAGGGCATTTCCATTACGCTCGAGGATTTGCGCGGCGAAAAACCCGTAAAGCACGTGTATTGCTATGAAGGCGGCATCAAATCGTTTGTGCAATACCTCAATAAAAACAAAAACCCGATCTTTGAAGAACCGGTCTATTTCTGCGCGGAAAAAGGCACGTCGATCGTGGAAGTCGCCATGCAGTACAACGAAGGGTACGCGGAAAATATATTCTCGTTTGCAAACAACATTTCCACGCATGAGGGCGGCACGCACCTGAACGGATTTAAAAACGCGCTGACCCGCGTGGTAAACGACTATGCAAAGCGGATGAAGCTGGTAAAGGAAAACGAGCCTTCCCTTTCGGGCGAAGATATCCGCGAGGGATTGACGGCCATTATCAGCGTCAAACTCACGGAGCCGCAGTTTGAAGGGCAAACCAAAACCAAGCTTGGGAACAGCGAAATGCGGGCGCTGACGGACAGCACCGTCGCGGAGGGGCTTAACACGTTCCTCGAGGAGAACCCGTCGACCGCAAAGGTCATTGTGGATAAATGCCTGACGGCGAAACGCGCGCGCGAAGCGGCGAAAAAGGCGCGGGAGCTGACCCGCCGGAAAACGGCGCTTGAATCCGCTTCCCTGCCCGGCAAGCTGGCGGACTGTTCGGAAAAAGACGCGAGCAAATGTGAAATTTTCATCGTAGAGGGAGACAGCGCGGGCGGCAGCGCAAAGCAGGGGCGCGACAGGAAATTTCAGGCGATCCTGCCGCTGCGCGGGAAAATATTGAATGTGGAAAAGGCGCGCCACGACCGCGCACTGGCAAACGCGGAAATCAAAGCCATGATTACCGCCTTCGGCGCGGGCATGAGCGAAGATTTCGATGTGGAAAAACTGCGGTACCACAAGATCATCTGTATGACGGACGCCGACGTGGACGGAAGCCATATCAGGATCCTGCTGCTGACATTCTTCTACCGCTATATGCGGCCGCTGATCGAGAACGGATATGTATATATCGCGCAGCCGCCGCTTTATAAGGTGAGCAAAAAGGGAACGGAAGATAAATACCTGTATACGGACGAAGCGCTGCAGGAGTACCTGAAGGAAGTGGGCGACGGCGCGGCGATCCAGCGCTATAAGGGCCTGGGCGAAATGAACCCCGAACAGTTGTGGGAAACGACGATGAACCCGGAAACACGCACGCTTTTGCAGGTAGATATGGATAATGCCATCGAGGTGGAGGAAACCTTCTCGATCTTAATGGGAGACAGCGTGGAACCGCGCAAGGAGTTCATTGAGGAGAATGCGAAGCTGGTGGCAAATCTCGACATCTAGCGCCGCCCCGCGCCCGGTTTGTCCAGCCTGGCGCAAGCGTCAAGCCGCCCGTTTTCGGGCGGCCGCTCCCTTGCCCCGCGAAATGCGCCGCACTTGGGTTTCGCAAGAGCCCCGGCGCCTTGCGCCGGCTTTCGCTTTTGCGTATGGTGCCCATTAGATGTGAAGGTACAGGGACTTCCGGGTGGAAACCCGGGAAAGATTGACAGCAACTTATATTTAACAAGAGGTAAAAATAGTGGAAACACCCATAAACAGCATTGTGCCCGTCGACCTGAATAAAGAGATGCAAAAATCGTTCATCGCATATGCGATGGCGGTTATCATCAACCGCGCGCTGCCGGATGTGCGCGACGGCTTAAAGCCGGTGCACAGGCGTATTTTGTATTCGATGAGCGAACTGAATATGTATCCGGATAAGCCGTACCGTAAAAGCGCGCGTCTGGTGGGCGACGTGCTCGGTAAATACCATCCGCACGGCGATACGGCGGTTTACGACGCGATGGTCCGTCTCGCGCAGGACTTTTCCATCCGGTATCCGCTGGTGGACGGACACGGAAACTTCGGTTCGGTGGACGGGGACGGCGCGGCCGCCATGCGTTATACAGAGTCGAGGATGTCGAAGCTTACGCTCGAGCTTTTGCGCGATATTGATAAGGACACGGTGGATTTCTATCCGAACTTTGATGAGACGCTGGAGCAGCCTGCCGTGCTTCCCGCGCGCTTCCCCAACCTGTTGGTGAACGGCACGGGCGGCATCGCCGTTGGTATGGCGACGAACATTCCCCCGCATAATATGGGCGAGGCGATCGACGCGACCATCGCGCTGATGGATAATCCGGATATTTCGATGGAAGAGCTGATCGACATTATTCCCGGGCCGGATTTCCCCACGGGCGGCATCATTATGGGTGTTTCGGGCATCCGCGAGGCTTATAAGACGGGACGCGGGCGCATCCGTGTACGCGCGAAAACAGAGATCGAGAAACACGGGGAAGACCGCGAACGCATTATCGTCACGGAAATCCCATACCAGGTCAATAAGGCAACGCTGGTGGAAAAAATTGCGGAGCTCGTGCGCGACAAGCGCATCGACGGCATTTCCGACCTGCGCGACGAGTCGGATAAATCCGGCATGCGCATTGTGATCGAACTGAAGCGCAACGCCAATGCCAATGTGGTTTTGAATCACCTTTACAAACATACGCAAATGCAGGACACGTTTGGCGTCATCATGCTGGCCCTTGTGGACGGCGAGCCGCGCGTGCTGAATTTAAAGCAGGTTCTCGAATATTATGTGGAACACCAGAAGGACGTGATCGTGCGCCGCACGAAGTTCGAACTGGAAAAGGCAAAGAAGCGCGCCCATATTTTAGAAGGCCTGATTATCGCGCTTGACAACATCGATGAAATCGTAAACCTGATCCGAAGCTCGGCAGACGCGGCAACCGCGCGCGCGGCCCTCATAGGGCGTTTCGGCCTTACGGAAATCCAGGCGCAGGCCATCCTCGATATGCGTTTGCAACGGCTGACCGGCCTCGAACGCGATAAGATCGAAGCGGAATACAAGGAAGTCCAGGAGCGTATCGCTTACTATAATTCCGTGCTTTCCACGCCGCAGATGGTCATTGACATCATCAAGAAAGACCTGATGGAAATCCGCGGGAAGTTCTCGGACGCCCGCCGCACGGAAATCACCTTTGATGAGGACGATATCGATATCGACGAGCTCATCGCCCGTGAGGACATGGTGGTGACGCTCACGCATTACGGCTATGTGAAGCGCATCAGCCTCGAGACCTACCGCGCGCAGAAACGCGGAGGCAAGGGCGTGACGGCGATGTCTACGCGGGAGGAAGATTTTGCGGAGCAGGTGTTCATCACGTGTACGCACAACCAGCTTTTGTTCTTTACGAACAAGGGCAAGGTTTATATGAAGAAATGCTACCAGATCCCGGAGGCGGGCAGGACGGCAAAAGGCACGGCCATCGTGAATATGCTGAATCTCGACCCGGACGAAAAGGTGTCGGCGGTTTTCCCGATCGAATCGGAGGCAGGGAAGGATTCCAACCTTGTGATCGTAACGCGCGGCGGCGTTATCAAGAAAACGCCGTTCAGCGAATATTCCAATATCCGGCAGAACGGCCTCAAGGCTGTGAATCTGCGGGAGGACGACGAGCTGATTTCCGTCATGGAGACGGATGGCGGAAAGGATATCATTGTCGGAACGCGGGACGGCATGTCCATCATCTTCAGCGAAGAGGATGTGCGGCCGATGGGCCGCGTCTCGACGGGGGTGCGCGCCATCAAGCTCCGCCCCGGCGATGAAGTGGTGTCCGCGTGTATCTGCGAAAGGGACCAGCAGGTGCTCGTGATTACGGAGAAAGGCTACGGCAAACGCACGAATGCGGAGGAATACCGCCTGCAAACGCGCGGCGGCATCGGCCTGAAATCCATGAATATCACGGAAAAAACAGGCAAGATGTGCGGCCTGCTCATCGTGGACGGCACGGAGGACATCATGCTGATAAGCGACGCGGGCATCGTAATCCGCATGAGCGTAGGCGAAATTTCGCTTATTGGGCGTTCGACGCAGGGCGTGCGCGTGATGCGTGTGGATGACGATACCAAGGTAGTATGCGTGGCGAAGATCGTGGAGTCGGAGGAAGACGAAACGGAAGATACGGCCGGCTGCGGCTGCGCCGCGGAAGACAGCACGGCGGCGGAGACGGACAGCGCTACGGAACAGGAATAAAAGAAAATACAAACAAAGGCACGGTTTTCCGCGCCTTTTCTATCGAAAGCGAAAGGCCGTTTCCTGCAACACAAATTTTTAAGGAAGAGGAATTTCAAAATGACGGAAAAAGAGAAAATGCTGCGCGGAGAGCTTTATGACGCTTCGGATGCGCAGCTGCGGGCGGAACACGGGCGGGCACTTCGCCTGTGCAAAGAATATAACGACGCCGACCCGCTTGACGAGGCGGCGCTTGGCCGCATTCTCCGGATCCTTACGAACGTAGCCGGAGAAATTACGATCAAGCAGCCGGTTCATTTTGATTATGGCAGCAATACCTACTTCGGCGGCAATGTATTTGTCAATTATGGGCTGAACGTACTCGACGTATGCAAGGTGGAAATCGGCAGCGGAGTGCAGATTGGGCCGGGCGTGCAGATCGTTACAGCCACACATCCCATAGATCCCGGGGAACGGGCTTCCGGCCTCGAGTATGGAAAGCCGGTGACGATTGGCGATTCTGTATGGCTGGGGGCGGGCGTGATCGTTTGCCCGGGCGTCACCATTGGCGAAAATACGACGATTGGCGCGGGCAGTGTCGTTACCAAAGATATTCCCGCAAATTGCGTGGCCGTGGGCAACCCGTGCCGCGTGCTCAAAAAGCTGTAAGGATTTATTGCAAAAAGCCATCCGTCCATATGGACGGATGGCTTTTTGCCCGGCCGGCCTAGCAGGTGAGCTATCCCTGCTCTGTGCAAAGCGCCGCTTCCTGTTCGCGCGCGTGTTGGCAGGTGAGATGCCTGAGTTCAAAGAGCGCGAGCACAAGGGCGATCAGGAAGGATACGGCGTCCGCAACCGGCCCCGCCCATAAAACGCCGTCGAGGCCGATAAAAACGGGAAGGATGAGGGTCGCGGGGACGAGCACCAAAATCTGGCGCGACAGGGTGACAACCGCCGCCTTCACCGGTTTGCCGATGGACTGGAAGAAGATGCCCGTCACAGTTTGGAATCCGGAAAGAATGCACAGCATCAGGAAGATGCGGAAGCTCTTCTGCGCGAATTCGTTATACAGGGCGTCCTCGGAACCGAAGAGGTTGATGATGCCCTGCGGGAAAAACTGGAACAGGACGAACCCCACGGCGGCAACCGCAGTCGCGCAGCCGATGGCAAGCAGGTAGGCCTTTTTCACCCGAAGGAAATTGCGTGCCCCGTAGTTGAAGCCGACAATCGGCTGCGCGCCGATGCCAAAACCAACCATGAAAGCGAGCAATATCTGGTAAACCTTCATTACGATGCCGAACGCGGCAAGGGGAATATCGGGGCCGTAAACGGACGCCGCGCCGTATTGCACGATCATGTTGTTGGAAACAAGGATGGAGACCGTGACGGCGACCTGCGTGATAAAACTGGAAACGCCATATCCCATCACCGTCTTTGCCGTACCGGCGGACAGCTTCATATCCCTGCGGGAAACGCGGAGGACCTTTGGCCTGCGCAGGTAAAGCACGCTAATCAGGAGGGTAATGATCTGGCCGAGAATCGTCGCGAGCGCCGCGCCCTCCACGCCCCACCCGCAGATGAAGATGAAGACCGGGTCGAGTATGGTGTTGGTGACGGCCCCGGCGATCATTGAGATCATGGCCACCCTAGGGCTGCCCTCGGCGCGGATGCACGAGTTGAGGCCCGTGCCGATCATCACGAAGGGAAACCCGAGGACAATAATTTTCCCATAATCGAGCGCATAGGGCAGGGAATTTTCCGTTGCGCCGAACAGGCGCGCGAGCGGTTCGAGGAAAAAAATGCCGAGCAGCAAAAACGCCACGCCGAAAACGACCAGCAGCGTCAGCGCGTTGCCCACGCCCCGCTGCGCCTGGTCTTTGCGTCCCTCGCCGAGCTTCAGGCTCAGGTAGGCCGCCGCGCCGTCGCCGACGAGCAGGGAAAAAGCGAGCACAATAACGGTCAGCGGAAAGATCACGTTGGTTGCGGCATTGCCGAGATAGCCCACGCCCTGGCCGATAAAAATCTGGTCTACGATATTATACAGCGCATTCACCAGAAGTGAAATGACGCTTGGAACCGCGTATTTCATCACCAACCTGCCGATTGGCGCGGTACCCAAAAGCTTTGTTTCCGATGTTGTATCCATACCTCTTCAAACTCCTTTATAGTTGCCTGGGCAACCTTTATTCCAGAACAAGGGGCAACCAATTAGTTGCCCATGCAACTATTATAATGCGGAGAAAATTGCAAGTCAAGTGTTTTTTGGGTATTTGACAGCGCGGCCCGGGGCGCTTAAAATGGGAAGCGTCGGCAGGCCTGTGCGCTGCCGGACCGGCTACGGCAGACGTTTGCCTTGAAGGGGGAAGGGATATGCGGGAACTTGCAAAAAAGCTTTCAATCCTGTCACGGAGGTCGGGAATCCACCTCGACCGGAAATTAAAGGACCTCGGGCTGACCCGGGGGCAGCTTGTGTACCTGATGTGCATCTGCGACCACGAGGGAATGTCGCAGGAACAACTCTCAGAGGAGCTGTGGATCAATAAAGGCGCGGTTGCACGCGCGGTCCGCAGATTTGAAGAAGACGGCTATATTACGCGCATCGTATCCAAAAAGGACAGGAGGCAATATGGCCTTTATCCAACGGAAAAAACGAAGCGTGCCTACCACACGATCCGCACAGTTGAGGCAGAGTGGGAGGGCTATATGACGCGGAACCTTTCCGCGGAGGAAAAAAAGACGCTCGATGCGCTGCTTGAAAAGCTGCTCGACGACGTGGAATAACGTTGTGCCCGTTTTGGGGCGCTGGCAGGCAGGAGCGGACTTGGCGTTTCCGGAGGCGAACAAGGGCGGGCTTCCGGGCCTCTCTGCACCGCTAGTTACAGTGTTGGCAACGGCGGCTGTTACGCTGCATGCCTACCGGCGCAGGCGCGTAAAAAGCAAGGCGCGCAAGACGCCTATAGCCGAGGAAAGCACTACCGGTGGCGGGGCTGGTTCTGCCCGTATCCTGTGAAGGGATCAATACCGGGTATACTGCCGTATTGGGCGGGGTTGCCGTCCTTGCGGGTTTTAAAAATAAATTCGTGCGAAAGCGGAAAAGCCGGAGGCAGTGCTTTTCGGGGCGCTTCGGGCGTGCTATCCGGCTTTTTTAGCATCGGCTGGCATACCTGCCGTTCCAGACGGCTGCGGTACAAAATATTTTTAAGGCCCCGTTGGCTTCAATCAGCGGCATGTGGGATTTTTCCGCTGCCGTTTATATGATTCCCGCGGCGATTGCCGGGAAAACCGCAGGAGGAATGCTTAACCGGAAACTCAAAAGCCCGGCGGTACGCGTTTTATTTGCGGCGGCGCTTGCCGCGCGGCCGGATGCGTCTCCCGCAGGGAACTGTCCAACACCTGAAAAAGTTATATTATAGCTTTTTTTGCATCTTTTTGCGGTACTTACCGGGGCTCATGCCCGTAAAACGCTTGAAAATGATGTTAAAATAATTGGCGTTTGGATATCCGACAAGATTTGAAATTTCAAACACGGTATAGCTCGTCTGTACGAGCAGCTCGGTGGCGATCTTGATGCGCGTCTTAATCAGGTATTGGATCGGTGAGATATCGTATTTTTCTTTGAACAGATGTGCGATATGGAATGGACTGACAAAAAAAACATCAGAAAGGCTGGAAAGCGTAATATTTTTTTCGTAGTTATTTTCAATATATTCCTTGATTCCCGAAAGAAGCGACGCAGGTTCGGCGCTTATATCGTTGTCCATTAGCTTGCGCTGCAAAAGAATGAGAAGATATTCCGTGAGCTTGCCAGCAGCGATCTTGTAATCTGGACGTTTTTCTGATAATTCCCCATGTACCTGTGTGATGATCCCCGTCATGGGTACGGTGGAATTACTGCGCGGAAGAAGCGTTTCACGCAGGACATAGGGCAAACGGCCCTCCTCCTGTCCGGCATATTGAAAGGACGATAAATAAAGGGTGAGCAGCGTGCACGGATCTTCGCCCGAAGAAGAAAGCCGGTACGAAAATCCGGGAATCAGGACGATATCGCCGCTCCCAAGGGAATAGGAAATACCGCCAAACCACGCGTTGACATTCCCTTGCTGTACTAAAACAATCTCTGTCTCCGTGAGGTCCTTGCGTTCTATCTCGAAATTGTTTTTCAGGGTGACCTGGTTTGAGAGTACCTGAGGCGGCCTTACCAAAATGGGATGGCTTGAATTCATTATTTGCACCTCTTGCTTTGCTACACCATCCTTAATTTAGCATGTGAAAACAGTGAAAAACAACAACTGCACGGAATTGCGCAATAATCTTGCATTGATTCCACAAGTTTGTTCATATCTGGAAATGCAATATCCCGTTAAACTTGACCATGGGGAAATATCATTATAGTATGACTATAGTATATAGGAAACAGGTGCCGGTATGTATTAAAATCGCGGCGCATAAAAGGGAGATGCAAAAATGGTGCTCACCATGAACCACATTGATAAAGCGTTTGTCGGCAACCCGGTCCTGGAAAACGTTGCGTTCGAGCTTGCAGAGGCGGAGATCCACGCGCTTGTAGGCCTTAACGGCGCGGGAAAAACCACGCTGATCAGCATCCTTTCGGGCGTGTTTCCCGCCGACAGCGGCACCATCACTTTTTGCGGACGGCAGGTACAGTTCGAAAGCCCGCGCGAGGCTCTTGCAGAGGGCATCTTCACGGTGTACCAAGCCACCAACCTGCTTCCGGACCTTACGGTTGCGGAGAATATTTTCCTCAATAATATGCAGAAAAGGGGCGGACTTATTCACTATAAAAAAATGTATGCTGATGCGCGCGCCCAATTTGAAAAAATGGGATACGTACTCGACGTGGCAAGAAAGGTGCGGGACCTCAATATCAGCGAGAGATATATGGTCTCCACCGCCAGGGCCTACCTTTCGGATGCCCGGGTGTTTATTATGGATGAGCCGATGATTAACCTTGCGGCGGCGGAAAAAGAGATTTTCGTGCGCTTCATGAAGGAGATGCGTGCGCAGGGAAAATCTGTTCTCTATATCACGCATAACATCGGGGAGGTGCTTTCCCTGTGCGACCGGGTGACGGCGCTGCGTGATGGAAAAAACGTGGCTGTATGCAGCACGCACGGCCTGTCCGCGAGCCGGCTCAGCTACCTTATTTCAGGCAACGAATCACTGAGGTTGTATCCGCCCAAGGCAGCCCGGCAAGACAAAATTTTGCTTGAGATTAGCCATCTTAATATGGAACCCGTGTTGCATGATATCAGTCTGCGGCTGTATGCGGGAGAAATCCTGGGTATCACGGGGCTAACCGGCTCCGGACGTACAGCGCTCATCAAGACGATTTTCGGTGAATTCGAGATGGATTCCGGCCGCCTAAAACTGCGCGGAAAGGAACTTGAGCTTAAAAATGCGACAGATGCGGTGAACCATGGTTTTGGGTATGTGAATGAGAACCGAATGGATGCGGGGCTGTTTCCTGATATGGGAGTGGCGGCCAACCTTACTATTTCCGCACTCGAAGATATCCGCAGGGGAATCTTCCTCGACCTTCGGCAGGAAATGGAGGAAGTTGTTGACCAATCCATTGAGCTGAACCTTAAGATGGACAGCCTGCATCAGGAGATACGCTTTTTGAGCGGGGGAAACCAGCAGAAAGTGATGGTGGGGCGGTCGCTTATCTCGAATGCAAGCATCTTGCTCCTCGATGAACCAACCAAGGGAATCGATATCGTTTCGCGCAGCGAAATCTATATTGTAATGAACGAGCTTGCCGCGAGCGGCAAAGGTATTATCCTCGTATCCTCGGATATGGATGAAATCGCCGGCCTGTGTGACAGGGCGCTCGTACTCCAAAACGGGCGGCTGGTCGCAGAGCTTAAAGAGGAAGAACTGCCGCGGCTCATGGAATATATGTAGCCGCAGTGCGGCATTTCCGGCCCGTGCGGAAGAACCCGAGCTTAAAAAACACCCAAACAAGGATCGTCTGACACCCTCTGATTTTCATGATCCAAGCAGTTATTTCCTGTCTGTCCGCTCAAGAATATAGTCTACGAAAACACCATAATAATCCGCAAGCTTCACAAGGTAGCTTGCGGGGATTTCACGTTTCCCGTCTCATAGTTGCTGTATACCCGCTGATCGATATGAAGACCCTCCGCGATTTCACGCTGCGGCAAATTATGGCCGATCCGTAAATTACGTAATCTTTTTAAATACAATATAACCACCTCCATTATAGTATATCTACTATCAAACAATAGTATTGAATTTACTATTGTTTGATAGTAAACCGGATGTAAGGAGGGCGGTTATGAAGAAATATAGAGTAAAAAGGGAAGTGCCATGGCAGTATTTTAGCGTTCCTGCGCAACAGGCTCAAGGTAAGAATGGCAGAGCTTGATTTTATTTAGGAGGAGGCAGAACATCGCGCAATGAGCGACGGGATGCTGAGTTTTTCGGAGGAACGCATGGAATAGGCCTATAATGCATACGTCTCCCTGCGCGCATTTTTGGGATATTGCAGTTCGACGGTGATAGAAAAAGAGGCTGTCAAACGAATCAAAAAAGCGGAGTGAAGGATTCAAAAAACCTACACATTTTTGCGGACGGGCGCAAGAAAGAGATATTACCCAAACGGTACAAGAGGCCCCTCATTTTGGGAAAAGGCCTTTTGTACCGCTTTTTTTTGCGTTTTTTTTACGTCCGTGCCGCCGCAAGAATTGGAAGGCAGAGGGGCAAGCTTGTTTCTTGTGGCGCAAGGCAATGGCAGATAAGATAAAGAAAGTCAGCCGGTGAACTGAGATGGTTTTTTCGGAACCGGCTTCTATCGGATATACAACACCAAAAAGAACAGGGGGGAAGAATATGGGAAACAGCGGCAATGCTTTCATCGAGATGACGGGCATCACCAAGCGTTTTCCCGGCGTGGTTGCTCTTTCGGATGTTTCGCTCAACGTAAATAGGGGCGAGGTTGTCGCGCTTGTTGGGGAAAACGGCGCGGGCAAATCTACGCTGATGAAGATGCTTTCCGGGCTCTATCATCCCGATGAAGGAGAGATCCGGGTGAATGGAAAGCCTGTCCGCATTACAGATCCAGGATGCGCGCAGGCACTTGGTATCAGCACGATTTTCCAGGAGCCGTCGCTTGCACCGCACCTGAATGCGGTACAAAACGTATACCTTGGGCGGGAAGTGCAGAAGGGCCTCATAGGAAAGGCAGTACGCCGCCTCGACGAAAAGGCTATGCTTGAGGAAACGCAGAAGTTATATGCTAAATTTTTCCCGACCGTGGAGGATGTCCTCGTCCCGGTCGGACAGATGGGAGCGCTTAAAAACCGCGTGATCGAGATCGTGAAGGCGTTATCCATAAAATGTTCGCTCGTCATCATGGACGAGCCGACCGCAGCCCTTGCGGAGCACGAACGGCAGGTATTATTCGATTTTGTACATATGCTCAAATCGCAGGGTATCGCGGTGATCTACATCACGCACCACCTGCGCGAGCTTTTCGGGCTTGTCGACCGCATTGTGGTTATGCGCGACGGCAAAAACGTGGCGGAGGTCGGACCGGAAGATACGGATGTTGATGACCTCGTAGCGCGTATGGTGGGCCGCACTATCACCAATTATATCGTAAAGGAGGACGTTCCCGTGGGCGGTGAGATCCTACGCGTAAGCGGCCTTAACCGTAAAGGCGTGCTTGAGGATGTGAGCCTGCATGTAAACCGCGGAGAGATCGTGGGCCTCGCAGGACTTGCGGGCGCGGGCCGCACCGAGACCGTGCGCGCTATTGTGGGCGCAGACAAGATATCTTCGGGTACGGTGTCTGTAGGCGGCAGGGAATGCCGCATTAAGACGCCGAAAGACGCGATCCGCTGCGGCATTGGGATGCTGCCCGAAAACAGAAAACTGCAAGGCGCGCTCATTGAGCAAGACGTAAAAGATAACATAACGCTCGCAAACCTCAAAGAGGTGCTGGCCGGAAACTTTATTCTCCGGAAAAATAAAGAAATCAAAACGGCGAAGGAGTATGTGCAGCGGCTGGGGGTCAAAACGCCGACCATCTACCAGAAAGTGAAATCCCTTTCGGGCGGCAACCAGCAAAAGGTGATCCTTGCGAAATGGCTGTTCACAAAACCGCAGGTACTGATCTTTGACGAGCCGACGCAGGGCATCGACGTAGGAGCAAAGCACGAAATCTATAACCTGATTGCGAATTTCGTAAAAGAGGGAGGGGGCATTCTGCTCGTATCGTCCGAGCTTCCCGAGCTTTTGGGCCTTGCGGACCGTATCTATGTGATGCACCAGGGAAAAATCGTACACGAATTTACCCGCGCGGAGGCAACGGAGGAAAATATCACACTGTATGCGTCGGGAGGGCATGAATCATGAAAAAACAGGAAAATGCACATACCAAAAAGTTTGACGAACTGGGTATCCTGATCGTCATGATCGCGCTGTTCGTGTTCCTTGCCATTGCATCCCCCTTTTTCCTGAAGGTGGAGAACATACAGAATTTGCTTCTGCAATCGGTATTCGTGATGCTCGTAGGCTTCGGCATGACATTCGTGCTTACCATCGGCGGAATCGACCTTTCGGTAGGTTCGATCCTTGGTTATTCGGGCGCGGTTACGGGAATGGTTATTGCGGCAGGGGGCGGCGTTTTCCCTGCGATCCTCGCGGGGCTTGGGACGGGCGCGGGGTTTGGCATCATAAACGGACTGTTGATCACACAGCTTAAGATTGCCCCGTTTCTTGTGACCTTTGCCATGTCGAGCGTGGTGCGCGGTATTCTCCTGCTATCCACGACCAACGGCGCGGTCAGCGGATTTGCGGTACCGGAATTCACCTATCTTGCGCAGGGCTATATCGCGGGGCTGCCCATACCGGTATTTATCACCATTATCGTGTTCGTAATCCTGCTGTTCCTGTTCAAGTTTACGAGCTTCGGACGCAACGTGACGGCCATCGGTTCAAACCGCGAGGTTGCATTCCTGTCCGGCGTATCGTGCGGCAAAATTACAGTGGGCGTATATATGCTTTCCGGCCTCCTTGCGGCACTGTCCGGGGTACTCCTTGCAGCACGCCTCACGGCTGTGCAGTCTGAAATGGGCAGTGGTTATGAAATGGACGCGATCGCGGCGGCCGTTATCGGCGGTACCAGCATGGCGGGCGGCAAGGGCAGTATTGTCGGAGCGATCATCGGCGCGGTGATCCTCGGCATGATCTCAAACGGACTCGATCTTCTGTCGGTGAACCAGTTTTACCGCCAGATTATCGTCGGGGCGATCATCATCATCGCCGTGGCGCTTGAACGGTTTACGTCGCGTAAAGCCCAGCGGGTCTAGGAAGGAGGACATATGAAAAACAATGAAATGACTGCACCGCTTGCAGTAAAGGCAAAAAAGAAAATAGACCGGCAGCTTCTCGGCCTGCTGATTTTCGTCATCGCCATGATGGTCGTGATGTCCTTCCTGTCGGATAGCTTCCTTTCGGTGTCGAACCTTACCAATGTGTTCCGCCAGTCTGTATTCATCATGCTTCTTGGCTTTGGTATGACGTTTGTACTCACTACCGGCGGCATCGATCTTTCGGTGGGTGTGATGCTTGCCCTTTCGGGCGGCATGTCGGGCTGGCTGCTTTCCATGAATGTCAATATCGTTCCGGCGGTCATCGCGGGTGTCCTCGTGGGTCTGTTGGTAGGCGCGGGCAATGGCCTGATGATCACCAAACTGCGCATCACGCCCTTTATTGCCACGCTTGCCACTATGAGCATCGGACGCGGGGTGATGTATGTGTGGACGAACTCTATCCCCTTCCGCAATTATATGGTGGGTGGCTTCCGCTTCATTGGGCAGGGGGATATTTTTGGGCTGCAGTTCCCCATCGTGATTGCCATCGTGGCCTTCGTGATTCTGCAATTCGTATACCGGTGTACGGCGTTCGGGCGGCATGTGACGGCATATGGAAGCAACGAGGAATCGGCAAGGGTGTCGGGCATCAATACGGATAAGCTTTTAATCAAGGTCTACGCGCTGTCCGGCCTGATGGCAGCCATCGCGGGGATCACGCTCGCGTCCCGTCTCGAAACAGTACATCCCGAGATGGGCAAGGGCTATGAACTCGACGCAATCGCAGCGGCGATCATTGGCGGCACAAGCCTTTCGGGCGGAAAGGGAACGCTTGTCGGCACGGTGCTGGGCGCGTTTATCATTTATCTTATCAGCAATGCGCTCAACCTACTGAACGTGGATCCGGACTGGGAAACGATTGTAAAGGGCATCATCATACTGATCGTGGTGGCGGTAGAATTCCTGAGCCACCGCAATAAGAAAGAATAGTTTTTGCATACGGCGTATGCACATAAAATAACAGGAGGAATAGAAAAACATGAAAAAAAGGCATTTTAAAGTGGTAGGATTTGCCCTTGCGGTACTCATGATACTGAGTGTGGCGCTTGTGGGCTGCGGAAACGTGGACAGCCCGGTGCAGACGCCGGCCGCAGCGCCGGACGGCGGCACAGCCGATACGGGAACGGCGGCCGCCTCCGCAGCAGAAGGCACATGGCAATGGGGAGATCCGGCATGGGAAGCAGCGGTGCGTGCCAAGGTGGAAGGCAAGACCTTCAAGATTGGCTTTACTCCACCGGCTGCATCCGAGTTCTATGATATCATCATGCACGGGGCCTATACCATGATGAACGAACTGCACGACCGCTTTGGCGTGAACTTTGAATTCGAGTTCGTGGCGCCGAGCGAGCACGACGCAGTGGAATCGCAGGTTTCGACCATCGAAAACTGGGCGACGAAAGAATTCGACGCGGTACTGGTGTGCACGGCGGGCGACTTCGACTCGATGAACGCCGTTTACGAAAAAGCAACGGCGGCAGGCACGGCTGTGTATCTGTTCAACATGCCCGCGGAACTATGGGATGTGGACAGCATCAAGGCGACCTCTGTCATCAGCTACGACAACGCGCGCCAGTCCGGCTATCTCGTAGGCCAATACGCGGCTGAAAAGCTCGGCGGCGAAGGTAAAATCCTCTTTATCTCCGGCAATGACGGCCACTGGACGACCTCGCGCCGCGAGGGTTTCATGGAGGCGGTATCCGAATATCCGGGCCTCACGATTGTAGGCGAGCAGCGCGGCGAATATGTGCGCGATGCGGGCATGGCGGCAGCGGAAAACCTCCTGCAGGCAAACCCGGATGTGGACTTTATCTATGGCGAAAATGAGGAAATGGCGCAGGGCGCGGTACAGGCAGTGCAGGCAATGGGCCTCAAAATGTGGGATGGAAATGAAGGCATCATTGTGGTCGGCGCGGACGGCCTGAAATCAGGCTTTGAACAGATCAGGAGCGGTGGGCTCACCGCTACGGTAGACGTAGGCAGCGTGGACCAGGGCCGCGAGGCAATCAAGGCGATCTTTATGCACGAACTCCTCGGCTATAGCATTGATAAGG
Organism: Christensenella tenuis; assembly: GCF_014287795.1. Lineage (GTDB taxonomy): Bacteria > Bacillota > Clostridia > Christensenellales > Christensenellaceae > Christensenella > Christensenella tenuis. Next base: position 241,469 of record NZ_JACOON010000004.1, read on the forward strand.
TCATCAACGTGCCTACCATCCTTGTGGACAGTGAAAACGTCGATGTTCCCGAAGCATATGTGGACTGGGCGCTTGCAACGACGGAAAACTATAAGTAAACGATGAGTGGAGGATGCGTCCGGGCGCGCCGTCTGCGCACCCGGACGCACTCAAAAACCAAGGACTCTGCATGTGCACGAGTCAAGACGAAACAAATGAGTCCTGCTAAAAAATTTTTACAGCAAACAATCATAAAAAATCTAAAGGAGGCAAAACAAATGATTGCAAAGAAAACGAGAGACATGTTACCTGCGAAGTTCGAGCAGCTCATCAATGAAAGTATTTGGGATGGGTTTGGCGAGACGATCACGGGCGCGGAATATAAAGCGCGCGTCGAAATGGTGAAAGGAAAAATAGAAGAAGAAGGCTGGGATGCGATGCTCGTGTTCGGCGACTGCTACCGCATGAGCAACATCCGCTGGCTGGTCAACTACCGTACCATCGACGGCGTATATCCGCAGCCGGAGATTGTATTCCTGGCCCCCGGGGCAGACCCGGTGTTCTTCCTGCCCGACAGCCAAATCCGCTCCGCGCACGAGGAATCCGCAATGAAGTACATGGGAGACGACATCCGCGAGATACGCGGCGAACTGAGCCGCTTCCTTGCGGACTACAATGCCAAAAAGCCGCTCAAGAAGGTTGCGCTGTGCGGCTATACCTACTGCGATCTTGAAATCTGGGACGAAATCAGAAAAGGCATCCCGGATGCAGACATTAAACAGAGCCAGATGATCGAATATTACAAATCCATCAAAACGGAAAAAGAGCTGCGCACCATGCGCAGGGCGGGACGCGTAGCGGATATCGGCGCGCAGATGCTTTATGATGTAATGGAAGACGGCATCACCGAAAAAGAGGCGCAAAGTTTGGTCTATGCGGCAATGTTCGCGTCCGGCGCGCACAGCATTGCTTTTGACATCATGGTACAGACGGGCGACAACCTTCTGTCCCTCTTCAAACGCCCTACAGACACAAAGATCACACGCGGCAATATCGTGATGATGGACCACGGCTGCCGAATCAACGATTACTGCTCCGACTCCGCAAGGACGTATGTGTTCGGCGACGTGCAAAAGGAAAAAGTCGAACTGCTTGAAAAGCTGAACCGTGTGTTTGAAACGGGGCTCGAACAGATCTGCGCAGGCATGACGGGCCGTGAGGCAGATGCTGTCATCCGTGCGGCAGCGGATAAGGAAGGCATCACGCAATTCATAGTGTCCCCGAGCGAAGGACGCCTGGGGCCGCACGGAACGGGTATGGATCCCGAAGAATCCATGCCGATCATCGGGCCGGATTCAGACGACGTGCTTGTGGAGGGACAGACATTCGCATATGAACTGTCAGCTATCGACGAGAACCTGACGGGCGTACGCACGGAAGACCCGATCGTCGTGCACAAAGACGGTATGGAACCGCTGACGAACTTTCCGCGGTTCAGCTATAAACCGTAAGTACCGGGATTACTTTTTTCCTCAAAAACAGCCGCTTTCTTAAGCGGCTGTTTTTTGCGGGAGAAATTCCGCAAGAATGTTAGTTTTTTTACGGAAGGTTATTTGCTACAATAGCAAAAAAGGAGCGTAAAAGGGGTAGCCATATCATGAACAGGCGCAGCGCAATGACCAACCGGGGAACGGAAATGCAAAAAAATATAGCGGGATTTTTGCGGGACAACGCCGCGATGATCGCGCTCCTCGTCATCGTATTGCTGTTGATTGCCTTCTTCGCACCGCAGTTTTTCAGCGTACAGAACATTACGAACGTTGCCCGGCAGGCTTCCACCACGGGCATTATTGCCATTGGTATGATGTTCGTCATCATCACCGGCGGGATCGACCTTTCGGTGGGCGGCGTGCTTGCAGTGGCGGGGATCGCCTTTTCCATCCTCACGAAATTCGGCTTCGAGCTGTGGATCGCAGTGCTGTGCGCCCTGCTCCTTGGTGCAATCGCAGGGATTATCAACGGATTCGGTACCATCTTTTTAGGCATCCAGCCGTTTATCATGACGCTTGCAACCTCTTCGGTCACTGGGGGACTTGCGTTGCTCTTGTGCGACGGGATCCCCGTAGAGTTTACCACTGTGACAAGCCCGGTGATAGACTTTTTCGGAAATGGAAATGTGGGGCCGGTGCCCGGTCCGTTCGTACTCTTCGCCGCATTGGCCGTGCTTTCGGTTGTGGTGCTGCGCTACGTGCCCTTCGGGCGGTATGTATATAGTGTAGGCAGCAGCTTTGAAGGTGCGCGCCTTGCGGGTGTGCGCACTACGCGGATCATTATGGTCACCTATATCGTGTGCAGCATATGCGCGGCGCTCGCGGGTATCGTGACGGCGTGCCGGCTGTATGTGGGTCATCCGGTGGCGGGCAGTACGGCGGCGCTCGACAGCATTGCCGCCATCGTAATCGGCGGCACCAGCCTTTCGGGGGGGAAGGGCAGCGTGGTTGGTACGGTAGTGGGCATACTGCTGATGACGGCGGTCGCCAACCTGTTGAACCTGACGGGAGTGCCTACATACATACAGCAGATCGTTAAGGGCGTCATCATTGTCCTTGCGATTTTGCTTTCCACCAAGGGGCTCAAGGGGCGTATCAAGGAAGCGTGGAGGGGATTATGAAACGAACCGTGACTGTGATGCTTACCGTGGCAGCGCTGCTTCTGGTATCCTGCGTACACATGACACAATTACCCGCGGAAAACCCTGAGGGCGAGGGAGAGACCGTACTTTACACTGTGGATGGAGAACCCATTGATTTCGGCATTTATTGCAGTGAAACCGCCGCAGAGACGCTCGTACCGGAAAAAGCGCTCAACGAATATACCGGTACTGTAGGTGTAATCGTTTCGTCTATGCGCTTTCCATACGGAGGGGGCACGAAGGTTATGGCGGAGGAGACGTTGGAAACATATTTCCCCAATATGAATTATGTGATCGGCAACGGCGACGGGGATCCGGTTACGCAAAGCGCGCTGATCGACGACTATATTGCACGGGGCATCGACGTGCTGGTGATCGATCCGGTGGAGAAAGAAGCGATGGTGCCTGCTTTTGAACGGCTGAAGGCAGCGGGAATCCCTGTGGTATGCGTAGACCGTTACGTGCCCGCAGATTACGAGTCTGTGGTCAAGGCAGACGACGTGAAGATTGGCCAAAAGGCGGGAGAAGCGATGGTGGAGCTCCTTGGAGGCAAAGGAAAGGTCGTAGAGATACAGGGCGCCCCGGCGGCCTCCAACACCAACGACAGGCACATTGGCTTTGCGCAGGGCATCGCGGGTTCGCAGATCGAGGTAATTGCCGCGCCGTACGCGGATTTTTTGCAGACACGCGGCCTCGGGGAGATGGAAGACCTTTTGCAGCGCTTCCCGGATGACGGCGATATCGATGCAATCTTCAGCCAGTCGGACGTTATGACGATGGGAATCATTCAAGCCTTAAAAGCGGCGGGAAGGGATATCCCTATCGTAAGCATCGATGCGCAGGAATCCGCGCTCGGCGCGGTGCAGGCGGGAGACATTGATGCGGTGGTGGCCTATCCCATCCCCATGCCTGCCGGCATCTTTGCGGGCGTGAAGGTGATGGAGGGGGAGGAAATTCCGGACTATATTGAGCTCGAGTGCCCGGTGATCACGAAGGAAAACGTGGAGGATTATATCGGCCATTCTGGCTACTGAGCAACGTGGAGAGGCGGCAGGCCATCATGCTGCCATAGTTGAATAAAGCAGAAAAAGAGCCGGGAATTTCCGGCTCCTTCCGTAAGGAAATACTTCAACGTGCGGTGTTGCCGCTCTTTTTTTGCCCGTAATAAGCGTTTTCGCCAAATTTTCGGCAATAGTGTTTATCAAGAAGCGCCGGACTGATTCCATTCGGAGCGCTTTGGTCAAGCGTTTTATTCAGGTATGCCATTTTCGCTATATATTCGAGCACCAGGGCAGTTTTAACCGCCGTTGCCGGGTCAGGCCCCCATGTGAAGGGACCATGACTTTTTACCAGCACGGCAGGAACCTTCGATGGATCGCGGCCGGAAAACGCTTCAACAATCACCTTTCCTGTGTTTTTTTCATAATGGCGGTCTGCGGGTGTGCCGATTTCCTCAGCAGTCAGCTCCCGTGTACAGGGAATTTCTCCGTAGAAGTAGTCCGCGTGCGTTGTTCCAAGGCACGGAATCGCTTTTCCCGCCTGTGCCCACATGGTCGCGTAGGTGGAGTGGATGTGGACGACGGCGCCGACGGACGGAAACGCCCGATAGAGGGCAAGGTGCGTGGGCAGGTCCGTAGACGGCGCGCCTCCGGAAAGCACAGTCCCGTCAAGATCCGTAAGCGTTATATCCCGCTCTGTCATGGAGGCATAGTCAACGCCGCTCGATTTGACCGCCACACAGGTACGGTCTTCCGAAATCCCGGAAACATTCCCCCAAGTGAGGATGGCGAGGCGCTCCTGCGGCAGCATCCGGTTTGCTTCCGTCACCTGCCGGATCAGTTCATTCATATTCATGGTAGCATGCTCCTTTCCGGCGCATAGCCTTAAGCCGTTTCATCACATCGTTTGCGCCCCGGCCAAAATAGTTGTGGAGCGTTACATATTCCTGATACAGGACGTCATATGCCGCGGCCGCGCCGGGATCCGGCGTATAAATGGCATAACGCCGGCAGGCAAGCTGCGCTGCATCTCCAATCCCGGCACAGCCGCCGCCGTCCCTGCCCGCTGCGAGGGCACCGTAGAGCGCTGCGGAAAATGCGGGGAGCTGGGCGGATTCCACCACACGAATTTCCCGCCCTGTGATATTGGCGTAAAGCTGCATCATAAAAGGGTTTTTCTGTGCGATCCCGCCTGCGGCATAAAATTCGTCCACGGGGATTCCCGCCGCCGCAAAGGACTCGAGGATCATCCGGGTTCCATAGGCCGTGGCCTCCATAAGGGCACGGAAAATATCTTCCGGCTTTGTCCCGAGGGTGCAGCCGAGAAGCAGCCCGGAGAGGTCGCCGTCCACAAGGACGGAACGGTTTCCGTTCCACCAGTCGAGTGCGATAAGCCCACTTTCCCCGGGAACCTTTTTTTCCGCGAGACGGGTGAGATATTCGTAAATACCGGTTCCTTCCTCCTGCGCGCGCCTTTCATAGGCCGCTGGCACACAGTTTTTCACGAACCAGCTGAAATGATCGCCCACGCAGCTTTGGCCGGCTTCATAGCCGATAAGCCCGGGAATGAGGCCGTCCGGCACGATTCCACATACGCCGGGTATGGGCCGAGGCCGGGAAGAATTCACGAGATGGCAGGTTGATGTGCCCATGATCGCAAGCATCTGGCCCGGACGGGTGAGGCCCGCGCCCAGGCAGGAAACATGCGCGTCGAGGTTGGCCGCCGCAACGGGTGTGCCCTGTGCAAGGCCGGTCAGTTTTGCCATACGGGCGGTAATGCCGCCCGCCCTGCCGCCGAGCGGCAAGATAGGGGTATTAAGTTTTGTTTCGGCGAAATCCTCCATCCGTGGATCGAGTGCGGCAAAAAAGCTGCGGGATGGAAAGCCGTCCGTTTTGCTCCAGATCGCTTTATAGCCTGCCGCGCAGGCGTTACGCCACAGCCTGCCCGTAAGTTGCGCAACGATCCAGTCGCCCGCTTCCACAAAGTACGCCATTTTTTCATACAGTTTTGGCGCTTCGTTCAGGATTTGCCATGCCTTAGGGACAACCCATTCGGAAGAAATTTTTCTGCCGTAATTTTCGAGGAATTTTTCTCCGCGTTCCTGCGCGATTTGATTGAGGCGTGTGGCTTCTTTTTGCGCCGCGTGATGCTTCCAGAGCTTTACATAGGCGTGCGGTTCGCTTGCGTATTCGGGTAAAAAACACAAAGGCGTGCCTTCCGCCGTAACGGGGAGGACCGTGCAGGATGTGAAATCGATCCCGACCCCGCAAATTTGCGTGCCCGAAGCGCCTGCACTGCGGAGGACCTCCGGTACGGCAGCGGCAAGCGTGTCGATATAGTCCTGCGGATGCTGAAGCGCCCAGTCTGCCGGGAGCGGTCTGCCGCAGGGCAGGGCCGTATCCATCACGCCATGCGGATACTCGCAGGAGGAGGATGCGGCAATTTCGCCTGTATGCATCTCCACCAGCACACACCGCGCGGACAAGGTGCCAAAATCTACGCCCAAAGCATATCGTTTCTGTTCCATAATACCTCCTGATTTAAAATAGGCCCGGGTTCACAGCCGCTCTCTGCGCAGCTTTTCACCGACCGAGCCGCCGGGATGCGTAAGGAAAAAATCTTTTTTGGTAAATCCGTTATGCTGCATTACCGCAAAAGCGATCGCGTCCCATGCGGCAATTGCCGCCACAATACTGCCCGAGGCAATCAGCCCCCACGGACAGGGTTCTTTTTCCACGGAAACCTTGAGCAGGATATCGCAGCCCCTGCCAAGGGGGGAATTTTCGTTTTCCGTTACGCCGATGACGGTTGCGCCCTTCTTTTTGCAGGCGGGCAGGTAATTCAGGATTTCCTGCGTTGTTCCGCCTTTGGCAAGCAAAACGACAACATCCCCCTGCTGGATCACGCCCATCCCGCCGTGAATCGAATTGGCAGGGGAGAGGAAGAGGGAGGGAACCTCAATTACGCTTAAGGTATGCGCAATTTTTTGGGCCGCAACACCGGAAGTTCCACATCCGGCGGTAACGACCTTTTTCCCCCTTGCCTTCAGCGTCAAAAGCAAATCTACAATTTGGTCCATCACCGCATAATCGAGCGTCGTTAAAAGGCTGTCCACAATATTTCGCTCGTCCGTCAGCACCTGCGTATAAATTTCCTGGTAATCCTTTTGCATCGTAACTCCTTTCTAAAAAGAGGATAAAGCCGAAAATTCGTTTTTCAGCTTGGGATAAAGACCGAGATAGAGCGCAAAAAGCCTGTCGTATACTTCCCGGTTTTGCGCGTTCGGCGTATACTGCGCGCGCGTCCGTACCGCGCGCTCCAAAACACCGGAAACATCCGGATAACAGCCCGCCGCCGCGCCCGCGAGGACCGCGTCGCCGACCGGACCCGCGTTGGTTACGTCCGGGACGGAAACCTCCCGGCCCGTCACGTCCGCAAGTGTCTGCATCCATACGGCGCTTTCCGTGGGGCCGCCGGCCACGCGCAGGCCCTCTACGGCGCAGCCCGCCCGTTCATACATTGTCAGGTTGTGGCGCACCGCGAAGCAAACGCCTTCCATGACCGCGCGCGCGAGGTCTTCCTTCGTGGTACGGGATGTCATGCCAATAAAACAGGCGCGCGCCTTTTCGTCCCAAAGGGGGGAAAGCTCTCCCGCGAGGTAAGGCAGGAATAGCACGCCGCGGCTTCCCGCAGGGGAGGCCTGCGCGTATGCGTTCAGCGTACCGTAGCAGAGTTTAGTCCCGGACGCATCGGTAAGCACGTTTTCCCGCAGCCACTTGAGGCACGCGCCGTTGTTGCCCATGGTGGCGAGCATCAGCCAAGTGCCGGGAAAGAGGCAGGCCTGCGTGAGCAGGCAGCCGTCTTCGCGCGGACGATCCATGATAACGCCCATATTCCCGGCGGTTCCCATGGAAAAGAACACTTGTCCGGGCTGGTAAACCCCCATGCCGAGCGCTGCGGCCGTATTATCGTGCGAGCCGCCGGCTACGGGCGTGTCTGCGGGAAGTCCGCATTCCCGCGCGGCCTGCGCGGTGACGTGTCCCATAAGGCTTGTGGAGGAAACCGCCTCAGGCAGCTTTTCATAGGGAATTTCGAGCAGAGAACACAATTTATGCGAATATTGGTGCGTCTTATAGTCGTATAAATGACAAAAGGTCGCCTCGGACGGCGGAACGGCAAAGCGCCCGGTGAGGCGCAGGCCCACATAGGACATGACGCCGCAAAAACCGGAGGACCGGTCGAAACGCGGTTTATCGTGTTTTTTCAGCCACAGGAAATTCGGCGTGGAAAGCAAGGTGGAAATTTCGTTGGCGTTCACCTGTGCGATCTCCTCCGCAAAATGGTCCCGGAGCCATGCGGCCTCCTCGCCGGTGCGGCCGTCCATCCAGGTAAAGGCGTTGCCGATCGCCCGGCCGTCCGCGCCTACGCATACCGTGGCGCATCCCTGCGAGCTCAGCGCCGCGGCGATGATTTCGCATTCTCCCGCCCGCGCGAGCACCTGCCTGCTTGCCGCACAAAACATTGCCCACCAGTCTTCCGGGTCCTGTTCCGCCCAAAGGGGGTGCGGATGCTTCATTTCATATTCAAACAGGTCGCTGCCCACGGTTTCCCCTGTTTCGGGATCGAGCAGTACGGCCTTCACTCCACCCGTGCCGAGATCCGCGCCGAACAAATATTTTTTCATAAGGTTACCCCCGCCCACCAGTGGTATAGCGCTGCGCCGTCTCATAAACGGCAACCAGGTTTTCCGCCGGCGTATCGGGCTGAAGGTGGTTGGATGGCCCGAAGATATATCCGCCGCCAGGTGAAAACGCATCGAGCCGGCGCAGGGCTTCGTCAATTGCTTCCTCCCGTGTGCCGTTCATGCCGCCCTGCAGGTCAAGCCCGCCGTGGAACACAAGCTCGCTGCCAAACTCCTTTTTCAGGGAAAGGGAATCCATTCCCGCCGCCCGCGGCTGAAGGGACTGGAGGATATCGATCCCGCCCGCGATAAATTCGGGGATCAGCTCCCGCACGGCGCCGCACGAATGCAGGAAAAGCTTTACGTCCGGTGCAACCCGTTTGACTGCGCGAAACACCTTTTCATTTGGTTCCTTAATGAATTCACGGTATTTTTCTACGGGCAGCAGGAGGCTGTCCTGCAAACCATAATCACTCTCGAATTCCACCCACCCGATATACGGCGCGATCGGCGCGATATAGAAGGCGTATAATTCCGCAATCACGTCGGACACCTTGTCGAGCAGATGGTGGGCAAACGTTTCATCGAGGTACATATCGCATAAAAACTGTTCCTGCCCGCGCAGGTAAAAGCAGAAATCCATCGCCAGCCCGGAAATGGGCGACATGGCGGTGACATAATAGTCCGTGTCCTCATACCAGTGCCGCGCCTCTTCCGCAAGTCCAAGGATACGTTCCGGTGCGGCGGGGTTTGGAAAGGGATAGCTGTCGATGGCATCCCGGGACGCTTCGGCGAGCGGATGGTATACCATCGTAGGGTAAGGGCCGACGAGCTTATAGCCGCAGCCCCATTCGTCGAAGAACTCCGCGTCCACGGCCTCCTGCCGCAGATTTTTCTCTTTTTTTTCGGGATAGCGGGCAATCACGTGCCGGAAATCCACACCGAACAGGTCGGCGATCCGGTGGTCAGTGTATTCCGCCGTCTTGCCGGGACGATCTTTTATTCCTGTTCCGGTCAGATCCAGAAGTTTCAGCAGTTCGAAATAGAGTGGGTTGGTAATGCGGTTCGCCGTGCCGAAAAGGGCGATCGGCGGCCGGTCTCCTTCCCGGAATGAAAGGGCGCGCTCTACACGTTCTCTGTGTGTCATAGCCATAACAGGATCCTCCTTTACTTTAAGCCTCGGCGGCTTCTTCCATGCTCAATTTTTTCATCAGCTTTGCCTGTTCCTTTTGCTCAATGATGCAGTTGGCAATCAGTACGGCGACCAGAACCGCGCCCCAGATCAATCCGCGGTAGAAGTTGTTGATTTCGCGGAACAGGTTGAGCCCGGTCGAGATGGTCTGCAAAATCAGCACCGCCACGACGATGCCGCTTACCTTACCGAACCCGCCCTCCGTTTTTACGCCGCCAAGCACGCAGATGAGTACGCACTGCAGGGTATAGGAAGAGCCGGTATCGGCCTTTGCCGAGGCGTTGCGCCCCATCATAATAAGGGAAGCGACGATGGCAAGCAGCCCGGAATAAATATATGTCTTCATCAAAACCGTATTGGTATGGATGCCCGAGAAGGCGGCGGCCTTTTCATTGGTGCCGAGCATGTAAAGCTTTTGCCCGTAGTTTGTTTTGTTGAGGACAAAGCTGACCCAGGCCGCGCACGCGATAAACATCAGCAGAGGAACGGGAAGCCAGCCGAAAAGAGCGCTGTTGATGCCATGTTCGTACGCGGGGACAAGTCCGCTTACGGATTTCCCTTCCGTGATCACGATAGCAAGGCCGGTAAAAATTTGCATGGTGCCCATGGTCGCCAAAATAGGCGGGATGCGGAACCGGGAAACGAGCAAGCCGTTAAACGCGCCGCAGCTGAGCCCAACAAGAAAACCGATGGCAGCCGCTCCCGCGATGTATAAAGGTACGGCGTCCGGCGCGGCATCTGTGGCCGCGGTAGAAAGAAACAGCGCCATCAGGATGCCCGCGAGGTTTGCGATGCCCACCACGGAAAGGTCGATGCCGCCCGAAATAAGCGTTAAGGCCACGCCCAGTGCCAGAATAGAATATTCCGGAAGCTGGACGGCCATGGAAGCAAAGGTTTCCGGCTTCAAAAAAGCACCCTGTTTGGTGATTGCGAAAAATGCAAATACGATCACAAATACGGCGAGCAGTCTTAAAAGATTGCTGTTGCGTTCCGAGAAGCTCTGGAACCTGTTAGAGAATGCAGCTTGTGTTTTCATCCCAATTCCTCCTTGGCACGTTCATCGAGGCTCAGGGAACCCCGGTATTTTTTGCTTGCCTGATACACGGAAATGCCCGTACCGATCACGATGAGCGCTCCCGTAAAAAATTGCTGCCAATAGGTCGGCACGCCGATCAGCACCAGACTGTTGGACACAATCGTCATCAGGAAGGCCCCGAGGACCGTACCTGTGATCGTCCCAACGCCGCCCGTGATGCGCGCCCCGCCGAGGACCGTTGCCGCAATGATGGTGAGCTCTGTTCCCAGCAGGCTGGTAAAATGAGCCGCCTGCGACATGCCTGTGCGCGTAACCCCCGCGATTCCCGCGAGAAGCCCCACGTAGCAATAGACGAAAAATTGAATCCGCGTCACCCGAAAGCCCGCGCGCCGCGCTGCCCCGGGATCGCCGCCTACCGCGTAAATACCGCGGCCGAGCGTCGTATAGCGCAGGAGAATAAACGTAACCACGACCACGCCGAGCAAAATAAAGAGCGTGCTCGGCATATCGCTCGTAAGGCCGGAGTCCGCGTTCTGGGCGGTAAACAGCTTGCTGCTTCCAAGTTCCATCAGGATGGGGGAGGCCGTTTTTTCCTTGGCTTCGAATACACCGCGCAAAAGGCCGGTGAAGATGCTGGAAGTACCCAGTGTGACGATCATGGTGGGCAGGTTGAATTTGGAAATGACGACGGCGTTCAGCGCGCCGCAGGCAATGCCGATCCCCCCGGCCAGCAGAAAGGGAACGACGATACTCCCCGAAAAACCGGTATCCAGCATCACAGAGTTTGTGATGTACATGGCCAGCGCCGCAATCGGCACAAACGAAAGGTCAATCCCGCCGGACAACATCACGACGAGCACCCCGATGCCGAAGATACACGGCACGATGCCCGAACGCACAATATCTACCAGGTTGTTCGGCGTAAAAAACTGTCCGCTGCGGACTTCAATCAGCAGGCAGATCGCCACGATGATAATTGCGATGTAGAACTCGTTGTGCGAAAGCAGCCTGTTCCATTTTCTTTTACTTAATTCATTCATAGCATGAACTCCTTTCAACAGCGGGCGGCAGTGTCACTGATAATATTTGCAACCTCGCGTTCCGTAGTGCTTGACGTATCCATTTCACATACGGTTCGGCCCCCGCGCATAATCATCATGCGGTTGCAGTTCGGGAGAAGTTCGGAGAGGTCGTCGGAAATCATGATGATTGCGATCCCCTGTGCTGCAAGGTCGCGCAGGATCTGGTGGATATCATATTTGGAGCCAATATCAACGCCCACAGTCGGCCCGTTCAGGATCAGCACCCTCAGGTCGGAAGCGAGCCACTTGGCAAGTACCACCTTTTGCTGGTTGCCGCCCGAAAGGGAGGAAACCGGGTCGGAAAGCCTGCGGATCTTGATGTGCAGGCTTTCCCGCCACTCCTCCGCCAGCCTGCGCAGCGCGCCCGCGTGGTATACGCCGTTTTTATCCGTGTAACTGTCGAGGACGGAGACGATCATATTGTTTTCAATACTTTGCGGGAGGAACAGCGCTTCGGTCGCCCGGTCTTCGGGCACATAGCCAATGCCGTATTTCTGTGCGTCCGCGACGGAGTGAATGCGCGCCTGCTTCCCGCCAATCAGGATACGGCCCGTTTTTGCGCGCAGCATGCCGAAAAGGGAAAGCGCAAGCTCGGTACGGCCGGAGCCGAGGAGCCCAGTGATGCCGTAGATATCGCCCTTGCGTACACAAAAGGAGATATCTTCGTACGCGCCGGGGAGCCCGAGGTCTTGCACCTCCAGCACCGTTTCGCCGGGATGCGCGCAGGTGTACTGTTCCTGCTTGAATTCACGGCCCGTCATATAGTAAGCGAATTTCTTCTGGTCTACTTCCTTAATGTCCGTGGTAATCACGTTTTCACCATTCCGGAAAACGGTCAGCCGGTCACATATCTCATAAACCTCATCCATCTTGTGGCTGACAAACAAAATAGAGATTCCGCTTGCCTGCAGGTTCTTTATGATTTTAAACAGTGCCGCGACTTCCTTTTTCGTCAGCGCTGTGGTTGGCTCGTCCATAATGATCAGCTTGGCGCTCATCAGCAGCGCGCGCGAAATGGCGACAAGCTGCTTGTTTGCGACGGACAGGTTTTCCACCCGTTCGTCAAAATCGATTGAAAAGCCAATCTTTGAGACCGCTTCCTGTGCGATCTCGCGGTAGTGTTTCCAGTTGACCGTTTTTTTGTGCTCCATCAAAGTCTGCGTCGCTGCAATGTTTTCCATCACTGTAAGGTTTGGAAAAACGGCAAAATCCTGATAAATGACCTGCACGCCTTCGCCGATGGATTCAATGGGCGTAAGTTTGGTATAGCGGGTCCCGTTCAGGGTGACGGAACCGCTGTCGGCCACATAATCCCCTGAGATAATTTTGATGAGAGTCGATTTTCCGCAGCCGTTTTCCCCGGCGAGGCAGTGGATTTCCCCGCGCCGGATCTCAAGGTCCACGCCCTTCAAAGCGTGCACCCCGCCGAACGACTTGACGATCTTTTCCGCTTTCAGGATGATATCGCCTGAATGTTCCATAAAACTTCCTCCTTTAATCATTCGGGGCAGGCGATCCGCCTGCCCCGAACATGTTTTCCTATTGTCCCTAGAAGTAGAAGCCCAAATCGTTCAGGTTGTCTTTGGTGATTCCCACATATCCTTTGCCGTAGGTGATGGTTGGGTCGGTTTCGTCAATGATCAGCTCGTTAAAGCCGTCCGCCCCGAGATCCATACCACTCTGAACCGTCTGCCCGTCGAGGACATTTTTGGCGAGCATCATCAGCGCATAGATGGAGTTTGCCGGATCCCACAGATAGCACTGCTTAAGCGTGCCGCTCTTAAGATAGGATTCGTTCATGCTCGGAAGGCCTGTGCCCGTTACAAATACTTTGCCGGAAAGGCCGAGCTCTTCGATTGCACGGCAAATGCCGGGAACGTCGTTGGAGGATGTTCCGATAAAGCCCTTCAAATCAGGATATTTTTTCAGCATTTCCTTTGCTTTTTCGTAAGCCCGCTCGAGGTTGTCTTCGGATTCTACCCGTGCATCGGAGCCGTCTACCAACTTCATGTTGGGATAGGCTTCCTCTTGGCGCGCGACTGCGGCGTCGGCCCACTGGTTGTGCGCCACGTTCGTGACATAGGAAACCATCGTGCAGTAGGTGCCTTCCTCGCCCATTTCAGAAGCAAGCTGATCCATCAGGGTCGCGCCGTACTCCGCGGGCGCAAACGGCTCGAGGTCGTAGTCCTTGCTTTCCTGCGTGGTCGCCTCCTGCGTGAACACCATAATGCCTGCTTCGCGTGCTTTTGCCAGCACGGGCTCGAGCGTCGTGGGATCAATAGGGTAGATGCAGATCGCATCGACATCCTGCGCAATCAGGTCTTCCACTACCTGCACCTGCAAGGCCGCATCGATTTCTTCAGGACCGACCTGGAAGGAATCCGTACCGGTGTCTTCCGCAAACTTCTGGACACCCTCGTCCGTACGGGCAAACCATGCGTTTACATTGTCCTTTACCACCATGGCGATTTTCCAGCCCGAAGAAGCGCCGGCGCTTGCCCCGCCATCCGCGGCAGGCTCGGCGGAACTGCTTTCCGCGGCCGAAGCCCCGGCAGACGGAGCCTCGCTTGCGGCTGGGGCCGAAGAGCATCCGAAGGCCGTGGCCATCAGGAGAACTGCTAAAACTACCAATAATACTTTTTTCATACTTTCCTCCTCATATTTTGGGATATAGTTTCAGGGCTTTGCCCTAAACTCAATAGACGCCGTATTTCAGGCAGGTGTCGAAGAATGCTTCCACGTTTTCGGCGGATACATCTCCCTGCAGGTTGTGGATGGAGGCGAAGACAAAGCCGCCGCCCGGCTTGAAATCAAGCACCCTGCGTTTGGTTTCCTCGACGACGCCCTCTACGCTCCCCTGCGAGAGCACAACGGGATTTGCACCGCCGCCCCAGAAGGTGAGGTCTTTGCCGTATTCCCGCTTTAAAATGGCGCTGTCCATTCCTGCCGCCTGTACTTGTACGGGATTTAAGATATCCACGCCCACATCGATCAGGTCGGGAATATATTCCACCATACAGCCGCAGCCGTGATAGTAAACCTTGGCATCCGTATGCTTTTTGATGCAGTCGATCAGCGCGCGGTGCCGCGGCTTAAAAACATCGCGGTAAATCTGCGGGTTGAAAAGCGGCCCGTTCTGGCTGCCAAGGTCGTCGCCAATCTGTACAACCTGTACGTATTCGCCCACCTCAGCAAGGCACCGGGGCCAGAATTCGAGGTAGAAATCAAGCACTTTCTGCGCCATCATTTCAATGGAAGAGAGGTTCATTGCAAAGTCGAGATACATGACCTCAATGCTGCGCAGAGCATAAATCTGCTCGAATATCCCCCAGCACGGGCTGTAGATAACGATTGCCTTATCCGTTGTCTCATAGAGGTTTTTCGCTTCCTCACGCAGACCGGCAAACCGGGCCGGGTCTGCCGGATCGGGCATCTGCCATTTTTCGAGTTCTTCATAGCTCATATCCGCAAGGACACATTTTTCAAAATCGAAGTACAGGCCTCCATCCTTGGGACAGCGCATTTTGGTGCCGAACTGGTCGTAATAGGTGAGGTAGTCCCCTTCATCTCTGATTTCCAGCTTGTAGCCGGACGGAGCCTTGGAATAGAGGGGAAGCGTATCCGACTGAAAACGCTCCAAAAGCCGCTTATCAGGATAGACAATCTGCTGAAAAGGATCTTGGATGACGATCTTGCCGTCGTCCATGTGATAGTATTTGAAAAGCTTTTTTTCCCCCTCCCTGTGGATGCTGTCGTGCGTGCCGCCGAATGCAATGGGTACACGGTCCGCCTCGCGGTGATTGATTGCGCACAAAACGCGTTCGCGCGAGTTCATAAATGTTCCTCCTTTCGTCTGCCGGGACGAACTCATTCAATAAAAGTATAATCGCTGCCATCATGGAATTTCGATTAAAAAGAGGCGTATGCCTCAGGCCCCGGCAAAATTTAATTTTATTTTCTTGATTTTTATAAAAATTCAAATATAATTATAAATAATTGATGGAAAAATTTTTTCCCTTTTCGAACTCATTCTAGCACTGCCCGAAAAAATATTACATGGACATCCCTGTCCAAAAACATGTAATTATTTGAATCATGGAAACGGAAAGGACGGCCCTGAATGAAGGCAAGATCCCGTAGTATTTTTTATACTATTTTTATTTCATTTTTTCTGGTGCTGATGCTGTTCCTGGTTACGTTCTGCGTGTTTTATTACAATGACGAATCCAAGCAAATGAAATCCCTGATGTTCTCCATGCTCACCACGCGGGCAGAGGATATTTCAGAAACGCTCGACCAGAAAATTAACCAGATGGAGATGGTTTCCGCAGAACTCGCCGCTTCAAAGGAAATTGCAAACGGCCTTGATTACCTTGCCGGGGCGAGCAAAGGCTCGATCGAATCTCCTGTGTTTTACGAGCGGGACGGCACGGTAACGCAGCTCCGCGAGAAGCTGCTGTCTTACACCGGATCGCGCAAGGGCGCCGACCAAATCAACGTATACTTGAAAAATGGTGCGGAAATTTCCTCCGGCCTCAATAACGAGCTGCGGATGATTTCCGGGGAGAAATTACAAAAACTGTCCCAGATGGAAAATGGGAGTGGTTCGCGGTACGTCTACTTTTCCGGGTTTAACGAGGAGCTGTCCCGCTATTACCTGTCCGATATCGGAAAATACTTTATTACTTTCCTGTATGAAGACCAAAACGCCGGCGGAAAAGACGGCGCTTTGGTGGAAATCCAAAAATCGATCTTCCAGGTCATCGGCAGCGTGGTATATTACCAGCCGATTTATGAAGAAAACATTTATCTGTTTGATAAATTTGGCAACCAGATTTATCCGCTCAAACAGGATGGAGGCTATGCACCGTATTTTGAAGCGGTGCAAGCGACCGGACAGGATGCGGAGCTCCTGTTTCAAAATCCGGAAACCGGGCGGGAAGAATACCTGATTTACAATTATTCCCCGTATACCGGGTTTTATACCGTATTTGCAATGGACCGCCAACGTCTGGTTTTTTCTATCTACAATAACTTTCTGCAGTTTTTACCGTTTGTCATTGTGATCCTTGGAGTGGCGGTCATCCTGTCGCTGATGATTGCACGGTTCCTGTCGCGGCCCATCAACCGGATTTACCGCTATGTCAAGGAAACCGATTTCGGCAGCCCGGATATGCGTGCGCTGCCCGAGATACAGACAAGCGTGGTCGAGCTCAATACCCTCACTAAGGCGTTCAAACTTCTGCAAACGAAGCTTCGGGAGGGCAATGACAGGCAGTTGGTGCTTCAGCAGCAGGAAATGCAATCCAAAATGCTTTCCCTCCAGTCCCAGATGAATCCGCATTTTCTGTATAATTCGCTTGCCACCATTCAGGCGATGGCGGAAGAGGATATGACAGACGAAATCGTCATTATGTGCCAGACCACCTCGCGCATCCTGCGCTATATTTCTTCGGATAAGGAGCGCATGGTGCCGCTCCGGGATGAAATTGCGCATACGCATGATTTCCTGCAGTGCATGTACATCCGCTATGACGGGGACCTCAGCTATGAGGTGCACATTCCCAGGGAAATGGAGGAAATCCTGATCCCCAAGCTGTGCGTGCAGCTGTTGGTGGAAAACTCCGTCAAATTCACGACGCAGACCAAACCGCCGTGGCACATTTCCATTATGGGGACAGTGGATAACAGGGGCGACGAAAAAATATGGCTTCTGTCCGTAAAAGACAACGGACCCGGGTTCACAAAGGAAAAGCAGGAGGAAATTTATGACAAAATCGCACAGATCGACGCAACCAACCTTCTTCCCTCACTGGAGCTGAAAGGGATGGGGCTTCTAAACATCTACATACGGCTCAAGTTCTCATATAAAGACCAGTTTATTTTCTACATCAAAAATACTGCGCCGCGGGGGTGCGAGATCATCATAGGAGGAAAGTATGAATAGCAAACAATTCAAAGTCGTGGTTGTGGAGGATGAGAGGCTGATCGCGAAGAACATCAAGCGTAACATCGAGCGCGCGAATGAAGCGTTTACCGTTGTCGCAATCGCACACGACGGGGAAGAGGCCCTGCGGTATATCGAAGCCCTGCTGCCGGATGTGGTAGTGACCGATATCCGCATGCCCGGCATCGACGGAATCGAGCTGATCGGCATCCTCAGCGAGCAGTATCCTTCCGTCCGGAAGGTGATTATCAGCGGCCACGACGATTTTCCGTACGTGAAATCGGCCATTCAAAATGGAGCGGCCAATTACCTGCTGAAGCCTGTGAACCACGAGGAACTGAAGGAAACACTGGGCAAGATCGAGCGGGAGTACGATATGGAGAAGGGCGAAGCGTTTTCCAAGTACCGTCCGGACAAAAAGGATCCGGAGGATATCGCCGGCCTGGTGAAGGATTATATCTTCAAAAACTATGAAAAGCCCATCGATCTTTCCACCATTGCGGACGAACTCGGGTTCTCACCTTCTTACCTCACGAAGCTGTTTACAAAATATGTGGGGGTCTCCCCCAACCGCTTTTTAAAACAGCACCGCATGACGATTGCAAGACAGCTTCTCTCCGATCCGTCGTATCCCATCAAAACGGTTGCGGAAATGGTCGGCATCCCGGATCCCTTTTATTTCAGCAAAAGCTTCAAACAAATCTGGGAGATGACACCTTCGCAGTTTCGCAGTGGTAAAAAAGAGGAATGACCGGTTTTGCCGCTTTGTTTCCGTGTTATCAATAAAGAGAATTTGAAACGGAGAACAAACCATGACAGAAATAAAAAAGAACGGACGGCTGTGCATTTTCCCAAGCGCTTTCGATTCCAAGGAAACGGTACGCCGGGTTGAACGGGAGCTTGAAAAACGGAAAATACCTGTTTTTGCAAAATTTGACCACGAGAAGAATGCGCAGGAGGCAGGTTTGTTGCTGCGGCCGACCGAAGTACTGGTGTTCGGCTCGCCCGAAGCAGGAACAAAGTTGATGCAGAAAAACCAAAGCTTTGCAATTGAACTTCCCCTGCGGATGTCCATATGGGAGGACGAGAAAGGCAAGGTATGGCTTGCGTTCCCCCGTATGTCGTACATTGCGGAAACATATAATCTTGCGATGGATCCGGTAATCGACAATATGCAGGCGCTTCTGGAGGACGTGGCAAAAAGCGCCGCCTGATTTTTATGTTTCTTCCGGTGCTGAAACGGGCAGTATAAGAAGGCAAAAAAGGACAGAACTATGCCGCTGCAAAAACCAAAAGAGAGGGAGAAAAGCGGCCTTTCGTTACACGCTGTATCGCCGCCCTGACAAAAGAGGATCCGGATCGGTTTCCAGACCGCAAAAAGCGTGCTGCCACCTGCTGGCGAGAATGAAAAAGAAGGCGGAAGAACACTCAAAAGAAGGACATAAGGTCCTAACAAGGTGTTCCCGGACTGCCCTGAATAAGGGCGGCCTTTTCCTGTTTGTGCGGTCCGAAGAATTGGGAACAGGACATCCGGGGCTTCCCCCACAACAGATAAAAATGAAACCCTGCAATATTCCTCAGCTTCCAGTCTGGCTTTTCCCCAATTTGATATGTTTTCAGGCGGCTTGGAATGCCTCAACCGTGCAATTTTTGCTTGACAATGCCGCCTTCCGTTTGCTATACTATTAAAGCATATTCGGATGGAGAGATGGTCGAGTTGGTTTAAGGCACCGGTCTTGAAAACCGGCGATGGTTTACCCCATCCGTGGGTTCGAATCCCACTCTCTCCGCCATATAAAAGGCAGAAAGTGGGCTGCGGACTTAAAATAAATACAGATATGTACGTTTTTGGATTCGAACCCACGTGGGTTCAAGCAAGAACGAGCCGAAGGCGAGGTTCGCGCTATCCCACTCTCTCCGCCATATAAAAGGCAGAAAGTGGGCTGCGGACTTAAAATAAATACAGATATGTACGTTTTTGGATTCGAACCCACGTGGGTTCAAGCAAGAACGAGCCGAAGGCGAGGTTCGCGCTATCCCACTCTCTCCGCCATATAAAAGGCAGAAAGCGGGCCGTGGACAGCATATAATGCAAATAAATTGTGCAGTGAAATTCAGTTGGAGAAGTACCCAAGTACGGCTGAAGGGGCTCCCCTGCTAAGGGAGTAGGCTGGGGTAACCGGCACGAGGGTTCAAATCCCTCCTTCTCCGCCAAACCCGCTATATAAGCGGGTTTTTTGTTGCCCTCTTGGGGAATATCTCCGTTTAAAAATGGCAGTACGTGGTGTAAAAAATCATCCTATTACACACGCTACTACACACATATCAGACGCGTTTAAATGTGTTCACGGCATCCAGCATTGATTTAGTGTCAGGGTGGATATAGCGTTGCGTTGTCGAAATGTTCGCGTGCCGCATTACTTTTTTTATGACGGCCGGTGCAACCTTATTTCCAAGCGCTAGTGCTGTTGCTGTTGTGTGCCGACATGCGTAAGGTGTCAAATCCCTGCATTGTGCAGCGCGAAGCGTTTCATCGAATTTGTCGTAGAAGTCATTGCGTTTCATATCAAGTAAAAAATCCGTTTTGGATAAAGTGAGCAAATTTTTCAACACTGGCTCGATAATGTCACAAATCATAAGCGGCGTCTTTTTACGTTGCTTTGTTTTCAGGCCACAGCCGATGATTGTCCGGTCATCAAAATTGACCATATCCTTTTTACACAGCAAAAGCTCCCCTGGCATCATTCCAGTGTATATCATCAACAAAATGTATCCGGCCCAATGATCCGCCTCGTAATACTCCCACAATTTATTCAGTTCGTCTTCTGTAAAAGGCTCAGGCTCTGTTTCGTTAAGCTCCGGCAGGATGATAAACTGCGACAGGTTGACGGAAACCTCTTGCTGCGCCATAGCCATTTTATAGAAATGCGAAAGCAAGGACTTCATATCGCGCGCCGTATAAAACGAAGTCGCTTTTTTATTTACGCAGGCTTGTATCGTCTCAATGGTAAGATCTCGCATAGTGATTGCGCGGATATCCTCGAGGCGTTTATATGCTATCTTATAGGCCGTTTGTTTGCTGTCTGACAATCTAAGCATGGCGTTATTTTTGTAGACGTCCCAGAGGCTTGCAATCGTTGAGTCCTTGCGTTTTTCCTTCAAAGATGCAATATATTCAAGCGCATCCTTGCGCCTTGCAAAACCGCCCTTGCGTTTTACCGTGCGAATCCCTCCGGCTCTGCACTCAATCGCGGCTACCCATGTATTGCCGCGTTTATACACGCTGCCCTGACCGTTCCCGCGCTTTTTAACGTTACGCCCATATGTTGACTGCTTGGTACCGCAAATATGGCAATATACGGCTTCTGGAGGCAATTCAGTTTTGCATTTTTTGCAGAAATTTATTTCCATTATCTTCTCCTGCGGCGATCTCTTTTGATATTAAACGGATGCCATATGATTGTATACTGCCCGTAGTCGTATATCGGCCCCTCTATCTCCTCGTATAGGTTAATTCCGTACATAAATTCTTCCACGGTAATTTCCAAATAATCCGACAACGAAAGAGGGGTCAGATTTCCGTTGTCGAAAGCCCTTATCAGTTTTTCGATCGGCATAATCCGTTGCAATTTCCAGCGATCGGCAAGCGTTTCGTATTTTTGCCTAATCCACTTTGGAGCTGTAAGCAGGTCGCATATGCAGCTTTCGTGATGACCCAATTCGTGAGCCTTTAGCGCATTGCGCTCTGCTTCAGACCTCACGCCAGCATTAATTGTTATGTATGGCCGGTCGAGGCCATATGCGTTATCATAATATGCCTCAAATTTCTCCGGCATATCGCTGGCGATTTCTAAAATTATGCCTTTATCGTAAATTTCTTGATCTAGCTGCTCTGACAATGATAAACGTGCAAGCATGTGAAACACCTCTTATTATTTGATACTTATATCATATAACAGGAGATGTTCAAATTAGGTATATTTTGAGACTAAAACTGAAGCTTCCTATATATCAATATAGGAGCAATTATTTCATTGGATAATCCAGTTGCTAAAGTTACATCATTATAGCATTTATATAAATCTTTCAGGCTGCCTACAACATTTTCAGTTGCTTTCTGATCGTGACAGGAAATTTTATTATAAATCCCTACGATATCCCATTCTCCTGTCAAACCTGTACCATAAAGCGTTTGTAGTATTGACATAGGTTGCCGAAGATGTTCCTTAATGATTGGAATTCTAAAAGAACGAGCATTTTTTAAACACAGTATAAAATATGGGTGTTGAGGTAAAAAAGAAATGATTTGCTTTATATATTCAAGTTTATTTTTCCCAACAAGAAATTCTCCTCCGGCCTTTATTGCCTCTTCTGGAGAGTATTCTTGATTAGCCAATTCATTTATTACGCCTATTTTTTCCAGTTTGCAAAATAGGTCATGTGTAAATGGCATATCAAAAAATTGAATAGCTCCAGTTGAATACATAAGTTGCCCGTCATTTAAGACCGCCGTCTCTTTAACTTTTGGAATATTAATTTCGTCTATTAGCTCTAATACCTTTGAATCATGGGGTGATATTGATCGCGTTATACGTGAAGACAACTCTCTATGGCTATCTGTTGAAGCCTGAAAAACAGCAGACACACCTAACTTTCCAGAATCGCCTTCCCTTTTTGCGCTTTCTGTTGATCGAGATTCTTCTGTGCCACCTCTAAATTGAGAATCTAAAGAAGCTATAATATCTGAATCAGAATAAATAATCTCAATTAAGGAAGAAGTGAGCGTTTCTTTTTGCTTGGACGATATGTTTTTTCCCATTCCTCATTAAACTCCCTTTCTTTTTTATCCAAATTTGATTTAGATTTTTTCATGTTTTTATAGACTTCGGATATAAAAGAAAAGGAATCAACATTGCTTCGTTTCATCGTGATAGCTCCCTTTTTTTCTAATTATACCCTAACAAAAAGAATTAGTAAATTAAGATTTTACGATTTATAAATTTACTTATCACGGCGTTGAGCGCGTTTAAATTCTATGAATGTCATAATATCCTGCTGATCGTCTTCTGGCAGATCAGAGATATCTACCCCGCCTTTTAAATGGGCGGCAGTAATATTTTGCGTTGGTGCAGGATCGTCAGTTCGGCCTAAAAGATAGTCTGTGGATGTGTCAAGATAGTTCGCTATGGCGTCTATCTTGTTCATATAAGATTTCGTAACCCCTGTTTCCCACTCGCGAAATGCGTTTTTACTATATCCCAAATCGGCGAGAAAAGTCGCTTTCTTTATTTCTTTTTTTTGAAGTAATTCGGATAACCTTTTTGTAATTTCCATAAGTATTCCTTTCATTGACGGTCCTAATAATTAGGAATATAATATATACATAATTACCATAGGAGGCGAGATCATGAACGAATTAGAGCCAATTTATATCTGCAATCCCGAAAAAAACACAAAGTGTTCAAAGTCAGGATGTTACACTAACCCGCATTCTGCATATCCAGATCGTTCTTTTTGTAGCTCAACGCGGTTTCCCGAATTTGCAATGCTCGATACTGATGGGAAGCCCATCATTGATGGCGGCAGCAACGATTTCCGCTTAATGACTAACGAGAAATACCGTACACAAATTGAAAAAATATCAAAGGGGCACATTGTGCTCCGCATCAACCGAGAAGGATTTAAGTCTTATTGATGCACCAATTCAACGATTCCTCCAACAGCCCTAACCGCAGCAGCTATTCCGCTTATAACAGAGGGGTAGTTTTCCGCAATCCATTTTGGAATATCTTTCATGGAAAATCGCTTATTTTCTCTTGCCGAGCAAGTTATCTTTTCCAGTGCTTCCCTGTCTTCTTTTATATCTATTTTCTGAATCAAGTTAAATACACCATCGAATGCCGCGCCTACATTCATCGTGGCGTTTTGTTGTGTACCAATAATAGAGTTAGTCGCAGAGGATATGTTGAAAGTAATGTTCGTTGGAACGGACTTAGATTCTTGCTTGATGTATTTTGTGATTCGTTTTCCATCTGCTGATAGCGGACATTTTTCCATATATGAAATCGTTTTGCTGTTTAGCATTGACTCCCAAGCGATGTTGTCGATTTTCCAAACCTTTGTGTAGCCGTCTTCGCTCAGCAACCATAAAGCACGATTAATTTTTCCTTCCGGTTCGCCAAGCATTTCAACCAGCGATTCAAAATTAAACATATCAAGATCGCCTTCTTCCTCATACCGAGCAAACATTACATTTAGCAACTCGTTTGCGATTTCGTTTGTGGTCATAAAACCCTCCCATAAAATAAAATTCCTAAAAATTATGAAAATAAGATTGACAGTCCTAATAATTAGGATTATAATAAACACAACAACATAATAATCCTACCACATGATAACACAACAATCAATAAAAGGAGGCGGAAAAATGGCAAACTGGCCGCTTAATACAAACAAAGAAGTGCGGAAATTGATGGAAGAAAAGCGTGTCCCGCGCTGGAAGATAGCTAATTATTACGGCGTTCACACAAATACAGTAGGCAACTGGTTCCGACATGAGTTTTCGGAAGATAAGAAGGCTGAGATGATAAAAGTCATCAACGAAATAGCCGAAAGCTCGTAAGGAAGAAATGAAGCATAGTTTCTGAAGCTGGTAGAAAGGAATATTTCGAATGCCTAAGACAAAAATCATCCGCAAACATGATGCGGCAGCAGAGCTTGAAACCCTTAGAAAGGAAAAAGCCTTTTTGCAGAAACGCAACTTGGAGCTGGAAGGCGAATCCGTAGTGAATACATGGATTAAACAAATAGATGAAGATATTGCGAGAAATTCTATGAAATTAGAAGAAAAAGCGAGATGAATTTTTTAAAAATGGCATAAAAAATTGCAAAGTGCCACTAAGAATTTTCAAAAAAATAAAATCGCGAAATATCGACTTTGTGAAAAAACATAGAACAGGATAGCATAGGGGAAACAAAATGACACTGCAGGAAATCGAAAAAACAAACAAAAACATATTGCGTGCATCCGATGTAGCTGATTTGCTAGAATCCGATCCACAGGACATACGGGACCAGGCACACCGCGACCCATCAAAGCTAGGCTTTCCTGTTATAGTAACAGGTTCAAGAGTCAAGATACCACGAGAGGGATTTATACACTTTATGAGGTACGGATATGCCAAAGGAGGTACACCATGAGCGCCTTATAGCAGGCTTCCTGATCTCTATTCTAATCGGCGCACTGGCCTTAGGACTATGGGAAAGCAGACTGAGGATATACCAGTACGTCCGCAAGAGACGGGCGCGGCGGTACAGGATGGAAATAAGGATAAGAAAAAGGCCACGGGTGGAGCCGTGACCTAAGAAAATAACCGAGAGATTATCTTCACCTTGATTGTATAGGTGGGAAAGGAAAAAGTCAATGACCTGTAAACGATGTGGACAATCGGGATTATTGGAATCTGATCTATGCGGGGAATACGGGTGCGTATCATGCTTTGACGGCACAAAAACAGACCCCCGCAAGCGCATAGACGAGATCGTGAAAAGATACGGCATATACGACAGCCGGAAAGACCAGGCAGGTGAATACGATGTGTAATACGAAACAATGTGCATTTTGTAAAACATCAATCATCGGCGGCGAGAGCGCCTATATAGCCCCCAACGGGGATGCGGTACACGAAGTTTGTTTGATGGGATATGCCATAGAAAATTTCTTAGAGCTTGGATTTAAAAAGGAGGAAACCGAAGATGGCGACGTTATACGAATTGACTGAAAATTGGCAAACGGTAATGAATTTATTGGAGGATGGTGCGGATGCCGAAGCGGTAGAAAATGCCCTTGCGGATATATCCGGTGAAATTGAAGAAAAAGCAGATGGCTATGCAAAGATCATTTTTGAACTCAATGGAGAAGCGGAGAAGATCAAGGCAGAAAAGGACAGGCTTTATGCACGTGAACAGGCGTTCAAAAACAATGCTAAGGCGATGAAAGAACGCCTTGAGGAAGCGATGGTACGCTGCGGGAAGCCTAAATTTAAAACGGAACTGTTCAGTTTCAACATCCAGAAAAACGCGCCATCCGTTGTGATTGAGGATGAAGATAGATTTCGTATGTGGGCAGAGAAGAATATGCCGGACGTATTGAAGCATAAGGTGGAAGTAGACAAAAAGCAGCTTTCAGATGCGCTCAAAAATGGCGCGGTCGTCGAATATGCCGGACTTAAGTATTCGGAAAGTCTGAGGATAAGGTAATGGGTAATCTCGAATTATACGAAAAAGTACGCGCTGTACCTCAAAGTGCTATAAGACCTATTGAAGCCGGACGGTTAAAAGGTAAGAGCGACATCAATCCAATGTGGCGGATCAAAACGCTTACAGAACAATTCGGCCCATGTGGGAAAGGATGGAGACCCGAAATTGTCCGGCAGTGGACAGAAGCGGGAGCGAACGGAGAGATCGCTGCTTTCGTCGAAATAAAGCTGCATTTGAAATATGACGATAAGTGGGAGGAACCTATATCCGCGACAGGCGGAAGTTCATTTGTGGCAAAGGAAACCAAAGGACCTTACACTTCGGACGAATGTTTCAAAATGGCCTACACCGACGCTTTATCCGTAGCCTGTAAAATGCTTGGCATTGGCGCTGATGTGTACTGGGATAAAGACAAGACGAAATACAGCGGTAAATCCGAAAGCGATGGATCGAAGCCTAAGGCAAGCGAAGATCAGATTAAAGCAATAAGAGAAGCCTGCTTTGCTACGGGTCTCGAGGAATCAAAAATGCTTAAAATGTGCAATGCGGAGAAATGGGAAGATGTTACAGCGACGTCAGCGGCGAAAGCGCTGCAATGGATTAATACGAGGGCGAATGCGGTATGAACGGGCATGATCTAGTTGTTGAAATGAGAGATTTACAAAACAGACTTGAGGCCACCCTTGCTGAATTTGGGAAATGGGGCAAAAACTACGCTAAAGCTGATTATGATTATAAGTTAGAATACAGAAAAGCAATGCTCGTGGAACGCGAAAGCGGAACCCCCGTCACAATGCTAAAAGATATCTGCAATGGCGAAGAAAAAGTGGCAAAAATGCGTCTTAATCTTAATACTGCCGAGACCCTATACAAGCTTGCAGGGGAGCAAATACAAGCTCTTAAACTGCAAATGCGAGTGCTGGAAGGGCAGATAAGTAGAGAGTGGAACTCATGAGCTATTGGGGCATCCGAAAGAAGAAGCGAAAGAATTATAGAACAAGATGCTTGGACGTATCACCCGAGGTACGTAAGCGTGTAACAGAGAGGCAAAGTATAGATGGTACGCCGTGTTGTATAATCAGCGGATTATCTACAGACCTTGAAGCGGCTCACTACATTAGCAGGGCACAAGGGGGCTTGGGAATCGAAAGAAACATTGTACTGCTGAATAGAGACATACATAGGGCTTATGACTTCGGAGACAAACATAAAGAGTACGGCGAGCAAATACGGAAATATCTTAAATCTCAGTATGAAGGATGGAACGAAGAAGACCTATATTACCACAAATACCCAAAGGAGCTAAGACTATGAAAAATCAATGTGAAAAAATCATACAGTATATAAAAGATTTCGGAGGGATCACAACCCTTCAGGCGTTTAAAGATTTAGGAATTACGCGGCTATCTGGTCGAATTTACGACTTAAAGCGCATGGGGTACTGTCTAAAATCCGAAACAGTCACAGGTAAAAACAGATACGGAGAAAAAACGCATTACGCGAAATACAGCTTGGAGGAAACGGCATGAACAAGGCAATTCTCGTTGGGAATCTTACGAAAGACCCGGAACAACGAACGACACAAAGCGGTATAGCTGTCACGAGCTTCACAGTTGCCGTACAGCGCAGATTCAAGGACGCAGAGGGTAACTATCAAGCGGACTTTATAAACTGCGTAGCATGGCGGCAGACAGCGGAATTTATTGCAAAGTATTTTTCTAAAGGCTCAAAAATTGGAGTTAGCGGCTCTCTCCAGGCACGGACATACGATGACGCAAACGGTGTAAAGCGATATGTGACGGAGGTTGTTGTGGATGAAGCGGAATTTGTACAGAGCAAGGGCAACGGAAAACAGCAGGATCAACAAGGCACAGGAAATGCGTTATTGGAAGATTCAGAAGGCTTTCAGCCGCTGGACGATACGGAATTACCATTTTAACGAGGGAGCATGACATGGCAAGAGAGGCTATATTACATAAGCGATACAAAAAGATAATTGAGAAGCTAAGCCCTGAGCGTGCAAAGGCATTGATACTTGCCATGTATGATTACGCGGAAACAGGAGAGCACGGCGAGCTTGACGAGGTAACGGACATTGCTTTTACGTCGATACAGGAGCAAATGGAGTACGACGATCTGCAATATCAGGAAAAATGTGATAAAAACAGGGAGAATATTCGTAAGCGTTGGAATAAAAAAGATACGACCGTATACGACCGTATACCACCGTATACGAATGATACCAATACAAAGTCAAATACAAATACAAATAAAGATATCCCCCCTACCCCCCTTAAACGGGGGGAGGACATCCTTGAGACTGACGAGACCTTTAGAGGACTGCCTTCAAAAATACAATGTGCTCTAAAAGACTGGATAGAGTACAAGAAAGAAAAGAGACAGGCATATAAAGCCAGAGGGCTTAAAAGTTTAATTGCTCAAGTTTCCGGTCAGGTAGATCGGCATGGAGAGGATGCAGTTGTGGCACTGATCGCCGAGTGTATGGCTTCGAATTGGCAAGGGATTATATGGGATCGGCTTCCGCGTGGTGAGCCAAGCGCAGGAACCAATGAGCCAAAGCGAGTGGCAGGAGGATTTGAGATATGACGAGGGACGAATATTTTCAGCTGAAACAAAAATATGCGAACGCTGGTTTTGAGAATATGACCGACGCTGAAATGAGCGAGTTTGTGAGCTACAGCAACACGTTCGCGAAGCTGCTCGATACGGTTTCGCTGTTTGGCGGCGACGCGTTAAACCCAAAGCCCAGAATGTTTTACCGTATGAAGCACATCCGGCAAGCAGACCGGAGCAAAATCGTATCGGTGAAAAGCGGTCTTAACGGTGTGGATGGCAGGATACACGGGTTCAACAAGGGCGAATTATCAATCGTGAGCGGCACGAACGGCAGCGGAAAATCGACATGGCTGTCACAGATCGCATTGGAAGCGGCGACGCAAGGATTTAGCTCGGTAATATTTTCCGGGGAACTGAGAGCTCCAAGGGTAAAGGAATGGCTGATGCTACAGGCGGCAGGCCGCGACAGCTTAGTGCAGGATGGATGGATGTATCACGTTGAAAGTAGCGCGCGGGAGAAAATTGAAAACTGGATGGACGAAAAGATTTACGTGTACAACAATGATTTTGGCCTGGCGGTAAAGCAGATCATGAAGGCGCTTGAATTCTTCACGCTGATTATGGACGTGGACGTGATCGTTCTGGACAACCTGATGAGTATGGACTTACGGGAATATCCCGGTGACAAGTACGAAAAGCAAACCGCGCTGACAATGGAGCTTTCAAATTTTGCAAAAAAGCGCAATGTACATATTTTCTTTGTCTGCCATCCGCGTAAAAGCATGGGCTTACTACGCAAGGAGGACATCTCAGGGACAGCTGATATCACCAATGCGGCTGACAATGTGCTGATCGTACACCGAGTGAATAATGATTTCAAGAACCGCACAATGGACTTCTTTAAGTGGAAGGCAGATGCGGCGATCTATAACTGCTCAAATGTGGTAGAAATATGCAAAAACAGAGACCTTGGAGTTCAGGACGTTTTCGCGGAATCATATTTCGACCAGCCATCGAAGCTGTTTTTGAACTACAGGGACGAATATCGACACTACGGCTGGGAGCCGGAAAAGGAGGAATGGACGGGTGAAACGCCTTTTGATAACGGCAAGCATGATGATGGAGGCAAAGCGGCAGAGACGGGAGAGGATCAAGGAGATAGGCTTGAAGCATCCGTATGACAGGCGGCTTAAGAAAACGATTAAGGCGGCGCTCGAGGCAAAGGCGCTGAATGATATGATCTATGAACAGCAGAAACAAGGGTAAACGCGGGGAACTGGAGCTTGCCCACAAATTACAGGAATACGGCTTTGATACCCGGCGCGGTCAACAATACTGCGGAGCGAACGGCGACGCTGACGTGGTGGGGATTCCTGGGTTGCATATTGAGTGCAAGCGGGTTGAGAGACTTAACGTGGAAAACGCGCTGCGGCAAGCGGAGATGGATGCGAGAGAATGGGAGATGCCCGTTGTGATGCATCGAGCGAACCGGGAGGAATGGAATGTCACGCTGCGGCTTAAGAATTTTATGGAGATTTGGAAAAATGACGGAAAATGAGATGATTGCAAGCGTTGCGGAAATGGGAATCATGCCAATCGATGAAGATAACGCGAGTAAATACTACACGACCAAAAAGGGGCTGAAAACGTGCCCGATCTGCGGAAAGGTCTTTAATGCAACAGTAAATTGGGCGTACCGGAAGGACAGCAAGTGGTTTTGCTGCTATACGCACTACGTACAGGGCGGCGGCGACGGCGGGATGGACAGGGTTAAGGGAAAGAAAGCGAGATTTTATAACAATGTGGCCAATAGAGGGAGATGATATCCATAACGCGAAAGATGGACAGTTTGTTGAAGGGACGGCACTTTTGCCGGAACGGGAGCGCAGGATTGTAACAGTACCTGGACATGGGGAATTAAGCCCGGACGAAGAAGAGCAAATGATAGCGTTTATGGAATATATTTTTGAAAAACGGACAAAGCTGGAGAGGAGCGGGGAAGAATGAAGAATCGGTTATATCCGTGGCGACTAATTGATGAAACAAGATTAGTCCAGGAGTTATTTAGGTTATATGGCCGTGACACTCTTGATCTAACGACACTAAATTGTTGCATGAAAACGGTCAAAGATGCGCCTGCAGTGGCCGCAGCGCCGGAGTGGATCAGCGTCAAAGAAAAGCTGCCAAAAGATGACGGATACAACGGGACAGTGTTAGCGACGGACGGATCTATCGTGATCACGGCCCCGTCAAGCAGCGTAACAATAGATGGCGCTATCACACATTGGATGTCACTGCCGGAACCGCCGAAGGAGAAAGAGTGATGAGAGATTATTTAGGAAATGAATTGAATATTGGAGACGAATGTGTCTATCTCCAAAATAAGAGAACTGGAAGTAGTAGCATACGAAAATGCAAATTCAAAGGCCATATTATTGGATTTACAAGAAAACTTGTTGTTGTGAGGTGTTCTGCAAGTGAATTTGAACTGGAAGTGGGAAACGAAACAAAGGTGTACCCAGACGATGTAATAAAAATTGTAGCGCCGGTGGTAAGGTGTAAGGATTGCCGCTAGTGGGAAAGATTTAATAACACATCTCTTGGTACATGTTACCACGGAATCTATGCGGGAAGTAATCTTGGGACACCAGAAAATCATTTTTGTGCAAGTGCGGCACGAATGGACGGAGGCGAGGAAATATGAAGATCATTCACGAACACGAATGCAAAGCTATGAAAAATCAATCTGCAATAGGAATAGTAAAACGGCAGTTTGAAGATGGCACGACAGGTTGGTTTTGGGAAAGGCATACAGACAAGGAAACGACGGGCGATGAGATAGTGTATTGTCCATACTGCGGAGAGAAGTTAGGCGGAGGAGAGGAAGAATGAGCAAGACATGTGATAGATGTGGAAAAGAACTTACTGATCGAGATAGGACGACAATATGCCTGGAATGTGAGGTGGCGCTTGCCGAGGAAGAGAACGAACGCCTTGAAACTGAGAACGCCGCTCTATGGGAGAAGATTGCGGCGCTCGTGAAGGCCGAGAGCGAGGGGAGATTGCATATTGCACCATATAAAGAGGGAGATACCATGACAGCGCCGGAAGTACATGGGCAGTGGGTACATATGCCTGACAAATCCGACGTGTACTACGATACTTACCAATGTAGTAACTGTAATGAGGAGATTGTGGTTGACCTAGGACTTGAGAAGCCAAAATTTTGCCCCAACTGCGGCGCAAGGATGGACGGAGGCGAGGGAGAATAATGGGATATTTCTCAAACGGAACGGAAGGCGTGTTGTATGAAGAAATGTATTGCGAGAAATGTATACACTATGAGGATTGTGCCGTATTGGGATTGCATTTCGCCAATAACTACGATGAAGCTAACAAAAAAGATAGCTTCCTACACGAACTGATTCCGTACAAAGACGGATTCAATATCGCGGCGGACAGGAAGGAGAAGAGGAATGATAATAAGAAAATATGGAAAAATCAAACCGGGAAAAGTTAAATGCTCTGAATGTGATGCTCTACTGAAATATGATGTTGATGATATCAAACAGTATATGTGGGGAGATTATCGAGTGAAGTGCCCGATTTGCAAAGGATGGATAACGGTTTATAGAGAGAACGGTGAATAAAATGGATATAACACGGGAAACGAGATACACGATCTATTGTAACCGATGCGGAGACACGGAAACCTATGATGAATTGGGCGGGCATCCGACAAAACAGGATGCGGAGAAGGCGTTCAGAAAATCCGGGTGGATAGAAAAAGACGGGGAGACCTTGTGCCCGAAATGTATGAGAGGCGGTGAATGAAATGCCTACATTAAGCCTTAATCATGATATTGCCATAACTGACAGCGAACAGGCAGTGAAATTTATAGAAGCGTTAGAAAAAGCGGAGGCAATGAATAAAATGGAACGTCTGACATTTGAAGGTAATTTTTGCGACATAGCAAGGTGTGAAGATACGCCGGGTGGATCGTTTTGCGAATACGGCTATTGCGATCAGCGCAGAGTGTGGGAACGGCTGAAAGCCTACGAGGACATCGGCACAGTAGAAGAATTTGCGGCGTATAAGCAGACGGTCGATTACGCTAAAGCAAAGGTAAAAGAAATCCAAGACCGCATAGATGCGAGAGCAGGAGATAATTACCATGATGAAACCAAACGGACGCTCATTCTTGAAGAAAGACAAGGAGCATATATCACGATTTTAGAAGCAGCCGAGGCAGCGCTTTCGGAAATGGAGGAGCGGGAATGAATTTATCAACAAAATGCAACTGCTGTTGCAAAGAGGATGTATGTGCAATAAAGGACAATTACAAAGCGGACATAGATCGAATCAAGGAAGCTATTGAATCCGATGCGACAGAGGTAAATATCCATTGTAAGCACTTTGTATCACATAGAATAACGCAGAAAGCACAGGAGGAATCCTTATGAAGTTTAAAGAGCAGGAGATAAAACCGTGAGCGATAAAACAAAAACGATGCTCAAGATCATCGGCACGGCGATATTAGCCCTTATGGTGCTTACGCTGATCGCGAGAGGGGAGGGGTGAGAAGATGACGGTAACAGAACTAAATCATACAGATGAAAAAAGAAAAGAGACGGCGCAGCGGCTCGGACTATCCGAAGCGCAGTTGGAGACGATCTATAAGCAAATAAAAGAGACGAAGCCCTTATATCATTACGGATATGACTATAATCGGATATTGGCTTATATCAATAAAAATGCCGGGCGAATAACGATTTGAAATTGGAGGAACGAAGCACGTTACAAAGCACTTGGGAACAGCATAGCATTGCCGCCGTGGAGGTTTGTACTATCACGCATACATAATCAGGGTGCAAGGACAATGGGCAGTCTGTTTGACGGCATAGGCGGCTTCCCTAAGATATGGCAGGAGTTGGGCGGTCAGACGCTGTGGTGCTCGGAAGTTGAGCCGGTCCCGATAGCGGTTACAAGGTATCATTTTAAGGAGGTACAGAATGAATGATTGGTATTGGTGTAAATACTACGGCAAGCGATTGGAGGTAGAGCAGGATGGATAAGACCGTTACCGTTGAAATCATTTCAGGCGTTGAAGGCTATTGCGTCACTATAAATGACTATCGTATTGCAGGGGCAAAGCTTTGGGGTGGTGGGCAGGTGGTACATTCGTTCAAAACTACACAAAGCCAAATAGACCGCGCTTTATGCCGCACCCAGCCCGACAACCCTCCCCTCACCCTCGACGAGCTTAGGCATTTGAAAGAAAGCAGAGACCCGGTGTGGCTAAGTAGGGCTAAGGAGTGGATCTTTGTTGCGACAGTGGCCGATGTGCCGTATGCGCAAGTGTGGTATTTCACATCACGAGGCATGTGTAAAACCGTGCTGTACCATCACGAAACATTCTACCGCAACAAGCCAAAGGAGGAAGTATGAGGCTTATTGACGCTAAAGCATGTGTAAAAAATGCGCACTAGACTGGCTAAACCGAGAAGCGGAGTAAAACAAAAAGCGCAGACCGCGTTTAAAGGTGGGGGCGCGGCCCGCGCTTCTTGCGTTATGAATTATTCTAAATATAGTATAGCGCAGGAGAATATATAATGCAAGTAACGCAAGATATTGAAAGAAGATTATACCAATATGCGGGACACCAAAGACGATTGAAGGAACTGCGGGAACAGGCCGACGAAATTCTAGGACAACACAACTCGCTTTTGGATGGATTGCTGAAATCTCCATGTTTGAAAGACGTGAGGGTACAAGGCGGCTTTACTTCTGATCCTGTATTTGCGGCGGTGCAAAAGATGATAGATGTGTACGGAACGAGATTGGACGCAATCAGGAGCGAGATCACAGACATATTCTATCATATTGACGAGATTGAGAAGATGGTGAGCAATGCAGGGTTAACGGAAACGGAGCGGCAATACATTCAGCTGCGGTATTTTGAGGGATTGCAACCAAAACAGATATCTTTTGAAACAAATTATTGCGATGGGTATCTGAGAAAACTAAAAAAGAGAGCATTAAGCAAAATTGGCGCGGTTTAGGCGCGGAAATGCGCGCTTTTTAGTAGTATGATGGTAGCATGACAGAATAGGCGCAGGGATCGCAACCTTGAACAGCGACTAGCTATCGAATGTTTAACACGCCTATTTTAAACAGGATTAGAACATTGCCGCTTGCCCGTGGCGACTAATAAATAGCGGGCTTGAATAAAGTGATCGCGCTGCGAATGCTTGCGAGGCGCGCAGCCCTTAAAGACTCCTGCGGGGGTCTTTTTGTTTTGGAAAAAATATGAAGAGATATGGAACACCCTACAAGGGAAGTAAAAACAGTATAGCAAAAGACATCATATCATTCTTGCCGGGCGGCGGAACGTTGGTTGATCTATTTGCGGGAGGCTGCGCGGTCACGCACGCGGCAGTAGAAGCGTGCAGTGGGCTTGCACCAAAATGGGACGGGATTATATGCAACGATATATCTCCATTTTCGATAGAACTCTTTAAAGACAGCGTGGACGGGAAGTATACCACTGAAAAATGCAAGCAATGGATAAGCCGGGAAGATTTCCATAGAATGAAAGACAGTAACGCGTGGGTAAAGCTTTGCTGGAGTTTTGGGAATAGAGGCAAAAACTATCTGTACGCCAAAGAAATTGAGCCGTGGAAAAGAGCGCTGCATGGAGCATATATTCTAAAAGATTACACGCTTATGGAGGAAATAACCGGCAAGCTTCCCGGAGAGGCGAAAACGGATATACGGGCGTGGATCAAAGCGAACAATGAAGAAGTAAGACAAAAGTATATCAAGTGGTACCGCGAAGCATACATGGAAAATGTCAAGGCGGAATATTTGCCCGAAACAGTAAAGGCGGAAGAGGCTATTGCGAAGCTAAAGGAAGAGTTAAAAAGGTATATGCGCGGAGCCCTAAAAGCAAGCGGACTGCGTCGGGTTGATATTGATAGGCATTTGGGAACAAACGGGATGGCGGGGCGCTATTTCGGAAACTCTCAATGGGAGTTCCCGGCGATAGAAGTGTATGAAAAATTAAAGGAAATACTGCCGCTTGACAGGGCGTACCCATTTCATTTAGCGTTGCTGCAAAGGCTGCAAAGGTTGGAACATCCGAAAGGGTCGAAAAGGCTGGAAGAGCTGGAAAGTCTGGAAAGGCTGCAAAGGCTACAAGGGCTACAAAGGCTGGATGGCGCGGATAATGTGGAATACAGCGTAAAGGATTACAGAGACGTCGAAATACCGTCTAACGCGGTGATATACTGCGATATACCGTACGAACGCACGGACTGTGGGTGTTATGAGGGATTTGACCATAACGCCTTTTTTGATTGGGCGGCAAGGCAAACAAGGCCGGTATATATCAGCAGCTACCAGATCGAGGACGACCGCTTTAAATGCGTGTGGGAAAAACAGAAACGATGCCTATGTCAAGCAAGCGGCGGAGGAAAGATCATGACCGAGAGAATATATACACAGGCTAGGTGAAGGAATGGACAAATACAATGCAGAGCACTACGTAGATTATACTGCGGCAATCGCAGTCAGCCGGGCAGACCGGGCCAGGCGGCGCTTAAAGAAAGAACCGATTAGGCGATTAGCTGGGCTGACATATAAGATAGGTGAGGTAGTACAGCTGACATGGGTATGCAATATGCTTGCAACGCAAGAACGGGTTCAAATGTACAAGACGTTAGGAGAGGCGGTAATGAGCGGAGAGGCAACAGGCTATACAAAGAGAAGATTAAATCAATAGGGGAATAATCATGCAAAAGGCGATGAGGCTTTGCAAACATCCAGGATGTACCAACCTTACGACAAACGGCTACTGCGATCAGCACAAAGACGAGGCGCGGGAACGCGATCGTATTGCAGACAGACGGAGGGGCACGGCGAGAGAGCGAGGATATAACTATCGATGGCATAAGTATAGCAAGGCATTCCTATCAAGGCCTGAGAATAAGTTCTGCAAACTCCATCTAGATGATAGATGCAACATCCTTGCAGAGTGCGTAGACCATATAGACCCACCCGATAGC
Source organism: Christensenella tenuis (assembly GCF_014287795.1). Taxonomy (GTDB): domain Bacteria; phylum Bacillota; class Clostridia; order Christensenellales; family Christensenellaceae; genus Christensenella; species Christensenella tenuis. The sequence continues at coordinate 277,980 of NZ_JACOON010000004.1, forward strand.
CCAGAAGATAAAAGATTCTGGGACGCAAGTAATCATCAAGCGGCATGTATTCATTGTAATAGTGTAAAAGGTCATCGGAAGATAGTAGGAACGTATGAATATGGGAATGAGCCAAACGAATGTAGTAAAGGGTAGGGGGTAGCCGAATCTCTACGGGAAACGGATTGAGAACCGTGCGCCCCAAACAACACAGGATTTACTCCGAAAATGACGCAAACGCGTAAAAAGGCGGTGAAAGCATGGCGGGAAGGCCATCAAAGCCGGTCGAACTGATCGTGCTGGAGAACAAAAACCATATAACAAAAGCGGAAATTAAAGCACGTAAGCAGGCAGAGGACGCATTAAAAACAAACAGTCCTTTGGTTGAAACGGAAGCCGTAAAGAAGAATAAAATCGCGCACAAAGAGTTTCTGCGGTTAAAAAAACTGTACGAAAATATTGAGTTTGTAGAGGCTTTAGATACACAAATTGTAAACAGGTATTGCCTCGGCGTATCTGAAATGATCCGCTTGAGGGAAATACTGGACAAGATGGAGAATGTGCTCGATGATAAAGACCTGGACGGCGGCGATGTCGCTAAAGCATATACAGCTATTAATAATCTAGAAGGGAAGCTGCAGCAGCAAGAAAAACTATTGCTTTCCTATGAGGATCGCCTTTTCTTGAATCCGGCAGGGAGAATGAGGGCGATACCAAAGAAACCAGAGAAAAAAGAAGCCACGGGAATAGAAGCGTACAGAAATAGACGAAATGTTCAATGAACAAAAGGCTCTTGACCATATCGAATTCTTACAGCTTTTGAAGCTGACGGACGATTTCTACGGACAACCCTTTACTCTGCTACCGTGGCAGCATGAAATCATATGGGATGTCTACGGGACGGTTCGGGAGGACGGTAGGCGGCAATACCAGTATGTATATATTGAAATCCCTAAAAAGAACGGGAAAACGGAGATGATCGCGGGTATCGCCCTCGATCATCTTTTTAATGACGCGCCGGGCGGACAAATATATTGCTGCGCCGCAGAGCGGGAACAAGCGTCTTTGGTATACAGGGCGGTCAAACAAAAAATAGAGCAGGATGATTTTTTGAATAAAAACCTGAATATCGTGGATTCCAAAAAAGAAATACACAACCCGGAAACAGGTACGTTCATCAAGGTGTTATCTGCCGAGGCGTACTCCAAACACGGCCTGAATCCGACAGTTGTAATATTCGACGAACTCCACGCACTGCAAAAGCGTGATTTGTGGGATGTTATGACCTTTGGTTCCGGCGCCGCACGAAAAGAACCGTTGTATTTCGTTATTACAACGGCAGGCGATGATCCAAACCGTCTCTCTATTGGCTGGGAGGTACACGAGCAGGCCCGAAAGATACGCGATGGAGAGCTTATTGACGATACATGGTACGTGAAGATATATGGTGCGCCGGAGGATTGCGATATATACGATGAAAAAATTTGGTATGAAGTAAATCCGTCGTTGGGCGTGTCGATCAGCATAGAATCCGTCAGACAGGAAGCGGTAAAGGCGCGAAACAGCGAAGGTGCGGAGCGTCTTTTCAGATGGCTTAGGTTAAATCAATGGGTATCGCTAAAACGCATTGGCTGGCTACCGATCACCATGTGGGATGATACCGAAGGAAAATGGAATCGCACAGATTTGATAGGGCGGGACTGCTATGTAGGAATCGACCTGTCGACAAGAATCGATCTTGCGGCGTTAGCTCCGTTATTCCCGCCCAAAAATGGAGAGGATTGGCGTTTTATGCTGGAACCGTTCATGCCTGCGGACAGTATCAGGGAGCGATCCGAGAGAGATCATGTACCATTTGAACGTTGGGCGGCAGACGGATATTTAAACGCGACTCCGGGCGATGTTGTGGACTATGGGTTCATTGCGGCAAGGATCGTACAGATTGACAGGCTATATAACGTAAAGTATTTCTGTGGCGATCCGTGGCATCTTGAATTTTTGCGACAGCTTCTTCCACAGGAAATACAGCGAAAATTTATCGAGATACCGCAGACAATGGCGGGTATGTCGTCTGGAATGGCAGAGCTTGAAAGAATGTTTCGTGCAAAGGAAATAACCCATGAGTATAATCCGCTCGGACGGTGGGCATTTGGGAATGTGGCAATACAGACCGACGGGAACGAGAATATCAAGCCGATGAAAAACAAGAGCATTGAGCGCATTGATCCAATCGTTGCACTAATCAATGCAATGGCAGCGGCGATCAGGCTTGAGCCTAAGAGATCGGTTTACGAACAGCGCGGAATACGCGTGGTATAGAGGTGAAAGAGTGAAGTTTAAACTATTTGGAAAAACAATAGAAATTAAAAATGGTACAAGCCAATTACCTCCCGTCCAAAACGACGATGAATGGGCGGCTTATCTGGCGGGGCGTGGGTACAGCATATCTGCCAATACCGCTTTAAAGGTGGCGGCCGTCCTTCGGTGCGTGGATGTTGTCGCGAAAACAATGGCAAGCTTACCGCTCGAATTGTTCCGGGAAATGAAGCAGGGGCGTGAAAAAGCAACGACCCATCCGCTGTACCGTATCTTACACCGTCTACCGAATAGGCACACCACGGCCTATGAATTTTGGCATATGTATGTTGCAAACGTGCTTTTAACAACGGGCGGGTTTGCTAAGATATTGCGTGACCGCCGTGGATTTGTAGCCGGGCTGTTGAATATTCCCACTGTAAATGCTTCGGCGATACAAACCAACCAAATCAATGGGGAGCGATACATATACGTTACAACAGACATTGGGACAACGGAAGTTTTGCGAGACGGTGAATTTATGTATACGCCGGGAATGCGGTTTTCAAGCGACACAGACCCGGAAGATCCCATGACAATAGCGGCTGATGTGCTGGGGCTGACGAGGGATTTGAACAGTTATGCGCAAAGCGCCTTTGAAGAAGGGGCGAATCCGGGAGGATTTGTAGAGCATCCGGGGGCGTTAAGTGAAGATGCGTACAACCGTTTTAAAGCGGATTTTGAAAAAAACTATATGGGAGCGCTGAACGCGCACAAGTGGTTGTTTCTGGAAGAAGGAGCGAGAGCAAATCCTTATTCACGCGACCTTGAAAAAAGCCAGGCACTTGAGAGCCGCAAGTTTGCGGTAACAGAAATATGCCGTATATTTGGGGTGCCGCCGCACAAGGTGTTTGATCTTGACCGCGCGACGTTTTCAAATATTGAGCAGCAAAATATTGAGTTTGTGCAGGAGAGCATTGCGCCGATGGCGGTCAGGTTGGAGCAGACGATATATAAGGATTTGCTGACAGAAAAGGAACAGGGCACATACTTTGCAAAGTTTAATGTAAATGGCCTGTTGCGCGGGGATATCGCGGCGAGAACTGCATTTTACCACAGTGGACGGCAGGATGGCTGGCTGAACGCAAATGATATCCGCAGATTGGAAGATATGAATGATATCAGCGAAGAAGACGGCGGCGATGTATATTGCGTTAACGGGAACTATATTCCGTTGTCATCAGTACCGCAGAACTTACCGAAGGGAGCGAAACAATGAATAAGTTTTGGAATTTTAAAGCAAAAGACGAAAGTACGGGAGAATTGACGCTATATGGGGACATTTCATCCGCTACATGGTGGGGAGATGAAGTGACGCCGCAGCAGTTCAAGGATGATTTAGACGCTTTGGGCGGTATATCCAACTTGGACATTTATATCAATTCAGGTGGCGGAGATGTTTTTGCAGGACAGGCAATTCATTCCATGCTAAAGCGCCATAAAGCATACAAGACTGTTTATATTGACGGACTGGCGGCATCTATTGCCTCGGTAATCGCTATGGCAGGGGATAAAATTATCATGCCAAAAAACGCAAGCATGATGATCCATAATGCATGGACGCTGATTGCCGGAAACAAAGATGATCTGCGAAAAATGGCGGACGACATGGAAAAGATTGACGCGGGCATTGTTGCGACCTATGCGGAAAAGACTGGTCTGGATGAAAGCGAGATTGTATCGTTGATGAATGCCGAAACATGGTTTACTGCGGATGAAGCCGTAAAAAAGGGCTTTGCAGACGAGATAGAAGAAACAAAGCAGATTGCTGCAAGTATGGACGGAGAGTTCCTTGTCTACGGAAACCAGCGGTTTGATATTGGAAGATACAAACATAGGCCGGATATTCCATGCGAAGCGCATACAGAACAAATGGAACCGCCTGACAAGGGCGGTTTTTTAGAGCCTGATAACGGGGGCGTCAGCCAGCCCGTAGAGGATATAGCTCTTGACGAGCAGAGAGAATATTTTAGCAGAATCAAAAAGAAATTATTGGAGGTTTGAGATGAAAAAGATTTTTGACATGAAGCAGGAAAGGGCTGAGCTTACCGCCTCTATTCGTTCCGTCATGAACGAGTTCGAGAATAAGGAAATGCCCGGAGAGAAAAAGGAAGAGCTTGCAAAATTAGAAGCGAAGTTTGATAACCTGAACACAAGAATTACGGCGGAAGAAAAACAGCTTGAACGCGAACGGCTCGCGGGAGAGGTTGCGGATAAGGCGGAACCGCATAAGCGGGCGGCGGTACAGGAAATGTTTGCGAAAGCGCTTTCCGGCGATCCACGCCATATGCAGGAATACCATAATGCACTTTCGCTGGGCACTGATGCAACGGCGGGCAACCTGACCGCTCCTATGGAATTTGTACAGGAGCTTATAAAGGGGTTGGATGACGCGATCGTTATGCGCCAGATTTCCCGCGTGGTAGGGCCGATTGGCCCGGCACAGTCTTTGGGATATCCCTATCGTGCCACGGAAGCGGACGATGCGACATGGGTAAACGAAAATGCGGAATCCGTCGAAGAAACCAGTCTGACATACGGGCGCAGGGAGTTTAAACCCAACCGCATGAGCAAAATCATCAAGGTATCTAAAACTCTTGTAAGCCATGCACCGATTGCAGAAAATACAGTACGCGAGGAAATGGTATACCGTATTGCGGCAGGCGGCGAAAACGCATATATGGCCGGAAATGGAACAGGGCAGCCTCTTGGCATTTTCACGGCATCTAATGACGGTATTCCGACAGGGAGAGATGTTTCAGACGGAAACACGGCAACGGCAGTTACATTCGACGGGCTGATGAACGCAAAATATTCAGTAAAGCAGCAGTACAGGCGTAACGCCGCTTGGATGATGCATAGGGATATGTTCAAGATGCTCGCAAAGATTAAAGACACAGACGGTCAGTATATTTGGCAGCCTTCCGTTGCGCTGAATACTCCTGATACCCTGCTCGGGCATCCGGCTTACGAAAGCGAATTTGCCCCGAATACATTCGCTGCTGAGAAATATGTGGCTGTTTACGGAGACTTCAAATCCGGCTACTGGATTTGCGACGCGGACGGTATGAACATTCAGGTTCTGGACCAGCTCTATGCAACCACAAACCAAATCGGATACCTGTTTGACTACTTCGGAGACGGCGCGCCCGTATTGGGGGAAGCGTTTGCGAGAGTTAAGCTTGCCAGCGCATGAGGAGACTTGAAATGAAAGTTAAAATGCTTACAATGTCTGCGGGGCCGAATGGAACGATTCGCGCAGGAAGTATCATTGATGTTACAGATTGTGAAGGTAAATTGCTGATCGGAGGCGGCTATGCGGAAGCTGTTGAAATGCCGTCGGTCCAAAGTGGAGCGATTATCAGCAAAGAGCCGGAAACGGAAAAGAAGCCCATAGTCAAACGTCAGAAGAAATAAGGAGGGGCGATATGGCAGATGTAACGGAGCCGGTGACATTGGCAGAGGCAAAACTGCATCTGCGTATCAATCCGGGCGACACGAGTGAGGACAGTCTGATAAACGACCTGATAACCGCTGCGCGGGAATTTTGCGAAAATTATACGGGGAAAGAGCTTGTTGGCGAAAATGTGGTAGTACCTAAAACCGTCAAACAGGCTCTTCTCCTGTTGATCGCACATTGGTATAACAACCGGGAAGCTGTAGTGGCCGCAAATGTGGTTCCGCGAGAGGTCGAGTTGACCGTTAGGACGCTTTTGAACCAACATAAAGGATGGTGGTTTTAATGGCCTCTTATGCCTTAACAGGCGAAATGAAGACAAAGATCACGATCAAAGGAAAGACGGAAACGCAAGGCCCCGGCGGATATCCACAGGAGACATGGTCAGACCTGTTCGGTGAAAAAGTATGGTGTAAATGGGTGAACGCATACGGTCAGGAGTTGTTTGAGGGGCTTAGGCTTGACCTCAAAGAAGCCGCTACCATAACGATGCGGTATTCGGACAAAGTAAATCCAAAGTGCGAGATTTACCGGGAAGACGACTCGAAACCATATGAGGTGATTTGCGTCAATGACATACTCGACAAACACCAGTTCTTGGAGATCAAGGTAAAAAGGAAGGTGAAGGCATGAGCGTAAACGATAATATCATGCAGACACTTTCCTTTCTTGGTTATCCGATCTTTCCGAATATTTATACGGGAGATTCGGACACGTACCTTGTGTTCAACATTAATGCCAGCCCGGAGGATTTTGGCGACAATGAGCCGGGATACAATGTGAATTTTGTACAAGTGCATCTTTTCTGCCCACACACGTTTTGTTCCATTGACACACGAAAGCAGATCAAGCGTGCTCTTTTAGATGCGGGATTCACTTATCCTTACGAAGTGGATGCAAGCGATGAAGAAGGCCAGCATATTGTATTTGAGTGTGAAATTGACGAGGTGATTGAATGAGGCTTGAGGTTGGCGGACTGGAAGACATGCTCATGTCGATGCAGCAAATGGCAAGGGTTCCAACGACGGTTATTGACGGGATGTTGAACGCGGAAGCTGATGTGATCGTTGAAGCGCAAAAGGAATCCGGCAGGCGGCATGGCCTCCATAAAACAGGGAGCATGCTTAACTCGATCAAGAAAGGAAAAGCGAAAGTTGGCGGGACAAACGCCTACATAGACGTTAGGCCCACAGGAAGAAATGCTGAATCCGGAAGTTTGAATACGGAAGTGGCGTTTGTAAAGGAATATGGCGCACGCGGGGTTCCGGCAGCGCCGTTTATACAGGAAGCAAATGAGAAAAAAGCAGATGAAGCCGCCGAAAAGGCTGCGGATGTCTACGATGGATGGCTCGACAGTTTGTATTGACTGTCTTTTTTATTGCAAGGAGGAATTAAGAAATGGCAGCATTTGGTTTAATGGACATGAGATTTGGAAAGTTTAAGGCGGATGAAACGGAAACGGCAATGCCGACGTACGAAACACCGGTTAGCCTCGGCCCGTCTGCGACCGCAAATATGACGGTGGCAACGGCCACGGCGGAGGATTACGGGGACAATGTGTTACAGGTGAAAATATCTGAATTTGTTTCCGCGGCGATTCCCGCAGAATTAAACGATTGCCCGAAAGAGGCATTAGCATTGGTTGTAGGGGCGGTATACGATGCAGAAAAGAAAGAAATCTCTTATGCAGGAGAGGATTCTGCCCCGTTCGGGGGGCTTTCGTACATACGGAACCTTAAGCGGAAGGGAAGCTCCGCAACGATTTATGAGGCGCATTTTTACACAAAGGTACAGGGCGCGCTTGGAAATGAAAACGCACAGACAAAGGGGAGTTCTATTACATTCCAGCACGCGACGATTAACTTCACGGCGTACCCGCCGCTTATGCCGGGCGGTGCATGGCATTACGTGGCGGAGTTTGATACGCTGGCAGGAGCGCAGGCGTACATCAATGAAAAATTCACGCCTACGCAGGGCGGCTGACAAGGACGGGGCGGGGAACCGCCCCTTTACCTTCATTAAATCCTCCTGTATAATATTGGAAAAGGGAGGGCGAGATTTATGAAGAAAATATTGGTTGTGGTTTTGTGCGTCGTGCTGGCTGTTGCGGTGGTTGGGTGTACGCCTGATGTGGAGATATCGGAAGAATCGCAAGCTATGATTGATAACACGCATCAAGAACCAGAACCATTTGGGATTTCACAAGAGAAGACGGACGTAAACATTGATGAAATAGAGGGCTACATAGAAGCGCCGATTGAGGTATACTCAACGCCTGCGTCTAAAAATGGGCTTGATGGTACGTTGATGTATATGGATTGTACCATAACAAGGGTATTAACTTACTTGGATTTGTGCGAAGAAGAGGGGGTCGATCCAGGCGACAATCCGTATAACGATGACTTGGACGTGCTTTTTACGGAAAATGAAAACGGAGCATTTATGTTTACGAGGTATGGGCTCAAAAACGCAGACGAGCTGGCAGAAAAAGATTCAAGCTTCGATGTTGACGGTTGGGCTAAATGCAAGCAGGGACAAGAAATAAGGATTTGGTTTAGCTATGCTGGTTTTTCGGGTGTGACACAAACTGGATCGGGCGATTTTCAGTATGCGCTCCCGAAGGGCGAGGCGTTAAGCGAGCTGCCTATCGCAATAGATATTAACTACGGATATAATACAAATGAATCGTACACGATATCTATGGAGGAATTTAACAAGATACATGTCGGAATGGATTACGATGAGGTGTGTAAGATTATTGGAAGCGACGGAGAGCTGCAATCACAATCAAGCAATATAAAAATATATGCGTGGGACGGCGATGGCTCAATAGGGGCAAACGCTAGTATAACGTTTATAAATGATAAAGTGGAAAGCAAAGCACAGTCGGGACTTAAATAAATAGTAACCGCTCAGCAATGGGCGGTTTTATTTTACAAAAGCACGTGATATATGCGAGGACGGTTAGCCACACACGATCATTCCGTTTCTAACGGCTAGAAAGGTGTGGTGCTAATGGAATATTTGATTATATTCGCTGTCATAGTGATAGTGATTTGGCAAATGTCCAATAAAAGCAAATAACCGCTCCCCCGGCAAGGTGTGCGGTTATTATAATCTAACATCTGGCTAGCCGTTTAGGTTATATCCCTGCTTTTATTATACCACGAAGAAATAAAAAGTAAACAGTAATTTAAGGCATCCGAAAGGGTGTCTTTTTTGTATGGAGAAAAGATGAAAAACGTAATGATAGGCGCTGAAAAAGCGGTTGAAGTCAGGGTGGAGCACACAATCTACACATTAATTTTTAATGGATATACCATGTTTGCACTGCAAGAAGAGTTTGGGGCAAATTTCATTCCAACGATGAAAAAATACAGCAAGGATGAGCTTGAAAGAGTATGCCGCGCCGCCTCGATCATGGCGCAACATGGAGAACTGGCGCGGCGCAGGATTGGGCTGGATGCGCAGGAGATCAAAGAGATAAAGGCCAATGATATTGCGGAATCATCGAGGGATATTGTTGCGGTGATACAAGCGGTCATGCGGGCTTTTACAGTTGGCTTTGAAAGAGAAATAAAGCCCGAGGTTGAGGAAGTAGACCTGATTCTTATGGAGCTTAAAAAGGATGAAAAAGTCAAGCGGGCGGAATATCTGCGTATAGGAAGCGTAAGCGGACTTTCGGCGGACGAAACACTATCCGCTAACGTTGGGATGATCTACGACTTATGCGAGATGTATAACCAGTCGCACAAGCAAAAAGAGGTTTGAAATGGCAAAGAAAGTTACGAGGACAATATCCACAAGAATAGCTGTAGAGGGCGAGCGTGAATGTCAGGCAGCGGTTACAAACCTGACCTCTGAATTTAAAAAGTTGGAATCCGCCCTTAAGGTAGCGCAGAATCAATTTAAAAATAATGCCAATTCCATAGAAGCATTAACCGCAAAGGATAAGGCTCTTACAAATATTCAGGAAGCACAAACCCGCGCACTTGCAAATGCACAAAAAGGATTCAAAAATGCGGAAAATGCCGCCAAAGAATACAGGGCGACAAAAGAGCGGCTTAATACAGAAATTGCGGACAACAAAAAGAAACTCGACGAATTGAAATCTTCGCAGGAAGACACCGCCGAGGAAGAAGAGCGTATTACTAAAGCCATCGAAGAACTGAATAACGAACTGGTAGACAACCAGAATCGTCTCGATGCGGCAGAGCGCGGCATGAATAAGTGGCAGGTATCTATCGATGAAGCTCAAATGAAGTTGGATGACACCAACGCGGAGATCGAAAAGAACGCACAGTATCTTGATGAGGCTAAAAACAGCGCGAACGGATGCGCTGCCTCCATTGACCGCTATGGAAAATCTACAGAAGAAGCCGGAAGACAGTCAAAAGAATTTGGGGATCGCTCTAAAGAAGGCATTGAGGCTCTTTCTACTGCGCTTGCGGCTGCGGGCGTTGCCGCAACCGTTAAAGAGATTGCGGAGGCCCTGAGAGAGTGTTGTGACGCATCAATAGAATTTGAATCCGCAATGGCGGGTGTAGCGAAAACAACTGATCTATCAGAAGCGGAATTATCGCAGATGTCCGATGCTATCAAGGAGATGTCCGAAAGAATCCCGCTTACGACCACGGAACTGGCCGGAATCGCAGAAGCAGGCGGACAGCTTGGGATTGCAAAAGAGGATTTGCTGTCTTTTACAGAAACAATGGCAATGCTCGGCACAGCAACCAATGTAACATCTGACGAAGCCGCTACCATGATAGCGCAGTTTGCCAACGTAACAGGTCTCGATCCTGATAAATATGAGAATTTAGGTTCAGCCATTGTTGATCTTGGAAACAATTCTGCCACGACAGAAAGCAAGATCATGGAGCTTTCGCAGCGGTTTGCTGCTGCGGCCAGCGTGGCGGGTTTTTCCGAGACAGATATTCTTGGATTTGCGGCAGCGACATCCTCTTTAGGAATTGAAGCAGAAGCAGGCGGTTCTGCGCTATCTAAATTGGTATCCAATATCCAGCTTGCAGTGGAAACAGGCGACGGACTTAATGAATTCGCGGCAGTTGCGGGAATGAGCGCGGACGCATTTGCTCAAGCATGGGGTGTAGATGCCGCAGGGGCAACGGCGCAGTTTATAACGGGACTGAACAACACGGAACGCAATGGGAAATCTGCTATTGCCGTTTTGGACGAAATGGGGCTTTCGGAGGTGCGTCTGCGTAATGCAGTAACATCTCTTGCAAAGTCTGGGGATTTATTGACAGATTCTATTTCCATGTCTTCAACGGCATTCAAGGAAAATACTGCTCTTGCAAAAGAAGCGAACACCAAATACAGCACAAGTGAAAGCAGGCTGCAAATTCTAAAAAACTCTTTCAATAATTTAAAAATCGCAGTAGGGAACCAACTGAATCCGGCCCTTGAAAACCTTACTAAAATTGGCGAAGGAGTAATTGATTGGGCTACGGAATTTATTGAAACCCACGAAGGTATCGTGCCTGTAGTAACTGCCGTTGTAGCTGGACTTGCTGTGATGGCCGCAGGGATCACTGCTATTACACTGGCCTCAACGGTTGGAGCAAAGGCTGTAGCAGCATTCAAGGCTGCGCTCGATACAGCAACGGGCGGGGCGACATTTCTAATTACGGCAATTATGGCGGTTGTAACAGCGCTTGCAACACTCATATTATCGTTTGATGATGGAGTGGAAAGCGCATATGAGCTCACGGAAGCGTCCCGGGAATCAGTAAAAGAACTGGATAACATCAAGCAGGCTTACGCGGATAGCAGTGCGAAAACAGAAGCAGCAATTATTACATCGGGCCGATATGTAGACATGCTGCGCGAACTTGAACCCCAGCTTGATAATTCTACTGAAGCGCAAACCAGATATAAGCTTATCGTCGATCAGTTAAATGAATTATTCCCCGAGCTTAATTTGCGAATAGATGAAAACACACATGCAATAGAAGGCGGAACCGAAGCGCTTACAAAAAATATAGAAGAGATGCAAGCGTATTATCGGCAGCAGGCGGCAATGGAAGCCTACAACGATATTATGATGGAAATGGGGGCCATCGAAAACGAAATCTCCGTAAACAAGAATAAAGCGGCGGAATCGGAAGATAAGCTTAGGGAGGCAAGGGAAGATCATCAAAAAATAGTTGATAAGTATAATAAGCGTGTTAGTGAACTACAGAAAATTGAAAAAGAAACCGGGAAGGTACTCGTTGATTCCGATGCCGAACTTATGCAACTGCAAAAAGATTTAGAAAATCAAGGTGATGTAGTTGCCGCATGCGAAAATCAAACGGACGAGTATAACAAAGCGATACAAACGGGGCAGGAAAATCTTGCTGTTTTCACCGAAGAAAACAAAGTATACATAGACACTCTATATAGCGCAGGACAGGTAACGACTGAATACACTGATGCAGTTGCGGGAATGACGGATGCATACCGTGAGCAATACGACGCGATAATCGAAACCGGCGCTCAAGTTGATATGTTGCAGCAACAATATGACGATGCATATAACAAAGCGTACGAAAGTATCAGCGGACAAATCGGACTATTTCAAGAGATGGATGGAGAGGCCGATCAAAGCGTAAATGATTTGATCGACAGCCTCGATAATCAAATAGCCTATATGGACACTTACGCATCCAATATGCAGAAAGCAATGGAGATGGGGGTTGACCAAGGGCTTATTAAAAAACTGTCCGATGGGTCAGAACAGTCCGCAAAAATACTCGACGCAATCGTCAAGGGTGGCGCCGAAAAAGTCCCGCAATTGAATGAAAAGCTGGCGTTGGTAGAGGAAGGAAAGAAAACTTTTTCCAATGCATATGCGCAAATGGAGACCGATTTCGATGCGAAAATGGCGGCAATCGAAATCCGCATGGGAGAAATGGTTTCCAATCTTGACAAAGCGGACGATGCCGCCAAGGCGGGTAGCGATACGGCACAAGGGTTCATCAATGGAGCTAAATCAAAATACGGCGAAGTATATAATGCTTATGCAGAAATGGCACGAAGAGCCATGCGCGCAGTAGATGACACGCTTGAGCGAAAATCTCCTGCAAAGCAGATGATAAGACGCTCGGAGGACGCCGGGGAGGGACTTGTAGTTGGCGCAAAGAATAAAGAAGACGATGTAGCGGAAGCGTATGCAGGAATGGCAAAAACTGCTATGTGTTCGTACGATTCGGCGATGGAGGACTTAAAATATCAATATATGGCTGCATCCATCCCAATGCTTGACATGCACGAAATCATAAATACCAGGACCGCAGAAATGCATTCCGGCGATATCAATATCTCTATGCCGATCACGGTAAAAGGCAAAATGACAGATGCGGAAATAAGACGTATGACGGATCAAATGGTCTATACAGTACGGAAAAAGGTAGGGAGGCTAATGAATTGAGAAGGCTTTATCTTGTCGATGGGACGGGGCGCGAACGATCCCTGCAATCAGAAATTGAATTCATGTGGGAACCGTCCGGCCTCGGCTTTGCGGAAAGCAGGGAATATGCGCAGGTAGAATACGGATTTTTCGCGGAATCATCAAAAGATTTCGAGCAGCCGGAAATCAGCGGAACGCTCGTATTCTGGCCTAAAACACAAGAGCCATACAAAACCTATCATAAATTTGTGGACTGGGTACAGAGAGCACAAGACCTGCAATTGAAATACGTCCCCTACACAGGGCGCGAACTATACATGGACGTGAATCTGGATGGGATAGAGCGCGCGGAGAAAACGTTATACAGGACGCTTGAGTGCCCTATCACCTTCCGTGGCACAAGCCCGTACCACAAAAAGAACCCGCTGACGTTCCTATTTCGGACGGAGGAAAGTATCAACCCGATGCGGTTTACTTTCAAGTTCCCGTTCAAGTTTTCCGACAGCGGCGCGGGCGACGCGCAGGTCTTTACTCCGCAGGGACATTTCCCGGCGGCAATGGAGCTATACATCAATGGCCCGGTGTCCAACATATACTACAAGGTGGAGGACAACGCAACAGGGGAGTTAATCGGTGCTCTTGACCTGTCCGGCGTATCGGTCGCGGCGGGGGATCACATCTACTATTCCTCCCGGCCCAATGCGGACGGGGTCTGGAAGGTAAGCGGAAATACCCGAACCGACCTTGTAGAATCGCTCAATGAAAATGTGGCAAACTTCTTCACGCTTCCGGTCGGAAAGGAAGTACGGGCGACGCTGACGGCGGACACGACAGAGGGAGCGGAGATTACCCACGTCCTGCACGTGCACGAGTATTTCAAGGGGTGACATCATGATAACGTACATAAGAGACCGCCACACATTCGCCCTCAAGCACCACGCTGCAGCGCTCGCGTACGATATGACGATACAATCCATTTATGATGAGGTATCGGACTTCAAGATCAAGGGAGAGGAATCTGCGGCAAGGGCCGGAGATTTTTTCTTTGCGGATGGATTCTTCGGCATCATCAAGGAGGTGGACAAAGACCGGGAGACGCTGGATATCACCTGTAACGATATCAATACGCTCTTTTCCAGGGATATCCCGGACAGCCCGGGGACGGTCAGCGGAAGCATCGAGGGATATATCAAGACGCAGATCGACAAGTATTACGTCAATCAGTCCGACGCGGTATATGCCACGCCGTATCTTACAGTCATTGCCGCTACATCGACAGCGGGAAGCGCATTGCCAAGCGTAGAAGACGGCGTATGGAATATTAAATCGTATCTATCCAAGGTGCGGCGGCTGTACAACATCCACACATCGTACTCCGTTGTGGGCGGCAAGCTGGTGATGCGTATCTTCCGCCGGGACAGGCGGACGCACAAGATATTCCTCGATCTGTCAGATTTTGAGGTTTTAGAGGAATCCTTTGCACATGACGCTATTGGGAAAATTACGACAATAGCAGAGGACACGGGGGCGCGGAAAGATTGGTACCTGCTCAAGGATGGGACAATCACAAATACCTATACGGACGAAAACCGGGTAGACGGTACGTGGGAAGTCTTGAGCGTAAGCGAAGCGGCGGACGCGGCGCAGGAGGTAAAAAATAAGTTTGCGGAGAATAGTGACTCGCACCTTATAGAATTTGCATGCGGAAAAGATTATGCGTTTTATGACGACCTGACTATCCGAACGAAGGAAGGCCGGGTGCTTAACAGCTACATATCCGCAATCCGCAAAAGCAGCGAACGAACCAAAACGGTATACAAAAGCGGGGAACTGCGGATTATGCTGGATGAAAAAATAAACAGAATGCTTGGAGGTAGATAATATGGCGTTAAACGGATTAATTTTTGACCGGAGGAACAACACGTCGAAGAATTGGCGGAATATTTTGGCTGAAATAATGGGGGATGGCATACTGAACGGGTGCGAGGTCACGTCCATATCAAACGCAATTACGGTGGGGGATGGGTATTTTATCCTCAAGGGAGCTGTAATCGAGAATAACGGGGCAGATACAATCCCTGTCACGCCGACGCTTACAGACGGGTATGTACGCCTCATATGCAGGATTGACCTGACGCAGGAAGCAAGCGAGACCGGGCCGGGCCAAGTAGGGTGGGTAACGGATTTTTCTGCAACGACAACCTTTCCAGCGCTCACACAGGAGGACATCAACAGCACAGGGTCCATATATGAGGGAGAGATTGCGGTATTGCAGATCGTTGGCGGTAATATAACGGCGCTCACACGCAGTATGCCCGGCGCGGAAATAGACGCGGAAAAGCTGGGCGGTCATCCTGCAAGTTATTTTGTTCCCGCCATAAAGCCGACGATGATATCATTTTCGGGAGGCGGAATAACATGGGAAGCAAATTGGGCGTGGTTTGACGGACGGCAAGTCCATATAAATTTCAGCGGGCGCACAACCGCGGGCACGGATGCTATTTCTGGGGTGTTCGCTCAACTTCCCGCAAGCATACCAAGGCCGAGCGGAGATTTTTTCATCCCTGCATTTTTTCGCAAGGCCACAAACGATACCGTCCACTTTGGGCGCATTGTAGTAAGCGCCAGCGGGCAAATTTCCACTTCCGCTGATTCGGGCGGAGGTTGGATGGCAATAATGGCAGTCGGCTGTTACCCGGCTGGATAATGAATTGGAGGACAGGGTATGATGCAAATAGAGATCACAATTCTGATTGCCGTAGTCGGGTGCTTTGTCGGGCTTGCGGGGTGGCTGTCCGGTCGGGATAAAAAAATAGCGAACGACAGCAAGTGGCGGGGCGGCGTAGACGCTAAGCTCGATACAATACTTGGGATAAAAAACGACGTCGAAAAGCTCGATTGCAAAGTAGACGACCACGAACATAGAATTACGGCAGTGGAGCAGAGCGCAAAACAGGCGCATTACAGGATCACGGAACATATAGAAAAGGATCGCTAGGAAGAAGTTACCAGTGGAATGAGGAGGAAAGAGTATGAAAATTTATATTAATCCGGGGCACGGCGGGAGCGACAGCGGGGCCGTGGGAATGGGAGGCAGGCAGGAAAAGGACGACGCGCTGCGGTATGCGTCCGCAGTGGCGGAAAAACTGGAACAGGCCGGACATTCCGTAAATCTCGAACGGGACGGGGATTACCTGATTCCGGTAAAGGAGATTGCGGAGCGGGCGAACGCGTGGGGCGCGGATCTGTTTATCGCGTTCCACCGCAATTCAGGAGGCGGCGAGGGCGCGGAATGCCTGATCGTATCGTCCGCTTCCGAAACGTCCCGCAGGCTGGCGCAGGCAATCCAGGGCGGGCTTGTGGAAATCGGGTTTAAAAACAGGGGCGTGAAAGTGCAGGACAAAAACACTTACGTCCTGTCGCATACGAAATGCCCGGCGGCGACCATCGAGGCGGGATTTATGGACAGCGCGGCGGATAACGCTTTGTTTGACAGCAAATTTAACGAGATCGTGAATGAGATTGCGCGGGGCATCCTGTCTATTGCGGGAGGAAGCCTGCCGGAAGAAAAGGAGGAAGCAATGCCGAACAGGACGGAAGTGGAAGCGTATGTGGACAGGTTGTACCGGAAGGTGCTGGACCGGGAGCCGGACGCGGCGGGAAGAACGTACCACATAAACGAGTTGATGAATAGGAAGATCACACCTGCGCAGACGGGATATAGCTTTTATTTTGGAACGGAAGAAATGAAGACCCGGGAGGCGAACGGGGAATTTATTTCGGAGCTATACCGGGGGCTTTTGGGACGGGAACCGGACGCGGCCGGAAAGGAAAACTGGCTGAAGCGCATTTACAAAGACATGAGCCGGGAAGCGCTGTTTCATGCGTTTACGGCGTCGGCGGAGTTTAAGGCCGTGGAAAAGAAAATGGGATTTTAAAGGAGGGCTTGAGTATGAAGAAAATTAACTGGAAGGTACGGGCGAAAAGCCCGCAGTTTTGGGTGGGTCTGCTCGGGGTGATCGCGTCACCCGTACTTGCGTATTATGGGCTTAGTTACGCGGACATGACCACATGGGAAAGCGTTGGCAATGTGCTTGCGCAGTTCTTTACCAATCCGTTCCTGATCGGCACGGTGGCGATGGCCATATTGTCCTTCATCGGAGTGCTGACGGACCCGACCACAAAGGGGTTAAAGGACAGCGAGCAGGCGCAGGGGTATACGGAGCCGAAAGGCTGACGAAGGGCGGGGGCGAAAGCTCCCGCTTTTTAATTTTCCTCACCTGCACACCAGGGAAACTAATTATGGAACGCCTGGGCCGCCCCAACCAGGGGCGGTCTTTTATCATCCTGGTGAAAGCCGAAACCTAAAATTCCACAGACAAATTTATATTGATTTCATTAAAATATAGTATTATCATAAAGGTACAAAAAATATCTACCTACACAAAGCAAAACAGAATAGTGTTTAAGCTCTACGGCTACCATTGACGACGCCAATGAAAGGAAGGTCCTTATGGAGTGGAGATTTATGGTTGTACAGCGACGCTATTGTAACGGGACATATGAAGCGGATGTCCTCGATAGGAGAGATTTTCGCAAAGAAGATTTTCCCGAAAGCAAACAGTATAAGCAGAGATTTTGTATGTGTGAAAGCTTTGAAAAAGCCGTGCGAGAGATGATGCACTGGCATTCGGACGCTTGATATATAATGGAGAAAGGGCCGCTTGCGCTGATGCGTTGGCGGTCCTTCTTCTATGACCGCCGCTACAAGCGAATCGGAATAGTATTACACACATATTACACGCAATATACTGGGAATACGCAATATTAAACGGATTTTATAGCCCTGCTAAGGGAGTAGGCTGGGGTAACCGGCGCGAGGGTTCAAATCCCTCCTTCTCCGCCAAAAAGAACCGCCTAACAAAGCGGTTCTTTTGCATATAATGGAGAAAAATAACCCACTTTATAACCCACTACTGTTTACTGTGCCTGAATGAGCCTTACAAAAACATTATTTATAAGGGCGGCGGCTCTGTACTGTTCATCTCCCAAAATATGACCGTAAGTACCAAAAGTATCGAAATCTTTTCCATGTCCTACGATTGGTTTAATCAATTCAAGAGGGAGCTCTTTGTTTGCTGATATAAAAGTATGGCGCAACTCGTACAGAGTAACAGGAGATACCTTATTGTGATTCCTATAGTTCCGCCACCTCTTATAGTAGGTGATTTGTTTTGCGTGCTCACCGTTTTGGTCTGGGAAAACATACGGAGAACTTACATCTGCCTTTCTTAACATTGCGCGCTGTTCATCCAATATTTGAAGTGCAATATCGGGTAACACAAAAGAACGGAGTGCATTTTTATTTTTTTCCGGTAGTGTGCTCGTTATAAACATTGATTGCGCTGTGCAGGGTACAAATATTGTCTTGTATATTTTCATTTCTCAAACCAATCAGCTCTCCTGGTCTTAACCCGGTAACTACCTCAAAACGATAAGCATGGATATAAAATTTTTAAACGAAAATACAAAAGAAGTGCATAAATGGTTAAAGAATGATTAAAAGGCAAAAAATGTTTGACTCCCCTATTAAATAGGGTATAATAGAAACAGGGATACAACCGCAAAACGGTTAGCCCGCGAAGTTATTTAAGTGAAAATAACTGCCCGTGCAGGGGCGGTTATTTTTTATTCTTAGAAATCTGCCAAACAATGACTAATATCACTGCAAAAACGACAAGATATTCCATTGGCATCACCACTCTCTAGCCCTAAATAGGGAGATGTGGCTAACCGCCCGCTTTTGTATCCCTGCTACTATATTTTACCATGATGAACTTTGGCAAGCAATGAACATAATTCAGTGTGGGGATACTAAACAATATATCTTATCCTTTTTGCTTCAAAAGAGGCTTAGTAGTTATATTCCCCTATTCAAAATTATAACCCACTTTGTAACCCACCCCATCTCACAAAAACGGGTTATTAACCCACATTGAGAAAAAATAATCAATCATTGCTCACACAAGAAAGTGCTTTGTTAAGCGGTTTTTATGAGCCGTTTTTTGGGGTGTGTTATGACTCTAAGGCTTCAAATCCCTCCTTCTCCGCCAAACCCGCTATATAAGTTTTTTGTTGCTTATGATTCAAAACGCGTGGCGGCTTTTCTTCTCTTATATTCGGAAAAATTTTTTGCTGCTTCACCGCTACTTCACCACCTAACACCTCTTTTACTACACCGCAATTTTGCTAATCCCCTGAGCTTTTTTTATTCCGACGCGTCCGGCGGGTTTAGCTGATTCACGACGGAAAGGACATCTTCCAAAGCGGGATGCAGATACCTTTTTCTGGATTCCCCCTTTTTTGGCGCAAGTTTTACCGCATCCTTATTCTCAACCTTTTAAAAAAAACGCAAAAGTAATTTTAGAGCACCGCAAACAGGCGGTTCTTATGCTTTTAAACGGTACTGCTGCCAATATCATTGTTTTCCCATATAGGAGTGAAGAACGTCAAAAAACCGTATTTGTTTCCACTCCGTACGGTTTCCGACCACATACAGCCTGCGTTTGGCGCGCGTGACCGCTACGTTCAAGATGTTGGGAAGCTCGCCCGCCCAGTTTCTTGCACCGGCATTTTGATTCCCGGATGCACCCAAAACGAGAATTACGGTATCCGCTTCCTTACCCTGGAATGTGTGGATTGTGCCAATATGCGCATTTACCCAACGGTCGGGGGATTCCTTTGTCAGCATATTAAGCATGCCGGAGGAAGAGACCGCATTGCGCAGTTGCTGCGCCACCATCCGAAACGGACTGATGATATAAAGATCGGGCTCCTTTACTTGTGAAAAAACAAGCTTTTGCATTAGTTTGATTACCTCTAAACCTTCCGGCTCCGACCATTTTGTCGGGCTGTCAGAAGGAACGTCGATCCAGTGCGAATCCCCCAAGACCGCGCCGATCAGGGATTCTCCTTTTTTGGTATCGCTGATCATATTGCCGTCATACGCAATGTGATTGGCAATGGAAAACATGGGTTCTTCGCAGCGGCGGTGTACCAAAAGCGGTGCGCCGATATCCATCTCTCCGTTTTCATGCTGATATGCGGTGCCAAACCAGCTGGCGCGGTCAGCAAGCGCCTGGGCGGAGACATCCGGCGCGGTCCATCTCTTATGCGGCGTACCAAAGGATTGAAAAACCGATCCATAAAGCTTTTCCGGCATAGTGACGACCGGCGGTATCTGTAAGGGATCGCCGACAACGACCGAATGCCGGGCACGGTAGACTGCTCCGACTGCCGACTGCGGCGTCGCCTGCCCGGCCTCATCCAAAAGAAGCCATCCAAGCTGCTCTTTTCCTGTTTTGGAAAAAAGCCGTGCGATAGAAGCCAATGTGGAGGATATCACGGGAACAACCATGAAAAAACTGGCCCATAACGATGGAACGATCGACAACTCATCGTCTTCAAGAATCAAACCGTTCTGAATCAGATACATGGCACAATTTAAATTGTTTTTCAGCTTGTCGGCAGATGCGTCGATAAAAGCGCGATGTACGCGAAAACAGGCGGCGAACAGCTCGTCGCGCGCGTTTTGCCACGCATCGTTCAGCCACGGCAAAAGCTTCTGCCGTTCCTTATTTTCCCAGAACGCTTTTGTGGGCAGATGCTCCCCGTAGTATTCTGCCGCCTGCCCGACCAACGCGGCCTGTTTTTGATAGTCCGCTTTTTGTTTTTCTTGTTGTTCTTCTTTGAGCGCACGTTTTTTTTCTAGCGAAGTATAAATTTCCGCCAGCTTTTTTTCGCTGGAAGCACATTTCCTCCGCACTTTTTTCGCTTCGGTAAATTCATCTAAGCACTCCTGCCGGCTGCTAAGCCATGCCTGGTATTTCTGTTTTTGAAAAATGCGCGCGAAAAAACCGGGCCGGGCATTGCTGACAATCTCTAAGTCCTCTTTTGTCCGCTCATATTCCCGCTCACATTCGGAAAGCGACAGCCGGGCCGATTCCATCTCACTGCGCAATGCATCTTCCTCGCGGCGCAACGCCTCCGTTTCCTTTTCAACCTCTGCAAGAGCGTCCCTTAATCTGCTGATGGACTCCATCGCCGCCGCGCAGCCAATGGCTGCCTCGCGCAGGGAAGCTTCTTTTTCGCGTTTTTCAATAAAATCCTTTTGTGCCGCGCGCCACCGCTCCTTCGCCTCCAGCGCGTTTTGCGGAGGTTTTTCCAAAGCGATGATGCGGGAGACCTTTTCACCTTCCTCAGGAGGGTGCGCCAGATATTTAAAGTAGGAAGACAGGCCATACTCGTCATCCCACCAAAAGGCTTTTGTAAAGTTGCCGCGGTTACGCTGGTTTCCAAGCACAGCAGCGGCCATGCCCCATGTTTCTTTCCCGTCCGCCACATGATCGGCCACATGATTGAAGTAGCGCAGCGGCGGGTCGAACATATCATCTACCATATCCACGCCGGGAAGTTCCCGGCTGATATTCTCCACTGCTTTGTTATTGGATGAAGCGATTACGATTTCGTGGCCCAGCAACGATGGATGCACCTCATATAACGCTTGCCGATATCCGTTGTTTTCACGATCCAATCCTTTTTGAAATGCTGCAGACGGATTTTTGAACGCAACCATCGCACATGCCCTGTCAAAAACGACTTTTGCGATGATATCACGAAGAAGCGTTGTTTTTCCCGTCCCCGGGGGACCGTTGATGCCGACAATATCTTCCTTGCGCATTTCCCGGAACACATGATTCACCGCCGCCTGCTGCATCAGAAACAAATTGTATCTCGCTTTCGGGGTCCATCGCACTTCGGGTATATACTCAGGCCGTAAGATGTCTCTTAATACGTTTTCGTCCGCGAGAACATCCCTGCGGTCCCCCGTATCGGTTCCGCGCAGATATTTGTCAAGGCCGACGCCAACCGCTCCGGCGGCAAACTCTTTGCGTATTTTAATCAGATCACTGAGGAAAAAACTGTTGAGGAGTTCGGATTGGGGCGGGTCCACATCTTTCCGCTTATATACCACGCGTATGGCAGCCATCCGCTGCGATAAAAGCGCCTGCGGCAGCTTTAAATGCCCGGTCATTTCTGTATAACAGCGTTCCAGTTCATTCGGCCCAAGAGGCAAGGGAATATTATCTTCATCCAGATGCATCAGAGACTGGTCGAGCTGCATGAGAAGATTGCTTTCGATCTCCGGGAAATGGGAAAGGTTTTGCGGCGTACCGTCACAAATTTGCCCCAGACCCCACGCAAAAGAGGAGACGCATCCGCCCCCAACATAGGCGCCATACTGATCGACGGTAAAGGAAAGCAGACCGGCCATTCCCGTTTTGCGCAGCTTCTCCTCTGCAAACGCGTCTTCAAAGGTTTCCAATATTTTCAGATAGGATTCTTTTTGCAGGATTGCCCCGAGGTATACGATCCAGAAAACCGTCGCGTCCTGTTCGGGATAAGAATAGCTTGGATCGAGCCATGGCGGAACATCGCCAATATCCAACTCGATATACCGCTGCTTATTCGGCGCTTCCTTCCCGGTAATATAGTCGCGCGGGTCTGGAAAATCCTGAGGGGTCAGCACTTCTATGGTGATCCACCCCGTGAGAACGTTCATAATTGTTTTTTGATCGGCAATTCCAGACATATTCATACTCCAATATTGATTGGAACCATTATAGCATTTTGCTGCGGTAATCTCCACAGGGGAAATATGCGGGGGTTTCCTTAAGCCGCCCGCACTACCGCCCCTGCAGATTCCGGATCCCGTTTAGGAGCCGGGATAATTCCGTGGGCTGCATTTCCAGGTTATTCATATTCCGGTCTGCATACCGGCTGGCGCAGACCGCGTATTTGCCTTTCGGGGAAATGCTGCTTTCCCGTCAACATCCTTCATTATGTCCCTTTGACAGCGTATCAAAAGGGGATCGCCGTGCGCCGGCCTCACTCATAGTCGCGCAAGAAGCTTAAAAACAAACGATTTAACTGTTCCCATGGCACAGCATCCTGTTTGGGCGCATGGCCAACCGCTTCTTCTATCGCCGACAATTCTTTTTCAATATATCCGTTCAACGCCGCGATGGGTTCCTGCTCGCCGAGCTCTGAAGTAACAGCCTTTCTTTCCAACAGGCCGTCAACGATTGAGCGGACTTCCCTGCCGAGCTCCGCTTCTACAAGTTCCGCAAACAACATTGGCGGCGGAGTTTGGCGCGCAAGGATCCATTTACAGGCGAGGATGGGGCGCAGGACGTAAAAATATTTTTTCAGCCGTACACGGTCTCTCCTTAAAAATTCGCGGTTGTTGTTGCGCGCCATGTTAAGGTAATGGTATAGGGCCGGACGGCTTAAAAAACAGTGCGCCGCAATATTCCGTATCCTTTCGAATACAGGCGCTTCATAATATACGATGGGGGAGGCAATCCACTCGAACAATGTCGGGTTTGATTTTTTTAAAAGGCATAGCGCCTTTTTAAGGTCCCAGCCATTGATATCAAGCTCTTCATCGAGCATATATTCGATAACGTCGCTTGTTTTCTCAAGCTTTAAATAAAATTCATTGGTGCGGACATAAATAAACCGGACGTCATAGTCGCTGTCTGGTGAGGGGAACCCCCACGCCCTGCTTCCCGATTCCACGGCGAGCAGGATTTTGACGTCCTCTGCCTGCTCGATCTGTTTTAAATGATTTTGTATGATTGCCTTCATTTTGTCTCCCGTATGGCGCCTATTGATTCTCGCCAAGCAGCGCAAGCGCCCAATCCCTGTCTATCTGTAAATATCCGCGGCCGCTTTTTCGCATAATAGCTTCAAGATACTGGGTTTTGACGTTTAAATAAGACTGCTCCTGGATTTTGCTTCCCATCACGGTCCCATTCTCATCCAGAATAAGCAGTTCAGGATTTTTGCCCGTGCAGTTAAAACAAACCTCCTGTATTTTCTTCTCCGGAAACCGCTTTTGATAATCGGTTTCAATCATTAGCTTTAAAATTTCCAGGACGCGGTCGTCCCAGCCATATTCAAATATCCTGATCTTTTGGATCAATTCGAAGCTGTTTTTTACGACCCTGTATATATACGACGGGATAAATGTTGTTTTGTTGATATCCCCCAGGGCATAGCCGGTTCCTTCCGGTACCAGCCATATCATATTTTTTTTCTCCATATCATGGTAGAGGCATGGGTAAACAAGCGGAATCCTGTTTCCGCATTCACAGGTATGGGTGAAAAAATTTCCGTCCAGTATTTGCTGCTTTGCCCCTTTCTGCAAGGAGACATTAATACTTTGCCATACTGTGATATCCTGTTCCTTGCCGCACTGCGGACAAATCAATGTTCCCGATACAGGTTTGGACATAATTCTCTTCCCGCCTTATATTATTTTTTCCGGATAACGATTCAACTAATAAAAACTGTGCTTATTGCCATTATACCGGAAAGAAACCGAAAAAACACCTGTGGAAAGAAAAAATATTGCCTTGCCGGGAGCAAATCCGGAGGCAATGTTTTTGAATTTGCAGCTTTAAAATTACAGACCGGGCGGATCGCCTCAAAGACTTCGGCCGTCCCGCCAATATGCGTTACGGTTTCATCCGCCTTATAAGCCCGGGGGCTTTCGTCAAGCGTTTCCGGGTTCGCGGAAGCCGTATAAATACCTTCCCTGCTTTTTCGGCCATGCCCGGGGGAAAGGCTGGCAAGAGCGTTTCACCTGCTGCTCCATACGGCGCCGGGTAATTCCATGCAGGCTAGGCTGACACATTTTTGGCCAACAACGAGGTTTCAGGCGTTTTAAGGTGCCCATAAATGCGCCGGAAGCGCGGAAAACACACAATAAACAAACGAATTGGTTAAGAGTTTATGAAGATACCCTTAAGTCCGTTGACTTGCCGGTTTTCCGCCCATATACTGGAACCATGAAAGGAAAAACATGCGGGAAAAGCCGCATGTTCAGGAGGTTTTTCAGATGGCAGAATTTAAATATTGCAGGAATTGCGGAAAACAGCTCCAGCCCGGCGAGACGGTGTGCCTGGGGTGCGGCGTTCCCGTCGGAAAAGGGCATGATTATTGCTGGAACTGTGGCGGCAAGACAGACCCGGAGGCCGTGGTATGCATCACGTGCGGCGTGGGGTTAATCCCCAAAAGCGGGCAGCCGGGGCAGGCACAGGCCTGTGCGCCGCGGGTGGGCAAATCTAAAATCGCGGCGGGCATCCTTGGCATTTTCCTCGGGTGGCTGGGCATTCATAATTTTTACCTTGGGTTCCAGTCAAAAGCAATCGTCCAGCTTGTCCTCGGCCTGCTCGGCATCGTGACGTTTGGCATCACGACATGGATTTCCGCGATCTGGGGCCTTGTGGAAGGCATTATGATCCTCGTGGGCAGCATTCCGGCGGATGCGGACGGGAAACCGCTCGCGGATTAGCCGGAAAGAAAGGAACCATCCGTAAAAAAGCGTCCGAAGCGGCTCGTTCGGGCGCTTTTTTCATGCGTTTGCTTGAAAAAACGGTTCTAAAATATTATACTATTGTATCGGTATCTTTATGCCGAATCTATTTCCGGTGGGGAGACAGAAATTGGAGGAGACGATGGAAGAAAAAAAAGAGCAGGGGTTCAAAATACCGCGCGTGCTTTTGCCGGCGGAAAATGTCAACCTTGCAAAATGGGCCTGTATCGCATGCGACCAGTTCACGTCCCAGCCGGATTACTGGAAGTCGGTGGAACGGCTTGTGGGAAATGCGCCGTCCACACTGCATATCACGCTTCCTGAAATTTATCTTGAGGATGAACAGGTCGGGGACCACATTGCAGAGATGAAGGAAACCATGCGCGCATATCTTGAAGACGGCGTGCTGCAAGAGCTTCCCGAAGGCGTAATCCTGACAGAGCGGCACATTGGAGGCAAGGTGCGCAAGGGCATCCTTCTGGCAATGGACCTCGAGCAATACGACTACAGGATCGAGAACAGACCGCTTCTCCGGGCGACGGAGCAGACGGTGCTTTCACGGATCCCTCCGCGCGCGGAGATACGGCGGGGCGCGGCGGTGGAGCTGCCGCACGTGATGCTGCTGATGGACGATGAGCAGGACAGCGTCATCGGCCCGCTGCACACGCAGAGGAATTCCCTGCCGAAGCTTTACGATTTTGACCTGATGATGGACGGCGGGCGCATCGAAGGTTGGTTTGTGGACCAGCCTAAGCTGCTCGCGGATTTGGAAGCCGCGCTTGCGAAGCTGCCCCGGCGGGACAACATGATGTTTTGCGTAGGCGACGGGAATCATTCGCTGGCTACGGCAAAAACCATTTGGGAAGAAACGAAGGCAATGCTTCCCGCGGAAGAACAAAAAGACCACCCGCTCCGGTATGCGCTGTGCGAAATCATCAACCTGCGCGATCCTGCGGTGGAATTCATGCCCATACACCGCGTGATGTTCGGCGTCAACGCGGCGGGCTGTGTGCAATATTTGGTGGAGCGCCTGCGTGAAAAGGGCAAGAAGGCCAAGCTGGTGTTCGGCCGCTGGCGCAGCGAAATCGAGCACGACGGAACGTACCAGATTCCGTTCCTGTACCACGACGGCGCGGGGCGCATCATCATCGAAAACCCGGAGCATCCGCTGGCAGTGGGGGAAATTCAGGAAATTTTTGAGGAATATATCCGCGAAAATCCGTCCGCAAAGCTCGACTATATCCACGGCGACGAAGCGTTTATGGAGCTTTCGCGGCAGTATGACAACATCGGCTTTTACTTTGAAGCGATGGAAAAGACAGAGTTTTTTGACCTGATCGTGAAATGCGGCGTATTGCCCAAGAAGACGTTCTCACTCGGGGAAGCGGAAGAAAAACGGTATTACCTCGAGGGGCGGCTGATCGCTCCTTACGCAAAAGAAGAAGAACCGGCAGCGCCGGAAGAAGAATAAATCGGTGGGGGAATGAACATGGCAGTCAAAGTAACAAAGTTTGGTGGCAGCTCGCTCGCGTCTGCGGAGCAAATCCTGAAAATGAAGCAGATCGTGGAGGCGGACGAGGCAAGGAAATTTGTCGTGCCGTCCGCGCCGGGCAAACGCTTTAAAGACGACGTCAAGGTCACGGACCTGCTGTATTCCCTGCACGATGCGGCGGCGCATTTTGAGGAGACGGATGAGATTTATAACCAGATTGTGCGCCGCTATACGGACATCCGCGATGCGCTCGGCCTTTCCATCAAAATCGAGGAACACCTCGAAAAGATGTACCGGGATATTAAAACGGGCGCGAACGAGGATTATGCGGCTTCCCGCGGCGAATACCTCAACGGGCTGCTCATCGCGGATCTGTTGGGTTACGATTTCGTGGATGCGGCGGATGTAATCTTTTTTGATGAAACCGGAAGCTATGATGCGAAAAAAACGCTGTCTATCCTGCCGGGGGCGCTGAAACTGCACGAACGTGCGGTGATCCCGGGCTTTTACGGCAGCCTGCCGAACGGCAAAATCAAGACGTTCTCACGCGGGGGCAGCGATATCACGGGATCCATTGTATCGCGCGCGGCAAACGCGGACCTGTATGAAAACTGGACGGATGTTTCCGGCTTCATGATGGCAGACCCGCGCATCGTGGAAAACCCCAAGAAGATCGACGTAGTCACGTACCGCGAGCTGCGCGAGCTTGCGTATATGGGCGCGACCGTGCTGCATGAGGACAGCATTTTCCCTGTGCTTGAGGCGGCGATCCCCATCAATGTAAAGAACACGAACGATCCGGAAAACAGCGGCACCATGATTATTCCGGCCATCGAGGGGCGGGATGGCGCGAAGGATGGCATCACAGGCATTGCGGGCAAAAAGAATTTTACCGTAATCACGATTGAAAAAGACGGCATGAATACGGAAATCGGCTTTGGCCGCAAAGTGCTCACCTGCCTCGAGAAATTCGGGCTGTCGTTTGAGCACATGCCATCCTCCATCGACACCATTTCCATCGTGGTTGCGGATATCCGTATCCGCCACTGCATCGAGGACCTGATCGACGAGATCCATTCTGTCTGCCAGCCGGACAGCGTGGAGGTTTCCTCCAACATGGCGATTATTGCCACGGTGGGCCGCGGAATGATCCGCCAGGTGGGCGTTTCGGCCAAGCTGTTTGCGGCGCTTGCGCAAAGCCATGTAAACGTGCGCATGATCGACCAGGGATCGAGTGAGATCAATATCATCGTGGGTGTGGAGAACGACGATTTCGAGAAAGCGGTAAAAGCCATCTATAACGCGCTGGTGTAGCGCCGCCCAAGGGAACCGGAAAAGTTCCGCCGCTGCGCGGCTTTACACTTTATCGGGATGAGAGCACAGCGGCTTTTATCCGTGCGGAGGCGTGCGCGCTCTTGCCCGTAAAAAAAGATAAGGCTTCCCGCCCATCCCCGCCTGGGGTTTCTGTCAGCCTGCCCTGCGCCGGGAAAGCGAATACGAGGGGTACGTCCGTATAGAGGAAGGTTTTGTCCAAAGGAAAGGCAGGGCGGTATATCCAGGAAAGGCCTTCGCCGGGCGCTTACAGCGGTTTAACATAGATGATGCGAAACGATTGATAAACCGCTATAAAAAATTTTTTGCGGACCGGCAAAACGCCGGTTCCTACGGAGCAGGAAACAATGATTTTCGAGGCAATACAGGCAGTGCTTATGGTGGTCGTTATCATTGCCGTCGGATATTTCGTTTCGCGCGCAGGCTGGGCGGGAAAGGCTGTCACAAATTTCATCAGCAACCTGATCGTAAACGTGACCCTGCCATGCACGGCGGTCATGGCGTTCCTTACGAGCTTTACGGCGGAAACACTTGCGGATTCGTGGATTTATATCCTCGCTTCCTTTGCGGCCATCGGCGCCACATGGCTGGCCGCGAAGCTGGTCATCCAAATCGCAAAAATCAAGAAAACACAGCGCGGCGTTTTTACGGCGCTGTTTTCGTTTTCCAATTCGGTGTTTGTGGGGCTCCCTGTGGCGACGGCGATCTTCGGGGAGGAGGCCCTTGTGTTCGCGCTTTTTTATTACGTGGCGAACACCACGTTCATGAACAGCCTCGGCTTCGTAGAAATCGCGCGGGACGGCATGGAGCTTTCGTGCGGGGGAAAGGGCGCGTGCTTCAGCGCGAAAGATATTTTAAAAAAGATATTCAAGCCGCCCATGATTGCGGTCATCGTGGGGTTTGTTCTCGTGATGCTGGACGTGCGGCTGCCCGCATTTCTTTCTTCCGCGCTTTCGTATATCGGGGATGTGACCTCCCCGCTTGCGCTGATGTTCGTGGGCATGATCCTGCAGCGCACGGGAATTTCCTGCATCAGGAAATTCGATAAGGGAATATCGTGGGCGCTTGTGGGGCGGTATTTTGTGTCGCCGCTCGCAATGCTTGGGATAACGGCGTGCATGGGCCTTGCGGCCTTCCCGTCCGAAGTGCTCACCATACAGATGAGCCTTCCCGCCATGGTCACGACGACCATCTTTGCCGAGATCTCGGGCGCGGATACCGGGTTTGCCGCGCGGGGCGTCGCAATTACGACGCTGCTTTCCTTCCTCACGATCCCCATTTACATTTTACTGTTCACTTACGCATGATTTTGCGCAGGGGGGTTCGTCGCGGGAATAAGTTATGATATAATAAATGATAGCATGAGGGGATTCTGCCGCGCGCGTAAAAGCGGCGATGCGGGGGGAACCGGAAACAGCGCGGGCGGCGGCTGCGCCGGAAGACCGGCCCCGGCCCGGCGCGGCAGGCTTCATGGGCAAGAAGATACAATGTTCCGGACGCGCAGAGCACGGCCGGAAAGCAAAGATATGCAAAGTAAACGATGCGGCGATGGAGGGAGCGTTACAGGGTATGAGCGTAAGAAGACTATTTGTGGAAAAGAAAAAAGGATTTGACGTGGAGGCGCAGGAAAAGCTGGCGGATTTCACGCAGAACCTTGGCGTGCCGGTGAAGGACGTGCGGATTTTAAACCGCTACGACGTGGAGGGAATGGACGATGAATCGTTTGCCGCCGCCGTGCGGGGCGTGTTCTCGGAGCCTGCCGTCGATACGGTTTATATGGACGTGCTGCCGGACGCGAAGGGCTACACAGTGTTCGCGGTGGAATACCTGCCCGGCCAATACGACCAGCGCGCGGACAGCGCGGCGCAGTGCGTACAGCTGCTGACCCATGGCGAGCGCCCGGACGTGCGTACGGCAAAGGTCTATCTGCTGAAAGGCGTGACCAGCGCGCAGGCAGAGGCCATCAAAAAATATGTCATTAACCCGGTCGATTCGCGCGAAGCATCCCTTGAGCCCTATGATACGCTTAAAATGGAGCTCGATATTCCCACAGGGGTAGAAACGGTCAAAGGCTTCATCAAAATGACGAAAAAGCAGGTCGCCGATTACGTTGCGGAGAACGGCTACGCCATGACGGCGGAAGACATGCTGTGCGCGCAGGGCTATTTCAAAAGCGAAAAGCGCGACCCCACGGTAACGGAACTCAAGGTGCTCGACACGTATTGGTCGGACCATTGCCGCCATACCACATTCCTCACGAAACTCGATGAAGTGGAATTTGCAGACGATCCGCTTTCCAAGGCGGCGCAGCGCGTATATGAGGACTATCTTGATACGCGCAGAAAGCTTAACAGCAAAAAAGATATATGCCTGATGGACCTTGCGACCATTTATGTAAAGGAAGCAAAGCGGGCGGGCAAACTCTCCCACATGGACGAATCCGAAGAGATCAACGCGTGCTCCATCCGCCACAAGATACAGACTTACGACGGGGAACGCGATTACCTCATTATGTTTAAAAACGAGACGCACAACCATCCCACGGAGATCGAACCGTTCGGCGGCGCGGCGACGTGCCTTGGCGGGGCGATCCGCGATCCGCTTTCGGGACGGTCATACGTTTACCAGGCAATGCGCGTAACGGGCAGCGCCGACCCGCGCGAAAGCCTTGCGGACACAATGGAATATAAGCTGCCGCAGCGCAAGATCACGCGCGAGGCGGCGCACGGTTATTCCTCTTACGGCAACCAGATCGGCCTTGCGACGGGCCTTGTGGAGGAAGTATACCACGAAGGCTATAAAGCCAAGCGCCTCGAGATCGGCGCGGTGATCGCGGCGGCCCCGGCGGAACAGGTGAAACGCAAAGAGCCCGCGGAGGGCGACCTTGTGATCCTGATCGGCGGACGCACAGGGCGCGACGGCTGCGGCGGAGCAACGGGTTCTTCCAAGGCGCACGACGAAAAATCCATTGAGAAATGCGGCGCGGAGGTACAGAAGGGCAACCCGCTCACCGAGCGCAAACTGCAAAGGCTGTTCCGCAATAAAAATTTTTCCAGGCTGGTAAAGCGCTGTAACGATTTCGGCGCGGGCGGCGTGTGCGTTGCCATCGGAGAACTGGCGGACGGGCTGGATATCAACCTCGACGCGGTCCCCAAAAAATACGAGGGCCTCGACGGCACGGAGCTTGCGATCTCTGAATCGCAGGAACGTATGGCGGTGGTGATCCGCCCGCAGGACCTGGATAAGGTGCTTAAGCTGGCTGAGGACGAAAACCTTGAGGCGACGCTCGTTGCGCGTGTGACGGACGAAGGCCGCATGCGCCTTATGTGGAACGGCAGGACCATTGTGGATATTACGCGCGAATTCTTGAATTCCAACGGCGCGACACAGCATGCGAAAGCGAAAGTGGCAGGCGCGGATACGGAAAACCTGTTTGCGGAAAAGACGGAGGACACGGTGGAAAAAACGCTGCTGTTCCTGCTTTCCGACCTCAATATCTGTTCGCAGAAGGGCCTTGTGGAAATGTTCGACGGCAGCATCGGCGCGGGCAGCGTGACCATGCCGCTCGGCGGCAAACACCAGATGACGCCCGTACAGGCGATGTGCGCGAAGATTCCCGTACAGGATACGGACAGCAAGTCCGCGACGCTGATGAGCTACGGCATGGATCCGTACCTAATGGAAAAAAGCCCATTCCTCGGCGCGGTATACGCCATCCTCCTTTCCGAAGCGAAGCTTACGGCAGGCGGCGGCGCGGTCGGCGATTCATGGCTGACCCTGCAGGAATATTTCGAGCGTATGACGGATGATCCCGCGCGCTGGGGCAAGCCGCTCGCGGCGCTGCTTGGCGCCTATCATGCGCAAAAGGAGCTTGGCGTCGCGGCCATCGGCGGCAAAGACTCCATGAGCGGCACATTCAAGGATATCGACGTACCGCCCACGTTGTGCTCGTTCTGCGTGGCTCCCGTTTTGGCGGCAAACGTCATTACCCCCGAATTCAAGCAGGCGGGCAACAAGCTTTACCTGCTCGATATCGTGCGCGGCCAGGACGGCATGCCGGATTTTGAGGACGTCAAACAAAAATATGATAAACTGCATAAAATGATACAGGATAAAGCCGTGGTCTCCGCATATGCGGTGGATCGTGGGGGCCTGCTTGCAGGCGCGGCGAAATGCGCGTTTGGCAACGGTCTCGGGGTGAAGCTGTTCCCGCAGGACCTTTCGGAACTTACGCGCAAGATGTACGGCGCGCTGCTCGTGGAAGCGGCGGATATTGCCGATCCGGACTTTACCCTCGTGGGCGAAATCCGCGAGGAGCCGTTCATCGAGGCAATGGGCGAGAGCATCCCGCTTGCGCGTGCGCTCGAGGCATATACCGGCGCGCTCGAGCCGGTATTCCCCACCAAAACGGCGGACAGCGGCCGGGTAGATACGCCCATCTACGAGAAAAAGGATATCTTTGTCAGCAAATATAAAACCGCGGTTCCGCGCGTCGTGATTCCTGTGTTCCCGGGTACCAACTGCGAATACGATACGGCAAAGGCGTTCGAGAAAGCGGGCGCGGTTGCCAGCGTGGTCGTCATGCGCAATCTTTCGCCGCTTATGATTGAAGAAAGCATCAAGCTGCTTGCAAGCGAGATCGCGAACGCGCAGATGATTATGCTGCCCGGCGGTTTTTCGGGAGGCGACGAGCCGGACGGCAGCGGGAAGTTTATTGCGACAACCTTCCGTTCCGGCCGTGTGAAGGATGCGACGCACGACCTTCTTAAAAACCGCGACGGCCTGATGCTCGGCATCTGCAACGGGTTCCAGGCGCTCATCAAGCTTGGCCTCGTGCCCTATGGCGAGATTCGCGAAATGCGGGACGATTCGCCCACGCTGACCTATAACAACATTGGGCGGCATGTTTCGTGCATCGTGCGTACGCGCATCACCAGCGCGAATTCCCCGTGGCTCATGCTTTCCGAACCGGGCGCGGTCCAGTCGGTCGCCGTATCGCACGGCGAGGGGCGGTTCGTGGCGTCGGAAAAAGAGTTGAAACAACTTTTCCGGAACGGGCAGGTCGCCACGCAGTATGTGGATATGGACGGAAATCCAACGATGGACATGCCGTTTAACCCCAACGGATCGATGGCGGCTGTCGAGGGCATCATGAGCCCGGACGGCAGGGTGCTTGGCAAGATGGGCCACTCCGAGCGCGCAGGCCTCCATATCGCCAAAAATGTTCCCGGCGATTACGACCAGAAAATTTTCGAGGGCGGCGTAAAATATTTCCGGTAAAGCAAAGTGAGACAGAAGGCGTTTGCCACAGAGGCAGGCGCCTTTTTTAGCAGCTTTTTTAAAAATATGGTAGAATATGCATAAAATCGGTTAGTCATATTACAGGAAAGAGGAAAAGGAGAATGGTATGAACCTTTTACTGAGCGACAGGACGCTTCCCGCGGGCCTGCCTGCAAACGAAGAGAACCGGTATATTGATCTTTCGGAAATGAAGATCGCGAACTGCGTGGGCTGCTTTGGCTGCTGGGTAAAGACGCCGGGAAAGTGCGTGATACGCGACGATGCGGTTAAGGTATACCCGCTGATCGCGCAGAGCAGACGGGTGCTTTACGTCAGCCGGCTTTACTGCGGTTCGTACGATATCCCCATGAAAACGATGCTCGAGCGCGCGATACCCGTTCAGCAGGCGTTTATCCGCATACACGGCGGGGAAACGCACCACGTTCAAAGGGATGTAGCGGAAAAAGAGGCGGTTATCATCGCCTATGGAGACATCTGCGAAGAAGAAAAGGCTTTGTTCCGCAGGCTGGCCGGCAGGAATGCGCACAATATGTCCTTCCGAAAATGGGACGTGCGCTTCGTTCCAGAGGAAGAAGTGGACGGCGCGATATGCGGGGAGGTGCAAAAATGGGAAAGCTGCTGATCGTAAACGGAAGTCCGCGCGCGCCGCGGTCAAATTCAAAGCGGTACGCCGCGCTGCTCAGGGAATATCTGAACAGCGGAGCGGACGAGTATAATGTAACGGAAAAACGGCACCGGGAGATTTGCGAAACGCTGGGGAGGTATGACGGCCTCGTGCTTGCCTTTCCGCTGTATGCAGACGGCCTGCCGGTAACGCTGATGCGCTTCTTAAAGGAACTGGAAACGTATGAGGCGGAGAAAAAACCGGTGGTTCACGTGCTGGTAAACTGCGGGTTCCTTGAACCGGAACAGAACGATACCGCGGTGGAGATGATACGTTTTTTTTGCAAAAGCAACGGTTTTTTGTTTGGGTCGGCACTGCGCATCGGCTCGGGAGAAGCGATCCTCGATACGCCGTTCGTACCGACGGTAAAGCGCAAGCTCAAAAAGTTTGCAAAAGCGGTGGATGAAGGCGGGAACAAGCTGCTCAAGGCGCGTATGCCGCTGACCAAAAAAATGTTCGTCGGCGCCTCCGCGAAATTTTGGGAAGCGTACGGTGCAAAAAATCATATCACCAAAGAAGAAATGCAGACGATGAAAATAGAGGGATAGCGCGCCAAACACGCAATCCCCCAGACTGCAGATAAACTCTTATCGCGGGGGATTGGCTCTAAGCTGTTATTTGCGGGCAAGGACAATATGTGCGCGCGCAGGCCCGCTCATATGGCGGCTTTACGGCTGCGCGCAGTAGAATCGAAAAACGGTCCAGACGCGCAGTGGCGGCATGTTTCAGGCAAGCTGTCCCTTTTTTGTCCGGCCCCGGTATGGCCGGGGATTTTTTATGCGTAATGGTACCGTTTTCTCTTTGCCGCAAGGAAGGAAATGGTGACGGCAAGGGCGAGTGCTTCGGCGGCGACGACCGCGAGCCATATCCCGTTTACCCCAAGCAAAAGGGGCAGGATCAGCACGGCGGAAACCTGGAATACGAGCGTGCGCAAAAAGGAGATCGCCGCGGAGACCGCGCCGTTATTGAGGGCCGTAAAGAACGCCGAGCCCCACACGTTGACGCCCATCATCAGGAAGGCGAGGGCATACAGCCGGAACCCGTGGCGGGTCATTTCAAACAATCCGGCGTCGTAACTGACGAAGATGCCCACCAGCGGGCCGGAGAAGACTTCCGCCAGCACCGTAAGAATAATACCGGCCCCGCACACAAGCAGCAGGCTTTTTTTGAACAGGTTTTTCAGTTCCGCATGGTTCTGCGCTCCGTAATGATAGCTGACGATGGGCGCGCTGCCAATGGAATAGCCGAGGAAAATCGCCATGAAAATAAAGTTGACATACATGATGACGCCATAAGCGGCGATGCCGTCCTCTCCCGCGAGCTTCATCAACTGGAAATTATAGAGGATGTTGACAATGGCCATGGAGAGGTTCGTGACCATCTCGGAAGCGCCGTTCGCGCACGTTTTCAGCAGCACCCTGCCTTCAAAGCGGGTCCGGACCAGGCGAAGCAGGCTGTTGTTTTTCCGGGAAAAATACAAAATGGGCACCACCCCGCCGATCACTTCGCCGATTGCCGTGGCAATGGCCGCACCCGCGATTCCCCAGTGGAAGACAGCGATGAACACATAATCGAGTATGATATTTGTAAGCCCCGCGGCAACCGACACTTTCAGGCTGAGCCCGGGTTTTTCCGCGGCGATAAAAAAGCTGTGGAATACGCTTTGCAGGATAAACGCCGTCATGGAAAGGAACAGGATCCTGCCATAAACGATACAATTATCGAGAAGTTCGCCCGTCGCCCCCAGTGCCTGCGAGATCGGGCGAATAAAGATAAACCCGGCCGCAGACAGTACTCCGCCGATTATAATTGCGGTATAGACCAGCATGGAAAAATAGCGCTGTGCCTGTTCGTGTTTTCCTTCGCCAAGGGTTTTGGATACGATCGCGCTGCCGCCGGTGCCGATCATAAATCCTACCGTTCCGATTCCCATCATCACGGGCATGATGAGGTTCACGGCGGCAAACGGCGTTTTACCTACAAAGTTGGATACGAAAAAGCCGTCCACAATGCTGTACAGGGAAGTGAAAATCATCATCAGGACAGGGGAAATCACAAAACGGAGCAGCCGTTTATAGGTAAAATGATCCGAAAGCCTGATTCTCATTTGCATACTCCTTTCAGGTGATAGAAAAAATGCGTCTGGCTGTTCTGCATAACCGGGCGCACCTGTTTTCTTGCCAGACCCAGCCGCTATTTCAGGTGCTTTTGCAGTTCTGCGTCCAGCAGGCCGTTGTATTTACGGGTGAGCCGCGTCAAAAGCACGCGCTCCTCTGCCGGAAGTTCCATCCAAACCCGTTCTTCGAGCCGGAGCATATCGTCGATATAGCGCCGCGAAAAGCGTTCGCCTTCCTCCGTGAGGACAATTTGCTTCACGCGCAGGTTATCTTCCTGCGCCGTAAGGCGCACCAATCCTTTTTTCACAAGCTGCCGGAACGCAGAATTTACCGTCTGTTTGCTCATAAAAAGACGCTCGCTGATCTCATGCTGCGTCAGCGCGCCTTCGCGGATCATCAGCAGCGACCAATATTCGGCGTCGGATAGGCCGCACGCTTTGGATAAAACGGACCAGATCCGGTCAAGGTCCTTATACCCTGCCCGGTAGGCCTCGATGGTGCCATCTTTCAGTGGTTCTTTTTGCATTATAATCCTCCTGTCAGATAGTCCGAAACCGGAATGTATGAAATCGGACTATTGTAGTATAACGGGCAGGATGCGCGATGTCAACCCTTTTCACCTGCGCGGGAAGGCCGGCGACATGCCCGCCCGCAAAAAGCGCGGAAAAAAGGGTTTTTGCGGGCGCCTCCACGTGAAGAGGCTGCATGGAGGAAAACCTAAAACGGCGGGCTGGATGCGGAGCCGTCCCAAAACAGGAAGAAGCCCCTATGCATGGATAAAAAAGGAGTGGGGCCGGAAAACAGCAAAGAAGACAGCATCAAATGCAAGAAACGAATTCCTGTGCCGTTATTCATCTATGTGCCGGCTATAGGAGTATCTTTTCATAAAATTACTATTCCAAGCAAGCGCAATGATGCTGGCATCGAGCGGAAACATCGTTTGGCTTTGGACAAAAATGCGTTATAAGGAGCCTGTAAATGTATTCCACAACAAAAAACAGGCTTGCGCGCCCGCGCCCGCCTGTTTTTATACACTGTTTTTTGACGGAAAGACAGATTTCGGAAAACTATGCTTCGAAATTTTGTTTTAAAAACGCGAGCGAATCGGCAAGCATCCTGTCCATATCCGCCTCGGTAGCGCCCGGGAAGAAATCATGCCATAAATGCACGTCCTTTGCGATTTGCCCGCCGTAGCGCATAAACGGTTCGATGACGGCAAAGCCGTTAAAATGAATATCGCGCAGGGCCTGGCCGATTTCTGCCCACGGCATAGAGCCAAGGCCGGGAACCTTGCGGTTTCCCTCGCCGAGGTGCATGTGCCCAAGGCGGTCCCCCGCGAGGCGGATCGCCCCTGGGAGGCTGTCTTCATCAATGCTCATGTGGAAGGTGTCGAGCAGGAGCTTTATATTCGGGCTGCCGATCCGTTTAAGATATTCAAGCCCTTCTTCGCAGGTATTGAGGATATAGCCTTCGTAACGGTTCAGGATTTCCAGGGAACAGGTCGCGCCCAGGTCTTCCGCCACTTTTGCAAGTTCCCGCAGCGAAGCGATGGACCGTTCCCATGCGCGCTCTTTATCGTTTTCAATGCTGAAATCCGCCGGCCAATAGGTATAGAGCGCGCCGATCATCATTTTCGAGCCAATGCGGTCCATGCGCCTGAGGACGTCCGAAAGGTAGGCGACGCCGCGTTCGCGCGTGGCTTTGTCTTCGGAGGCGAGGTCTTGGTCGCGCGCCGGGCCGATATTGACGGACATCTCAAGGCCGAGATCCTGTGTGGTTCCGTGCAGCGCGTCCATTTCCTGAGCGCTCATCTGGCTCAGGTGGTCGCCGCCGATTTCCATGACGTCAAACCCCGCGTTTTTGATTTTCTTTGCCGTTTCAATATAGTCGCACGACCAGCCGTCCGACCAATAGTGGTACAATAACCCGTATTTCATTTGCTTCTTCCTTTCCAAATTCGTTTAATAGTTTGCGCACATTGCGCGGATATAGTCAAGGGAACTCTTTGCCATAGCGTCGAGCTGCGCTTCGTCTGCGCCGTGGGACTGGTCCCGCCACATGCGCATATCATAACCGACCTGCCCGCCAGACCGGATGACCGGCTCTTGGATAATGCAGCCCCGGTAATCGATTTTTGCCAGCGTGGAGAAAAATTCATCCCAGTCCATGCGGCCCTTGCCGTCAAGCGGCCTGCGGTCCGTTTCACCCACATGGAAATAGCCGATGTGCCCCGCGCCGCGCAGGATAGCGGCTCCAATCAGGTCTTCCTCAATGTTCATGTGGAATGTGTCGAGATGCATTTTGAGGTTTGGGCTGCCCACACGTTTGCAGAATTCGACGCTTTCATCCACCGTGGTAAAGAGGAACGCATCAAAACGGTTCACGACTTCAAAACACAGCGTCATGCCGAGGTCTTCCGCGGTTTTTACCACTTCGCCGAGGCTCGACGCGGCGCGGTCCATATACGCGCTGCGGTCAAAGGGATACGGCGGGAAAACGGGAGGCCATGCACAGTAGGAAAGACCGCCGAGTACGTCGCCGCCCATGTAATGCGCCGTTTCCAGCAGGCGCTTTACATATTCGATTCCCCTCCGGCGCACGGCTTCGTCTTCCACGGTAAGGTCCCGGTCCGGGGTAAGGCCTACGGTAAAGGAAAAACCGAGGCCAAGGTCTTCGCCCAGCTTTTTCACATCGTCAAGCCCGCTTCTGGAAAGGGAGTCGAGGTTTGTGAGGGACATTTCCATCACGTCGTAACCAAGTCCGGCGATTTTCCGCGCATAATAACGGAAATCGCCCGACCAGTCCTGGCACCAATAGGTGAAACTCATGCCGATTTTGTTATCCATTACAGGTTCTCCTTTGCTTAGTATGAATTTAAACGGTAATGATTTCGAGTGTGTCCCGGTGTGCGCGGACCCAGTCCCCCGGCGCGCCGGAGTCGGTAATCAGCGCGTCGATCTCTGCCCATTGCGCGTATTGGACGATGGCGGCTTTCGTGAATTTAGAGCTGTCCGCAAGCACCAGCTTGGTCTTTGCGTGCCGCAGCACTTCCTTTTTGGTCTGCGCGTCGGAAAAAAGTTTTACGCCCGGCCCGGTATGCGCTTCAAAACCGCTTGACCCAAGCACCGCAAGGTCGAACGCTACAGACGAAATAGACTGCTTTGTCCACAATCCGTTTACCGACATCGTTACGGAAGAAAATTCGCCGCCTGTGAAATACACTGTCACGCCCGACCCGGCGAGTTGGTTTAAAACGGCGACAGAACTTGTTACGACCACAAGGTCGCCGTCCGGGACAAGCTTTGCGAATTCAAGCGCCGTGCTGCCCGCGTCGATATACACAACCATCTGGCCGGACAGGAATTCCGCCGCCCGCATGGCAATTTTGGCCTTGCTGCCGGAATGTTCGCGCGCCCGCATGCTGACGGGAATTTCCTGCGCCCCAGCGAGGGAAACCGCGCCGCCGAAGCTCTTTTTTAAAAGTCCCTGCCCGTTTAAAAGGGCCAGGTCTTTGCGAATGGTTTCACCGGAAACGCCGAAGTAATCTGCAAGCTCAGCGGCCCGCATGCTGCCGCTGGAATTGACCAGCCGGATCATCTGTTCCCGGCGTTCTTCGGCAAGCAGGTTCGTTTTTTTAACCAATATGGATCACATCCCTTCGGATCTTTGGAAAAGGGTATTTTCTTTACAATAACGGATGGAAATTAAAATGTCAACGGGAAAACAAATAAATTCCAACAAATTCAATTAAATTACAAAAATATGCAATTGACAACAAAATATGCGGATGATATGATTTTAAACAGGAAGAGTTTAAGCAGGGCAAAATACTATGGAAGGCGGTAAGCGGAATGGATGCGAGAACAGAGGCAATACTCTCGGAACTCGGGGGAACGCTTGGAAAGATCGATGAGGAACAGGCGGCGGCGTTTGCACAAATGGTATATGAAGCGCCGCGCGTATTTTTGGCAGGCTGCGGACGCAGCGGGCTGATGGTGCGCGCGTTTGCCATGCGCTGCATGCATATGGGAAAAACGGTTTACGTGCTTGGAGATGTGACTACGCCGTCAATCAGGAAAGGCGACCTGCTTGTAGTAGCGAGCGGCTCGGGCGAAACGGAAAGCCTCGTTTCCCATGTGAAAAAGGCGAAAAAATTTGGCGCAAAGGTTGCCACAGTAACCATTTATCCCAAGGCGGCGATTGGCAGTATGTCGGATTGCGCGGTATGGATTAACGCGCCCACGTCCAAATCGGAAGAAGATACGGGCGTGACGTCGGTTCAGCCTATGGGTTCGCTGTTTGAGCAGAGCCTTCTGTTGTTTTTGGATACGACCATCGTGCGTATGATGGAGCTTTCCGGCAAAAGTTCGGAAGAGATGTTCGAAAACCACGCGAATCTTGAATAAACAGGAGGCAGAAATGAAAGAAAATCCTTTGAAAAAAGCGCTTGCGGTGGGCACGGATACGTTTGCCCCGCAGTTTTCGGTGACATGCGCGAATGAATTCGTGATTCGCGTGGCCATGAAACACGCAAAAAAGCACGGACGGCCGTTTCTGGTGGAAGCGACCGTGAACCAGGTGGACCAGTTCGGCGGATATACGGGCATGAAGCCCGCAGATTACGCCGGCATGATCGGACGGATCGCAAAAGAGGTGGGAATGGACCTTGGGCAGGTCGTGATGAGCGGCGATCACCTTGGGCCGTTTACCATGCAGGATAAGGACGAGGAAGAGGCAATGGCATATTCGCGGGAGCTTGTGCGCGAATATGTGAAGGCAGGGTTCCGCAAGATACACCTTGACACCAGCATGCGCCTCGCCTCCGATCCGCAGGACCGCCCGCTTGCAGACGAAGTAAGCACGCGCCGCGCGGTGGAACTGGCAAAGGTTTCCGAGGAAGCATATGCACAGTCGGCGGGCGATACGCCGTGGAGCTACCGCCCTGTTTACATCATTGGCAGCGAGGTACCCGTGCCCGGCGGTACGGAAGATGAGGAAGAGCTTGAGGTTACGAAGCCGGAAAGCCTTGTGCACACGCTCGACAGCTACCGGGAGGCATTCCTCGCCGCAAGCCTGCCGCAGGTATGGGACGACGTAAAGTGCGTCGTCGCGCAGATCGGGGTGGAATTTTCGGACGAAGCCGTGCATGATTTTGATTTCGAAAAAGCGCAGGCGCTTGCAAAGGCCGCGGCCGGATATGGCAAGGTAACGTTTGAAAGCCATTCGTCGGATTACCAGACGGCGGCAAACCTCAAAGATATGGTAGCTTCCGGCGTGGGCATCCTCAAGGTGGGGCCGGAGCTGACGTTCGTGTACCGCGAAGGGCTGTATGCGCTGGAACAGGCCGAACAGGAACTGATTGCCGCATACCCGGGGATGCAGCCTTCAAACTTTGCAGAGACGCTCGAGCGGGTTATGCTCACGGCGGAACCGAATTATTGGATCAAATATTACCACGGCACCCCAGAGCAGCAGAAAATCAAACGCAAATACAGTTTTTCAGACCGTTCGCGGTATTATCTCACAAACCCGGAAGTCCACGCCTCCATCGAACGGCTGATGGAAAATACCGGCAGGATGGATATTCCTCTCACGCTCATCAGCCAATACCTGCCCGTGCAGTATGAACGCATACGCGCGGGCCTCATCGGCAAACGCGCGCAGGAGCTTCTTGAAGATAAGGTAAACTGTGTGCTGGACCGCTATACGTCGGCACTGTAAGGACCCATTCGCCCGGCTTCTGCCGGGCGTTTTTTGTATGCGCGGGGCGCAAAGCAAGCCGGACGGGAACCGGCCCAGGGATTTCGGACGAAATAAATCCTGTTGACACGCCATGAAAAATATGATACGTTTTTATTGTTGTTATGTAATGACATTACGAACACAGTATGCCTGCATAAGAAAAATGGAGACGTTGTATGCCTTTTCAAAACGACCATATCGATAAAAATATACCCGTTCCCATGTATTACCAGCTCAAAACGATTATTCTCGAAGCGATCCGGGACGAACGGTTTAAGCCGGGCGACGTAATCCCCACGGAGGCGGAATTCAGCGAAATGTTCGGGATCAGCCGCACAACGATCCGTCAGGCAATCGGCGAACTGGTGATGGAGGGATATTTATACCGGGTCAAAAGCAAGGGAACTTTTGTGGCGCAGCCGAAAGTCCAGCAGGCGTTTATAAGCAGGATCCAGGCATCGCACGAACTGGTGCGCGAGCAGAACATGGTGCCGACAACCAGGGTTTTGATGCTGGCCATGGAACGGGCCTCCCGGGAAGCGGCGGCAGCCCTCCAAATGAAAGAGCATGCACAGGCCGTGAAACTGGTACGCCTTCGTTATGTTGATGAAGAACCGATTCTTATTTCGGAGAGCTATCTCCCGCTGCCTCTTTGCAAAGCGGCGCTGGAAACAGATATGGAACATTGCGGGCTTTACGAATTTTTGGATAAGGCGGCCGAAACGCAGGCTGTCCGCTCGGTAAGAAGCCTCACCGCCATTGCGGCTGGAAAATATGAGGCGGATATGATGCGCATCGAGAGGGGGGCGCCCGTACAAATGACAAAATCCATCAGCTACAATGCGCAGGGGGTACCCGTAGAATTTACGGTTTCCAAATTTCGGGGAGACCGGAACGAATTTGTCGTGGAGCTCAACATCTGAACCGCGGCCCGGACATACCCGAAGGGTATATTGAATATAACTTGATTGAAACAAAAAGGAGAAGGAAAAATGGCGAAATACGAACCGGCAACACAACCAACGATGTATTTTATCGGGGTCACGACGGGAAGCTCTTCCATCATGAAAGTTTTCCCGGAATGGGCGAAGGCCCTTGGGCTCAAGGATGCGGTCATGAAGGGCATCGATATTGCGATCCATGCAGATCCGCAGGAGTACGTTGACGTAGTAAAGTTTATCAAGGAAGATCCGCTTTCCCTCGGCGCCCTTGTCACCACGCATAAGCTTGACCTGTACAACGCGGCGCATCAATATTTTGAATATCTCGATCCGTACGCACAGATGTTCCACGAATTGTCCTCTATCTCCAAACGCGGGGATAAACTGTGCGGCCACGCAAAGGATCCGATCTCAAGCGGGCTTGCGCTGGAACACTTCGTACCGGAACATTACTGGAAAGAACATCCGCAGGCCGGCGTGCTCATCATGGGTGCGGGCGGGAGCGCGATTTCCATGTGCTCCTATTTGATGCGCGAAGACTTTGCCGGAAATTATCCCGCAAAAATCGTGATTGCCAACCGTTCCAAGCCGAGGCTGAAGGAGATCGAAGAGATCAACGCGAAACTCGATCCCTTTGGCATTGAGTTTGCCTATTACCTTACCCCCGAACCGGGCCAGAACGACGAGGTACTGCATAAAATGCCCGAAGGTTCGCTGGTCATCAACGCGACTGGCCTTGGAAAAGACAGGCCGGGCAGCCCGCTTACAGACAACGCGAAATTCCCCAAAAACGCTCTGGTATGGGAAATCAACTATCGCGGCGACCTTCGTTTTATGCACCAGGCAGAGGAACAGCAGGAAGAGCGTAACCTCACCATTGAGGATGGCTGGACCTATTTCATCCATGGCTGGACGCAGGTTATCAGCGAGGTGTTTGATACACCGATTGCGGGCGAACGCCTGCAAAAGCTCGATGAAATCGCCGCAGGATTCAACCAGAACAAATAGCAGTTTTGTTTTGCTGCGGGCAGGATTATCCTGCCCGCAGCAGCCCTGTTGCGGCGCGGCGGCAGGGCGCGCGCATGTCACAAAAAGCACAGAATATTCGGTTCATAACAATGCAGAAAAAATACGAGGCTGTCCTGTTTGACTTGGATGGAACCTTGGTGGATTCGTTTGCGTTCCACAGCGAGGTAACGTACCGCTTTTTGACGAATCAAGGGTTCCAGGTGGACAGGGAACAGGTCAAACGGAACATCGGGAATACAATTGAACATGTACTGAACGGCTGCCATATCCCCGGGGAATGCCAGCCCGGGATCATTCGGGAATTTGACGCCTATTACGTTACCC
This sequence comes from Christensenella tenuis, assembly GCF_014287795.1. Classification (GTDB taxonomy): domain Bacteria; phylum Bacillota; class Clostridia; order Christensenellales; family Christensenellaceae; genus Christensenella; species Christensenella tenuis. Next base: position 322,566 of record NZ_JACOON010000004.1, read on the forward strand.
ACGCGGCCGACCTGCTGGAGCAGGTTGTTTTTGAACCCAGTGGACTTAAACTGGTGAAACGCCTCAAAAACGCGGGAATCAAAACCGGAATTGTAACCAATTCCAAGCAGGCCCTGGTAGAAGAGATCATCCGCCGGAACCATGCGGAAGCGTTATTTGATATTGCAAGCGGCGCGGAAACGGATTCCATCAACAAAGAAAGCCGCTGCAAGGATGTCCTTACAGCGCTCAGGGCCGCCGCCGACAGGACGCTTTACGTTGGAGATACCAAATATGACGTCCGGCTGGCAGGAAAATGCGGCATGGACGTTTGTATCCTCTGCCACGAATTCGGATGGGAAAAGGATTATGCTGCGCTCCAAGAAATGTATCATCCGGAATATATGGCGGACAGTCTTGCAAAGATCGTAGAGCTCGTGCTTTATTAAAAATCAGATAAAATTTGAAAATAAATTGAAAAAAAGATTGACAAAGAAAAAAATGTAGGGTATATTCTGTGTAAAGCTTATGTTATGACATAGTGATAACATGATAACGCGATATCGCTATAGTCCCGGCTGAAACTGCCACAACTCAAAAGAAGATGCAACAAAATAAGATTATCGGAAAACATAGGTTAGGGTTTTATACTGTATTGTCTTTTAAAAAAGGATAAAACAAGACATTTGTATTATAGCACAAGGAGAAAGAAACGGAATGGGAATTTTTGATCTCACCGGGAAACGGGCAATCGTAACGGGCGGCTATTCCGGGATTGGAAAAGCGGCCTCGGAAGCGCTGTGTGATGCGGGTGCAAAAATTACGGTTCTCGACGTGAACCCGGAAGTGGAAAAAGCGCCGGAAAACCTGCGCCCGCAGGCGCGGGGCGTGCAATGCAACCTTCTTGACCGTGAAGACCGGAAGCGCGGGTTTGAAGAGGCAGTCGGCCTCCTTGGAGGAGTTGACATCCTGGTAAACAACGCGGGCTTGCAGCATAAAGACCCGATCCTCGAATTTCCGGACGAAGCATGGGATAAAGTCATTGAATTAAACCTGAACTGCGTATTCTCCCTTTGTAAATATGCAGGCCGGTATATGGTCGGACAGGGGTATGGAAAAATTATTAACCTTGCGTCCATGAACTCCTTTTTCGGCGGCACGAACGCCTGCGCATATGCCGCGTCCAAGGGGGCGATTATGCAGTTTACAAAAGCCCTGGCCAATGAATGGTCAAAATACGGGATTAACGCAAACGCAATAGCGCCGGGCTTTGTGGAAACGGGAATGACGGCGAACCTGTGCGAAGACAGGGAATATAAAGAAAATAAAACGAGCCGGATTCCTGCGGGAAGATGGGCGGCCCCGAGGGACCTTAAGGGAGCTTTTGTTTTCCTGGCGTCACCGGCGTCCGACTATCTTTGCGGTACGGTGATCCCGGTGGATGGCGGGTATCTTGCAAAATAACAAAACAGCGAATCAATTTTGAGGAGATGGAAGAATGGAAAAGTTATCTCAGGAAAAATTAAAAAAACGCGTTACGGTCAATTGGGAAATGCTTTTGCTGGTCGTAATTGTTCTCGGATTCAGCATCGTTGTGGGAAGCATTAATCCGGTATTCTGGAGTGTGGACAATTTCAGGACCATTCTTCACCAGTATTCTGCGGTAGGCGTTGCCGCGGTTGGAATGACGCTGGTCATTATCTCCGGCGGAATCGATTTATCGGCAGGCTGGAGCATTGCGCTTGGCGCGGTTACCATGGGTGCGGCCTACCAGGCCACGCAAAGCCCGGTGGCGGGAATGCTCGCAGCGGTTGCAATCTGCACGGGCGTAGGCGCGCTGAACGGCTTCCTCGTAACTAAAACAAAGCTGATCCCGTTCGTGGCAACGCTCGCCACAATGTCGATTGCCCAAGGCTTCCTGAACATCATCAGCGAAGGAAAGCGCGTTGCGCTTGACGACGCGATGTTCAAGACGCTCAATAATACGTCGGTAGGGCCGGTAAGCCTGCCAACGGTATTGATGGTGGCCGCGATTTTTGTCGGATTTATCCTGCTGCGCAAAACGGTCCTTGGAACCTACACCTATTCCATGGGGGCAGACGTCCAGAATACGGAACTTGCGGGCGTGAACGTGCCTTTTTACAAATTCTGGGTATATACCGTGGCGGGCGCTTTTGTCGGGATGGCGGCGATCCTTCTCGGCGTACGCCTCACGACGGTCAGCGGCAGTATTACAGGGAACTCGCTGCTGATGGACATCATTGCGGCAGTCGTTCTCGGAGGCGCCAGTATCGTAGGCGGAAAAGGCTCCGTATGGGGCACGCTTGTGGGCGTTATCCTGATCGGCGTTATCACCAACGCATGCACATTGCTGCGGGTCAATTCGACGGCGATCGACCTTTTCAAAGGCGCGGCGATTATCGTGGCTCTTGTGGTAGGCGCGCTGGCCGCCTATATACAGAAGCAGAGCGAAAAAAAAGAGATAAAAAAAATGAAAGCGTATAAAATGGCGAACTGAGCCTTTTATAAATCATAGAATAAAAAAGAGGAGGATTCAAAATGAAAAAGACAATCGCACTGGTACTCGCGGCAGTCCTGATGGCAGCGGTCCTGATGGCAGGATGCTCGCCGGCCCAGGATGCAGGCGGGTCTGCCGCACCGGCAGACGAACCGCAGGCATCTGCGTCCGTTTCGGCAGATACGGAAGAAAGCGCCCCTGCGGAAGCGAAACCCGAAGGGGAAAAAATCCGCGTAGGTTACGTGATGCTCAATTTCACGAATACATTCTACGCGAACCTTATGGAAACGGCGCAGCAGGCGGCAGACGACAGGGGATTTGAAGTAACCTTCAAGAGCTGCGAAGGAAACCTCGAGCAGGAAATCGCGCACATCGAGAACTTTATCCAGGAAGGCGTCGACGTCATCATCGCGGACCCGATCGATTCCGAAGCGCTTGTAGATGTGTTTACCAAAGGCGCCGAAGCGGGAATCACGATGGTCTCCCTGTTCAACGAAGTGAAGACGCCTGATTCGGTAACAACCTACAATGCAATGCTCGACCACCAAGGCATCTTTGAAGGCGCGTGCATGGGCCTTGCGGCCAAGATGGGCGGCAAGGGCAAGGTAGGTTTCATAGCCGGGACTCCGGGCAACGCCGCAAGCGAGGAAAGAAAAGCGGGATTCCAGGCAATGCTCGATAAATATCCGGATATCGAATTGGTTGCGGAAGAGCCAAGCGAACTCGACCCAACCCAAGGGATCGCGATCTTTGAAAACTGGCTGACCGCCTATCCGGATATGGACGCGGTGTTCGTAGTGTTCGACGACTGCGTTCCGGCGATTGTCGATATGATTGAAGGCAACGGAAAGGATATCCTGATTGCGGCAAACGACGGATTGGGAGACTGTGTGGCAATCATGGGCAGCGATGGGCCGCTCGTAACGGACGCATTGATCAACGGATACCGCGCAGGGTACTGGACAGCGCTTTACTGCTATAACCTCGCGACCGGAAAGACGTCGGAAACACATGAATATATGCCAACCTATTCCATTATTCCCACGGATGTACAGGAATTGATGAAAGCGGATGGAACATATGACGATTATGACATCATCACCCCCGAAGAAGCCCTTAGCTATCTCGACAATGTAGCAAACGAATTTAAGGATTATTGATCCGGGGTCATTCAACAGGATGCAGGAAATGGTGCGGCAGCAGTCTGCTGCCGCACAAAAAAAGAAAACTAACGGAGTTGTTATTATGGCACAGGTTACATCAAACATGGAAAACAGAAAAACCAATGTAGTTCAAAGACTGTTGTTTGGCGGTTCCCGATATATCATGCTGATTGTGGTTGCGTTGGTCCTGGGCGTTGTGTTTACGATCATCAATCCGAATTTCCTCGGCGTTGACAACGGGTTCCAGAACATTTTTAACCTGATCCGCCAAACGGCTGTGATTGCGATCGTCTCCTGTGGCATGACTTATGTAATACTCACGGGCGGGATTGATCTTTCGGTCGGCGGAATCCTGGTGTTCGCCGGAACGGTTGGGATTATGGCGTATAACGCCCTTGGGGAAAATGCCCTTGTGGCCATTGCGGTCACGCTCCTTGCGGCGGTGCTGATGGGGATGCTCAATGGTTTCTTTATCGGAAAACTAAAACTGACGGCTTTTATCGTAACCCTTGCCACACAGTCGGTCGCCCGCGGGCTGGCGCTCCTCTTAACGGGAGGGCTGTCGCTGCCCATTTCCGACCCGGTATACAAATATCTCGGGCAAGGCGACATTATCTCAATCGGAAAGGTCGGCGTTCCTTTTGTGCTTGTGATTATGATCGTGATCTTTGTCATCGGCACGATTATAAACGATAAAACAAGGTTTGGCAGGGATGTATACGCTGTGGGCGGCAATGTTACGGCGGCGCGGGCCATGGGCATCAACGTTCCAAAACGGATCATCCAGGTGTATGGGATCAGCGGCCTTATGGCAGGGATCGGCGCGGTGCTTACTGTGGGCCGGCTTTCCTCGGCACAGCCGCAGGCAGGCATAAACCTGGAGTTCGACGCTATTACCGCCGTCATCCTGGGCGGCACGTCGCTGGTGGGAGGAATCGGCAACCTCAAAGGGACGATCATTGGCGCGATCCTTGTGGGTATTATTACAAATGGTATGGGTATCATCCCGGATGTAACGCCTTTTGCCACTTATGTAGTAAAAGGGCTGCTTGTACTCGGGGCGGTGCTGCTCGACACGATGAGCACCAACTATAAGGCGAAACTCATGGTGCCGGAAATAGAAGATACGGAAGAATTTGACCAGGAAGAACCGGCGGAAGACGGCTTCCGCCAAGCGGTGGCCTCGGTGCATGGGAATGAAGCGGAAAACATCCTTGAAATGCGCAGCATCACCAAGGTGTTCCCGGGGACAAAGGCGCTCGATAAGGTTTCGGTCACGTTCCGCCAGGGCGAAGTACATGCCCTGATGGGGGAAAACGGCGCGGGAAAGTCAACATTGATGAAGATCCTGGCAGGCGAAATGCGGCAGGACGGCGGCACGGTCTATCTTAATGGGATCCCAGTGAGCATCGGCACTACCTTCCGTTCACAGGAACTTGGGGTTTCGATCATCCACCAGGAATTCTCGCTGATCGACGAGCTCACGGTAGCGCAGAATATTTTCCTTGGGCAGGAGATCCGGACGGGCGGCTTTGTGAACACACGGGCAATGGAAAAAGAGGCGCAGAAGGTCGTCGACGGCATGGGGCTCGACATCGATGTGCGCCGCTCCGTCAAGAATTTGACGGTGGGCGAAAAACAGATGGTAGAAATCGCCAAGGCATTGAAGGTAAAGGCATGGCTGATTATCATGGACGAACCGACGTCCGCGCTTACAGAGGATGAAAAGGAATACCTTTTCAATGTAATCCGCAACCTGAAGGCAAAGGGAGTAAGCGTCGTTTATATCTCCCACCGGATGCAGGAGATTTTCGATATCTGCGAAACCATCACGGTCCTGCGGGACGGCCAGTATATCGGCTCCGCAAAAGTAAACGAAATCGACGAGCCGCAGCTTATCAAAATGATGGTAGGCCGCGAGCTGAGTAATATCTTTTCAAGGGAAAGGAACCAACTTGGCAAGACTGTTCTCAGGGTAGAGAACTTAAGTAGGGACGGCGTATTTGAAAATATTTCATTTGAGGTACGAGAGGGAGAAGTGCTTGGCTTCAGCGGCCTTCTCGGCGCGGGGCGCACGGAAATAGCACGCTGCCTGTTCGGACTCGATCAGTATGACGCCGGGAGGATCTATCTGGACGGGAAGGAAATCACCATTAAAAATTCTGCGGATGCGATTCGGAAAGGGATTTTCTATCTGCCGGAGGATCGGAAACAGGAAGGCTTTATCCCGTTCATGTCAATACGGGAGAACCTTGCGTTTCCTTCCTACCCTGTGATCAGCAATAAGCTTGGGGTTATCTCTGAAAAAGAGGAGTCCAGGATCAGCCAGGACCAAGTCCGTGCGCTTAAAATCAAGTGTGCGGGCGATAAGCAGAACGTTGGAGAGCTTTCGGGCGGCAACCAGCAAAAGGTTTCCTTTGGGAAGTGGATGCCCCTTGACGCCAAGGTGTTGATCCTTGACGAACCGACGCGCGGCATAGATGTAAGCGCGAAAGCGGAAATCCACCAGATTATCGCATCGATTGCACGGCAAGGCGTGGCAGTGATCCTCATTTCCTCCGAAATGCCGGAACTGCTCGGGGCGATCGACAATGTGATCGTACTGCGGGAAGGAGTGATCCGGGGATTTTTCAGTGCGGATGAGGTTACGCAGGATTTGATCATGGAACGGCAGGCGCATACGGCAAGCTGACCAGCGCAAAAATGAACGGAGAGGAAGAGACAATGAGATATCTGCTCGGTATGGACCTTGGCACACAGTCGGCAAAGGTTTGCCTGTTTGACGAACACGGGAACATTGTGGCAAAAAGTACGCGCAGCACGGCGACCCATCGGGAAAAACCCGACTGGGCAGCCCAAAACCCGCTTGAATGGTGGAGCAGGATCCGGGAATGCACGAATGAAGTCCTGAAAAAAACGGGAATTTCCCCGGGCGAGATCGCCGGTATAGGAACGGATGCGCATATGCATGCGACGGTTGGAATTGGCAGGGACGGCGGGCTTTCAAATGAAGAAGCGCAGCTCTATTCGGATAAGCGGACCGGGGGAATCCGCTTCAGCGGCGCCGAAAAAAAACGGATGTATGAATTGACTGCCAATGCGCCGTCTCCACAGCTGATGGGGATGAAGATCAAATGGATCCGGGAAAACCAGCCGGAACAATATGAAAAGACAGAAAAGTTTCTCGTAGCGAACGCTTATCTGAATTACAGGCTGACGGGGGAATTTGCCATCGATCCCTCCGAAGGGTCGGGAACCTTCCTTCTGGACTGCAAGACCATTGACTGGTCGGGGGAAGCGGCGGACATCCTTGGGGTGGATGTCCAAAAAATGCCTCCGGTTGTAAAATCCTGCGAGGTAATGGGCCGGGTAACGCGGGCAGCGGCCGAAGAGCTGGGGCTCGCGGAAGGAACGCCAGTTGTCGCGGGAAGTGGGGACATGGTGTGCGGCATGCTCGGCACGGGCCTCGTAAAGCCCGGGTTTTGCTCGGATGTTACCGGGACGGGAACCGGCATGGATATCTTTTCGCCGGAAGCGATCCGGGACCCGCGGCTTACCAACCTGAGCTATCTTGACGGTTCGTGGCTGAGCTATGCTTCGCTCGATACGGCGGGCGTATGCTACCGCTGGCTGCGGGACAATTGTGCCAAAGAAGAGATGCGCGCGGCCGCGCAAAAAGGGGAAGACGCTTACGATTACCTGAACCGCTTGGCCGATGGAACGCCGCCCGGCGCGGAAGGAATGCTGTTTTTCCCGTACCTTTTGGGAGAACGGACGACCGGGTCGGCTTTTGCGAAAGGGTCGATGCTCGGGATCACGCTGCGCACGGATATTGCGTCTATGGCGCGGGCTGTGATGGAAGGCGTGACCTTTGGCCTGAAACGGTTCCTGGATATTTTCCAGGAACATATAGCGCTCGGGCACGTACGCCATATCGGCGGGGCTGCAAATGGAGATACATGGAATCAGATCAAAGCGGATATCTTCAACCTGCCGGTCCTGACCGTTGCAAATTCCGAAACGACGGCGTTGGGCGCGGCCATTATGGCTGGCGTTGGGGTAGGGATATGGTCTTCCGCCGAAGAAGCGGTACAGGAAACTGTCCATACCGGAAGGGAATACCTGCCGGATCCTTTAAACCGGCAGCTTTATGACGATTTATATGGAGTGTATAAAAAGCTGCACGACCAGCTCGACGCAGCTTATGTGGAGATAGCGCGGATCTATGGCCTTGCTTAGGGAAAAGAAACCGGGGCAGGCGCCGGGCGGTCTGGGAAATATGGATGGATGCCATTGTAAAGAATGCGCATGATGCGTATGAATAGTTATTTTGGAGGGAAAAGATGTTTGACTGGAGCAAAGTGAAGGATCCTGTAATTGCCAAAAGATTACAGGATGAAGGACGGGCCTTCGTGGCAAGATGCCATTTTGGCACACAGGGAGTGGCAAAAACAAAACAAGACGTTCTGGATACGCTGCAACGGCTTCTTGACAGTGGATTTATGACGCTCGCGTTCGATATTGAAGCCAATTACGCGAGGATGGTCCAGGAGGTCACGGGGGGCAAAGTCCCGCTGCATGCGGCAGTGTCCTACCCGATGGGAAGAATGACGCTGAAACAAAAGCTCTACGGCCTTCAAAGCATGCTGGACCTTGGCATCGGGGATACTTGCGTGTGCATCGACTGGCAAGCTATTTTTTCAGGACGCTATCGTGATGTGGAGAAGGAAGCGGCGGCGATCAATAAGGAATTCGATGGAAAATTCCTGAAAAACGCTTTTGTAATCCCCGCAACGCTGATGAGCGACCTTGAGATCGTGGAAGTCTGCAAAGCGCTTGACAACGCGGGGGTCTACTCTATCAAAGTAAATCCGGGCACAAAGCTGGGCGTTTCCTACGAAGAAGTGGAGCTCATCAACCGCAATTTCCCGCACCGGTTCGACATTCATCCGTCGGGCAATATCCGCACGCTCGAGGCGGTGGAAAAATATTTGGAGCTTGGATGCAAAATTATCCATACGGCAAGTTCGCTTGAAATTGTAGAAGCATATCTGAACCGGCAATTTGCCCTATATACCGGAGGTGTACAATCATGAACGGAATCGAAAAGAAAATCGTTTACACTAATGCTTCCGCTTATAAAACCAGCGATGCGGACTGCGAACGCTTGGTGCTCGGCGCAATGGCCAAGGGAATGGAGCGCATCTTTGTTCTCCCGTCCTCGTTGCCCGTGGTCAACAGGACAAGGACGGACGGCATCCGGGTTGCGGTAGGGGTCTCTTATCCTTCGGGAGCCTATGAACAGGCGGTAAAGGTACATGAAATCGAAGACCTGCTTTGTTCGGGCGAAGCGTTCGACGAGATCTATGCGGTTCTTGCGGTTGGACGCTACCTGAGCGGCTATGCAGACGAGTGCCGTGCGGAAATGGAGGCGATGGCTGCCGCCGCGGGGGAAAAGCCGGTCTATTTCATAATGGAAGCGGCGGTCATGACGGACGGGCAGAAAAAAGAGGTTGTGGAAATGGCCGCGGGGGCCGGGGCGCGCGGGATTGTGGCATCCACGGGGTTTGCTCCCTACGATATCAAAATGCCCGGACCGGAAGACATAAGGACGCTTGCAGAGGCTGCCGCTGGGAAACTCGAGATAATCGCAAACGGGGGAATCGATTCCATGGAAAAAATACAGGATATGCTTCGTGCGGGGGCGGGCCTCGTTTGTTCGGCTGATGCATACCATATCCTGAATGGATAAACTGGGCGATGGGAATAGTTCCGACCAAAACGCATAAAAAGGGCCGTTCCGCTTCAGAGGAAGGCCCTTTTGTGCTTATTGACGAAAGAAAAGAATTTAGGTATTCTATAAATAAACAATAAAAATATTGTTTGGCACAAACACAAAAAATCTATGTGTTTTGAAATGGAGTCTGAGATGTTTAGCGGTGAGATAATCGATAAAAACACGCCCGTACCTATGTATTTTCAGCTAAAGAATATTATCCTCAAGGAAATTGAGGCGGGACGTCTCAAACCGGGCGATTATATCCCTACCGAAACGGAACTGCGCGAACAGTTCGACATCAGCAGGACAACGGTGCGCCAGGCGATCACTGAACTTGTTATGGAAGGCTACCTCGAGCGGGACAAGGGCAGGGGCACTTTTGTTTCACGGCCCAAGATGGAGCAGAAGTTTATGCAGTCCATTATTTCCTATGCGGAAGAGATGCGGCTTCTTGGGTTTGTACCGAAGACGGAAATCCTTGAAATGAAGGTGATCCCGGCGTCTGAACGGGAAGAAGCAAGGCAGAAGCTGTGCATCCCGGAGGATGGCGAGATCATTTATATCAAGCGCCTGCGGTATGCAAGCGACGAACCGATGGTAGTAGACGAGGTATGCCTTTCGACGGCCTGCGCCGCACTGCTTGACATTGGGCCGGACCAGATTGCGGAATATGGCCTTTACCATTTCCTGTTTCAGAAAAACGAGACCAAAGTGATGCACGTCACGCGGCAGATTGAATCGGTGGCGTGCGGCAAAAAGGTAAGCGAACTTCTTGGAATACCGAAAGGCGCGCCTGTGCAGCTTACCACGACCCTTAGTTATAATAAAGACGAAGTGCCGCTGGAATATACGGTGGCGCATTACCGTGGAGATAAAACCAAATTCCGCGTCGATTTATTCAACACATAACAAGAAAAAGTGTGCGATAAAACCGCTGGAAGGCGGTTTTTTTAATGTGCCTGCAAATCTGGCCGAAGCAATCTTAACATTGTCTTAACACCGTCCCTCCCATCTTAACACTGCATTTACGGGAAACAAATTATAATCATCCTGTGACAAAATTTAGGGAAAAGGAGATAAAACTATGGGAACGGTTATGGTTGTTGCGGGCATAGCGATGCTCGCTATGCTCGGCTATCTTTTCTGTGTTTTATTCAAAGGTGAGAAGCTATGAGCAGCGGGGTGATTCAAGACATCGTATATGTGATTGCCCTGATCGGTATTGGAATACCGCTCGGGATTTACATCTACAAGGTAATGACGGGGAAGCTTACATGGAAGCCTATCGCGGCCCTTGAACGCTTCACCTACAAGGTCATGCGCATCAACCCGGAGGAAGAACAGACAGCCGGACGGTACGCGCTCTCGGCGCTTACCTTCTCACTCTTTGGGTTTGGGATCCTGTTCGCGCTGAATATGCTGCAGGGTTACCTGCCCTTTAATCCGGAGGGGATCGAAGGCACGAGCGCGCATCTCGCGTACAATACGACGGCCAGCTTCGTATCCAACACGAACTGGCAAGCGTATTCAGGGGAATCGGCGCTTTCGTACCTCACGCAGATGGCAGGCCTCACGGTACAGAACATTGTGTCGCCCGCGGTTGGATGCGCGGTGCTGTTCGCGCTCATCCGCGGCTTCCAGCGCAGGGAATCGAGAACGATCGGGAACTTCTGGGTAGACCTCGTAAAGGCGACCTACTATGTGATGATCCCGCTTTCCATCATTGTAACGCTGCTGCTCGTTTCGCAGGGGGTAATCCAGAACCTCAGCGCTTATGTACACGCGACGACGCTGGAGTCGGGCGCGGAGCAGATTATCCCGATGGGCCCGGCAGCAAGCCAGGTTGCCATCAAGCAGCTCGGCACCAACGGCGGCGGCTTCTTCGGGGTCAACTCCGCGATGCCGCTCGAAAACCCGACGCCGTTCTCAAACTTTGTGGAATGCCTGTCGCTGCTGCTTATCCCGGCGGCGCTGTGCTTCTCGTTCGGACGGGCGGTCAAGGATTCCAAGCAGGGACGCGCGATTTTCATCGTTATGCTGGTCATCTTCCTGCTTGCCCTCATCGGAATGACGATGAGCGAAAACGTGGCTGCGCCGCAGTTTGACGGCGTTGCGCAGTCCGGCAGTATGGAAGGCAAGGAAGCGCGCCTTGGCGTGGACACATCGGCCCTGTGGGCGACGGCGACAACGTCGGCCTCGAATGGGTCGGTCAACTCGATGCACGACAGCTACACACCGCTCGCGGGCGGCATCCAGATGTTCCTGATGATGCTTGGCGAGGTCGTGTTCGGCGGCGTGGGCTGCGGCCTTTACGGAATGTTGGCGTTCGCCATCCTCACCGTGTTCATCGCGGGCCTGATGGTAGGGCGCACACCGGAATATCTTGGCAAAAAGATCCAGGCGTTCGATATGAAGATGGTGTGCCTTGTGATCCTGACACCGCCGCTCTGCCTGCTCCTTGGCACGGCGCTTTCGACCTTCGTGCCGACGATCACGGACGACTTTACCAACACGGGCGCGCATGCGTATTCCGAATTGCTTTACGCATACACGTCCGGCGCGGGCAACAACGGCAGCGCGTTTGCGGGCTTTAACGCAAACACGGTCTACAGCAATATGGGAATTGGAACGGTTATGCTGCTCGTCCGGTTCATCCCGATGGTGGCGGTGATCTTCCTGGGCGGCAACCTTGCGAAAAAGAAGCTGATCCCGGCTTCGAGCGGTACGCTCTCCACATCGAACGCGATGTTTATCATCCTCTTGCTTCTCATTGTGTTCGTCGTGGGCGCGCTCACGTTCCTGCCGGCGCTGGCGCTCGGACCGATTGCAGAATTCTTTAAGACGCTGCCAACGTTAGGATAGGAGAGTTGAGACGATGAAAGAGAAAAAGATAAATCAATCGATTGGGCGCGACGCGTTCGCCCAGTCGTTCAAAAAACTGGCACCGCGGACGCAGGTTAAAAATCCGGTCATGTTCGTGGTGTATATCGGAGCGATTTTTGTAACGGTCCTGTATTTCCTCGGGTTCGCGGGCATGCAGGAGGAAGCGCCGTGGTACGTGCTGACAATCGCCGTCATCCTGTGGGCGACGGTATTGTTCGCAAATATCGCGGAAGCGGTGGCCGAAGGACGCGGCCGCGCGCAGGCAGACAGCCTTAAAAAGGCGCGGCGCGACGTTGTAGCAAGAAAGCTGAAAACGGCGGACATACATTCCGAATATACGGAGGTGCTCTCCAAAGACTTAAAACCGGGAGACATCGTGCTCGTCAAAGCGAATGAGCAGATCCCGATGGACGGCGAGGTCATAGAGGGCGTGGCCTCCGTGGACGAAAGCGCGATCACGGGCGAATCCGCCCCGGTCATCCGCGAATCGGGCGGCGACAGAAGCGCCGTTACGGGCGGCACCACGGTGGTATCGGACTGGCTGGTCGTCAAGGTGACGGCAAAAGCGGGCGAAAGCTTCCTCGATAAGATGATCGCCATGGTCGAGGGTGCGGCGCGCAAAAAGACGCCGAACGAAATTGCCCTTCAAATACTCCTTGTAACGCTCACGATCATCTTCCTGATCGTCTGCGCGACACTGCTCCCGTTCTCGAGCTTCGTAAGCGAACTCGAAGGGGCGGGCCGCGCAATCAGCCTCACGAACGTCATCGCCCTGCTGGTCTGCCTTGCGCCGACCACCATCGGCGCCCTGCTGTCCGCGATCGGCATCGCGGGCATGAGCAGGCTGAACCAGGCGAATGTGCTCGCGATGAGCGGCCGTGCGATCGAGGCGGCGGGCGACGTTGACGTCCTGCTGCTCGACAAAACGGGAACCATTACGCTCGGCAACCGCCAGGCAAGCGAATTCCTGCCGGTGGAAGGCGTTACTGAAGTAGAGCTTGCCGACGCCGCGCAGCTCTCCTCCATCGCGGACGAGACGGCCGAAGGACGCAGCATCGTGGTGCTGGCAAAGGAACGTTTCAATATCCGCGGACGCGACCTTTCCGCGGCGAACGCAGAATTCATCGAATTTTCGGCGAAAACGCGCATGAGCGGCATCAACCTCGGCAGAGACGAGATCCGCAAGGGCGCGGCCGATGCGGTCAAGGCATATGTGGAAAGCAAGGGCGGCACCTATCCGCAGGACTGCGCGGAATTGGTGCGGCAGGTCGCGGAAAAGGGCGGTACGCCGCTCGTCGTCGCCAAAAACAACCAGGTGATGGGCGTCATTTACCTGAAGGATATCGTGAAGAACGGGGTCAAGGAAAAGTTCGAGGACCTGCGTAAGATGGGAATCAAGACCATCATGATCACAGGCGATAACCCGACGACGGCTGCGGCCATCGCTGCGGAAGCGGGCGTGGACGACTTCATGGCGGAAGCGACCCCGGAAGCAAAACTGGAGCTGATCCGCAAATATCAGGCGGAAGGCCACCTTGTCGCCATGACGGGCGACGGCACGAACGACGCGCCGGCGCTGGCGCAGGCAGACGTTGCGGTGGCGATGAACTCGGGCACGCAGGCCGCGAAGGAAGCGGGCAACATGGTTGACCTCGATTCCAGCCCAACGAAGCTGATCGACGTCGTACGCATCGGCAAACAGCTTTTGATGACGCGCGGTTCGCTTACGACGTTCTCTATTGCGAACGATATCGCAAAATATTTTGCGATCATCCCGGTGCTTTTTGCCAGCATCTTCCCGCAGCTCGAGGCCATGAACTTCATGGGCCTCACGAGCGCAACGACGGCGATCCTTTCCGCGATCATCTATAACGCGGCGATCATCGTGGCGCTCATACCGCTGGCGCTCAAGGGCGTGAAGTACAGGGAGAAGCCGGCCAAGACGATACTTGCGCACAACATGCTGGTTTACGGCCTTGGCGGCGTGGTCGCGCCGTTTATCGCGATCAAGCTGCTGGATATGCTGCTCACAGCCTGCGGAATCCTGTAAAAAACGGACGGCTTTCCGGGAGCGGGATATTCCCGCTCCCACAAGGGCCGGAACGCGGCAGACAGACAGGAAAGGAAGAAGGAATCTGAAATGGAAGAGAAAAAAAGTACGAATACAAAACCGAGGATATGGATTGCGGGCCTGATCTGCGCGGTATTCATGACGGTGTTCTGCGGGCTCATCTATCCGCTCGTTATGACGGGGGCCGCGCAGCTTACGATGCCCTACCAGGCAAACGGGAGCCTCATCTATGTGGAGGAGGAAGACGGGAGCGTGGTGTGCTACGGTTCCGAATTGATTGGGCAGGAGTTTACCCAGCCGCAGTACCTGATCGGCAGGCCGAACACGGGCAGCGCGGCGGCGTCCAACCTCTCGGCTGTTTCCGAAGACCAGGCGGCGCTCGTGCAGGAGCGCATCGACTGGTGGCATGAGCTCGATCCGGAAAACACAGCAGATATCCCGATGGACCTCGTAACGGCGTCGGGCAGCGGCCTCGACCCGCACATCTCGCCCGCAGCGGCGGAATACCAGGTGCCCCGCATCGCGCGCGAACGCGGCATGAGTGAAGATGAAGTGCGCGCGGTCATCGCAAAGCACACGGATGGAAAGGATTTCGGCTTCATGGGCGAAGACCGCGTGAACGTGTTGATGGTAAACCTTGAACTGGACGGGAAAAAGATCATCAGTTGACCTGTAAAAGAGGGAAAAAACCATGTATGATGAAAACGAACGGCCAAACCCGGACGAACTGCTGCGGCAGATCGGTACGGAGGAAACGCCGGACCGGACGGGAAAATTAAAAATATTTTTCGGATATTCCGCAGGCGTGGGAAAGACCTATACGATGCTGCGGGCGGCGCACGACTGCCTTGAGAGCGGAATCGACGTGGTCGTCGGATATATCGAGCCGCATACGCGTGCGGAAACGATGAAGCTGGTGGAAGGACTGCCCGTCCTTCCCACCAAAAAGGTGGGCTATAAAAATATCGTGCTCAATGAATTTGACCTTGACGGCGCGCTCGCGCGCCATCCGCAGCTCATTCTTGTGGACGAGCTTGCCCATACGAACGCGCCGGGCGTGCGCAACAAAAAGCGCTATCAGGACGTGGAAGAACTGCTGAACGCGGGGATCGACGTCTATACGACAGTGAATGTTCAGCATCTTGCAAGCCTCAACGACATCATCAAGGATATCACCCACATCGAGGTGCGCGAAACGATCCCGGATTATATTTTCGATAAAGCGGACAGCGTGGCCCTCGTGGATATCGAGCCGGAAGAACTCTTAAAACGGTTCGAAGAAGGCAAGATCTACCGGCCCGAGCGGGTCGTGACGGCGATGAACAACTTTTTCACGCGGCAGAACCTCTCTACCCTGCGTGAGATATCCATGCGCCGCACGGCGGACCGCATCTATGGGCGGGATGGAAAGGCGATGGAGAAGAGCGTGAGCGAAAAGCTGCTCGTGCTTCTTTCTCCTTCGCCTTCTTCCGCTAAAAACCTGCGCGTGGGCGCGCGGATGGCCGAGGCCTACCATGCCAAATGGGAAGCGCTGTATGTGGAGACGCGTACCAAACTTACGCCTGAACAGGGCAAACTGCTGCGCGACAACATGAACCTTGCCGAGCAGCTTGGGGCGGAGGTCGTGACGATGTACGGGGAAAACCTTGCTGAAGTGGTCGCGGCGCACGCGAACCTGACGGGTGTTACGAATGTCATCATCGGAAAGACACGCAATAAAAAACACCTGAAAGATTTCTTCAAAGAAGATTTTGAAGACCAGCTCATCGGCCTGCTCAAGAACGCAGAGCTGCATATCATTCCGGATTCGGACAATGCCGGGACGAAGTACAAAAAGCCGCCCCGGCAGGGCAGCCGCAAGGACTTCGGCCTGCTCGAGCAGCGGACGCAGATCCTCTACGAGATCAGCAAAAAGCTGCTGGCGACGCGCGGGCTTATGAACATCATTTCCGGGATGAACGAATATATCTCGCGGATCCTCGAACGCTCCGTCATCTTTTACCTGCCGGACATGAATAAGCCGGGCGTGTTCTGGCAGGCGGAATTCGACGAGGATGCGTCCTTCCTTCTGGGGGACGACGAAAAGGCGGTGGCCAAATGGGTGCTGCTCAACAAAAAGCGCGCGGGCGCGGGCACGGATACCCTGATGGGGGCGGGCGCGTTCTATATGCCGATTATGTCGCAGGGCGCCGTGCTTGGGGTGATGGGCGTATCGTGCAAAAAGGGCCTTCTTTCCCAGGATCAGCGGATGCTGCTGCGCATGATCGCTTCGCAGGTCGCGATGGCCCTCGAGCGCCAGCGGCTGTCGGACGAGCAGCTGAAATACAACCTTGAGCTCCAGCGTGAAAAACTCAAGGAAGACTGGATGAAAAACCGGGAATAGGGTTGCGGTTTCCGGAAAATCGTTTATGATAAAGGAAAAAGGCCGCAAAACGGATAGGAACGGGAAATGAAACAATCGAAAAAACAGACGGTAGCAATGAATATCCTGAAAACAGCCGCGATCCTCGCGCTGTGTACGGCCGTGGCCTACCTGTTTAACCTCGCGGGGCTGCGGACGGAGAACCTCTCCATGATCTACCTTGTAGGGGTGCTCCTGATTACGATGGCGACGGAACGGTTCCTGTACGGGATTATCGCTTCGGTCGTCAGCATTCTGGCCTACAACTTCTTCTTCACTGCGCCGACGTTCACTTTTTTGGTGAGCGACCCGAATTATATCGTGACGCTGGTGATCCTGCTCGTGGGTTCGTTCATCGTGAGCCTCCTTACGAGCAAGCTCCACAGGCATGTGGCCGAAGCGCAGTACCGGGAAAAGCAAATGCGCTCCCTGTATGACATCAGCACGAGCTTTCTCGGCGTGTCCGGGATGGACGATATTGTGCGTTATGGCATGAACGGGCTTTCCCGGCTGGAAAACCGCCAATGTATTATCTATACCGCGCGGGATCTTTCGGCGGGAAGGCACGCCGCGGCGGAACTCGAAGAAAACGAAGCGGCGCGGTGGTGCTTCGAGAATGTGAAGCCGTGCGGCTGCGGGACAGAGTATTTTTCCGCGTCGCAGTGGATGTACCTGCCGATCCGGAGCGGAAACGAGGTATACGGCGTTGCCGGGATACACTGCGGGGAAACGCCGCCCGCGCCCGGCGAAATTTTGATGGTTCAGACGGTCGTCTCGCAGATCTCCGGCGCGATGCAGCGGGAAACGTTGTACCGCCAGCAGGAGGAAAGCAAGCTGAGGATCGAAAAGGAACGCCTGCGGAACAACCTTTTGCGCGCCATTTCGCATGACCTGCGGACGCCGCTTACCGGCATCGCGGGCTCGGCAAGCTTTATTGCGGACAGTGTAAGGAGCCTTTCGGAGGAACAGATATTGAGCCTCGTGGGGGATATCCGCAGCGATGCGCAGTGGCTCAACAATATGGTGGAAAACCTGCTCAACATGACGCGCATTTCGGAGGGAGAGCTTGTCCTCAAAAAGCAGCCGGAGGTGGTGGACGACGTCGTCAGCGAAGCATACCGCCGCATCGAACGGCTGAAGGGCGGGCGGGATATCGCCATCAACATGCCGGATGCGGTGATGGAAGTGCCGATGGATGGGCGGCTTATCATACAGGTGCTTGTGAACCTGCTCGACAATGCGGTGAAATATACGCCCGAGCATGCGCACATCGACCTGCGCGCCTATCCGGAAAGCGGATATATGGTGTTTGAGGTCTCGGACGATGGAAAGGGAATAGACCCCTCTATCCTGGACAAGGTATTCGACAACTTTGTGACGGCCCCGGCGCTGAGCGGGGATGCGAAGCGCGGGATGGGCATCGGCCTTGGCATCTGTAAATCCATTGTGGAAGCACACGGCGGCGTAATCGTCGCCATGAATAACGACCGCGGCGGAGCGACATTTAAATTCGCCCTGCCTCTGGAGTGAGGGAAATGGAAGATACGCGTATTTTGATTATTGAAGACGACCAAACGATACTCAATTTTTTGAGTATTTCTCTTAAAACGAACGGATACCGTTTTGAAACGGCGAAGACCGGGCTTGACGGCATTTCCCTTGCGCTTGCCAATAACCCGGACGTCATTCTGCTCGACCTCGGGCTGCCGGATATCGACGGGCTGGAGGTGCTGAGGCAGGTGCGCCAGGCGTCGGACGTACCCGTCATCGTGGTGTCGGCGCGCGGACAGGAACGGGAGAAGGTGGAAGCGCTCGACGCGGGCGCGGACGACTATATCACAAAGCCCTTCAGCATCGGCGAGCTTCTCGCCCGGGTGCGGGTGGCGCTCAGGAAACGCGCGCCGCGTCCAGCGGCAAAAGAAACCTTTGAACTGGACGGGCTGGTGATCGACTTTGAAAAGCGCAGGGTCATGGTAGACGGAAAAGATGTACACTTGACGCCCATTGAATATAAACTGCTTACCCTGCTGGTGGAAAACAGGGGAAAAGTGCTGACGCACAGCTTCATCAACAAACAGGTGTGGGGATATGAGTATACGGAGGATTCCCAATCGCTGCGCGTATTCATGGCGAACATCCGCCGCAAAATCGAAAAAGACACCGCGAAACCGCGCTATATTACGACGGAAGTCGGCGTGGGCTACCGTTTTGCGGATGAATAAGGCATGGAGCCTGAAAACCGCTGCGGCTGCCAGCAGGGTTGCCCGCCGGGCGGGGGCGCAGAAAGAGCGGGTGGACGGCATGGGTGCCTATCCGACGGAATACCTGCCAAAGCAGCTTCAGTAAGCAAAAGGAAAAGACTTTCGCAAAAAGGCCGCAGATTTGTCCATGATGGATGAACCGGCGCCCTTTTTACGCCTGTCCTGTTTTATCAGAGGGCGGCCCTATATTCCGAAAACGCTCTTTCATAAGCCGTTTTCGTGCGTTCGTCAAAACACACCATCATAACGTCCATATCCGGGTGCTCCCGCAGGAAGCCGCACACCGTTTCCGTGGCGATGCGCGCCGCGCGCTCCAGCGGAAAGCGGTAGATGCCCGTGCTGATGGAGGGGAAAGCGACGGTTTTCGCGCCGTTTTCCGCCGCGAGATGCAGGCTGCTTCGGTAGCTGCCCGCGAGCAGCTCGTCCTCGCCCGCGTTTCCGCCCCGCCAGACCGGGCCGGGCGTATGGATGACATAGTCCGCGGGCAGGCGGTAGCCCTTCGTGATCTTGGCTTTGCCGGTTTCGCAGCCGTGGAGCGTGCGGCATTCGCGGAGCAGCTCCGGACCGGCCGCGCGGTGGACCGCCCCGTCCACGCCGCCCCCGCCAAGCAGCGAGGTATTCGCTGCGTTGACGATCGCATCCACATGCTGCTGCGTGATGTCTCCCAAAATGATTCTATAGCCCATATTAACGCCTCCTGATTGCTTCCGTGGGGCAGTTTTCCGCACACAATCCGCAGTGCAGGCAGTTTTCCTGCCGGATCGTATACGGATCGCCCGCGTCGATGCACTGCTGCGGGCACAGCCCGGCGCAGACGCCGCATGAGATACACGCATCCGTGACCTCATAGCCTTTTTTATGCCCTGCGGGATGGCCAAGGAAAAATGTTTCCCGGTAAATGGGCGTCTTAGAGAGGTTGAAATATTCGCCCTGCCCTTCATACAGGCAGAATACCTCGAGAATATTCCTGCTGTCCCCCGGATAAACTCCGTTCATGGATGGATTCGCCTCAAAAATAGGCGTGAGCATCTCCTGCGGAACCTGTTTCACCTTGCCGCGCAGAGTCAGCATTTCCCAGTTTTTTGTCAGCCCCGTCACAGAGACAAACCACTGTTCCGTGAGTTGGCTGTAAAATTCCTTGCCGCGCGCCGTGAGGAAATACAGGCCGTCCTCGTCTGCAAGCATCACGTCAATGATACGCGTTGCCGGCCTCCCGTCCCCGTCCAGTGTCGCAAACGTGCAGTCCTTTATTTCCCGCATCATTTGCAGGTATTCTTTTGTTTCCATCTGCCGCCGCCCCCTTTCTTTACAGGAAAGATAACACAATTTGCCGCATATATTCAACCGTGAAAGATTATTTGCTGAAAAAAAAAACGCCCTGTGGTAAAATATTACGGGAAAGGGCGGGCATTTTGCCTGCCTGGGCATGGCATACCCGCCTTCGGTGCAGGCTTCCGGTTGGCACAGGCGGCGGGAAATCATAATAAAGGAGAACGTTTTTTATGATCGTTGAACCGAAGGTAAGAGGATTTATCTGCACCACGGCGCATCCTGTGGGATGCAGGGAAAACGTGCGGCAGCAAATAGAATATGTGAAAAGCCAGCCGAAGACGGACGGTCCGGGGCGGGTGCTCGTGATCGGCAGTTCCACCGGTTATGGACTCTCGTCGCGTATCGACCTTGCGTTTTCATCCGGCGCCGCAACCATCGGCGTGATGTTCGAGCGCCCGGCAAGCGGCAAACGCACGGCTTCCGCGGGATGGTATAACACTGCCGCGTTCGAGGAATTCGCGCATGCGGACGGGCTGTATGCAAAGACCATCAACGGCGACGCTTTTTCGCGCGAGGTCAAGGAACAGGCGGCGGAACTGATCGCAAAGGACTTAGAGCAGGTGGATATGGTAGTATACAGCCTCGCGTCCCCGCGCCGCACCCTTGCAGACGGGACGACGGTCTCTTCCGCGCTTAAGACCACGGACAGCGATTATACAAATAAAACCATCGACCTTGCAACGCGCAGAATTACGGAAGTGACGGTTACACCCGCGACAGAGCAGGAGATCGCGGATACGGTGAAGGTTATGGGCGGGGAAGACTGGAAAGAATGGATTTCCCTGCTGTCCGAAAGGGGGCTGCTCGCGCCGGACGCGGTGACGCTCGCGTATTCCTATATCGGGCCGGAGCTCACGCATCCGATGTATATGGACGGTTCGATCGGCCGGGCAAAAGAGCATTTGTTCCGCACCTCGCAGGAGATCACCCAGGAGATCCCGGGCGTTACGGCTTATATTTCCGTCAATAAGGCGCTGGTCACGCAGTCGTCCGCGGCGATTCCGATTGTGCCACTTTATATCTCCATCCTGTACCATGTGATGAAAGAAAAGGGGACACATGAGGGCTGCATAGAGCAGATGCACCGCCTGTATGCGGAAAAGCTGCCCGCGCTTAAGACGGATGAGCGCGGTATGCTGCGCCTTGACGATTGGGAGATGGAGCCGGATGTGCAGGAGGCTGTGCTTCGTTCCTGGAACGAGATCACCGACGGGAACCTTGAACAGCTTGCTGATGTGGACGGCTATTGGGAGGATTTTTACCAGATGTTCGGTTTCCATATGAAAGGTGTGGACTACGCAGCGGACGTGGAAACGGACGTACCTGTCGAAAGCATTTAAACCCCCGGAATGCTGCTGCTGTTGCAGTGGAAAAGGGCGGGAAGACGTCGTGTAGGCGTCATGTAAAAGGCGTGAAATTTATGGTAATATAATAGTGTGGGAAAAAGGAAGTTCGGGAAGCCGAGCTTCTTTTTTGTTGCCGAAAAATAAAAGTATGGAGGAGAAAGATGAGGAAAAACAGGAGAAGAAAAGAAGAGGAAGCGTATGAACGGCTGATGAAACAGCAGGAGAAATTAAAGAAAAACCAGGCGGTGCAAAAAACAGAAGGATCGCAGAAGTATGTGGCGGCGGGGAACAAAAGCGCATATGAAGCGGGCCAAAACAGCGTGGGTTCCGGGCGGCAGGGATGGATCCGGGAAAAAAACGGAGGGATAAGGCTCCAGCCGCGGAAAACAAAAGAGCGGAACACGGGTGCGGGAAGCAGCGGGAAGCGGCCTACGGGAAGCCCGGGAAATTCGAGCGGAGTTTTGCGAAAGGGAAAAGGGAGCGAAGGGAACTACGTAAGGACGTGGGTGAATACGGCAAGGCCGGGCGGAGGCACGGAAATCTGGAAACAGGTGGCGCTGAATCCGGGAGAGACGGCGGCAGATTATTACGAGAAGAAACGGAAGGAGCGGGAAGCGGACAGGCAGGAGACGGACGCGGCGCTGCGGCGGGCGCTGGAGGAGACGCAGGAAGAACTGCGGGAGCAGCGGCTGGGCGTGGCAGAGGGATTTGGGAGGAAGAAGCGGTATAACCAAAACTATGAAGACCTGTTCGGGCTGCCGGAGGAAGGAGACTTCCGAAGCCGTGTGGAGAGAACGCGCGGCTGGGATAAGCTGAACGGGAGCGAGCAGTATGACAGAATGGTGTATATACAGGAGGAGCTTGCGAGGCGGAAAAAAGAGAGGGAAAAAGGAGCGGAAATAGGGTATAATACGATCAACGGGAGAAATAAACAGCCGGGAGAATGGAACGGACAGTGGGGCATAGAGGGCGTTAAGCAGCCGGGACGGGAAGCGTATCTCATGCCGGATATAAAAAGGCCGGAGGAACTATGGAACAAACCAGCCTGGTTTGGAAAGGCGGACGGAACGGAGCGGCAGACGAACCCTATGAAACCGGCGTGGAATGAGCCGTATAGCATCGAAAGGCCGGAGAAAAATTCGGAGGGCGAATGGAATGGGCTTGACTGGCGCGGGCGGCTGAACGCGGTTGGCAGGATAGAGAGACCGAAGCGGCAGGAGGCGGCGAATCAGCCGACAACCGGCAGAGCGGGCGCGGAATTTCTGGCGGCAGATGTGAATGAGGCGCGGGCGGATGGTCTGAACAGGACGAATTTCCAGACGTCCGGCTTGCGGCAGGCAAATCCGGCTGCCCAGACGGTTTCCGCTTCCGGTGTATGGACAGAACTGCCGGAGGCATTCGATTCGTATGACGACCTTAAGAAGCTGGCGCCGGACGGCGTTTTGGCAGGACTGATGAGCGCGGGCCTCACAGAGGACGCGTGGAACAGTATGACGCCGGAAGAACAAGCGGCGGTTCTCGCGCCGTGGGCGGAGGGCGGCCCGGGCCGGGAAGAATTGACGCCGGGGGCACAGGAGGTTGTGACCGAAATTGAAAACACAATGACGGAAATTATGAATGATGAGGAGAAGCGCGGGCAAGTGCTCGGCGGGCTTGGAGCAGCGGCGAATATCGCGGACATAGTAGGAGCGTTCGGCGGGCCGTTGACGGACGCGGCCAGCCAGAAAGCAGCGGAAAGAATCGTGCAGGAGGCATTGAAAGACACGGAGTTTGACGGCGAGCTTTCGCCGGAGCAGCTACGGGATATTTCACAGGGCATAAACGCGTTTTTTGACATCCGCGTGGACGAGGACGGCATCTGGCATTCGACAGGCGATGGAATCGCCCACCGGGAGGGCGGATATGCGCCGGTGATGGACGAGGTGGCGGAGAACATACTGGGCTTCGACCTGAATTCGGGCACGGTGGATTTTAAAATTACTGAGGGGGATGATACCCGTGAATACCAACTGCGCGGCTGGGGAGGCAGCTACGGCGACCTGTTGGGCGGGGAGTTCGGCATCTATGAGAAAAATAGTGACGGTGAATGGGTAGAGTCGAGCGACGACCGCTTCAACGTGGAGCTGACGCTGGAGGACAAGGAGGGACACAAGCTGTTCAGCTATGGGCAGAAGGATGCGAAGTTCTGGCAATACGCGGCGATGCACCCGGAGGACATGCCCGAATTGATGGTACAGGAGGGCTACGCGAAAAACGAGGAGGAAGCGCGCGCGATTGTGGACAAGCTGAACGCGGGCGACATCGTGGTGCGGGGGCACATTATTGGAAATGCGGGAGATGAGGACTATTTTCAGGCGATGGAAGATGGAATCCGCGCGCAGAACGCGGAGAAAGCTAAGGGGTCATTCTGGAGCCCGCTCGGTTATATGATGACGGAGGCGGAGCAGATCAAAACATCCGGGCGGGGGCGTACGGATGACGACAGGCCGTACATCGACATCAGCCTGAATTCACCGTGGTACAGGGGAGGAAACTGAAAATGAAAAAGATTTTAGCGGCAGTGACAGCAGGAGCGCTTTGCATGGCGCTCGTGGGGTGCGGAGGAATCTTTCTTACAAAAAGCGATAAGGAAAAATTCTATGTTACGGACCCGAGCCTGCATGTATTGGAGGATATGGACGAGTTTGGAGTATATGAGGATGGCAAGGCCATCCTCACGGCGGAAGAAATGGAAAATGGAGGAAGAGGATTTAATTTCAACAATCCTTATTCCGAATATTTTGAAGGAACGTTTGGAGGAAGCTATACAGGAGAACCGTATGATTTCCGGGGGAGGAATATTACGACGAAGCGGGGGATCGGCATCGGGAGCACGATGGAGGACGTGATAGAGGCATACCCGGACATCGCATGTATGGTTGTACCAGATAAGACAAAATCAACACCAGATAATGCACCATATATTTTTGATATTTCTCCCGCACAGGTGGAATACAGGATTCGTGACTATGAGAGAGAAAGCCCATTTTTTAAAATAGAGCGGTATGAAACAAAGGACGGAGAATTGTTGAGCAGCGCGGGTTACTACGACTATATTTATGATAACGATTTATCACGATATTATGTTTACGATCATGAGGAGGAATATTTTAAATCTCATTATACGATCAGTTTTGTGGTAGAAGATGGAACCATAACCGAGCTTACCATAGCAGTCATTTTATATGAATAGACGGACTTAAAATTTCCCAAAAGATAGATAGCGATTTATTAAGCGCGCGATTGTGGACAAGCTGAACGCGGGAGAAAGAAATGGCGTGCTGCCCGGCCGGACGGGGAAGCAGTTTACACGAGGGCAGATCGGTGGGAACGCGGAGAAGTACGGCACTGCGGGAGCGCTCTTTGAAGCGAAGGAGAGAATCGGGGAAGGAGCAAGCCCGGAAACAATCCGCGGCACCCTGACGAGCCATCCGGAAGTGACCGTGCCGAAGGGCCAGAACGCGGAAAGGCTGCGGATGTTCCAGACAGCCGGGAATCGGGATAGGACGGCAGAAAGGGAATCGCAGGAAGACAGCGGGCAAAAGTTGTTTTTCCCGGGCGGAAGGGAAGAAATGCTGGAATATCTGCGTGAGCACCCGGACGCAGCGCTGCCGAATGGAATGAGCGCGGAGAAGCTGAAAAATTTTGAAGAGAAGTATTTGGGTAATCAATTCTATATGGAGCCTCAAGGAGACGATAATGGTCTTATTTATAAAATAAAAGAGGGAGACAAGAAGCAGGTGGATTTTACCGGAAAAAGTTCGCCTGAAACAAACCGAATAGATGTCATTGAAGAGCATAACCGGGATGAAGGGAAAAAACTTCTGGAAGCACTAAATCATTCTTCCGGAGTTGACTTTCAGCCTCTCATTAATGTTGTCGATCAGTTTGATGAAGTGGATTGTGAAATACAAGAACCTTATGAGATTGATCTCGAAAGAAAGCAGAGGGAAGTGATAAGGGACAATCCGGCTAGGAAAACAGTTGATGAAATCAGCGATGTTTACTCGGGCGTTACCACGGTGCTTGACATTGCAGGCCTTATCAAGGATGCGGCAACAATGGGGGCTGACAACGCGTTTATAAAGGATCAGATGGGCGGAGGAATAGAAGGAATGGTGGGCAGCCTAATAGACCAAGCGGTTGCTGCTACGGATAAAACTTTATCCGGCTATGATACGGATGGGCATAAAATTGACAAAATCTACCGGCAGACGATAGAGGTGGCGGCAAAAAATAGTAAAAGTAGTAGTACAGGAGAGCATCATCAAGTCACATATGACTATCATATTGTAGACGGGATGGCAAGGATATTATCCGTAACCGTCGATGGAGAACCTGCTGCGGACTATTATAAATATAAAGAGAATTAGCTATAGTTATTTGCGGTGGGGGAAACAAAGCGGCTGTAGGCGTTGTCGTAGGTCAAAAGTTTATACAAAAAAACTCCAAAGAAGACAATGATAAAGAATTCCAAATAGCTACAATATGTATCTATTAAAAAGGCAGACGGAAATGCAAGTTTTGCATAATTTTTTGCGAGCCAAGTCAACTCCATGACCAAAAATACAGCGCAGGCAAGAACGAATACAACGAAGAGAAACCTAAGCAGATAGAAAGGGCATGCTTTTTTCCGGAGCCTGCGGAACAGGCAGACGGAAAAAAGCATGCAAGGAACTAAAATAAAAAGATAGACCACATTGAACCAAAAAGAAATCGTTTCCGGCTGATAGTAAGGGAGGGTAAATATTATTGCTTGCAAAAACAGCAGAAGAGCCGGAAGAAACGACAGCGTAAAAATACCGGATCCTGTTTTTTTATTGGGAACCAAAGCGTATGCAAAGAAGAAGAAAAACAAAGCGAATATGAGCAGGAAAGTTATGGTGAAAGGGAAACTTTCGCCAATGACGGGCGTTAAAATCCAGTACGGAGATTGGAGGGCGCGGCGGGAGTACCAAAGAAGCTGTATCAGGCAGAAAGCAAATGAGACCCAACACAAAATGGTCAATGGTTTTGTAGAATGTGATAAAGCGGCGCGCATAAATCTACCTCCTATAATAAAAATAGTATAACATAGATAAAAGATCAAAAAAAGGGACTAAAAGCATTGGGCAGGATATGGCACTCCCTACAGGAAGACGTGCAGATTTATATGAAACGGAAAGCGGATGGTTTTCAAAACTCAAGAAAACTGACATAACAGGCAGCTTTTTAAAAAATATAGGACAGAGCACGATAAACAAAACGCAGACCCGGAAAAAATTATTGATGTAACAGACAAATACCAGGAGATGATAGAAGGGTCGATGGACAATTTGCTTTGGCAGGCGGAAATGGTTGGATTTGGGCCATTTAAGGGGCCGTATTATCTAAAAGACGAGCCGCAAAAAATTGAAGACTTATGCGGCGGCCAAATTCCGCGGGATATTATGGAGGAGGCGAAACGGATCGGGGGCGAAGAAGGCGTTTCCTATCTCATGCAGCAGGGCTATGGATATTTCCGTGTAGAGGACAAAATCATGAATGCGGAAGAGCTTGGGAATTATTCATTGGGTGTGATCGCAACGAAGAAAGGGCATAGCAGACAAGAGGGATATAATGCCGCGAATGCGGACGCAGGGCTGCAATGGCTGAAAAATTTTGGAAAAGATAGTATAGGTTCAGCCAGCGGCGAAATCTATGACAAATATTTCCAGACAATGGGCATGAACGACGCGGATAAATGGAACCTCCAGCCGCGGCCAAATATGTTAAGCCATAAGCTATAAAAAGGAGAAAATAATGAGGGAGAGAGAATGGAGACAGAAGCTATATACCAAAAGAATGGCAGCGTTGCATATTGCAGCGCTTGCAGTCATTGTTTTTGCGATATGGATAGGATTTGGCCCATTAAATGATATTCCTTTTCTTATCTGTTCATGCGCAGGAAGCGGAGCGGCTGCCGTTTTAGCGATTGCATACATCAGAATATTACGGCTCGATGCGCTGGAGGCGTTAAAACCGGTTTGCGGCTTGCTTTTGGTACTGATTTTGGCATGCCCGATTCCCCATATGATACCAGAGACATGGCCGTATCATCCGCAGGTCTGGGTGCGCGGGACACGCGGACTTGCAAGCCTGATCGTGATTGGATTAGCGGTTTTTTATTTCATCAAAACGCGGAAGCAGGGACGGCACAAAGCGGGGATGGTTATATGCCTTGTTTTCGGGATATTGCTTTGCATAGCGTGCCTGACGACTACGGCATTCTAAAACGCTGAATGGTGGGGAAGTCAAATTCGGCATAGTATGAACGATGTAAACGAGTGGATAAAATAATCTAATGGACGAATCAGAATAAGGAGTTAAAGTATGGAACACAGCAGGGCAAGACAAATATGGTGGATCTCATTGGTCGCAACAGTAGTACTGGTGGCTGTTTATATGGGATTTTTTCTTGCTATGCTTGACAGTTATGATATCGTGCTAGGAATGGTATCTATGTTAAGCGCGGTTGCCGCGGCATGTACGGCCGTGATTGCAACGATCAGCTTTATACGATACAGAAAAATGAGAGGAATCGAGAAGATTAAGCCGATTTGTATTGCTCTGCTGGCTGTATGGGTCACTACTCCAGCGTTTATTACCCTTTTGCCGATTCCGGGAACTGAGCATATAGCAGGCGCAGCGGGATTGCTGGTTCTTATAACACTGGGAATATGGATTGGTGTCATTGCTTTATCTATTCTGTATTTAATACGCTCCCGGGGAAAAGAAACGGCAAAATATCCTATTGTTATTTGTCTTTTGCTCGTGGCGGCAGGGATTTTGGCTGTTCTGATAACGGTTTGAGAACAAAAAGGAACGCACTCAGAATGTAATAAACGAGGACGGATACGGGACGGTATAATAAACTGAACGATAACGCTGGGAGACGAAAAGCGGGCAGCCGTATACCAGGCTGCCCGCTTTTTTACATGGTTAAACGATCAGGGACTTTTTGCACCCGCCCTCAGCCGATCGCTTCATTAATCTGGTAAGATGCCCCCGTAAAATGTTTGCCTTCCTCCGTCATGGTTTCAGGGAAAGTAAACGTAAGCGTTGCGGTTCCACCGGGCGCAATCGTGCTTGTCAGAGAGGACATCTGCGCACAGATAATGCCGGAATCGTCCGCAAACAGGGCGGTCGCACTGACTTTCTGGCAGGCAAGTGGGGAAGAATTCGTAATTGTAAGCGTATATTCTGTCTCCGTGCTGCTTTCTTCTATGGTAAGCTCTTTTGAGATATCGGTGTACTGGTTCGCGTTCATCGTGACGGATACGTTTGCCGAAACAGCGGGCGGAAGGTCTCCGCTCCCTTTTTCCACAGGGACTACGATTTCCCCGCCCGGCGAGAACTGGTAAAAATCATACAGCTTCTCACCCTCCGGATAATTTACATGAACCGTTACCACAGGGATCGTGATATCATTGCCGTTCTGTACCTGAACGACCATATTGTTGCCGCTGATCATTGTAGTCTGGCAGACAATGCGGTCCGCATATTTTTGCAATGCGTTATTAATTTCCTGCTCGTCATATACGGCAGCGCCGTCTTCCTCCTTCAGGGCGTCCTTAGGGACGATTCCTTCGTCAACCAGTTCCTGCACCTGCTGCTGGTCGAGTGTGGAAGTCGCTTCTGCGGAGGGTTCCTCCGCCGGGGCCGCCGCTTCTTCGGACTGGCCTGCGGCCTCCGCCTGGCTTTCCGCTTCTCCAGCTGCGGCTTCGGCAGGCTCCGGGGTCCCCACGATTTCCATCTCCCCGATGCTGGGCACTGCGCAAGCTGTAATACCGAACGCCGTAACGAGCACAACGGCAGTCAGCATAACAAATTTTTTCATAATGGCTCCTATAACAATCTCAGCCGCAGAAATACGGGCTTCGGCTGGGGATCTTCTTTGTAATGCAATTATAACAGATACAGAAAATTTGTGTTACAATAGGAAGTGGATTTTACAAAATATTCACGAATTTGGCGCTGGAACGCCCTCCGGCCCCTGTGTTTAGGCAGAAAGGAAAGGGTTATACATGGTGTATGCTACGGTGATCTTTGATTTGGACGGAACGTTGCTCAACACGCTGGACGATCTTGCGGACAGCCTGAATTATGTGCTTGAAGAAAACGGCTTTCCTACCCACAGTGCGTGGGAGGTAAGAAGTTTTCTCGGCAGCGGGGTGAGGTTCCTCATCACGTCCGCACTCCCTAAAGGGGTGAGCGAGGTGGATGTGGAACGTTGCCTTTCTGAGTTCAAGGCGCGTTATGCACAGCATCTGCAGGATAAGACCCGCCCGTACGACGGGATTTTACCCCTGCTGGAGGCACTTTCCGGCTTGGGCGTGCGGACGGCAATCGTATCCAACAAATTCGACCAGGCGGTAAAACTCCTGAGTGGAAAATACTTTGGCGGCCTTGTAGAAAGCGCGGTGGGCGAAAGCGAAACGGTACGCAGGAAACCGTCTCCGGACGGCGTGCTCACGGCGATGCAGGAACTCTCTGGAAAGCCGGAGACCACTCTTTACGTGGGGGATTCCGAGATCGACGTCGAGACCGCAAAAAACGCGGGCATAAAATGTGCCGGCGTCACATGGGGATTCCGCGACAGGGACGTCCTTGCAGAGGCGCGTGCCGACTACATCATCGACCATCCGGAGGAATTGCTTGACATCGTAAAAAATAGATAAGCATTCCGCGCATTTTGGGGAGTCAAAACCAATATGCAAGGAGAATAAAAATGAAAAAGAAAGTATTGATGGTACTCGTATGCGTAGCGTTTGCGGCAGTTGCGGCGGTTGGATGCGCCCAGACAGCCACTCCGAGCGAAAGTCCGGCAGCGTCGGCTTCTGCGGATGGATCGGCGGTTCCTTCGCCGGAAAACGTGCCCCAGGATACCAAGGTATATGCAGACCGCCTGATGACGTATGAGACGGAGCTTGGCAACAACGTTCCGGACGAAGTCAAAGTCGGCAAGGAAGAGTTCATCGACCAGAGGCCGTATACGATGGCCACAACGGTTGAAAAGGGTGAAGACGGCCAGGAAACCGTAACCGGACATTTTGCGTTCGACCTCGAAACGGGCGATGTATACCAGTACAATACGGAAACAAAAGAACTGACACAGCTTTTCAATGTCACGACAGATTAAATGGGAGTGAAAAGAGCCGTTCCCTGGGAACTGGCTGAATGTGCCGAAAAAGCGCCCCGCATTTGCGCGGGGCGCTTTTTGGTTTTGATTGTATGGAACGGAGCGTGGGAGATATCAACCACCCGCTATGCGGGCGCGGGGAAAAAGGAATACATAAAACCGCCTTCCCGATAGCATAGGGATGCCCAAGCCTTTATGCTCATAGCTTTGTACACAAAATGTATGTGCAAATATCATATCGTGTCCTTTCCCGGGTGTAGGCGAAAAGAAATCTGCGGGAAATTATCAAACGGCTATTCGAATATAAAGGGGCAGAATCATTGGAAGGGCACTTGACGACAGGCCGCTAAGGGGGGCGGGCGGCAAAGGCAATAAAGGCTTGAACGCAAGTGAAACAGCGCCTTTAGATCACAGGTTTATAGCCCTTGTGTACCTCCTGTTTGCATGCACATGTTCCTTGAATCTCCAATCCAGGTTTTTTTGACAGCATGGATATTGACCGAAAAAAAGCTTGCCCGAAAAGCGCGCCGCCGCGCGGCCGGACATTTTTTCGAATATGCAGCGTTTTTTACTGCGCGCAGTGCAATAACAGCTTAGGAAAAAGCCGGTTGATTCCCCAAAATAAGGTCTTTTTAACAGCAAGGAAAGGTTTTAGTAAAATGATAAAGTGAAAATATATTTTCATATTGACATTTTATTTTTAAAACGGTATCATGGAATTGATACAAACAGGCCCGCGGGGAAAGAGTGCAAAGCCATGAATGGTGAACTGATACAGCTTCGGCAAAATGAAATTTATGAATATATCAAAGACCGCAACCTGACCACCATACAGGATATCAGCGAAGCGCTGCATATGTCGCAGTCCACGGTGAGGCGCGATTTGAAAAAGCTGGAAATGGAACAGAAGGTGGTTTCCTTCCACGGCGGCGTTTCGGCACAGGTGGGCGATGCGCCCTTTACGGAGCGGAAAGTACGCCACGCAAAGGAAAAAGAGGCGGTTGGGCGGCGCGCTGCCCTGCTCGTAGAGCCTGGGGACATGATTTATATTGGGGGCGGGTCTTCCGCGTATGCGTTTGCATCGGCGCTTTCGCGCAGGGCGGACCTTGAAAATGTAACGGTAGTGACCGCCGCGATGAACATTGCAAATTGTTTCACGGAGAATTCGTGTTTTCAGGTGATTGTGCCCGGCGGCGTTTTAAAAACATTCGATGAGAGTATGACTTCGCAGATGACGCTCGACGGCCTGTGCGCGTTCAACTTCAGAAAAGCGTTTCTCGGGGTTCAGGGGCTTACGGTGGAACGGGGCTATACGCTGCCCACCATCGGGCTTGCCGAGCTGAAAAAAACGGTAATCGCCCACACGGATCGGGTGATTCTGCTGTGCGATTATACAAAGCTTGGGAAGGTCGGGTCTTATAACATCTGCCCGGTTTCGCGGGTAAATACGGTTGTCACCGACCGGCAGGGCCGGGACGCAGGCGAACAGGAAGAGATCCGCAGTGCGGGAGTGGAATTTATTTTTGCGTGAAAAGGAATGAAAAGTCCTTTCAAATATGATTCAAATTTAAAGGAGAGACCAACATGAATGCAAAAGAAGCGGCACACCTGATCGATATCAGCGCGGTGAGGACACATCATACGATGTCGGATATCGAGGAGATCGTAGGCTATGCGAAGGAATACCAGTTTATTAACGTACACGTGCTTCCGAACTGGATGAA
>NZ_JACOON010000005.1 GCF_014287795.1 Christensenella tenuis
CAGTTCTATTTCAGGACGACGGACGTAACGGGAGTGATCGAGCTGCCGAGCGGAACGGAAATGGTAATGCCGGGAGATAACATCGAGATGGAAATCAAGCTGATCACGCCGATTGCAATCGAAGAAGGCCTTCGGTTCGCAATTCGTGAAGGCGGCCGTACGGTAGGATCCGGGGTAGTGTCGGGCGTTATCGAATAAGAAAAAACGCATATAAGGATTGATGGAGGTATCAACGGAGATTGAGTTTTGTTTCCGTTGATGTATCTGGAAACAAATTAAGGGAGCGGAAACCCGCTCCCTTTTAGTGTCATGTCACACATTCGTCAATGAACGGACGTATTATCAGGCAGCATGGGATTGTTGAGTCCACTGGTATTTGATATAGTTACACACAGCACATGCTGCAAAGCAGGCGGTGAACAACTACCAGAGGCTTTGCAAAATATTTATCATCAAGAGGAGAGAACATGAAGAAAATTGTACTTGTAGTGGCAGCAGTGGTGCTGTGTATGGCATTCGCTGTAGGATGTGCGGCCCCGGCGGCTGCTCCGTCAGAGTCTGCCCCGGCATCGGAGGCGGCTTCTGCGGAAGCATCGGGAGAGGCCTCTGCGGCGGCAAATACGGATTATATGTCCTGGACCGCTACAGAATGGGAAGCGGCGTCGGATGCGGAAAAGACGGCGGCGTCGGAAGCGTTGCTGCTTGATATCGGCGACTACCTGATGGATGGTTTCGCAGCTATGGTGGAGCAGGCCAAAACGGATGACAGCGTGAAAGAACAGATTGACAGCCAGGTGGAAAGCCTGAAAACTCAAATCGAGACCTTCCTTGCAAGCTCGTCGAGTTTCACGATCGGCGACCTGGCGCAGGCCAGCAAGCAGGCTGTAGGCAGCGCGGAATAAGAAGCACAAATAAAAACAGACCTGTGCGTTATGCACGGGCCTGTTTTTTGTTTGCTCAGGAAAAATAAACGATGTATCCCTGCACCAAAATATAAATGATAATAAACGGCAGGACATATTTACAATACCACCGTATTTTTGAGGGAAATGCAAGACCGCTTCCCGTGTTTGCCTCGGCGAGGAAGCCCTTCCAGCCCCAGCCGTATTTGGTGACGCAGAATAAAAGGTAAATGAGGGCGCCGATGGGCAGCAAGTTATTGCTGACGATGAAATCCTCGAGGTCAAGCACCGTCGTTCCCGGGCCGAGCGGTTGGAATCCGGAGAATAAATTATAACCAAGGATGCACGGAAGCGCCAACCCGATCATCAGAAATGTGTTGATGAGCGCGGATTTCCTGCGCGACCAGCCAAACAGGTCCATGCCGAATGAAAGAATGTTTTCAAATACGGCAATGACCGTGGAAAAAGAAGCAAAAATCATAAAGATGTAGAAAAAAGCCCCCCAGATCTGCCCGCCGGCCATTGAATTGAAAATATTTGGAAGCGTAACAAAAATCAGGTCAGGGCCGCTCCCAGGGTTTACGCCAAACGCAAAGCAGGCCGGGAAGATAATGAGGCCGGATAAGAGAGCGACGGAAGTATCGAGCGCCGTGATGCTGACGGATTCCCCAAACAGCCGCCGGTCGCGGCTGACATAGCTGCCAAAAATCGCCATACTGCCAATCCCTACGCTTAATGTGAAAAAAGCTTGCCCCATGGCGGCAAAAATCACCTCGGGCAAACCGTGTTCCATCAGCTTTGAAAAATTGGGCTGCAGATAAAACGCGATACCGGCCTGCGCGCCGGGCAGGGTGACGGAGCGGATGACCAAAACAACCATCACTGCAAGCAGGCTTGTCATCATAAATTTGGAAACCTTTTCCACGCCCTTTTGCAGGCCGAGCGCGCATACGAAAAAGCCGACGGCAGTAATCAGGACCATCCAGCCGATCTGCGGGAAAGCATCCGCCTTCATGGCGGCGAATTCAAGCTGTACTCCGGCGGCGGAAAGGCCCACGAAATCTCCGGATAATGTTTTCACAAAGTATGCGATCATCCATCCCGCGATGGTGGTATAAAACATCATCAAAAGATAATTCCCGGCAATCGCGCCGTAGCTGAACAGGTGCCATTTGCTGCCTTTCGGTTCAAGGGACTGGAAAGAGCGTGCAACGCTTTTCTGGCTGGCGCGGCCCACTGAAAATTCCATGACCATAATGGGCAGGCCAAGAATCACAAGGAAAATCAGGTAAATGATAAGGAAGGCTGCTCCGCCGTATGCGCCGACCACATAAGGAAACCGCCAAATATTGCCCAGGCCGATGGCGCAGCCCGCTGAAATTAAAATAAAACCCAGACGTGAACCAAAGGTTTCGCGTTTCAAACAGATACCCCCGAAATTTTGAATTTACCCAAGCGCCACATCGAGTATCATCATAAGAATGAATCCAACCATCACGCCCGCTGTACCGGAATGGGAATGCTCGCCAAGATGCGCCTCGGGAATCAGTTCTTCCACCACGACATAAATCATCGCCCCCGCGGCAAACGCAAGCAGCCACGGCATAATGCCGGAAATAAGGCCGATCAGGGCCACTGCGGCCACTGCGGCAATCGGCTCCACCGCGCCAGACATGGCCCCCCACAGAAAAGCCTTTCCACGGGTCAGGCCCTCCTGGCGCAAGGGCAGGGCAATGGCGGCCCCTTCGGGTACGTTTTGCAGCGCCATACCAATGGCAAGTGCAATTGCGGAGGCAAGCGTCACCGTTTCACCGGCGCCTGCCTGCGCTGCAACGGCGAATGCAAGGCCCACCGCAAGGCCTTCCGGAATATTGTGCAGGGTGACGGCAAACACCAGCATCGTGCGCTTCCCGAGGTGCGAATGCAGTCCCTCCGGCTTGCTGCTGCCCGGATGCTGGTGGGGAAGGAGATGGTCGAGCGCAAAGAGGAAAATACCCCCGAGTGCAAAGCCGCCCGCCGCCGGAATCCATCCGGTTGTGCCTTGTTCCTCCGCCATTTCAATGGCGGGAATCAGCAAAGACCAAACAGACGCGGCAATCATAATACCCGCCGCAAAGCCGAGCATAACGCGCTGTATTTTTGGATTAATTTCACCGCGGAAAAAGAAGACCGATGCAGAACCGGCCGTGGTCGCCGCAAACATCAGGCCTGAACCCGCAAGAGCAAGCAGGAATGGATTCATAGTAGTTCTTCTCCTCTGAAAATAAATAATTACATATCATTAATAAGCCGGAAAACGAAAGGCGAAACGGTTTTCATTAAAAAATACGCGAGCAAAAAAGAATTGCAGGACAGTTTTTGTTTTTTGATTCGCACAGAGGCTATTCCCGCCTTTAGGGGAAAAACCTATGCAGAGATATACCGGAACAGTTCACCACCCTATTAACCCATATACTTTTTCTGTCTGGAAAATATCGAAAAGACCTTTCGCGCAGGGCGGCGCGGGATATCCCGCGGTAACAAAGTAAAAAGTTCAGCCTTGTTTGGCCTGCGCTGTAGAAAGATAGCGTTCCGGCTTTTGCTGCGTTACCGCAGGCGGCTGGCCATCGAGGGGCTCCTGCACGAGCCCGGCGCAGCGGGACGCGCGGGGAGAAAAAGGAACCGTCCGCCAGATGAACCTGCCTGCATAACCGGGAGGCAAACACAAGGACGAGTTCCGGCAATTGGCAGCAACTACTTTTCCGGCGGAAGGTCGAGCGCCGCGCGTGCAAGGTTGCGGGATTTCTTACTGGAATTTTTATAAGAGTCAATAATTTCTTTATAAGGAAGCAAAGCTTTTGCTTCGCGGTCCTTGACAGAAGGGCTGTTTTCGCCAAGCAAAAGAAAATCGCAGGATACACCCAAATATTTTGCGAGAGTAATTATCGTATCGCTTTTGACCTTGGAAGTGGGGCGAGCCTTCCAATTCGTAAATGTACCTTCAGAAATACCAGTATCCTTATGAACCTGATAGGGAGTGATTCCAGAATCCTCCAATATTTTTAGTATTCTTTCAGATACTTTCATAGAACCCCTTTTTAAATTATAATTTAGCATTGACGCATACATTTAAATGTAGTATACTTAATGAAAAGCAAAACACACCCCAAAAGTGGCTTTGCTTCCACAAGTAAGCGGACAGGGCTCGCAACCATTTCGCTTACTTGTAGTATGATTTTATCACAGCGCTTTTGATTTTACAAGGCGGTGAATAGGATGAACGAGACAACCGTATGCGAGGGGTGCGCCGTAAAGGGCGACAAAACCTATTGCCTTTCCTGCCGCATCATACAAAGCTGCATCGAACGGATGCGCGAAGTGCTCAGCGGATGCAGGCTCGATGAATGCAACATACTTGCCCGGGAGATAAAGCATCTCACGGAACTGGAATATGCCCGTGGACGGGCCGCCGGTTATGAGGCTGGGGTTGCAGAAGCGGATGAACTAAAGAAACGATACCTCGCGCACATGGAGCGCAAAGCGGTTGAAATAGCTTCAAACTGCCGATAAACCTATAAGCGGGGGGCGTCGAGAGGCCTTGCCGTTTCGTCTGTAATTACGGGCAAGGGCCGCCGGGCGTCTGCCAGCGGGCGCCCAAGAGAGGAACGCGGCTGGATGGGAGAAGGCTTAAACGCTTTTCCGCAAGCAAGGCAAGCGTACAGCACGCTGCAAACCCGAAAAAAAAAAGACCGTTCCCCGAAAGCCGGAACGGTCTTTTTTTAATACTTTATCCGTTGTAATGCATCGTATGAAAAGAAGATATTTTTGAAATTTCCGCGGGGATTTCAAGTGTGTTGAGAATCTCCACAAAACGTTCGCATACATCCGTTTCGGAAGAACGCTGCGCTACATTGATAACCAGTTCTCCCCGGTAAGAAACGATTGCCAGCGTAAAGGGATTGATCGCCGTAGGCAGGCAGGGATAAATTTCTTCTATATACGGCTCCATAGACGGCGGCAGGTCAACCCGGCCCATGTTGGTAATGACGTAAGTCGCCTGTCCGGAAGTTTGCTCGATCGAGGTGCGGACCAGTCTGCATTTTTCTTCGAGGGGAAGGTCTGCGTCCAGAAGCTCCAGCGTTTCCACAGCGGTCTTTTTTGCGTCTGCAGCAAGTTCCGCTGCCTGCGTCTGGAAATCGAGCAGCCCTTTTTCTATCTTCAAAATATCTTCAAACGGCAGGCCGGCCATTTTCCGGTCATAGGGAATGCCTGCGCCTGCAATGAAGCAGCGCGTCGTTTTGCTTGGAAAATAGGGGCGCAGGTTGACGGGGATTGACGCGATCACCGGCCGTTCTTCTTCCGGCGCGCAGTATTTTTCGTGTACCGCACTTGAAAACAGAGGACAGATAAATGTCACAGGACTTGCCTGGTACTCTTTTACCACGCCGTGCAATTTGGAAAACGGCAGGCGGATTTGTACGACGGTATCTTCCGGATTGCCGTCGGTGGTCACGCCGGGCACCCGGAAGGCGGGAAAACGGGGATATTCGTTTGGCTGCGCCAGATCGATTTTCATCACGGCGTCTTCGGCCTCTTCGGCCTCAAATTCCGTGTCCGACGTGCGGATATCGCCGGGCTCCACCGGAAGTCCCAAAATGCGGAAATAGTGGTACAGCAGGGATTTCAGGAAAACGAGGAAACCGAGGCCGTCGGCGAGGGAGTGGAACCAGTCGGCCCGGATGGTATCGCCCTCATAGGTGATGCAAAAGAGATAGCCGTTCGTATCGTCCGTGCCCATTGTGCGCACTTCCGTTCCATCTCCCGGGAAAACGGGTGCGGGAAGGTCGATGGGAATGTAAAAGTAATTTGATTTGTCATGGGCGAGCCCTACCGCCATTTGCGGGAAGCGCCCGAGCGTCTCGTCCGCAGCCTTGCACAATGCGGCCCCATCCACCCTGCGGTCAAGCCGCACGGTAAAACGGGGAACACAGCCGCACGAAAGATGCGAGCCGTATAGATATACTTTTCCGTTCGCGTCCAGCGCGAGCGCGGGATTGTCATTTGTTTTCAGCATGGTTGTTATCCTTTCCAACATTTGTCTGGTCTCGTAATTATTGTATCATCGGGATATTATCGAAACAACAAAAACCGTCCGCCGAAAGATTAAAATATGAAAAACGCCCCCATAACGCATATGGGAGCGTAAAAAACGTGCCAGACTTCCGCGGGATATTCCTCAGTGGCAGTCTCCTGCGTGCTCATGCTTGCAGCATACCGTATCGTCGGACACCAGCGCGCCGTCAAGGAACTTTTGGGCCGCATCCTTTGCCGCGCCCTGCGCGCCCGTTACAATTTCGATGCCCTTTTCGTCAAATTTCTCTCGCGCGCCTGCGCCCATGCCGCCGGAAATAATGACGGTTACTCCGCGGCCTGCCAAAAATTCGATCAGGTTGTGGTCGTGCCCGGGGCTCGCGATGGTTTCCTCCGCTGCGATCTTTCCGTCCTCAACGGTAAAAAGGTTGAAGTCGGAGCAATGTCCGAAATGCCCGGAAACGTTTAAGCCTTCACTTGCAACTGCGATTTTCATGATCGGTCCTCCTTGTGGTTCAAAAGAATTATTTACTCCCCGGAGGGAACTTATTTATGAACATATGTTCTTTACTCTCTGTTAAGCATATCACTTTTTTGGCATATGTCAATCATTGGAGGAATAAAAAACAGAATATAATATAGAAGGGGAAATTTTTAGCACTTTGAAATCGCAATATCTTGTGCCCCTGTTTCCGGCGGGCCACTATTTTTAATTTTTTGGGAAAAAGCGGAAAAAAGTTCAAAAAAAGCCTTGAAATTGCGGATTTGGTCATGTATAATTTAGTACGTTGCGCTATAGGCGTATTTTGGGATGAGGCGAGAGGTTACCGTGAGCCAGCGGATAGTTCCCGCCGACAAAAGTCCGGACAGTGATCCGGGCGGCTCCAAAAAGGGCAGGACAGAAACGTTCTGTCCGAAAAAAGCAAAGCGACACACCCGGCTATGTGTGTCAGCGAAGGCGGCTTTGGCCGCGACACTTGAAGGAGGAGAAAC
The DNA here is from genome assembly GCF_014287795.1 of Christensenella tenuis. Lineage (GTDB taxonomy): Bacteria > Bacillota > Clostridia > Christensenellales > Christensenellaceae > Christensenella > Christensenella tenuis. The sequence continues at coordinate 6,966 of NZ_JACOON010000005.1, forward strand.
AAATGGCAAGCCAGAGAATTAGAATCAAACTGAAAGCTTACGACCACAACCTGATCGACCAGAGCGCTCAGAGGATTGTGGACACGGCAAAACGTACGGGCGCAAAGATTTCAGGCCCCGTGCCGCTTCCCACGAGCAAAGAGATCGTAACGATCCTGCGTGCGACGCACAAATACAAAGATTCGAGAGAACAATTTGAAATCAAAACACATAAACGCTTGATCGACATCCTCGAAGCAAATGCAAAGACGACGGACGCTCTCATGCGTCTCGACCTTCCCGCGGGCGTGGACATCGAAATCAAACTGTAAACAAGCGATAAGACGGAGGAGAAAACATGAAAGCTATACTGGGTGAAAAGATCGGCATGACTCAGATCTTCGCAGAAGACGGCAGAGTCGTTCCCGTAACAGTAGTAAAAGCCGGACCTTGCGTTATCGTTCAGAAGAAAACGGTAGAGACCGACGGATACAACGCGGTGCAGGTAGGGTTCGGAGAAGTCAAGGAAAAGAACGTAATCAAACCGAAAAAGGGCCATTTCGCAAAAGTAAAAGCAGCCCCCACGCGTTACCTGCGCGAGTTCCGCACAGACGAAGCGGAAGAGCTTGAGGCGGGCAGCGAAATCAAAGTAGATGTGTTTGAAGCGGGCGAGAAGATCGACGTTTCGGGTATTTCCAAGGGCAAAGGCTTCCTCGGCGTCATTGCGCGCTGGGGCCAGCACAGGGGGCCTATGAGCCATGGTTCGCGCTATCACAGGCGCCCCGGTTCCATGGGCGCATGCGCATCCCCGGCGAAAGTCATGAAGGGCAAACGCCTCCCGGGACGCGGCGGTTTCGATAAAGTGACCGTGCAGAATCTCGAAGTTATCAAGGTTGACACCGACAAGAACCTCTTGCTCATCAAGGGCGCGGTTCCCGGTGCCAAGGGCGGCCTTGTGACCATCAGAAAAAGCGTTAAGTCGCTGTAAGACCGCTTGAAAAGGAGGAAGTAATTATGCCAAACGTATCAGTATATAAGACCGACGGCAAAGAAGCAGGCAAAATCGAACTGAAAGACGAAGTCTTCGGTGTAGAAATAAACAAATCGGTAATGCACGACGCGGTTGTGGCGCACCTGGCCAACAGACGGCAGGGTACGCAGTCCGCATTAACCCGCAGCGAAGTGCGCGGCGGCGGCATCAAGCCTTTCCGCCAGAAGGGCACGGGCCGGGCGCGCCAGGGCACGATCCGCGCACCACAGATGACGCACGGCGGAGTTGTGTTCGCACCCAAGCCGAGGGATTATTCCATGAAGCTCAACAAAAAGGTGCGCGCGCTTGCAATGTGCTGCGCACTGTCGCAGAAGGTGCTGGATGAAGACATCATCGTAATGGAAGACCTTAAGATGAAGGCCCCCAAAACGAAGGAGATGGCGGCAATCCTGAAAAACCTGAAAGCGGAAAAAGCACTGATTGTAACGAGCGGTAAGGACGAAGATGTTGTCCGCGCTGCCGCGAACATCCAGGGGGTCAAAACAATGCCGGCTGCAACGCTCTCTGTGTATGACATCCTGAAATACGACAAGTTCATCGTAACGAAGGACGCCGTAAAAGCAATCGAGGAGGTTTACGCATAATGAAAGACACGCATGATATTATCATAAAGCCCATTCTTTCAGAGAAAAGCTACGACCTGATCCCCAAGAAAACCTACACGTTTTTAGTGGAAAAAGGCGCCAATAAGACGCAGATCAAGGCTGCGGTGGAAGAAATCTTCGAGGTGAAAGTGAAACAGGTCACTACATCCCGCAAAGAAGGCAAGCTGAAAAGACAGGGACGCACGGAGGGCAGACGCCCGGAAACGAAAAAAGCTTATGTGACGCTCACGGAAGAATCCAAAGCAATCGAATTCTTCGAGAGTATGGCACAGTAAGCGCGTAAGGGAGGTTCTATAAGTTATGGCAATCAAAAAATATAACCCAACTTCTCCGGGCAGAAGATTCATGTCGGTTTCAGCTTTTGAAGAAATCACGACGAAAACGCCCGAAAAATCGCTGCTCGTCTCGCTGAAGAAATCCGGCGGACGCAACGTGCACGGCCGTATTACGGTTCGCCACGTGGGCGGCGGCGCAAAGAGAAAATACAGGATCATCGATTTCAAACGCGATAAAGACGGCGTGCCGGCTAAGGTTGCGACGATCGAATACGATCCGAACCGCAGCGCGAACATTGCACTGCTGCACTACAAAGACGGCGAAAAGAGGTACATCATCGCTCCCTACGGCCTGAAGGTAGGCGACGAAGTGGTCTCTGGGCCGGAAGCGGATATCAAACCCGGCAACGCGCTTCCGCTGGCGTCTATCCCGGTTGGTACGATGATCCACAACGTGGAAGTGAAGCCGGGCAAGGGCGCACAACTCGTGCGGAGCGCGGGCAACGCGGCACAGCTGATGGCCAAGGAAGGACGGTACGCACAGGTGCGTCTTCCCTCCGGTGAAGTGAGGATGATCCTCATCGGCGCGAAAGCGACGATCGGCCAGGTGGGCAACGTAGATCAGGAAAATATCAATATCGGCAAAGCGGGCCGTAAGCGCCACATGGGCATTCGCCCCACAGTGCGTGGTTCCGTTATGAACCCGAACGACCATCCGCACGGCGGCGGCGAGGGCAAATCCCCCGTTGGACGCCCGGGTCCTGTTACTCCCTGGGGTAAGCCTGCTCTTGGGTATAAGACACGCAAGAAGAAGAACCCGACGGATAAATTTATCGTAAAACGCAGGAACGCTAAATAATCGAAGGAGTGAATTTGCAGATATGAGTAGGTCAGTAAAAAAGGGACCGTTTATAAATGAAAAGCTTCTGGCACGCGTTCAGGAGATGAACGAAAAGAATGAAAAGAAAGTGCTGAAGACTTGGTCACGCCCGTCGACGATCTTCCCGGATATGGTTGGTCACACGATCGGTGTGCACGACGGCAGGAAATTTGTTCCGGTCTATGTCACGGAAGACATGGTCGGGCACAAACTGGGCGAATTCGCCCCGACGAGAACGTTCCGCGGACACGCGGGCGAAAAATCGTCTAAATAACCTGGAAGGAGGGTAAGTTTTATGGCGACAAGAGAAAGAGAAAAAGCTGCAAAGCGTCAGGAAGAAAAAGATAGAAGACCGAAAGCCATTGCGAAGTATGTTCGCATTTCCTCCCGTAAGGTAAAGGCTGTCATTGACCTTATCAGGGGTCTTAACGTACAGGACGCCAATGCTGTTCTGATGAACACGCCGAATGGCGCGACGGAACCTGTTTCCAAGGTTCTTAATTCTGCGATTGCGAATGCGGAAAACAACATGAACCTTTCGGCCGACACATTGTTCGTTGCCGAGGCGTTCGCAGACCAGGGCCCTACGCTCAAGCGGTTCAGGCCGCGCGCACAGGGCAGGGCATCCCGCATCCGTAAACGTACGAGCCACATTACAATTATCTTGGATCAGGTTAAGTAAGGAGGAATACGATGGGTCAGAAAGTACATCCGCATGGTTTTCGGGTTGGAGTCATCAAAGACTGGGACGCCAGGTGGACAGCCAAAAAATCCAAATTTGCCGATTATATCGTGGAAGACGATAAAATCAGGAAATTTTTAAAGAAAAAACTCTTTGCCGCGGGCATCTCGAAGATCGAGATCGAGCGTGCGGCACAGAAAATTTCAGTCAATATCTTTACCGGCAAGCCGGGTATCGTTATTGGCAAGGGCGGCACGGGCGTAGAGCTCCTGAAAAAGGACCTTGCAAAGCTTACGGGCTCTGCGGTTGCCGTTAACATCATCGAAGTGAAGCGCGTAGACGTAGACGCACAGCTCGTTGCGGAAAATGTCGCGCAGCAGCTTGAAAAGCGCATTTCGTTCCGCCGTGCGATGAAGCAGTCCATCGGCAGGACGATGAAGGCCGGCGCAAAAGGAATCAAGATTATGTGCTCCGGACGTCTCGGCGGCGCGGAAATCGCCCGGGTAGAGCAGTATCACGAAGGCTCCATCCCGCTGCAGACAATTCGTGCGGACATCGACTACGGTTTTGCAGAAGCAAATACGACATATGGTAAAATCGGGGTTAAGGTGTGGATCTACAAAGGTGAGATCCTCGGAAATCCTTTAGCGGAAAGAGCAAAACCTTCAGCAGTGGAAGGAGGCAGAAAAAATGTTAATGCCAAAAAGGGTTAAGCGTAGAAGACAGTTCAGGGGCCGTATGAAGGGCAAAGCCCTTCGCGGAAACACAATCAATTACGGCGATTACGGTCTTGTGGCAACGGAGCCCGGCTGGATTAAGAGCAACCAGATCGAGGCGGCCCGTGTCGCTATGACAAGATATATCAAGAGGGGCGGAAAGGTCTGGATCAAGATCTTCCCGCACAAGCCGGTAACAGAGAAACCCGCCGAGACCCGCATGGGTTCCGGTAAAGGTTCCCCGGAATACTGGGTAGCGGTCGTAAAGCCGGGCAGGGTAATGTTCGAGCTTGCGGGCGTATCCGAGGAGACCGCTCGGGCGGCCCTCACGCGTGCAGCGCATAAATTGCCGATCAAATGCAAATTTGCGATCAAAGAGCAAAATAACGAAGCAGGTGGTGAGCAGGATGAAGGCTAAAGAGATACGTGAACTGACAAAAGACGAATTAGTCGCCAAGCTGGGCGACCTCAAGACCGAGTTTTTCAACCTGCGCTTTCAGCTCGCAACGGGCCAGCTCAACAATCCTTCCAGCATCAAGAATGTGAAAAAGGACATCGCACGGGTGAAGACGGTTTTGAGAGAAATGGAACTAGGCCAGAAGGTTGCCGAGTAAGAATAAGGAGGACGTCTTCGGATGAGTGAACAGGCAAGAGGGTACCGTAAAGAGAGAGTCGGAACGGTAGTAAGCGATAAAATGGACAAGACGATCGTCGTTGCGATCAAAAGCAGAAAGACGCATCCCTTGTATGGAAAGACGATCAACTACACCAACAAACTGAAAGCGCATGACGAGAACAACGAAGCGGGCGTGGGCGATACGGTACGGTTGATGGAAACGCGGCCTCTCTCTAAGGATAAGAGATGGAGACTGGTCGAGATCGTTGAAAAAGCGAAATAAGGACGATGAGATGATGCGCGGACATGGCTTTTGGGCCCGCGCGTAAAGGAGGAGTCAGGATGATACAGCCAGAAACACGCCTCAAGGTTGCGGATAATTCAGGCGCTAAAATAATCCAGTGCATTCGCGTGATGGGCGGAAGCGTCAAAAAGACGGCGAACATCGGCGACGTGATTATTGCGTCCGTGAAAACAGCGGCGCCCGGCGGCGTAGTAAAGAAAAAAGACGTGGTGAAAGCCGTTGTCGTGCGCTCCGTCTCCGGAGTAAGGCGGCAGGACGGTTCACACATAAAATTTGACGAGAATGCAGCAGTGATTATTGATGCCAATAAACAGCCGAAGGGCACCCGTATTTTCGGGCCTGTTGCCAGGGAGCTCCGCGACCGCGATTATATGAAGATCGTGTCGCTTGCCCCGGAAGTTCTTTGAGGAGGAGGCACGGGATATGAATACAATCAATATCAAAAAAGGCGATACCGCAGTAGTGATCTCCGGAAAAGAAAAGGGAAAACAGGCAAAGGTGCTCCGCGTCGAGCCTGCGAAGAACAAAGTGGTTCTCGAAGGTACGAATATGCTCACCAAGCATAAAAAACCGAAAAACCAGACGACCCCAGGCGGAATCATCAAGCAGGAAGGTGCGCTCGATGCATCCAACGTGATGGTGGTTTGCCCTAAGTGCAACAAGGCCACAAGGGTCGGACACAAAATCGAAAATGGCGAGAAGTCCCGCGTTTGCAAAAAATGCGGCGCTGCGCTGTGAGTGAAGGGAGGTAATTATCTGATATGCCGAGATTAAAAGATACATACAAGGCGGAAATCGTTCCCGCTATGATGCAGAAGTTCGAATATAAGAACGTTAATCAGGTACCCAGGCTCGAAAAGGTTGTAATCAATATGGGCCTTGGCGAAGCAAAGGATAACCCGAAAGCCCTTGACTCCGCAGTGGAGGATCTCACGGTTATCGCAGGACAAAAGCCGGTTGTTACGACGGCAAAGAAATCCGTCGCGAACTTCAAAGTCCGCGAGGGCATGAAGATTGGTGCGAAGGTAACGCTTCGCGGCGACAGGATGTATGAGTTTATCGATAAGCTCATCAGCATCGCAATCCCGCGTGTGCGCGATTTCCGCGGCCTTTCCCCAAAGTCGTTTGACGGCAGGGGTAATTTTGCAATGGGCTTCAAGGAACAGCTCGTGTTCCCGGAGATCGAATACGATAAGGTTGATGCGATCCGCGGCATGGACATCATCGTTGTTACGACAGCTGGAACAGACGAAGAAGCAAGAGAGCTGCTCGCCCAGATGGGTATGCCGTTTGCGCACTAAGGAGGAAAATAATGGCAAAGAAAAGCATGATCATAAAGCAGCAGAGAGGATCCAAATTTTCTACACGCAATTATACGCGTTGCCGCATTTGCGGAAGGCCGCATTCTGTCCTTAGAAAATACGGAATCTGCCGCGTTTGCTTCCGGGAACTCGCGTACCGCGGGCAGATACCGGGCGTTAGAAAAGCAAGCTGGTAATATAGAGAGATAAGCCCTTGTGACCACCGCCCGGGCGGACGGAACGGACAAGGGCGGGCGCCGGAAGGCGGAAAATCCGAACCGCGGCGTCTTACCCAGAGGATAAAACAAGGAGGAAACAATATGCCGGTTACAGATTCTGTCGCAGATATGCTGACTCGCATCCGCAATGGACTTACCGCAAAGCATGAAGTTGTGGAAGTACCTGCGTCCAATATGAAAAAGGCAATTGGTCAGATATTGCTCCAGGAGGGCTATATCAAAGGCTGCGAATTTATAGATGACGGCGTGCAGGGCACGCTCAAAATCAAGCTGAAATACGGCCCCAATGGCGAAAAAGTTATTTCGGGCCTGAAAAAGATTTCAAAGCCCGGCCTTCGGGTGTATGCAAGGCACGACAAACTGCCTCGCGTCCTGAATGGCCTTGGAATCGCGATCATCTCCACATCCAAAGGCATCGTGACGGACGCGCAGGCGCGCCGCGACGGTGTAGGTGGAGAAGTGCTCGCCTATATCTGGTAGTTGGAGGTTAAATATTATGTCGAGAATTGGAAAAATGCCTATCGATTTACCCTCCGGCGTAAGCGTTTCGCAGGATGGCGGCGTCGTGACGGTAAAGGGCAAAAATGGTGAACTGCAATCGAAGTTCAGCGATAAGATCACGATCACACAGGAAGGCGAACAGCTCGTCCTGACGCGTGAAAACGATCAGAAGGAATCAAGGGCGCTGCATGGCCTTACGCGTGCGCTCCTTGCAAATATGGTAAAAGGCGTTTCCGAAGGCTTCCAGAAGAACCTGGAAATCGTCGGCGTCGGTTACAGGGTACAGCTGCAGGGCAAAAAGCTTGTGTTCGGACTTGGATATTCCCACCCGGTTGAAGTCGAACCGCCGGCAGGCATCACGTTTGAGGTTCCCAACCCGAACAGCGTGATCATCAAAGGCATCGACAAGCAGGCAGTCGGCCAGTGCGCAGCGAACATTCGCGCCCTTCGTCCGCCGGAGCCGTATAAGGGCAAAGGCATTAAGTACGAGGGCGAATATATCCGCCGCAAAGTCGGTAAGACTGGCATGTAATGGAGGACGTGGATTATGATTAACAGAAAAGACAGAAATGAAATCAGAAAAAAGCGTCATCAGAGAATCCGCAATAAGATTTCCGGTACGGCGAGCCGTCCGCGGATGAATGTTTACCGGAGTTTAAGCAACATTTATGTTCAGTTTATTGATGACGTTGCGGGAAACACGCTTTGCTCCGCTTCCTCCATGGACGCCGAGATCAAAGCCAAGTGCCAGGAGGCAACAAAAACCGAAGCCGCGAAGATGGTGGGCGAGCTGGCTGCACAGCGTGCAGCAAAGGCTGGCATCAGTGAAGCCGTCTTTGACCGCGGGGGTTATCTTTATACGGGCAGAGTAGCACAGGTTGCGGAAGGCGCCAGAGCTGCCGGCCTCAAGCTTTGATAAGGAGGTACGGAAACATTGCAGAGAGATAGAGCAAATGATGCAGGCGGAGTCGAATACAAAGAAAAGCTGGTTTCGATCAACCGTGTTGCGAAAACCGTAAAGGGCGGCCGTAATATGCGTTTCTCGGCGCTGGTGGTAGTTGGAGACGAAAATGGCCACGTAGGCGTTGGCATGGGGAAAGCCGCTGAAATTCCGGAAGCGATCCGCAAGGCTGTTCAGGCTGCGAAGCATGACATCGTTACGGTAGCGCTGAAAGGGACGTCCATTCCGCACGAGGTCATCGGCAAATTCGGGCGCGGCAGGGTGTTGCTGCTTCCCGCTTCCGAAGGTACCGGCGTAATCGCGGGCGGCCCGGCGCGTGCGGTTCTGGAACTGGCAGGCATCAAAGATATCAGAACAAAATCGCAGGGTTCAAATAACCCGATCAACTGCGTGAAGGCTACGCTCGAAGGCCTCCGCGAGCTGCGGAGCGCCGAGCAGGTGGCACGCCTGCGCGGAATCAGCGTAGATCAATTACAGTAAAGGGGAGGCCAAGGCTTATGAAACTGAATATTAAACTTGTCAAAAGCCCCATTGGTTACGCGCAGGATCAGAAAGACACCGTAAAGGCGCTCGGACTGCGTAAGATCGGCCAAGTGGTACAGCGGCCGGACAATCCGCCGATTCGCGGGATGGTTTTCAAGGTAAAACATCTGGTGTCGGTTGAAGAGACGAAATAACGAAGGAGAGAGCTTATGAAACTTCATGAACTTGGTCCTGCGGAGGGCGCCAGAAAGTCCTCGAAACGCGTGGGCAGAGGATGTGGCTCCGGTGTAGGCAAAACTTCAGCAAGAGGCCAGAAAGGCCAGAAATCCCGTAGCGGCGGCGGTGTCCGTCCCGGGTTTGAAGGTGGCCAGATGCCGCTTGCAAGGCGTTTGCCGAAGAGGGGTTTCACCAATATATTTGCGAAGGAATATGCAACGATTAACGTTTCTGACCTCGAGAAACTCGAGGACGGCGCAAGCGTAGACGTTCAGACGCTGATTGACGCCGGTATGATCAAAAAGGCATATGACGGCCTGAAGATTCTCGGGAACGGAGAACTGAAGAAAAAAGTTACTGTAAAAGCTGCGAAGTTTACAAAAACGGCTGAGCAGAAGATTACAGCCGCTGGCGGCAGCATTGAGGTGGTATAATGTTTAAAACCATTGCGAACGCATGGAAAATGCCGGACATCAGGAAAAAAATCCTGTTTACGCTGCTGATGCTTCTCGTATACCGTATCGGTGCGTATATCCCGGTTCCAGGCGTGAATGTAGAGTTCATTGCAAATCAGGTTGCAGACTATGATGTGCTTGGCTTTCTGAATCTGTTTTCGGGCGGTGCGCTCGGCAATATGACGATTTTTGCGCTTGGTATCGTTCCGTATATCAATGCATCCATCATCATGAACCTTTTGACCGTGGCGATCCCGAAATTGGAACGCATGGCGAAGGAAGGCGATGATGGAAGAAAGAAGATCGCTTCCATCACAAGATACCTCGGCGTTATCCTTGGCCTTGTACAGGCGATCGGCATCTTGCTTGGATTTGGTTCGCAGGCGGTACAGAATCCGGATAATCCGTTTGACTATATCACAATCATCATATGCCTCACCGCGGGTACGGCGCTCATCATGTGGATTGGCGAACGTATTACAGAGAAGGGAATTGGCAACGGGATCTCCCTGCTGATCTTCATTTCCATCATTTCGCGCGTACCGGCGATGATCCAGGACATTATCACCAAGGTAGAACTGGGTACGATTAGCTTTTGGTCTGTCCTGATTGTGATTGCCCTTGCGTTTATCATCATTCTCGGTATCACGTTTGTCGATCTTGGCGAACGCAGGATTCCGGTACAGTATGCAAAACGTGTCGTGGGACGGAAAATGTATGGCGGACAGTCCACACATATTCCGATGAAAGTCAACCAGAGCGGCGTTATGCCCCTGATTTTCGCGGTAACGATCCTTATGCTTCCGGGCATGATCGGCCAGTTTTGGCCGGAAAGCGGATTTTACCAGTGGTACCTGCAATATGCCGGGCCGGACACATGGATTTATGCCGTTGTGTACGCGCTGTTGATTCTGTTCTTCTCTTACTTCTATTCGCAGATTGCTTTCAATCCGGTGGATGTATCGAAGAACCTGCAGCAAAACGGCGGGTTTATCCCGGGCATTCGTCCCGGCAAACCAACCTCTGATTATCTGGCCAAAATTTTGTCGCGGATTACGCTTTTCGGAGCGCTCTTCCTTGCGGTCGTGGCGGCGGTGCCGACACTTGTTACCGGCCTTACAGGGGTCGCAAGCGTATTCGGCGCAACGAGCCTGCTGATTATGGTCAATGTGGCGCTCGAAACCACAAAGCAGCTTGAGTCACAGATGATGATGAGGCATTACAAAGGATTCCTCAATTAAGATGAGTGGGCGCGCACAGTGCCGTCTTTGGCCGGCACTGTGTACGCTTGGATAGAAACGCTCCTGAAAGAGCAGAGAGGGAATTACCATGAATGTAATTTTCTTAGGCCCTCCCGGATCGGGCAAAGGCACGATGGCGGTAAGGGTAGGCAAAGAAATGAATCTGGCGCATATTTCCACGGGCGATATGCTGCGGGCTGAAATGAAGGCGGGCAGCGAGCTTGGAAAGCTGGCCAAGTCTTACATTGATAAAGGCGCTCTCGTTCCGGATCAGGTGATCATCGACATGATGGGCGAGCGCATGAAAGCGGACGATGCAAAAGGCGGCGTACTGCTCGATGGATTCCCGCGTACGGTTGCGCAGGCAGAAGCGCTTGACGCGATTGCAACGATCGACGCGGTGGTAAACCTTGAGGTAGATGTGCAGGTGATTGTAGACCGTGTGCTCGCGCGCCGTGTATGCCCGGATTGCGGCGCGGTATACAGTACGAAAAACCATAGCGGCGAGGCATGCGACAAGTGCGGCGGCGCGTTGATTACGCGCGCAGACGACAATGAGCAGACTGTTCGCGAACGGTTTCGCGTTTACGAGGACCAGACGGCTCCGCTGATCGAGTTTTATTCCAGACGCGGGCTTGTATCCAATGTGGACGGGACAATGCCGATCGAAGAAGAAGCCGCCTACATCGTGGAAGTGCTGAAAAAGGTATGATTAATATCAAAACGCCGCACGAGATCGGGCTGATGCGCGAGTCGGGGCGGCTGCTGTACAACTGCATGCAGGAAGTTCTTACGCACGTAAAGCCGGGCGTGACAACCATGCAGCTCGACCGGATCGTCGAACAATACCTGGGAGACGCGGGGGCGACCCCTTCCTTCAAGGGATATAACGGTTTCCCGGGCAGCATTTGTACTTCAGTGAACGACGGCGTGGTACACGGAATCCCTTCCAACCGGGAAATCCTGCGGGATGGGGATATCCTGAGTATTGATATGGGCGCGATCCTCGGAGGATGGCAGTCAGATATGGCGCGTACTGTGGCCGTAGGCGATATTACCTCCACCGAACAGCTCCTGATCGACGTAACGCGAGAAAGCTTCTTCGCGGGAATGCGCGAGGCGCGTGCAGGCAACCGCCTGCGTGATATCAGCCGCGCAATCGAGGAAGTCATTCTCAGGAACGATATGGGCATTGTGCGGGAGCTCGTAGGCCACGGCATTGGCCGGGAGATGCATGAATCCCCGGAAATTCCAAACTTTTCTTTCCGCGGGCCGAATCCGCGGCTTGATGTCGGGATGGTTCTTGCGATCGAGCCGATGGTAACGCTTGGGGGAGATGCGGTGCGCTGGATGGACGACGGCTGGCTTGTAAAGACAGCAGATGGAAGTTTGGCGGCCCATTACGAAAACACCGTGGCAATCACGGAAAACGGACCGGAGATATTGACTGCTCCGTGATGAATCAACAGTAAAAGGGGAGAAGACATTGGGTAACTACCCCGTAGAAATAGGCCGGGTTGTAATCAGTAAATCCGGCAGGGACAAGGGGCGGCCGTTCCTAATCGTGGAGCTACCGGGCGAACCTTATGTGTTGATAGCAGACGGGGCGCTTCGGCGGTTGCGGAAGCCCAAAAAGAAGAAGCTGAAGCACCTGGAATTTACAGGAATTGTCCTTGAAGGGATCCAGGATAAGCTGAAACAGGGAACAAAGGTGTTCGACGCGGAGCTTCGGAGCGCGCTTAAGAACACGATGCAGGCAAAGGAGGAGTAAATTTGTCTAAGAGCGACGTAATCGAAGTGGAAGGAACCGTTACGGATACGTATCCCAACGCTTCATTTGAAGTAGAGCTTGAAAACGGACACAAAGTACTGGCACATATCTCAGGCAAGTTGCGTATGCATTATATTCGTATACTGCCCGGCGACAAGGTGACGGTAGAACTCTCACCCTACGACCTCACCAGAGGCAGGATCACGTGGCGCGGCAAAGCGTGACGTGTGTGGCGATAGATACGAATGAAAAGAGGAGGCTTTTAAGATGAAAGTAAGACCATCGGTAAAACCCATTTGCGAAAAATGCAAAATCATCAAGAGAAAAGGGAAAGTAATGGTAATCTGCCCCAATGTAAAGCATAAGCAGAAACAGGGCTAAGGAAAATAACGTTTATACGGGCGGCTGGTTTGCGCAAAAGCCGTCAGGGCGGCGCAAATATTACGTATAAGCTTTATATAACGCGGATGATATGATATAATAACTAAACTGTCATCCTTTTTGGAAACAAAGATATCGGCGGCGACCCCGCTTAAAATTCACGGAGGTGGAAAGAGAAGTATGGCACGTATTGCTGGCGTAGACTTGCCCAGAGACAAACGCGTTGAGATCGGGCTTACATACATTTATGGTATTGGCCTCAAGACGTCTCAGCAGATTTTGTCTGCGACAAATGTGAACCCTGATATTAGAGTGAAGGATCTCGACGAGAACGACCTTTCCAAAATCAGGGACTATATCGACAAAAATCTTCAGGTGGAAGGTGACAAAAGAAGGGAAGTATCCCTCAACATCAAACGCCTGATGGAAATCGGTTGCTATCGCGGCATCCGTCATAGAAAAGGTCTGCCTGTCCGCGGGCAGAGCACAAAGCAGAATGCACGCACGCGTAAAGGCCCGAAGCGGACAGTTGCGGGTAAAAAGAAATAAGGAGGAATAGATAATGGCTGCACCTAAGAAAAAAGTGTCCAGAAGACGCAGAGAAAAGAAGAACATTGAAAAAGGCCAGGCGCATATTCGTTCTTCCTTTAATAATACGATTGTAACAATGACCGATATGCAGGGAAATGCCCTTTCACAGTCGAGTTCCGGAGCCATGGGCTTCCGCGGCTCACGGAAGAGCACACCCTTCGCTGCGCAGGTTGCTTCTGAAACGGCTGCAAGAGCGGCAATGGAACACGGCCTCAAGTTCGTGGAAGTGTTCGTAAAGGGACCGGGCTCCGGCAGGGAGGCCGCGATCCGCGCATTGCAGACGGCTGGTCTTGAAGTAACGCTCATCAAGGATGTGACGCCGATTCCGCATAACGGATGCCGTCCGCCGAAACGCAGAAGGGTATAAGGAGGTACGTAAATTATGGCAAGATATACAGGACCGGTTTGCCGCTTGTGCCGCCGGGAAGGCGCAAAGCTCTTTTTGAAGGGTGACCGCTGCTATTCTCAGAAATGCGCTTTCACGCTGCGCCCGAATGCTCCCGGACAGCACGGAGCCGGCCGCCGCGGAAAGATGTCCGAATATGGAACGCAGCTTCGTGAAAAACAGAAGGTAAAACGCGCATATGGCATTCTGGAAAGCCAGTTTAGAAAATATTTTGATATTGCAGCAAAAATGAAGGGTAAAGCGGGCGAAAACCTGCTCCAGCTCTTGGAGCGGCGTCTTGATAATGTGTGCTTCCGCCTTGGTATCGGCGACAGCCGTGCGCAGGCGCGCCAGCTCGTGATGCATGGTCACGTCTTGGTCAACGGCCACAAGGTAGACATTCCTTCCTATCTGGTGGATGCGGGCGACGTTATCACAATAGCGCAGCGTTCCGCTTCGCAGGAATACTTCAAAACGCTGAAAGAAGAAGGTGGAAAAGGCGTTCCGAAATGGCTGGAATTCGACGTTGCCGAGCTTACGGGCAAGGTTGCCGCACTTCCGGAGAGGGACGATATCGACCTCACGATCGAGGAGCACCTCATCGTCGAGTTGTATTCCAAATAATGGGAACTCCTTCAGTTGCGTGCGTGCGTTATGCGTGCGCGTAAACATTACCATAAGGGAGGTTAAATATGCTTGAAATCGAAAGACCGAATATAGAATGTGTCAGCATGAGTGAAGACAAAAAGTATGCCAAGTTTGTCATGGAACCTTTGGAACGTGGCTTTGGCACGACGCTTGGGAATTCACTTCGGCGGATACTGATGTCTTCCCTGCCCGGCGTGGCAGTAACAAGCGTAAAGATAGACGGCGTTTTGCACGAGTTTTCGACCATCGAGGGCGTTCACGAAGACGTGACCAATATCGTGCTGAATTTGAAGGGACTGTGCGCAAAAATGCACACAGACGAGCCCAAAAAGCTGATCGTCAACGCGAAAGGCCCTAAGGATGTAACGGCGGCAGACATCGAGACGGATTCGGAAGTCGAGATTGTCAATCCTGACCTGCACATCGCAACGCTCGATAAGACAGCCAATCTCTACATGGAGATCGTGCTTGAAAAAGGCAGAGGGTATGTGCTCGCGGATAAAAACAAGGATCCGAATATGCCGATTGGCGTAATCCCGATGGATTCCCTGTTTACGCCGGTAACAAAAGTCAATTTCGCGGTGGAAAACACGCGTGTCGGCCAGATTACGGACTTTGACAAGCTGACGCTTGAAGTATGGACGAACGGCAGCGTAAACGCCGACGAGGCGACGTCGCTTGCCGCAAAGATCATGAGCGAGTATCTTGCGCAGTTCATCAACCTGACGGACCACGTAAGCGATGTTGAAATCATGGTCGAAAAAGAAGAAGATAAAAAAGAGAAAATACTGGAAATCACGATCGAGGAACTGGATCTCTCGGTGCGCTCGTACAACTGCCTGAAACGCGCGGGGATCAATACGGTAGAAGAACTCATCATGCGCGACGAAGAAGAAATGATGAAGGTGCGCAATTTGGGTAAAAAGTCACTCGAAGAAGTGCAGCAAAAACTGGAAGCGCTGGGGCTTTCGCTGCGCAAGGACGACTGATTGCAGTAACGAAAAGTACGAAGGAGAAACGCTATGAGAAAATTAGGCAGGCCTTCCGACCAGAGAAAAGCGATGCTTCGCGGGCTTGTGACGTCGCTGATCTGGAACGGCAAAATAGAAACGACAATGATGCGTGCGAAAGAAACGCAGAGGATTGCGGAAAAGCTGATCACTAAGGCGATCCGCCAGTATGACAACACGGTTGAAGTCGAAAAAACAATCGACGGCACGAAAACCAAGGTAACAAACGATTCGCCCGCAAAGCTGGCCGCGCGCCGCATGATCATTTCCTATTTGTATAACGTTCCGGAAGCAAAGCTGGAAAAGGAAAGCAAATACGATTACAGAAAGCGCACGGGGGATGTCAACATGCCCGTTGTGGAAAAATTGTTCCGTGAAATCGCGCCGAAGTATGCACAGCGCGCGAAAGACAAAGGACAGGGCGGCGGATATTCCCGCATCATAAAGAAGGGGCCGAGGCGCGGTGACGCGGCCGAGGTCGTGATCCTTGAGCTGGTATAAAAACGCCGGGGGAACATTATATTGAAATTGGGGAGGAAACTTAATAGCATATTAAGTTTCCTTCTTTCGCTCATTAGGAAAGATGCTGCAAAGCGCAGCTTTTGAGCGGCGTCTTTGCCTATGGATAAGAAGGGAACGGGAAATGATTGCACGCCCTGTCTTGTAGGCAACCTGCTTTTTCATACGGAAGAAGAGCGAAAAAACGATTGCATGCGCCGCCGGGATGCTTTTTGAACATGCGGGGCCAATTTGCGGAAAACCGTTTCCGGCAGGGGGCATAAAGGCGGGAAGCCGCGGGAATGTAATAATGGATAAAGTGATTGACGCACAAAATATAAAATACGCATATCCGACCATCGAGGGAACGGAGCCCAAGCTCGCGCTCAGGGGCGTTACCCTCACAGTGGAGCAGGGGCAGTTCATAGCTGTGCTGGGGCATAACGGAAGCGGGAAATCTACGTTTGCAAAACATATCAATGTGCTTTTGCGTGCGCAGGAGGGAACGCTTACGGTGGTGGGGCTAGATACGGCAGACGAAACAAACGTATGGGACATCCGCAGCCATGCAGGCATGGTATTCCAAAACCCGGATAACCAGCTCGTTTCTACGGTGGTGGAGGAAGACGTGGCATTCGGTCCGGAAAACCTCGGTGTGCCGCAGGAACAGTTGCGGGACCGCGTTACGGAAGCGCTTCGGGCCGTTGGCATGGAAGGATTTGAAAAACGCGCGCCGCATATGCTCTCCGGCGGACAGAAGCAGCGTATCGCTATTGCGGGCGTGCTTGCTATGCATCCGGATATCATCGTATTTGATGAGCCGACGGCCATGCTCGATCCGCAGGGCCGCGCGGAGGTCATGGATACAATCCGCTACCTGAATAAAGAAGAAGGAAAGACGATTGTGCTCATTACGCACTATATGGAGGAAGCCTCGGAGGCGGACCGCGTATTTATCATGACGGACGGCGTGGTGACGGACGAGGGAACGCCGCGCGAAGTGTTTTCCCACAAAGAAAAACTGGAACAGGCGGGGCTGCTGCCGCCGCTTGCGACACAGGTTTACTATGATCTCAAAGAAAAAGGGCTGGAACTCGGTTTATGCCCTGTCACCCTTAAGGAACTGGTGGATGAATTATGCCGCTTAGCGTAAACAGCTTGAACTATTTTTACATGACGGGAACGCCCTTTGAGGTACAAGCCTTAAAAGACGTTAGCCTGACCATTACAGACGGAGAATTTGTAGGCATCATCGGCCATACGGGCTGCGGAAAGTCCACGCTCATTCAACTGATGGCAGGTCTTTTGAAGCCTGCTTCGGGTACGGTGGAGGTGGAGGGAGAGGATATCAACGCCTCCGGTTACGACCGTAAGCGGCTGCGCCGTACGGTAGGCGTGGTGTTCCAATACCCCGAATACCAGTTGTTTGAAGAAACCGTAGGCAAGGATGTGGCCTTTGGGCCTTTGAAAGCGGGCATGACGGAGGCTGAGGCGGAAAAAAACGTGGATACCGCACTTGAACTCGTGGGTTTTGAACCGGCAAAGATTAAGTCCCTTTCGCCGTTCGACCTGTCCGGCGGGCAAAAACGCAAGGTGGCGATCGCGGGTGTGCTTGCCATGGATCCGCAGATACTGATCCTTGACGAACCGATTGCGGGGCTTGACCCGCTCGGACGCGAACAATTTATGCAGCTCGTCAGGAAGCTCAACGATTGCGGGGTCACGATCATTATGATCTCACATAATATGGACGGTCTTGCGGATTATGCTTCCCGGATTATTGCCATGGATCATGGCGAAATTTATGCGGACGGTACGCCAAAAGAAGTGTTTGCAGACCTTGGAAGGCTCAAAAAAGTGGGCCTCGGGGCAAGCGAGTCACGCGAAGCGGCGGCTATGTTGAAAAACTGCGGCTGGAATCTTCCAGACGATATCATCAAAAAGGATGAGCTCGTTGCAGCAATCTTAAAGCATAAAGAGGATGGCAAATGCTGAAAAATATCACATTGGGCCAGTACTTTCCGGGCGATACGGTCGTCCACAGACTGGACCCACGCATCAAAATACTGGTGGCGCTCCTTTTTTTGGTCGCCGTATTCGTGGTTCGCACGATGTGGGGCTTTCTTGCGCTCGCCTTGTTGTTTACCCTGATTATCGCGCTTGCGAAAATCGGGCCGGTTACAATCCTGAGGAGTATCCGGCCGCTGCTTTTTATCATTATATTTACCTTTGTACTGAATATTTTATTTTACAGCGGACAGACTATTTATTGGCAATGGGGATTTCTTACCATTTCTAAAGAAGGGATTGAAAAAGCGGTGTTCATTGCGATCAGGCTTGTACTGCTGATCGTGGCGACCAGCCTGCTGACCCTTACCACATCCCCCATGCAATTAACAGATGGCATGGAGAGCCTCCTTTCGCCATTGAAAAAAATCAAATTTCCCGTACACGAGATGGCGATGATGATGAGCATTGCCATGCGCTTTATTCCCACACTGGTAGAGGAGACAGACCGCATCATGAAGGCGCAGACCGCGCGCGGTGCGGAATTTGACAGCGGAAATCTGCTCAAAAAGGCGAAGAACATGATTCCCCTCCTCGTGCCGCTTTTCGTAGGTGCGTTCAAACGCGCGGACGAGCTTGCGCTCGCGATGGAAAGCCGCTGTTACCACGGCGACGAGGGAAGGACACGTATGAAGGTGCTGCACCTCAAACGGATGGACGTCTGGGCCCTGATCCTTATGCTTGCGGTGAGCATTCTGTTTATGGTGTTCCTGTAGTGGGAGGTAAATTATGAGCAGGATTGCGCTCATCATTGAATACGACGGCACAAATTATTGCGGCTGGCAGATCCAGAAGAACGGCGTCAGCGTCCAGCAGCGGCTGGAGGAAGCGCTCGAAAAGGCGCTTGGCATGAAAACGGCGGTCGTGGGTGCGGGGCGCACGGATGCACGTGTCCATGCCCTTGGGCAGGTGGCGCATTTCGACGCGGATACCGATATTCCGGCCGATAAGTTTTTTTATGTGCTGAACACGCTGCTGCCCGACGATATCCGCATCAAAAAGTCCTTCACAGCGCCGGAGGGCTTTCACGCGCGTTTTTCGGCGAAGGGCAAGCACTACCGCTATGTGATACGGAATGCGCGGGAAAAAGGCGCGGTAGACCGGCTGTATACCATGTTTGTGCCCGTGCCGCTCGATGTGGAAAGGATGCGGCAGGCGGCGAAGCAGGTTGAAGGAGAACATGATTTCGCGGCGTTTTGCGCGGCAGGCTCGGACCTTAAGGGGACGACGGTGCGTACGGTTTATTCCGTGGATGTCACAAAAGACGGCGATTACATTATGATCGACGTAAAAGGCAGTGGTTTTTTGTATAACATGGTACGCATTATTGCGGGCACGCTCATCTCGGTGGGAAAAGAAAAGCTTTCTCCACAGGACGTGAGGAATGCCATTGAAGCGAAAGACCGCACGCTTGCCGGGGCGACCGCGCAGGCACAAGGGTTGTTTCTTATGGAAGTATATTATGAATTTTTTCACAATTCGTATTGAAAGTTAACGCCGGAGTATTGTATGATGGTAACAGTGCGGTAATAACGGGGAAATCCCGTGTTAATAATTTGAAGTAATGAGGTAAAATTTTATGGGTGTCACAATCAGGAAGTACGCCGAACAGGACATTCCGGCCATGATGGATATTTGGAATGCGGTTGTTGAGGAAGGAGAGGCGTTTCCACAGGCGGACATGCTCAGTGAATCGGGTGCAAAAGCATTTTTCGGTTCCCAGTCTTACTGTGGTGTAGCGGAAGACGGGGGAAAGCTCGTAGGCCTCTATATTTTGCATCCAAATAACGTTGGGCGTTGCGCGCATATTGCCAACGCTTCCTTTGCGGTCAGTTCGGATTGCAGGGGCAAGGGAATCGGCGAACAACTGGTGCGCGACTGCATGGCGCAGGCGCGGGAGCTTGGATTCCGTATCCTCCAATTCAATGCCGTTGTGGAAGACAACATTGGCGCGATTCATTTGTATGAAAAGATTGGTTTCCGGCAAATCGGACGTGTGTGCGAAGGATTCCAGGCCAAAAACGGCGAATATAAAGATATTCTGCTGTATTACAGTGAACTGTAAGCTTGTAAGCTGAAATTTCAGAACCGGTTCGGCTCGCTGCCTCGATGGCGGCGGGCTTTTTTATATAACATTAGTGTGAAAAAGTTCCCGGCTGTGCAGGGGGGAGCATCTCTTCTTTTGCTACAACCCCCTTGACATTAACGCCGGTAGTTGATTCTGATTAACGCGAAAGATGAAAAGGGCAAGATTTTCGTTTCGACGGCGGCAGTGCAGGGCCGCAAAAGAAGTGCCCTTTTCAATGCGCCGTCAGGCACGGCCAGCATCAGCCCTTAATAGTGCCGGTGCAAACAAGCTGCTAGCCAAACTGGCAGTCTTGCTACGAGGGCGGCATCAATAATAAAAAAGATAAAATGAAACATTGACTTTAATAATATTAAATGATATATTTAATATTATTAAAGGAGAGGTCGGAATGGCAGTTGAAATAATCCCGGAATGGATGGCGGCACTTGAAGATGAAGATATATCCTTCATCAAAAATTTTGTGCTCGCATCCGGATCCCTCAAAGAGATGGCAAAACACTACGGCGTCACCTACCCCACAGTGCGCCTGCGGCTCGACAAGCTGATCCAGAAAATCACTATCAGCGACAATTATGCCGAAGAGCCGTATGTAGCGCTCATTAAGCGCATGGCGGTAAACGACAAGCTGGATTTCGATACGGCAAAACTTCTGATCTCAGAATATAAAAAGCAAAAGGGGTGAAACCAAATGGTAATGGCAGGTTCGATCATACTTCTTCTGGCGCTTGTTGTGGCGGTCATTGCCGTCATGTGCGTCGCAGAGGGCTTTATTGTACGTAAATTTGGACTTTGGGGGCTTGTGATTCCCATTGTGTCCTGCGTTATGGCGTTTCTCAACATTGTGTTCCTCATTGGCGCGGCGATCCAATTTATTACCTTTGTCGCCATTTACCGGAAACAGAAAAAGCAGGATGAGATCGATAAGATGAACATACAAGACCTGTAAATTGGCGCAGAGGCCGCTTTTTTCATGAAAAAGCTTGACAACCGTGCGGATTTTCAGTAAACTATTTCATGCGCCTGTATGCACAATTAGCCCTGTGCACGCGCAAAAGCGGCGGCTTTCGGCACTGGGAATTGGGACCTCCCGGGAAAGGAAAACGCTGCGCCCGGAACATAAAATTGAAGATACCATGGGAGGAAAGCCTAATGAAAACATATATGGCGAAACCCGGCGAAGTAGAGCAGAAGTGGTATATTGTCGATGCTGAGGGACAGGTATTCGGCAGACTGGCAAGCAAAGTTGCCAATATCCTTCACGGAAAGAATAAGCCGGAATATACGCCGCATGTAGACACGGGAGACTATGTCATCGTAATCAATGCGGATAAACTCGTTTTTACGGGTAAAAAACTGGATCAGAAATTATATTACAGACACTCGGGATATCCGGGCGGCCTGAAGACCACGAAATACAGGGACCTGATGGAAAACAAACCGGAATTTGCCCTGTATGAAGCGGTCAGAAGAATGCTTCCTAAAAATAAGCTGGGCAGGAAGATGCTCAAAAAACTGCGCGTATACAGAGGCGCGGAGCACAACCACGCGGCCCAGAAGCCCGAAGCAATAGAGCTTTAAGAGGGAGGGAAGGTTTAAATGGCAAAGAAAGAACAGTTCCTGGGAACAGGCAGAAGAAAAAAATCCATTGCCAGGGTCCGTATCATGTCGGGCACAGGCAATATCACAGTGAACAAGAGGGATGTGGAAGAGTTTTTCGGTTATGAAACACTGAAGATGCTCGTGCGTTCTCCATTCGTCGTAACGGATACGGTAGGCAAATACGATGTATTTGTTTCCGTTAAAGGCGGCGGTTATACGGGCCAGGCAGGTGCGATCCGCCATGGCATTGCCCGTGCGCTGATCAAAGCGGAGCCGGAGCTCCGCCCCGCGTTGAAATCCGCAGGGTTCCTGACGCGCGACCCGAGGATGAAGGAAAGAAAGAAATACGGCCTCAAAGCAGCAAGAAGGGCGCCGCAGTTCTCCAAACGTTAAAAAACATATCAACAAAACCCGCAAACCCGTATGGTTGGCGGGTTTTTTGTTTTTAGAAATTGTGTTTTTGGAAGCCGGAAGACACAACCTCAAAACTGATTTTTTACAGTTGGGATTTGGAATTTCTATGCTGAAAGAATATACGATGGAAGCGGCAGGGGGACAGGGAGATTTTTCCGTGATTTGCATAGTTTTTTCCAGGAAATTGTTGTAGAATAGACAAGACGATCGGAGGCATAGGGTAAGATGGAGAAATTTAAATTTACAACCAAAACCAACTATGAGGTATTCCGGGATTACTGGATGTTTACATTATTCGAAAAGCGGGGCGCAAATGGGAGCCGGAGCGGATTCGTAAAATACATGACGGTTCTTATTGTGATCGTTGCGGCACTGGCGGTGCTTTGCGTCTGCAATGCGGCGTTGATGGGTAATGCGCTTGGCCTGATTCCGCTGATTCTGCTGATCGGAATTGGCGCGGCATTGGTTTCCGCGCTTGTTACCGCGACAAAATCGCAGCCGAAGCGGCAGTATAAACTGGTGCAGGAAGCGGTGGAAAGCCCGCAAAACTACATCTTCACAGAGGAGCGAATGGAAGTGCGTGAATATATTCCCGAAGAAGACAGGGAGTCGCTCGCCGAATTTCCATATGAAAAAATCATCAGCGGATATGAAACGCAAAAAGCGTTTTATTTGTTTATCAGCGAGACAGAGGCCTTTTTGATCCCCAAAGACCAGTTGGGAGAGATTCATCCAAAGGCACTCGAGGCATTTCTCGCTGAAAAACTGAACGGAAGGTTTTCTGTAAGCAAAAAAAGCTGAAGTTTTGTGTTTAAACGGCATCTATGGTATTATTGGTAAGGTATCATGAATAAAAAGGGGATTTTCCTATGACGTACGATGTAATTATAGCGGGTGCAGGCCCGGCGGGCCTTACGGCGGCAATTTATGCGTGCCGCGGCGGCCTCAATACACTGGTGCTGGAGCGCGCGTTTGCCGGCGGTCAAATGGCGATCAGCCATATTATTGACAATTATCCCGGTTTTGAAAACGAGGTAACCGGCGCGGCGCTTGCGCACAGCATGAAGCTGCAGGCGCAAAATTTGGGCGCGGAGATCATCACGGAAGAAATTACAAAATTCGAGCTTCAGGAGCCGGTGAAAAAGATCACGACCACAAAAAATACGTACCAGGCAAAAGCGGTTATCCTTGCGATGGGCGCTTCGCCCAGAAAGCTTGGCGTGAAAGGCGAAGACGCGCTCATCGGGGCGGGTGTTTCCTATTGTGCAACATGCGACGGAGCCTTTTTCCGGGGGCGGGATGTCGCCGTGGTCGGCGGAGGGAATACGGCGGTGGAAGATGCGCTGTACCTTGCGAAGTTTTGCAGCAAAGTTTATGTCGTCCACCGGCGGGATCAATTCCGTGCAATGAAGGGAATGGTAGATGCGGCCGCGAAACTGCCGAATATAGAATTTGTGCTCTCCCATACGCCGGAGTCGATCAACGGGGAAAACACGGTGGAAAGCCTGACGGTAAAGGATGTGAATACTGGAAAAACGAAGGACCTTGCGGTTGCCGGCATTTTTATCGCGGTAGGACAGACGCCAAAATCGGATTTGGTGAAGGACCAGGTTGAGACTGATGAAGCAGGTTTTATCAAGGCGGATGAATCCTGCAAAACAAACTTGCCGGGAGTCTCCTGCGCGGGGGATATCCGCACAAAGCGGATGCGGCAGATTGTTACGGCGGTTGCGGACGGCGCGATGGCGGCGGATAACAGCCTTGGGATAGACTGCGTCCTGCAGGCGGCAAAGGCGCAGGAGCAATAGAATTTTCAAGTAGAATCAAAGGGGTATATTATGGCACGATTATTCGGTACGGACGGGGTGCGCGGCATTGCGAACGAAAAGCTCACGTCCAAACTGGCATACGATTTGGGACGTGCAGGCGCATATTGCCTGACCAACGAATTGCACAAGGCACGGATTTTGATTGGAAAAGACACGCGGGGTTCGGGCGATATGCTCGAGTCTGCGCTTGTAGCGGGCATTTGTTCCGCGGGAGCGGAAGCGGTGGTGGCGTGCACGCTGCCAACTTCGGCAATCGCGTACCTGACCCGCCATTCGGGATATGATGCAGGCGTGGTGATCTCCGCGTCGCATAATACCGTGGAGTATAATGGGATCAAATTTTTCAATTCCAGCGGGTATAAACTTGCGGACGAGATTGAAGACCGCATCGAAAATATTATCATGAACCATTCGGAAACCGTACCGCAGCCCACAGGTAAAAATATCGGCAGACGGGTTCGCCTCAAAAAAGCCGCGCAGGATTATATGGATTTTGTGGTGGAAACGACGGATGTCCGCCTTGACGGAATGAAAGTGGTTCTCGACTGCGCCAACGGGGCGGCAAGCGAGGTTGCGCCATGGATTTTTAAGCTTCTCGGCGCTGAGGTTATTCCTTACTATAATATGCCGGACGGTACAAATATCAATGAAAATTGTGGTTCTACCCATCCGGACCAGCTGTGCCGGCTGGTATCCGAGCTTGGCGCGGATGTGGGCCTTGCCTTTGACGGCGATGCGGACCGGCTGATCGCAGTGGACGAGCATGGCGGTATTGTCGACGGGGATAAGATTATGGCGATCTGCGCAATGGATATGAAAAAGCGCGGCGTCCTTAAAAAAGATACGGTGGTTGCCACCGTTATGAGCAACATGGGGACGGAAGCCACCCTGAAAGAGAATGGAATCAATCTCCTGCGCACGGATGTGGGAGACCGTTACGTACTCGAGGAAATGCTGGCAAGCGGTTATAATTTTGGCGGCGAACAATCGGGGCACATCATTTTTCTCGATCATAATACGACGGGCGACGGTATCCTTTCCGGCGTGCAGCTGATGTCTGTGATGAAGCGGGCGGATAAACCGCTTGCGCGCCTCGCGCGCCCGGTCAGCACGTATCCGCAGGTGCTCGTGAATGCTTTGGTAAGCGATGAGAAAAAGCATGATTATGAGAAAGACAGCGAAATTCTTGCGGCCATCAAACAATTGGAACAGGATTTCCATGGCGAAGGAAGGGTGCTGATTCGCACTTCGGGTACGGAACCTCTGGTGCGCGTTATGATCGAAGGGAAAGACAAAGAAGCAATCACCAAGCAGGCTGTGGCCGTGGCAAAACTGATCGAGAA
Source organism: Christensenella tenuis (assembly GCF_014287795.1). Classification (GTDB taxonomy): domain Bacteria; phylum Bacillota; class Clostridia; order Christensenellales; family Christensenellaceae; genus Christensenella; species Christensenella tenuis. The sequence continues at coordinate 32,096 of NZ_JACOON010000005.1, forward strand.
ACGGCTGCGGTAAAATATGGTGTAAAAGAGCATATATGTGGCGCTCTTTTCGTACATCAAAAGGGTTGTTCGGCCTTGCCGCAGCGGTTTTACAGCGTAGGTTGGCGGACGTATATGCATAAGGTACCGTTTAAAAATTTTCTCAGGGCTTTTGGCCCCGCTTAAAGGAGCGTAAGGGACTGCGCTCCTTATTTTTATTTATTTTTGTATGGAAATAAGATATAATAAAATAGATATTGAAAGATATTGACTCCGGTCAACAGGAAATCAGGAGAGGTATTATGTGTGGAATTGTAGGATATATCGGAGATAAAAATGTCATTCCGGTTCTGATCGGCGGCTTGCAGAAGCTGGAATACCGCGGATACGACAGTGCGGGAATTGCGTATCTTGATAACGGGAAAATGACGATTTACAAAGAAAAAGGCAAGCTTGCCGAGCTTGAAAAAATGGTGGCGGACAAATGCGCGGAGCATACCATTGGCATTGGGCATACGCGCTGGGCCACGCATGGGGAACCCAACCAGCTCAATGCACATCCTCATGTAAATGCGGCGGGGGACCTTGCCATCGTGCATAACGGAATCATCGAAAACTATCTCCAGCTGCGGGAATGGCTTACAAAGAAGGGGATTTCCTTTGTTTCCGAAACGGATACGGAAATCATCGCCCATCTAATCAATTACTATTTGGTGGACGACCTCAAGGAGGCGGTGGCCCAGGCGATTTCAAAACTCAAAGGAAGTTATGCGATCGGCGTGGTCTGCGAACGTTTTCCAAATGAGATTGTCGCGGTCCGGAAAGACAGTCCGCTTGTCGTAGGGGTTGGTAAAAATGAAAATTTGATTGCGTCGGATATTCCTGCGCTGCTTGAATATACACGCAATGTGTACTTCCTGAATAATGGCGAAATTGCGGTGGTAAAGCAAGACAGCGTCTGCCTCTATGATGAGGTTCTCAATCCCACTTCACGCGAAGTCTTCACTGTGGAGTGGGATGTTTCCCAGGCGGAAAAAGCAGGCTATCCGCATTTTATGCTCAAGGAAATTGAAGAACAGCCGCGCGCGCTTGCGGAAACGCTGAATCCGCGTGTGAAAGACGGAGAGATCAATTTTGACGAAATCGGAATAGACGACGCCATGCTCGCGGGGATCAAGAAAATAACGGTCATTGCGTGCGGCACCGCATACCATGCGTCGTATGTGGGCAAGTATATTATCGAGCGTTTTGCACGTGTGCCGGTGGAAGTGGAAATCGCTTCCGAATTCCGGTATAAAAATCCCATTATCAATCAGGACAACTTTGTGATTGTGGTCAGCCAGTCGGGTGAAACGGCAGATACGATCGCTGCGCTGCGCGAAGCAAAAAGCAAGGGGGCATCCGTACTGGCAATTGCCAATGTCGTGGGCTCCACCATTGCGCGTGAAGCGGATAAAGTACTGTATACGCGCGCGGGGCTGGAAATTGCGGTTGCCTCAACCAAGGCGTATACTACGCAGCTCATGGCGCTTTATATGTTTGCGCTCAAGCTGGCGTACGCCAAGGGTGGAATTACGCAGGATGAATATCACGCATACGTCGCAGAGCTGCAAAAAGTGCCGGAGAATGCGGAAAAAGTGATCCAAAACAAAGAACTGCTGCAAAAGTTTGCTTACGAGCATTTCACGGAACACAGCGTATTTTATATTGGCAGGGGCCTCGATTATGCGATGGCGATGGAAGGATCGCTGAAACTGAAGGAAATCAGCTACATCCATTCGGAAGCGTATGCAGGCGGAGAGCTTAAGCATGGGACCATTGCGCTCGTGGAGGAAGGAACGCTGGTTGTCGCGGTGCTGACGCAGGGCGATCTCATTGAAAAAGCCTTAAGCAATGTAAAAGAGGTCACGTCGCGGGGCGCGGTTGTGATGGTGGTGACGCAGGAAAAATATAAAGATTTGGTCAAGGACGTGGCGGACAAAATCGTTACCATCCCCGACGCCATAGATTTTGAGGCGACGATTACTTCCATTATTCCAATGCAGATTTTTGCTTACTATATGTCCGTGCAAAAAGGATGCGATGTAGATAAGCCGAGGAATCTGGCGAAAAGCGTGACTGTAGAATAAACATATCAGCCTGAATTTCAAACCGCCGGGAGCGGAGGCTTCCCGGCGGTTTTTACAAATTGTTCATGCTGGAAACATGATTCTGTGGTATAATCAGGCATATGGCAAAAAACACATAAAGAAGGCAAGCAGGATATATGACGGAAACCGGGACAAGAGTGGCAAAGAAGCAGGAAGAAAAAGCCAAAAATATATGGGGCTGGGTGCTCGCAATTGGAATCGCGGTTGCCGTTGCGTTTTTGGTACGTGCGTTTTTATTTGAAATTATACTGGTGGACGGCCCCTCCATGCAGCCTACGCTGCATACGGACGAACGGCTTGCGGTGGAAAAGGTCAGCCGGTATATGGGCCTTCCGGAGCGCGGGGATATCATTATCGTACATTATTCAGACGGCACAAATAACAATTATGTAAAGCGTGTGATCGGGCTGCCCGGAGAAACGGTGGAGGTTCGTGACAGTACGGTTTACATCAACGGCGAAGCGTTGGATGAAGAATATATCAGCACACAGCCATATGCGGATATGGAACCGGTGGTCGTACCCGAAGACACTGTGTTCGTAATGGGGGATAACCGGGCCAATTCTATGGACAGCCGTATAGTAGGGCCGATCCGCCATGACCAGATTGTAGGGCATGCAATGGCCGTTATCTTTCCGTTTAATGAAATACGCAGCCTTGACGGAGCTTGAGGACGCATTTTTGCATCGGCGCAAATGCGCCATTTTTTTTCGCGGAAATATCTTGACAAACGAAACGGTACGGAGTATATTATTTTTAACGGAACCGTGCTCGAGCACGGTAGATGGATGAATGTTTACAACAAGAGTCGTGGAGGAAGGACGTTTTGGGCGTAACGATCAAGCAAATCGCACAGATGGTGGGCGTGTCGCGTGGAACGGTGGATCGTGCAATCCATGGCCGGGGCGATGTCAACCCGGAAGTCAAGGCAAGGATCGAGCAAGTGATGCGGGAGACAGGCTACCGGCCCAATACTGTAGCCAAGGCGCTTAAAACGGCGCAGACTCCCATGACGTTCGGCGTTTTGATTCCCGCGGGAAACAGGTTCTATGAAGATGCTGCCAAAGGGCTGTGTGAAGCGGAAGAGGTTTATGCTCCGTATGGAGTCGCCATCAGGCGGATGGAAGAGACGGAATTGACGGCCGTACGGCAGGCCGAACAGCTTGCGCAGCTTGAAAGTGAAAACGTGAATGGAATTATCATGACGGCCGTGGACGATCCGGTTGTACGGCAGGCTGTCAACAAAATCGCGGAGAAAATTCCGGTGATTACCTATAACTCAGACCTCACAGACACCAGGCGCCTTTGCTTTATCGGGCAGGATCACATTGCCGCGGGTCGTGCCTCCGGCACATTGATGGGGAAGATGATCCGGCGGGAGGGAACGGTTGCGGTGCTTGTGGGAAGCAAACATATGCTGGCGCACTTGGAGCGCGCAGAAGGCTTCCGGCAGGCGCTCCGGGAACAGGGCGGCAATACGGTGCTGCCGGAATTGTATGAGACCCATGAATCGGACGGGCGCGCGTACAGTCTTGTAAAGTGGCTTGTGGAAACGCAATGCGATCTTGCGGGCATTTGTGTGACGGGCGGCGGCCAGGCGGGTGCGGGCGCGGCACTTGCGGCTTCCGGAAAAGCGGCGGATATACGGCTTGCATGTTATGACACGCTGCCGGAGACCATACAGCACGTGAAGGATGGCGTTGCCGATTATACGATTGCGCAGGATCCATTTTTGCAGGGCTACCTGCCGGTAAAGATCCTGTATGAATATTTGGCCTTTGGGACAAAGCCAAAACGGGAAAAACTTTTTACGCGTATCGATATTCGCGTAAAGGATAATATCATGGATGCAGGTTATGAACTTTTTACCGGGTGGAACGGGAAAAGATAAATATGTGGCAAACCAAACAAACGGGGAGGAAAAAACAATGGCGGACACATCAAGACAAAGACTGGTCAAAACATTGAATCACGAGGATCCGGGCAAGGTGGTTGTGGATCTTGGCAGCTCGCTGGTAACGGGAATTTCGGCGGTGGCGCTTTCGCGCCTGCGCGATGCGCTCGGGCTGGAAAAGCGGCTGGTGAAGGTTTACGAACCCATGCAGGTCCTGGGGCTGGTGGAAGACGACGTCCTTGAAGCGCTGGGGGTCGATGTAGTCGGCATAAGCACGCCGTATACGTGCTATGGAAACAAGAATGAAAACTGGATTCCGTGGCAGGTGCGGGGCGTAGACGTCCTGGTGGGGGAAGGATTTGAAACCACGATGGACGAAGAGGGAAACACCTATGTCTATCCGCAGGGCGACCGGTCCGTACCGCCGAGCGCTAAAATGCCCGCAGACGGCTATTATTTTGACAACATCGTGCGCCAGGGCGATATCAGCCATGAGAACCTGAATGGCCGCGAAGATTTTAAAAATGATTTCGCCTGCATGACGGATGCAGTGGTGGAATCGATCCGGGAGCGCACGGAATATTATTACAACCATACAGGCTATGGCATCAACATTGGCAATTTCATGTGCGGCCCCGGGGATGCGGCGGCAATTCCGGGTGCGGGCCAGAAAGAGACAAAAGGTATCCGCAGCATGGAAGAATGGCTCGTCGCGCACTATACGGAGCCGGAATATGTGCATGACGTTTATGATTACCTTGTGGAGGAAGCGCTTAAATCCTATGCGAAGCTAAAAGAGGCACTGGGCGATATGCCGCAGGTTATCCAGGTCAGCGGTACGGATTTCGGCACGCAGCGTACGGAATTTATTTCGCCGGATATGTATCGGGAATTCTATAAACCGTATCATGTTAAGGTCAACAAATGGATCCATGAAAATACGAACTGGAAGGTGATGTACCATACGTGCGGCTCCATTGTTAATCTGCTGGACGACCTCGCAGAGGCAGGAATCGATATTCTGAACCCGGTGCAGTGCTCGGCGGAAGGGATGGATCCGCATATGCTTAAAGAGAAATACGGCGACAAATTTGTATTCTGGGGCGGCGGTGTGGATACGCAGAAAACGCTGCCGTTCGGCACGCCGGACGAAGTATATGACGAAGTCGCGGAACGGCTGAAAATCTTTGCGCCGGGCGGCGGATTTGTGTTCAATTCGATCCATAATATTCAGGCGCCTACGCCGACAGAGAATATTTTGGCCATGTTCGAAGCGGTCAAAGACTATAATAAAGATAAATAAAAATTCATGCCGGGGCAGCTTTCAAGCCGCCTGGCATGAACAGGAAAAGGAATCTTCTATCAAAACGGCAAAGGCCCCGTCATTCAGCGGGGCCTTTGCCGTTTGATTTCCTGCCGTGTTTTTTACAGTAGAATTATTTTCCGGTTTCCGCATATTCGTGTGCGCGGTAAGGATTCTGTACTTTGAAAAATCCGCCGTCTACGCCGATAATTTCCCCCGTCACATAGCCTGCTTCAGGGGAAGAAAGGAAAGCGACGAGCGCTGCCGCTTCTTCGCCGGTACCAAAGCGTTTCAAAGCAATCTGCTTCACTTGGACGTCGCCGCGCTCACGAATCATGCCGTCCGTCATATCCGTGTGGATGATGCCCGGCGCGTAGGCGTTTACGGTAATGTCATACGGTGCAAGTTCCCCTGCCATAATCTTGGTAAACATATTGACGGCGGCCTTGCTGCAGCCATAGCCCACAAGCCCTACGTCCGCAAGCGTCGCGGAAATAGAAGAAGCGTTGACAATTCTGCCGTATTTGTTTTTCTTCATATAGGGGATGACGGCTTGCGTCATCAAAAACTGGCTTTTGAAATTGATGCTCATATAACGGTCGAGGTCGTCTTCGGTCATATCTTCAAGAAAGGCAAAATCGAAAATTCCCGCGTTATTGACAAGGATATCGATCCGCCCGAACCGATCGCCCACCGTTTTCACGATCCTGTCAACGTCCGCTTTTTTGCTGACGTCGCCCTGAATGACGTCCGATTGCGGGGAAAGTTTCTGTAGCTCCTCCTTTACTTCCAGCGCGCTCTGTTCGTTGGAGCGGTAAACCGCGACCACGATATCGCCCCTTTCGGCGAGCGCCAGACTCATACTCTTGCCCATGCCGCGCGTTCCGCCTGTTATAATTGCAACTCTTTGTTCACTCATTGTTTTCACCTCGTCGATTTTATCTTTCTTTAAGAGAGAGCTTAAACGTTTTCTGTTAAATAACATTTTCACATAAAAATGATAATTTAGAACAAAACTCTTAAAATTTCTTTCATTTTAGCAAGGCAAAGCGGTGCTTGTCAATCATTTTTTTGAACGTTCCAAAAAAATTTGGAAATTTTGAAAAAAGTTATTGCTTTTGAAAAAACCGTGTGATAGAATACAACCAATAAAACGAATGGAACGTTCCAATATGAATGGCCGTTCGATGATAAATAAGCATTTAAATTTTTATAGTATTTTATAGTATACTTTTGCGTACGGGAGAAAAGGCATAAAAAAAACGCCCAAATGGGCGTTGAAGATGTAGAAATTCAGGATTCTTAAAAGTATAGTCAAAAGTATAGATAGAGAAATCAAAGAACAACAAACTGCATACTGATACCAGAAGCAAAAGGGCCGTGCGCCCGGTGCGTCTTGTTTGCAGCGACATCTGAACAACCGGACACATTGTCTCCCGTAAAGGTTGCGGGGCAAAGGAGCGGTAATCGTATCGCCAGGGAGCGAAGGAAGAACCGCCGCTATATACGCTTTTCCGGGCAGGGTCTGCGCAGACAGGGAATCTGAAAAATTCGGAGGGTTTATTAATGAACGTCATGGACAGGTTTTCAATGAAGGGAAAAGCCAGTGTTATCACGGGCGCTGCGCAAGGTCTTGGGCAGGCAATGGCGGAAGCGCTTGCATCCGCGGGTTCCGATATTGTAATTGCTGAAATCAATACGGATCTGGCTGCCGAAACGGCGAAGGAAATTGCCAAAACCTATGGCGTGCGCGCGGAAGCGGTTCAGTGCGATGTTACCTCCCCGGAAGATAACCGGAAATTGGTAGAATATACGGTAAACACATTCGGTAAAATTGACGTTATGGTAAACAATGCCGGGATTGTAAAACATATTCCAGCGGAAGATGTAAAACCGGAGGAATGGCTCGCGGTAATAGGCGTCAACCTCAACGGCGTATTCTTCGGCGCACAGGCGGCAGGCCGCGCGATGATCAAGCAGGGATTTGGCAACATTATTAATACGGCGTCTATGTCCGGGCTGATTGTCAACACACCGCAGCCGCAGGCTTCCTACAACGCATCCAAAGCGGGGGTAATCCATCTTACGAAAAGCCTGGCGTGCGAATGGGCGCCTTACAATATCCGGGTCAATGCAATTTGCCCCGGCTATATGCAGACGGAAATGACGAAAAAGATTTTTGCGGACGGAGGCGAGTGGGTTGATACATGGATGGCAATGTCGCCCATGAAACGCCCGGGGACTCCGGATGAGCTGCAAGGCGTGGTTCTGTACCTCGCAAGCGATGCATCCACCTTCACAACGGGAACGGCCATTTCTGTAGATGGCGCGTACACCTGCTGGTGAGAATCAGCAATACCATTGTTTCATGATACGGCCAATGGCTGTATGTGATATATTTGGGCAATTTGCCCTGGCATTATAGGGAGGAAAATTATGAGTAACCAGACCGGAACAGAACTTTCCGCCAGGAAGAGCGGAAAATTCGGACAAATTATGGCAAAGCCGGAAATGACGGCGCTCGTCGCACTCATTGCATTGTGCATCATCATGTGCGTCCTGAGGCCTGAAACGTTTCCGACACCAACGAATGTGTTCAACATCATCAGACAGTTCTCGCTGAACGCGATCCTCGCGGTTGGTATGGGCCTGATTATCATCACGACGGGCATTGACCTTTCCGTCGGATCGGTTATCGCGGCTTCAGCGGCATTCGGCACGTACATTGCGCGTGCGAACGAAGGCACACCCGGCATCGTCGTACTGCTGCTCATCCTGGGCTTTGGCGCAGGCATGGGGCTTGCAAACGGCCTGCTGGTTTCCAAAGTAGGGCTTCCGCCGTTCATCGCGACCCTTGGTATGATGAGTATCGGCAGCGGTATCGCCCTTTTGATCACCAACGGATCGCCAATCAGCTATGAGCCGACATGGATTTCCGTATTCGGCGGCGGCTATATCGGGCCGGTTCCGGTTTCCGTAATTGTCATGGCGGCAATCGTTATTATCGGATTTATCTTTGCAAACAACACCATGACCGGCAGGAACATTTACGCTGTTGGTAACAGCGCGCCGGCAGCGAAGCTGTCTGGTATCCCGGTCGACAGGATCCTGACCCTCGTGTATGTCATTGAAGGACTTTTGGCAGGCCTGTGCGGACTGCTCTTGGTCGGCCAGATGAACAGTGCGGATCCGTCCTTTGGTAAAGGATACGAACTCGACGTTATCGCGGCAGCCGTTATCGGCGGCATCTCGATGTCGGGCGGCGAAGGAAACATCCTCGGCACGGTCGTCGGCGCGGCGCTCATGGGCGTATTAAAAAATATGTTCGTACAGCTCGCGGTTTCCGGCTACTGGCAGACCGTTATCCTTGGCCTGATTATCATCGGCGCGGTTGCGATCGACAGTGTCAGGAAAAAACGCGCAGCCCGTTAAGCGCGGCTTAATTACCCTTGTATTCAAACCGGCATGCCGGTTGAATAATAAAAAATCTGGGAGGAAAGATTATGTTAAAAAAGACCTTAGTAACCCTCGTTGCAGTTATTCTCTGCGTAGCGATGCTGGTTGGCTGCTCTGCACCGGCTGAAACGCCGAGCGCTGAAGCATCCACGGAAGCGTCCACAGAGGCGTCTACGGAAGCTTCGACCGAAGCGTCCACGGAAGCATCTGAGCCGGCTGGCGACTTCACGCCCGCTGCGGATCTCGAGATTCCGGCTGGTAAAACGCCGCTGTCTCTGCCTGTAGACCAGGTTGCGGAAGAACCCCTCAAGATCGCTACGATCATGGTTCAGAACAACCCCTTCGGTGCGGCTGTTCTCGTAGGCCAGAACTGGGCAAAAGAAGTTCTTGCCGACAGGAACTGCACGGTTGACTGCCTGTCCGTAGAAGACTTCGATCCTCAGAAATGGACGAGCGTTCTCGAGAACTGCATCGCTTCCGGTTATGATGCGATCACGTTCTTCGGCCTTTCCGAAGCCCTGCAGCCGACGGTTGACAAGGGCGTTGACGCTGGCATCCTGATGTATGCGTTCAACACGGAACCGGGCGAAAATTCCAAGCGTCAGGCTTATTATGGCCAGGACGGTACATACGGCGGCCAGGAATGCGGCAAGAAGCTCGAAGAGCTGATGGGCGGCGAAGGCAAATATGCGATCATCACCGGCGACTTCACGGTTCTCGGTCATGAACTCAGAAGAAAAGGCGCTCACGAAATCCTTGATGCGAACGATAAGCTGGAGATGGTAGCTGAAGTTGAGAACAACGATAAGGCTGAAGAAGCTTACACGCAGACGACAAACATCCTGACGGCAAATCCGGACCTCAAAGGCCTGTATGTAACGGCTGGCGGCCCGTCCGGCGCTGCGAAGGCTCTGGAAGACATGGGCCTGCAGGATCAGGTAATGCTGGTATGCCATGACGTTCTTGCTGAATCCGCTCCGTACATTGCGAACGGAACGATCAAGGGCTGCATGGACCAGGATCCGTTTAACCAGGGTGCACAGCCGGTTATCGACGCGTTCAATCAGCTCGTCGCTGGCGAAGGCCCGAAAGAAGAAATCACATGGTACGAAGGCGTTATGGCTACGCCTGAAAACGTAAAGGAACTGTTCCCGGAACTGTTCTAAGCGGAAAAGTGTTTGAGGATGTGGGACTGCGCGCTGCGCAGTCCCGGTCCTTCAAAAAACGGAGGTTATTAATATGAGCAAAGATCTCATTTGCAAAATCAACGGCATATCTAAGATCTTCCCAGGTGTTAGAGCTCTTGATAACGTAAGTTTTGATATTTACAGCGGCGAGGTGCACGCGGTTGTCGGTGAAAACGGCGCGGGCAAATCGACACTGATGAATATACTGTCCGGAGTCTATCCGGCGGAAGAAGGAACAGTTGAATTTGAAGGGAAGGAAGTTCACTTCAGAGAGCCGAAGGAAGCGCAGGAAGCGGGAATCGCAATGATCCACCAGGAACTGTCGCTCGCGCAGCATATGACGGCTGCGGAAAACGTGTACATCGGCAGGATGCCTAAAAAGGGAATGTTGATCGACCGGGCAAAGATGTATAAAGACACGCAGGACTTTTTGAACGAACTTGGAATTGACTATATCAGCCCCCGGGCGCTCGTTAAGAATCTGAGCGTATCCGAACAACAGCTTCTGGAAATTGTAAAAGCAATGTCTTTCCGTTCCAAGATGCTGATTATGGACGAACCGACGGCTTCCCTTACGGAAGGTGAAATTAAGTTCCTGCTCAAGATTGTGGATAATCTGCGCAAGAACGGCGTTGCAATCCTCTACATTTCCCACAAATTAGAAGAAATTATGGAGATTGCGGATAAAATTACAGTGCTGCGCGACGGAAAGCATATCGAAACACGTGAAAAGAAGGATATGGATGAACAGACGATGATCAACCTGATGGTTGGACGCGAGTTCGACCAGTCTGCGCACCGTGAGTTCCTGAACGATTATGATACGCGCAAGCCCATCCTTGAGGTGGAAAACCTTTCGGATGCACGCGGCCGCGTAAAGAATGTTTCTTTCAAACTATATGAAGGCGAAGTGCTTGGCCTCACCGGCCTTGTCGGCGCAGGGCGCTCCGAGCTTTTGGAAACGATTTTCGGTGCGCATATGAAAACAGGCGGAACCATCAAATTGAGTGGGGAAGAAATTAGAATTAGAAATACGGAAGACGCAATCAATCATGGTATGGCACTGATTCCAGAAGGCCGGAAGATCCAAGGCCTGTTCCTCAAAATGTCCGTGGAAGACAACATGACAATGGTTTACTTAAAGCGCCTGAAGAGTGCGCTTGGCCTCTTAAATAAAAATAAAGTTAAAGGCATCTCGGATGAATATGTGGATAAGCTGAATATTAAAACGCCATCGCTCCAGCAGTGCGTCAACAACCTTTCCGGCGGTAATCAGCAAAAGACGATCGTTGCGCGCTGGCTGATGAACGGGCCGAAGATCCTGTTTATGGACGAACCTACGCATGGTATCGATATCGGCGCAAAATCCGAAATTTACCGCATTATTGATGATCTTGCAAAAGAAGGCGTATCGGTTATTCTTCTCTCTTCGGAACTGCCGGAAGTTTTGTCCATTTGCGACAGGATCATGGTAATGCATCATGGGGAACTGAGAGGTATTCTGATGCACGATGAGGCAGACCAGGTGAAGATCATGTCTTACACGCTGGATTCTGCGGGATCAGATGCGCGTGCAAGTCAGACCGCTTAATATTGGCATAAGATTTTACAAAAGAACAAGGCGGTTTTAGGCTTAATTTTTCACCGCCTTGTTTTTTTACGCCGCATAGGCCGGATTCTTGTAGCTTTTTGACATGATTTGCGTTCCACAGGCGGCGGGCAAACCAACCTTTTAAGGAGGATCAGGATGGCACATAAGGAATTCAACGAAAATTTCGATCTTACGGGAAAACGGGCAATCATCACAGGCGCCGCAAGCGGCATTGGTTTTGAAATCGCGAAAATGTATGCACGCAAGGGCGCGGACATTATCGTGTTTGACCGCAGCGAGTCCGAAGAACTGGAACAGTATGTGAAAGGGCTCGGGCGCGAATATATGGCATATCAGGGCGATATCACAAAAGGCGCGGAGCGCCAGGGTCTCGTAGATGCGGTGATCGGGCGTTTCGGTAAAATTGATATCCTCGTGAACTGCGCAGGAGTTGGCCTGATTGATAAAGCAGTGGATATGACCGAAGAGATGTGGGATCTCACAATGAATGTGAACCTCAAAGGCATGTTTATGCTCAACCAGATCGTAGGGCGCACGATGATTGAAAATGGCGGTGGAAAAATCATTAATATGGCGTCGCAGGCAGGAATTGTCGCCCTTGATAAACATATCGCCTATGGCGTGGCAAAGGCGGGCGTCATCTATATGACGAAACTCCTCTGCTTTGAGTGGGCGCAATATAACATCAATGTCAACGCCATTTCCCCAACCGTTATTTTAACGCCCATGGGCGAAGCTGCCTGGGAAGGCGAAGTGGGCGAAGCCTTTAAGAAGACGATTCCCGCACGCAGGTTCGGTTATCCGGAAGAGGTTGCGGCATGCGCGGTGTTCCTCGCGAGCGACGCAGCAAGCCTGATCAACGGGGAGAACCTCGTGATCGACGGCGGCTATACGATTCAATAAAGAAAGTGAGAAAATCATGAGCAATCAATTGACGTTTGAAACATTACCGGGAATTGTAGATATCAGCGCGCTTTCCGTCCCGACGACGGAAGCGGATGTGGAGGAGCTTGCGAAGGCAGCGAACCAATATGGGTTTATCGCAGCTTTTGTTATGCCCTGCAATATCGAATATTTAAGGCAGCAGCTTGGCGCGGATACGAAAGTGATTATGGGGGCGCCGATCGGCTTTCCTACCGGGACAGACCTCACGCAGGACAAAGTGTTCCAGGTAAAAGAGATGAAAAAGCTCGGCTGCACTGAGTTTGATATGGTAATCAGCGTATCCAAGCTGAAATCCGGCAAGCTCGATTACGTAAAGAACGATATTGCCGCCGTGATTGAAGCCGCGGACGGATATCCGGTCAAAGTAATCCTTGAAGTAACCTACCTTACGGACGATGAAATCAAAACCGGAAGCGATATCGTGGCAGAATCGGGCGCGCAGTACGTAAAAACAGGCACAGGATATTCGCCCAGGCCGACGGAAGTACGCCATGTAGAGCTCATGAAACAGACGGTGGGCGACCGGGTGAAGATTAAGGTAGCTGGCGGCGTGCGGGATTTTGATACGCTCAAAGCCTTTTATGATGCCGGCGCGCAGCGTTTTGGGATCGGCATGAAATCGGCAATCAGTATTTTGGAATCTATCAGGAATCAGTAATTCTTCATTTTTTCCTCTTCAAGCGGATAGGGGAACGGATTCGCCGTTCCTCCGAACCGCGCATAATGGAGCAGATTCATTTTCAACCAGTCTTAAATAATTATTTTGATAGGAGAAAAAGACCATGGAAAAGAAAAAAATCACTGTACAAGAAATTGCAGACGCGCTCGACCACTCCCTTCTGCGTCCGGATATTACGGTCAAGGAATTAAAAGAAGGCTGTGATCTTGCAAAACAGTATAAATGCGTTTCGGTATGCGTACGTCCTTCGGATCTTCCCATTGTAATCGAAGAACTGAAGGGAACGGATGTGCTTCCTACGACGGTTATCGGTTTTCCGCACGGAACCTGCACAACGGAGACGAAGGTATTCGAAACCAAGGATGCGGTCGAAAAGGGTGCCGTGGAAGTGGACATGGTCATGAACATCGGCAGGTTCCTCTCCGGCGAATATGATTATGTTCTGGATGAGATCAAACAGGTTGCAAAAGCGGCGCATGATGGCGGCGCGCTTCTGAAGGTGATTTTTGAAAATTATTACCTCACGGACGAGCAGATTATCAAAGCGAGCGAACTGGCGAAAGAAGGCGGCGCAGACTTTTCCAAAACGTCTACCGGTTATGCGGGCGGCGGAGCGACAATCCACGACCTTAAGATTATGGTAGAGCATGCGGATGGCATGAAGGTAAAGGCTGCCGGCGGAGTAAAGACGCTGGATGCCGCGCTTGCCGTCCTTGCGACAGGTACGGTGCGCATTGGTACGCGTTCCTCCAAAGACATTCTGGAAGAAGCGGTAAAGCGTGAGGAAAAAGGCGAACTCTTTTTGAGTGACGAGGGCGAACTCGGAACAGGGTATTAATGAACCGGGTTCAGCAGGCAAGACGGACGGAGTAGGGCTATGGCAACGATGAAGGATGTTGCGAAGCTGGCGGGGGTATCTCATGGCACGGTTTCCAACATTATAAATGGGGCAAAAGGGGTCAGCCTCGATAAAGTAAAACGCGTGGAAAAGGCAATGAAAGAGCTCGCCTATGAGCCCAATGCCATTGCGCGCAGCTTAAAGCTGAGCAAATCGATGCAGATTGACGTCATCATGCCCAACATCGTTGCCGCGGCCATGGCCCAGATGTACACTGACCTGTCCGCCCTGTTTGCGGAAAAGGGTTATGTTACCAACCTGCATATCACAAACGAAGATGCGGAATTGGAAACGCGGCTGCTCAACATGTCCCTGATGCATAATGTAGACGGCGTCATGCTACTGACCTGCCAGCCCGGGAATACGGAATTGTTCCAGCGGCTTAGGCAAAGCGGGCTGAAGATCATATTTATGCAGCGCCAGCCTGACGATGAGCAGCGGCATTATGTGGGGCTTGACGCCCAGGAGCAAACGAAAAGTACCGTTTCACAGCTTCTGGAAACAGGATATCAGGATATTGGCATCCTCCTAAGTCCGATCCAGTATACGCTGGAAGAACAAACGTTTGACGGCTATGTGGAAGCGCATCGCGATCATGGCCTGACTGTGCAGCAGCATCTGTGCGCAGTATCGAGCTATGACCGCGAGGGTCTTCTCAAGGAAGCGATTCGCCTCATTGCATCAAGCAAACCGCCGCAGGTGATCCTTGTCATTTGTTCGCAGGCGATGGATGCGGTTTTGAAAGCGTGCGAAGTGCTGCATGTTCCCAAACAGTCGCGGCCGCTTGTGGTAGCCAATATGCCGATAACATGGACGCTGACTTCACGTGAAGGCGTCATTGTCGTTCCGCATCCGTATATTACATTGACTGAAGCGGCATTTAATATGATGCTGGACTACATAGACGAAGGACAGAAATTCGCGGCGCGTACCGTCTTCCTGAAGGTGAAGCCCATACACCTGAAAGAACTGGATCCACAGCCGGAGATTCGGGTGAAGGAGCCCCGGCGGAAGCTGCGTGCCCTGCTTACGATCGACCGGGCGAGATATGCAATGGAAACGCTGAAGTCCGATTTTGAGGAAAAAACCGGCTATGAGCTTGAAATTGATGCCAAATCCTATCCAAAAATGTACTGGGCGATCAAAGATGAATGGTATAATGATTATTATGACGTATTCGACGTAGATATTCCATGGCTTGCGGAATTTGCACAGAAAAAGGTTGTGGAAAACCTGGATGGCTATCTTGCGGAAGACCCGGATTACTACGACGACATGCTGCCCGGGATTTTTGAAAAATATGCCGAGCGGCAGGGATCTGTTTATGCGATTCCCTTTACATTCTGTACGCAGCTGCTTTTTTACCGTAAGGATTGTTTTGCGGATATCCGCATGCAGCGTATGTTTTATGAGCAGCATAAAAAGGAATTAAGACCGCCGCGCACATGGGAAGAGTTTAACGCGGTGGCACAGTTCTTTACAAGAAAATACAATCCGGATTCCCCTACGGAGTTCGGAACGACGCTCGGAAGCCGAATGTCGTCGGGCGGCGTATGCGAATATCTCCCGCGGCTATGGTCGTTTGGCGGAGAGGTGCATGACGGCAGACACTTTACGCTCGACAGCGCAGAGGCAGTGGCGGCGCTCAATAATTATAAGGAGAGCTTCCGGTATGCCTCGGCAGAATCGTGCGACAACTGGTGGGGGGAACAGGCCGCGGAATTCCGCAGCGGAAAAGCCGCGATGATCACGATTTTTACGGATAATATGTCCACGGTTACGGAATGGAGCAAATCCAAAGTCAATGGCAAGATCGGTTTCGATCTTATGCCCCACAAAGTGGGTGTGGACGGTGGATGGGCCCTTGCGGTCAATGCCTCCAGCAAACAAAAAAGAGCGGCGTTTGAGTTTATCAAATGGGCGACAAATAAGGAAATTTCGGTTCTCAATACCATCCTCGGCGGGTTTGTCCCGCGCATGACGGCGATGGAAAACCTCGAAGTTTCGAACGTTTACCCTTGGTTGCACAGGACGGTGGAAGCAAGCGGGTTTGGGCGCATGAGGGAACTACCGCTCAAAGCGGACGGTACGTGTCTTTCAGAACAAATTTTTGAGGATATCCTCGGAAAAGCGGTATACGATACCGTAACAGGGCAATCGGATGCACAGACTGCGCTTACGATTGCAAATAACGAATTAAATGTATTACTGGCAGAAGTTGAATTGTTAAAAGCAGAATAAAGAAGCAAAGGAGCATGGGGAAAATGGAACAGAAAATTATCGCGTGGGACCTTGGAACGGGCGGAAACAAAGCGTCGTTATATGACAGCGACGGAAATTGCATTGCAGCGGCATTTATGTCTTATAATACGACCTACCCGGCGCACGGCTGGCATGAACAGAAGCCGGAAGACTGGTGGGATGCAATTGTAAAAAGTACGCGGCTGCTCCTCGAAAAAACGAATGTAGATAAGAACGACATCACATGCTGCGGTATTTCAGGCCACAGCCTTGGCGCGGTGCCGATTGGCAAAGACGGCACGCTCCTCAAAGAAAGCACGCCAATTTGGTCGGATGGCCGTGCAACAAAACAGGTAGCGGACGTATTTCAGAATTACAGTGAAGAAAAGTGGTACATGACGACAGGAAACGGCTTCACGCCGGCGTTTTATTCCGCTTTCAAAATTTTATGGTACAAAGACAACGAGCCGGATATTTATAATAATATCGGCAAGGTTATCGGCACGAAAGACTACATCAATTACAAGTTGACAGGCCGCCTGTGCACCGATCCTTCCTATGCCTCGGGCAGCGGCGTATGGGATTTGGAAAAGTGGGCTTATTCGCCCGAACTTATCCGCGCAATGGGCCTTCCGGCTGAAATTTTCCCGGAGGTCGTGGCTTCGACAGATGTAATCGGCCAGATTTCAAAGGAAGCGGCAGAGGCGCTGGGCCTCACCACGAATGTAAAGGTCGTTTCGGGCGGCGTAGACAATTCCTGCATGGCGCTTGGCGCAAAGGCGTTCAAGGAAGGGCGCGTATACAATTCCCTTGGTTCTTCTTCATGGATTGCGGTTTCTTCGCAGAAGCCGTTGCTTGAAGCAAATTCCCGCCCTTATGTATTTACGCATGTGGTCCCTGGCTATTTTGCCTCCGCGCTGTGCCTTACGGCGGGCGGTACATGCTTCCGCTGGATGCGTGACCAGATGTGCCAGGAATTTGTGGAAGAAGCGGCAAAAACGGGCGGCGACGCTTATGACCTGATGACGCAGGAGGCGGCAAAATCCCCGGTAGGGGCCAACAAACTGCTCTTTAACCCAAGCCTTGGCGGTGGGATGCCGATGGATAAAAGCTATAACCTGCGCGGCGCGTTTATGGGCCTTGACCTGATCCATACGCGCGCGGATGTAATTCGTTCTTCCATGGAAGGAATTTCCATGGGGCTTAGGGCCTGCCTTGATAAACTGCGTGAGCTGACGGATATTGCGGATGAAATGCTCCTCGTGGGCGGCGGCAGCAAGAGCGCCCTGTGGCGGCAGATCTATGCGGACGTGTACAAGATGCACGTTCTGAAATCCAATATCGACGAACAGGCGGCAGCGCTCGGCGCGGCGGCATGCGCGGCGGTAGGCACGGGCATCTGGTCTGATTTCGATAAAATCGACGCACTGCATAAGATTGAAGAAAATGTCGCTCCTATTCCGGAAAATATGGAATATTATGATAAAATGATGAAAGTA
The DNA here is from genome assembly GCF_014287795.1 of Christensenella tenuis. Taxonomy (GTDB): domain Bacteria; phylum Bacillota; class Clostridia; order Christensenellales; family Christensenellaceae; genus Christensenella; species Christensenella tenuis. Next base: position 49,939 of record NZ_JACOON010000005.1, read on the forward strand.
TATTACAAAGCTTCGGACAGCTTATCCGATATCGGCGATATGCTCATGGAACTCTAAACAGAAAAGGCGGAACGGAAGGCATTCCGTTCCGCTGTTTTAAATAAGGAGAAGAACGATGGAATTGTTTGGGAAAAAAGTAACCAAAGCGGAATTAACCAAATATGTAGGCGATATGTCGCAGATTGCGGATGCGCGCGAGGGCGTGCTGACAGCGGGAAAAGCGGATGGCGTACGGGTAATCGACGTAAAAACGGGCGGCGGTTTTTCATTCTCTATCCTACCCTCGCGGGGGATGGATATCGCATGGGCCGAATATAAGGGAACGCCGGTTGCCTATATCGGGAAACCCGGGGTGGTAGGCCCGGCATATTTTGAAAAAGACGGCCTCAGCTTCATGCGGGGATTTTTCGCCGGACTTATGACAACATGCGGCCTCACCTATATGGGTGCGCCCTGTACAGATGAGGGCGAAGCGCTTGGCCTGCACGGCAGGATCAGCAATACGCCTGCGTATGACGTAAGCGTCAGCAAAGAGTGGGAAGGCGATGATTATGTGATCCGTATTCGCGGCAAGGTAGCGGAAAGCGCCGTATTTGGCGAGAATATGGTCCTGACCCGTGAATTCGTGGTAAAAATGGGTGAAGCCTGTGTACACGTACACGACCATGTGGAAAACTGCGGCCACGACGATGCGCCCTTCATGCTGCTCTATCACTGTAATTTCGGCTATCCGCTGGTCAGTGAAGATACAGTGCTGATCGAGCCGGAAGGCACCAAAGTGCGGGCGCGGGATGCGGAAGGCGAAAAAGGAATCGACCGCTATATGAAGTTTGAAACGCCCACGCACGGCTATAACGAACAGGTATTCTATCACGATATTCCCAAGGTAAAAGGTGATGAAAGCTATTCCTGCCTGTATAATGAAAAGCTTGGTTTGGGCGGTTATGTGAAGTTTAACCGTGAACAGTTTACGCACTTCGGCGAATGGAAAATGATGGGGGAAGGCGATTATGTGGTTGGCCTCGAACCGTCAAACGGCCTGCCGGAAGGCCGCGCGGCGGCGCGTGAACGCGGCCAGCTTATTATGCTGAAGCCCGGCGAGACGAAGGACTATGAATTCACCATTGGGGTAGTGGAAGGCAAAGACGAAATCGCGGCGGTTCTCTGAGGCGGTTGCCATGAAAAGAAGCCTTATCAATGCTAAGATAGCGTTAGCAAAACGTGTGTTGAAGCAGCTTCATTTCACGCTTCCGCCGTTTGCCTATTGGACAATGGACGAATGGAAGCAAAAAGGAAGCTGTATTGAAATGATCCGCAGGACGATGCTCGGCTGGGATATTACCGATTTCAGCAGCGGGGATTTCGAGCGCGTTGGAGCCGTGCTGTTTACCTTGCGTAATGGAGATGCATATGATCCCGCAATTGGTACGCCATATGCGGAAAAAATCATTGTCGTGCAAAACGGACAGATTTTGCCGCTGCACAAACATATGAAAAAGACGGAAGATATCATCAACAGGGGCGGCGGAACCATGCTTATGACTCTTTATGGTTCTGATTCTTCCGGCGGAGTGGACCGCGAAAGCGATGTGCAGGTGTACTGCGACGGAGAACTTAAAACCTATGGAGCGGGAGAGACCTTCGAAGTGCCGGTAGGTGCAAGCGTAACGCTCACGCCGGGAATATATCATCTGTTTGGTGCGCGCTGCGAAGGAGAAGCAATGCTGATTGGCGAGGTATCTTCTGTCAATGATGATAATACGGATAACTATTGGGCAGAAAAAAGAGAACGTTTTTCAAGTCTGGAGGAAGACGAAGCGGCCTTGTGCCCCCTATGTAACGAATATGATTCGTTCCTGTAAATAAGTTCCTTCCTTATAGTATTTAGTTGCAAAGGGGCCTGTATCATTCTATGATACAGGCCCCTTTGCTTTATCACCTGATGTCAATCTTTCTGGATTTCTTTTTTTCCTCGCCGCTCTTTGGCAAAACGACTTTCAAGACGCCATCTTTATATTCTGCAGTGATTTCGTCTTCTTTTACATCGCTCACCGAGAACGAACGGGAAACACGGCCCATACGGCGTTCATTCACTACATAATTATCTTTTTCGGTTTTGGATTCTTCGTTCATATCTGCGCTGATCGTAAGAATCCCTTCGTCATAGGAAACGTCGATCATCTCCCGGTGAAGTCCCGGAAGATCGGCGTCAACCTCATAGCGGTCGTCTTTATCCTTGACGTCCACCTTGAAATTGGTGAATCCATCCGATCCATTGAAGAAGTTGCGCATAAAGCCTCCGTCCCAGAAATCGAGGCCGTCAAATCCACGTGAGAGACCATGCCGGCGGCCAAATGGAATTAATCCTGCCATTTTCATTCATCTCCTTTTTTTTTCTTTCTATTTAAATAATACCAATCCGGCAGGAATTTAAACGTCTGAAGTTGTAAAAAAAATATGAATTTAAGCTTCGATCAGGAGCCGCTCTTCCACCTTGCACAAAAAGGTATAAAAAGGGGAGAGGAGCAAAAAACCCTGGGCAAGCGTCTTAAATAAATCCGGGGAGAATAGAAGATCCGCATCTGTGCTGCTTCTCATCCAATCCAAGTTTTTACGGTCAAGCCAGTTGCGCAGGGGCTGCGGCGCATCAGGGCATTTACTCCGTTTGTAAAAATCACCCTCCAGGACAAAGGTTTTTTGCTTTTCAAGGGCAGTAAACGCTTCATAAAAGTCTTTGTCTCCAGAGAGCGCCAGTTTACGGATCATTTCCATGGTGCGTGGCGGAGCTCCGTAATATCCGCAGCCATAGCGGAAACCTTGGGGAGAAAATTCGAGAACAAATCCGGGAGGACAGCTAAATTCTTTTTTCCCCCGCGAAAACACAATCCACATTACTTCACGGTATAATGACTTATCATGAGAGAAACGCGTATCGCGGTAAATACGTGAGATGGCCTTGCCCACTTTGGGCTCGGTAATCATCAACGGATCGATTTTCCGCATAGTAGGCGCAAGAAGGGTAACAAGCTCCGCCATCGGCGCAAGCACATACCGCTGGTATTCCGGCTTATGGGCATGGAACCATTCCCGGCTGTTGTTAAATTTGTTTTGTGCTAAAAAATCAATCGTTTGTTTTGAAATTGGCATTGTTCTTTCCTCCTGAAGTTATTTTACCACAAATAAGAAAAAACAATAAAAACCCCCCGCAGCCGCGGGGGGCTTTTGCAAATACTGCATGAAAATCAATCATCGCTGACTGAAATGACGCTTACCGGGCATCCGCTTTCCGCTTCAAAAGCGCTTTCTTCATTTTCCGGCGTAATCTCTCCATAAACCTCTGCTACATTGCAGTCTGTCATGCGGAACACTTCCGGGCAAACGCTTTCACAAAGACCGCAGCCAATACAGCCGTCCCCGATTACTGCTTTTTTCATTTTATCGACCTCCTTGTTCTCCCAATGCTCCCCGGCCCGTTATGAAATAACTGGCCGGAGAGTCACCGGCCGTCGCCGCCACGGCTACTTGTATGCCGGCGGCGTGTATTTTAACCAAACACTACCCCATACATATTCTCGCAAAAGGTGCTTTTACCTCATTCTTTTGTTTCCCCAGAAGGGAAGATAACTGCCAGAAACATTTTAAATTTTTCTACAGCATAGACTGCATGCGGATGCCGCGCGGGCATCAGGATGGCTTCGCCTGCACGCAGGGTATGCTTTTCTCCGTCAATTGTAATCTCGCCGATACCGTCCAGCGCAATCACAAGGGCGTCCCCATGGGATTCATGCGTACTGATTTCCTCCCCTTTGGCAAACGCAAACAATGTAAGGCTTACTGCGCTGTTTTGCGCAAGCGTTTTACTCGCAACCTGCCCGGGAGAATAATCCACGAGCCCCGCAAAGGGAAGTACGGTTGCAATTTCAATATTTTTCATCAATTGATCCATCTTCTGCCTCCTTCCAATTCTTCTTTTTTAATAAGCATTTTGGGAGCTGGCAAACAGAATTTTTAAGGAAGCGGTTTAGTTCCCTGGAATGGGGTTAAAAATATAGCACAATCAAAGGAGGTAATTGCTATGAGCAAGAGAGATATTAATCCCGGTGAATTTGCAGAAGAAGACGAAGTTGTAATGACGGATACCAAACCGGCAGATGTGGAACAGTTTAAAGACGATGGTGTATCGGCCGCATTTCTGCGCTTTGATGACATGGATGAAGATACAACAGAATCGGATAAATAGAGAAAAAAGCATAAAGGCTGGCCCGGAAGAAAGAATCCGGACCGGCTTTTTTGATACGGTTTTCTAAAAATATTCTTCCTGGCCAAATTCCCGGGAATTTTAATCAGATGAAAAGTCCCGTTCCCCTACAATGAATATTAGTGGAAAAACATCAAGAAAAATGGGGGAAAACAAAATGGGCTATAAAGAATATGGATATGCGCGGGTATCGACAAAAGATCAGCACGAAGACAGACAGATTTCCGCTTTGCTTAAGGTGGGCGTCAAAAAAGAGAATATCTTTATCGATAAACAAAGTGGAAAGGATTTCGAGCGTCCCAAATATAAAAGACTTTTAAGAAAGCTGAAAAAAGGCGATACTGTTTTTATCAGCTCAATCGACCGCCTGGGCAGGAATTATGCGGAAATCATGGAGCAATGGCGCATCATGACCCGTGAAAAACAGGCGGATGTGGTGGTTCTGGATATGCCGCTGCTGGATACGCGCCAAAAAGGGGACGACCTGACAGGAATATTTATTGCGGATCTGGTATTGCAAATCTTGTCATATGTGGCGCAAAAAGAACGGGAAAATATTCGGATCAGGCAAGCGGAAGGGATTGCCGCCGCCAAAGCGCGGGGTGTAAAATTTGGCAGGCAGAAAATAGCACTTCCTCAAAATTTCCAAGAAGTAGCGGCGCTGTGGAGAAAGAAAGAAATTTCACTGCAGGAAGCATTAGAAGAACTGAAAATTGGCAGAACTTATTTTTTCAAAAAAGTAAAAGAATTTCAAATTTAATAGTCCGGAAGAAATAATTCGCAAAATTATACTATGTCTGATGGGAGTGCTGCTGGCGCTTGTGGAGTATGTTGCTTCGATCCTGATTAACTTGGATTATGATGCCCGAACAATGCTCCAGCCGAAACAGACGGGCGTGGCACTAAACCAGGCGGATGCAACGTCCCCAAAAACGGGTAGCGCTGATCTGGCAATGATCCTCACAATAATTGCGATTGTTGCTGCAAGTACAGTTTTCTTTGCTGGTAAACAGCTTAGAAAGGCTGAAAGATAATATTTCCCGGGAATATTATCAAAGCATGAGATATGCAGAAAAAGGCCTATCTTTCGGGATAGGCTTTTTTTGTAGAGCGAATTGGTCAATAAAAAACTTGCCGGGATAACTGGATTTACTCTTCGTGGGAAAACCCATGCCGTTCGGTACCGCAGGATTCCGGCGTATAATAACCGGTACGCTCGGCCTTTTTCGATTTTTTATAAAGGGACGTAAGAACAATAAGCAGCATAGCGGTCCCGATTCCAAGAGCCAGCCAACCGTTTGCCGTGATGCCCGCTATCACATAGGAAACCAAGCAACAAATAGCGACGAGCATGGCATAAGGAAGCTGTGTGGATACATGTTCAATATGGTTACAATCTGCTCCTGTAGAGGCCAGTATGGTCGTATCGGAGATTGGGGAAACGTGGTCGCCGCAAACTGCCCCAGCGAGAACCGCCGCGACCGTAATGGTGAGGAACTGGCTTCCCATATCTCCAAATATTGCCGCAGCGATGGGAATGAGTATGCCAAATGTTCCCCAAGATGTTCCCGTAGCAAAAGCAAGCCCTAAAGCAACAAGGAAGAAAACGGGCGGAAGGATTGCATGTGCCAGTTGGTTGTCGCTTACCAAATGGCTGACAAAGCCGCCTGCATTCAGGTAATCCTCGCTGCAGATTCCTGATAATGTCCATGCGAGGGAAAGAATCAGGATTGCCGGCACCATGGCCTTGAAACCACGTGCAAGGCCGCCTGCAAATTCGCGAAACGTAATGATTTTCCGTGGAATATAAAGAAAGAAAATGACAATAACCGCAAAAAATGACCCAAGCACAAGGGAGAGGGAGGAATTGCAATTGGCAAAAGCGCCGGCAATATCTGCTCCTTCGAAGATTCCGCCGGTATAAAGCATAAAAAAGATACACAAACCAATCAGGGATAAGATAGGAATCAACAAATCGTATACCCTACCATGCTTTTTTGGGCGCGCGATGCTGTCCTCTTCTTCCTCAGGGAGGACTTCGGCAGGTTCTTTGGCAGCCGCGCGTTTCATCGCGCCAAAATCAAAATTCATCACGATGATAAATACGACCATGATTAGTGTCAATATGGCATAATAATTAAAGGGAATAGTCTGTATAAAGAGGTTAAATCCGTCGATACTGCTGTCCTCCGGCAGGGAGGAACCGACTGCCGCCGCCCAACTGGAAATTGGGGCGATAATGCAGACGGGAGCCGCGGTTGCATCAATAATATAGGCGAGCTTTGCGCGTGTAATACCGTAACGGTCAGTTACCGGCCGCATCACTGTGCCGACAGTCAGGCAATTGAAATAATCATCTACAAAAATCAACGCGCCGAGGCCTGTGGTAGCAAATAAAGCTCCGCGTTTTGATTTGATGGATTTTGACGCCCATTCTCCATAGGCGCAGCTTGCCCCCGATTTTGTCATCAGGGCGACGATCATTCCCAGAAAAATGAGAAAGATGATGATATTCATATTGTTTCCCACACGTTCTCCCATTACGGTGAACGTCGTCTCGAGAGCGGGAATTACCTGAAATCCAGTGAAAAATAACGCGCCCGAAATAATTCCGATGAAAAGCGATACATATACCTCTTTGGTGAGCAATGCCAAAACGATCGCAACGGCCGGTGGCGCCAGTGCCCATATGGTCTCCTGCATGTCCTGATCCCCCTTTTTATGCCGCTTTACTGGTCGGCTGCTTCACGGATCCGTTTGCCTGCCAGACGGTAAGTTGTCCAGGCATTCATCGGAACTGCCCCCATAGCATGATAAAAATCAATAGACGGCTGGTTCCAGTCAAGGCAGGTCCATTCCATCCGCTGGCATCCGCGGCGCACTGCTTCGGCGGCAACTGCCTGGAACAGTTTTTTTCCGATCCCCAGTCCGCGCATTTCCTGGTCAACGAATAAGTCTTCAAGGTATAGGCCGGTACGGCCCTGGAATGTTGAAAAATTTTCGAAATACAAAGCAAAGCCCACCGGTTTTCCTTCATATTCCGCAATCAAAACCTCGGCGGCGCCCTGGTCAAACACATAGGTTTCAATGCTCTGGACCGTTGCGACAACCTCGTCGCTCATTTTTTCATAGGCAGCTATTTTTTGTATAAATGCGAGCACCAAACCAGCATCAGTTCTTTGTGCCTGGCGTATATTTAATTTTTGTTCCATTATGAAAGTCTCCGCCCAATCAAATTAAGTTACTTTCAGAATAGCACAGAACGCAAATGCCTTCAATAAAAAATGCCTTTTCCATGTATCTGTAAATAGGGCGTATCAGAATAAGGATCTGCTGGATCCGAAATATGGCAGGCAGGAAAAGGACGATGCGCTCGGTATATGTCGGCATGTTGACCGGCCCAGTGACGAAGGGGATCGCGGATAACAAATTATACGAAGCTTATGAACTGCCCGGAAAGGAAGGCGTCTTATATTAGCAAAGTATTTACTGCCGGGCCGGACGGCTAATCCCGGCAGGGGAAGGAGGTGTAAATTATGGCAACCGCAGCATTGTTTTTGTTATATTAAGCGCATGGTTTTTAGTAGGATCAATTAAACACTGGAATAGATAATGATAGGGGGAATTTAGACTGCCGGGCAACTACCAAAAGGAAGCGGCTTGGATTAAGGGAACGTATACTGACCTCCGGGCGGGAGTCGATAAGGAACTTGCAGACAAGCTGAAAGCATATCTGGAAGAAGAAGCTATAAACTTACGCAGACTGTCTCCGGGAAAAAATAAAAGAGACAATAGGCCGCTCTAATGATGAGCGAGCATCTAGGCTATGAGCCGTATGAGCGTTCAGACGAGGCAAACTCACGCAATGGCAAAAAAGCCAAACGGCTACGGAGCAAATATGGCGAAATACCCGTTGCGGTGCCACAAGACCGCGAGAGCACGTTTGAGCCAAAGATCGTGAAGAAGCGGCAGAAGGATATTTCCAGCATTGAGGACAAGATAATCTCCATGTATGCCAAAGGCATGACAACACGGCAGATATCCGAACAGATCGATGATATCTACGGGTTCGAGGTCTCAGAGGGCCTTGTCTCAGACATCACTGACAAGCTGCTGCCGCAAATAGAAGAATGGCAGCACCGACCGCTCAGCGAGGTATATCCAATCCTGTTTATAGACGCAGTGCATTTCTCAGTCAGGGATAATGGTGTCATCCGCAAACTGGCGGCGTATGTGATACTGGGCATCAGTGAGGAAGGCCGCAAAGAAGCGTTGAGCATCCAGATAAGCGAAAACGAGAGCGCGAAATACTGGCTTTCTGTGCTGAACGAGCTAAAGAATCGCGGAGTCAGGGATATCCTGATCCTGTGTGCGGATGGGCTTTCAGGCATCAAGGAAGCGATTGCAGCATCTTTCCCCGAAACAGAATACCAACGCTGCATCGTGCATCAGGTACGCAATACGCTGCGCTACGTGGCGGAGAAGGACAAGAAAGCCTTTGCCACGGATTTGAAGACCATCTATCACGCGCCCACTGAGCAGAGCGGATTTGAGCGCATGGAGGCGATTACAGAGAAGTGGCGCGATAAGTACCCCCACGCCATGAAAAGCTGGTCAGCGAACTGGGATGTCATCTGCCCGATCTTCAAATTTTCGATGGAGGTGAGGAAGGTCATCTACACGACCAATGCCATCGAAAGCCTGAATAACACCTACCGTCGTCTGAACCGCCAGAGGAGCGTATTTCCAAGTGATACAGCGCTTTTGAAGGCTCTATATCTAGCAACATTCGAGGCCACCAAAAAATGGACGATGCCGCTCAGAAATTGGGGTAAAGTCTACGGTGAACTGGCGATTATGTACCCTGAGCGACTACCAATCTGATGTTTTTCTGTTGACAATGCCCTTCTGGGGCTGTATATTGTGAAAAAGGCTCGGGAGACGAACCCGGCTCCCAAACCTTAAATAAATCTTGTCATTGAAAGCCTATTTACAGAGATTATTTCACAGGCCCATCATATATCTGTTGCGTTCAAAATAGCAATTAGAATGATAGTCTTCACCTGTGTAAATTAATTCATCTGAACGAACCTCTAACGCGACATGTCGTAAACGCCATTCTTCCGAACAGTTTTCGCTGTGCTCCGGAAACGGGATAACCGCAATTAACTGCAAATCACGCCATTCTTTACGTTCTTCACGCATCTCTAGTATTGTCTCTCCGCACAAAATATCAAATCCTCGTGCCATTCCACAAAGAAAGAATTGAAATCCGTCTAAGATTGCACAAGCGATGGCTTTGTGTATATCTGATTTCAATTGCTGGTATTGCGGATTATCCACTACTAGACTAAATGAAAATTTCTCTGGTCTATATCCACTAAAGCAACAAGTTTGATTTTTATATTCATATTCCATAATAGCCACCTTTTTTAACAAAACGACTTCGACCAGCAGTGCTGGTCATCATGTGCATGATATTACCATATACTGTAATAAAAAACAAGCACTAAAGGTCAAAAGAGGGATATATGTTTAAAAATAAAAACACGGATGGCAGTTTAAATATTTGTGGTGCAAGAATTACCGCTTTGCGTAAAAAATTGGGCATATCGCAAAGGGCACTGGCAGATAAAATTCAATTGCAAGGTATTGATTTGAGTAAAAATGCAATTCAGCAGATAGAAAGTGGCGAACGATTTGTAACTGATATTGAGCTAAGAGCTTTTGCAAAATTTTTCAAGGTTGCTTCGGATGCATTGTTAGATTAACAGCATCAGACATTGCGAGAGCGAATCAATGCTATCGAGGCGCACCATTGAAGCCTTACTTAACAGAACATAACTTATGCAACTCCAAAAAGGTATCATTAAATCCGCTGTAATTCTCCCACGGTATAGATCTTAATATCTTATCGCCCGCATCGAATGTCCGATGTGGAGAAACTACGCTAAAGTAAGTACCGAAAGATATCTTTGACTTTATACCTCTCCTCTTTAGATATCTTTCTTTAATATTTTCTATTGTTTCTAATGAAGTTGTAAATTTATCGCACTGCTCAACTAAAGTATTTTCACAATAATCAATTTCTTTTCTGCAACTTAGTAAAAAATTTTCTAAAGTTCCTACAGTATCAAATGGAATAACCAATGGTAAGATCAACAATGGTTGCCTTCTCTCGGAATACTGCAACTCAGCCCATTCATTATTTTCCAAATTCACATCTTCTAGTGAATTAGATACTATTATCCTTGAAATATCTTCAAGAATATTATGTTCAGCATGCTCATCATCTCGATCAAAAAGAAGCACCATACGTTCAAACGGTTCACTGTTAGACATGCTATTAATATCTAAGACCTGTGCAAATCCATCTTTGATTGCAGTAATACCACCGACCGCGTATATACATAATAAATCTTCACCGGGGTTAATATACCATGAAAATTCTTGTGTCATACTATTTTCAATACCAAACTCAAGAATTCGTTCGGATATTCCACGGCATTGACTCTCTTTTTTCGACAAAAAGATCCATTCGTCTGTTTTGCTTAAATAGTAACTTAATATTATTGCATCAGTTTTGCCTTCGCAGATGATGATACTTTTCATTTATCTTAACTCCGCATTGTTTCTAAATCGTAAATTAAAAGCCTTTTGTCCATCTATCACCCGCGCATATGTTCTGTCACTATCATTGTCTAACATTATAATCTTCAATAAGTTTGATCTGCCCTGACAGCATTGGATAATTTTATCTAATGCTTCCTGACTATGTGTAGTAAGAAATAATTGAATATGATTACGCTGGCATACTTCGATTAAAAATTTGAATACATTATCCATAGCTTTTGTATGAATAGACGACTCAAATTCGTCAATTAGTAATATTCCACCATCCATTGAAGCGATTGTTGATGCAAATAAAACTACTTTTTTAGTTCCATCCCCATATGATGATAGCGGTATAAAACCATTACGTTTGTTTTCAATAAACATCACTCTCTTATTGGTATCGTCATCGACATCAATTCGCACATCTACAACATCTGGATCAAATAACTTTAATAATTCAATAGTATAGTAATAAGCATCTTTTTGGCGAATAGATGGTAGGGGGAAATTTGAAGTAATATGATCGATTGGAGAAATGTATTTTATACTAGAAGATCTAGACAGAGTTCCTTGGATTCTCTTATACTTGTGAAACTCGAAATATGATACCTCGCGTTCATAAAATTCTAATTGCCTATTTTGTTGAGGAAAGACACTATATATTTCGCCAGTTAATACATCTATTTCCTCCGAAGGCATATTTCGTTTCTGATTTGAAGACAATGCTTCCATCTCATCTGGATTAAGTATGGTTCTTTCTACATGACCATTTAACTTAATACTAGAAACCTCATCTTTTATGAAAGCTTCTATATCAAGGTAATATTGATCTCCACGCTTAACTAAAGCAGATAGTAACGAGCCATAACTTGAAGCACGATAAAAAAACGGCGAAGCAACATCTCGTTGTCTAGCAACATAAGCGATATTGTTAATGTTATGTGGCAAACAAGAAATGCGGATCGCCTCCAACACACTAGTTTTTCCACTATTGTTGTCTCCAACAATAACATTTATATTGCCAATATTAGAGATTCTTACGTCCCTCAACCCACGATAAGCACGGATATGCATGTCAGATAGATATCTATTCATAATTTTGTGCTCACCTCATAATACCTTCAAATTACTAAATCATAAAATACATACATCTGGTGTCAAGCAATTTTATTGCCAAAAGCAAAGTTTTTAGCTATTCGCGCTAAATGACAAAACATTGTGTTTAGCCAAACTTTTAAATAAAACTGATCTAATTGCATTTTACCTTATACCTCGCAAATAATCAATATTCACAAGAAATATACGTACAGATTAAATGTCGGCAATCAAAATTTATTAAAATATTGTAAACATCATAAAATAAGCGAGAATTAAAAATTAAGAAAGTTTTGAGTCTTTTTACAAAAAGGACAGATTTACTGTCTGCCCTTTAAACTTATTATCATTCCAAACGCCAAATCTATCAGATATAAACGATTAGTCTCTTTAAGACAAAATAGATGCAGGCAAAACGGTGTTCTTGAAGAAATAAGCTGTATAGAATGAGAGATTGCCTTTGTTGGATTTTTCTAGAATCCCAATTTGACATTCACTTAATATTAGGATATTCCTTATAAGTCCGTCCGCACAAAAGCGCTCCATTTTTCTTTTTTGGCATACCACCCCATTGCTTAAAGAAAAAAGCCGTATTGCTTTCTTGGGATTTACATAGCAATTCGCTTACCCATTCCTCTTGTAGCTCTCGAAAACCGAATCCAGATTCTCCACCTACAATTAACCAGTCAATTCCTCTCAGATCAATATCATTTATGGATTCAAGCAAGGGTTCAGCCGATATAAACTTTATACATGCATTTGTTTTTTTTAATAACTCGCATCTATAAAGAGCTTTTCGATTTTCTATGCTAGTACCCATCCATATATTATCTGTCCAAGTTATTCTATCAGATAACTCCACTAATCTTTCTGCCCTTTTAGTTAATACCTGAAAAGTATGCCAATTAGCCTTATTCATTATGGTAAACAATTCTAAAATATCATTATCCGAAACATCTTCATGAAATATGTCTGACATCGAATTGACGAATATCATTTTAGATTTTTTCCAAGTTAATGGCTTATCAAACAAGTCCTTATGTATAGTTACATCAAAGCCATTTTTGTATCTCGGATTATTCATCGCTTTGAGTCTCTTTGCAAATGATTCAGCATAACAATTCTGGCATCCATCTGATACTTTAGTACAACCAGTTATTGGATTCCATGAGACTTCAGTCCATTCTATTTTCGTATTATTCATAAAAACCTTCTATCATCATACATTATTGAAAGTGTATAATATTATCTCTCCCAATTTTTGCACCATATAATTGTGCAAGCAATTTCTTTATTTCCGGCTTGTAGCCCTCACACGGAAATATCGGATGATTATCTAGATCAGCGTACACTTGCTCTAACCGAACTTCTTTCATTTTACCATACTTTGCATAAATATAACTGACAATATCACTAACCGAATAAGCATTTTTATCAGAACACAACTTAAACGAACCTTCATTATCAAAATCTATCGCAAATTGACTAGGATTATGGTGAGATACCGTCACGGTAGATTTATCTCCCGAGACTTTCCAGGCTGTCTTTTTGAAAAGACGGAATCCTATAATGCTTTTGCTATAATAAATTAGATTATAGACTAGTCCATTATTTTGATTATAAAATGGAAAAGAAGCCAAATGGACATCGGTTTTATTGTCAGATTTATCTCTTATGATTTTTTTGACCAAATTATCCAATGCCGTTTTATCCGTACAGATTTCTACCAAGTCCTCAATCGCTTGTTGGTATGTATCAATATATTTCTTTTTTTTGGTTTCATCTCTTACTTGCGCAACACCTCTTGACGTATCCATCACTACATGATTAATAACTACCTCCGCCCAAGAGTTCAAAAATGGTGTTATCGCGTCCCATTTTATCGCTGCGTGATATGGATCATAAAACAAAAGTTTATTAAATCCTTTGAATTCGACCATATCAAATTGTCTCAAGAAGTCGTTACCATCGGTACACGAATACGTTATCTTTATCTTTGTTGTGTCAATGGCAGACAACTCTTTTTTTAAAATATCAATTTTAGCTTGACTCATATCGTTATAAAAAAGATAAACTTTTTTATTCGCAAATTCAGGCTTTTGCATCACTTGATTTAAACATTTAGCAACGCGAACAGGAGTCCCCATAATTTTTTCTTCGTTTTCACCAATACCATATCCACAATTACACATACAGTCAATAAAAACTACCCCTTTTGAAGTGGATAATCCTAATATCTTATAAGCCCAACCCTCTACATACTTTTCAATGAGTTCAAATTTTCTAATCGTATGTGGTTTTATAGTATCAGGCACAAATTTTTTCATCTTGAACCTCAGTAATAAAATTTGAATGTCTCTACGCCATTGGAATAATAAAATGTAAAAAATATACAATAATAATAGCACAATTTAGTAAAAAGAGAAACCTATACAAAATATCCATTTAATTACTCATAAACTTACTCAAATTTCATATGCAAAAAGGACAGGCTCATCGCCTGTCCTTAAAACTGATTGTCATCCCGAACACCCCATCTAAAAAGAAAAGGTTCGGATATGACCGATTTGGTGGAGACAGCTGGGCTCGAACCAGCGACCCCCTACATGTGAAGCAGGTACTCTGACCAACTGAGCTATGCCTCCGCTGGTAACTATTATAGCACACCTCCTTCATATTGCAAAAGAAAATTTCATAAAAAATTGATGGATAACAGATAGGAAAAAATCTTCTTTTGATGTAGAATATTAATAGCAAATCAAAAGGGCGGTAAAAATCATGATTGAAACACAAAAAACAGGAACAAAAGACGGCAAGGATGTTTTTATTTATACATTTTCGAATGAAGCCGGCGGACGTATGAAGGTCACGAATTACGGCGGGACCATCATGTCTGTCGAAATGCCGGATGCCGATGGAAATATCGCGGATGTGGTGCTCGGTTTCGAAACACCGGAGGAATATTTCGGAGACCATCCGTTTTTCGGTGCAACGGTAGGCCGCTATGCCAACCGAATCGCAAACGGGCAGTTCACTGTGGGAGGGAAGGACTATGCCATTCCGTGCAATGAAAACGGCGTAAACCTGCTTCACGGCGGCGATCATAGCTTCAACCGCAAGGTGTGGGAAGGAGCGGCGGATGGCAATACGCTGACCCTCACTTATTATAGCCCGGATGGGGAAGACGGATTCCCGGGAGCGGTAAATGTGCGCATTGAAATGACCCTGACAGATGACAATACGGTGCGTCTCGAATATTTTGCGGAATCGGATGCGGATACCATATTGTCCCTTACGAACCATTCCTATTTTAATCTGCGCGGGGCAGGCGAAATTGGAGACCATGTGCTGACCATCGACGCCGGGGAATATACGCCGGTGAATGAAAACCTGATTCCGACCGGCGAAATTGCCGAAGTTGCAGATACGCCGCTTGATTTTACACACCCGCACCTGATTGGCGAGCGGATCGAGGATCCATTCCCGCAGATGAGGCTATGCGGAGGGTACGATCATAATTTTGTTTTATGGGGCGCGGGCTTCCGGCGCGCGGCACGGGTGGAAGACCCGCAGAGCGGCCGCATCATGGAGGTCTATACGGATAAACCGGGTATGCAGCTCTATACGGCAAATTTTGTGCCGGAGATGAAAGGCAAACATGGGGCGCAATATGGGCCGCGTACAGCCTATTGCTTTGAGACACAGCTATTTCCGGACAGTATGCATCACGACGAATTTCCATCCTGTATTTTACAGAAGGGAAAGACCTACCATGACGTAACGGAATACCGGTTCCTCACAAAATAATGGAATTCTTAAAACTTTTGAAACGGCGGATGAAGAAATCCGTCGTTTTTGTTAGGATTTTATAAATTTTAGCGGATAAGCATTGGAGCATAGGGTAAATATGATATAATAAAGTCATTATGTAAAGACGGGGAAGGAACGACATGGACGACGGGCAACAGCGCTATGATTCGGACTGCCGGACGGGGCTTACGGATGCACAGGTCAAAAGCCGCATCGACGAGGGGCTCACGAATGCATATAATACGAATACGACAAAATCATATAAGCAGATCTTCAAGGATAACCTTGTAACCTTTTTTAATATATTGAACATGGTGTTCACGGTTCTTATTGTGATGACGGGTTATATCAAGGAACTCGTCTTTTTACTGGTTGTCGTGGGGAACCTGGTCATTGGAATCGCACAGGAAATCGTAACCAAGAAAACGCTCGATAAACTCTCGGTCATTGTAGCGGCCAAGGTTACTGTGGTAAGAAACGGGGCAGAGAAGGAAATCGGGGTTTCGGATATTGTCCTTGACGACGTCATGCAGCTTAATCCGGGCAACCAGGTATGCGCGGACGGAGTGCTGCTTGAAGGAACGGTAGAAGTCAACGAATCCCTGATTACGGGTGAATCGGATGTTGTAGCAAAAGGCCCGGGCGACTTCCTTTATTCGGGCAGCTTTATCGTATCGGGAAATGCCTATGCGCGTGTGGAGCGCGTGGGTATCGAAAACTACGCCAACAAAATTTCCTATGATGCGAAGGTTTCCAAAAAACGTACGTCCGAACTGCGCAATTCACTGAACCGTATCCTGAAAATCATCAGTATCATTATCGTACCTGTGGGTGTCCTGCTATTCCTGAAACAGGGACTTGTGGTTGGGCTTCCCGTGCCGGATAATACGGTCAAAACGGTGGGCGCCCTCATCGGCATGATTCCGGAGGGGCTTATCCTGCTCACCAGTATTTCTCTCGCCACCAGTGCCGTAATTCTTGCCACAAAGCGGACGCTTGTGCAGGATCTCTATTGCATCGAGACGCTTGCGCGCGTGGATATCCTGTGCCTCGATAAGACGGGAACGATCACCGAAGGCAAGATGCATGTGGAGGAAGTGATTCCTGTGGACAGTACGAAAGATTTAGACAGGATTCTCTCCAACATGGCGGGCGCACTGCAGGACGACAACGCGACCTTCCATGCAGTAGTAGAGAAATTCGGCAAGAGTTATGACCATGAGGTGAAAACGATTGTGCCTTTTTCCTCGGCACGAAAATACAGCGGCGTAAGCTTTGAAGGACAAGGAACCTATTTTCTCGGGGCGTTCGAGTTTATCTTCCCCAATGGATATGAGGGCCTCGATGCGGAAAAATACGCAAAGAAGGGAAGCCGGGTGCTGGTGCTCGCGCACAGCGACGCCACCGACGTACTGGATAACAAGGTTCCCGGAGGGATGCGTCCAATCGCATTCCTGCTTATTTCCGACCGGATTCGGGCGGATGCAAAGAAAACGCTTGAATTTTTTGAAAATCAGCAGGTAGAGGTTAAAATCATATCCGGCGACAGCGCGGTTACGGCAAGTGCAATTGCAAAACGGGCGGGTGTGAAAAATTACGAGGCCGTGGACGCGACTATGCTGAAAACAAAAGAGGACATTGAAGCGGCGGCTGAAAAATATAATGTATTCGGCCGGGTAACACCTTCACAGAAAAAAGAACTGATCGCGGCCATGAAACGCAAGGGGCATACGGTCGCCATGGCGGGCGACGGCGTCAACGACGTACTGGCCTTAAAGGAATCCGATTGCAGCATCGCCATGGCATCAGGCAGCGATGCGGCGAAAAACATCGCCAATCTTGTCCTGCTCGATTCCAACTTTGCCACCATGCCTGATATCGTGAACGAGGGGCGCAAAGTCATCAACAACATCGAGCGTGTAGCTACCCTTTTTATCACCAAAACGGTATATGCGGTGCTTCTCGCTTTCGCAACGGTGATCCTGCTCGACAGCAGCTATCCGTTTACGCCCCTGCAAATGACGCTGATTAGCTTTGTGACCATTGGCTTCCCGGCGTTCTTCCTTGCCCTGGAACCAAATTTTGCGCCGATCAAGGAACATTTCCTGATTAATATCCTGAAAAAATCCCTGCCAGGGGGGCTTTCCGTGATTATCGGAATTCTTGCGGTCAATGTGCTTGCAGGCGTCTTCCAATATACCCCATCCGCGGTATCCACAATGTGCATGCTCATGGCGGTTGCCGTCGGCATGTGGGTGGTAGCCAAGGTCAGCATGCCGTTTACCACGGCGCGCAAAATTATCCTTGGGAGTGCTATTGGGCTGTTCTTCCTGTGCCTCATCTTCCTGCGCGGATTTTTCGATGTAGCGCCCATTAACCTGCCCCAGGCGGTTGTAGTGTGCGTATTCACGGCGGTTGCGCCGTTTATGATGCGGGGATTCGAACGCATTGTGGAGAAGCGGGCAGACAAATTCCTTTCGAAAAAGCTTGTGCGCAGGAGCCTGCATATTACAGACGACGAATTAAATGCTAAATAAACTACAGAGCATCCTTTGGGCGCAAATAAAAAATGCCGGCAGTCCGGCATTCTTTATTTCTTATTATTGTTTAATGCACCGCACGGGGTCCTTTGTATGGACGCGTAAAAGGCATGAAAAACGATTCTTCAAACGGACGGAAAGGCACCATCTGGTAAATCTCGTCAATACGCTTCAAAATATCTTCGGGGAGAGGTCCTTTATCATAGGAAGCAAGATTGCGTTCCACATTCCGTACCTTTCCCGCTCCCGTCACAACCGCATGAATATCCGGATTCGAGAATGCAAACCGCATTGCAAGATCCGCAACGTCCATCCCAAGATCGTCGCACAGTTCGTACAATTTTAAATATTGCTGCTGGCGGGGCTTTGAAAGCCATGCGGGTTTCGCCTTCACCTGCTCGTCATACCGTTTTGCAAGTGCGCCCTGTTGCAGTGCGGAACCAAGTAAAATGCCCATATTCTGCTTTTTTGCCGCGGGGATCACTTCAATGGCGGCTTCCTGCCACAGCAGGCTATAGTTGAATGCGGTGAGGATTACATCGAAAAAGCCGCTTTCAATGATTGGGACGATTTCATAAGCGGTCGTTCCCCCGATTCCGGTATATTTGATGACGCCCTGGCTCTTCAGGTCGGACAGCACATCCATGACCGGGCCGTAATATTCTTCAGGATGATTGAGGTCCTGAGGGCGTTTCCACCAGTCATATTGGTATGGACGGTCGGGTTCGTGCACCATCCAGATATCGATTTTGTCACGTTTCAACCGGTTTAAGCTGTTTTCTACGGCGCGCATCAGGCAGTCCCTGTCTTGGGGCAGGAACGGCTGCGGATCGTTGCTGAACTTCGTGGATACGAATAGTTCTCCTTTAATTTCAGGCAGGATTGTTCCAAGCACTGCCTCGCTGTTTCCGTAAGCGGGCGCAGTGTCAATGAGGTTGACTCCCCGATCTACCGCAAGCTGCAATGCGGCGGCGAATTCTTCCCGGGACGTGCGCACGTCCCCGCCCATCACCATACGGCTGACATTTAAATCAGTCCTGCCGAGCTTCACATATTCCATCATTCATCCTCCGTCCTTTTCTGTCAGGTCGTTTATGACCGCTTGATGATCATAATTTTATTATCTCACAAACGAAACGTCACATCAATCACAGGTGAAACAAAAAAATGTCAAAAGGAGCAAAAACATGTTGAAAAATTACAATAAAACCGTTTAATTCTTCATTGATTCCCGCTGTAATTTTCAGTATAGTTATACTAATAAATAAAAAATAGTAAAGGGGAATCACTATGAGTAAAATCTTAGCATTTGATTTCGGCGCCTCCAGCGGCCGCGCAATGATTGCACAATATGCCGGCGGAAAAATTACGATGGAAGAACTCCACCGTTTTACGAATGATCCCGTTTCAATCAACGGAACACTTTACTGGGACGCGCTGCGGCTGTTCTATAACATCAAACAGGGAATTACCAAAGCAGTGAACGCGGGCGGCTTCGATATGATCGGCATCGATACATGGGGCGTTGATTTCGGGCTGATCGGCGAAGACGGGCAGCTTGTGCAGAACCCTGTGCATTACCGCGACGAACGTTCAGAGAAACCTTTCGAAGAATTTATGAAGCGGATTGATCCGGATGAGCTGTACCAAACGGTAGGGCTGCAGCATCTCGCCATCAATACGCTGTACCAGCTGCTTTACCTGAAAGAACAAAAACCGGAACTCCTTGCGGCGACGAAAAAGGTATTGTTTACGCCCGACCTGTATAATTATTTCCTGACGGGTGAAATGCGTACGGAATATACGATTGCCTCCACATCCGAAATGCTGGATGCCAAAAAACGCGACTGGAGCGGTGAAGTCCTGGAACTTGCAGGGATTCCGCGGGAAAAACTCTGCGATATCACACCTCCGGGGTCGGAGTGCGGGCTGCTGCGCGACGATATCTGCGAGGAACTCGGCGCGCCCAAGGCAAAGGTTATGTGCACAGCTTCCCACGACACGGCGGCGGCGGTTGCCGCAACCCCGACGCAGGAAAATGATTTTATATTCATTAGCTGCGGTACATGGAGCCTGCTCGGTACAGAGCTGCACGAACCATGCATCAATGAAAAGGGCGCGGAATATAATTTCGCCAATGAAGGCGGGGTGGAAGGCACTTATCGCTTCCTGAAGAACATCATGGGCACATGGCCGATTCAGGAATCCCGCCGCCAATGGATCCGTGAGGGCAAGGAATATGGATTTGGGGAACTTGAACAGATGGCGAAAGAATGCACTCCCTTCCGCAGCCTGATTGACGTTGACAGCCCCGAATTTGGCAAGCCGGGCAACCTGCCCCGCCGTATCCGTGCCTACTGTGAAAAGACGGGGCAACCCGTACCGCAGACGGAGGGCGAGATTATCCGCTGTATCGACGAAAGCCTGGCCATGAAATTCCGTTACAGCATCGAGCGCCTTGCGGAATGCACGGGCAAAGAATATAATACGGTACATATCCTCGGCGGCGGCACCAAGAGCGCCCTCCTGTGCCAGATGACTGCCGACGCAACCGGCATGAACGTGATCGCGGGACCGGATGAAGCCACTGTGCTCGGAAATATTGTGGTTCAGTTGATTGCGGCAGGTGAAATCAAAGACATCAAAGAAGCGCGCCGCGTAGTCGCCGCTTCCTGCGAGCCCAAGACCTATACGCCCCAAAATACGGCGGAATGGGATAAACAGTATGCGCCTTTTGTCAAGATCATAGAAGGCTGACGCAAATACGGCGAAGGGAACGCGCGATGCGTTCCCTTTTTATATCGCGCGGGAAAGAACGCACGGACGGAAATAAAACAGGTTCCCTGAATATTGAGCTTGCGTGAAAAGCGTCACTGCTGCGCGGCTGAACGCTTTTTCGAGTATGCGGCGCTTTTACTGCGCACAGGCCGCGGACGTGAAACCGCCATATTCGCGGGCAAGGGCGTACATATTACCCTCACCTACAAATAACAGCTTATAAAAAGCCGGTCGGCTGCCCGCGGTAAAAGGGTATCAACAGTCCGGAATATTATATTATTTGTAAGAATTTGTTCATAAAGTACCGCCCACCCAAAAGATGCTTTATGTTATAATGAAAGACGTAGGTCAAGGGTGGAATTTTTTGTTTCCCCTTCACTTCGTGCAGGGCTTTTTTATGCCCGGAAGACGCCATTTTGGAGGCAGCCTTTGGAACCGATCATCGCAGCAAGGAACCTGAAAAAGATATACCGTATGGGAAGTGCCAAAATCCATGCGCTCGACGGCGTGGATCTTGATGTTAAGCCCGGACAGATTTGTGCCATTCTCGGCACGTCAGGCAGCGGAAAATCGACGCTGCTCTCCCTTCTTGCGGGGTTGGAACATCCGACTTCGGGAAGGATTTTTATCAAGAAAAAACCAACCTATAAAATGAATGAAAGCGAGCTTGTGGATTTTCGATTGAAACATATCGGCTTTGTTTTTCAGTCGTTTAACCTGATGCCGACCATGACGGCGGTGGAAAACGTGGCGCTGCCCTTAATGTTCCGGGGCGTGCCGCGCGCTGCGCGCATGAAAGCGGCAAAAAAACTGCTTGTGGAAATGGGGCTTGGGCAGCAGCTTAAAAATCTTCCGAACCAGCTTTCAGGCGGCCAGCAGCAACGCGTATCGATCGCGCGCGCCATCATTGCCAAACCGGAAATCATCTTTGCGGACGAACCGACAGGAAACCTTGATTCCGTGACCGCAGAGCAAATTATGGATATTATGTGCGGGCAGGCGAAGAAACGCGGAGCGACGCTTTTGTTTGTAACGCATGACCCAACCAAAGCGGAATATGCCGATCAAGTCATCCATATCATAGACGGAAAAGTGGCAAAGCGCGAATTGCGCGAATCTGCTGAAATAAGTGCTGGAGACATCATACAGGCGGAATTAGGAATACAGGGAGAGGAAAAATGAAGAAACGGATCACACTCATCGCACTCATCGTCATACTCGCATTTTCGTTCGCGCTGCCCACCGCGCTTGCCGCGGATATGCGCGGAACGGCGCTCCGAATTGACAGCAAAAGCCAATACGAGGGAATGAACGCCACCTACCAAAATGGTTACAGCCCCGCTGTATCCGGAGGGGCGGCGCACATCATCCTTCCGCTGGTTCCCGGCCCGGGAACGGAACAGGTGAAAGACAAGGAGCAAGTCAATATTTCAGTTAATCTTGGCGATCCCTCTACGGCTCCATTCGTATTTAATAATTACGATACGGCGGTATCCTTCGAAGATCATAAATTAGCGGATGGAAAGACCAAACAATCCTATCTTGTGAACCTTAACCTGCCGCTTGCAGAAAACCGGGTGAACGGGAACTACCCGGTTGTCATTACGGCGAAATATCCGCTCGTGGACGGCACCATTAAAACGCAGGAGTTCACGGTGTTCGTCAAGGTGACAGACGGAAAGGATCCATCGGAACCGGCACCCGAACCAAGCGGGGAGCCTTCCGGGCAGCCGACGGAGGAACCAGGGACGGATCCGGGAACAGACCCGGGGATCGATCCCGGCACGGGCGGCGGTGACGGAGGAAGCGGGGTGAGCTCCCAGCCCAAGGTCATTATCAGCAATTATGAAATCAGTCCCGACCCGGTGAACGCGGGTGAAAAGTTTGCCGTAAAGGTGACGCTTACCAATACGAGTAAAAAGACGAGCGTAAAAAATATCACGGTCACGTTCAAAAGCCAGACGACAGACCTGATGCCCGGCGATAATACCAATACGGCATACATTGAAAAAATTGGACCGAAGAAAACGGCGGATTTCAGTTTCACGATGGAAGCGCGCGCCGATGCCAAAGCGGGGCCGCAGAAGATCGATATCGCCATTGCCTACGAAGACAGCCAGGCGGCGCAGCTTACGGCGGCAGATGAAATCAGCGTAGAGGTACACCAGAAAATCCGCCTTGAATACGATCCGCCGAAATTCCCATCGGAAGTTTACATGGGCGATACCACCTCCGCGAGCCTCAACCTATACAACAAGGGCAAAAATACCCTTTATAATGTGACGGTCGTGCTTGACGTCCCCGGCCTTACGCCGGAATCGAGCGCTTTTCTTGGAAACATGGAATCCGGCACGGCGAAGACAGCGGACATCTATGCGTCCGTTGCCCAGGATCTGAATGCAGGAATGGATGGCATGGATGGCGCGGGAGCCGGAAATGCTGAAGCAGCTCCTGCAGCGGATGCCGCGGTGATTGGCGGCGCGGATGAACCAACCTCGATCGTCGTATCCGGGGAAAGCGCCCCTGTGCAGGAGACAGGCGGTATAGACGCGGCAGATTCCGTGCAGCCCGGCCCGGTGGAAGGAAATTTCGTCGTCACTTATGAGGATGAATACGGCGAAGAATACGAGATGAAGGTGCCGGTGGAAACGATTCTCACGCCCATGCCGGATTACGGCGGCATGGACCCCGGTGAAGAGCTTCCGCCAGAGGAGCCAGCCGGTTTTCCGTGGTGGGGCTGGGTGCTCATTGCGGGCGCGGCTGCTGCCGTGGTCATTACGGTCGTGGTAAAAAAGAAAAAGAAGAAACGTGCGCAGGAACTTTCGGAGGACCTCGAAGACGATGACATTTATTGATATTGTCCTCCTTGCGGCGTCTAACCTTTGGCGGCGCAAGATGCGGACCATACTGACTGTCCTTGGCGTGATTATCGGTACGGCGTGCATCGTCATCATGGTGGCGCTTGGCCTTGGAAACCTCGAACAGTTCAACCAGAGCATTATGCAGAGCACAGACCTTACACGAATCGAGATCTCGCCTATGGGCTCGGGGGAAAACGCCAAGCTTACGGATGCCAAACTGAACCAGATCCGGGCCATCCCAGGAGTGAAAAACGCAACCGGCCTGATGAGTATTCCTTCGTATATTGTGATGGGGAAATATAAAGCGGACACCTATCTTTATGCGGTTGACCCGCAAACGATGGATTTTAAATTCATGGAGGGTAACGTTTTCTCAGACAGCCCCAATGTGGAGCTTGTCGTTGGCGCGAACGCCCGCCAGTATTTCCAGGACCCGAATGCTTCCGGCGGCATGATGGGCGGCGTAATGATGTCCGGAGGCTACGCGGTTGCCGCAGCGGACGGCGAATACCAGGAGCCGACCGGGCCGGACGTAGACTGGGTGGGTATGAACGTGAAATATTACCCGGGCAGCGGATACCTGATCGAAAACCCGGATCCTTCCACTCCCGACCAGCCGACACCCAAGGAATACCGTGGAAAGATAACGGGCATTCTTAAGCAGTCGGACAGCCAGGAAAGCTATAATATCTATATGAGCATTCCCGCCGCCAATATGCTAATCCGCGAAAACCGCAAGCTGATGGACCAGGCCGGGATCAAAGAAGGGCAGTATTCTCAGGGTTACGTGAACGCGGTGGATGTGGATGCAGTGGAAGACGTCCTCAAGGCGGTCAAGGAAATGGGCTTCCAAGCCTATAGCCCTACCGAATGGATCACTCAGATGCAGGAAGAGCAAGCGCGCCAGCAGTCCCAGCTCATCGCGATCGGCCTTATCTCCCTACTGGTATCCGCGATCGGCATCGCCAATACCATGCTCGCGAGTATCCTCGAACGGGCACGGGAGATCGGCGTGATGAAGGTCATCGGCCTTTCCATCCGCAGGATCAACCTGATGTTCCTCGTGGAGGCGGCAATGATCGGCCTCATTGGAGGGCTGATCGGCCTTGGAGTCAGCTATATCTTTGGTGCGATTGCAAACTTCGGCGGCGGTGAGATTAGCTTCCTCGGGATGTATTTCCAGAACGGGGTACAGCTTTCCATTCCATGGTGGCTCAGCCTCGGCGCGATTGCAATCGCCGTAGGCGTGGGCATTGTGTCTGGCATCTATCCCGCTTGGAAGGCGACGAAGATGAGTCCGCTTGAAGCGATCCGCAGTTCCAATTAAAGCAAGAAACGCCCGGCAGGTTTTGCCGGGCGCTTTTGATTAAAAAACGGTTTGAACGGGCCTTTGGGTGGTATATTGATAGTATCCGGTGAGAAAACAGTATCAGCGGGCATCAATGGAAATTTTTTGAAAAGAGGGAGAAAAATATGTATCATCAGAAAATTCGCGCCGTACAATATGGCTGCGGGAAGATGGCAAAGTACACGGTCCGGTATTTGTATGAAAAAGGTGCGGATATCGTGGGAGCAATCGATGTGAACCCGGACATCGTAGGAATGGATGTGGGGGAATGGGCAGGCCTTGGCGTGCGTCTCGGCGTCCCGATCCGAAGCGATGCGGACGCGGTTTTGGATGAATGCGACGCGGATATTGCAGTCCTCACCCTGTTCAGCTTCATGGACGACATGTATCCCCATATCGAAAAATGCGCCGAGCGGGGCGTCAATGTAGTAACCACGTGCGAAGAAGCAATTTATCCGTGGACCACCTCGCCCGCCCTGACGAATAAATTGGACGTCCTTGCCAAGGAAACGGGCTGCACCATCGTAGGGACGGGTATGCAGGATATCTATTGGATAAATATGATCGCGTGCGTTGCGGGCGGCGTCCATACCATAGACCGCATTGAAGGCGCGGTCAGCTATAATGTGGAGGATTACGGCCTTGCGCTCGCGCAGGCGCACGGCGTAGGACTTACGCCGGAAGAATTCGAAAAGCAACTGGCCCACCCGGAGGTTTTGGAACCGAGCTACGTGTGGAATTCCAACGAGGCGCTGTGCGCAAAAATGGGCTGGACGATCAAATCCCAGACGCAAAAAAGCGTGCCGTATTTTTATGACAAAGACCTGTATTCCGAAACCATCGGGGAGACGATCCCGAAAGGAAACTGCATTGGCATGAGCGCGGTTGTTACGACGCAGACGCATCAGGGGCCGGTCATTGAAACACAGTGCATTGGCAAGGTATACGGGCCGGATGACGGCGACATGTGCGATTGGAAGATTCTTGGCGAACCCAATACGGAGTTCCACGTCATGAAACCCGCAACGGTGGAGCACACCTGCGCGACAGTCGTGAACCGTATCCCGACGATTCTGGATGCACCGGCAGGCTATGTGACGGTCGACCAGCTTGATCCGCTGGAATACCTTTCCTACCCAATTCATATGTATACGGAAGAATGGTAAAATATGGACAAAAACGCCCGTGGGGATTCCCTGCGGGCGTTTTTTGCCGTTTACAGATTTTTCATCCTTTCGCCACACAGCCTTCACGTTGCGCTTGCATAATAGGACCAGATCAAGAAAGGAGCAACAACAGGTATGAAAAAAATATTAACGGTCCTGTTGTGCGCGATCCTCTTCCCCCTGCGATAGGCCGAACGAGGCCTTTGCTTGTGCACATTCCTGTTCATATGTTCATATAATTTTTTCAACTTTCGGCTCAAATAAAGCAGCAGACGCAGATAACGTTCCCTGTGCGGCATATACGCCAACTTCCTGTCTTCCAAAATAGTTCAATAATAAACTATTTTGGCGAGCCGGAAAGGCGCTGTCAAGGAAAAACAAAAAAGTGGCATCCTGCCGGAAAGAAACGCTATGAACGAAAGCTTACGGTTTTCCCGGTTTATTTTCCGGGCACAGGAGATGAACATGATGCTCCTTTAAAAGAGACTCCCAAGCCGCTCCGGGATAGCGGTCGGTGACGAGCACATCAATATCATCTAAACTGCAAACGATACTGAAAGCAACCTTGTCCAGCTTGGAAGAGTCATGAAGCGCTACAATTTTTTTAGAATGTTGGATCATAACTTTTTTTAACCGTGTTTCCTCCTCGTTGGTATCCGTGATCTGGTTATCTGAGGAGATCCCTCCGCTGGAGAAAAACATAATATCGCAGTTGCAGTTGTGCATCATGCTTTCCGCGGCACTTCCAACATAGGAGACAGCATTTTCCAGAACATAGCCGCCGGTCGAATAGACTTTGAGCTTTGGGTAGTTGGAAAGGGCAAGCGCTACCCTTGGGCTGTTGGTGATCACCGTATTGGATTTATGTTCCAAATAGGGGATCATATTAAAACAAGTGGAAGAGGAATCGATGATGATAACGTCGTCATCCCTGATTAAAGATGCCGCAAGGGCGGCGATGATCTTTTTTTCACGAGAATATTTTTCATTTCGTACGACAAGAGGGACATCCGAATGCATACCCTCCACAAGAGTGGCTCCGCCGAACGTACGGCGGATCTGCCCGATTTCAGACAGATGCTTCAAGTCGCGCCGTATTGTCGCTTCGCTGGCATACAATTCTTTCGAGAGCTTTCGTACGCTTATGCATTGGTCTTTTTTCAGTAATTCTATGATCCGGTTATACCGTTCCTGAATCAGCATGGGGATCTCCTTTCGCAGGAAGAAATCTGATTGAAATGTAGCATAGATTGAACGTGTTTTCAATACAATGATTAAAAAATGTATCGGCGTACGACTGGTTTGGACTGGCTGGCAAACAGAAACGCAATTCCGAAACAGTCAGGCAATATTTGGGAAAGATGCGCAGTGCGCGGAGGATGAGAGATTTGAAAACAATAAAATATGATTGAATTTGATCGAATATTAAAAAATATGTGAATGTTTATCAATATATTGCGGCGATATAGTCAAAAATAATCACGCGTGATAATATACTATTAAACAAATGTGAATCAGTCTTTTATAACATCAAATACCTATAAATAAAAAAGTATCGAGGATAAAACGGCCATGGGGAAGGAATTGTTTATTGGCGCGGATATAGGGACGTCGAACGTGAAAGCGGTCATTTTCGACGAAACCGCAAATCAGCTGGGGGAAAGCACAAGGGCATATCCTACGTTTTTTCCGAAACAGAACTGTGCGGAACAGGATCCGCAGGACTGGTGGCGGAACTTCACAGCGGCGGTAAAAGATCTGAAAAGCATCTGTTCCGGACGGCATGTTGCGGCGGTAAGCATCAGTTCGCATGTTCCTTCGCTTACGCCGGTCGACAGAAACGGAAACGCATTTATGCGATCTTTGATTTGGATGGATAACCGTTCGCTCCCGCAGTGCAGTAGGCTGGAAAAACATTTTAAAAAGCTCCTACAGGAGAATACGCCCGCCGAACTGCTGCCGTACCATTTTTTACCAAAACTGCTTTGGTTCCGGGAAAATTGTCCGGAAGCATACGGGCGGACATGGAAATTTTTGCAGCCGAAAGATTACGTTAATTATAAATTGACAGGGCGCGGCATGACGGACGTTTCCTGTGCGGGCCTGAACCATCTTTTCCATGTTTATGACAGGAAATATTCCAAAGAAGCGGCAAAGGAACTGAAGATCGATCTGGAGAAAATGCCGGAGGTGTGCCGGAGTGCAGATATTATCGGAACGGTTCTTCCGGAACCTGCGCGGGAATTGGGGCTTTCCGAAGATACAGCGGTACTCTGCGGAGGAGTGGATACCGCCATGGCAGCGCTAGGATCCGGAATACTAAAAAAAGGGGACATCATCATTTCGGCGGGGACGGGAGGAAATATTGTATTTTGTACGGATAAACTCGCGGAAAACCCGCATTTGGCAGTGCTTCCCTATGTAGTCGACGGACTGTACCTGCAAACCGCCGTGCAAGTGAATATCGGCGGTGTACTGAAATGGTTCGAAAATTGCTTTGGGGAAGAGTATGCTGGAATTGCGAAACGGAAACAGAGGGATCCCTACGACGTCATTACGCAGTGTGCCGCCACAAGGCCAGCGGGAGCGGGCGGGCTGATGATGCTTCCTTTTTTAAACGGGGAACTGGCGCCAGTATACGATCCCCATACGAAGGGTGTGTTTTGGGGAATATCGCCCAATACGCAAAGGGATGATTTTGCCCGCGCCGTTCTGGAAGGCGTGTGTCTTTCTATCCGGCAAAGCATGGATATGGTAGAGGAAGGACGAAGTACGGCGGACTGCATTATGGTCGCAGGGGGGATCGCCCAAAGCGCCAAATGGATGCAGATCATGGCGGACGTATTGCAAAAACCGGTCGTAACAGGGCCGGGGACCGCAGAGGCGCCGGTGGGAAACGCGCTTTTAGGGATTCGGAAATTCGGATTTTGCCAGGAGTATTTGGATGTGCTGCCCAATTTGTCGGCGGAATATATTCCAGATCCGCGCAACCGCAGTATCTACGAAAAACTCAGCGAACGTTTCCGAAAGCTTTATTCCATGTCAAAAGAATTGTTCCGGGAATCCTTTCGGGACGGGAGAGCCTGAAGGAGGGCCGGACGGAAGCGGGGGATCCGCCCACATCGTATGACCTTTGTTTTTCCTAACCGGAAAAACAAATATTGATAATACCAGGAGGAGAAAAGGAATGAAAAAAAGGGGAATGATCTTGGCTTTGGTTCTTACTGTGGTTTTTGCATGTGCAGCGTGCACAACTACGCCGCCTGTGGCGAGCGGGCCTGTGGAAGCGGGATCGGAAACATCTGCAGAAATGTCGGCGGGCAGCGAAGGGGGAATGAAGATCGGTATGTCGCTGGCGGATTATTCCAACCCAGTCTGGGCAGATGTGTCGAAGGCTGCGGAAGAACTTTGCAAAGCAAACGGGGCGGAATATACGGCAGTCCAGTTTGACAATGACCCGCAAAAGCAGGTTTCGCAGATAGAAAATTTCGTATCGAGCGGCTATTCCGGCATTATCCTGAGCCCTACGGATCCGGGATCGATTGAAGATGCCTGCAAGGCTGCGATGGAAAAAGGAGTCGCGGTTGTCGTATATGGAGCGGAACTCGAAAATATGACCTGCAATTACAATGTCCCGGAATATGAAGCGGGATATGCGGCGGGCCAACTGGCGGCAGACTGGGTTGAAACGCGCGAAGCGCTGATGGCAAAGGACAAAATTGAGATCGGGATACTGAACTACCGGCAGACGCCGCAGACGATCGGGCGGGAGGACGGATTTGAGGCTGCGATGAAAGAGCGGGTTCCCTCCGCAGAGATCGTGATCCGCACGGAAGCGCTGACAGCGGAAGAAGGGATGAAAGCAACGGAGACCTTCTTCCAGGCCCATCCGAACCTCGACATTATTTATTCGATCGGCGGTGGAGGCGGAATGGGTGCGAACGAAGCGGTGAAAGCAATGAATAAGGACGCTGCGGATTTTGGTATCTTCTGCGTGGATTCGACCCAGGAGATCTGTCAGGCAATTAAAAATGGAGAAGGCCTGAAGGGAATCATCAGCCTTGGCTCCGGACGCGAACACGGCGAAGCCATGGTAAACCTGGCTATGGAAGCGGCAGCGGGAGAAAAAGTGGAATTTAACAACTTCATGCCGATCATTCCGGTGAACAGTGAAAATGTAGAAGAATTTGCAGAGGAAAACGGATATACGCTTACCTGAAGACAGGGACAGGGCTCCGGGCCCGGCGTTTTCCGGGCCCGGGGACACTATGAGGAGAAGGTCAATGTCAAATCGAGCCATAATCCAACTGAGTCATATAACAAAGCAATATCCGGGCGTCGTTGCATTGGACGACATCAGCCTGGAAATACGGGAAGGCGAGATCCTTGCGCTTGCGGGAGAAAACGGCGCAGGGAAATCTACGCTGATCAAAACGATTGCAGGGGCGATTACGCCGAGCAGCGGGACGATTGGGATCAACAACCGGGAGTACGGCTCCCTTTCCCCGGCACAGGCGCGTGAAGCGGGAGTCAGCGTAATCTACCAGGAGTTCAACCTGGTAAACGAACTGAGCGTAACGGACAATATTTTTTTAGGAGAATATAAGATGAAGGGGCTGGTTCTGGATAAAAAGGCAATGCGCCGGAAGACCGAGGAAGTTTTCCGGCAGCTCGATATCCATATTTCCCCGGACACGCTTGTAAAGGATCTGTCGGTTGCATACCAGCAGATGGTAGAGATTGCGAAGGCGATCGCAAAGAATGCGAAGATACTGATCATGGACGAACCCTCGGCCCCGCTTACGGGGCAGGAAGTGGAAAATATGTTCCGCGTCGTCAGCACCTTAAAGAAAGCGGGCGTTACGTTTATCTATATTACGCACCGTCTGGAAGAAATTTTCAGGATATCGGATCGGATCGCAGTCATGCGGGACGGAAAGTTGATTACGGTACGAAATACAAAGGACATAAACGAAGACGAACTCGTAAGACTG
Organism: Christensenella tenuis; assembly: GCF_014287795.1. GTDB lineage: Bacteria > Bacillota > Clostridia > Christensenellales > Christensenellaceae > Christensenella > Christensenella tenuis. The sequence goes on from NZ_JACOON010000005.1 coordinate 81,404, forward strand.
ATGATCGGTCGGGAATTAACGGGAACTTATCCGAAGCACGAAATGAAAGAAACAGATGACATCGTGCTGAAGATCGACGGGCTTACGGGGAACGGCTTAAAAGACATTTCACTGGAGGTTCGGAAAGGGGAGATTCTGGGGATCGGGGGACTGGTGGGTGCCGGACGGACGGAACTGGCAGAGATGCTGTTTGGGATCGTTCATCCGGAGCGGGGAAGCATTGCGGTCAACGGAAAACCGGTTTCCATCCAAAAACCGCTCGATGCGATCCGCAGCGGAATCGCGCTTGTGCCAGAAGACAGAAAACGGCATGGAGCGCTGCTGCACCTGTCCATCCAGCAGAATATTTCGATTCCCAGCCTGCCCGGGCTATCTAAAATGACGTTCATCCATTCGGGACGGGAACAGAAGCTGGTGGATCAATATATGAAAGCGCTCAGGATCAAAGCGCCGGATTCCCGGCAACTGGTGAAAAACCTGTCGGGCGGAAACCAGCAAAAGGTCGTTTTGGCCAAATGGCTTGCGATGGAACCGGATTTGATCCTGTTTGACGAACCGACGCGGGGAATTGATATTGGCGCGAAATTTGAAATCTACCAGATCATGACGGAGCTTGTGAAAAAAGGAAAAGCAATCATTATGATCTCTTCGGAAATGCCGGAACTGATCGGTATGTCAGACCGGATCGTGATCCTGCGGAACGGGCGGCTCACCGGATACCTGAAAAAAGGGGAATTCGACCAGGAGCAGATCATGCGGTACGCGTCTTTATCATAAGGAAAGAAGGGGAATACAGCAATGGCCTTAAAAGTAAACGTTGGAGAAAAAATTAAGAAATATATTATTGTGATCGTACTGTTTGCGCTGGTTGCCTTTTTCAGTATCTTAACGCCAAGCTTTTTGACGGTGGATAACCTGCTGACGATTGCGCGCCAGGTATCCATGACGGGAATAGCGGCGGTTGGGATGATGTTTGTGCTCCTGATCGGGGGGATCGACCTTTCGATCGGGTCGCAGGTGGCCTTTGTTAACATCCTGTGCGCTTTCCTGATCATCAATGCGGGCGTACCCGTCGTTCCGGCGATTCTGATTTGCCTTGCAGTATCTACGGCGACAGGCCTTTTGATGGGAACAATGGTGGCGGTCATCCGGATACCGGCGTTCATCGCGACGCTATCTTTTATGAATATTTTAAAGGGAGCGGCGCTGTCTATCAGTTCGGGACTGCCGATCTATGGATTCCCGGAAGGTTTTAATATGGTCGGGCAGGGCTATATTGGGATCGTTCCGATCCCGGTGATCATTATGGTCGTTGTATTTATTGCTGGAGCATTTATCCTGAACAAATCTTATTTAGGACGGTATTTTTATGCAGTAGGCGGAAACGAGGAAGCGGCAAGGTTGTCTGGAATCAACGTAAGGATGGTGATCCAGCTGGTATTTTCCCTCAGTGCTTTTTTTGCAGCTGTATCCGGCCTCGTTACGTTGTCCAGATTGAATTCAGGATCACCGCAGACGGGCGACGGCTTTGAATTCGATGTCATCACAGCCGTTGTTTTGGGGGGTGTGAGCATATCGGGCGGCTCGGGAACGATGCTTGGGACGGTCGTCGGCGTACTGATTATGGGTGTGTTGAGCAACGGCCTTATTATGCTCAATACAAGTGAGTATATGCAGCTGATCATCAAAGGCATTGTGCTTGCATTAGCCGTAGGAATCGATTGTGTCCAGAGAAACCGAGTCAAAGTGAAACCGTCGGCAAAAGAAGCGGAATAATAGAAACCACAGCATGGTAAGGAGAAGAAAAAATTGAAAACACTATCATCACGAGAACGGGTAAAAATCGCGCTGGATCACAAAGAACCGGATCGGGTGCCGTGCGATATTACGATTGCACCGGATGCTTATATGGAATTGTGCAAATATACCGGTATCCCCTATGAACCCTTTTGGTGGGACGATGGGAACCACGCATACCCGTCGCCGGAAATGCTGGAATTGCTGCATGTAGACGTGATGCACGTCCCGATCAATTTTACTCCGCCGGGATTCACGATCAAAGATAATACGGTGGTAGACCCGTTCGGGATCACGAAAAAAAAGATCGTTTCCAACGATGGATGGTTTTCCTATGTGATGGTTACAAATCCGCTGAAGGATGCGGAAAGCGTGGAAGATATATTAAATTATAAATGGCCAACGCCGGAGGATCTTCTGGATTTTACGGGCGTAAAAGACCTTGTGAAAAGTTATTATGAAAATACGGAATACGCGCTTACGACATACGTCGGCGGGCATATTTTCGAAGGGGCGCATTTTTTGCGCGGAATGCAGGAATTCATGATGGATTTTTATGACCATCCGGATATTGTATGCGCCCTGATGGATAAGATTTTGGAGGTAAACCTTGGCTTTGACGCCCTGTTCTTAAAAGAAGCCGGGCAATATATGTCCTATATACGCCTGAACGGGGAAGACATGGGGACGCAGAACGGGCCGATGATCTCACTGGAAATTTTTGACGAGTTCATCAGACCGCGCCTCGAGCGGGAGTGGAGGGCGTTCAAGGACGAATATACCAAAGTAAATGCGGAAGGAAAACTGGCGATCCATACGTGCGGGGGGATCTATCCGTTCATATCGAGTTATATCGATATGGGTGCCGATATCCTGAACCCGGTCCAGCCGAATGCAAAGGGAATGGATACCAAACAAATCAAAATGGAATTTGGGAAAAAACTGAGCTTCCACGGAGGAATAGAAACGCAGGAGACCCTGACGGAAGGCGACCGCGGTAAGATCCGGGAGGAGGTAAAACGCAGGATCCGGGACTTAGGCCCGGGCGGGGGCTATATATGTGCCCCTTCGCACAACATCCAGTTCGGGATGAAACCGGAGGCGATCCTAGCCCTATACGAAGCGATTCACGAATTTGGAAAATATCCGATCATTGAAAGAAAGGACTGAAAACGAGATGAACTGCCTAGCGATCGGCGACCTGAAGGTGACGAGCGAAATTTTTGATAAAATATTGGAAGGATGCAGCCTTTTCGACAGGTATGAATCTATCGAGTGGCATGCGGAAAAAGACGGTGTGGACTGGAGGAACGTAGTACGCAGGGTGGAAACGATGGGATACCGCTCCTACGACCCACCGGATGGCCTTGCGGAACGCATGAAGAACGTGGAGATACTGTTTGTGCACCTGTGCCCTGTTTCGGAAAAAGTGATGGATGCCGCTCCAAAACTGAAATATATTATGACGGTTCGCGGGGGTGTAGAGAATATCGACGTTCAGGCGGCCCGGAAAAGAGGAATCAGCATCATCAACTGCCCGGCGCATAATGCCGTCGCGGTTGCGGAATATACGATCGGCCTCATTATCAGTGAAATGCGGAATATCACGCGGGCCGACAGGGCGCTCAGAGACGGGATGTGGCGGGAGCAATACCCAAATTCGCAAAAAATAAGGGAACTCAGCGATGCATGCGTCGGCCTGGCGGGCCTTGGGACGATAGGCCTTCTTGTCGCAAAGTACCTGAAAGCATTTGGAACGAAAGTGCTTGCTTATGACCCCTGCCTTGACGCCGGAACCGCCAGGGAAAACGGGATCATCCCCGTAACCATGCAGGAACTGCTCGAACGGGCGGACATCGTATCGTTGCATGCAAGAATTCCAGCGGGATCACCGCCTATTATCGGGGAAGAAGAACTTAGGAAAATGAAACCAACGGCTTATCTGATCAATACGGCAAGGGCGGCCCTTGTGGATATGGAAGCACTGGAAAACGCGCTGAAAACCGGGGAGATCATGGGCGCGGCAATCGACGTTTTTCCGCAAGAACCTGTCGACAAAGAGGAACCGCTGCTCAAAATCGATTCCGTAACGGTGACCAACCACCGCGGAGGAGATACCTATAACAGTTATGCGATGGCCCCAGCCCTTCTGGTGAAACAGCTCAGGGAATATCTGGAGACTGGAAAGGGAAAGTGCATCATCCATTAAAAGAGAGAAAAGGCCCGGCGCCGCCTTCCCCCCGCATGACAAACGCCCACGGATCCTTTATAGTGGAGGGAAAAGCAAGGAGGAAGAAGAAAGCTGTTGTTTTTGAAGAAAAAGGAAAATTCGCGTTTGCGGAACGTTCCGTTCCGAAGCTGGTGAAGGAAATGGACGCGATCGTGCGGATAGCGCTCGCGTCCGCCTGCTCAAGCGGCCTGTACATCAAACACGGAAGTATCCCGCGGGCAAAAGAAGGCGTGATCGTAGGCCATGAAATGGCAGGTGTGGTGGAAGCGGTTGGCACAGGCGTAAAACGGAAGAATGGTAAAATATGGACAAAAACGCCCGTAGGGATTCCCTGCGGGCGTTTTTTGCCGTTTACAGATTTTTCATCATTTCTCCACACAGCCTTCACGTTGCGCTTGCATAATAAGACCAGATCAAGAAAGGAGCAACAACAGGTATGAAAAAAATATTAACGGTCCTGCTGTGCGCGGTCCTCATGATGGGATTCACCGCCTGTACGCAGCAGGCGGCGGAGCCTTCGTCCGCCGCCCCGGCGGAGGAAGCGGACGTACAGGTTCAGGATGATGCGATATATGGGCAAGTGACTGCGATAAGTGGGGATGAGGCGGCGATTGCCCTCGGGACAATGACAGGAGGAATGGGCGGCGGAACTCCGCCGGATATGGAAAACGGGGAAATGCCCTCCGGCGAGGCGCCGGAAATGCCGGGCGGTGAAGCGCCGTCCGGAGACGCGGAAAATGGCGAGGCGCCGCCGGATATGGAAAACGGGGAAATGCCCTCCGGCGAGGCGCCGGAAATGCCGGGTGGTGAAGCGCCGTCCGGAAACGCGGAAAATGGTGAGGCGCCGCCGGATATGGGCGAAGGAGGCCCCGGCGGGATGGGCGGTTTTACTGCGGATGAAAATGGCACGGAAATTACCGTTGACCTTACTACAGTCACCATCACAAAACAGGATGGCGCGAGCGAGACGGAAGCATCGCCTGCCGATCTTACGGAAGGCACAATCGTCAAAATGGAGGGCTCGGGCGAAGGCGCATCTTTTGTTCCCACGGCCCTTGAGATTGTAAATACGGGCGGCGCTGGCGGGCCGGGCGGGGATATGAGCGGCTCGGAGACGGGGAGCATCGAACTTACGGGTATACTTACGGTAGACGGTACCAGCGAGGCCTCGGACGGCGAAGAAATTACCTCCTCGTCTGCCGACGAAAATACCGTACTTGTAAAAAACGGCGGAAGCCTGGCCCTTAAAAACGGGACGCTTGGTAAAACAGGGGACACGTCGAGCGCGGATGAAAGCAATTTCTATGCGCTAAACGCCATATTCGCGGTGACGGGAGGCAGCACCGCCGAGATATCGGATACGGCATTGACTTCTTCTGCGGAAGGGTCGAACGCTATCTTTGCAACGGGCGAAGGCTCAACGGTCACGGTGGATAACGTCACCATCCACACGGCGGGGAATTCTTCCCGCGGCCTTGACGCGACTTATGGAGGGACGGTCAACGCCACGAATATAGATATCACGACGGAAGGGGCGCATTGTGCGCCCATCGCCACAGACCGCGGTGAAGGAACCATCACCGTAGATACGGGAACAGTTTTTGCAGCGGGCGACGGCAGCCCCTGCATCTATTCGACAGGCGACATCACGGTAAAGAACCTCACAGGGACAGCGACAGGCAGCCAGGCGGCAGTCGTGGAAGGGAAAAACTCCATCACCATGACGGACACGGACCTCACCGGAGCGGGGGAAAATGGTATTATGCTTTACCAGAGCACTTCCGGCGACGCGGCGGAGGGAACTGCACATTTCGACGCGGCAGACAGCAAAATCACGACCACGTCGAACGGGCCGATGATCTATGTGACCAATACGCAGGCAGAGGCAGTCTTTGAAAATACGGAGCTCGTCTTTACAAGCGGCGTCCTTGCGAATGTGGCAGGCAATGAAACCAATAACTGGGGCACCCCCGGCTCAAACGGCGGGCAGTTCACCCTGACGGGTATAAACCAGATATTTGAAGGCGATGTGACATGCGACGAGATCAGCACCTTTGCGCTTTCCCTCACACAGGGCAGTACATTTGCAGGCGCGGTCAACACAGGGAACACCGCGCAGGAGGTCGCAATATCCCTCGATGCGGACAGCACATGGACGCTGACCGGAGACAGCTATGTGACGGTTCTTACAAATGCGGATGAAACGTGTGCGAATATCGTAAGCGGAGGATATAACCTGTATTACGACGCAGATGCGGCCGGAAACGAATGGATTGGCGGGCAGACGATATCCCTTGCGGGCGGCGGCAGCCTGATGCCGGCATAAAGGAAAAAACCGGGGACGGAAGCAATGCTTCCGTCCTTTGCGGTTGGTGCGTTGCCAGAGGAGAGAGCTGCGGAGCGCATAGCCTTTTTTATCTTTATTTGCTATAATAATTTTGCGGAAACAGGTTGGGAAGAATGGAGATAAAGCGGTTGAATTACGAGGTGCGCAGCGTAGCAGAGCAGGATTATAAAGAAATACACAGGATTTATGCGCCCTATGTACGGGATACGGCAATCTCCTTTGAAGTGGATGTGCCTTCCGAAAAAGAAATTAAGGAACGGATTGCGGCGGTTTCAAAGAAGTATCCTTATTTGGTTTGCGTGGAGGACCGTAAAATCATAGGCTACGCTTATGCTTCGGAGCATCAAAAGAGGGCTGCGTATTGTTACGGTGTCGATGTTTCCATTTATCTTGAACAAAACCGGCATTCGGAAGGATTCGGGACTTTACTGTATAAGCGCCTGTTTGAGTTGCTGGCCAAGCAGGGCTATATGAACGCCTATGCGGGAATTACACTGCCAAATGAAAAAAGCTGCAAGTTACATGAAAAATTTGGGTTTGTCCCAGTGGGAACCTATCATAAGACAGGCTATAAATTTGGCAGGTGGTACGACGTCTTGTGGATGGAGAAGCGCATCCGGGAGACGCTTCCACAGGCGGGAATTCTTGATATACGAGATATAATCGGATAAAAAACAGTTTCTTTTTATACTATGGGGACAGACTGCGGTAACCCTGGAAAAAATGAAAGCCCTGGTGTTTTGCAGGCAGCATGGTTTTTATAAAAAACGGCAGGGCCAAAAACCACAATACCGTTTCCGGCATTTATGCCGTCTTGATAGAGCCGCCGCTTGCCCCGTTATTGTTGTGGGACGACTGCGAAAAAGACGAGAGCCTCCATGCCGTCCGCAATCAGGCTGTGCGTATGTCCTTTCGGGCAATAGTGACATACCCCGGGCGCGAGAACTTCCCCGGCTCCGTCGCAAAACGCCTTTCCTGTTCCCGAAAGGATAAAAATAATTTCGCTGCCCGTTTCATGGGGATGCGGGCCAATCGATGCGCCGGGTGCGAGCCGTCCATGCATAATGCGGTTGTTTTCGTCCGCGAACATCCGCGCATAAGTGGACTGCTTCCCGCCATAGAAGTTCTTGATTTCCGTTTCATCCAGTTGGTTAAAATCAATCCGCATACCTTATTCCTTCCCGTTTTCGATTTCGCTCCGCTTTTTTTTCGGTAATGCGCGAAGCCCGGCTTCGTATGCCCAATCGGCCATCTCGCGCACGGTTTCTTCAGGAATAGCGCCCTCGAGATACAGCGAATTCCAATGTACCTTATTCATATAGTAACCGGGAACGACCGCGCCGGGATACTGCTTTCGCAGGAAATCTCCCAGCGAGGGTTCGAGTTTTATCGTAAAAATAGGCTTTCCATCCTTATCGCCGCCCTGCATGGCAAACATTTTTCCGCCTACAAAATAGCGGGTGGCCTCCCATTCGGGCTGGTAGTCTTTGACCACGCCCGCTTTTTGAAGGAAATAACCGCCGAGCCATTCATAATTCAACGGACCATCCCGCTTTCACGGATCAGGCGTACCGCGCGTTCAATGGTGGGCACGTCCGCCACCAAGGCAAGACGCACGAAGCCTTCGCCCGCAGGACCAAAGCTCTCGCCGGGCGTGCAGATCACTCCCGTTTTATCCATCAGCTCGAGTGCGAACTCCCACGATTTTTCATAGCCTTCTGGCAGCGGCGCCCATACGAACATGGTGCCCGGGGAATCGGGAACGTTCCAGCCGATGCTCCGCAGGCCGCCGCACAGTGCATCCCTGCGCTCGCGGTACCCCTTGCGGTTGCGCTCCAGAATATCCTGGGGTCCGTTTAATGCTGCAATGGCCGCCTTTTGCACCGGGAAAGAGATGCCGTAATCGATCTGTGAACGCAGGCAGCGGAAATTACGGATGATCTCCGTATTGCCCATGGCAAAAGAGATGCGCAGTCCGGTCAGGTTATAAGATTTGGAAAGGGAGTTGAACTCAATCCCCACGTCCATCGCGCCCGGAACGGCAAGGAACGACATTCCCGGCTCGCTATCCATCACAAGTTCGGAGTAGGCGTTGTCATGGACGACAATCACATCGTATTTTTTCGCCCATGCGACGAGTTTTTCATAAAATGCATAATCCGCGACCGCCGTCACCGGGTTGTTAGGATAGGAAACGACGATCATTTTTGCCCGCCGGGCGACATCTTCTGGGATGCTGCCAAAATCAATCAGGAAGTTATTTTCCTTTTTCAGCGGCGTATAATAGATTTCCGCTTCCGCCATCCGCGGGCCGAACATAAATACCGGATAGCACGGGTCCGGAGCGATCACAAGATCGCCGGGGTTGCAGATCGGGAGCGCCACATGCGCCATACCCTCCTGCGTGCCGTAAACGGACATCACCTGCTGCGGCGTCAGGGAAACGTCGTAACGGCGGCCGTACCACGCGATTACCGCCTCCACGAGTTCGGGAAGGTCGGCGAGGGAATATTTAAAGTTATCTGCTATGCCCGCCGCTTCTTTGAGCGCCGCGATCACATGGCCGTCCGGCCTGAAATCGGGCGTGCCTACCGAAAGGTTGATGACCTCCATGCCCTTCTGCAGGAGTTCCGCGCGCTTTTCCTCCAGCTTGGAAAAAATGTTCAAATCGAACACTTTCATTTTATTTGCAAATTTCATGTTCCGCCTCCGCAAGTTGTGGTTAATTGATATATGGATATCTTACCGCAAACATGCTGCGCCTGCAAGCGCAATCCTCGGTATTACCGGGACTGAAGTTGACAGCGGCGCAGCGCGCGGGGTATACTGGAAGCCGGAAATAAATAGTTCGATTTCGGTAGGCGAGGTTATCGCAGGGATACGGATTGCTGCCGCAAAATAGTGGAGACACTATGAGAGGGTCAGCAGTTTATGTCGAAACCAAGGCATAGACTAATGCAATTTCATTGCCCTGCGATGCTGAAGCTTGAACGGTAGCGCGATTTTTCGCGTGTTTCTGATGTGGGACCAGTCCTGCTGTTGCGTTCATGCTTCGGCGGGACTTTTATTTTCCATGATCCGATTACGAAAGGAAGTGAGAAACGTGGATATGGCAGACCGAAGGACAGACCAAGGCCCGGGAGGACAGCGCATTGCGCCGCGTTTCTCCGGGGCCGAAACTTCAGATAGGAGGTAAGGACCCATGAACAGGAAAACAAACAACGCCCTGCAAACGCGCGGGGCCATGGAAGCAAAGGAACGGCTGCTTTGGGCTTCGGGAAAGAGCCAGGACAGCGTCCTGAAACAATATGCAAATACATATGACGGCTACCCTGGGAATAGCGTCCGGGAAATGCGCGTGCGCTTCGGCGAAAACCGTATCACCTATGGAGGCGGGGATTCGCTCGGGAAAAGGCTGGCAAAGGCATTTTTAAATCCGTTTACGGCCGTACTGCTGGTTCTGGCGGTCATTTCGTTTATCACGGACGTAGCATTTGCACAGCCAGGGGAACAGGACGCCCTTTCCGTTATCATCGTGCTTGCGATGGTAGCGGTAAGCGGAACGCTGCAATTTGTACAGGAAACGCGCTCGGGTAAGGCAGCGGAGCGGCTGTCTGAACTGGTGGAGACTACTACCGCCGTAGTGCGGAAAGGTATTGAGGCGGAAATCCCGCTCGACGAAGTTGTGGTAGGCGATGTCGTGCGCCTTGCGGCGGGCGACATGGTTCCCGCCGACCTGCGGGTGTTGCAGGCAAAGGATTTATTCGTAAGCCAGTCGTCCCTCACGGGGGAAAGCGAACCGGTGGAGAAATACGGGCGCGCGGTGCGCGGCGGAGAAACGGATGCGCTCCAGCGCGATAACCTCGCTTTTATGGGAAGCAATGTGGTAAGCGGAAGCGCGACCGCCCTTGTGATTGCCGTGGGCGACGATACGGTGCTTGGTTCCCTCGCCCGCCAAATTACTGGCCAGAAGCCCAAGACCAGCTTTGAAAAGGGAGTCAACTCCGTTTCGTGGGTGCTCATTCGCTTTATGTTGGTGATGGTGCCCGTCGTACTGTTCCTGAACGGTTTTACCAAAGGAGACTGGATGCAGGCGTTCCTCTTCGCCATTTCCGTGGCCGTGGGCCTCACGCCTGAAATGCTGCCCATGATCGTTTCAGCGAACCTCGCCCGGGGCGCGGTGGCGATGTCGAAGGAAAAGGTCATCGTCAAGCAGCTCGGCGCGATCCAGAATTTCGGCGCAATGGACGTGCTGTGTACGGATAAGACGGGAACGCTTACGCAGGACAAGGTGGTGCTCGAATACTCGCTTGATATCCATGGCAACGAGGATGCGCGCGTGCTGCGCCATGCGTTTCTTAACAGTTACCACCAGACAGGGCTGCGGAACCTGATGGACGCCGCCGTCATGAACCATGCGCAGGATGTGGGGATGGAGGAACTTGCGGAGGATTACCGCAAGGTGGACGAAATTCCCTTTGATTTCAACCGCCGCCGCATGAGCGTGGTCGTCGCGGATAAAAAGGGGAAAACGCAGATTATCACCAAGGGTGCTGTCGAAGAGATGCTCGCGGTAAGCTCGTATGCGGAATATAAAGGGGAAGTAATTCCCCTTACGGAAGAGGTGCGGCAAGAGATCCTTGGAACCGTCGCCGGATATAACGCGGACGGAATGCGGGTTCTTGGGATTGCGCATAAATTGAGCGCGGATACGGGCCGCGCGTTTTCCGTGGACGATGAAACGGATATGGTGCTGATCGGCTATCTTGCGTTTCTTGACCCGCCGAAAGAAAGCACGGCGCGGGCGCTGAAACAACTGTATCAATATGGCGTCGGCATAAAGGTGCTGACGGGTGACAACGATGCAGTCACCACATATATCTGCCGCAAAGTGGGAATTCCGGCAAAGCATATCCTGCTCGGTGCGGATGTGGAAGGAATGGACGATGCGGCGCTGCGTGAGGCGGCGGAACGGACGCATGTATTTGCCAAGCTTTCCCCACAGCAAAAGGCGCGGATCGTGCGCGTGCTGCGGGCCTCGGGGCACGCGGTAGGCTTTCTTGGCGATGGTATCAACGACGCGGCCGCCATGAAGGAAGCGGACGTGGGGATCTCCGTGGATACGGCGGTAGACGTGGCAAAGGAATCCGCTGACATTATCCTGCTGGAAAAGGACCTCTCCGTGCTCGTACAGGGCGTGATCGAAGGGCGCAAGACCTATGCCAATATCATCAAATATATCAAGATGACGGCAAGCTCCAATTTCGGCAATATGTTTTCTGTACTGGCAGCAAGCGCGTTTTTGCCTTTCCTGCCCATGACGCCCGTGCAGATCCTTTTGCTGAACCTGATTTACGATGTTTCGTGCCTCGCCGTGCCGTGGGACAATGTGGATGAGGACTACCTGCGCGTCCCGCGCACATGGGACGCTTCCTCCATCAGCAAATTTATGGTGTGGATCGGCCCGTCAAGCTCGGTATTTGATATCACAACCTATCTCGCGATGTATTTCCTCATATGCCCGGTGGTATTCGGCGGCGCTTACCATACCCTTGGGGAAGCGGGACAGGAAAGTTTTGCGGCGCTGTTCCATGCGGGATGGTTTGTGGAATCCCTATGGACGCAGACGCTTGTCATCCACATGATCCGCACGCCGCACACGCCGTTTGTGAAGAGCCGGGCGTCGTGGCAGCTCACACTGCTCACCTCCATCGGCATTGCGGTGGGTACGGTGATCCCCTATACCATCGTGGGCAGGGAACTTGGCATGATGGCCATGCCCGGCAGCTATTTTATTCTCCTGCTTTTCACGATCCTGGCATATATGGCGCTTGTGACGGTGCTCAAGAAACTGTTTATCCGAAAGTATGGAGAATTGCTGTAAGGCGCCGCTTGTCCCTGCGGATAAAAGCCCCTATCCATTTTTTGCCTTTTTATGGAGAGCGGCTGAAATAACGCTTTTTTGTAAGACAAAACTTTTATAGGATCAGCAAAGGCCGCCAGCTCAGATGGCGGCCTTTGCTGCTTTGGGATGCCAATAACATAGGACTGGTTTGACCCGATACACAGAAAACGAAAATCTATCTGTTTATTGCGATGATGCAAGTTGCACAGGGATAGGGCGTGAGGGCTGCCGCGCAGCCGGCCATACCGAAACCGGCGAATCATTTAGCGGCAATGGGAATATAGAACCTGAAAATACTGCCGTGCCCGGCTGTGCTTTCAGCAGAGATGCCGCCTCCGTGGACGCATATTATCCATTTGACGATGGGCAGGCCAAGGCCGCTGCTGCTTTCCGTATTATGCGCGGTGCGTGCGCTGTCGGCTTGGAAAAAGCGTTCCCATATGTGCGGCATATCTTTCTCGCTTATACCTATACCGTTATCTTCAACAGAGCCGCGCACAAAGCCGCCGTCCTTTTTAAGCCGCAGCCTTATATAACCGCCTTCTTCACCAAAACGTATGGCATTTTCAATAAGGTTTATGAGCATGCGCATCATCAAAAGTTCATCCGCATATACATATAAACCGGGGGAGATATCTTTGTGGATTGTGATGCCGCGCTCTGCGGATTTTGAGGAAAGCTCATCGGCGACTGATTCCATAAGCGAGGAAAGGTCGAGGGTTTCCTTTTGGATCGCCTGGGTTCCGCTATCCATGCGCGAAAGCAGCAGCAATTGGTTTACAAGCCCGGACATACGTTCCGTTTGCTGCAGGATAACATTGAGCGCCTGCGTCTTATCAGCTTCGCCGCCACGGGTAAGGGCGTAATCGCATTGCGTGCGGATGACGCTGAGCGGCGTGCGAAGTTCGTGCGATGCATCTGATGCGAAACGTTTTTGCTGTTCGAAGGCTGATTGCAGGCGGGAGAACATTTGATCGAACGTATCGGCGAGCTGTCCAAATTCATCTTTTTGGCCGATAAGGCCTATCCTGCGCGTAAGGTCGTCACCGTCGGCAATACTGCGGGCAGTGCTGGTGATGCGCACCATAGGCCGGAAAGCGCGCCATGTTATATAATATCCGCCAAGGGCAGCTAATAAGGCCAGGGGAACTATCATCCATAAAAATACGCGGGTAGAGTAGCTTTCTACATTTATTACGGAATCGAGAACCATACATGTTCTGATCCAGACGTACACATCGCCGCGCACGTTGTAGAGCGTATCGTATACATGCCACACACGCCCGGAATCGCCTGTGACGCGGCGTATTTCACCCTCGCGGAAATCAAGATCGAAATCGGGGATGCGTCCATAATGCATAATATTTCCGCTGTTGTCATATATCATGACGCTGGCATAATCGATATCGTTGATATCATGATCGATCTCAAGCCCGCCTTCGTCAATATCTATCTCGTCCATGGCGGCTGCCGCCGCATGGTGGAGTGTTTCGCTTACGTAGGCGGCTGCCTGGCTGCCGCTGCTGAAACGCAGTATAAGGAACACGGCCACTGCGATCAGTATGAGCATGGCAGTATACCAAAACACAACACGTTGGCGGATGCTAAGGGTTTTCATTTTTCCAGCCTCATTACATAACCGACGTTTCTGACCGTGTGGATAAGTTGCGGACGCCCCTCGCGGTGCAACAGGTTGCGGAGCTTGCGTATGTATACATCTACAACGTTAGATCCCCCATCATAATCGTAGCTCCAAATATGTTCTTCTATACGTGGGCGTGACAATACAACGCCGGGATTACGCATGAAATATTCAAGTATAGCGAATTCGCGGCCGGATAAAAACAACTCTTCTTCGGCAAGGAATACGCGGTGGCTTGCAGGATCCAGCTTAAGGTCGCCAAGGACAAGAAGATTGGGAGAACCGTTTTTACCGCGCAGCAAGACCCTCAGCCTGGCAAGCAGCTCTTCATAGGCAAACGGTTTGACAAGGTAATCGTCCGCGCCCGTGTCGAGGCCGTTTACACGGTCTTCGATGCTGTCACGTGCGGTAAGCAAAAGAACCGGCGTATTGTCTCCGGCGCCGCGCATCCTATGAAGTATCTCAAGGCCGTCTATCGAAGGCAACATTATATCGAGGACAATGCCGTCGTAATCGGCGGATTCTATATAGTCAACGGCCTCGCATCCGTCAAGGCAACTGTCTACGGCATAACCCTCATCGGTTAAAATTTTTGAGATAAGCTTGTTGAGTTCAGGTTCATCTTCTACGACGAGTATACGCACCCTGTCTCCTCCTTATATTAATATACGCTGTGTTTTGAATAAATATATTATATCAATATGAAATACAAATGAAAGCGAAAATCTTTTTTGTTTTCATTTGTATTTCATTTTCAGATGATATTGTTTGGGCATGAAAAGAACGGCAGAAAATGCCGAAAAATCAGGAGGAATTAAAAATGAAAAAGAAACCAATCATGATCCTTGCGGCAGTAGCCTTAACAGCTGTTTTAATGATAGGATGTTCGCCGGCAGCACAAATACAGGCTGCAGATATGTCTGCCCTGCAGCAGCAGCTGGAACAGATATCGGGTGATATTTCATCGCTTAAAGCAGATGTGGAAGGACTTAAAGCTGGAGCGGCACAGCAGGATACAAGTGCGGCGGACAATACAAAAACAGAAAGCGCACCCGCAGCTTCTGAAGCCCCGGCGGCCACAGCGACACCAATACCCCAGGCATCAGCCGGAACACGGAAAAGTACCGGCGACTATGATATCGCGGGCCTTACGGATAAGGTGAACGCTGTAATAGGAAAGATGGAAGCTGCAACAGCGCAGAATATGTTCGACGTTAAGTCGGAAGCAAAAGCGGTAGAGCGTGAAATAGAGATGCAGGAAGACACGGCCGAGTACGATTACAGGCAGGGAAGCCTGAGCCGTGCAGACTATGGTTCGATAGATTCTGAATTGGGACGCCTGGAAGATCAACTGGATCATGCAGAAGATGCTATGGAGTTCAGACTGGGATATGACGACTAAATCATATAAAACTATGGGGACGTCCAGTTAATAGAATTAAAAAGAGGAGACGGGAGGCAGGCCGGACCATAAGCCGGCCTGCCTGTTTTTATGGATAATGACGCTGCGGTAAATGATGGGAAGTTGGCAGTATATCCTGTTATATGATTTTTTACTGTGCTGGCTGTGGATTTATGAAATTACTGTTGCCTGCTTGTGTTATCTGCCCATAAAGGAATATAATAAGAAAGAATATTTGTGCTTATGGCCATATAGGTCCGGTTTCAGGAATCTACCCGCTGCATGGGCGCGGATGCGTGCAAGGCAAAACAGCGGTGAACAGGGAGAGTCACAAGATGGGAATCCAATTAAAACAGAATTATGTCAATGAGGAAAATGTGTTGTGCTATAACTGCGTACACTACGGCGTACTGACTTTTGCGCCGGGTATGCCGGAGATCCGGTCTTGCCAGGTTTATGGGGATATTGATCCCGATATGCTGACAGGGGAGAAAAACAAATGCAGCCATTTTGAACCGAGAAAAGGAACGGAATACTAAATGTTTGTAGCAGACCTGCATATCCACTCCAAATATTCCCGTGCGACCAGCAAGGAATGCGTGCCTGAGTACCTCGACCTGTGGGCGCGCCGCAAAGGGATCGATCTTCTCGGCACAGGCGATTTTACGCATCCCGCGTGGCGGGAAGAATTGAAGGAAAAGCTGATTCCCGCCGAAGAAGGCTTATACCGCTTAAAAGAGGAATACCGCCTTGCGGACGAGGTAGAGGGAAAGCCCGCGCCGCCGCGGTTTGTCCTTTCAGGGGAGATCAGCTCCATCTATAAACAGGGCGGAAAGGTGCGCAAAATCCACAATGTGATCCTGCTGCCCTCGCTTGAGGCGGCGGAGAAGCTGGCGGGCAAGCTCGAGCTTTCGTTCAACCTGCATTCGGACGGGCGGCCCATCCTCGGCCTTCCAAGCCGCGACCTGCTTGAGATCACGCTTGATATCTGCCCGGAGGCCATATTTATCCCGGCACATATTTGGACGCCGCATTTTTCGCTGTTCGGGGCCTATTCGGGGTTTGACGCCATCGAAGAATGTTTTGGCGACCTCACGCCGCATATCCACGCACTCGAAACGGGCCTGTCGTCCGACCCGCCTATGAACTGGCGGCTGTCGGCGCTCGACGGGTATGCGATGGTCTCCAATTCGGACGCGCATTCCCCCGCGAACCTTGCGCGGGAAGCCAATCTTTTTAATACGGAAATGAGCTATCCCGCCATTGCGGTTGCGCTTGAAAACCATGATACCGATGAATTTTACGGGACGCTTGAATTTTTTCCGGAGGAAGGGAAATACCATAACGACGGACACCGGAACTGTAAGGTGTGTATGACGCCGGAGGAGACGATCGCCGCGGGAGGAAAATGCCCGGTCTGCGGACGGCGCATCACCGTGGGCGTTTATCATCGTGTGGTGGAGCTTGCGGACCGCGCGGCAGGGTATCGCCCCGGGGCCGCAAAGCATTTTGAAAGCATCGTGCCGCTTCCTGAGGTGGTAGCTTCGTCGATGGGACTTACACCCGCAAGCAAGAAAGTACGCGCGCAATATTTGGAGCTGCTCCGGGAGCTCGGCCCGGAGCTTACCATCCTGCGTGAAACGCCGCTCGCAGAGATCGAGCGGACGGCGGGCGTGTGCATCGCGGAGGGTATTCGCCGCCTGCGCTGCGGAGAAGTGGAAATACATCCCGGTTATGACGGCGAATACGGGAAGATCCTCGTGATGGATAAAAGCGAGGTGCAAACGTTGTCCGGCCAGCTTTCCATGTTTGCGGACGAACCTAAAAAGAAAACGGAAAAACATGCCCCCGCGCGGGCGGAACTGCCAAAGACGGATGAAAAGCCGAAAGAAGCGGCCGTGGCAAAAACGGACGGGAATCCTTACGGACTCAATGACGAACAATGGGCGGCTGCATCTGCTGTGGAACCTGCGGTCGCCGTACTGGCCGGGCCGGGCACGGGCAAAACACGTACCCTTGTGTACCGCGCCGCCTGGCTTGTGGAACAATGCGGCGTGGCCCCGGAACACATCACGGCGGTTACGTTTACGAATAAAGCCGCAAACGAGATGCGGGAACGGCTGGAGGCGTATTTCAACGATAAAAAGACAGCGAAGGCAATGCACATCGGTACGTTCCATTCCCTTGCCCTTGGCATGTTGAAAGAGTGGAATAAAAGCGTAACGGTAATCGACGGGCAGGAAGCGCTGGCAATTCTTTCTGAAACGCTTACCGCGTGCAACTGCGCCATGAAACCCCGCGATGCGATGCAGGCGGTTTCTAAAATCAAGAACGGCGCCGCAGGGGAGATCCCGCAGGTGGTATACGACGCCTACTGTGCGCGGCTGCGCTCGCTTGGCGTACTTGACTTCGACGACCTCCTGACCGATACTCTGGAAATATTTCGTGAGGGCGGCGCAAAGTGCGAAGCGGTCTTCCCGCGTTTTGGGCACTTGCTTGTGGATGAATTCCAGGACGTGAATCCCGTGCAACTGGGCCTGATCCGTGCATGGGGCGCAAAAAGCAAGGGAATCTTTGTGATCGGCGATCCAGACCAGTCTATTTACGGCTTTCGCGGTTCGGATGCACATTGCTTTGAACGCCTCAAAGCGGACAGGCCTGTCCGCGAGATACGGCTGAAAAAGAACTACCGTTCCACGCCTGAAATCATAGGCTGCGCCCTTCCGGTGGTTCGCCACAGCGAACCGGTGTTGGAGGCACAGCGGGGGAGCGGCGTGAAAACACGGCTTTTGACGGCGGATTCTCCCTTCTCAGAGGCGTTGTTTATTGCAAAGGAAATTAACGCCATGGTGGGCGGGGTAGATATGCTTGCCGCCCATGCGCAGCATAAAAAGGGAGCGGATACCGCTTATGGCCTGTCCGACATCGCCGTGCTCTACCGCACGCACCGGCAGGCGGAATTGATTGAGGAGTGCCTCGTAAAGGAAGGAATCCCCTATGTGGTGCTGGGAAAAGACGATACGCTTGCCGACCGCCGCGTACGCGGCGCACTTGCGTTTTTCCGCGTTCTATGCGATCCGAAAGACAGTGTCTCCCTCGGAACCTGCCTGCGGGCGGATAGCGTCACCCCGGCAGCGGCAGAAAAAATACTGGACGCTTACGGCCGGGAGAAGAAAACGGTATCTTCGATTGTGTCCGTTTTAAAGGATGTGGGAGAAACGGAGCTTGCCGGGCGCTTTGAAACCTGTGCGCCGCTGATGCGCAAGGCCACACCGGCAGAGCTTCTTGACCTGTGGCTTTCAGGGCACGGATATGGGGAAGAAATGCCTGTGTGCCTGAAACGCCTGAGGAATATGGCGGTTTTCCATCTCCGCATGGCGGATTTTCTTGCGGCCCTCACGTTCGGGACGGAAGGGGACGTGAAGCGCAGCGGGCAAAAGGCATATACTGCGGACGCGGTCACGCTGATGACGCTGCACGCGGCCAAGGGTCTTGAATTCCCGGCCGTATTCCTGTGCGGCGTAACGGATGGTTTGGTTCCGTTCCGCAGGAAAGACGGGGAATGCAGCGAGCAGGAGGAACGCAGGCTGTTTTATGTGGGTATGACCCGCGCGCAGGACGAGCTTATTATGCTCACGAACAAAGCGGAACGTTCGCCCTTCCTTGCGGATATTCCTTCCCGGCTCCTTGCCGAGGGCCCCGCGCATACGCGCAAAAAACCGGCGGGCAAGCAGCTTGGATTTTTTACAAATTGAGAGGACGCCGTGCAAAAAGCAGAGAAAGGGACGCCCTGCCGCCTGCGGGGCGGCGCGCCGTACAGACTGCGGCCGTAACGGGGAGGAAACGGGTTGAAACTTCTGATCGACCAGTCGCCGGACAATGAAGAGGTAGAAATTACCATCAAGTGTGGGATGATAGACCCAGGGCTTGAAAAGCTGATCGAGCAAATCAGGCTCTATTCTTTTTCCATCACGGCAAAAAAAGAGGGCAGGACCTATCCCATCAGTTTAAGCGACATTTATTATTTCGAATCTATTGACAACCGCACCTTCCTGTACGCGGAACACGAGGTATACGAATGCGGACTCAGGCTGTATGAGCTGGAACAGCAACTGACGAAAACAGATTTTGCCCGCGTGAGTAAATCGTGTATTTTAAATGTCAGGATGTTAAAAAGCGTCCGCGCGCTGCTGAACGGAAAAATGGAGGCGGAGCTTGAGAACGGGGAAAAGGTGATTATCAACCGCCATTATGTAGAGAAACTCAAGCGGAAGCTGGGGCTTGCCGGAGGTGAAAAGGATGTCTAAACTTAAATTCTATATCACTATGAATTGCGTATCCTTCACAATATTGGCGCTGGTCTATACGATACTGTGCCTGTTTGGACTGTCGGCCGTAAATGAAGCAGCGATATTGATCCTGCTTTTGATGACAACGTGCATTGCGGCAGTGATTTTTTTCACAGACAAGATCCCGATCAATTCCATACCGCTGCGGATGGCTGTCGATCTTGCGGCGGTGATTGCGGTGGTGTTCCTCATCGGCGCTCCATTGGGCTTTATTCCGCTGGAGCCAGAATACGTACTGGTTGTATTGGGGATGATAGCGGTTGTCTATTTTGCGACGTTCGGCGTACTCGTCGTCAAAAACAAGGCAGATGCGGAGGATATCAATAAAAAGATTAGAAAAATGAAACGGGAAAGGTAAGAGGCCGGTGCGGCCATGAAATCAAAACAGCCTGCTCGTGCAGGCTGGAAGTTGCCATAATATGCATTAAATAATACAAACTACCACATATATCATTATATTGATAAGCATAATATACCATTTTCGCGCTTAAAATGTCAATATAATATTGCACAGACAACAAGGCAAAAGGGCAAAAAAAAGCGGTTTTTGGAAATAGGGCCGGTTTTCGCATGACAGAATGTGAAAATCGGTTCTGTTTTTTGTGCGCTTATCAACATAATGCATATTATCGCAATAGAAATAGAAGGACTACCGGGGAAACAGAGGGCGAAACCATAAGGAATATGTGAAGGGAAGCTTTTTATGTCATTTTAATACTGGAAGAAGAGCAAAACAATTTATCTTTTTAAATACGAACCATGAACCAAGGAGAAAGGGAAATGAAAAGGAGAAAGAGAATTTTATCTGCCATTGTGTGCATCGCAATGGTGCTGACGCTGTTTGGCGGCGTGGCACTGGCGGAGGAAACGGACACAGCGGAGCCATCCGCGGCTGTGAGCACAGAGCCGGCAGAACCCGCGGAGGAAACGCAGGAGCCTGCTGAAAGCATGGGGCCGGAGGAAAGCGCAGAATCGGCGGCGAGCGAAGAACCGAAGCCGGAGGAAAGCGCAGGCGCGGAGCCGGAAGAAACGGCTGCGTCTGTAAAGCCTGCGCCGAGGATGGCTATGGCGCCGTTGGCGGCGGGCGGAGATACGGTGACGGACGCCAAAACATTTACCTTTAAGCCCGGAACCACAAATGAAGAACTCGCGGCGGCATGGGGCGAGGGAGCAGCAAGCATTGCGGATAATGGCGATGGAACCTATACGGTCACTCTGCTCAAGAATATTGAAATGGGAAAAAGCCAAAATATCAATTTCGGCGAATTCTCCCTCGGTGCCGGGCAGGCGCGCATGATACTTGACCTGAACGGAAAAACGGTCACGGGAACGAGCATCGTCATTGCAAACTTGGGCAACCTGACGATCACAGGAAATGGTTCGGTCATTTATGATGGCGGACAATATTTGGCGGCGGTCAACAACGCCGGATATAACCTGACGATTGAGGGCGGAACATTTACCTGCAACGGCGCGGGCAGCGCGTCCTATAATGCAGCGGTCAGCACGGCGGCAGGCGTGACGACGGTCATCAACGGCGGTACGTTCAACGGCGGCAGCGCGGGGGCGGTCATCTCGTATGGAGATACCGTGATCAACGGCGGCACGCTGAACGGAGAATACGGCGTGATAGCGAAGGTAAATTCGTCCGGTACCGAGGCGGGCAGCATAACGTTCCCGGAGGGTTCGTCTGCTGTTGTAAATGCAGAGACGGCACCTTTTGTAGCGCATGGCAGCAATGGAAAAGCCGGAAGCATCACGGTGGCCGGCGGGACCACGACGGGAAGCAGCCTATTGAGAACGATGGGTACGGTGGACGATAAAAAGGCGGTCCTGACAGTCACCGGAGGAAAGCATGAAGCGGACCCGTCTGATTATATCCCGGAGGATATGTGCGTGGTCGTCAATCCTGACGGCACATTTACGGTCGGAGAATATGCGGCGCAGGTCGGAGATCAAAAGTATGCGACCGTACAGGAAGCAATCAACGACGCGCAGCCAAACAGTACGGTCGAGATCATCGCACAGGAAGCGGTGACGGAGAATCTGACGATCAGCAAAAACCTGACGATCGCAGGGCAGGGAAAAGATACTACGGTTTTAAAAGGAAAGATCACGGTCTATGGCTGTACGGCCGAGTTGAAAGACTTGAGGGCGGAGAACAACACGGCTACCGCCTATGGAACGGCGCTCATCACTTTCCCTGCGGCGCAGGCGGCAGCAGACGTGACATTTACGGATTGCACGGTTTATGACAATGATACGGCGTTCCGTCTGGAAAGCGAGGGCTCTTCGCTGACGCTCAATCATACAGATGTGACAGGTGCGGCACATTACGGCGTTGGCCTGCGGAATGAAAACCAGACATTGACCGTAAACGGCGGAAGCATCACCGGCTGGGGCGCGGTCATGACGTCGGCGGGAAGCCTGCCGAATGGAACTGAGGACAGCGGTACGAAGATCGAGATATCCGGCGCGAAGATTGTTGCAACGGAGGGCGCGTCCGGCGGATATTACGGGGCGATCGTCCTGCAGGAGAGTTATCACGGAGTGGAACTGACGATACGGGATTCAGAAGTGATAGGAGAAGGCCTGCATACGGCGGCGCTCGACATCCGCGCATACGGCAGCACCATCATGGTGGAGAATTCGACGCTGCGCGCCGACAGCCTGATATATGGCACGCCGGACGGCGAGACGGGACAGCCGGGTTATTATGGGCCTGTTACCCTGAGCCACAATGCAACGTATGAAAAAGTATATACGACGGCGGCCGACGCCCCTGAAACGGCTGTGATCCTCGATGCGGCGACAAGCGTGGAATGTAAACCGATGAGCGAGGGCGGTACCTATCCGATCATCAAGCGCGGACAAGACACGGCGACGATCGGCGGCACGACCTATGACGTAGTCGCGGGAGGAAGTATCAGCGAGGCGATCGCTGCAGCGGAGGATGGCGCAACGCTGCGCATTCAGGCCGGAACATATACGGAGCCGGTAAAGCCGCAGGCAGGAGACTCGCAGCATGTAAAAGAGAAATCCATTACCCTGTTGGGCGCGAATGCGGAAAATGACCCGAACAGCAGCGCGTGGTTAAGCGAGGAAACAGTCCTGACGGGCGGCATGTATCTTGGCTATGACGACAGTCATACCCGTAATTACAGCATTACGGTAAAGGGCATTACGTTCCAAGGAAAAGGCCTCACCATAGCGGACGAAAAGGACGTTGTGATCGAGAACAATAAATTTACCGATATTACCGATGCAAATGCGATCGCAGTGCTCGATCAGGAATGCGATGGCATGAAAGGTTCTGTTATTGTGAAAAACAACCGCATCGTGGGTGTGACGCACGCATCGGGCATGGGGATCAATCTGCGTAACCCTTATGACGCTCTTGTGACGGGGAACTATATCGAAAACACGAATCACAACGCGATCCTGTTCCAGAAAAACAGCGGATATGACAGGCATGCGGGAAAAGTAGAAATTACCGGAAATACGATCATCAACTGGGATGCGGATAACGATGCTTCCGGCGGACGCGCTATTCGCATCGACACGCAGGGGAACGGCTCCGGAGACGATACGGGAAAAAAGTTTGTCATCACAGGCAACAGTATGCAAAAGCCGGATTATGACCCGGCAACAGCGACAGACCCCGATTTCGCGAAGATCACAGGCGTTGGTGAAAATGCAGTAGACCTGTGCGGGAACTACTGGAATTCAGAGGAACCGGATTTCGACACGATCATTGCGGTCTATAAGGACGGAAGCGCAGTCTGCCCGAACGTATTCTATAACACATATTATGCGGATAAAGGCTTGACGAAGCTGATTGTTGAGGCGGACGGCATCGTACTGAACCAAACGACGGCAACGGCGGAGATCGGAAAAACAATACAGCTTACTGCAGCGGTAACACCGGAGAATGCTACGGACAAGACTGTAAAATGGAGCTCCTCCAGCGACACAGTCGCAGGCGTTGACCAAAATGGCCTCGTTACGGCCAAGACGGCCGGACAGGCGGTCATCACTGCAGAAAATTCGGCTGGTGATACGGCCGAATGTATCGTCACGGTGACGAAACAGCAAGTGAAAACAGTCACCTACACCGACGCGGCGACGGGCGTGACGCTGAACACGGACACGACAAAGGTGCCGGAGGGTTCTTATCTGCTCGTGAAGCCGGTGGCGGAGACGGAGCAGGCGCATGCGGCCGCAAAGGAAGCGCTGAAAGACAAGGCGGGGCGGTTCGTGCTGTATGATATCACGCTGGTGAACGCGGTAGGCGAGCCGATCCAGCCCGCGGGCGACGTGCTGATCGGGATCCCGACGCCGGATGGGTACGACACGTCGAAGCTGGCGGTACACCGCATCAATGAGGACAAGACGACGGTGGAGCACGGGGTGACGGTGCAGGACGGCGTCTCTTACTTCCAGACAGACCACTTCAGCAAATATGCGCTGATCGAAAAGGGAAGCATGAGCGGAGCGGGAACCGGAACGGAAGACACGGCGAAAGATGAGGGCACCGACTCCTCCGATACGCCGAAGACGGGCGACACGGCGGACATGACGCCGTATATCCTGCTGGTCGTCATCGCGGGAGCGGCTGTTGCTGCGGGGATCGCGGTCACGGTACGGAACCGGGGAACTGCGAAAAATAAATAACAGCAGGGAAAACGAATCAAAACAGCTTCGCGGCAAAAGCCGCGGGGCTGTTTTTGACTGGGCAGCGGACAATCGAGGCCATCGCGGCAGGCGGGACGTTCGCTTTCGCCGTGTTTCCATTCTGGCCTGTCTTTGCATTTCACCATGGAAAAAATGCACTTTGCCCAAAACCGCTTGAAGCGGTCTTTTTTTATTGGTAACGTAAATCCTGTAAAAACCGAAAGGACGGGAAAAGCATGACAAAAATTATTACGGTAGAAGGCCTGAAAAAATCCTATGGAAAAGTCCAGGCTGTGAATGGGATTGATTTTTATGTAGAAAAAGGAACGTTGTTTGCCTTTCTGGGGCCGAACGGCGCAGGAAAATCAACCACGGTCGATATGATTTCGACGCAGATTAAGCCGGATGCGGGGCGGGTTCTGGTGGACGGGTATGAACTCGGACGGGAAGACGGAGCCATCCGGGCGGAGATCGGCATCGTTTTCCAAGACAGCGTCCTCGATGCGCTGCTTACCGTACGCGAAAATTTGCTGTTGCGCGGAAGCCTTTACGGAATGGAAAAAGATGCGCTTCGGGATGCTGTTGCATCCGCTGCATTTGCAGCGGATGTGACGGGCTTTTGGAACCGTCCGTACGGCAAGCTCTCCGGTGGACAGCGGCGCCGGGCGGATATCGCGCGCGCACTTGTCAATACGCCGCAGATTTTATTCCTGGATGAACCGACAACGGGCCTCGACCCGCAAACCCGCCGCAAAATCTGGAATACGGTTCATATGCTGCAAAAGGAACGCGGCATGACGATTTTCCTCACTACGCATTATATGGAAGAGGCGGCGCAGGCAGACTATATCACCATTATGGACCACGGCAGTATTCTCGCCAAAGGAACGCCTGCGGAGCTCAAGGAAAATTATACCCGGGATATGCTCAGGATTACGCCCAAAAAGGACGAAAAACTCTCGGCGCTGCTGGGCAAGGAAGAAATTGCGTTTCAAAAGTCGGGAGGCGATTTTATCATTCAATTGCGGCATACGGCGGATGCAATCGGTATTATAGACAAATGCAGGGAAGAGATTGCCGGTCTCGAAGTGCGGCGGGGAACGATGGATGACGTCTTCCTGAATATTACAGGCGCGAAAGTGAGGAACTGATTATGTGGGCCATGACAAAACGCAATTTAAAAGTATTTTTCAGGGACAGGAGCGCGGTATTTTTCTCCCTGCTCGCTGTGTTCATCATCATCGCGCTATATGCGGTATTCCTCGGGGATACGATCACCGGAGGGATGGAGGGCGTGAAGGGGATTGATTTCCTGATGAACAGCTGGATTATCGCGGGGATTCTCGCCGTGATTTCCATGACATCCACGCTGGGCGCGTTCGGTATTATGGTAGAAGACCGCGCGAAAAAGATCATGAAGGATTTTACGGTGTCTCCCATCGGACGGGGCAGCCTCGCGGGCGGCTATATCTTCTGTGCATTTGTTGTAGGCGTTATCATGAGCCTGCTTGCGCTGGTCGCCGGTGAGATTTTTATTGTTGCGTCCGGCGGCGAGGTACTCTCCATGGAAAATATGCTCAAAGTGATCGGCGGAATCTTCCTTTCGGTCCTGTCGTCAAGCTCCATCGTGCTTTTTATCGTCTCGTTCTTCAAAAGCCAGAATGCGTTCGGTACGGCAAGCACAGTCATCGGTACGCTGATCGGCTTTCTTACAGGCGTTTATATTCCCATCGGAAGCCTTCCCGAAGCGGTGCAGGGCATCATCAGGGCGTTTCCGGTCTCTTATTCCGCATCCTTTTTCCGTACGGTAATGACGGAGCAGCCTGCCTCAGTATCCTTTGCCGGCGCTCCCGAAAGCGCGCTGCGGGAATTCGATACGGCGCTTGGAGTAAAATTTGAATTCGGAGGGGAAATGACGACGCTTGCGGCCTGCATTGCCGTGATGGCCATAACGGCAGCCATATTTTACGCGCTTTCCATCTGGAACCTCTCGAGAAAGAAAAAATAAAGGGCATATAAAAAGGGCTGGAGCCTGACCGTACAGGCATCAGCCCTTTCAAACGCGACGGTAAGCGGCCTTGGGTAAAGCCGTCAGCCGTCCCCTTGTTTTATATTTGCATTTATATAGTCCAGCACATCCTGAACAGTGTCCAGGAGTTTTAAATCGCTGTCAGGAATGGAAAGATGAAACCGGCTCTCACAGGCCGCCACGGCATCGAGCAGGGAAAAAGAATCAAGTTCCAGATCGCCTATCAAACGCTTTTCCGGCGTGATCTCGCTTACTTCGCATGTAGAATATTCCGCAAGGAGTTTCTGGACTTCCGATAGGTTTGCCATACGGGTTCCTCCGATTTCCAACTTGTTTTTCTCCATTATCGCTGACCAGCCCCCGTATAGTCAAGTCTTTTAAAACCGGGGATTGGAATCCGCGCTTCAAAACAGATGCAAAAATCAAAAAAGACCGCCTTCCGGCAGTCTTCACATAAAATACAAAAAAATATCATCAAAAAACAGCTAACCGCCGGAATAAGCATCGTCCACGATTGTAAAAATTTCGTCGATCCATAATCCGGAATCCCGCGCCTCCCGTGTGACGCGAATAAACATCTCGCGGATTTCCTGCTTTTTCATTTCCTTGATGTGCGCGGCATTGTCCGCCACAAAATCGCCCTTTCCCGTTACGGAATAGAGAATCCCCTCCCGTTCAAGGATCGCATAAGATTTTTGGACGGTGTTTGGGTTGATACCGAGCTCTTTCGCGGCCTTGCGAACGGAAGGAACCTGCTCGTGTGCGAGCAATTTTCCTGTCATCACCAAAGTCTTGATTCCCTGAACAATTTGTTCATAAATTGGTTTTTTCGACGCAGGGTCGAGTGTTACCATCATTTTACCAATGCCTTTCCAATCTGTATTAATTGTATTAGTACGATTATTATATTTGAAAGAAAGAAGCATGTCAAGCAGCGCAATACCGGGAAAATTTGCTGTTTTTTTCCCTATGTTCAGAAAAATTGAAAATTTCACCAAAATTGCTCAAAAAAAACGGGAATAAATTGCTCATTTCACTTTCAAATAAACAAAGAAAGTATTATAATGAAACTGGCCAAATTTTTCAATTTTTTTTTACGGTGCTGCGCCCCGGTGCAGATTGCCGATTCTTTATAGAAGTCTTTAAAAATACAATGCAATCATAGGAGGAAGTACCAATGGACATTATGTTTTGGGCCTTGATCGGCGCTGTTATTGCACTTGTGTTCGCGGCAGTCACCGCATCCGGTGTGCTGAAAAAAAGCGAAGGCAGCGAAAAGATCAAGAAAATTGCCAGTGCCATCAGGCGGGGCGCAAACGCCTACCTGAAGCGCCAGTATAAGACGGTTGCAATTTTTTTCGTGATTGTCACCATCGTTTTGGCAATCCTGGCCGCAACGGGCTTCATGACGTTCTTTGTACCGATCGCATTTATCGTGGGCGGCGTGTTTTCCGCGCTCGCGGGTTTCATCGGCATGAAGATCGCCACGGCGGCGAACTCCCGTACGGTTACGGGCGCGACAAAGAGCCTCAATTCGGCTTTGCGCGTTTCGTTCTCGTCGGGCGCGGTCATGGGAATGACGGTCGTAGGCCTCGGCCTTCTGTACCTTACAATCTGGTATTTTATACTGAACGCGTATTTTGCGGGCGATACGGCGCAGATTGCGAGCAACATGCTGATGTTCGGCATGGGCGCTTCGTGCATGGCACTGTTTGCGCGTGTGGGCGGCGGTATCTTCACCAAAGCGGCTGACGTAGGCGCAGACCTCGTTGGCAAGGTGGAGGCGGGCATCCCGGAAGATGACCCGCGCAATCCGGCGACCATCGCGGATAATGTCGGCGACAACGTCGGCGACGTCGCGGGTATGGGCGCGGACCTTTATGAATCCTACGTCGGCTCTATTATTTCGGCGGGCGCCCTCGCGGTAGCGGCGGGCCTCGGCGGCGGTGGGCTGGCGCTTCCGATGGTACTCGCGGCGCTGGGCATCGTTGCCAGCGTAATCGGCAGCTTTTTCGTAAAAACGAAGGAGAACGCTTCACAGAAAAACCTGCTTTCCGCGCTCCATAAGGGCGTGTATATTGCAGCGGCGATCGTTGCCGTAGCCGGCTATTTCCTGGTAACGGGCATCCTCGGACCGGACCACATCGGCGTGTATGTAGCCATTCTTTCCGGTCTTGTTGCCGGCATCATCATCGGCTACTATACGGAATATGTCACGTCCGACCACTTCAAGCCCACCAAAGACCTTGCAGAGTCTACAGTAACGGGGCCGGCAACCACGATTATCAGCGGTATCGCGCTTGGCATGAAATCGACGGCGATTCCGGTCATCGTAGTGGTTGCGAGCGTGCTCATCAGCTACTTTGCCTCAGGCGGAACGCTGGGAAGCGGCAGCTTCGAAGTTGGTCTGTACGGCGTTGCAATCTCCGCGGTAGGCATGCTTTCCACGCTCGGTATCACGCTTGCAACGGATGCTTACGGTCCGGTTGCGGATAATGCGGGCGGCCTTGCGGAAATGAGCGGGCAGGATCCGGTCGTGCGCGAACGTACGGATGCGCTCGATTCCCTCGGAAATACGACGGCTGCAACAGGCAAAGGTTTTGCCATCGGCAGTGCGGCGCTTACCGCGCTTGCGCTGATCGCGGCGTTTGCGGATCAGTGCCAGATCGAAATGTCGGCGCTCTCGCTGCTCGATCCGACGGTTCTGATGGGCCTGCTGATTGGTGCGATGCTCCCGTTCTTGTTCTCGTCCATGACGATGAGCGCGGTCGGGAAGGCGGCAATGAAGATCGTTGTCGAAGTACGGCGGCAGTTCCGGGAAATCAAGGGAATTATGACGGGCGAAGGCGAGCCCGATTATGAGTCGTGCGTAGATATCTGCACGAAGGGCGCATTGCACCTGATGCTCGCCCCGGCGATCCTTGGGTTCGTTGCTCCAATCATTGTGGGCCTTATCCTTGGCGCAAACGGCGTAGTCGGTATGCTCGGCGGCGCAACGGCTACGGGCTTTGTGCTTGCGGTCATGATGTCCAATTCAGGCGGCGCGTGGGATAACGCGAAGAAATACATCGAGGGCGGCGCACATGGCGGAAAAGGCAGCGAAGCCCACAAGGCCGCTGTTGTCGGCGATACGGTAGGCGATCCTTTCAAGGATACGTCCGGCCCGTCCCTGAATATCCTGATTAAGCTGATGTCCATGGTGGCGGTCGTTTTTGCGGCGGTTATCGTACAGTATGGCATCTTGCAGTAAGAATTTGAATCAAAAAAGACGCTGCCTTTGGGCGGCGTCTTTTTTGTATCGGTAAATTACTTTTCTTCCATATTGTTCAAAGCATACTCAATACACTGATTCACAATTTTATTGAAGGAAACGCCGGTTTTCTCGCTCAGTTCCATAATTTTCTCAAAATATTCCGGTTTCAAACGGATCGTCCGGTTAATGGACGAAATTTTGCCGTCGTTTGTATTGACCCTGAATTTTTCCATACCGTTGCCTCTCCTGTAATTAATATTGTAATTTATTTGAGAAAGCATTATAATGTACAATAATGTAATTAAAAAATAATTACAATTAAAATAACGGAAAAGCACGCGTAAATAATGACAGAAACCGGGCATTTCAGCGGGCAGGACAGATTTTGTTAAAATAAGGAATTGGATTGTTTTTCATATAGTGAAGACGTATCATAAATTCAATATCTTTAATATATACATATTCAGAAAGGTATTTTTTAATGAGGGATAACTGCAGAAAAATAGAATATTTAACCATCCTGAATGAAGCGCTTGAAGCGCTTGCACCTTTCGTGATCGGACAGGGCCCGCTTGCGGAGATTATTCAAAGTTTTGCGGCCTTTGTACAGCGCTTTTTACCGGTATGCGGCGTTGGGCTCATTAGCCTTTCGGAAAATTACCGGGTGAGGGAAGCCGCGGTATGGCGTGACGGAAAAATTATGCCGGAAGAAGCAGCCCGGTATTTTTATGAATTAGACTTCAGCGAATGGAAGGATTGCCTTCAGGCAAACGAGGAAATTGACGATAAAACGCTGGGCAGGATCATGGAACTAAGCTGTCGTGCGGAAGAGGACGCGTCCTTGTTTGCGGCTGTCCCCGTTTTTTATTCCGGCCGGATTCAGGGCGCGATTGCGGCGGAGAAAGAACAGGAATGGACCGAAGAGGAAAAAGAATTATTGGCGATGCTTGCGCAAACCTCCCAAATTGCCCTTGCCAACCGAACGTATTGCCAGAACCAGTTGGAGCAGACATGGGTGTTTAACGAACTTATGGACAATATGCGGGCGAATATTTATGTAACGGATCTCGACACAGACGAGGTTCTTTTTATGAATAAAACAATGCGTAAGGAGTTTGGCGTCAAGGAACCCATCGGAAAAATATGCTGGCAGGTTCTGCAGGAGGGAAAATCACAGCGGTGTGATTTTTGCCCGGTAGACAAACTGCAGCCGGATTCTTCCTATGTGTGGGAAGAATATAATACGGTGACACATAAGCATTATGAAAATTATGACAGCACAATGCGCTGGCTCGACGGGCGAACGGTGCATTTCCAGCAGTCTGTGGATATTACGAACGCGAAAAAAATGTCGCGCGAAGCAAATTTTGACGAGCTCACGGGGTTAATGAGCAGGCGCGCAGGCAAGGAGCGGCTTTCGGCAGCGCTTGCACAGGCGAAAAAAGAGAACGTATCGGTTTCGGTATGCCTGTATGATGTGAATCTCTTAAAGAGAGTAAACGATACCTATGGCCATATAGAGGGCGACAAGCTGCTTACGACGATTGCAAGAGTGGTTGCTGGTTCCCTTGAAGAGGGGCAATTTGCTTTCCGTATGAGCGGAGATGAATTTATGGTCGTGTTTTACGGGTGCGGCGAAAAGGTGGCCGACAAAGTGATGCAGCATGCGCAGGAGGAACTGGCGAGGGTCAGGGAACGGGAAAGGACACCGTATGAGATCAGTTTTTGCTATGGCGTACTCGGGATTGGCCCACAGGATACGGGGGATATAACGAAAATCATAACGGAAGTGGACGAGCGGATGTATAAACAGAAGCGGATGTACCACAACGGCAGGATAAGCCGCGAACGGGCGGAAGCAGGAGTGCCGGGGGAGTTTTCCTATGATAAAGAACATCTGTATGAAGCGCTCGCGGCCAGCACGGATGATTATATCTATATTTGCAACATGAAAACGGATATGTTCCGTTTCCCTCCGGACATGGTAAAGGAATTTGCCCTTCCGGGGGAGATTGTATATGGCGGGGATTCCGTATGGACTATGCTGATCCACGAAGACGACCGCCTTGCGTTTGCACGTTCGATGGAAGAATTGCGCGCGGGAGTTACGGATATACATGATATGGAATACCGTGCGCGCAATAAGGATGGAAGATGGGTATGGATCCATTGCCGGGGACGGGTATCGCGGGACGAAAACGGCGAAGCGGAGCTGTTTGCGGGCATCGTCACAAAGCCGGAAAAATGGAAAACCACGGATTGAACCTCCGTGGTTTTTTACTGCCCGGTTATGTGGAACGGTCCGGCCCGCCGTCATTCGTACGGCTGTGATAAATATGCGGCGATCCGCTCGCCCACATTCCGTTCCAGGTTTTTATAGAAAAGCGCGATATCGAGCATGTGCAGAGACCCGCGGTTCATCAGGAATTTTTTAAAAAACCACCGCGCCTTGTAAAGCTCGTAAGCCGCGTCGTCGTCGATCATTAAGACGCCGCGCTCTTCGTCTACATACGCGCCCGTATAATGGGGGACTTCGTATTTGAATTTTTTCCCAAATTGGAATAGTACTGCGCCATCGTTTTGGGATTTATCCGCATAAACGCTGTCATGCCGCCAGTTCAGCGGGTTGACGCACAGTGAGTCCGGGCGAATGAAGCGCATCAGGGGAAGCCCGTTTGCGGTTGTGTTGTAAGAAATAATCACCCCTGTATCGTGTGCTGTATTGGCGAGCCGAAGATGCGGATATCGCTTGAAATCACGCCGTGTAAGCGAAAAACCAATCAGGTATGCCGCAACGAGCTTTTTGCGAAGGAACGGGTCGGAAAATTCCCGGCGCATGAGCTGGAGAAGCATGGCGCTTCCCTGGCTGTGGCCTGCGAGGATGAACGGCCGTCCGTTGTTGTAATGCTCAAGGTAATAGTGAAACGCGTCGCGCACGTCTTCATAGGGCATCCGTTCCGCGCGCATGACTTCGGGCAAAGGCATTTTAAAGCTTTCCGTACCAAGCTGGCGGTAATGCGGCGCATAAAAATTGCAATGGCGCGCAAAAAGCTGGCCCTGCCAGGCAGACATCCCTTTAGCGATCCACAGGTAAATCGGGTTTTTCATACTCATATGGTGATGTTTTTTTTGAAAGGGGTGCGCATAAACGGTGGGATATACATAGAATACATCCACCGGTTTTGTTTCGCTTTTCTTGTTTGGTAAAAAAGCCCAAAGGCTCTTTTTTGAGTAATCCATAATACACCCGCCTGCCCGTATTTAGTATCGTATCATATTAAGGGATGGATTACAAACGCGGTATGGGTTGCACGCCAATATTAGGATGGATTGTGGGGAAGGGGCGCTTTATGATATAATAAGCAAAAATCGGGCGGAATGCGTTCTGGAGGGGTAACACGATCATGAAACAAAAATGGATCGCAGTTCTTATGGCGGCGGTATTTATGCTTTTAACCGCTATGGGATGCGCAAAAGAGGAACAAGCGGGCGCGGAGAATCCGGACGCTTACAGGAATCGGTTTGAAGCGGCGGCGGTAAGCAGGCAGCTCGATTCCGTGGAGGGAGTGACGAGCGAGCGCATCCTTGAGACGGAAGGTGATGTTTTGATATCTGTGGATTATCCCGTAGTTACAGGCGCGCCTGATATTTCCGCAGAGATGAAAACATTCGCGGAGGGGAAACTTGCGGACTTCCGCACGGCCGCAGAGGCGGCATCCGCGGAACATAAAAATGAGACGAGCAGCCTTATGGTGACATATAAGCCATACCGGACGGAAGGCGGCCTGCTCAGCATAAAGTTTACGACGGAATCAAAGCTGGCGGGTCAGGAAACAGCGGAAGAAATAGATGCTTTTGTGTATGATACCGCGGCGAATAAAAAGCTCGGACTTACGGATGTGTTTGATGCTGCGCAGGATTATTTAACCCCTATTGCGCAGGAGGCGCAGGCTTATCTGCAAAACAACGAGGTCCTGCGCAAAACTGTGAATGAGGACCAGATCGCCAAGGGGGCGGCTCCTTCGGAAGAAAAATATGCGGATTTTGCGCTCGCGCCGGATAAGGTGTTGTTTTTCTTTAACAGGGGAACCATTGCGCCTGCCGAAGCAGGAAGTTTTGAAGTGGGAATTCCCCTTGCAAAGCTTGCAGGCGTGCTGAACGAGGAAAATAAGGAAGCGGTCCTTGGGGCGGAACAGGCAAGCGCGGTGCAGGCCGCGCAGGGCGCCGTCCCTGCCGGCCCCGCCGAAACGGATATCCAGCAGATCAGGACGCGCGACGGATTTATGACCGCCAAAAGCATTGAAGGAATCGATCCGATGAATGATAAGGTGATTGCCATTACTTTTGACGATGGCCCGCACGAGACCCTGACGCCGAAACTCCTGGATATTCTCAAGGAAAACGGCGTCGTCGCAACCTTTTTTATGCTAGGCCAAAATGCGGAAAAATATCCGGATATTGTAAAACGCGCCTACGACGAAGGGCATGAAATCGGGACGCACAGTTGGGACCACAGGGATTCATGGCCCAATCTCTCGATGGGTGAGCGTTTAGACCAGTATACGAAAGCCAATGATGCAATTCAGGCTGCGACCGGGCTGCGTACACTGATCGACAGGCCGCCCTACGGCGCGATGACGGAAGAAATGGCCGCCCAGATTGGCCGGGAACAGATTATATGGTCGGTAGACCCGGAGGACTGGAAATACCGGGATGCAGACGAGGTTTATGACCGCGTCGTCGACGGGACGGACAGCGGCGGATATGTGCAGGACGGCGGAATTATATTATCGCATGATATCCATGCAACAACCGTGGAAGCGTTCGCGCGGATTATCCCGAGGCTCAAAGACGAGGGGTATACGTTCGTGACCGTTACACAGCTGATGCAGATTGCAGAGGCGCGCGGACAGGATATGGAGAAATATAAATTTTTCAGCGCGCCGGCAGCGGCGTCTGCAAGCAAAAACGAAGATTAAAATAAAGACGGCGTAAAAAGCAGCCGCAGGTTTTGCGGCTGCTTTTTTGCGCATGCAAATAACCGCTGTGTTTGCAACTTTGATACAAGTACATTATAATCTAGAGAACGGTATTTCGGGACCGCTGAAAGGATAGGGCATCATGAAGAAAATGCTTTGTATCATTTTGACAATATTGTTTTGCGCCGCGCTTCTGGCGGGATGCGGCGTTGGCAGTGCGGGGACTGCTGCACAGCCGACGGTAATTACGGGCGGATCAACTGCCGCTGCAACCGGTGAAACTGAAAAAGCCGAACCAACGGCAACGCAGGAACCGGCGCCCAGCCCTACGCCGGAAAGCGGTACGGATATTCCGCAGCTCCAGGCAAAGGAGGGTTATATGCAGCCGGGAAGCCTCGAAGGCATCGACCCTCTGAACGATAAAGTGGTCGCGCTTACCTTTGATGATGGGCCAAACCCGGTCAAAACGCCGGAACTTCTGGATATTTTAAAGGAAAATGACGTAGCCGCAACTTTTTTTGTGATAGGAAATCTTGTGGAAGACTATCCGGACGTTGTAAAACGGGAATATGAAGAAGGGCATGAAATTGGTACGCACAGCTATACCCATCCAGAAGCGTCGGAGTGGAAGAGCCTGTCCGCCGCAGAGCAGCTTGAGCAATATACGAAGGCCAACGATGCAATCGAGGCGGCAACCGGCCTGCGTACGCTCTTTGACCGTCCGCCGGGCGGGAATCTGACGGAAGAACAGGCGGAGGAGATTGGACGTGAACAGATCCTTTGGTCAACAGACCCGGAGGACTGGAAGTATAAAGATACGGATACGATTTATGAGCACGTCATGAACGGCTGGAACGGCGGCGTGGTACAAGACGGCGCTGTGGTCCTGTCCCATGAAATTTACCAGTCCACAGTGGATGCGTATGCGCGTATTATTCCGGAGCTCAAGGAAAAGGGCTATAAATTCGTTACAGTCTCGCAAATGATGCAAATTGCGGAAATTAGGAATGGGTCGCTCGACTATTTGTTCAAGAGCGCGCAGACTGCAAAGGAAGCTGACGGGGAAGAATGACGGAAGAGCCGCGCGCCGGGCGCTTTATTGATATACGCCGATAAGGGATGTTTACAATATCATGGTATATGTATTATAATTGAAACGGCGGTTCCCCCAAGACCGCTGAAAGGAATAACGAATGAACAAAAGAGTAAAACTGGTCTCTATTGTACTTGCGGCACTGATGGCCGCCGTCTTTACGGCAGGGTGCAGCGGCGCGGGAAGCGCAGCGGAAGCCTCTGCTGTGCCTACGGTAATCACAACGACTCCAACAGAGGAGCCGTCCGCTGAAGCGACGGCAGAACCGACGGCAACGCCGGAGCCCACGCCCGAACCGACGCCAGAGGTGACGACCAGCCTGGCGCAGTTGCAGGCGAAGGATGGATACATGCCTCCTAAAAGCCTTGACGGGATTGATCCGTTAAACGACAAGGTGGTGGCGCTTACCTTCGATGATGGCCCGCATCCGGAAAACACGCCAAAGTTGCTCGATATTTTAAAAGAGAACGATGCGGTCGCAACCTTTTTTATGGTCGGGACAAATGCAGAAGAGTATCCGGATATTGTGAAGCGCGTGTATGATGAAGGGCACGAAATCGGCACGCATAGCTGGAACCATAAAGACCTGATGACGCTTTCGCTGGATGAGATCATGACGAACCAGTATGGGAAAGCCAACGATGCCATCGAAGCGGCGACAGGCCTGCGGGCGTTGATTGACCGTCCGCCGTATGGTTCTATGTCAGAGGACATGGCGGAGCAGATCGGCCGCGAGCAAATCCTGTGGTCGGTAGACCCGGAAGACTGGAAATACCGGGATGCGGATACCGTATACGACCACGTTGTAAATGGAACGGATAACGGCGGCTATGTGCGTGACGGCGGGATCATTCTTTCGCATGATATCCATGCCACGACGATCGACGCATACGAACGCATCATCCCGGCACTGAAAGAAGAAGGGTATAAATTTGTAACGGTAACACAGATGATGCAGATCGCCGAGATTCGCGGTAAGGACATAGAGTACCGCTTTGGGCATGCGCCTACGGCGGCAGAAGCTGCGAAAAACGGTTCGGAGCCCTCGGCGGGAACCGAGGAGTGATTTAACAAACAAAAAACGGATGTGCATTTCAATTGCACATCCGTTTTTTTTTGTTGCCACATGAAGCGCGCGAATGGGATGGAAACCAAGCGCGGAACAAAAAATTTCTTGCCTATACGGTGAGGGACAGTACAAAAAAATACAGAAAACCCCTGCCGTAGAATACTGCACTACGACAGGGGTTCTGTCTTGTTTCCGGGAAGAAACAGGAACGGTCTGATTAACTTTAACTATTGCGCCTCCTCATGGTGGAGACCGCACGGAAGATTACCGCGGCTGCCGCCGCCGCGACAAGGATCAACACCACCAGTGGAGTCGAAGTGTCGCCGGTTTTTGCGGTGCTTCCCGCCGAAGAACCGCCGCTTGTGGCATCCGTTCCGGTTTCTGCGCCGCCGTTAGGCGCTGCTTCCCATTTTGCATACAGCGTCAGGTCGCCGTTTACCGTATGTT
This sequence comes from Christensenella tenuis, assembly GCF_014287795.1. GTDB lineage: Bacteria > Bacillota > Clostridia > Christensenellales > Christensenellaceae > Christensenella > Christensenella tenuis. Next base: position 118,620 of record NZ_JACOON010000005.1, read on the forward strand.
CCGTAAATATCCAGGGGTTAGAGCATTCACTTTCCTGATACCAACCGCGGAACACATATCCGTCCCGCGTAGGTGCGGCTGGCTCTGCAACCAGCGCGCCGGATGCGATCTCTGTGACCGGAGCGACCTTTGTACCGCCCTGTGCGTCAAATGTCACCGTATACAGCGTTTGTGCCGCGGGAATCCACCGGGCGTACAATGTTTTGTTGCCTGTAACAGTATCGCGGTCAAAATCCCAGCAGGGATCGTCGCTTGTGCACGCGCAGCCTACGGTACGGTGCCAACCATCAAAAGTATGGTGTTCCCGCACCGGCGCTGCCGGGGCCTGTACCTTACTGCCCGAAACGATATTCGTGATTGGATCCACATTTGTTCCGCCCTGCGAATCGAAATCCAGCGTATACAGCTCAATGGGCTGTTCGTTTTCTTCCCATTGCGCATACAGGTCAAGGTCTGCATTGAGCGCGAAGATTTGCCCAACTGTGTAGGCTGTCCCAGAGCCGTTTGCCTTTGTGTTCCAGCCGGTGAATGTGTAGCCGTTACGCCTGAGGGCATCCTGTCCGGAGACGGTAACGTCTGTCCCATCCGCGACTGTTTCGGGCGTGGGAGCCGCACCGCTGTCACTGCCATTCCCATAATAGGTCAGGGTATACTGCACGGCCGGGATGGGCGTCCATTCAGCGGTAAGGATCACATTGTTTGAAGGCATTGTGAACGTTGCATCGGGCTGGTAGACCGTACCTAGAGAGTCGTCCGCTTTCCAGCCGCCAAACGTAAAGCCTGTGCGCGTGGGCGGGGCCGCGTTCACTTGGTAAAGCACTCCTTCCTCTACGGTGTCCGTACCGGGAACCGTGCCGGCGTCCGCTCCATTGCCGGCGTATGTCACAGTGTATTCTGCGGCAGCAGCTTTCCAATGTGCGTACAGCGTTTGATCGGTTGCGGTTACATTGCCTGTCACCTTTGCCCCGCCATCCGCCTGTGTGTACCATCCGTCAAAGACAAGCGTGCCGTTAGCAGGGAGGTCGCTGGTGAGCACGCCGATACTGCCGCCGGGATCCGTCACGAGGAAATAACCCGTGGAAGCTGTATCGTCCGCGTAATATTTGGAACCGTCGTAAGTAAGGCTGGGAAGCCCGCTCCATGCGCCTCCATTGGCGTCGAACTTCACGAACTTGATCTCCAGCGCGCCTGCGTCCGAATTGGAGCTGTCACGCGTAAATCCCCTTGCATCCGTGCCGTAGGCGGGCGCACCCGCTGTGTTATCCGCTTGGCCCGTGACTCCATCGTTCGGCTGGATGACGACGGTTGCAAGGGCAGAGGTATAGCTGCTGCCCGCTTTTCCCACCGCGGCGTGATGCGTGTTGTTTGCGCGCGGCTGCGGGGAAGTGCCGAATACGCTCTCTGCTGTAACATCTGCTGCAACAGCCGTACCGTTGTCGTAACCAACGTTGCCGCCAAGGTCGGTGCCATCCGTGATATCGATGTTGCGGGATGCGTAGTTATTGCCGCCGTTTCCGCCATTGCCTACAAAAATATTGTTTTTGAAGGCCGCCGTGGGCCGCACCGCCGCATTCGCGGAATCAATGTGTTCGCCCACCGCCGCTCCGGCCCCGTGTTTGCTTGCGTAATTGGGGGCAGTGTTGCCGATGAACGTGTTATTGGTAAAGTTGCCGGTCACATCGAGGGAAAGCTGCACCACGCCGCCGCTGTCTGCGGCAGCTAACAAATATTTGGTGGCCTTATTGCCATAGAACGTATTGTGGTTTATGTTCGCCACCACCATGTCGTTCCGCCCTTCGAAAAAGAGCGCGCTGCCGTCGTCGCCAGCAGTGTTGCCGATAAATGTGTTATTGTCCACGTTCACCGTGCAAAGCACACTGCTGCTGTTGTTGTAGACGCCGATCGCGCCGCCGTCGCTGTTGGCGCCCTTGCCGGACACGCCGTTTCCTTCAAAATAACTGTAGCTGACATTCACGGTGCCGCCGTACTGGTAAAGGCCGATTGCACCGCCATAGCGTGAGGCCTTGTTTTCTTTGAAATAGGAACGCGTCACATTGATCGTTTTCGCGCTGCCGCCATATCCGACGATTGCTCCCTGGATATAGCCGCCGTCCAGTGTGGAAGCGCTGTTTACAAAACTCGAATCTTCTACCGTGAGGTTCGTGCCGGCATAGACCGCGCTGCCATGGCCGCCGCGCTGGTTGCGCACATTTTCAAACAACGTGTTTTTGACGAGAACATCTTTTCCCTCGCTGATGCCGTGACCGTTGATTTCCGAAAATGTACAGTCGTCCACGGTAATATTGCCGCTGTTTCCGGAGATGCCTGTCCCCGTAACATTCGTGACCGTAGAACCTGTGAGCCTGAGCGTATTCGCGCCGGCCGTGATGCCTGAGCCGTTCGTCACACCGTCAATGGTGGTATCTGTGACTTCTGCGCCGCCGCTGCCAAGCGTAATGGCGGTGGCGGCAATCGTCCTAAGTTCCGAACCGCTGATGGAAAGGAGGCCGCTTCCGCCGGATACGCCGTTTTTCGCGCCTTCTACTGTCATGGTATGGAGCGTGGCTGTCCCGGATGCTGTAATGGCTGTGTCCGAGATTGTATGGAAAGAGGAACCGGAGACGGTGAGCGTACCTGCGCTTGCCGCAACTCCTGCAGCCGCATCCGCGACATTGACGTTTGCGAGCGTCAGGGTGTCTGTACCGGTTGCGGCAACCGCTGTGCCGGAAACAGTACGAATCGTCACGGTATCGAGCCATGTGCCGCCGCCCGAAAGGACGATGCTGCCCGCGCCGCCTGTGCCGTCCAGCGTTATGTTTTTCAGAGTAACGGTTCCCGTGCCTGTATTTGTGATACGGAAGTGCGCTCCGCCGGACGGGGCATTCAAGGTAAGGCCGCCGCCGTCAATCACAACGCCGTTATTATGACTGATCGTCCATTCAGCCGTAGCGGGCATGGCTCCCGCAAGGGCAGGGTCAAGGCTGATCACCTTTCCGTCAACCTCAGCCTGCTCCACGGAATCTTTCAAGTTCTCCCAGGTCGTTGCCGTAATGTCTGCGCCCGGAATAAGCGACATGGGCGAAATCTCTGCTGCAGCTTCCTCTGCTGCAACCTCCTCTGCCGCAGTGTCTTCCGGAACGAAAGGAGATGGCGAAGGGCTATCGTCCGGTTCGGGTTCCCCTTCCGTTCCGGCCGTTTCTGCCGTTTCGGCTTCTTCTGCCGTTTCGGCTTCTTCTGCCGCTTCGGGAGTCTCTGTCCCGGCAGGCTCTAAGCCTTCTTCCGTTTCATTCGTATCTGTTTCCGTATGGCCTGTGTTCGATAACTCCGCAATCGGTAAATCAACATGGCCGGACGTTCCGTCCGCCATAGCCGTTGCGGTGATAGCGAATAAGAAAATAATCACGAGCAGAGCCGTGGTTAGTCGCCGTATATTTTTCATATGTACAATACTCCTTCTGTTCTTTTCATGTCTGCCGCTAAACTTCGAGGGCAGCGTACTCCCACGCGGCAGACTTTCGCTTTTCTGTTTTTGGGCATAGGTCGCGGATGTGGACGCTGTCAAGCCGCGCTATAAAACCGTCCTGAAGTTCCTGGAAAAAAGTGTGCACGGTGCACCATTCCGCCGCATCCCTGCTGCAAAAACGGTCTTCCTCAAGGCAGCGGTTGATTTTGATATCGCCTTCGATTACCTTCACTACGTCGTAAAGCGTCGCGTTCTCCGCGTTTTTGGCGAGCTGGTAGCCGCCGTTGCAGCCCTGGACAGACTGGATCAGTCCTGCTTGCTTCAACACGCAGGTCAGCTTCATGAAATACAAATATGTAATTCCCAGCTTTTCCGACAAATGAGTCGCTGTGGACAGCCTGTTATTGTTTTCGTGCAGATAACACAGGATGCGTATTGCGTAATCGGTTGCAAGTTGAAATTTCATGTTTTCCTCCTTTGCTGGCGTTTTTGTATCGCAGACCAACCTTGGCCTATCAGGTATTCCTTAAGTCTGCAAAATAAATTCAGCTTATTACTTATGATAGATTACCGGAGGAGACAAATATATACTTGGGGAAGGGATGCACGAAGGAAGGATGACAAAAGTGTGATTTCTAAAATGTGATAAATGGTTTTCATTTTACGGGCGTTGATATATAATGAAATCATAAAGAAAACAGTTCTGTGTGCGGAGGCATGGTTTGCAAAAGCTGAAATTATATGGGTTCAACAATCTCACGAAAACGCTGAGCTTTAATTTGTACGATATTTGCTATGCCAATACAAAAGAGGACAGGCAAAGCTATATCGAATATATAGATGAATGTTATAACGCGCGCCGCCTGACGGAGATTCTGACGGATGTGGCGCGCCGGATCGGCGCACAAGTCCTGAACATCGCGGAGCAGGATTACGAACCGCAGGGCGCGTCCGTTACGATGCTGATTGCGGAAGAAGAAGTTCCCGCGAGTCTTGTGGGGCATCTCGATAAAAGCCACCTGACGGTACACACCTATCCGGAAAGCCATCCCCAGAACGGGGTTTGTACTTTTCGGGCAGACATCGACGTTTCCACCTGCGGGGAAATATCGCCGCTGAAAACGCTCGAAAAGCTCATTACAAGCTTTGATTCGGATATCATTACCATGGATTACCGCGTACGCGGTTTTACCCGCACGGAAACGGGAGGAAAGGTATTCATGGATCATGACATCATGTCCATCCAAGATTATATCCCGGGGCATATTCTGGAAAAATATGAAACCTACGATGTCAATTTGTATGAAGAGCGTGTGTTTCATACGAGCATGGTTTTAAAAGAATATGATCTTGATAATTATTTGTTCAATCTGGATGCGGCAGACCTCAAGGAGAAGACGCGCGCACGGATTGAACGCAACCTTGAACGGGAGATGAAGGAGATTTTTTATGGCAGGAATTTCGAAAGATGACTGGTTCTATGAACACTTTACGGAAAACGCAAAATTCGGAATCAAAATAAAGGATCACTTTATCGATACGAAAAGCGAATTCCAAAAGATCGATTTTTATGATTCCTATGAATATGGACGTTTTTTTACGCTTGACGGTTTTATTATGCTGACCGAACGGGATGAATTTATTTACCATGAAATGTTGGTGCATCTGCCGATGGCGGTAAATCCGGAAGCGAAAAACATACTCATCATCGGCGGGGGAGACGGCGGCGCGGTGCGTGAGCTTGTGCGCTACCCGGGAATTCGCCATATTGATATGGTGGAAATCGACCGGATGGTGGTGGACCTGTGCCGGGAATATCTTCCGCAGACCGCGTCAAAGCTTGGGGATCCGCGCGTGTCCCTTCATTTTTGCGACGGGATCGCTTTTGTGCGGGATGCGCAGGAAAAATATGACCTGATCCTCGTGGACTCTACGGATCCGGTCGGCGTGGGGGAAGGACTTTTTTCGCAGGCATTTTACGAGGACTGCGCAAGGCTGCTCGCGCCCGGCGGCGTGATGGTCAACCAGCACGAAAGCCCTTACTATGAAGGCGACGCGGTTGAGATGGAGCGTGCGCATAAAAAGCTTTCCGCCGTATTCCCGGTGTGCCGGGTCTATCAGTTTCATATGCCCACGTATGCGTCCGGCCACTGGCTGTTCGGATTTGCGTCGGAGACCCGCGATCCGCTTGCGTTTGATGCGGATGCTTGGAATGCTCTCGGCCTCCATACGGATTACTATAATACGGAACTTCACCGCGGCTGTTTTGCATTGCCGAATTATGTGCGGAAAAGACTTGAGCAAGCCAAAGTAAAATGAAATAACAGGATTCACAAATTGTTAACAAAATACTGCTTGCAATCCGGCAGGATGTAGTATAAAATAAAACCATATCTTAGGAGACTAGGATATGTCAATCCCCACCCTTTTATTATTTTTTGAAGAGCCGGTTCGAAAGAACCGGCTCTTCACGTTATTTTGTAATTTTTGCGCCCGCCGCGCATTGCTTTCCGTTTTATCCGCAGGGTAATTTACCGGCGGACGCAGACAGCGCGGCTGTGCTCTAAGCCAATGAAAAAGCGGCGGATGTACCGCTTTTCAGGCTGCCGGTTCGTCCGAATCAAAGCCGCGCCGTGGCAGGCATATACAAGGACTTGAACATCTTTTGCTTGTTTTTTAGGAGAATGCACATCAGGACGATGTACACCGCGCACATAATGTATGTAGAGGGCAGGCGCGTAGTAAGCACCACGAGATAGGTCGGCCCATACAGCAGGTAATTCCAGAAAGAATTGATCAGCAGCGAGCAGACCGTTTGCGTAAGTGCCGTACCAAGAGAAATTTTTGCGATTGACGGCACCTCGGACGGATGTTTTTTTCGGTAGAAAATGAGCCCGGACACCAGGCCGTACAAGACCATTGTCACCGTAAAGCCCGGAAAATAAGGGCCAGGCTTTGCCGCCGTCCCGATGAGGAAAGAAAGCAGGTCGGTAATACCGCCCGCAGCCGCGCCCCAAATGGGGCCGAGCACCGCGCCCGTGAGCATAATGACAACGGGTGCAAGGTTGAATTTAATGCTTTCCGTCAGGTAAAAAGACAGGAAGCTGCCGACAACCACGGCAATGGCGATAAAGGTTGCGCAGTACACAAGGCGCAAGGTTTTCGGATTGATTTTAGACATAAAAATAACCTCCCTTTCGTAAAAATGGCGACGCTTCTACAAAAGAAAGGCTGTCGGACGGAATACAAAAACAAAAGCCGCCTCAAAGAATCTTCTTTTGTGAGCAGCGGACGCGACTTTGCACCGCAAGACCAAAGGCCTTTTCGTTATCAGGCGACATCCCATCCTGATACACTTAACGCGCAAAATCTACTCTGCACATTTTCAATTGTGACTTCAGTATAACATGGGAAAGAAAGGAATACAAGACATGCCTGCGGAAAACAATCCGTTGTTTTCCAACAATAAAAATGTCCGTACATACGGATGAATTTCCTGCCTTTGCACGGCGCGGGTTAAATTTCAAAAAAAGGGGATATAGCGGCGTTTCACCTTGACTTTTCGGTGCCTACAATACTATAATTATAATGTTGTGAATATTTTTAAATGAATTATAAAATTAGGAGGTCACTAAGAATGGCAAAACAAACAATCGACGGTAATACCGCTGCCGCTCACGTCGCATATGCATTTTCCGACGTCGGTGCGATTTACCCGATCACTCCTTCCTCGCCGATGGCGGAGTCCTGCGACGAATGGGCTGCGGCAGGAAGAAAAAATATCTTTGGACAGACGATGAAAATTTCCGAGCTGCAGTCCGAAGGCGGCGCTGCGGGCGCTGTCCATGGTTCGCTCGCTGCGGGCGCTCTTACGTCCACGTTTACGGCGTCCCAGGGCCTGCTGCTGATGATCCCGAATATGTATAAGATTTCCGGCGAGCTCCTTCCGGCGGTGTTCCATGTTTCCGCAAGGGCGCTTGCTGCACACGCGCTTTCCATTTTTGGCGATCATGCCGATGTAATGGCCGCGCGCCAGACCGGTTTTGCCATGCTGGCTGCCGCTTCCGTACAGGAAACGATGGATATGGCCGCGGTTGCCCACCTTTCCACGCTGAAAGCAAAGGTTCCGTTCGTGCACTTCTTCGATGGATTCAGAACGTCCCACGAAGTTTCCAAGATTGAGCTTCTCGACTATGACAAATTGGCCGAGATGGTTGACTGGAAAGCGATCGAAGAGTTCCGCGCGCGCGGCATGAACCCGGATCATCCGCACCAGCAGGGTACGGCGCAGAATCCGGATATTTACTTCCAGAATAGGGAAGCTGCGAACAAGTATTATCTCGCGACGCCGGCAATCGTTCAGGAAACAATGAATGAATTTGCCAAGATGTTCGGCCGTCAGTACCATCTGTTTGATTATGTCGGCGCTCCGGACGCGAAGCATGTTGTCGTCATTATGGGCAGCGGCTGCGACGTAACGGAAGAAGCCGTTAATTACCTCAACGCGCAGGGCGAGAAGCTTGGCCTTATCAAAGTCCGCCTGTATCGTCCGTTCGATGCGAGCGCATTTGTAGATGTGATTCCGGCTTCGGCGGAAAAAGTGACCGTCCTTGACCGGACAAAAGAACCTGGTTCCCTCGGCGAGCCGCTGTATGAAGACGTTGTAACGGCGCTCTTTGAAGCGGGCCGTACGGGCATCAAGGTTTATGCGGGCCGCTATGGCCTTGGCTCCAAAGAATATACGCCTTCCATGGTGAAAGCGGTTTATGACAATATGAAGCAGGATGCACCGAAGAACCACTTCACGGTCGGCATCACGGACGATGTGACGGGAACGTCTCTCGAAGTAAAGGATATGATCGATTCTTCGCCGCACGGCCTCTTTAGCGCGAAATTCTACGGCCTCGGTTCCGACGGTACGGTAGGCGCGAACAAGAACTCCATCAAAATCATCGGCGACCATACCGATATGTATGCGCAGGGCTACTTCTCTTACGACTCCAAGAAGTCGGGCGGTATCACGATTTCGCACCTGCGTTTCGGAAAATCCCCGATCCAGTCGGCGTACCTCATTACACATCCGGATATGGTTGCATGCCACAATCCGTCCTACGTCATCCGCTATGACGTACTCGAAGGAATCAAGGAAGGCGGAACGTTCCTCCTGAACTCCCCCTGGTCCCTCGAAGAGATGGAAACAGAGCTTCCGGCGGTCATGAAAAATGTAATCGCCAAGAAAAAACTGAAATTCTACAACATCGATGCAATCAAGATTGCAGGTGAAATCGGCCTCGGCGGCAGGACCAACATGGTTATGCAGTCTGCATTCTTCAAGATCGCAAACATCATCCCGGAGGCTGACGCCATCGAGTATATGAAGCAGGCGATTAAGAAGACATACGGCAAAAAGGGTGACGAGATCGTAAACATGAACTACAAAGCGGTCGACGCCGGAATGGCTGTACAGGAAGTAAGCTATCCGGAAAGCTGGGCAACCACGACGCAGGGCGCTCCGTGCCTGACGCTGCCCGACGATGAATATTACTGCGATGTGATCCATCCGATCCTTGTGCAGAAGGGCGACGAGCTTCCGGTTTCCGCGTTCGATCCGCGTGGCTTTGTCCCGACGGGTACGACGAAATTCGAGAAACGCGGTATTGCAGTCAACGTGCCGGAATGGCAGATCGGTAACTGCATTATGTGCAACCAGTGCTCGTATGTATGCCCGCATGCTGCAATCCGTCCGTTCCTTGCGACAGACGAAGACCTTAAGAACGCTCCGGCAAACTACGAAACGAAGCCTGCACGCGGCAAAGAAGGATATAACTACCGCATTCAGGTTTCCACGCTTGACTGCACAGGCTGCGGAAACTGCGCGGACGTTTGCCCGGCAAAGGAAAAGGCTCTCATCATGAAGCCGCTTGCAGAACAGGAAAAACTCCAGAAAGACAACTGGGATTTCGCGGCGGCACTGCCCGAACCGAAGATCGAGTTCAAGAAAAATACGGTTCCGGAAAGCCAGTTCTTAAAACCGCTGTTCGAGTTCTCGGGCGCTTGCGCAGGCTGCGGTGAAACGCCGTATGTAAAACTCGTCACACAGCTCTTTGGCGACCGGATGACGGTAGCCAATGCGACGGGCTGCTCCTCCATCTATGGCGGCAGCGCGCCGACTTGCCCCTACACGGTAAACGATGCAGGAAAAGGCCCGGCTTGGGCAAATTCGCTGTTTGAAGACAATGCCGAGTTCGGCTATGGCATGAACCTCGCGTTCACGGCCCGCAGGAATGCCCTCAAGGAGCAGGTGCAGGCCGCGATCGACGCGCCCGGCGAAAAGGACGCGGCAGTAGTGGAAGCAATGAAGGCATGGCTCGAAGCAGCGGATAAGGGCGACGAATCCAAGATTGCGGCGGCAAACCTTGAAGCGGCTCTTGAAAAAGTTGCGGATAAATGCGACACCTGCAAGAAGATCCTCGATCAGAAAGATCTCTTCGTAAAGAAATCCGTCTGGATCTTCGGCGGCGATGGCTGGGCGTACGATATCGGATACGGCGGTCTCGACCATGTGCTCGCTTCCGGCGAAGACGTGAATGTACTTGTGCTTGACACGGAAGTTTATTCGAATACGGGCGGTCAGGCAAGTAAAGCAACGCCGACAGGTTCCATTGCGAAATTCGCGGCTTCCGGTAAGAAAGTTAAGAAGAAAGACCTTGGCGCAATCGCTATGACCTACGGTTATGTGTATGTTGCCAGCGTTGCAATGGGCGCAAATCAGGCCCAGCTTCTGAAGGCGATGCAGGAAGCGGAAGCCTATCCGGGCCCGTCCCTCATCATTGCGTATGCTCCGTGCATCAATCATGGTATCAACATGGGTAAATCCCAGCATGAAGAAAAGCGCGCGGTGGAAGCCGGTTACTGGCAGCTCTACCGTTACAACCCGCTGCTCAAGGAAGAGGGCAAGAATCCGTTCACGCTCGATTCCAAACCGGCAACGGCAAGCTTCCAGGATTTCATCATGAGCGAAACGCGGTATAAATCCTTGAAGAAACTCTTCCCGGAGATGGCAGACGAATTGTTTGCAAAATCCGAAGAAGAAGCGAAAGAACGGTACGAATACTACAAGAATCTCGCGGAAGAAAAATAAATTTTTCAAAACGAGCAAGGAGCCTCCCGCAGCAGCGGGAGGCTTTTTTGATAAGAAAAAGATTTCCGCTATAAAAAAATCCATCCTTTTGCTTAGGCAAACGGACTGGGCTGACAGTGACAGGAAAAGCAACCTAAAAAATCGAACGATACATAATGAAATACAGATAGCACAGGATGTTTTACAAAAAAAAGAAAATATGATATACTTTAAGCGTACACAAAGTGGATTGATGAAAAGACTTTGCTTTGAAGGGCAGGGTCTTATTTTTTTGCTGGAACAGAGAAAGAGGTAGTTATTTGAGTTTTTCAATACAGTTATCAAAAGAAATGAACAAGACGCTCCACCGAATCGGCTATACAAAGCCTACGCCGATTCAGGAGCAAACGCTTCCGGCCCTTTTGGAAAAGAAGGATCTGATCGGCCTTGCACAAACGGGAACGGGGAAGACGGCCGCGTTTATGATTCCAATTCTGGAGAATATTTTTCCGCCCAACAGGAAAGTTCAGGCACTGATCCTGTGCCCGACGCGCGAACTTGCGATGCAGACGGCAAAAGTTGCAACCAAGCTTTCCGCGCACCTTCGTGGGGTGAGGACGGTGAGCGTTTACGGCGGGCAGCCTGCGGGAATTCAGATCAAGGCTCTGCGGGCGGGCGCACAGGTCGTTGTCGGCACCCCCGGACGTTTAAAAGACCTCATTAACCGCAGGGTATTGAAGCTGAAAAATGTGCGTACGGTCGTGATGGATGAAGCCGATGAAATGTTGGATTATGGATTTTTAGGCGATATGAAAGAGATTTTGTCGGCTGTTCCGGAACAAAGGCAAACAATGTTGTTTTCCGCAACAATGAACAGGGAAGTGACGGCAATTGCAAAACAGTTTCAAAAGGATCCTGTCCGTATTAAAATCGGGGAACAGAATCGTCCAGTCGAAACGGTTGCACAGGCTTATATGCAGACTAAACGAAAATCAAACGCGGTGTGCGGCCTGATCGGACGGTTCAATCCCAGATTGACCCTTGTGTTCTGCAACACTAAGCGCAAGGTAAAGGAACTGCAAAAAGAGCTTACTTACCGTGGCCTTGCTTCCGCCTGCCTGCATGGAGATATGCGGCAGAAAGAACGGGATACGATTATGAATACCTTCCGCAAAGGGAAAACAAAGGTGCTGGTTGCAACGGATGTTGCGGCACGGGGGATTGATATTGAAAGAATTGATATGGTCATTAATTATGATGTGCCGGATAAACCGGATTATTATGTACACCGTATCGGACGAACCGGGCGCGCGGGCAAAGATGGAAAAGCATATACACTGGTCACGCCGCGTGAGCATGGAAAAATAAAAGACCTGGAGCGCAAACTACATATCAGGATTATGCGCGAGAAAAACGAGGAAGAGGCAAAGACGCAGGCAGTATAGAGCATAAAAAAGGGATTCCCAATTGGAAATCCCATTCGATTCTTTACATTCAATTTTATTTTGTGTACACTTATGCTCTGCCTATACCTTCGGGTCATGCATCCCCCATCGGTTCCTGCCGACCGCCACATTGATACGCAGCATCTTTTTATTTACGTACCAACCGGCCTGACCGGTATCGCATTTCTTGCAAACAAGCCCACACTCCGGCACCACACGCACTCAGTCTGGAACATCCCCAGATCTCCCTTGCGGCTACAACGCCCGCGATACGTTTGCCTTTTGGCGCCTTCACTGAGTTTTCTTTACAACTCTGTTGCGTAACTCCAGCCTCCCTCCGCTGCCTTTACAGCATCTTTGGGAATCCTGCGTTCGCCGTCACGGATATTTCCAAACTGCCAATTGCCAATTCAAAAATTTTGTTCCGTGATCCCTTCCGTGCGACCATAAAGCCTACTTTTGGGATTGTGCATGCGTGCCCAATATCGCGCATTCAGACTCGTACATTGGTATCACGCCCTTTCTTTTCCAATTCAGACAACCTTCCGAACCGCCGTCCGCCGAAGTCATCTGTCTTTACTATTATCATACCCTGAAACCAGTTTCTAAAACCATTTTTTTACTGATTTCTTGTATGATCTTCTTGTTATATGTATTCTACACCCGAATTCAAATTCCTGCAAGTATTTTTTAAAATTTTCAAAAAAAATGTTTGATTGAAGATATATTGTTCAAAAAATGCCTGCTCAAAAGGATTTCTCCATGGAGCCAAACAAATTTTTTAATTCCTCTGGATGATTTTCGAACCACTGGGCCGCATAGGGGCATGTGGCAAGGGGCTGTTTTCCCGTTTCCGCGATCTGTTGGAGGGCCGCCCGTACAAGTTCGCCGGCCACACCCTGCCCGCGCAGGGAAGGAGCGACAAAAGTATGGTTAATATCAACCTTGCCGTCTGCTGCTTCCGGAAACGTGATTTCTGCGAGCAGCGTCCCATTTTCATCTTCGGCATAAATACGCTCTTCCTCATATTGGAATATCATGATTTACCTCTCAAAAAGATTTTTTCTTTTATTTATACAGGGGAAAAGACTGAATTAAACAAAAAAATAATAGTTGTATTGTCAAAATAAAAATCGCGGCGCCGCAGTATTGCAGCGCCGCGATTTTTTGCGATTGCCAGTAATTATCAGCCTTCCGCTTCCGGTGTAATGGTGCCTGCGCCTACGGCATAATTGATAACCGCAGATCCGCCGTCTTCAAAATAAAAACTGATCAGGATGATATTTCCCTCCTTGGATGCTTCCTTTCCAATCTGGTAGGTCTGGCCGTCTTCGGTTGCCGACGCCTCCTGTGTAATCATGTAACCATCCGAGACCAAAGACTCGATATAGGAATTGAGTTCGTCGACCGCCACACCCTGATAAGTAAGCTCTACCTCTGCAAGGCCTGTGCTAATGCTTTTCGATGTACCGGTGATTTTCTTTTCTCCCACCACGGAGTACAAAGAGGGAAGAACCTCACCTCCTACTTCAACCGTTGGAGCGGTGCTGGACGCGCATCCGGCTGCCAGCGATAGCAAGACCAGCAAAAGTAAAGCAAATATTCCACACTTGTTTTTCATGACATTTTACACTCCGGTTTATGTTCATTAATACAAATAGGACATAAAGGAAGCAAGCAAAACTGCGTTCGCGATCCAGAAGATAACCGCGACTACAATGCCGATAATGCCGCAGATAAAACCTGCGGTTGCCGTGCCTCTTTGGTCCGCCGGAAGCATGTGCTTGGCCTTGTTGCCCATTGTAATTGCAACAATACCAAGAATGATGCCGACAATCGGGACAAGGAAACCCATCACAATTGCAATAATACCACATACAAGGCTGCCTGTCGCCGTGCCTTTTGCCGGGGAAGCGGTTTGATAATTCTGCGGAGGCGCTTGCTGGTATTGCGGCTGCTGGTACTGCTGTTGCGGATAGGGCTGTTGATACTGCGGAGGCTGCTGCGCTTGCTGTTGCTGCGGCGGTTGTTGAGCCTGCGGCGGCATTGTATCGGGAGCCGCTGCTTTGGCTGAACCGCAATAAGGACATGCGTTCAAATTGTCGTCATAGTTTTGTTTGCAGTTGTTACAAATCATCGTAAAATCCTTCTTTCCCTTTATTTTTTATGAAATAGGGCAGTTTAATTCTGTATAATTTCATTATAACGTAAGAGAAAAGGAATGTGAAAGTATTTGTGCTTTTTTAATATTTTTATGTACATATTTTTACCGCCGGGAAAAGCGGAAAATTTCTTCCGTCAAAAGGGATTGAAAAATCAGCAGGAGTATCATATAATATTTAAGTCACAGCTTTATTCTGCTGATGTGGCTCAGGGGTAGAGCACATCCTTGGTAAGGATTTGCGTTTCACCTAAAAATTTCATAATGCTGATGTGGCTCAGGCGGTAGCGCAATACCTTGGTAAGGTATAGGTCGCGGGTTCGAGTCCCGCCATCAGCTCCAAAGAAATCCTTTGGTAGAGCGGTTTTTTACGAGTTTGTAGGAAACCGCTTTTCCATTACCATCTTTATCGAGGTCTTCAGTTTTTCTACTATTTTTGTTCTGCCAATATCTATTATTTATGAGCAAAAATCATTTGCTCATAAATTTTGCTCATAAATTTTGAGTGCAATTCAGGTCGCTTTCTGCAACACGGGTAAACAAGCGTAAAGTTTTTTTGCTAAATCCGGCTGTTCGACTAACTCCTTAAATAACCTTCGCAAGTCAAAGTCCTCTGTTACCCGTTTTTGTTTCAGCCGCCCATAAAAATCATTTTCCACTTGTATAGATAACTTTCTTCTATCTTCTTCGAGAACTTCGTCATAGTGGTCAAGAATCGTTGAAGCCGATGTCTGTCCGCCTTCGCCTCCGACAACCTGCACATCATAGTTTGTTAACCTCAATTTATACATTGTTGCAGATTTTCGTAATCCTTGCATATCAATTACATCTTCCGCACTCACCCCATCACTTTTTTGCCACTTCTTAAATCGCTTATCCATTGTCCGGGGTTCAATCGGATCACCGTTTGGGAAACAAAGGAGCAAGCCATAGTCATGATAATCCTTGCCGTAATATCGCTTATCTTGCTCGATCTGTTGCAAACGTTTCTCGATTTCCTCACACAGTTTCATGTTTAGGAATCCTTTGCGCTCACTTTTTTCTGTCTTTGGCTTTTTTAGGATCATCACAGTCTTTGCGTCCGGTTTCTTTTTCGGGAAAATACGGATAATATCATCTTGAGCAAGCTCTTCAAGGGCTTCTGTTTCAACACGCTGAAGCGCTTGACTGATTTGGAAGTATTTATTTGCCAAATCAATACCTTCAGCATCCGTTCCCACAACTTCGCCCGGTCGCATATTGCACATAAATGCAAGATGTACAGCTAAATGCAAAACGGGATCATTAATTTTTTCCAAAGCATGCTGCACCTGTTCTTTTTTCCAGAATTTTCGTTTTGCATACTTATATGCCGGGGCTTGATCACTGCTTATTGGATTTCGCTTCGTATATCCCCATGTTTCCGCATCCCGAAAAGCAGGCCGGATAATATTAAATACTTTCATTAGCGAACTTCCTTTAAGAGTAGGTATTTGATCTTCACTCTTTTTATAACTCTTTGCGCCCCTGCATTTCTTTTGGCTTAATTGAAAGAAAAAATCTTCTATTGTTTCCGGTGTAATCTTGCTCACAATCATTTTTCCGAAATATGGCTCGATGTGATTCCTAATATTCCGCTTCAAACCTGCGTACGAACTTGGCTTCATTCGTACTTTATGCGCATGCCGCTGTGCCCATGCCCAAATAAACTCTGAGAATGTTTTGCACATATTATCATTTTTAGAATAATGCTTTGTTTTTGTTCCTGCTTTATTCGCATTATACTCATTTACTAACTGTAGCAGCGTTTTATCATCATTCTTCCATTTCAGAAATTCAATCATCTTTGCTCGTTCATCGGCTTTATCCAGGTTGCTATATGCTTCATATTGTTGCCTGTTTATTCCATTTTCGTCTTTATAATAGAATGTGAACGTATATTTTTTACCTCTTTGTTTTATTGAAATTGCCATTTTCTATACCTCTTTCGTATTAGCCGATTGGGTTCCGCTGGGCATCCATGCGTCAAATGATGCTTTGTTGATACGAAGCCCTCTTTGCCCTACACGTTCTACTTGAAATTTATCTGTGGATTCACAAAAGGCATAAGCGGTCCTCGGCTTCATATTTAACATTTTTGCTACTTCTTTGACCGTATAGACGCGAGAGGAAAGATTTTCCATAAATGCACTCTCCTTTCTCTCACATGGCAACTTTGTTTCGTACAAATAGGCACCTCCTTTCAAAGATTTGGCAGATGCTCTTATTATAGTCCGAAACAATCTCCATGCAAAAAAAACTCATATTTCCAAATTACAACAAAGAGGTTTGATAAATTCAGAAGTTGGGGCAGACTATTCGTGCTGATATTCAGATCAGAAAATCTGCCCCCACTTTCCATATTCTATTCCGTTATCATTCGACACTACTTCCCATAACGGACGGGCAACCGTCTGAACCGGCGCGGGCAGCGCCACATTGGAATCTCACCACCCTGCCAACGGCAGGGGCACGCTCTGGAACTTGATCTCGACTACGCGCAAGTATCATGATAGGCTGTATAGGTCATGGCATACTCCCAGCCACGGAAGTTTCCGGACGTTGACATTCCCGCTCGTGCCTTTGATGTTATCTTATTGACGGGAATATTCCCGCAGGCAGTCCTCGCGTGTGCGTTCTTTTGCTCGCTATGCAGCTAACGTATTCAGACGATTGGATATTTCGTTTTTATCGGAAGAAAAATACTCCCTTATTATTCAATAGAAAAACACACCGTTTTTTGTCTCAATCTTCTAAAAAATTTTTTATTTTTTTGCGGATCGTTTTTTCTGACTTTTGAACAGACCGTAATACAGCAGCGGCATCGGTTCCTTCAATCCGCGCAATATCTTTCAGTTTCATTCTCAGTACATAGTAGGCGTAGAACCTTTTCAGCTGCTTTTCCGGTAATTCCATAATGATAGAATAAAGAAATTCGCGCAGTTCCTTTTGCTGCATGATCTCTTCCGGCAGCATAGGGGAGTGCAGGGCAAATCGCTCGATCCCATCCTCCCGGTCAAGAGAATAGTATGCGCGGTGATACCGTATTTTTGCATATCCCGCCCTTTCTCTTTTTGTTTCTTCCCATAAAGCAGTAACTACATCATCCGGTAGAAAGACATAAGTATCTTTCGTATAGAGAGATGGATAAAACTCCCTTAGATTCACTTTTTTCATAGTAACCTCCATTTTGTCGCTTGTTTGAAAACGCCCGATCAAAATGGAGAAATGGAGGTGCTCGTGCCCTATAAAAGGACATACAAAAAGCACCTTTGCGGTTTAAGATTGCAAAAGTGCTATATTTTATATGTATTTTTTTAAGAATATATTGTTTATAATATATTTAATACTCTGAAGGTCGAATTTATTGTAGTATACCGTAATTTACGATAACCGCCGTAAAAACGACCGCCACCATGGACATCAGCTTAATCAGAATATTAAGGGACGAGCCGGGCGTATCCTTGAAAGGATCGCCTACCGTATCGCCGACAACGGCGGCCTTATGCGCTTCACTGCCTTTTCCGCCGTGCGCACCGCCCTCGATATATTTCTTCGCGTTATCCCACGCGCTGCCTGAGTTGGACATCATAACCGCAAGCACAAAGCCCGTGGCCGTTGTGTCGCCGAGCATACCGATGAAATTAATCCTTTTCTCCAGCGGCTTTGATTCCAGCAGGGTAGTCTTTATAAAAGGCCTGAGCCCGTAGAAAAGTGTAGATTTAAATAGCGGCTTGGAAAGGAAACCGTTGACTCCAGCCTTGCGCGCTTCTTCCTCGATTTCATTCCAATCGTAAGCAGTCACAATCCCATCCATTCCCGGCATTTTCCAGTCCAGTAATACAATCTGGCAACCCTGTTTCTCTTTATGGTGCGTCGCCGCTATTTCAACGGCAGTCTCGCCGTCTAAGGCATAATCCACCTTCACGCCAATCTTTTTTAACGAAGAAGCGGCACTGTGGCAAAGCTGCTCGTCATCGTCTACCACCAGCACATTCCAAGCCGAGAGAAGCATATCTTCTTCTTTTTCCGTATTCCTTTCCATATCCAAAATAATGTGGAATTCCGTGCCTTTATTTACTTCGCTTTTTAATTCTATCGCTCCTTTCATCGCGTCGACAATATGCTTGGTAATCGCCATGCCAAGACCCGTTCCTTCAACTTTCTGTACGCGCTTGGTATCCTCACGCGCGAAAGAATCGAAAATATTCTTTTGAAATTCAGGCGACATACCGATTCCAGTGTCTCTCACCCCAAAATGGTTGCGCACATAGAATTCTCCTAACGGCGAATCCTCTTGTGTCAATGCTACATGAATAGTTCCTCTCTCCGGCGTAAACTTGATTGCATTGGAAAGTATGTTTAAAAGCACCTGGGTCAGTCGCGTGCCGTCGCAGTATACATGTTCAGTCTGTATGTTTTTAATAAAAATATCGAATATCTGTTTCTTTGCCTTGATCTGGGACTGCACTATATTTGTAATATTATCCATCACTTCACGCAGAGAAAGTATATCCACATTCAGCATCATCTTGCCGCTCTCAATCTTCGACATATCTAACACATCATTGATTAACCCCAGCAGATGCTTGCTAGACAGGGCAATTTTTTCAAGCAGTCCTGCAATTGTATCCGGTTGTCAAGATGTGTCGAAGCTATAGCTGTCATTCCCATAATGGCGTTCATCGGCGTTCGCATATCATGGCTCATACTTGAAAAAAATGTACTTTTGGCTCTATTTGCACGCTCCGCTTCCTGCCGTGTCTCTTGTAAAAGCTTTATCTGTCGCTGGGACATTCGGAAAAACTTATAATATATTAAAAGCATTACCGATAAAATAATGACACAACCACTGATGGCAGTAAAAATACGTTGATCAAGCAGATGAGATATAGGTTTATACAGCAATTCATAAGGAAGAACTGATACCAAATACCAGCCGGAATATCCCAGCGGGGTAAAATGTGTATTGCGGATTTCATCTTTGATCTCTGCAACCATGGAATATTCCTCCCCCGCTTCTATCGCTTTTGAGATCCTCTGTATTTCTCCCTCGGGGGTTCTATTGTCGAAATGACCGTAATAGAGCACACGGACGAAATACGAATCGGAATCTTCTTCTGTTGCATCGGCATTTTTTATTACATATGTCCCGTCATTGCGGGTGATGTGAGAATAAATACGGGTTTCACCGATATCGAGCGAGAGTATATCTATAAGAGTCTGTATGGGTATACCTGCAACAAGCGCAGTGCTATTTTCACCATTTTCCATGGGAAAAGAAACAGCCGTTCCCAGTAAAAGAAGATCATCGCCTGACTGGTTCGTGCCTTCTGTTACCTTTTGCACGTCTGCGCTTAGCGCATCCATAAAGGCACTTTCTTCGTCTATCTGTATGGGTTTCCCATAAATAGCTTCGTAGCTGCCGTCATCAGCATAAAGGCCAAGATAACTGAATCCAAGGCTTTGGGCACTGGCAGCCAAATTCTCTCGCAGTTTCGCCGCGCCTATATCATTGCGCATATTGCTCCATACAACGCCTTTCAGCTTGGACTGGTACAGATCAATTACAGTGGAAAAATGCAACGAGATTTGCTTGCCCATTTCGGACATATAAATTTTCCCTATATCACTAATCGTCCTGTCATTTTCATTGACCATATAGAAAGTTATCCAAGTAAATATAGCAATACATAAGATTAATATGCCTACCAAGCTACTCCACAAAAAGCGCCGAATTTTCTTTCCCATGAGGCCTCCTTTACCTCACAAATAAAAAACCGTCTACCTGTGCAAAGTTGGTTTCTTTTTTACCAACTAATTAGCCCCCATATGAAAGAAACCACTTAGCTTTGCAATGCTTTTTTCTAATAATCTATACTTGTTATCTATTTTTACAGCAAATTTTGTAGCGTGAATGAATTATAATGGTACCTGCTGATGCCTCTTGCCGCACAGAATTCTTTTTACAAAAAAGCGGAATATAATCCGCTTCTAAAAACAATTTTTACTTCTTTATAATACAATGTCTAAACGTAAATTTCAAGAGCTTCAATATGACAAATATTTTACTTGCGTTCAATCTTCTATTTGTAATATTGGTAAACGTCTTGTTGTTTTCTGGACTATTTACCCCTTAATGAGGCTGATTTTTTCTCTTTTTTGTATTTTTTCTTTTGACCATGCTTTAGCTTTCTCCCGATTCACAGCTTGAATTTGTATACTTATCAAACATCATTAGCGCAAATACATTCTTTTAGACCTCCCCTAAAGCTTGATACACTTTTTTGCGCGATAACGGCAGATATACCGTTCGCCGGATTCCTCCTGACGCTTGTGCCCATACATCGCCTCCACGATCCTGTCCGGTACTTCCACACATTCTTCTGTGTACCGCAGGTAGAAATCCCACATCTTTATCATAGCCATTGGCCTTTTTCTCTATTTCTTTTTTCTCAGGCGAAGTGATGATACTTAGAAAATCAAAGCAAAAAATAATGACATAGGAGTTATCCCAGATACCTTATCATGCGTTTGATGTTCAAGGCAGTAGCGGATAGGAGGCAATGGTCTTCTGCCGCTTCCTTACCTCGCCTTGTCAGGCGCTTTAACCTGTGTATCAACTCCTGCACCACAAAATTTCCCTCGCACCATATCTGTCTTAAATCTAAAACTCGTTTATGGGCAGGCGTGTCGTCTGTCTTCCGTTACTGACTCACCGCTTCTTCAAAGATATTTACCCGGATGCTCCGGCTATGTTGGCTACTGCTTACGCATTGCTCCAGTATCACGCAATCTCAACAATCTTTGCGGATCGCCCGATAGACCTTGCAGATATTGTAGCACTCTCGCTCCAGACTCTTCAATTTCAATATCCGGCTTATGGGCAAACAAAGTAATCATTCTCTTCATCATCGTATCGAAAATGTTCACGTTTTAGCTCTGCCTTGTATGTCTCACCGTCTGTTGATTTGGGTGTGTGCAGCCTGATTCCCATGCGCTTCATTTCGTGATAGATCAGGCTAGTTCCATAACTCGTGTCAGCTCCCGTGTCCTGAATATTTAATCCGATGTGGTTACACATATATTCCACACGCTCAAGGTACGGTTCCAAATCGTTTACATTTCCTGCCGTCACCGCCACGTCCACCACGATCCCATGTGCCGCGTCCACACTTTGGTGACGCAGGTAATGTATCCCCAAAGGTTTCCCCGGATGTCTCAGCATTCCCGCGTCCGGGTCGGTCATATTGTATTGATTGTTTTCTTCACCAATGCTGGTTTCCATTTCCCGTGCGGTACGCGCTGGGGCTTGATAACTTCCGACATTTCTGATATTCTCCGCTTCTTCGTATCGATCCAACCGTTTTATGTAATCGATGGTTTTACGTTCCACCAATACTTTGACATTCACTTTAAATGACGCATCCGCTTTTGCATGGGCGGAGTGGGGCAGAGTGATCTTTCCATCAACCAATCCTTTTTCTATGCATTGCCGCAAGATATGCTCAAGCAGGCGACAAAACAGATTTGTTCCATTAAGCGGGCTGCATCTGTTTTATGAAATCGTTGAATGATCCGGCACCCGCTCATCTGAATCCAGCCCCAGAAGTCAACGATAGGCCATATTTACCTGTATCTCCTGCTCGATGCGCCGCTTCGACTCTATGCCATGCAAGTATCCCACCAGCAAATACTTCCCCAACACCACCGGCTCAATACCAATACTCAGCCTGCCGTTGTCCGAGCTGTATAAAGCCCAGACTTCATCACAGATAAAACGGAAACCTACGTAAAGTAATCTTTGAATCATTTGATTCTGCATTGATTCGGTATGTTCATTTATTCTGCATTTAGCCTTCCCGGTTGCTTTATGACATACCGGAAAAATTCTAAGTTGGAGAACCCCATCTTTTGAAGTATATATGCGCTATTTTTTTGATCGTGTTCCGTATTATATTTAGGAATCAGGGGGACACGGATACGGACGCTTCCCATATCCATCGTATTCCGAAGTATGGCAAGATTCCTCTTCATTACTTCGGCATTCTGCCCGGTATAGCGTTCGTAGATTCTATTGTCCATGTCCTTTATGTCTATAATCATACTATCCGCTACCTGCGCCGCGGTAATAACAGCTTCTGCCGGGGCATAAAGGGAAGTCTCTATATTTAGTTTCCATCCGGCAGGCATGAGTGTGCGGAACATCTTGATAAACTCCGGGTAAAGCAACGGTTCTCCACCCCCAAACGTAATACCGCCGCCTGTTGCCAAAAAATACAGATTATCCTGCTTCACCTCATTCAACAGTTTTTCCGGCGTATATTCGCATTGATTCGTTTCTTGCTGCCGCGAATGCGGATTCAGACAATACTGACATCGGAGTAGACAGCCGTAGGCCGCAACAAGCGTCGTAACACCAATACCATCTGTTGTCATCCGATGACGCTCCAAAGCAATCGTTGGAAAAACCGTTTTTTTATTCGTTTTGTTCATTTATCAAGCTGTCCGCAGGAACTTCTCCCTCAAGCGACGTCCATTCTTCATCATCATAACTTTCTACGGGCGCGCAGCCTCTTTGAAACCGAGAGTCACTTTCGGTACAGCCGATACTGCCCAATACCAGTCCTGTCGCCAGTGCGGCTATGGCGACACGTTTTCCCAACTTTTTACGCCGTTCAAGTTGTTCTTCCAAATATCGTACTTCCGCTTCACAACGCGGACATGTGCCTCTACATTCACCCTGAAATTTACAATCCCTCGTTACATATTCGATTTCGTTCTCATCTGCTATTTTTTGCCGTATTTCCTTTAAAATCCTGCACTTATCT
Source organism: Christensenella tenuis (assembly GCF_014287795.1). Classification (GTDB taxonomy): domain Bacteria; phylum Bacillota; class Clostridia; order Christensenellales; family Christensenellaceae; genus Christensenella; species Christensenella tenuis. Next base: position 141,658 of record NZ_JACOON010000005.1, read on the forward strand.
TTTCCGTTCATTTTCGTTTCCTCCATGTTTGTTTATCCGAAACAGCGGACAACCACATCTGCCTTATGATTTTTATTCTCTGGCTGTGGTGTTGAGTTCATTCTCAATATGCTGAATAATACTATCCCGCAAGAAGACGAGGGTGCGTCGCTGTCCTTCCTCCGTCAATTCCGGCGCAGGGTAGAGTATGGAAATATGTATGATAGAGGCATCCCCCTGTTCCGTCACCGCAAAAGCAAACTCACTCAAGTTATCAAATACGTTTATTTGCGCTTTGATATCTCCCACAAGTTCCTGATCATAAATACCATTTAGTTTATCTAATGTATCAAAAATCGCATAAACCGCCATACGCCGCGGGCAATTTACCGTTTGTTTGATGACCACTGCCATATCATAGCTCCTTTCCGTCCCTTGCGTCCGGTCAAACCGGACGCAGGGAAGACATTGCATCACGTCTGACACTATTTGCTGTCTCTACATTTGATTCCTGAACCCTGCTGGCAACGACATATATCTGCCCATTGATCTCTGCTGCACCGAATGCAACGGAAGAAGATTGTAATGTTCCTTCCCACATTGTCCATTCAACGCCGCCCCATGTATCTATATATGGCTCGTTCAACGCCGCTCCCAAGTTTATGTGGGTGTTATAAAAGAAATTACTCGCTTCTTGTGCAGTCGCCGCAATTGTAGAAACATTTTCCACCTCTACAAATTGTGTTTCATCTCCTGCAAAAGGATATAGAGCGACGCACGATATAACCGGCCCATCGAATTTCACATTAACAATAGCCGGTTCTTCCTGTATATAATCTGCGCTATACAGAAATTTGAAGCCCAGCTCTTGGTTTGAATACAACCTGAACGTCGTATCGACAGGGCCTGTAATCATGAAAGTATCCATATATCCGCGAAGCGCTGCGTACGCTTCTTCATCATCTGCCGTACAAGCTCCCATGATATCATATAATCCAAAACCATTTTGCGTTTCAGCAAAAAGGAGTACCACGTCAATCTCTCCGCCTGTTTGCTTTGTTGCGCGGAGGTCGATCTGGTAGGCAGGCACGTCTCCTATTTGTTGCGGCCCCGCCGTTTTGATTTCATATCCTGTTGTCCCCATTTCCTCTGATGCCCACGCTGCGATCGTTTCTACATTGTTCTCGACGTCGTTTATGGAATAACAAGCCATATAGGGCTGATAGAAGTATAGCTCAACGCCAAGAGCCATACGCGAATCCGGGCTCGTGAAAGCCCAGCTTTCCGGATCTTCCGTCCAGTCAGCCGGGACGGAGATTTCAGCGCCATAACCAGTAATATCATGGGTTGTCATCTCCATAGCCGGAGCGTCCGTTTCCGGTGTTGTCACCGGGGCGCTGCCCTCTGTGCTTGGCACGACCAATTCCTGTGTAGCGGCAGGGGCATTCGTTCCACCGTTAGAGGTTATAGGCGTGTTCTTCCCATTGTATACTCCCGCCGCAGGGAAAATCACCGCAAATACTAAAATAGCCGCGGCAGCTCCTACAATCATCCAACGTATCAACGGATTTGTTTTCATAAAATCCCAAAAGTCGCTTCTACCGTCCGCAGGAGCTATCGTCGAGGCACGTTGCGTTACGCCTGCCGTTACGCGTTCCGTTACCGATACCGCTTTTTTACCGGACAGCGCATCAATAAACGCACGCATATTAGCATACCTATCCTCTGCTTTGACGGAGAGTGCCTTCAATATTGCATTTTCCATTGATGTAGGCAAGCTGATGCCCAACTCGGAGGGCTTTTTGATCGTATCGTTGTGAATGCGCTCGATTGAGTCCGGCGGCACTATTCCAGTTACACATCGGTAAAGCGTAGCTCCCATCGCGTAGATATCCGTCCACGGCCCCTGATTTCCGTGGCTGGAATATTGCTCCTCCGGCGCATATCCATGTTTTAAGATAACAGATACGCTTTTGTTGTCACCCATGGAAAACCGTGCCGCGCCGAAATCAAGCAATCTGCTTTCTCCTGATGCTGTAATGTAGATATTATCCGGGCTAATATCCCGGTGCATCAGATTCAGGGAGTGAACTTCGCACAGGGCCTCCATGACAGGGAGCAGGATTGCAAGCGCCTCAGTATAGGAAATACTGCCTCCATGCTCTGCAACATATTCTTTAAGGCTCATTCCCTCGATATATTCCATTACGAAATACGCAGTATTATTTTCCTTGAAATAATTTTGTACCGATACGATGTTAGGCAAATTTTGAAGTTTGGCCAGAATACGTGCTTCATCCAAAAAGCGTTCCATTCCTGCCGCATATTCCTTTTCCACGCGCCCGGTGAGTGTAACCGTATATCCGTCTTTATACCTCGTCGCCATCCCTGACGGCATATATTCTTTGATTGCTACCTTAATTTCCAGCGTCAGGTCGTACCCAAGATAAGTAATCCCGAAACCGCCTACTCCCAGCACCTTTCCCGCCATATACCGTCCGTTTAAAATTGTCCCCGGCGGCAGCGCTAAAAACGGTTGTTCCTCTGTATCGTCATATCCGCAGTATGGGCAGACTCCCGGCTCTTTTTCCCGGAAACAGCCGTAACATACTTTTTCCAGATTCATATTTTTTCCTCCATCATTTCTGCCAACACCCAAAGCCTGTCATCAATATATCTCGCTCGTTCGATATGGCGCAGGGCCATATATTTAAGCCAATGCTCCGCATCCGCAGCTTTCAGGAAGTCTACTTGTACTTCCAGCGACTCCACATAAAAACCTTCAGTACACATCAGCAGACCTTCGCCAGGTTTCAGATCCGGTACAATCTCTTTTGTTGTAATTTCTCCGTTGGCACTAAGATGATATATTTCCGCGTCTTCGCGGGAGGCATATCCAGCGCATGCCTTCTGTATTTTCCCATTTTCCAAGTAATATGCTGCCATTTTCTACTCCTTTGCAACAATAAATTTATTGGCATTGTTACACAGATAGAACGTATCTCCCGTTGCCAGCTTTTCAGCGACGGATGCAGGCAGTTTCTTTCCATTTCCAAGAAACGTTCCGTAGGAAGATCCGTTATCCATCAACAGAAAATAATCCCCGGCTGCATCATAGGAAACTTGGCAGTGATTCCCGCTGATCCCCGGCGTACTCTTATCGAACACAATATTACAAAGGTTTGGATCGCGTCCAAGCGTAACCTTTCCTTTGGAGAGATCGAAGCTCTGTCCGGCATATTTCCCAGTGACGCCGCGTAGCAGCGGTTTTTTGCCTGACGGGCTGTTTTTTGCCGGTTTTCCGGCAACAAAACTTCCCTCGGTATCCGCCGCTGACAGAACCGACGTTTTTTTTCTGTCCATAACCAGAAATACAATTCCGAGGATAAGCGTTACACCGCCAATTACGACAAAGGTATACAACATCCAGTTTTTTTCACCCATCAGCGTGTATTCGATACGTTCCTCGTCCAGAATACGGATAAGCTGATCCGCAACGCTGGCGTAGTTTACGCTAGTGTTGATATTTACCGATTGCTCCTCCGTACCGATCTGAGTAACGAGCCCCGACGTGTTTACACCAATCACATTGCCGTCAGCGTCCACCAGAGGTCCACCGGAATTGCCCGGATTGATGTCTACGTTCATCTGGAACGCTTCGTAGCCCGTTCCCGAAACCGACGCGCGCTTACTGATAACACCGTCTGTTATGGTAACGTCGTCGATATCATAGCGGATATTCTCTGCCAGTGTATCCGATACACCCGGAAATCCCAGAGCATAAGCTGTTTCTCCCGGCTGCACAGTATCAGACGGTCTGATGGGAAGCGGGATGCGTTTGTCTGTCGGGCTTGGAACTTTCAAAATAGCGATATCCTTTTCCTCCGGGCCGGAATAATATAAAACCTGCGCATCTACAAAATCATTCTCGGCACCGGAATAAACTACCGTTACCTTCCCGCTATACGAGGGATCTTGCTTGGGAACGATATACGCATACTGCACCACATGCCCGTTTGTTACAAAATATTCCACGGGCTCTCCCGGTTTACCGACAGCCCAGCATGTTCCGCTTCCAGCCGCAACAGGGCTACCGGAAACGTCATATAATACCTGCTGCACATAGGCCACGCCATTACGCGCTTGAGCAGGTGTCATGCCCATGCTGCTGGCAGCAGATATTCCGCACAATACACAGCTTATCGCGAAAACGCAGAACAAGGCGATTGCCATAATTTTTTTAGTCGATATTTTCTTTTTCGTTTCCATCTTTATACTCCTCCGTTATTTTTCCGTGATACCTGATGGCAATCACCGTATAATTATCTTGATTTGGGATATCTGCCGAAAGAATATCCCTTTCCAGCTTTTTGCAACATTCTTCGGACGAAAGAGCCATCGCTTCCCGAACCTGCGTCAATGTCAGCGTATCGCTTACGCCGTCCGAACAAAGCAGCAGCGTGTCTTCCGGCCTAAGCGGCAACGGCATGCGGTTATGTTCACACACTATGGTTTCCTTCCCAATATATTCGGAAAGCGCCGCAGCCTGTGGATCTATAAATGCCTCTTCTGGCGGGAAAGCTCCTTCTAATGCACGGATTAAAAGATCGTTCTTATATTCCTGTCTCATATTCAGTGCGTAGAGCTTTTCTTCGCGCAGCAAAAAAAGGTCGCTGTCACCCACGCACCAGAAAGACAAGGTCCCACCTTTCACCAACGCCGCGACGAGCGTCGTACCTCCATGTCCGCGGAACTGACGATAAACATGGGAACTTATCCTGTTGATTTTCTCTTCCGGTTCGCTACAATCTTGCCATGGGAATATACGCAATAGCTCAGACACAACATACCCGGCAATCATGCCGCCTTCGGCCATCCCCCCCATACCATCGCATAGCACCGCAAGCAGCCCGTTTTCCTCATAATTTTTCAACAGACTTGCACCGAAAGCGTCCTGTTGCTCCTCCCGTTTTCCAAGCCCCTGAAGATTAGCAATCTCAAGATTGGGCTTTACCTTTGGCTTCTCCGTAACAGAAGCCGTTTTCCGTTCTATTCTTTTTGTTTTTTTCTGTCTGTGCTTCCTGTTTAGGAAAGCTAAAAGGATGATAACGGCGAGAGCGCATGCCGCGACAAGCATCCATAGCCGAAAAGAGCCGTCCTCCGTCAGAGGCGTATTCAGCCATGCAATTATATTTTCCATTGATCAATCCTCATTCTGCTCTTCGTCGTCCCAACGGAAATTTTCACCGCATAGCGGCAGGAACAGCAGGCGGCTTTTTCCAACTTCTATAATATCGTATGCATGGAGAGGTTTGGCTACTTCAACCTGCTCGTCGTTGCAGTAGGTGATCCCACGCCCCTGACCGGGAGAAAGCGTAAAACGGTTATGCTTCGCGTCGTATGACACAAGCGCATGGCTTTCACGGGAAACCGTGTCGTCATCTGTCAGCGACACGTCCATAGCAGAAGCCCTGCCAATAAAGTTTCTCCCAGCGCATAGCTTGAAATCTTCGCCGCGATGCGGGCCTTTGATGCAGATCAGAAAGCCGACCGCCGGATCGATGCCGATTTTTTTCTGGATGATCCCTACCGTTTTTCCGCGATCAGCCTCTCCTGTGCCGTATCCGGGTACTGCGGCTACCGTTTTCCCTACTCCTGCGCCTTCCTGACAATATGGACAGGAATCAAATCTTGCTTCGTCATAGAAATGACCATTATCGCACTGTTTCATTTTTCCCTCCTAAAATATTGGTTTTGTCGTTTGAATATCTTAAAAAATGCTTTCCCTTATTATTGCTTTTCGTATGATGAGATGGTAGGCCACATGAGCGCCAAACTATCAAAAGTATGTGGCACAACAGCGCCAAACTGTTTTCAGACGGTAGGAATCAACTGAATTTCAATGTATAATAAATGATGTAGATATGATATTAACAAGGAATCGAAGTATGTGGAATGAAACAAAAACGGAACTGGGAAAACCAGCGTCGCTGACCGCCGTACTGATGATGGCTATTTTTACTTTTGTATTTTTGGGCGCGGAATATTTGTATGTCGATATGGTTTCTCTTTTGGCAAAGCCGTCAGAGGCTATTAACGCACAAAATTACATATTGGGAGTAAGCGCAGCCGGTTTTTTCGTTTATCCATTTCTGGACCGCTTGATCAAAAAAACATACCGAATCATTTTCCTGTTTATCGTAGTAATGACATCAGTCGTATGTATCTTTGTGATCCAGCAGTGCGTCTCTTACTTTACAACGTTGATATTCGGAATCATTTTATTCTTGCTGCTTGGTATATTCAGCGGCAAGGTCTACGATATGGCCGCCTGTGCAATAGGGGAAAACAATTGTCTTGCCCGTTTGGTAGGGATATCGTATGCGCTTGGAATACTGATTCAGTTTATCAATAACAATCTAATTAACGCGGAATTGGCAGAGGCGATTGTGCTTTCTGCTTTTTTGAGTATTCTTGCCTTGCTGTTTATGAGGGCAGAGCGGGCGCGCAGGAAACCTGTTGCTTCGCAAGAGAATGAACGGGAAAAAATGGTTGTTTCTCCGGCACGGGTAACAGGCAGGCTTACGACCGGTATTTTTCTCGCTCTGTTAGTTGCGCTTATGGCATGTATTTTTAGTACGCTCGATAACGCGGTTACGCTTGAACACGCGGCAGGTACGGATATCGGACAATGGCCGCGCCTTCTTCTGGCAGCAAGCGGGCTTACGGCAGGTTTTCTGTTTGATTTGAAAAACAGGAAATATATGCCTATCATAATGTACTGCATTATGTTGATGTCAGTCATGTGTGTCGTATTTCCTAAATTCGGTATTCCATTCTTGGGCGGATTATTTATATTCTACTTGTCTTCTGGTTTTTTCGTCGTCTTCTTTACCGCCAGTTTCATGGAGCTTTCACGCTATATGAGGATTCCGGCACTGTGGGCCGGTATGGGGCGTACCGCAAATAATATCAGCGCTGTTTTGATTACTAATTTTTCGATTGCGCTGCTGGTTTCAGATGATCGCTTTGCAACGGTTATCTCTGCGCTGGTTTTGTTTATGGCTGTCAGCGTTGTAATGTTTGTCTATATAAACCGCAGGAATAACGTGATAAAGAATACATTGGCGGATAAATCCATAAATAAAAGCCGGGGAGAATACTCTCAAAAATTTGCAGAATCCTTTTCGCTGACGCAGAGAGAGCATGAAGTATTTGAGCGGTTGATTTCTACCGAAGAGAGTGTGCAGGAAATGGCGGATGCCCTTTATATGTCGCGTCGCACCTTGCAGCGATATATTGCGTCGATTTATGAAAAAACAGGGACGAAGTCCCGGCTAGGCCTATACCGGCTTTATGTCGATTATGTGGCAGAACCACAAATCTACGAATGAAATCTCTCTATGCTCAAAGCATAGTTTCAACATTTCGTTTATAAAGAAAACAAAAAATATCTCCACTGTCGTAGCAATACTTAAAGCCCCGATAATTTGTCAGAGTGCCATTTGTATGAAGTGATAAATCGGGCAGTCTTCGCCGCTGCAATCATGTCCCGCGTGAAGGAGTGGTACACCAAAAAAAGAATAACGAAAAACATCGCAACGGCTATTTTACATTTTCTGTTCTTCATAATCCGTGCCATAAGATAACCTTAACTCTTAATTCAGTACCTGCTTATTCTACACTTGTTATTTGCCATTACTGCAACGCAGGAATGCTCCTATTTCAAGCACAAATAGGCTGCCCCGACTTTCATTCTGAGGCAGCCTGTTCAAATTCAAAATATTAGAAAATTTTTAGATATACCACTATCTCGCACCTAAAAGAATAATATAAAAGCTATGCAAAGATTATTTACAAAACTTATGTTTAAGGGTATTAGTAATTCCGATAGTTAATCTGCTGTTCTTTCATAAGCGGATAGCTTATTATAGTGTTTCCGTCCAGATTTTCTTTATACATATCAACTGCTGTGATCTGGTTGTTTTCATAAGTTGTATAGTAATAAATCCCCTTGTCCATGTTACAGCAGGAAGAATAAATTGTTATTTCATATTTATCTTCACCAAGATGTACGCAGCCTCGTTGCTGCTCTACCGAGCCAAGAATGTGAAAAAATTGGCTGATACTTTCCGATTCCGAATCACCGGAAACCGAGTTCATCTTTGTAAACGCTGCTTTCACGAATCTCGAAGCGGATGATAAATCTCCGGGAAGGCCTATCGCCCCCATACCCCGGCTATACTGTTCAAGTTCCAATTCGGCAGCAAATGTATTTGCAGGGGGTTCTTTCGATAAATGCATATAATTATTGAGATTAAACATCTGATAGTCAAAGGTAGGATTATTTGTCAGAACTCCTACAGGGTTTTCGAAAACTTTCAAACCATCTTTTGTTGATTCTACTACAATGGAATCTCGCTGGTCAGAAATCATCCAATGTAATGGAGAAAGCGGCAGCTCTTCACTAAAGTTCAAATTTACCAAGTTAATCTGTTCTAAGAGAATTCTTGCTTCACTCACACTTGCACATTGACCGAGTATCCATGGAATAAATTCAAAGGGAGCAATATTATCGTATCCTTCCTTCACTTCTTTATAGTCCGCATTATCCGGGAAGTTCAGTCCTGCCATACTGAGACCCTTTTCATTTGTTGCATCGTAGTAAAGCGGAAAGTCATCAACTATATAAGCCATCCCTATCATTGCATAATGATGATTGAGCACTTTTCCATTACGAAAATGGAACGGATAATATTTTGGTGTAACCGTTACTGTTTCATTATAAGAAAATTCCAGATCCAGATTTCTTCCAAAATAGTGATCCTTTGTATAATACGTTATTGCTGTACACATTTGTATCGCCTCCTCAATAACCTTTTACTACAACATGTTCGATCCTTTTAGATCTATTGTAAATTCTGGAACAACCTATGCTCTATCTAAATATATTTTATAAACGCTTTATAATTATTTAAACTGTCACGCAAATGAAAATAATCGACATATTTTGCAATAGCTTTTCCAATACAATATTAAATTTTTCTATATTATTTATTATTTGTCCTCCAAAATAATCTATACGAATTGTTTGATGAGGACAAGCTGTTAATTCAAATTATAGAGTCGATTTAAAAAGGGCTATTTTCTTTTGCATGTGTAATTTTTAGATAAGGGCGTGGGGAAATTTTTAGGCACTATTATGAGACATTTCATACTCAAAATCTTGACAATAAAGATCAAGATAACAACATTACGGGGAGGAAGTTATATTGATTGCAGAATATGATAAAACACATGGCGATACCCTTAAAAGTGCCAAAAGGAATTCTTAGAATATAGTTTTACCGGAGTATCCTTGCGCCAGATCATGGCCGGTGCTAACCTTACAACAGGTGCCCTTTATCGGTATTTCAAAGATAAGGATGATTTGTTTTCGGTACTTGCTCTTCCAGTGTGTAAAGCCTTTTTAGAGCAGTACGTTTTAGTTGGCGACAGATTATCTGGGAAAGCTCGATCAATCTGAAATAGAAACAAAGAGGCCCTTGGGTAGGGGCCGCCAAAGGATAAAATGTGGTCACCGCGCTATTCGATGTCTCCTTAAGGAAACTGCCATAGCTGATTAGCTCTTATAAGGCTAGATCAAACCACTTGTTTAATGGGGAGTTTTGATTTATTACGCTGGGACTTCCACAGCAATGGTGGTTCCTTCCTCTGTGCTCTTCTCGACCCATACGGAACCACCATGGAGATTGGCAATCTCCCATGCTAGCGACAGCCCCAGCCCTGCGCCGCCGTATTCCCTGCTACGGGACTTATCTACCCGGAAGAAGGGCTGGAAGATACTCTGCCGGTATTCTTTCGGGATGCCGCAACCGGTATCCGTGATGCGGATGAGAAGGCGCTTTTCCTCCTGGGATATGGAAATGCGCACTGCGCCTCCGGGACGGTCGTACTTGATGGCGTTTTCCGTCAGGTTGAAAAGCATTCGGTAGATCAGCGTGTCGTTGCCGGTCATGGCGCCGTCGCCCTTTCGCTCCAGCGTGATATCGTTTTTTTCCGCCAGCGGCGCAAGATCCGCGAAGATCTCCTCGATCATCGGTCCCAGCTGGATTTGGTCGGTACGCGCTACTGTTTGAAGGTCGCTCATTTCCAGTAGCGTTTTTGTCATCTGCGCCAGCCGCTCCGTCTGCTCCTGCAGCAGGGAGAGAAATTCCGCCGTCTCCGGCAGCACATCGGGATGCTCCGCGGAAAACAGATCCAGCTGCGCCTGCATCAGCGCCAGCGGCGTGCGTAGCTCGTGGGCGGCGTTGCCGGTGAACTGCCGTTGAGCGGCAAAGGCGTTGTTCAGCCGCTCCAGCATCTGGTTGAAGGAGTGACTCAGCTGCCGAAACTCCGGCAGAACATCCTCATTGATTCTCATATCCGCCAGATTATTCAGCTGCACCTTCTCCACCTGAGAAGCGAAGCTGCGCAGGGGTTTGAGGGCGCGCCCGCTGACAAAATAGGCCAGAATGCCGCTGAGCAGTGTCACCACAGCCGTGATGTACCAGTTGGTCGTACGAAAACGCCCCTGTGCTCCATTGACAACGATGGTCAGATCCTCGTCAGGCGTTATGAGCTGCGGATCAAAGCTCTCTACCCCTTCACCGTTCATAATAATAGTGCCGCCGCCCTGCAGGGTGTCTGCGATCGTGTCCATATAGTACACACCGGAGGAGCAGAGCAGCAGATTCATGGCGACGCAGGTGATGCCGATAAGCAGGACGGTCATCAGGGTGATGCGCCATTGCAAAGATATCTTCCTCATGTCTCCTCGCCTCCCATCAGATAGCCCTCGCCGATACGGTTGCGGATGGGGTCGTAACCCAGGGCGACCCGGAGCTTTTTGCGCAGGGCGGAGATATGTACCCGAATGGAGTTGCTGAAGCTGTCCACGCTGTTGTCCCAGACATGATCCATCAGCTCCTCCTGACTCACAGGCCGCCCCTGGTGCACCATCAGATATTCCAGAATGCCCGTTTCCTTGCGGGTCAGCGTCAATGTCTGCCCGTTGACGGAAGCGGTGCGGGAGCGCGTGTCAAAGGTCAAGGCTCCGCAGGTCAACAGCACATCCTGCTGGGTGAACTGCCGCAGAGTCAGGCTGCGAATGCGGGCCTCCAGCTCGGCTAAGTGAAAGGGCTTTGCCAGATAGTCGTTGGCGCCCGCATCCAGCCCCTCCACCTTGTCCTCCACCTCGCTGCGGGCGGAGAGGATCAGCACCCTCGTCTCCCGGTCTGTCTGCCGCAGGGTGCGCAGCACCGTCATGCCGTCCTTCCCCGGCAGGTTCAGATCCAGCAGGATGAGATCGTATTTTTCAACGGCGATCAGCTCCAGCGCCTTCTCCCCGTCGTAGCAGTAATCTACGCTGTAGGCCAGCCGCCGCAGGCTGCGGACGATGGTCTCGCACAGGGCGCGTTCATCTTCAATTACTAAAAGGTGCATGAGAGCCCTCCTTTTTATTCTTCATTTTCATGTTGTTCTTAAATTATAGCAAAAACAGATAAGGTTTGCGTTAAATTTTCGTTCTTAACAGGGATTTTAACTTTCTCGCGTTATGATGGTGGCAGAAAAAACGAAAGGGTGATGGAATTGAGTCATGTAAAAAAGACTGCGGCGCAGGCCTTGCTGCTGGTTGCGGGAATCGCCATGCTGTGCTTCGGCGTATGGCGCGGCGAGGCGGCGGCGGTGCTGAGCAAAGCAATCAAATTATGTCTGGAGTGTGTGGGCATTGGGTAAGAAGTTTTCGGGCGTGTCACAGACTATGTCCCGCTTCCGGGGCTGGATACAGGCGGGGGCAACTTTATTGACCAACCTGCACCTGCCGAATTTCCTCAGGGGTGGACTGTATCAGGGCGCAGGGAAAACCGTCTGTGTGCCGGGGTTGAACTGCTACTCCTGCCCGGCGGCCTCCGGCGCTTGCCCCATCGGGGCGTTTCAGGCGGTGGTAGGGTCTTCCAAGTTCAGCTTCTCCTATTATATCACAGGCTTCCTCATTTTGCTGGGAGTCCTGCTGGGACGCTTTATCTGCGGTTTTCTGTGTCCCTTCGGCTGGTTTCAGGAGCTGCTGCACAAGATTCCCACGAAGAAGCTGTCCACGAAAAGGCTGAAGCCGCTGCGATACCTCAAGTACGCCGTTTTGCTGGTGATGGTTTTGCTGCTGCCGGCATTCCTTGTGAACGATGTGGGCATGGGCGACCCTTTCTTCTGCAAATACCTCTGCCCGCAGGGCGTGCTGGAGGGGGCCATTCCGCTGTCCCTTGCCAATTCCGGCATTCGGGCGGCGCTGGGCAGCCTGTTTACATGGAAGTTCAGCATCCTGCTGGCGGTGATTGCGCTGAGTATCGTATTCTACCGTCCCTTCTGCAAGTGGCTCTGCCCGCTGGGCGCGTTCTACGCGCTGTTCAACAGGGTGTCCCTGTTCCAGATGAAGGTGGACAAAAACAAGTGCGTCTCCTGCGGAAAATGCGCCAGAGCCTGCAAAATGGATGTGGATGTGACAAAGACGCCCAACCATACAGAGTGCATTCGCTGCGGGATGTGCGTCCGAGCCTGTCCGACCAACGCCGTGTGCTTCCGCTACGGCTTCGGAGACGGTAAAGATAAAACAAAGGCGGCAGAACAGCCGCAGAAAAACAACAATAACAAGGAGGAACAAAACGGATGAATAGAATGAATACTGCCGGCCGATTGCTGGCGCTGTTGCTTCTCGCACTGATGGTGCTGTCTCTGGCAGCCTGCGGCGCAAAGGGCGGCGACAAAATGGATGGGATGAGCAATGAGCCGAAGAACGCCGAGGAAGCGGCTGCCATGCACAAAGATCTGCTGGCACAGGAAAATGCCATTCTCTCGGAGAACACAGCGCTTTGGGAAAAGGTATTCATGGCGGCCGACAAGGGCATGACCATGCAGGAAGACGGCAAAAACTACGGTGATTTCCTGCTCAGTACAATCGAATCCGCCAAGGATCAGTTTACGGCGGATGAGCTGAAACTGCTTCAGGAAGAAGCGGAGAAAATCCGCGACATCGAAAACAAGCTGACCATGATTGAGAAAAAATACCCCGAGGCGGCACAGCAATCCATGGATGGAACCATGAGTATGCCTGCGGGCAGCGACATGACCACGCCGCCCGATGACGGCAGTATGCAGAAGTTCCCTGCATTTGAGGGTAAAGACTTGGATGGGAACGCGGTGAAGAGCGATGAGCTATTCTCCGGCAACGCCGTCACCGTAGTGAATTTTTGGTTTACCACCTGCAATCCCTGCGTGGGCGAGCTTGCCGAGTTGGATGCGCTGAACAAGGAGCTTACTGAGAAGGGCGGCGCGCTCATCGGTGTCAACACCTTCACACTGGACGGCGACAAAGCGGCAATTTCTGAGGCGAAAGATGTACTCGCCAAGAAAGGCGCGACTTATCAGAATGTGTATTTCGCTTCCGACGGCGAGGCGGGAAAGTTTGCCACGAACATCTTTGCTTATCCCACCACCTATGTGGTTGACCGCAACGGCAACATCGTGGGAGAGCCCATCACAGGTGCCGTCACGGAAAAAAAGCAGGCGGAGACGCTGCAAAAGCTCATCGACCAGGCTCTTGCCGCCGATATGGGCTGACAAACGAATTTATCTCCTCAGAAAGGAGTAAACCGCCATGTATCGGAGAGTATTACCGCTTCTGCTTGCTGCGGCACTGCTACTGAGCGGCTGCGCCGCAGCACATAAGAATATGCCGCAGAAAACGGAATCGAAGGAAATGGCCGGGCATCCCTCTGATATGTCCGGCGAGGAGAGCATGTTTATGGATACCACGGAAAATGTCATCTATCTGGCAGGCGGCTGCTTTTGGGGACTGGAACAGCTGATGCAGTCCATCCCCGGCGTTCTGGATACCGAGAGCGGCTACGCCAACGGTACCTGCGAGGCGGACGCCGACTATCAGACCGTCTGCAAGGGGAACACCGGCTTCCGGGAGACCGTGCGGGTGGAATACGACCCCGAGCAGATAAGTCTCGACGCCCTGCTGCTGGCCTACTTCTACGTCACCGACCCTACGGTAGAAAACCGGCAGGGCAACGACATCGGGAGCCAGTACCAGACCGGCGTCTACTACACTAACGAAAGCGCGAAGGAGACGGTGGAACGCATCGCCGAGATTGAGCGGGGACGCAGCGAGAAGTTCTTCGTGGAGATCGGCCCGCTGAAAAACTACTATCCCGCCGAGGAGTACCACCAGGACTATCTGGAGAAGAATCCGAACGGCTACTGCCATATCCCAAAAGCGGAGATGGAGCTGTTCTCCAAGCTGCGCATCGATCCGGGCGACTACCAAAAGCCCGCGGCGGAGTCCGTCCGGGACAAGCTGACGGCGGAGCAGTACCGGGTCACCCAGGAGAGCGGCACGGAGCGTCCCTTCAGCAATGAGTTCTGGAACCAGTTCGAGAAAGGCATCTATGTGGACATCGTTACCGGCGAACCGCTCTTTTCCTCCACGGACAAGTTCGAGAGCGGCTGCGGCTGGCCCGCCTTTACCAAGCCCATTGAGGAGCCTGCCGTGGTGGAGCTGGAGGACCTGAGCCATGGTATGCGCCGCACGGAGGTCAGAAGCCGCGCTGGAGACTCTCATCTCGGTCATGTATTTACCGGTGATCCGGAATCGCCCAACGGCGTGCGCTACTGCATCAACAGTGCGTCCCTCCGCTTTGTGCCTTATGCAAAGATGGAGTCCGATGGGTACGGCTATCTCCTGTACCTGTTTGAGGAATGATATCCAGGTGCATACACATCAACAGTAAAAGCAGGACGGCTGTCCTTCAAAAGGACAGCCGTCTTTTTCCTGGGAAGATAGCGAATGTGGCACGGGGGAACAAACCCGTGCCACAAAAGTGTGCTGATTGCTTTTTTGCAGTTTCCCGTGATACGCCCTTGCGCCGTCTGAGCTGCCATGTGGTCCGCGCGAGACATTCGGCAAGAGACGCACATAGCGTAATACTCCACAAACCTAGTTGGCTGCTGTCACCGGTCTGCGGGATTGCAGTCACGCGCCAGCCTGCATATACGGTCATATCGTTCGTCAGATAAACGCCGGAAACCTTGTTTGTCAGATCGCGGTCGCTGTACCAGCCGATAAAGGTATAGCCGCGCCGGATCGGAACGTACTTTGTCAGGTCAATGTAGGTGTTGTACGTTCCCCGCACGTCGGCAATATGGCTGCCGCCTCCTATTTCAAAGCGCAGCGCATAATCGGTGACGGGCGGGTTGTCGCTGCCGCCGCTCTTTTCGGTGTACCAGCCGTCGAAGCTGTGCTTGCTGCGGGAAGCATCGGGCAGAGAGACCAGCTTCTGATTCGTGGTGGTCATACTGCCGACAGAGGGCATACCACCGTTGCCGTCAAAGGTGGCGGTGTGCTCGGCCTTGACTATCGCAAGGGACAGCTCCTTTGTGTCCGAACCCAAAACGTTGACCACCTTGACCGTAAAGACCGCAGTGCCCGCCGCAGTGGGCGTGCCACTGATTTCGCCTGTATCCGCGTTAAGCGTCAAGCCGTCGGCAGGGTTCCGGTGGTGACGGTAGGCGCGGAATCCGGGACGATGAGCTTTACCCTGATCGTGGCCGTTACCACAGGGCCTGGCTGCTGGTAGGTGCTTTCGTCATATTCATCAAACACCAACGTACCGGTGATGGTCTGCCAATCCGGGGACTCCGCGTCATAGGACGCCGCATCCCATGCTACGTCAATCCAGCGCCAAGCGCCGTCAACGGCATTGACGACCACATCTTTCGGCAGCCCAAGCTCCGTAAAGGGCGTGCCGAGCGGCTTATCGGTAATGGGTTCCGGCTCATCGGCATCCTTGAGGGTGTTTTTGATGACGTTTATTTTGATGCTGGTCTCCGTCGGCTTGTGGAGGCGCGGATCTGTCGGCGTGAACACCACCGTCATGTCGTATTCGCCCGGAGACGAGGAGTAGAGCGGCGTACCCTTCTTAAATGAGAATGTGCCGGGGACGACGGTATCCGTCCCCTTGACCTTTACCACGCCGCCAAAGAGACTGCCGACTTCCGCGTTGTAGGTTCCCACCTGAAACCTTCGCTGGGAGAAGATGGTGTTGTCGGACAGCGTAAAATCACCGTTTTTCCAGCGGAATACGGGTGCCTGCGTGATCTCCGTTTCGGCTGGGTCGGGCTGCAGCTGAACCTTGATCACAGCCCTGAGGTTGGCATCCTCTGGTATGGTGAAATACTTCTCCAATTCGGCGCGGTCGACTTCACCGTAGATCGTCTGCATATCATACGAATTGGGGTCATAAGTTGAAGCGTCCCACGAGGTGACAGCATTCATAGAATACGACTCGAGCTCTCCGGGGGGAGTTTCGTCGCTAACCACGAAGAAACTGAACGACTCCGACAGGTTCAGCTCCTCAAAGGCCATGCCGATCTTTGTGTTGTTAAGCACCCTGTTGTAACTGGGTTTGACAAATCTGCGGGGAATGACATTCACACCGACGGTACATTCCGCCGTGGTGTACCGCTTCTGGTCGTTGGGAGTGAAGATGCCCTTCAGCTGCAGCGGCTCGGCCTGCAGGAGCTGGCTCGCCGTCAATGAGTGTCCGTATATTTTCTGATTTTTGTCCAGCTTGAACGTGCCGGGAACCGTTTCGCCGTTCACCGTGGCCTTTCCGCCGGAGAGGTAGTTGTCAGAAAAGACAAGGAAGCACAAATCGCCTCCGTAGAGCTGCTTGGAGTAGGTGGGCGGCTCAAGCGTGGGCGTAAAGACACGGTTATCAATGAGCTTTATCCTGGCAGTAGCCTTGACTGTGCTTGTCGGCTCCAGAAGATCCGCGTATGAACTCTTTTCAACATGCAGATCGCCGGTAATGATCTGCTCCTCATAAGAGTCCGGGCCGTAGGAGGAACTGTCCCATGTCACGGGAACGGAACTAAAGTTCGCGCCGGTGCTGACCTCTATGTTGATGCCGGAAGGAAGCCCTAAATTCTCAAACGCCGTCCCCGGCAGCTTGTCGTTGATGTAGATGTCGTAGGGGACGCTTGTGATTGTGTATTTTATTCCGGTCACGGTAACAGTGCATTCCGCAGTGGCGTATGCCTCCGTATCATCAGGGGTAAAGAGGATTTCCATGCGGTTTTCGTCCGGGTATACTCTGCCGTCTTCATATTTCTTGAAGCTGAACGAGCCGGGAACGACGGCGCCGGTATCCGCGACCCGTTCCGCATGACTCCGCATTTGTGATCCCCTCCCGTTCCAGCAGTTTGCGCAAGCTCTCTTTTCCGCGATATACCATGTTGGTAATCTGCTTCACCGTCTTTCCCGTGACCTCCGCCGCCTGCGCATATCTCATATCCTCAAAATAGGTGAGATAGAGCGCCTCCCGATAGTCCGGATTCATTTCACTCATATACCCCCACAGAACAAGGCACGGTGTACCTGTCGGTCATACGAGGCCTTTACGACCTAAGTATCGTAGCGCATCGCACAGGCACAGAGCAATCGATCAACTTGGTATTGAAGACGCTCAAAGATGTCAAACGCAAAGAAAAGATCACTGTGGAGCTGCAACTCTGCGGTGACTGTTTCTTTTTCCATCGCCAACCGTATCATATCAAGTACCAGCTTAATGCTCTGATGGATACTTGTTTTGTAGGCGGCAATGCTTAAATCAAACAAATCCCGAATGATGGAAAGGTAGGGGGCCCTGACTGGTTGGGATGCAACTGATGTCTGTTACCCATTTCTGGTTAGGCTTGTCGGCGTGGAAGTTCCGATTCAATAGATTGGGGTAGGTACGGATCTGCTCACCGCAATGAAAGAATCTCTTTCGGCGAATCTTAGATAGCAGCCCGTATTTGTGCATAACACGCCACACCGTCTTGTAATTGTAGTATTCACCGTACTGGCGTTTGATCCAAATCTGTACCCGATGACAGCCGTAGGTATTCATATATCTTCCACTGCCGCGGCATTCTTGAATTCGCCCCAGTAATGCGGATTCCCGGTTTGGCTGTATCCTCCGCTTTAGAAAGCTGTAGTATCCGCTGCGGGATACCCCAAAGAATACACACATGCGAATGATTGGATACTTCGATGCGTATTTTTGTATCACCTGATATTTGGCAGACGTTCTCACTTCCTTTCGGTTGTTTTCAGAAAATCCCGCAGCAATTCATTTTCCATCCGAAGCTGCCTGACCTCTTTTTACAATGCACTGAGAATGCAAGGCATTTGCTTAGCCGGTCGACCACGCCGATTTGGGATACTGGCGTTCTGTTTTTGGGCTTTGCGTCTTGGTCTTCTTAGGCATTCTTTCACCTGTTCTTTTGTAAAGCCTAACTTTTCTCCAATTTCCCGACAGCTGCAGCCTTCTTGGTGCTGGCGTTCCATTTCTTCATAATATCCTTTGATTTGTGTGTATTTTCTTGACATACACATTTTCACCCCCGTTGTAGTTCTATCCTACAGCGGGGGTGGCTTTTCGGAAACTGTCCTTTTTATCCGGTACGGTCTATATACGGGTGGGAAACAAAGCTTACAGGGCAAAAAACTCCTTTCTCGTTTTCATGTAGCCTGAACATCTACATTCTACTCGAAAGGAGTTTTTCAAATGGATAAAAGTTTAGCCCATAGCAAGTGGATATGTAAGTATCATATCATATTTACATTTACACCAAAGTATCGAAAAAAATCATCTATAACAAGGTAATAATCATACTTCGCAAGGCTAACGTCCGTTTTAACATCCAGCAGGCCGGACCTAATTTCCTCATAAAGCTCGAGAAGCCTCGTTTCGTTTTCTTCAGTGTATTGGGCTTCTATAATGTCCTTGAATTCAAAGAATACGATGACAAAAGCATCCTTGTCAAAAACTCCCTGGAGCGTTCCCCAAGCGGGACATCAAAACGCTCGACATCGCTAGAATAATATCGTCTAGTATACGGCTCTCTGCTCGGCTGAGTTAAATCTTCCGTAGATTCCAGCTCTTTCGTGGGTTTCGGTTCTTCCTCAAGAACGTTCAATAGCTCCCCCATCATACCACATCCGGCAGATGCAAGAATAGCGAGAATACATAAAAGACATAAAAACGGTTTCAATATTTTTTTCTGTATCATACTGGCCTCCTTTTTAACATACTTTCATATCGAATTCAATGGCGGCGCGGTCTTATCATATGTCGAATATGGCTCTGTAAATACTATATGCCGAATGTCTGCCCCTCAACGGTTCAAGAGAATCTGCAATAATAATACTATTATAGCGACTCTACCAAAAAGCACAGGATAATTCAAAAATAACCATATAAGCCGCACGTTCTTCGTAAGAAAAGCGTTTTTTATGCCGGAACAGAACACTTTGCAGATATTTTCGGACTTTCCGACGCTATACCACATCCACCTTATAGCTCCATATTGTGAATTTTGCGATGCTGTACATCCCGGCTTTTGGACTGCTATGGTTACTCCAGCTCGGCGTGAAGCAAACTCCTTCACCTGGGGGGCGCTCGTGCGTTTGTTTGAGTACCATCATGAAATCCTTTGTCTGCTCCTGTAACTCTTCATAGTGTAACATACTATTAGTACTTACACTACATAGTATATTTCAAGTGTTCACAGACTGTCCGCACGCTGATTCACACTACAAATGCTATTGAAGGTTATAATCGCTAGTTACGAAAGGTGCCCCCAAATAAGGACTCTTTTCCGAGCGATACCGCTCTTTTTAAGATGCTTTATCTGGCTATGGTAGATGTTATCTAAAATGGACCGAAAAGCACAAAGACTGGTGAAAATCCACAGTCAGCTTCCAGTGTTTTTGCAGAGCACCTGTCCATAAAAAAGATTTTGGCTTGACAGTCTGATTCTAGACCGATAAAGTACATAAAGCAGGAGCTGGTTTTAGTCCCAGCCTTCCAATCAAAAATCTTGTTCGATATTCTGCTTTTCTTTTCTGAGAATACACAAAATTTGAAGCGCTGCCGACCGCAGCAACCCACACCGCAATATATTTATTATGTCCCATCCTGTACCTCCGCTATATGTCGGGCCGGGCAAAAGAATAGACCTGCCATTTTCCGCCGTCAAGCCCCCAAAGTTTTTGAATCACAACGCAGCCTTTTGAGCTGCTCGCTTCGATCACTTGGTTATTCCCCGCATAGATCCCGACATGATGAATTTCATTCCAGCGCCCGCATCCGCAGGTCGTTTTTGACCAAAACACAAGATCGCCGGGCTGAAGCTCTGATCGTCCTACGTTCCGTCCGTTCTCCTGACAATATCGCGCCTGTTCCACGGAAGTCGTGGGAATGTCGATCCCCGCCTGCTTATATGCCCACCATGTGAGGTATGAGCAATCCACATAATCGCCCTGACCGCGCAAAGGCTGGCTGTACGGATGACCGAGGCGTGTGAGCGCTTCCTGTACGATCACGGTTCCTTTTGTTCCCTGCGGCAGACCGGAAATGATGTCTGTCATCTCTCCGTTCGTCATACCGCCGTAAATATCCGTGCCGAGCAGTTCTGCAAACAGGGGATAATAGTCCGGCCTTGCAAGTTCCTCTGCAATCTGCATCTGGTTTTTATCAAAAGCAAACAGTTCAGCGCCTTCCTGCCATGTTTTGTTGTCTATGGTTACATAGATATTGAGAATGTTTCCCTGTTCTGTGTCCTGCACCACTTCTGTTCTGTATGATACGGTGTTCATGGCATAGAAGATGTGGCGCAACTCCTCGAAGGATTCTTCCGTAAGCTCAATAGACGGCTCGCCATTCGCCATACGGCTGCCGGAAAACACGATCAGGATATCCCGCCAGTTATTGACGGCATCGCTGTCTCCGTCCATATTTCCGTCGTAAATGATATTGACTTTATCATAATCTCCGCCAGCCGAAAGGCCGCTGATCTGCGTATCAATGGCGAGCCGGAAATCTTCATTGACCTGTGCGGCGGTCTCGCTGACGGACAGCCCTCCGGATTCGTCCGCAAAAAATATCCCCATCAGGAACACAACAAGAATAATAACGACCACTACAATCAAAATAACGAGCAAGACTACCCATCCACCCGCCGCGATTGCTGCAACGAGCGCTTTGACTGCCGCGATCACAGCTTTTACGATAGCCATCGTTATTTTAGCGGCGGTCTTTGCGGCGGTAACAGCCGCTTTCGCCGCCGCGCGCGCGGCACGGACAGCCATCTGCGCCGCTTTTGCCGCCATTTTTGCCGTCTTTACTGCGGCCTTTGCGGTTCTGACTGCACGGCGGGAAGCCTTAACGGTATTCCGCGCGGTTTTCACAGTATGCCGTACCGACTTGACTGTCCGTTTTGCCGTTGTTTTCACCGTTCGTTTTGCCGCATGTCTTGCACTGCGGACGGAGCGGCGCGCGCTGTTCGCTCTTGTTTTCGTTGTTTGCGATGGGGTATTCTTTTTCACCGCATCGCGTATTTTCCGTATCGCCTGCTTCCCATGTTCTTTTGCCTTTCTGCCGGAACGCTGCGCGGTTTCCTGTATCCGGTTCTCGGCGTACTGCTGTGGGGATTCCTCTTGTTCGTTCCGTCCGCCGCTTGTATCTTCTGCTTTACCATGAATTTTATGCAGCAGTTCTTTGGGAATCCGCACCGCTTCGGACAAGACGCGCGGAGCTTTTATTGTTGGTTTGGTTCGTATGTTTTTCAATATATTCTCACTCATCCTTTTTTATAGTTAATAAAGATATATCACCTTTATTTTTGCCTTGGAGTATTGCGTATGCTAAGATTTTTCGATTAACATTGCCCGAAGAAAACAAAACATATGTCTTTCATATTGTTGTGATATAATAAGGATACTGAAATCCGGGAGATAAATATGGCAAAGAAAAAATTGACGAAAGTACAGAAACGGGAACGCCGTAAACAAAAAGCTGTCATGTGGCTTGCAGATTATACAGGTTCCCATGTTGTGCGTGCATACTGCAAAAAATTTAATGTAGATCAAACGTGTGCCATTCGGGAACTATCCGAGCTTGGCCGCCCGATTCCAGACAGACAACCGGAAGATACTCCCGGCGAGCCTGCGTTTACTGCTGAGTCATCCGAATGGCAATATGAGGAGTCACATGATTCTGGAAATTTTTTCCTGGACTTTTCGTCCGTTCCCACCTGCAAAAAAAAGCAAGGCGTTCTTAGGAACTGGAAAGGCCATTACTGTAAAGTTTGCGAGAGATATCTTGCAAACGAGCGATTTTCCGGAAAAGGGCGTCAAGCTCATATCTGTAAACAATGCGCTTCCATGCTTTGCGCGGAACGCCGCGCGAAGCATAAAGCACAGCGAAACAACTAAAAAGCAAGCGTATCTTTTTCTACACAAAACTTATGCCAAAATCTCCTCGATCTCACCCGGCTTGGTGCTCATCAGTCGGTACATTTTGGTATCTTTTGGGAATTGGTCTATGAACGGTACGATACTGCTCCCGCATTTCAAAAGCCCCTTGCCGTATCCCGCATTGGTAATATACGAAAGCTGGTTATCCGAAATGTGCAGGAGCTTTGCAAGTTCCGCCCTGTCTGTCGGAGCCTGATTGAGCATGACAAGGTACTCGCTGTTCGCCAGCATAGTGCGGGCAGTAACGGACTTCAGGCAGTCCTCTACATTCTGCGTAATTCCTGTCGCAAGCGCGCCGTCTTTGCGAAACTGCTTCCAGCTTTCCGAGAAAAAAGTTGCGGAAAGGTCATTGGCAAAGAAGATGTGCATTTCATCAATAAACACATGGGTACGGATCCCGCGTTCCCGGTTCCGCGCTACCCGGTTGCGGATCGCGTCGGTCATCACGAGCATGCCCGGTGTACGAAGCTGTTTGCCGAGGTCGCGTATGCCAAAGCTGATCAGGCGGTTGTTCACATCAATGTTCGTCTGGTGCGCGAACATATCAAGGTTCCCGGTCGATACCATCTCCATTGCGAGAGCCAGTTCGTCCGCGCGTTTGAGGCGCTGTTGTTTCAATGCCTTGTGTAAATCAACGAGCGTGGGCGGCTGAATGGTGTAGTTGCTTCCGAGATACTCCGCATAAATTTTAGAAAGACATCTGTCCACGAGGGATTTATCCATCGCTGTGAGCCTGCCCGTTCCGCCCATGATTTGTTCCAGAAAAGACAGGGTAAATTCGCTTTTGGCAATCAGCGGATTGGCGTTATCCCCATAGCCGAGCGCCAAGTCCATTGCGTTCAAGTGGAACGGCGAAGTAGGGGACATATCAAAGGCAGCGCCGCCCATTGCCATGACGAGCGGGGTATATTCGTTCTGCGGATCAGCAATGATGATTTCATCATTCGTAAAGAGAAGCAGGAAAATGATCTCCCGTTTGGCAAAGAAAGACTTCCCGCTGCCCGATACGCCGAGGATAAAACCGTTGCCGTTTATCAGCTGTTTCCGGTCTATTATAATAAGATTGCCGGACAGGGCGTTCACCCCGCAGTAAACGCCGCCCGGTTCCATAATTTCCTGTGCGCGGAACGGCATGAGCACCGCAGCCGATTCGGTGGTAAGGGTGCGCAGGGCATTTATTTTCCGCAGACCATACGGCATGGCGGTATTCAGTCCGTCCATCTGCTGATACCGCAGCACCGCGATTTGGCACAGGTTTTGCCTGCCGATGGCAAGCAGCGTTTCCGTGTCCCTGTCAAGCTGCTCTTTGGTATCGGCGGTATGCACGAGTGTAACAAGCCCAAACATCATGCGTTGGTCGCGCGTCGTAAGGTCGTCCAGAAATTCTTTGGTTTCCTTTCTCTGCAATTCCATATCGTATGGAATGACGGCGGAAAAGTTATTGTTTTGGTTCTGCCTGCGCTGCCAGTTCGTAATATTCGTTTCTACACCAAGCATACGGTTCTCCACTTCACGCACCGCCTCATCTGTGGGAACAGGAATAAAGTCGATAGAAAAGAACATGCTGCGGTTCAACTCGCACAGTTTGGAAACAAAGCTGCCTTTGAGATAAGAGGCATATTCCTTCAGAAAGAGGACGCGCCCAAACCGTTCGCCCATTTGGAAATAGTCGCTTTCAAAGCGGAAGGAATCCGGACAGACCGTATCCTTAAAACTACGCCCGTTTTTCATCATCTCCCGCAGGTCCATAGAAAACATGGTTTCCTCGCCCTCACGGAAAAATCCATGCAGGAGCCGCAGTCGGTCTACGGTATCGAGCGGTTCACAGGAAGAAGAAAGCTGTGCGAGATGTGTCGTGAGTTCCGCATCCACACGGTTGAAAAAGCTGCGTGCTTCCGCTATGTCTTTCGCTGCGACGGACACAGTGATGTACCTGTCCTGCATAATAGAATTGGACACGTCCGTCACCTTATCCATCAGCATCTGATTGTATTCCCGGCGGTAACCGTCCAGTTCGTTATCCTGCATTGGAATCAGAATAGATTTTTCAAATTCTTTTTTATTGATCCTGCGGTTGCATATCGTGATCTTTGTTGTGGCAAAAGAATCCAAGGAATTTAAGAGTTCGCTGTAATCCAGAAACATAGCAGTCTTATCCTCTTTGGATGCGATTTCATAGTTGATGTCCGTAAATCTCCAGCATTTACTATACTTGTTGCCGACCATCCACACGCCGTCCGGCCACACCCGTTTTACGGGTATGACCTGCTGGACGGAGCGGGGGATATGCAGTTTTTCTTTGTCCTGCTTCAATATGCGCATCAGCGCCTTAATCATACTTTTTTCCTCCCTCAGATATGATGTTGTAATAGATGTCCCCGCTGCGGAACGTGAGGCAGCGGGGCGTTAAAATTTCAGACTTGATAAACGCCCACACAAATTGTTCGGTGGTCATGCCGTTGTACTTGATAAAGCCGACGGCGGCAAACGGAGCCGCGCCTAAAATACACAGCCATGATACCGTTTCAGCGCCGAGCATATCTTTCAGTCCAAAATATATGGCAACGGCAACGCCCATTGCGAGGATCGAAAAAACGAGCTGACGCAGATTCAGCCCGAAAAAGATACTTTCCTGATATTCCCGTATTTCACGGTTGATTTTAACTTCCATCTTTCTCCTCCTTTACCGTTCCGGTTCATTTCGCCTTTTGGCGGGAGTATGCTCCATCCATTGACCAAGCGGTATCTTTTTTCGCCCGATCCGTAAATCTCCCTTGCGAAGAGGAAGATACGGATCGTCCCCGGTAAACTCCAATGGTGTTCTGGACAGGATCGTCCCGTACCAATTCACCAATACAAACGGCTCTATGGTCGCAGGCCGGGAAAAAGAATGATCGCTGTGCCGGATATCATAGCAGTAAAGCCCCTCCGGTACGCTGTGTTTATCCACTCTCTGATCGGTAAAAAGCACTTCCTTTCCAAATAATTTTGCTTGTTTGAATATCCTGTTCTGGATTTCTGTATCATCTGGATTCATCATATTGTATTCTCCCTTCAAGATATGTTTTGATTTCTAAATTCTCTGTTTTACCCTCCAAACATCATTTCACGAATCACCCGATCCGCCATCTTGACCGAACCGACCAGCACCAATAAGTTGAAGATCAGCTCTCCCATATATGTCCATACCATTGTGGTGGGGCTTGCTCCCTCTATGACCACAGGCGGGGACGCGGCGAACACGGAAAAAATAATGCAGGCGAGTACAATGACCGCTCCCTCAAGGCATACCGCCGCGTAGGACTTGATGAAGCTCCTGCCAATGCTTGCCGTGGGTTCGCCTGCAAATCCGGCGAGTGGGATCGGAGCAATCGCCGTATACATGTAGAGCTTAAAAAAACGCCCGTATACAGACATGATCATAATAAACGACAATACCGTAATAATAAGACCGCCGATCAATGACACGAGCCATACGGGAATACTGTCTAAAAACGGCAGGTCGCGTACAGCCGCGTCCATCTCGGGCGGCAGGGTAACAGCCTGCATTGCGCCGCCGACGCCCGCCGTATCCATTACAGTAGAGATTACGCCCTGAACGATACGGAACAGCGCCATCATCAGTTCCAGCCCGTAGGTGATCGCTGCCTTTGCGAGGACAAAGCGGACGAACATTTTAAGCGCCACTTCCGGGCGCTTGATCTCCACAAAGCTCCCGCATGTCTTGACCACGCCGATCAGGAAGAACAGAACGAGCAGGGCATAGCCTACGGCTTGCAGCGCCCCGTTTATGTTTACAATGATCTCCCATATCCCGCCGCCTTTGAACGTTTCCGGGGATTGCGTGAGCAGGTTCCATATTTCCGCCAGTTTTGCGTTCCATGTGGAAAGGGCGTTGGAAAGGTTGTCTATGATCCAGTTACCGCTATTCAATCAGACGCCTCCTTCCCGTCATCTGCACGGCTCGTTCCTCTTATGTTGTTTTTCTTTGATGACGCTGTATTTATCGTCCACATAAAAACACCCCCGGAAAGGGTTATATATGGCATGGCATTTTTTCCCGTTGTATTCGGCTATGTAATCGTTATCTCCGACCTTTGCCAGCAAAGTCGCTTCCCGCATTTCACCGTTTAGCGAGTGGATCCGCATCTCTTCCGTATGGGGATAGTCCAGTTCAAACATCGTTTTCAGCCTCCTGTAATCAGATCGAGTATTTCTTTGGAAAATGTGATGATGATACCGCCCGCAAGCGTCAGAAATCCATTGGCGCGCTGCGACGGATCGTGGCTCTTCAGGGAAAGCCCAACCTGCACGATCCCCCAGCCGAGCAGGATCATTCCAACTGCCCGGATCAATCCAAAGATAAAAGTGGAAAGATTGTTTACTACAGCAAGTGGATCGTCCGCCGCGTATGCAGCGGTTGTAAATGATACGATCATTGCCTGCACAATAAAGGCACAGTATAATACTTGTACTATTTTAGGCGGTCTGATTGCCTTTAACTGTGTTTTTTGTTTCTTTTGTATTTTCCTCACGTTCAGATTCCTCCTTGTTTTGTTCCTCCAGCCATTCCTGTATTTCTTCTTCAGACACTACCTCGTAATCTTCCTGTTCTCCGTCAAGCAGGATCTGCTCCGCCTCCATTGCGTTTGGCGCTGTTCCATGCAGGTAAGGCGGCGCGCCGCCATCCGCCGTAAGGGCAAGAAATGGGTGGCGCAGGATATCATATTTCTCGTCGCGTACCGCACGTTCCCCACGGACAAACAACAGGGCGTAGCGGTTGTCGAGCATACGCACCTCATCCGGGGTATATAGCTCGCGCCCGGTCAGTTGGTAGTTCGTGGAATAGTTCCCGCTGTGGCCTGTACTCTTGCCGTAGGTATTGGTATCTATCGTTGCTTTGCCGAGCAGTTCCGAAACATATTTGTGCGTGCTTTATAACGATAGGTAATCCTTTGAAGTCATCTCCAGATTTTCCCCCGCTTCACACCGTGCATGCGGCTTTCACCGCACACGGCGTTCCATCGAAAATGATTGATTGAATCATTTCCGACTGGTGGCTATCCCTCCATCATATTTCCATAACTTCATCGGTACTGTGCCACCACTTTCACAACCATTAAAGGCGCTTATTATTCTTCGCCGCCACCGTGTCAACAGACTGCAATAGTCCTCCGCGTTAGGTTGCTTACCACGTTCCAATAACTCAATCTTTGCATATACCTTTAGGTGCTTGCTATGAGCCTGTATGCAGGACGCCGCCTATAACGGCGTATGGTGTTTCATAACGAACATTCTTACTCCACCACACATACCAGTAATGAAACTGTAAAGCCTTTCGACTTATTCGGCATTTAGACCCGTACATTCGCAAGTTCGTCAGTTGCCGCCAAGCAACATTCTCACCGTGGGCATTTTATAGAACCCCGGCATATAGGTGATACCATCCACCTCTGGACAGCTTTCGTCTTGGCAAGCCAATTTACGATCACTCTCTGCCGACTTCACCGAGCCTCTGACCGCATCGTAATTGCAGTTGATACCGCCAGTCGGAGTATTAGGCGAGCGTTTCAGGGCGTTACTCCTTCATTCCACCCATTGAGTTATTAGTTCTCCAAGTCTGTTTTTCAAAGCTCCTTTCAATCTCTGAAATTATTAACATTGACCTTGTGCCTAACCTTTTCAGTTAGGAACGTGTCGCACGTTCGTTTCCGCCCAAAAACAAAAATTCGTCGCAATTTCCGATGATAGATTCCCATTGCTTTTCAAACAGGGCTTTGAGCTGCGCGATGTTTTGCAGGATGATCGACACGGATACCTCGCGCGAGCGCATGGTCGCAAGCAGCTTGTCAAACTCATCGGGTAGGGCAACATTCGCAAATTCGTCCATCATGCAATGCACATGGACGGGAAGCTGCCCGCCGTGCTCTCTGTCCGCGAGATAAAACAGTTCCTGAAAAAGCTGCGTATACATCATGCCAATGATAAAATTTAAACTGCTGTCATTGTCCGGTATAAGCGCGAACAGCGCGGTCTTTCTCTTGCCGACAGAGGGTAGGTCAAGCTCGTCATGCGTCACGAGGGACGCGATCTGCGGGATATTGAATTTTTCCAGACGGACGCCCAGCGATACCAATATAGATTTGGCAGTCTTGCCCGCCGCCATTTTGAAAATATGGTACTGCTTGACGGCAAGGTGGTCGGGATCGCGCATTGCAAGGCGTTCAAAGAGTTCATCCAGAACGCTTGCATATTCCTCATCTTCCTCCCGCACTTCCGCTGCCGCGAGCATTTCCATCACCATCGGGAAATTTTGCTCTTCGGGCGGGGCTTCGTTTCTGAGATAGAGGATCAGCGCTTCCAGCAAAGCGGTCTCCGCGCGTTCCCAAAAGGGATCGTTGGAATTGGAGCCTTTAGGCGTAGTATTGCGGATCAGATTGTTTACCAGCTTCAGCACGTCTTTCTCGTCGCGGAGGTAGGCAAACGGGTTATACCCGTGGCTTTTCTCCATATTGATGAAATCCAGAACACGGATAATATATCCCTGCTGTTCAAGCAGCTTTCCGGTATCCCGCAAAATTTCTCCCTTGCAGTCCAGCACTACGAAAGACGTGTTTCCCTGCATGATGTTCGGCTTGGCATAGAACCGTGTTTTACCGGCTCCGCTGCCGCCGACCACGAGCACATTGAGATTGCGCCTGTGCCTGCGTCCGTCAAGTCCGATCCGCGCATTTTGTGTGAGAATAATATTGTCCGCAAAAGTTTTATCCGCATATTTTTTGGACAATAAGCGGGCGTCCCCCAGCTTTGCGGAACCGTGTTCCTCACCCCTGCGGTAATTGCGCCGTGTAGACAGGAAAATGCCGATACACAACCCGTAAATGAGCAGGAAAATGAGGATTGCGCGGGGCGTATCATCGCACCATGCCACGCGGAACGGATGCGCCATTCCTGCCGCAAGTCCTCTTATGATCCCGATCAATCCGTTGGATAAAAAAGGGGCGGCTATAACAGCCGCCCATACGACAAAAGCGCATCCGATCCCAATCAGAATCAGGCGCGTATTCCGGGATTCATTCGGGTTCATCGTCGTTATCTCCGGATTGCTCTTTTTCCGCCCTTCCGAGCGATTCAATACACTGTATCATTATCTATGCGCCTCCGTTTTTTTCTTCTGTTTTTTTGCAGGAGCGTCGATGACGGTCAAAAGGGTATCGTCCACAAATCCCGTATCGCGTCCTTGTGCCATGAGTTCGTTCCGTGTGTCGTTCAGGGAAGCTATGATAAGCCTGCGTTCATATTCGTCTACCTCGATCAGCCGTTTTTCCATACGCTCACCTCGCGGGCTGTTCTTTTTGCCTGCGTAGTTCTGCATACAGGGTGCGGTCTATGCGGTCAATCGTATCGTTTGCCGCTTTATGGATCTGGCTCATCGCAAGCCGTTTGTCCTGTGTTTCAAGCTGCGCATATTCCTGCGGTATCTGATCCGGCAGGGGCGCGGAGACTCCAAACCGTTTACAAGTAACTGCTGCGGCACAGCCGCATGAAAATGGGGCGAGATTATGTTCCGCACGGGCAAGCTCCCGCGCGATACAGAAAAAGAGTTTGTTCCCATCAAGGCCGCGTGCCACTTCCACCGCCTTGTTTTCTTCCGAATAGACGGCTCCTGCATTTTGATCTAAAGAATCAGACAGCCGTACCGGAACGGGCGTACCTGTCATAAGGGCTTTGAGTTTGGATTTGATTGGCATGGACTTGGTCGCGCGTTCCGGTACTTTCCGTCCATACGTTTGGGATACGTCAAAACACCGCTCCACCTTGTATCCCATCGCCATTGTTCCGTCCTCACGCTCATATTCCTTATCCTGCTTGAATTGCTTGATGGCGCTGCGCCCTTGTCCTTTTCGTATTCCTCGTTCCCGTTCCGCCCATTCCTCCGCGGTCAGGATATATGTAGCTTTGGGATTTTGCGCCATCGCAAGGAGGGTATTGCCTACCGATGTTTTTCCGAGCCGCGCCTGCATTTCCAGATACTCGCCTAACTGTTTTGGATCGGAGAATACCCGCTCCGTCATATCTTCTACGGTCTGGTGCAGTTCATCCCGTTCCTGCTGTTTGTATGCGGCATATTCCTCTTTGGAATACTGCTGTTCTTGCTTTTCCAGCAATTCGTCAAAATTTTCCATTCGTTTTACCTCGCTTTTCCTTTGGATTTTCTCTTTCGTTTCGGCTGCCTGTGGGCGGTCTGCCGGAGAATTGCTTTCTGCGGCTGTTTTTCCGCCTGAACCTTTGCTTTGCGCTCTTCGCGCAGCTCCTTTATTTGACTGCGGACGGACGGTTTCCGCTCAATATCCTCCGCTGCGGTATTGTCTTTGTTCTCGGAGATAGGCGCGGACGGACTTGAGTTTTCCGTTCTCTGTTTCTCCGCCCCCGCCATCGTAGGGTTTTCCTGTGATACTTCCTCCGGCTGTTTTTGTCCCTGTTCTTTTGGGGAGCCTTCCAACATTTCATCGAGCGTATCGTTGTCGATGGTATGCGTATCCTGCGGCGGCGTTTCACGTTCCTCTGCCGGAGCGTTTTCCTGCGCTTTGCGCTTTTCCAGAATATCTTCCCGTATTTTGTCTACCTCTACGGTGGATAAGGCGAACCGTTCTGCGATCCGGTTGACCTTTGCCGCGTCGTTTGCGTTGACCACAACGTCAACGAGGCCGTCCGGCTGTTTTCTGTTGATGACCGCCGCATACAACACGCCGTATTTCCGGGCTTCCTCTGCAAAGACCTTCATATCTTCGCTCCTGATAACGAATACCTTGGTCGGCTTTCCGTTGAACGCACGCATCCGCGTCCGCCCTCTGGTGCGTTTTTGACTCTTTGAGGCCGCGATGAGGAACGCTGCAAGGGAAAGCGCCGCCTTTCCCGCGATATTTGCCGCTACTTCAACGCCGCGTACCGTCATGTTCACGACCTGATCCGCCGCGTCTCCTGAATGGTTCATGCTTTATCATCTCCTTTTTGCGTTCTGCATGGATCTTTTCTATGGTTTCCCGCAAGCGGTCTGCCCGTGCGGGGATCTCACCGCATAGCCGCACCTCCTTTCTGTATTGCCCGAGCAGGGAAGCGATCTCCCGCAGCCTGCCGGATAATTCTTTGTCGCGTTCCGGCGTGGTGTTTGTGCGCCGCCGTTCGTTCCTGATGTCCGTCCGTTCGGACAATAAGGCGGTAATGTCTTTCTGCCGCCGCGCTTTATGTGCCTCAAGGCTCGAAACGGTTTCGAGCTTGTATCTGTTTAAAAATTTTGCATGACCGGACAGTTTATCTATCTGCCGCAGATCCTCCCGCAGGAGGTATGGAGCACTCGGAACATGGGGAGCCTGCCGCAGTTTGTGGAGATAGTAATAATACAGGGCGCGGAGGCCCCGCCATGTGATGCGGTGGGAAAGAACAAAGAGGCCGAGGTACCGTCTGCGGGGGATCGTTTGCTTTGCCGGGGCGTATTCTTGTTTTTGCTGGCGCAGGATGCGCGCGCGGATCGCTTCTTCCGTATATTGCTGTCCTAAGCTGCGGAGCCGCACAAAACGTTCTTTGCCGGGAGGACGCACCGCCATGTGTTTCACGCCTGTTTTGACCTCATACCCCATATCCCGCAGGGCACGGAGGAAAGCGGGGAAGCTCATTGCCGCCATGACAGCCTTGTCCACATCCCTGCGGACCGCGCTTCTCCATGTCGGCCTGCCTTCCTGCTCCGCTTTCCATTCCATATAATGTTTCCGGCCTGCATATTTGGGCTGGATGACGGAAAGGGAGTATTCCCGGCAAAGTTCATCCGATGTCCGCCGCATGAGCGCATAGCTCGCCTTATTGTCGTAATACCGTTTCCCGTCCTTGAACGACACGGAATTGAGCACAAAATGATTATGAATACACCTGGCATTGAGATGTGTCGCCACAATAACTTCAAACCTATCGCCCCATAGCCGCCGCGCAAGCTCCACGCCTATTTTGTGCGCAAGCTCCGACGTTACCTCTCCCGGCGCGAAACTCTGGTAACCGTGGTATGCGGCGATCCCATCTTCCTTTTTCCATTGTTTTTTGGTGAGTATCATCTCCTTCCGGGCGGTTTGCTTGGCGCAGTTGATACTTGATACAAAATATTGCTGCTCCGTTTTAGCGTCTTCTGTCGCGTATTCGATCACGTCCGCAAGTCCGCGCGCCTGCGCCTGCCGCATAGCTTCCTCCATTACGTCTGTCATATCTGCGCTGTTTGTTTTGCCCCAATCCGGATTTTTCGTTTTTTCCGGGTTCTCCGCATAGCCGAGCACATGGTCGAGCCTGCCGCGGATATCCCAAATTGCCGTTGCTGCCATTACGTCATTTTGTCCGGGAGTACGACCGCTTCGCGTATTTTGACGATGCTGTTAAAAAGCCGATTGGCATTTTCCGCGTATTCTTCGGCAAGAAAAAAGCCCGTTGCATTGGCACGGGCGGCGATCTGATTCATACGGTTTCCAATGGCGCGCAGTTCCTTTGTCATAGTATAGAAATCTGCGGACGGCGGCTCCCGGGGCACATATCCCATAATGAGAGAACGGAGATACGCCGCCTGAGAAAATTTGGATTTTGCGGCATTTTGTTTCAACATTCTGCATTCCGTTTCGTTAACGCGGAAAATTACTTGTATGTTTCGTTTCAGCGTAGTGATCCACCTCCTTATTTTCTGCAACAAAAAAGCAGCCATATTTTATGGCTGCCTCAGGTACTGTTTAGCAGTATAGAATTGTTATATCTCGTGATCCAGTAACCAACTTAAAAGCTCTTCGTCGTTCATTGTGCCAGCAGCAATCCTTAATCCTATGTGTATCAGATCATCATCTTCACAGTCGATCTTTATTTCGTTTATCTCAAGAAAAGACAGCATTGCCATAATCCCTGCACGCTTATTGCCATCCACAAAAGGATGGTTAGAAATTAGAGAGTATCCGAGCCTCGCCGCCTTACGTTCAATCGTGGGATAAACATATATGCCGTCAAAAGTTTGGAACGGAGAATTGATTGCAGATTCAAACAGATTTTCATCCCGCAGGCCATCGCACCCGCCTGTTTCCTCTATCAGCATTTTATGCAGCAATTTGATTTGTTCTCCTGTCAAACGCTTCATTTTGCGAGTTCCTCAAAGGCATGTCGGTTTTTCTCCAGAATTCTGCGCCCGATTTTTTCGACGTCTTCTGTCGACGCCGCTTCTTCTTTTTGAAATTGGCTAATCTCCATTAAAACGTATTTGGGAGCATTATTTTTCAGAATCACCGCTGCGCCGTTTTCATCTACCATTCGGGCAACACGGGAAAAATTCTGATTCGCTTCCGAAATAGATACAAGGTTATTTGTATTGACATTCATCGTTCTCACCTCCATTTATATTATACCCACATTTTAGGATAAATACAACCTAAATTGTGCAATGGGGTATAAGGGCCTCCCCTTACAAGCGAATCATGATGGCGAATGCTATCATGATTCAGTGCTTGGTAGGACAGCGCAGGCGCGCTGTCCCGATCCCTGCCGAAAAGAAAACATCTATCCGCGCGGTGTTTTGGGTCCGGTATATTCAGATACTTCTTTAAGTCCGTCAAAGGTCACGGTCACGATCCCGAGCCGTTCTGCAAGCAATATCTCCTGTGTCATTTCTTCCGTGATATTGTTTCCGCACACGACCAGTATCCTGCAGCGCCGCAGCACCTCCAGCGACATATCCTGCCGCGCCTGTTTTTGGCTCGGGACCGTATTCGACAAGAAGGCTGCGAACATTACATTCGGACAGATGGGGATATATCCCAACCGGAACAAAGACTGTGAATATTCCTGTGTTTCCCGTACCGGGAAACCGTCCTTTTCAAACGGAGCACAAACATACGCAAATACCTTATTTTTCATCTTGCATCCTCCCGCGACAACTTTTTATGTGCTCTTTGCCCGTGAAATTCAACACCTGTAAAATGATCTGCATCCAAAATGTATTCGCCTCTATGCCATTGATCCGATACGAGCTGTTCGGCTTCCCGTCTGTCTGCGGCCGCTACCTTTACTGTCATGGACAATGTTTCGGTTATTGTTACCCTATATGGTTTTTTCATCTGGCTGCCTCCCTTACAACATGATTTGACTGCCTTGTACGAATTTTAGATAATCCCTTGCTTTTCATCAGCATATCGTTATAATCCTTGCCACATTCCGGCGGATCGTATGTTACGGTATATCCGCTGTTTTCCAGCAATATCTGTATGGTGCGCGCCGCTCTTTGCCCCGCAAGGTCGCTATCGAGCCGCAGGGAAATATTGCGGATATTGCCGTTTTCTTTGAGAAAACGGGCAAGGGCTGCTGGGAGCGGCGTTTCCCGTATCACTTCTTTTGGCTGGTAAACGCCGGATAAGGAGAGATAGTTTTCCTGCCTTATGTCTATGCCTTTCCTCATTCGTAGGGTTGCGAGAGACAGCAGGTCGATGGCGCTTTCACAAACATATACCGTATCGTTTTCAGACGGGAACGGGATGCGGAACGAATATTCCTTATTGCTTCCCTCTGCTTCCCGCATAAATGTCGAAGCAGGATCGCTGCTCCGCAGCATGGCATACCGTGCTGTACCCATATCGTCGTATCCGACGAAACAACAATTTCCATACTTCCGTTCCTCATAAACCGTTCCTTTTTCCATACAAACACGAAGCAGGGCAGGGGAGATACCGCGTGCAGTGAGATAACGCACCACCCGGTCGTTATTTATATTCCTCTCCGGAAGAATGAAAGGCGGCTTTGGTTTAGGTCTGCTTGTATATCTGGGCATCGGGGCAATATATTTTTCTTTGCCGCACAAGTGTTTCACCGCCTCAATAAATCCCATACCGCGTACTTTGATGAGGTAATCCAGCGCGCTTCTGCCGCCGATCCCGCGCGACCACCAAAACCATTTTCCGTTGGAGATCTTCAGGCTGTCGTGCGTCCGGGTGCAGTAGATATTCCCAGATACCCGTACCAGTTCGTCCGGTTCATATTGACTCAAATACGAAAACAAATCGGGACGTTTCGCCGCCTCGACCTGCTCCCGTGTTACAGGATGTACCTGTTTTGGTATTCCCATATCGCTTCCTCCATCTATCGTTGTATTTCCTGTGCCTTTTCCTGCGTTTCCTCCGGCGTCGTGTCCACCGCTTCGGGCGTCGTATCACCGAGATTGAGCAGTGCGTTTACTGCCGTGAGGCGTTCCGCTTTTTCTTTCAGCTCCTGTTCCTGCTTAAACGGCCTCCCGATCTCTTCTTTCGCGTTTTCCATCTGCCGCCGAAGCTCCTGCAATTTTTCCTCGTTGGCCTCGGCTCTGTCCGCGATTCCTTTCAGGGTATTCTCGATCCGCGTCATGTTTCCAAGCGCGTCCGCTCCAAGCTCTGTGACATGGGACATCGTTCCTTTGCAGTTCAGCTTGAAATGATGGTCAAACGTATCAAACGAAAGCAGCATTTTGAATCCCTTATACGTCCCGATCTCCCGTTCGTTTGAATCTTTTGCCCGTTTACAGAGTTCCACGATTGCCGCGCCTGCCGCCGCTCTTTCCCTGAACAGTACGCCTTCTATCTCCATACCGGGGAAGTCCTCGCTCTGGTGCTGCCTGAGCAGCTCCATGTCCGCCTTAAGCCCCCGAACCGTTTCTTTCGTATGTTCGATCATCACAGGGTAATGTTTGGCCACTTTGTCCTCCAGTTCATATTTTCGGCTCAAATAATCCGATTGCAGCAGCCGCAGCCTGGATACAGCGATGTCGAGATCCATTTTCTCTTTGATGTAGGGATTGCCCGTTGCGAGCATTTTGACCTCCGCATAGGAAAGCGCGGTCTCGTCCACGTCTTCGCACGAGCGTACAGGAGCCTTTGAAGTCATGATCTGCCCAATATACTTCTGTTTGCTTTCTATGGTCTGCCACATATATGCGTCGAACGTATTCTCCGTCACATACCGGAAAATATCTACAGATTTATTGCTGTTTCCCTGCCGGATCGCGCGCCCTTCGCGCTGCTCGATGTCTGCGGGGCGCCACGGTACATCGAGATGATGGAGCGCCGCAAGTCTGTCCTGGACGTTGGTCCCGGCGCCCATTTTAGAGGTCGATCCCATGAGGATACGCACCTTTCCGCTCCGTACTTTGGAAAACAGGTCAATTTTTTTCGCGCCCGTATTCGCCTCGTGAATAAAGGCGATCTCATCGCGCGGTATGCCTTTGTTCAGAAGCTTTATCCGTATATCTTCGTAGACATTGGAAAAGCCGTTCGGCAGGGAATATACGCCGTTTTCGTCTTTGGTCAGTTCCAAAGCTCCCTGCGGCGTGGAAAGATCGGAAAACACAAGCTGCGTTCCTTTTTGATCCGCTGTGTCCCGGTACACTTTTAAGATATTTTCCACGCAGGCATTTATTTTGCTTTGCGGATCGTCCTCCAGCATAGAGTTTAAGATGCGCTGGTCAAGCGCGAGCTTGCGCCCGTCGTTGGTAATCTTCAGCATATTGTCTATTGTTGGATCCATTTTTCCGCTCCGCACCACATCGGCACGATCTGCAAATTCCGCTACCATCTCTTTTTGAAAGTCGCTTGGCTTTGTCACTACCGTATGATAGTTTGCTTCCGGAACAGGCAAATCCAATGTGTCCGCCGTCCGTATATCCGCGCACTCCTTGAACATGGCAAGCAGTTCCGGCAGATTATAAAAGCGGGCGAACCGTGTGCGCAGCCTGTATCCCGTTCCTTCCGGTTTCAGTTCAAGCGCCGTTACGGTCTCGCCAAAGGTTGACGCCCATGCGTCAAAATGTACCAGATCATTTTTTTGAAGTAATGAATACTGGAGGTAGCGCTGCATGGTATACAGTTCCGTCATGCTGTTGCTGATCGGCGTACCCGTGGCAAATACAGTTCCCCGGCCTCCGGTGATCTCATCCAGATACCGCGTCTTTCCAAAGAGGTCTGCGGATTTCTGCGCTTCCGTTTGGGAAAGCCCCGCTACATTGCGCATTTTAGTAAACAGAAACAGATTCTTGTAAAAATGCGCCTCGTCCACAAACAGCCTGTCCACGCCCAATTCCTCAAACGTTACGACGTCGTCTTTCCGGCTGGTATCCGTGAGCCTCACAAGTTTGTCTTCCAGGCGTTTTTTGCTTTTTTCCATTTGCTTGATGGTAAAGCGTTCGCCGTTTGCCTCTTTCAGTTCCGCGATTCCGGCGACGATTTCGGCAATCTGTTCCTTGATCATCATGATCTGCCGTCTCATCGAAAGCGGTATCTTTTCAAACTGGGAATGTCCGATGATAACCGCGTCGTAATCCCCGGACGCGATACGCGCACAAAACTTTTTTCGGTTCGCTGTTTCAAAGTCTTTTTTCGTTGCCACAAGGATATTGGCCGATGGATAAAGCTGCAAAAATTCAGCGCCCCATTGTCCCGTCAGGTGGTTGGGTACGACAAACAGGCTCTTCTGACACAGCCCGAGCCGTTTGAGTTCCATTGCCGCGGCGGTCATCTCGTAGGTTTTGCCAGCACCCACGACGTGCGCGAGCAGGGTATTCCCGCCGTAGACCGTCCGCGCCACTGCGTTTAGTTGATGTTCTTTCAGCCGGATTTCCGGGTTCATGCCGGGAAACCTCAGATGACTCCCGTCATATTCCCGGGGACGAATGGCGTTGAGCTTTTCGTTATATATCCTGATAAGCGCGTCCCGCCTGTCTATATCCGCCCATACCCACTTGTGAAATTCGTCTTTGATCGTCTGCTGTTTCTGCTGTGCGATCATGGTCTGCTCCACATTCAGTACACGGCTTTCCGTTCCGTCCGGAGCGATGCGTTTATCAAAGACGCGCACGTCTTTCAGGTTAAGCGTCTCCTCGATGATCTTGTATGCTCCCACGCGCTTCGTCCCGTATGTATTGGTCACAGCAATGTTTTTATCGTCCCAGTTCTTATTTGAGATATTCCAAAGGGCGGTGGACGGGGAATACCGCACATGGATCTTGGTTTTGAGGTAAGGGGACGGCTTCAGCAGTGCGTAAACAAACTCCTCGACATGTTCCGGCGGGAGCCACGTTGCGCCCAGCCGCACGTCGATCTCGCTTGCGGACAGGTCTTTCGGCTGTACTTTTTCAAGGGCTTCCACCTGTATCCGCACAGTATCCAGTAAGCCCGCTTCCGCTCCGTGTTCCTGTAAAACCTTGTAAATACCGCGCGCCTGCCTGAGTTTTGCCCGCACGTTGCCGGACAGGTATTCGTCGGCTGTTACAAGCGGGAATTGTTCGGGATCAAAGAAATCCCATGCCATTTCCTCGGGAATCAGCGTTCCGAAATCCCGGAAGATGATTCCCCGCAGCTCCCGCACGATCTCGCTGCCGGATATTCCGGTAAGCTGCTCCATATATGTAAGGTCCACCTTTGCTTTTTCGGCAAGGGATACCGTAAGGGCTTCCTGCGCGGTATCCACCGAAGTAACGGCTTCCGGCTGACGGATGGTGCGTTTGGAAAACATGTCTGCTTTACGTTTTAGTTTTCCGTCCGCGTCCAGTATTTCAAGGGAGCAAATAAGGAAGTACGCCGAATCGTCTGAAAACGCCATGCTGTTGCCGCGTGAATTGAGCAGCCCATATTTTTTGGTGTAACTGTCGTACAGCGAATTGAGCTTTCGCTGTTCCTGCTGTACTTCCTCCTCTGTTCCGTTTTCCATTTGGACGTCGATCAGGCGGCGCATACAGTCCCGTATCCCGATCATGCCGCGTATCCTGTTTTCAGCGGTCAAAGACACATCCACGCGGTTCATACGGCTGTTTTCCCGGAAATATATTTTTCCGTCATGCAGGGTATAGCTGTAATTGCGCACATTCGGATCGGCTGGGATGGACTCCGTTTCGTCCTGTTCCGGGAACTCTACGTCGTAGTCTGTGATGCGCGCGTCGATATGCGACAATGCCTCTTTCAGCTGCTTCCTGAGGTCTGCGCCGGGGATCGGCACACACTTTACATCTTTTCCGCCGTATTGCGTATGTTCGGTGGATAACATACCGAGTATCATTTCCGGGTGGTCTATGAAGTATGCGTTGAGGGAATATCCGTCCTCCGTTTTCTGTGTATGTATCCAACCCGCTTCGTCGCGCCAAACTGCGCTTTCTTCGTCTTTGGGCAAGCCCAAAGACTCGCTTGCTCCGTTGACGCTCCTCCTCCCCGCAAAACCCACTTCGTTGGGCTTTTGCGGGGGCCCTGGTACCTGCGGCCTGTCGCGCTTTTGCAGAAACAGGATATCTGCCGTGACCTCTGTTCCTGCATTTTTGGAAAAAGCGTTATTCGGCAGCCTTACAGCTCCAAGAAAATCTGCGCGCTCCGCGATATATTTGCGGACGGAGGAGTCTTTCTTGTCCATCGTGAACCGGCTGACTACAAAGGCTATGATCCCGCCCGGGCGCACCTTGCCCAGCGTTTTGGCAAAAAAGTAATCATGAATGGAAAACTTGTTTTTGTCGTATCTCTTATCCGGTACGCGGTAATTTCCAAACGGGACATTGCCAATGGCAAGGTCAAAAAAGCTGTCCGGCAGGTTGGTGTGTTCGTAGCCCTGTACCGTGATCTCCGCATTCGGATAAAGCTGCTTTGCGATGCGCCCGGTGATACTGTCAAGCTCGATCCCATATAGCTTGCTGTTTGTCATGGAATCCGGCAGCATACCGAAGAAGTTTCCCGTACCGCACGACGGCTCCAGAATATTCCCGGTTTCAAATCCCATTCCCGCAATGCAGTCATAGATGGCGCGTATTACGGTAGGAGAGGTGTAGTGGGCGTTCAGGACAGACGCGCGTGCGGATTCATATTCTGCTTCGGGCAACAGCTCTTTGAGTTCTGTATATTCGGTTTTCCAGGAATCGTTGTGTTCGTCAAACGCTTCCGGTATCCCGCCCCAGCCCACATACTGCGCCAGCGCTTCCTGTTCGTCCGGCGTGGCAGCGCGGTTTTCTTTCTCAATCGTCTGAAGGATACGGATCGCGGCAATATTCCTGCTGAATTTCTCCTTTTTGCCGCCATAGCCAAGCTCGTCATCTGTAATACGGTAATTTTCCGCCTGTTGTTTTTGCGGGGGCGTAGATTCCGGTACATCGTCCGGGGCTTCGGCAAGATTTGTTTTCGTGATTGCCCGATGGGACATCTCCGGCATATATTTGGCATTGCGCTCGTCCTGCTCCAAAAGATGTTGGAATGTCTCTTTGTTTTCTGCACGGAAAACAGGGGGGGAAAGCGCAGGATCGAGAAGCTGTACCTCATTGTCCGTGATCTGTGTGATTCGGAAAGCAGTCCCGTCGAGATACACCGTATCATTCACAGCATACGCATAGGGGCTTTCTTTTGCCTCCTGCGATTCGGCCATAAGGCCATCATTGCGGCTGTCCTGCCGCAGCATACGGTCAAAATCTCCGCGCGGGATCTCTTTGGTCAAAAGCGGATATTTCTCATCGTTGACTGTTACTGCGTCATCCGTGATCCCGAGGATGGTGTGAGTTCCGGTAGGAAGGAACACTTCCGCGCCAAGCGAATAATCGTAACTTGCAGATTCCCGCCTTTCCCGTTCCTGTTCCCGCGTCCGCTTTGCGATACGTTCTTCCGCTTCGCGAAGCAGGCGGGCTTCCTCCTGTTTTTGTTCCCGTTCCGCCTCCTTGCGTTCATATTCCGGTAGGTATGCCTTTTCTTCCGGGGTGAGGTATTTGTCCTGCTCGATCATGCTGCCGATATACTTCGCTGCTTTTGTCCATGAGAGGAGCACTTTGTCATACGGAGCGGCAATGCTGCCGCGGGAGAGGGCAATGCCTTTCCTGTCGTGCCATTCGCCGCTGTCGTCTGTTCCGGACATTCCCGGATAACTTCCGCCTGTGCCGAATATTTCGCTCAGGAATTTTCCGCGCTCCTGATTGGATCTTTCCTTTTGAAAGTATAGGTATGTGCGGTACTTATTATCTGTAACGTGAATAAAATTTTGAAAAAATCCCGCGATCTCATCGTCGGTAATAAAGCGCCGGGGAAGTTCCCGCGCAGTTTCCTGCGCCTCAAAAGCAAGCGGGATACGCTTCAGGTCGGAAACGTCCTGCAAAAGGCGCTTGGGATCATGGAGAATGCGGCGCGCGGGAGGATCCTGTCTGAAATCTTCGATGGCGGCTCTCAGCCTTTGCAGAATATCTTCTATGCCTTCTTCCCGCGACAGCATATCTATGATGTGCGCCTGTACTTCCGGCGCGCCTGAGCCTTCCGTTTTCCATTCCTGCGGAAGATTTTGGTGATCGTCCCGGAAAAAGAAATACAGGCTGCCCGCGATTTCAGCGCGCTCCGTTTCATCCGCCCGCTCCAGTTCTTCTTTCGGCAGGTAACGCCCAAGCGTGAGAAGCTCCATCACGCGCTTTGCCGCCTGTTCCCAAGTAAGCGAAATATGCCCGGCAGCTTTCTCAACGCTCCGGCCCTGCACGATCCGAAGGCCCGATTCGTCAAACCACATGGATACAGGCTGATCGTCCGTATAAAATCCGCGGCCGCCCGTGCCGTATTCCCCCCGCAGAAATGCGGTATTTTCTGCAAGCCCTTTGTCTTTCTTGAATTTGGCGCAAATGCGCAGGACGCTGTTTCTTTTGTTCCCGCCAAGGCACAGAGCTTCGTCCACTATTTGCTGCGGCAAAGTGAATCCCGGCTCCGTTTTGAGCAGGGACAGCTGTTCCTGCGGACTGTTTTCCCGCAATAAAAAACCGGGGGATTCGTTATCCTCCGGTCTTTCGGTTTCGGTTAATTGTATATGAGGTCGTGGATTACCGCTTCCTCCGCCGCCTGCTTCAGATTGTTCATCAGGCCCGTCCATTTCATGGGATCGGACGCTTTCAGTTCCTCCGTCACGCCCCCGTCCTGCGCCATCTTCGTTATGGTCAGTTCCACGATCCCGCGGACTTTCCGGTCTACCTCGATCAGGTGTTCCGTCAGTTTCCCGTTCAGGAGCAGGCTGTTGTACAGCCCTTTCCTGTGGTCTTTCAGGAATGTCCTGCGCATCCTCCCGTATTTCCCGATCTTCTCCTGCGGCTGGCGCGGCATCGTGAGTTCGGGGATCATCTGTCCGTTTTTCTCTTTGTATGTGATCTCCATATTCTTTACTCCTTTCGGTTTCCCGTTTTTCTTCATTCTCCGACACTTTTTCCGGTTTGGCAAGTTTGCCGCGTTCCTCCCGCAGGAGGGAAAGCTCTGTCCGCTCGATCTGCCGGAGCAGCATTTCTGAAATATCTCCTGCGGCGCTCCCAAGATGGGCCGCAAGTCCGGGCGTATGAAATTCGATGACGTCCCCAAACTCTTCCGGCGCGTAATATTCGCGCGGGGAATATCCAAGACGCGCAAGCAGGCAGTAATGGACGCTGTTTTCCACAAGGCGCTGAAAGTCTGCGCGGATCGTGAGGTCGTCCTGTCCCTCGAGCATACTGCCGCCAATATCCCGGAGCAGTCCGTCAAAGTAATCCCCAAGATTATCTGTAACGGCATTGGATATAACGCCGAAAAGACGGTCCGAAAAGGGAAGTTCTGACCGTTCTTCGATCTCTCCGAAATGGTTTACCAGTTCTTCCAGTATCTTTTCTTCGTCCTGTTCCCGCATCTCCCATAGACGGAACGGGAGATTGGCCATAGGCCGGGTGTCCGACACGTCGAAAACATACTTCAGCGATGGTTTTTCGCCGCTGTCGTCGATCAGGGCAATCCCCTTAGCTCCACGGTTGATCCAACGCCTCATACGGTCGTTCCAAAGCTCGAATGACGCGCAGGCGCGTGCGTCCGGCCTTTGCGCGTATATAAGGGCCTGCTCGTGGAACGGGTATTTATATAGCCAGGCGGCGGAATCCAGAAAGGATTCCCATTCCTGTACGCTGCCTGTGATCCGCAGGAGCGTTTCCTGCGCAAGCTCTATAATACTTTGTACCTTTCCTGCCAAGATATGTACCTCCTATCGTTCTGTTCCTCTTTGCTTTTCTTTCTGCGGAGGATATTTTTTCATATATTCTTGCAGATTGCAGCTCCCACCCTCATAATTCCAGTCTTTTTGAGGATCGATCTCACGGTAAGCGTTTTGTGTGACGGGACTTTTTTTCAAGCGGATCGGCTCGTTCGTAATGAGCGTTCCCCAATGGTTCACCATGACCGCACGGGCGATCTCGCACGGATCGCCGCGGCCTTCGTCATCATGCCGTACTTCGTACAGATACATGCCTTTCGGAACCGTACTTCGGTCTATACGGGCGTTTGTGAACAACATGGTTTTTCCCAAAACAGTTACCTCTTCGTAAGTTTCCTCCCACGCATTATATGGATATGCCATTTTTTATCTCCTGCCTTCTCAATATGGTCAGCTTAAAATGTACTGTCCGCTTTCTTCCATGTCTGCCTTTGTACCGTTCATTTCATTCAGCAGCTCCAGAAGTGTTTTGAGGCACATCACAGCGGCGAAGGCCTCCAAATTGTCGTCCTGTGCCGTAATTTCAAACCTGTTTTCTTCCAGCAGCGCAAGATGCGGCAGGATAAAGGAAAACAGAATAAAGTCCTGACTGAGACGATTTAAGATCAGCGCATGGTCGTCTCCTGCATGGTAAGAATAATATTTTTCGTATACGGCGACAGGGAGCTTAAGACCACCGTAAAAATATGTGATGCGCCCTGTATCTGAAATATGCCATACAACATAGTTGCCGCCCTCGCGCAGCCGGATCTTTGTGCTGTGTTCGTCCAATGCCGATTCGGCAGTCAGCCCGTCGTCTCTGCCGAACAGGGCCGCTGCCGCCATTGCCATCATTTTTGCCGCTTTTTCCATAAATTCCTGTTTCTCCATACTTGTTCCCTCCGTTCTTATCTTTCCGGCTCGCGCCGTCTTTCAGCGATCCTGCGCCTGTAATCCTTGTGCACAGCGCTTTTGTCTGTGTAATAATGGCCCCAAAAGTATTCGCGGGGCGTACTCCTGCGAAACTGCCACGTTACATAAGGCTGCGGGGCTTTGCTGTTCAATAAGGGGCTTGCCCCGTCATTCAACGTGGCAAGGGACGGCGATCAGCCGTCCACGCAATCAGGGAGAGATTGCTCTCCTCCTGATTGCGCCAATGGAACCCGCCGCCTTTAAAGGCGGGGGGCATCTTGCCTAAGTTATATCCCAGCGCAAAACCCGTATT
This sequence comes from Christensenella tenuis, assembly GCF_014287795.1. Classification (GTDB taxonomy): domain Bacteria; phylum Bacillota; class Clostridia; order Christensenellales; family Christensenellaceae; genus Christensenella; species Christensenella tenuis. The sequence continues at coordinate 186,270 of NZ_JACOON010000005.1, forward strand.
TCCAATACACCGTTTCTTAAGAATGGTATATCCCTGATTACGTTCCACTCGCTTCCTCATCTCCTCCGTTTCTAAAAATAGGTACAAAAAAACACATGAGATAGGTTCCCATGTGTTTCAGCAATACATTATTTTATTCTTCTGTTTCAAAAAGCTCGTAATGGTATTCTTTTACGTCATAGTCATTGATATGAGAATAATCCTGCCTTTTGCTATTGTCCATTCGTTCGGGTTCCGCATGATTTGTCATTGCATCTAAAATGATTTTATATAAATGCTGATATTCTTGATAAGGTTGGATAGAGGCCATGACCAGGGAATCCCTGACGTATGAACTGTACTCTGAAAACAAAGCGACATTGATATCAATATTCTTACTGCCTAAAAAACTAAGCATAAAGGTAGTTATGGTACGAGTATTTCCTTCGCGAAATGGGTGTAATTTCCACAACTCTGCAAAACATTTGGTAAATGTATCCGCGCAGTCTTCCGTTTCAAGGTGTTCCCATTCTATGTTCTGCAAGGCGGCTATAATTCTTGCAGTTTCTTTCTCAAGCAGCGTGTAGTCGGTATATTCTACTGACATTCCGTCTAATACACGCTCTGCCTTCCTGATATTGATTGTTCTAAATTGTCCGGCCCACTCATAAATATCTCCAAACAAATAATAATGTAACTTCTTTAACAAATCTACGGTAAACTCTTTCCCGGATAAATATTGTTCTGCCGTTACGAGGTTTATATATACGAGGTCATTTTCCTTTTCGGTAAGTAACTGACCGTCGCGTATATCAAACTTATTGATTAATATATTCGTACCCGGATAAGTATATGGATCGGGCATAATAACCTCCTTACAAAAAAATGACGCTCATTTGAGCGCCAATCCAGATTTTTTAAGATACTCACGTTTCATTTGCTCTGCGCTTATTTCACCATTAATATATCGTTTGGTAATATCTGTGGCTGTTTTCGATGGCCGTCGGCCTTCTACCATTGCAATGCCAAGCGCGTTATTAACACGCCGTAACCGCAATGCTTTTTCCTGATTTGTCATAGTAACGCGCTCCTTTCGTATTGTTATATATATTATACCAAAATACTGGAAAAAGTAAACCAAAGAACCGCGATCAGGGGGCTTGTATAGCCCCCTGCCGCCTTGTCCTTATTGTTTGCTCTTTTTCCTCTTATGTAGGAAAACAGCTCCTGCTAAAATGCCGATACATAATACGATTGCTAAAATTGTTTTCGGTTCCATTATTTGCCTCCGTTCCGTATTTTTTTAGAGCGTTTCTTTTTCAGCCATATTGTAAGCACGATCAGCCCTGACGCTGCCGCACATATAACGAGATAGGGGAGCACGGTTCGGGTATCTCCCGTTTTCGGTGGGTTCTCCGGCGGCGGCAGTAACGTTACCGTCTGCGCTTCATCGTTTATGTCCGTATGTACGGCGATCTCCGTCCCCCCGCACTCCAAATACTCAAACGCTACCAGCGTTTTCCCGGTAAGGTCTATGGCAGGGAACGTGAATATAACCTTTGCTGTTCCCGCTGATTCCTCCGGCGTAAATACTGTTTCTGCCGTAATTTCCTTACCATTTACAAGAATCGGCTGTTCCGTTTCCTGAGCCATCAGAATACCTTTCAGCACATATTCCTTTCCGGGCATAAGATTTTGATACGAGACTGTATCAACAAGGGATATTTCTTCACTCACTGCAATCTCTTTGTCTCCCTCTTGTCCGGTGAGCGTCGTGCCAATCTCCGGGTTCCGAAAACGTACTGTCTGCCCTTTGTCCCCGATGTCTGCGTGTACGGAAATCTCCCGGCCTTTGTATTGCAGGCTTTCGAACACAACGGCTGTCTTGCCTTTGAGCGGAACAGAGTTGAATGTAAAGATAACTTCTACTGTCCCGTTTTCCGTTTCCGGCACAAACTCAGCCCAGGCGGTGATCGGCTCATCATCCGCAAGTAACGGTTCGCCTGTTTCTTTGTCCATTAACACGCCTTGCAAAGTGTATGTTTCGCCCGGGAGCAATCCATGATAGGTTACCGTATCCACAAGCGTTACTTCGGGAAGCACATCCAGCTCCTTTTCTCCATCCGGACCAGCCGCATTTGTACCGATCTCCGGTTTCTGGAACCGAACCGTCTGGTTTTCGTCCGCTATATCTTTATGTTCCGCAACTATTTTTCCATCCAGTTCAAGCGTCTCAAAAACAACTACGGACTTTCCATCCATGTCAAGGGAGTTGAACGTAAATTCATTGGTAACTGTCCCTTCCGGCGCGGTTGCCCGGAACACTGTTTCCGCCGTTATTTCCTCGCCGCCTATGAGGAGCGGCTGTCCTGTTTCCTTGTCCATCAACACGCCTTTGACCGTATATATCTTCCCAACGGACAAACCGCTGTAATACACCGTGTCCTGAAGTGTCGTTTGTTCAGACACATAGGCGTCATTCAGCATTGTTTCCACATCGTTTGCCGTCGTAAAGATTTCCGGCTGCTTTCCATAATCGTCGGTCAATGTTCCTAAATCTATAGTAGTATTGTGGCGGTAAATGGAGACCTCAAACGAAAGAAGCTCCATATCCTTGTTCGCCTCGCACCGCTGTTCTTCGATCAGATAATCGTCATACAGGAGCGCGCCCACGCTGTCGTCCAGCGTATCAATATCTCCAAACCAGATACCGTCCCGGTCTGTCGTTCCCCGGTTGGTGTTTTGGCTATGCGGGTTCCACGCGGAGGAGGTATCAAACTGTCCGTTCCTATCGGTGATGATGGTATGGGATTCTCCCGTGGTAAGGGACGTTATTTTGAACGGGATATTCGCAAGCCGCTGCGCCGTTCCGTCTGCGATCTTCACGCCTTTCAGGTCGCCGCGGATCGGCTCGTTTTTGATTGCCGTATCAGCCGTATTCAGGTTCACAATTTCTCCGTTTTCACGAATCGTAAAAGTACGGGCGAGTACGCCCGTATGCAGATATCCTTCATCCGGCGGAGCAGTTTCCCGCACTTCGTATGTACCATAGGGAAGCAGGTTATTTTCCGTACTTGCCGCGCCTGTTTCGTCCGTTTTCATGGTATATACCACTTCACCGGGCGCATACAGCGTCCCGTTTACCAATACACCCATTTTACTCCGGCTTATAATCTCAAACACCGCGCCCGCAAGCGTGCCGCCGCCCTGCGGTTTGTTTCCGTCAATTTCCGCGTCCCATTTCTCAATACGGACGCCGCCGCGGATCACATCATTTTTGATTCCTGTGCCGGAGGCGTTCAGATTAACTATTTTCCCGTTTTCCCGGATTTCAAACGTTCTTTGAAGTACACCCTCATGCAAATACCCCTCCGGCTGTCCGTTTTCTGATTCCCTCACCTCATATCTCCCATAGGGGAGCAGGTCATTTGCCGTACTTGCCGTGCCTGTTTCGTCTGTCATCATCGTATGCACGACCTCCCCGGGCTCAAAGGAGTTTCCGTTTACGATCACTGCTTTCGCATTGCGGTTGACGATCTCCAGTACAGTATTTTCCAGAGTTCCGTCTCCCTGCGGCGTATTCCCGTCCAGTTCGTTATCCCATTTCTGTACGGAAACACCGCCGCGTATGACGGATTCCCGAACGACAGGCGCATTGTATGTCCACACCGATTCCACGCCCTGGCTGTCTGCGCTGATCTGCCGGATAAACAGTTCATCATTCGGCAAATATCCTTCCGGGCTTTTGGATTCCTGAATTGTTACTGTTCCGAGAGGCAGGGTGGGTATTTGCCCATTGCTTCCGTAATACAGCGGATCGCCGGAAACGAGATAGTCCGGGTGGAGCAGGGCATAGCCGTCTGCGTCTGTCCTGACAGTCCATGTCCGCTCCGGCTGTTTCCCGGACAAATCGGCTTCTGTAGAATACAGCCCTTTGTAGTAGCGTATGGTAAATTCTGCTCCCATAAGTCCCGCGCCGCCCTGCGGCACATTTGTTCCGTTATCTGCGTCCAGCTTGCGGAGCAGGATATCTGCCGGATCGTTCTGCGGGATATTTTTGACCTCCAATGCCGTCGTTTGTCCCGAGGTAATGGCAAAAGAAATTTGCCCTGTATGTCCTGCATACCCTTTTGGCGCGGTACGCTCTACGAGGTAATATCCTGTTCCTGCCGGGATGCCTGTAAGACTGCCTCTGCCATCTTCCTTTGTGGTGATTGTGCCAATTTTCTGCCCGCTACCGGAATACACATCAAAGACCGCACCGGCAAGAGAGTAACAGGGATTCCCGTTCGTTTTAGCGGGATCGGCAGAAACTTTGACGATCTCGAGGTTACCTGTGGGTGTATAGTCCCAGCTCATGATGGGCTGCTGGCCATTCGCGCGGCCCTCGTTGTAGAGGAAGGCGTCAAAACCCTCCGGTGGCATAGCCTGTGACTCAAACGAAGCTATCATTCCTTTGACATGGCCGATCATATCATCGCCAAGTCCCTTAAACGCGGATTCGTCATTGAGGTATACATACGCCGCCGCTACATGGCACAGGGCATACATGGAATCATTGTTGTCGTTATCTCCGAACAAGCCCTCCTTTACGCTGTCCCATCCAGGGCCGCCGAAACCGTAATACGCGATCTTTGTTAAGGTTTTATCCTGATCGCTTCCGTTACGGTCAAGGTATCTGCTGATGGCATACTCTCCGTTGGAAGCTCCCTTAACAGTGGGATCGAGACAAAACGCCTGATTGCCGTCAGCCCAATAATATTTGGTATAGTAGCCGTAATAGATCTGGTTTTCGTCGCGGATGCTGGTGATCGTGGTCTTATCCCGTCCGCGCGTCTGGGGGAAAATGCCTGCGGCGTTCACCCGGATATTTCCGCCGAGCGGCGAGGTGCAAATGGTAAGCGTTCCATTCTCTATGCTGTAATCCCTGTCCGGCAGGTCTACGCCGTTTTGAGAGACAGAGGCTCCTGAAACGCCTGTAAGCGGAATGCTGACCGTATCTGCATTGGAGGGCATAGTGAGTTCCACGGCGCTGTCTTCATACACATCGTGCCTGTTGGTACTGACCGTTACGGTAACGGGCAGTTCCGTGATTTCGGAAACAGGGCAATACAATTCAATATGCAGATCATGCCCGGCAAGATTGCCCGGAAGCGAAATGATCCCGCTTTCAGCGTCATAGGCTGCATGGCCTGTGACGTCTATGCCACCGTCCAGCGTCACACGGAAACGGTCTGTGCTGACCGGGATCCTGTCCGGGTATTTGTTTGCCGAAACCATGATGGCTCGTCCATCTGTTTCAAATTCTGCATAAAAGGAATGGCTAGATTGTATTTCGCTGACATCATGGGCGTAATAATGGTACGTTACCTGTACCAAAGGCTGCTTTACTGTTCGGAACAGGATCGGCTGAATACCGCTGATATCTGCCGTCCGTGGTTTCGGTGTTGGTTCCGGTTCCTGTTCATTCGCCTGACTTGGCGTTTCCGTTGGAATCGGTGTTTTCTCCGGTTCCGGTGTGGAAGTAATCTCTGGCGTCGGTTCAACAACAGGCGTTTTCGTTGGTTCCGATGATGATATGGATACTTCCGGCAATTCTGGGCTTGGTATACCGTTTTCCGCTGATGCCGAAACGGGTATCAGGGAAAAACAGACCGCGACTGCCAATATGAGGCAAACTGCCTTTTTTGATATCTTTTTCATAACTACCTCCTGTTTTTCAGATAAAAGGGTAAACAAAAAGGCCTGCATCTTTTTGCAAGCCTTTTTTACTTATATATTATTATTTTACATAGTAACTGAAGTTTTCTCCATTTAGCGTATGGCTTTTCCCATGTGCAACGATTGTGTCTATCGTCATTTCCGCTCCGCAGGTATTACATACCGCAATATCTTGTTTGGGGGCTGTTGGCTGTGGCGTAGGTTCTGCCGTAGGCTCTGGAGTTGGGGCAGGCGTAGGCTGTGGAGTAGATGCCGGAAGCGGATCGGGATTTGATTCCGAAGTAGGCTCATTTTCCGGTACAGCAGCCGATTGGGAAGTAGATTGTGATTCGTACAAAGAATGATCTGTTCTGGTTTGCGTACCTTTGGAATTTGACGTGCTTGAACTTTCGTTGCTTTTCACCGTGTTATCTTTTCCCTGTCCAATGCTTTGTATGCTTTCCTCATTGTTTCCTGTCACCGATGCGGAGGCCGTTGGAGCAAATGACTGACCACGGCTTGGTTCAGGAGACGGGATTGCCAACGCGCCTACTGTAGCTGTTGTTGTAGGTGCGCTTGTAGGACAGGATATAATTTCCGCTTGTTTGTTCTGGCCTCCTGCTATACTGACCGCTATCATACCTGCGGCTATCCCTGCCGCTGCTATAATGACAATTCTCTTACGCTTCATTGTAACTGCTGCCCCTTTCCCTCGTATTTGCCACCATTATATTCTGATTCTGCTTTGTTGTCTAATGCCTGAAATTCTTCTTTCGGCTGGTAATACGGCAGGTAACAGGGTTGGGGTTTGTAAGGGGAAGGGGGAAAAACTATGTCACCTCATTTTTGCAAAAGGACAGACTTCTCCCCGGGCTTACCTTTTCTCTTTTGCAGGCATTTTTTCCGATTATATGTAAGGCGGGAGGAACGCTGTTTCTTTTCTTGCGGTTTAATTTCCCCGCGGTTAAATCCCGGGATTTCCCGCATCATTTTTTCGTATTCTAAGTCTTTGCCCTCTGTAAAATACACGTTTCATCACCTCCCCGGTGAAAAGGGCATAGAAAAATCCTTGCGTCTGCGCATAACACAAGGCTTTTACCGTTCATATTCCCGCGCCTGTTTCGCCCGTTCCAGTTTCCTGTAATACAGGTCGAGCGCCTTGAAGATGATCTCCTCCTTTTGTTTCGGCGTGTAATCTCTTGGGAAGTATTTATTAAGCTTATCTCCCGCAATGGTGAGCTTATAGTCCTGCGGGCGTTCCTCCTGCAATACAAGCTCTATGCCGTTTCGGTCAAGCTTTCCAGCCTGCGCCGCCTTTTTTAGACGCTGGGCTTGCGCGAGGGACGGCGTGCTTTCTTCCTGTTCTATTACTTCCAGTAAATTTTCCTGCAACGGTAAAGGAAGAAAGGACAACTCATAGGCGGGGTTAAGGGCGATCTTTTTATCATCTACCATTTGCATCAATGGCGGGATCAGTTCGGTTAAGCGGATATATCGCTGTAATGTATCGCCGCTAATTTTTGCATCGGACGCTACTAAATCATCGCTGCGAAACTTCGCCGCAACTTGCGGCGAAGTTAAATCCGTCCGTGCTCCTTGCCTTTTGACTGCCTCCAATTTCAGCTTATATGCCTTTGCCCGTTCACTTGGCAGGATATTTTCACGCTGCAAGTTGCTATCCACCATGGCAATCGCGGCTTCATCATCTGTGAGGTTTCGCACGATACAGGGAAGGGTTTGCAATCCTGCTTTTAGCCCTGAAAATTTTCTGCGGTGGCCTGCCACAAGCTCATAACCGCCGTCTTGTTTGGGACGGACAAGCGCGGGATTCAAAATGCCGTATTCTTTTACGCTCTCCACCATTTTCGCCATTTCCTCATCGTTCCGCACCTGAAATGGGTTGTCCGGGTTTTCGCTGATTTTTTCCATTGGAATCTCAATTACTTTTTCGTGTTTCGCGTCTTGCCTGTCTGCTTCACTGGAGAATAGGTCATCGACTGAGGCCAGCTTGATGTTTCTCACGCTGCTTGCCATTTCTCATTACCTCCTTCGTTAAGGCTTCGTATGCTGCCGCCGCGCGTCCGCTCTTATCATATTCATAGATACTCTTTCCCTCTGCACTCGTTTCCGCGACTTTTACCGCCATTGGTATCTCTGTTTTGAATACTTTGAGTTTATCCCCGAAATCCCGCCGCAGGATAAAAGAAATATCTTTTGAAAGGTTCGTGCGTCCGTCTACCATCGTAAGCAGGACGCCCTCTATCCTGAGATCAGGGTTCGTATTCCGTTTTACACGGCTGATCGTCTGCAATAACTGGCTCATCCCTTTTGCAGGAAGATAATGTGCCTGCACCGGGATCAATACGCTGTCCGCCGCAGTCAGGGCATTGACCGTTACCATGCCGAGAGACGGCATACAGTCGATAAGGACATAATCATAATCCTTCTTGACTTCCTCCAGATAATTCCGCATGATAGTCTCACGGCTCATCGTGTTGACAAGCGATACTTCCATTGCGGACAATTCGATATTTGCCGGGAGCAGGTCTATGCCTTCAGCGTGATGTAGGATACCTTCTCTCTTTTGGAGCGGTTCGTCCGTGATGATTTTTCCCATTACGGTTGCAAGGGTTTTATGCAGATTGTCCGGTTCATGCCAGCCGAGGCTGTCCGTTAGATTACCCTGTGCGTCCGCATCTACAAGAAGTACTTTTTTCCCGTGTCGTACAAGCCCGATCCCGAGATTTACTGTTGTCGTCGTTTTGCCCACGCCGCCCTTTTGATTGGCAAGGGCGATCACTTTCGTCATATTCGTTCCTCCTTTGCTTGAAATATATGCAAAAGCCGCTTGCTCTCGCAAACGGCTTTTGTATTATACATTATTATCAAGAGATTCCTTCCGTTTATTTGTTTCCTTATGCCTATTACATTCAATTTCAAACCAGAATATGTTTTAAATAAGGTATATGTGCAAATATGCAATATCTATATTTTTGAGCCACTGACTACTGCCTTTTGATTTTATGAGCAAAAATTACTCATTTTTTTCTTCGCTCTTGTTTTGCTCATAAATTTTGCTCATAAAACTAGGTTTTGCTCATAAATCACAAATTTTTCATCTATTGCACAATTCGACGCAAAAAATATACGCGATGTCCAAAAACGCCTCAACCATGCGTTTCGCGGAACGTCGCGTATTGCAATTAAATTATTCTTTTAACAGTTTTTGCACGAAACAAAGTGCCAACTACGTCCTTGGTAAGGATGAGGTCGCGGGTTCAATTCCCGCCATCAGCTCCATGTCGCGGCAGGCTCCGCGGTTCGGAACCCGCAGGGAAACCTTGCGGGTTTTTCTATGCCCTGCGGTATTGACGCGCCAAAACACACTTTGGGCCTGAAGCGGCCTTACATGACGGGATAAAACTTCCCGCGGCACGGTTCGTTTCTTGGGGAAAGATGGCTTTTGTTTCGTATTCTTCCGAGGTTCCGCCCGCACGCCTTGCTTTTATTCGCATCAGAAGTGCCGTGGCAGGATAAAAGATTTTTGAAAGGGAGGCGCACGCCTGTGGTACGGTTGAAACCGATTGCCCATATCAAAAGTGATTTTCCGGAAAAATTTGGAATTCCGCGCCAGAGCGGCCTTGTCGGAGGGGCAAAAGCTTCCGTTGTATTTGAAGAGGAATACAGGAATCCGGAAGCGCTGCGTGGCCTGGAGGGTTTTTCCCATATCTGGATCATATGGGGGTTTTCCGCAAACAAACGGGATGGATGGTCGCCGACGGTGCGCCCTCCGAAACTCGGTGGCAATACCCGCGTAGGGGTCTTTGCGTCCCGTTCTCCTTACCGTCCGAATGCAATCGGTATGTCTCCTGTGAAGCTGGACGCGATTGAGTATAATGCGGAAGCGGGGCCAGTCCTGCATATTTCGGGCGGCGATATGATGGACGGGACTCCCGTCTATGATATCAAACCCTATGTGCCGACCGACAGCCTTCCGGAGGCGATCACGGGCTTTGCGGAGGCGCCGGGCGGTGCGCACCTGCAGGTGCAAATGAACCGGGAAAAATTGGGCGCGATACCGGACGGGGACATTGCTGTGATTTGCGCTCTGCTGCGCGAAGATCCGCGGCCCGCGTACCATAATGATCCCGAGAGGGTCTATGGTATGAATTACAAAGAGTATGAAATCAAATTCAATGTTTCGGGAAACATCCTGCGGGTGATGGACATCCGCACGGCGGACAAACAGGACTGAAAAGGGCGAAGCGGGCAGAGGTTTCAAAACCGTCTGCCGATATCAGAGGGAAACGCCCCAAAAGACCTGCGCCAAAGAAGATAAAAGGCCGGGATTTGCCTCAACCACGCGTTTTATGTTGCGGGAGAAGGCCTCGTATGTTACAATAAATCACGGCCTAAGAGGGTTTTTTAGACGGCGAATAAAAATAGATACGGTTGCGAAAATACGGATTGGAGCATTTTAAAATCATGATGAATATTGTTGTTTTGGCGGGAGGAATCAGTACGGAACGCGAGGTGTCCCTTTCTTCAGGAACGATGGTCACAAACGCTCTGCGGCGCGCGGGGCACCGCGCGGTATTGGTAGATTCGTTCCTTGGCCTCGATGTGCCCGGGGATGTGATGGATGTGTTCAGCGTGGAAGGCGAAATGGAGGCCGTCCGCGTAGAGGAGCAAGCGCCGGATATCGAGAAGGTAAAAGCTGCCCGTGGAGACAGCGGATTTGGAACGATTGGCAAAAATGTAATCGAGGTATGCCGCGCGGCGGATATCGTATATATGGGCCTGCATGGCGAGGACGGAGAAAACGGGCGGATACAGGCTTTTTTTGACGTGTTGGGCATTAAATATACGGGCACGGGCTATTTGGGCAGCGCGCTTGCTATGCACAAAGGTATCAGTAAACAGATGGCGGCGGGCAGCATTTTAAAACTTGCGGAAAGCAGGGTGTTTTCTAAGGGGAGGGGAACGGAAGGAATCGAAGAAATCGGATTCCCGTGCATTGTAAAACCGTGCTGCGGCGGTTCGAGTATCGGCATTGCAAAAGCCACTAATGAAGAAGAACTCAAGCAGGCGCTTGCAGATGCGTTCCGCTATGAAGACGAAGTTATGGTGGAACAGTTTATTGCGGGGCGTGAATTTTCGGTCGGCGTTTTGGGGGACATGGTACTTCCGCCGATTGAAATTATCCCGCGGGGCGGGTTCTATGATTACGCGCATAAATACCAGGCGGGGTGGACGGAAGAAGTTTGCCCGGCCGATATCGACAAAAAGACGGAAACTGCCATGCAGGAAATGGCGCGGGAAGCCTGCCGTTTGTTGAAGCTGGAGGTGTATGCGCGCGGGGAATTTATTCTGACGGAAAGCGGGGAACTTTATTTCCTCGAAATGAATACGCTTCCCGGTATGACGCCGACCAGCCTGCTGCCCCAGGAGGCGGCAGTTCTGGGGCTCTCCTACGAACAGTTGTGCGAACGCATCATTGAACTTTCCCTCGAAAAATACAGGTAAATCATATGAAAGAATTTTTGCTGGGCCAGGCTGTGGAAGCAGTGTGTGGGACCTATCATGGAGACGAAGCCGCGCTTATGAAGCGGGTGGGCGGCGTTGTGATCGATAACCGCAAGGTGGAGCCGGATTTTTTATTTGTACCCATTAAGGGTGAACGGTTTGACGGACACGATTTTATCCCGTCTGCCTATGAAGCGGGCGCGCTTGCCTGTATTACAGAACGGGAGCTCGAAACAGACAAGCCGTATATCCTTGTCAAAGATTCTCTGTTGGCGTTCCAAACCCTGGCGGAGTTTTATAAGGGGCTGTTTCATGTCAAAACCATCGGGATCACGGGAAGTGTGGGTAAAACGACAACGAAGGAACTCGTTTCGTCCGTGCTTTCACAAAAATACGATGTGCTGAAATCGGAAGGGAACCTGAATAACCAGACGGGCGTTCCCTTAACGGTGTTCCGCCTCGAGGACCATCACGAGATTGCGGTTGTGGAAATGGGCACCAACCATTTTGGCGAGATACGCAATCTCGCTAAAATTGCCCGGCCTGATTTTTGCTTCCTGACCAATATCGGGGAAGCGCATATCGAGCATCTTGGATCAAAAGAAGGAATTCTGGAAGCGAAATCCGAAATGCTGGAATATATGAAGCCGGGCGGACGCGTGTTTGTAAACGGCGACGATCCTTACTTACGGACGCTCAAAGAGGCGCGGCCGGATGTAACCACCTTCGGCAAAGATCCGCAGAATGATATTTATGCCGGAGAGATTGAAAGCAAGGGCCTTGGCGGCTCGGATTTTGTGATCTATACGCCGGATCTGAAATTCCCTGCGCACGTACCTTCGCCGGGCGGGCACATGGTGTATAACGCGCTTGCCGCGGCAGCTGCGGGATTGGCGCTTGGTATGCAGCCGGAAGAGATTCGAAAGGGGCTTGCGGAGTACAGGACGATTGCAGGACGCATGTGTATTGAAACGAAGAACGGCATTACTGTTTTGAATGACGTATATAACGCGAATCCCGGCTCTATGCGCGCGGCACTTGACGTTCTTGCGTACGCGGAAGGCGGGAAAGTGTGTGTCCTGGGCGATATGCTGGAACTTGGCGATAAGGCGGAGCAATACCACTGGGAACTTGGAGCGTATGCGGCAAAGAAGGCCGACCGCGTACTGTGCGTGGGAACGCTTGCACAGCACATTTATACCGGCGCAAAAGAGGCGGGTGCGGAAGCGTTTTGTTTTGGAACGCAGGACGAACTGCTTGCAAAGATATGGGAACTGGTGCGCAAAGACGACGCGGTGCTGGTTAAGGCTTCGCGCGGGATGCAGCTCGAAAAAACGGTGGAATTTTTGCTGAAATAGTTGAATTTTTTTGAAAGCCGCGATCTGCGGCTTTTTTTGATTGCGAAGCGAAGTCCCCCACTAAGCGGAAGGGTCCCAAAGGGGTGATGCCGCTGGACCAGCCTTATCCCGCCAGGCCGTGATTCTGCCTGCGGTATTGCGCAGGGGTCACTCCTTCCACCTGCCTGAAGCGCTGGATCAGATGGCTCACATCGTAAAACCCTAACGTTTCCGCAATCTCCTCGAGTGATTTTTTCGTTGCGATTAAAAGATAACACGCGCGGCTGATCTTGCGGCCAAGGATATACTGGGAAAGGGGCATGCCGGTTAATTGTCTGAATTTGCGGGAAAAATAAGCGGGATTATATCCAAACTGTTTTGCAAGCTCTTCTAGTAAAGGATTTTCCGTAAAGTGTGCGTTCACATAGCGGACGATTTCGTTCTGCGGGTCATCCTCACGGATGTTTGCACACCACGCCGTGAGCATTCCGTATAAATCAAGATTTACATTCAGCCAGTCGCCTGCCTGCAAACGGGAGAGAATGGATATCATATAGGTGAGGGTGTCTGAAAATACGGTTCCGTCAAATACGGGTCCGGAATGGTCGAGGATATGGTCCATGAGGCGCGCTGTGCTCCCGCCATAAAATTCCACGAAACATAGGCCGAGCGGATTGTCTCCTTCACTCCAATATTCGTGCCGCTCGTAAGGCGGGAGCAAAAAAAGCTGTCCCTCACAGAGCGGATATTCTTTTCCTCTGAAAACAACGCCGCCGTTTCCCCTGAAAACACAGTGCACGACGCCAAAACAATAGGTTTCGTTACGGCGGATGTGGAATGTGGAAGGCGTACGGCGCACCACGCCTGCACGGTTCACCCGGTAAAAAAGACTATCCCCTTCAAAAGGGCGTGGAGAAATATAGAGAATCTCATGATGAAAATTTGCGTCGATTTGAGAAAAAGCTGATAAATAGCGGTTTTTCATGGAAAATCCATCCTGAAAAGAATTTTATATAATGTAAAGATTATACAATTTTTTGATAAGGCTGTCCATAGAAGATGGATGGAATTTCAGATATACTCATGGAAAAAGAGGTAAAACAGCCATAAGGAGGAAGTATGATGACGTCAAAGGAACGTATACGCGCAACGATTGAGCATAAGCCAACTGACAGGATTCCATCTACCATGCAGTGCGTGGAAACAGAATGGGATAACCTGAAAAAGCATTTTGGCGTGGAAACGGAAGAGGAGGTTATGGATATCCTTGAAATCGATACGCGAATTTTGGATATGCCGCCTTATATCGGTCCGGAAAATGAAAATTATGTCAATGAAGACGGGGAAGAAGTATTCACCCATCCGATGGGTTTCCGTTATGTGAAAAAATGGAATGGCGTGGAATACAATATGCATATTATCCATCTGCCTTACGATCATATTGAAACATGGGAAGATTTTGAAAAGTTTGACGGCTGGCTCAATCCGGACCACTACGATTACAATGCGGTAAAAGAATTTTGCGACAGGCACGAAGATAAAGCAATCCGCATAGGATGGCCGGGGCCATACCAGGTATTTACACAGATGTATGATGCGGAGAAATTCTATATCAACATGTATGAAAAGCCTGATCTGATCAAGGCAATGTTGAATCGTTACTGCGATGCAAGCCTCGAGCTTTATGAGCGCATGTTCGAAGCGGCAGGCGACAGGGTGGATATCCTGCGTTGCTGCGATGATTATGGTACGCAAATCAGCCTGCTCTTCAGCCCCGGTATGTGGGATGAATTCTTTGCGGAAAACACGAAACGGTTCGTGGACCTTGCCCATAGGCACGGCGCATACTATCTCCAGCATTCCTGCGGCGCGATTCGGCCTATCATTCCCAATCTGATACGGCTTGGCGTGGATGTCATTGAACCGATCCAGAAGGTTACGGGTATGGAAGTCGATGGCCTGAAGGCTGATTTCGGAAAAGATCTTTGCTTTCAGGGCGGTGTGGATACGCAGGGCGTCCTGCCCCTCGGCACGCCGGATGAAGTATACGAAGAGACCGTGCGCGTCATCCGTGCGCTTTCACCGGGCGGCGGATATATCCTGGCGCCCAGCCAGGACTTTGAAGGCGATGTGCCCGTAGAGAATGTTATTGCGCTCTATGAAGCGCGCAAAGAATTTGGCGGGATTTAATATTTATATTTGTCAGGAAAACGGGGTGCCTGTTTTGCAAACGGCAGGCATCCCGTTTTTTGATTCCGCAAGTGATACAATCATGTTCCAAACATACGGGATGAGCCGCACAGCCCACGCAAGTATACTGAATTTGAAAGGAAGAACGCAGCTTTTTGCTGCCCTTCCCCGGTACGTAAATGGCTCATGCCGTATGGAAAAGCATCAGGGCAATTGCGGAAACAGCCTGTTATCCCGTGCAGGAATCTTGTCATTCCGGAGAACTGTGCTGTACCGGCGCGGCGGATGCGGCCGAGCATATGAAGGCGATTCGGTGGTACCCAGCGCAAGGCCACACCAAAAAGCAGCCGTATGTTTTTCCGGGGTATTCCGCTCTTTCGTTCCCCAAAACGCCTATCGTATAAAATATGGGGGCAAGCGTGATTGTAAAGACCGCTAAAATGGACTCCCTATCCATTCTATATTCTCTCTGTTTAAAAAACTAAGCTTCATTAAAATTTGTATCCTGTCGTTTTGCTGCCAAAAATCCAGTTTAAGTATAGACCTACAAAGAGGCCGTGTGGAATAGGCGCCCTTGGCGCCGGCGGCGATCAAAGAAAAAGGAGCTGACATTATGCCAAGTTTTGGAAACCCGTTTGCGGGAAATGTAGAAAGAAAAATCACCAAGGGAGAACTCATACAGGCGGTACGCCTCGATATTGCGGGAGAACTGGAAGCAATTTATTTGTATGACGCGCATGTTATGGCAACGGACGATATCGTTGCAAAAACGGTGCTCGCGGATATTCGCGATGAGGAAAAAGCGCACATTGGCGAATTGATGACGCTTTTGCAGCATCTTGATCCGGAAGAAGCGGAACATTTTGCTTCCGGCGTAGAAGAAGTCAAAGAAATGATGGAAAAGTTGGGTACCCCGGATGAAGCAGCGGTGAAAGCCACTGTGGGCAGCCTTCTTGACAGGTAAGGGAGGAAGCAGTTATGGATTATTTATCGAGGGACAGCGCGCCTTTTGGCGAGGCGCTTTGGGAAAAAATTGACGGCGCTGTTGTTGAAACGGCGCGCAGGAATTTGGTAGGACGCCGCTTTTTGACCGTCTTCGGGCCGCTTGGCGCGGGAGCGCAGAGCATCACGATTGACAGCAAAAAGAAAACAGAGGCCTTCGAAGACGGGATTGTCCGGACCGAAGGCAGGCAATATGCGGAAATTCCACAGGTCTATGACGATTTTATCCTTTTGTGGAGGGATATTGAAGCGAGCGGCAAAGAAGGATATCCAATGGATGTATCCTCGGCCATGACGGCTGCGGAATCAGTCGCCCGCAGGGAAGATAAGCTGATTTTTTTCGGCAACCAGGCGCTTGGGCTGACGGGCCTCGTTAACGCGCCGCATGCCAATAAGATCAAACGGGGGGACTGGGCAACCGGTGAAAATGCGTTCGCGGATATTGCCAGGGGCCTTACTATGCTGAATGACAAAGGGTTTCTCGGACGGTATGCGCTGGTACTGAGCCCAGACCTTTATCTTGACCTCCAGCGGATCCAGCCGGGCACAGGCCTGATGGAGATCGACCGCGTTTCTACAATGGTGGAAGGCCGGGTATTCCGTGCGCCGGTTCTCGGGATCAAGAAAGCGGTGCTGGTATGCTGTGAACCGCAGTATATGGATCTTGTTATCGGGCAGGACATACAGACGGCGTACCTCGAACTTGTGGATCTCAATCACCATATGCGCGTGCTGGAAACGGTGCTTCCGCGGTTGAAAGACCAGGAAGCGGTTGTGGTATTCGAATAAACAGAGTGATTTTGAAAGGGCCTGCCAAAAGCGGGCCTTTTTTGTGATTTGAAAATGTCTTGCTTACAAAAACGTAATCTTATTGTAAGCAAGAGAAATAGCGGGATTTCGTCCAAAGAAGTACGATAGAATCAGAAAAAGATAAGGAGGACGAAACCATGAAACGAATTCTGTTTTGGTTGATTATAGGGGCGACGGTGCTCATGACGCTGGTTTACACGGGGACGAGGACGGTTGCGGGTGTATTTAAAAAGGAAAAGAAAGAAGGAAAGAGCGAACAAGTAAGCGCCTTGATGCGGGATGCGAGATGCGCGATGATCAAATAAAGGAGGGAACAGGAATGAAAAAGATGAAAAAAGTGTTATATACGGCAGGTGTGCTGATTGGAACGGTTTTCCTGGTTACGGCAGGAGCGAACGAGAAAGAGACACTTGAACTCCTGCCGGATTATAAAGAAAAGCATTGATAAAAGCCGTGGGATTGACCTTCCCGCGGCTTTTTTGATGCAGGTTCAGTATGAAAATATCCCGGATATAAAGTATAGGTTCTTTCTATTTGAAAAGCACAACCCCTGTATTCGTCACCGTGTTCGGGCCATGGATATATTCGAGTCCGCATTTTGCACATAACACGGATACATTAATACCGCATGCCTCCACCGATACGTTTTTCCGGTCGGGAAAACGGCAGGGATCATCGGGATAGGTACATTCCGGGCACAGGTTGCAGCCGCCCGCACCCAGTACGAGCGAATCCGGCGCATTTTCTTTCATAAAAGCGCGGATGCCGTCCGATATCTTGCCGAAAATATTTCCGGCTTTCATCATTCCTTCATAGTCGAAGGAATCCTCGAGCGCACCGACGTATTGATAGACAATGCCGCGCGGATACTTCTGTGCCTTGCGCGCGAGCTCATCTACCTCGCCGCAGCCGGGCGGGCAGCCCCAGTTTGTGCCATATGCACCGCAGCTGTTCATCTCGCACAAGGTACGCAGCTCGGGTGAAAATTTGATTTTAGCTACCTCGATGGGGGCGGTATGCATAGCGCCCAAACGATGCAGTTCTTCCGTAATTCTCTGTTCCATAGGAAAATCTCCTTGCGCAAAAAATGCAAATGAAAGTTATTAAATTACATTATAACATAAAGGCTGTAAATGAGAAGAGTAAATTCAAAGAACCCCTATTTGCTTTCCTGCAAACAAAAAACCGGCGCAAGGCCGGTTTTTTGCTGATTGGGGGTATGTATTGTTTTGGCGCCACTTCAGCCCGTAGGCGTCTGTGACATAATATATATACCCTGTGTTTTTCGAAGTAAACACTATTTTTTCGATTTTATTTTTTGCTTCCTGCGTTTCCGGTAGGCGGAGAAAAAGGCAAGCAGGCCCATAAAGATCTGGCCGTTCACAATCATCAGTACGCCGCGCGCCATTCCATAGGTAAAAAAACCGCCGGACATGGATACAAGAACCCGCATCGGGTTTTCTTCCAAGAGCTGGAGCATAATTTCATGGCCCATATATCCGCCCGGATCGATATGCTTTTCTACAAACCGGGAGACCAGCCGGTGCACCGTGCGCCCTATCGCGACGGAATCAAAGTCCTTTAATGTGGCGTTGATAGTAAACGGATGGATACGGAAAGTAATATGAGGGATTTTTTCAAACAGGCTGTAAAATTGCACCGCATCCCAGTGGCCGTCCGCGGATACCGGATATCCGGGCAGCGGCTCTCCGGCCGGGATTTCCACAATGACGCCCAGCCGCAGGTCGCGCGAGGAAGCGCCAATCAGCACGTGCGCGTCCTGCATCAGCCGCCAGCCATCCGAAAAAAAGGAAAAATCACGGTCAGTAAGCGTAAAGGAAACGCGCTTGCTTTCACCGGGCTGCAAAAACACCTTTTCAAAACCACATAGCTTCTTTACAGGAGATTCTTCCGCGCGCACGTAACATTGCACAATTTCCGCCCCGGCAATCCCGCCCGTGTTGCGGATGAGGGCGCTGACCGTCACTGTGCCACCGGGCGCCAGGCTTCCGGCGTCCGTGCGCATATCGGCATATTCAAAAGATGTGTAGGAAAGTCCGAAACCGAAGGGAAAAAGGACGTCCTTTTCCGCCGCGTCGTAATAACGGTATCCCACATAAATACTTTCGCGGTATTCCACGTTATGCCGGTCATCCGAAAAGAAATGGTAAGACGGATTATCGGCAAGCCGGAGGGGATAAGTTTCCGCAAGCTTTCCGCTTGGATTCACTTCCCCCGTCAGGATTTGGGCCATTGCGGACGCGCCGGCTTCTCCGCCAAGATAACAGTTTACAAGGGCGGAAACAGAAGAAAGCCACGGCATTTCTACCGGCGCACCTCCACACAATAAAAGCACAACAGGCTTAATTTTGGAAATGCGCTCGATCAGTTCAGCCTGATTTTGCGGAATATGCATGTGCGTCCGGTCAATTCCTTCCATCTCGTAACGCGGGGGAAGCCCGGCAATAATGACCGCAACATCACAGCCGCCCGCCGTGCGCTCCGCCTCGGCAACCAGCGCTTCATCCACTGTGTCGTTTTCAAGGGAAAATCCCTGCGCATAAGTATAACAAATTCCATGCCTGCGGAATGCGTCCATTGCATTTTCAAGATTTGCAGGATGAATCATCGAGCTTCCTGCGCCCTGGTAACGCGGTTTTTCTGCGAACTGACCAAGCAGGGCAACCTTTGTGCCGGGTTTTAACGGAAGGAAACCGTCGTTTTTCAGCAAAACTGCGCTTTCCGCGGCTGCACGCCGCGCAAGCGCATGGTTTTTTTCCATACTGCACTGGTAAGGAAGTTTCTTGTTTTCCGCGCATCGGAACACAAAGGAGAGGATACGCCGCACACACGCGTCCAGATCCGCTTCGTCGAGCGTGCCGCTTTTTACGGCGCGCATAATACGGTTTGTATTTTCTTCGCCGGAATAAGGCATTTCAAGATCGAGGCCCGCGGCGATTCCCTTTTCCCGGTTATAGCACGCGCCCCAGTCGGAAACCACCAAGCCGTCATATCCCCATTCCCCGCGAAGCAGATCGCGGATCAGCGCGGGAGTCTCACCGCAATAGGAGCCATTCAGCATGTTGTATGCGCTCATAACTGCATAAGGCTTTCCTTTTTTGACAGCGCGCTCAAAACCATCAAGATAAATTTCGCGCAGGGCCCGCTGGTCTACGATTGAATTTGAAACCATACGGAAATATTCGCGGTTGTTGGCCGCAAAGTGTTTCAGGCATGCGCCCGTCCCCGTGCTTTGAATCCCCTGAATCATGGCCGCGCCAAGTTCGCCTGCCAGCATGGGGTCTTCGGAAAAATATTCAAAATTCCGGCCGCATAAGGGTGAACGCTTAATGTTGATTCCCGGGCCGAGCACCATGGAAATTCCCTGTTTACGCGCTTCGCTGCCGAGGGCGGCTCCCATTTCATGCAAAAGATCCCTGTCCCACGAACAGGCCGTTGTAGAAGCGGCGGGGAAGCAGGTTGCGGGTACGGACTGCTCGAGCATGGCCGTACTTTCGTCGTATTGTTTGCGCAGGCCGTGCGGGCCGTCTGTCATCAGGACGCTGGGAATACCGTGTTCTTTTATGGGAAATGTATTCCATGCATCGAGCCCGGAGCAAAGGTCTGCTTTTTGCTCGAGAGTAAGCTGCGAAATAATAGCGTCAATCTGTTCCATAAACCATATCCTTTCATGAATATACATTATTATACCATATGTCGGCAGGCGCAAAACGGACAGAAAAGATTTGGAGAACTCACATTGGCCATAATTTTTTCATAAAATCGAAAAAAGCCTTTTAGAACGGTAGATTATGGGTTATTTATTACGCAAATATTACAAAAAAGTTAAAAAACTATAGACAACTCAAAAAAAATGTAGTATACTCATAACAAATTCGCGGAAGCGAACAAAAAGGAGACCAACATGATTAAGCCATTTGGGAAACACAGAACGTTTGTCAGAGCCAGACGTAACGGCAACGTTTCCTCGAATAGCGAAAGCGTGTCCCGCGCGGCGGTGCGTTATCGCGTCAGAAAGAAGAAACGTTTGTTTACGGTGGTTACGGTTGCTGTGGCCTCGGTGATGATTCCGATCATGATCGCGTCGGCTGCAACCGGAGACATGAAGATGACTCCGCAGCCGGAGCCTACGGCACAGGTGCAGGCAGTAGCACAGCCGCAGGAAACGGAAGAACAGCCAGACTCTGCGGCTACGGAAGCACCAAAACTCACGGAAACAACACAGTCGGCGGCTCCCGTTGCATCCGAAAGTTCGGCGGTGACAGCGCAGGGTGAGACGACTCAGCCGGCAGCACCGGCAGAGCAGACGCCTGCGGTGGAAGAGCAACAGCCTGTCGTTACCTACATGGAAGGCATGACCGATGAGAAAGTCCGTGAAATTCAGCAAAGATTGATGGACCTCTACTACATGGGCCGGGATGAGACAACCGACTATTTCGGACCGCAGACCAACCAGGCGCTTAAGTATTTCCAGCGCAAGCACGGCCTTGCGGTAGACGGCGCAGCAGGCCCGGAGACCATGGCGCTGCTCTTCTCTGAAAACGCAAAAGAATATTCTATGGCGCTCGGCGCGGCAGGCGCGGATGTGGAAAACATGCAGGAACGCCTGATCGAACTTGGCTACCCGATTTCTGAGGCAACCGGTTATTTCGGGGAAGAAACTGAAAAAGCGGTGAAGTACTTCCAGAGAATGAGCGGCCTTGTGGAAGACGGCAGCGTCGGACACATGACCGAGGAACTGCTCTACTCCGATCAGGCTGAAAAGTCGCTTGAATATGAACAGATCCAGGCGGAAAAGGAAGCGGCAAAGCAGCCTGCTGAACCTTCGGAAGAAGCGAAGCAGGAAGAAAGCGGCAGCAAGGAAGACACTTCCTCCGATTCCGGCAAAGAGGAAAGCAGCAACAGCGGCAGCAGTGAAGAAGAAAGCAACGATTCTTCACAGGAAGACAGCGCGCCCGCGGAAGATAACTCTTCCTCTTCTGAGGATTCCGGCGACACACCTTCCTATACGGCGGATGCCGGCTCCGTAGAAGCGTTTATTGCAGTTGCGGAAGCGCAGCTGGGTAAGCCGTATGTGCTTGGAGGAAAAGGACCGAACTCGTTTGACTGCTCGGGACTGATCTACTATGCGCTCCGGGAAAGCGGCAATGACGTTCCCTATAGAACGTCGGCAGGCTGGAGAAATACGGATTATCCGACAATCACCAGCATCAGCGATTTGCAGCGCGGCGATATTATTTGCATGGACGGCCACGTGGCAATCTATCTTGGAGATAATATGGTACTCGATGCATCCTCGAGCCAGAATGCGATGGTAACAAGGGAATTTGGTTCCTGGTTCAGGAACGGCTTCATTTGTGCGAAGCGTCCCTTGTAAGGCAGAATGAGATAGACTTAAGGCTTACTGAAACCCCTGCTTTTTAAAGCGGGGGTTTTTTGTATCATGAAAACCCCGCGCTAAGCGTGGGGTTCCGTAAAGCTTAAAGCTATGGGAAGAGAACCCCTCCGTTTGATAAAATAACCTTGCGGCCTGACAACTGCAAGGAAAGAAACGGAGGGTTCCAAATGGAACTGCAAATATCATATCGTATTTGCACCAAAGTATAGAAGACAGGCATTTTATGGGGAGAAAAGAAGAGAAGCAGGAGAAATATTGAGAAAATTATGTGAATGGAAGGAAGTGAAGATAATAGAAGCAGAGGTATGTATAGACCATGTGCATATGCTATTGGAGGTACCACCCAAAATGAGCGTTTCCGGTATTGCGGGTAATCGTAATCAATCAAAGCTGTTGTTTGCGGGCAGGGGCGGCGTGTGTGCCCGCAGGCCCACTCATACAGCCGCGCATTCCGCGTGCGGTAAAACCGCGAACTCAAAAAAGCGTCCAGCAGCGAATTCGATGGAATTTTCCAGACAAGCTCATAATGCATTTTATTCCATTTATGATATGATGACGGACTCCACCGCGGGCGCGCTAAACCACAGCGGACCGGGCAGCGCATATTGCGGCGCGGTAGACAGGGAACGTTAGTTCCCATTCGGAAAGGAACGGGAAGGCTGGTATTTGCCGGGGGCCGCCAAACGGGCTGTGGAGATAAAACACGTCGTGTAGCTGCCGGAAAGACTTGATCCGGAAAAGCGGATACATGCTCGTGGGTCCGGCTGCTTTGGCTTTGCCGTCTGGCCTGCACAGACTTGCCCAAGCCCCGAACCTTCTGCAACAAAAAACAGGCGAGTGCTTGCGCGCTTGCCTGTTTTTTCCTTTCGGGCTGTTCTTAGAAAGACAGCCTCTTTTCTTTAGGGTTTTCCCATTTCTTATTCGGGATATGCCGCGTGGGTTGGGCATTCGATTTCACATGCATAACAATCGATGCATTTATCCCTGTCGATCTCCATATGCTTTTCGCCTTCGTGAATCGCGTGCACAGGGCACAATTTTACGCATCTTCCGCAGTTGATGCAATCGTCGTCTATTGTTCTTGCCATAATATTGCCACCTTTCTGCTTAGTATAGACCGTTCCATATTTCTCCTGCTGCCGGTTTTCGTTCCGGGATCAGGTGTGTTTTGCTTTCAGCTTTCCTTCCTCTTTGATCATCTTGACATACTCTTCCGTGAAGTGCGGGTCATATGTTGCGCAGCCTACGTGATGCTGGCGGATCAGGAATTCCACGCAATGATCGCACAGCGTGCACCAGTGGATATCTTTTTCGTTTCCTTCCATCATCTTTTTCGGGAGGTACGGATCTGCAAACGCCTGGCGGCCGATTGCGATCGCGTCTACAATACCTTCTTTGATATTCTTATTGCCCCAGAAACGCAGGTTGTTCTTTTCAGGCTTTACCGCACAGAAAGGCTGCTTGCCGTCGCGGTAAATGCTGTACGCGGAACCGATTACGGCCGTTTCCGGCTTCAGGGCATCGCGGCAGACCTTCTGGAAATAGAAGTGCATGTAAGCATAATCGGGCGTCCTCCTGTCGGGATGCGCAAGGTCAAGCGTGTGGGACGGGGAACCTGCGGACTGGAGGATATAGCTTGCGCCGTGTGCCTCGAGCTGCTTTACAAGGTCGATCGACTCGGTCAGATCCATCAATGCGGTATCCGGGCCCGCCGTACCTACGCCGCCTGGGAAGCCTTCATAAACAGAGATTTTGGAGCCCAGTACGAAGTTTTCGTCCGGGATCGCGGCACGCGTGCGGTCGTAAATATCAATCGCAAACTGCCTTCTGTTTTCCCAGCTTCCGCCGTATTTCCAGTTGTCTTTGTTGAACGGACGAAGGATCTGGCTGCCGAGATAGCCGTGGCAGAGCTTCAGGTCAACGCCGTCTGCGCCGACTTCGTAAGCGTACTTAGAGCCGAGTACATAATCCTTGATAACCTGCTCGATCTCATCTTCGCGTACCAGCTTGGCGTCCTCATATCCCGGGAGCGGTTCTTCCGTTACGCGGATGCGCTGCGAATATACGTTGTTGCTGATTTCGCCGGAATGTGTGATCTGGAAAAAGATCAGCGTATCGGGATTGATCTCTTTTAAGTGGGCGATGAATTTTTTCAGCGCCGGCAGGTTATGTTCTTTGATTGAGAGCTGGTTTCTTCTGGCAATGTAATCATATTGGGGCGTGATTGCCTCCAATATCACGAGACCCGCCTGGCCTTTAAAATAATCCTCATAACGTTTGTAGGTCGCTGGGCTCGGGTCGCCGTTGTCGAGCGCGTCGCAGCATTCCATTGCGTTCAGCACGATGCGGTTTGACGCTGTTCTTGTACCGATTTTTATCGGTGTAAACAACAATTCTTTTTCTTCCATTCTTAAACACCCTCCATATTTAGTTATTGCGTTTTGAAAATGTAAAAACCCCTCGATACTGCTATCATAAACCTGTGGAGACGATCCTACAATCCCGGAAAAATCCATTGTTTATACTAGTGCAAAACTGGTATTTTGATTGACTTTTGCCTGGGAGCGGCCTATACTGAAACCATGATGGTTCCCGCGGCACAAGCCTTGCGGCTGAATGGCCGCACCTGAAGCGCCAGGCTGCACATAATTGGGCCGCATTGGTGAAGCGTGCCGAAAGCGGGGGCATGCGGGCGGGCCGATACGGCTGGGAACCGTATTCTGCGCCACATCCGGCGTAGAAAATATTGATGTATGATGTATGGGGAAACAATAAATGGCTGAAAGCACAGAATGGGTATTCAAGCCCGATGTACCAACCGCAATCTCCGCCGATACGGAGGACGAATTCCTGTCCAATACGGAGCTTTACGAAGCGGTCCTTTCCAGCATTCAGGACGGTATCAGCGTTTTGAAGCCGGATTTTAAAATTATTTATGTCAATAAGTCTATGCTGCACTGGTATCCGGGCGAAGACAATGTGCTCGGCCAGAAATGCTATGAGGTGTTTCACGGACGCACAGAGCCATGTGTCTGCTGCCCCACGATCCGTGCCATCCGTACCGCCGCGCCGCAGATGGATCTCGTGCCGTATACGACGGACGGCAAGGATTCCGGGTGGCAGAAGCTGTATGCGGTTCCTGTCCTTGACAAAAACGGCCATGTCGTGTTAATCATTGAGTATATTCGGGATATCACCTTCCAGAAGCGCGTGGAGACCAATATGAACGAACTGGCGGAGCTGTACGAAAACCTGGAAGCGCAAAACGATATGCTGATGGAAATCCTGAATCAGAGGGAACGCTACAAGGAAGACTTGGAACAGACCATTACGCAGAATGTGGAAAAATATATCCGGCCGTCCCTCAACTACCTGAAAAAAAGCGTTAAGGAGCGTGACCTGAATATTGTGGCAGGACTGATAGACGAGATCGTCTATCCCATTACAAAAAAGCGCCCGTCCGTGTTCGACCGGCTCAGCCCGCGCGAATTGCAGGTATGCACGATGATAAAGGAGGGGTATACCAGTAAGGAGATCGCCGATACATTGTTTATTACAAAAAAAACGGTGGATTACCACCGCAGCAGCATCCGCAAAAAGCTGGGGCTTCAAAGCGAAAACCTGCGCGTCTACCTGGAGACGCATTTATAAAGAATCAGCCGGGGAAAAATGCGCCGTGCCGTAGCGGTATAGTATCGGAAACGAAATATTCTTTGCATCCGTCCGCCTGATTCATATTGCGTTCATGTGTGCGCAGTATAATAATATTAACAAAATATTCACGCGAAATCCCTGCGCTTAGAGGTTGTAAAGTAGGGCGCTTCAGTATATTATATATACTAGGGAAAAAATTTGATATGGAAGAACGAGTGAGGGACTTTATAACAGAAAACGGGCTGATCGGCCTCGGGCAGACTGTTGGCGCGGCGGTTTCCGGCGGGCCGGACTCCATGGCGCTTCTTGCCTGCCTTCAGTCCCTTGCGCCGTTTTTTTCGTGCTCCGTGGCATGCGTGCATTTCGAACACGGCATCCGCGGGCAGGAATCCCTTGATGACGCGGATTTTGTAAGCCGCTTTTGTGAAGAAAACGGCATCCCGTTTTATATGGGCGCCGCAGATGTGCCCGCGCTTGCAAAAGAATGGGGACTGAGCGAAGAGACAGCCGCAAAACGTGCGCGGGAGACCTATTTCAATACGCTCGTTGAAAACGAAGATGTCGACGTAATTGCGACAGGGCATCACTCGGGCGACAATGCGGAAAGCGTACTCATGCATATCCTGCGCGGCAGCGGTATAGACGGCCTCAAAGGTATCTCCGTGCGAAACGGGAATTTTATTCGACCGCTTTTGTGCGTATCGCGTGACGATGTGATGGAATATGTGCAGGAAAAGAGTCTTCCCTACGTGCAAGACGGCACGAATAAAAATGCGGCCTATACCCGCAATTTTGTTCGCAATGTATTATTGCCGCAGATTCGGGAGCGGATTAATCCCGACGTATCAGGCGCCCTCAACCGCCTGAGCGGAATCGCCGGGGAAGATTCGGCGTTTATCTTTGGCGAAGCGGAGCGCATATTCCCGGAATGTGCCGCGCAAAAAGACGATCGTGTGAAGATTGACATTGAACGCTTCCTCGCGCTTTCACCGGCAGTGGCCTACCGGGTGGTCAAGATTGCCTGCGCGAAGCTTTTTGTCACGCAGGACATTGAGAACGTGCATATAGGCGCGGTTATGCGCCTGGCCAAGAAAAACAGAACGGGCACGCGGGCTAATCTTGCGGGAGGGCTCTGCGCAGAAGTGGAATATGGGTCGCTGGTGATCCGCTTTGCAGCCCGCCGGGTTGATTATAGCTTTTGTAGTATGTTTGATATCGAGGCGAAAAATGAAACGCCGTTTGGGGATTATATCGAATGCGAGCAAGTGGAAGCCTGTGATTTCAGCAATCAGGATCCTTATACGGCCTATGTTGACCGCGATAAACTGCCCGCGCATTTTATGTTCCGCACGCGCTATACGGGCGACCGTATCGCGCCGCTCGGCAGCTGCGGAAGCAAAAAATTGAAGGATTACTTTATCGATAAAAAGCTTACGCGGGAAGAGCGGGAAAAAACGCCGCTTCTTGCGGACGGCAACCGCATCATTTGGGCGGTAGGCCATGTGATCGGGGATGATTACAAGGTGGACGACACAACAAAACGCATTCTGCGGATGAACTATATCCGCTGCGGCAATAAAGAAGAAATTGATGGGGGAGAAAGCTGAATATGCAGCATTATGTGGAACGGGACGTTGAAAGGGTACTGCTTTCAAAAGAGCAGATTGAGGCGCGCGTAAAAGAGCTCGGTGAACAGATTTCGAACGACTATGAAGGGAAGGACCTGATTGCGGTGGGAATCCTGCGGGGGAGCGTGGTATTCTTTTCCGACCTGATGCGCCAGGTGAAAATTCCGATGGAAATTGATTTTATGGCTGTTTCGAGCTACGGCAAGGGCAGCACATCCACGGGCAGTGTGCAAATCAAGTATGACATGCAGGAGGATATCCGTGGGAAACATCTTTTGATTATTGAAGATATCATTGATTCAGGATGGACGCTGCATAACCTGACAGAGCAGCTCCGGGGACGGCAGCCAGAAAGCATCAATATTTGCTGCCTGCTGAACAAGCCGGACCGCCGCGAAGTGGAGGTGCCGGTTAAATATATCGGATTCGATATCCCGGATGAATTCGTAGTCGGCTATGGGCTCGATTATGCATCGAAATACAGGAATTACGAGCATGTCGGCGTGCTCAAGCGTTCTATTTACGAATGAACTGTAAGCGGTTTGAATTCCGCAAAAAGTAGGTAATAATATAAGGTAAAGCAGTGCAGTAGCTATCTATAGCGCCGCGTGGTACGTGGCGGGAAAAATAGATGCTGCAAAACCGCTTTTTATGTGCAGGTACGGGCAGCGGAACCTTAGTGGCAAGCAGCAGAGGGGTTTGATGCACGGGCACAAGAAAGCGGTGTGGGGGCCGAACGGCAAGGCGTTCGTCCGCAGGGCGGACCCGGGCGAGAGGGCAAAGAAAACAGTATATTAAAAAGCTTCTGCCGTTTTAGCGATTGCCGGTTAAAAAGGCGTAAAAGAAGCACCCGGCGAAGCTCGATGAGCTTTCAGGGAAAGCAGGCGGGAGGCGGATGCGCAGGTACAGCAAAGCGCAGCCGGCAAACCAAAGCCATGCAGAACAGAAACAACCGAACTTCTGCCCATAAGGCAAAAGGCGGGTTGTGACGAAGGAGGATAGAAATTTGGGCAAATTTTTCAGAGGGCCGTTGATCTATATTATCATTATCGTAGTAATCATATTGGCGGCGCAATTTCTGGGCAGTCCGCAGCAGACGACGGTGGACGAGCTGCAGTATTCAGAGTTCCTGCAAAAGGTGCAGGAAGACGGTGTGAAAGACATCGCAATCCAGGAGCGTACGCTTGTAGGGCGGTATAAAGATTCAGAGATACCGGACGAGGCGTTCCCGGAACAGAAATATGATTTTTCAACGACAATTCCTGCGTCTATCCAGCAGTTCAATCAGGATATGGCGGCAGTTACCGGAAGTACAAACCCGGAAGAGTATGGTTTCAAGCTGAATTATGTTCCTACGCCGGAACCGAATTTCTTTGTACAGCTGTTGCCGTACCTGATTCCGATTGTACTTTTGCTGGTGCTTTGGGTTGTGCTGATGCGGCGCGCGCAAGGCGGCGCGGGCGGCACAGGCGGCGCAATGGCGTTTGGCAAGAGCAAGGCGCGTATGACAGACGGTGGCGATACCAACAAAACGTTCGCTGATGTTGCGGGCGCGGATGAGGAAAAAGAAGAACTTGTCGAGATCGTGCAGTTCCTGAAAAATCCGGCGAGGTTTAAAGAACTGGGTGCGCGCATTCCCAAGGGCGTGCTTTTGGTTGGCCCTCCCGGCGGCGGTAAAACATTGCTTGCAAAGGCGGTCGCGGGCGAGGCGAAGGTTCCCTTTTTCTCGATCAGCGGTTCCGACTTTGTGGAAATGTTTGTCGGCGTGGGCGCGTCCCGCGTACGCGATTTATTTGAGAATGCAAAGAAAAATGCTCCCTGCATCGTGTTTATCGATGAAATTGACGCAGTAGGACGTCAAAGGGGCGCGGGCCTCGGCGGCGGGCACGACGAGCGTGAGCAGACGCTTAACCAGTTGCTCGTGGAAATGGACGGATTTGAGGTCAACGAAGGAATCATTGTGATGGCGGCGACGAACCGCCGTGATATCCTTGACCCGGCACTGCTGCGCGCAGGACGTTTCGACAGGCAGATCACGGTAAATTATCCGGACGTTAAGGGCCGGGAAGAAATCCTTAAAGTACATGCCAAGGGCAAGCCGTTCGAGGCGGAAGTGGACTTTAAGGTAATCGCGCGGCGGACACCGGGCTTCATTGGCGCGGATCTTGAGAACGTGCTGAATGAAGCGGCGATCCTTGCGGCGCGGCGCAGGAAAAAGAAAATCGGTATGAGCGAAATCGAAGAATCGATTACGCGTGTCATCGCCGGGCCGGAGAAGAAGAGCCGTGTGATGACCGAGGACGACAGGCGCTGTACCGCCTATCACGAGGTGGGCCATGCCATTCTCGCGCACGTGCTTCCAAAGTGCGATCCGGTGCATGAGGTATCGATCATTCCGCGTGGTATGGCGGCAGGCTATACCATGACATTGCCCGAGGAAGATAAGCAGCATGTATTCAAGTCCCGCTTGATGGATGAAATCACCATGATGCTGGGCGGCCGCGTTGCGGAATCGCTTACGCTGAAAGATATTTCCACAGGCGCGATCAACGACCTGCAGCGCGCGACAGAGACGGCAAAGGATATGGTCACAAAATACGGCATGAGCGACGAGCTCGGCCCGGTGTTCCTTGCGTCCGGCCACGAAGTGTTCCTTGGTAAGGATTTTGGGCAGACGCCCGAATATTCCGAAAGCACATCCGCGCGCATCGATGCAGAAGTAACACGCATTATTGAAAGCGCGTATGCCAAGGCAACGGATATCCTCAGCAAAAATCTGCGTAAAGTTGTCAACATTGGCGAAGTGCTGATGCGCAAGGAAAAGTTGACCGGCGAGGAATTCCAACGGTTGTTTGACGACGAAAATCCGGTTGACGATCCCGATTCCTGGGAGATCGAGGAAAAGAAAACCGAAAAAGAGCCGGAATGGATCGCGCCGCCTGAGCAGCCTGTGGATGCGGAAGCGGTGGAAACCATTATTGTAGAACCTCCCAAACCGGAAGAAGAATAAACTATAAAAAGCGGCTGGGCCTAAGGGCGCAAGGCGGCGATGAAATGAATGGATAACGGAAGGCGCGATATACCGCGCCTTCCGTGACTATGGAGCAAAAGATGATTGATTTACATATGCACTCGACAGCGTCCGACGGAACGGATACGCCCAAAGAGATTATTACAAAATGCCGGAAGCTGGGGCTGAAACTTTCCGCCATTACCGATCACGATACGATGGATTCCCAGCCCGAGGCAATTTCTACGGCAAAGGAGCTGAAGGTCAGGTATCTGGCAGGCGTGGAATTTTCTGTGCGGCATACGGGAGAGCTTCACATCCTTGGCTATGGAATGGACACGGAGAATAAGGAACTGATCGCATTGATGGATGATTTGCGCGGCTCGCGCGTTGAGCGTGTACACGAGATCATCAGGGTTGTGCAAGAGCATGGCATGAAAATTGATTTCGAGGATGTGGAGCGCTGCGCGAAAGGAAACACCCTCGGGCGTCCGCATGTGGCGCTGGCGTTGATCGAGAAGGGATATGCGAGCGATTTGCAGGATGCTTTCACGCGTTACCTGAATGAAGAGGGAAGCTGTTATGTGCAGCGCAGAAAATTAAATCCGCAGCAGGCCATTGAAATGATCCTCAAAACGGGAGGGATCCCCGTGCTTGCGCACCCAAAGTTCGTACGAACGGATGATATCGAGATGCTCACAGCGGAGTTGAAACGCATTGGGCTCGGAGGTATTGAAGCTTACTATCCGGCGCATTCGAACGCCGATGTAGAGCGGTATCTGGGAATTGCAAAACGGCACGGACTTCTTGTGACGGAAGGCAGCGACTACCACGGCGCAATGCGCTCGTATGCGGCAATCGCATGCGAAAAGCGGACGGGTCCGTATCTCGATGAGTCGATTAAAATTTTAACCGAAAAATATGCAATATGATTGAAAAGGAGCCGGGCGGGTGCTATAATCAGTAATAGGTATTAAAACGATTTCGACAAGGATGGTAGGTATTTATGCTGAACGGAAACCCGGACATAAAAATTTTTGCCGGCTCATCAGGGGTTGCTTTCGCCAAGAAAATGTGCGCCTATCTCGGGGCAGATTTAGGAGCGTCGGAAGTAATTCACTTCTCCGATGGAAATATTTTTATACGTATCAAGGAAACGGTACGAGACAAAGACGTGTATGTAGTGCTCCCTATTGGTTTGGATCCCAACAACGAATTAGTGGAGCTTTTATTTTGGATGGATTCGTTCAAGCGTGCGAGTGCAAGCTCTGTTACGGCCATCATTCCGTATTTCGGATATGCCAAAGGCGATAAGAAGGACGAGCCAAGGGTTTCTATCCGCGCGCGCGTATGCGCAGACTGCCTTGAGACGGCAGGTGCGGACAGGGTAATCACCATGGATCTGCACAGCGCCCAGGTGCAGGGCTTCTTTAAAATTCCGGTGGATCACTTGCTTTCCCTGCCCATCCTGTGCGAATATATCAAGGGCATGGACATTATGGAAGACCTTGTAGTCGTTTCGCCGGACGCGGGCT
Source organism: Christensenella tenuis (assembly GCF_014287795.1). Taxonomy (GTDB): domain Bacteria; phylum Bacillota; class Clostridia; order Christensenellales; family Christensenellaceae; genus Christensenella; species Christensenella tenuis. The sequence goes on from NZ_JACOON010000005.1 coordinate 218,060, forward strand.
TTGCTAAAACGGCGAGAAAGTATGCGGATTATCTGAAACTGCCCGTTGCCATTGGCGATAAGACGCGCACTGACCATGATGAGAACGCGCATATCCTGGAATTAATTGGCAATGTGGAAGGCAAGAATTGCATGATCGTAGACGATTTCTCCATTTCCGGAGGTACGCTCGTCGATGTGGCGCATATGCTGAAAGCGCGCGGCGCAAAGCGTATTGTCGCGGTGCTGGGGCATATTATGCTGCGGGAAAAGGGCGTGAAGGCGATCAATGAAAGCCCGATTGAGACGGTCATTTCCACAGACAGCGTGGAAAATCCATTTATCATCGGCCAGAAAAAATTCCAAACAGTTTCCGTTGCGCCGCTCTTCGCGGAAGCGGTTTACAGGATCCATGAACGCGAGTCAGTCAGCACGCTGTTTTCTACTGTACCGCAAAAATTAAAAGACGACCTCAAGGAGTCCTGCGGAAAGTAACCGGCATTATAAAATAACCCTGCCTTGTTGTAGCATCTATGATAAGACAGGGGATTTTTTTAGATCGAGAGGAATTGTATGAAAAAATATACCAAATTAATGGGAATCATTGTGGTTCTGGCCCTCGTGCTGGCGATGTTGATGCCGATGGCGGCATTTGCGGAAGGCGAGACCGCAGAACCTACGGAAACGGCGACGCAGGAACCCACGCAAGAGCCAACCCAGGAACCGACGCCGGAGCCGACGCAAGAACCAACTCAGGAACCCACGCAGGCTCCTACGCAGCGGCCGACACAGGCGCCGACACAAGCCCCAACCCCGGCGCCGACGCCGGATGCGTCTCCTTCGCCGACAGAGACGCCGGACGACAGTCAGAATTATGTCAACCTGACAATGTATATCTACGATAACGGCGCGGTTGCTTCCGGTTATACGGTGAAAGTGGATAACCTTTCCCAAACGAGCAACAAAGAAGGCATGGTAACATTTCCGGGCGTAACAGTGGAAAGCCATAATGTGACGATTGTGGGCAAAGATGGAAAAGAGAGCGTAGGCCGTATCATGCTTTCACGCGGGGACCAGACAGCCATTCAGGAAGTGGCGATGGGCGGAAAGTACGATATCTCTATTGCAAGCGGCGCGCAAAACCTGTATATGTCCGTTGTATTCATGTCGGAAGAAGCGCTACAGATTACGGCGGTGGGGGAGCGCAAAACGCCTGCCCCTGAAGCAACGGCGACAGCTTCTGCGGGAATTGCAGGGGCAATTCAGTTTACGGCTGATTTTGTGGACGCGGCGGGCAATGAAGTAGCCGGTGTGGGCGTACAGATCAATCAGGGAGATACGGCGCTTACTTCCGGCGTAACCGACAGCAAGGGGCGCTTTGTATTCAACCAAGGGGGAATTGGAGCCTATCAGTGGGGCTTTCTTGCACCCGGAGCGTCTGTAGAGCAGGGGAAGATCCTGAATATAGAAGTGCAGCAGGGAGCGACTACAAAAATTGTTTCCGCAGATGGGGATTCCTATGTGGTGCAAACGCCTGGAACGTCAAAGGACCTGTATCTGAAATTCGAACAGAATGGAGACAATTTTACTTTAAAAGAAGTTTCGGACCAGGTGCCGGGCGGAATCAGTTCCCTTATGCTGGGCATCATCATGGTGATTGTAATCATCGTGGTTGTGATTGTGATTATTACCGTCATTCGGCATAATAAAAAGAAAAAGAAAAAAATTGAAAAAATTTATAACGAACCACGCGGACGCGAACGCGAGTTTGAGCTGGAAGACGATGAAAAGGATGACGGAGACAACAGGCAGCCCCCGCGTCCGAGGCAAACGGGCGGCGCCAATAAAATGGGCGACAGGAGCAGGTTATAACCAAGGGATAAATGGAATGCGGCGCAGGGATGCGCCGCATTCTTTCATCGGGAGGGAAGCAAATGAAATTATTAATTGCATCGGATATTCATGGGTCGGCGCACTATTGCGCACAGCTTCTGGAGGCCGGCAGGCGGGAAGCGGCGGAACGGATGCTCCTGCTTGGCGATCTATTATACCACGGACCCCGCAACGGTCTGCCGGATGGTTACGCACCCAAAGAAGTGCTTGCAATGCTCAATGGCGTCAAAGAGAATATCCTATGCGTGCGTGGCAACTGTGAGGCGGAAGTTGACCAGATGGTGCTCGATTTCCCAGTCATGGCGGATTACGGTGTGTTCTTTTTTGATGGGTTTACGGTTTATGCAACGCACGGGCACGTATGGAATGAGGAAAACCTGCCGCCCTTAAGGCAGGGTGATATCCTGCTTTGCGGGCATACGCACGTTCCAAAATATACGGATCACGGGACTTACGTGTATATGAACCCCGGGTCTGTCTCTATTCCCAAAGAAGGAAGCGCACACAGCTATCTGGTCTATGAAAACGGTATTTTTCTCTGGAAGGATCTCACGGGAAAACCCTACATGGAATATCAAAAACAGGCGTAAGTATGTTTTTGGTTCCGGCCGCCGGCGTAAGCCGGCTTTTGGGTGGAAGAAACGTGGCGCATGAAAACGCATTCATGCGGATGTGCGAAAAGAACCGCACGGCAGCGCTTGTTTTCTTGATTAGCATAGAGACTATTCTCGCCTTTGGGTGGGAGAAACCCTATACAGGGAGGTATCAAAAATAAAAATTCACCGCTTTATTAGCTCATGTACTTTTTCTATCTGAAAAAGTACCAAAAAGATCTTTTGCGACCGACGTCGCACGTCGCAACATGCCCTTTTGCTCGTTTCGCCCTTCGGGCGAAAGCATCGCTTTTCGGGCGGTTACTCCTTTCCCCCCGAAACCCATTTCATTGGGCTTTCGCGGGGCCCCCTGTAATATCCGCCGCAACCGTTGCGGCGGTTATAAAGTAAAAAGTTCAGCTTTGTTTGTTCAACATTGTAGAAAGATGCCGTTTTGGTTTTTGCTGTGTAATGGCTATTGAGGAGCCCCTGCACGAGCCCTGCGCAGCGGGTCGCACGGGGAGAAGGAAGAACCGTCCGCCGGATGAACCTGCCTGCGCAGCAGGTAGGCGAGCTCAAGGACGAGTTCCGACGATGGGCGGCAAGAGCTTTTTTTGGTTCTTCTTTGGCGATCCTAAAAAAAACATGAACCCCTGAGGGGAGCCTCAATCAAAGTTCCTGTACTACTTTGCATAGCGTATTTCCTACCCAAAGGCAAGAAGAAGCACTTAGTAAATTAGAAAAATAAAAATTCCCTTCCGATTGGAAGGGAATATTGATTTAATAAGAAAAAATTGTCGTTATTTAGCGCTATTTTTTGGGCCGTACTTTTTCAACAAATCATCAATAGCTTCATCTAATAGTTTAGATTTCGGAATACGTGTCCTTTTAGATAACTCATCAAACAAAGGAACTAATTCATTCCTTAAAGAGGATGTAAACCGTTTTCTATTTTTTAAGTATGGTATGGCCATATTTCCTCCGCAAAGATATTGTTTATATTCAAATTTTATAATAAGCACTATATAAAAACAACTAGTTGCATATAGTGACTATATAGTATATATTGTGTATGGAGGGTTTGCTATGCAGGATATTATAATGGATTTATATTGGAATTGGTTGCAGGACAACCGGATCATGCCCGGCTCGGAGTATGCAAAAATACAGGGGATCCTGGCGGAAACGGAAGAAAAAATTTGCGAAAAATTTAAAAACGAACCGTTGCTCGATACCCTTCTTGAGGCGCAGCAAAATCTCAACCGGGTGATTGAAGAGGAAGCGTTTGCGGGAGGGTTCCGGATTGGCGCAAAACTGATGCTTGAGATCATAAGTAAAAGTAGCGCGGTTTGAGAAACCGCCGCAAGAAAAGACGGCTTAAAGCCGTCTTTTCCTATGGTTGCTTATTTTTTTGTTAACAGTGTTATTTCAGATAGTTTTCAATGGGGGACAGGTCAAGCTTGTCATATCCTTTCAGGAATGAGAACAGCTTTTCCGTAATAATCCGCGCGCCGCCCCGTTCATCGCTTTCCACATTAACGGGAATCAGCGGGTCGTGCAGCGAAAGACGTACAAGGAACCAGCCGTTGCCGTTTGCTTCATCAAAGGAAATGCGGATGCCCTCATGGTTATCGGGCGCAATATTAAATTCCGGCTGCTGTTTTGCATAGGCCTCCAGCGCGGCAATCATGTCGTTGCCGTACGCTTTAAAGTCATCGACGCCGATATTCAGGCGGAACTCCTCGCTTTCAAGCGGTTCCTTAAGGTCGGCAATCAGGTCGGAGATCGTGTGGCCTTGCTTTTTCAGCTTGGCCATCTCAATCAGCAGGCGCGTCACAAGGTATGCTCCGTCGTCGAGAAAATAATTTTCCTTGAGTGCCGCGTGCCCCGACGTCTCGATGGCAAGCTGGGAATCGGTTCCGCTTTCGTTCAGGCGGATCGACTCGTTGATTACATTTTTATAGCCGCGCTTAAAGCGGTGGTGTACGCCGCCATGGCCGGCGATAAATTCCGCAAGCCCGCTTGACGTAATGGAATCCGTTACAATAGTCGTTCCCGGGAATTCTTTTAAGAGGATTGCTGAAATCGCCGCGATCAGACGGTTTTTATTGAGCACACTGCCCCCTTTATCCACAGCTCCCGCACGGTCTACATCCGTATCGAAGATAATACCGAAATCAGCCCCCGTATTCACCACGGCGTCCACAATACTTTTCATCGCTTCCTTATTTTCGGGGTTCGGGATATGGTTGGGAAAAGTTCCATCCGGGTTTAAGAACTGGCTGCCTTCGGTATCCGCGCCGAGAGGCGCGAGCACCTTGTCTACATAAAACCCGCCTGCGCCGTTGCCTGCGTCTACGATGATTTTAAAGCCTTCGAATGGCTTTTCTTCCCCGGTGGCCCCCTTGATTTTATCCACAAGGATCCCGGCGTATACGCTCATGAAATCCGCTTCAGAAACGCTGCCCTTTGCCGGACCGGAAGAATCGATATCTGCCGCGATACGGATCAGCTCCGCGATATCGCTTTTTTCAAGTCCGCCGTCCCTGGTGAAAAATTTAAGGCCGTTGCGGTTCATGGGCAGGTGGCTGGCCGTTACCATCACCGCACCGTCGCACAGGAAACCCTCGGTCACTGTTGTCATAAACATTGCCGGAGTGGAAGCCATGCCGCAGTCAACGACGTCCGCGCCCATCGCCGTAAATCCCTCGATGCATGCCTGCCTGAGGGCCGGGCCGGTAACACGGGAATCCATACCGATTGCAATTTTCGGGTTTGCCATACCGCGCGAGGCAAGCCATTTGGCAAAGGCCGCCGCAAGGTCGCACGCCGCCTGCTCCGTGAGGTTCGCATCGTCGCCCAAAGCGACTCCGCGTATATCGCTGCCATTTTGCAGTTTCTGATAATCCATATTCCTACCACTCTTTCTTATTGATTTTTAACAAGATACCTTTATTGTAACGGGAAAAGAAATGATGTTCAAGTAGAAGAGAGTGTGGGAAAGAGGATTTTTGGCTGTGGGAATCGGGAAGAAAACGCATCTTTGAAAATAAAAAGGATTTTGGTCAAACAGGATGTATTTTAAATAAAGAACAGAACACTGGAAGAATCCGTCTAAAGCGCTAAAATATGACGTTTTCGTAACAAAACAGTTGAAAAAAAAACTGCAATGTATTATCATATATGATATGTAGGCTCATAGTAGTTTTTTATGTGTACGTCTGTGTGCAGGGAAAAACCGGCTAGAGCCAGTAATCGAGAAGAGAGGCTTCGATGAATAATGGGTTTATTCGGAAATTATAATGATATAGGAATTGACCTTGGTACGGCGACAGTCCTTGTTTATGTCAGGGGCAAGGGAATCGTGCTGCGTGAGCCTTCGGTGGTCGCGGTAGACCGGCTTTCGGGCCGTATGCTTGCGATCGGCGAGGAAGCGCGTATCATGCTTGGCCGTACGCCGGGCAACATTGTGGCGGTTCGTCCGCTGCGCGAAGGGGTCATTTCCAACTTCCACGATACGGAAAGAATGCTTCGTTATTTCCTGCGCAAGGTAATCGGCAAACGGCTGTTCTTTAAGCCGCGCGTCGTCGTGTGCGTACCTTCAGGCGTAACAGAAGTGGAAAAGAGGTCTGTCATTGAGGCGACTGAAGAAGCGGGCGCGCGCCATACCTGCCTGATCGAAGAACCGATCGCGGCGGCAATCGGCGCTGGGATAGACATCGGCGCGCCTCAGGGCAATATGGTGCTTGACATCGGCGGCGGTACGGCGGATATGGCCGTTATTTCGCTTGGCGGTGCGGTAATCAGCGATTCCATTAAGATCGCGGGCGATACCTTTGACGAATATATTTCAAGGTATATCAAGAAAAAATATAATATGCTGATCGGTGAACGGACAGCCGAAGAAATTAAGATCAATATCGGCAGCGCGTTCCCGAGAAAAGAAGAAGCTTATATGGAAGTAACTGGCCGCAACCTGATTTCCGGCCTGCCGAAAACAATTACGATCAGTTCAAATGAAACAATCGAGGCCATGCAGGAACCGTTGAACCGCATCATGGAGACAATGCACAGCGTGCTCGAACGTACGCCGCCGGAACTCACTGCGGATATTGCGGAAAACGGCATTTGTATGACGGGCGGCGGCTCCCTTTTATACGGGCTTGACCGGCTGCTTACAGAGCGCACTAAGATTCCGTGCTATGTTGCGGAGGATGCCGTTTCGTGCGTTGCGATCGGTACTGGCAAGGCTCTTGAGAGCATCGACGTATACAGTGCGGGCGCTGTATACGATTACCGCCGGGGCGATTATTATAACCAGGGGTATTGAGTGAAATAAAAACAGGAGTTGCCCTCCGGCGGAGGGCAACTTTTCTTGTATCGGCGGCGGATTTTTTAATTTTTTGTAAACATTGCGAAAAAGCTGCGCCAGACGGAAAAAAATGAATTAGTATAGAACCTATCAAGAACGAACTGAAGGAGAAGGGGTTTTGAACCAACAGGTAAAGAGGACCAACCACCACAAAAAAATCAAAGGATTGCTGGTTGCGTTGATTGTACTTATTATTGCAGCCGTTTTTATCTTCGCGTCCCTTTATGGGACGTACCAGAACCTGAGGGCGAATCCGATTGCGGCGTTCAATACGGCGGCGCCGCAGGCCGCGGAGACGGACGCCATCAATTTTGATAAAAATGCAGATGTCAAGACTGTGACGATAGAAGGAAAAGAATATACCGTAAATCCGAACGTCATCACCGTACTGATGCTGGGCATCGATTCAGACGGCAGTGCGGCAAAAACAGCGCAGGGCGAGCGCAGCGACATGATGCTGCTATGCACTGTGAACCTGGAAGAAGGACAGGAAAGCATTACGCTGACCTCCCTTCCACGCGATACGCGCACCACAGTGCATAATGTAGATAAGGACACGGGGAAAATTCTCGATAAAAGCTGGATTACAAAGCTGAATCATGCCTATAATATCGGCGGGATGACGAAGGGCTACGGTGCGGAAAACGCGATGCGCGCGACGGAAGACCTGATTGAGTGCGATGGACAGTTAAGCATTCCCATCCAATACTATATCTCGATCGACCTCGAGCATCTTTCGGACCTTGCCGATGCGCTCGGCGGGGTAGAGGTGACGCTTGACCAGGATTATCCGGACATTGGCAGCGAAGGCGACGTGGTAAACCTGCAGGGTAATGATGTGCGCCTGTATTTGCAGAACCGCAAGCAGATGGATGACGGCGAGATGGACCGCCAGCGCCACGAGCAGAATTTTATGATGGCAATTGCCAAAAAGATTAAGGAAATGGGCGCGGTACAGTCTGCATCCAAATTGTTCACCCAGCTTCAGGATGTAGTGCACATGAATCTTTCGCTCGACCAGGTAGTCGCCATGGCGGGTGTGCTCGACAAGGTTTCACTCGACGATATCGAGCATTCCGTGATGGAGCAGGGGGATTATGAAAATGCGTATGACGAATATATGGGGCAGGATCTGAACTTTTACATGATGGACGAGCAAGAACTGATGGATAAGATGATCGGCATGTATTACACGCCCGCATGACATGGAAACAAAATGATACAAAGATGATGCAAGGGCCGCATAGAATGATTATGCGGCCCTTATTTTATGGAGAGCGATATTGTTAAATTTTTGTTAAAATGCAAAAAAAAATTTCATTTCATGAAAAAAAGGATTATGATAGATAAGGCTGAGTTACAAATGGAATGAGAACAAATTTGGAGGGGAAAGACCTTGAATCATCATAAAAAGATCAAAGCCCTGCTTGCGGTTTTGATTGTGCTTGTCATTTGCGCGAGCGGAGTAGGATACGCATTGATCGATACGTATTCCGGGCTGAAGGAAAATCCGATGGCGGCGTTTGTATCTGCCGGGCCGGATGAGGTGAAACCGAAGGAGGAAGGATCCATCCTCACTGGGGATACGCCGGCGGAAACAATTCGGATAGACGGCCAAACATACCAGAAAAATGCGAATACGATCAGCATCCTTATGCTGGGCGTTGACTGGGACGGCACGGAAGTAAAAGATGCGACAGGCGCGCGTACAGATATGCTGATGCTGTGCACAATGGATGTACAGAATAACCAAATTACCTTTACGTCAATCCCGCGCGATACGCGCACCAAGGTGCATTATGCGGATAGCAAAACAGGCGAGATTAAAGACGACACCATGGTCACAAAAATCAATCACGCATATGTAGTGGCGGGAGGAAATGACCCGGAGAAGCACGGAGCAGATAATTCCATGCTTGCGGTAAAGGATCTCATCGAATGCGACGGCCAGCTTGATATCCCGGTGGACTATTATGTATCTATTGACCTGGAACACCTGTCCGATCTTGCGGAAGCGCTCGGCGGGATAGAGGTGACGCTCGACCAGGATTATCCAGATATTGGAAGCAAGGGAGAGACCATTCACCTGGAAGGAAACAATGTGCGCCTGTATTTGCAGAACAGGAAACAGATGGTCGGCGGTGAAATGGACCGCCAGCGCCACGAACAGGATTTCATGATGGCACTTGCCAAAAAAATCAAAAATATGGGCGCTGTACAGGCGGCTACCAAGTTGTTTCCACAGCTTGCCAATAATGTAATCCAGACGAACCTGAACCTCGACCAGATCGTCGCTATGGCGGGCGTGCTCGATAAGATCGGTTCTATTGATGAAATTAAGATGGATACGTTCGAGGAAACGGACGAGAGCTGGCAAAAGTTCCCGGATCCGCTTGTCAGTAATCCGCCGGAGCTCGATTATTTCGTAATGGACGAGGATGAGCTTTTGGGCAAAATGCTTGACCTGTACTACATAGCGCAATAACTAGCGCCAAAAACAAAAGCCGCGGAATAAGCGGCTTTTTTGTGGAATTTGGTTCCGCAAGAAAGCCTAAAACTCCCAGTCCTTATCCCACAAATTGTAGGTATCCGCCGTCTTGATTGCATTGAGCATGTTGTCGGCCGCGCCGGAGTACAGCGTATTCAAATAGTCCACAATCTCTTTTGCCTGTTCGCGCTTGGTGGAGAAGTCAATCGGGCAGGGATTTTTTGCAATGGGAATGTCCTGCCTTTTTACCGCGGAAACAATATCCTTCTCCCGCAGGAACACAAACGGGCGAATAAGCGTGATATCCCTGCGTGAAAGATAAGATTTGGGCGAGAAGGTATTCATGCGGCCTTCATACATCAGGCTCATAAGCAGCGTCTCGATTACGTCGTCGCCGTGATGCGCGAACGCGGCCTTGGTACAGGCAAGCTCCTTTGCCTTTTCGTAAAAAGCCCCTTTGCGCATTTTGGCGCATAGGGAACAGGGGTTTTTTTCTTTACGGATACCAAACACGATTTCTGAAATATTTGTCTTCAGTATATGCAGGGAAATGCCAAGAGTATCCGCGTATTTTTGCATAACGTCCGTGGCATAGTTCCCAAACCCGAGATCAACGGTAATGGCCAGTAAATCATAGTCTTTTTTCGCGTAATTTTGGTATAAATGAAGCGCGTACAGCAGCAGCATTGAATCTTTTCCGCCGGACAGCCCGACGGCAACGCGGTCTCCTGGGGCAATCATGGAAAAGCGTTCGTCCGCCCTGCGCAGTGCGCCCAATATTTTTCTCATCGGCAAAAATCCTTAATAGTTTCTAAACAAGCTTTGCATTTCATTGAAATTATACCACAGATATAGTATCATTGGTGTTGATTTTGTGGAAAAGGGGTAATTTTATGGTTCCTGCAAGCAGTCTTTGGACCGTATTCGGCACATCCATCCTGCCGATTATAGAGCTCAAGGGGGCGATTCCGCTTGGCCTCGGGCTGGGCGTACCGTTCTGGACAACCTATTTTATTGCGCTTTTAGGCTCATGCCTTCCCGCGCCGTTCATTGTATTTTTTATTGAAAAGATCATTCGGTGGATGCAGGGGAGCAAAGTAAAGCTATTCAACCGTTTTGCCAACTGGCTGATGGGAAAGGTGGATAAACACAAAGGAAACATTGAAAAATACGGCTATCTCGGCGTATTTATTTTTGTCGCTATCCCTCTTCCGGGAACGGGCGTGTGGACGGGATCCCTTATTGCGAGCGTGCTTGGATTAAAACCTGCCAAGGCAATCCCGCTGGTGATTCTTGGAAATTGTGTTGCCGGCTTTATTATGCTCATGCTGTCGAGCATTTTTTTCCCAGGTATGGTGCCATGGGCGTAAGATTCGGAAAAGGCAGAAAGCAGGGGGCAATCTTAGCCCCCTGCTTTATACTTTTCCCGCCTGCAAAATTGGTAAATGAATATAAATTTTCAAAAGAAGAGAGAAAAAAACCTTGCCCAAATAGATATGGCACTGTATAATAATACATTACGGAATTAATTGAATATTGTTTTTGCTTGCGACCGGCTTTGCCGGTCAGGGAAACGGGTGAGAATCCCGTACGGTACCGCCGCTGTAAGGACGGAGCGGCTATCCAATTGCCACTGGGAGACTGGGAAGGCGGATAGCTTGCAAGGATGTTCGAGTCAGAAGACCGGCTTGCAAAATGACGATTGGATGGTTTGCGAGTTACAGACTAAGATCGACAGAAAAGTATCATTTGTAAAAAACGGGCAAATGCGGGAAAATTACTGCATTTGCCCATTTTTTATTTGAGGCACGGTGCGCCTGCGCAAAAGACGGATGCGCCCAGTATTTGAATTTAGAGGAGAGAAGAAATGAAAAAAACGTTAAAGGGCATTCTTTGCATCGCGCTTGCAGCGGTGCTGGCCTTCGGGGCTGCGGCATGCGGCGCCGGGACGGAAACGGGAACATCTGCGTCCGAGGCGGCCGGGCAAACAACGTCGTCCGCTCCGGAGGCTTCGGCAGCAGCGGAAGCCACGGCTGATACTGTATTTCCCTTTGAGCTTACAACGTACGAAGATGCTGTCGTTACGTTCACCCACGTTCCGGAGCGTGTGATTGCGGCAAACGTGAACACAGGCGAGCAACTGATGGCGCTCGGCCTTGGCGATAAGATTATTGCGACATGCTCCAATAACGCTCGAGTAGCGGAGGAATACCGCGAGGAATATGAATCCAAACCGAGTCTTACGGATAAAGGTCAGCCATCCTTTGAAGTCGTGATGGACCTTGATCCGGATTTTATCTATGGCCGCAGTTCGGCCTTTGGTAAAAAAGGCGTCGCATCACACGATACACTCTCGGAAAACGGTATCATGTCGCTGTCCTCTATCGAAGGGTATAAGCTCGGCGCAGATGTGGAAGACGTTTATCAGGACTTTTATAACCTCGGCAAGATCTTTCAGGTAGAAGATAAGGCAAATGAAGTGGTGGACGAAATGAAAGCGAGGATCACGGCCGTAGAGGAAAAAGTAAAGGACGTGGAGCCCGTTAAGGTATTCAACTTTGATTCGGAGATGGACGGCGGAGCGTATACGCCGGGCAATAATTTCACCTCCAAGCTGATCCGTCACGCGGGCGGGGTCAACGTGTTTGAAGATTTGGAGAACACTTGGAACACGGTCAGTTGGGAAGCGGTCGTAGAAGCGGATCCGGACGTTATTATTATCAATGACTACGGCAACACGACGCTTGAGGAAAAGATCGAGCAGTTAAAGACGAATCCCGCGCTTTCCGGTCTCAAAGCGGTACAGGAAGAAAACTTTATTATAGTAGAACTGCCCGAGGTATTTGCAAGCGCGCGTATCGCGGGGACGGTTGAAAAATTTGCCAAGACATTTCATCCAGAACTGTTTACTGAAGAGGAGGAAGGATAATGAAAAAAACATTAAAGAGTATTCTTTGCATCGCGCTTGTAGCGGTGCTGGCTTTCGGGGCTGCGGCATGCGGCGCCGGAACGGAAACGGGAACATCTGCGCCCGAGGCGGCCGGGCAAACAACGTTGTCCGCTCCGGAGGCTTCGGCAGCGGCGGAAGCCACGGCTGATGCTGTATTTCCCTTTGAGCTTACAACGTACGAAGATGCTGTCGTTACGTTCACCCACGTTCCGGAGCGTGTGATTGCGGCAAACCCGAACGCGGGCGAGGAACTGATGGCGCTTGGGCTTGGCGATAAGATTATTGCCACAAGTTATAACAATGCTCAGGTAGCGGAGGAATACCGCGAGGAGTATGAATCCAAGCCAAGCCTAACCGAAGAGGGGCAGCCTTCACTTGAGGTTGTACTGGACCTTGATCCGGATTTCATCTATGGCCGCAGCTCCGCATTTGGAAAAAACGGTATTGCATCACATGATACACTCACAGAAAACGGCATCATGTCACTGTCATCTATCGAAGGTTATAAGCTTGGGGCAGATGTAGAAGATGTCTACCAGGATTTCTATAACCTTGGGAAGATTTTCCAGGTAGAAGATAAGGCAAATGAAATCGTAGACGAAATGAAAGCGAAAATTTCTGCCGTAGAAGAAAAGGTAAAAGATGTGGAGCCCGTAAAGGTATTTAATTTCGATATGGAGATGGACGGCGGAGCTTATACCCCGGGCAACAACTTTACTTCCAAGCTGATCCGTCACGCGGGAGGAGTCAATGTATTTGAAGACTTGGAGAAGACATGGAACACGGTCAGTTGGGAAGCGGTCGTGGAGGCGGATCCAGACATCATTGTCATCAATGATTACAGCGGGACGCCTCTTGAAGAAAAAATCGAACAACTAAAGACGAATCCCGCGCTTTCCGGCCTTAAAGCGGTGCAGGAGGAAAATTTCCTTGTGATCACGCTGCCGGAGGTATTCGCAAGCGCACGGATAGCGGATACGATCGAAAAATTTGCCAAGGGTTTCCACCCGGACCTGTTTGCTGACTAATATGAAAAAACTAAGCGTCTATGCAAAAGAAAATACGACGCTGTGCTGCATCGTTTTAGGGGTGATCCTGCTCCTGTCCGTCATCCTGTGCATTGGAATAGGGCCGGTTGGGATTTCCTTTGATACGGTGTGGAACGTGATGTTCGGCAAACTGCTGGGGACGGATATCTCCGCTGTGGCGGAAAATACGCAGAATATCGTGTGGCATTTGCGGACGCCGCGCGTATTGCTTGGCGCTATGGTGGGGGCGGGGCTTTCTCTTGCTGGTGTCGCCATGCAGGCTCTGACCAAAAATCCGCTCGCAGATCCATATGTGCTCGGAATTTCTTCAGGTGCGTATTTTGGCGCGACAATCGCCATTATTTTCGGCGGATTTGCCATTTTTGGTTTATTCAAGGTACAGACAGGCGCTTTCCTGGGATCAATGCTTGCCATTACAGTCGTCTATGCGTTTTCACGAAGCGGACGTTCGGTAACGCCCATTACGCTCATTCTTGTCGGTATGGCGGTGGCTGCCATGTTTGGCGCTTTTGCAAATTTTGTGGTCTATAATGCGCCCGATGATACGAAAATACGGGAAACAAGTTTTTGGCTGCTCGGGGGAATTGCGGGTGTACAGTGGACGGAGCTTATCCCGATTGCTATTGTAACCGGGCCGGGAATTATCGCTATGTCCTGCCTTTCCGCTCCTCTCAACGCAATGATGATGGGTGATGGCGCTGCGGTGACGCTGGGTGTAAATCTTACTCTGGTACGCAATATCTTGATTGTGGTTACGGCGATCCTCACTGGCGTTACGGTTGCGGTCGCAGGCTGCATCGGTTTCGTGGGATTGGTAATTCCCCATATTGTACGGTCGCTTGTGGGCGCGGACCATAGAAAAGTGATTCCGCTCTCTGTCCTGATTGGCGCGATTTTTTTAATCTGGGTGGATGTGGGCGCGCGTATGTTCGACGCGCCCAAGGAAATTCCGATTGGGATTCTGACATCCATGATTGGCGCGCCACTCTTCCTGTGGATGCTCAAAGCGAGAAAATATTCATTTGGGGAAAAAGCATGAGTAAGGAAACGGTTCTAAATATCCACGAACTGGAATATGCGGTGCGCGACTTCAAAATATTGAAAAAGGTATCGCTCGAGGTAAAAAAAGGCGAATTTGTAGGCGTTATTGGTCCAAATGGGAGCGGAAAATCTACGTTGCTGAAAAATATTTACAAGGTTGCCGTACCTGATAGGGGCAAGATCTATGTAAACGGCTGTGACCTCGCTCACATGACCAATCGCCAGATGGCACGGGAGATTGCGGTTGTTGCGCAGGAAAACAATACGAATTTTGATTTTACGGTGGAGGAAGTCGTCGCCATGGGGCGGTATCCGTATAAAAGGATGATGGAGCCGCTTTCGGACAGCGATATTGCCGCCGTGCAGCAAATGGTACGCACGGTGGAGATGGAGGATTTCTTGAAAAGCAGCTTTTTGAACCTGTCCGGCGGAGAAAAGCAGCGGGTGCTCATCGCCCGTGCTCTTGTTCAGGATACCGGGTTGATTATACTCGACGAGCCGACCAATCATCTTGACATCGGCAGTCAGATCAGGACATTGCAATTGATGAAAAATTCAGGAAAAACAATCCTTGCCGCGTTGCACGACCTTGGTATTGCATCGAAGTACTGCGACCGTATCTACGTGATGTTTGAAGGAAAAATCCTATGTAAGGGAAAGCCGGATGAAATTATTAATGCAGAACTGATCGAAAAACTTTACGGTGTTCATGCCGAGGTGTTCGGGCACCATGGCCGCACTTTTATTGATTATCAGTAAAAGTGTTCAAATAAAACTGGAAAAAAGCGATAGATACGGCAATGTATCTATTTTTTTACCATTGAAAAGGGAAAATCCCTTTGGTATAATAAGTAATTAGTGAAATCATACATTTTTGTGTATCAATAAATGGAGGAACAATATGAGAAGATTATTTACTTCGGAATCCGTTACGGAAGGGCATCCGGATAAGGTATGCGACCAGATTTCGGATTCTGTGCTGGACGCAATTTTGGAACAGGACCCGAATGCCCGCGTGGCATGTGAAACGGCGGTTAATACGGGCCTCGTGCTTGTTACCGGTGAAATTACAACAAATGCGTATGTGGACATCGCAAAAATTGCCCGCGAAACAATCAAGCAAATTGGCTTTGACAAAGCGGATTATGGGTTCGACGGTGAAACGTGCGGCGTGATTACGTCTATCGACGAACAGTCGCCGGATATCGCGATGGGCGTTGACAAAGCGCTTGAAACGCGTGAGAACCAGGATGATGCGGAAAACGGTGCAGGCGACCAGGGCATGATGTTTGGTTACGCATGCAATGAGACGCCTGAATTCATGCCGATGCCGATCTATCTTGCGCACAGGCTTTCCCGCCGCCTTGCGGAGGTGAGGAAAAACGGTACGCTCGATTATCTCCGTCCGGACGGAAAATCCCAGGTGACGGTTGAATACGATGAGAATTGGAACCCGGTTCGTGTGGATGCGGTCGTCATTTCAACCCAGCATGATCCGGAAGCGACGCAGGCACAGATCCGGCGCGATATGATCGAGCACGTGATTACTCCTATGATTCCCGCGGATATGATGGATGACGATACGAAAATCTATGTCAACCCGACAGGACGCTTCGTGATTGGCGGACCGAAGGGAGACAGCGGACTCACGGGCCGTAAAATTATTGTCGATACATACGGCGGCATGGGCCGTCATGGCGGCGGCGCGTTCTCGGGCAAGGATCCGTCCAAGGTAGACCGGAGCGCGGCTTACGCGGCGCGCTATGTGGCGAAGAACGTGGTTGCGGCAGGCCTTGCGGACCGCTGCGAAATCCAGCTTGCCTATGCGATCGGCGTAGCGCGTCCGGTATCGGTTTTTGTGGAAACATTCGGCACGGGCAAAAAACACAGCACGGAAATTGCGGACATCGTGACAAAGCTGTTTGACCTTCGCCCGAAAGCGATTATCGAAAAGTTGCAGCTGAGAAAGCCCATTTATCGCCAGACCGCGGCATACGGCCACTTTGGAAGAGATGATCTGGATCTGCCGTGGGAGAGGCTTGACATGGTTGAGGCCATCAAGAAGGAAATTTGAGCGAAGAACTTGAAGGTACGGTTGTAAGCATTATCTATGAAAGCGCGGATGGTTATACCGTGGCGGAAATCGAGGCGGACGAGCCCACTATTGTAGTGGGCAACATGCCCGATTTAAAGCCCGGGGAGCGTACGCGCTTTTTTGGTATATTCAAAAACCATGCGAAATACGGCACCCAGTTTGCGGTACAGTCTTACGAAAGCGCCCTGCCGCATGACCTGAATGATATTGTACTTTTCCTGTCCGGCGGATTCATCAAGGGGCTGGGGGAAGTGCTTGCCACACGCATTGTGGAGGAATTCGGTGAAGATACGTTTGACGTGATTGAAAACGATCATCGAGAGCTGACGCGGATACGGGGAGTGTCGCGCCGCCTCGCAGACAGTGTACACGGGGCGATGAAAGAATATGCGCGCAAAAAATACGTCTATTCCGACCTGATGGGCATGGGCCTTACTGCACGGCAGGCGACGGCTGCGGCTGCCGCGCTCGGGGACGATGCGGCAAAGCTTGTACGGGAGAATCCATATATTCTTATCGAGCATGTGCGCGGCATCGACTTCCTTACAGCAGACCGGATTGCCCTTCATATCGGCGTAGGCGAAAATTCGCCGTTTCGTATCAAGAACGGCATTTTGAATGTACTGCAAAAGGTACTTGCACAGGGCAGTACCTATGTACGCAGGAAACAGCTGGTTCCACACGTCGCAAAAAATTTAAACGTCGCGGAGCCGGAGGTCAATAAAGCGCTTTTGGCTCTTGTGCTTGCCAAGAAAGTCGTTTTAAAAAAATATTATCCGGATCAGCAGGTCGTGTTCCTTGCATCTGCCTATCATGCGGAGACGCGGTGCGCCGCGCGTCTTATTGCGCTTGCGAAAACTTCTGCGCCGGACAGCGTTAAAAATTTAGACCGGCTGGTGAAAAAGCAAAGCGATGCATTTTCATTGACGGAGGAACAGGAGCGCGCGGTCCGGGCGGCGGTGGAAAACCGCATATGCGTTATCACAGGCGGTCCGGGAACAGGCAAAACGACGATCTTGAAAGCAGTGCTGAACATTCTCGGTGGCCTGGGCCTTATGTGCAGCCTTACCGCCCCCACTGGCCGTGCAGCCAAGAGAATGCAGGAAATGGCGGGCACGCAGGCGGCGACTATCCACCGCTTGCTGGAGTATTCTTATAATGAGGATGAATATAACTGCTATTTTCGCCGGGATGAGGAAAATCCATTGGAGGCAGACGCGGTCATTGTGGACGAGGTTTCCATGCTGGATGTGTTTCTGTTCCATAACCTCCTGAAGGCGCTTCCAGAGGGCGCGCGGCTGATTTTGGTGGGCGATGCGGACCAGCTTCCGTCCGTCGGGCCGGGCAACGTAATGGGCGATATCATTGATTCCGGTGTGGTCCCGTGCGTGAAATTAACGCATCGGTTCCGTAACGCGGGCAGTATTGCGGATGCCGCTTACGATATTCTCAACGGAAAGGTGCCGGAGCTGTGCGACGATTCCTTTGAATTCCGGGAATGTTCGGGCATAGATGAAGTGCGCGAGCTTTTGTGCGCAGAATATGAAGCTTACGCGAAAAAGGGCGTGGATGTACAGCTGATCGCTCCGATTAAGCGGACCGACCTTGGAACCGTGGCGCTTAACTCCGCGATCCGTGAACGGGTGAATCCTGGAAGGGCGGGGAAAGCGGAGATAGTGTTCGGGGACCGGACGTTCCGCGAGGGAGACCGTGTGATGCAGATAAAGAACAATTATGCACGCGAATGGCGGGATGATACAAACCTCACGCTTGGCGAAGGCGTGTTCAATGGCGATATCGGCACCGTAACAGGGATTGCGGCGGGTACGGTGGACGTACTTTTTGAAGATATGAAGCGCTGTGAGTACGAGACAATGGCGCTTTCGGAGTTGGATGGAGCGTATGCTTACACCATCCACAAATCGCAAGGAAGCGAATTCGACGTGATCCTGATGCCTATGATGTATGGAGCACAGCCTTTTTTAACGCGCAATTTGCTGTATACCGGCGTGACGCGCGCGAAAAAGAAAGTCCTTATTGCGGGCAGCATGCACACATTCCGGCATATGATCGGAAATGTATGGCAGGGAAAACGCGCAACGGTATTAAAACGGGAATTGATGTATCTTGACAGGTTGACAAATGGGTAAATGGATTGACTTTGTGCGGCAGGTAATGCACGCGGGCACAAAATGTATATACTGCGAACGGGAGCTTCCGGAGGGGGAACTCGTATGCGCGGAATGTGCACGGGAAGAGGATGAGCTCCGCAACCGGGATGGTTTTGCGGGCGGCATTTTATATGCATACCGTTACGGCGGCGTTGTGCGGACGCTCGTTCACAGGCTGAAGTACAACGACTCCCCGCATTGTTCCCTGTTTATGGCGCAGCGCATGGCGGAATTCCTCGACGGCTATGAGGTAAATGCGGATGCGGTTACTTTTGTACCGATGCACAAAAAACGGAGGAGGACGCGGGGATATGACCAATCCGAACTCCTGGCCCGCCATTTGGGGATGCTGCTCAATATTGCGTGTGAGACGATGCTCGTGCGCGGGCGCGAGACCAGGCCCCAATATAAGCTTGGCGCGCAGCAGCGATGGCGCAATGTGCACGATGCGTTCATCCTTGCGGAAGGCGCGCAGCCGGAAGGGAAAAATATCCTTCTCATTGATGATGTATTTACCACGGGGGCAACGGTAGGGGAATGTATGAAAGTACTTGCGGACGCGGGGGCGAACGTCATGGTGTTTACTTATGCGAAGGAGTTTCCGCAAACGGAAAAAAGAATAGGATTTCCCCGGATATAATTTTAATCTTGGCGGGGGAGGGCCTGCATTGCGGAAGGAAGCGGAACGTGGTATGCTTGAGTTAGCGATTGCTAACGAATTTGCGGAAAGGCAGGCGAAAATAAATGCTGGAACTAAAAAATGTATCGCTCCGGCTGCCAGATCAAAAGGAGATCCTGAGGAACGTCAACCTCAAGATCGACGACGGAAAATTTGTCGTGGTAACAGGCCCGAACGGGGGAGGAAAAACGACGCTCGCTAAAGTTGTTTCCGGGATTGAAACGCCTACTGCGGGTGCTGTTTTCCTGGATGGATGTGAAATTACAAATATGGGAATTACGCAGCGCGCCCGGTTTGGAATTTGTTATGCATTTCAACAGCCGGTGCGGTTTAAGGGGATTACGGTACGCGACCTGCTCGAACTTGCAGCGGGAAAAAAGCTGCGCGAAAAAGAATTATGCAATTACCTGATGGAGGTTGGCCTGTGCGCACAAAACTATACGGAACGCGAAATTGATGCAAGCCTTTCGGGCGGAGAAATCAAGCGGATCGAGATTGCGGCGGCACTCGCGCGGGATGCGAGGATTACGATTTTTGACGAACCGGAGGCAGGCATTGACCTGTGGAGCTTTAACAGTCTGATCGACGTATTTAAAGGCTTGCGAAAAAAAGGCAGGTCGGTGCTGGTGATTTCGCATCAAGAACGCATTCTTGCCATTGCGGATGAAATTGTCGTAGTGGCAGAGGGGGAAATCAGGCATCATGGGCCCAAAGCAGAGATTTTCCCTATGCTGCTTGGGGAACAAAAGCAGATATTCTGCCCGCAGCAGGAGGGACGGCTATGAATAAAGTTACGCAAAAATTACTGGGGCTTGTTTCCGACCTGTTCGGTAAACCGGACGGGGCATATAACATCCGGGAGGACAGCCTGTGCGCAGGGCGGAAGAGTTCAGAATATATCAGGATCGAATCCAAAACGGATAAGCCGGGGATCGATATTATTGTTGATGCGGGAGCAAAAGGGGAAAAGGTATATATTCCCGCCTGCGTGACACACAGCGATGTGGACGACCTCGTGTACAATGATTTTTATATTGGAGCGGGTGCAGATGTAATCATCATTGCGGGCTGCGGAATCCATACGGATGGAGAAGGAGACTCCCGCCACAATGGAATCCATCGCTTTTTTGTTGAAACGGGCGCGCACGTGCTTTATCTGGAAAAACATATTGGAATCGGGGAAGGAACGGGAAAGCGGGTAATTAATCCGCAAACCATTGCCGAAATCGCCAGAGATGGGTTTATGGAAATGGATACCACTCAAATCGAGGGTGTGGACAGCACCAAAAGGATTACGCGGGCGGTTCTTGGAGAGGGAGCGCGGCTTGTGATCCGTGAAAAAATCATGACGCACGGCAGCCAGTCCGCAGTCACCGATTTCGAAGTAGAGCTTAACGGAGACGGATCAGGAGCGGATCTTGTTTCACGATCGGTTGCCAAGGGAGCCTCGAAGCAACTGTTTCGTTCGCGTATTTATGGAAATGCCGTTTGCAGCGGACATTCGGAATGCGATGCGATCATTATGGACGGAGCTGAGGTAAGCGCGGTTCCGGAGCTTACGGCAAGGCATGTAGACGCCGCACTGATTCATGAAGCGGCGATCGGTAAAATCGCAGGAGAACAGATCATCAAGCTGATGACGTTTGGGCTCACGGAAAAGCAGGCGGAAACAAAAATCATTGAAGGGTTTCTAAAATAAAAAAGAGCTGCAATCCGCAGCTCTTTTTCTGTTTTTATCATTCCGGCTCGATCAGGCCGTAATTTCCGTCGGCACGCTTATAGATGACGTTTACCTCGCTTGTATGCGCATTGCGGAATACATAAAAGTTGTGTCCCAAAAGTTCGAGCTGAATCGCAGCATCTTCTTCGGCCATGGGCCGCAGCGCAAATTTTTTATTGCGCACGATATGCGGTTCATCTTCGTCAAAATTCTCTTCATAGTAATCGTATACGGTATCTTTCGTAAACGCCTCTTCATGCAGCCGCTTTTCGAGCTTGGTACGGTGCTTGCGCATCTGCCGCTCCAATTTTTTGAGAGCAACGTCGATGGAAGAGTACAGGTCCCCCGTCGCTTCTTCCGCACGCAGCACAACGCCTTCCGCGACTACGGTAATCTCTGCGATATGCCGGGATTTCTCGATTGAGAGCGTCACCTGCATTTCGGTGTTGGGCTTGAAATAGCGTTCCAGTTTTCCAGCCTTTTTTTCAACAACGCGGCGCAGATAGCCTGAAACAGTGATGTTTTTCCCCGAAATATTGATGTTCATTTAGTTCGCCCCTTCCGTGATATGTAGTATGGTACGGATTTACCCGCTACTTACAGATACACCTTTGCAGGCCATATGAAACAACGGCCTTTTAGCCCTCCAAACGAGATGACATCATTGAGTTTGCCACCGCGCAACCAAGGCAATCAGAAAGGCGCTGAGGCAATGGGAAAACCCGTGCCTGAAGGATAAAAAATCCTACTTAATAATTCGTCAAAGGAATGGGAAATTCCTCTACAAAAAATAAAAATGAGCGGCAAAGGATCCGCCTGACCTGGTCTTTTCCCCCACATTCGCCGCCCGGAAGCCCCGCAGCGGTTATGCCACTCTTACTTCTCTCGCCCTTTGCTGGACGGACGGGCTTACGTCTAGCCGCACTATGCTCACTGCGCCAAAAACACAGCTTACGTGGACCGCTTTGCCTGCGACTGGCATCGGCTTTCAACCACAGACGCGGATTCTTTTCCGCTTGTCTTTGATTATAATGCGGGCCGTTCCAAATAACAATAATTTGTGAACAATTCGCGGAATTTAGGTGGATTTGTTTACTTCGATGATTGTCTTTGATAAAATAAAGAGAATTGGACAACTATCGAAAACAAGAGAGAAGGTTTTAAATAAAATGGGATTATTCGGAAATTCGGCGCTCCGGCCGGTCAAAAAGCTTGCGGACAAGGTAGAGACGCTTTCTTCACAGTTTGAAAGGATGAGCGACGAAGAGCTCGTTGCCAAAACAGAAGAATATAAAAAACGCCATCAGGAGGATGGCGAATCCCTTGACAGCCTGCTGCCTGAGGTGTTTGCGCAGGTGCGCGAGGCGAGTCAAAGGGTCCTCGGAATGAAGCATTTTTATGAGCAGGTGCTGGGCGGTATCGTCCTTCACCAAGGCAACATTGCCGAGATGAAGACAGGCGAAGGGAAAACGCTCGTGGCGACGCTTCCGGCGGTTTTGAATGCTATCTCCGGCAAGGGCGTGCATATTGTTACGGTAAACGAATATCTGGCTAAGCGTGACAGCGAGTGGATGGGAAAGGTGTTCCGCTACCTTGGCTACACGGTAGGGCTTGTCACACGGGAAATGGATAAAGCGCAGAAACAGAAAGCGTATGCGTGCGATATCGTATATTCCACAAACAATGAACTCGGGTTCGATTACCTGCGGGATAACATGGTTGTACGGAAAAGCGACCTTGTACAGCGCGAACTGAATTTTGCGGTTGTCGACGAAGTGGACAGTATCCTGATCGACGAAGCGCGTACCCCGCTGATTATTTCCGGACAGGGAGACAAAGGCACGGATCTTTACCAGCAGGCGGATAAGTTTGTAAGCCGCTTAAAAGAGGAAGACGATTACGAAGTCGATGAAAAAATGAAGGCCATCAACCTGACGGAAGAGGGCGTAAAGAAAGCAGAGCAGTTTTTTAAACTCGATAACCTGACCGATATTGAAAATACGGAGATTGTACATCATATCAACCAGGCATTAAAGGCGCATAGGCTGTTCGTACGGGACCGGGAGTATGTGGTCACGGAGGACCGGGAAGTCGTCATCGTGGATGAATTCACAGGCCGCTTGATGATCGGCCGCCGCTATTCCGATGGGCTGCATCAGGCAATTGAGGCCAAGGAAGGCGTTAAGGTGGAACGCGAATCCAAAACGCTTGCGACCATTACCTTCCAGAATTTCTTCCGCATGTACCACAAGCTTTCGGGCATGACGGGTACGGCAAAAACAGAGGAAGCGGAATTCCAGAGCATTTACAATTTGCAGGTTGTGGAAATTCCTACGCACCGTCCCATGGTGCGTAAGGATCAAAACGACGTCATTTACGGTTCCAAGAAGGGCAAATTTGCCGCTGTGGTGGAAGAGATTGCCAAAGTACATGAAACGGGCAGGCCGATCCTCGTAGGTACGGTGTCCGTTTCGGACAGTGAATATTTGTCCTCTCTGCTCGTGCGGAAGGGAATCAAGCATGAAGTACTGAATGCAAAAAATCACCTGCGGGAGGCGCAGATTATTGCGCAGGCAGGTAAAAAGAATGCCGTTACTATTGCCACCAACATGGCCGGGCGCGGTACGGATATCATCCTTGGAGGCAATGCGGATTACCTTGCACGCAATGAAATGCGCGCGGATGGCATGGAAGAGGAAATGATCGAGAATGCGGTCAGCCATGCGGCAACAAAGGATCCGGAAATTCTTGAAGCCCGTAAGAAATATACTGAGCTCGTAGAAAAGCATAAAAAAATTACAGATGCGGAACACGATGAAGTCGTGGCGCTGGGCGGGCTTGCCATCATCGGTACGGAGCGGCATGAATCCCGCCGGATTGATAACCAGCTCCGCGGGCGCAGCGGGCGGCAGGGAGACCCGGGTTCGTCCAAATTTTACATTGCGCTGGAAGACGATCTTATGCGCCTTTTCGGGGGAGACCGCGTGAAGGGCGTAATGGACAGGCTTTCCGGCGGAGACGATGATATTCCGCTTGAATTCGGTATGATGACCAAGCAGATTGAAAACGCCCAAAAACGCATTGAAAGCAACAACTTCAATTTGAGAAAACACGTCCTTGACTATGACGACGTTATGAATAAACAGCGCGAAGTGATCTATGGGCAGCGCAAGCAAGTGCTGATGGGCGATGATATTTCTGATAATATCAGGTCGATGATCACGTCGCTGATCGAGCAGGCCATGGCGGTTTATTGCCCCAAAGGTAAATATCCCGAGGAATGGGATTGGGATGATCTTTATGCATATATCGAGCGTGTTTTCGGTATTAAACTTGTGCCCTATACGGATGAACAGCGGGAACAGGCGGAAGAAAAACGGCTGCAGCAGGAGATTTTGGATGCGGTGATGTCTTTCTACGCAACCAAAGAAGAGGAGATGTCGGGAGC
Organism: Christensenella tenuis; assembly: GCF_014287795.1. Lineage (GTDB taxonomy): Bacteria > Bacillota > Clostridia > Christensenellales > Christensenellaceae > Christensenella > Christensenella tenuis. Next base: position 242,537 of record NZ_JACOON010000005.1, read on the forward strand.
GGGATTCAGCATGCGCGATGTGGAGCGCATGGTGCTGCTGCGTGTGGTAGACTCTAAATGGATGGACCATATCGACGCAATGGACCAGTTCCGGCGGGGTATCGGCCTGAGGGCGCTCGGCCAGCGCGACCCGATCAATGAATACCGCATCGAAGGCTTCGACATGTTTGATACCATGGTGGACGCAATCCGTGAAGAGACGATTTATATGCTTTTCCACATCAAGGTGGAAAGCAAAGTGGAACAACGTGAAGTAAAAAATGTACATGCGAACGTGGATGCCGATGGGAACCCGGTTGCGGCCAGCGCTCCATCCGGTCAGCGGATGAATACCAATGCTGGCGCGGGGCAGGCGCAGATGCCCGTACACGTGGAAAAGAAGGTGGGCCGCAATGAGCCGTGCCCGTGCGGCAGCGGCAAGAAATATAAAAATTGCTGCGGCAAGAACGTATAAAAACTGTAGGAAACCGCGATTCCGACAGAATTTGGAATTGCGGTTTTTTTATTTTAACTATTTTTTGAAAAAATAGGTTGACAAAGCGAGACACTTGTAGTATTTTAAAATTAAGTTGCGGTAACGCACACGCAAGTCTTTTTATATGATTCATTGATAAAAACTAAAAAGTATGTTGTAAAAAAGGATGAAATATTTTCATAACATTTGCGGTAACGCACACGCAAACGTAAGATAGACTAGATATACAGTATCAAGCGATATTACTTGACAAAAGGGGAAGTTATATGAAGGCTTTGGTATTCTATGACGTAAGAGACATTCGCTACGAAGAAAATTGGCCGGAACCCCCGCAGCCATCGGCGGGATTCGTAAAAATAAAGATTGACTGGTGTGGAATTTGCGGATCGGATATTGAGGATTATCTATACGGAGGCGTTATTCCTGTACACGAACCGCATCCGCAATCCGGATGCGCCGCACCCATTGTAATCGGTCATGAATTTTCGGGCACGGTGTATGAAACGGGAAAGGGCGTCAGGAATGTAGTTGCGGGCGATAAGGTTGCGGTAGAGTGCGTGGTAGGCTGCGGAAAATGTTATTGGTGCAAGCTGCGCGACTTTGGGCGGTGCGAACAGTATCTCTCCATTGGGCAGCATTGTGACGGAGGATTTGCGGAATATGTCAATGTGCCTGCGGAGAACTGCATCATTTACAGTGGCGTTGGGGCAGATGAGATTGCGGTCGCAGAACCGCTTGCGGTATGTGTGCGCGCCCTGAAGAAGGGAAGGATTAAGATTGGGGATTCCGTTGCTGTTGTGGGCGCAGGCCCTATTGGACTTTGCTCCATTGCGATGGCAAAGGTCGCCGGGGCATCAAGGGTGATTTGCATTGCCCGGGGCGGCCATCGCGCTGAAGTCGCTGCACAGATGGGGGCGGATCTTGTGTTGAATTCCCGAGAGGAAGGCTGGGAAGAACAGTATTGGCAGGAAACGGGAGGTCTGGGGAGTGATCTTGTGGTCGATACCGGCGGAAATATTCCGGCTATGCAGCTCGCTTACCGGCTCACCAAGCGGGGAGAGCGCTGCGTTTTCACTAGCGTGGCAAACGGGGATATTCCAATTAATGCGCTCAGTATTATTCTGGATGAAAAGGAAATATTGGGAACGGTCGCCCACTCTTACGAACGCGAATTTGCCTGGGCAATGAAATATATTTGTGATGGACGCGTGGATGTAAAGCCTATGATTACCAGCCACCTTCCCTTAAAAGACGCGCTTACACAGGGAATTCACAGGTTGATTGAGGATAGGAACCAAATCAAGGTACTCGTAACACCAAACGAAAAACTTTTGGAGGAATTTCGAAATGAATAAAGCGGATTTTGAATTGGCACATAAAATTGCCGCAGTGACAGGTGCGGGAAATGGAATCGGCGCGGGGATTGCAAAGGGATATGCGCAGGCGGGCGCTGCCGTTGCGGTGATCGATTGGGATCTTGCGGCGGCGCAGAGAGTAGCGGATGAAATTTGCACGGATGGAGGAAAAGCATGCGCATTGCGCTGCGACGTCTCCGATCATGTTATGGTGGAACAGGTGGTGCGGGAGATTACGGATAAGTTCGGCCCAATTGATGTTCTCGTCAATAATGCGGGAATCGGGATGCGCGCCCCGGCGGAAGAAATGACGGAAGAACAGTGGGACAAGGTACTCTGTGTAAACCTGAAAAGCGCTTACAATTTTTGTACAACAGTAGGAAAACAAATGATTGCCCGGGGCCGTGGCGGCAGGATTATCAATATGGCGTCTATTACATGCATGGTAGGTGTGGAAACGGGTAACATCAATTATGCGGCGAGTAAGGGAGGGATCGTAGCGATGTCACGCTGTCTGGCGATTGAGTGGGCAAAATATAATATACTGGTCAACGTCATTGCCCCCACCCACGTACGCACGCCGCTGATCAACCGGTTGATCGAAGAGCATCCGGAAAAAGGAGAATACTTTTTACATAATATTCCCTTGGGGCGGCTCGGAGAGGTGGACGACGTCGTAGGACCCGCGGTGTTCCTGGCATCGGGTGCGGCACGGTTCATTACGGGGCATACGCTGCTTGTAGACGGCGGCCATACCGCGTGGTAATAAATTCAATTTGCCGACAGGTAAAATAATAAAGGACTGTGAGGAGGAAAACAAATGAAAAAAATAGGCTTGATCGTTCTAACAGTGTTGCTGGTCTTGACCCTTTTGGGATGTGGTGCACAGCCGGCCGCCGGAGGACAGGAAACCTCTGCCGCCGCATCGGAAACGGAAACGCTTGCCGCGGAAGAAACGTCTGCCGCTCCGCAGACGGGTGGAGCTAAAATCGGCGTGTCGTTTGATTCGCTCGTTTCCCCTTTCTGGGTTGCTAATCTCGATGCCATGGAAGAAGCCTCGCAGGCGGCAGGCATGGAGCTTGTGACGGTGATGGCGGAAGGCGATGCCACAAAGCAAAACCAGCAGATCGAAAATCTGATCGCCCAGGGCGTTGATGCAATTGTATGCGGCCCAAAGGACAGCGGAGCGATTGTTTCATCCGTAAAGAAATGTAAGGACGCGGGGATTCCAATGATCATGGACAATCGTTCGGTGACAGGAGATGTGCTGCCCGATGTGCAGGTTGTGGCGGATAATAAAACGATGGCAACAGACGTACTGGATACTTTCGCAGAAATTGCGCGGAAAGAGGGAAAGAGCTATAAGGCGATTTTGCTGATTGGCAGTCTGAGCGATGAAAATGCGGTGCTTCGCAAACAGGGACATGACGAGGCAATTGCGGCCAATTCGGATGTATATGATATTGTTGCGGAGGTTCCGACAGACTGGAACCTCGATACGGCCCTGAAGGGACTGCAAAATGCACTTCAAGCCAATCCGGATATCGACCTGATTATTTCCCCGTCAGACTATCTGTGGCCTCCGATCCGTTCTTCCCTCGAACAAACCGGACGCTGGGCAAAAATTGGAGAGGAAAACCATGTTGCGGTCGTAAGTTTTGACGGAGATGAAGTCGGGATGCAGTATATGAAAGACGGCTACAGTGAAGCAAATGCGGCGCAGGACGCAGTACTGGAAGGCCAGATGTGCATCGAATGGGCACAAAAGCTTTTGAACGGTGAAACCCCGGAGGAAAATATCCTGTATGATCCCGGTAAGATCATCACATTTGAAAATTTCGAAGAAGTTGGACCAACAATTTATAGCTATGGTCTGCTGAAGTAAGCAATGCAGTGGGGCTGCCCGGAGCCACTTGCTACTGGGCGGTCCCAAATCCAATAAAATTATGAGCACTTGCTGAGGAGAAACCAAATGAAATCAGAAACAAACGGCATCCGTAAAGGATTACAGAATATATGCAGGGATGCTCCGATTTTACCAATTCTGGCGGTATGTCTGGTGATATCATGCATTTTTGTTCCGAATTTTGCTTCGTTTTATAATATCAAGGTTTTTTTCCTGCAAGCTTCCGATTTGCTTGTCGTATGCTGCGGGGTAACATTTGTGGTCCTGAACGGGGGAATTGATTTTTCCGTTACTTCCGTATTATCACTTGGAAGCGTAATTGGCGCATATATTATGGTGTTTTCCCCAATTGCTTCCAATCCTCCGATGGCCATTGCCGTTGCAATTATTGCGATGCTGGCAGTCGGCGCAGTGGTTGGGCTGATCAACGGATTCGCAGTAGCTGTGCTGAAAATGCCTTCTTTTATCGCCACGTTGGCTACCCAGCTTGCGTTTTCCGGGGTGGCTGTGCTGTTTTGCAGCCTTGTCACGGAAAAGACCTCGATTACCGGGCTGCCGGACGGATTTTTTATTCTTGGAGGAGAAGGTGGCTATTTTATGGTTCCGATCCTGATTGCTGTTGCTGCATGGACATTTTGCTTTTGGCTGCTGAAATACACTCGCTTCGGGCGTAGCCTCTATGCAGTAGGCGTTAACCCGAAAACGGCATATATTTCGGGAATTCCCGTGAAAAAAGTAATTATGCTGATCATGTTTATTTCGGGAATGATGGCGGCCCTTGCAAGCGTTCTTTCCACTGCGCGCAACCAGGTGGGAATGCCCTCCTTGGGCGATAAGTTGTTTATCAGCATTATGGCCGCAATTATTGTAGGTGGAACGAGCACGGCAGGCGGTTTTGGGGGATTGAAGCAAACGCTGTTGGGCGTGCTTTTCATTACGCTGATTAACAATACCATGAACCTGCTTGGAGTAGATTGGTATGTCATCACGGTCATTCAGGGAATCCTGATTCTTGTATCTACTATGATGGGAATGGTAAATGGAATTGGAAAAAGAAAAACTAAAATGATGGTACTGGAGGCAAAGAAATGAAAAATACAGCACTCCGGCTTTCGGGAATTGAAAAGAGTTTTTCAGGTGTCAAAGTATTGCACGGAATCAACCTCTCGATTGGAGAAGGCGAGATCTGTGGACTGGTCGGCGAAAATGGCGCGGGGAAATCGACATTGATGAATGTAATTGGCGGCGTCATTTCCAAAGACGCAGGGACAATGGAAGTGTTGGGGGAAGCCTATAGTCCGGTTACGCCTGCGGATGCCGCAAATGCGGGAATTGCCTTTGTTCATCAGGAACTGAACTTATTCACGAACCTTACAGTAGCTGAAAATATGTTCATAGAAGCATTCCCGGTCCACATGGGAAAGATTAACTATCAAAAAATAAGAAAGACGGCACAGGAAAAAATAAAAGAGTATGATCTTCCGGTTGCGCCGGATATGAAGATAGAGGCGTTGCCTGCGGGGATAAGGCAAATGATCGAGATATCAAAAGCGCTGATGAAAAAACCGCGCATACTGATTTTCGATGAACCGACAACTTCCCTTTCGTTTAAAGAAAAAGAAAAACTGTTCCATACCATCAATGGGCTGAAGGGAAACGGGATTACAATTATTTATATTTCTCATATCCTGGAAGATGTATTTGCATTGTGCGATACAATATCAGTTTTGAGAGATGGAAATATAATCAGTACAGATAACGCATGTGATGTGACAAAGGGAGAAATTATCCAAAAAATGGTCGGGCGTGAAATGAACCAAATCTATCCCGCTATTGAAAAATCTATCACCGACGAAATCGTATTTGAGACAAAAGATATCGTGTGGCAGAACAAAGTTGCAGGTGTTTCCCTTACCCTGAAACGGGGAGAAATCGTGGGCATATATGGATTGATGGGCTCTGGCCGGACAGAATTTCTGCGCACTGCATTTGGCATAGAAAAGCCTGACAGCGGCGAAATAATTGTTCATGGGGAACGAATAAAAAAGCAAACTCCCCTGCAAAGTATTAAAAAGAGGATTGCATTTGTTACGGAAGACAGACACCAGGAAGGCCTGCTGCTACAAAAACCGATTTTTGAAAATTTGTCACTTGTAGCGCTGCCTTCCCTGAGCGGCAAAGCAGGAGTGGTAAACCGTAAAAGGGAACGCAAACTTGTAGAAGAGGCAATTGAAAATCTGAAGATCAAGGTGTCCGACCCGGAGTCGCAGACAGCGGAAAGCCTTTCCGGTGGAAACCAGCAAAAGGTTGTATTTGGCAAATGGGTCATGAATGCCCCTGGGATTTTTTTCCTGGATGAACCCACCCGGGGCGTAGATATAGGTGCGAAATTTGAAATTTATACGATTATTGCTGAAATGGCGGCAAACGGGGCGACGATTCTGATGGTGTCTTCCGAGATGGAAGAACTGATCGGTACCTGCGACCGGATTCTGGTTATGAAAGAAGGCCGTATTACCGGTGAAATCGGCAAAGAGGAATTTAACCAGGAAGCAATTATCCGGCTGGCGCTATGACAGGAGAGGGAAAATGGATTATCAGAATGTAAGGGAAAGAAAATTAGGCGGAAACCAAGTAAAATCGGTTATCGCACGCCTTGGCGTATTTATTGTGTTCGGCGTCATCATTGTGCTATTTGCAGTAGGAAACGAACGTTTCCTGACGCCGGATAATATCCTGCTTATTATCCAGCAGGCGTCGCCGATGGGGATTGCCGTAATTGGTATGGTATTTGTTATGGTCGTAGCCGGAATTGATATTTCCGTGGGTTCCAACATGTATTTTACAGCCGTATTGGTTGCCATGATGATCAACAATTCCGTATTGGTGAACGATGAAATGATGAAAACCGGAATCGGCTATATTGTCGTCTATCTGGTTGCAATCGCCGTAGGAATCGGCATCGGACTCCTGAATGGCGTGCTTGTCGCAAAATTTAAAATTCTGCCGTTCATTGTCACGCTTTCCGTGGGCAGTATCCTGCGCGGTCTCGGCTATATGATGTCAGGGTCGCTCGTACAGGAAGCATCTGCGCTGTCGTCCTTTTCAAACAGCAGGCTGGGAATGATTCCCGTCGTATTTATCCTGTTTTTAGCAGTCATACTTGTATTTGATTTTCTGCTGCGCAGGTGCGTATTCGGCAGGCATATCCTTGCGATTGGGAACTCGCCGAAATCGGCACAGGTAGCAGGGATCAAAATCAACCGGGACGTTATTTTATGTTATGTAATCTGTGCAACGCTTGCCGCGGTTTCAGGTGTGCTTCAGGCCGGGCAGATTGGCAGCGTAGCGCTTAGCTTTGGGGACGGAAACGAATTTATTGTGATCTCGGCGGCGGTGCTCGGCGGGACGAGCCTGTTTGGCGGAAAGGGGACGATCTTTCCGGGAGCAATTATCGGAATTATATTGATTACGATTATTATGAACGGACTTGCTATGCTCAATGCGTCTCCTTATGTGTACACCATTGTACGCGCTGTTATCATCTTCCTTGCGGTGATGCTTGATTCGATCAATTATAAAGGAGACTTGCGATGAACCGGAGCAAACTGAAACGGATTCAGGGCTTGCTTTGCAAGTATAAACTGGACGCGCTTTTTTGCAGAATGTCTGTTAATATCCTTGCGCTTACCGGTTATTGGCCATGCAACCACGCTGCTGCCGCAGTGATCCCACAAACGGGAAACCCTGTGCTGGTCGTGCCCGAGACGGAACTCCAAAATACGGAAAAAGAAGTAGAAGGCCTTGAATTGTGCACATACGCACTTGAAAGTACAGAGCTTCTGCGCGGAGCTATGGACGGCATGGAGCACACACTGCGCAGCGTATTGAAAAAAATGGGGCTTCTGGATGCCAAAATCGGAATCGAACAGTCATTTGAAGACGGGGCTTCAGGTCGCCTGTTCGGAGATTTTAAATATCCCTCTTTGCCTACTTGGCAGCATTTACGGCGTTTTTTTCCCAACGCATGTTTTGTTGATGCGGCGGATGCCATTCTTTCCCTCCGCATGGTCAAAGAACCGGGGGAGGCACAGGCCATCCAAAAGGCGGCGGAGGTCGCATGCATTGGATATGAGGCCGTAAGGCGTGCGCTTCGCCCCGGCATGACGGAAGCAGATGTTTCCGCATTGCTTGAAGGGACGATTTTATCGCAAGGAACGGGCCGCAGCGGGGCGCGTTACGCACGCGGTTTTTCATCTGTCTATGCTGGAAACCGGGGGGCGGAGCAATGGACCCACTGGGCCTGCACGACGGGGCGCATGATCTGCAAAAATGATGTGATAGTGATGGAACTTGGAGTAGTGTGCGATGGCTACTGGGCGGATTTGACGCGTTGCATGTGCGCAGGGGAGCCGCCGGAAAAAGCAAAAGATGTACTTGCCATTTTGCTTGAGGCGCAGCGGCGTGGAATAGAGGCAGCAGTTCCCGGAACTCCAATCGGAGAGATTGACCGGATCTGTCACGCTTACTGCGCGTCCAACGGATATGGAAAAGAATATTACCGACACAATTGTGGCCATGCATCCGGTTATAATTACCATGAGACACCCATTGTGCATCAAGCAAACAATACACCGGTTCGGGAAGGAATGGTCTTATGCGTGGAACCGGGCATCTATATTCCCGGGGAATTTGGCCTGCGTACAGAAGATATGGTTTACATAACAAAGGACGGTGCAAAACTGCTTTCCAATTATCCGCATGAACTGTAAGGAGGGATCAGGTGAAACTGAAATATGCTCTGGTCACAGGCGGTTCCGGCAGTCTTGGCGCAGCAATTGCCAGGCGGCTTGCCCGCGACGGCCTGCACGTGCTGATTACCTATACAGGCAACCGGGAAGGCGCGCAGCGCGTAAGAGAGGAAATTCAAGTGGCGGGAGGAATAGCGTGGATAGAGCGGGCGGATCTGGCAGATATGAATGGAGTTAAAAAACTCGTCTCCGCAGCCTATCGCATCATGGGGCAGGTGGACGTTCTGGTCAATAATGCGGGCGTATTTTGCGATGAATCCTTTTTTGAAATTACAGAGGAAGGATTCGACCGAACGATTGCCATTAATCTGAAAGCGCCCTTCTTCCTTTCGCAGATGATTGCGCGGAAGATGAAGGATATGGGCGTTCCCGGAAGAATCATTCATATTTCTTCCGGCGGAACCAAACATGTAGAAGGGCTCAATGTATCTTATGCCGCGGCCAAGGGTGGGCTGAACGTGATGACAAAGGCGATGGCCGCGCATCTCGGAACGTTCGGTATTACGGTCAATGCGATTTTGCCCGGCCCGGTAGAAACCAAACTCAACGCCCACCAGTTTAGGGATCCAACGATGCGTGAAACGCTGCTTTCGGCCACCAGGCTGCGTAAATTTGGAAGCGCAGATGATATTGCTGCGGCGGCAGCCTATTTTGCATCCGAAGATGCGGGCTGGACAACCGGGACATTGCTCGGCGTAGACGGGGGATTTACATGTAACTGAAACGCAAAATTAAGTGAGCGCCTTTTCACCAATATGATATAATGAAAGTAAATTAATGAAAAAAGTGCGGTGGATGGATATGAGCGAACGGGTTACGATAAAGGATATAGCGCGAGCCGCAAACGTTTCCGTCGGCACAGTGGACCGTGCCCTGAACAATCGCGGAAGGATCAGCGCGGAAACAAGTAAAATGATTTTCCGGATCGCGGAGGAAATGCATTACAAGCCGAATAAATTGGCGAGCGCGCTGGGCAAGAAAAAAACAATTAATATCGCGGCTGTTTTTCCGGAACAGCCCGATTACTTTTTTGGTGAAATTGAACGGGGATTCCGGGATGCGCAGCGTGAGCTTTCGGACTATGGGCTGCAAATTCATCATATTCCCACGGAAAACCTGAACCCGAAAACACAGGTGGAAGTCCTGCGAAAAATCGGTAGGGAACAGTTTGACGGAGTACTCGTCGCAACGGGCGGCGAAGGGCTTGAAGGGGAGATCAATCGGCTGTACGATGAAGGCGTACCGATCGCAACGTTTAATTCAGATGCCGTCAAAAGCAAACGTCTGTTTTTTATCGGTGTAGATTATACAAACTCCGGCCGGGTCGCAGCAAGCCTCCTTGGCAAGTTTTGCCAGGGACATGGAAAGGTCGCTGTTTTCAAAGGATTCAAAGAGGTATTTTCCCATAGGGCGCGAAAAAAGGGATTTGTGGAATTCCTAAAAGAGGAGTATCCGGAAATCAACCGTGTATCCGGACGGGATTATGCCGACCGTGACGACCTTGCTTACGAATCGGTAAAGGATTACCTAAAACTGCACGGGGATGTAACGGCTGTATTTGTGACAAGTGCGCCCGGCACAGTCGGCGCGGGACGGGCAATTGGTGAACTGCCGCCGGAGAGCCGTCCTATGCTGATTGGCTATGACCTCAACGACTATACCGCCAAATTGCTGAGGGACAGAATCTGCTGGGGAATCATTGCGCAGGCGCCGGAACGGCAGAGCTATTATGCGGCTAAAACACTCTTGAAATATATTCTGGAAGGAAGCTTTGAAGAAAACGATATTGTGAACGCCAAATCCCAAATCATATTAAGGGAAAATCTCAGGGAATATCCGGAATATGAAAAATATGTCTGAAAGCGTATGAAAATACGCTTTTTTGATTGTGCGTTTAAGCGAGACATAATCCCCCGGCTATGCCGGGGGAGTAAAAAAGCTTTAGCTTTAAGCAAAAACCTCCAATGCTAGAATGGTGCGAGTCTGGCCAACTGCATTACAAAAGCAAAGGAGGTGTCCAAATGGACAAAAATACATTAGGACACACAACATGGGAATGCAAATATCATGTAGTATTGGCAGCAAAGTTCCGGAGACAGGTAATATGCGGAAGGATTAAAACAGATATAGGAAAAATACTCCGCGAATTATGTGCCAGAAAAGGAATTGAAATCATAGAAGCGGAATTATGTCCAGATCATGTGCATATGTTACTGCGCATTCCCCCAAAGTATAGCATGTCAGAGATAATGGGTTATCTGAAAAGGAAAAGGTCTCTGATGATATTCGATCGGCACGCAAATATGAAGTATAAGTATGGGAATCGGCATTTCTGGTGTAGAGGGTACTACGTGGATACGGCAGGAAAGAACGGGAAGAAGATAGCAGAATACATCAAAGGGCAATTGAATAGAGGCAAGTATGGAGAACAACTGGAGATACCGTATCTGGGCGACCCATTTAGTACTACGGGCAGCAGGCGATCTGTCTGCATGCGTCAGGCCGATGCGCCTTTTAAGGCGTTGTGCCAGTAACATAGCCTTACAGGCGTTTTGTGAAACCCCCAGCTCTGCCGGGGGTTGTTTTTGCAAAAAATATCCTTTCCAGACAGAGATAAATAGAAATCCCGGATTGCAGAAAATGGAAACAAAAGGGTCACTGAACCCTGCAAAAAAATTTTGTTTTAAGGTGGCTTCGAAGCGAACGGACAAGTTGCCATAATATCGCTATGATTGTAAAAAATCCTTAAATAAGGGAATGAAATATAAAATTTGTGTCATTGTTTTCAATTTTCCAGTACGGTACTATTGGAAAAACGGTAAAAATTTCGGGAGGAAAAAGTATGCTGCTGGGGATTGATGTGGGGACAAGTGGCCTTAAAGCCATGCTGCTTAATCCTGAAACCGGGATGTCAATACTAGCATACCGGGAATATGATGTAACGATGCCGAAGACCGGTTTTGCAGAACAATCACCGGATTTATGGTGGAAGGCATTGATTGCATGCCTGAATGAGCTTAGAGCAAAAAATACGGCAATATTCGAAAAAATTGATGCAATTGGTTTTTCAGGCCAAATGCATGGCCTCGTAATGGTAGGGAAGAATAAAGAGGCTGTTACAAATGCTATTCTATGGCTTGATCAACGCTCTGAACGCCAGACGCGGGCCTTTCAGGAGAAAATTCCTTCGGAGGAGATTGCAACAGTCATACAAAACCGTCCCTTTCCGGGGTTTGCGGTACCTTCCTTTATGTGGATTCAGGAAAATGAAAAGGATATTTATCGGGACTGTTATAAAATTATGCAGCCCAAAGATTACCTCCGTATGAAACTCACCGGAGCAATTGGAACAGAAGTAAGCGATGCATCCGCCACGGCAGGATTTGATATCAAAAATCGAAAATGGGCATTTGATTTATTAGATAAACTGGGACTTGATCCTGAAAAATTTCCAGATTGCCGGGAATCGGTAGACCTTGCAGGCGTGATAACGGCGGAAGCAGCGAAAGCAACCGGATTACGCAAAGGAATTCCCGTTGTATTTGGCGCAGGGGATCAACAGGCACAAAGCATTGGCAACGGCGCGGTATGCGAAGGACTGTTCATCTCTAATATTGGAACAGGAGGCCAAATTGCGACTTACAGTGAAAAAGATATTTATGATAAGAAGCTTCGCACACACACTTTTTGCCATGCTGTAAACAAAGCCTATACAATTTATGGGGCTGCATTATGCAGCGGAATGTCAATAAAGTGGCTGAAAAACAATGTATTTGATGCAGAGTCGTATGATGAGATATCGGCCTTGGCACAACAGGCGCCCCCATGCAGTGAAGAACTCATTTATCTTCCTTACCTTGCCGGAGAACGCACGCCACATATGGATCCAAAGGCACGGGGAATCTTTTTCGGGCTTACAATGCGCCATGACAAGAGGCATTTTGCGAGGGCGGTTATGGAGGGGGTGACGTTCAGCCTCCGGGATTCCTTGGAATTATTTGAAAAAATGAATCTTCCGGTGGAGAGGATTATCGCATCGGGGGGCGGTGCAAATAGCAAAATATGGCTGCGTATTCAGGCCGACATTTTTGGAAAAGAAATCGTGGTTTCAGATGTGCGCGAACAGGCCTGTCTTGGAGCTTGTATCCTTGCAGGGATAGGAACGGGAATGTTTGGGGATGTGCAGGAAGCGGTACGAAAACTTGTGACTTTTAAAAAAGAGACGTATGAACCGGATATGAAAGCGCATGAACGTTACGGTTTAACCTACAGGCAATTCCAAAAAATCTATGATGCGAATAAAGAACTATTTGCTGCAAATGGGCATTGATAGCGGGGGATATGATGAGAAAAACAATAGTATGCTTTGGGGATTCGAATACCTGGGGATTTGCCCCAGAATTACAGCCGGAAGACGAAAGCTATTTCGGAAGATATCCAGAGGGTGTCCGCTGGACAAGCGTACTTCAGGAGATGTTAGGCACTGGATATAGGATTATTGAGGAAGGCCTCAATGCACGCACCTCAATTTGGGACGATGTAACGTGGCCGGACCGTAATGGCCTCACCTATCTGAGGCCTTGCCTCAATACGCATGCCCCGGTAGACCTTGTTATCCTTATGTTGGGTACAAATGACCTCAAGGTTCGGATTTCCGGCTATACGCCGGAGATTGCCCGTGCTGCAGGAGTTTTGGTGAAGGCGATCCAAAGCGGAAATGATGGCCCGGAAGGAAATGCGCCCAAAGTACTTCTTGTATCCCCTATTCTCGTTGGAGAGGAACTTGAAACGGCAGCGCCTGATATTTATGACGAATTAGGGAGGGAAAACGCACGAAAAAACTCAAAAGAATTTGCAAAATATTTTCAGGCACAGGCAGCGCAATGTAATTGCTACTTTTTAGATGCGGCAAAATACGCAGAACCTGGCCCTGTTGATGCGCTTCATCTGGATGCAGCAAATCATCGAAAACTTGCAGTTGCCTTTGCGGAAAAAGTCCGGGAGATTTTTCAGGAAAGTATATAAGCGGAAGTCCGGAAGTGATACTCCAAATTTAGTATCAGATACGCCTTAGATGTCGTCTCAAAAAGATGTGCATAATACATATATCATTTAAGACTTTTCAGGTTTCATGACCATTTTAAATAACAATAAAATTCAATATGTGAATTAGGGAGGGAAATATGACAAATACAAACAGAGAAAGAATTAGCGCGATCCTTCATTACAAACCGTATGACCGAGTGCCTGTTATGCATTTTGGCTTTTGGAATGAGACTTTGGAAAAATGGGAACAGGAGGGACATCTTACCCATGAAGAGGTCGCAGTACTTTTGAGCGGTCATGGAAACCGTTCAGATGGAAATGAATATGAGCGCGCGATTGCACAAAAACTTGGATTTGATGATAACATTCTTGTATACACCGGGCAAAAAGGCGATTGGTATGATATGCCATTATACCCTGCTTTTGAAGAACAAATTATTGAACGCTATGACGATGGATCCTTTAAGCAGCTGGATATCGACGGCGTCTTCGAGTTAGGAAAAGAAGGAGCAGGTTCGATTGCGTCGGAACTTGGACATACGCTTGTGGACAGGAAAAGCTGGGAAGAACACTATGTCCCCCGGCTTCAATGGACAGAAGAACGTCTTGATATGGAAGCGATCCAAAAGATGATTGCAGAAAATGATACACGGTCAAGACATACGGCAGTTTATTGCGGAAGCTTATATGGAAAACTACGCAATTACTGGGGGATTGTAGAACTGAGTTATTTGCAGATAGATGATCCGGATCTTTATACTGAATGTATTGATACGATCGGAGAGTTATGTTATGATGTTGTAAAACATACGCTCGACACGGGTGTAAAAGTCGATTTTGCTCATTTCTGGGAAGACATATGCTATAATAAAGGCCCGCTTGTAAGTCCTGAAATATTCCGCGAAAAGGTCGGAAAACATTATAGACGGATTGCAGATGAATGCTTGCGCCATGGCGTTGACATTGTATCTGTGGACTGCGATGGATTTATCGAGGAATTGGTTCCTATTTGGCTTGATAATGGGGTAAACACCATGTTTCCTGTAGAGTATGGGGCATGGGAATACGATTTTGCAACCCTGAGGAAAAAATTTGGAAAAGAGATTCGCGGGATGGGCAATATCAATAAGCATGTGCTGAGCAAAGATAAAGCAGCAATCGATAAGGAAATTGAACGTGCCCGCCGCCTCGTTGATTTAGGAGGGTTTGTCCCCTGCATGGATCATAGAATTGCACCAGATGCGGAATGGGATTTGACAAGATACTATTGTGATAAAATGAAAGAGACTTTCTGGAAATAGGAGTCCAGACCCCATAACGGGCACGAAGCATCGGAGGAGTATTTCATTGCAAGAGCTCGTACGAATGGAGAACATATGCGGCAGTAATATATTAGCGCATGCCAGGCTCAACGTTTTTAGGGGAGAGATTGTTGGGCTGCTCGGAATGAATAACGCGGGAAAATCTGAGTTGATGGATATCCTGACGGGGCGGCTTCGCGCGGAAAAAGGAACCGTTTATTTTGAGGATCATCCTGTGTTCTTCACTTCGCCATCCCAAGCAAATGAACTAGGTATTTGCTACATTCATGGAGAGCAGGAACTCCTGAAGGAGTTTACGGTTACAGAAAATATTTTTGTGATGCGCAGGAAGCACGATGGACAGTTGTTGAATATGAAACAACTGTCCACTCGTTGCAGCCGGCTTTTAGGGGTGCTTTTTTCTGAGGAGACAGGCATTCGTTTTCAGGCCGGGGACCGTTTGCGGGATTTAAATGGTTTACAGAGATTAGCGGTACAGATTATCAAAACAATCAGCGAAAATGCAAAACTTATGGTGATCGACCACTATATCGACGATTTTCCACATCATTGGGTGACATCCTTGCGCAAATGGCTGTCTTTGCTCACGAGGAATCTTAATATTTCTTTTATTGTAACGGATCATAAAGCGCATAATTTATCTAAATTATGCGACAGAATTTTTGTGCTGCGCAGCGGTATGAGTGTAGGGACCTTTTCCAAAAACGAGTATGATGAAAAAATGCTTACCTCCGTTATGACAGGCAGCCTGATGGAAGACCGGGAGTATTACTGGCGTCCGAGCCCGGGTGAGAAAAAAATACTCGAATTTTCCGGGGTGAGGATTCCAGGAGAAAAAAATAAGCTGAATATCGAATTGATCGCAAACGAAATGGTTGGCTTGTGCTGCATGTCTCATCACTTTGTGAAGAATTTTTGTGATGCTTTGATCGGGGAAGTCCCTCTTCAGGAAGGGAAAATTTTGTTGGATGGAACCCCTATTGAGATTAGCAGCCCGGAAGATATCACAAAATATGGAATTGGGATCGTTTTTGGAAGGGCAAGATTATTCCCGAATATGAGTTTTGAAGAAAACGTGTCTATTACCGCATTACGAAAGTTCAGCGCAAAGACGGGAATTGTAAATAACAGCGCATCAACTCTGGCCGCGAGTGAGGCGCTTTCCATTTGGAAGCCGCCCCACCTTCTCTCTGGCGGAAATCAAATTGACCGCTATACGGAAAAGAAGATACTGATTAGCCGGGCTATGGCAACCCTGCCACAAGTCATGATTTACCAGAACCTTGACAAAGGCCTCGATGATGTGGCCTACGATAGGCTTGTGCGCGAAATATGGGGAACTCCCATCCGGCCGAAAGCTTCACTGTTTATTTCGTCTAATGTACGGAATTTAATTAAGGTATGTACAAAGATTTATTTTATTTACGAGGGCCAGGTAATCAATAAAGTATATCCGGCACAAACCACAGAAGAAGCAATGCTATCTTATTACAAAGCATTCTGCGAGATGTGATTGTGTAGGAAACTATTGAAGCGGAAGCGTAATCTCAACCTGTGTTCCTACATTGATCGTGCTTGCAATCGAAAGTCCGTATTCGTTACCATATTGCATCTTAATCCGCTGATTGATGTTGATAATTCCAATACCTACATGTATGCTATCCGCTGTATCAGCCATTTTTTCGCTGTTCAAAAGAGAAATAAGCTCGCGTAGTTTTTTGTCAGGAATCCCGCTTCCGTTATCGGATACCTGGAGTAGGAGACGGGATTGCGTTGAATAAATTGAAAGCGTAATTTTTCCGCCGGAAGGCTTGCTTTCGAGACCATGGGTGATGGCGTTTTCTAAAATTGGTTGAATAATAAAATTAGGAATCAGACACTTTGTCAGGTCACGGTCTCCATCGGCAATTTTTTTTTCAAAAGTAAACCTATCCTGGAAACGAAATTTTTGAATTAAAATATAATTATCGACATTTTTAATCTCATCCGACAAGGGAACCAATAGGCCGATTTTACGCGTATTATTGCGAAATAGCTGCGAAAGAGATTCCAGCATTTCGGCAATTTCCGGCACATTTTTCATCAGGGCTAATCCGCGGATTGATTCCAGAGTATTATACAAAAAATGCGGATTGATTTGGCTCTGAAGTTGGGAAAGCTCGGCCTTATGACGAAGCAGGTTAGCGGAAAGTTCGCGATTCCAGGAATCCTTGTGTTGCCTAATTACCGTATCTACCACTTCATAAAAGTTGCCGGAATAGCCCGAACGGGTTATGCCCTTCGAATTTGCGATCCGGTCATATGTTTCGAAAATGAGGCAATCGCTTTGATAAAGGGGCCTGATGTACTTTATACAAACAAAAACGATAATGCCTGTTTGCGCTGCGAAATAGATGAAAAAAATAAAATCAAGCGCAGTATCAAAAGAATGACGGTCAGGAAAAAGGGCGGAATTTGCAACAAGTAATTCGCAGCCCAAAAATAATCCTAAAGAACATAAAACAAACAAAACCAGTACAAAAAAAAGAATATGCGTTGCGCCTTTGCGTTTTCTTATAAAAGATAAAATAGAAGATAACATTGCGTATGCTCCATCTTTATTTATAATTGATTATGCCGCATATATTTTTTGCGATACTGCGAAGGCGTGATCCCCACGATTCGTTTAAAAATTTTTGAAAAATATTTTGCATTCGTGAATCCGACAAGATCAGCAATCCCTGCAAGGGATTGGGAAATATCTTTCAAATATTCTTTAGAAATTTCAATACGATATTTATTCAGATAATCTACAAAATTGATTCCCACTTCCTGCTTGAAGAGGATTGAAAAATATACAGGGTTGAGAAACACCAATTGGGCTATATCGTCGAGTGCAATTTTCTCCATGTAATGATCTGCAATGTATTTTTTGGCAATGGTGATATAAGTATTATCTGCACTGTCTTCAAGGGCCGTATAACGGTTAATATGGTCTGTGATTCTGGAAATAAGTGCAGCACGCACAGAAACAACATTCATGCAGTTGTCAAGCGAACTTAAAAATGCATTTTTTTCTTCCGAACGGTCGGGGAAAAGCCCTAAGTTTTGTGTAATATCAAGGAACAAATTATATATACGCTCTGTAAGTGCCCAAATTAGCTCTGCCTGGCCATCACAGATGCCTTCCGCAAGCGTAAACAACTGTGTGATTTGGGAGCGAATTTCATTCAGGTCAAATTTCTCAATATTGCGTTTCAAGCTGTCCTTGGCTTCTTCTGGGAATATCTTATTCAAATCTTTGCCGGAGTTATAGAGAACAGGAGGCTCTATAATCATATCAAGCCTGTTTAAAATGCGGGCACGCTGGGCACGTTGGGCGTTTTCACATGAGATGTGCAGCCGGGAGAGGTCTGTTTCCGCACTGCCCTTGCAGATCGTAAAATATAAATTTGAATATTTTTTGCAAATAAGCTCCATGTCGTCTAAAAAACATTGCAAGCTTTGCTGAAGTTTGCCGGAATTTGCCGGGCTATAGTTAAGCACTACGTGATACTTCGCCGTATTTGCGCTATAGACCGTTTCAAAACACATGCTTTCGAAATATTTAACAATATTGGCCTGCACACGGTCATATAATTGTGTAGGGAACGGAACATCTTCATCAAAACTTCTACAATCAAATTTCAAAATAAGGAACTGAAAAATTCCGGGCTGGAGATTGAGCAGGAATTCGTTGTTGACAGATGCGGAATCTTCTGCTTTAAAAGTTCCTTTTACAACCTGTTCCAGAAAATTATTATGCATTTTAAGCTTTGCAGCATCAAACTGCTCGCTCAGTTGCTTAATTTCCGTTGTATGGAGCTGACGTTTTTTTAGCTCCGCAGTAAGGTTTGTAAGGATATCGGTAAGATCTTTTTGATTAATTGGTTTCAGAATGTAATCCTTTACTCCGAACCGGATTGCTGTCTGTGCATATTCAAAGTTGTTATGGCCACTGATAATAACAAATGCTGCGGCGGGGTTGAATGCCTGTATTTCCTTAATCAGGTCAAGGCCGGAAAGCCCGGGCATTCGAATATCTGTAATTACAATATCGGGATTGCTTTTTTTGATTTGCTCAAGAGCTGTAACTCCATCTTTTGCAGTTCCAACAACCTCAAGACCCAATGCTTTCCAGTCAATCAGATGCAAAAGGAGCTCTATTACGAAGATTTCATCATCAGCGATAAATACTTTCATACTATGCTTTTTTCCCTCTCAGTTGTTTTCAAATGAATGATACATTCAATCCGGAGATGCCGGCAATAATTTAATACAAATTAAATTTGAATGATATTATAATAATATCACTCCTAATTATACACATATGCTCCGAAAAATCAATTAAGATCAAATTCTATGACAGGGGTGCTTTTTCCTTCCGAAAGGCAAAAGACCTAAAAATGGTATCTCAATTATAAAAATCATGCCATTGAATGCCCCTTTTTCAAGAGATATTCTGGATGCATTAGATAAAATTATTTTCTCAATTAAAGATTTCTAAAGGAGAATTAAATGATGACTTCGAGAGAACGGGTAAAAAAAGCAATCCGACACGAAGTGACAGACCGGGTACCTGTTGATCTGGGCGCGACTGCAATCTCTGGAATACATGTTTCGGAGCTCAAAAGATTACGGGAAGAGCTTGGGCTCGAAACAGGAGCGATAAAAGCTCTTGATCCGATGACGCTCATTGCTGAAGTAACTGATGATGTACGCGAGGCTCTTGAAATTGATTGCGTGGGGCTTTTTACCGGTGCGGACAGCCTCGGCCTCACATCAGATACCTATAAAGAATGGGAGCTTTCTGATGGAACAACCGTATTGCTGCGTGATGATTTTTCCTGGACGAAGGATGCGGAAACAGGGACGATTTATGCCTATCCGCAGGGGGATACTTCAGTCCCGCCAAGTGCGTTTATGAGTTCTGCTTCATTGTATTTCGACAATATTCCCAGGCAAGAAGACCTTGACAAAAAGACAGAGTGGGATGCACGCAAAGATTACGCGGGTATGTACTCGGTGTTGCCGGATAAAGATTTGCGGTATCTTGAAAGCAGAGCGAAAGAACTTTATGAAACGACAGATTATGCCATCATCGGCAGCTATGGCGGCGGAGGACTTGGGGATATTTTTCATGTGCCGGGTCCGTGGCTAAAAGAAACAAAGGGAATACGGGAAGTAGAAGATTGGTATATGGCAATCTATCTGCACCGGGATTATCTAATGGATCTTTTTGATATGCAGACGGATATTACGCTTGAAAATATGCAGAGATATTTTGACGCCGTAGGAAATCGGATTGAAGTGATGGTTCATTCAGGAACCGATTTCGCATTCCAGGGAGGGAGTATGATTGCTCCGGAACTGTACCGCGAGGTATACACGCCCTTTTATAAAAAAGTAAACGACTGGATTCACAAAAATACAGACTGGAAGTCTTTTATGCATTCCTGCGGTTCAGTTGTAACCTTAATTCCGGAATTCATTGATGCAGGGTTTGATATCCTGAATCCGGTTCAGGTCTCGGCAAAAGATATGGATGCCGTATCGCTGAAAGAGAAATTTGGCGATTCCATTGTGTTTTGGGGAGGTGGATGCGACCCGCAATTTGTACTCCCGAGCGGCACCCCTGAGGAGGTCTATGCCGAAACCAGGCGAAATGCACAGGCCTTTTCGCAAGGCGGCGGTTTTGTAGGGGGAAATGTCCACAATGTGCAATATGAAGTGCCGATTCCCAATCTTTTGGCTGAGTTTAGGGCGCTTCACGACACAGTCCCGCAGAAATAAACGGTGTGGGCCAGGCAAGGCTTGCTGTATGCAGAGGGAGAAGGGAATTGAGCCTGAAAATAATGCAACGTGGTTTTAATTATTCTCAAGATGGGCCGGGGAACCGGCTTGTATACCATTTGCAAGGATGCAATCTCGAATGCCCATGGTGCTCTAATCCGGAAGGCATCCCTAGAGACGGATGCATGATGCAAACAGGAGAAGCGCTGCCGCAAACAGTTTGCCCGCAGAATGGAATTAAGAAGGGAAGGATTGACCCGGATGTTTGCAGCCTATGCAAGGATTATTCATGTATAGAACATTCCTGCGGGCAACTGAAATGGAGTTGCTGCCTGATGGACGAATCGGAAATATTGGAGGAACTTGACAGAAGCCGCATGATGTTTTTCGATGGCGGGGGACTGACACTGACTGGCGGGGAGGCAACGCTGCAATTTGAGGAAATTAAGTCTTTGCTGGCAGCGGCAAGAAGAAGTAAGATACATACTGCTCTTGAAACGAATGCAACCCATCCTAGACTCCCCGAATTATTTCCGGTGGTAGATTGGCTGATTATGGATTTTAAGCATTATGATGATGCTGTCCATGAAGACACGTTGGGGATTTCTGGTGCGATTGTGAAGGAAAATATCAGGAAAGCGGCAAAGCAAAGCTGTGAGATGCTGGTCCGGATTCCCCTGGTGAACGGTTTTAATGCCTCAAAAGAAGATGCACAGGCTTTTGCCGAATTTTTGCGCGATTGTAATATTACAGAAGTAGAATTGCTGAAATATCATGAATATGGGAGAGAAAAATGGCGGCAGTGCGGGCGCCGGTATACAGTAAAGGACGGATTTGTTTCGGATATTCAATACCAGGATATTTTGCAGACTTTTGGAAGCTATAAAATTACCTGTGTCTCTACATAAAAGGGAGGAGAATAGCGGCTGATGAAAAAAATTCAGGACCTATATAAAGAAAATTCTATCACAGATATGGCAAAAGCGCTCTTCAAAGAAGAGCGTGCGAAAAAAAGACTGGACGGCTGGTTTCTTGCCCGGGAAATTGCGTTCAAACAGGAGGCGCGGCTGCAAGAGCTTCCCAGCGAACTCCGGGCGGCTTATGAATTGTCGGCCATTGTCAAAGACCTTCCTCTCTCAATCAGTGACCACTCTATTTTTGCTGGAACACAGAGCGATTCCTTTGCACGGAGCTATGCGTTAATTAATCCGGCCTTCCGGGTGGAAAGCTTTTCCGGGTACTGTGATCCTGTAGCGGTTTACGACGACATTATACCAAACAGCGAAATTACAAAAGAACGGATTGCCAAGGCAAAAAGAGCCGCGCAGGATACAGAATACGCAAAAAAGCTGGGAGAAGTATACCATTCTTATTCCCGGTATACCACAGAAGTGGCGTTTTTTGTCGAGCAGGTAACGGGCCACTTGATTCCAGATTTTCGCTACGCTTTGAGAAACGGAATCAGTAGAATGATAGAGGAACTGGAAAATAAAATTTCAAAGGAGAGAAAAGAAAAAAAGAGAATCAATTTTGCGGCAATGAAAATTGCTCTGGAAGCTACTGTTACGCTGGCAGGACGTTACGCAGACCTAGTTGCGGAAAAAGCCGGGGGTGCGGACGGACAACGAAAAAAGCAGTTGGAATTGCTGGAAAGAACTTTGCGTAAAGTTCCGAAGTATGGCGCGGAGAATTTATACGAAGCAATACAGGCTTATTTGCTTCTTTGGGAAGTGTTATGCCTTGAACAGGCCCCTAATCCCTTTGCGTTTTCAGTCGGAAACGCTGACCGGATTTTTGAGCCGTACCGCGCACTTGAAGATACGCCGCGGGAAATTGCTGCTGCACTTTTCAAACATTTTTTGACTTTTTTTAACGTAGGGGACCGTAGTTGGGCAATTTCCCAGAACGTCCTTATCGGGGGCAAAACCAAAGACGGGATGGATCTTACCAATGAGACTTCGTATGCGCTTTTAGATGCTTATTATGACATGAATCTCCCACAACCGATCCTGTCCGTTAAACTACATAAAAATACGCCGGAAAAACTTTATCAGGAGTTGGGGAAATTCTTTTTTACGCCGGGATGCCTGACGCCTTCCATTTTTAACGACGACGTGATTTTCGAGGTTTTGCAAAAAAGAGGAATTGAACCGGACGACTTGGAAAATTATGCTGTTGCCGGGTGTCAGGAACCTTTGATTATGGGAAAAGATAATGGAAATACCACTAACAGTTGGTTAAATCTTGCGAAAATTTTAGAACTTACTTTAAACTCAGGAGTTTCAACTATTACCGGCAAAAAAATCGGCGTCCCGTACCATGATGATTTCAAAGAAATTTTGGGAAATGTCCGGGAAGCATTTTATGAAAATGTTGCATTTTATATTTCGAAAATGGCTGAAGCGGCAAATGGCGCTTCGAAAGCTATTTCCTGCTTGCCAGTTCCGTTTTTGAGTGCATTTATGGGCGGTATGGAATCGGGTATCGATACCCGCGATACGGAAGAACAGGGAACGAAATACAACGGAAGCGGATGCCTGATTCATGGCCTTTCTGTCGTTGCGGATTCTTTTTGCGCACTCGATCATTTCCTGAAAGAACGACCAAATGACTGTGACACTCTTTTGCACGCCCTACAGGATAATTTTGAGGGGCATGAGGAGTTGCGCAGGTATTTGCTGGAATGCCCGAAATATGGAAATAATATTGAGGAAGTAGATGATGAGGCGGCGGAAGTCGTCAATAGAGTTTCCGATATGATAGCTGCACAGAAAAATTATCTCGGGAATTCATTCAGGCCTGACTGGAGCAGCCCATCTACCCATTTGCTATATGGATATTGGGTAGGCGCGACTCCTGACGGACGAAAAGCACGGGAAATGCTTGGCTATGGTGTAGATCCGCTCTATGGGGAGGCGGGGAATGGACTGGGATTTCGAATACTTTCTACAATGCGGCTCCCCTTTATAAAAATGAGCGGAGGATATGCTTCGCATTTTGGAATCGATCCTAAGTATTTTACCGGCAAGACCTATGAAGAAAAAGGCATTGATTTTGCAAAACGGATTATTACTCCGTTGTTTTTCAACCCGGAGAATAAAAATTTATCTCCATTTTATCTTTATGTAAATGTTACCACCCCGGAGATTTTGCGAAAGGTCAGGACAAACCCCAAAAAGTACGCGCCAAGCGGCGTTTATATTATGCGGATTCATGGAACGTTTGTTAATTTTTTGGATCTTTCTCCAGAAATCCAGAATGATATTATTAAGCGCCTTGATCCGGCATCTACAGCGATTCAGACTCATAAGACAGCATGAAACGTGCGGCGTTGATACTGCACAGCTTTATCCGCAAAACGAGTAATACCAAAAGAGCGGATTTTATGCGGATATAGGGGCCGAACAAAATTATTTGGAAGTTTTACCTTGAGGAATATCATCTAAAAATCAGAGGGGAATTCTAAATTTTGATGCATTGTTATTTAGTATTTTTGATGATAAATTGAAACTACAAAGTCAAAAGAAATTCCTGATGAGCCAACTAAATTAAGAATCAATAGAGAAGCTTTTGTGCGCAAAAATACAGAATAGTATGAAGTAACTAAAACATAACATTTGCATGGGCGAATCAAGCAACGCCTAATGCAGAATATCATACAAAGACTCAGGAGGAGGAAAGAATGAAAAAAATCTTAAGTTTAGTCGTTTGTCTGGCACTGGTACTTGTCGTGTTTGCGGGCTGTACCACTACACAGCCTGGAACGGAAGCAAGCGCTTCTACAGAGCCGTCGGCAGAAGCAACGGTGGAAGCAAGCAGTGAAGCATCTGCCGAAACGAGCAGCGAAGCGTCCGCATCTGCCGAAGCGAGTGCGGCTGTCTCTACCATTACAGAAGACACAGTGTTGGACTATGATCTGACAGGGAAAAAAATTGGTGTTACATTCTATGACCTGACAAACCCGATTTGGGCAGCAACAGGAGAAAACCTTGTGAAGATTGGACAGGAGCTTGGTGCGGAAGTCAATCTCGTTAGCTGTGAGGGAGTCGCCTCAACGCAAGTCTCCCAAATTGAAAATATGATCACAGCAGGGATGGACATCATCGTAATTGGTCCTCAAGATGCGAATGCTCTTGGAGACGTCGTTAAAAAAGCGCAGGATGCAGGTATCCTCGTTATGGCCTATGGGCAGTCGATGGAAGGCGTAGATGCGCAGTATGTCGTTGAAAACTATGAGGCTGGCTATATCGTTGGACAGAAAGCCGGCGAATGGATCAATGAGCATTTGGATGGGAAAGCGATTGTTGGTATGCTTGACTATCCGTTGATGGAAGATATCATCGACCGTGCAAATGGTATTAAAGACGCCCTTGCAGAAACATGCCCCGGCGCAGAAATCGTTGCAACGGCAACATCGGCAGATGCTGTCACCGGGATGGAAGCGGTGGAAACTTTCCTGCAGGCGAATCCCGACATGAAAGTTATTACCTGTATCGGCGATGGCGGCGCAGTTGGCGCGAATGAGGCTGTGAAAGCAGCAGGAAAAGCCACGGACGATTTTGGCATCTTTAGCTGCGATGGTACAGAGGAAGCACTATCAGCGATGATGAACGGCGATCCGATTCGTGTAACGGTAGGCCTTGGAACCCCGGTTCAGAAAGCAAAACAGACGATTGACCTTGCTGCAAGAATGCTTCTGGGACAGGAGTTTGACCAGTCTGAATATACCCCGATGGATCCTGTTAACATCGACAATGCCCAGGAATATTGGGATAGAGCCGGATATGGACAGTAAGAAACAATAGGGATTGGAAACAATGGGTTGGGTTCGGCAATGTGCAGAAAGCGCATTGCCGAACTTATCAAACAATAAAAAATCAAGAGGTCACAAAGTGGATAATAACATAGTTTTGGAATTTAAAAATATTTATAAAGAATATCCCGGTGTGCATGCTCTGAAAGATGTGAGTTTTGAACTAAGAAAAGGGGAAGTCCATGCGCTTGTGGGGGAGAACGGCGCCGGAAAATCCACACTGATTAAAACGTGCAGCGGCGCGATCAGCCCGACCTCGGGAACAGTTGTCGTAAACGGGAATGAGTTTTCTAATTTAACGCCTCTTGCATCGAGGGAAAATGGCATTGGCGTGATCTATCAGGAATTTAATCTTGTCAAAGAAATGTCTGTGGCAGAAAACATCTTTTTGGGGCGTGCTCTTCGGAATGGTATTGTAATCGATAAAAAAGCGATGAATGAAAAAACGGTCGAATTATTCCGGCAGTTAGGCATTAAAATCGATCCCAATGTGCTCGTTAAGAATTTGACAACCGGATATCAGCAAATGGTGGAAATTGCAAAGGCAATTTCTATGGAAAGCAAAATCTTAATTATGGATGAACCGTCGGCATCACTTACAAATCGGGAACTGGATGCATTGTTCCAGATTATCAGGAAGTTGAAAAATGAAGGAGTCGCGATCATATATATATCTCACCGGCTGGACGAGATTTTTGAGGTCACGGACAGGGTTTCGGTTATGAGAGACGGGGAACTTATAACCACAATCGATACTGCGGATTCATCGCGCGACGAACTCGTCAGGCTGATGGTTGGCCGTGAACTGAAGGAAACCTTTCCTGAAAGAGAAGTGAAAAAGGATAATGAAATTATTCTTGAGGTCGATCATCTTTCCGGAAATGGACTCACGGACGTCTCGTTTAATGTACGAAAAGGCGAGATTCTTGGCCTTGGCGGACTTATCGGTGCAGGACGGACAGAATTTGCGCAAATTTTATTTGGGGTTGCACATGCAACGGGAGGTTCGATCCGGCTGCGTGACGAAAAACTTGAAATAAAATCCCCGTCAGATGCGATTGAAAAAGGAATCGCACTCGTTCCGGAAGACCGGAAGCAACAGGGCGTATTGCTGCACATGTCGATTCAAGACAATATCACGATGCCTATTTTAAAGAGAATTTCCAAATATAGTGTTATAAATCGGAAAAAAGAAAAAGAGATTATTGAGAAATATAAGAATAGCCTGAGAATTAAGACGCCAAGTACGGAACAGCTTGTGAATAATCTTTCCGGTGGAAATCAGCAAAAAGTTGTTCTTGCTAAGTGGCTCGCGGCCGAGCCAGATATCATTGTTTTTGATGAACCCACTCGTGGAATCGACGTAGGAGCCAAACAAGAAATCTATGCTATTATGGATAATCTCGCTAAAGAGGGAAAAACACTTATCATGATTTCTTCGGAAATGGAAGAACTCATTGGAGTCTCAGATCGAATTGTTGTTTTGGCGGAGGGCAGAGTGACAGGAGAACTTCAGAAGGAAGAATTCAATCAGGAAAGCATCCTGAAATATGCCTCCATGTCATAAAGCCTCAATAAAATTTAGGAGTTAGATTATGAAGAACACAACATTTTTTCAAAAATACGGAATTGTGGTGGTGCTTGCCGGGCTGATCGTATTTTTCACGATTATGTCTCCTGCGTTTTTGACGGTAGACAATCTTTTTAACGTTGCGCGGCAGGTTTCCATGATTGGAATTACTTCAGTTGGCATGATGTTTGTCATGCTGACAGGCGGGATTGACCTGTCGGTTGGATCGGTACTTGCATTTGTAAACGTAGTATGCGCCTATTTCATGGTGAAGATGAATATGAATCCATGGGCGGCGTGCCTTCTGTGCATGGTCATCTCCGCAGGCTTCGGGTTCCTCAATGGTGTGATTATTACAAAGTGGAGGGTTCCGCCGATCATTTCATCTATGGGCTTTATGAACATTCTTTCGGGCCTTGCCTTTATTATATCGGGAGGCCTTCCCATCTATGGATTTGATCCTAACTTTACAATCATGGGGCAAGGATATATCAGTATCATTCCCATTCCGGTCATTATCATGATAGGGATCTTTATTCTCGGCTGGTTCATTCTGAACAAGACATATTTTGGGCGGTATTTTTATGCGATTGGCGGAAACGAAGAAGCAGCAAAGCTTGCGGGAATTAATGTTATTTCTACGAAACAGATGGTTTATATGCTGTCAGGAATCTTTGCTTCTCTCGCAGGTATCATTATGCTGTCGCGCCTGAATTCCGGACAGCCTACGACAGGTACGGGCTTTGAGTTCGAGGTTATCATTGCCGTTGTATTAGGCGGCGTCAGTGTAAACGGTGGTTCTGGGCGCATATTCGGCGTTGTGATCGGTGTGCTTATTATGGGAATTCTTTCAAACGGCCTTGTATTAATGAATGTCAACGATTATGTACAAGATGTTGTACAGGGGATTGTTTTGGTCATTGCCGTTGGATTCGATTGTGTATCTAAAGCAAAGAGTGAAAGTAAATTGAAAGAAAGCGTCAAAAATAAAGGCAATGCTGTCAGCGCATAAGCGCAGGAGGAAGGCAAAATGAAAGCTGCTGTATTTTATGGAAAACATGATATCAGGGTAGAGGACATCCCGATGCCCAAGGTAGGAGATGACGATGTCTTAATTCGCGTCAAGGCGTGCGGGGTATGCGGTACGGATGTACATATTTACAATGGAGACCCAGGATCGGCGGAAGTTGTACCGCCCCGTGTGCTGGGACATGAGTTTTCTGGCATGGTTGAAGAAGTTGGGAAAAATGTGACAGAATTCAAGCCGGGAGACCGCGTATGCGTGGATCCAAATGAGCTTTGCGGCGGATGCTATTACTGCCGCAGCGGAATAGGACATTTTTGTGAAAATATGATTGGCTACGGAACAAGCGGGAACGGGGCGTTTGCGGAATTCTGCAGCGTTAAGAAAAGTCAGGTCCTGAAGATTGCGGATACAACCACATTTACAGAAGGAGCAATGGCAGAACCTGTTTCCTGCTGCCTGCATGGCGTGGATATGTGCAATATTAAGTCGGGAGACAAGGTGGCGGTCATAGGCGGCGGTATGATTGGACTGATTATCCTGCAACTTGCTTCCATTGCCGGGGCAACGCAAGTAGCACTGATTGAGCCTGTTGAAGGGAAACGGAAGATGGGCGAGAAGCTGGGTGCAACGGTATGCATAGATCCGGCTTCGCAGGATGTGGAAAAAGAGCTTAAAGAGCATGGGATTGACCGCCTGGATGCAGTCATCGAGTGCGTAGGGCTTCCAAAAACGATGGAGCAAGCAATTCAGCTTGCAGGCAATAAATCGGTTGCCATGTTGTTTGGATTAGCCTCCCCGGAGGATACGATTACAATAAAACCTTACGATCTCTTCCGTAAAGAGGTTGATGTAAAAGCATCTTATATTAATCCCTATACGATTGACCGGGCTGCCGAATTGATTAATTCGCGCCGGATAGACGTTGGGTTTATGCAGTGTGAACCGCTGCCGCTAGAGCGGCTTGTGGATGCGGTGTCAGACCTTGAGCTGCGCAAACAAGGGAAACTGATCATTGATCCAGCTTTGTAATGTGGTCTGAGAGAGGAATGATTGGTATGGAAAAAGAAAAAATGCTAAACCAAATTCGGGCAGCGGAAGAGGAAATACGCGAACTTTGCGAAACGGAGGAAAATAAGCGGCGTATGGCCTTCTGGAGTTCAGAAGGAGTTTCGTCGGATTACTTCCATGCGATTCCAGCTGATAAGACGAAAAAACCATTGGTAATTGAATTTGAACGGGAGGCGTATGCGCAAACACTTGGGTATGATTTGATCGAGTTTTACCACGATCCGTATCTTCATTATCTAAGCGGCTTGCAAACGCAAATCTTCAAATTTAAAAATTTTGATGACGATACCCCGATTGCAAAAAAGCAGCCGGTCTTTGAATCTGCAGCGTTTGAAAAATGTATCTTTGGGGGAGATCAGGCAATATACACGGAGCACGATGCAGTTGTTTCCAAAGAACCGTTAATAAAGGAACGTAAAGATCTTGAACGGATGGAATATCCGGATTTTTACAAAGGCGGATGTATGCCACGAACCATTTCTTTTTTCGAACAGGTGCGTGAAATTGCTGCGGAAGATTTTGAAGTTGCTTTTCCGCAATGGGGAAGAAGCCCGTGGGGATGCGCATGGCAGGTTCGCGGCCTTGACAACCTGATGATTGACTGCATAGAGGATCCGGAATGGATGGTACAACTGCTTGATTTTCTTGGAGAGTCACGCAAACGGTGGACATTGCAAAAAAATGGATATCTTGGCCTTCCGCTCACGGAAGGAAATATTTACAATGATGAAGTAACTTTCCCGGTTGTCAGTCCACAGCTTTACGAAGAATATATTCTTCCCGGGGAAAAAGATCTTGCGGATTTTTTTGGAGGAATTGCGTATTGGCACAGTTGCGGGGACACAACAGAAATGTTCCATTTAATTAATACGATTCCCAATCTTAAAATGCTTACAGTAAGTGCGTGGTCAGACGTTGCAAAGGCCGGGCAAGTTTATGATAAGGATAAAGCGCTGGAAGTGCAGCTGCACAACTACCGTGATGTATTGCAACCGGAGACGGAAACCACGTTGCGTGACAGGATTCAGCTCATCAAAGATTCTACTAAGGATCATAGATCGATTGTACATGCCTGTGGAATTGTATGTGTTAATGGGTTTGAAAAGACAATGGAACGGTTACGCATCCTGAGCGAGACAGCACGCGAAATTCTTGATTAAAGGGGAAGCGGGGAATAAGGATATCCCGGATGGCCGGTAGTATATTGAGGGATTGCCTGCCGGCCTTCAGTGGAGAAAGTCACACTTTTTGAAGTGTGGCTTTTTTTATGGAAAAATTTTGTTGAGTATAAAGCATGGATTGTTTTCATTTCAGCCGGAACGGTTATATTGCGGAATTGTTACAAAAAGTTTACTTCCAAATATGACAAACCTTCTGCATTTATGGTATAATTGAACAAATTATTTGCAGGCGGGCGGCGCGCGTCCGCAGGGGCGCGCATAAGCGTCTCCAGTAAACACGAAAGGCAGACGGGTTGTGGGCATATTCAGGAACAAACCGCTGATTATAACGGTCATCATTATCATCGTTCTCGTGGTTCTGCTGGTGGCAAGCAGCAGCAATGGCACGATTTCACAAAGCGCAGGACAGGCCGGCGGCATCTTTTCTCCTGTGCAGGAATTTTTCTATCAAGTGTCATCGGGAATCGGCGGCTTTTTTGACGGGCTCATCAACAAAGATGACCAAGAGCAAAAAAATGAGGAGCTACAGAGCGAGCTCGAGGTATTCAAGAGCAAATCGCGGGAATACGAAGAGCTCAAAAAGGAAAACGAACGGCTTTCCGAACTCCTCGAATATAAACAGAATAATACCAATCAGGAATTGATGCTTGCGCGGATTACCGGAAAAAATCCCGGGAACTGGTTTGACGTATTCACGATCAATCTTGGCAGAGCGGATGGCGTAAAGGAAAATATGCCGGTTATCACGGCTGACGGTCTTGTGGGGCGGATTGAAGAGGTGAACCTCAATTCCTCCAAAGTTATGGCTATTATCGATGCGCGGAGCAGCCTGTCTTCCATTATGGAGCGTACGCGTGAACAGGCAATTGTCAAGGGGGCGATTTCAAGCAATTCGCTTGACGACTCGTTGTATATCACCTTCCTGCCCCTTGACGCGGATATTATGGACGGGGACAAAATTATTACTTCCGGCCTTGACGGAGTTTACCCCAAAGGATTCCTGATCGGCGAAGTCGCTTCCTCCTCCGATACGGAAGCGGAAGGGAAAAATGTAAGAATCGAACCGGCGGTGGATTTCCGGCGGCTGGAGGAAGTGTTTGTTGTGACGTCCATGGACGGCGAAGAAACGGGTACGGTTTCCGCGGCCAATGAAGTGATCGGCAGCACTACAGTTGGCGAGGCGGCGCAACCTTCCCCATCCTCACAGCCTTCGGACAGCGCGCAGCCACAGGGACAGTAAGATGAGATATGTGGTTCTTATCCTGATGGGTATATTTGGCACGATTTTGTCTGGCACGGCGTTTAGCGCTTCGTTTGACCTGGCAGGACTTGGCATTCAGATTGACCTCGTGTTGTTGCTGGTGCTTGCGTTGGTGCTCGTCGAAAAAAATATAACGCCGATTATTTTTGCCATGGCAACGGGGCTTTTGATGGATATGATGTTTTCCACCACGCTCGGCATGTATGCGCTTTCCTATACGGTTGCCGCCGCCGTGGCGAGCATTGTGGCCCACAGGATGGAAAAATTTAATTCGCTTCATATTTTTTTGATTGGTGCGGGTGGTTATATTGTCAAGGAACTTGTGATGGCGCTGATTGTATTTGCGCAGGGAGCGCGGCAATTTGACCTGGGGGCGATTTTCCTGCGGGATATGCTGCCGTCCGCCGCTTTTGCCGGGGCACTTCTTCTTTTGGTTTACCTGCTGGTTTCGCTTTTGTACAGGAATACGTGGATGCGTCCGCGTATGTCGTCTCATTTTATGGATGAGCTTTGAATGAGGAAAAAGTAGAATGTTTAAAAAATTAAAAAACAGGTTTTTCGTCGTTATGGCGATTACACTTGTAGCTTTTATAGCGCTTGGCGCGGGACTTGGGAACCTGACGCTGACGCAGGGCGGCGAGCTTTCGCTGCAGTCTGAAGATAAAAAAATCAGGACGCTGACCCTCAAAGGGGCGCGCGGACAAATTACCGATATCACGGGAATTCCGCTCGCCTATGACCAGAGCAGTTATGATATAGAGTTCCTGCGGGATCCTACCCGTAACAGTACGACGGATAAAGCATATTATACAAACGTTCTGTCCGAGGCTATTGCCCTTATCGAGCAAGGCGGAGGGACGACGATCGATACGTTCAACATTGTACGCAATGAAGACGGTACGTTTGCATTCGATTTTGGTATAACGAACCCGGAAGATATCGCCAACCGTGAAAAGAATTGGCGGTCGAATATGTATGTGTCTAAAAATGCGACGCCGGATGAAATTTACCGCGACCTTCGGATTCGTTACCGTATTCCCGAAGAATATACCTATGAACAGGCGAGGAAGCTGCTTTCCATCTGGCAGGAAGTACAGCTTTCCTCCTATCTTGCCTATGTCCCCATTACCATCAGCGAAGATGTCAATATGGATACGGTAGCCCTGATTGAAGGGAAATCCGACCAGCTCGATGGAATCCAAGTGGGCGAAAGCTCGGTCCGCATCTATCCCAAAGATGAGGTTGCGGCCCATATTGTTGGCTATCTCGGCAAAATGACCGATGAAGAAACCATCAAGGATTACAAGGAAAAAGGTTATTCGCAGAACGACCTGATTGGTGCGGCGGGCATCGAAAGTACGATGGAACAATATCTTACGGGAAGTTCGTCGGAAAAACAGGGAACGCGCGTTGTAGAGGTCAACAGCAGGGGAAAGGTAATCAACGAACGTTCTTACACCGCACCGACGGACGGCTATAATGTCCGCCTGACGCTTGATTTGCAGCTTCAGCAGGTAGCGGAAAAAGCGCTTGAGGAAAATATCAATACCGTTTACCAGGAACAGGTCGATGCATACAACAAGGCGGATCCCGAAGATTACGATGAGAATGAAAAGGTGCAGGCTGTTCTTGAGAGCCGCGAGGGCAATTCTACCTTGGAAAAGATGAACCTGGCAAAATCGGGTGCGGCCATCGTAATGGATGTGAAGACGGGCAGGGTGCTGGCTATGGCGAGCTATCCTTCCTATGACGCCAACATTTTCACGGGCGGCATTTCAAACGAAACCATGCAGGAATTAAATGATAATCCGGCAAAGCCGCTGTTCAACAATGCAATCTCCTCCAAGGCGATTCCCGGCTCCATTTTCAAAATGGTCACGGGCATGGCGGGCCTTGAGGAAGGCGCGATTACACTGGAAACAACCATTACCGACGAAGGACAATACCCGCTCGATCAAAAGAAGCAGGAAGGCGAACAAATCGTCGGCGATGTTCCGGCCTGCTGGGCTTGGGAGCCGGGAATGACGATCGTTCCCGGACATGAAAATCAGACACTGGTAAAAGGCCTTGAGCATAGCTGCAACTATTTTTTCTATGAAGTTGCCAACCGGATTGTAGGCACGACAGGCAGTACGGATACGCTTTCCCAATGGGGTGAAAAATTTGGGTTGACAACGTCTACCGGCATTGAATTGACAGGTGAAGTAGTTGGACAGGTTGGAAACCAGAGCGTGTTGTACGATCCGACAAAACCGATTTCCACGCTGAATTCGGAAGGGGTAGATGTAACCGCACAAAAGACGTCCCTGCCGCTTTTAATCCGCAACACACTGATGAGTTATTTGCGTGATTGCGGAAAATCCCTGAGTATCGACTATTCGGACGAACAGCTTAAGAAAACGGCGGAGCGACTGATTGAAGCGGCCGGGGAAGATCTGACAAATTATGAGATGGGGCCGACCATCCGGCAGATTTTATACGAGGAACTGCAGATTACCAGTGCGGTTGCGGACCGGAACGGATGGGTTGTCGATGTGAACAGTTACCTGAGCGAGCTTAGGTGGAATACACGCCGAACCATCGAGACCGGAATTGGTTCGGGCACTACGGCAGTTACGCCGATTGCCGTCGCGCGGTATATTTCAGCTTTGGTAAATGGCGGAGACGTATTTGAAGCGCATATTGTGGACAGTGTTGTTGACAATGACGGAAATATCATCGAACAGCAGGAACCGGTGGTATTTAATCATATCGATGCGCCGCAGGAATACTTCGATGCGATCAAACAGGGGATGACTGAGGTTGTCGCGGAAGAAGAAAGTACGGCCAGCAAAGCCTTCGACGGGTGGAAATACAAAGATGAGGTTATCGGGAAAACAGGTACGGGTACCGTTTCCAATATCGACCTTGAACATAACGCCTGGTTTGTGGCCTGCGCCCCCCGGGAGGACCCTGAAATTGCGGTGGTAATTTATATTCCGAATGGCATGGGGGGATCGCACGCGATTCCCGCGGCAAAAAATATCATTGAATATTATCTCGATGGGAAAACTGAGGAAACTGGTACAGAAATTCCGTCAGAAAACACGCTGGTTCCATAAAGATTCCGTGTGAATGAGTATTTGCGTGTGGCCATGGAATCATGTATAATGTATTTCGTGGTTGTATACAGTTTAAGCTATGGCCTGAAGGAACAAGCGGGAGGATTTATCATGCAGGGCATCATTACGTTTAAGGGGAAAGAAAAAGGATTGGAAATCTATTTGGATGAACGGTCTACTTATCCTGTTCTGCGTGAGGAGTTGATGGAAAAACTGAAAAAGAACAAGGACTTTTTCAGGGATAGTGAAACGAGGGTTATTATCCGCGGCAAAAAACTTTCGGAAGCACAGCGCAAAGAACTGCGGCGTGTTTTTTCGATGGATTTTGGTATCCGGGATGTGATTTATGGAGACGAGGCCGACCTGATGCGCGAGGCGGAGCTCAAAATCGAGAAACCGCCGGCAGCAGTGCATCCGGCTGCGAAAGATGAATATATGGACGAAGTGGAATTGGTATCCAATGCGTATTTCGATGCCCAATCCATTTTTGTAGGCCACACGGTACGCAGCGGCCAGCGTATTGAATGCGAAGGCGATATTGTCGTAATCGGCGATGTCAACCCGGGCGGGGAAGTGATCGCGGGGGGGAGCATCGCGGTGTTCGGCAGGCTGCGCGGTCTTGCACATGCGGGTTGTTCAGGCCGGAAAGACGTTTGCGTGGCTGCCGTGAATATGTGCCCCAAACAACTGCGGGTCTCCGGACGTGTTGTAACGTTCCCCAAGGAACGCGAAGAGGTGCATGGGGCGGAAGTCGCCGAACTCAGGGACGGCAAGGTGGTCATTCGGCCAGTCAGCATGAAGTAATTTCAGCGGTGTATGAAGCACGGTTTATTCGGAAGTATTATATATGAGAGGGATTTTGGTGTATGGAAAACGTAATTGTAATCACATCCGGCAAGGGCGGCGTTGGTAAAACGACGTCTACCGCCAATCTTGGAACGGGCCTTGCAATGCAGGGGAAAAAGGTGGTGCTTGTAGATACGGATATTGGACTGCGGAACCTTGATGTGGTGCTTGGCCTTGAGAACAGGATCGTATATGACCTTGTGGACGTGGTGGAAGGAACCTGTAAACTGAAACAGGCATTGATTAAGGATAAGCGCTATGAAGGCTTGTATTTGCTTCCGGCCGCACAGACGCGGAATAAAATGGCGGTTGCGCCTGAGCAGATGAAGGAACTGATTTCCGAGTTGGAACAGGAATTCGATTATGTTCTGATCGACTGCCCGGCGGGAATTGAGCGTGGATTTAAAAATGCGGTAGCAGGTGCAAAATCGGCGATTGTGGTTACTGTTCCGGAGGTTTCCTCCGTACGTGACGCCGACAGGATCATCGGCCTGTTGTCGGCGAACGGCATTGATGATGTGCGGCTTTTGATTAACCGTCTGCGTCCCGACCTTGTACGCAAAGGCGACATGCTTGCAATTGACGATACGCTTGAGATTTTAGGAGTGGATCTTATTGGGGTGATTCCGGAGGACGAAATGATTTTCCGGTCTTCCAACCTTGGTGAACCGGCAGTGACGGATTATTCTTCCCTTGCGGGAGAAGCATACCGCAACGTTACCAAGCGGATTATGGGGGAAGATGTTCCCATGCTTGATTTGGAACAGAAGACTGGCTTCTTCGGCCGTATCAAGCGGCTCTTTTCAAAATAAGCGGGGGGATTTGACATGGGATGGTTTTTTAACAGAAAAAAGAGCAGCCAGGTTGCAAAAGACCGGCTGAAACTCGTCCTGATTTATGACCGCGCGGGGACGACCTCAAATAACGATATGATCAACATGATTAAAAAGGATATCATGGGGGTTATTTCAAAGTATGTGGAGATTGACGAATCGGAATTTGAGATCGATTTTAAAAACGTGCAAAATGAGGAAGAGGAAGGCGTTTCTTCGCAAATTGCGATGAATATCCCCATTAAGAAAATTAAGCAGATGGTGAAGAACGCCGGGAAATGACCTAAGCATGGTTCGACGTTTCTTTTGGTGGGGAAGCGGCGGATCCTGTATGTGAAAACCGTGCCTGGAAGGAAATGGGCGGCAGTCTGCCGCCGCGCCGGATGTGCCGCAATGCGGGACGGCGGCCCTGCATGCACGGTTTTTGTTGCAATATGGGGAGTTACGGAGCGTATATGAAGGGAAAACTGGTCAACAAAAATATGTGGAAATATGTAGACTGGTTCCTGGTCGCAATCATTGTGATTCTGGTCGGGTACAGTTTGCTTTCCATCTTAAACGCAACTGCCTCGCCGTTTACAGGCGATGAAAGCACGTTCTCCGAGTTTTTGGCGAACCTGGACCTGAGCACCGCGGGATGGCAGCTCATTTTTTTCCTGATCGGCCTCGGATGCATGTTTCTTGTGATGCTTCTGGACTACCACACTCTTGCGCATTTTACAGAATGGATCTATTGGATTTGCATTGCGCTGCTGGTGGCGGTACTCTTCCTGGGCAGCACACAGAACGGCACGTCGGGCTGGTTCATGATCGGCAGCCGCGGTTTTCAGCCGGCCGAGGTGTGCAAAATCCTGATTATTATTGTATTAGCTAAAAATTTTGCCGACAGAACCGAGGGCAATGACGACGGAATTCAGACGTTTGGAGATTTGTTCCCCGTCCTGTGGAGAATGCTGCTGCCGGTTATTTTGATTGCGCTCCAGCCCGACTTCGGCACGGCGGTGGTGTATGTGTTTATTTTCGTAGTCATGCTGTTTATGGCAAAGCCGAGCTGGAAGGTTGTGTTATGGCTGCTTGCAATTGCCGGAGTGCTGGTCGGGGTTTTCCTGTTGTATATTTCGACCACGGGAAATTATCAATGGACGCGTCTGCTTTCCTTCTTTAGCCCGGATGCGCAGGCCGTACAGGATGCGGATGCGACCTTACAGATGGATCAGGCCAAGATGGCCATTGGCTCCGGACAATTTTTCGGCAAGGGCCTGTTTACGCCCGGTTCGCTTTCACAGCTTGGCTATGTGCCGGAAAGCCATAACGATTTTATTTTTGCGGTCACGGTGGAGGCATTCGGCTTTCTGGGGGGCATTGTGCTTATTATACTGTATTTTCTGCTCATTGGACGCACGTTTATGCTTTCGCTGCGCGCGCGCGATGATTTCGGCGCGTATATCATCATTGGCGTTGCGGCTATGATGCTCTTCCATGTGGTGGAAAACATCGGCATGAATGTCGGAATTTTGCCGGTTACAGGGATTCCGCTTCCCTTCTTCTCTTACGGAGGGTCAAGTATGGTGACGAACTGTATTGCCATTGGTATGGTGATCAGTGTGGATATGCGCAGGCAGAGATGGCAAGGACAATAGGCGAGGCACGCCCTATGGCTCAATTCCCGCCTGAAGCCGGGAATATCGCTTTTGTGGGCGGCCTCTCGCCTATCAACCCCGCGAAACCCGCTTGCGCGGCTTCACTGGGCTTTCGCGGGGCCTCCGGAGACTTCGTGTTTAGGGCTCTTTCGCGCGAACAGAAGGGGAAATAAGTACGCGTTTGTATTTTCATTGTAAGGAGTTTTTGTTTGAGTATACTCAATCATGTGGAAAAGCCGGCAAGATATGTCGGCGGGGAACTAAATAGTGTTATAAAAGACCCGGAAAAAGTGGACGTTAATTTTGCACTTTGTTTTGCGGACACGTATGAAGTGGGAATGAGCCACCTTGGGATCAATATTTTATATGAGGTAATCAATGCGCTCCCCGGAGTATGGGCGCAGAGGGCGTTTTGCCCCTGGCCGGATATGATGGCGGCACTGCGTGCCAGCGGGGAGCCCCTGCGGTCCCTTGAGGGAGGGATGCCGCTTTCGGAATTCGACCTTGTGGGGATCAATCTTTCCTATGAGATGTGCTATTCTAACGTGTTGGCAATGCTTGACCTCGGGAAACTCCCGCTGCTTGCGAAGAAGCGGGAAGACAAGGACCCGGTTGTGGTCGGCGGCGGTGCGTGTACGGTGAACCCGGAACCGATCGCGGATTTTTTTGATTTATTTGTCTTAGGAGAGGGAGAAGAGGTCACGCGGGAGCTTTGCATCCTCTTTGCGCGGCATAAAAAAGAAGGGTTTTCGCGCGCTGCATTCCTGCGGGACGCAGCAAAGCTGGAAGGGATATATGTTCCTTCTTTTTACGCGCCTGCCTATCACGAGGACGGGACGATCCGGGAGATTGCAGTAGAGCAGGAAGGCGCGCCTGCCATCATTAGAAAACGCATCGTGGAAAATTTTGATGCGGAGCAGACGATCAAAAAACCTGTTTTGCCTTATATCAACACGGTGCATGACCGCTGCACACTCGAGATTATGCGCGGCTGCCCGCGAGGCTGCCGTTTTTGCCAAGCGGGTTTTGCCATGCGCCCGGTGCGCGAACGGCGCGCGGAGACGGTGCGCGAGGTTGCACGCAATGTCATTGCTGCGACCGGCTACGACGAGATTTCGCTTTCTTCGCTTTCGTCTGGGGATTATTCCCAGATTGACGAACTGGTAAACGGGCTGGTTGCGGAATTTTGCGACCAGCGTGTATCGGTATCCCTGCCCTCCCTACGAATCGACAGTTTTGAAAAGGACTTAGCGGCGGGGCTTCAACAGGTGCGTAAAACGGGGCTTACCTTTGCGCCGGAAGCGGGAACCCAGCGTCTGCGGGATGTGATCAACAAAAATATTACACAGGAGGAAATCCTTGCCACGGTAGTGCGTGCGTTCGAAAGCGGCGTATCTTCTGTTAAATTGTACTTTATGATTGGCCTGCCAACGGAAACGATGGAGGACCTTGACGGCATTGCGGATATGGTGAAGGAAATCCGCAGTGCATTTTATCGTGTACCCAGGGAAAAACGCAATGGATTCCTGAATATTACAGTGTCTGCGTCCTGCTTTGTTCCCAAGGCATGCACGCCGTTTATGTGGGAAGCGCAGGATACGATGGAAAAATTGAAGCAGAAGCAGCAGTATCTTCGCAGTAAACTGAAAATCAAGGGCGTGAAGTTTAATTATCATGATGCGTCCCTTTCTTTTCTCGAGGCAGTGCTTGCGAGGGGCGACCGGCGGCTTGCTCCCGCACTTCTTTTGGCTTACCAAAACGGTGCGGTTATGGATGCATGGCACGAATATTTTTCATTGGAACGGTATTTGGACGCGTTCCGCGCGTGCGGGATCGATCCGGCATTTTATGCAACACGTAAAAGAGAGGCGGGAGAAGTGATGCCTTTCGAACATCTTGACTGCCGGATCGA
Organism: Christensenella tenuis; assembly: GCF_014287795.1. Lineage (GTDB taxonomy): Bacteria > Bacillota > Clostridia > Christensenellales > Christensenellaceae > Christensenella > Christensenella tenuis. The sequence continues at coordinate 282,515 of NZ_JACOON010000005.1, forward strand.
TAAGGCATTTTTGCGCAGGGAACGCGATAAAGCGTATGAAGGAATTACGACGCAGGAATGCCGGAAGAAGTGCCATGCGTGTGGAATACAGAAATATTGCGGCCTTGCGAAGAATAAGCGGCCCACAGAATGACGGAAAACGCAAGAATGCCGGTGATAAAATACAGCTGCCACGGAACCGCATGAAATATGCGGGTTGCCCCGGAGCGGACAGCGGCAGGCAAAGCGGGAGCGTTCAGCGGTTCTTTTGAAGGGCGGGCAAAAGGCGCGCGGAAAAAGAACTCTGCTAAAAAACAAAGGATAGAGACGTATGAAATTAATTATAAAATACAGCCGCCACGGAGCAGCTAAATATATCTCGCATCTCGATATGCAGCGTGCCTTTGGACGCGCGGTACGGCGCGCGGGAATTCCCGCGGAATATTCGCAGGGATTCAACCCGCACATTGTTATGTCGTTCGCGTCCCCTCTTTCCGTGGGGTATGAGACGGACGGAGACTATTTTGAGCTTGCGCTTGCGCAGGAAGCGGAGCCCGGAAAAGTAAAAGATGCGCTTAACGCCGTCCTGCCGCGTGACCTCCGCGTTCTGGATATCCATGCAGCGGAGGGGTCTAAGAAGCTGATGGCGCAGAATGAAAGCGCTGCCTACCGGTTAAAATTTCATTTTAAAAATGGAATGGATTGTGGTAAAATAAGGGATGCGGCAGAGAAGATGGATGCGGCCCCGAATTATATGGCAAAAGACCGGAAGGGACGGGAGCTTGATATCCGTCCGTTGATCCTTGAAATCGGTATGGATCAAAACGAAGTTATGTTGCTTTTGAAAAATGCAAGCGACGGGGCGCTCAATCCTGCGGTCGTTGCAAACGCCTTGCTTTTGGAAGCGGGCCTGGATGCGGAATACAGCGTCTGCCGGACTGAATGTTATACAATAGCGAATGGGAAAAGAATCCCATTTCAGGAATATAGTTTTTAATATTTGAAGGAGTTTGTGATGATGAAAAGAATCATCGCCGACGCCAATGCGCATGAAGCGCGCGTAGCCCTCATGGAGGGGAAAGAGCTGGTGGAAATCCAGGTTGAAACGCGCGGAAAAGAGCGACTTGTCGGCAACATCTACAAGGGAAGGGTCGCCAATATTCTTCCGGGAATGCAGGCGGCGTTTATTGACGTTGGCCTGGATAAAAATGCGTTTTTGTATGCGGGGGATATCCTGTGCGATGAATCGGATTTTATTTTCGAAGAAGGCGCGGATGAAGCGCCCATTAAGAAGAAACTTGAAGTCCCCAATATCAAGGAATTGCTGAAACCCAACCAGGAAATCATGGTGCAGGTATTAAAGCAACCGGGCGGCACAAAAGGCGCGCGCGTCACAACGCATGTTACGCTGCCAAACCGGCTGCTTGTTTTGATGCCGACAGTCGATCATGTGGGCGTTTCCCGCAGGATTGAGGATGAGAAAAAACGGGAAGAGCTCAAAGAGCTCCTTTCGCGTTTGAAACCGGAGCACATGGGCGTAATTGTGCGTACGCTTGCAGAGCAGGCAACGGAAGAAGAAATTGAGGCGGAGCTTAAATTCCTTGTGCGCCTGTGGCAGAAAGTGCAGGAAAAGGCCGATTTTGTGACGGCCCCGCGCCTGGTACACGCGGAAGAGACGCTTTTATTCCGTACGGTACGCGACATGTTTACGCCGGATGTAGATGAATTCATTATCAATGACAAAGACTACTATGAAAAGGTGCTCGCGGTTGTGAACATCGTTTCGCCGGGAATGGAAAAACGCCTGAAGCTGTTTGAGCACGGAGGAAATATCTTCGACTATTATGAAATAGAAGACAAGATCGGCAAGGCGCTTGGGCGCAAAGTATGGATGAAAAACGGCTGTTATCTTGTCATTGACGAGACGGAAGCCCTGACCGTTGTGGATGTGAACACCGGAAAATATATCGGCGAGGACAACCTGCAGGACACGATCCTGAATGCGAACATCGAAGCGGCGCAGGAGATTGCGCGGCAGCTACGGCTGCGTGACATCAGCGGGATCATCGTTATTGATTTTATTGATATGGAGTCTGAAGAAAATAAACACAAGGTTGTGGATGCACTTAAGGAAGCGTTGAGAAATGACCGCACGAAATCAAATGTGCTCGGTATGACGGAGCTGGGGCTTGTGGAAATGACGCGCAAGAAGACGCGACGCAGGCTTTCGGCGCTGACGCAGGCTACGTGCCCCTGCTGTAATGGTTCGGGCAGGGTTTACAATCTTGAAAATATGGCAATGCGCGTGCGCAGGGAAATTATACGCAGTGTTCCGCCGGATGAGCAGGGCATGTTTATCGTGGATGTAGCGGATACGCTTGCGGATTATATTATATCGCGCAATAATCAGAACCAGGCGATTTTGCCTCACTATGAAAATGCGCACTTTTTTATCCGCAGCACCAAAAACGCACACCCGGAACAAATTATCGTTACCCGTGTAACGGACAAAAACGCGCTTTCCGATACGCAGGTTTTCTGTTGACAGTAAAAGCTGCGTATGGTAACATATTTAATTGAGCCGCTCGCATAGGCGTGAACGCGTATTTTTATAATACGGGCCGAGTGCGGCGAGACTGGGTAAGGGAGGTAAAGGTCATGTATGCAATCATCAGGTCCGGTGGGAAACAGTATAAAGTGGAACCCGGCATGGTAGTCAAGGTTGAAAAGCTGGATGCGGAGGTCGGTTCTGAAGTATCGTTTGAGGCGATGATGACGTCTGACGGCAACGCAGTCCAGGTTGGACAGCCGGTTCTTGCAGACGTGGTAGTTAAGGGTAAAGTGCTTGCGCAAGACAAAGCGAAAAAAGTTATTGTGTTTAAGTATAAACCCAAAAAAGATTACCGCAAAAAGCAGGGGCATAGGCAGCCGTATACGAAAGTCGAAATCATACAGGTTGGCTCGGAAGTAGCAAAAGCGAAACCTGCTGCTGCGAAGAAAAAAGACGACGCAGCACAGACAGCCGAGGAAAAGAAGACGGCTATATCGGCAGCGCCGAAGGCTGCGGCAGAGAAAAAGCCCGCAGTAAAGAAGACGGCTGAAAAGCCCGCGGCAGAAAAGAAGCCCGCAGCAAAGAAAACAGCTGAAAAGCCTGCGGCGGAAAAGAAGCCTGCGGCAAAGAAAACAGCTGAAAAACCTGCAGCGGAAAAGAAACCTGCTGCGGCAAAGAAAGAAGAAAAAGAAACTGCCGAAAAAACGGCGGAGTAATCCCGGAATTTACGTAGAAACGAGGTGTTATTCTAATGGCACATAAGAAGGGCGTAGGTAGTTCGAGAAACGGACGTGATTCTGAATCCAAACGCCTCGGCATTAAGCGTTCGGACGGACAGTATGTACTCGCGGGCAACATTTTGGTTCGCCAGAGAGGTACGAAAATCCATCCCGGCAACAATGTGGGCCGCGGCAGCGACGATACGTTATTTGCTCTTGAGAGCGGTATCGTAAAATACGAGCGCAAAGGCAGAGACAAAAAGCAGGTCAGCGTTTACGCGAACTAAAAGTGTAAAAAAGCATCCTTAGCGGGATGCTTTTTTTGTACTTAAGAATAGAATATCCCCTGAAGCGGGAAGAAGCGGCTGGGTATTTTCTGGCTTAAAACGGATGGCGAAGGAGCCGGAATGGGGGAAGGGATGGACTGCAAGAGTTGACGAACCGCGGGAAAAGCTATAAGATAGAACTAACTCTATTATGGGGGAGTGCCGCCTTGTACCGGTGGAAACAGGGAAAGAATGGATAAGAAAAAGCGCAGTATTTATATTTCAACTGAATTAATCCTGATCTTGGTGCTGCTTGCTGCCGCGATCCTGATTACCATGCTGATGGAGCCATATGAAGTGCGTACGGCGGTAATCGGCGCGATTTTTGTCGTTGTCGTGATTTATTTTATCGTATCTACCCTGCGTAAGGAACGGTGGTTTACTATCGCGGGACGCATTCTTACGGACTGTTCGGATCAAATTGACAAATATGTGAATGCGGTCACGATGCCGACGGCAATCACGAAGAAAAATGGTGCGATTGGATGGCATAATCCGGCGTTTTCCATGCTTGCGGGCATGCGTTGTGAAGGAAGGAATATTTTTCGCATTTTTCCGCAGCTCATGAAACCGGCGGCGGACAGAAAAGTAAAAATCGGAAATATTACGTTTGTTAAAGAAGTGATTCCTGCAAAGCTGAATGGCAAGGACTATATGATTTACCGGCTGATCGATGTAAACAATACATACGAGGCCTCTGACCTGTGCCGTATTGTGACGGCTGCGGTGTGCCATATCCAAGTAGACGCCTATGGCGATCTATTGCGCGGCACGGCACAAAACGACCATGCAAAAATTGATGCGGAAATCGACCGGATCATTGGAAAACAGACGGCGAACCTGCATGGGGTTTATCAGAAATATGACCGCGATAAGTACCTGATGTTTTTCGAGAGGCGGTATCTTTCCTCGCTGATGCAGGGGAAATTTGCCATCCTGAACGAAGTGAAGGGGATTCCCACCGGAAACACCGCTGTACTGCCGACCCTCAGCATTGGCGCGGGTGTGGGAAACAGTCCGGACCAGGCGAATAGCAGCGCGGTGGCCGCGCTCGAGCTTGCATTGGGCCGCGGCGGAGACCAGGCGGTTTTAAAAGATGAAACGGGATATAAATTCTATGGAGGCGGCCAGCAGGCGATTGAAAAGCGTACGCGCGTAAAGGCACGCATGTTTTCACACGCGTTAAAAAACTTGATGGAACAGTGCGAACGGGTTGTGATTATGGGACACTCGGTGCCGGACCTCGACTGCATGGGGGCTGCACTCGGGATTTTTGCATGTGCGCGGCAAGTGGGAAAACGCGGGTATATTGTCCTGGATAAGCCAAATGCGGCGGTGCAGGGGCTGGTTGATGAAATGAAACGGGATCCGGATTATAAGGGGGTTCTTGTGACGCCTTCGGAGGCGGAACGGCTGCTGGAGGAGCAGGCGATGCTCGTTGTGGTAGATACGCAGATTGGTGACTTTACCATCGCGCCGCAGCTGATCCCAGAGGCGGATACGCTCGTGGTGATCGACCATCATGTGCGCGGAACCACACACATTGAGTCGCCGACGCTGTCGCTGTTTGAGCCTTATGCTTCCTCTACGGCGGAAATGGTCACGGAGATTATCGAATATTTTTCCGAAAAAATTTATATTAAGCCGCTCGAAGTGGAGGCGCTGCTTGCGGGAATCACCATCGATACGAAGGGATTTTCTTTTAAAACGGGTGTACGGACCTTTGAGGCTGCGTCCTACCTGCGCAAGCTGGGAGCGGACACCACAACCATCCGTCATCTTTTCCAGGACGACCTTGAAACGTTTTCCACCCGCGCAAGCGTCGTGCAGAATGCGGAAGTAAAGGATGGCATCGCGATTTCGTGGTGCCCGGACAATGTGAAAAACCCGCAGCTTCTTGCCGCACAGGCGGCAGATTCGCTGATTGGCATTCGCGGTATCAATGCGTCGTTTGTGCTATGCGACCAGGGCGATACGATTGTCATTTCCGGACGGTCGATCGGCGGGATTAATGTGCAGCGTATTCTTGAAAAACTTGGCGGCGGCGGACATGCAACCATTGCGGGCGCCCAACTGAAGGGAATTGATAAGGAAACTGCATCAGGGGAGTTGCGGCAGGCCATAAACGATTATAAAAAGGAGAGCTGAAAATGAAAGTGATTTTGACAGAAGATGTAAAAGGCAAAGGAAAAACCGGGGACATTGTGAATGTAAGCGACGGTTATGCACGCAATTTCCTGTTCCCCAAAAAGCTTGCAAAGCAGGCGACGGCACAGAACCTGAACGCCGCGACAATTGCGCATGCGGCTGAAAAACATAGAAAAGACGTAGAAAAACAGGATGCGAAAGAACTTGCGGAGCGGATTTCGGGTATGACGCTGACAATCCCCGTAAAGCATGGCGGGAACGGAAAGTTGTTCGGGGCGATTACGGCAAAAGAAATTGCAACCGAACTGGAAAAGAAAATCGGCGTACCGATTGATAAGAAAAAAATTTCGGCGCCGAATATTAAAGAACTCGGGGAATACGACGTGAACGTAAAAGTTTATGCGGAGGTAAGCACCGCATTTAAAGTAGAGGTTGTCGATGGCTGACGGAGCTGCAAGCAGTATACCACAGGGACGGATTGCCCCCAATAACCTGGAAGCGGAACAATCTATCCTGGGCAGTATGCTATTGAATGAAAAATGCGTGTTTGAGGCGATGGAAGCCTTGCACGAAGCGGATTTCCATCAACAACAGCACCGCAATATTTTTCGTGCCATGGACGAGCTTGTGCGTGAAGGAGTCGCCGTGGATATGGTGACGGTCAGCCAAAAGCTGGAGCAGGAAGGGCATATGCCTATGGGCGGCATGGAATACCTTTCGAACCTTACGATGACTGTACCGTCGGTTGCCAACTTAAAGCATTACATCCACATTGTCAAAGAAAAAGCGTCGCTGCGGGAAATGATCGACGTGTGCATGAAAATTTCGGACGATTGCTATCGTGGGGAACAGGACGCGCGGGAAATTGCAAACACCGCCGCGACGGCGATACTGCGGCTTGCGCTTCAGGATGAACGAAGCTCAATGCAGCACCTTTCGGCGGCGCTCCAGCAGAGCTATGTTATCATCAGCGAAGCGATGAAAAATAAAGATGGACTCATGGGCCTTCCTGCGGGTTTCCCACTGATGGACAAGATGCTGTCCGGCTTGCAGGGAGGACAGCTGATCGTTATTGCGGGACGTCCGGGTATGGGTAAAACGAGCTTTGCAATGAACATGGTGGAATATATCGGCCTGACGCAAAAAGCGGTCTGCCTTGTATTTTCGTTGGAAATGTCGGCAGACCAGCTTGCGACGCGCATGCTGTGTTCGCAGGCGAAGGTGGACAGCCAAGACGCCCGTACGGGCAAGATTGGCGCGGTGGAGATCAATAAATTTGCCGAGGCTATGAAAGAGCTTTCGGGTACGGAGATCTATATTGACGATTCTGCATCCATTACGCCGACGGAAATGCTTGCCAAGGCGCAAAGCTTGAAAAAGAGCAAGGGCCTTGGCCTCATTGCCATCGACTACCTGCAGCTCATGCAGGCAGGCGGCCGGGCGGAAAGCCGCCAGCAGGAGGTCGCGCAAATCACGCGAACCCTTAAAATTATGGCAAAAGAACTGAATGTACCGATCCTGCTGCTTTCCCAGCTTTCCCGTGCGTCGGAGAAGCGGGACAAGAAATCGCGGTACCCGATGCTTTCCGACCTGCGCGAATCGGGTGCAATTGAGCAGGACGCAGATGTGGTCATCTTCCTGCACAGGGAGGATTACTATCCGGAAGACAAAACGCCGGAGAATATGGGTAAGGCACGCATCATCATCGCCAAGCAAAGAAGCGGCCCCACGGGGGCGATCTCAATGCAATGGCAGGGTGAATATACGAAATATATGGAAGTGGATTATGTCCACGATGACGAGGAGGCGCCGGAATATTGATTACGAACCAGTGGTTCTGTGGACTTTCAGACGATGCCCGTAAGATCCGTGAAACAGTATTTGTGGAAGAACAGGGATTTCCGCCGGAGGAAGAATTTGACGTGCTTGACGATCAGGCGATGCATGTTGTGATTTATGATGGGGAACGGCCGGTTGGTACGGGGCGTGTGTATCACGATGGAAAAACATTCCGTATTGGCCGGCTGTGTGTGTTGAAGGAAGAGCGCGGACAGGGAATCGGCGACCTTATGATGCGTGTATTGCTCGTGAAAGCATTTGAATTCAACCCTACGCAGGTGCGCATCGACGCCCAGGCCCATGCCAGGACTTTTTATGAAAATTTTGGCTTTGAGCAGGACGGGGCGGAAATAGAGGATGCGGGCGTTCCGCATATTCCGATGCGCGTCACAAAAGATACGCTCGTTTTTAAAAGCGGCTGTGGCAAGGAAATGCATTTCAAGGAAATTTTTCCGGACAAGGAATGAGCGCATGTATGCGGTTTTGGTAATTTGTGCGGGTATATTCGTGTCCGGCCTTTTTCTTCTGATCCGCGGTTTATACCGGAATAAAATCAAAAAACATATTTTTCAGTATGGGAAGGCTTATATGGGCCGGGTTGTCTTCCTGGAGGTGCACTTCAATCCTGAAGGCACAAGAAAATATAGCTGGCGGACGGGGAATGAAACGTACAGCGAGGTTCCGATGTTTCGCATTGACGAGATTGAGCTTGATGGGGAGCCGCTGCTGGCGGAGTCGATTGACCGCTGCAAGTGTGATAAATATTTGGAAGGCGACGAGGTTGAGGTTTTATTTTTGCCCGGGTATTCCACAAAGGTAGTGATCCGTGAAGAATACGAAACTGGAATGAATAATTGGGAAGCAGGCGGTATCTTACTGCTTGCCCTAGGCCTGATTGGCATTTTGTATTTCATTAGGGCACGGTTTTAGGAAAAAAAGAAAATAGCGGTAAAAAAGGGTTGTTTCGATGAGGAAAGACCAGGAGAAAAACAGGCGGGTGCGCGGCATAAGCCTGTTTTTTGCTGCACAATAAAACGGAATCGGTCTGTTTTTTCGTTGCAGGACTTGTTTTCATACGGATTGCCTTCCGTGTGCGTATAGCGGGTGACGGAAAATGCAGCGGAATGGACGCAAGGCTTTCGCTCAGGATTCAAACGCGATATAAAGCCCAAGCCCGCCTTCCGTGATGCTGACACCAAGATGGATACCGTCCTTCCGCAGCACGATACCTGCGGAGTCGGAGTTGCTGTCGCCTGCGATCTCATGGAATCCGTTTTCTTTCAGTGTTTCTATATAAAGCTCTCCTTGTTCCCGTGAAATCTCTTTTAGGAAGAGGGAATAATATCCGTCTGTTTCATCATACACCGCATAATCCGGCATGCCTGCCCGCGGCCGGGGAATTGCCTGCGTATACCTGTTGTCCGGCCATTCGGAAAGCTGTTCGCTCATAAGAGAGGGCGCATCAGCGGATTGCGCCGCCCCGCCTGCAGGAGCGGCGAGACAACCTGCCGCCAAGCAGGCGGTACAAAAAACAGACACGATCAATAGTATCGTCTTTCTCATTGTTGATTCCTTTCGGATTGGTTTAAAAAATAAGCTGGCATCAGGGGCGAAGCCCGGTATTGGGTCTGCGGATCTTCGGCAGCAGGAACAGGCAAAGCGTTATGGCCGCAAAAACGAGAAAGAGCAGGAGCAATGTATTGGGCCGTGAAGTAATATAAGTTGTTGTCGGCCCGTCCACTCCGCCGATGACGGCGCTGCCGGTATCTGCCATCACAATACCACCGCTTCCGTCGTACAGGATGGAGGTTGATCCATCCATATGTGAAGCAGACAGAAGCGCTTCAAAATATGGATATATATTGGAAAACCCAAGAAAGCAGGTGATGCCAAGGCACACGTATTTCAGGAAAACCAACGGATGTGGACGGTGGATCCGGTTCAGCCTTCCCGAAATGACGGCCGCGGCCCCCATGCGCGCGGCAGCCTCCCATTCCGCACAGTCCTGAGAAAAGCCCTCTTCCATCAGTTTTGCCACTTTATGCTCCATATGGTCGGAAAGTTCCTCGCGGAATTCTGTCCGTACCCTTTCGGAACGGATCGCGCTGCATACGGAATCAATGTAATCCAATGCGGTTTTTCCAAGTTTCATGCGTTACCCTTCTTCGGTGTGTTTTAAGCGTGACGAACGCTGCGCATATGCGCTTTCCCTGCATGGCGCCGGATTGCCGGAATAACAAAGAGCAGGACGGAAACAACCAGCGGAAGCCAGAAGAAGAGGCGATAATCGAAAGAACCGTGTTCGGTCATAATCATTGGCTCCGGCGTGAAGAAATTGACGCCGTCCGGCAGATAACCCCGTAAACAGGCAGTTCCCCAGGCGCATGCATTCCAGATGCCGGCAGACGCCGCCAGTGTGAGGAAAATAGTCCGCAAAACAAGCAGTAGGGAGGAATTTTCCTTGTGTACGATATTCATTTCCTGCGCGGGTACGTCCGCCGAACCCATGCGGACGATGGTTTCCGTCTCTGCATCCTCTTGGGAAAGCCCCGTTTCTTCCATCAGGCTTGTAACGCGTTCGGCTGCGTGACCGAGGAGCTCTTCCCGGAAGCTTTGCCTCGCGTTGGCGGATTTAATTTTTTCGCATACCTGTTCCGCATAATTCAATACGGCTGTACCGGGTTTCATTATGCCTGATCTCCTATCATACTTTCCATCGCGGTGGAAAATGTGCGCCATTCCCTTTTTTTAGCGTGCAGCTGCTTTTTGCCGCGTTCCGTAATCTTATAGTATTTGCGCAGCCTGCCGTTTTCGGCCTTAACCGCATAAGACTCGATGTATTCGTCTTTTTGCATAGCATGCAAAACGGGATAGAGCGTGCCTTCCTGAAATTCAAAAACGTTGCCTGACCGTTCCGCCAGCTCACTGATGATCTGGTATCCGTACATATCCCTGGCTTCCAGCAAATGAAGGATCAAAAGAGAGGTTCCCACGGAGGTCATGTTTTTATCAAATTTCAAAAAATCATTCCTTTCTGTGAGATTTGGCTTAAAAAAAATACCTTGAATATCTATGCTTTGATTATACATAGGTATTCAAGGTATGTCAAGCGGCACGGGATATGAATTTAATATTTGTCCCGGTGTACGCGTTCCTCCACGATTTCCGGATGCGGCTTTCCATGTTCCGCAGGATGGCCGACTGAAATTACGCTGAATGGAATGATGTCTTCCGGAATTTCGAGAATGCGGCGTACGCCTTCCGGCCCTTCCTTCGTAGGATAGCACCCAAGCCATACCGCTCCAAGGCCGAGGCCTTCCGCCGCAATCAAAATATTCTGCGTGGCGGCCGAGCAGTCCTGAATAAAAAAATCTTTGGTTGAACCCTGGTAATCGCGCAGGTTTGCACATACGACGATTGCAAGACCGGCGTTTTTCAGCATCGGCCAATAAGGCCGCACCGTTGATAATGCTTCCAGGCGTTCCTTATCGCGCACAACAATAAATTCCCACGGGCGGGCGTTGCGGGCGCTTGGGGCGCTGAAGCCGGCTGAAAGCAGAAGTTCTTCATGCTCCCGGGAAACAGGCTCGCCCGTATACTTGCGTACGCTCCTCCGGTGAAATACACAGGATAATTGTTCCATAATCAAAACCTCCTAATCTACGGTGAAATATGTATAAACAAGTTTACTATAACTTATCCCCGTTCAATTTGCAAATTTGATATACAGGTACTATAATACAATATGTGGTACAGAAAAGAATGCCGGAGCACAACCGGAGGCGTGAAGGGAAACATACATGATCAAGCTGGAAATTACGCAGGAACATCAGGGACTTCGCATCACACAATGCGTAGCGGACTTTTTACCGGAACTCGCTTCCCTGAATCTCAAAAAAATGATCAAGTCCGGGGATATTAAGCTGAACGGATGCCTTATTAAAAAAGATTTTGAAGTAGAACAGGGAGATATTATCGAAGTCTATGTCCCTGTCGAGGTTCAGCGTTTTCCCCTGCTTGACATTGTATACGAGGATAAAAACATCATTGTATTGAACAAACAGCCGGGGACGGTAGTCGTGGGCCGGGTTGACCAGAACACCCCCGAGCTGATGTCTATGGTGATTAACTACATGCACGACGCGGGCGAATACTCTGAGGAATCGGGATGCATACCGTTCGCCTGCTTTAAGCTCGATATTTACACGGGCGGACTTGTGATGTTTGCAAAAAATGCGGAATACTTCGAGGCAATACGCGAAGCAGTCCGCCAGCGCAGGCTGCAACGTACGTTTCGCGCCATTATCAAAGGATGCCCGGACTATGAGCGGGGCGAGTTCCAGCATTTTTATGTAAAGGACGGGGAGGACAAGTACCGGGTTTCCCAAAAAAAAATGCGGGGATCGGTTCCGATCTATACGCGTTACCGTGTTCTTGAAAGCAACGGCATTTTCAGCATTGTGGAGATCGAACCCGTAACGCAGTATTTAAATCAGGAGCGTGCCCATATGGAGGCGGCAGGCTTCCCGGTTTTGGGCGACCAGCTGTATGGAGACACGCGCACCAACAGGAAGCTGGGAATCAAATACCAAGCGCTGTGGGCAAACAAAATCAGCTTCAATACGGGCGTGAATAACATGCTCGAATATCTTAACGGAAAGACGATTGAAACGGAAGATATCGATTTCCCGCTGGTAAATTTTGAATGAGCGGAAGGTATGGATTTTCGCGGGATAAAATTTAAGGGATGTGAATTTCAAACAGGTTCCACGGAAAATAGCCGGGCGGAGGGCATGTGAATGCCATCCGTTCTTTTTTTGTGGGGTGCAGGAAGGAAAGGCTGTACGCCCACAAACATAGTTTGGAATTTTCCACCCCGCCATATTTTATATCCCCAACAAGCGGCGCTCCCGCGTGGGAAAATTGTACGCGGATCTGGTGGGGCCGGCCGGTTTTGAGGAAAATATCCGCGAGAAAATAGCTGTCTTTTTCTTGAACCATACGGTAGGAAAGCTCGGCCTGTTTCGCGCGCGGCGTCCCCCGAGGGACGACGCGCGTCCTGTTTGTCCGGCTGTCTTTTAAAAGCGCATCAGAAAACGCACCCTCCGGCGGTAGCTTACGGGCGGTGATTGCGTAGTAACGTTTGGCACAGGAATGATCCTTTATTTGCGCGGACAGGCGTGCGGCCGCTTTTGATGTGCGCGCAAAGACCATCACGCCGCCTGCCGGACGGTCAAGACGGTGCACGAGGCCAAGATATACCGCGCCGGGTTTATCATATTTTTTTTTGATATATTGTTTCATTAAGGTTAAAAAGTCCATATCGTGCGAGGCATCCGCCTGTGAGGGCATATTTTGCGGTTTGACTGCAACGATTATATGGTTGTCTTCGTATAAAATTTCCGGGATCATATGTGCCACCTTGTCGTTGTACCGCAGGGCAAAACGATTTGCTGTCCTTTTACGGGCAGGCAGAGGTCGCCCGCGTCAATCGTGCCCCTGCGTCCATTAAGGCAGATATTGAGGAGGTTTTGGCACACAATGGAAGAAAGCCCGGTGGTGTAAGAATTAATGATGAAAAAGAGCGGCGTATCCGAGAGGAGTTTTGCGGTCTCGCACACGAGGTGAAACAGATCATCCTCGGTACGGAACACTTTACCGTCCGCGCCGCGCCCATAGCTTGGCGGATCCATGACAATACCGTCATAACGGTTGCCCCGGCGCTGTTCGCGCAGCACAAACTTCAAGCAGTCGTCCGCCAGAATGCGGACAGGACGGCCTTCAAGACCGGACAAAAAAAGGTTTTCCTTTGCCCATCCGTTCATGCTTTTTGCCGCATCGATATGCGTAACCTGCGCGCCAGCCTGCGCGCAGGCAAGCGTCGCTCCTCCGGTATATGCAAACAGGTTGAGGATGCGCGGCCGGAAGGAAGCTCTTTCGATCATCTTTGCCATGAAGTCCCAGTTGGAAGCCTGCTCGGGGAAAAGGCCGGTATGCTTGAAGCCGGTAGGACGCACATAAAATTTCAGGCCGCCGTATGTAACCGTCCAACGTTCGGGCAGCTTTTTGATAAAATTCCATTTACCGCCGCCGCGTTCGCTGCGAATATATTCCGCATGCGCATCCTGCCACAGCGCCGGAGCCTGTTTTGCCCAAATCACCTGCGGATCGGGCCGGGCAAGAACCACATCCCCCCACCTTTCAAGCTTCATTCCATCGCCCGTATCGAGCACCGTATAATCCTGCCATCCATCCGTTAAGAACACATTGCACCTCGTTTGCCGTTAAAATCATTATTACTGCTATTTTAACACAAATATGTGCATGGATACTATACTATCATATATGCTATAATATTTCTGCCAGAATTCACGGAGGCGTCTTATGAAACTGAACGCATATGCGAAACTAAACCTGTCGCTTGCCATTACCGGCAGGCGCGCAGACGGAATGCATGATCTTGATATGCTGATGCAAAACATAACGCTTGCGGACGAGCTTGAAATTGTCCCGGCGGATAAGATTTCCCTGCAATGTGACGGAGTGGCGGCGGACGAGCGCAATACGGCCGTGCAGGCGGCCCGCCTGTTTTTCCGGATGACGGGAATACGCGGCGGAGCGCGGATGACGCTGAAAAAGAACATTCCGGCGCAGGCGGGGCTCGGCGGCGGCAGCAGCGACGCCGGAGCCGTATTAAACGCGCTCAATGCGCTTTATGGGGCAGGGCTCTCCGAACAACAGATGATTGACGCCGCGGTGCAGATCGGCGCGGACGTACCCTTCTTTATCCGCGGCGGCTGCATGCGCGCGCGGGGGATTGGCGAACTCCTTACGCCTGCCGTCAACCGCTGCGGTTTTTCTTATCTGCTCCTCAAGCCGCAGGAAGGCGTTCCCACGGGGCCTGCCTATGCAAAATACCATGAATGCCCTGGCCGGGCGCCGGATATCGATGCGGTTGCGGGCGCCCTTGAAACGGGAAACAGGAATGCATTTTTCCAGGCGGCCGGAAATTCACTCCAGCCCGCGGGCATTGCGCTCTGTCCGCCGGTGGATACGGTTTTGCAGGCATGCATGGAATATGGCGCGGATTTTGCCATGATGACAGGCAGCGGGAGTTGTGTGTTCGCAGTATTTCCCAATGAAGAAAAAGAAGAAAGGGCCTTTTTGGCTTTTTCCCGGAGATATCCTTTTTGTATCAAAGTACATGATACCGAAAAGGCATACGAGGTATTGGAACGATGAATGAAATCCGTAAGGAAAACATATTAAAAACGAGACAGGCGCTGGAGGGAAACCGATTCATATGTTCCTACAGCGGCGGGAAGGACAGCGCGCTCGCGTTATACCGGGCAATCCAGGCAGGCGGTATTCCGCAGCAATTGATTATGACATATAATATCGATGCGGGAAGGACATGGTTCCACGGGGTGCCGGAGCAAATCATCCGGCGGGTGGAAGAGGCGATGGAGATTCCCATCCAAAGAATGCGTACGCGCGGCGAAGAGTATGGTGTGCGGTTGGAAGAGGAGTTCCGTGCACAGAAAAAGCAAGGTGCGGACGTCTGTATTTTTGGCGATATCGATCTTGACGAACATCTGGCATGGTGCATGGAGCATTGTGCACATGCGGGAATAACGGGCCTGTTTCCGTTATGGAAGGAAGCGCGGGACCAGCTTGTGTATGAATTTATCGACTGCGGTTTTACCGCACATATCACAGTACTGAATACAGAGAAAATGAGCGAACGTTTTTTGGGTGCGAAGCTTACGCGGGAAGTGGTAGACGCGATCCGCGCGGAGGGGGCGGATATCTGCGGGGAGAATGGGGAATACCACTCTTTTGTTTCGGACGGCCCGGTTTTCCGCCAGCCCGTCCGGTATTCTTTCGGCAGGCCGATCCGGCAGGGCGTTTACGCGATTATGCCGCTTGAAGGATGAAGCGCGCCGCCGGGGGATGAGCGGCTATTTGGCAAGCGCAAGCACCTGGACCGCATCTTCTTTGTTCGGAACAAAGAAAAAATCATTGCCTTGATTGCTCTCATAAATAAAATCATGCAGCGGTCCCTGCGTATATGAAGAAAAATCTCCGTATACGGCAAATTTCACCTGGTAATTGATGAATTTTTGCAGGATTTCACCCGCAAGCCGGGTGGAAAGCTTGAAAAAATCGCCGGGGAGGGCTTCTTTATTCACGGCGATGCGGGTACACTCTGTTTCATACTGGACGGTGCTCATAAAGTCAAGCGCAGACGATACGTCCGTAAACAGGTGGTCAGTGCTGAAAATGACGGCGATATTCAGGCCGCCGCTGTTTGTTATTTGAAGATCCATTTTATTGTTCCCCTCTATGCTGTAAAATAGAAATAAGGAGTGTGAACCGTATGCGGCCACACCTTGTTTTTCCACTGCCTGCAAAGAAAAAATAAGAAACGGCGGAAGGCTTCTTATGCCATCATATAGCCTGCATGTTTTCCGATGTAATCCACAAAAGTTTGTTCCATCAAGGCCTGGCCGGCTTCATTCGGATGGATGCCGTCTGCGCAGATCAATCCACGGTAGTCCGGCTGCCGCAGGAACGCCCCGCGCACATTAATCATGTGCGCACCTGTTGCCTGTGCAACTTTTTCAATAGTATAGGAGTATTTTTCCTGCCACCAGTAAATTTTGGACACGTCGTGCAGCCATTTCAAAATGTTGTGCGCGCGCTGCGGGTCATTTTTCGTGAACCAGCGGAAATAAGACGGAGCGTTGAGCGGAGGCAGGTTCATCAGCGCAGGGATTTTATTCAGTTTTTTCAATGACTGCACCATGCGCAGGATGTTATCTTCAAACATCTTGACGGGCGTATTGGGAAGGTGGACGGCCATCGGGTCTTCGGCTACCTCGTCCCATTTGTAATCACAATCGTTCCCGCCGTATTCGATCAGCACCAAATCCGGATTCAGGTCGGTTAGTTTTTCAGCCAAAAGCGCCTGCCCATAGCCGGAGGTCGTTCCAAACTTGGAAAGGTCATGGACGCTCGGGCGAATGATGGATTTCAGCCTGCGGATAAAACCGTTTTTTGAAAAAATATAACGTTTCTTTTCCGGATGGAATACGACGCCTTTGGCGACGGAATCTCCCATAACCAGAATCGATTCAACAAAATTTTGAGCCATTCTTCGTTTCCTTCTTATCATGGTTGCAGTTCAACGCACTGCCGTGCGGAACACCGGGCAAAAACCGCAGCGGTATTTTGGTGGGGCGCGTTATTTTTTGAGACGGCGCCTTTACCCGTTTCCATTATATTACCCCAATTTATCATTTTAAAATCATTTTTACAAGGGGGAAGCAGGCAAAATTGCGTGAAACAAAGGTATATTGCATGAAATCCCAAATTGTTTAAAAAGAATTTAAAATTTCATTTGCCTGCGTTTGTTGAAAAACAGAATAAAAATCATTATAATCATTATAACGAAGCAAGGAGATACGGTTTGAGAAAATACTCCAAAGAGCGCCGCCGTGAAACACCGGCGCGCAGGTTTGTACAAGCAAATAAGAAAAAACTGACCGCGCTCCTGTGTGCCGCTTTGGCAGTTGTGGTCGTTGTTCTTCTTTTTATGAATCTTGCAACCAAGCAGGGATTTGAGTCCAGTTTTCTGATGACGCGCGATACGGTAAGGATTGGTGTGCGCACGGATGTCGAAGGATTTGGCAGCGTGGACGAGAATGGAAACCTTGTCGGGTTTGACCGGGATTATATCGACGCGATTTTAAATGAACTGCTGGGCGGGCAAACAAAAATGTATGAATATTTCCCGCTCACCTCGCAGGATGCGGGCGGAGCCATCAAGTATGGGACGGTCGATATTGCGCTTGGCCTGCTTTCGGATGGAACGGACAAGACGAAAGGGTTTACGCTGACAAAGCCGTATTATACGGACGATGTAGTGGTCGTGACGCGGGCCGATTCCCGCGCACAGGGACTGGAAGATATTGAGAGCGAGGCGATCGGGCTTTTTTCGACAGCGGTGCCCTCGGCAGATTTCACCAAGCATCTGGAAAGCCAGGGATTTGAATTCGAGATCCAGCGCTATTCGGATTTTGAGAGCGCGATGCTTGACCTTGATGCCGGGCGCGTTGCGGCGATTGCCATGCCGCGCGCGATGGCACGGCAGTTTGAAGCGGCAGGCTACCGGATTCTTGCCGATCCCGCGTATGAAGTGGGCTACAGTATTATGCTCCCCACGGGGCAGAGCGCAGTTGAAACGGAATTCAACCGGATAATCGACCAGTTTGAAGCGGATGGAACAACGCTTGCACTGGAGCAAAAATGGGGGTTATGATCCATTGACGAGGGATATGGAAGAACAGGAATTTGAGCGGGAATTGGAAAAACTTGCGCGGCAGATGAATAAGCTTGAGGAACTTCCGGACCTGATTGGGGAAATGAAACGGCAGAGCAGGAACATGACGGAAGCCGAAAGCAGGATGCGCGGGCTGGTGGAAAATTCGGCACGCCTTGTAAGCGGGATGATTACCATACTGGAGGCTATGCAGCGCGAACAGATGCAGATTCGCTATTCTTTGCTGGAAAAGACGGGAGAACTGAAAAAGCGGGTGGATCTTTATTCGGAAGAGACAAACGGCCGCCTTGCCGCACTTGAACGTCAACAGGCGGAAAATATGCGCCGTACAGAAGAAGCGCAGGCCGCCCTGTTCGAAAAACTGGAGAAAAAAGAGAAAGCGGGACAGAAGAAAATCCGCTCCGGCCTTCGGACGGTAAAAGTGCTGGTTGCGGTGTTTGGAAGCGCAATCGCCGCCCTTCTTCTCCTGTTTCATTTTTGGATATAATTACAAAAATTTCATTAAAATGTTTACCGGGATGCGAATGTGGTTATATTGACATTAGGTAGGGCTGTGTGTTACTATTAAACACATAGGGTGAGCTCCAAAACTCCCCGGAACCCACAAATAAAATGTGTCAGGAGGACAAACGGAGTGAAGATTAAAAACATTAGCGAACCGCAGAAATTCTTTGAACTTCTCAAAGACTGCAAAGGCAAGGTAGAACTGGTTACGTCGGAAGGCGACAGGCTGAACCTGAAGTCGACGCTGTGCCAGTATATTGCACTGACGCAGATGTTCAAGGATGCACAGATTGATGAGCTAGATCTGATTGTATCCGAGCCCGAGGATTTAAATCTCTTGCTGAATTATCTGGTAAGAGGTTAAAAACCCTTACGAAACACCAAGGCTATGGTCTTAAAAAAGACGATAGCCTTTTTTGTTTTCGTTATTTTAAGATAGGCAGCTCTAAAGCGGAGAACGGGTAAAGAGCGCCTGCTGCGGAATGCGCCGCAGACCGCGCACTTCCATGCGCGACGAGACGAGAGGAAGCGCCGGCCTTGAAACGGAAACAGCGGAAAAAACTTGTGCAATTTCACAAAATTTGGCGCAGGTCCATGCTATAATAGTAAAAAAGCGGCAAAAACCGGAAGAAGGAGCGGGCTATGGGCGTTACCTTTGTGCTTGGACGCACCGCATCGCAGCGGGACGAACGGGTGATTGAAAAAATTAAACGAATTGCGAAACAGGATCCGCTTGCGGACGTTCTGGTTGTGGTGCCGCCGCAATCCACCTATATTACGGAAAAACAGCTGATGCATGCGCTTGGCGCCAAGGGACTGATGGGCGTATGCGTACAAAGCCCGGCCCGTATTGCCGACCGTGTGCTGGAAAGCACCTATGGCAGAACGATTACTGGTATTGACGGGGCGGGGAAAAGCATGCTTTTGCGTTCCATTCTGGACGAAGAGACGCCAAATCTTTCGGCGCTTGCGCGATGCGCGGGAAAAAATGACCTTCCGGTGCAACTGGCAGATCTTATTTCTGAACTGAAAACCCTCGACGTTACGCCGGGCATGCTGCTCGAGGTGGAAACAGAGCATGCGGCCACGCGGGAAAAGCTGAAGGACATCGCCCGCCTGTATGAACGTTTTAACCGAGCGGCGGAAGGACTTTTCGATACGGAGGACAGGATCAACCTCGTGATCGACCATATTCCCGAAGCGGACTTTGTCAGGCGTTCGCACCTTGTGATCCATGGGTTTGACATCTATAATGCCCAGACTGTACGGTTTATGAAGGCATTGATGCGTACCGCAAAGGATACGGTAATGTCTTTTTACTATGCGCCTTCCAGCGCGCCGGACGCCGAAATATACGAGATTTGTAACGAAAACAGGAATAAATTCTTTGCGGATGCTATGAAACTCGGCTTGGAAACAGAAATTGTGACGGAAGACAGGAACAGTTCGGAAGATATCCTGCACATTGAAAAAAACCTGTATGCCTATCCGGCGCAGCGGATGGAGCGGGCCCGGAATGTGAGCGTCACACATGCGGCGGACCGGGAGGAAGAAGTGCGTGCGGTATGCGCACAAATCGTGTGGCTGAATCAAAAATATGGGTATGCATACCGCGATATGGCGGTGGTGTGCGGAAGCGCGGAACGGTATGTGCCAACTATTTTGCGGATATTCAGGCAGGCGGGCGTACCCTGTTTTGCCGGAGAAAAACGGACGCTTGACCAATGCGCATTCAGCACCTTCCTGCTTTCTTCGCTTGCGCTTGCACAGGGGAAACTGAAAAAAGATACGCTGCTCGCGCATGCGAAGACCGGACTGACTCATTTGACGGAGCAGGAAACATATGCGCTTGAAAATTACGTTTTTTCCAACGTGCGCGACGGATTTGCATTCACTTTTCCCTTTCGGGAACCGGAGGCGGAACGCGCGCGGGCAAAGCTTATGGAGCCGATTCTCAGCCTGCGGGAGTCCGCAAAGAAGGCGGAAACCGCAGGACAGCTTATTAGCTGTGTAACGGACTACCTGAGCACGCTCGATACGGCAAAAAAGCTCAGCAGACAGATGGAGCGGGCCCGGAAAGCCGGACTTATGGAAAGCGCGGAATGGACCGCACAGGTGTTTGATAAAACGATGCGTATTTTAAAGCAAGCGCAGGAAATCCTCGGCGATACGCCGATGAAAAAGGCGCAGCTATCCGGTTTGCTGAAAACAGGGCTGCGTGCGCAGAAAGCAGGCGTGATTCCACCGGGGGCAGATGAAGTTGCAGTGGGAGAAATTTCTTACATCCGCATGGGGGAAGTCAAAGCGGTTTTTGTACTTGGAGCAAACGACGGTATTCTGCCGAATTATGAGCAAAGTTCGGATATTTTAGCGGATTATGAACGCGAATTGCTTCTTTCACAGCTTGCGGGGCTTACCTTCACAGGAAATGTGGAAAAACAAAAACTGGCGATCTTAAAGACGTTTACGAAGCCGAGCGAAAAGCTTTTTTTGAGTTTTGTTGACGATGGCAGGGAGAAACCGTCTCCGCTGCTCGATAAGCTGGGCGACCTGTTTGGAGAAATCAAGCAAAATGAAGCGTGCAGGCTTGCGTTGATGCTCAAGCAGAACGCTTACCTGAAAACGGCGCAGGCCCTCCGGTCTTTCGGGAGCGGCCAGGGACTTACCTGTGCGGAAGAAATTGCCTCCGCCGTGCTATGCGATGATGAATTTCCCGAAAAGCGGCGCGCGATTTTGTGGGGAGCGCAGAGCGTTAACGCAGCACGCAAGCTGAAACCGGACACAGCGGCGGAACTGTATCGTGAGATGAAGGGCAGCGCAAGCAGGCTCGAGAAATATTATGAGTGCCCCTATAAACATTTTATCGGCTATGGACTCAGGGTAAACCCACCCCGGGAGTATACCATCGATCCGCTGGATATTGGGAATTATGCGCATAAAATACTCGAAACCCTAACGCTGCGGCTGCGGGAAACGGGAAAACGCTGGGCGGACATGCCCGAAGAACAATTCGACGAGTATTTGGCGTACAGCGCAAAGGAAGCGCGTGAAGAGCAAAGTAAATATACGCTTAACAAACATAATGAGAATGTGCTCCGGGCAGTGGAGCGGGAAATAGAACTTGCGGCCCGCGCAATCCGTAAACAATCGGGACAATCCATGCTGCAGCCGCGGGAAAGCGAGTGCTGGTTCAAAAAAGAATTTACGGACGGCCTTGCGCTTACGGGAAAAATCGACCGCATCGACACGGCAGAACTGGACGGCGCTTTGTATTTTGAAATTGTAGATTATAAAACGGGCGAACCCCATTTTTCCCTGCGGGAACTTGCGGGAGGGCTGTCTTTGCAATTGATGATTTATATCATGGCCGCGGGGGAACTGCTGGGGGAAGATGCGGAATTTGCGGGAGCGAATTATTTTAAAATCCACCTTCCGGATTTTGGGGAAGAAGGAAAAAATCCGGAAGACGATTTTGATATGGAAGGCGTGTGCGGCGTGGATTTTGATACCGCCCAGAAGCTTTACGGCGGCGCGGGGGATACTGTGTTTACCATTGCGATCAGCCGGAAAAAAGATGGAGAAATAAGACAGAGCGCAAAAGACAGGATGTTCTCGCGCGGGGAAATGAAAACGCTTCTGGCCTTTACCAGAGAATTGGTGGAGCGTGCCGTCTGCGAGATGAAAGAGGGAAATACACAGATTCGTCCCTACTCTATGGACGGGAAGACCGGGTGTGATTATTGCGAATTTTCGGGCGTATGTATGTTTGACGAAGCGTACGCGGGCAATGGAATGCGCGTTATTGGGCCGGTAGACCGCAATGATTTGCTGGCCGAAAAAGAGGAGTAGAGGATGCGCGGACCCCGGCGGTAATATGGTTGATAAGGTGTATTTTCGCCGGATCACTTATGGACGAAGCAGGAGTAAAACGTGAACTTAACGGAAAAACAGGCAAGGGCCGTTGAAACGCAAACCAAAAATGTGCTCGTATCCGCGGCGGCAGGCAGTGGAAAAACGAGCGTGCTTGCAAAACGCGTATTGCGCATCATCGAGCAAGGGGGCGACGTCCGTTCGATGCTGGTTATGACATTTACCAATGCGGCAGCAGCGGAAATGCGCCAGCGCATCGCGCGCGAATTGCGGGAGGAAGCCGGGCGCAGCGGCAACCGCCGACTTTACGACCAGGCAGAATTCGTAGCAGCGGCGGATATTTCCACGTTCCACAGTTTTTGCGGCAAAGTAGTGCGCAAAAATTATGCGCTTTTGGGTCTCTCGCCAGGGGTACGCATTATGGACGAAGGGGAGATGAGCCGCATCAAATCCACAACGGCGCGCGATTTATTTGACGACTTGTATGAACGGGAGGATGAAAGCTTCCTGCGGCTGCTTAAGCGGTATACCCGCCGTGGAGACGACCGGGCGCTTGCAGAATACTTGTTTCGCATTTACGATTACCTGATGAGTAAACCCGATCCGTTCGGATGGGCGGAGTGGTCGGAGGGAAAAAATAACCCGGACTATATTGCATGGCTTAAAAAACAGCATGACGAAAGCATCGCAGAATGCCTTGTGCGCGCGGCAGGCTGGATAGGCGCAGCCGCGGAAATTTCGCGTGGGATGGAAATAAAGCAGTTTGCGCAGGATATGGAGTGTATAGCGCTACTCGAAGAAATGAGGGTATGCGCCTGTGAAAATGGCGCGCGGGAACTTTTTACGCGGTATGGAACCGCAAAAATACCCAATGTAACCAAGGGACTGCACGAAAGCCGGAAGGCCCGTATCCAGAAAATGTACGGAGAAGCGCGCAAAAAATTGAAGGAGGCCCTCCTGATGGCGGCGGAGCCTTTTGAACAGCGCGCAAAAGAAGAGCTTGCCCATACGCAGCAGGATGTATGCGCCATGATCCGGCTGGTACGCATGTTCCACGAAAACTATGCGGAGGGCAAGGCGGATGCGAATGTACTGGATTATGCCGATATGGAACATTTCGCGCTCAGGGCGCTGAAGGATGACGGGGTACGCGCGCGATGCGCTGGCGCTTACCAATATGTTTTTGTAGATGAATATCAGGATACCAATCCTGTACAGGAGGAGATTATACGCGCGGTATCGGGCGGAGGAAGCTTGTTTATGGTGGGCGATATCAAGCAGAGCATCTATAAATTCCGTTTGGCAGATCCCTTTATTTTCCGTGAGAAAGCCCGGGAATTCCGCATGGAAGCCGAAGGGGGAGAACTGATCCTGATGAACGACAATTTTCGCAGCAAGACGGGCGTCATCAATGCGGTCAACGGGATCATGGAACGTGTGATGTCCGAACGCCTGGGGGAAGTGTGCTATGACGATGGGGAACGTTTGTGCGGAAGCGCGGAAGGCGGCGGGACGCACATCCTTTTGTGCGGCGAAAAAGAAGAAGGCATACAGCGCGGCAAACATGCCATACAGGCGGAAATGATCGCTGCGGAAATCGAGCGCGAGCTTTCCGCGACGGTAACGGACAAACAGACGGGGCGGCCCCGCCCGGCCACGTGCGGCGATATTGCGGTGCTCTTCCGTTCGCGCGGAGAACTTATTTACCTTCTGAAGTCCGAACTGGATAAGCGCGGAATTCCCTGCGCGGTGGATGTGGAGCAAGCCAGGGATTTAAAGGAAATTGAACTTTTTGTCAACGTGCTGCGGCTGGTTGAAAATCCGCAGCAGGATGTTCCGCTGCTCGCGGTTATGCGTTCCTATATTGGCGGCATGGACGAGCAGGAGTTTGCGCAGATCCGCGTTGCTGACGATGTGGGAGAGGGCCCGTTTTATAAGAGCGCGGAACGTTACGCGGAAAAAGACGACCGGCTGGCCCGGAAACTGCGTGCGCTTTATGCCAAACTGGCATTTTTACGCACGTGCGCCGTCTCGCTTTCGCTTACGGAATTTCTGGCGCGAACGGCGCAGGAACTCGACTTTGAAACGTATCTGGCGTGTACGCCGGGCGGAGAAATGAAACAGGCGGTGTTCTCCCAGTTCCTCGCTATGGCAGGGGAAATTGCCGCACAGGAAAACAGTCTTTACCTTTTATTACGCGCGCTGCACGATATTAAAAAGAAAGAGGGGGCCTATCTTAAAGCCGCGGTGCGCACGGGGAGTTCGGACTGCATACATATGACTACGGTTCACGGCGCGAAGGGGCTTGAATACCCGATTGTATATGTCGTAAACCTCGAGCGGACGCTCACGGTACAGGACTTTAAAAACAGGATGCTGATCCATGCGGATTTTGGCCTAGTAACACAGTATATTGACGATGAAAGTCTGGTGCGGCGTACAACAGCGGAGCTTGAGCTTGCAAAACGCCAGATACGGCGCGAATACTTATCTGAAGAACTGCGCGTCTTGTATGTGGCAATGACGCGCGCGCGGGAAAAGCTGGTGCTTGCGGGAAGCGTGGGCGATATGGATCGCGCGCGGGAACGTTGGCAGCTCTTGCATGATATGGGAAATTACGAGGATGCGAAATCCATGCTTGACTGGATTATGGCGGCCAATACAGACGATATGATCCCCGTACGAATTTATGGAGGGGAGCGCGAGGAAAAGGAGCGCAGCCTGCCGGACACGGGCGGGGAAATCAAGCGCCTAAGCAGCCTTGAAGCCCGGGCGGGGCTTTTGAGTGCAGGTCCGTATGACGCGGTGCCGGCCAAGGTGTCGGTCAGCGCGGTTAAGCAGGCAAAAAGTATCCGCCATTTTCTTACCCCCGTACTTCCGGATGAGGAGGAAGAGATCACGGGCGCGCGCCTCGGAACGCTTGTGCACAGCATGATGGAACGCGCTGTATTTTCCGAAGGGACCATTGAAGAAGCCGCGCAGGATATGTTGGCGCGAAAGTTATTGACGCAGCGGGAATATGAAGCGGTCATGAGCCATGAGGAATGGATTCGCGGCTTCCTTGAAACACCGCTTTGCGCGCGGATCAAACAGGCAAAGCGCGTATTGCGGGAACAACCGTTTAACCTTGAGGTGGAGGCGGGCAGCATTGGATATGCAGGAGTTGAGAAAATGCTGGTGCAAGGTATTCTGGATCTCGCTTTTCTGGAGGATGCATGGGTGCTGGTAGATTACAAGACTGACCGCGTGACGGAAAAGACGGTCTGTGAAACAGCACAGGGGTATTCGGTGCAGCTCGAGCTGTACGCGCGCGCCCTGCACGAAATCACCGGGATTCCTGTGAAAGAAAAATACCTGTATTTCCTGCGGTTGCAAAAGTACATGCAATTATAATAGAGTATGGGGTTATTATCGCGCGGACGCAGGCTGCGCTCTTATAAAACCAGTATGATACCGGAGGAAAACAAATGCCAAGGTTTATCGCGGATTTTATAGCGGCACGGCCGGGCGCGGACCAGTTCGCCGGCATGCTACCCGGCATCCTGTTTCCTTTAGTCTCCATCGTTGGCTGGGCGATGAACAGCATTCTTTCCACCACGCTTTTTTAATTATGTATATCAGGCAAATCGCGCTGCGCGCGGACAAAAAAAAGGAACTAAAGCAGTCTTACTTAGCATCCATTCCGGCTCTGCAAAAGCTGGATGCGCTTTCCCTTTCAAAGCCGGTCACTTTCTTTGTGGGAGAAAATGGTTCGGGAAAATCGACGTTCCTTGAAGGGATTGCTGTGGCAAGCGGCTTTAATGCGGAGGGCGGCTCGAAAAATTTTACCTTTTCATCACGCGATACACATTCGAAGCTGCACGAATACCTGCGCATTGCCCGAGGGATTCCATTTGCCAAAGACGGTTTTTTTCTGCGTGCGGAGAGCTTCTATAATGTCGCTTCTAATGTGGACGAGATGGAAGAAGAAGGCGCCGGTTTCAGTTCGTCATCCCTTTATGATTCCTACGGCGGCGTATCCCTCCACGCCCAGTCGCACGGGGAAAGCTTTATTGCGCTCGTGCAGAACCGGTTCTGGGGAAACGGCCTCTATATCCTTGACGAGCCGGAGGCAGCGCTTTCACCCGCGCGCCAATTGGCGCTTTTGGCACTGATCCATGGGCTTGTACGGAAAAATTCTCAATTTATTATTGCGACGCACTCGCCGATCCTGATGGCCTATCCCGATGCGGATATTTTTGTATTGGATGAAACGGGCATTCAAAAAACGCCCTATGAACGCACAGAGCATTATTTTATTACCAAGCGTTTTTTAGACCAGCCGCAGCGCATGCTGGAAGAACTGCTGGACGATAAAGAATAAAAAAGAAGGGCTGTCCCCTTCTTTTATTATCAGTACCTCCCAGGGAACTCCCGCCGGGCCGCTTTAGTATGGGATTGGATGAACTCCGTTTTGGCATGCGTATACGCGTCGCGGTTATACGTGTATTTTTGTGCAAGTTGCTTTTTCAGCACACCATACTGTGCTGCAATATCACCGTGCGCACGCAGGTAATCCCGGAAATACAGCTCGTCCCAGTCTCCGGGATAACGAACGTGCAGGTGGTATACCGGTGGAACAAAACCTTCCCCGGTATAACCCTTCATGAACATCATGTGCGGTGCAGGCTTTTTGCGCTGTGGTGAATAAATATAATCATTTTTTTCAAGGGATGCTCTCAACCGGGCCAAGTTACAGCCGGGAGTGATTTCGAGCAGCAAGTCTACCGTCGGTTTGGCAGAAAGCCCTTTTACGGAAGTGCTTCCAATATGGCTCAGACGGACGATATCTTCAGGGAAAAGCCCTGTGAGCAGACGGGATTCCTCCTGATACCATTTTTCCCACACAGGATCATGCTCCCGTATGATAATGGGAAATAATTGCCATAATTCGTCAAGCGGGAGCGTGGAAAGGTCTTTGCTCATGTTAATACCCCTGCTGTTCGA
This sequence comes from Christensenella tenuis, assembly GCF_014287795.1. Classification (GTDB taxonomy): domain Bacteria; phylum Bacillota; class Clostridia; order Christensenellales; family Christensenellaceae; genus Christensenella; species Christensenella tenuis. The sequence continues at coordinate 309,782 of NZ_JACOON010000005.1, forward strand.
TATACCCCGCAAGATCATGAATGATTTTTTCCTGGTCTTCCGTTTTTGGAAGTGCGCGCAGCCGCTCTGCCAGATCTGTGCTGCGGAAGGGGCAGCCAGGAAGAGCCGGTGCGATTTCCGCAATAAAGTCCGCGTCCATTGCGTCGGAATAAAGTTTTGCATCCGTCACCTTTCCGTCCTTGGTGGACAGGAGCAGTTCTACGCCGCCCCACGGAAAACGTGTTTTGATGGTAATATTGAATTTCGGAGATTCTCCAAAAATCCATTCCCAGCTTGCGTTGCGCTTTTCAATGGCGGAAATTTCATCCCGCGCCGCCTGTGTGAACGGGTAATCCTGCGGCTGGCCATATTCTTCGGTAAATGATTTTTTCAGGGCCTCCGTCATTTTGGAAGGTGTGATTTCCGGATTTAGTTCCGCGAGGTTTACAACCCGGGACCGTACGGAAGCGATTCCCTTGGACTCAATTTTATCTTTGGGAACGGCAAGGTATTCGGATAATTTTCCCATATCGGAATTGATTAAAATCGTTCCGTGGTGGAATGCGCCGTTTTTACGGACACAGAATGCATTGCCTGAAAATTTCCGCCCTTCTGCCAGAATATCATTCCGTCCGGAAAATTCAGCGTTCACGCCGAACATTTTTGCCGCATCGAGCATTACTTTTAATTGGCGGTGCAGGTCGTACCGCTTTTTATCCGCAATAAAAGAAAAATTGAGGTTCCCCATATCGTGAAAGACAGCGCCGCCGCCTGAGATCCGCCGCGCAAGCCTGCCGCCGTCGCGCTTGAGTTTTTCATACCGGCACTCTCCCCAGGCATTCTGGTTTTTGCCAATGATTACGGAGTCTGAATGGGTATAGAGGTAGAGGACAACGTCCCCGGGGGTTATATGGGCGAGGATATATTCCTCCACCGCAAGCGTGTGATGCGGGTTATTGCTGTCTGACACGTAAAAATAATGCTGCTGTGACATATGCGCCTCCTCTGACGTTTCCTATATTATAGAAAAAAAGCAGAGGAGGCGCAAGTTTCCCGTTGCGCGCGCCGCATCTTTATACTATGATAGAAGTTAAAGGAAAGGAGCCAAACGTGAAATATTATCAGGCGGAAACACATTGCCATACCAGCGAAGTCAGTCCCTGTTCGCGTATTCCGGCGCAGTATTTGGCACAGGGGTATGCGGAAGCGGGCTACCATTATATGATCGTCACCGACCATTATCATCCGGTTGTCTTGGAAAATCCAGCCTTGCACGGAAAATCATGGGCGGAACGCATTGATTTTTTCTGGAGCGGCTACGAAGCGGCGGACCGTGCCGCGCAAGGAACGGACCTGCTCGTGCTGCCGGCAATGGAGGTTGCGCTTAATATCCGGGAAGAGAGCGGCCTTGGCGACGATTTTCTGGTTTATGGATTCAGCAAGGAGTTCCTCAAGGACGAACCTTACCTGTACCGGCTCGATTATCAGTCCTTTTATAAGAAGATGAAAGAGAACGGATTCCTTGTTTTCCAGGCGCACCCATACCGCTATGGCCTCCATCCGATCGAACCGGTTTGTTATGATGGAATTGAGATGGTCAATACGCATCCGCGCCACTTTTCACGCAATGCGCTTGCAATTGATTTCGCAGCTAAGCATAACCTTTGGGTGATTGGCGGCAGCGACGCGCACGGCGAAGAGGACATTGGGCGTGGCGGCGTAATGTTGCCGGACGGGATCGCGAATACACAGGATTTTGTACAATATTATAGGGAAAACGGTTCGCCGGAATTGATTGTTACATTTGGGGCATAAAAAGCAGTTTATCCGGTAGGCAGCGTGTTTATCTATGAAACGAACAACATTGTAGACGATGTATTATCATCTATTATGGATAAATGATTGAGGGAAAAGAGGTAAAAGCAATGGCACAGAAAGTTACGAAGGACATGAATATTATGGATATCCTGCAAATCGACGAAGGACTTGCGCCGATTTTCATGGATGCGGGCATGGGCTGCCTCGGCTGCGCGGCGGCGCATTTCGAAAATCTCGAGCAGGCGTGCGCGGTGCATGGTATTGATGCAGACGCACTTGAAACAAAGCTTAATGCGTATCTGGAAGCAAAATAAGGGACGGCTTTGCCCACCTGATATAACAAATAAAAGGAGTTAGACGAATGGAAAAGTATGTATGCACAGTTTGCGGTTATGTTTATGACCCGGAAGCCGGTGATCCGGATAACGGAGTTGCGGCAGGCACAAAATGGGAGGATGTTCCGGATGAGTGGGTATGCCCCCTTTGCGGCGCAGACAAATCCGCCTTTGAAAAAGAATGATTGAGGGCAGCCCAGGTTTATCAGGCAACCCGAAAATAAAGAACAGGAAAACCGGCCATGCTGTATGGTCGGTTTTTTATATGCGCCTCAAGAGACCTGCCGCACCGCAAGTAAGAAAACGGCCCGGCTTGACACTTGAAGCTGCGAACGGTATGATAAACAATACATATGAAGTATACATATATAAGTATAAACTACCGGAAACACCAGATATATATTGAGGGAAGCATCTTATGAAATTGAAAATATGCGGCATGGCATGTACCCTGGTTTTAATTTTAATGTTGTTCGGTTGTGCCGGAAGCGGGGTGAGCGCAGACGTTTCAGCCCCAGCCTCTTCCACATCGGCAACGCCGCGGGCGACGGCTTCCGCGCCGTTGCCGGCGCAAGCGTCTGGAAAAGAGGAAACGCTGCCAAAAGAAAGCGTTGACCCCGAAAGTACGACCGTAACGGGGGAACTGCAAATGGAAACGTCCTCCCCATCCGGCGCGGGTATGCCCGCTTCAGAGTTCATGTATAGCGAACGTTATGAGGGGGATGGGTATTCCTTCCGCTATCCCCAGGGAACAGAGATCCTGAAGGACGAAGAAACGGTAAAATCTTTCCTGCTTCCGGGACAGGAGTACGCCCTGAACGTCACACGGCTGAACCTCAGCGGACAGGATGTTACCCTCGCGCAGGCCCTTCCGGTTTATGAAAAAGCGCTGGAAGAACAGGGAAACGATATCGTGGAGACAGGTACGCTGCAGGAATTTTCCTACGACAATGCGCTTATTGAAATGAAGATAAAGGAAGGAAGTTCTACGCTGGATTCAATACAGGTGTTTTTTCTGGCGGGAGAATATAATTATACATTTACAGTTTCGGCCCCTGGAGGGGATATGGATATAATGAAGGAGATCGTAACGCAGGTTGTAGAAAGCTTTACGGCATCATCCTAGAGATGATATAAATGTGGAACGGACCCAGCCCCGGCTGGGTCCGTTTTTGCGCATAAATATCGCATTTATAAGATAAATAGGAGGTCTCTAAAAAAAGACAAAAAAAAACTAAAAAAAGGAGTTGACACAGGGGAGGGAGTTTGGTATTATAAATAAGCCGCAAAAAACGCGGCGAACCTTGAAAAATCAATACAGTACCAAGAACGAA
>NZ_JACOON010000006.1 GCF_014287795.1 Christensenella tenuis
TTCATCCAGTTCGGAAGCACGTGTACGTTAATAAACTGGTATTCCTTCGCATAGCCTACGATCTCCTCGATATCCGACATCGTATGATGTGTCCTCACCGCGCTGATATCGATCAGGTGCGCCGCTTCTTTTGCATTCATGATAAATCCCTCCTGATTTATTTCGTTTTAAATTTATTTCACAGGCACAGCCTGTCATATACAAATTCGATTCCATCCGATCTGACGGTTTCCCACTCCCATTGCGCGGGGCGAAACCGTCCCGCGCAATGTCCTTACTTGTGGTGGGCCCAAACGATCATTTTCTATTACTCTGGGAATAACTCGTTTACATTATCCTTATCAATAATCATGGAATGGGAAGCAAGCACTGCCTCTTCCGGATCCTGCCCCGCTACTACCTTGTTGTACAGATACATAAACCCATCAAACGACACGCCCGTGGGGTTCTGGCCGATGACCGTCATCTCACCTGTACGCACATAGTTTAGGTTTTCCGCGGTCTCGTCGTGACCGATAACGAATACTTCGCCTGTCTTACCGGCGTCTGCAACCGCCTTCGGCGCACCGTAAGGGCCGCCTGCTACACAGTAAATCGCTTTGACATCTGGATTTGCCGTCAGAATGTCTTTCGTGAGCGTATAGGTCTGGTCTGCACTGTCGTTCGCCTCAAAATCGCCTACACTGACGTAGCCTTTGGATTCGAGGTAATCTTTTACGGTGTTCCGCTTGATCTCAAGATTTTCCATTGTAAAGGAAGCCGTGATGATCGCGAATTTCGCTCCCTGCTCTCCGCCGAGGGCTTCGTCCATTGCTTCCGCAACCGTCTGGCCTGCTTCCTTATTATCCTGGCCGATGAATACGAACCGCTTGCTCGGCTTTTCGCTTTCTCCGTAAAGGGTCACTACGGGGATGCCCGCGTCGACTGCTGCATCAATATAGTTTTCCACACCGGTCACGAAGGGCGTCGTCACGATCCCGTCATACTGCTGTGCAACCGCAGCTTCCAGACCGTTGTTGATGACCGTCGCGTCGATGTTTTCGCCAAGGTTGATGTTGTCGATCGTTACATTGTGTCCGGCAAGGAATTCCGTCGCTTCCGCAACGCCATCCTGTACAAGGTTCCAAAACGGGTTGTTCTGGAAGCCAAGGAAGGCAAAGCGCAGCGGCTTTTCCGGTTCCTGCTGGACGATTTTCACGTTTTCGGCTTCGCCAACCTGCTTCCACTCGTAAGAGCCGGCTTCTGCGGCGCCTGTGGACGATTCCGCATTCGCTGATCCTTCCAGCGCGGCGGGCTCGGACGTCTCCGCAGACTGGGAAGGCCCTTCGCTGGCAGCAGGCACTTGCTGTGCACAGCCGGCGAATGCGACTGCCGTCAGTAGGACTACTACCACAATCAGACTGATAACCTTTTTCATTTTTTCCTCCTAAAGTTTTTATTTTTTTAAGCATTCGCTTAAATTGGATTTCTTTTGCCCAGTAGCGTACATCATGATGTTCTCCTCGGAATAATCCTGCGGTTCCACGATGCCGCTTACCCTGCCCATGCTCATGACGATGATCCTGTCGCTGAGCATTAGCAGTTCTGGAAGTTCGGACGAAATCAGCAGAATGGTAATGCCCTGATCCGCCAGATCCCGGATGATCCCGTAGATCTCGGCTTTTGCCCCTACGTCGATCCCATGCGTCGGCTCATCGAGGATCAGTATCTCCGGTTCTGTTTGCAGCCACCTTGAAAGTACAGCCTTCTGCTGGTTTCCACCCGAGAGGTCGCCAATACGCTTCTTGATATTTGTCGTTTTGATATTCAGCTTTTCTACATATCTTTGGGCCGCTTCCGTTTCCAGCTTCTTATCAATCAGCTTCCCTTTTTTCAATTTTTTGTAGCTTGCGATATTGATGTTGTCGCCCACGCTCAGGTCTGGGAACAAGCCTTTTACCTTGCGTTCTTCCGGCACCAACGCCAACTTATATCGTGCCGCGTCCCAAGGGCTTTTGATCTGTACGGGCCGGCCCTTGATGAGCACCTCGCCGCTATCGGTCTTATCGAAGCCGAAGATTGATTCCATCAGCTCGCTCCGGCCCGCGCCCACGAGGCCTCCGAACCCAAGAATCTCACCTTTGCGCGCGACAAAGCTGATGTCCTCGAACTTTTTCTTCCGGCTCAGGCCGCGCACCTCGAGGACCACCTCGCTGCTGATGCTTTCCGGGGCGCGTTTCTTCATGCTACTCATCTGATTTTCGAGGTCGCGTCCCACCATCAGGCGAACTGCCTCATCGATGTCAATGTTCACCTTGTCGACTGTTTTAATCATTATGCCATCGCGTAGAACGGTAATTTTATCAGCCACCTCGAACACTTCTTCCATACGGTGTGACACATAGACAATAGCGGTTCCTTCCCGGCACAGTTTGCCGATGATGTTCATCAGCGTATGCGTCTCCTTGGCCGTGAGCGCGGCGGTCGGTTCGTCCATCATCAGCAGCTTGGGCTTTAAGGACAGCGCTTTAACGATCTCGACCAACTGTTTTTGTGCCACGCTCAATTTTTCCACCGGGGTATCCGGCCCTATGTCTGGCACCTCGAGTTCACTAAGCAGGTCTGCGGTATTTTCCCGCAACTTGCGTTTGTCGATAAACGCCCCGTTTTTGGGATAATGTCCGAGGTAGATATTATCCATAACGCTAAGGTAAGGGATCAATGAATTTTCCTGATGGATCATGGAGATGCCGATATGCTGCGCTTCAAGCGGCGAATGCAGCGACACTTTTTTCCCTTCCCAGATTAGGTCTCCTTCCTCCGCGCGGTAATAGCCGAACAGGATGTTCATCAGGGTCGATTTCCCGGCACCATTCTCTCCGAGTATTGCATGGACTTCTCCTTTGCGGAAATTAATGTTGATATCGTTTAGCACCTTTACGCCCGGGAACGATTTGGAAATATGTTCTACGCGGAGCAGTTCCGAATTTTCCATACGCGCCTCCTTACTGCTTGCTGCGGCGGAACATATCGAATGCGCAGGCTGCGATGATAACAAGACCGATTGTAATCATCTGCCAATAGTTGGAAACCATCAGCAACACGAAGCCGTTGCGGATAACGCCGAGGATGCCCGCGCCGATTAGTACACCAACGATAGAACCTTGTCCACCCGAAAGGCTGCAGCCGCCGATTACCGACGCGGCGATCACATCGAGCTCCATGCCCGAACCGGCTGCGGTATCTGCAGAGTTCAGATTTCCTGCCGTAATGATGCCAGCAAAAGCGGCAAGCACGCCGATGATAGCATATACCGCAAATTTGATCCGGTCTACGCGGATACCCGAAAGCTTTGCTGCCTTCTCGTTTCCACCCACGGCGAATATGTTGCGTCCAAACTCTGTTTTTGTGAGGACAATATGCCCAACTACAATGATAATGAACATCAGAATAACAGGTACGGGAATTGGCCCGACCGTCCCGCCAAGGACGGCTACGGGATTATCGAAATCGATCGGTAGCCCGCCGGAGATCAGGTAAGAGATCCCCTTCACGATATTGAGCATTGCCAGTGTCGTGATAAACGGGTTGAGCTTCAGTTTGACCACGCACAGGCCGGACGCGAATCCAAGACCCGCCCCCAGCGCGAGTGCAAGGACAAGACCAAGCCACGGGTTGACCCCTGCTACGATCAGCGCGGCGCAGCTTACGCCGCCGAGGGAGATAAAACTGCCGACGGAAAGGTCAATGCCGCTGGTAATGATGACGAATGCCTCGCCCACGGCGATGATACCCATAACAGAGATCTGGCGCAGTACGTTAATTGCGTTTGTCGCAGTAAAAAACACTGGATTAAACAGCCCTATGAATACGCACAGCGCGGCCAACACGATCAGTATTCCAAGTTCGTTAAATGTTTTTTTACCTGTCTTTTTGATGCTGCTTGGAACGGCTTCTGTTCCTGTTGTGAAATTCCACATACACGTTATCCTCCTTAAAATATGAATTGACTGAGTTCTTTATATGCAGGCATCAGGCTTTCGTAAAAATGCTTAAAAGCCGGAAGAAGCTGTCTGTATTTTTCCATCTCCCCGTCATCCGGCTGTGCGCTGTCACTAAACTGAATCATGCCGCTTACCGCATCGAGGCTGCTTATGAGGTCCGCGCCCACGCCCGCAATAAGCGCCGCGCCGAGTGCGCCAATGTATTGCAGGTTTTTCGGACGGATCATTTTAACACCGAACATATTGGATAATATCTGCATCCACAGTCTGTTGTTTGCCCCACCGCCAATGAGCCGTGCTTCATCCGCCATCACGCCCATCATTTTATAGAAATCCACGCCCATCATCAGATCGAACGCCGGGCCTTCCATTGCTGCCCGGAGGATATCTGCTCTGGTATGGTGCATTTTCAGGCCAACGAGGCTGCCTGCAAGGCTGGCGTCGGAATAGAACGTATTGCCGCTGAACATGGAAGGCAGGAAGAAAACGCCGTTCGCCCCGGCACCCGCCTGAATCGCCAGCTCTGTAGCCGTTTCGTAAACCTGTTTCCCGTACTTTTCCCTGAGGTCCGCGCACAAGTTCTGTACCACCCATTCATAGGCTGCACAGGCGGAGTGGGAATGTACGCTTGTGAAATAGGTGCCGTCTCCGACATAGACCACATTGGACATGAATCTGTCCGTAATCAGAGGTGATTCATTATTTACGCCTACCCATCCGGCTGTCCCGAGGCACGTTACAAAAGTATTTTCCTTGCGCACCCCGCCGCCGAGGGCGCAGGCGTAATTGTCCCACGAGCCAAGAACGACCAGCGTATCGGTGGTAAGACCCATCTCTGCGGCAGCCTGCTTCGTAAGGTTTCCGACGGGCGTCGTATTTTCCGCGGGAACCAGGAGCTTTTCTTCATCCACACCGGAGATACGCATCAGCTCTTCGTCCCATCTATGTGTGTTCATGTTATAGAGCCCACTCATCCCGGCCTCACCATAATCTGTATTCCGGTAAGTCCCCGTCATCCGGTAGGCGAGATATTCCTTCGGATTCAGAAACTTAACGGCCCTGTTATAGATCTCCGGCATGTTGCGTTTCATCCACAATAGTTTAGAGGATGGATACAGCGTGACGTCGAAGCTGTTGCCCGTCTTTTCGTAGCGCTGGCGCGCCCCGATGTGCCTGAGTATATATTCCGCTTCCTTTGTACTACGCGCGTCCATCCACGTCATGACCCGGTCAAGCAGGAGATTCCCGTCTTTATCAATGGGGATCGCCGTCATTCCGTGCGAACTGAAGGAAATTGCCTTTACCTCTTTCGGCGCTACTCCAGATTTCGCCACAACCTCATGGGTAGCATCCTTTACGGCCTGCCACCATTCTTCCGGGCACTGTTCCGCCCAGTCCGGCTGGGGATAATATGTTTTAATCGGATAATAGGCCTCCGCAAGAAAATTACCGCCGGTATCGAAAATGCACGCCTTATCGCCACTGGTACCGAAATCGTGCGCCAAAACATACTGGTTACTCATTTTTTCTTCCTTTCTCGTGACTATTATTTTCCATTATGGTTAAATTATTCCACATTTCGGCAAAAAAAAGGAACACTAAAGAAACATTCGCTTAAACATTCGAAATTTCAAACACGTATGACTTTTACACCATGATCTGCAATCTTTTGGAGTTCTTCTTCGTTCTCCGCATAAAAATCTGTAATAAGAGTATGTACCTTATCAATACTGCAAACTTTATAGGCACTTACCTTACCTACCTTGGTATTGTCACACAGCAAAATCAGTTCTTTGCTGTTCTCCACGATCATCGACTTCAGCTCGCTGAGATTCAGCCGCGGGATCGAGTAGCCATTTTTGGCGTTAATTGCCTGGGAGCCTACAAACGCCTTTGTAAAATTATAGCGACTGAGCATATCGATTGTCATTTTCGACGCCATGCTTTCGTCTTCCGCCTCCAGTTCGCCGCCCGGCACTATAATTTTAAATTGCTTATTGCCTACGAAACACCGGGCAATGTTCATTGCGGAGCAAACGATCGTGACCCCATCAAGATCGAACCTCCTACCAAGCAATGCCGCAAATTCGAAGGTCGTTGAGCCGCCGCCAATATAGATAAAATCATTGTCTTCGACTAGCTCCACAGCGGCTTCAGCAATTTTTTTCTTGACCTCGCTGTTTTTCGATGTGCGTTCTATAAAGGAGCCATAGCCCGTATTCACCGACACACCGCCGTGAAACAACTGAATTCGCTTTTCTTTTTCCAACACTTTTAAATCCCTGCGGATCGTGGATGGTGAAAATTTCAACACATCGCTGATCTCTTGAATTGTCGTTACATTTGCATTCGCTATAAAGTCATAGATTTCTTGTTGCCTCTGAGTAATCAGATTATAATCCATGCCGATTTTTCTCCCTTGACGTAATTGTACCAAAGTGACAAAATTTTGTCAACGATCTTTTGAAAAAATTTTGCCATCAGTGGTATTTTTCTTCCACACATCCGAAATACACGCTCTGGATCCTACAAAAAATCCGTGTCCGGATCCATTTTTCTTTCTAGTGCGAAATAAAATAATTTAATTCATTATAACATATTTTCTGCCCTGTTTTCATCAAAAAAAGCGGAGGTCTGCGCCTCCGCCCGAAACAATTATAACCTGTCCTTATATTCCCCGTAGCCGCCCGTCTTGGTTTCAAAATCCCATTGGATGTCCTGTCCGCCCGCGCACATTCTCCGCCACGAGCTGATATGGAAAACCGACGCGCCCGCCGCCTTCATCAGCTCTGCCTTCTCACGCGTGCGGCAGCGCCCCGCAATTTCAATTTCCAGCTTGTCGCCAAAATGCCTGTAGATATACTCCACATGCTCCACCTTCATATCGCCGTGGTGCAGGCCGGGGCTTGTTTTCATGGCGGTGAGGCCAAGGTCGACGTACATGTTGCAGATGCGGTCTACCATCTCGAGCGGCACCTTGATGACCCAACTGATGGGGACCACGGTGCATTTCCCGCCAGCCGCGTCTACCACGGCCTTGAGATCCTGGTAGCAACGGTCATAATCCCCGGAAAGCATAGCGCTGATGTCAATACCAACATTCACCTCATACACGCCCCACTCTACCGCATAGCGCATCAGCTTTACCTTCATTTCCGTGGTCTGCCCGCCGTAAGGATAGCCGATGGTCATGGCGGTGCGGGTAAAACCGTTGCCATACTTTTTGTGCATTTCCATCAACATAGGAATCTGGTAGGGTTCTACAATAATGGAGCGTACCCTGTGCCGATATCCGTCAATGATTTCTTTTTCAATAACGTCATTGCCATAAAAAGACAGAAAAGGTGAAATTACGCTGCATTCATACATTTCACTGTCATACATTTCCGTTTTCCTCCCGTTCCATGAATTCGCGGATCAGTTTTACGGGGCAGGGCGTGGATATTCTGTCTGCCCCGGCCGCAAGAAGTGCGAGCGCAGTTTCCACGTCCACAATGTTTCCTTCGGCCTGCACCTTTACCCGGTTTCCCACCGTCTCTTTTATCAGCCCGACCTCATGCACAGTAGGGACCAGCATTTTGTCGTTCCTGTTTTCGTCGAGCGTACAGTATTCCCCGGTGGAGGTAACGATCCAGTCTACCCCCGCCTCTGCCGCGGCTTCACAGGCAAGTTTTGCTTCTTCGTCCGACAGCATTTCAATTTCAATAATGAACTTCACAGCGACATCGCGGCCCACCGTTTCTTTTACCAGCCGCATTTCATCCACGAGATAGGCGCGGCTTTGCGATTTGGTTTCCCGCGTATTGCCTACAACCTCCATTTCGCTTGCGCCGTGCAAGACCGCATTCGCGCATTCATCCGCTTTTTGCTGCGGCGAAAATCCACCGTGCGGATAGGAGATCAGCGCGCATATTTTAACCGGGGCATCCTTCAGCGTCTCCCGGCACATATCGATCATATTCGGGAACACCGTCACTGTGGGAATGCCATATTCCTTCGCTTCATAGCAAAGGTTTGTCACATTCGGGTAATCTACATCCGTACTTAAAATCCGGCTTTCCAGCCGTGAGATAAATTCAGTTAATTCCATGGGTAAGTACCTCCGTCCGTTTTGCATAAGCGGGTGTGAGCGCCTCATAAAATTCCCGAAACACCGGCAGGAGGCGAAGATAGGCCTCCCTGTCCGCTTCGTTCGGGTCCGTCGTCCGCTGCGGAGTAATCATTCCGCCGGCAACATCAAAATCGCGGATCATCCCCGTTCCCACCATACCGTTCAATGCCGCGCCAAGCGCGCCGATGTGCCGCCTGTTCTTCGGGGCGGACAGGCGAATGCCAAACATGCTGGCAAGAATATCCATCCACACTTCACTGTTCGCACCGCCGCCAATGATGTTGGCCTGCCGCGGAAGCGCGCCCCGGCCGCGGAAAAACTCCGCACCCATCATCAGGTCAAACCCCACGCCTTCCATAGCGGCGCGGATGACATGCGCGTCCGTACTCTGCGGCGTGATGCCAAGGTAAGTACCGCACAGGTTTGCATCCGAGTAAAAACTATTGCCCGCGTAAAGCGCGGGCAGGTAAAACATTCCGTCCGAGCCGGCGGGTACGCCGGCCGCCAGCTCTTCCGCCTTTTTGAAATCCCGGCCCAGGCTGCCGCAGAAATGGTCCATCACCCAATCAAAGGCCGCACACGCCGCATTCGTATTGAAAATCGGGAAATAGGTATCCTGCCCGACATATACATTGTTCACCATGCAGTCCTGCGCCAGCATCGGTTCCGGATGCGTAATGGAAAGCCAGCCCGCCGTACCGAGGTAGACCGCCATATTTCCTTTGGTACGCGCGCCCGCGCCTGTGGAACAGGCAAAATTGTCCCATGAACCGAGCACCACCGGCGTATCCGCCGCCAGACCCATTTCCGCCGCCGCTTTAGAAGTGAGCCCACCCATCACAGCGGTTACGTCCGTAGGCTCGAGCAGTTTTTCCCCGTCCGTTTCGGAAAGCGCAAGAAGCTCGGAATCAAAACAGCGGTTGTGCAGGTCGTAAAACCCGCCAAGGCCCGACTCGGTATAATCTGTTTTGCTGATAATACCCGTCATTTTGTGGATCAGGTATTCCTTGCAGCCTAAAAATTTATATGTTTTTCCGTAAACCTCCGGCATATGTTTTTTGAGCCAAAGTATTTTGGCGGCGGGATACATGGCGATGTCAAAGCCGTTGCCCGTGCGCTCGTAATGACGGCGCGCGCCGAACTCCTTTAAAATATGCTCCCCCTCTTTTTTAGGGCGCGTATCCATCCAGATCATAGACCGCTCGGTAAGCGTCCTGCCCTGCCTGTCCACAGGAATAACCGCCATACCCTGTGCCGAAAAAGAGACGGCCTTTACGTCTTTGGGCAGTGCGTTCGATTTTTCCATGACCGCCCGGGACGCGGATTTTACGGCTGTCCACCAGTCCTCCGGGTTTTGTTCCGCCCAACCGGGATGCGGATAATAAATCGGATAGTCGCAGGTTGCTTCGGCAAGGAAACTCCCCTCCGTATCGAACAGGCACGCTTTATCGCTCGTCGTTCCAAAATCATGTGCTAAAACTAAATCTGCCATGCTTGCCTCCTTATTTCAGCAGCGCTTTGACATAGATTGTCGTATCGGTATAAAAACGGCCTTCCTTGGGTACCGTTTTATGCACCAGGTAATTCCACAGCAGCCGCACCGCTTCGCGGCCCTGCCCAAAGGCTCCCTGATCGATCACGAAATCCACTTCATCCTCCCGCAGCAACCGCTCCGTTTCCCGCGTCAGGTCGAAACAGACAATACGCACATTGCGGCCCTGCTCCTTCACGGCGCGTGCAACCGCGCCTACGCCCGCACCCGTCACATAGATTCCGGCAAGCTTGCGGTCTTCAAGCACCAACCCGGTTTCCCGATAGGCGGTTTCATCATCGTCGTGGATGTCCGCAAAACCGGAAACCTGTACCTGTGGGAACCCTTCGGACAGTTCGTTTTCAAAGCTTTCAATCCGCTGCCGGTGGGCGCTCATGCTGATGGGGCCGTGAAGAATTGCCACACGCCCCTTTTGACCAACCGCCCTGGCAAGAAGCTCCGCCGCAGTACGCGCACCCCGCGGAATATCCTGTCCCACAAAGCAAATCCGCGCCGTATCGGCAATATCGCTGACAAACGTTACCACCGGAATATGTTCTTCCTCTGCCCGCCGGAGCGCTTCGCGCGTAAGGTTTCCGTCAAGGGCCATCACCGCAATTCCGTCCGGATGCGTGTCGATAATTTGGTGCAGGGATTCCGCCTGTTCGTCCTCCCGGAACTCCCGCATGATAAGGACGTCCACACTGCAATTCAGTTCCCGCAGCTCTTTCGCGGCGGCGAGCGCCCCTTCCCGCACTTTTTCCGCAAAGGGATTGAGCGGCGTCATCAGGATGGCGATCCGCCGCTCTTTCATGGACTGGGAAAGCTCTGTGGCAAGGCGGTTCGGAACATAGTCCGCCTTACGGATTACTTCCTCCACGCGCGCGCGCACCTCATCCGACACGCCTTCGCGTCCGTGCAGCACCTTATCCACCGTTCCGCGGGACACCCCCGCAATTTCTGCAATCTGCCTGATTGTAAATGGCATAAAACCTCCTACGTGCCCGGGCACGTTACGATTTGAGTGTAACACCGGCATACGGGAATGTCAAATAAAATTTACAAGGGATGAAAAAACGTCCTGCTGGCAGAACCGGGCACATCTTGGGAAAACAGGAGCCGTTTGCCTTATGGATCGAAACAGCGCAATTCATCAGTCATGCCCCATGTGTCCGGGCAGACCGTATCGCCGTTCACGATGATGCTGAATTGATAATTCATATCCTGCCCTTTCCTGCTGCCCAGCCTCTCCCGCGGAAGCGCATCCCCTTATCGGAACAGGAAAACACAGGGAATATTCCTGCAACGCCGGGCAGGCGGCGGGTAAAAGGGAAAACAAAAGCGGCACGTCCCATCTCTTCGAGGGGCGCACCTATTCATACGGCTGTGTTTTTCGCCGTAAGGTAGCTTAGTCGGAAAGCGCTTCCTTCAGCTTCTCGAAGCTTTCGTCGCTGATTGCATGTTCGATTCGGCATGCATCCTGCTCCGCCACTTCCGGGTCCACACCCGCCGCCGTAAGCCGGTCCGTAAAAAAACGGTGACGTTCGTATACTTTCTGCGCAAGTTCCAGTCCTTTTTCCGTAAATTCCAGGTCGTTGCCCGTATCCGGGTGGAGGAGGCCCTCCGCCCGGAGCGCGGCAACCGCACGGCTGATGCTCGGCCGTGAAAAACCCATATAGCGGGCGAGGTCAACCGGCCGGACCGTTTCTTCCTTTTGTTTCAGGATCAGAACCGCTTCGAGATAATCTTCCCCGGAGGCATGCAGCCGGGGGGATTTGTCTTTTTTCATGAAATACTCCATCCTGCACTTTCCTGTTGTAATTCCACCATACGCGCGAACATACCCCCGCTTTTTGCGAGTTCTTCCGGCGCGCCCGTTTCCACGACCTTCCCGTCTGCAAGCACAACCACCTTATCCGCGCCCATAACCGTCCTCATCCGGTGGGCAATAATGAGTACCGTTTTATTCTGTACCAATCCCGAAATCGCCGCCTGTACCGCGGTTTCATTTTCTACGTCGAGGCTGGCCGTCGCTTCGTCGAGCAGGATCACCGGCGCGTCCTTGAGAAGGGCGCGTGCAATAGAGATACGCTGGCGTTCACCGCCCGAAAGAGTGGAACCGTTTTCGCCGATCATCGTTCCATAACCCTTGGGCAGTTTGTTTACAAATTCATCGCACTGCGCGGCCCGGGCGGCAGCGAAAACCTCTTCATCTGAAGCGTCCCGGCGCCCGAGGCGGATATTTTCCATCACCGTATCGCTGAACAGTACGACGTCCTGGAAGACGATTGCGTAATTTGTGAGGAGCGCTTCCGGCTCTACCGTGGACACATCCACGCCGCCGAGGGTGATCTTCCCCCCGTTTACATCCCAGAAGCGTGCGGCAAGCTTGGCCGCCGTGCTTTTTCCGCCGCCGGATGGGCCAACCAGCGCCGTTACTTCGCCTTGCCGTGCCGTGAAGGAAATATCTTCAAGCACACCTTCATTTTCATTATAGGCAAATTTCACATGATCGAAAACGATATCGTAACCGCGGGGGGAATAATGATCCGCGCCCGTCTGCACCGGTTGTTCTTCAATGGCCCGCATGCGCTCGATCCTGATTTGCGCGCTATATACCGCCGCCATATTCTCGAAAGCCGCTTTGACCGGATCGTAAATGCGCGAAGCCGCAATCAGGTATATAAGGAATACCACCAGGCTGACCTGCCCCGCAACCAAAAGGCCAATTCCCACGAGCACGGTTGTGCCAAGGCCAATCTTGAGGAACGCCTGTGCGGAGGTGACGCACGTTCCCGTAACGAGTTCCGAACGGATGGTCGCGCTTTCCGCCGCGCCGAGCTTCCGTTCGAGGCTGGCAAGGTAGGCCTGCTTTTGGTTGCAGGCTTTGATATCTTTCACCGTTTCCAGGAGTTCCTGCAGGCTGTCTGTCGCTTCACGCTTTACCAGCAGGGTGCGCGTCCCGAACTTATCCTGCACCTTTTTGGACGCAACCACCAAAAGCGCTGCCACCGGGACGACCCAGATCACCGCAAGCCCAAGCCGCCAGTCGAACGCCAGCATACCTGCTGCAATGATTACCGTGGAGATGATCGTCCCGTAGAGCTGGGGGACAAAATGGGAAAACGCCTGTTCGAGGGAACTGCAGTCGGACATCAGCGTCGCCGTAAGGTCTGAAAGGTCCCGCCGTCCGAAAAACGAAAGGGGAAGCCCGCGCAATTTTTCCGCAAGACGGATGCGCCGGTTTGCGCTTTCGTCGTAAACTGCAATATACAGCGCCTTATACTGGATCCAGTGGACAATGTAGATGACCGCGACAAGCACCGCTGCAAGCGCCGTGCTGCTCCATACGCCGTTTGCTGTATCTCCGCCCGCGGAAAGTGCCGTGATAATATCCATCAGCACCATAATCAGCAGGCCGATAGGAACCATCAGACTGAGGTTTGCCGCCACAGTCCACAATGTCGCACGGACAAGATCCTTCGCGCCGCCCTCTGTAAGGGCGTAATGCCTTTGCAATTTCTTAATCATGCGGGTACCTCCTTTCCCACCTTCCACTGTGCCGCCGTTTGGTAATCCTTCCACATTGCGGCATAAATCCCATTTTGTTCCAACAGTTGTTCGTGCGAACCGCATTCGGCTGTTTTTCCGTCCTTAAGTACGATAATCTGGTCGGCGCCGCGCACTGTAGATAACCTGTGTGCAATCATCAACACCGTTTTTCCCCGGGTCAGCGTTTCGAATGCCTTTTGGATAAGTGCCTCGTTTTCGGGATCCGCAAACGCGGTTGCTTCATCCAGCACGACAATGGGCGCATCTTTCAAAATCGCGCGGGCAAGCGCAATCCGCTGCTGCTCGCCGCCGGAAAGATATACTCCCTTTGTGCCGATCACGGTATCGACGCCCTGCGGCATTTTTTCCAGAATATCGTCCGCCTGCGCTGCATGAGCCGCACGAAGCGCTTCCCCGCGCGTTGCATCCGGGCGCGCGGCACGAATATTTTCCAAAATACTCGTTTTGAACAGGTGCGTATCCTGGAACACAAAGGCAACCTTGTCCATCAACTCCCTTGTGGTGATTCGGCGTACATCAGTGCCGCCCACCAGGACTTCCCCTGCCTGCACATCCCAAAACCTGGGAATCAGGCTTGCGGCAGTGGTCTTCCCGCCCCCGGACGGGCCAACCAGCGCCACTGTTTTTCCCTCGGGTACGCGGAAGCTGACGTCTGAAAGCGCGGGAACCTCTGCACCGGGATAGGTAAAGGTAACATGCCGGAGCTCTATATCCGTCCCCTCGGGGGATTCCGGGTTTTCCGGCTCTGGGAGCGGCGCTTCTTCCATGATCTGATCGAGCTTATATACCGCCTCGGACGCTTCCATTGACGCCTGTCCCGCATACATCAGGCGGTTGATCATCATGGCGCACAGCGGCGTAAACAGGATATAAAATATAAGGTCTACCAGCACGCCCCAGCCATCCGCAGAAATCCCGCACAGGATCATCCCCGCCGGGATCAGCAAAAGAAACGTGCTGTTCAAAATCGTCGTGAACGCCGTCATGGGCGTACGGTTCACCATCGCGTATTCCGAGGCCAGCTTGCTGTAGCTCATAATCGAGGAATAAAAGCTCTTGAAAGAATACACTGTTTGCTGGAATACTTTGACGACCGGGATTCCCCGCACATATTCCGTCGCTTCCGCGCTCAAATCTTCGATCGCACGCTGGTAGCGGCTGAAAAATTTTGCCTGCTTCCCACCCATCATCTGGAAAAGCGTTACGATGGAAATTGCGATGGGAACCAGGCATAAAAGGCCCATCCTCCAGTCGAATACAAACAGCAGCGCAACCGCGGCAACCGGCGTTATAACCGCCCCAACGGAATCGGGCAGTTCGTGGGCAAGCAGGGTCTCCGTCATGCCGGCGTTGTCGTCAATCATTTTGCGCAGCCTGCCCGACTGGTTGGACGTGAAATAGCCAAGCGGCAGGTCCACCAGATGTTTCGCCGCGGCAGAGCGCATATTCCGTGCCGTGCGGAAGGCTGCAAGGTGGGTACACATCAACGCCCCAAAATAAACCGCTGCACTTATGAGGGCAAACCACAGCGCTTCCCAGCCGAAGCGGACCAGACCTTGCGCCGACGAAAAATCGGGCATAGCGGTAAAAATGCCCCGGGCCACAAACCAGATCAGGATATAGGGCACCATCGACAACAATGCTGCAATCCCTGACAACGTACAACCGAGTACCGTCAGCTTCTTATGGCTGCCGGCAAACCCAAGAAGCTTTGCAATGTTTCCTTTCTTTTTCAATGTCTTTCTCCTTTTGTTCTTTTGTTAGCATATGCTAACTACCAAATAGTATAACCTATCCGTTTCCGTTTGCGCCAGCTCCAAAAGGTATAGATTGCTCCAAAACGGCATCCTTTTTATATTCCCGGGGTACCGTTCCGTAATAGTCTGTGAACGCGGAGGAAAATTTACTCGGGTTTTGGTATCCAACCGTTTCCGCGACCTCACCCACGCTCATATCCGTTGTTTTAAGCAGCAGCGCCGCCCGTTCCAGCCGCCTGCGTTTCAGATATTGGTAAGGCGTTTCCCCGTAAACTTCCGCAAAACGGGTTTTGAGCGTCGTCATGCTGATATGGTATTTTGCAGCGAGCTCGGAAAGCGTGTAGCGCCTTTTCAGGTTTTCCGTCATTTTACGGGCAATGTCTTCCACTTTGCGGGCGCTGTTCCGACAGTAGCACGGGTGGGCCGGCGCACTTTTATTATCACAGTGGAACGCCAGAAAGAGAATCAGTTCCATCGTTTTCAATTTATAATATCCACTGTGGCCGCCGTCCGGCGCATGGTACAATTCAGATACAATATGCTGGATTCGGGGATCTGTGCGCAGGATCAGTACTCCTTCCCCATAGAGCAGCCTTTCAAAGATATCGGAAAAGGGAATTTGTTCCCCGAGGAAATCATTCAGGGACTGTTCCGCTGTTTCCACATGGATCAGCAGGCTGAGCCCGCAATATTCCCCGCTTACAAAAGAAGAACGTTCCATTGGCCTGCCCATATCGCTGAAGGAAAAATCCTGCATTCCAAGGCTTATATGGCGGCCGTCCGGCAGGACGCATTCATAGCTTCCCTTGAGGCAGTGATTGACCTCAATGAAACCGGGCCGGGTTTTTTCATTCCGAAATCCGCACCGCGTATAAAAGTCATTGAATACCAGCAAAATGCCCGGCAAAACCCGGTGGGCCGTCATCGTACCGGAACCATCCGGAAAATCCACGGTATAGACCGTATACCTGGTTGTTTTTTCTGTTACATGCGATCCTTTTGGAAAAATGGCATCCCAATTCATATGATTCCTCCTGCCGATGGATTGCGGGGCATGGCTTGTATTACGCGCCCACCGGGACATTTGCACCAATCATGCGGTTTACCCGGATCAAAACAATAAGTACGGCTTTTCCTGTATGCCCCCGGCAGTGCCGGCGCCCGCCGCGGCACGTCCCTTTCCGGCGCGCTTTGCCCCCCTCTTTTTTCAACCGCAGCGTTTACGCACCACGCTATGTTTTCTGCATCTGAGAACCTTGTTATCACTGAAATTCTTTCTATTTGCCGTGTTTCCATACTTTACAAAAAATCCAGCGGTTGATATACTGTAGTTAGCATAAGCTAACACCGATAGGTATTACTGGGCCGTATGGTTCGGTACTATATTTTATATTTTATCATGGAGGGAACTTAAATGGAAAAAGTTGAGTTACACGTAGAGGGGATGGCCTGCGGCGAATGCGAAGCGCATGTAAACCATGCAGTTCGCCAGCTTCCTGGGATCAGGAAAGTGAAATCCAGCCGGCGCAAAAAGCAAACCATGGTGGAATACGATCCCGCGCAGGTGACAATAGGCCAAATCAGGGATGCCATCAACGCGACTGGATATGAAGTCAAATAGCGCTGGAGTCCTCGGAAGCAAAAAACGCTTATGCCCAGACCATAGGCGTTTTTTGCGGGAAATCCCCCTTCCCCGCTTTATTCGCTTTTTTCCCCAATCAGGCAAATCCATCCCTTATCTTCCTTTTTCTGGAAAATTTTCCTGAACCCGGCCTGTTCCATCTTTTCCGACAATTCTTCCCCGCTATAGACAGTCATCCCTTCGATCCGGTTCGTCCACGTCGTATCTGTGGGATCGCTTGCCTCGCACACCAGCATCAGCCGCCCGCCCGGTTTCAACACACGCAGTATTTCAGAGAGAGCACGTGGGATATCCGGCCAGAAATAGACGGTTTCAAAACCCGTTACCAAGTCAAACGTATTCTCTTCATAGGGCAATGCGCCCACATCACCCTGTTGGACTTCACAGCGTTTTCCCAAAAATGCCGCATTCCTTTTGCGGCTCACCGCCACGCTGTCCCCGGAATAATCGAGCCCATCCACGAATCCATCCGGGCAGCGCTCCAAAAGCCGCGCGATATTTGCCCCGCCGCCGCAGCCCACGTCAAGCGAACGCGCATCCTTTGGAATTTTTATGTTAGCGAATGCCCATTCTGAAAGCAGGCCGTGCCCTGCGTTCATTCCCCGCAGGACCATGCGCCCCATGATTCCTTTGGGCTTACGGGTATTTTGCAAAATTTTGTGTTTCATACCTGTTTCCTTCCGTTCTTCAATCAAATCCGTTTTGCCGCCAAGTAGCAAAGCGGAATCAGCCTGTACCGGAACGCCCGCCGTTCCGTATCCCCGAACCCGTGCACGGCGATAAAACCGGCAAGTTCCTCCGCATCCCGTCTATAAAACGTACGGGGCCTGACGGGTGCCATCAGTTTTATCCAAAACTGGCTGTGTCCGTTTTCCCCGTGCATGAAGGTTGGCGAAAACAGTCTTCCGCCCGGCTTTAAAACCCGCCCGATCTCCGCGAGGACATTTTCCGGTTCGGGCATGCCGCGCAATTTCCAATGAGCACGGCGTCAAAACGGCAAGTTCCATAGAAGGTCTGCGTGGCGTCCTGCACGGAAAAGCGGGGAGCGTGAAGCTTTCATAGCTACATCCGGGCGCCTGTGTGGTTTCCGGGAAAGGCCATTACGCTGTCCGTTATGCGGGGCAATCCGCCATCTTCCCAGCCTACAGCCGTCCCACCAATTCAAGACCTGGTTTCAACGTTTCCGCACCGGGCCGCCACTTTGCCGGGCATACTTCATCTCCGTGCTCCGCCACAAACTGGCTCGCCTGTACGCGGCGCAAAAGCTCATCCGCATTGCGGCCAACATTACCCGCTGTTACTTCATAAGCGACAATTCTTCCCTGTGGATTCACTATGAAGCTTCCCCGTTCGGCGACGCCCTCCTCCCCAATATACACATCAAAATCTTCCGCAAGCGCGTGTGTCGGGTCGGCCAGCATAGGATACCGAATTTTTTTGATGCGGTCTGAGGCATCATGCCACGCTTTATGCACAAAATGCGTATCGCAGGAAACCGAATATATCTCGCACCCTACCGCTTTGAACTCGTCATATTTGTTTGCGAGGTCTTCCAGTTCCGTAGGGCATACAAATGTAAAATCCGCCGGATAGAAAAAAAATACACTCCATTTTCCCATAATATCCTTTTTTGTTATGACATGGAATGCGCCATCCTGATAGGCCTGCAGCGAAAAATCATTGATTTCCTTATGGATCATTGACATAAGAAAGTGCCTCCTTCTATTAAAATATGTTTTAGTTAGCATATGCTAACTACGTTTATCATATCAAATTTTTTGTCCGATTGCAAGCGGGTCATTTTTCCATAGCATTCTGGTGCCTATATATCAATCTCCCATAAACGATTTTTTATATGTCCGGCTCTTAGCGTCCCAGACGACAAAAAAAGCTCCCGCCGCAGTCAATGCCGCATTCGGTCATTGCAATGGCGGGAGCCAGAGGGGAATTTACGATAACTTTGTGGCGTCTACCACAGAGCCGCACCGGGAACACCGGAATACTCCGGCGTCTTTATCTATGCTTGCCGTTCTGGTCATATCCTTATCCGCAGCAGACCGGAATTTACAGATGATATTACACCTTGGACATACGCCGTATGCTATTAATTCACCGCGGTAAATCGATTGATACATACCGTGCACCTCCTTCTTGACATAGTCTATCCACCATAACACGAAGGCACAGGGAAAGCAAAGGAGAAAGCGCGGTGAAAAGCGCCGCAAAGCGCAGGAAAAACAAGGGAACCCCCTCTAAACCAAATTGCCGCTGCGAACCGGATGGGTTTGGTGAAACCAATCGTATTCTTTTCCATCCGCGCTTTTCTTTGATGGCCAGGGAAGATTACTTGCAGGATACTTCGCGTTCGTTCCCTGTTAAGACTGGCGTGCAGGAAAAAGCGCCCCCTGCTTACATCTTGTTTATCCCTGTTTACATCATTTCCCTTTAGATTTCCAGAGGGATCTTTGCGGCATTATGCTTCAAATAATAACGCCGGGGGTATCTTCGAAATACATACACTGCAACCTGGCGGCCTGCGGGCTGCCCTTTTTAATCCCATTCGCAGGGGAAAAGCTTTATACTGGTGGTATGAATAAATTCCCTCCTGAAATTTATGCCGGCGTTACCACATATACGGATCCCGACGGCAACCTCACTCCCCTATCCATCACCTGGAAGGACAGGCGGGCCTACCGTATTGACTACATCGCCGATATCCGCAGAGCTGTAAGCCGTGCGGGCGGCGGAATACGGTATACCTGCATATTTTCCGGCAGGCAGCGGTATCTGTTTTTCGGGGATGGCCGCTGGTTTTTTGAGCTCCGTTAACAGGTCCATCCTCAGGAAAGCATCTTTCGGGATGCGCCGCCCATGCTGCGCAGCGTTCCATCCTGCAATCGTTACAAACCGTTCATAATTTCTTTGATTTGAGTTCACATGCACAGGTTACTATATAGGTAACGCTACGGCGATTAGATAGAGGGCTTGGAGGTACAAGCCAATGGATTGTTTTTAGAAGTCCCTGATACAGTGTGTCGGGGACTTCGTATTTTATGCGGCCGGACCTGCGGACCTGTTCCTTCAAGCTGTTTTTCCAGTTTCCCCTCTTTTATTTCCCGATCAAAAAAAGGCCGACACCGCATACGATAATGCCTGCTATTTTCCGTGGAGATAGTGTTTCTTTATACAGCCAAAGCCCCACGAAAACCAGTACGCAGGCCAGGATAATATTTGCAACCAGCGAAGCCGTTCCCACCTTCCATCCGGCGCGGTAAATACTGATGTATCCAAATTCAAGAGCTACCACGGAAATTCCCAGTACAAACGACGTCCAGTTTACTTTGGATATTTCTGCCACAAGGTTCTTCTGGTTTGCAGTAACAAAAAACATGGCAATACACAAAACAAAGCACACAAGGTAGGTGACGGCAAGCGAAGCAAACGCGTTTACCCCGCCGGGCGTTGATTTGGTGCTGATGTTATAAAAAGTATTCGCCCCCACAACAAGCAGGATCGGCCAGGCTAAATTCCACATCTGTTTTCCTCCTTAAAATAAAAACCGCAAACAAAAAACCTTTTGTTCACGGTAGGTGTTCACCCGGATTTCAATTCAATTTCGGCTAAATTTTATCATGCATGTTTGCCGATGTCAACGTTTCGCGGTTTTGTTTATAAAAGGCGGCTGCGGGAAATGGGAGCATCCCCGTCCTTCTTCCGTCTAATAGACCAGCCCCATAGCGGCAATGCTGCTGAAGATTACAAGCGCAATTGCAAAGATAAAGCTGCACAAAACGCCTGCGTTCAAAACGGCTATTTTGCTCCAGCCCCGTTCAGGCAGCACGAGGAGCCGCCACGAAAGGCGAATGGCTTTCCTGTTTTTGAAAAACAATACGCAGCCCGCAATCACAAAAGCAAAGGACGCCAAGCTAACCAAAGCGGCTGCCCAAAAGACACCCGCCGCAGCAAACAGCGAATAAAATACGGAAACAGCATTATTGAGGATATGGATCACGATCGTATCAGCGATATTTCCCGTCCGCGTATAAATATATCCAAGAGCGATGCCCAAGGCCAGCGCGGGAATAAGCTGCATCATATTGCCGTGGTAGAGCCCGAACATCAGCGCGGAGACAACGACCGCAAAGAGCTGCCCGTACCGCAGCAGCCGGCTTATCAATATTTTGCGGAAAAACCATTCCTCCAGGATGGGGGCAGCCACAACCATCGCCGCCACAACAAGGACGTTAAAAACCGGTTCTTTTGGCGACAGGTATTCCGCTGCGCTGCCCAGATAAAACCCGTTGGGGCTGATTGAAGACAGGAAGGAAATAATGCCATTGGACGCCAACGCCGTCAGCCAGCCCAGAAAATAACAGACCATAAAAAGCACAAACACTTTTTGAAAGGAAAAGTCCACCGGCGGACGAGGAAGGGCGGGCACTTTCCGTGCGACAAAAGCCGCAAGCGGAATGCCCACCCCGTAGACTACCGTAAATTGAATGGCGAAAACCCCTTCCATTCCCATACGCGGAAAGATTCGGTAAAAAACCAGAACCAAACCAGACGTGCCGATTTGAATTACCGCGAGGAGGACTAAATAAGCAAACCCAAGCCGTGACAGATTCCTGCGTTCAAGTTTTTCATTCACTGTGAGCTCCATCATCGATCCTCGCTTCCCTTCCGGTTCGTTCGGGCCGCCAATTATTTGTCTGTTTTATTTGGCAAAGCAATAAGATTACCTATAGTATAGCTAAAAGTTTTTAAAAATGAAATGGATACCTGCAACTTTTTGCCGCCGCTTCTTTCGGGGACGGATGAAGCCCCTGCCGGCAGAAGCAGTTGACTTTGCCGCCGTGCGGACTCTATAATAAATTAATACGGGATAAGTTTCCCGCACAATACCTTCAGCAGCTATACTTTTTCCCGCCTTTAGGCGAATGATGAAAAACAAGGAGAATAGAAACAATGACCGATCCAATTGCGGCACAGTCCCAAACACTCGAAGAAGCGTACATTTTTGCTTACCCGCTAGTGTTGCTCGACCTAATCCGGGAAATGGCGACCAATACGGAGGCCCCCACCCATGAGAAAGCGCCCATCAACCAGCTTTTCCACGCGCGGGACCTCGCAACCCCGGAAATGGCCAGCCTCACCCGCCCCAATGTTGATACGGTCTATTCTCAGGCCTATTTGGATTTGCGGGAGGAACCCATGCTGTTTTGGAAGCCGGAAGTGTCGCGTTATTGCACCATCCAGGTATTCGACGGGTATTCCAATACGCCGTGCATTCTCGGAACGGGAGAAATCGGCGGGAACGGCGCCGTCACCTATGCGTTTACCGGCCCCAGTTTCAAAGGCACTCTTCCAGATGGCGTCATAATGGTTCCGATGGATACAAACCTTGTGTGGCTTCTGATCCGCACGCGCATACTGGGTAGGGAAGACCTCCCTGTAGTCCATGAAATTCAAAACGCAATGAAAATTTATCCTCTTTCCGCTTATGGCAAGGCCTATACTCCGCCACGGGGCGTTTATACAAAGGAAAAGGATTTTGTTGCGCTCAAGCGGATCGGCACAATGGATGTGCAGGAATTCTTTGACCGCTTCAATCGCCTGGCTGTAGACAATCCCGCTTCCCCCCAGGACGCTCCTGCCCTCGAAAAATTTTCAGCACTCGGCATTGGCCCCGGGCAGAAATTCCGCCTTTCCGCCCTTTCCGTCCCCGCGCAGGAAAAGGCACGGACGCTTCCGGGCATGATCGACACTGATTACAGCAATAAAAACGCCAAAATAGAAGAATATAACCACTGGATGTTTATGGATCCGACGGTAGGATGCTTTGGCACCGACTATAAATTCCGCGCCGTTGTCGCCTATGGAGGTTTTGCCAATCCGGTGAAGATGGCAATTTATCCTTCGATGGTTATGGACGGCGAGTTCCATTTGCTTGACGGGAAATCCCGTTACCGCCTGCATTTTGGAAAAGATAGGCTCCCCCCGCATCACGAAGGGGGCTGGTGGTCCCTCACAGGCTACGACGCTGCGGGGCATTTGATCGATAACGAACTTGACCGTTACCATCTCGACGATAAAAGCGATTTTGTTTTCGAGGAGGATGGTTCGCTCGTCCTTTCCATCCAATCCACCCAGCCGGATGAAAAAGTGTCGAACTGGCTGCCCGTCTGCGAGGACATTTTCAGCCTGACGCTGCGCATTTATCTTCCGGCAGATGCGGCGCTCGAGCACACGTGGATTCCGCCTGTTTTAGAGAGGCTGTAGGGGCCCCTGCAGTTGCTCAGGCAGAAGCGAATCCCGCAGCCCCAAACAGGGGACATCGCATTATCCCATTTTGGATAACCGCTTCCAGCACACGGCTATCCTTCTACTCCAACCAGTTTTCGTATTTCTTCCAGCGATGGCATGGCAGGAATTGCCCCGGCCCTCGTTGTGGAAATCGCTCCTGCCGCGTTTGAAAAATCAAGCGCCGCTGCGATCTTTTTCTCTTCAGGATGCTTGATATCCAGCCCGCCCCGAAGCACCTGGTAAAGAAACGCACCCCAGAACGTATCTCCCGCGCCTACGGTGTCTATGGTTATCACTTTATAAGAAAGCCTTTTCACCAGAATGCCGCCACACAAGCAAAGACTGCCTTCCGCGCCCATGGTAACTACGAGGCAGCTAATGGAATACTTTCGGCACAACGCCTCCATGCCGGCCGTAACAGTATCCGTACCTGTAAGAAATTCCAGTTCGTCCCCCGACAGTTTTACGATATCCGCATCATGCAGCATATGTGAAATTATTTTTCGCGCCTCATACAGGTCATCCCACAGAAACTCCCTGAGGTTTGGATCATACGAAACCATGCATCCGTATTCTTTCGCTTTTTTCACCATTTGCATAGTGGTTGTACGGGAGGGTTCTTTCGTCATGGAGACCGACCCAAAATGGAATATTTTGGAATATGCAAGAACCGTTTCGTCAACTTCTTCTTCCCGAAGCATATAGTCCGCCGTTTGACTGCGGTAAAAACGAAACTCCCGGTCTCCCTGTTCATCCAGCGTTACAAAAGCAAGCGTTGTCAGATAATCTTTCGATACGATCATACCCGCCGTATCAATCCCGCAGTTTTGTATCGTATCCAATAGCAGCCTTCCAAAAGCATCATCGCCTATTTTCCCTATGAAGGCAGTATCCAGTCCGAGCCTGGACGCACAGGCCAGGACGTTCGCAGGCGCACCGCCCGGACAGCCAGAAAAGTTCAGCTTTCCGTCTTCCGCTGCGGGCAGGGGGACAAAATCGATCAGGCATTCCCCTAAGGCGACGATATCTCTTGTATGATTCGTCTCTTCCATATCAATCATGGTCCTTTTTCTTAAAGATCTTATTGTATTCATTACAAAGCGGATAAATCATTTCTTCATCTTCCTCGACCTCTGCAAACCGCGAAACTTGTTCATAATAAAAATTATCCGTATTATCGTCGTTAACAGAAGATACTTCCCCTACAATCAGATCTCCATAGCCTTCCTTCGCCCCAAAAATGTGATACATACGCGGCGTAAGGGAAACGCTGCTCCCTGCGCCGACTAAAAATTCTTCTCCGGGTTTTACGCACCTCTCAATCCCGTCCATATAAACTATTACATTGCTTTCCACATCCGGTTTTCCGTTTTCGAGAGCATTGTAAAGCTTCATGAACATCATACCGCCTCCCCGGTTGATGATATCCTCCGTTTTGTTTTCATGATAATGCATCGGCAAACGTTGCCCCTCATAGATTGGTATCACCTTTTCCGCATAGGGCGTTCCCAGCGCCGGATCGCCCACGCAGCCATTCCGTATTGTAAAAAGAACGCTGCCGATTTCCCGGAAATTTCCCATTCCGTAATCTGTAATATCCCATCCGCGCATTGTTTTCAGAATAACGGAAATGTGCGATTCCCTTTTTTTCCATTCCCGCACAGTCCAGTCCGCGAATTCCGGCAAATAGAAATGGTGTTGCGCCAAGAATTCTTTTGCCCAACGGATTGTTCTTTGTATTTCCGACCGTTTCATAATAGTTCTCCTCCCAGTTTCTCTCCACGCATTATCCGCAATGTTTTCACCATCGCTAAATATCCTTCTGCGGGAACATAATCCGGAACAGAATTCCCGGAGCCAAAAGCAATTCCTCCCTGTTTTCCCGCATTTTCCACAAATACGTTTTCCACATATTTCTTTATTTCCGCAAGGGAATCCCTGCACAGAACATCCGTATCGATCCCGCCAAAATTTCCAATCCGGTTCCCATATTTTTCAACCCAGAGATCGAAAGGAGCAATCGCGTCTTCATTGGAATGCTTGGCATCAATTTTCACTTCAACAATCAAGTCGTCCATCACATCAAAAATACAGCCGCAGCTATGCAGGAGGAATGGTTTTCCAAAGCAGTGAATTTGTTCAACCAATCGTTTATATTGCGGTATCAACAGCGTTTTTATGTCGGCTACGGAAAGCAACGTCTGGGAACGGAAGCCAAGGTCGTCGCCGAACCGGCATACGCAATATATATCCGAAAATTCTTCTAAAAACCGTTTCCATATCTCTAACATCAGATTTGCAACAGTTTCGAAGATCGCGGCATAGAAATTCGGATCATCGGCCGCCATATAACACAGCCCTTCGTATCCGCACAAATCCTGAACGATTTCGAACAAACCGTTTCCTGGTCCGCCAATCGCCTTCATCCCTTCGGGCATAACTTCGCCAAGCATGCGAAAATCATCCGCAAACAATTCATAATACCGGTCCGCCAAGGCGTCCCATGGGTAATTTCTGAAATCTTCATATGTTTTTAGAACGGGGTTGGCATGGCGGTATAAAGCTCCCCCACCCGGCAGCATTTTGGTAATGCATTGCTCGAACGATACCGTATCATAGCCCATCCTGAAAAAAAACTGTGTATAGTATTTAAAATACTCCCGTTTATCCCCGCTCTTCATAAATGCTATGAAATCTGCCTTCATTACTTTTTGCATGACTTCTTCCGCAATAATATGGTCATACAGGGGAATCCGTTTCGGCTTTTTATTTGTAGCCGCATCCACAATATTATTATAATCTGGTTGAAAGGCCATTATTTCCCTCCCCAATCATTCCAGGCTTCGAGAACCGCCGTAATGTTTTCGAGCGGAACGTCCCCGCCTACTTCTGATTGGCCGATCAGTCCGCCGCCGTTGACATATAAATATTTTTTCATCATGTCCGCAGATTTCTTTACATCTTCCGGAGTCCCCGCTGGCAGGGTGTTCTGCCTGCTGATCTCCCCCCAGAATGTTATTTTGCCTGCATACGCGTCCGCAACTTTTTCAACTCCCATGCACCATATCTGGGAATTGACTGCATCAACTCCCAGATCGATCAGCTCGGGATACAAATCAAAGATATATCCGTCGCTATGGAAGAATATTTTTTTCCCCGCTTTTTTGATTTTCTCCATTAGCTCGCGGTACAGCGGTTTGAATATTTCTTTCCACCGTCCGGGAGAAATCAATAGGCTGATCTGCGTGCCCCAATCGTCCCCAAAAGCCACTCCGTCAATATCCATTTCCAACCATGAGTCCAGATAGGCATGCATGTAACCCATCATGATCTCAATCATTTGGAACATAGGAGTCTCTCCAAGGGCAATATCGCAAAACAATTCTTCCGTGCCGCGCAAGAACTGCAGTCTTTCAAAGACACTGATCCAGCCGCCGATAATAAATTTCCCTTTTTCCCGTGCACAGGAGATTTGATTTTTTAAATTCGGTTTATTCTGTTCCCATTCCGCCAGGAATTTTTCTGTCGGAGCACAATAGCCGCTCAATTTTCCATAGTCGTCAATCACCGGGTTTTTGACTTCTCCAATCACGCCAGGATTAATATTGGTCCACACGCTTCCCCACGGATCCATGAATGTCCCCCGCTGATAATATGCCGGTGTGAACCCCATGTCAAAAGGTCCCACAAGGGATATAATATCTCGTTCATGGGCCAGCAAAATGTCCTCAAGCTCTTTTCCATATTTATTTTTGGTTGCGGGCAAGGTCCATAAATCAATCGGGATCCTGTCCGGGTTCCTAAATTCAAGCGCACGAAATACGCGTTCTCTGCTATCCATACTTACCTCCGTTAAGTAATTTTCATTTTGAAGCTATTCAATCATATTTCCCATATTGTGTTACAAGTTCCCTGACACGTTTGATTCGTTCAAAGGAAGCTCCCGGAACTACCTGGTCTGCAACCCCAAGGACAAAACGGTTGTTATTTTTCATCAGCTCAATCGCGCGGATTACGAACGCGTCAAATTCCTCGTCTGATACTTCACCGCTGAAAAATCCGCCCGGAATTCCACCCCAAAGTATCGTTTCGCTTTTCACATACTTTCGCAAATCTTCAAGGGCAATATCACCAACCGGCTGCGGCGTTACGGCCTCGATAACATCAAATCCCGCCTTCGATAGTTCTGTAATTAACGGGGTGAGCGTTCCGTCGAGGTGTACAAAGGAAATTTTTCCGCTTTGCCGTATTTTATCTGTCCAGGTCTTATGGATATCTTTCATATAACTATCGTAGAATAACCCGGCGACCACTTCACTGGATAAATTATCAGGAACCATTATGCATTCTGCCGGGCTTTTGATCGCCAGGTCCAATGCCTCATTATGTTTGTGCAGCATTGCGGAGAGCGTTTCTTCCAGTTCTTCCTGCGCATCCATAAACATATATGTTATGTTTTCGATTCCGGATTTTAATGCGACCAATTCCATAAAGGGACTTTTCGGTGCATAAACCAATACAATACCATCCTCGCCTATGCTGCCGTACCGTTGCTCGGCGAGAGCGTATTCCGGACTGTAGTACATATGCGCATAAAGATAACGCAGGGCTCTTAGATCCTTCCAGTTCTTAACCAGATGTTCGCGCGGCCCCCAACTATGCGTGCTGTAAACATACTCCCACACTTCGTGGAGCTCTCCATGCGGCGTATGGACGGTAGTCGTCCTTAAATTCCCCTTCTCTTCCGTTTCTATTTCAAGATCATATTCAATGATAAACGGGAAGTAGCCCTGCAGGTAAAATCCCACGCCAAGATCCCGGTGCAAGCGATGCAGGCCCGCCCCAACAAACGGGCTGGCCATTCCCTGCGTCTCTGCGCGGCCAACGTCCCCATATTCTGATTTGCGGTATTTTTCCGGCATTTTTCCTTCGTCCAAAAGGTAATCGATCCAGTATGCAAGATCTCCGAACCATGGAACATACTCTGGATTTTCTCCCGCAAAAAGTTTTAATATATCCTTTCTTATGTTCATATTTCCCCTCTTTTTCGCTGTTTTTCCGTACCTGTTAAAGTTGAATGGGATATTTCCTGTATTTCATGACAGCTTCGTGCATATGAAAAACATTTTCCACCGGGATGCCTTGGCTTAAGGAATGGTCAGAAGCAATAATATATCCTCCGTCCTGCGCCGCATCGGCAAGGCATTCTTTTACTTCGGCTTCGATTTCTTCTTTCGTACCGTAAGGTAACGTAGAAGAAGAATT
Source organism: Christensenella tenuis (assembly GCF_014287795.1). GTDB lineage: Bacteria > Bacillota > Clostridia > Christensenellales > Christensenellaceae > Christensenella > Christensenella tenuis. The sequence continues at coordinate 28,166 of NZ_JACOON010000006.1, forward strand.
GACATTTCCAATCGGGCATATGAGCTTTCCGTATTTTTGCTTGATTTGTTTCAGGTTCATGTCGGCTTTCCGCTCTATGGGATGCAGGCCGCTTATTCCCAGGCGCGCCACATCATCCAAAATTTTATTGAGGTTGCCATCACAATGCAGTATGACCTTCGCCCCTACCGAACGGAATGTTTCCACCATTCTTCTAATTGGCGGCAGCGCATATTCCCTCATGATTTCCGGGGAAGCAAACAAGCTGTTTGCATATCCCAGGTCGTCGCTGATAATGATCGCATCCGCACCGGCCGCAAGCAGATGCAAGCCTGCTTTTGTGGAAAATTTTTCGCCTTCTTGTATTAAATCCGTTACCAATTCAGGATCCGTATAAAACCCAAGGCTCATTTCCTCCAGCCCCATCAGCATCGTAGCAGCCGTAAAAGGCCCTAACACCCCTGCCAGAATCGCAAGCCTGCCCTTATTGTATTTCAATGCATCCAGCAAGGGCTGCACCCTTTCCTTATCGTCCGGGTTTGGGGCCGTCCAATTTTTATAATCTTCCCGGTTAGCAATTGGATAGGCACTCGGAGCGTCAATCGGCCAGGAGGCCTCGCTCTGAACATAGGTTGTTCCCCATTCATCCTTATAGGAATTTTTCCCTACAGCCTGGGGAGTATAACCCGCATACCCTCCAATGGGTATCCAGATGCCATCCAAACCCAATCTTAGCGCGCATTCTACCGCGTCCACAGCTTCATATGTTTTTACCTTTTTCCCCAGCACTGCTTCAAACAGCGGAGGAGAAAACAGAAAATCAAACAGCGGTACCTTATCGGGCTGTTGTAGATTTAATGCTGTTAAGAATCTTTCTCTTGAATTCATATTATCCTCCTGATTATTTCACTGAATATTTCATGATGCTTGTCTGGTCAGCCTCTTCGTTATTTAATACCGCAGAAATTCTTCCCTCCCGCATTACTATGATGCGGTCACACATATTGGTCAATTCTTCTATTTCCGAAGACATTACCAGAAGCGCGACACCGTTTTGCGCCAGTTGGCTCAGAATCGTATATATCTCAAATTTTGCTCCGACATCGATTCCCCGGGTAGGCTCATCTATAATCAATAATTTGAGCCCACTTTTTAAAAGCCATCTTGCAATGATTGCTTTTTGCTGGTTCCCTCCTGAAAGATTACGTATTTTTTGTTTTAGAGATGGCGTTTTTATCTTTAATTGTGCGACCTGCTCCTGCGAAGACACCATTTCAGCCTTTTTATTGATTACCGGCCCTTTTGTAAATTGGTTGATCGAAGAAACCGACATGTTTTCACCTACGGTTAAATTCAGGAACAATCCATCCGCTTTTCTGTCTTCCGGTACGTAACCGATCCCTTGCTGCATACAACATATTGGAGTTACCTTATCCAAGGTTTTCCCATCCAAGGCAACCGTCCCACAGCGAACCTCATCTAGACCAAATAACGCCCGTGCAATTTCTGATTTTCCCGCCCCCATCAGGCCGGAAAACCCAACGATTTCTCCAGCTTTTACTTCAAACGAAACTTTTTTTATCTTATCGGTCGTCAATTCCTTCACTTGCAATATTGTTTTTCCGCAAGTTGAACAATTTCGCTTATAGTCTATATTGGCTTCCCGCCCTACCATCATCTTAATCAATTCTTCCTTATTGGTCTGTCCTGTCTGGGCTGTTCCAATATACTGCCCGTCCCGCAGAACGGTAATCCGATCGCACACTTCAAATATCTCTTCTAATTTATGCGATATATATATAATAGATATCTGCTGCCGTTTTAATTCCCGGATAATATCAAATAATGTATCAATTTCTTCCGGGCTCAACGAAGATGTGGGTTCATCCATAATAATAACGCGCGCATTCAAGGAAAGTGACTTTCCAATTTCCAGCATTTGCTTTTTTGCGATGCTTAAAAAACGCGCCTTCGTTTGCGGATCCACCTGGAGGCCTATCCTGTCTAAAATTTTTTTTGCGTCACGAACAAGGGATTTGCGGTCTACAAGCCCCCTTTTATTAGGAAGGCGCCCAAAAAATATATTCTCTGCTACGCTTAGGTTGTCTGCAATATTCAATTCCTGATGAATTGTACTGATTCCTAAATCAAGTGCGTCCTTTGCTGAATTTATTTCTGCCGGTTTATCATCTACATAAATTTGCCCACTATCTTGATGATAGACGCCGCACAGTATTTTTATCAACGTAGATTTTCCCGCGCCATTTTCCCCCAAAAGCGCATGAACCTCTCCTTTTTCCAGTTCAAACTTCACATGGTCCAGGGCTTTTACGCCAGGAAAATCTTTTGTAATATTCTCCGCTCTCAGCAATATTTTTCCCATATCTTCCTCCTTATTGAGAAACGGCTCCTTGTTCTACCAATCTGCGGCTAATTTTTTCCCGTTTTTGCGTACGTCTCGTATCGATGATGACCGCAAGTATAATAACGGCCCCTCTGACCACATCTTGCCAAAAAGAGGATACGTCATTAAGCACCAAACCATTATCTAGCACACCTAGAATGAGTACGCCTACCAACGTTCCAATCAGAGTTCCCTGGCCTCCGCTTAAACTGGTTCCTCCCAATATAACCGCAGCAATTACTGTAAATTCAAATCCCTGAGCTAAATTCGGCTGTCCTGAATTAACCCGGGCTGTGAGAATAATCCCGCTTATTACCGCAAATACGCTGCATAATACAAACGTAATTGTCTTAATTTTATTCACATTAATACCGGACGCAAGCGCCGCATTCTTATTATCGCCGCTTGCATAAATGTACCGGCCAAAGGTGGTATATTTCAGCAAGAAATAGCAAAGGACAAATAATACCGCTGCAATAATGACTGGAATTGGTATTGGGCCTACATATCCATTCCCTATAACAGTAAATCCATCTACCGTATTTTGTATTGCGATTGCGTTCGTATAAATATAAGCAAAGCCGCGTACACTGGTCATCACGCCCAACGTAACTATGAGCGAGGCAATATTGAACTTCGTTACCACGAAAGCGTTAAACAGCCCGACGCCTACGCCAATTCCGATCGCCACCAGCACAGCGGGCAATATCGCCTGCGTCATATTCATAACGTCAACCATGATTACCGCGGAAAATGCTGCCAGCGACCCAATTGACAGATCGACTTCTCCTACGAGCAGCAATAAAGTCATACCTGTTGCCGCAATCAACGTTGTGGACGATTGCCGGAGTACATTCATCAAATTTTTTCCGGTGAAAAAATATTCCGACATCAGCGACATAATGATTATGATAACGACCAATGCCACAATCAGCATCAATTCATCTATTTCCGAAATTTTTTTCCATCCTCTTTTTATCCGGTTCACAGAAATTCCCCCCTGTTTCTACAAATATACCGATTCCCCACTCGCATTTAAATTGCGCATCCATTTATAAATTGTCCGGAATCATTTTCTGATTCCGGACATCTTTTCCTCTATTTTTGAATTTCTACCGTATCACGCGGCGTATAGCCGAGTTCTTCGACGGATTCCCATTTAATTTCCCAGCTATCTCCATCCTGTTCATAATATTCCGTTACATTTTCTCCATTCATTACAACCAGCGGCGTCGTAATTGCAACCGGTACTTCCTCTCCATTCGCCGCTTTCGCCGCCATTTCAACGCACAGCCGCCCGATCATTTCCGGGAACATTCCAAGGCCGCCCTTATAGGAGGAATCTGGATTGACAAGTTCATTTTTTGCAGCAATGCCTTCTACGCCAAAGCCAAACCCTGTTACCTGGCTCATGTCCATTCCCGCTGCTTCGCAGGCAAGCAATCCGCCCAGAGTGGAGTCGTCATTGATTCCCATCACCATATTAATATCCGGATTGGCAGTAAGGGCATCTGTGGCAACCGCGACAGCCGTATCTTTTGTGCCGCCTCCATCAACTTCCACCACGATTTCTGCTTCGGGACATACTTCCTGAAGCCCGGTTTTAAACCCTTCTACACGCTGTACGCATACTTCCAATGCAGGTGCGCCGACAACCAAAACCTTGGGAACAATGTTATTTTCATTTGCATATTCTCCAGCGGCTTGCCCGTCAATATACCCGCCATAGAAATCGTCAATCCCTACATAGCAGGTTTGCTTTTCCAACGGAACCGCCTCTGTAATTACGGGCACTCCTGCCGCTTCGGCCTGTTCGATAAGCGGCATCACGCCTTTTGCATCAACCGGCGTTACAATCAACGCGTCTACATCCTTGGCCAACATATTTTCTCCTAACGATATTTGCTTGGAAATATCGCCGTTGGCATCCGCGATTTCGAGGCTCCACCCGTTTTCCTCCGCCGTCTGCTTCATTCCTTTAATAATGTTCTGGTAAAATTCATGGGATGCAAAATTTTCAATATATCCAATGCGCAGCGCTTCTCCATTTCCCGAGGATACTTCCGTGCCTGCACTTCCTGTGGATGTTTCCGTTGCTGGTGTAGCCGCTTGACTGCAAGCGATAAGCGAGATACCAAAAATCACTACCAAAAATATACCTACTAATTTCTTCATTGTTTTCCCCTCTTATTTAATTATTTTTTTGAGAACATTGAAATGATCTTATGGTTGTATTATAGTTATAAATATATAGTATTGCATTCAATTTCATATACCGTACAAAATTATACATATGGAGCTTTGATGTGGATTCTATCAGATGGTTGGACTCCTATTTTGATGATGGGGAGCGAATTGTATTAACACAGAACGAGCTAAAGGTTCCCGGGCTTAGAACGATGGGGAAAAACACCAGTATCAAGGCCACTTCTGGCTTGTCGCTTCATTACCATGAAAACAGTTTCGAGTTTGCGTTGGTGACAAAGGGCAACGTTACTTTTTCGGTGGACGGAAAGAACTATAAACTGTCAGGGGGAGACGTATTTATGTGCTATCCGGATGAGCCGCACGATACCGCCTCCGCCCCCATGACAATCCATGAAATGATTTGGTTCCAATTGGACGTCAGCCAATTAAAAGATTTTCTTTTCCTCAACAAGCAATGTACAAAAGGCATAATGAGCGGTATTTCGAATATTAAGAGCAGGGTAATTAAAACAGAACAGAGGGACATCAATTTGCTTCGCAGCAGCTTCTCCCTTTTTTACAAATTCCAAAAAAGCCAAAATACGGTTTATCTTTACGAGGCCACATCGTCTCTTGTTGTTTTCATATTTCGCCTGATCGAGCGGTCTTGCTTGATACAATTCAAGCTCACGCCGGATATCGGAAGAACTGTAGAATATATTTTAAACAACATATATGAGGTTTTGGATCTGGATGATTTGGCGGCAATTGCCGGTCTTTCCCTTTCCCATTTCAAGCAAAAATTTAAATACCAGATGGGGGATACTCCGCGTGAATTTGTGAATCGAAAAAAAATTGACGAGGCCAAAGAATTATTGCTCCACGGAAAATCTGTGACCGAAGCCGCTATGTCCCTTAATTTCTCCAGCAGCAACTATTTTTCCGCCGTCTTCAAAAGATTTACAAGTTATACGCCAACCGAATTTGTCAAAATTTCCGCCGAAGTTCGTTAGCATATCTTTCGCTTGATCTTGCTTTTAACACCAAAGCAACAAAGCAAGCAACAAAGCGCCCGCTGTCTTCTTTTTTCGCAAACAAACGCAGCCTCCCTGACCCGGAAGGCTGCGTTTCATGCATAGCTTTATGGCGTTTTACATCAGGCCGGCGACCATTTCGCAAAAGGCGGAAGGATCTTCCACCGGCAGCCCGGCCATCAGTTCCGCCTGGTGGTAAAGGATCTTTACATAGGTTTCCGCTTTTTCCGGATCTGTTTTTTGCAGCTCTTTCAATTTTCCGAACACCGGATGCTCCGCATTGAATTCGAGCACCCGCTCAGCTTTCATTTCATTTTCGGGCTGCACCTGTTTTAAATATTTTTCCATCTCAAAAGAAAGAGGCCCTTCCGCCGTCAGGCATACGGGCTGGCTGCGCAGTTTACCGGAAATACGCGCCTCCTTGACCCGGCCTTTCAGCACGTCTGCCGCAAAGCCGAGCAGGTCTTTGTTTTCCTCTGCCTGTTTTTCGATTTCCTTCTTTTCTTCGTCTGTTTTCAGGTCGGCGTCCGCGCGGCTGATGGACTGGATCGGTTTCCCGTCATACGCCATCAGCGCCTGCGCCACAAATTCGTCCACTTCGTCCGTGAAATAAAGGATTTCATATCCCTTCTCCCGGATATATTCCGTCTGCGGCAGCGAAGCGATCATCTGGATATTTTCGCCCGTTGCATAATAGATGGATTTTTGATCTTCCTTCATGCGTCCCACATATTCCGCCAGCGAAGTAAGCTTTTCTCCTGCAGAGGAAGGGAACAACAACAGGTCTTTCAGCTTGTCTTTATGCGCTCCGAAGTCCGCCATAACGCCATATTTGAGCTGGAGGCCAAACGCCTGCCAGAATTTCTCATAGGCTTCGCGGTCGCTTCCCATTATCTTTTCCAGTTCGCCCTGTATTTTCTTTTCGATATTGGAGGCGATCGCCGTCAGGTGGCGGGTCTGCTGCAGCATCTCGCGGGAAATATTGAGCGAGATATCCGGCGAATCCACCACGCCGCGCACGAAGCGGAAATGTTCGGGCACCAGTTCTTCACAGCGGTCCATAATCAACACGCCGCTTGAATAGAGCTGCAGCCCTTTTTTGTACTCCTTCGTGTAATAATCATAGCTGGCCTTCGCAGGAATAAACAGCAGCGCCTTATAACTTATGAGCCCCTCCGCATCCACACGGATGGTTTTGAGCGGATCTTCGAAATCAAAGAACTTTTCCTTATAAAACTGGTTAAGGTCTTCCTCCGTCACTTCGCTTTTATTGCGCTGCCAGATAGGCACCATGCTGTTTAAGGTATCTACTTCCCGGTAGGTTTCCCATTCCGGCTCCGCATCCGCCTGCCCCGCATTTTTGTTGCGGGAATGTTCCATTTCCATCTGGACGGGATAGCGGATATAGTCGGAATATTTTTTTACCAGCGCCGCAAGGCTGTTTTCATTCAGGAAGCGGCTATAGTCTTCTCCATCTGTATCCGGCTTGATCTCCATGATGATTTCGGTGCCCTGCGTTTCCTTTTCGCAGGGGACGATGGTGTAACCGTCCGCGCCGGAAGACTGCCACTTCCAGCCTTCCTCATCCCCATATTTCCTGCTGATGACGGTGATTTTATCGCTGACCATGAACGCAGAATAAAAACCCACGCCAAATTGGCCGATGATGTCGATATCTTCCTGCTCCTTCGCCTGCTCCATATCGCTTTTGAACTGGAGCGATCCACTGCGGGCAATCACGCCGAGGTTGGATTCCAGGTCTTCTTTATTCATGCCGATCCCGTTATCGGACAGCTTAAGCACCCGTTTTTCCCGGTCCGGCTCGATACGGATATAAAAATCGCTCCGCGAGAGCCCCGTGCCGCTGTCTGTCAGCGAAAGATATAGCAGTTTATCAATCGCGTCGCTTGCGTTGGAGATCAGCTCGCGCAGGAAAATTTCTTTATGGGTATAGATGGAATTGATCATCAGGTCCAGCAAACGCTTCGATTCTGCCTTAAATTGCTTTTTTGCCATATTGATATCACCTCTAAAATCTTATTATAAATAAAAATTATACCTCCTTTTCGAGATAATGCAATGCCCTGATCCGTATTCCTGCATAGAAAGCGCCGTTCCCATTCCCACAAATATACGGTTGGGACGCAGATGCCGTTACAGAAGCCGGCCGGATACCGGGTTTACGAAAAGCAATAGGAAAAAACAAATAAGGCACACCAGGGAACTGATGTCAGCAGCTATACTTGCGGCGGTTCCATCTTCCAATTTTCCGAGCGGCATCCCAAAACCGGGGAGGGTAATTTCCGGCTCCTTTACCAAGCGCTTGGCACGGCATAGGGGTTCCCCCGTTGGTTTTCGCCGGAGGTACAGCCGGCTGAAAGGAGATTTGCCGCAAGAGACCGGTTTTTCTGAGGCAGATAAAAAACAAAAAACCGCTTCATCGCGGTTCTTGATTTGCCTTCATAATCATCTGGACAAATTACTTTTTGTGTTCTTTTGCGTTGTAATAATCCGAATAGGAAGATAGCACTGCCTTCATTTTATCTTTTCCGATATTTTTATACACGTCATACATCATCGTAATATCTTCTGGTTCATACTCTTTTTTCAGCATTTCCAAAAACGCTTCCGCAGATTTGTCTTTGCTGTAGTCAATCTGGAAAAAATCCGAAAGTGTGATACCAAAAAATTCACACAGGTCATAAATACTAACAACGGTTGGATTATATTTTTGATTCACCAAATTAGATACAAGATTTTCACCGTGCCCTGTCAGTTGGCTTAGTGTTTTCCTGCTCTTTACTTTATTATCAGCAAGAAGTTCATTCAGCCTGGCGGCAATAAACTCTCCTACATATTTTTTGCTTTCATCACTCATATAGTAAGTATAGTTTGCTTCAAATCTCGTTAGCGCTTTATAGGATTCTATTTCAATTCATTATACAACTATATATTGTTCTTTTTGTTTGTAGGGAGTATAATAATCCTACCAAGCACCCTAAAGGGCGCAAAGCGCATAACTTTACTGGTACTCCTTGTTTTCAGTTTACACCTGCGCGCGCCTCTCGTGGGTTAAATTACGGGAACAGCAGCAAAATTTAATACTTTCATTTTGCCGCTTCCCGGACTTCGAGCAAAGAGAGATAAAAAAATGCTTGCTTGCGCCTTTATGGATAACCGCAGCCAAACAGAGCTGAACCCGCGTGGGAAAGCGGGAACCTTTTTTACCCGTGAAATGCGGGACGCCCTGCTGCTTGAGATCGCGCACCTTTACCGTCGGGACGTCAGGGAGTTTTTTGTGACAGCCCGCTCCCCGTCCAGCGCCGAATTTGTCCGATTGGTCCTTTTGGTGAAAAAGATGCTTGCGGCGGAAGATCTTAAGACGGCTTTCATCACCCCCCGCAACAAAAATACCCCGCTTGCAAAGCAACTGCTGCAGTTAACGGACCGCGTGGCCTGCGTCTGCGAAGAAGCCGTGGCAGGCCGCTCGTTCGAGGTTCAGTACCATAAAATGCTGGCGGACTCCGCCTATCTTATTTTTATCGGCAAAAACAGAAATTCGAAATACTACCGCTGTGCATATACCGGCGGCAAAAAGATACGCTTTTTCGGCAGTGTGGATTCCAGCTATCACATGGATTTCCGGGCGGAATCTACCGTATGCAGCGTGAACCATTGCGGTTCACCGATGAGGTTGGAACATTCCACCTGTTCCCGGCAGCTTAGGTACATAGAGGAATGCGCTCACAGCCTGGACATACGCGGAACGCTTCAGCCAGATGCATACGGTGCGTGTGAAGCGCACATCCGGGAAATCTATACGCCTGTGATTAAGGCCCTGCGTGACCGGCTGCATTGCATAACCTGCTTGATTGACTTGAACGATCCGGCGCTCGACGGAATGTATTGGGCGTGGAACAAGCTCAACAGCCGGGCTGTACAGGCCGAGATCGATTCCAACACAGGCACATCCTGTACACCTGTCGCTGCGGTCCTGAGAAAAAACGCCGACCTACAGTTCGATAAGTTAAAACTGGCCCTGCAAAATGCGTGCGGCAAATAAAACGGAAAGGAAACTATCCTCTTTTCATTTCCCTACCCGACGGGCTGGAACCATTTTGCCTGCTTCCGTTACATTGATCCTAACGCGGCCCATTATGAGGGCGGGCTGCATCTGGAACAGGGGGAATATCCCTGTGCCTGCGCGTCATCGAGCGAAATTGCATGCTTGCTTTTTTTCAGATAGCTACAGCTTCCAGTGTGGTATTTTGCCCCTGTATTTGTGATATAGACCGTTGTTTCGCCGCTGCCGCGCGTGGAATCGCCGTCATCTGAGGTAGCACGGGAAGAAACCGCCGCAGATTTCTGCGCCGATAGATTTTCTATCTGCGTATCCTTTTCAGCGATCTGTGCTTGTAAGGCGCTATTCTGATCCGTTAATTCCCGGACCTTTTGCTCCGCTGCCGCAAGTTGGCTGGTCAAATTACTATTTTGTGTTTTCAAGTCCTGCAATTCCGCGGTAAGCTTATCTGTTTGGGCTGAAAGGTCACTTATGGATTCTTCCAAATTTTGTTGTACTTGTACCGATTCATCACGTTCCTGAACCGCTTGTTCATATTTTTCCGGTGCAACGCCGCAAGCGATCAACCCTATGCACAGCAGGATAACCAGCAGTATTGGCATTATCTTTTTCATTTGTTTTCCTCCGCTTTCCTACAAGTTTAATATTGCTTCGATCCCGGCGGCAGCCTGCCGGAAACTATGCTTTATTGCAATTATATTGTCGCTGAATATACAAAGTCCATTCAATTTTTTTATTCGTTATTGTTCGTATTTTCCTCTTATTTTTCGTTACAGATAAACCGAATTGCATCTGCCAAAAATCCCCCTAATATATGAAAAAAGCCATTTTCCGCACTCCCCGTGCAAGGCGGCGTTTATGTCGTTTGCGGGACTCGGCGCCGCGGCGAAAGCCTAGTGGAATCTGCGCGGAATGGAGGAACAGGCGCAAGGGGAAATTTTGATTTAAATGAAAAAACAGAACAAGGAAAACCTTTTTCCGAAGCAGTGCGCCTGGCGCGCTTGCATGAACCCCCGGGGATTCGAATCCTCCATGACATAAAAATACCATTCCGTACGCTTCGCGCACAGAATGGTATCTGTGTATTACTGACAATATAGATGTTTAACATTGCCGGAAATGGGGCCCCGAAAAGGCGGTAGCGACAGAGAGCCATTGTGAGCGCGCTCGCAAGCGAACAGGCGAACCAAGCGTGCCTTTTTGGGGAGAAGGAGCGGTGATGGAGCGATTAAAAATCCCCCTCGGAATCTTGGAGGATCATAATCGCGGAATCCACCGCGACGTGGTGTGCCAGAAGGGATAGCGCGCGCTGCGCCTTTGGCTTGCGCTTGCATGAACCCCCGGGGATTCGAATCCTCTATGACATAAAAAATACCATTCCGTACGCTTCGCGCACAGAATGGTATTTGGTGTGCCAGAAGGGATTCGAACCCCCGACCTTTTGATTCGTAGTCAAACACTCTATCCAGCTGAGCTACTGGCACAACTATAAAATTTGAAGCTATATTATTGTATAATAAAGCCTCGAAAAAGTCAACGGCTTGATTAAAATCTTTTATACATTGTCAAATGATATGTTACACATTGGCGGCAGGATCGCTGCAGTATTGGAGAAGGGATTTTTTCCCAATATCAACAGCGGAAAACGGTTTTCCTTCTTCTGGTAACGTTTCAGTTGTGTATTTGTGTTTTCTACACTATGAGAAGCTCCTGTCATTATAAAGTTTCTCCTGATTTATTCTGTGTCCCCGTTTCACTTTGCTATTATGCCAGGGCGACACCGTTCATATACGCTTATGCACCATCCCCGCTGCAATATCTTTCAAGCTTTGGGTTCGCCTTTCGCCAATACTTTTATGGCGAAAGGCGGTGAAAAACCTAAAATTACAAAAATGCCTCTTGACTTGGAGTGCACTCCAGATGGTACTCTTATAGCATAATAATCATTTAGGAGAGCTGATATCATGTTACATGCAATTGCGCTTCAAAAGGAAGCAATCAAAACCAAATCCATAGCCATCCTGACAGCTATCATGCTTGCGGTGGCTTTGCCGCAGCTTTTTCACGTGTTGGGCGCTGTATCCGGCATGGGGACATCCCTCGGCCAGGTATTCCTGCCCATGCACCTGCCTATCTTGTTGGTGGGGCTGATTGCGGGGCCAATCGTCGGTACGGTGGCAGGCGCGCTCAGTCCGCTTCTGAGTTTTGCTCTGTCCGGCATGCCCGTTGCCGGGATGGTTCCATTTATGATGATTGAGCTTGCAGGATATGGCCTCGCGGCCGGATTGCTTGGAAAAACCAAAATGCCTGTTATCGTAAAACTCCTGTTGGCACAGATTGCCGGACGGGCGATCCGTGCGGCGGCCGTCCTCATTGCAGTCTATGGTATGGGCAGCGAAGCCGTGTCTATAAGCTCGATCTGGACAACCATTGCCTCTGGACTGCCAGGGCTTGTTCTCCAATGGTGCTTAATTCCGCTGGCCGTCTTTTGGCTGGAGAACCGGGAGAAAGGCCATGCGTGACATAGAGCGCGCAAAAAAGCTGCTGGAAGCGGAAGGCTTTTCCTGCGTATTTACGCAGGGAGACACCATTTATACAAGCCGGAAAACAGGCGTCGCCCCTCTGGTGGAATTCCTCTCTTCGGGCATAAATTTGAACGGTTTTTCGGCTGCGGATAAAATCATCGGCAAAGCTGCCGCCCTTTTGTTTGTGTTGGCTGGGGTGCGCGAAGTATACGCATCCGTAATGAGCGAACCTGCCGTGACAGTATTGCGGCAGAACAAAATCTGCCATTCCTACGGCATACTCACTCCTTCCATCGAAAACCGGACGGGCACCGGGCAATGCCCTATGGAACAGGCCGTCGCCCGGATAGATGATCCCACGCAGGCGCTTACCGCGATCAGGGCCACAATGGAACACCTGGCAAATGGCCGGAAGGAGGATTTATGAACTATCGTACGCTTGGCAGTACAGGAATAAAAGTAAGCGAAATCGGCCTCGGATGCGAGGGCTTTTCCAACAGGGACGAAGCGTTCACCCATGAAATGTTCGGCCTTGCCCGGGAACATGGCGTAAACTGTATGGACCTCTACAGTCCTGATCCGGACTTGCGGAGCAGGATTGGAAAGGCCCTGCGCGGGCACAGGCAGGATTTTGTGATGCAGGCCCATTTATGCACCGTTTGGCAGGATGGGCAATATAAAAGGACGCGCAAAATGGAAGAAGTCCGTTTCGCTTTTGACGACTTGCTCGCACGCCTTGGAACGGATTACATTGACATCGGCATGATTCATTATGTCGATACTGTAGACGCATGGCAAAGCATTGAAAACGGTGGGATCCTGCGGTACGCTGAAGAATTGAAGGCCGCCGGGAAAATCCGGGAAATCGGCCTTTCCAGCCATAACCCTATCGCAGCGCGAAGAGCCGTGGAAAGCGGGCTGATCCGTGTGCTGATGTTCAGCGTCAATCCCTGTTACGATTTGCAGCCCGGAAGCGACAATGTTGAGGATTTATGGGCGGATGAAAGCTATGAAACGGAGCTTTTCAATATGGATCCCGACCGCGAGGCACTTTACGAAACATGCCAGCGTACGGGCGTCGGTATCACCGTAATGAAGGCGTTCGGCGGCGGCGATCTCCTGACCTCCGATTCCCCAGCCGGAGTCGCGCTGACGGTAAACCAGTGTATTCACTACGCGCTCACCCGCCCTGCCGTGGCGACGGTATTTGCGGGTGTTCATTCCCGCGAACAGTTCGAGGCGGACCTTGCCTACGAAACGGCTGGGGCCTGGGAAAAGGATTATGCGGCGGCGCTCGCCTCCTTTCCCAAAATCAGCTGGCAAGGCCATTGCATGTATTGCGGCCACTGCGCTCCCTGCCCTCAAGGCATCGACGTGGCGGCGGCAACTAAATTCCTGAATCTTGCAAAGGCGCAAGGCACGGTTCCGGAAACTGTACGCGAGCACTACGCCGCCCTTCCCCATCACGCCGGGGAATGCACCGCATGCGGCGCGTGCGAAACACGCTGCCCGTTTGGCGTAGCCATCCGGGAAAATATGAAGCAGGCCAAAGAAATTTTTGGCGCATAAACGCGCCGCATACTTTAACAGGAAAAAGAGGCGAATTTTCATGAAAAAATTAGGTTTTGGGTTTATGCGGCTTCCGCTGCTTGACCCGGACAATGCCGAAGCAATCGACCTTGCTACGGTTTCGCGCATGGTGGACGTTTTCCTTGAGCGCGGATTTACATACTTTGACACCGCTTATGTCTACCATGGTCTGAAAAGCGAATGTGCGATCCGGGAAACGCTGGTAAAACGCCATTCCCGCGGCAGTTTCGCGTTGGCAACCAAGCTTCCCATCAGCAGTTTAAAGCAAAAAAATGACCAGAAGCGTATTTTTGACGAAGAACTTAAAAAATGCGGCGTGGATTATTTTGATTATTATTTGCTGCATAATCTGGGTGTGAAAAATTACGAAACCGCTGAGAAAATGGACAGCTTCCATTTTATTTCCCGCAAAAAGCAGGAAGGGTATATCCGCAACATCGGCTTTTCCTTTCATGACAGCGCGCAACTTTTGAACCGCATTTTGACCGAGCATCCCGAGGTTGATTTCGTCCAGCTGCAAATCAATTACCTCGATTGGGACAACGAGAGTATCCAATCCCGTTTGTGCTACGAAACCGCGCGAAAGCATGGCAAAAAGATTATCGTGATGGAACCAGTCAAGGGCGGCATGTTGGCGCAGGTTCCCCCCAGGGCGGAACAACTGCTTTGCGACTTTCATCCAGACTGGTCCGTGCCTTCGTGGGGCATCCGCTTTGCCGCTGGCCTCGAGAACGTAATAGTGGTGCTGAGCGGAATGTCCAACATGGCGCAGCTTCTCGACAATACCGGATATATGCGTGAGTTCCAGCCGCTTACACAGGAGGAGCAGGAAATACTCCGGCAGGTGGCCGGTATTATCAACGAGTCTATTGCCATCCCCTGCACCGCCTGTCAATATTGTGTGGCAGGATGCCCAAAGAACATTCCCATTCCCAAATACTTCGCGCTGTATAACCAGCAAAAACAGGCAAAGTCAACCGGATTTTCTTTGCAGTCAGTCTATTACGACAACTATTCCAAACTCTATGGCAAGGCGTCGGACTGCATCGCTTGCGGGCAATGTGAACAGGCCTGTCCGCAGCATATCGGCATCATAGAGCACCTCAAAGAGGTTGCTTCCATATTTGAAGAATAGCTACAGAGAGTCACAGCCCGGGACACTTCGGTGTTCCCGGGCTTTTTCGTGCAGTTTAAACGCGCTCCTCCGCCTATGCCGGCAGCGAAAGCTTCCTTTGTTTTAGCCGCCATCTTTTTGCCCCGAATAGAAAAAGCACAAAATAGTTTTGCCATTTTAACGGCGGCCGGGCACGGCACGCAGGCTGAACGGCCTTTTCAGCGCGCCGTTTCCTTATAAAGGCATGGCCGCACTTTAGCGGATTGTAAGAAATTATTTAGAAAATGTTTCGTGCATTTGCTTTCCCATTGGATTATAATGGCACTCGAATGCGGAAAGGAGGAACAACCCCATGCCCGACCAAGCCATGCTGCTCAGCACAGCCGCTTTTTCGTGCGGATTCCTCGATGCGCTTATGGCTTCTTTTTCCCTCGCCGGGAATTCCGGACTCATTTGGCTGCTTGCCACCTTGTTTCTGCTTCTTGATAAACGGACGCGCAGGCAGGGGATGACGCTGTTTTTTGCGGTTGCCCTTACCTATGTGATTGGGAATGTGATTCTAAAAGACCTTGTGATGCGGCCGCGCCCATTCCAGCAATACGGCGTAACAGACCTTTTGGTTCCCCCGCCGTCCGGTTACTCTTTCCCATCGGGCCATGCGTCCTCATCCTTTGCCGCGCTGGCTGTGCTCTTTGCCACAGGGAAAAGCGCACGAATCCCAGCGGCAGTCTGCGCGCTCCTCATTTCCTTTTCACGGGTATACGTATTTGTGCATTTTCCGTCCGACGTGCTTGCCGGGGCGCTGCTTGGCTGCGGATGCGCCTACTTGGCGATGGCGCTGATCCGCCGTTTTGAAGTGCCACGCCCCCTTTATCCGATGGACGTCACTTGAAATCCCGCGTTCTCTACGACCGCGCGAAGCGCTTCGTCGCTCACACCCGCCCCAGCATCTACATCTGCGGCATTTTCTTCTAAATAGACCTTTGCGGATACGTTTTCCATCTTGTTTAAAAGACTTTCCACGCGTTGTGCGCAATGTCCGCAAGTCATTCCTTCAATCTTCATAATTCTATGCATGCCGTCCGCCTCCTTTTTTGTTTGTTCTTTGTATATACCAACACTGAAAAATTTTATGCAAAAAATTCGAATTTCTATTGACATTTTTATTTTAGTGGGTATAATCATAATTAAGAATAATTATTATTCTTAATTATGATCTTTGAAAAGGCAACAGCATGATTTATTCGAAACAAAGGGAACTGATTTTGAAGACCGTATTGGAAAATAGGGTACATCCCACGGCGGATGCAGTTTTTTCCTTTTTGAAGCCCGACCATCCGGAATTGAGCCTTGCAACGGTGTACCGGAACCTGAACCAGCTTGCGAAAAACGGGCTGCTTATAAAAATTCCCGTTCCGGGCGGCGCGGATCATTTCGACGCTACGCTCGAACCGCATTACCACATGCTCTGCGAAAAATGCGGCGCAATGGTAGATATTCCAAAGGAGTATGTTCCCGCGTTTGACGAGGAGGTCGGGGAAAAGACAGGCTGCCGGATTTCCGGTCACGCAATCCTTTTTTATGGGATTTGCAAAGATTGTGCTTCATCTGCAAAGGCATCCTCCTAAATTGCCTTTCAGTTAGAAATATATCTAAAAAAGCAGGCGTTTCCGCAAATGATTGGGGGTCGGAAACGCTTGTTTTTTATCTTGTGTGCGATACAGCCCCAGCTATGCCGGAACCGAAATATTCTTTTGCGTTTTTTCTTTCGCTTGGCTGCCGCTGACGCCGCTCCAGGCATCCATGCCGGGGTAAGCAAGTTCCGGAACAGACGGCATTTGTTGGGAATTTTTCGCTCCATGGAACATCATTTTTCGAAAAATTTTCACATTTTACAAAAATTTGACCTGATTTTCCTTTTCATTTTACAAAATTTGTGTAAAATAATAATAGTAAGATAATTTAGTTTTTCATTTCCTCTTTTTATAAAGCAAGGCCCGTTCCCCTTGGGGGATGGGCCTTGCGCATATACGCCGCCGCAGAATATTACAGCTCGGGGACTTCGCCATTTAAGATGCGGTTCCTGCGCTCAATATAAGCGGGAAGAACCGTAATATCTTCTTCTGTGAACCACGCAAACGGATCCGTGCTTGCCGTAAGGGCAAAATTTGCCCACGCATTGAGGGAACCGGAGCGTATGACTACCTTTACCCGGGGAGCGATCTCTTCTACCAGCTGTTCATGGGTAATTCCCCGGAACAGCGCGCCCGAAGCGGTAAAGATATTCTGTACCTTCCTATAAAGTTCCGGATGGTGCGTTTTGACTTCGGGTGCAAAGCCTACTTCCTCGACAAAAATTTCTTTGCGCAGCATGCGCAGGATATCGAGCACATCCGCTTTTCCGTCATAGTAACCGAGGTCTATCCGCACGGCATCCCGCGGGATGGGAAACCCTGCGTCAGTCACTAATATGATATCCGTATGTCCGCACAGTGCAAGCTGTTTTGCAAGCTCTGGATGCAATATTGTATTGGGTTTCATTGTATCCTCCTTTAAACGGCGTATCCTTCCATAAATTCCAGCACTTCTTTCCTTGTATGATAGGAAGGTACGGTCTCCCACTTTGTACAGCACAGTCCTGCTGTCGCGTTTGCAAAAGTCACTGCATCTTGGAGCTTCCTTCCCTCGGCGATCGCCACGGAAAGCGACGCATTGAAACAATCTCCCGCACCGTTGCTGTCCACCACTTTTATTTTATACGCCGGGACATGAACCTCTTTTTCCAGCGTATAAATGCTTACTCCCTTGCCGCCCAGCGTCATGATGACCTTTTTGCAACCGGTTCCAAGCAAACGCTTCGCCGCTTCATCATGGCTGAGCTGTAGTTTTTCATTTTCTCCCGCCGCAATTCCTGCCTCCGTCTCATTTGGCGTAATGATATCGACAAAATCCAGCTTGTTCTCCATCAGATCTACTGCGGGAGCAGGATTGAGGATCGTGGTTTTTCCAAGTTCCTTTGCTTTTTTCAAAGCGTACAGCGCTGTTTCCACCGGAATCTCAAGCTGTGCAAGCACAACATCCGCCTTGCGGATCAAGCCGATATTTGCATCAATATCACTTTCGCAAAACAGGTTATTGGCACCTTTGTCAATCACGATCACATTGCGCGCCCGCTCGTCTTTCACGATAAGTCCGACCCCGGTTTCCTGTTCTTTCGCCACGCGGATCCCGCTTGTATCCACATGTTCTTCCTCCATCAACGAAATAAATTCGCGGCCGAAATTGTCGTCGCCTACCACGCCGATAAAGCTAACATTGGCTCCAAGGCGTGCGGCCTGTACCGCCATATCCGATCCCTTACCGCCGTAACATTCCCTGAAATCACGTCCATTGAGCGTTTCTCCTGGCGCCGGAATGCGTTCTGAAGTCATTACAAGGGCTTTTAAATAACTTCCAATGATACAAACGTTCATGCTGGGTTCCTCCTTATCGTTAATATGCGTTGATATCTCCTTCAAGGCCATCGCATATTTCCGGCCCTGAACTTGTACCGACCAGTTCCGCCCCAGCCTCGAACATTGCTTTCATTTTTTCAAGCGTATTTACTTTTCCGGATACCTTTACGCGGCAGGGCGGCTCGATGTTTTCTTTCAGAATTTTGACATCCTCCACCGTTGCGGCGCATCCGCCGACACCCCAACCGCTTGACTGCTTCACCCAGTCGATCCCCGCCTCGTATGCGAGCCGCGCGGCCTTAACTTTCTGCTGCTCATCCAAGAAGCCAAATTCCAGCATGGCCTTGACGACGATTCCATTGTCGTGCGAAAGATCGGCAATCTGCTTCATTTCCTCAAAATATTCCTTCTCGTATCCGCCTACAAGAAGTCCCGGGTTGGGTGGAAAATCGAACTGATCCGGTCCTACCTTTGCCAACTCCTTCAGCGCCGCCAACTTCATGCCGAGGGTGTCGTTCGCCTGGGGAAAGTTCAGGGTCGTCGCAACTTTGATGCCCGTTCCTTTCAGCACTTCACGGGAAAGCGCTACGAAGCACGGTGGAACCATGGCGGCATCAAAGTCATATTTCATGCAAGTGTCAAGGTGCTTCAAAAGCCCTTCCCGCGTAAGATTCGGATTTACATTTGTGTATTGAATCGCTTTTGCTACTTGTTTCTTATCATTAAAATCAATCATTTTAGGTTCCTGCTCTTTCTCATTTATTTTTCGTGAAACGTTTCATAAGCTAAGCATAGCATACCTCTTTTTTAAATGCAATCTTTTTCTTTAGTGATATTTTTTTATTTTTGATACTATTTTCTTTTATTTTTTAAAAATTGAATTTTTTTCTAAAAGATCGTTTTTTGCCGTTCTTTCCGTTTGAGGAAACTTTTGCGCAAAGCCGCAAAGCTGGTCTTTGGCATATTTGCCGTCATTCCCAAAACCAGGCACAGACGGCAATCTGGTAAAAAATATACTCTTCCCATTTTTGCCAGACAAAAAAATGCGGTTCTGTTCCCAAAGGACCGAACCGCATTGTTGCCTTTTCTTTATCCCAATTCTTTCAAAAGCGCATAGACTTCCTCCCGTGTGGCAAGTTCTTCCGAAAAAGCGCTCGCACTGCCTGCGGCAACACCCATACGAAACGCATATTCAAGACCTTTTCCCGTTTCGCAGCCCGCGAGGAAACCGGCCACCATGGAATCTCCCGCACCGGTGGAACCACGCACCGTTCCCTTGGGAGCGGCGCTCCGGTAGAGCCTCCCGTCCTGCGCCGCCAGCAGTGCGCCCCGGCCCGCCATGGAGACAAGCACATTTTGCGCCCCCTCCTGCCGGAGTTTTTCGGCGCAGTGCGCAATCTCCTCTTCTGTTTCCAATTCCCTGCCGAATAGCTCTCCAAGTTCATGGTGGTTTGGCTTCACGAGAAACGGCCGGTACCGAAGCGCGGCACGCAGGGCGTTCCCCGTGGTATCCACCACGCACTTTGCCCTGCCTGCGCGCATAAGCACTTCGCTGTATGTGTTTTGCGGCAGCCCCGCCGGAAGGCTGCCCGCGAGTACGAGCGTATCGCCTTCTGCGATGCCGTCCATCCGTTTGAAAAACGCTTCCATATCCGCGGGGCGGATCTCCGGCCCCGGTGCATTGAGGTCGCTTTCCTCGCCTGCTACAAGCTTGACATTGATGCGCGACCGATCATGCCCCAGAGGCACAAAATCCGTACAGACCCCGTGCTCCCGCAGCATGCGTTCAATCTCCCGTCCCGTAAAACCCGCGACAAACCCGAGCGCAACGCTCTCGATCCCAAGGTTGTGCAGAACCCACGATACGTTGATTCCCTTGCCTCCGCATAATATTTTTGCCGAGCGGACGCGGTTTACCCCGCCCGCGTGCAGGCCGTCCATATACATGATGTAGTCGAGCGCCGGATTAAATGTGACCGTGTAAATCATAAAGCCTCCTATCGCTCCAACACCGCCTGCACAATATAACGGTTTTCATCCTCATACTGGACGCACGTGGAGAGCGTGATGATCCTATCCTGTGCGGTAAACTCCCGATTGAACGCAGCGGCGGAACGATTTTTCATCTTCGTCAGATAATCCAGGAACGCGTCATCGTCCGCGAAGCTCCGGGTGTAGGCCTCGTCCGTCTCCCCTACGACGTTTGCAGCGAAAATATCGTACACGTTTACCGTGCCGCCGGGCAGGTAGAGGTATACGTACCTGTTTTCACGGAAAAACGCTTCATCTTCGAATTTATGCAGGCTCGCAAACATAGAGCCGTCATTCATGCGGTGCCCGTAAATCACAGTGTTCGCATCTGAAAAATCCGGTTCGTTCTGGTAATCGAGGAAAATTGCCCCGGCGCGGTTTTCTTTCCTGTCCGCGCTGTGGGAGATATAATAATCGTTGTCTTCCCCTATTGTCACTGGGTAATCGATATCCGTATTCGGGATATAGATCCACCCGATAATATCTTCATTCACTGCGCGCAGCGCATCGAAATCAATCTTGCGGCTGCGCGGGTCTACAGCGTTTGAAGCCGCGCCGCCCTGCGTCGCTTCCGTTTCCCCCGTTGCAACCTTCCGCAGCGTTTCATATCCTTGGCAGCTCGCAATATTTTCCCCGCCGATATCAAAAATCTGTAAAAGCGCAAAAACAAGCACCACCGCGGAGACTATGATAATAATCCACGGCAGCAGTTTCGAGCCGCCTTTTTTTCGCTCTTTTTCTGTGCCCGGGTCTTCCCCGACTTTTCTTCCCTTGTTTTCTCCCATAAAAAATTATCCGTTCTGTTTTTCCATATCTTTCAGCAATTTGCCGTTGTATGTACTAAACTCGTTTTTATATTCTTCCATGCTGCGAAAATATTTTTCGCGTTCGCGCCGCGCCCCGTCTTCGTCCATTTTTTCGGTCTTCTCCTTCAGGTGCAGATAACTGCGCTGGAGGAAAAGATTCAGGTCGTTCTGAAAATTCGACTCGATCTGGTTTAAATTCTGCGACGGTAAATTACCTTTAAACACTCCATATTTTTCGTAATCGGTCAATTCACGCAATTTTTGTTCCAGCCCGTGATAATTCTCAAAAAACACCCGGGCCGTAACCGCTTCATTGGCTACCCGCGAACATTCGTTCGCTTCTTTCAGGAGCCGTTTTACCGTGCTGAGTTGTTCCTCAGAAATCTTCTTACGGAATAATCCCATAAATATTCCCCTTTCATACTGACGCGGAACTGCGCGGGACTGCGTCTCCCGTTTTGTCGTACGTAAGCCCCACCGTATAGGCCCCGCCGCGCTCCAGGAGCAGCCACGCGGTCATGACGTTGCCGCCCACCCGGTTCCACGAATAATGGAAAGCGGCCACATTGCCGTTTCGCACGGCTTCCGTAACGTCGCCGTCTTCAAATTCCCCTGCCGGATACAATCCGTCCAGCGAAACGGACTGGCTGACAAACCATTCGTGGGAGGCAGCCTTTCCATATTTTACCTGCAATGTTTCATACAGCTTTTTGTATTCTTTCAAAACCTGCTCGGGCGTGATGCCGCCTGCATCCGCCGTATAGCTATAAATTACCGCATTGTTAATGCCCGCAAGGTTAAAACCCAAGGCAACGGTTCCGTCTTTTCCCATAAAAGGCGTATCTTTCACGTAAAAACCGCCGTCTGAAAGCGAATAGCTCCCTTCTACATCCCCGGCCCGCAGCGCCGGCTGTGAACCCAGAAGGCCTTCCGTATCGATCATCTCATCAAAAAAGGCAAGAACTTCCTCATCCGCTTCGTCCGCTTCCGCAGCGCGTACGGGAACCATTGTGTTCTCCACAGGCAACTCCGGAAGGCCGGAATACCCGGGCGCGCCTTCGTGTTCGGAGAGCACGGCCAGAGCCGCATTCCGCACCAAGCCGCATGCGGAACACAGGAAAAGCGCCAGAAGAAGCAAGATGGCAATCGCGGTTTTTTTCATGGTTCTCCTGTTACCCGAATAAATTCAGGAAATCGAGCGTTGCAAAATAGTCTTCCGGCGTTTCCGCGCGGCGTATGAGTTCGAAACTGCCGTCTTCTTTCAGCAGTATTTCCGCGCTCCGGAGCTTTCCGTTATAGTTATATCCCATAGAGAAGCCGTGCGCGCCCGTATCGTGCAGCACGAGCAGATCTCCTTTATCAATTTTAGGCAGCATGCGGTCAATCGCAAATTTATCGTTGTTTTCACACAGCCCGCCCGTCACATCGTATTTATGGTCGCAGGGCGCATCTTCCTTGCCCATGACCGTGATGTGGTGGTAAGCCCCGTACATAGCCGGGCGCATGAGATTGGCCGCACACGCGTCCACCCCGATATAATCCTTATAGGTATGCTTCTCATGCACAGCGCGCGTCACAAGGCACCCGTACGGCCCCAGCATAAAACGCCCAAGCTCCGTGAACACGGCGACATCGCCCATGCCCGCAGGCTCCAGCACCCTGCGGAATGCTTCCTTCACGCCTTCGCCCACCTTAAGGATATCGACAGGTTCGCCGTCCGGCGTATAGGGAATGCCCACGCCGCCCGAAAGATTGACGAAGCGAATGTCCGCACCCGTTTTATCCCGCAATTTCACCGCGAGTTCAAACAAAATCCGCGCAAGCTCGGGATAGTATTCTTCGGTCTGGGTATTGCTCGCAAGAAACGCATGGATCCCGAAGCGTTTCGCACCAAGCTGCCCGAGTTTCCGGTAGGCTTCCGCCATCTGGCCGTACGTCATACCGTACTTGGCCTCGCCCGGGTTGTCCATGATGCCGTTGGCAGTGCGGAACGTCCCGCCCGGGTTATACCGGCAGCAGATGGTTTCCGGGATACCCGCAACCTCGTTTAAAAACTCTACATGCGTGAGGTCGTCGAGGTTGATGATCGCGCCGAGCTTTTTTGCCAGCCTGAAATCTTCCGGCGGCGTATCGTTGGAAGAGAACATAATATCCGCCCCGCCAAAACCGCACGCATCCGAAAGCATCAGTTCGGTATAGGAGGAACAGTCTACCCCGCACCCTTCCTCTTTGAGAATTTTCATCAGGACCGGATTGGGCGTCGCCTTGACTGCAAAATATTCGCGGAAGCCCTTGTTCCACGAAAAAGCCTGATTCATGCGCCGCGCGTTTTCCCGGATGCCTTTTTCATCATACAGGTGAAAAGGCGTGGGATATTTTGCCGCAATTTCCTCCAGTTTCTCCTTTGTGACAAACGGTTTCTTTTCCATCTTGAATTCCTCTTACTCTAAACTTTATTGCAACTCGCCCGGGTCTGGCTCGATATATACCGCTACCAGTTCCGGCGGATTGTTGATCCTGATTTTTGGGTAGCCGCTCGCCCCGAGGCCGCGGCTGATAATCATTGTAGTCGCGCCGTCCGTGAATTCGCCCTGCACATATTTGGGCAGGAAACCCTGCCCGTTCATGGCGATCGTCCCAATTTTCGGGAAACGGATCTGCCCGGCGTGGGTATGCCCCGAAAGCACAAGGTCAATATTTTTGTGAAGGTACAGCGGATAATATTCCGGACGGTGCGCAAGGAAGATATTAAAGCCCGCGCGCTCCCCTTCGAACACGCGTACCGATTCCAGCACATCCACATGGTCGAACGAGACATCATCCATCCCTGAAAGATTGACTTCGCTTTTTCCCACGGTGACATGGGCCATATCTCCCGCGTGCAGCACCCGGACGCCGCAGTCTTCCATAATATATTCGACGCGCCCGCCGAAGTTACGCTCGTGATTGCCCGTCACAAAATAAGCGGGGGCAATATCAGCAAGGCCGCGCGCAAAGCGCCGTGTATAAACCGCATCGATCTCTTTTTGGTTCTCGTGCGCCACCATATCGCCCGTGACGGCGATGAGGTCCGGCGCGAGGCTCTCCACCTTTTCAAACAACTGGCCGTTATCCTGCCCGAATTCCTTCTCGTGGAGATCGGAAAGGTGGGCTACCACAATTCCGTTTTCTACTTTATCGCTTAAAATCCCATAGGGGACCGTTACTACCGTATTGTTATTGAACATTGTTGCTCCTTTTGCCTTAGAGTTCAATTATAGTATAAAAACGGCGCGGATTCAACAGAATACCACTGAATCGCGCCCTCCCGGACGTTAATATTTTGTGAATTCCGTTCAGGTGAGAAACGGGTCGATGACCGTAACAAACCTGCCGCGCCCGCGTGCGTAATCGATGGTATATTTCGTTCCTCCGCCGGACGCCCCATCATATACGGCAATCAGCCGGGACGAGTGCTCCACCATAAAGCGGTTGCGCGCGGCCGGGCAGCCTTCCGTATATTCCCTTTGCAGCAGAATGTTTTTATCCGCCTGCGAGAGGATACTTTTGTAGCGTGCCTGCGCTTCCTTTGGCCATGCCTGCGCTTGCGAAAGGCAGGGCAAGACGCACACAAGCCTGATGTCATTCCCGTAAATTTTCTTTAGACTCAAAACAATGCCTGCGCACAGCATATCCACGCCGCGCGCCATACCGCACAGAAACGTATCGCAGTGATTTTGAATGATTTCATCGATTACCGCGGCCTCGATTTTTTCCCGCAGGCAAAAGGTGCGCACATCGGTTTCGTTTGCGAGGAAGGGCAGTTTATGCGGGCGCGGACCGGTGAAGCAGCAGGTGTTCTCTTTTTTGGTGTTCTCTTTTTTAATGATTAATTTCATCAGGATTATCCAAAATATATTTTTATATAGCATACATCATATGATATCAAAAAGCAATCATTTTGATTTCTTATATTTCGAATGCAAAAAGATATGATATTGATAGCAAACGGAAGGGGTCAAAAAATGGGTAATTACTTCTCTCCTTTTTCTCTTAGAATACCGGAAGAGCTTTTGGAAAAGATCAAAGTGATTGCAGAGAAAAATAAACGCTCTGCGAATAAAGAAATTGAATTTATTATTTCGGAATATGTCTGCGCCTATGAGGAAAAGAATGGGACAATTAAGACAACTGCGGAATGAAAAAACACTAAGACGTAACTATCAGGATAGACTATTCATGAGGCAGTTTATGATGAAAAAATTATAATTCTGTCACAATACTTAAAGATTACGGAAAGATCCTTGTGAAAGCTAATAAAATCATGGATAAAAAGCAAATGACGCGCAACAAGCTCGCGTAGTTGACGGATGTCAGGTTTGAAGTAATTGACCGGCTTTATAAGGGAAATCTGGAACGGTTATAATTCCGTAATGGCGGGATTTTCCCGAGAGAAGGTGTGTCTTTATATTTTCCAGTTTTGACCTGCCCACAAAACAGATCTTCCGGGGCAATATTTTGCTTGCCGTTTGCTGCGCGTTTTACCTCGCGTGGTGGCTGCTTGCTTTTCATCCGGGCGAAGCCGTCCACAGAATGAAAGTGGGTTGGCTGCTGGTTCCCGCTTTTATTTCCGGGATTCTGAGAGTTATCCTTTCGGTTCACGGCATCGCCACGGCGGCGGTAAGCGGCTCCCTCTTCCCCGGAAAATGGATTTTATGGCGGCATCGCCACATATTTCATCCTTTTGGCAATCACGCTGTTTTTATTTAACCGTCCGGTAACGGTAGAGCTGTTCCTGATCGTCGGCTGAACCGTGCTCGCTCTTTCGGTGGTCAACGCGCTTTACTTTCTCCCGCGAAATATCGGTTGTTTTTGCCATTGTCATCGGCATAGCGGCAACGGTTTCGCTTCTTTACTATATTTTTTATTACCGCCTCGGCAGCGATGCAGGCTATATCGCCGGCATGGTTCCGCTTCTGCTGAGGAGCGCGGTATCTGCCGCACTTTCTATCCGCATGGCGGTTTAGTGCCGGAAAGCGGCTAAAAAATATCCCCGTCTTGACGGCAGGGACGTTTTCCGGGCTTTGGGATTTTATACCGGCTCGTAATCGATTTTCGATTCTTCGTCTGTGGCTTCGATCTTGAAGATGACAGGACGCAGGCCGTCGTTGCAGCTGCAAATAGCAACGCCCGGTTTCCTGATCCAGTCGCCATAATAGAAAAGCTCGTTTCCCGCACCATGGGAAAGCGCAAACACATACTGGTAAATGGCTTTCCACGCTTCGTCGCAAAGACCTTCCGGTTTCGCGTAATCAGCATAGAAAACCTGTCCTTCCCGCAGCATTGGGCAGGCCGCGAGGCCTTCAACGCCATATTCGCGCGCCAGCTCTTCGTCAAATGTTTTTTTGAGAACCGTAATTTTGCATTTTTTCATATTGAACCACCCTTTCCTGTCATACCGCCGTGAAAACGGCATTCCCGTTTTGCGCGGTCTTTCTTATTCTTCCGTTCGCCGGTAGGCTTCGAGATACCCAGCGCAGTATTCATCCCGGCCGAGCAGCATCTCCGTCGCTTTCAGGTGAAGCGCCATCGCCGGATTTGTAATATCCATAATCGCCGTATCTACCCCCTGCACCATTGCGCAGGCAAGGAATGCCTGGTTGATAATCCCGCGCTTTGGGAGGCCAAAGGACACGTTGGATAAGCCCGCCAGCAAATGCACCTTTGGGAACTCGGCGCGCAAGGCCTGCGCAGCCTCGAGCGCTGCGGCGGGCGCATCCCAACCGGTTGCGGCCGCCTCGACCACAATGTCGATATAAATCTCTTCATCCCGCGAACCGTTTTCGCGCAGAAGGCCAATTAGCCTGCGCGCATTTTCCACCCGCTTTTCCGCCGTTTTGGGAATGCCGTCCCCGCCTACGGGCATGCCGACGATTCCCGTTTTGAACTCCCGCACCAGCGGCAATACGCCCGCAAGCCGTTCTTCCTCGAGCGTTACGGAATTAATCACCGCACCGGGAAGCGCCATGCTTTCAAACAGGCGGCGCAGTGCATACGGATTTGTGGAATCCGCCATGAGCGCGCATTCCGGCGCGGCCCGAAGCGCAAGCTCCGCCGCCCATACCAGCATTTCGCTTTCATTTTCGCACATGCCCGTATTGAGGTCAAGATAGCGCGCGCCTGCGCACGCCTGGCGCCGCGCCAGTTCCGTGACAAACGTTTCGCTTTTTTCGTTCAGCCCCTTCAGGGTGGATGGAATTGAACTGTTGAGTTTCTCTCCGATGATAATCATGTTTTCAGCTCCTTTACAATACGGCACACAACATCCGCGCGCCGCAGCGGTGTGATAACGTAATAGCCATCCGCCGTATCCCGAATCAGGTCTGCCGCCAAGAGCGCGGCTTCCACCGCGATTTCTTCCGCCTGTTCCCTATCCGCGTTTTTAAACCGCTCGCACAGGTCCGCGGGAATTTCGATTCCCGCAAGCTCGTTATTGATAAAACAGGCGTTTTTATAGCTCACCACAGGCATAATGCCCGCCCACAGGTCGGCTGACAGCGCCTCTTTTGCCCGGACAAGGTTATCCGCCGCCCGCCGGCCATACACCGGCTGTGTGAGAAAGCATGTGACGCCTGCCTGCTCCTTTTTTTGCGCGCGGCGAAGCTCCGCATCGAAGTTCGCTGCATTCACGTTGAGCGCACCCATGATGCGGAAAGGCTTTTCGGCAAACACCGTGCGGTTGAGGTCACGGATAAAATCCGCATACAGCACGGAATTAAACTGGAATACGCTTTTGATCTCTCCCCTGCGGTTATTGGGAATGGGGTCGCCCGTCACCACGAGCACATTACGCACGCCCTGCATGGAAAGGCCCAAAAGCAGTGCCTTGGACGCATTTAAATTCCGGTCCCGGCAGGTGAGGTGCGGCAGCGCTTCCACGCCGTATTGGTTTTTGAGCATGGCGGCAAGCATGCTGCTGTCGGCACGCGCCCGCCCAATGGGGCAGTCCGCCACCGTAATATAATCCGCGCCTGCCTCTTTAAGCCTGCGCGCCGCATCCACAAAAAACGAGCCGTCCGCATCGAGTGGAGAATCGAGCTCCACGGCAACGGGCTTGCCCGCCGGCACAGGCGGCGCTTCCCTATGTTTGGCAATGGGGATTTTTGCCGTTTCGCACGTTCTGCCAGAGGGTTGTGCAGGCTGTGCAAGGACTTCCCGCGCCGCCCGGATATGCGCGGGCGTGGTGCCGCAGCATCCGCCGAGGATACGCGCCCCCGCCAGATAGCTCTTGCGCAGTTGGTCCGCAAAATAATCCGGTGTGCTTTTGAACACAGTACGTCCGCTTTCCACCGTCGGATAGCCGGCATTCGGCATAATGGAAACCGTTTTCCCATAAAAATTGGTTGTTTCCGCAATATGCGCCATATGCATTGGGCCGCATGTGCAGTTAAAGCCGCAGGCGTCTATTTCCGGCACGTCTTTCATTGCATCCACAATGCCCTGTGCGGCAATGCCGCTCTGCGTATATCCGTCCGGGCTGACCGTGCACTCGCAGATCACGTAGGCATCCGGGCATTTTTCCCTGATATACCGGGCTGCATGGATGAGGACAGGCGCTTGCGCAAAAGTCTCGAACAAAAAGCCCGTTATACCGTTTGCAAGAAAGCGGTCTATGATGCTGCGGCGCTCCGCGTCGCACAATTCCTGATCGTCATAGAGGATAGGCCCCATGCTCGCAAACACCAGCGCCTTGCCGTCCGCGGCTTCCTGCGCGCACGCGCATCCGGCGTCTATGGCGCGCAGCACGGTTTCCGCATCCGCACCCATAGAGAGCGTGTTGGCCCCGAAGGTATTCGTTTTGATAGCCTGCGCACCCGCCGCGATATATTCCCGGTGCGCTTTTATTACGCGCTCCGGGTGTTCCGCGTTATTGAATTCACACTTCCTGATCCCGCCTTCGTATTGCTGGGCAAGGTAGGTTCCCATTGCGCCGTCGAAAAGCAGGATTTCTTCCTTTTGAAACAGGTTCATTGGTCACTCCTTTTTATGTCTACGCCATTATATCATAATTTCAGCACAAGAATTTGATAAAATTCATTCCTATTTCACAATTTTTAGGTTAAACTATACATAAAATGTGAACAGGAAACGGTTCCAAAACACCAGACTCCAGGGAAGAAAGAAGCCATGTCAAGAACAGACCTGAAATATTTAGAACTGCTATCGCAAAAATATCCTACCGTGCAGGCGGCGTGCACGGAAATCATCAACCTCAATGCCATTCTCAATCTGCCGAAGGGCACGGAACATTTTGTGAGCGATATCCATGGGGAAGATGAAGCGTTCTGCCACATCCTGAACAATGCATCGGGCGTGATCCGCGAAAAGGTGGACCGCCTGTTTGAGAAGACGCTGTCTACCCGGGAGCGCACCGAGCTGTGCACGCTGATCTATTACCCGGACCGCAAGCTGGAGGAGCTGCGCCGGGAGATTGACGACGAATGGTACCAGATCACGCTGTACCGCATGATCGAGGTGTGCCGCCTGTGCGCCTCCAAGTATACGCGTTCCAAGGTAAGGAAAGCGCTGCCCAAAGATTTTGAATACATTATCGACGAACTTTTGCATACCTCGGCAGACGACAAGGACAAACAGGGCTATTACGAGCATATTATTTCCACCATCACGGATATTGGCCGCGCAGACGCGTTCATCATTGCGCTTGCGTCCGTTATCAAACGGCTTGTGGTGGACCGCCTGCACGTTGTGGGCGATGTGTTTGACCGGGGGCCGCACGCGGACGTGATCTTAGGCAAGCTGATGGCGCATCACGCGGTGGACATCCAGTGGGGCAATCACGACATCCTGTGGATGGGCGCCGCCGCCGGAAGCGGGGCGTGCATTGCGTGCGTTTTGAACATCAGCACCAAATACTCTAACATCGATTTCGTGGAAACGGCTTACGGCATCAACCTGCGGCCGCTTGCCCTGTTTGCGCAGGAAACTTATACTGACGACACCGACCTTCTCGACCACATGCACAAGGCCATTGCCATTATCCAGTTCAAGTTGGAAGGGCAGGTGATTATGCGGCACCCGGAATATGGCATGGAGGACCGGCTGCTGCTGGATAAAATCGATTTTTCAGATATGACGGTGACGGTGGACGGCATAAAGTATGGCCTGAACGACCACGACTTCCCCACCGTGGATCCGGAGCATCCTTACGACCTCACGCCCGAAGAAGCGGACGTAGTGGCGCAGCTGATCTATTCGTTCACGCAGAGCGAAAAACTCCAGAAGCATGTGAAATTCCTCTTTTCGCAGGGCAGCCTCTACCTCACGTTCAATGGAAACCTGCTGTTTCACGGATGCATTCCCATGACGGAAGACGGCGCGTTTTACGAATTCGACACTGGGGAACGAAAGCTTTCCGGCAAAGCGCTGATGGACTATGCGGACGCGCTCGCCCGGCAGGGATATTATGCCAAGGAAGGGACGGCGGCGCGGCAGTATGGCAGGGATTTCCTGTGGTATTTATGGTGCGGCAGGCGTTCCCCATTATTCGGGCGTTCAAAAATCGCCACCTTCGAGCGCATGTTTATTGACGATAAAGCGGCGTGGCAGGAAGAAAAGGATCCCTATTACCAGTTTATCGAGGATCCGGACATGTGCGTGAAAATCCTTGCGGAATTCGGGCTTACGGGGCAATATTCGCATATTGTAAACGGACATGTGCCCGTGCGCGTGCGTGAAGGCGAGCTTCCCGTGCGTGGCGGCGGCAAGGCCATTGTGATCGACGGCGGGTTCTGCCGGGCGTACCAGGAGCAAACGGGCATCGCAGGATATACGATGTTTTACAATTCTTACGGCATCCGCCTTGTTTCCCATGAACCGTTCCCCGGTCTTTCGGACGCGGTAAAGAGCAATAAAGACATTCTCTCCACTTATGTGGTGTTCGATACGGCGCAGGCCCGCATCACAGTGGGCGAAACGGACGTCGGGCGCGCGCTCCAGCAGGACATCGACGACCTCACCGCCCTTCTTACCGCATACCGCGAGGGTATTGTGAAGGAAAAATAACCGTACTGGACGGCATTGGGGACATCCCCTGCGTCATTCTTAGGGTTTGGCTTCATCCCCGGCGTTTATTTTATCTATACGGGTTTTCGGAAGCAAATTCGCTGGAAAGCACTATTGGGATTGTTTTGGGCTTCGCTTACATAGGCAGTTTGATTGAGGTAGCCAATTTGTCCTGTTGGCCGTTAACACGCTAAAATTTATTGTCCGCTTTTGGAAAGACTGCACATCCCGAAAAAAACACCGCATAAGTGCCGAGAAAGGGTGCTGATACGCTTGCACTACAGCAGCTTATGGGGCACACAAATTATGCTTTTACCGCGAACGTATACACAGCGAAGGATAAGGATTATTTAACGCAAAACCTGAACCGCATATAAAAATGTCTAACAAATACCGCTTTTTCCGCATGGTTAAGCGGTATTAATCTTAACGTTTCATTAACATCCGCCGTATTTGGTTGACATCACTTTTACGTCCCTGTATCATAACAGGAAAAACGGGGCTGGTTTATGGAAAAGAAACGAAACGGAAAACTGCTGCGCATCATACTGCTGGTCCTCGGGCTGCTGCTCGTGGCTTATTCCGGGGTGCTGCTCAGTATGAACAACTTCAACCTCGGCAATGCCCTGCCCGGCTTGTTTGGGCTGCCGCTTTTGATTTATGGAATTTTCGCGCCTTTTTTCAACCGCTGGTTTCGGCACGGCGTGGGAAAAGTAGTCAAATGGATTTTTATCGCCGGTTATCTCTTTTTGATCGCCGTTTTCTCTATATTCAGTATTATAATGGTGAACGCCGCACAGACTTCCCCGCCGGAAAACGCGGATGCGGTGCTTGTGCTCGGCGCGGCTTTAAAGGGCAAAGAGCCTTCCGATACGCTCGCGCGCAGGCTGGATACGGCAATGGAATATGCGCGGCGGAATCCGGACGCTGTAATTGTGGTGAGCGGCGGGCAGGGGCCGCAGGAGGATATTCCCGAAGCACATGCCATGCGTGAGTACCTGATCAGCCATGGAATCGACGAAAGCCGCATCCTGGTGGAAGACCAGTCACGCAACACGCATCAAAATTTTGCCAATTCCAAAGAGATCCTTGACGAACGGTTTGGCGAAGGAACATATTCGACCGTATTTGTCACCAATGATTTCCACATCCTGCGCGGATACCTCAACGCGGAACACGTGGGCATGACGGATGTACACGGCCTTGCGTGGCGGACGCTGATTTATACCGCGCCGCCGGCCTATATGCGCGAATCGCTCGCCCTGCTTGCGACGTATGTGTTCGGGGTGGGGATCACGTAAAACGCATAGCCGTTTGCTTTCATTGACAACGATCTTCAGGAAATAACGTTCCCCGCCGCCAAAGACCAACCCGCGTTTTTGAGCATTCATCATCCGCACAAGCGCCTCAGAAACAGCATCTTCCGCCATGTGTCTGCTCAGACAGATGGATTTTGCGGCACGGTAAGCTTTGGGATATACGTTTTTAAACAGCGTTTCCAGATCGCATTCGTTTTTATCCATAGCGTTCTCCTTCCTATATTGAAAGGCCTTTCTACTTATATTACCCTGCCGTATCCAAAACGGTTACATTTTTTTTGTGAAAATCCTTGTCCCGATTGACAATAAATCTGTTTTACAGTACCATTAGATGCAGGAGAATGGCAGGAGTTTCAATAAATGGGGATTGAAACTCCTCTTTTACGGATTGGCATTAGCTACGGCTAATGCCGGGAGGTCGGTCCAACATGCAAACACTTGATCAATTGAAACCCGGCGAATCCGGCGTGATCCGCTCGGTGGGCGGGCAAGGCGCGCTTCGGCGGCGCCTTCTCGAGATGGGGCTTACACCCGGCACGCGCGTTATGGTACAGAAAACAGCGCCGTCCGGCGACCCGATTGAAATTCATATCCGCGGATACCAGCTCACACTCCGCAAGGAAGACGCTGCCGAAATCGAACTGCTGACCGGCGGTACGGCACAGGAATGTGCGCGCAACCGCCGCCGCAGGGGAGGGTGTACCGCATGAGCATTTTAATTGCGCTTGCCGGGAACCAGAACTGCGGCAAAACCACGTTATTCAACCAGCTCACGGGTTCGAGCCAGCATGTGGGCAATTTTCCCGGCGTTACGGTGGAACACAAGGAAGGCCGGATCAAGGGCGAAAAGGATATGTCCGTCGTGGACCTGCCCGGCATCTATTCTCTTTCCCCTTACACACCCGAAGAAATCGTTTCGCGTGATTTTATCATCAAACAGAATCCCGACGCAATCCTCAACATTGTGGATGCGACGAACCTGCAGCGCAACCTCTACCTGACATTGCAGCTGATTGAGCTTGGACACCCGATGGTCATTGCCCTCAACATGATGGACGAGGTGCGCGCCAGCGGCATTACTATTGATATCAAAAAATTAAGCGAGGAGCTCGGCGTGCCCGTCGTGCCGATCTCTGCCGCCAAAAACCAGGGTGTAGAGGAACTGGTAGAGGAACTGCGCCGCGTAATCAAGGCGCACCAGCTCCCCAAACGCACAGACTTCTGTGAAGGCGAGGTGCACAAGGCGCTGCACGCCGCCAAACACCTGATCGAGGATCATGCCGCGGCGGCGGGCTATCCCGCGCGGTTTGCGGCATCCAAATTGATCGAGGGCGACGCGCCCCTTGAAGAAGCGCTCGAACTTGACGAATCGGACAAAGACATTTTGCAACACATCATCGACCAGATGGAAGAAGGCGCCGGCACCGACCGCGAGGCGGCTCTTGCCGATATGCGTTACCAATTTATCGAGCAATTATACGACGATTGCGTCAGCCAAAAAAGCGGCACGCGCGAAATGCAGCGTTCCGTAAAAATTGACAGGATCCTCACCCATAAAATCTGGGCAATTCCGATTTTTATCGGCATTATGGGGTTCATCTTTTACCTGACGTTCGGCCCCATCGGCGGCTTTTTGTCGGGCGCGTTTGAAGAAGGCATTGCCTTTGTGACGAATGCGGCGGATACCGCGCTTACGGGCGCGGGCGTTTCCCTGTGGATGCATTCTTTTGTTATCGACGGCGTATTTACGGGCGTCGGCACGGTTCTTTCCTTCCTGCCCGTGATCCTGATTCTATTCTTCTTTCTCTCAATCCTCGAGGATTCGGGATATATGGCGCGCGTCGCTTTCGTAATGGATAGTTCCCTGCGGAAGATCGGCCTTTCGGGGCGCTCTTTTGTACCCATGCTGATCGGTTTCGGGTGCAGCGTTCCGGCGATTATGTCTGCGCGGACGCTGGCGAGCGAACGGGACCGAAAGCTTACCATACTGATTACGCCATTCATGTCGTGCGGAGCCAAGGTGCCCATTTATGCGCTGTTTACCGCCGCGTTTTTTTCGCAGAACCAGGCGCTTGTGATGATTTCGCTTTACCTGCTTGGGATTGCCGTTGCCATTTTGACCGGCTTATTGTTCAAAAAGACGCTTTTCAAGGGCAATCCTGTACCATTCGTACTTGAACTGCCCGCCTACCGCCTGCCCTCCCCCAAAAGCGTGCTGCTGCACATGTGGGAGAAGGCCAAGGATTTCCTGGTGCGCGCGTTCACCATCATTTTCCTCGCAAGCATCGTCATCTGGTTTTTACAGTCGTTCGACTTCCAGTTCAATTTTGTGACGGACAACAGCCAAAGCATCCTCGCGGGTATTGGGCAGGCCATTGCACCCGTCTTCGCGCCGCTTGGCTTTGGCAACTGGCAGGCTTCTACCGCGCTCATTACCGGTTTAACCGCCAAAGAAACGGTTATAAGTACATTGTCGGTGCTGACCGGAGGCGAACAGATGCTGACAACGCTTTTCACGCCGCTTTCCGCATACTCGTTCCTGTCATTTGTTCTGCTGTATATGCCATGCATTGCCGCAGTCGCAACGACAAAGCGCGAGCTGGGCGGAAAAAACGCGGTGCTCACGATTATTTACCAGACCCTTGCGGCCTGGGTGGTCGCGTTCATTATTTTCCAGGTTGGCTCACTATTTCTAGGCGGGTAACGGAATATGGCAGATATTATCTTAATGATCGTGATTGCGGCTGCGGTTGCCGTGGCCGTCACGTATATTGTAAAAAAGCGCAAAGAAGGCGAATGCATCGGCTGCAGCGAATGCAACCGGAGCCGCAGCGGCTGTGCAAATTGCCCGCACGCGGACGAGAAGAAGCCCTAAAAGATGTTTTCGAAGCGCATAGTACATACAGCAAGACGAGCCAAACGGCGTGTGTTGCGACGAATGAGCCTCCAAAACAATTAAATTCAGGAGGTTTTTTATGGTAAAAGTAATCAATTATAACGAATGGACAGAGACGGCGTATACGCTGCACATGGCAGCGCAGATGATGGGCAAAGTAAAGCTTGCGCGCATGCCCGCACAGCCCGAATGGGGGCATGTGGTGCTGCACCTTACCCCACAGGGGCTGACGACGGGCCTCATTCCCTACGGTGAACGCAGCTTTGCGATCGCGCTCAACCTCGACACATCCACTGTGTTCGCACAAACGATTTCGGGCGATACCGCCGGTTTTTCGCTGCGCAACAACACATCCGTAAGCGAATATTACAACGATTTCAAAAAAATGTTGGGCACGCTGATGTGTGATACGGCAATCAACGAGGTCCCGCAGGAAATGGGAACAAGAGTCCCTTTTTATGACGATACCGATAAAAGGGATTACGACGGCTGCGCCGCCCGTGATTTTTTCCAGATGTACGCCTATGCCTACAGTGCACTTCTCGATTTTACATCGCCCTTCCGCGGAAAAAAGGTGCTCCCTTCGTTTTTTTGGGGCACGTTTGACGTTTCAGCGATTCTTTTCTCCGGCAAGCCAAGTCCTTACCCGGGCAGCGGTGTGATCGAAGTGAACGGATTCGACGAGCAGTTTATGGAATTTGGTTTTTGGGCCGGGGACGGCAATCTCGCAAACCCTTCGTTTTTTATCATGCCCTATCCCTTCATCAAGGACGATATGGCCGCGCAGGGCGTTGCGCCGGATAAGGCAATCTGGAGTCCGCAAAAAATGGAATATTTCTTCTCGCTCGAGGACGCGCTTTCCTATCCTGATCCCGCGACCGCGATCCGCGAATTCTTCCGCAATGCGTTTGACAAGGTGACAAAGCACGAAAATTGGGAGTGCATCGACTGGTTTACACAGCCGCTTACCATCCCTTCGTGGAAGTAAAATATTCCGGGCAGGTCTTATGAAAAAGAAACATCTCCTGAAAATTATTATTGCAGTTGCGATCGTGATTGCCGCCGCAATGTTCATTTACTTGTTGGCCGGCAACCACACGGCGGCGGATGAAGCCTTGTGGGCGCTTTCAGATACGGACGGCGTAACGGTGGCAAATACCGGAAGCGGGATCACCTTCACGCCTGCTGAAAATCCGCACAGCACCGGCTTTATTTTCTATCCGGGAGGAAAAGTGGATGCGGAAGCCTATGCGCAGCTTGCACACGGGCTGGCAGACGAGGGCATCCTTTCCGTGATCGTAAAGATGCCGTTTGACCTTGCGGTATTTAACAGCGGAGGCGCAGGGAGCGTGATCGACGCGCACCCGGAGATCAAAACATGGATCATCGGCGGACATTCGCTCGGCGGCGTGATGGCGGCGGATTACGCCGCGAAGGACGACCGTATTTCGGGCGTTGTATTTCTTGCGTCCTACCCCAACACCGATCTTTCCGCAAGCGGCTTGAAGGCCCTTTCCCTCACCGCCTCAAACGACGGCGTATTGAACCGCGGGAAATATGACGAAGCGCTGCGCTTCTTCCCCCGCGATACCATTTTCTATGAAATCGAGGGCGGCAACCACGCGGGATTCGGCAGCTATGGCGCGCAGGACGGAGACGGCGGGGCGGCGATCCCTCCCGCAAAGCAGCAGGAGACCGCTGTACGGCAAATCATGGAGTGGATGCAGGGGTAATGATATCTGGGAAATATAAAATGTTATTTCATCGCACATAAACTTTTCTTTCCGGAATTGTTATACTATATCCGGAGGAAAATTTAGATGGAAAAAATAAAATCATGCGGCGGATGCAGGTATTTTGTCCAGCACCATATGAAACGCAAAAATAACATTTACCAAGAGGTATACAGCGGGCACTGTTATCCACGTCTCAGAACGCGGAACTGCGACATGGATGCCTGTGAATTTTGGGAAAAAACGCAGGATGATTCTTTGTGCAAATCTTTTGATATTTGATAATGAATAAAAACAACCGTGATCCGGTTGTTTTTATTTGCTTCAGTTCTTCCTTATTTTTTCAAAATCAAGTATTTTAAAGCTGTTTTTCCAGTAATCAATGACGCCCGCCTGCTTCATGCGCGAAAGCTCGCGCGACATGGCGCTGCGGTCCACCCCCAGGTAATCGGCAAGCTCTGCGCGGTCGAGCGCAATCAGGAACGGATTATTCTTTTGCCTGCCATATTCGGAAAGCAGGTATGCCTCAAGCTTTTCTTTTGTTGTACGGCGGCTCATGAATTCTATTTTGCGGTTGAGCTCAATATTCTTGCGGGCAAGCATCCGCGTAAGGCGGCGGATCAGCCTGCCGTGAAACCCGCAGGCATTGCTGCACACGGTAAGGAGTTTTTCCGCGCTTAAAAAAAGCACTGTGCTATCCGCTCCCGCGCGCACAGCCACTGGGCTTCTTTCCACGCCCGCGCAGGCAAATGCCTCTCCAAATACGCCGCCCGGCGGGATTGCCGCAATGATGCTGCGCGTACCGAACCAGTCTTCACGGATGACTTGCGCCTGCCCTTCGGCTACAATACCGAAACTTTGAGTTTTTGTTCCCACGTTCCAGATCATATCATTTTTGGGATATTGCCTGACCGTATATCCGAGGCATGAAAGCATGGACCGCAATTCCGCATCATCCGTTCCCTCAAACAATTCATTTTTTTGCAGGACTTCAAAATATTGTTCCATCGCTTTTCCTTTTTGTTGCATTTGCAACATCTCATTTTCACATATTGTACTATTCTTGTTTATATCAGGCAAGGGTTGTTTATAAATGGGTAACTTTATACAGTCAAGCAACTCGGCAAAAATATGTATGGCATGGCGGTTTCGCTGTTTGGCGAACTGCAATAAGGAGGATGTAAGAATGGAAATGTTTTGTTTTCAATGTGAACAGACCGCGAACGGATCCGGCTGCACGCGCGGCGGGGTTTGCGGCAAAAAGGTAGATACGGCTCTTTTGCAGGATAAGCTTACCTCAAAACTGGTGGAGCTTTCCTGTGCGGCGGAGGGGAAAACACACGACGCCGAAACGGATGATTTTATTGTGGACAGTCTGTTTGTGACTGTGACGAACGTAAACTTTGATAATGCGGATATCGAAGCATTGTGCAGCCGCGGCGACGCACTGATCCGCAGGTACGGCGGCAATTGCTCGTTTGCGGCGGCAGACGTCTGGCATGCAGACGAGGATATGCGCAGCCTCGAATCCCTCCTTTTATTTGGCATGCGCGGCATGGCGGCGTATGCCCATCACGCCCGCATTCTCGGCAAGGAGGATCCAGAGGTGAACGCATTCTTTTACAAGGGTCTCGCCTCTCTTACAAAGGACCTGACAATGGATGAACGGCTTGCCCTCGTGATGGAGTGCGGGCAGGTAAATCTTAAGTGCATGGCGCTCCTTAATGACGCGAACGTGGGCGCATATGGGAAGCCTGAGCCGACCCCGGTTTCTACGGATGTGGAAGCGGGACCATTTATCATCGTGACGGGGCACGACCTGCATGACTTAAAGCTCCTGCTCGAACAGACGGAAGGAAAAGGGATCAATATTTATACACACGGTGAAATGCTGCCCGCGCACGCATATCCCCAGTTAAAGAAATACGCGCACCTTAAGGGAAATTTCGGCACGGCATGGCAGAACCAGAAGAAAGAGTTTGCGGACGTACCCGCCCCCATCCTCTTCACCACAAACTGCCTGATGCCCCCTATGCCTTCTTATTCCGACCGCGTATTTACGACCTCTGTGGTAGGCTATCCCGGCATGGCGCACATCGACGAGAAAAAGGATTTTTCTCCTGTGATTGAAAAGGCGCTTGCGCTCGGAGGCTACGCGGAAAAGCGTGAGATGAGCGGCTTAAACGGCGGACATGTGCTGACGCCCGGTTTTGGTGTGGATACCGTGCTTTCCGTTGCGGATCAGGTAATAGACGCGGTGAAAGATGGAACGATCAAGCATTTCTTCCTTGTGGGCGGCTGCGACGGCGCGAAACCCGGCCGGAACTATTATACCGAATTCGTCAAACAGACGCCGGACGACTCCGTGATCCTGACGCTGGCCTGCGGGAAATACCGGTTCAACGACCTTGATCTTGGTACGGTGGCGGGGCTGCCGCGCATTATGGATATGGGGCAGTGCAATGATGCATATTCCGCTATCCAGGTGGCAACCGCCCTCGCACAGGCATTCGGCTGCGGCGTGAACGACCTGCCCCTTTCCATGGTGCTTTCCTGGTATGAACAAAAGGCTGTATGCATCCTCCTTACCCTGCTTTCGCTGGGCATCAGGAATATCTATCTTGGACCTACGCTGCCCGCCTTCGTATCGCCGAACGTATTGAACATTCTTGTGGAAAAATTTAATATCAGCCCGATTTCAACGCCCGAAGAGGACCTGAAAAAGATCCTGGGGTAAAACCGGCAGCCTTCGAGTGGGAAAATCCTGCGGGATTTTCCCATTTTTTCATCTTTGGGCGGCAGCTAAAATTTTTATGGTATACTGGTAAAAAAACAAAAGGCGGAAAAAACAATGCGTGAAATGAGACGAAAAGAACGTGCGATGGCGGAAAAAGAGGCGCGCAGGGTGCTTCATGCCTGCGAATACGCGGTGCTTTCCATGGTGGGGCCGGATGGAAAGCCTTACGCCGTGCCCATATCGCCCGCCGGCGTGGGGAATACAGTTTATTTCCACTGCGCGCCTGCGGGCTATAAGCTGGAATGTATGGAGCACGAGCCGGAGGTGTGCCTCGTATGCGCGGAGGATATCGTTCCCCTGCCCGAGCAGTTTTCCACTACCTACAGGAGCGCAATCGCCTATGGCCGGGCAAAGGCCGTGACGGACGATGCGGAAAAAATCCGTGCCCTGCGCCTCATTTGCGAAAAATATGCGCCAAGCAACATGGAAGGGTTTGACGAAGCCATCCGTAAATCACTTGCGCACACCGGCATCGTGAAAATCGAGCTGCGGGAGGTCAGCGGCAAGCAGAAGAAGCATCCGAAGGAAAAGTAACGGAAAGGCCTTGCCAAAAGGTAGGGCCTTCTCCCTTTCCAGGATTCATAGATTGTTCATACTTTTGGTGCTT
Organism: Christensenella tenuis; assembly: GCF_014287795.1. Taxonomy (GTDB): domain Bacteria; phylum Bacillota; class Clostridia; order Christensenellales; family Christensenellaceae; genus Christensenella; species Christensenella tenuis. Next base: position 68,786 of record NZ_JACOON010000006.1, read on the forward strand.
AGGGTTCATATTTTCCGTTTAATATATAGATAACGCTTCGGCGATTAAATAAATCGGCTTGGAGGTACAAGCCAATGGGTATTTTTTAGAAGTCCCTGATACAATGTGTCGGGGACTTCGTATTTTATTGCGCCGCCCGCAGGCGGTATTGATCTTTACAGTTTGTTAAAATCCGCTTCACACCCGGTTCATGAAACCCGGTTATCCTAAAAGCATACAAATTCTGCCCCAACTAGGCCGCTTCACGGGTTGGGGCAGTCAAAGCATAAAGCCTCGCGCTTTTACATAGATTCCCCACCTTTATCCGGCTCCCGCAAGGGAGCCTTTTTTGACCGGATATTTCCCACAGACTGTGGATCGGAAATCCTTTTTGCTTCCGGCATGCCTTTTCTGTTATTGTAAAAATACATAAATGGAGGCGTTATTGATAAGTAAATAAGAGGACGACGGCATAAAGACCGATACTATTTCCAAAAAAGCGGCCCGCAAGTTCCGCGATTCTGCGGAAAAGCCGGCAAGGCAATACAGTATAAAGCAAAATGAAGGTATTTTATGAGCCGTCCAGGGGCGGCCTTTATGATTTACTGTGCCGTCTGGCTTTAAATTTAATCCCACGTTCCCGCCAATCTGCATAAATAGTTTGAGAATGCCTGTAGGTAACGTAAAGCAGCGGAAATACAACGAAAGGAGCCAGAGCAAGCAAAATACAAAGCAAAGTTTCCGAAATCCTATTTTGAAACAGAGCGGTAAATAGCCGGCTATAAGCCACCGTCAAGCCAGCAACAACCACCATATTCTTTAATATGCCACCGTGTATGAGGTATTGAAAGGTCTTCCCAATGGCCTGAAAAGCCGTTCTTTTGGTAATCACAATCACAAATCCGGTTATAAGGTATAGCACCACAAGAAAGGAAAACCAAAGCGCAAACGCGGTTCCCACAATAGGAGAAAAAGGAGCGAATCCACCACCCATAAAGACGGCAAGCAGGATCCACATACCTATGACGAAAACCAGCAAATAAGTCATTGCCGTTCCAACAAATTTTCCCAGCATGCGGCTTTTATGGACGGTTTTTCATCTTTTAGCCAGCGGTACATCAGCAAATGCGCTGTTATGGAAACGTACCACGGTGGAAAAACGGCCAAAAATGCTAAAAACAACAACGCTCCCCAAAGTGTTTGGATCCATAATAGCATCAGCCAAAAAAGCACATAAAAAATCACCGTTGCCACAACCATCGATACAATTGTATCTTTTAGGGATGAAAAGGCTGTTCTTAAAATGAATGAACCATTGTTTTCATGCATACCCCACCCCTTGCATCTGCTTCTGGCAACAATATAACAAAAAAAACGCCTGCACGCAATCTTTAGGGACAACAATCCCTGCCCCTTTCCTGAAAATCTTAGCGGAATTTTAATACGCAAGCGCTTTTCCTGGTTATAGTAAAAGAGTATGATGATGACAGTTGGCATAGAAGGGAGAGAGATAAGATGGAACTGCGTTCCGGTAAAATAAAGGGATATCTGCTTGACGGCATTTTATTTTTTATTGGAAGCCTGCTGTATGCCGCTTCCGTCAACATCTTTACCGCGCCGAACAACATCGCGCCCGGTGGGCTGACAGGCGTTGCCACCATGCTCAATTACGCGTTCGGCTTGCCTATCGGCACGATGATCCTGGTGATGAACATCCCTCTTTTTGTTCTCGGTTTTTTTGCGTTCGGATTTCAGTTCGTCATCAAGACTGTGATTGCGACGGCGCTTTCCTCCGTGGTGATCGATGCGACGGCGGGCATCATGCCGCAGTATACGGGGCAGCCGCTCATTACCGTGGTGTTCGGCGGTGTGCTCGCAGGCCTCGGCCTGGGGTTGATCCTGATGCGCGGAGGGACGTCGGGAGGCACGGAGCTTGCAGCCAATTTACTTGCGAAGCGGTTTCCCCATATTTCCATCGGCAAGCTGATTATGGTGCTCGACGTCATTGTCGTTGTCATTTCCGCCTGGGTGTATCAGGAATTTGAAAGCCCGCTGTATGCAATTCTCGTTATTTTCATCACATCGCGCGTAATTGATGCGGTACTTTACGGTACAAACCTTGGCACAGGCAAAATGATGTTCATTGTTTCGCCCCAAAACGAGAAAATCGCGCGTGCCATCCTCACCAAAATGGAACGCGGCGTAACGGGCCTGAAAGCACGCGGCGCTTACAGTGGCACGGAAGGCGAGGTCCTGTTGTGCGCGGTACGGCGGCAGGAGGTCTATAAAGTTTACAGGCTGATCCATGAAATCGATCCGGATGCGTTTATCATCGTGGGCGACGCGGGCGAGATCACCGGCGAGGGGTTCCGTGAAATCAGCATCCCTTCGCATCGAAAAAAGGCGCGAAAATAATTTTGTTGCAATTGCAACATATTTTTCTTTTCTATTTGATATGATAGAATCAAGAAAGTAAAGAGGTGGCATACTTATGAAACGAAAAATCATTACGATAAACGAAGAAAAATGTAACGGCTGCGGATTGTGCGCGCAGGCTTGCCATGAAGGCGCGATTGGTATGGTGAATGGCAAAGCGAGGCTGCTGCGGGACGACTATTGCGATGGTCTGGGCGATTGCCTGCCCGTCTGCCCGACGGACGCAATTTCCTTTGAAGAACGCGAGGCAGCGGCGTACGACGCACAGGCCGTTAAAAAGAACATGGAGGCGAAGTCAAAGCCGCTTCCCTGCGGCTGCCCGGGCACACAGTCCAAAACGATAGAACGCGCGTCCCGCGCGCAGGATGCGCCTGCGGCGGCACAGCCCTGCGAAATGGAATCGCAGCTTTCCCAATGGCCGGTACAGCTTAGGCTCGTTCCGGTGAACGCGCCGTATTTCAAAGAGGCGCACCTGTTGATTGCGGCGGACTGCACAGCGTTTGCATACGGTAATTTCCACAATGATTTTATCCGTGGTAAGGTGGCGCTGATTGGCTGCCCAAAGCTCGATGAGGCGGATTACGCTGAGAAACTGACCGAGATCCTAAAACAGAATGATATTAAAAGCGTATCGGTCGTGCGCATGTCCGTCCCGTGCTGCGGCGGCATTGCACAGGCGGCGATGGACGCGCTCAAGAACTGTGGAAAAATGATCCCGTGGAACATCACCATCGTCGATACGGATGGAAGCATCATCCAGCAGTAGGAAGTACAAGCGAAGCTTCTTTCCCTGAGTGGACAGAAGCTTTTTTTGCTCTCCGGCTGTGCCTGCTCTTTTTTTGCGGCAGGCCGCAGATTAACGCATAAAGCATTGCCCGCAGGATTGATATCCTTCCATTTGCCCGTGCAGTATCCTGTTTCGCACGGGAATAAAATGTTTAATAATTCAATAAGCCGGAAATGCTCCATATCAAGCTCCGGCAAGCATTTTATACCAGGCGGGCATGGCGCCAAGGGCGGTATGCTCCGAAAGAGGAGGAATCATTATTATGTCTGACGAAACATTCCACACCAACGACCAAAATCCAAATGAAGAGCCGCCAAAGTCCAGGATAAGCCTGAACAACATAGCGAGGCAGGCCACGGGCGGGAATAAAATTGCAGGAATTGTAATTGCAATCTGTATGGTTGTAATTGGTATCCTGATTTTCGCGGCACCATACACCATGGGGATTGGTATTGGGTATTTTGTTACTGCCGGTTTCATCGTTTATGGTGTTTTTGAGATCATTGCCTATGTGCGTACTCCTGCCGATTACAGGAACGGATGGACGCTCGCAAACGGCATTATCTTCACGCTGATTGGCGTCCTGATCCTTGTGGAAGCGCTCGGCAGCCCGATCGGCAAGCTGAATATGCTGTCCACATTCTCCTTTATCATCGGGTTCTTTGCATTATTCGGGGGCATCACGCAGGTTTCCTCGTATGGCGCGTTCAAAAGTGCAGGCGAGCCCGGCGCAGGCTGGATTCTTGCCAGCGGTATTATTAACCTGATCCTTGGCATCCTGATTATCTGCGCACCCATTACAGGTTGGTTCACGATGCAGTGGATCTTTGCGATTTACCTGATCATCGGCGGTGTTGCATTGTTTGCAGAGGCGCTGTCCGGCAAACTGGCTTGCAGGAAATAACCGGTCCCAGTAAAACGCCTTTCCCTTCGTGGAAAGGCGTTTTTGTTATATTCTTTTCCGTTCCCCGATCCCGAACAAAATCCATATAAGGGCGCTTATGCCCATCAGGATCGGATAAAAGAGGAAGGGTATGATGTCTACGGGCGTCAGCGCCAGCCCCACCGCCGCCGCGCCCGCGGAGGCATATAACAACTGCGCGCCATATGGCAAAATCCCCTGCCATACGGACGTGAAGATGTCCAACAGGGAGGCGGTTCGTTTGGGCTCTATTCCAAATTCATCCGAGATATCTTTTGCAATCGGCCCCGCGATGACAATGGCAACTGTGTTGTTGGCTGTGGAAATATCGACTGCCGAGCTTAAAACCGCAATGCCAAGCTGCGCGCCTTTTTTGGTTTTCACCACTTTGCGGATCGAGCTCAGGATAAAATCGATTCCCCCGTTTGCCTTTACCAACCCGATGATGCCCGCCACAAGGATCGAGATAACTGTAATATCATACATGCCGGCGATTCCCCCGCCGCCGTCCGGGCCGCCGGCAATCACGCCGAACATTTGCTGCGGAAGGATCATGCCCGTAAACAGGCCGACTCCAAGGGACAGTGCCAGCCCAAGCACAAGGACAATAATTACATTCAGCCCGCACAGCGCACTGACAAGAACCGCCAGATACGGAACAATCTTCAAGAAATCGTATTCATAAATTCCATGGATTTCAGTGGGAACATTCATGGTCAGGACGATGAAGATAACAAACGTTGCAACCGCCGCCGGAAGCACAATTTTAAAATTTTCGCGGAATTTGTCTTTCATGTCACAGCCCTGCGTGCGCGCAGCCGCAATGGTGGTATCGGAAATCATGGAGAGGTTATCGCCAAACATTGCGCCGGAAACCACCGCTCCCACGCACAGCGCCCCTGCAAGCCCCGTTTTCTGGCTGATACCCACTGCGATGGGCACGAGCGCGGCAATGGTGCCTACGGACGTCCCCATGGAAAGCGAAATGAAACTCGCAATGACAAAAAGCCCCGCCACAGCCACACCGGGCGGCATAATTGAAAGCGCAAAATTAACGACGCTGTCCACACCGCCCGCTGCCTGCGCCGTACCGGAAAACGCCCCCGCAAGTATAAACACAAGACACATAATCATCACGTTCTGATCGCCCATGCCCGTTGCGATGGTATTCATTTTTTCACCAAAGCTTCGTTTCCTGTTTTGAAAAAACGCGACGAGCAGCGCAATCAAAAATCCGACAACCGCCGGGACTGCGTAAAAATCCCGAAAAATAACCCCGCATCCGATGAACAACGCCAAAAATACGCCAATGGGAACCAGGGCGCTTGCCTTTCCTTTTTCCATCCTCCGCTCCCCCAATCCTGCAACCTCATTTCAGTCCATACCCGCTGTTTCCGGACTGCCGGAAGGAAACGGCGCAGCGCAAACCGATAATTTATATTATCATAAAACACCGGTCCGATTCTACCCTTTTGGACGGGCAGACCGATAGAAGCCTTCTTTGGCGCCATACGGCAAACAGCCAGCATAAAAGGGGTATGCCCGTACCCGCTTTTGCAGGCTGCCGATCATATCCCGGTGTATAATTGACCGCAAAAGCCGGTACGCAGGATATCCGCGGCCATGATCGCGGCCAGCAAAAATACCGGCATGAAAACGCGTCCCGGCCTCTTTTCCTTTTTTATGGCTCTTTATCCGCGGATTCCCGGCCGAAAATAAGCTTTTCAAATTCCGCCGTGGAAACCGGTTTGGAGAATACAAAGCCCTGCACCATATCGCAGTGTGCTTTCCTTAAAAATTCCACCTGCCCGATGTGTTCCACGCCTTCCGCCACCGTTCCCATCCCAAGCTTTTTCGAGAGATCGATCACGCCCTCGACGACACGTTTTCCCCGTTCGCTGATCTCTCCGCGGAAGAAGGCGCGGTCCAGCTTCAGTACATCAACCGGGACATCCTTAAGCATATTCAGCGAAGAATATCCGCTGCCAAAATCATCCAGCGAACAAGTAAACCCGATCTGGTGAATTTGATCGATGATGCTAATTAACGCTTCTATGTTTTCAAATACCAACGTTTCTGTCAGTTCAATTTCCAACAAGTCCGCCGGAATATTATATTTCTCCCATACCCTGCGGAACCGTTCCATAAAGTCCGGGTGCTTCAGGTGCGCGCGGGAAAGGTTTACCGAAACAGGCACTGGCTTTTCGCCGCTGTCTATCCATCGGCGGAGCATCCGGCATATCTCTTCAAACACATAGAAATCCAGCTCCACAATGTATCCGTTGCGTTCGAGCACGGGAATAAATTCACCGGGAAAAACCATGCCTTTTTCCGGGTCATCCCAGCGCACGAGGGCCTCCGCGCCCGCAATGGAGTCGTGCTCAAGTTCGTACTTAGGCTGCAAATAGACAACAAATTCACGGTTTTTAAGAGCCTGTTCCATTTTGTCGGAAATTTCTTTTTCCCGTACCATGCGGAGCCGCTCCAGATCGGAATAAAAAACCCGCGAAACAAACCTTCCGCTGCTGTCCTTGTTGCCCTTCCGCGCCACATTGGCGCGGTCCTGGATTACGATCATGTTAAGCGCCGGATCGTCCACGATATAAACGCCCTGCATGACGGGCAGAATATATTTGTTCTCCCCTGTCAGGTTGAAACTGTTGATTTCTTCCGCAATATGGTCGAGCCGCAATCCGAGCTCTTTAGGCGAGGTGTTTTTCAGCAGCAGGCTGAATGTATCCCCCGAAATCCGCGCGGACAGCTCGTTATGACCCGTCTCGCGTTCCAGCACCTTGGCAATATACCGCAGGGTGCGGTCTCCCTTTTCACTGCCGAACGAATCGTTGATCAATTTAAATTTTTGGATGTCCAGCGAAATCATTGCGTAGGTATCCGGCGCAGCGCCGCGGATCAGTTCCTCCGCTTCCAGTTCAAACTTCAGCCTGCTCGCGCCCCCCGTTACCGGATCGACAAACGCAATATGTTCGAGCCGTTCATTGCTCCTGCGATACGTGTAGTAGAGCAGGAACAGCACGACAATAAAAAGCGCCACCATTACGCAGGAAATGGTAATTGAAAGGGTAATGGCCATTTGGGTCTGCGCGCCGGCGACTGCCGTAGGTACGACGGAGAATAAATACCATTCGGGAACCGCGAGGGAAATATAAATAACCGCGCGGTCTCCTCCATCAGTATAGCTTGCAAAGCGGAATGTTCCGCTTTTATCTTCCGAAATTTTTTCCCGGATCTCCGCGATGGTTCCTCCCTGCTCAAGTGTACCGTTCTCTTCAATCATGGTAAAATAATTATCGTAGCCGCGGATCGCGTTCTTATTTTCGGACCGTACAATATAGTTCCCGTCATAATCGACAATTTGCGAGAAACCCTCGCCTCCGAAGCTTTCCACGCTGAGGATATTTTCAAGGGTTTCGATAGAGCTTGTCCCCGCGAGCACACCCGCAACCTCTCCGCCCGGCCCATAAACCGGGACCGAATAAAAGACCGAGTTCTTTCCGTCTACCGCGACAAATACATTGGATACGTTCTCTTCTCCCCGCAAGGCTTTTCCAATTCCCTCATTTTGCGTATCGATCTGTGTGCCGTCGCTTGTATAGCCGTTTCCCTCGGGATCAATAAACGTAATGCGGGAGAATCCGTTTTCTTCGCTCACCACCTTTAAATAATCCCGCATCTCTTCCTCATCATCAAACAAGTGAAGCGAACGCGCGGTGGTACGCAATGTCTGAAAACCGCTTTCCACACGATAGTCGATCATGGAAGCGGCATGCCTCGATATTTCCCCCAGGTAGCGGTCTGTTTCTTCTTCCATGGAATTCTTCAGCGATGTAACGTAATAAATATTCAGGCATACGACAACTGCCGCAATGGCGAGCAGCCCTGCAATCAGGCTTTTCAGGTTTTTCAGGTGGATCAAGCGGTCAATGCCCATGGTATGGCCCTTCCTTGTACGAAATTTTGCGTTTTCCACAAAAACAATATATTTCAAGTGAAATATGGTATTGATTCTATTGTACCGCTTTCACCATTCAGATTCAACCAAAGACCCTGCTTCCACGTTCGTTTTAACGGTCTCCGCAAAAAAGCCGTATCGGGCAAGCCCGATACGGCCAAATCCAGCAGACCGATATTACGCTTTGTCTGCAATTTCCGCCATGGCCATGAAAATATGTTTTTCCGGAACGGGCTTTTTTTCAAACGAGAAGGAGACTTCCTTGCCCTGGTGCGCAAGCGCAAGCATAAAACAGCAAAGGGCAATACCCGTATCAATCTGATTCAGCTTATCAAGCATCAGAGATTTCTTCCGGCTGACCACCACTTGCTCCGCGTTGCCGCTGAAAAACCACGGCTGTTTGTTCATTGCGGACGGAGCGAGGCGCACCGCCTCGAGCACGTGGTAAAGATCCGTCACAGTTGAAATTTCGTTGAGGCTTTTGCGGTTGAACTGTTCCGCGCCCTCGCGGTGCATGGGCTGCGCGGGCGTACCAAAGCACAGTGTGGCCACCCATTCCGTTCCCGCCGGAGGCGCGGCCTTGCCTTTGTCTGGCTTCGTCATCCCCAGCCAGCACGCGCCGATATTATTTGCAGAGAGATAGAGGTCAACCTGCTCCATCATGAAACCGGCGTTCATGCGCCAGCCGTCTTTTTTCTCGGAATACAGGCACACGGCGTGCGGCGCGTTTGTCTTGATCTCCCCGGGCAGCATCAATTTAAATTCCGTATGGATTCCGGGTATGAGCGGTTTGACCGCGGCCATAAATTCGGCCAGGCCTGAGATGGCCTGATCCGTAAGCGGCGCACTGTCATATTTGCGCACCGACCGCCTGTGAAAAATAGCGCCGTACAAAATTTCGTTATCCATCCTGTTTCCCCTTTTATTTGATGTGTAATAGAGTGCGTTTCACATTTCCCTTGATGATATCGGAAAGCTTGTGCCGCGCGTGCGCAATGATGACCGTCGTGCCGCTTCTAAGCGGGCCTTTAGCAAACTGGAGCTTTGCTTTGGCGCCGTTTGCCCCCTGCCGGGACGCGCCATTGCAGTTTTCCATCATTTCGTCGATCTTTTGTTCCACTTCCTCATAGGTATCGCCCACAACTTCCTCGATCAGCGTGGAAGGATCCCCTGCGTCGGCATAAATACCATCCACACTTGTGAGCAGCACAAGGATACGCGCATTCACAAGCCGGGCGATCACGGCGGCCGTTTCGTCGTTATCCACACACTCCACAACATGATCTGTTTTACGTTTCAGGTCGCGGAGCTCAAGGTGCATATTCTCCGTATCGGAAACCGCGTCGTTATAGTTCACAATCGGGATGGCGTTCTGGTTGGCAGCGGAAAAGAGCAGGTTGCGGATGTGGTTCACCTTGCGCTCATCGTTGAAATGGCTATGCTCCACCAGCACCTGCCGCACCGAATATTTAGGATTCACAAACTGGCGGTACATTTCCATCAGGATTGGCTGCCCCTGCGCGGAATAGGCCGTTTTGATCGCAGCGAGGTTCCCTTTGAGCTCACGCCCGCCGTTGCGTTTCATGTAATCGATACGCCCGATTTCCGTCGCGCCCGATGAAACGAGGATATATCCCGGTTTCAGGCTGGCGGCGAGCCTTGAAAAAATATTGTAATCGATGTCGTTGTCTTCTTTGCGGATGAGCGCCATGGAACCGATCTTCACGACTACGTCAAAATTAATCAGTTCCGTATCGTCCGGGTTCACCGGGAAATTGGAGAAACTCCCCCGCAGCTTCTGTTCTGCCATGTTTTCCTGTCCTTTACAATAAAAATCAAATCAAATTAAATATACAACATTTCTGTGATAAGTACAATAGCGGCCTTGCGCGGCCCGCGGGCCTTGCAGTACAATAAAGGGCGGATATCCATGCAGCGAAAGGAGGACAGGATGTATTCCATTACAAATGTCGGCGGCGCGCCCGGAGGCGAAGCATTTTTGCTGGTAACGGGCGGTAAAACCGCATTGATTGATTCAGGATTCAGCTACAGCGCCGGGCGTATGGCCGCCAATATCAAAGATGTTTTGCAGGGCCGGCCGCTCGATTATGTGCTGCTTACCCATTCGCATTACGACCATGCCTCGGGCAGCGCATATATGCAGGATGCATGGCCGGGCGTAAAAGTCGCGGGCAGCGCATATGCAAAAAAAATCCTCGAAAAGCCGTCCGCACGCGCAGTGATGCGGGAGATGAACGACAATGCCGCCCGGCTTGCGGGCGTGGATACATATGAAGACCGGACTGACCGGCTTCATATCGATATCACCGTATCCGACGGCGATATGATTGACCTCGGCCCTATGAAGCTGCAGGCGATCGCCGCACCCGGGCACACAAAATGCTGTACCGCCTTCTGGTGCGAAGAAGAAAAGCTGCTGCTTTCGTGCGAAACATTGGGCGTAGACGCGGGAAACGGGGTGGTAATGCCCTGCTATATGGTGGGCTACGGTCTTGCGATGCAATCCGTGGAAAAGCTTGCCGCGTTGGGCGCGGAAAAAATCCTTACGCCGCACGGTAGCCTGCTCGAAGGGCGGACGTGTGCAGAATTTATTAAAAACGCCGTTTATTGGAACAAAGAATTCATGCGCCGGGCCGCCGCAGGCGTGCGAAGTGGGAAAGGCGAAGCGGAACTCGCCTGTGAATTCAAGGAATTATTCTATACGCCCTTTATGGCTGAGCTTCAGCCCGAAAAGGCATTCGACCTGAACCTTAGTTATACGGTCCCCATGCTGATGAAGGAGATTCGGGGGAACTAAAAAGCGGTATCTTTCCATAAAAATATGCCGCGTGCAGGCAAAGGCCGCCGCAGGATAAAAAGCGCAGAGATCCTTTTGTACAAATGAAAAAGGAATCTGCACAAAAGATATAGGGGCCGGGTTGCCGGGCCACGCTTTGTTCCCTCCAATCATTCGTTTGACATCCTGGCGCTTACTGCCGCGGGTATTGCGGTTCCCAATCCAGCTTGCTTTTTAGCCGTGACTGCATGGTCTTTTACGCGCCGTATGGAAGTTACAAACCCGTTGCAGACCAAAAACAGGCATGTGCGCGGGCACATGCCTGTTTTTTGCTTCTGCTGCCTTTTCTTACCTGGACAACTTTTTTCATTTTCCTATGCAGGGTCCGCGCTTTCGCATTATTCCACAACCACGCCCGAGCGTACCAGTTTCACGCCATTTTGCAGGCAATCGCCTACCGGACAGCGGCTTTCGATAAAGTCCGCAAACTTTTCCGCCTCTTCCTGGCCCGCATCCGTCTTCATGTGCATCTTGAACCGGATTTCCTGGAACCCGTTGCGTACGGGCGCTTTGCCCTGGAATCCATCCGGGTCGAGGTCTCCTTCCAGCTCCACAAAAAAATCATCGAGCCGAATCCCCTGCGAACGCGCAAACGCCGCTGCGCAAATCGCCTGGCACGCGCCCAGCGCGCACAGCACATCTTCCACCGGATTCAGGCTCACATCCGTACCGCCGAGATTCTTGGGCTCGTCCATCAGAACCTTGAACCCGCGCGACTCCGTTTCCACCTGCAGGCCGTCCGGCAGCTTCTTTGCCGTCGCCTTGAATGTCGTCAACATCGTAAATCCCCTTCTTTCTTTTCAAATGACCCATGAGCGAACTATCCTTCTCTACCCTATTGATAATCTAAACTGAAAAGATTGAAACAGGATTCACCCAAAAAATCCGGGGTATGTGCGCATCCCTGCACACGGATATGCCGGGCCTGCCCGTGCACGCGCCGTATCCTTTCATATACTGGAAAACAGCTTTGAGGATTATCGCCGTTTCTTTGCGGCGCAAGGCCTTTCATGACATCATCACAAAATTCGTTCCCAGCGAGCAACGGATGATGCCCAGGGCGCATCATCCGTTTGCGGGATGCGCGCGCTTTTTCTCTGCGCATTTGGTTTCTATCCAAGCCCGCCGCAGGCCCGCGCAATCCTTTGAAGCGTAACCACCATCTTAACTCTCAAATCATTTCATCATATCTCATCGTCCATGCTACGAAAACATCAAAAAGAAACCCGGAGCAACTGCCCCGGGCCTCTTTTCCAAACCTTGTTTGCGTTTATTTTCCAAGTACTTCTTTCGCTTTGTTCACGACAGCTTCCGTTGTAAAGCCAAATTTTTCAAACAACACACCCGCAGGAGCGGAAGCGCCGAAATGATCGACGGTCACATAGCCGCCGTCGAGACCGACATATTTCGCCCAGCCGAAGGACGTACCCGCTTCTACTGCAACCCTTGCGCGGACCGCGTTCGGGAGTACGCTCTCTTTGTAGGCGGCATCCTGTTCTTCGAACAGGTCCATGCACGGCATAGAAACCACGCGCGCGCTGACGCCGTCTTTTTTGAGTTCTTCCGCAGCGTTCATGCACAGTTCCACTTCGCTGCCCGTACCGATCAGGATTACATCCGGCGTTTCGCCTCCGTCTTTTAAGATATAGGCGCCGCGGAGCGCTCCTTCGCCCGTCTCTTTCAAAAGGGGCAGATTCTGGCGGGAGAGCGCAACTGCCGCGGGAGCATTTTTCGTCATCGCCGCCTTGTAGGCCGCAGCCGTTTCGTGCCCGTCCGCAGGACGCCACATATATACGCCCGGCGTCGCACGCAGCGCCGCGAGATGCTCGATCGGCTCGTGCGTCGCGCCGTCTTCGCCTACGCCGATGGAATCGTGCGACAGCACGTATGTTACCGGCAGCTTCATCAGCGCGGACATACGGATCGCGCTCTTCATATAATCGCTGAACACGAGGAAGGTCGCGCAATAGGGGCGGATTCCGCCGTGCAGCATCATGCCGTTGCAGATTGCCGCCATCGCAAATTCACGGATGCCAAAGTGTACGTTCGTGCCTTTGCGGTCCTGCGGTGAGAACCATGCGCGTTCCTTCATGGTGGACTTATTGGCCGGGCCAAGGTCCGCACTGCCGCCCATGAGGTTCGGCACCTTCGCGGCGAGCCTGTTTAAGATAACGTTGGACGTATCCCGCGTTGCCATCGGTTTATCTTCAAAGTTCCAATATGCGTCATCAAATATATCTTCCGGAACGGGCGCATAGTATGCCTTATACTGCTCTGCAAGCTGCGGGTATTCCGCCGCATATTTCGAGAACAGCTCGTTCCACTGCGCTTCCTCTGCGGAATAGACTTCCTGCAGTTCCGCGATATGCTTCTTCACTTCTTCCGGAACAACGAAGGCTTCTTCATATTCCCAGCCGAGATTCTTTTTCATCGCGTCGATATTGTCCTGCCCGAGCGGCGAACCATGGCTCGATTCGCTTCCCTGCTTGGCCGGGCAGCCGTAAGCAATAGACGTCTTAACGATAATCAGCGACGGTTTCTCCTTTTCTGCCTTGGCTTCCTCGATTGCGGCGGCGATGGCTTTCATGTCTTCGTTGCCGTCCTCTACCTCGAGCACCTGCCAGCCATAGGCTTTATAGCGCTTTTTCACATCTTCGTCAAACGCGCAGTCGATGTTGCCCTCGATGGTGATATCGTTCTTATCATACAGCACGATCAGTTTGCCGAGCTTCTGCGTGCCCGCAAACGAACTTGCCTCGCCGGAAACGCCTTCCTGCAGGCAGCCGTCGCCCGTTAAAGCATAGGTATAGTGGTCTACTACATTATAGCCCGGCTGGTTGAATTCCGCCGCGAGGTGCGCTTCCGCCATCGCAAAGCCAACCGCCATTGCGATGCCCTGTCCGAGCGGGCCGGAAGTCGCTTCTACACCGTCCGTAAGGCCGTATTCCGGATGGCCCGGCGTTACGGATTCCCACTGGCGGAAATTTTTGATGTCTTCCATCGATACTTTGTATCCGAACATATGAAGCAGGGAATACAGCAGCATGGACGCATGCCCCGCGCTGAGGATAAACCGGTCGCGGTTTTTCCACTGCGGATTTTTCGGATTATGTTTTAAGAACTTGGACCACAGCGTATACGCCATGGGTGCGGAGCCGAGCGGAAGGCCCGGGTGGCCGCTGTTTGCTTTTTGGATCGCCTCGGCCGAAAGTACGCGAATGGTATTGACGGCAAGCTTATCAATTTTACTCATATTGGTTGAAATCCTCCTGTGAAATTTTTACAATGAAAGTCAAACCTCAAAAACACTTTCATTATATCGGATTCACAGCCCTATTTCAACCAAAAAAACTGGTCTATTCTTTCTTTGAATGTTATAAATTAACATATTTTGTGCTTATTTGTTCAAAACAGCCCCGCATGTTCATGCGGGGCTGTTTCAATTACTTTATTTTGATTTCTCCATGGTTTTGTTCAAATTCGGCAATATGCCTTTTGATAAGCTGGATGATTTCCATATTTGCGGAACGGCCTTCATAATCAGCAACATAGTGAAGCTGTTCAAGTAAATTTCTTGGCAAACGTAGTGTATAGGTGGCCATACCTGCTTTGGCTGGCTTTTGATTAACCCGCATAAGCGGTTTTACATTCATGCTTCGTTTCCTTCCTTCAACTGAATGATGATTGCATCCATTCTGTTTGCATTATAACTGTATTTCACATCCATTTGGCTAAAACGAATGCAAATATCATTTATAATGAATTCATTAAGGAGGTTATTCCACATGAAAATCCTGGTTTTCACGGAAGAAGATATCGAACTGATCGATTACAACAAAGTCAAATCGCTGATTACGCCCGGGGACGCGCTCAAGACCGCCGACCGTGCTGTGACGATCTGCACGCGCGGCAACCCGCTCGTACAGCAGGTGCGGGAAGCCTGCACGCAGGAGGACAGGCCCTACAACGTGTTTATTATCCAGCGGTAGGTTTTGCCGCACAAAAAGAGCTGCCCCGGGTTAAAGCCCCGGGACAGCCCTCTGCAAATTTTCATTTCTGCTATTTTGCTTTTTTCAGCTCTTCGATATCGGCAAGGGGGTTCCTGGATAAGGGTATGCTTTACCGCTTCTATCTTCCGCCCAGGCGTCACGATTCGGCGGGCTGTCTTTTCGCCGATCTTGCTTTCAATCAATTCAAATTTGAGGTTCATTTCTTCACGCAGAATTCCGCTCTCCCCGCGCGGGGAATCCATATCCTTTTGGGGTTCCTCAAACTTTAAATCCATCTTCCGGCTGATCCCCATAGCCGCTTCCATGACATCATTCAGATTCGTTTCCGCCGTTGCAAAGCCCTTCTTTCGCTTTTCGGATAATGCAGCACGATGGGAAACAAATATCCGCTTTAAACCATGTGTGCCTTACACCTTTTTTACGCCCAGCATGACTTTTTCTCCGTTGATGCTCCATTCCTTTTCATAGCCCTTTGTGACGCCGTACTGCACGCCCCGCGCGAGAACCTCGCTCAAAATCTGGTCTTCATTATTTTCCATGACCGCCGTGATTTTATCGTTGCCCTTTGCGTAAAGCTCAATCTTATCCGTCACCTCGAAGCCCGCTTCCTTGCGCATTGTCTGCACTTTGGAAATGATCTCGCGCACGTTGCCTTCTTCGATCAGTTCGGGCGTTAGCGTCGTATCGATAATCACCGCGAAATCCCCGCCCGTTTCGGCCACAAATCCCTCGCGCTGCGCGGGTTCAACCAGAATATCCTCTTCCATGAGGGAAACGGGGGTTCCGTCCACTTCAAATTCGTAGGCCGCCCCGCCGCGAACCGTGCCGACCACGGCCATGCCATCCGCCTGCGCGAGATGCGTACGGATTCCATTCAGGAGTTTGCCGTATTTCGGCCCCAGCGTGCGCATTTGCGGCTTCAGGTTATAGGTAATATATTCCGCCGCGGCCGCGCCGAGCTCTACTTCCTTTACGTTCAACTCCCCGCGGATCACGGCGAGGAAGGTTTCGTCCAAGTGGTCGATGCCGCTGACAAAGATTTTCGCAACCGGCTGGCGGTTTTTGATATTCGCCGTATTGCGGCAGGCGCGCCCGAGGTTGACTACGCTTTGCACCGCGTCCATATCGCGTTCAAGCTGCGCATCGATCAGTTCCGCGTCTGCTTTGGGCCACTTGCAAAGATGCACGGACAGCGGCGCGTCCTTGTCATTTGTGCGCACGAGGTTCTGGTAAATCGTTTCCGTCATGAAGGGCGTAAACGGCGCAAGCAGGCGCGTGAGCGTCTCGAGCACCGTATACAGCGTCATAAACGCATCAATTTTATCCTGCTCCATGCCGCCGCCCCAGAAACGGTCGCGCGAGCGGCGCACATACCAGTTGGAAAGCTCGTCCACAAACTTATTCAGTTCCCTCGACGGCTCTACAATGCGGTAATTGTCGAGGTCATCCGTCACGGTTTTTACCAACGAATTCAGGCGGGACAGCACCCATTTGTCCATGATGTTCGCAGGCTTCAGTTCGTATTTCGTCGGGTCGAAGCTGTCGATATCCGCATACAGGATATAAAACGCATAGGTATTCCACAGCGTGCCCATGAATTTGCGCTGCATTTCGCTTACCGCCTCGTCATAAAAACGCGAAGGCAGCCACGGCGCGCTCGCCGAATAGAAATACCACCGCACCGCGTCCGCACCCTGCTTATCGAGCACACTCCACGGATCGACGACGTTGCCTTTGTGCTTGCTCATCTTCTGGCCGTCTTTATCCTGCACATGGCCGAGCACAATGCAGTTTTCAAAGGGCGCTTTATCAAAGATCAGCGTGCCGATGGCGAGCAGCGTATAGAACCATCCGCGCGTCTGGTCCACAGCCTCGCTGATAAAATTCGCCGGGAAATGGCTCTCGAATTCCTCTTTATTCTCAAAAGGATAATGCCACTGCGCGAAAGGCATGGAGCCGCTGTCGTACCAGCAGTCGATGACCTCGGGCACGCGGCGCATGCTGCCCCCGCATTCCGGACATTTGAGTGTGAGCGGGTCGAGGAACGGCTTGTGCAGTTCGATATCTTCCGGGACATCCGCCTCCGCCATTTCGCGCAGTTCGGCCCGCGAGCCGACCACATGCACATGGCCGCAGCCGCACGTCCATACCGGAAGCGGGGTGCCCCAATAGCGCTCGCGCGAGATGCCCCAATCGATGACGTTTTCAAGGAAGTTGCCCATGCGTCCGTCACGGATATTTTCGGGCAGCCAGTTTACGCCGGCATTATTCTTTAAGAGATTATCCCTCAGCTCCGTCATTTTGATGAACCATGTGGAACGCGCGTAGTAGATGAGGGGCGTATCGCACCGCCAGCAGAACGGATAGCTGTGCTCGTACGGCATTTCCGCAAAGAGCAGGCCGCGTTCCTTTAAGTCTTCGATAATAAGTTTATCCGCCTTTTTCACAAATACGCCCGGCCACGCGGTTTCCTCCGACATCGTGCCGTCCGGTTTCACGAGCTGCACGAACGGGAGACCGTATTTGCGGCCGACATTCGCGTCGTCTTCGCCGAACGCGGGCGCGATGTGGACGATGCCGCTGCCGTCCGTTAAAGTGACATACGTATCGCATACGATATACCACGCTTTTTTATCCGGATGGACGAAATCGAAGAGCGGCTCGTATTCCTTGAATTCAAGCTCTTTTCCCATAAACTTTCGGACAATGTGCGCATCCTCCCCGAGAAGGGTTTCACACAGCGCCTTGGCAAGGTAATATTGGTCGCCGTTCTTATCCTGCGCGAGCACATATTCCTCGTCCGGATTTACGCACAGGCCCACATTCGACGGCAACGTCCATGGGGTCGTCGTCCACGCGAGGAAATATGCGTCCTCGCCCTTCACTTTGAAACGCACGAAGATGGACGTTTCCTTCACGTCTTTATAGCCCTGCGCGACTTCGTGCGAGGAAAGCGCCGTGCCGCAGCGCGGGCAGTAGGGTACAATTTTGTGGCCTTTATACAGCAGTCCTTTTTTGTGGATCTCTTTCAAGGACCACCACACGGACTCGATATAGTCGTTTTCATAGGTGACGTATGGGTCGTCCATATCCGCCCAATAACCCACGCGGTCGGACATCTTTTCCCACTCGCCCTTATATTTCCATACGGATTCCTTGCATTTCTGGATAAACGGCTCCACGCCGTATTCCTCGATCTGTTCTTTTCCGTCGAGGCCGAGCATCTTTTCCACCTCAAGCTCCACCGGCAGGCCGTGCGTATCCCATCCCGCTTTGCGCAGAACGTTATAGCCCTGCATGGTCTTGTAGCGCGGGATCAGGTCTTTGATGCAGCGCGTCAGGATATGGCCGATGTGCGGCTTGCCGTTTGCCGTCGGCGGGCCGTCGTAAAAAGTAAACTTGGGGCCGTCCCCGTTTTCCTTCATGCTCTGCTCGAATATCTTGTTTTTATGCCAGAAATCAAGCACTTCGAGCTCGCGGTCCCCGAATTTTAAATCCGTTGAAACTTTTTTGTACATTGTTATCCCCCTTCGGTCGATTACAAATTTCCTATGCCGTGGTTTTCCTGCCCGGGCCCGGCCAGCGCATACCGCAGGCCCGCTTTCCCCAGTATTAAAACAAAAAAGCCTTCCCCCCTCATCAGGACGAAAGCTCGCGGTACCACCTGAATTTCCCGGACGGCAAGCCGTGCTTCGGGACACTCTTTTCCGCTGTAACGCGCGGAGCGCGCGGCGCGTGCCATGGACACGTGATAATTTCAGAAAGCGTTGCCGCGGGGCTCCCACCCTCTCCCGCTCGCTTATTGGGCCACTTTCAGAAACGTTTGCCGGTCCCTGCGCCGAAGCATATTTCAGTAACTATCATTATATGGTACGAAACATGCTTTGTAAAGGGTATCTTACCTAAAATCCGGTTGATACAAAGTATTTGGAAGTCTCCTGCCGTAACTTTAATCAAACCGCACGGCACCGCTTGGGCAGACTTTCCGGCACGCGCCGCAGTGCAGGCAGTGCTCCGCTGCGATCCGGTAAGGCACACTGGCGGAGCTGATGCAGCTTTGCGGACAAACGGCAAGGCAGCTTCCGCAACCCGTGCAGGCGTCTATAATATGATAGGAGAGGGCATACGCCGTGCTGCCGGAAAGAGTGAACGCTTCCCGAAACACCGGCTTGCAGGTGAGATCAAAAAACTCCCCCTCTCCTTCATAGATTTGAAAGGCTTCCAGCGCTTTTCTGGTATTGCCGGGATAGATCTCTTTCATATAGGGGTTTTGCTCAAACATTTCGTCGAGCAGAGCCGGATCCGCAATACGCACTTTTCCGCGCAGCGATACGGCTTTCTGATCTTTTACCCCTGTTACGGCAACAAATTGCTGCTCGGTAAGCTGGCGGTAAAATTCCTTTCCCTTTGCTGTGAGGAAATACAGGCTGCTTTCATCACAGAGCATGATATCGATGATGCGTACCTGCGGGCGGCCATCCGCCGCAATTGTCGCAAAGGCCGCCGAGTGGATTTCTTTCTGTAAAAACGCAAGATAATTCATGCTGTTTTCCTCTTTGCTGACGGCCCTGCCAAAACGGGCGCGAGCTTGCGGAACACAGGGAGCGTGATGGCCGAGATCACGATCCCCTTGAGGAAGTTAAACGGGATCACGTTATATAATACAACGTCAAGTTGTGTTTTGATAAATGGAATAAACGTTCCGAACGAGGCTATGACCTGATCGATCGGCATGAACATGCTGAACATAGGCAGCAGGATAAAATAGTTGGTCACCGCCGCAACAACTGCCATAACGGCCGAGCCTACAAGACAGGAGAGCCATGCTTTCCATTTCGCCTTATGATACAACATGCCTGCGGAGAACACAAACGATGCTCCGATGATGAAGTTTGCGAGCTCGCCGATCCCCGCCGTACTGGTACTAAAAAGCTGAAGCAAATTTTTCACCAGCTCTATAATAACGCCCGCGAACGGGTTGATTGCCATAGCTCCGATGAGCGCCGGAAGGTCTGAAATATCCATCATGGCAAAGGGCGGCGAAAGCGGAACATTGAATTCCAAAAATGCCAGCAGATAGGAAACTGCGGCAAGCATAGCCATTCCGGCGATAGAACGTGTTTGCAAGAGAGTATTTTTCTTTTTGACTGCGACTGTGTTCATTGAATCTCCTTCCGAAGATATGGTTGAAATTAAAAAGCCCCGTCCCTTTTTTCGAAAAATAAAAGGGCGAGACTTCCTGCACATATCTTCTTTCATCCAGACTATACTGTCGGCTCCGGAATTGCGCCGGATCTACCGCTTTACGGCTCGTGGGCTATTACCACCGGTGGGGACTTGCACCCCGCCCTGAAGACATTTTATTCAGATGTTCGTGTTATATTTTAGCACCATATTTTTAAAATAGCAAGGAAATACAGGCTTTTTTAGCGGAATTCTCTCCCGCGCCGTCCTTCCGCAAAACGGCTTCTCCCGGCCTTCCAGGAACAGCGGGCTATTTAAACCGTTCCCTCAAATTTTCCGAAGGTTTAACGCGAAAGAAGAGCCGCAGGCCGCACTGCCGCCTGCCCCGCCGCCGATCTGTTTCAGCATATCATCCGTCAGCTCGATCTGTCCCGTTTTTTTGTTTGCCCGTTCCACCATACGGTTCCTCCTGCTCATACTGTGCTATTTTATAGGCTTTCTCATCTTATTGATACGCGGAAAGCAAAAAGCACCCCAATACCTGCCGTCCTCGCGCCAATTCCACCTTGCACAGCGAACTCTTTATTGACTCATATTGCGTTTATAAGCATCAGTATTCCAAATAAAAGGAACCAGACAGAGTAACCGAAAAAAAAGGCCGCCAAGGCAATGTAATACGAATAGGCTTTTTGGAAGCCATAGGCCGCCAAAAATACGTCCGCCGCGAAATAGCCTATTCCTGCCATGAGCATCAAGAGCATATATAATATTTCTATTTCATAAAAAGCGGTATTATATATAGCATATATAGCTTCTATTCCTAAATATCCAATCCCGATACCCAATAATATCCATAAAATAATACGCGGTTTCCGCAAATGGGGATGCTTTTTCAGCGCGGAGCCCATCGCCCCGTTCATCGCCGAAACAATCCCAATGATGATTAAAATAATAAATACAGTCGCTCCCATAACGTCCTCGCCGTCCCGCCCCGGGCTGAAATAAAAAAACCATTTTCTGTTAGATACGGCCGGCGGAAATCAAAATTTTATGATACGCCGTTAGCCCCGCGTCTCTTTTTTCTCTTTTATTCTTCCTGCTTCTTTTCCCTGCCGATGAACCGGCGGTATTCGTGCACTTTTTGTTCGTAGCCCTGCATGGAGGGACGGTAGAACACCCGGTCTTTCATTTCGTCCGGCAGGTATTGCTGCTTTACATAATGCCGCGGGTAATCGTGCGCGTATTTATAGTCTTTCCCTTTTTTTTCATGCTTTGCCTTTTCGAAATTCGCATCCTGCAAATAGGCGGGCACATCCTGCCGCGATGCTTCCCGCGCGGCCTTCGCCGCAGCGTCCACCGCGAGGAGCACGCTGTTGCTTTTGGGCGATTCACACAGATAGATAATGGCCTGCGCGATATTGAGGCGCGCCTCCGGCATGCCGTTAAAATCAAGCGCCTGCATCGCCGCAACGCACTGGTTGAGGACGCTCGGGTTCGCGAGGCCCACGTCTTCCGACGCATGCGCGATCATGCGCCGCACGGGCACGCGCGGGTCTACCCCCGCGTAGATCATGCGCGCAAACCAGAAAAGCGCCGCGTCGCTGTCGCTCCCGCGCAGGGACTTACAGAACGCAGACAGCATATCGTAATATTCGTTGTCGTCCATGCGCACGGCACGCTGCTGGATAGACTGCTCCGCGATCTCGAGAGTAATATGCACCCTGCCCTTTGCGTCCGGCTTTGTGGTGAGCACCGCAAGTTCGAGCGCGTTGAGCGCGCTCCGCACGTCCCCGTTGGAGACGGACGCCCAATGGGCCGCCGCTTCTTCATCAATCGTAAGGTTCATATTGCCAAAGCCGCGGTCCCCGTCTTTTGCCGCGCGGAAGACCGCTTTTTTGATATCCTCTTCGTCAAGCGCATAAAATTCGAACAGGCGGCAGCGGGAAACGATAGCGCCCGTCATTGCGGCCATCGGGTTTTCCGTCGTGGAGCCAATCAGCTTGATGACCCCGCTTTCCATCGCGGGGAGGACGCTGTCCGACTGTGATTTTGACCAGCGGTGGCACTCGTCGAGCAGCAGGAAGCTTTCCCTGCCGTACAACTTCAGGTTGCTTTCCGCCTTGTCGATCACTTCGCGGACGTCCTTGACGCCGCTCGTGACCGCATTGAGTTTATAAAAATCACTGCCCGTCGTATGCGCGACGATCGCCGCAAGCGTGCTTTTTCCGCATCCGGGCGGACCCCAGAAGATGCACGAACCAAGCTTATCCGCCTCGATGGCGCGGCGAAGCAGGGTGTGTTTTCCCACGATATGCTCCTGCCCCAGAAATTCGTCGAGGCTGCGCGGGCGCATCCTGTCCGCGAGCGGGGCGCTTTTTTCCAAATTTCCGGAAAACAAATCCACGGTTTACTCCCTTCGGCCGCTTTGCCGCCGTTTCCTGCCGCGGCGGCCTTTTGCTCCATATCACAGAGCATTTACGGCGGTTTCTTCTTTACTATTTCTATTATATACCATTGCCCGTTCAAATTCAGTGCGTTTCCAAAAATTTTAACCCGCTTGCCTGCAATCCTGAAAAATGAATCCGGTCTCCCGGCAGAAGCTTGGTATTTCTATTGAAAATGCGGCTTTCCCATATTATAATGATATTTGTATATGATATTTGGGACAGAACAGGCTTACTGCACTGTATCCTGTCCTTCAATTTTTAGGAGGTCTTGTAATGGAAGAAAGAGTGTACAACTTTTCGGCCGGCCCGGCGTGCCTGCCTATGGACGTGCTGAAACAGGCGCAGAAAGACTTTATTTCGTATGGCGAGAGCGGTATGAACGTGATGGAAATGAGCCACCGCAGCGCCGAATACCAAAGCATTATCGACACGGCTGGGGCAGACCTGCGCGAGCTGCTGAACATCCCGGACAATTACGACGTGCTGTTTTTGCAGGGCGGCGCATCCATGCAGTTTGCCATGGTTCCTATGAACCTGATGACAAAGCATAAGAAGATCCATGCGGTCAACACGGGCCAGTGGTCGAGGAAGGCGATTGCCGAAGCCAAAAAGTTTGGCGAAGTGAATGTTGTCGCGTCCTCTGAGGACAAGACATTCTCTTATATCCCGAAGCTTTCGGCGGAACTGTTTACGCCGGATGCCGATTATGTACACATTACTTCCAACAACACGATTTACGGAACGAAGTATACGAAGCTTCCCCCGGTGGGGAACCTTCCGCTCGTCTCCGATATGTCCTCCTGCATCCTTTCCGAAGAGATCAACGTGGCGGATTACGGTCTGATTTACGCGGGCGCGCAGAAAAACATCGGCCCCGCGGGCGTAACCATCGTGATCGCGCGCAAGGACCTTGTGGAAAACGCACCGGAAGATATCCCCACGATGCTGCGTTATAAGACGCATGCGGATAATGGCTCCATGTTCAACACGCCCCCTACCTACGCGATCTACATCGCGGGGCTGGTGTTCAAACACCTGAAAAAGCTGGGCGGCGTTTCTGAAATGGAGAAGATCAACCGGGAAAAAGCGGCGATGCTGTATGATTTCCTCGATAATTCGTCCCTCTTCAGCGCAACCGTCTCGGGCGCGGACCGTTCGATGATGAACGTACCTTTTGTGACGGGAGACGCGGAGCTCGATAAGGAATTTGTCGCCGAAGCGAAAAAGGCAGGCCTTGTGAACCTCAAGGGGCACCGCAGCGTGGGCGGCATGCGCGCGAGCATTTATAACGCGATGCCCGAAGACGGCGTGCGCACCCTGATCGCGTTCATGGCGGAGTTTGAAGCAAAACACAGGTAAAAAATCCGGGAGAGGCGCAGCTTCTTCTGAAAGCAAACGCGTCGCAGGGCGCAAAGGGCCCCGGGCGACTCGAATGAGCGAAGCGAATGAGTCGTTTGGGGAAAAGGAGCAGCTGCCCGTAGAGTGAAATTTCCGAAGCGTTAGCGCAGGAAACGAACGAAAAGGGCATGCCGCAGGGCGCAAAGGGCCCCGGGCGACTCGAATGAGCGAAGCGAATGAGTCGTTTGGGGAAAAGGAGCAGCTGCCCGTAGAGTGAAATTTCCGAAGCGTTAGCGCAGGAAACGAACGAAAAGGGCATGCCGCAGGGCGCAAAGGGCCCCGGGCGACTCGAATGAGCGAAGCGAATGAGTCGTTTGGGGAAAAGGAGCAGCTGCCCGTAGAGTGAAATTTCCGAAGCGTTAGCGCAGGAAACGAACGAAAAGGGCATGCTGCGACGTAAGAAAGGAGCAATATTATGCATACAATCAAAAAGCTGAATAAAATATCGCCCGTGATTTACGATTATCTTCCGAAGGAAAACTACAACGTTTCATCCCATCTGGAAGACGACAGCGAAGGGTTCATCGTGCGCAGCGCAGACTGCCACGGCATGGATTTTTCGGAAAATACCGTCGCCATTGCGCGGGCGGGCGCGGGAACGAACAACATCCCGATCGACCAGTGCACGGAAAAGGGTATCGTGGTGTTCAACACGCCCGGCGCGAACGCAAACGGCGTGAAGGAACTGGTGATTGGGGCGATGATCGCGGCTTCGCGCAACCTTCCCGAGGCATACGACTGGGCCAAGACCTTAAAGGGCCAGGACGGCGTTCCAGCGCTGGTGGAAAAGGGTAAGGGCCAGTTTGTGGGCGGCGAGGTCAAAGGCAAGACCCTCGGCGTGATCGGCCTTGGGGCCATCGGCATCATGGTGGCGAACGCGGCTTCGGCCATCGGCATGAACGTCATCGGCTACGACCCGTTCCTGTCAGTGGACAGGGCATGGTCGATCTCCATGTACACGCATAAGGCGGAAAAGCTGGACGAACTGCTTGAAAAAGCGGATTTCATTACCCTGCACATTCCCCAGAACGATAAAACAAAGGGCTTTTTGAGCACACCCGAGTTTTCCAAGATGAAAGATGGCGTGATCGTCCTCAACTTCGCCCGCGGCGGCCTCGTGAAGACGACGTCCCTGTTCGATGCGATGGAGAGCGGCAAGGTAAAGAAATATGTGACGGATTTTCCGGACGACGATATGCTCTGCCACCCGAATGTGCTTGCGATCCCCCATCTTGGCGCTTCTACACCTGAGAGTGAAGAAAACTGTGCGGTGATGGCCGCAAAACAATTGCGCGATTTCTTTGAGACGGGTACGATCGTCAATTCCGTCAATATGCCGGAGTGCATCGTGCCGCCGTCTGATGCGGTACGCGTAACGGTCATCCATAAAAACCTCACAAATATGGTGGGGCAGATTACCAACACCATTGCGAAATACAGCCTTAATATTGCGGATATGGCCAATAAATCCCGCGGGGATATCGCATATACGGTGCTGAATCTCGATCATGAAATTTCGCAGGAAGCAATTGACGAAATCATCTCGATTGACGGCGTCATCAAACTGCGTGTGATCTGACATGAGCGAAAAAAAATGGGGAATTATCCTCATCGCAACAAGCGCCGTTCTCATAACGGCAATTTCCCTGTTGTTCTTTACGCTGAAAAGCCCGGATATGGGCACTGCCGCGCAGTGGGCCATCCGCATTTTTGCGGTTGCAGCCTGTGCGGTGCAGTTCATTGTCTTTATCCTGTTTGCCCGGGCGTTTAAAAAGAACCGGAAGTATTAACCTGAAACAGAGGCGGCGTGGCTTAGGGCTCATCCGGCACCAAGAAACCGGAAGATTCCCGTGCTGCGCCGTCTTTTTCAATGGATTGAAAGGAGCCCTGATGAAGCACAACGAAGCATTGGACGATTTATCAAAAGAAGAGCTGATTCGCCTGGTCGGCCTCTATTCTAAAAACTGGCTGGCGCTCGACGGCGTGTGGTTTCAGTCCATCGAACAGAAGCTGGGTATGGACGAAGCCATGCTGCACGATGCGCGGGCATGGGAGCGGTTTACCGTGATCGAAGCGCGCAGGATCAAAAAATTTCTGGACCTGCCCGAATACGCGGGACTCAACGGCCTCAAAAAAGCGCTTTCCCTGCGGTTTTACGCGAACATCAACGAAGATGAAGCCATCCTGCACGGAAATACGCTTTTATACCGCACCCTCTCCTGCCGGGTACAAAACGCGCGTGGACGCAAAAATATGGAATTCCATCCGTGCAAGCCTGTCGGAGAGATCGAATATGCCGGGTTTGCCCGCACGATCGATCCGCGTATCAGCTGCGAATGCCTGAGTTGTTATCCGGAAATCACGGACGATACGTGCGCATGTTCATGGCTGTTCACACTGCACGAATAAGTTCTACCAAGAGGCGCAAGGGGGCTGTTCCTCAAAGAAACAGCCCCCTTATTTTATTTTGCTTTTTATCTTTCCCGCGCAGCGTTTTTGCTGCCGGAAAATTCCTTATCTGCTTTTTATCCGTTCTTTGCTTTTCATTCCTCTTGAGCCGCTTTTCCGCTGTTCTCCACCCCCGTCAGCATCTCCGAATAGGCGGTTTCGTCTACGAGGCCGCGCAAGATGGACGTTTTGGGGACCGTCCCCTCGTCCGTATCCGTTTCCACGACCACAAGGTACAGCTTCCCGTCATCCTCATTGAGGGCAACGATCCAGTTTACCTCGCGTGAGTTGTTTGCTCCTACCTGCGCGGTTCCCGTTTTTCCGAGGACATTCCTGTCTCCGAGGTGTGCTTCATAGCCCGTCCCGTCCACCATAACGCGCTTTAAGGCGGGCCTGATAATGTCGATGGCCTTTTGGCTCATCGTTCCCTCTTTGAAAGCGGAGGGGGATGTTTCCTCTATCGTTGTCTCTGTCTCGTCCTCCCCTTCGATGGTGAAGGTGCGGTTTACAATATGGGGGTTTACCATAGTTCCGCCGTTTTCAATGGCAGTATACATGCATGCAAGCTGGAGCGGAGTAATTACGAGCTCGCCCGTGCCGTAACCGGTACGTGCCAGCCAGTCCAGCCAGTCGACCTCATCTTCAGACTGGCTCAGCATACTGGAGGCTGTCACCGGCAGTTCAAACTGCGGCGCTTCGCCGATCCCGATCTTTTCCATATAGGATTTAAAGGGATCGACCCCGGCCTGCAAAGCATAGTAAGCGAAAAAGATGTTATCGGACGATTTCATCGCCATTTCGTAATTATAGGGCGATTCCGCAACGGTTTTAGAGAAAATCGCCCCCGAATGCCAGCCTTCAACGTCCGGCGTCCAACTGTAGGATCCGCTTTCGTTGCCCTCGGAATGCGGCTGCTTCTTTGTGATCGGCGGAACGGAATCCGCGTCAAGCAGCCCCGCCTCAATGGCAGGCAGCGAGGAAAACGGCTTGAACGAAGAACCCGGCATATAGGCCGACTGGATCGCGCGGTTGTAAAGCGGGTTGTCTTCGTCGTCATTGTAATAATTCCATGTTTCTTCTTCCAATGGAAAGTTGAACAGGTTATTGTCGAACGACGGATAGGAAACCATCGTTTCTACCGCGCCCGTTGTGTAATCCATCACGATGACCGCGCCGCTTTGCCCGTCCACAAGGTTGGACGCCATCAACGTGTATGCGCGTTCCTGCGTTTTGGAGTTGATGGAAAGCTCAATATTCTGGCCGTCCGTCTTTTCATCTTCGAACAGGATCTGTTTGAGGTTGCCCTTTTCGTCTTCAATATAGATTATCCGTCCGTCGCTGCCGCGCAGGATATCCTCGTATTGCATTTCAAGCCCGGACTTTCCCACGGTGGAATATTCCGACAGGTCTTCGTTTGCCGCCAGCTGCTCTTCAGACGGCGAACCGAGGTACCCGATGATGTGGGCCGCATCGTCTTTCAATGGATAATACCGCACGGGTGAAAAACGGGAATTGTCAAACCCGAGGCCGTTTATGCCCGCAATGGCCTCCTTTTGCTCGTCCGTAATCGTCCCTTTGGGATAGGAGAGCAATACTTCGAGCGGATAGCCTTTTTCTACCGCATTATCATATTTTTTCTGGATTTTTTCCGTGTCCGCCGCAAAATTTTGTGACAGGAAGGATTTTACTTCCTCGATATCCGGCCCTTTTTCAAGGTCGATATACACGCTGTCCGCATAATCGTTTTTGGCGAGCACCGCGCCGTCTGCGGAAAAAATTTCCCCGCGCGCGCCCGTCTGCGTCGTGGACCGCACCTTATCGCCCTCCGAGAGCTGCGGCAGAATAAGGCTTGGGGTATACAGCACCGTATATCCCTGCGGCCCCGCGACAATGTCTGCGGAATACTCGTACGTGAGCACGCCCAGGAGCTTGCTGGTAAGCGCGAGCGAATACTTTAGCTCATATTCGTTATCGGAAACCGGTTCCACGCTGCGGGAGACAAGCTTGACGTCGGAAATTTCCAACGCGTCATAAATATTTGTGAAACGCGCCGCAAATTCTTCCCTCGTATTGACGTCCGACGTAAGCACATACACATAATCGAACGCCCCCGCATAGTCGCGGGAGACAAGCTTGCTGACAAAAGCGCTACCCACGCTGTCGGCGCTTTCCCGGGCGGCGGAACAGCCCGTAAGCCCGGCCGCAGTGGATGAAATAAGCATCAGAAGCACAAGTGTATAAATAAGAAGTTTCTTTTTCATAGGTTTCCTTTTACCAGTAGCCAATCAATGAACAAACCGTCTGCAGGAAAAACGCCGCACACGCAATGGCAAGGGCTATTCCTCCGGCTTTCCGGCCCTTTCCCACAGCTCATTTTTGTACCATTATACTATTATTTCACAATAATTGCAAAAACGTTACATTTTGTTCATACCCGTGTTCCATGCAGATTTATTTTATACAAAATATGCTTTGCAGAGCCATTTCCGCACATGCGCGCCCGTTTGACTTTTGCGGACTTTTGGAGTATAATACCCATACGTTTTGCGGGATAGGGTAATTCCGCGAAAAGACGGAGGAAATTTATGCCTTTTGGAAAACGAAAAAAGGATTTGGATCTTTCGGTCCATCCCGAAACAAAATATAACCGGATTCTTTATACGGCAAACCGCCGTGTGGCGTCGGACGACGAATTACCGCCCGTAACGGGGCGCAGGCGTTCGCGCAGCAAGGGCCCCGGCAAACTCGAGGGGCTGCTTTCTTCTTTTGGCGCGTTCCATGTAAAGCGCTCTAAAAATTCATGCATAAAGCAGGAACCTGCCCAGCAGGGAGCGGGAAGCGGCAGGGTTTTGCGTTCGGGCAGAAGCAACAGGAACGGTAAAAAAACGGGCGGCTTTTTCCATGATACGCTCCTGCGGACAACTTCCCTCGTGTGTGTTGCGGTGGTAGCCGTTTCACTGATTGCCGTACAGACCACGTTTGCCAAACCCGGTACGCCCATTACGCTGATTGACAACGGCCGCGAGCTGCAGTGTGAGACCACCGCCCAGACGGTCGGCGAATTCCTCGAGGACAACGCAGTGGAGCTTGGCGAGGAAGACGTGGTATCCACCGAGCTTGGCGCAGAGATTTACGAGGGGCAAACCATTACGATTTACCGTGCGGTTCCGGT
Organism: Christensenella tenuis; assembly: GCF_014287795.1. Classification (GTDB taxonomy): domain Bacteria; phylum Bacillota; class Clostridia; order Christensenellales; family Christensenellaceae; genus Christensenella; species Christensenella tenuis. The sequence goes on from NZ_JACOON010000006.1 coordinate 98,396, forward strand.
TACGGTGAAAAGCAACGGCACAGAAAAGGAAGTCAGCATTGTGGCCGGGCATACCGTACAGGATGCACTCGACAAGGCGGGCATCGTTCCTGCGGAAAATGACGAAGTATATCCTTCGCCGGATACCATCGTACGTTCGGGCATGATTATCGACCATATTGTAGTTACGACGCAGGAAACAACGGAGGATCAGGCGATTCCGTTTGATAATACCACGAAGGAAGACCCGAATCTGGCCAAAGGCAAACATGAAATCGTCCAGGAGGGACAAGAGGGTGTGCTCCGCATCACCTATAAACAGATTTATAAAAACGGCGTGCTGATTTCCCAGGATTCGATTTCCGAGGATGTAGTGCAGCAGCCGGTGGATCAAGTGATGGCAATCGGTACGTATGTCGAGCCTGAAAAGCCCAAGGAAACGACAAAGAAAACGACAACCAAAAAAAGTTCGTCTTCATCGTCTTCTTCATCCGGAAGTTCATCAAAGGGCAGCGGCAGCAGTTCATCTTCATCGTCCTCCTCGTCCGGCGGCGGTTCGAGCGACGCCGACCTCGATGGCAGCAAGGGCATGAAAATGCAGCTGACCGCATATTGCTCGTACTGCAACAGCGGCAGTAAAACTTCATCCGGCACCTATCCCGCAGCGGGCAGGACGGTTGCATGCAACTCGCTTCCGCTTGGCACGAGAATCTATATCGAGGGCTATGGCGAATATGTCGTTGAGGACCGCGGCGGCATGGGCGGCAATGTGATCGATATCTACATGGGCGAGCAGGAAAATGACGACGTGTGCAACAGCTTCGGGCGAAAAAAGAACGTTACGGTCTATGTGATCGGTTGACGGGATTTCACGGCGGCGGGCACCTGCCCGCCGCTTTTTTATCTGTACCTCCGGGCGGCATGCAGTTTGACGGCCGGAGGCTCTCCCTTCCTGGCAGGGAAGGCACGATATGGGGGGCACTTATGAATATCACTTCCCCGCGGGAAATTACACAGTTGCTTTCGGAGTACCATCTTTCTCCGCTGAAAAAGTTTGGGCAGAATTTCCTGTGCGATGAAAATATTGTGCAGAAGATCGTGGACAGCATAGGGCTTACGCCGGACCGCTGCGTACTTGAAATCGGTACGGGCCTCGGCGCGCTCACGCGCGCCCTCAGCGTGCGCGCCAAAAAGGTTGTTTCCGTGGAAATTGACCGCGGCCTCCTTGCCCTGCACGGGAAAACGCTGGCCGGTCTTCCAAACGTCACGGTCCTTGAAGGAGATATTCTGAAATACGACCTAAAGGGCCTGTGCGCAGACTATTTTGGCGGCAGTCCCTTTCATGTATGCGGCAACCTCCCCTACTACATTACGAGTAAAATCCTGATGCAGGTTTTGGAAAGCGGGGCGCCCGTACGTTCCATCACTGCAATGGTACAAAAGGAAGTCGCGCAGCGCCTGTCTGCCCGGCCGGGGGACACCGATTATGGCGCGCTCACCGCATCCTGCCTGTATTTTTCACAGCCGGAAACACTGTTCACCGTATCGCGCAATTGTTTTTATCCCGCGCCCGACGTGGACTCTGCCATTATCCGCATGGAGCTCTCGCGTCCCGCATGCGGCGTGGCCCGCAGCGACTATACCGCGGTGATCCGCGCGGCCTTTTCCATGCGCAGGAAAACCATCTACAACAACCTCAAACCGCTCGCCGGCAGTAACGCAAAATTTATTTTGGAATCCTGCAAAATAGATCCAAATGCAAGGGCGCAAGAGCTTTCACCCAGCCAATTTTGCGATATTGCAAAATTAATTTTTCAAAAATTGTAAAAAATTTCACAACTTTTTTTATTTTCAGGAAGGATTAAAGGGGTATTTATAGAATAACTATAATATGGGGTACGTTCAAATTGTATCCCATACCGCCTTTTGGCGATTTGAGACTGCACAAAATTATTATTGAAAACATATTTTAGGAGGTACACTGATGGAGACTTACGGTCTGGAAAAATTGGGAATTCTGAATCCTACGGCGGTTCACCGCAACCTTTCCCCCGCCCTGCTGGTAGAGGCGGCTTTGAGAAGGGGCGAAGGCGTGCTGAGCGACAAGGGCGCCCTTACGGTGACAACGGGAAAATATACGGGACGTTCGCCTAAGGACAAATTTATTGTCGACACTCCCGGCGTTCATGATGATATTGCCTGGGGCAGCGTAAACGTGCCGATCACCAAGGAGAAATTCGACGCGATTAAAAATAAGATGGTTGCTTACCTGCAAAACCGTGAAATTTTTATTTTTGACGGCTTTGCGGGCGCGGATCCGGCTTGCACGAAGAAGTTCCGCATCGTAAACGAGCTGGCCAGCGAAAACCTGTTCATCCACCAGCTCCTGATCCGTCCGACAGCGGACGAGCTTGCTTCCTACGGCGACGCTGATTTCACGATCATCGCCGCGCCCGGATTTAAGTGTATCCCCGAGGAAGACGGCGTAAACAGCGAAGCCGCCATCATGATCGACTATGAAGCGAAACTCGTTGTGATCGCAGGCTCCCAGTATGCAGGCGAAATCAAAAAAAGCGTATTCTCCGTTATGAATTTCCTGATGCCAAAAGAAAACGTGCTGCCCATGCACTGCTCGGCGAACATGGATCCCGAGACGGGCGACACGGCTGTATTCTTCGGCCTTTCCGGCACGGGCAAAACGACATTGTCGGCTGACCCGAACCGCAAGCTGATCGGCGACGACGAGCACGGTTGGTCCGAACACGGCATCTTCAACTTCGAAGGCGGCTGCTATGCAAAGACCATTAACCTCGATCCCGAAGGAGAGCCGGAAATTTACGGTGCAATCCGTTTCGGCGCACTGATGGAAAACGTGATCCTCGATCCTGAGACGCGTACGCCCGACTTCAACGACGGCAGCCTTACGGAAAATACCCGTGTGGGCTACCCGGTCGATTTCATTTCTAACGCGGCAATTCCGGGCGTCGGCGACGTTCCGAAGGTTATCATCTTCCTGACGGCAGACGCATTCGGCGTACTTCCGCCCATCAGCCGTCTCGATGAAAACGCTGCGATGTATCACTTCGTAACGGGCTTCACATCCAAGCTGGCGGGTACGGAACGCGGCGTTACCGAGCCGCAGCCGACCTTCTCTACCTGCTTCGGCGCTCCGTTCATGCCGATGGATCCTTCCGTTTACGCGGAAATGCTGGGTGAGAAAATTGCCAAATACAATACGAGAGTATATCTCGTAAACACTGGCTGGTCCGGCGGCCCTTACGGCGTAGGCAGCCGTATGAAGCTGAAATTTACACGTGCAATGATCACTGCCGCTTTGAACGGTACGCTCGAAGATGCCGAATTCAAGCATGACGCGGTGTTCAACGTGGATGTTCCGCAGAGCTGCCCGGATGTTCCGGATGAAATCATGAATCCGCGCGACACATGGGAAGACAAAGCGGCTTACGATGAATCCGCGAAGAAGCTGGCAAAAATGTTCGAAGACAACTTCTCCAAGAAGTATCCGAATATGCCGAAGCATATCGTGGACGCAGGCCCGAAAGGCTGAGCCAGGATCCAATGATACCCAGAATGCAGTGGGAAAATTCCCACTGCATTTTTGTATCGGACAAAAACCGCAAGCAGGAGGATGACATGAAACTTTCAGGCTTCAAGGGCGCGATTTTTGACCTGGATGGAACGCTGCTCGATTCCATGTATGTCTGGTCGGACGTCAATAAGGAATTTTTGAAAAAACGGCACCTGGGCGCGCCCGCCGGATATGTGGAAACCATAACCCCGATGTTTTCCATGGATGCGGCAAATTATGCCATTAAAACATTGAACCTTCCTGACCGCCCGGAAGAGCTGATTGCCGAATGGAATGGCATGGCGCATGATATTTACAGCAATGGCGTGACGCTGAAGGACGGCGCAGGGCAATATCTCCGGCGGCTGAAGCATGCCGGTGTGAAACTTGGCGTGGCTACCGCGCTCACCGCTTACTTGTATGAACCGGTTCTTAAGCGCAACGGGATCTATGAACTGTTCGACGCGTTCGTTTCATCCCACGAGGCGGGACGCAGCAAGGCCTTTCCCGACGTATACCTGCTCGCTGCGGAGCGTATTGGCGTAGAGCCTGCGGACTGTATGGTATTTGAGGATATCCGCACGGGTGTACTCGGTGCAAAAACCGGAGGATTTGCCACTTGCGGCGTATACGAGCCGTGGTCTTTCGACGAGCAGGACGGGCTTCCGGAGGCTGCGGATCACTATATTCGCAGCTTCCGTGAGCTGCTGTAGCTTTCCGGTTCGAAAAAAGCCGTGCGCATGCACTGCTTTTTGAATGCTTCTATTTTTATACCCTCCCGTAGCGGATCCCCTTGTACAGAGATTCCGCGCTGTCCAGTACGAAAGCAAAAATCAGGATGCAGCCGAAGAACTTCGTGAAATATTCCCAAAATATGTTAAGCTGCGCGGCTGCTCCGGCAAAATTTGTATTGATAGCCGCCGCCTGATCAATCAGATTCTGGTTCCACACGCCCGGATCGAAAAAGACCGCACAGGAAAGCCCGAGGGCGATCATATTGAGCACGGCGGTGACAATGCCAAGCCACAGTGTATGCCGTCCGATGGCAACACGCAGGGTTTCGCGCAGGATGCCGAGGGCAAAGCAGACGTTCAGCACCGGCAGGAAAGCGGGCAGCGCCTCCAGGTTGAAGAGGGGAACGGAGTGCATAACGCCTTCCCCATCCGTAAGCCAAAGGCCCATGAGGTAGGGAATCAGGTTGAAGAGAATGATAACGGCAACCGTAAACACGATGCCCGCAACGGATTCACCTTTTTTGACAACCGCTTTTTCTGATGGAATCGGACGGTCTTTTAAGTCCTGCGGTTTCCATGCACTTCCCGATGATTCCTTAAGGTCGAGCTTCACCGAATAACGTTCAACCAACGCAAAGATAAGCGTCACCCAGGCAAACCCCTGCACGAGCCCCAGCACGGTGTTGCCAATCGCCTCTCCCACGCCGAGCGCGGCGCTTCCCACATACTGCGTGCCCGCTGCCGCGGGCGCATCGATCATCCACGCAACTCCCTGCACAATTGCCGCAATTACCATTCCCACAGTAACCGCGATGAGGACAATTTTGAGCACAAACCAGTATTGCTCATAATATTTAGGGCCAATCAGATATTTTTTGTCCCCCCGGTATTTCCCCGCGAGAGCGGAGGGCGCCCCAAGCTCGCGCAGGATATCCTCCGCATTTTCCTGCCGTGTTTTTTCATTGTCTCCGCGTTCCTCCAACATATCGTCCACCAGGCTCCGCAGTTCCAAGCCCGTATCGTTCCGCTGGTCCGCAGGCAACCTGCGCACTACATCGTAAATATACCGTTCGATCATTTCCTCTGTCGTCATTTTTCTTCTCCCCCATCCGTCATATGCCCGATTACCCGCTCCATCTCCTGCCATTGGGCACACAAACGTTTATAAACTTCTTTCCCCATTGGCGTGATTGCGTAATATTTGCGCGGTTTGGCCCCGCCTGTTTCCCATTCGCTCCCGAGAAGCCCTTGTTTTTCCAAGCGCCGCAGCAGCGGGTATAACGTTCCCGCTTCAGTGGGCATTCCCGCCTCGCACAGCCGCTGCACAAGGGAATACCCATATTGCGGCTCCGCAAGCTGGCTCAATACGCACATAACGATTGTTCCCCGCCGTAACTCCTGCGTCAGTCCGCTGACAATTTCTTCCGGTGTTTCCATCATGTGTCACCTCCAATAGTGTGCGATACACACTATATCTGCATTATACTGTGCGCCACACATCATTGTCAAGCCCAGTATCAAAAAACACCCGAAAAAATTTTTCAGGTGTTTCTTTTTGCGTATATTCATAAATGGAAGGCGCATAAACCATTCTTTTTTTTGCATGTTGGGCGCTTCTTTTTCCTCCGCATAATTCATATAAATATGCATTATGCATTTTTGGTTATCCACTTTATTCACATGCTTTTTCATAATTCGCCCTGAAAGGCCTATTTTAAGACTGGGTTATCCACAAACTTATCCACTTTATCCACAATTATACATTTTGTGAAACATTTACGTGAAACATTCTCACGCATAATTATTCATTTTTTTCACTAATCAGCTTATCCGCGATCAGGGCGATCAGCTCCCCGTTCGTCGGTTTTTGCCGGCTGATGCCCGGCGGGAATCCAAGCGCCTCCTGCAGGTGTTGCATTTTGTCCCTGTCATACATAACCTCCGCCGCGTGCCGGATGGCAAGCTCCACCTTTGTAGTCGTTATGCCGTAGGTTTTCGCAATCCTTGGGTACAATTCCTTGGTGATGCTGTAAATAATCATGCGGTCTTGTGCGGTGAGTTTTACAGCCTCTTTCAGGTACTGATATCCTTTCAGGTGCGGCGGGACTCCCATACGCAAAAACAAATCCGTAATACGCTGCTCAAGATTATCCTCCTTGCGGATGACTTCCCCCTTTTGCTCCTCTTCTTCATCATCCAAACGAACGACATCCCAAATCCTGCGGTACAATACGTCTTTCTGGTAGGGTTTAATCATATAATATTTTGCTCCCATTTTAAATGACCGCCGGATTACATCCTCGCTGCTGATTGCCGACACGATAATCGTATTTGGCGCTTTCATTTTTTTTGCCGCTGTTTCAAGGAAACTGAATCCGTCTGCACCGGGCATCACGAGGTCAACCACTGCAACATCGTACGGACAGAGCGAGCAATACTCTATGGCTTCACGCACACAGCAGGCGCAGTCTACCTTGTGAACATCCTCTTGCTGTGTGAGGAACTGCTTCATTTCATGCGCTGTTTGCGTATCATCATCCACCAGCAACACGTCAATCGTCTCTTTCAACATCTCTCTTCACCCTTTCTTTGGCCGTATACCAACCTGTTTATAACATATATTCATGAAAGCCAAAAAATATTCCATATTTTATAAATTTTTTCACAATTTTTTATTGCTTCCCCGGAATGCGGTGTACATTTACAGGAAAGGGTGTATAATGGTACAGAGATTTAGTTCGAGGTATCTATAGTGAGGATCTTACGACGGAAAAGGCCGCTCAATCCTGCGGAAATATTGGTGTTTGGGTTCGGCGGAATGATACTCATAGGCACGATCCTTTTATGCCTGCCGGCAGCTTCTTCCACAGGAGAATCGGTAGGCTTTTTGTCTGCGCTTTTTTCTTCCACATCGGCCGTATGCGTCACCGGGCTTTCCGTGCTTGAAATCGGCACGGCATTCTCGCTGTTTGGCCAGATTGTCATGCTGGTCCTGATCCAGCTTGGCGGTATCGGGTTTATGACGGCGACCTCCATGGTATACATGCTGATTGGCAGGCGCATTACCCTGAAAGACCGGGTGGTGATCAAAGATTCGCTGGGCGAGACAAACTTGCAGGGCGTGGTGCGGATGACGCGGAACGTGCTTATCGTAACGGCAGTGACGGAGGCTGTGGGGATTGTGCTTCTTTCCCTTCGGTTTATCCCGGAATACGGCGCTGCCCGCGGGCTTTATTACGGCGTGTTCCACTCGGTCTCTTCCTTCTGCAATGCGGGATTTGATGTTTTTGGGTTGGGCAACAGCCTCGTATCCTATGCCTATGACCCGCTTGTCACCATCACCATTATGGCACTCATTACCGTGGGCGGCCTTGGTTTTTTCGTAGTGGTGGAACTTTACCGCAAAGCGCTGCTCGGGCATAAATACCGCCTGAAGCTACACACAAAAATTGTTTTGATTGCTTCCGGTATACTTGTGCTTGCAGGTTTCCTGTTTTTCCTGGCCTTCGAGTGGAACAATCCCCGTACGCTGGGTGCGGAGGGCGTCTCTTTGGGAGATAAGGTGCTTGGCGCCATGTTCCAGTCCGTAACGCCGCGTACCGCGGGCTACGCAACCATCCCGCAGGGAGACCTGATGCCCGCGTCCAAAATAGCAACGACAGCCCTCATGTTTATCGGTGCCTCTCCATCCGGCACGGGCGGCGGTATTAAAACCACAACGGCGGTGATGCTGCTTTTCCTTGTGGTGACAATCGTAACCGGGAAAAAAGACACCGTAGTAATGAAACGCCGGATGAATAAGGACGTGATGATGCGCGCCATTACCATCGCCACGATTGCATTTGTATTCGTGGGCTTTATTACGATGCTGCTGTGCATCACGGAACAAGCGCACCTCTCGGCGGCGGACCTGCTGTTTGAAACGGTTTCAGCCTTTGCAACAGTGGGGCTTTCCACGGGGATTACGCACGCCCTTTCCCCCATCAGCCAAATCCTGATTATCATCACGATGTTTGCGGGCAGGGTTGGTGTGTTTACCGTATCTATGGCGGTTGCAAAACGGATGAGCAAGCAGGATATAAGCAATATACGTTACCCTGAAGAACGGGTAATGATCGGATAACGACAGGAGAAGCGATATGAAAAAGCAATATGTGGTAATCGGCCTTGGACGGTTTGGCACGAGCGTTGCAAAAACGCTTGTGGATCAGGACGCGGACGTGCTGGTCATTGACGCCAACGAAGAAAAAGTAGACCAGGCCATCAACTTCGCAACGCACGCCGTGCAGGCGGACGCAACGGACGAACAGGCATTGAAATCCCTCGGCATCCGCAATTTTGACGTGGCCTGCGTTTGCCTCGGCGAAATCCAGTCGAGCATTATGGCTGCCCTGATCTGCAAGGAACAGGGGATTGACCTTGTGCTTGTTAAAGCGCAAAGCGAAGTGCATGCAAAGGTGCTCTATAAAATGGGTGTGGATAAGGTTGTATTTCCCGAACGGGACATGGGCATCCGCGTCGCGCATAACCTAATCTCTTCCAATATCCTCGACTTTATCGAGCTTTCGGACGATTACGGCATTGCCGAAATCGAAGTACATCCCGCATGGGTGGGGCAGACGCTTGTTGATCTTGATTTCCGCAAAAAATACGGCGTGAACATTATCGCCATCAAGGGGCCGGAAAACGCTGTCAATGTAAGCCCGCTGCCCGGCGATGTGATTGCCGAAGACGACATCCTTGTGGTGATCGGCGAAGAGGAAAGCATCGGTAAGCTCGAGCGGCATGGGGAAAAGCAGCGTTGAAATCAAACGAAAAAAGCATCGGATGCCGATGCTTTTTTGTTGGGTTTCATTTTGACTGTTTTTGCGCTTTGAGCACAACGAAGCCGCCTTCCCCGCATCCCTGCTTTACTCCCCGGACTCCGTTCTCAAATACGGCCTGGCAAACGGATGGAGGTTCAAACCCGGCTTCGCAAAGCCATTCTGTCACCTGTGGCACAGTGTAAAAAGACGCGCTGCCATAAAAAACATTATCTTTTTGCTTCTTTTGGCATGCGCGCCCAAGCGCGCTTTCGCGGTCGATCATCGCAATGATGAGGAAGCCTTCTTTTCGGGTCACGCGATGCGCTTCCCGGAAGGCGCGCGGGACATCTTTAAAAAACAAATGGCTGCCCCCATCAGGGCAAAATCGAACGTCCCGTTTTCGAAGGGAAGCTGCTCCGCCGTTCCCCGGCAGACCTCGATTCCCCGCCCGCGGGCAATTTCCGCCATGCGTTCAGATGGTTCCACGCCTGTTGCGATGTGCAAGGGGCCGGCAAAACGTCCCGTCCCCACCCTGATTTCAACGCTATTAAGCCCCGGTGGGATCATACTTCCGGCCGCCGCAAGCTCCTCTTCATATACCGCCGGATTTTCCAAAAACCAATCGTCGTATTCCCGGCTATGATCGTCAAACGCTTTGACGGGGCCGCTTATTTCCATACGTGTATCTTTTTCAGGAAGCGGGCCAGCTTTTTCCCGCCGCGAATTTGTTCGAGCTCACGCGCGGTAATCGCTTTGACAAGAACCAGCATAAACAGGTATACGATTACGCCCACAATTGCACATGCAATGACTCCAACGGCATTGGAGTACGGCGCAATCAGCGAATACACCAAATAGGCCGCGGCGGTCATCACGGCGGTCGCCGCGACCGGCTTTAAAAGGTGTTCGCCGAATTTCATGCGTACACCAGTATATTTTCGTACAAAATAATAGTTCATGCACGCGGCAATGATATAGCATACCACAGTACCAATCACCGCGCCGTAAATGTTGATCTGCGGGAAAGTCATCAGAAAAAGGCTGAGGGCAACCTTCGTGCCCGCGCCTACCGCGAGTGAAACCGGCGGGAGGTTTTGCTTGCCGATTCCCTGCAGGATTCCCGTCATGGTCTGCATAAAGGGCAGGAATACAGCAACCGAGCACATCGTCATCAAAAGCCCTACGGAAAGGGACATTTCATCTTGCGTCGCGCTGGGGTAAAGAAAATGCAGGAGTGGATAAGCGAATACAAAGAAGGCCACCGTCACCGGGATTCCTTCAAGGAACGCAAACTTGATGCCGTGCAATACGTTGGCTTTCACACGCTGCCCGTCCCCGAGTTTCAGCGCTTCGGAGATTGCGGGAACAACACTCATTTGCAGCGCCTGCGATACAATCGCCGCAAGGTTGATGAGCGTCAGCACTCCGCCCGTGAGCGCGCCGTACATACTGCGCACCGTATCCTGGTCGTAACCGAGGTTAAAAAGGCTGCGCGGAATAATGACAGAGTCTACGAATGTAATGATGGGCATCACGAGCCCCGCCACCGTCACCGGCAAGGCAATCACAAGTATTTTTTTCAGCAGAGGCTTTACTTCCGTCCATGAAAGCCTGCTTTTGTAGGCTGTCAGGACTTCTGCCGGCATATTTCGTTTTTCCTTCCCAAAAACGCCCATCACATAGAGAAGCGCTGTAATTTCAGAAATTGTGATGCCGAGCAGCGCGCCCATGGCGCCAAACTCGAGCCGCCCCGTCCACTTAAGGAACAGGTAGGCAAGCGCGAGGCCCATTCCCACCTTGACAAGCTGCTCGATGATCTGCGAGAACGCAGTGGGCTTCATGTTCTGGAGCCCTTGAAAATAGCCGCGGTACGCGCACATTACGGAGACAAAAAACAGTGCCGGAGCAAGGGCCATCAGCGAATAACTCGCATCCGGAAGCTGTTGGAGCGCCGCGATCTGCCCGGCAAAGGCGAACATGAGGACAGACGTCGCAAGCCCGACAATGAGGAGGAAAGAGCGCGCTGTACGGAACACCGCGTATGCGCCGCGGTAATCGTTCATCGTTACGCGTTCGGAAACAAGCCGTGAAATGGCAATCGGCAGGCCGACCGTAGAGATGATGAGAAGCGCAGAATAGACCGGGAACGCCTGTTGGTAATAGCTCATTCCCTTAAAGGTGATGAGGTTTGTCAACACAATCCGGAAGAGCGCGCCAATGATCTTGACGATAACTCCGGCTGCGCCGAGAATCATCGTGCTTTTAATCAAACTTTTCGTCGTATTGGACATACAATACTCCAATCAATATTCAAAGTAATAGGCATGCCGGGCAAAAAGCAGACGCTCTTCCCCGGCATGCCTATTATTATATCACATCTTCCAGAAATGAAAAGGGATGGGAGTTTCTATTTCCCGCCGCTATTTTTTCTCAGCCGCGCGAGCTGCCCCTCGAACATGCTCTCTTTTGCGATCCTGCCATTATGCCATATTTACATTGCAGTTTTGGATGAATCTATAAAATACTATATTAAACAGGTATTTTATTATAACTCATATCATCCTGCTATTTTGCGCATTGTATATGGGGCAGGATTATGCTTGAATGCAGTCGCAGCAGGAAACGAAAAATTGCGAAAAACAGTTTCCTGATTTTTTCGAACCCTTTTTTGTATATCAAGGCGATTCCATGTATAAAACCCGGCGGCCGGCCATCCGCTGTCTGCCGTTTCCTGTAAGGCTGCCCCCATTTCCTTTTTCAGGCCCTATTTCCCTTCTCTTCCTTTTTTTCGCCGTCCGGCCAAACATATACGATGGTATTGCATTTGGGGCAGATGTAGACCTGCGTTGCGTTGGCGGCTTTCTTTGATGTTCTGGCATACATTGTTGCGCCGCATTGTTTACATTCCATGATGTCTCCCTCCACACTTAGATTATACCACAGTTTGCAACCATTTGCGGTCTTTCCGGGGACATTCTTCCCTCATGATCCATCCCGTTCCGGTTTTTCGGGACCCATCAGGCTTCGTTAAGTCCTTTTTCCAAAATCCGGTATATCTTTTCCACATCGAGATGTTCGCGCAGTCCTACAGCCAAAAGGTCATATTACCCTTCGCATTTGTCCTGCCTGGCTTTGCAGGCCGCTTCGATGATCCTCCATGAATCAGCCCAAACAAATTATAATTATAGTGTACAGCGTTACCCCAAACCATAGCATGCCAAGGTCTGCAAACCTGAAACAGACTGCAATGCATCTTGACTTCCGTTTCTTCTATGATATAGCAATAACGGAAAAAGCGCGGCGTCTGCCGCGCTTTTTCCGTATTGTTCTCTGAAATTCCGGTTATTTATGCATGCTCTGCATGAATTCCTTCTTCCGGTTCTTCGTCTTCTTTATCCTTGCGGCTTTTCTTCGTGAAGATTGCCACGACAACCTGTACGATGGCAATCGCCGCCATCAGCAGCGTCCATTTATCTATCCACACCATCGGATTCCAAATGTTTTCCGTGAGGATAAAAGCGATGATGGCAACTACCGCCGGGATAACGCTCAACAGCCGGATAATTCCCTTGCGTTTCAATTTGCCTTGCTCTTCGCCGTCTTCACCGCGCGCCATACGGGACTGCACCGCCTCGTCTTCCTTGTCCTCTTTCTTCTTTTTGCCGAAGAAATAACCGATGAGCAGTACGATCATGATAATTCCCGTGACGATCGCCAAGATCAGGTTTAGAAGCGCCCATGATGCCTGCCCGATTCCGCCCGCGAGAGGCGTCTGATTGTCTTTAATGGTGACAGGCTCTTGCTCCGCATTGTCATCCGTGTTATTGTTGCCTTCGCTGCCCGCAAGCGGCGTCTGGCTTTCCGGAACTGTGACTGTATCGCCTGCCGCAGACGTTGCGCCGCCTGTGGGCGTTGCCGTTGTTCCGCCTGCCGGGGCATCAGGCGTCGTAGGCGTTGTGGGCGTTACCGGGGTTGCCGGTTCAGCCGGAGCTGCCGTAATCGTCAATACTGCATTCACTGTTTTCACAATGTAGTTCGGGTTGCTGCCCGGTATAACGCGAATTGCGTATGCTCCCGCCATTTCGCCCGCGTCGCGGCCCAACTTATATTGGAGCCTATCGCCGACGGCGAGTCCGCTTACCACCGCCGTCAGGGCCGGATCTGCCTGCCCTTCCGTCTTTGTTTTATTGTCTGCCGTTACAGTAATCTCTTTCGGTGTGATTGTGAACGTTGCTGTCCCGGCCTCTACTACGTAATTCGGATTGCTTTCCACTGTTACGCGAACGCCATACTTCCCGACGTTTTCACCCGTTTCACGGGTTACTGTAAAACCGAGCGTATCGCTTCCCACAAGGCCGTCCACCGCCGCGTTAAGCAACGGGTCGGAGGAGCCGTAAACCTTTTGTGCATTTGCCGGCGTTACCGTGATGTTTTTCGGATTCACCGCCAAGGTTCCATCTACAAATGTAATTTCGTAATTCGCGGATTCAAGGCCGCTGGGCACAATCGCATAATCCGCAACCGGAGACGCCGCATTCGCCGTGCTGTCAAACGTCAGCGTGCCCGCGAGGACTGTTTCATCTTCTCCGTTCACAAATCCGCTGTATGCTGCCGTAAACGCAGGATTATCCTCTCCATAGGTCTTTTCCTTGTCTTCCGCCGTGACCGTGAGGCCTGCTTTGCCGATGACCGCGGTCACCCGCGTCGCCGCCGGGTTATAGTTCGGGGCTTCCGCCCTGACATAGACGGGATAGCTTCCCGCATCCGTAAACCGCGGCATATCCGGCGAATAGTTTACGCCGTCTGTGCTGTACGTAATCTCCGCACTTGCGACGGAAGGCGATACACCGATGATCCCATCGTGGCTTTCCGCATCATATGTTCCGTTGTACGCTTCCGCATCCACGGTAAGCGCTGTGCTATACTTTATGGTTAACGTGCCATTCACATAGTTTATAAGATAATTCTTTGTTTCCGCCGCTCCCGAGGGTACGATGTCATATGGACCGACCGGAGACGTCTTGGTTGCCGCGCAGTCAAGTGCCACCGTAAGACCGATACTCTCTGCCGTATCTGTGCCCTTAAGGCCGGATGCAGCGTAGTCGAATGCCGGGTTTTCTTTCCCATATTCCCGTGTTTTATCTTCCGCCGTGACCGTGAGGCCTGCTTTGCCGATGACCGCAGTCACCCGCGTCGTTGCCGGGTTATAGTTCGGGGCTTCCGCCCTGACATAGACGGGATAGCTTCCCGCATCCGTAAACCGCGGCATATCCGGCGAATAGTTTACGCCGTCTGTGCTGTACGTAATCTCCGCACCTGCGACGGAAGGCGATACACCGATGATCCCATCGTGGCTTTCCGCGTCATATGTTCCGCTATAGGCCGTTGCTGCCACTGCCAACACATTGCTGTTGGTGATTTTCAGCGTTCCGTTTACATAGCTTACGTCGTAATTCTTTGTTTCCGCATCGCCCGTAACAGTGATCGGGTAATCTCCTGCTGGAGAGCTTGCCGCTGCCGTGGTGCTGATGGAAGGCGTAAGGCCGATGCCCGCAAGCGTGTCCGATCCTTTAAGGCCGGAAAGCGTATATGTCAGCTCCGGATTTTCCACGCCGTACATCCTCGTCTTGTCTTCCGCCGTGACCGTGAGGCCTGCTTTGCCGATGGTCAGCGTGCCCGTAACATATTCGATTTTATACTGATCGGTTACGTTCCTGCCATTTGCGTCTTTGATGACTGCATTTTTCTGGGTGAACGCTACAGTGTAGATCCCGGCATCTGTGCCGCTTCCCTGCGCTTTGACGCCCGTTATGGTGAGGCCTTCCGGCACGCCTGTATATCCGCTGACCGTCTGTTGGGATCCATTGTAGATTTTGCTGTTATCACTGTTTGCCGTCAATGTGATTTCTGAAACAGGGACGGTTTTCGCATAGACGTCAAAGCTCGAGGAAACACGTTCGAATGAAGCGGATACCACTTCCTTATCTGTCTTGACTCCATTTTCCAGTAAATACCACCCCACAAACGCATATCCGTTTGGAGCCTGGTAAGTGTATTCATTCACCGGTTCCTTATCTTCCACCGTCTGGGAATCGAGCAGCGACGTACCGTCTGCGTCATAGAAGCGAACCGTATGATGTATGGCCTGTTTATAGACAACGCCATCCACATGGTAGCCGTCGGAAGCATCGTACTTCACTACATACCAGCGTACCGTTTCGCCCGCGCGTACCAGCCCCGAACAATCCGGGATATCCACCAAATATTGCAGTATACCGTCCCCTGTATTGTTGTATACCGGGACAGGAGTAGATTTCAGAATGGTACCCGTTCCCACTTTCGTATAGTTTGCTGGTTTATCGGGTTTCGCATCCCCAGGCGGAGTAAGCCCGTCTTTCAGAATATAGTAGGTCGCGGGAGACGTTTCCGCGGCCGGTTGGGGATTCGGATCGATTTCTGGGACCGCCGTTGATCCGAACACCGCATAGAATGTTACGCTGCCATTTCCCATGATGTAAGTATCGCCGCCCGCATAGAACCGCCCTGATGCGATCAACCGCTGGTATTGCGCGGACGTATTGACCATTTTGTCATTTTTACTCGTGCTCCAGCCGATGAAAACATGTTTGCCGCTCTGATCGTGCGCGGCCTTGTCGCCTTCCAGCACGGTTACTTCCTCGCCCTGCGTGTATTTTCCGGAATCGCTGGGCGCAGTGAAATATCCGTTTGAATTATAGGTTACTGTATATTTTCGAGGCTCCGGTTTGCCTTTTCCCAGCATATTCATTTCCGGCGCCGTTGGAGCTTCAGATGGTTCTGCCGCCGCGCTCGGCCCTGCGCTTACTTCCGCATTCGGCGCTGCGCTCGGTTCCATGCTTTCTACAGCGTTTGGTTCCGCACCCGCCGAGACGGACGGTTCCGCGCTCGCCGAAGGGGATGGTTCCACAGTAGGTTCCACGCTTATTTCCACATCAGTCTGTGAAGTATCCTGCACAGCCCGCTCCCCATCCAGCACGCCGCTTTCTTCCGCGGCAAATGCCGATATGTTCAGCGCCGACACAAAAAATACTACTGCCAACGTAAAGACCAGTATTTTTTTGAAATTGATTTTATATCTTTTTCTTGTTCTCATGGCTTACTCCTTTTCCACCTTTGACACTGTGGGGCCAAATTTTTCTCCCCGCCCTGTTTACAAACCGCTTTCTTCCACTGCGCTGTCGATCAGCTTGACCAATTCGAGCGCACTCCTGAATTGCCGGGTTTCATTTTTTTCCGACCAGACTACCTGTCCTTGCCATGTCGCGTTCTGCCGATACATTACCTGCACAATGAACGTTGCCTTTTTTCCGGCCGGACATATACCCGCCGTCTTTTCCTGTGCCATAGCCTGCCTCTCTTTATTTCCTTTGCTGTCCTGTTTTTTTCTTCCAAATGCGCGGCACTTCGTGGAGGCCGCGGGATATTCAATCGCATTGAACACTTCTTCCAGGTTGGACCATAACTGGTTGATATCAGAAAATCGGGCCAACGGCCCGAGGGCCGGATGGTAAGCGCGGCCTTTCAGCCCGCCGCAGCCACATGCGTCAATACAAACCTGGATTTTCTTTGCTGCCGCGTCCGCCATAAATAATACCTTTCTTATATGGTTTATTTTAGAGGTGTGCGGTCTCAAAATCGGTCTCATTTTTCTAAAAACGCTTCTTTTTTTGACAATTTATGTGAAAAAATATGAATGGAGGCACTGCATTTTAACAGCCCCTTACGAATTGCGGTTATTTATGCAACAAAGTTTTCGGATAACGGCAACATTGACGCTTGCCTTATAAAGCAGGATATTGTAAATTAAATCAAGGGAATACAAATGGAGCATGCGCTCCCAAACCGGTTCGTCAAATCTAGTGGATGCGCGGCTGACATATGGCCGTTTAGAGCATTGCCCATCCACATCCGGGAGGACACAATGGATCATTTAAGCGAATTTTGTACTTGCCGGGACACAGCCTGCCCTTTACATCCATCCCGGCACGGGAAGGGCTGCGCGCCGTGCATCAACAAGAACCTGAAAGCAAAAGAGATTCCCAGTTGCTTTTTCCGGCTGCTGGACAGCGGATATTCCAAAGGCGAATATTCTTTTGAGGCTTTTGCAAGGCTTGTATTGGGTGATCCCCAAAAATAAACAGCGCAATAAAAAATGGCAGGATATTTCCTGCCAAAAGAGAAAAATTTATTCCATCAGGAGACATTTGTTTCGATGGCTTTTTATTCCCCGTCCGGTTCCGCGGCATACGGGCGGGCATAAAAGGCAATTTCCCATGTGGTCGTTTCCCACAGGTCCCGCACCACAACCTGACCTTTTGAGCTGCTTGCCTCCGCGACTTTTCCGTCCCCCATATAAATCCCTACGTGGTGGATTTCGTGGGTTCGCCCGCAGGCACAGCCTGTTTTGCTCCAGAAAACAAGATCCCCCACAACGGCGGCTTCGCCTTCCCCTAAAACGTACCCGTTTTCGATGCAGTATTCCGCCTGCGCCGCCGAATACCCCGGAATTTCGATTCCCGCATCCCGCAGGCTGCGCTGCACAAACGAACTGCAATCCACATAGCCCTCTTGATCCCGAAGCGCTTGGCTATACGGCGTGCCGACATAACCGAGCGCCGCATTTGCAACGGCTTCGCCCATCGTCGTCCCGTCCGTCAGCAGGCCCCTTGCCGCTTCTTCGGACAGCGCCTCGCCGCCCCCCGCACCGGAGGCAAGCGCCACGCCGGGGAAAAGCAGCAACGCCGCAACAAGCAAACTCCCCAATAACCGTTTTCCATACCATAGCTTTTTCATGCTATTTCTCCTGCGTGAAACTATGTTTTTATCAATCCGCATCTTTTAATCCCGTGCCCTTCACTCTTACATCCCCCAAGCCCTGTCTTCACTGCTACACACTGCTCCAATCAATATTATGCTATTGGCTGTAGATTAAGATCATACATATTAAGTGTGCCATCATAGACAAAGATCATTCCATCCTGATAAACTACTACCGGATTTCCGCGAAAACTCATTATATCTCGTCGTTCTGCTGGATCTTCTTTGGCTGTAACAAGCATTGATCTTTCTCCGTTCAATGATAATGCCTTCAGCACCGTTGTATCTCCCGAATCCCCCAAAATTTCAAACATCTCATAAGAATCAGCATTATAGAGTTTTTGTTTATCACCAAAACGTACATTATATTCCGTAATTACGCCATAATGATCCATGTAAAACAGTTTATCCCCGTAAAGTTCCAAATGATTGGAATTCAACTGCACCACCTGTTTTATCTCCCCGTCCTCAAATGCAATTGAAAACAGCTTATCATTATTCGTAAAATACAGTACATTATCAACTATATGGAATGAACGCGCGTCTGCATTCATGATTTTCTCTGCCTTATAATCACCTTTCACACCATAAAGGTACGACCTGAATTCACCGTTTGCCCGCGAACTAATGAAAAATGTTTCTCCGTATTTTTGGAAATCCTTGGCAACACCAGAAAAAATCACCGTTTCTGTCCGGCTGTCAAGATTCAGCCTGCAAAACCCCTTCCCTTTTTTGCTGTAATAAATATCCTCACCGATTAAATCCCAACTATAATCCTGTTCCCCGAGCATATACGCTATATCCTCTTGCTGGTCAAAATCCGGCGTCATGCTAAATAAATCATACTGTTCGCCATTGCGGTTCAGATAATAGATTTTATGGTCATGGATGATAAACTTTTCCACCCTCATGTGCTCTTTGACCATGGTTTCTTTCGTCCGCATATTATACCGGCATATGTTATAATTTTCATTGATATAATAAACCGTATCCTCATAAACCGCCAAGGTGGAAAACGGCTCCTTCACGCTCTCTTGCACGTCTGGTTGTATATACTGGGCAACATCTGTTTGCAGCTCAATCTGATTAGAGTTCGTAATCCTCTGCTGCTTAATTTCGCTTACCATCGTAAAATAAATCCACGCTACAGTTCCAATCGCTGCTACAATGCTAAGTAAAACAAGCGCTAAAATATATTTTGATACTTTCTTTTGACGTTGTCTTTCATTTAAATTTATTTGTTTCATAACCGTCATATCCTTCAATCAATATAATATCTATCTAGTTCTTCCATGAGATAATCAAGGTTAATGCTAACACTAGCATCTACTCCAACTAAGAAATATGCTCCGAAAGAAATAATATTAAATGAATGCGAGAGATCCTTTCCATCCGGTGTGTAGGATGTCTTCCTTTTTCGCCAAGCCGGACATGTTTTCCCTTCATTATCCCATTCCCAGCATATACACTCATCCGAAAATTCGTGTTGCCAGTCTTGGAGAGTATAGCTTGTTTTCGCTGGTCCTGCCGATGCACTCGCTGAAATTTTATCCTGCGTCCCTGCCCAGATGTCTGCTTTTGACTGCTGTACTGTAATGACCCTTTTGGCTACTGCACCGATTCCTACATTAACAATTTCCGCTTTAAAGCCTATACCTATTCCAGCACTAGCGCTCGCATCAATTGATTCCAAAAGAATTCTGCCTACGCTTGGTTTTTGTAACGGTAGATAATGATTCTTGTAGCTGTTCACAAGCCCTTCATGCACCCTGTCCCTCGTCTGGTCGAACTGCAAATACTGCGTGGTGCTGCTTGTCTGTGCTGTTTGCCAATCAGCTTAAATGATTCCATAGGGATATACTTCTATTTTTTCCACAATATCGTTCTCGTCATAATAAAATTTTGCGAATCCTCTTGTCCAGTCAGACGCAGCATAGCTGGTTCCCGGTTCTTCCCCCATGCCTTCCTCCCCATAGGCTGCTATCACCTCTTCACGGCTGCTGCCCACCGAGATCTGCTTATTACCCAACTTGATGGTATCACTCTCAAGCACATAGGAATAGAGTGTATCTGTTTTATAAATATCTTCAGGTGTTTTAGTTGACTTGAATATAAAAGTAAAAGTATTTCCCTGAACCTTGATGTCCATTTCCTTGTTTGAGTATCCAATATCCTCAACTTTCACTTCTTCTGGTAGCCCAAAGCGCTGGAATATCTTCTCCGGCGTAATAAACATACCCCAACCCCAAGTTCCCAATTCATCCGCATAGTTCTTAACGTAGGCGTTATTACTGCCATACATCATGCGGCTTTCCTCTTTATAGGCAATCCATGTCAGACCCCATAATATTCCTCCAAGAATGACAATCACGATTAGGCTGATAATAATGCCCTTGCCCCTAGTCACTTTCATTCACACCTCCACATGGTCCAAAATCAGAATTATTCAAATAGCAAAACCGCCCTGTTCCTACTGCTTCCGGTAACTTCCATCCGGATAATATTCATAGGCTCCTTCCGGCCATCTGAACTTACCCTCCGTTTCCTTTACAGTGTCCCAAAAGCTCCCTTGATTAAATGTTGCTAGGCGCGGGGTATAATCACCCGTGAGAAGGGGCCATGAGCCAAAGCCTGTATTTCCATCGAAAGCAACCACCTTACCAATTGTATTGCTGTCCCGGAACGCCATCGCAACATTGCTCCGCGGGCCATTTTGAGCATACCCCAAGTATCCTGCATTGCATGCATAAACATTCAACTGCCCTATTGTTTTTGTCTCAAGGGCATTGATTGGCATCAGATCTGGATCTGGTTTATTATCTTTATCCTTTCCATCTACGGTCAGTGCATTTACATTTTCTCTTCCTCCAAACTGAATTCCAATCGCACTTCCGTGGCAAAGCAATGTCACCTCCGCCGGGTTTTTCAAATGGTTCCATTCCCGAATGAATTCATCCCTACTATCTATTTGCAATACGAGCGTTACTCCCTTGGAATTCTTCCTCAGGAATTCCGCCTGCTTGCTGAAATCCGTGCCTTTTTCCTTCGAATGGAAGATATAGTTCGTTATCGTCTGCGGCTTTAAATAATGATTCTTATAGCTGTTTGCAAGTCCTTCATGCACCCTGTCCCTCGTAATGGTGAAGAAGTGCCCCGTCGGGTCCACATAATTGACCGGGTTGTTCGCGCAGTAGGTGTACAGATTTTGCGTCCGTTGGTCTGCCTTCTCTCCCGCGTAGGTGTCCTGCTGCAGGAACCTGCCCGTCTGCGGGTTATAGTGCCGCGCGTTCATGTAGTACAGCCCCGTCGCCCCATCGTGCACCGCGCCTGTGAACTTTATATCGTTTTTAAACGTGCTCTGGGGTTTGGTTGCTTTTGTTTCCCCGTACTCATCGTAATTATATCCCTGAATCAATTTTATCTCAAGAGGATTTTCCGGCGAAACCGGTTTTGTCTGGTCTTTGCGGTGCGCGCTTACAATCGTCGTCACACTGCCCCGCATATCGTAATGATAGAAATAGTAGGCGCTGTCTTCCGTTCCGTCCTGCGGACGCTTGCTCGCAATGATGTTCCCGTCCAGGTCGAGGATGTTCTGCGTCATTTTCACGGCGTTTTCGTCCGCGGTATACAGCAGCGCGCTGCCCATATAGAAGAACTTTTCCGGCGACCCGTTTACTTCCCGCCGCAGCCGCTGCCCGTCGCCGTTATAACGGTTCGACGTTTCCGGCGTTTTATCTTCATCCTCCGGGTCGGGCGTCACCGTCTTTTTGGTGGTTACAAGCTGGTTGGCGAGGTCGTAGGTGTAGGCCGTTGTTTCCGTGCTTGCTTCCGTCCCCTTATCCTCATCCTTCAGATTGTTTTGCACCAGGCCCGTCTGGTTCCCGCGCTCGTCGTAGGTATACACCTGGAAATTGTCCTGCGTGTTTTTCTTTACATCCGCAATCCGCAGGAAGTTATCCAGATGATAGGTATACGTATCGTTCTGCTTTTTCACTTCCTGCTCCGGCACTGCCAGATTGTTCGTATACTTCAGCTCTTTGCGGTTGCCCGCTTTGTCGTAGGCGTAAATGGAGGTGCTGTCTTCCACCGTCGGCGCCGATGCATCGGCCGCCTTGGTCGTCAGCTTCTCCGTCGTTTTTTTGAGCTGCCCGATGTTGTCGTACACGTGCGTTTTGTTGTGCGTGCTGGCGACGTCGTAATTACTGCTGCTGTTTTCCGTCAGCATATAGCCGCGGTAATCATAAGCCGCGGTATATTTTTCTTTTTCCGTGCCGTTTCCGTCTTTGTGGACGATTGCAGTGACAAGGCCTGCGCTGTTGTACGAATATGTCTGCGTCATCCGAAGCCCCGTTTCGTTGCTTACGTTTGCCTGGTCGAACTGCAAATACTGCGTGGTGCTGGCAAGGTCCGCACCGGAATATGCATACGCCTGCACCGTCTTGCCCGTACCCGCATCTTTCACTTTGCTGACGCGCCCTGCCTCATCGTAGGTATACGCCATGCCTGCCGTGGCGGCGCCGTCGTTGTAGTAGGCTTTGATGATGTTATTCGAATCGTCATAATCATAATACAGGTTCGTATTATCCCCCAGCGTTACCTGCGTTACCCGCCGCGCTTCGTCATACATCCATGCCTGCGTTTCACTTTCGGAAGGAAGCGCCCCCCATTTGGTCAGCATGCTCGTCCTGTCGCCCGCGATGCTGTACTCATATTCCGTATATTTCCCGGAATTGGCGTCTCCTTCATATTTCTTGATGACCTGGCCCATATTGTCGTAGGCATACGTGGCCGTCACAACGTCCCCGCTCTTTGCCTGCAACAGGTTCCCGGCCAAATCGTACTGGTACGTTTTCACTGGGAGGGCGGCCCCGTTTTTCCCTGTCGTTTCCTCTTTTGCCACAAGGCCCATGCTGTTGTAATACGTTTTGGAAACGATTCCTTCCGGATTGGTTGTGGTATCATAGAACATGCCCGTGCCGTCGTAACTATCATACGTATATGTGGTGACTGCCGCAGCCGTGCCGGCCGCTGCGTCTATTACCTGTGACACCGTTTTGATTCGCCCAATCCTGTCGTAGGTATAACTTGTGGTGCTGCTGTCTGTGCTGTTGGCCGCGCTGCCCCCGCCTATTTTTTCAGTTGCTTTATTTCCGGCCGCGTCATAGGTGTAGCTTATCTTGATTGCTTCCGCCCCGGTTCCGCTCTGCATGCCGACCATGCGGTTCAGCGCGTCGTACTGCGCTTCGCTGACGCGCCCGGACGGATCCGTAACCTGTATGGCGTTGCCGTTGGCGTCATATTCATACGTGGTGGTCAGCATTCCCCCCACGGTTTCGCTCTTAAGCCGCCCGGTTTTAGTCAAAACCTGCTTTGTCGTCTTTCCCACTGGATCCGTAACGGTTATCACCGAATTTCCCGCGCTGTCAAACCCATAGACAGCCGTGGTTTTGCGGTTGAAGATATCGGAAGACGTTTTGTTCCCCAACTCATCGTAGGTATATTTGTTGATATACGTCCTATTGCTGTCGATTTTATTCCGGTATTCCGTCAATAGCCCGTTGACATTATATTCCCACTCTTCCTGCCTTCCGTTGGGATGCTGGGTATAAAGTTTCCGTCCCAAGGCATCATAAAAGAAGGAAGTTGTATTCCCAAGGGCGTTCGTGACCGATGCCGGATAGCCGCGCAGGTCATAGGTATAGGTGGTTGTGCTGTTTTGATTTTCATCCATCCTCACCGTCTGCGAAACGACCTGCCCGATTTCGTTGCGCGTATAGTCTATACGGCTGCGCAGGTTCCCGTCCAAATAACTGGCCGCGCCGCTCACAAGGCCCATAGGCGTATATTCGTACTGCGTGATATTATCTTCCGGATCCCTGTATTCAAGCAAATTTCCCCTGGTGTCATATGAATACCACTCCTCCGAACCATCTGGCCGCTGGCAATAGGTGAGCTTGTTCATATCATTATAGGTCATTGCCACCGTCTGACCCAGCGCGTCCACGACCATAACCACATTTCCTCTTTCGTCGTAGGTGTAGTTGGTTCCTTGCCCTTTGGCATCGATAACAAGCTGCGGGCGGCGGTCTTCGTTATAGTCCAGATATTGTGTGATATATCCTTCCCCGTCCTCTATGCCCATAAGGGTGCCGTCGGAATTCAGGTAGAAACCGGACTGTATTTTAGCGTTTGTGAAATCTTCCGAATCACACAGCGTTACAACGGTTCGGCGGGCAGCGCTAACCCCTTGGGTGTCTTGGTTATATTCAATTTTCAGGCTCTCTTTCCTGTTTTCATCTACATCGAACACCACGCCCTGCACGCTCCCGGTTTGGTCCAGCGTATATTGGTGGCTGCGTTTGTTTGCGGGGTCTCCGTTGCTGGGCGACTGCACGGCAAACCGCGTGCCGTCCGGCGCATAAATATATTCCTCCGTGGCTCCGGAGTTTTGGAAATCCATAAATGAAACCATCCGGTTCTCCGGGTCGTATTGCAGCTGATAGCTATCCGCCATGCCTGCCCCGTCTTCCGTGAACCAATTTTTGATTTCTGCAATCTGGTATTTATTGTTGATTTCATCCGGGTTCGGTACCGCCGCACTGCTCAGCCTGTGCAGGAAGGTGATTTCATTATACCTTTCGGCGTCCGGCGAAATAGACTCCCCATACACGTTATGGTGCACGGAGGAAAGAAATCCAATTGAATTGTATTCCAAAACAAACGCGTTCCCATTCGGCTCCGAAAGGC
Organism: Christensenella tenuis; assembly: GCF_014287795.1. Taxonomy (GTDB): domain Bacteria; phylum Bacillota; class Clostridia; order Christensenellales; family Christensenellaceae; genus Christensenella; species Christensenella tenuis. The sequence goes on from NZ_JACOON010000006.1 coordinate 123,106, forward strand.
GTACAAGCTGCATATTTTCATTGAATTCATACACTACATTATCCGCACGGGTGATAGTGAACAATCCGTTTTCGTCTTGCGTCAGCGTCATGAAAATTCCTGCGGGCGTATCGAAGGTCCCGTCCGGCAGCTGTGCAAAACGGTGGATTGTGCCGTCCCCGTCCTTCAGGATCATGCCGACTACCCTGTATTTGTCTTCCCCCGGCAGGCCCGGATCGTAGGCATATTCCTCCAGCAGGGCAATGTTAAAGTTGAAATCCCAGCCAAGGCCCATCGGCGTCTCTCCGCTGGACTGGCTGTTGTAGGTACGCCGCAGGATTTGGTCGAACATGGGGGCGCTGTTTGAGAAATCCGTCGCCTGGTAACACAGATTCCCGCTGTCCGCATTGAGGTATGCAGTCCCCTTTCCTACTTCGGAAGTGGTATACGTCCAATAGTCCTGCAAACCAAGCTGCTTTTCCAGTTCATCCGCATCCACTACCCGTGCATTTACGCATTCGGAAGCAACGCTATAGCGCTCGACGTCCCCAAACGTCTTTTTGGCGTAAATCTTATAATAGATCCGTTCCCCATAATTTTTCAGGCGGTGGTCGTACATATAATACTGATTGGTGCCCGCGCCCAATTTGTTCGTATGGTTTTCCAGGTCTGCCGTGAAGTTTTCATCCAGCCCCCAATAGACTTCATAAGTAATTCCGTCCTGCGGCTGCAGATCGCCGTCAGCCTGCGGCGCAAACGTCTCGCCGTCATACTTCTTTTCCGTAGGCGCCCATTTGATCCAGTTGGAATAATTGATCTCCGAGCGCGTAGCCGGGTTGCTCGGCGCGCCGACAAGCTCTACCGTAAAATAATCCTGCGCGAAGGACTGGAAATCAAGATTCATTTTTTCCACGTAAACATCGGCGCCCGGATCGTTCCTCGTCAACGCGACCCGAACCACGAAGTCGCCGATGGCTTCCGGGTATACATACGTCTGCCCATTCGCAAGCGTGACGGCGTTTTCACCGTTCGCGCCGGAGAGCAGGGTGCATGTTGCAGTGGTTCCGGCGGGGCTGTGGCTCGTTTCCGAATAGTCCATGAAGGACAGGCTGCGCAGGCCCTTGATATTGTTTTTGAATGTGATAAAGCCTTCCGTCGCGCCCTCTGCAAGCTCGATTCGCCCGTTGAGCAAAGAAATGTTTTCCGACTCCAGCACTAACGCCGGGGACAGGGAATCAAAGCTTTCATATCTTGCCGCCATTCCCACGCCGGAAGAGGAATAATAGCTTTGGTTCGTGACGGTGTCCACCGTTTTGATGAAGAGGGAATGTTCCGTTTGTTCCCCATAAACAGGCGTGCCGTCCGTTTCTCGGGCCATGTTTTCGGCCAATTCGTCCGGCGTTCCGCTGCACACCAGTTTGCCGTCGATATACAGCTCGCTTTCGAGGTTTGCTTGGTTCACTCCGCCGGGAATCGTGTGCTCGAAGGGTTGGATTTCGTCATGCACGTAGATTTTTCCCGGTTCGGCCGCAACATTTGGAACGGGATTGGTGATATCGATGGTTTTTTCTATGGCCTTTCCTTCCCGTGACAATATGGCGTTGAAGCCCACGCTCGATTGATTTTCCGCTTCGTCATAAACGGTGAACCTGAACTCATAGGTTTTTCCCTCTTCCAGATTCATGGTATTGATTTCGGCGGAATAATTCCCCGCCTCATCCAGCAGTTCTTTGCGCAAGGGCAGGACTGCAAAGGGTTTTTCTGTGCCGTGTTCCCGGTATTCAAGCTTGCTTCCAAGGTAATGGCTCTCGTTCACCTCCGCTTCAAGAGGCTGGTCGTCATAGATGGTCTGCGTTCCTGATGCAGAAAGGTTTTTCAGGGCAACGACCGGCGCAGTCGCGTCCTTTTGATAGGTCACGGCATTGGATTCAGGAGAGATGTTGCCCGCTTCGTCCACAGCGCGCACGAAAATACGGTACTCACCGTCCGGCTGCCCGGAAAGAGGGATATAAGCGCTGTTTTTAAAGCTGCTGCCTTGCTCGAGAAACATATTCGCAGTGAATTCCGTCCAGTCGATTACCGCATTGCCGGACAGGTCACGAACCGTATATTCCAGTTTTTTGATTGCATTTGTCGGATCGGTAATCACGCCGCCTGACTGCCCGCTCCACGAGATTTTGGGGTTGGCGTTCATCCATGTGGAACAATCGATCGTCAGTTTTGGCTGTTCCGGCGGAATCGCGTCCGGCAGGTAGACCGGGGACGTAAGGTTTTTTTCATTTGATACATTCCTGCTTGCGGCCTTGTCAATCGAATAAATAACAAATTTTACATTGGTAAGGTTCAGCGGCGCGCCGCTGTCGTCTATGAGTTTTTCCCGGGGGATCGTGTAGGAATGCTGGACATTCGCGCCGCTGTGCGGCAAGCTGCGCTTCAGCTCTTTCCTGCCGCTGTACGTGTTATCCGGTTTTTGATAATAATAGAAAATTTCATAGGATTGGATCCCGCTGCCAAGGTCTGCGGGATAGTCCACCGCGCCCGTCCATTTCGCAATCACATCTTTTGTGGTTGGGTCTACGCTTGCGGTAAAGGTGGGAGGCATGCCGGGCGGGGTCGTATCCGGAAGCTGCACTTCTGCACGGCTGCATTTATCGATGCCCAGCTTTTGCCCCCACTTATTCGTTGGCTGGACCTTCAGGAAATACCGGTAATCCGTCGGCCACTGGGAATTGTTCTTTTTATATTTTGGCCGCGGATCCTGCGGGAAGTTCTGGCCGTAATCCGACCAATATACCAGATTCTGCGTCGTACCGCTGTTTGCCCCCGCAACCGCCGCCTTTTGCATGGGCTTGGAATCATAGCCGACCCCGTTCCATATGGCCATATTAAAGGTTCCGCCGATGTTGGGGCTTCCTTTGTACGGATTATTCCATGTGTAATCAAAATAGCCTTTTCCTGAATTGGTTCCGGCTCCTTTGGGCGTTACCGCCGGTTTATCCATGCTGTTGATGTAGGTCAGCACAAGAATTGGTTTGTGCCCGGTTGTTCCTTCCGATGCGGTAAACCGTTTGTAATAATTTTGCGACTCGTTCCGCTGCTTGATTAGGAATCCATTGCTTGGATTCCCGCTGATCCATTGCGCATATATCTCTGAAATATCTACTGTATTTGTCTGGCTTGCCCGCGCATTAAAATAAATCGGCGTTCCATAGACCGACGTTGGATGATTATTCCATGTTACCGTCCCTAAATCCCACGCCGGTGACAGTGCCAGAATTTCATACGGTACTTGATCTGAACCGCCATAGCTTTCATATAGTTTTAATTCCGCTTTTAAAAACAGGTCTGCGTTATTTCCCTTGAAGCGCTGCACATATTGCGTCCAAACTGACATCAGCCCCCGGGAGACATAAAAAGTGGCAGAGTTCCCGATTTTAAGATCCGGGTCTGTATGATAGTTGTTACCCGGATATTTTTGCGTTACGAACGTATCCGCAAACGCGGTGCTTCCCGTATAAGTGCTTGTTACCTGCGGGTCGATCATGACGGGATAGATCAAATTCTCATTTTCAAAATAAGCGGAATCCGCCTCGATCGTCAGGATATATTCATCGCTTTCGCCGATTCGTTCGATGCTCTGCCAGACGTCTTCCGAATAATAGTCTTCCGTTCCCGAAGAATCCACCATGTTCGGCTTGGGAATGATCATTTTATGCTGTATTTCCCCTTCCGAACCATTCTTTAGGTATGCCGCATATTCTTGCTTGTCGAATAAGCGAATCGCACCTGTTTCCCATAAAACCGGAGTCAACCCTTTGAGGTTCAAAAGGTATTGGAATTTTGTGACCGACGGTTTTCCATACAGTATGATGTCTTCTTTTACTCCCGCTGTAAGCGGTTTGATTCGGACGTCTACAGCCTGATCCTGCCCGAACGGGTCTTTATATATAATCGCGTCTCCCAGCACCGCCTGTTCTTCCCGCTGTTTTTCCGCTTCCAAAGCACTTTGGGATTTTCCTTCTTCTTCCGCGCGCGGAACGCCCGCTTGTTCGAAGTGCGTATCCGCTTCTATTTGCGCCTCCCCGGACGTTTCTATTTCAAAGGCCGTCTCCTGCATTGGGGCATCTATCTGCGCTGCGGCCCCGGTTTCTTCCGCATGGCCCGTTTCTACATCCTCTGGCGCTTCCTGCAAGGCTGTATCTTCCGCCACTGGCGGTTGCGGTTTCCCGTCCGGCTCTATGGGCGCTTCTGTTTCCGGCTGCAGCGGATTCAATTCCATATCTGCCGACGCTTCCCGCGAACCCGCGTCTTCCGCCTCCAGTGGTTCCCCGTTCAGTCCTGCGGACGCTTCCATTTGCTGCTGCAACTGCGGCAAATTCAGTTCTGCGTCCTGTATTGCCCGGCGTTCCGCCTGTGCGGGCGTATCCGTCCCCTGTTTTTTCGCCTGATATCCTTCGTCCGTCAGCGCGCCGAACGAAACGGAATATTCACCGTCTACAATTTGCACGCTATATTGATCCTGCATATCCTCCGTAAAGAAGATATCCAGCACTCCCGCTTTATTTTGGAATGCAAAATCCTCCCGGTCCAGTTGGAGGGTTTCTTCCACCGGAATCCCGGACAGGTTTTCCGTTTCCACAATGCGGTTATCTATATCCACCCATTCCCCCCGTTCATTCCTGAAACGAATGGGCTCATCGGAAAGATACATGGTTTTTGTACCGTCTTCATTCAAAAAGACCGTTTTTGCTTCCCCACGTTCCTCTTTCAATTCCCGAACCGGAACAGTTTCAAGTAATTCTTCCTGCATTTCCGGTTCCTGTTCTATTCCTTTGGCGGCAGCCCGGGAAATATGAACCGTGCCGCCTGCCGTAAACACCATTGCAAACACAAGAGTCATTGCCACAAACTGCATCCAACGCCTTTTCACCATCGTCAACATTTTCCCGCCCCCACATTATGTTATTTTTTAGACCTGCAATTGATTCGAAAAAAAGCAAAACAAAAACATACTAAACTGTTGCTACCTGAAAAAATTTAATTAGGGATATAGCCTTCGTTTGAAAAAATTTATGTTCCTAGATATAAATATTTAGTGACTTCCTATTACTTCGACCATAACAGGAGGGGCATCTTTTGTCAACGTATGTATTCTTACTTGTTTTAACTGATTTTTATATATTTTAACTGTTTTTTAAAAATGCTATACAGAGGCATTCCCATTTGATATGATGAGGATAATTTCAAGCACGAATTTGATTTCCGGGCGACAACATCATTTGAGAAAAGGAGTGCTGCACTTGCCTTCCGGCAAGAGATCACCTGCCAGCGAAAATTCCTATGAAAAAGAAACGCATTCTTATTTTGATCGGTATTGTTTGTATCGCTGCCGTGCTGCTCGTTTTGGCTTTTTCAACCGGAGTCTTCGGGATTCCTGATATGAATGCCGTTACGGTTGGGTTCATTAATCCCAATAGCAACGACACGTATTACAGCATGGTTGAATCCGCCCTTAGGGCGGCGGTGGAAGAAAAAAACCATGAGTTTATTTCTCTGGACGCCGGCGGGGACAATTCCGCAATTTATGTCAATGCGGAGATGCTCGAAAACCGGCATGTGGATGTAATTGTTACGTTCAATGATATGACACGTTTCCCGAGCGACGCCGCTGACTTTTTAGCGGAAGCGGGCACGCCGTTTATTGTGCTGGATAATCCGCTCGTGGGGGCCGTTTACTGTGGATTTGACCATAGTTCAGCCGGAGAAAAGCTGGGGAAACAGCTTGCATCAAGTGCGCAAAAGCAGCTTGGCGGCGCCGATCTGATCCTGTCACTGCAGGCGGCAGCACCCGGTTATGCACAGAACGTACGGGCCGAAGCTGCCCTTGAGGCGTTGAAAGTCAAGACCGGCATCAACGAAGATTACATGGTTTCCGTTGCATCAGCCGCCGATGAAAAAAGCGTTACCGCACAGTTGAAAACGATCTTTGAAGACAGCCCTTCCTTGGGGAAAATAGTAATCGTCTGTGAAAATGACCAATATGCAAAAGCGGCTTTGGCCGCCGCAGAAACGCTGAATTATTCGGATCAAGTAGTTATTGGCAGTTTCAGCGACGGCATGGACTTTGCTGCCGCAGACAATTTCAAGGCAGGGAAAAACGCTTGGGTATGTTCTGTTCTTCTTCCACCGGATGATTTAACGCAGCATCTGTCCCAAACAGTTTTTAAGGCAGTTAAAGACAAGGATTTATCCGATTGTATTATCGATACCAAATTATTAACGCATTAGACAAAATTAAGCGGCAAAAAATCCTCCGGCATATTCGCTTAGTGGATTTTCGCGCTTCATGCGTGTACCATTGACGCAAAATAGATGCAGGTAAAACGAGACCCCTACGAAACTCGAATGAAGCGTTAGCAAAAGGGGTTCGGTGGGGAAAGTGGTATGATGGAGCGCACTATCTTTTGTGCCGAGAAAAAAAGATGGCGGAAGCGGAAATGGACTTAAATTTCCTTGCATACAACCTGAAACGTGCAATCAATATGGTGGGAACGAGGAAACTGTTGGAAGCGGTGCGGGGATGATATCTCCGCCCTCCATTTCGCGCGCAGGGCCATTTGGAAACAGACCTTGAAAACCGTTTAAAAAGCGGTTTTTTAAACAAATTGCGGCAGAAAAGGAGGGATAGCTCCCGCTTCCCTGTGGCCGCGTTCGCATGAACCCTCGAGGCTTCGAACCTTCCTAATTTCGTTACAACAAAAAAGCCTACGCTTCGCGTAGGCTTTTTTATTGTGGCGGAAAGGGAGGGATTCGAACCCTCGGAACGCTATTAACGTTCACACGATTTCCAATCGTGCGCCTTAGGCCAGCTCAGCCACCTTTCCATCCGTTACAGCATTAATGATTTTACCACAAATAATTCGTGAGGACAAGGCATTTTTTATTCTTTTCTGCTGACAAATTTTTCTGTCTGTGCTATAATACCTATAATCCCTCAGAAAATTTCATACTGGAGGATCCAGCCATGTCTGAACCTAGCATTGCCGTAAAGAATTTGCTCGACCATTTCAGCGATAATTATGATGACGAAAGTCTTACCCTGCGCAAAAATATTTACCGGGAAACGTATCTGGAATTTGCAGATCAAAGCACATACTATAAGCAAGCCCAGGCGTATGCGCGTTTTCTCGCGCAAAAGCCCGTATGTGTGCATCCTTACGACCTGCTTGCCGGGCAAATCCAGCACCATAATTTTACGGGCTCCATGCCCGCCAAATTCGCAGACGATTTTGATCCCCGCGAACATCCTGTGCCGCGCGAACCATCGGTGGACGACGCGCGCATCGAATGGGAGGCGTGCGCGCCTTACCTCGCGGACGCGCCGCAGGAAGACAGGGACGCCGCATACAGCCTCGTTTCCGGGGTGGCAGGCGGCCTTTATACCCACACCTCTATCGGTCATGTAATCACAGGCTTTCGCAAGGTTGCGCATACGGGATGGAACGGTTTACTCGAGGAAATCGAATCGTCCCTTGCCGATTCTGGAAAAAACGCGGAACAGCGCGATTACCTTTGCGCAATGAAAACCGTCCTTACCGCCGCGCAAAATTATATCCTGCGCTATGCCCGCGCCGCCGGGGATACGATAAAAGACGCACAATCGGAAACCCAGGCGCAGAACCTTGCGCGCATTGCGGACGCATGCAGGCGGCTTGCCCAGGGGCCCGCTTCTTCCTTTTTCGAGGCAGTCCAGTCAACGGTCCTTTTGCAGGAACTTGTCACCATGGAAATCCTTTCCGGCTCTATGTCTCTCGGGCGTATGGACCAGCTTTTCGGCCCCTATTATGAGGCCGATCTTGCAGCGGGGCGCATCACGGCGGAAGAAGCGCAGGAATTGATCCACGCATGGCGTATTAAGCTTGCCGGGCTTGTAAACGGCTACCAGAATGTAGCGATCGGCGGATGCGACCGTGACGGGAATTTTTTTGCAAACGATATTACGCGCATGATTTTGCGCTCCACGCACGACGTGCGGCTCGACCAGCCCCTTCTTTCCATGCGTTACAGCAGGAAAATGGACGACGCGCTTTGGGAGGAAACCCTGCGCGTCATCGAGACCGGAAATGGATTCCCCGCGTTGTTCAGCGACGGCGCGATCATCAAATCCCGCGTGGACGCCGGTGTTCCCGCGGATGACGCATGGGATTACGGCCTTGTCGGATGCGTGGAACCGTGCATCCAAGGCCGCGAATATTCCAACACTGAACAAATGCGGCTCAACTGGCCTCTGGTACTCGAGCTGATGCTCCATGGAGGAAAAACCTTGCGGACGGGCGAGGCGTTTCCTTTGGCGAATATCCGCAATTTAGACGAAATCCAAACGTTTGGCGAGTTCCTTTCCTGGTTTAAAAGCGAACTGGCCTTCCACATCCAAAGGGGAGCGCATGCCGTTAATGTAATCGACACAGTGTATCACAAAGCTTTTCCTTCCATCCTGCTCTCCGCAACTCTTGATGATTGTATCATGCGCGGGCAGGACGCGGGAGCGGGCGGTGCGAAATACCGTTTTTCCACTTTCAGCAACACAGGTATGGCAAACGCGGTGGATTCCCTGCTCGCTATAAAACAAATGGTGTTCGAAAACGGTATGGTGACGCTGCCGGAACTGGCTTGTATTCTCGCGCGGGACTTTAAAGGCCAGGAGAAGCTTCGCCTGTACGCCGCGAACCGCTGCCCCAAATTCGGCAATGGCGACCCCGGGGCGGACGGCCTTATGCAGGAACTGGTAGACTTTGCAAGCGGCATCATCACAAATATCAAGAATACACGCGGCTTCCATTTCCTGCCCAGTTACTACAGCGTATACCATCACGCGTCTATGGGCTGGATGACGGGCGCGACGGCGGACGGACGGCACGCGGGCGTATCTCTCGCAAACGCGCTTTCCCCCGTGCAGGGCGCGGACAGCAAAGGGCCGACCGCCGTAATTGGCGCCGTGACCCGCTGCGACCATACGAAGTTTGGCAACGGTATGGTGCTCGATCTCAAATTCTCCCCGAGCTTTTTCCACAATCCGGTTCACCGGGCAAATTTCCGTTCAATGATCGATACGTATTTTGACCAAGGCGGTATGGAGATTCAGATGAACGTTATCGACCGCGAAACTTTGACCGCCGCGCAGAAGGAACCGGAAAAATACAAAAACCTTATTGTGCGCGTATCTGGGTTCAGCGCTTATTTCGTGACGCTCAACCGTACGCTTCAGGACGAGATCATCGCGCGTACGCAATACGACGGCATGGGCTAATCTTATGCAAACGGCGATTACCGACATCCAGAAATTCTCGCTCGACGACGGGCCCGGCATCCGTACCACCGTATTTTTCAAGGGCTGCCCCCTGGCGTGCAAATGGTGCCACAATCCGGAGTGTATTCGGCTGGACGCACAGCTTCGTTTTGCCAAAAACCTGTGCTCCCACTGCGGCACATGCGCGTCCGTATGCCGCAGCGGGGTATTCGGCGCAGACGGAACGATCCGATTTGCAAAATGTACGGCATGCGGGAAATGTGCAGAAGAATGCCCTTCCCGCGCCCTCACAATGGCCGGAAAACAATATACGGTGGATATGCTTTTGCCTGAGCTTCTGGCAGACCGGGCTTTTTATGAAAATTCAGGGGGCGGAGTAACTTTTTCAGGAGGTGAGCCGCTCCTCCATGCTTCGTTTATCGCGCGGGCAGCGCAGGAACTGAAAAAAAGCGGCGTTTCCGTCGCGGTCGATACCTGCGGGGACGTTCCTTTTGAATCCATCGAAGCGCTTCTCCCGCTGGCAGATTTATTTTTATATGATATCAAGGCCTTTTCTTCCGGCCTGCATAAAGCGCTTACCGGGCGCGGCAACGCACGTATTATCGAAAATTTCAAACGACTGCAAAAAAGTGGAGCGCGCATCTGGGTACGAATTCCGCTGGTTGCCGGAGTAAACGATTCCGCTAAAGAGGTGGAACATACCGCAAGGCTGCTGCACGATTTTCCCGTAGAGCTCGTTGAGCTTTTGCCCTATCACAATTACGGTGCCTCTAAATATGGAGCACTCGGCCTTTCCTATCCGGGAGAAGGATTTAGCGCGCCCACGCCCGAAGCCCTTGGAATGCTTGCCGGGCTTTTCCCGTGCAGCGTGCGCATCAAGGAGCAATGACGGTTTGGTTTATGATTTCCTTCCGTGAAATTATCTGCACTTTTCCATCCGCCAGCCGGAACACCACGTCCGCCTGCACCGCAATCTCTCGCGAATGGGAAACTACTACCATGCACTTATTCAATTTCTTTGCGTTTTCTTTCAGCAGGCTCGTAATCTCCCGGGCCGTATCTTCGTCAAGGTTCCCCGTCGGTTCATCCGCAAGAATCACAGGGGCGTCCGACGCGAGGGCGCGGGCTATCGCCACGCGCTGCTGCTGGCCTCCTGACAGTTTCAAAACGTTCCGTTTCGCTTCTTCTTTGGTCAGCCCAACCTGTTTCAATATAGTAATCGGGTCTTTCTTCGCCGTCAGGCACACATTTTCCGCAGGGGTCATATAGTCGATCAGATTATAATTCTGGAATACAAACGCCACGCCGTTCCTGCGGAAGGCTTCAAGCCCAATATCCCGTAGTTCTTTTCCTTCAAACAGAACACTTCCTTCCGTCGGTACATCCAGCCCACCCATAAGGGACAGCAGCGTTGTTTTCCCGCTGCCCGACTGCCCGAGAATTGCATACATCCGCCCCCGCTCAAATTCCATGTCGATTCCCTTCAAAACCGGATTTCCCGGATGATAAGCGTACCATACATTTTTTAGTTCCATTATGCTCATTTCGTTTCCTCCTCAATTTGCAGTATTTAAAATATCCCTCGGTTTCATTTTCAGCACCTTCGCCGACGCGATTCCCACAGATGCGGCGGTTGCCCCGCACATCAGCGCAACCGTAAGTACAAGATTCCCCGTTGTAACCGGGAACGCAAGCTCCGCTTTCTCTCCTGACGTTTTCTCAATCACGATTCCCCGGTATTGGTCGTCTACTACCGTATATTCGTCTTGACCGCTTCCCGGGTAAGACATATTTTGTATTGCATTTCCCACCGTGCCGGATAACGCGCCCGCAAGAAGTGCCGCGCAGATCAGTCCGGCTACTGTTACTAAAAGAATTTCCAGCAATAGTTGCCCGAATATCTTTCCTTTCGTGATACCGTTCGCCATCAGGATACCGATCTCCCGTTTGCGTCCGCGGATCCACATCATGAGCAGGAGAGAAAGCACCAGTAAACAGCAAACGGCTGACAAGATCACGATCACCGCCGAAAGCCCCTGCATCGTCTCAAGCGGCCCGGCCGACGCTTCATATGCGCTGCTGTCCGGCTCGATCATAAAGCGCGACATATCCACACCTTCTATCTCAAGCGCGCGAATCTCCCCAATGATTCGATCCATCTCCAAGGGATCCTCTATAAAGATTGTCGCTTCCTTGTACTGGTCGAGAGGGAAATCTTTACCTTTGGCTATCGTCAGTAAATTCCATACAATCGTGTCGTCATCCACGAACACAAAATTTTCCGGATTTTGATCCTCATAGGTAAATTCCGATACCTCTTGCTTAAAGTTCAGATGATAGATGCCCACAATTTCCAATCCCCGCTCATCCAACAGCGGATACGGGCCGGACGGAACTGCAACGTCGGCTGCGCAAGCCCTAAAGGTGTCTCCCACGGAAAGCCCGCTTCGTTCCGCAACGATGTCCGAAATAAGCGCTTTCCCACTATCTTCGGGTGTAATGTGCCGTCCATCCGTAAGCTCGAACGCCCCGCTGCGGAAGTATTCATACAGGCTGCTGTCGTTCCCGCCAAAACAAAGCGGCGCCTTGCTGTAATAAGAACAGGCGTAATACAAATTTCGGTTCATGTCCGGTAAATTCGAAATATCTCCCACTTCTTCTATCTCCATATGCCCTTGCTCTACTTCGCGCGCCCATTGCCCTTCCGTCATTTTGAGATCTTCTGTGTATAACCACTCCGGAGATCTTTTGACAAAATAGTCCGTTACACCGTCGATTTCCATGATTTTCGTGAGCATCGCGTCGTTCACAGTAGGGCCAATATAAACAGAAGCCACGCTTCCGTTTCCCATATCGATCGTTTCCCACAACCTCGGATCGTCCGGGTCTGCAATGTGCGTGATATACAGACTTGTCCCCAGCGTTTCCCGGTATTCCCGCCCAGCGTTTGCCGCCGCATGCGATACCGCAAGCGCGCACAGCAGAAAGAGCGTGGAAACCAGCAGGACCGCAAACAGCAGCAATGTCCTCCCGCGTTTCCGCATAATATACAGTATGGCTCTTTTAACCGTTCCCATATCCGCACCTCTCTCGCTGCTTTACAGGCGGGAATCTTCTGCGAAGCGCAGAAGGTTCCCCGGCTTTTCGCGGAATATTCCGCGAAAAGACAGGAAAACCGATAACGCCACGATGATAAAGCTGCATATCCCGATCACCAAAATGTCGGCGGCCGTGACCATATATACAAGCTCTGCTTTTTGTCCTCCGACAGGCTCCACCGTAAGGTTTTGTGCCTCGTTATAAAATACCTTGTATGTCTCGGTTACATTTTCGCGGTACATCAGGGACTCCGCCGCATCGCCCATCGGCTGCGCCGCGCAGGATGCCAGCACACACGCGAGTGCAAACGCAATCCCTATAATGATAAATCCTTCCAGCAGCAATTGCCGCAGTACGGCCTGCTTTCCAATCCCGACCGAAAGCAATATCCCGATCTCCCTCCGCCGTCCTTTAATCCATAAGTGAAACAAAAGATACTCTATCATCATACAGCTTCCCGCCGCGAAGACAGTCATAAATGTGCCCAGGGCTTTTACCGCTTCAACAGGTTTGACGAAAGCAAGGTAGCTCGTATCGTCCTTATCAATGGAAAGATACTGCCACGGCAGGTCGAGCTTTTTCACTTCCGCTATTACTGCATCCAGCTCCAGCGGCTCTTCCACGAAAAATGTAAGTGTCTCAAAGGTCTCAGATGCTCCGCCTGCGGCCTCTGCTATTTCTCCTACCGACTTGTTATCCGTCATGATAAAATTTTCCGGCATATCCCATTCACTTGAATATTCGTTCGCCGCCTGTGTAAAGTTCACATCGAATATCCCTACGATTTCATATTCTTTCGGGCCAAAGGGCTGCAGCCCCGGTATAAGCCCATCCATATAATCCACATATGCCTGCGTGATCCCCGCTTCAAAGGTATCGCCTACCTGCAGCCCATTCAGACCGGCAACATAGCTTGAGACGACCGCCTTCCATTCATCTCCCGGCTGTATATGCCGTCCTTCGCGCAGGCTCAGCGCGTTGTTCCGAAAAAACGGATTCAGCGAGCTGTCTGTATTTCCGATCAGCGGTGCAAAATTCCTGTACATTGTAACGGACTCTATCATATCGTCCCGGCCCTCATATTCCTCCGGATATGCGAGATAATCTTCATGAGTGAGGATATGAAACCCCGGCTTCAGCTTCAAACTCGTATATTCCCAACTACTTTTACTTCCGTTATATGCAGATACTCCGGACACCTGCATCACTTGTCCCGCCATCTCGTCCGTCAGCTTTGCGGGATTGTTATATACGCGTCCCTCGTTCCCATCGCCGAGATTTACCGTGATCCACAGGGAATCGTCCTGCGTATCCACAATAGCATTGAAACAAAAACTCGCCCCCATAGACCTGCGGATCTCATCCGCCGCATTTCCCGCCTCGGCAGTCAACATCGTGCCAATCAGCAGAAAAAAGCTCATCGTAAGCAGAATAAAGAAAAGCAGAATGTTCCTTCCCTTTTTCCTGGTTAAATACAGCAAAGAGCGCTTTAATATCGTCATAATTCAACGATTCTCCCCAAAAAAGATTTACCGGTACAAGCGCATCTCCATATCCCGAAGGCCGCCTGCGCGAAAAACACCAGCAACAGGATGATGCTCCGGCCTTTTTTGCGTGTGATGTATAACAGCGCGCGTTTCAGCGTCCCCATATCCGCACCTCTCCTCTCACCGGGACGAAAGAATGTCTTTCGGTTTCATCTTCAACACCTTTGCCGACGCGATCCCAACCGACGCGGCGGCTACGCCCATACCCCCAAGAATAACCAAAACAACATCCCTTCCAGATACGGAGTAGGCAAGGTCTATTTTTTCCACCGCCGTTTTCCGGATGACGTGTCCTTCCAGCGGAACATAATCAACGATATATTCTGCTTCCCTATTGCGCGGTGAAAACAACTCTTGAACGGCCTCTCCCGCTGTGTCCGCCGTTGCGGCAGATACGCACCCAGCCCCTGCGAAAGCGACGGTGGCAAGCAGCAGCGCTTCGATCAGCAACTGTCCGAATATTTTCTTTTTTGCAATGCCAACTGCAAGCAGCAGCCCCATTTCATGCTTCCTGCTTTGCATCCACGCGGTAAGCAGCAAGCCACCCGCCGCTGCAGCTCCTCCTGCCAGAATCACGATAAGTAAGACCGAAAGGCCGCTCATCATATTCAGCGGTTCCGCTACCGCGCGGTATGCCGTGTCGTCCTTCTTCATCCGGAAATACGCGGGATCCATCCAATTGATCTCCCCCACCCGTTCCATCGTTTCTTCCAGCCGCGCAGGGTCGTCTACAAAAAATACCGTCTTGGAATAAATGGGTTCTGTCCGCCCGTAATACTTGTCGTATAACGAATTCGCTTGCGTAACGGTAGCGGCGTCCGTGAAAATAAAATTGCCCGCGTACCAGTCTTCTATCATATTTTCATCCAGCTTTTGTGATGCGTTGACTCGGAAAATCCCCGCGATCTCCAGCGGAAATGGCTCCCCCAGCCTGCGGTCGTTTTCCATATCCCAAGTTACGAGGGCCTCTCTGCACTCAAACGTAAATGTGTCCCCGATCCAAAGCCCGTTCCGTTCCGCCATCTCCTCCGATATCAAAGCCTTCCCGCGGCTATCCGGTGTCAGGTGGGTTCCCGCCGTCAGGGTAAACGCTTCCGTGCGGAAAAACCTGTGCCGCTCGCTATTGCGTACCCCAAACAAGGAAAACGTCCTGTACAGGAAAAGGGTTTCCTGCCTGTTCCTGTCCTCCCCGCCGTCAGAACCGAACAGGTTCGCGTAATGGAGTCCCTTGCCCGGATTCAAATCCTCTGTGTAAACGGGCATATCCTGCTCTGTTTCGTAACCGCTCACGCCTTCCGTTTCCAGCACTTCCGCAATTTTTTCATCTGTAAGCGCCGGCCCAGTATACGTATAAACGCTGCCGCCAGCAGCTTCCTTTACTTCCCATAAATCCGCCGCTTCTTTATTCATAAAGGTAGATACCGTAAAGCTGCTCCCAAGCGTTTTCCGGTATTCCTCTGCCGCCTGCGCCGCGCTGCGCTGAACGGACAATCCCACAAGGGAAAACGCGGACGCGGCGAAAAAAACCAGAAGCAGTATAACGCTTCGGCCCCTGTTGCGCGTAACATATAAGAAAGCCCGTTTCCACATGTCCACCGTCTCCCCTAGCTCATGGAAGAAAGAATATCCCTCGGTTTCATGCGGATAATTAAAATAGAGGAAAGTCCCACAGCAGCCACCACCGCCAACATTCCATAAAAAACGACTTCCGCAAATTCCCCCGGCCCTACCGTAATCTCTATGGCGTCCGCTGCTTCCGAGGAATAATCTACTTCCACCGGGTCTTCCATTAGGGCCGACAGCCCCGTTCCTCCGCCCTGTCCTATGCTCTCCGTTTCTTCAAGGCGGGGTATCAGCAGATTCCCCGCTCCTTGCGCGAGGGGGCCTGCCACGATTCCCGCAAGGCAAAACGCCGCAGCGGCAATCAGGATACATTCAAGCAGCAACTGTCCAACAATCCCGGCCTTCCGGATTCCGATGGAAAGATAGACGCCGATCTCATGCATCCGGTCACGTATGTGCATAATGAGGATCAGGGAAAGCAGGGCTACGCTGACTGCAAGGATCACCAGCACGATCATCATCGTAAAGCCGCCCATTTTTTCCAGCGGGCGTATGGAATCCTGGTAGGCCTTGTCGTTCACTGCCACTTCCAGTCCATCCCAGTTCACCCCGCCGATCTCCTGCGCCCGCGCGATCAGGCTGCCCAACTCCTGTGGATCGCGCGCAAAGAAGGCCGCGCCATACCGGTAGCATTGGACTGGCTGGCCCGTGACCGCTTCCAGCACAGCGCGGCCTGATTTTGTATCCGTAAAAATGAAATTATCCGGAATATCACACTCGGCGGGTATCCCGCTTCCCGATCCCTGTTCCGTTTCCACGCGGAACAGGCCTGCGATCTCATAGGGAAAAGACTGCCCCACCGCGTCCGTTTCTATCCCCGCCGTATTCTCCGTAATTTCCGCGGTGAACGAATCTCCCACCGAAAGGCCGTTTGTTTCCGCGAACGTTTCGGACACCACTGCCTTCCGCTCGTCTCCCGGAGCGATATGCCTTCCCTCCGTAAGCACGAACGCTTTCGTAACGAAATACTCGTGCAGGCTGCTGTCCGTATTGCTCAAAAAGCGCGCCATCTGCGCCTTTTCATCCCCGTCCGAAGTGAAACGCCCGGGTGTGAGCACGAGGCCGTCTTCTA
This sequence comes from Christensenella tenuis, assembly GCF_014287795.1. Classification (GTDB taxonomy): domain Bacteria; phylum Bacillota; class Clostridia; order Christensenellales; family Christensenellaceae; genus Christensenella; species Christensenella tenuis. Next base: position 139,733 of record NZ_JACOON010000006.1, read on the forward strand.
CGTTCAGGTATAAAATATCCATCCCGTTATATCCTTTGATTCCGTCAAAGGCCGCGATTTCACCCACCAGCGCATCCGTCACCCGCTGCCCGGTCAAATTTTCTTCGATCTTAAAATATCCGCCCAGAGTTTCGCGCAGGGAAGCCGCCGCGCGTTCCGACGCGTTTCCCACCGCAAATCCGGTCAGTACCAGCGCCGCGATGGTAAACAGTACGGCCAGAAACAAAATGCTTTTTCCTTTTTTGCGCGTAATATACAAAAAGGCCCGCTTCGTAAGCGGCATAACCATCACCTCTTTATATAATTGAACATGATTGATACAGGCTAAGAGAGTTCTCCACTGAAGATGTCTTTTCTGAAATACTTTATTTCCTATATTAATTATAAGAGCATCCTTCAAAATATGCAATGATTTTACAAGATAACGGCATTGCCCGCGCGTATGATTAAATCAGGTATGTTTCATTTTTAAATTGGAGGCGGGAACATGAAACTCGGTATTGGAATCGATACGGGGGGCACCTATACGGACGCCGTTATTTACGATTTTAATTCCAAAAAAATTTTAGCCGCGGCAAAAGCCCTGACTACAAAAGAAGACCTTTCCGTTGGAATTGAAAATGCAATGGGCGGCCTTGACAGCAAATATTTCGATCAGGTGAGCTTTGTCTCCCTGTCTACGACGCTTGCGACAAACGCGTGCATCGAGAATAAGGGCGGCCGCGCAAAACTTTTGTTTTTGGGTGTAGAAAAACGCGTGTTGGACTGGGTCGGGGAGGACTACGGCCTGCACGCGGGCGACGAAATTTATTGTTGTGAACACAAAAGCCGGTACGACGGCGAGATCACGGACCAGCCCGACTGGCCTTTGCTTTTGGAAGACACCCGGAAATGGCTGCGCGACGCGGACGGCCTTGGTATTGTGGAACTATATGCCATGAAAAACGGAGCGGTCTTTGAGCGGAAAGCCAAACAGATTTTTTCGGATCAATACGCTTTTCCCATCGTCTGCGGCCACGAGCTTTTCTCTGAATTGAATTCTTTGCAGCGCGGGGCAAGCACCCTTTTGAATGCAAAGCTTGTCCCGGTCATCCAGGAATTTCTTGCGGCCATTAAAACAGTTCTCGCTAAAAAGGGCATAACCGCACCTGTGGTCATCGTACGCAGCGACGGGACGTTAATGTCCGAAGAATTTTCCCGCCTCCGCCCGGTGGAGACGATTCTCTGCGGGCCGGCGGCAAGCGTACTTGGCGGTGTTCAGCTTGCCGATGAACAGAACAGTATGATTATCGATATGGGCGGCACGACGACAGATATTTCCCTCGTGAAAGACGGCGCGCCCGTGCGTGTGAAAGACGGCGTTTCCATTGGCAAATGGCGGACGTTTGTCAAAGGCGTATTTATCGATACGTTCGGCCTTGGCGGTGACAGCGCGGTGCGCCTCGGCGATTCCGGCCTGATGGTCGATACGCGGCGCGTTACGCCCATGTGCGTGGCGTCAAAGCGCTGGCCCAATATAACAGGAGACCTTCGGGCGCTGCTGGAATCAAACCGCGTCCATGCGACGCTTCCCCTGCACGAATTTTTTTATCTCGTGCGGGATATTCCGGATCCGGCGAATTACTCCGAAAACGAGCTCGCTTTTTGCGCGGCACTCCGCGAGCGACCTCTTTTGATGACGGAAGCGACGGAGGCAACGGGCCTTGACGTATATACCCTCAATACAGAACGTCTCGAGCGCGAAGGCATTGTCATGCGGTGCGGCCTTACCCCCACTGACATCATGCACATCAAAGGCGATTTCAGCGAGTATGACGCGCAGGCCTCACGGCTGGCGGCGCAATTCGTTATAAAAAGCCTGTACGCGCACGCGGACGATACATGCAGCATGGAAGAGTTTTGCGAGATGGTGTATGACCTCGTGAAAAAGAAGCTCTACCAAAACATCGTGCGGATTTTGCTCCAGGATAAATTTTCCCAGATCAAAAAGGATGGCCTTTCAGGGCAACTGGAAATGCTGATTTCCGAAAGCTGGGAAATCAACAAACGCGCGCATGATACAGGATACACCGATTTTGATTTTTCAACCAATGCGACGTTGGTCGGCATCGGCGCGCCCACGCACATTTTCCTTCCAGACGTAGCAAAAGCCCTTGGCACAAAGTGTGTGATCCCGGAAAACGCCGGAGTGGCAAACGCCATCGGCGCAATTGTGGGCAGTGTATCCGCAACCGCAACCATCGAAGTCCGCCCGAACCATACTCCGGGTGGAATTGAAGATTATACCGTGCTTGGCACGGAGAAAAACACAACGGTGGACGAACTCGAGGAAGCTGTGCAAATCGCTTCGGAAGAGGCGGCCGCGGCCGCAAAGGCCGAGGCGCGCAGGCGCGGCGTTCTGGGCAAGGTGGATATCCACGTGGAAGTTATGAATCATTCCAGTACACTCAAAGGCAATATGACCTTTGACCTTGGCACCACCGTCACCGCCACCGCGAGTGGAAAAATTGCATAGCTTTATTTACCGTACTGTCGGCCGCCGGAATTCCGGCGGCCTTTTTTCATAGGTTCTCAGGAAGGCAAAAGCGGCGCGCTCCAAAGCCTTTCTGCCAGACGGCGCTAACTTGCCGCGCCATACGGTTAAAATTCTTGTGCTTTTGTTTTTTGGGGACAGCGGGTTAGAAAAAGGAGGAAAGCAATCCCAAAAGGATACGCTCCGTCACCGCCCATGAAAACAGGTTCCGGGCCGGAAGGCCGCAGCTCCGTCCCCTGAAAAGGCGGGAGTGCATGCGGCCATTTTCCTATAAATGGCTCTCTGAAAGCAAAAAGCGGCAAATCAGCCGTTTTTGCTTATTTTTTTACAAAAAAAACTCTTATTTTACTATAGTAGACATGATCTACTATAGTAAAATAGAGGCATCGAAAATAACACCCTGGAGCGTGGGCCTAACTCTCCCACGTCCGCAGAAAAGGACGGGCATTTGCCTGTCCTTCCTGCTTTCCCGGGGATTTGGCGCGGTGCAAATTTGTACAAAAAATATTTCAATATTACAATATTAGACATAGTCTACCATGTTATGATATGAGCAAAATAAAGCAAAACAAAAAGGGGAGAATCAAAATGAACATGAAACAATGGGTCGAAGATATCAGGGATGCAAAGGTCAAGAAGGCAATGCCCGTCCTGTCCTTCCCGTCTATCCAACTGATGAATATCGGCGTAAAAGAACTGATCGCATCGAGCGACACACAAGCAAAAGGCATGAAGATGATTGCGGACCGCGTAGATTCCTCGGCATCTGTAAGCATGATGGACCTCTCTCTCGAGGCGGAGGCGTTCGGCTCGGAAATCCGGGTATCGGACGACGAGGTGCCTACGGTAATCGGAAGCCTTATTCATTCTCCTGCGGACGCGGATGCGCTTAAGGTTCCCGATGCGCATCAGGGCCGTCCCCAGATTTATATCGACGCAATCGAAAAGGCTTGCAAGCTGATCACCGACCGCCCGGTATTCGCGGGCGTAATCGGGCCGTTTTCACTGGCGGGGCGCTTGCTTGATGTAAGCGAAGCAATGATCTATTGCTATACCGAGCCGGAGATGGTGAAGACAACGCTCGAGAAGGCGACGGAATTTCTGATTAACTATATCAACAGCTATAAGGAGGTGGGCGCGCACGGCGTAGTTATGGCGGAACCGCTTGCGGGAATCCTGTCTCCGCCGCTCATCGCGGAATTTTCCACACCGTATGTAAAACAGATCGTGGAAGCGACGCAAACGGATGATTTTATCGTCATTTACCATAATTGCGGCAACAGCACGATACAGCTCATCGACTCGATTCTGGAAAGCGGCGCAGCCGCATACCACTTTGGCAACGCCATCGACATGGAAGAAATGATGGGGCACATTCCGTCCGATGTCGTCGCCATGGGCAACATCGATCCGTCGAGCCAATTCAAAGATGGTACGCCGGAATCCATCCGTGAAGCGACGCTTGACCTGATGAACCGCTGCTGCGAAAAATACCCGAATTTCGTCATTTCCTCGGGCTGTGATATCCCGCCGATGTCGAAATGGGAAAACATCGACGCGTTCTTTGCCGCTGTAAAGGAATATTACGCAGACAAATAACCAGAACGCAGCGTTTTTCCACTCCTCAAGGCCCTCATTCAAATAAGAAAATCCGGATTTTGAGGGCGGATCTGAAGAATATAGGTTTTTAAAACGGCATAGCGTAAAATCCGCTATGCCGTTTCTTCATTGTGCGCTTAAGCGCACAATCAAAAGACCAGTGGCAAAATCCAATTGCCGCTGGTCTTTTATGCTCTTGTTTGACAGCTATCCGCCTGGCGTTTGTACCGCCTTATGGCCAACCTCAGCTTGAGACTTTTTTACCGCCGCGGGACGGCGCAGATGCTGCTTTCTTTCCACTGCATTCCCGCGAAAACGCAACCCGTACTCCGCAGTTTCCATGCAATATATCCTAAATCTTCCACAGCCGTCTTATTTTACGACAATATTGACAATCCGTCCGGGAACGACGATGAATTTCACAATTTCCCTGCCTTCCCACAGTTCCGCGAACGCGCCGCGCACATACTGCTCAATCTCTTCTTTGCCCGCGTCCGCGGAAATATCAAATTTCGCGCGTACCTTGCCGTTTACCTGCACCGCCATATTTACGACCGGACGCTTAAGCGCGCTTTCGTCGCATACCGGAAATTCCTGATTGAAAACCGAATATTCCCCGCCAAGGCGCGACCACATTTCTTCTGCGAAGTGCGGAGCGAACGGCGCAAGGAGCAGGCACAGTTTTTTTGCAACTTCCTGCAAAAACGCCGCGTCTGGCTGGCCATCCATATATTTATACATGGCGTTTACAAGTTCCATAATGCGTGCAACCGCCGTGTTAAACGAGAACTGCGGGATGTCCCGCGCTACGTTTTTAATTGCATAGTTAAGCTGGTAATTCACATCGAAATCCGGCTTTCCGCTGCCGCCCTGCATGGGGGCCACCGCGTCCACAAGGCGCTCCACGCGCTCAAGGAAACGGTTTACCGCCTTAATGCCGTCATCGTTCCACGGGCCTCCCTCCACATAGTTGAACCCGAACGCGAGGTACATACGCAGTGTATCCGAACCGTATTTTTTAATCAGGTCATCCGGGGAAATGACATTGCCGCGGCTCTTGCTCATTTTCTCGCCGTCCGGCCCGAGGATCACGCCCTGGTGCACGAGGGACGCGAACGGTTCGTCAAAGCCCACATACCCCATGTCGTGAAAGGCCTTGGTGAAAAACCGCGCATACAGCAAGTGCATACACGCGTGCTCCGCGCCGCCGATATATTTATCCACAGGAAGCATACTGTCGATAAGTTCCCTGTTCCATGCCTCTTTTTCGTCTTTGTTGTCTGGATAGCGCAGGTAATACCAAGAGGAGCATACAAAGGTATCCATGGTATCCACATCGCGCTTCGCCGGCCCGCCGCAAACAGGGCAGGTGGTATTCACGAAATCTTCGGCTTTTGCAAGCGGCGAAGTGCCGTCCGGCGTAAAGTCCACGTTGTACGGGAGCTTCACCGGAAGCTCGGATTCGGGTACGGGAACCTCCCCGCATTTTTCGCAGTATACCATCGGGATGGGCGCGCCCCAGTAGCGCTGGCGGGAAACCAACCAATCACGCAGGCGGTAATTTGTCTTAAAGCCGCCGCGCTCTTCTTTTGCGAGATCTTTCAAAATCGCCCGCTTTCCCTCTTCTGTGGTGAGGCCGTCATATTTTCCGCTTCCCGTGAGAACGCCGTATTCCGTAAAGGGAAGCGCGTCGTCCGAACCATCTTTGGATTTGATTACCCGCTCTATGGGGAGGTTATATTTTTCCGCAAAGGCATAATCGCGCTCGTCATGCGCGGGAACCGCCATCACGCAGCCCGTGCCATAGCTTGCGAGCACATAATCCGCCGTCCAGATCGGCACCTTACGCCCGTTTATGGGGTTGACCGCATACGCGCCCGTAAACACACCCGTCTTTTCGCGCGTAGTGGAGAGGCGGTCGATCTCGCTCGCCCGCGCCGCGTATTCCTGGTATTCCTTCACGGCCGGGAGCTGGACGGAGGTCGTGATCTGTTCTACCAGCGGATGTTCGGGTGAAATCACTACGTAGGTACAGCCGAACAATGTATCCGCACGGGTCGTGAACACGGTGAAATCCCCGCCGCCCACGATATCGAACTTCACTTCGCCGCCCTGCGACTTGCCGATCCAGTTCTTTTGCATCAGTTTTGTTTTTTCCGGCCAATCGATGCGGTTAAGGCCCTCTAAAAGCTGCTCCGCATAGTCCGTAATTTTAAAGAACCACTGGGTCAGGTGTTTTTTGGTCACCTGCGTTCCGCAGCGTTCGCAGCAGCCTTCCACGACCTGCTCGTTCGCGAGCACGGTGTTGCACGACGGGCACCAGTTGACCGGAGCTGCCTTGCGGTAGGCAAGGCCGTGCTTATAAAGCTGCAGGAAGCACCATTGCGTCCACTTATAATAGTCGGGCATGCAGGTCTTGACTTCATAATCCCAGTCCCACGTGCCGCCGATGGCTTTGAGCTGCGTTTCCATGGTCTCGATGTTCTGCATAGTGGAATCCTGCGGATGGATGCCCGTCTTGATCGCATAATTTTCCGCGGGCAGGCCGAACGCATCAAAGCCCATCGGATGAAATACATTATAGCCTTTCATACGCAGGAAACGCGCATAGGTGTCTGACAGGCTATAGTTATACCAATGCCCTACGTGCAGCTTTGCGCCCGAGGGGTAGGAAAACATTTCCAATACATATTTCTTGGGTTTTTTACTGCTTTTATCATATTGATAAAGACCCGTCTCCGCCCATTTTCTCTGCCATTTTTTTTCATTCTCTGTGAAGTTCAACTGCTTTCGCCTCCGGCAATCAATAAATTTCGATATACTTTATTATTATCGGATATTTACGGTGCAAAGTCAATTGCGGAAATGGGTGCAAAAAGGGGATTTGGCGCGGACTTTGCGATGACGCGGCGCCCCCGCGCTCCCCGGATGCAAACAGGCCTGCGGCAAAGCGGTCGAAAATGCCTTCCCATGGCTGCACCTTCTTCCCTGTTTTCCCGCCGCGTTTCGTGTTACAATAAACTTATGTCCGGCACGTTGGCTGGGGAAGGCCCCCGGATTGCCCGCCGGATAAATTCCATACCGGGAGATCGTTACAAAATGGATCACGGACTGAACATCAAGATGTACGCTTTCACGCTGGATTGCCCAAACCCGCAGGAATTAGCGGAATTCTATGCAGCGCTTCTCAAATGGGAAATTGTATTTTCCGATGAAGAATACGCGTGCATAGGCGCTCCGGGCGCGCAGCAGGGAAGCTATCCCGGTATAACGTTCCAGCAGAACCCCGGATATCAGCCGCCCGTATGGCCGGACGTGCCTGATGCGCAGCAGCAAATGGCGCATTTGGATTTTGCCGTGGATGATGTGGAAAAAGCGGTTAAATACGCCATCCGATGCGGAGCAAAAATTGCAGGCGAGCAATTTTCCGACGGTTGGACGGTCATGCTCGACCCCGTCGGGCATCCCTTTTGCCTGTGCCAAATGAAATCCGTCATCGAGAGCGAGCACTTTGCCCTGCGGTAGCAGGACGGAAACCGTGAATACAATGTAAAAGGTTCTTGGATGCTTTAAAATAAGAGACGTAGCGTGAACCAACCGTCTTTTGCCTCATAATCTATAATACCCCCATATTTTTTTGAAAACATGGCAATACTATGGGAGCCGTATCCGTGCCCGGACTCACGTGAGCATGGTAGTCCAGTAGAAGGATTAAATGTTACCTCACCGGTAAATGTATTAGATAAGGTAAACAATATTTGCGAGCCGGCAGACTTGCAGCATAATTTTATTTTACGTTGATCTTTGTGTGTGATGCTGCCACAAGCGCGAATCGCATTTTCTATTGCATTAGAAAACATGATTAGAAAATCCTGTTTTTCTACAGGAAAGGGCGTTGGAATATCTAATTGGATATCAACGTTAATCCCGGAATCCACTGCTGCTTTTATATGAAAAGAAATGATGCTATTAATAACAGGATCATCACAATAAATATCATATATCTTCGTTATCCCAAAATTCGTGAGTTCATATTTTTGATTTTCAACAATTTGGCGCGCTGTATCGACTTCTCCGGAACGGAGCAATGTGGCAATAATATTGAACTTATGCTTCATGTCATGACGATAAACTTTCATCTTCCCTACTGATTCAGTAAGAGAGCGATCATAATTTTCCAGCGTAATCATTTGGAATTCAAGAAATTGTTTTTCACGCTTTATCAAGTGGTTCTGATTGTAGAGTTCTAAAAAATCGAAGAAAATATAATATACAACGAAAAGTAAAATCAGCAGGAGAAGAATGGGAATACAGTTTTCTATGTGTTCCACGGTAAGCAGCGAAGGGAATAGTACCGCAATATAGCAGGAAGCAAAGAATGAAATGGGAATGAGGGAAGCGCGCCACCAGCCACGGGGATTGATTTCCATACATTGCCCAATGGTACGCCTTAAAGTCTTGATGGTCAGGAGCAAAAATAATGCGTATGTTCCAAATTTAAATGCGGCATAAACCCAAACATGGGGCATCAGCAAAAGAAATACACAAACTCCTAAAAGATCGCCCGCAAAAATCACACTGTCGACTGTAAAGGCAAGGAAAACGGCACGGGCATCCCTATATTTGCATAGAACAAGCGGGAGGAAAAATCCGGTGACCGACTCGATCAACGGGTATGCAACAGAGCGTATTTCCGGGGAAAGATAAACGGAACCCAGATGGGAACATGACATTTGCAATAAAACAAAAATCAAAATGATCCATACGCTCTTTTTATTGCTATAACGAGAGGGAAACAAAAAATAGATTAATATCCCTGAAAAGGGAGTCGTAAATAATGACCGCAGCAGATCAATTGTCAAAAGAAAATACCCCCGTTATTAGTAATGGTTTTTTAAGGAATTAGTAATAGACTTTTGGCTCTTTGACAGAATGCCCAAGTATTTTTTTTTCACTTCAGGGAATCTGTTTCGGGAAACCGGGATGCAAGAGCCATCGCTCATTTCAAATGTTTTGCCCAAAAACCTTCGTACATGGGATATGTTGATGATATATGATTTATGGGTCTGGATAAACTGTTCTTCGTTGAGCAAGGGCGCAATGGTCGACGTAAAAGAAGATCGGCTGTAACTGCTGATGATTTGCGTGCCATCAGAAAGGTAATAATAAAAAGTATGATTTCTGAACTCTATATGGGAAAGTTCCCTGCATAAAATATTTACAAACCCATGCGGCGTTTTAACAGAAAGAGACTTATTTTTCTGATTCTGATCTATTGCCAATATCTTATCCAGAACCGGAAATAAACTATCTGGCGATATAGGCTTGAGCAAATATTGATAAGCCTGTACACGAAAAGCATCAAGCGCAAAATCTTTACTTGTAGTCAAAAAAATAATCGCTGCATGACTGTTCGATAAACGAATCTGTTTGGCTAGGTCAATCCCATTCATCTTCGGCATTACGATATCAAGTAAAAACAACTGAAATTCGCATAATGGAATTTCACTGTGAAGAAGAGCATGGGGTGAATCAAAATAATCAATATGAAATGTGTGCGGATTTGCCTGTATATAATAGGTCAATAATTCTTTTATTTGTCCTAACTCATCTAGCCTGTCATCACAAACGGCAATCAGCACAACTGTTGACTCCTTCAGCAGAATTACAAAAAACAAAACATGGTTTTATTACTCAATACTTACTTAATATATTCTATCAATTTTTATACTTCAAATCAACATAAGCTGCGATTTGCAGAGGTTATTTGAGTGAAAAGATAGACTGATTAAGTGAAACCTATTGTTGCAAAAGAAGCCATTGCGTATAGTTGTAATAAAAGAGTATTTATAAGGAGATGATAATATGATGAAAAAAATGATTATCTTTATCCTAACCGTTGTATGCGTTGTGTGTGTATTTACGGCGTGCAGCTGTGGAAGAACGGACACACCGGCCACTTCCGCTTCTTCAAAACCGACGACTGCTGTCGAAACAGGAGACCCTGAACCTACAGCAACCTCCCATGATCGTGAGGGTGAAACTTGTCTGGCTGGTACAATTGTTGACGCGGAGCATATGACTGTCACTATAAAAGATGAAAAGGGCAACGAGGTAACGTTTACAAAAGAAGGGGCGGACGTCTCTGGACTGGAAAATGGATTGCAAATTGGCAACGACATCTGTGTGTACTACACAGGACAACTGGATGGAACAGATGCATCCGGCGTAACGGTAACGAGGATAACCGACGAAGATTGACCTCAAAGCGGGATAATAGAATAAAATTGGAATATCTTATTCTATTATCCTGTTTTCGGTTAGAATAAGATAAAAATTCCGGATTGACTGGAAACAAAAATTTAACATACAAGCGATAGAAAAGATGACTCGATTACAGTGATGGAAGAATACAGCAGATATAAGAGAAACCGATATGCCAGAAAAAGAAAAATACGCATCCGGCGCGTTGTTACCGTCCTGATTGTAGCGTTTGCGGTCGTTTTATTAGTATGTTTGATAGGCGGAGGAAAAACATCCGGATCGTCTTTCGATCCTGAATCGACTGCACCAATACAGGAAGATGCGCTTACCCCGGTGATTGTCAGCCCTACCGAAACGCCGGAGATGTCGGCCGCTGTACCGGAACCGGCCGCCACACCGACCGCAACGCCATCCGAACAGAAACTTGTCGAATACACGGGGCCGGTCGAGCATTTTTTCACCCACTATCTGATTGCTTATCCGGAGATCGCGCTGTCGAAAGGAAGCGGGGCGGACGACCTGTGGAACAACTGCATTACGCCGCACGAACTGGAGGCCGTATTGCAGTCGCTTTATGACAACGGATATATATTGGTGGATTACAACACGATCTATGAAACGGATGAGAATGGGAAAAGCCATTTCACATCCTTAATGCTCCCGGAAGGGAAAAAGCCGATGGTTTTTTCCATCGACGACGTGATCGGCACAAAGCGTGACCGTGGCAGAGGTACGATTGATAAGTACATATTGGGCGAAGATGGAAAGATATGGACTTATACCCTCATGGATGATGGCAGCGAATCCATTCGGAATGACAATGATTTTATTCCTATCATAGACGCATTTATCGAAGAACATCCCGATTTTAGCTTGAACGGCGCGCGCGGAATTATTGCGACAACTGGGTTCAACGGGCTTTTGGGATACGATGTGACCAACGAAAGCGAGCGTGCCGAGGTGCAGCCGATCGTGGATTATTTACTCGCCGAGGGCTGGACGTTTGCAAGCCATAGCTTTCATCACTTTCACTGGGAAAAAATTACTGTGGAAAAAGCAGCGGCGGATATTGAAAAGTGGAACGACCAGATCGCCAGTATATGCGGGCCGGTAGAAATGTTCGTATGGCCCTACGGGGAATATATGGAAACAAGCAATGAAAAATATCTTGCCCTGAAAGACGCAGGATTTCGCGTCTTTTGTGGAACCTATGCAAAGGGAGGGCAGATTGAATGGCCGGACGGAACCCTTTTGATGGAACGCCGGATGGTGGACGGTTATGCGCTCGATCATTTCAGAGAGACCTATTTGGCATTTTTTGATGCGAATATAGTGCGGGATGTGAAGCGGCCTGCCAAAGGGGAAGTAATCCCGGAAGCCGGGTATTGAGCAAGCTTTAAGGAAAGGACATTGGATTGGATATGGATAGAAAAATGTGCAGGAACTTTTTGGTATTGGGTATAACGCTTCTATGCGCCTTATCAATCATGCCGTCTACGGCGAAAGCGGCGGAAGAGATTGGCATTAATGAACAGAATTTTCCTGATTCCAACTTTCGGACTGTGTTGGAACAATATGACACAGACCATGACCATATTCTTAGCCCGGAAGAAATGTCAGCAATGGTGTCAACAGCAGGGATTCTCGATGTAAGCAACAAGGATATAACAAATTTACAGGGAATACAACTTCTGCCTGATGTAAAACACCTGTTCTGCAACGGTAATTCTGCATTAAGTACCCTTGACTTATCTGGAACAAAAATAGAGACAGTCAACGCGTACGATTGCAGCGCCCTCAAAACAATTACCGCGCGAGGACTTCAAAGCGAGCATTTTGCTGTGACCCCTAAGGGAGAAACGATTGCTGTTGAAAAAATAGATATAACCGGTTCTTCCATACAAACTCTGGATACCAGTGCGTGCGGGAATCTTGCATTGCTGGATGTATCAAACTGCGCCCTAACGAGCCTAAACTGCGATTCAAATAGAAAACTGACATATTTGAACTGTTCGAATAACGCCATCAGCAATACCACGGGAGAATTGGCAATCGAAAATTGCTCTTTGCTGGAAGAAATAGACTGTTCGGGAAATAAGCTTACATCCCTTGCCGTACCTCCTTTCGTGCGTATTTTAGACTGCTCGGAAAATATATTGGAAACGCTTTCTGTTTCCAACAATAGCAATTTACAATCGCTAAATTGTTCAAACAATCAATTGAAGCAGCTTGATGTTGCCGGAAATCCCAAACTTAAGGAACTATCCTGCGATAACAATCTGCTGGGATCACTGGATGTATCAAACAATTCCCTGTTGGAGAGTCTGGACTGCAGCAACAACAGCCTGTCTGCGCTTGACGTATCGGCAAACACATCGCTGCAAGAACTCTCCTGTGGGAATAACCGTTTATCGGTACTCCATGCAGATCATGTGGCGGATATAGCAGCCGGAGACCAATATCCGGATCCCGTAGACTTTTATGCCAATCAAGGAAAAAGGATCGTCTATCTTACGGATATCATAGGAGAACAAGATGCAAAGCGTGTAGACGGGGCGCGCGGCGGCCAGTACGATAGCAATCAATACGCCCTGCTCCTTGACGGCGGCGGCCTTCCTTCAGTCGGCTATGTTTACGATTCGAATATCAACGGGGCGGGTATTGGAGAAATGAACGTATACCTAAACTTTGCTGACAGAAGGGATTATACTTACGATTTAAAAATAGAAGGCGGAATAAAAGTGCCGCCCTCATTGACCGGGAATACTACGTTCAATACTGTTCAGAAAATTGAAACCGCCTTGGAATCAGAGATTATAAAAACGATTCCCGATGCCAGCATTCGTTATTTTGACGTAACTATGTTGGTAGACAGGAAAAAAGACGGCGGCTGGAGAGCGGCGGAATGGTATGAAATTCCGGAAGATGGCGTGAATGTGACGCTGCCTTTTGCACAAACCGGAGAGAGTAAGGTCTTGATCGCGCATTTAAAAACCGACCGGGAAAACGGCGGCCGTGATCCGAAAATAGAAGTCTTCACTCCGGAAGTGACTGAGGGCGGAGCAAAAGTTAGGGTAGATTCCCTTTCCCCTTTTGCGCTTGGCTGGGGAAAGAATAGTGTTGATCCAAAGCCGGTCGAAACGCCGTCCGGAACGGGCGATCAACCGCAGCAAGGGCTTACATCGCCGGATCAACCGCAGCAAGGGCTTACATCGCCGGAAAAACCTGCTACCGATAAGCCGCAGCAAGGCATCACATCATCGACAAGTTCTGCAAAAAAGGCTCCGCCTACAGGTGATACAGAAGATATGCCAATGTTTCTTCTTGTATTATGCGCGGCATTTTTATGTATTGTCATATGTATGCGGTATATGCGGGTTAAACAATGAATAACTATATTAAGGGAGAAAACGAACCGGCCGGATATTCGGCTAACAAACAAAGCATACAATAATGCACTATATTATTAATATTTAGGAGGAATATCAATGAAAAAGACAGTAGTAACAGTTATTGCGATGTTTTTGGTATTAACCTTGGCCGCATGTTCGGCGCCCGCATCGTCGCCGGAATCATCATCCGATCAGATAGCAAACCCGTGGACACAGGTAAGCAATCCGGATGAAGTGAAGGAAAAAACAGGGATCACAATGAATACGTTGCCGGAAGGGGCAACGGACATCAGTTATTCTGTATTGGAAGCGGATAAAATCGCGCAGGCCGTCTTTACATGGGAAGGAAACGATTATACATTTCGCATGGCGCCCCAAGCGGTTGAGGGGCTATCGGGTATGAGCGTCGATTTCAAGGAAAAAAGCGACGAAGTAGTCGGTGATTCCGCTTATGAAATTGCTTTTAACGAAGGCGCGGAGGGATGCGTGGAATGGCTTGACGAAGCAACGGGTATACGTTGCACGGTCACAATGTCTTCGGGCGCGGCGCAGGATAAACTTACAAAAATAGCGGAAGCGCTTATCGCGGTCGGCTGATCGGCAACGGAAAAGGAAGCTTCAGGGCGGCGGCTCTGAAGCTTCTTTGGATATCGAATGGAAAGACAAGATGGAACAACTTAAATTAAAAGAATGGCAAAAGAAAAAACTTATTTTTTGGGTCGTTTTTCTGCTTACGGTAGCGATGGTCTACCTCGGATGCGTCTCTTGCTTTTTATATTCGGATAAACAGGCCGAAGATGCCTATTGGGATTATTACCTGCACGAATCGACCGAATATACTGAAACGGAAAAAACAACCATGCAGGATGCGACCGTGGTCACGGTCGGCACTTATGTGGAGACGGTCAACTCTATCGATATGAAAAATTCGGAATATACGGTCACCTTCCGCTGTTGGTTCAAATGGCTGGGAGACCCTTCGCTCGATATGTCTAAATATTTTGAGATATATAATGGAACGGTCAACCGCTGTGAACTTTTAGAGACGATCCGTCAGGATGGAGAAAATTATCAGTTGGTACGGGTCAACGCAACGATCTCCAAGACTTTCTGGACGACGCGCTTTCCGCTGAGTTCCTATCAGTTTCGGTTCTATTTGAAACCCATCGCGCCAATACAGGGAATCGTATTCATACCGGATATGGAGCACAGCAGTGTGAATGAAAAATTGAATCTAACAGGATTTGAACTTGAAAGAAACGCCGTAGGGCTCTGTATCGTCAGGGAAGACAGCAGCAAGTTTGGTTCGCCGTTTGAAAGCGATGAAATACTGACCTATTCTGAAGTAATGACCGCGATTGAATTGAACCGGGATACATGGGGACTGTATTTTAAATGTATTATCGCGCTGATCGGCACAAACATCTGGGTACTCATCAGCGTGTTTGTCTGCGCCTATCATAAAGTGGATTCGCTTAATATGATACCGGCAATCCTGTTTGGCACGGTAAGCAACATCCTTGTGGGCGCGAACCTGATACCCGATGCAATGTATACCGGGCTGCTGGAATACGTCAATATTTGGGGTATCTATACGATCTTGATCTCAACCGTCATAATTATTCAGATCAACCGAATCAGAAGCGAATATCAGGATCATGCGTTTGCGCGGAAATTCGGGCATATTATGTTTTCCCTGCTTCTGATCCTCACCGTTTTAGGCTATTTAATATTGCCTGTTTCCGCTTATCGGTTCTGATTGCGGAGATAGAAAATATCTAACAAAAAAGAATCATTGGGCTGCCGGACGACGGTAAAAGAAAATGGCGCCGATCCGGCGCCATTTTTTGATTCCGTTAAAAGCAGCTTTCCTTCCCTGGCAAAGCAGCCGGTTTTGTCCACGGAGCAGCGTTTCCGTACTCCCGTTTCCCCGGCGGCAAATATCATGGCTGCGGGGCGTCTTCCGCGTCGGCCAGATAAGGGTAAGGGTTCACGTAAACCCCGCCGGGCGCAATGACGGCAATATGCAGGTGGTTTGCCGTGCTGTTGCCCGTATTGCCCGCAAGGCCCACCGGATCTCCGCGTTTTACCGTATCCCCGGGCTGCACAAGCTGCGATACCTCTACCATGTGGTAATAGTGGTACTGCGTGCCGTCCGCACCTTCGAGCACCACATAATTCCCCGTCCCTTCCCCGCCGCCTACGGCGAGGATAACGCCGTCCACACAGGCGAGCTCTGGCGTGCCTTCAGGGCACAGGATATCCGTCCCCGTGTGCCGCCGCGCGCCTCCGTCGCGGTCGTCGTACCAGCAGTCATTGAAACCGTACCGCTCGGCAAACGGGAAGGTAAGGCGTTCGGAAAGTTCCACCAGCGCGCCGCTGTTTTCCCGCAGCTCTCCCGCTTCATCATAAACGGTCAAAAGATAGGTGCTCGTAAAAAATTCCGAAGGGATCGGGTCCCCTTTTACGGCAGACAGGGGGAACGCCTCCTGCGGGGTTTTGGGAACCAGTGCGAACTCGAACTCCATTTCCCCTTCTCCCCCTGCGGTTACGGCAACGGAAGGGGTAACGAGCGTCTTGAGCATAGAAAGGAACTCCCCGGGCGTTTCGCACGCGAGCGCCGCCGCGGCGAGTACCTGCCATGGCGGCATTTGCGTTTTTTTGCTGTCTTTCCATATGCAATTTCCATAGCTGGCCTCGAATTGCCGGGCACAATACTCCGATACCTCAGTCATCCATGCGCCGCACGCCTCTTTGAGCCCATCCGTTACGTCCGGGTTGTTGATAACAATTTCGTAGCTGCGTTCCCCGTCCCGCGGGTAAAGCGCGGTCAACGCAGGATATTCAAACGGGAATTCCGCCACCAGTTCCTCTATATCCGGCGGCGCGGCTGGCTGTGGAGCTGAAGTTGGGCGCGCGGCCTCCGGCGCCGATGCCTGCGCGGTCTCCGGCGGTTCCGGCGGAACCGCCGGGCCGCTCGAGCACGCGCCCAAAACCAATGCAGCCGCAAGAACAAACACAACTAATTTTTTCATAGGCCCCTTCACTCCCGCTAATGATTATCTTTATTTTCCGCCGCGCGAACGCAGGTAATTCTGCAAAAAAATCTCGTCTTCTACCTCGAGCCCGTTTTCACCGCACAGGGATTCCACATGGTGACGAAACTCATGCCGCAGGGTTTTACGCAATTCCCTGCGTATCTTCTCCCGGGAAGCGCCCGGGAACACGCGCAGGAACGAACCGTAATAAATTGCGATATAACGGCCCATTTCTCCGCCGGAGAAATAGCACCCCAGCGTATAAAGCCCGCCCTGCCCGCGCGGATGCCGCTCTGTCTGCGGAAGAAGTACAATGCCTCCGTTCAGTTCATGGAAAAATACTTCCGGCAGTTCTTCCGCAAGCCCGTCCAGCATCTGTTCCATTTCATCGAGCGTTACCGGGCCTTTTGCGGACTCCTGCCCGCTGGCCGCGGACGGCACATTCTTTTTATCCAAAGGATCCGGCGTTTTTCCGGACGGATCCATGTCATTCCTGTTCATATTTTTTATTGTAACTCCACATCCAGCAAGACCGGGTTATGGTCTGCATATTCAAAGTCAAGGTCAATGGTGCGTACCGTTTTAAGGGCCACATTGGGCGATAGGATAAAGCCGTCGATTACATAAAGCTGCGTCTGTTCCCTGTCCCCGGTGTAGGGGCCGGAAAGCAGCCGGCACGTAGGCGAAGAAGAATCCACCGCAAACTGCCAGCCCTCGGGCAGCATATCCGCGCTGAGGGCCCCGGGCGTCCAGTTTTCCGTATCGACCACGGGATAACCTGCGATATCCGGGAAAGCCTGGTTGAAATCCCCGCCTGCGATCACATAATTTCCCTTTTCATATTCCGCTGTCAAAAAGTCCATCAGCATATTTGTCTGCGCGATTTTTCCTTCCCCGTCGCCATATGCCTCGAGGTGCAGGTTCACAAGCACGAGTTCATGCCCTTCGTACGGCACGCGGCAAACCAGCAGGCAGCGTTTCAGGTTGCACGTGCTGACGGGCCACGTGAAGGAAGCGGGCAGCGCTACGCGCGAAGCGCTTTCCACCCTGTAATCCGTGAGCGTTAAAAGGCCGCCCTCTACCTTGCCGATCATGGGAATGGGATAGGGCACAAACGCGGCCTTGTAATTATACGCAAAGGCGGCGTTTTTTTTCGTCAGGCCCGCGAGGTATCCGGCCTCGTCGATGTAATACGAACGGTGCGAATCGACGTCTGCCTCCTGTACAAATACTACGTCTGCCGGATGATCCGTCAGCATGCCGCCGATTCCCTTTAAATTCGTTTCCACATCGGTTTTTTGGTCGGGGCGCACCATGCCTCCCCCATCCATGAAGAAGTCCTGGTTTTTCCCCAGGCCCGCATAGCCTATATTGCAGGTAAGCACGCGCACGCGCCCATCCGCAGGCTCATCCGCCGTCCCCGTGACGGAAACCTCTTCGATCGGGGCGGGACGGTATTCCGTTACGGTCAAAAAAAGGAGCAATGCGGCAAACAAAACCGCAACCGCCGCAAGAACAATGCCAATTACGCGCAGCACGCGCTTTGTTTTTGCCATCTAAACGCACCTCTTCCCATCTTTCCGGATATCCCCAGTATACCATAAAAAGCAGGCGGTATTATTTCATTTTTCTAAAATATAATTCACAATAAATTGCAATTATTCCAATATAAATTTATGTAATTCCCAATTGACTCCAATTCCATTTGCATCTATAATAGCATTATAAGTCCTGCACTGATTTCAAAAAAGGTGGTAAATATTGTATGAAACTCCAGGTAGCGTTTGACTGTAACTGCAATACGCAGAAAATTTGCGATTGCGTGGACCTTATTTCCGGGTATATGGATTTTATCGAGGTAGGTACGCCCCTCGTGATTGAAAAAGGGCTCTCCACCGTCCGGGAGCTTCGCCCCCGTTATCCGCATCTTAAAATTCTTGCCGACCTTAAAATTATGGACGGTGGGTTTTACGAAGCGAACGCAGCTTTCGAAGCGGGCGCGGACATTGTGACAGCGCTTGCGGTGGCGGAGGACGCGACGCTTATGGGTGCGATTGAAGCCGCGGCAAAGCACGGCGGAGAAATTATGGTGGATATGATCGCGCACCCGGACCTTCCCCGGCGCATCGGCGAACTGGGCGCGATGGGCGCGGACTATATCTGCCTGCACACCGCCAAGGATATGCAGCAGAGCGGCAAAGATTTCTCTGCGTTCATGCGGGAGATGAAGGGCTTTGTAAAACACGCGAAGCTTGCGCTCGCGGGCGGGATCAACCCCGGTAACATTGAAAGCTATACATCTATGGAACCCGACGTGATTATCATCGGCGAAGGCATTACCGGCGCGGCGGATCCGGCAGACGCAGCGCGCGCGGTGCGCGAAAAAATGGGCGCGCACTGAACCGGGGGGAACCTTCCATGAAAAAGAACCTGCTCGCCGCAGAGCGGCGCAAACAACTGACGGAAATGGTGCGCAGCAACGGCAGCGTCCGCATCGGTGAAATCGCCGAATTTTTCGGCGTATCGTCCGAGACCATCCGTAAAGACCTCATTTACCTGAACAACTGCGGCGCAGTCAAAAAAAGCTTCGGCGGCGCAGTCGCGGTGAGCGAATACCGGGAGCGCCCGGTTTCGGGGCGTTCTATGGAACATGCGGAGAAAAAAGCGGCGGTTGCCGGACGCGCAATGGAATTCCTTTCGGACGGCGGCGTGGTGTTCATTGACTCGGGCAGCACGGTGCTCGAGGCGGCAAAGCTTTTACATGCGGGCATGGATATTGCAGTTGTAACCAATTCCCTTGCCGCCCTGAACGCGCTTACGGAAAAAAACCTCGACATTCATTTTATTGGCGGGGTATTTTCCGACGTGACCATGGCAACCAGCGGTTTTTGGGCGGTGGGCGCGGTCAATACCATTAAATTTGACGTAGCGCTGCTTGGCACGAGCGGCTTCCAGTCGCACAGCGGCCCCAGCGTTAAGACCTTTCCCGACGCGCAGATGAAGCAGGAGGTCCTGAAAAACAGCCGAAAGAAAATCGTGCTCGCAGACAGCAGCAAATTTATCACCAACGCGGTTGTACAGTACACCGAATGGGGCAATATCGACGCGCTGGTGACAGACGCGGACGCGCCCGCAGATGCAGTCAAAGCCCTGCGCGGGACGGTGGACGTGATCACCGTCTGATTTTTCTTTCCGCAGAAGACCGGCCCCGTTTCAGTTTGCGGCCGGCGAAACCCGATAAAGGAGGAACTATGATCCATGAAAACAAACGGTATGATTCCCAAAACAATGAAAGCGCTTATTGCGTATGCTCCTATGGATTTCCGGTATGAGGACTGCCCCGTACCCGAAATTTCGGAGGACGACATCCTCATCAAATCATTTGGCTGCGGCATTTGCGCAGGCGATACAAAATCGTGGCGCGGCGCGTCTATGTTCTGGGGCGACGAGACGCATCCTGCGTGGCTGAAAGCGCCCGTGCGCTGCGGGCATGAATTCTGCGGCGAAGTGGTGATGATCGGCGACCGCGCGGCGGAAAACTTTGGCCTTACGCTCGGCGACTGGTGCGTGCCCGAACAGGCGATTCCCTGCGGCAAATGCCGGTATTGCCTGGACGGCGAACGCTGGCTGTGCGAAGTGCACAACCTCTACGGCTTCCAGGGCGGCATCACCGACGGTGGCATGGCGGAATATGTGAAAATCGACGGCCGGAGCATCGTGCACAAGGTTCCGAAGAGCGTGGGCGTAAAGGGCGGCTGCATGATCGAACCCGTCTCGTGCGCGGCGCATACGGTGGAACGCGCGGGCATTACGCTGCGCGACGTCGTCGTGATTGGCGGCATGGGGCCCATCGGCCTGATGAAGATGCAGCTCGCTAAACTCAAAAATCCCAAAATGGTCATTGCCATCGACGGCAAGCCCAACCGGCTCGCGCTTGCCGAAAAACTGGGAGCGGACCTCGTGATTGACTACACAAAGGAAGATTGCGTAGCAAAGGTAAAAGAACTTACGGGCGGTTACGGCTGCGACGTATATATTGAAAACTCGGGCAGCCCGCAGTCTGTCTTAAACGGCCTTGAAATGCTGAAAAAGCATGGACGCATGGTAGAATTCGGCGTGTTCCTTGAAAAAACGCCTGTGGACTGGAGCATTATCGGCGATAAAAAAGAGCTGACCATCCTCGGCTCGCATATCAGCGGCACAGAGGGCTACGATATTGCCATCGATGCGATTGCAAACAAAAAAGTGAATGTTGAGGATGTGGTGACGCACCTGATTCCCCTGAAGGACTGGCAGAGTGCTTATGAAATGGCGGAACGCGGCGACGAATCCGCAAAGATTGTGCTGGTCCCGTAACGGGGCGCGGCAATTGCCCCAGGCGGCGCGGCGAAAATCCGCCGCGCCGTTTTTTGTTACCATATAAGCTAAAATAAAGAACCGCCTGCAAATGGGTTCATCCGCGAAAAAAGCAGGAAGCGCCGCCCCGGTTGTTTTCCAAAAAATCCAAGTGTTCTTATACGGACTAATGACTGATCAGGTAAGTGAATGTTAAAAGCGCGAGGAGAAATAACCCGAACTGCATTAAATCGCTAAAGCTAAATCTTTTTTTCATGAGCATTTACCTTGCAATTGTGGTTACTTTTCATTAACTATAGCATAGCTAGGTGGTATAGTCAACATTAATATTTTTGCTAAGTGTTTATTTTTTTACAATTTATGATATAATAGATTTGTCAGAGTAACATCTGCGGATTGAAATAGCAAAAATATGAATAAGGAAGGGGATTGCTATTGAATCGACCGGCAAGGCCCTTCTTTATTTTTATCGGGAAATTTTCCCGGCATATACCAGGCCGCAAAACCATTCTGCCAAAAAAAGTTTTTCTTTTTTCCGCAGTCAAAAGCTCCCTGCTGTGATATACTTAGGTTAAATTAACTTTTTCGGAGGGATTGGGATGAAAAGTTTTGTTGCGGATATACCGGAAAAAATCGTGTTTGGCGCAGGCTGTGTGGACACGGTTGGAAAATATGCGAAGCGCCTGGGGAAACGCGCGGCGATTATTGCAGGGAAAAGCGTGCGCCCGGAAAAAACGGCGCTGCTTGAAAAAATACAGGCGCTGCTCGGCGAGCAGGGCGTGGAATCCTTCGTTTATGCGAAAATCAACGAAAATCCCCTTATGCCCATCGTAGATGCGGGCGCGGATTTCGCGCGGGAACACCAGTGTGATTTTGTGATCGGCGTGGGCGGCGGCAGCTCGCTCGATTCGGCGAAGGTCATCGCCATGCTGTGCGCGTCGGGCGGCAGCGTACGGGATTATGTGCTCGATGGGAAATATGCCGGGAAGACAGCGGATGAAATCAAAACGCTGCCTATGATCGCCGTCACAACCACGGCGGGAACGGGCAGCGAGGCTACTCCGTGGGCAGTGGTGACAGACCCGGAAACGGGCAAAAAACCGGGCTTCGGCTGGTCGCCCGTCATGTACCCCGCCATTTCCATCGTAGATCCG
The DNA here is from genome assembly GCF_014287795.1 of Christensenella tenuis. Classification (GTDB taxonomy): domain Bacteria; phylum Bacillota; class Clostridia; order Christensenellales; family Christensenellaceae; genus Christensenella; species Christensenella tenuis. The sequence continues at coordinate 162,069 of NZ_JACOON010000006.1, forward strand.
GAGCTTACGCTTTCCATGCCCAGGAGCGTCACCTCCAATACGGGCATCGACGTATTTTTCCACGCATATGAATCCTATGTTTCCACACTCTCGAACGACTTTACGGATATGTTCGCGGTACGTTCCATGGAGCTTGTTGCCGAAAACCTAAAAAAGTGCCTCGACAACCCACAGGATATCGAAGCGCGCAGCGCAATGTCTTTGGCGAATACGGTGGTGGGCCCTGCCATCAGCATTTCGGGCACGCACATCATTCACGGCATGGGCCACAGCATCAGCGGCCACTACGATACGCCGCACGGCCTTGCCCTTTCTTCGATTGCGGTGGCGGTAACGGAATATACGTGGAAGAGCGATATGAAAAAATTTGCCAAGGTAGCGGTCATTATGGGGGCCGATCCTTCGCAGGAGGAAGAAACGCTTGCCAGGAACTGCGGAAAGACCATGAAACAATTCCTTGCGCAGTTTGGACAGGGCGTTTCCCTTTCTTCCCTTGGCGTAACGGAAGATATGCTTCCCGTGATGGCGGCGGATGCGTTTGAGGCCATGGGCGGAAATATGAGCGTATGTCCCGTCCCGGTCACGCCGGAAGACGCAATCGCTATTTATAAGGCGTCTATGTAATAAGGCGCACACGCGGCGGGGCCGGTTCCGCCGCGTTTTTTGTTGTAAAAACGGCGCTTCCATATTATAATGGAGTTCATTCAACTTTTTAGGAGACATTGCTTTGGACATCTTATCTTTTCTTTTGCTCGGCGTAAGCCTTTCGATGGACGCGCTCGCTGTTTCGGTGTCCATGGGCATTTGCGTGCCCGACCTCAGAAAACGCGAAGCCGTCAAAATCGGTCTTTACTTCGGCGGGTTCCAGGCGCTGATGCCTACGCTCGGCTGGCTGCTTGGAACTTCGGTTATCGCCTACATCAGCGCATTTGACCACTGGATTGCTTTCGGACTTTTGGCATTCATCGGTATCAAGATGGTGGTTGACGCCGTGCGCGGCAAAGAAGAAAAGCAGGCGTGCGACCGGCGCGGCGATATGCTCTCTCACAAAACATTGTTTTTTATGGCCGTTGCCACCAGTATCGATGCGCTTGCGGTGGGGGTGAGCCTCGCCATGGTCAAGGCCGATATTGCCATAGGCGCAGCCGTCATTGGCCTTACCACGTTCCTGCTGAGCTTTGTGGGTGCGGTGGCGGGCAGGCGCCTTGGCAGCGCTTTTGAGAAAAAAGCCATGATCGCCGGCGGGCTGGTCCTTGTTGCTATTGGCGCAAAAATACTGATTGAACACCTGACAGGAGTATAAAAAAAAATATCTTGTTCCTAAAAAGAAGAAAATATTACATTGCATTTTCCAAAAAACAAGGTATAATAAAGTCATACAATTGAATAACGTCTTTATGGTTGCCCTTGGGCAATAAGGAGGAAGCCGGTTGGAATCCGGCGCTGCAACCACAACTGTAATTGCGGACTGTGAAAGCAAAAGCCACTGCCACGTGCGGGAAGGCGCTTTTTGAAGGGATGATGCATAAGTCAGGATATTCGCCATAGAGACAGCGGTATAACGATTCTTGGGTTGATTGAAGAATACGGTACATGTATAATTATAATTTGTGTATCACAAGCGGCCTATGAGCGGGCCGTTTTTTTGTTGGATGGGAGCTTTGCGCTCCTCCTTGGAAATGATATTTTTCTCCCCACCACATGCGAGCGGCGGGTCCTCCCCGGCCCGCCGCCGAAAACAGCCCGATTTTATGAAATAGGATATACCTGCAAAAAGACAGTTCTTCCCCGGAACTGTCTTTTTGCGTTCGCAAATATTAAAATTTAATTAAATCACATGAAGTTTATTGACAGTCATATGACCATATGATATGATGTGACCATACCGGAGCGCGAAAAGAATGCGCGCCGGGGGTCTTGCGGGAGGAAAACAGACATGCTCAAAATCAAACATTTTACCAAGAGCTACAAAGGCGGAACAAAAGCGGTTGACGACCTGTCGCTTACCGTGGAAGACGGGGATATTTACGGCTTCATCGGGCACAACGGCGCGGGCAAAACCACGACAATCAAGGCCGTGGTGGGCATCATGGATTTTGACAGCGGCGAAATCGAAATAGACGGTATGTCTATCCGGGATAACCCCATCGAATGCAAACGTATCACCGCGTATATCCCGGACAATCCGGACCTTTACGACAGCATGACGGGAATCCAGTATTTAAATTTTATCGGGGACGTTTTCGTTATCCCGAAGGCGGAACGGGAGGCATCCATCAAGCAGTACGCGGATCTTTTTGAGATTACCGCGAGCCTCGGAGACCTTATCTCCTCCTATTCGCACGGCATGAAGCAAAAGCTGGCACTCATCTCGGCGCTGATGCATAAGCCCAAGCTGCTGGTGCTCGACGAGCCGTTCGTAGGGCTTGACCCCAAAGCATCGCATACGGTCAAGCAGCTGATGCATGAAATGTGCGAAAACGGAAGCGCAATCTTCTTTTCCACGCACGTTCTCGAGGTGGCGGAAAAGCTGTGCAACAAAATTGCCATTATCAAAAACGGCAGGCTGCTGCGCGCGGGGAACCTCGAGGACGTCAAGGGAGACGAGAGCCTCGAAGACGTATTTTTGGAGTTAATCGATGAATAATCTTGGTTTATTGCTGAAAACATATATGCGCACCTCCTTTGGGTTCAACAAAGCGAGGTACACGCACGAGAAGCGGTCCAAGTCCGCGGGAATGACAGCCCTGCTGACGGTATGCTATGTGCTCATTATTTTTGCGGTGTTTGGCATGAGCATGGGAATGATGGACAGCCTGAAATCCCTGCACGCGGAATATATCGTACTGAATATTATGATGATGGCCGCGTCCGTCATGGTTTTGTTTACCACGATTTATAAAGTGAACGGTACGCTGTTCGGGTTCCGCGATTACGATTTGCAGATGACGCTTCCCATCAAAACGAGTACGCTGATCGCAAGCCGCATTTTGATTTTGTATCTCCTGAACATCCTGTTCGTCCTTGGCGTGATGGTTCCGGCGGGCGTAGCTTACGCGATTGTTGCACAGCCCGCGCCGGCCTTTTACCCGGTCTTTATCATAACACTGTTTGCAATCCCCATGCTGCCCCTTATTATTGCGACGGTGATCGGCACGCTGATTGCCATGGCGGCTTCCCGCTTTAAACGCAAAAACGGCATGAGCGTAATCCTGACGGTGGCGGCGTTTATGGCGTTTATGATTGTGTGGCTCGGGTTTTGGACGAACTCCGGCGATATCATAGTGAATTTCGCGGATGTGGGCGGCATGGTCAACAATGTCCTTACGGGCATCTATCCTATGACCGGGCTTTACGGAAACGCAGTTGGCAGCTTTGATATCCTCTCGCTGGTTTTATTCCTTGCGATCTCCTTCGGGGCGTTCGCAGCCTTTACGGCGGTGGTGGCAAAGCTGTTCAAAAAGCTCAACACTTCCATCACCACAACCCGTACGGCATCAAACTACAAAATGACGGATCTGAAGGAAGCGACGCCCAAAAAGGCGCTCTACCGCCGGGAAATGAAACGGTATTTTTCCTCTTCCCAGTATGTGCTGAATACGGCGGTCGGCCCGCTGATGCTGATTGTCGTTGCGGTAATCCTCCTTGTTTCGGGTGTGGACGGCTTTGGGGTCTATTCCGAAATTCCGCAGTTCGGCCAGCTTCTTGCAGCAGCCGCGCCCATGGGAATCTCGTTTTTCATTGCCATCGGGTGCACGACGGCTGCCTCTGTTTCACTGGAAGGAAAAAACCTATGGATCATCCGTTCCCTGCCCGTGGATACGCGCCTCATCCTCAAGGCAAAACTCAACGTGGCGATGACGCTGTACATCCCCACTGTGATAATCGGCGGGACGCTGTTCAACATCGCTCTTTCGCCCGATCCGCTGTTCATTGTCCTGATGTACGCAATTCCGCTTGCTTACGGCTATTTCACTGCCTTATTCGGCTTGAAATCCAACCTTAACAATCCGAATTTCGACTGGACAAACGAGGTGACGGTCATTAAACAAAGCAAGCCTACGCTTGTTACCATGCTTGTGGGGATGCTGCTTACCATTGCTCCGGCAGTCCTTGCGCTGTTCTTCGGCCGGCCCGTGATGGTCGCCGCGCTTGTGCTGGTGGCCTTGCTGGACGTTTTGCTTTACCGCAGCCTTATGACCAAAGGGGCGGCTCAATTCGAAAGTTTTTAACGTAAGCGCCCGGTTATACTCTGTAAAAAACAGGACGCGCCGCGGCGCGTCCTGTTTTTTACGTTGACGGAAACGCATGCAGGCGGTACACTGGGAATAAGATATTCACAACGGAGGATCATTATGCAAAAAGCCGGGATCATCGGCGGAATGGGCCCCGCATCCACGCTTGACTATTACAAGGGAATTGTGGACGGGTACCGCGCCGCCAAAACGGACGGCAGCTATCCTGCTTTTACGCTTGAAAACGTAAATATGGCAAAAATGCTTGATTTTGTGGCGCATGAAAACTGGAGTCCGCTCGTTTCCATGCTTCTCGCCGCTGTGCGCAACGTGAAAAACGCCGGGGCGGATTTCGCGGCTATTGCATCCAATACGCCGCACATCGTGTTCCGGGAACTGGAGGAAAAATCCCCCCTTCCCCTCGTCAGCATCGTGGAAGAAACCTGCCGTTATGCTGCCGACGCAGGCTGCGCACGGGTGATTGTGCTGGGCACAAAATTCACCATGACAAGCGGACTATATACGGATATGTTTCCCCGCTACGGCATTGAGGCGCTGATCCCCGACCGGGAGGGCCGGGAATTTGTCCACAGTATACTCTTTCCTAAGCTTGAGGATGGGACCGTAGACCCGGAAGACAAGGAGGACATGATTGAATTTACGGAAGAGCTGATCCGCAATTCCCATGCCGACGCCGTCATGCTTGGCTGCACGGAGCTTCCGTTGATGATCCGTCCGGGCGACCTTTCTGTTCCCACGCTCGATACGGCGCAGATCCATATTGCGGCCATTGTCCGCGAAATACTGAAATAACACTGCCCCATGATACAAAAATTTTACAAAAGTATGCGATCCTGTTTCCATTAAAGTAAAGTTGAGGTGAACCATGTATTTTGGAGATGTGGGCCATACCGTTTACACGATGTTTTTCACCGGGCTGTTTGGCCTGCTGCTGGCAGCGCCCGTTTATGCCCTTGTATGGATTCTCACGCGCAGGCGTTTTCCTGCTAAAGCGGGCATGCACGCGCTGCGTTACCTCTTTTTGACCTACCTTATTTGCGTCGGCATGCTGACGCTTGTGCCGAGCGGTTTCGACATGCAGGGAGGCGTAAACCTCGTGCCTTTTTCGAGCATAGCGGAGGCCTTCCTCAGTACATCGGAAGTGGCGCTCGGGCTTATCTTCCTCAACGTTCTGATGTTCGTCCCTATGGGCATATTCCTGCCGTGGGTGTTTCCCAAGGTGGACAGGCTGTATAAGGCTGTGCTTATTTCCTTCGGCGCAACGCTGCTGATCGAGCTGCTGCAGGTGCTTTTACCGGGCGGACGGGCGTTCGACGTTGACGATATCATACTGAACACCTTCGGCGGAGCGATTGGCTATTCCCTTTTCGCGCTCGGTTCCATGCTTGCGAAAAAAAAGAAACCCCTCCTGCGCGAAAAAATTGCCTGCATCGCGGCGCTTGTTCTTTTGCCCGCCGTTTTGTTCGGCTTCCTGGCCGCGGAAAACGGGCGGGAATTTAAATATGGTTTTCCCTACACCCTTATGGTGCCGGAGGAAGCCGAATTTACGGGGCGGGAGGCTTATCCTGAAACGGCCATGACCTATGTGCGCGTCTTGCAGCCGCAGGAAGAAACTCTGTCTGCGCTGGCAGAAACGTTTTCCCTTTCAGGTACGCCTGAAAAAGAAGGGAATTCTTTTGTTTTGCGCACAGCGGACGCTTATCTTTCGGTTTTTCCCGACTACGGATGGATATATTCCATGCGCAGCCCTACCGGCCTTCCCAACGAACGCCCAGCGGACGAAATCGCCGCGGAAGCGGAGGCGTTCCTGCGGCAGCACGGCCTGTGGGCGGATGGCCTGCAAGCGGCGGAGGTAAACGAAACGCTGGGCGTGGATCCGGACGGCACGGAGCGCTCAAGCGGAAAGCAGGTTGTTTATGCTGCCGACGAAGCGGACCACACGGTTACAGGCTGGCTCTCCGTCTTTTTCGACAACAGCGGAATCTATGAGGTATCTTCCAGCCTTTACCGGTATGCTCCCTACCGTGAGGCGAAGCTGGCTTCCCCGGGCGAGGCGCTCGCGGACGTATTGAAAACGCACCGCTGCTATGTGACCGCTGAATTTGATGCGGTTACCCTGCATCCGCAAAAGGCCGTTTTAGACACGGCTGAGCTTGTTTACGACTGGGGAATGTCTTCTGGCAGGCAAAACCTTCCCGTCTGGAAGCTCTCCGGAACCTTTTATGGTGACGGTGAACAGGCACGGGGCACCATTATGGTTCCCGCCATCCTGGAATAAAGATATTATAGCCTGTTTTGCCGGTCCAACTGAATAAGACGGTCACGGCGTGCCTTAAAGGCCGCAGCTTCCTCATCCAACAGCCGGGCGATGGCGTCCACGGTTTTTTCCGCACCCTTTTCTTCCACTTCCTGCCTGAACCACCGCAAAAACAGTCTTTTCATAGTTCGTTCAATGACAGGGTCGCCGGGCGCGAGCAGCATCACGGGCAGCAGGTATTCATAACCGCACAGGCCGTCCACCCGGATATCCGAGACCAGCTCTTGGTGCGTCAGCTCCTCCCCCATCTGCATGAAATAGTCGAGGATCTGAACCCCCTCGATATGTTGCTCGAAGCATTTCAATACCTGTACATTTTTATCATCCATTTCCGATACCTCATGTAATTAGATTTATTTTGACCTTTATTGAATGTCATTCCGCGCACAATATTAACATATACTTACACTAATAACAAGCACTAAAGGTCAAAATTGAGGTTTGTATCCAGACATGTTTAAAAATAAAAATGTTGATGGAAGCTTAAATGTTTGCGGCCCCAAAATCAAACTGCTTCGAAAGGGTAAAAGCCTTTCCCAACGGGCATTAGCCGATCAAATGCAATTACAGGGAATTGATCTCAACAAGAACGCAATTCAGCAAATCGAAAGCGGCGAAAGGTTCGTAACAGATATTGAAATTAAGGCATTTAGCCATTTCTTTAAAATCAAAGCAGACGATTTATTAGGGTCGTAAATTCTTAATATTTCATCGTAGTATACATATCATAAGCGGTATCTTGTTGTGTTACTATTTTTCTCTCGCAGAAAGAAGGAAACTGCTATGTTAAAAGAACTGGATTTAGGCATGCGCATGCCGAAAGAAGAATACGGCGCGCTGATGGAAGAATTAAAACCCCGGCTGGCGCAGCTCCAACAGGAAATCATCCGCGAGAAGATTCCCGTGGTCATTCTCTTTGAAGGGCTTTCTGCCGCGGGCAAAGGAGAGATCACCAATTCCCTGATCGTTGGTTTTGACGCACGTGGTTTTACCGTATACAACACGCGCCCCCCGGAGCCTTCCGAGCGGCGCCTCCCGTGGCTTGCGCGTTTTGCGGAAAAGATGCCCTCCCGCGGACGCATGGCCATTTTTGACCGCGCATGGTACAGCGCGCTGTCTGTGGAGCCGCTTCCCAAAGAGGAACTGAAGCAGCGCCTCCGGGAGGTAAATAGATTCGAGCGTCAACTGGCAGACGACGGCTGTCTGATCCTCAAATATTTCCTGTACATCAGCAAGAAGGAACAGCGAAAACGCCTTGAAGCTTTGGAGCGGGCAAAGAGCACGGCGTGGCGGGTGACGAAAGAGGACTTTAAAAACCTGAACCGCCACGGCGAGATCACAGACTTTTTCGACTCGATGATTGAAAAAACAAACTCCCCGTACGCCTCATGGAACGCGGTGGCTGCAACAGACAAGCGGTATGTGCGCGCGGCGGTATTTTCCTCCATCGCAGAAAACCTTGAAAAGGCGCTTGCCAAAAAGCGCGAAGGAGCGCCAAAAGCGGCCTTTGCGCCGAAGGTCGATCCCTGTTTCAGGCTGCTTCCCCACACGGGCATTGGGGAGCTTGATCTGAAAAAGAGCGTAGACGAAGAGGAGTACCGCGAACGCCTCAAAGAATACCAGGATAAGCTTTTTAAGCTGCAAAACAAACTATACCTGAAAAAAATCCCCGTGATCGTGGCCTACGAAGGCAACGACGCGGCGGGCAAGGGCGGCAACATCAAGCGCGTGGCGGAAGCGCTCGACGCGCGGGGATACGCGGTCACGCCCATTGCCGCACCCACGCCGGACGAGCTGCAGCACCAATACCTGTGGCGTTTTTGGCGTGCCCTGCCCCGCACCGGGCATTTCGCGATTTTTGACCGCACGTGGTATGGGCGGGTGCTGGTAGAACGCGTGGAAGGGCTAACGTCCACGGCAAGGGTGAATCAGGCATACAACGAAATCAACGAATTCGAATCCATGCTGGTAAGATGGGGCGCGGTTATTTTCAAATTCTGGCTGGCCATCGACAAAGACGAGCAGCTGCGAAGGTTCGAAGACCGGCAAAATACGCCCGAAAAGCAATGGAAAATCACGGAGGAAGATTGGCGTAACCGTGAGAAATGGGACGCATATGCGCAGGCAGTGGACGATATGTTCCGCTACACAAACACGGATTTTGCTCCATGGGTGGCGGTGGAATCGAATTGTAAGCGGTATGCCCGTTTAAAGACGCTTGAAACGATGATTGAGACTTTACAAAACCGGTTATAAGCAGGCATCGCCGGAAGGCGTATGCGCAGGTACGGAGCGGGCCGTTTATTTCCATCATCATCTTTAACTTTATCGGGTTTGAGGTAGTAACGACGTATGCAAGCGATATGCAGAACCCGAAGAAGGAGCTTCCCCGCGCAATTATCCGGAGAGGTCTTTGATTACCGCTTTTTACCTGTTTGCAACGTTTGGTGTTGGCGTCGCCATTCTCACAGACGGGCTTTCCAAGGCGAGCGGGTTTATCGACAGCCTGCGCATTCTTGCCGGGGCTTCGGGCGGGCCGCTGATCCTCATATGCGGGTTCCTTTTTCTGTTTACGTTGATTACCAACATGCTTACGTGGCCGCTCGGTATGAACTATGTGGCCCAACACGCCGCGCAGTATGGCACACTGCCGCATTTCCTTGCCTCCAAAAGCAAAAAGGAGGGCATGCCCCTTGGTACGAACATCACCAATGGCATCTTGATTTCCGCTCTTCCGGCGACTGCCGCCATACCCGAGGTGGCGGGCAGCGGCACGGATGTATTCTGGATGTTTTTTGCGCTCAACGTGGATCTTTTGCTTGCGTGCTGTCTTTTCCTGTTTCCCTCTTTCTGGAAACTGCGCAGGTGGACCCGGACCGTGAGCGCCCCTACCGTGTGAAAGGCGGGAAAGCGCGCGCGTATCTTCCTCATAGCCGCCGTACCGTTTGCGCTGCTGTGCATGACGCTGTTTTTTACCTTTTTCGAGGAAGTGCGGGACGGAACAAATACGGCGAACACACCCCTGATTATCGGCGTAGCCCGCGCGGTGGCCGTAGGAGAAATTGCCGCTGCGCACAGCGTGAAAAAGTACCGGACCGCACTTGCGGCACAAAGGGATCTCCGGAAGACGGGAAGCTGAACCTGTTTCCGCACGGTAAAAACCACGATAAAACGGCGGCTATACAAACCACAGCCGCCGTTTTATCGTGGCTCCGCACTCCGCCTGACGCTGCTTTTTTCCGCGCATCCCGGCAATTCATTGGCAACCAGTTTTACGGAAGATATCCTTGCCAGCGGGGAACCCGGTATTTCTCCGCCATATTTTTTTGCCGCTCCTGCTACTTACTCTGCTACAGCCATTTCTTCCTGCATCATTTTTTCATTTTCTTTCCCATAAACATCCGCAATGGTAAACCGCTTGAGGTTCTTCGCCGCTTCTTCATAAATTTGCTTCATAAAACGGCTGAATGGGTCTCTTTTCAGTTCTTCCCTGTCATTTTCATTGGAATGGTTATACTCAAACAGGTCGAGAATCTCATAAACGCTCACATCTTCCGGCCTTTTTTTCATCCGGTATCCGCCTTTACAGCCCTGTTCCGAAACGAGTATGCCCGCACGTTTCATCTCATTCATTACTTTCAGGCAATACTGGTAGGAAATATCCACATTTTCCACAATTTCCCCCGCCGTCGTCAATGCGTTTCCTTTCATCGTAATATAGCCTAATATCCTCGCCGCATAGATTGTTGTAATTTTCATGTGTCTTACCTTTCTTTTTTATTTTGCCATCATTGTATACTTTTAAAAGCGAAACGCTTCTGTATTTTAATATACGCACCGTCTCTTTTATTATTGACTTTGCCCGTTTCTCCTTTTATAATTCAACTGTATTTTATTTTTTGCTGCATATTTCTATCGCGTTGTCTTCAATACATTCATTTCATATGAATTTTATTTACTACGCGATGTCATATTTCCAGATCCATTCCCCTTTCGCTCTTCCATATCCAAATCCTCCGAAAAATAATCGGCGGTTCACGCGTTTTATTGCGATAATACGCATTAAGCGATTTAAAAAGCAAAAATCAAACAATACTTTTCTAGAGTAATATATCATCGCAAACCTTTGATGTCAATCATTCCATCTGAAACTGTCTGTAAATCCGTTTGGTTTCATTTTAAAAAAGATGAATTCCCCGCTAAAATGATAAAAAATAAAAAAATCCGCATCATTTTTTGCGGATTTTATTTTTTAATGCGTATTATCGCAATGATACAGGTATGGCATTCCCTATCTGTTTTTTCTTTTCATAACCGCTGCCTCATCATAGCACGTTTGCCCTGTTCCCGCAACATGCCTCTTCCCTGTCCAGGCTATATCACGAAGAATAAAACGGTGCAGGCGAACGCGGCGCGGGGCGGTAAGGATATGCTTCTGCCGCAGCGGATGGAACAGCCATGCATTCCGCATACATAAAAATGCCGAAACGGACTTCGGCATTTTTATGCATGCTTCAAAATCCAAAATAAATTATTTTGTTTGTGCTTCGGCCACCGCTTTATCAACACATGCGTCATCCGGCAGGATCGACGTGCAGTGGGGGCAGCGCGTTGCATCGTCCGCGATCTCCGTCCTGCAGTACGGGCACAGGCGGGGTTCCTTTTCCGGCTCTTCCGGTTCGGGCTTTTTCAGGTGAACGCTGTTAATTCCCTTCACAACCAAAAAGATCACAAGGGCGATCAGCAGGAAGTTGATAACCGCCCCAATAAACGAACCCAGCATGAGGGCGGAATCTTCAGTGAGCTTAATATTGAACATTGAAAAATCAAGCCCACCCGTCATCAGGCCAATCAACGGCATTACGATATCGTTCACCAACGAATTGACGATCGCCGTAAACGCAGTACCAATGATTACACCGACCGCGAGATCGATCACGCTTCCGCGCGAGATGAATTCCTTAAATTCCTGTATGAGTCCTTTTTTCTTTTTTCCAGCCATGCTTTCTCTCTCCTTTTTATCACTTATTCCGGGGCGTGTTCCCTGCCGTCCCAGCAATAGTTCTTCAAATCTACACAGCCTTCCCCGCTTACGGGAACGCCCTCCGCTTCGAGCAGGCTTCTTTGCACCTCCGGGCCGCCGAACGCATCCGCCGGGGCGAGCCGCCCCTCCCGGTTCACTACCCGATGGCACGGAATTCCGCTGGATGCAGGACACGTATGCAGCGCACATCCCACAATGCGCGACGCGCGCGGATTGCCCGCGAGACGCGCGATCTGCCCATAGGTGGCGACCCTTCCGCGCGGTATCTTACTTACCATTGTATACACAGTCTCGAAAAAATTCAATCCTTTGTATCTCCTTTGATTATTCAGCACAATTATACCGCAAAAGAAGGGTTTAAAAAAGTGCCGCTATGGGTATCTTTATTAAAATATGAAATTCGGAAGAGAGGATGAAATATGGCAAAACATGTGAAAATGATGGTGCTCGACGGCTGCCCGCATTGCAGGCGCGCGTTTGAATTGATGGATGAGCTGAAAAAAGAGCATCCCGAATATAACCAGGTAGACGTTGAAGTGATCGAGGAAAACCGCGAGGCCGGAAAAACGCAGGGGTATGATTATTGGTATGTTCCTACGTTCTTCGTGGACGATGTGAAGATCCACGAGGGCGTTCCCACCAAAGATAAAGTGGAATGTGTATTTACTGAAGCTTTGAAGTGATTCGAATGCCCATAAGCACAAGCTTGGCGGATGCCTGACGCTCCGCAAACGCGAGTGGCGCGCGCAGTGTGCGCGGGGCAGCGGAAGGCATACAGGCTGGGAGCGCGTAAGATTCCATCAGGAAGGAAAATGGGGCAGCAACGGAGTATGCGAAAAGCCCGCGCGTTCTATGGAAAGCGGAACGCAGGGCGGTTCGCTGCGGCGGGCTCTTCATTCATTTGGTATTTCGTGACAACAAAGGTTTTTTTCCGCTGTGGGAAAAGCCTTTTTTAATGTTACGCCAATATGCCGCGGTTATGATAAAAGCATCCGTTTTCACGAAATATTTTTTATGGGGTGAAGGTTATGAATCTAAAAATCAGTGTATTCTTCCGTGCCATTCCACTCATTATGGGCGCGATTTGTTTCGGCTTTGGCCTCTACGTCCGGGGAATGGGCATTGGCGACGGTTATAGGATCGCGGGCAACGTGTTGATTTCCCTGACGGCGATCTGTATCGCGCTGTTTTCCACTGCGGCGACGATTATACGCCAGATCATCAAGCGCTTTAACCGCGCGGACCGGATCTTTTACCCGCTGCTCGGTTATGCGGCGGGCATCGGCGCGGCGGGCTGCGGCATTGCTTTATTTACATCCGGCGGTATGTCTGCGGATTACGTATCCGGCAACGTCGTATTCGGCGTGGGCCTTATCGCTTGCTGCGTGGCGACAGTTGCCCTTTCTTCCGGAAAATTTTCAATGATCCCGCAAAACTCGGCTAATCTGGCCTATGGGCAGGCGGTCTCCGGCGGCTATTCCAAGGGAACCTGCGGCGTATATTTCGCCATTCCCGTCATTTGCGCGGCGGTCGCAATCATTCGCGGATGCATGCTTCTTTCCGGAGATACAACCCCGGATTTCGTGGCGGGGCACGTGATGGTGGGGCTCGGCCTTGTGTGCGCGAGCCTTATTGCCCTCGTGGCAACCATCCTGCGGCAGATTCAGAACCAATTCGGCCAGCCGGAGCGCTGGAAATGGAGCGTCATGGTTGCCGTGCTGGGAACCGCATGCATCATTTGGGGCATCCTCATTATGAATCCATACAGCGCGGCGGCTGTCGCTCCCGGCTTTGTCCTCATCGGCCTTGGTCTTATTTGCTACAGTATCTCGAGTAAAGTATTGCTGCTTGCGTCCGTATGGCGGCGGAACGCGCCGCTCTCAAAACGTATTCCCATGATTCCTGTGATGACTGCCCTTTCCTGCTTGTTCCTCGCGGCGTTCCTGTTTGAAGCATCCTACGCAAATACAAATTTCTTCGTTCCCGCTCATATTATGGTGGGGCTGGGCGCGGTATGCTTTACGTTGTTCGCCATTGTTTCCATCCTCGAATCGGGCACCTCCAAATCCCAGGCGTGATTTTTACCCGGCGCTATGCTAGAATAGCTATAGAGCGGAGGTGGAAAGTATGCGCTATATCATAGACCGTTTTGAAGAAGGCCGCGCCGTCGTGGAGCTTGAGGACGGCAGCACGGTTTCCCTTCCGGGAAACGCGCTTCCCCCGGAGGCGCGGGAAGGCGATGTGATTTCCGTTTTTGTAGATGACACGGAGACGGCCCGGCGCAGGAGCAAACTCAAAGCCAGAGCGGAGAAGCTGTTCCACAGGGCAGCGACAAACGAATAAAAAATACCCGTTTTCCCGCGGGTCTTTTTTTGTTTAAATTAGTGGTTGCTTTTCCCGGGGCGGGAGGTATAATATATAGGTTGGTATGGGAATGAACCGGCCCTCGGCCGTTCGATAAATTTTTAGTTTGGAAGTGGACATATGGATTACAAATATTTACTCGATCTGGCGCTCATCCTGCTGAGCACCAAACTCCTTGGGCTTGTGACCCGCAAGTTCAAAATGCCGCAGGTTGTGGGCGCGCTGCTCGCGGGCATCATTCTCGGCCCTGCCTGTCTTGGCATCATTGACAACACGAACTTTATCAAGGCCCTTTCCGAAATCGGCGTAATTGTGCTGATGTTCTCCGCGGGTATGGAGTCTGATATCCACCAGCTTAAAAAAGCGGGAAAGGCCTCCTTTATTATTGCGGCGCTCGGCGTGGTGGTTCCGCTTGTGGTCGGTTTTGCGGTTGCGGGCGTATTCAACAACCCGTCCATCATCCAGACCGACCTTGAAACCAACCACTTCCTGCAAAATGTGTTTATCGGCGTTATCCTCACGGCAACGTCCGTCAGCATCACTGTAGAAACGCTGAAAGAAATGGGTAAGCTGAACAGCCAGGTTGGCATCACAATCCTTGGCGCAGCCGTGATTGACGATATCCTCGGCATCATTGCCCTTACGGTAATTACCAGCCTTGCGGATCCATCCGTGGCGGTGGGCATCGTTCTCCTCAAAATCGTCGGCTTTTTCGCATTCGCCATCGGCGTGGGTTTTGTCACCTATATCCTGTTCAAAAAATGGTCCGACCGCCACATTGACGACCACCGCCGTTTTGTGGTCATGGCGTTCGTTATCTGCCTTCTGATGTCCTTCTGCGCGGAGGAATGGTTCGGCGTCGCGGATATCACGGGCGCGTTTATCGCGGGCCTGATCCTTTCCAACACCAGTCACGCAAAATATATGGCGTCACGGTTTGAGACGCTTTCCTATACGCTGCTCTCGCCTATTTTCTTTGCGAGCGTGGGCCTTTCCGTCGTACTTACGGATATGAGTATGATGATTGTGGTATTCGCGTTTGCGCTGCTCGGTGTAGCCATCATCACGAAGATTGTCGGCTGCGGACTTGGGGCCAAAATCGTCGGCTTTAGCAATAAGGAATCCCTGCAAATTGGCTGCGGCATGGTGTCGCGCGGCGAGGTTGCGCTCATTGTCGCCAATAAGGGTGCGGCTGTGGGCCTGATGTCGCCTCTTTTGTTTGGCCCGGTAGTCATTGTGGTTGTGGTAACGACAATCCTCTCGCCCATCCTCTTGAAGCTCTCCTTTGGGAAAAGGAAGAAAAAAGGCGGCGGCACAGGCAATGAGGAACCTGCCCTTTCCCCGCCTAAGCCGGCAGAGGCGCAGAACCAATCATAATATTTTGTCTTGCCGCATAAAACGGAGCAAAGCCAACGCTCCGTTTTTGTTTGCCCAAAACCGCCCGTGCGCAGCTCTGCCCGAACCGGTTTTTAAGGGCTGCGGGCATTTTGCTTTCGCATCGTTTTGCCTGCCGCGCGTCCATTTCTGAGGCAATGTTTTTTCCCGATCCGGCAAACGATTTTCTCGGCTTATGGACCGAAATTTAACCGTTTTCACGCCCTGCCTTGCTTTACATTAAAGGTTTGATCGTTTATACTAAACATAAACAATACATTATTTAGAAGGTATTTAATGAGGTGGCGGTCGAAATTCATAAAACTTTTTCTCAGCACGGCGCTGGCTCTTATGGTAGTCGCGGCTGCCGCGTGCAGCGGCGCACAGCCTTCCGGCGCCCAAGCTTCCGCTGGCAGCACCGTTAAAACGGGCCTGCGCAGCAGCGAGCCTGTCGTCCTTGTCCCCGAGGCGCCGGGAGCGCAGGTGATTGGTTCCGCTCCCGCTGTGATCGATCTGTCAAACGTATCGCAGGGTTATGTCTGCGCATTGTATACAGGGGACAGTGAAAAAGTAAAATTCCAGGTCTCCTGCGGCGGGGCCACTTACAATTATGACCTTTGCGCAGAACGGCAGGATGTGTTCCCCTTAAACTGCGGGGACGGTTCCTATCGGTTTTCCATTCTGGAAAATATTGACGGCGACAAGTACGCCGTGGCGGCGGGAGGTACGGCGGAGGTCGTTTTGGAAAACGAATTCCTGCCCTACCTTTACCCTAACCAGTACGTGAATTTTACGCCGCAAAGCGCGGCGGTGGCGCTGGGCGCTGCGCTTGCGGAAGGCGCTGCGGACGATCTTGACGTTATTGCACGGGTATATGACTATGTGATCGATACCATTGCTTATGATTACGATAAGGCGGACGCTGTGGCAAACGAAACCGGCTATTTGCCTGATATCGATGAAACCCTCGACGCTAAAAAGGGGATCTGCTTTGACTATGCCTCCCTTATGACGGCTATGCTGCGCTCCCAGCGCATTCCCACCCGGCTTGTGACCGGCTACGTGACCACGGGCGGCAAGGAAATTTACCACGCGTGGATCAGCGTATACATCGAGGGGAAAGGTTGGATCGACAATATTATTTATTTTGACGGTACGGATTGGGTTCGCATGGATCCCACGCTCGCCGCGTCAAGCGGAGACAAAGAAAAGTATACGGGCGACGGCGACCAGTACAATGCCATGTACTATTATTAAGGCCGGAGGAACGGTTTTATGGCAGGAACTACAAAGTTGACAAACAGTGAAATCGCAGTTTTCTGCGAACAGCTCGCTTATACCATGGGGGCCGGTATTTCCCTTGAGGAAGGTCTTCTCGTGATTGGCGAAGGCCTGGAACACGCAGAAGGATTCCGTATCACCATGGAACTTGCGGACGCAGTGGGCGCGGGAGGAACGTTCGCGGCTGCGCTGCGCGCATCCGGCAAGTTTCCGCATTATATGGCGCAGATGGTGGAGATCGGTGAAACTTCGGGCAGGCTCGAGCAGGTTCTCTCTTCCCTTGCCGCCTACTATGGACGGCAGGAGGCCCTCGCGCGCAACATCAAAAGTTCCGTTGCCTATCCCCTGGTGATGATCGTTATGATGGTTGCCGTGGTTCTCGTCATCCTCACCCAAGTGCTCCCTGTGTTCCAGGAAGTGTTCCGCGGCCTTGGGAGCGAGATGTCCGGCTTTGTACAGGGCCTTTTGCAATTTGGCAACGCGATAAGCCGGTATACGGCAGTGATTATTATCGCCGCCGCGGCACTGGCCGCCCTGTTTTTTATCCTGCGTACGCAAAAGCGCGGCAGGGATTTCCTTGCTGCCATCCGGGCGCGTTTATTCAAAAAAACCTCCGCCGCCGTTTCCTCTGGCAGGTTTGCCTCCGCCATGGCGATGATGCTTGGGAGCGGAATGGATGTGGATGAGGCGCTTTCAATGGCGGGAGAATTGGTCGAGGATAAACGAAGCCGCCGGAAAATCGCCTTGATGAAGCAAAAAATGGCGAAGGGCATGGGATTTGCGGATGCAACGCAGGAAGCGGGCATGTTTTCCGGCCTTTACGGAAAAATGATTTCCGTGGGATTTAAAACCGGTACGCTGGACAGCGTGATGGACCGCATTGCCGGACGGTATGAGGAAGAAGCGGCGCGGCGGATGGAGGCCATTGTTTCCGCGCTCGAGCCGACGCTTGTCGCAGTGCTCTCCATTATCGTCGGGATGATCCTTCTTGCGGTGATGCTGCCGCTCCTCGGCGTGATGTCTGCAATCGGGTAAGGAGGTTTCGTGATGCGCAACATATTCGCAGCCAACCGGAAAAAACACGCGGCGCCGTGGAAAATCTTGGTTCCCGCTCTATGTTTCGCCATGGTTTTTTTGGTCGTGGTGTTCGCCGTTTCAGACGTATCCCTGTCCGCACGCGCACAGGAACGCGCAACCGCGGAAGAAGCTGTACGCAGGGCGGCCGTCCAGTGCTACGCCATTGAAGGCCGTTACCCGCAGGACGTCGCCTACCTGCAGGAACACTATGGGCTGGTTGTGGATACGCGGCGGTATTCCTACCATTTAAACCCCGTTGGCGAAAACCTGATGCCTGAAATTTTTGTATTTCCGGCGGGTGAAAGGAAAGAGGGATTCTGATGAACCGGAAGCAGCATACCGTAGATATCGTGTTTGCGCTTTCCCTGTTTTGCGTGTTTGCAGTACTTTCCCTTTTTGTAGTGATTTTGGGCGCAAACGTATACAAAGGCATCTCGTCCGAGCTGTCGGCAGGCTGCAATATGCGCAGCTCCCTCGTGTACCTGACGGAAAAAGTACGGCAGGCGGACGGTTCAGGCGGATTTTCCATCGCTGGGATGGAGGGCGGCGACGCGCTGGTGTTGTCTTCTTCCGCAAACGGGAAAGACTATGAGACCTGGATCTTCGTCAGCGGAGGCAAGCTGATGGAAGCAACCGTTGAAACGGGTGTGGAAATCAACGCGGCTTATGGCCAGCCGGTTACGGATCTTTCCGAACTGCGCCTCTCGCAGGACGGACCCCTCCTGCAAATTGGGGTGACGGATACGCAGGGCAACGAATTTGAAAGCGCGGTGTGCGCGAAAGCAGCACCGCAGCGGGGATAGCAATGGGGAAATCGAAGGGCAGGCTGTTTCTGCTGGAACTTGTCATAATCATATTGTTTTTTTCCATCGCGGCGGCCGTATGCGCAACTATGTTCGCAAAGGCAAAAATACTCGGCAATGAAAGCGCGGATCTGGCGGCGGCCGTTATGCTTGTGCAGGAAACCGCGGAAACATTCCGTGCAACCGGGAAGCTTCCGGAAAGCGAAATGTTTTATGATGCGGAGTTTAAGCCCTTGGAGAACGCGGAAGGGGCTGTATATGTGCTGAACACCTGGATTATGGAAAAGGATGGACTTCTTTCGGCGCATCTTTCGGTTGCCAAAAACGGCGCCGGGCTTTTTTCCGTAGATACGGCGAGATATGGGGGGCCGGCATATGAAGGATAAACATACCCGGCCTGCCGGAGTGGGCATCGGCATCGGCGGCGTTTCCATCCTCGCGGTATTCGTGATTTTGTGCCTGACCACGTTCGCTGCACTTTCCCTCACATCCGCACAGGCGGGCCTTACGCTTGCGCAAAAAACGGCGCAGGCGGCGCGTTCTTATTATGACGCCGACCTGGCCGCGGAGCAGCGCCTTGCACAGTTGGCGGCGGCCGCAGGAGAACCCGGCTGGGAGGCCAGCCTCTTTGGGAATGGATATACGGTGGAAAAGCAGGACGGCGGCGTGCTTGTGGGCTTTACGCAACCCGTAGACGATACGCGTGAACTCCATGTGCAAATACGCTTTGCGCTGGGCCCGGACGGCTTGCCCGACGGCAGCTGGGAGCGCGTCCTCTGGCAGGTGCAGGCGCTGCCCTATCCGGAGACAAAGCGGGAAACGGCTCTTTTATCTATGGATTAAAACGCCGGACCGGGATTTCCCGGCAAAACGGCGGCGGAGGAATATGGAAACAATGAAGGCGGAAGAATTACTCAAAGCAGCGGCGGGGCAGCAGGCGTCGGATATTTTTATCGTGGCGGGCCTGCCGTTCTCGCTCAAGATAAACAACCGGATCGAGCGTTATGGCGGGGAAATCCTGCGCCCCGAAGATACGAACCTCGCAATCCGGGAACTGTATGCGCTTGGAAAGCGCGACCCGCAAACCATGCTCGAGCGCGGGGATGACGATTTTTCATTTTCCCTTGCCGGCGTATCCCGTTACCGTGTGAGCGTTTACCGCCAGCGCGGCTCGCTTGCGGCTGTCGTGCGCGTGATTGCATTCAGCCTGCCCGATCCGCATGAACTGGGGATCCCGGAAAGCGTTCTTTCCCTCGGCAATATGCCCAAGGGCCTCGTTTTGGTAACAGGGCCTGCCGGAAGCGGAAAATCCACGACGCTTGCCTGCATCATCGACCGCATCAACCGCACGCGCAACAGCCATGTGGTTACCCTCGAGGACCCGATCGAATATTTGCACCGCCATGAAAAAAGCATCATCAGCCAGCGCGAGATTGCGACGGATACGGAAAGTTATGCGGTCGCCCTGCGTGCCGCGCTGCGGCAGGCGCCGGACGTGATTCTTCTGGGCGAGATGCGCGACCACGAGACGATCAGTGTGGCCATGACCGCCGCGGAGACCGGGCACCTTGTGATTTCCACACTGCACACTATGGGCGCGGGCAACACCATTGACCGGATTATCGACGCTTTTCCGCCAAACCAGCAGGGGCAGATCCGCGCGCAGCTGGCAATGGTGTTGCAGGCGACCATTTCCCAGCAGCTTATTCCCTCCGTTTCGGGGAGCGTGGTTCCCGCATTCGAAATCGTGCGGTGTACCACGGCCATCCGCAACATGATCCGCGAGGCAAAAACACACCAGATTGAAACGGCTGTCGCCTCGTCTGCGGCGGAAGGTATGATTACCATGGATGCAAACCTTTTGAAGATGTGTATGGACGGCGTAATCAGTCCGGAAACCGCTCTTGCGCGCAGTTTATCGCCCGATGTCATGAAGCGGAAATTAGACCAGCGGCCGCTTTGAGGGGAAAGGAGCATTCCAAGGTTGAAAGAATTTACTGTAGAGATGTTTGGGAGCTTCCAAGTATTTTATGACGGAACCCCCATCGTTTCAAAGGACGCACGCAACAGCAAAGTCCTGCAGCTTTTCCAGTATTTATTGTGCCGCCGCGGAAGCCTGGTGCCCCAGGAGGATTTGATTGACGTCCTTTTAGGAGGGAAAGAATGCGGAAATCCGGTTTCCGTTTTGAAAAACCTCGTCTACCGGCTGCGTAAACTTCTGGAGGAACACGGCGCGCCGCGGGACTGCATCCTGTACAAGAAAAGTTCCTACGGTTTTTCAGGGGAAATTCCTTGCAGTATTGACGCAGAACAATTTGAAAAAAACGTGCAGCAAATCGGCGATCCTGCAATCGGGGAGGAAAAACAGTTTGCACTGTGCCTTAAAGCAATGGACCTTTACCAGGGCGGATTTTTGCCCCGCTCATCCGGGGAACCCTGGGTGATGGGTGCTTTCGTGACATATGAAGGGATGTATTGCGAGGTATTCCGCCGGGCCTATCCGCTCGCGCAGGCGCAGGGAGCGCTCGATGCTTTGGTCGTCCGCCTGAAAAAAGCGACCTCGCTTTATCCTTACGAAGAAGATTTGGCGCTGATGTACATCGATTGCCTATATGAGACAAAGCGCATACAGGAAGCGCTTGAAGCATATGACACCGTGACCGCTCTGCTGCTCGATGACCTCGGCCTCAAGCCTTCGGAACGCATGCAGACGCTGCGCGCTAAAATTACGGGCGGCATGCAGGAAGTAGCGCCTTCCATCGTTGAGGTCCGCAACAAAATCGCGGAGGACGCCAGCCCGGCCGGCGCATTCTTTTGCAACCTGGATGTTTTTACCAAATTATACCGGTTTGTCGTCCGTCATATGGAACGCAGCGGACAATCCGTCTTCCTGATGTTGTGTACGCTTTCTAATCTCGACGGAACTCCCTTGGCAAGCGGCGGGCAAACCAAAAAGACGGTGGAGCAGTTTCATGCCGCCGTCAATTCTTCCCTGCGTAAAAGCGACGCTTATGCACGCTACAGCGCTTCCCAGTTTGTGCTGATGCTGATGGAAATCAAACAGGAAAATTGCGGTATTGTAGCAGACCGCCTGCGCTATTTCTTCTACCGCAATTCCAAAATGAACCGCACGCGTCTTACCTGCAAAAGCATTTCTGCCGCAGATATGGATGTCATGATGGAAGATTCGTCCGCGGGAAAATGGTAAATTGTTCTTGCACCCAATCCTTCGCTTCCCGCGGGAGAACCCGGCACAAAACCGTGCCGGGTTCTTTTTACGCGCCATCCTTTGCTGCTTGCTACAGGCCGAGCGCCTCAAACGTCTTTACGGACTTGCGGTAAGCGGTCAGGGTAAAGAGTGCCCAGCCCGCCGCGCCAGCCGCAAGGACTGCGGGCTGGTACGGCAGGCTTTGCGTCCCCTGCGCGTTCAGATAGGGTTCCGCAAAGGGCAGGACGTACCCGCCGGCCCCGGCCCGCACCATCCCCGCCGTAAACGCGATGCATCCGAACAAGGCCGGTATGCCGGCCTTGTTCGGGTCTTTATAATAGTTGGTAAAAACCGGGATTGAAAAGGCCGGGCAGCAAAAAGGCAGCCGGGATGCCCCGGCTGTCTTTTTGCTTTACGCTATTTCATACAGTTTCTGATGAAGCGTTCGGGCATCTGTGTGCGCTCCGCCACCTGCCCCGGCGTCATACCTGCGTCAAGAAAGCGTTTGCACACCACGCGCATGCTTTCGCCCACCTCGATGATGTGGCGGTCCGGGTCATAAATCCGCACGACACGCTGCCCCCAGCCATGTTCCTGCGGCGGATGTACATATTCAATCCCATCCATTCCGCCGAGCCTTCCGAGGAACGTATCCAGGTCGTCTTCCTCAAAATACAGTTCCGCATCGTTCCCGCCAAACGTAATTTCACTTGCAGGTTTGTGGATAAAGCTTTCCCATGACTCCTTTGTTTGCAGGGAAAGTCCGCCAGTGAAGGTGATATTTGCGCCAAAGTCCGAAATGACGCGCAGGCCGAACACCTCCCGGTAAAACGCGCGCGAGCGCGCGAGATCCGTAACGACAAGCAAGGGGCTGCAAAATTTCATAAAAACCCTCCGTGTATGGAATGATTCGGCGGCTCCTGGTTATGGACAGGGAGCCCCGCCGTAAGATACAGTATATCAAAATACGCTGCCTTTGGGCAGGCCCCGCTTTCCTGCGGAAGAGGCGTTTGCAGGCGGCGCGGCCTGCCTTACAAGCACATCTTTTTCTACGGCAAACTCCGTCATATTCTCCCAATAGCGTTTGGGCATCTGCGCCATACGGCAGCGCGGGTTTTCGCGGCCCGGAACGGCGATGGTCTCATAAAACATACGCCACAGTGCGCGGAACCTACGTTCTTCTTCATCCGGATCGGGCAGTGCGAACCGCTCCACTGAAAAAACCTGCGTCTTTTTATGTTCGTACACCAGCACGTCGCCGTGCGTTTTATCGTAGATCAGGAAATTTTCATCCGGGTAGCGTCCGCGAAAATGCGGCGCCAGAATAGGCAGCACGTAGTTTTTCGGCGTGATCTGCGCGACGAGGGCCTTATCGTGGATGGAAAAACGGATGAAACCCGTTAGGAGGTGCGCCTCACCTTCCAGGTGCTTAACCGCTTTGAAAAGCGTATTCACCACATCATCCGCCAGCATGCGCATCACTTTGGAGCCATATTCATACCCCATACGCAAAAACAGAACGATATGTCTTTCTTTCTCCGGCAGGCAGGTCAGGAATGCCTTGCGCACGAAATCGAGCGCCTCCCTTCCCATCTTTTTGGGAATGGACGCCAGCACGCGCCGCGCATGTATGGGATCCGTCTCAATGGTCCGCGTCTCAAACATCGACATCTGGAAATGACCGGGACCGTACACCCCTTCCGGAACCTCTTTGCGGGCAACGCTTTCAAACACGCAGCATAGAAGCCCGTCAAAGCTGCCGTCGTATTGATAGATCATACTACTCCTCACTCGCCCTATGCGCTTCATATCGCCTGTCGGCGCTATTCCGCTTGCCGGGCGTTTCGTCGCCTTCCCCAAGCGACTCGCTTCGCTCGAGTCTCTCGGGGGCCCCATCCCTTCCTCCGCCTCTATCGCTTCGCTTCCTACGTCAGAACACGGTCCTGTTGCTCATTCCCGTCTTCTGCCGGGAATTTCGCCTCTTGCCCGGTTCTTCCTTCACCCCGGCAAACTCATTCTTACGCTCATTCGAGTTTGCCAGGGATCCCTCAATATGAAAAGCTTCGCTTTCCCGGCGCGGCGGGCCTCCCCAAAAGCGTCAGCGAATGGCTGGAGGCACGCCCGCATAGATTTTCCCATAAGCCAAGCCTGCAGGACAGGCGCATGGCTGAAATCCACTGCGTTGTTCCCTTTTTTCTCACAGTAAACAGCACTTCATTTGATTTGCCTATCTTTTCTCATAGCGGCAGTAGGCCGTTCCCATTAACACACCGCCTACGGCTCATGCTCATGGACGTCCCTTGCCCGGGCGCTCTCACTCTGTTCGAGTGCGCCGGGGGCCCATAGGTTTGGACAACATTCCGCGCTACAGTTGCCCGCTGAGGCATTTTTGCAAATCGCCCGCGAGAACTGCCGGCGGTTCAAAAAACGATATCTGCTTGCTGCCGTCCGCGGAATATCCACTCTGCCGGTACATCGAAAGCGTCTTTTGGGACATCATCGCACACAGCACTTCCTCCTGTGAAAAGCGCGGGCCCGCCTCCATCTTTCCCCGGCAGGTAAGGAAATATTTCGCACGTTTCATCACCACGCCGAGCTTTTTCAACCCTTCGAAGGTAAGCGCGCACGTACGCCGCGCGGAAAGGATGCGCCGTGCGCTTGTTACCCCGACGCCCGGCACGCGCAAAAGCTCTTCATATGACGCGCGGTTCACTTCTACCGGAAAATATTCCATGTGGCAAAGCGCCCAATTACATTTGGGGTCCAGAAAGGGATTGAAGGTCTGGTGCTTTTCATCAAGGATTTCATTTGCCGTAAAGTGATAATAGCGCAGCAGCCAATCGGCCTGGTACAGCCGGTGTTCGCGCAGCAGCGGCGGCTTGGTGCCGATCGATGGCAGGAGCGAATTTTCCACCACCGGGATATACGCCGAAAAGAACACGCGTTTGAGCTGGTATTTCTTATATAGCCCTTCCGTAAGGCTTAAGATCTGGAAATCCGTCTCCGGCGACGCGCCGATGATCATCTGGGTGCTCTGCCCCGCGGGCGCAAACCTTGGCGCGTGCTTATAAAGCGCGATCTCCTGCGTATTCTGCCGCTTTTGGTCACGGATAAAGCCCATCGGATTCAAGACCGCTTCTTTGCTCTTATCCGGGCAAAGGAGCTTTAAGCTGCTGCCCGAGGGCATTTCGATATTAACGCTCATCCTGTCGGCAAGCAGGCCAAGCTGCGTAAGAAGCCCCTCTGACGCGCCGGGGATCGCTTTGGCGTGTATATACCCGGAAAAGCGGTATTCCCTGCGCAGGATGCGCAGCGCCTCGATCATCAATTCGCAGGTATCATCCGGACTTTTCACCACTCCCGAACTCAGAAAGAGTCCTTCAATATAATTGCGGCGGTAAAAATGCATGGTGAGGTCCGCAAGCTCTCGCGGGGAAAACATTGCGCGTTTCACATCGTTTGATTTACGGTTTACGCAATATTTGCAGTCGAAAATACAATGATTGGTGAGCAGTACTTTCAAAAGGGAGATGCACCGCCCATCTGCCGCAAAGCTGTGGCAGCAGCCGCCTGAAGTGGCGCTGCCCGTCTGTCCGCGTCCCGCGGTGCGGTCCACGCCGCTCGAGGTGCAGGCGACGTCATATTTTGCCGAATCGGTGAGCAGCTTTAGTTTTGCAAACAGATCCATTCCGTTCCTCCCCTTCTTTATGTTTGCAGGCTCAAACGGCAGCCTGCGCGGGCTTTGCACCTACCCTGCTATAATATAAGCCCGGCCCTTCCCCGCGCGCCATGCCCCGGCCTCTCCATGGCACGCGGCCCGAACCTGCCGATTTTTGCTGTGCCGGACGATTCGCAGGTATTTTCCATATCGTTTATCATACCATGGGAAGTGTACAACCGGCGGTATGTTCACAAATTAAAATAACGCGGACGGCGATTTCGTTTTATTTTTCCTGCTATTTTTTCATTTTTTGGAATAACCAGGCCGGATTTGGGTATCTATATACAAACACTTAACACCGATAAAGGAGGAATGTATCGTGGATTATAAAGTAATTGTAAGAGACCGTGAGACCGGCGAAGAAAAATACATTGAAGGTTTGAGCAAGGCCGCCTCGGAAAAAGAAGCGCTCACGCAGGCAAGAGACGGCGGAAAGCAGGTTTATATCAGTTGGACCGACGCCAAAGGCCGCAGCGGATACCTGAACCGGGACGGCGCAACGGAAAATTGTCCGGGCGAGCCTTGGTAATCATATACAAGTTGCGCATCTCTCTTAAGAAAAGCAGGGCGGCCAGAAGGCCGCCCTGCTTTTTGCAGGAAAAAAATGAAAGATTTTTTCGGGCAGTGTTCCCCCACTGTTCCCGTATGATTATTTTATCATAGGACGCGGGAATTTTCCCGCCGTTTTCCCGCCATCCAGCCGACACTTATGCGTCATATATGCGGTCCATTGATTTCATCAGCTTCTTTTTAAGCCGCAGCATCTGCCGCTCGGAATACCCGATTAATTCGGCAATGGCCGTTACGGTCTCCCTTTCCACATACCGCAGCCGGACATATTCCTTTTCCTCTTTACTGAGATTACCCCTGTTGATCCAGCGCTGCAGTTCATCAAATTCAAAATAAAGGGTGCCCATATATTCGGTTTCTTTGCTAATACGCGCGTCATAGACGTCCACCATTTTCTGCACCACCTGATAAACAGGATCGCTGTGCAGCCATATTTTCTGTTTTTCCCCGTTTAATTTCGGCCCTTTTAGAAGGGTATCCATACAGGCATATTTTTCAGCCGTCATTTCGCGTATGTTTTTTTTGCATTCGTCAATCTCCCGTTTCAGGGCTCCATACCGATAAAAATTTTTTTCTACGTCTTCCATCCCGTCCTCCTCTCAGCGCCGCCTTGCGTGCTCAAAATAGGAAATTGTCCTTTCGCATTCCCGGATCTCCCGGTCATAGTATTCCAGTACGTCTTCCTTCAGGTCGAGGCTGAGGCCTTCCAGCTCTTCCACGTCCCTCCGTTCATCTTCCAGCATACACAGGCGTTCTTCCGCCTCCTCCTGCTGTGCGCACAGCGCGCGCGGATATTCATCCCCCGCTGCCATATAGTGCCTGATATAGGGTGCATCTTCCACTCTCATTTTGCTTCACCTGCCTTTCGTATCCTCCGAACCGGCCTTTTTTTCAACTGTCCGCGGTTTGCGAGCTTCACCAGTGCCTGATCCAATTCCGGCTTTCTCTTTTTCATGTGTTCCTCCAAATATTAATTTTACTAATATTAGTTTACTTAATATTAGCGCCATTTTTCCCATTTGTCAAGAACATATATTAGTTAAACTAATATTTATTTCATTGAAAACAACCATTAAATTCCGTAAAATAAATATATCAATAAAATTAATATAAGTATTCCTAATATTCGAGGTGTTCCCCCATGAATCGAATCAAAGAATTACGTACAGGCAGGGGTATGAAGCAAACCGACCTTGCCCGGCAGCTTGGCGTGACGCAGGGCGCGTTATCCGGCTGGGAAAATGAAAACTATGAACCGGATATCAAGGCCTTGAAAAAGATGGCTGAAATTTTCGGCGTTTCTGTAGACTATATCCTGTGCCTCACAGACGAAGCGGCGCCCGGCAATGTACAAAACGAACCTCTTGTTGCGCTTTCCGCGCCCAAAGGCTACGACCGCCTCACAGAGGACGAACGGCAGGAGATTGAAGAAATTATCGCTATTTATAACAGGCGCCGGGACTCTTGAAAAAATTTTCCTGAAGCGACACAAATCGACATCAGACGGCATCCGCCCCTGCTATAATAAATCCAACGGCAGCAGGCACGCATATTCTTTATGCTTTAAAGGGGTGGAAGAAGATGTTAAGCGACATTTTGGAAGAAGAGCTCAGGAAAAATAATATTACGCTTAAGACTTATACATTTCGCAGTGATTTTAATGCGCTTACCGTCGGAAAAACGATATTGCTCAGCAGCAATATCGACAATACCGCGAAACGCAATGCGGTTACGGCGCACGAACTCGGCCACCAGTCAACCTGTGCCATGAACCTGCTCCATGCGGATAAACATATCCAGAATAAATATGAATATATGGCAGACCGCTGGGCGGCGCAGAAGGTCATGCCTATGGATAAACTTCTGGAAGGATTCAAACGCGGGCTGCGCACCGTCCAGGAATTCTGCGAATTTCTTGAGATCGACGAGCCTTTTTTTCATCGCGGCCTTTCCGTTTATTCCAAGGTATACGGCATGTCCTATACCTATAAAGGGTATTTATTCCGGTTTGACCCCCTGGACATCAGCAATTTATAATTTTTATTCCCTTGTGGTTCCCAGGCAAAAACATTATACTATAGGTATAGTATTGTATCGACGGGTGGCTTGCCCTCCTGTCCGCAATGATTTACAGGCAGGCGCAGCCCTATCGGTGCGTTTACCGGAAACGATGATATAAATGATGCGGATAAAAAGTTTTTACCTATTTAAATTTTTGCTTTGCCTGCTGCTTGCAGTGTGTTTTGTGTTCTCCCTAGGCATCCCGGCTGCGCATGCCATGGCCAAAGACACCCGCACCGTGCGGGTCGCTTTTCCGATCCAAACGGGGCTCACCCAACTAGACGAACACGGAAATTATTCCGGCTATACTTATGAATACCTGGAGGAAATCGCCCAATATACGGGCTGGAACTACGAATTTATCGAAGTTCCCGGCGATCCCAACGAAAGCCTCCTTACCCTGATGGACATGCTGGAAAAAGGGGAAGTCGATCTGATGGGCGGAATGCTCTACAGCGAAGAGCTTGGCCAGCAATATGATTATGCGAGTTACAGCTACGGCTCCGTCGAGACGACCCTACAGGTGCTTTACGAATCGCCGCAGGATATTACCATCAATTCGCAGGTATCGCAGACCTTCCGTATCGCCGTAGCCGGCAAGGGCGGACAGCGCCAGCAGGAACTGGAAGAGTACTGCAAAATGAATTTGATTACCCCAGTATATATCTATTGCGACGGCGTAGAGGAGCAATTAGCCGCTCTTAAAAGCGGCGCCGCCGATATGATGCTCAACGTCAGCATGAATTATGTAGATGGGGTGCGGACCGTGGCGCGGTTTGCGCCCAAGCCTTTTTACCTCGTTACCACCAAGGGAAACGACAGCGGGCTGGTGGAGGAGCTCAATTCCGCCATCCTCAGTGTGGAACAAGCCAATCCTTCCTTTTCCTCCGAACTGTACGAAAAATACTTCTTCCCGCCAAGCGATACGCTGTACCTCTCCGACTCCGAAGCGGCGTATGTCAGCGAAACCGGGAAGCTTCGGGTGGGCGTCCTTACCGGTCAGTCTCCTTACCAATATGAGGATGAAAACGGCAAGCTCACGGGGATTTCCATCGGTCTCCTCGATTATATTTCGCAGCAAACCGGACTTGAATTTGAGTTGATCCCCTTTGTTTCACGGGATGAAATGTATGCTTCCACACAGAAAGGCGGCCTCGATATCGTCGCCGGAATTCCCTATGATTACGATTTTGCCCGCGAGCATGGCGTATCGCTCGCGCAGCCCTATGTGTCCTCCCAATACCTGCTGATGATCGATAAGGATGTGAGTGAAAACTCGATCGAGGGCAAGCGGCTTGCGTCTCTATCAACTGAAAATTACAAGGGAGAATCCGCCGGATCGGTTGTCGTCTGTGATTCCGCGCTCGCTTGCATCCAAGCTGTCGCACGCGGGGAGGCGGATTATACCTATGTGGACGCTTATACCGCGCAGTATTACACCAACCTGCCCCAATACCGGAATTTTAAGCTGATTCCCCAGGCCTACGAACCGCGCAAAATCTGTTTCGGCGTAGTCAAGCCGGGTAGCTGGGATCTCTTGTCTATCCTCAATAAGGTCAACTCCACCATTTCCGAAACGGATATGCAGTCCATCATCAACCAGAATATCACACAGAAGCCGCCGGCTTCTCTGGGGGACTTTCTGTTTGAATATCCGGTGGAATCCGTGGCGGTCATCGTGTGTATCTCCATTGCGATCATTGCGATTTTGCTCATCTTCCTCCGCCAGAGGGCAAAAATGAATAAAAAGAACGCGTTGGAACTGAAAAAACATTTTCAGGTATACGCGCTCATGAACGAGTATTTCTTCGAATACAATTTCAAGACCGGCATTATGATCGTTTCCACTCCGTCAAAGAGCGAGGACGGCCAGCCCTCGCTGCTGGATTTTGATTTCCGGCGCCCTTCAGAGGAAAAAGAAAAGCTGCGCAAACCCTTCATGGACGTAATTCTTTCACAGGAAGACGGCATCCATGAGGTACAGCTTGCGTGCATCGACGGAAAAACCCACTGGCTGCGCATTGCCCTGGAAACGGTATATGACAACAGCAGCCCCGCCTACGCCATCGGCAAAATTAACATCATCGACGAAGAAAAGCTGGAAAAAGATACGCTGCTTAAAAAATCGCAGCATGACAGCCTGACGCATATTTATAATGCGGAAACCAGCTTCGAGCTGATCAGTGAAGCGCTATCGGGTATCGCCCCAGGTGAAATGGGCGCCCTGCTGATTGCGGATATCGATCATTTTAAATTGATCAACGATACCTATGGACACCTGCGCGGGGATGAAGTGCTGCGGCAGGTCGCTTCCCTTCTTAAAAGCAGCTTCCGGAAGGAAGATATTGTCGGCCGCCCGGGCGGCGATGAATTTATCGTCTACATGAGAAATATCCGCGATGTCCGTACACTGACTGATAAATGCGCTTCCCTGTGCGAGCAAGTCCACGGCATCCTTATATATCCGGGGAAACACCTGACTGTCAGCATTGGCGTCGCCATCGCCACGGAAGGCACGACCTACAGCAAGCTTTACCAGCTTGCGGACCATGCGCTTTACAAGGCAAAGGAACTGGGGCGTGACACCTTCCATCTGGCGGACGGATCCGAATAATCCCCGGCCGTTTTCACCCGGACAAACAAAAAAGCGGGCTTCTGCGCACCGGCAGGCAGCCCGTTTTCTTTTTTCTTCAGCACCGTGCGAGCGTATTCGGCTGGATGTCTTTCAGTTCCTCCGCCATCCGCACGATGTCCTGCGGCGTATAGACCCGCAGCTTTTCGATCCGCACCGGACGGTAAAGCTGCAATGCGTACAGGGGCAGCGCCGGGACAGCTTCCGCCATCTCCCGCAGTTCTTCCCCGCCGATCTCCGGGATCATCGTCGTTCGAAGCTCCCATTCGGCGTTCGAATCCCGCAGCAGTGCAAGCGTCTCCAAAAAGCCATCCGCCCCGGCCCCGCAAATCTCCGGATAGCGGGCAAGCGGCGCTTTGTAATCCATGGCTACATAATCCACAAGTCCTCCGTCAAGCAGCTTTCCCACCACCTGCGGATTGCTCCCGTTGGTATCGAGCTTCACGTCGTAGCCAAGCGCTTTTAACATTCCCGCAAATTCCACAAGGTCCTTTTGCAGGGTAGGTTCGCCGCCCGAAATGACGATCCCGTCGAGAAGGCCCGCACGCTTTTCCAGGAACCGCATGACCTCTGCGTTATCGACGTATTTCCTAGTTGTCAGCAGGTCCCGGTTGTGGCAGAACCCGCAGTCATAGTTGCAGCCCGCCGTAAATATCACAGCCGCAAGGCGGCGGGGAAAATCGATAGTCGCCGTTTTCAGCAATCCTGCAATGTTCATAACCCGCTTTCCCTGATCTGGTATTTCAGGCGTTCGTCATATTCCATCTTTTTTCCCTTGTGGAAATTCTGCACCGGGCGCAGGTAGCCAACCACGCGGCTCCATACCTCCGTGTCCTTTCCGCATTCCGGGCAGGAAAACTGCTCGCCGTCAAGGTAGCCATGCTCCTGACAGATGGAGAATGTCGGCGTGAGCGAGATATAGGGCAGCTTATAGTTGGTAAACACCTTGCGGATCAGCTTTTTCGCTACTTCCACATCGGAAATGCGTTCGCCAAGATACAGGTGCAGCACCGTACCGCCCGTGTAAAGGCTTTGCAGCTCGTCCTGCAAATCCATCGTCTCAAAAATATCATCCGTAAAGCCAACCGGAAGCTGTGTGGAATTGGTATAATACGCCACGTTTTCGTCTCCCGCACAGATAATATCCGGATATTTTTTCCTGTCGAGGTCCGCAAGCCGGTAGCTGGTGCCCTCGGCCGGCGTCGCTTCAAGGTTATAAAAATGTCCGGTTTCTTCCTGGATTTCCGTCATCAAATCGCGCAGGTAGTTCATGATGGAAACGGCGAATTCCTGGCCCTTTTCCGTCGTAAGGTCTGTGCCGTCTCCATAGAAATTGAGCAGCGCTTCGTTCATACCAAGCACGCCGATCGTATTGAAATGATTATACCAGTATTCCCCCGTGCGCATTTTAATGTTCCGCAGGTAGTGGGCCGAGAACGGATACAGGCCCCGCTCCGTCTGGTGCTCGATGATCTTACGCTTGATTTCAAGGCTGTTTTTCGCCATCATGACCATCTGCCACAGCCGCGCCCGGAACTCCCCTTCCGTTTTCGAAAGATAACCGATGCGCGGCAGGTTGATGGTGACTACGCCAATCGACCCTGTCATGGGATTCGAGCCAAAAAGACCGCCTCCGCGCTTGCGGAGCTCTTTGGTATCGAGGCGCAGGCGGCAGCACATGGAAAGGGCGTCTTCCGGGGAAAGATCGGAATTGATGTAGTTGGAGAAATACGGAATGCCGTATTTGCATGTGATCTCCATAAATTTATTCACCACCGGGCTGTCCCAGTCAAAATCGTTCGTCACGTTGATAGTGGGGATGGGGAAGGTAAATACGCGCCCATGCGAATCGCCCTCAAGCATCACTTCGCAGAAGCACTCGTTAAAGAGGTTCATTTCCTCCTGGAACTCCCCGTATGTCTCACGCCGCACCTTGCCGCCCACGATCACGGCTTCGTCCTTCAGTGTGCGCGGAACGACGATATCGAAGGTGAGGTTCGAGAACGGGCACTGGAAGCCCACGCGCGTAGGCACGTTAATATTGAAAATAAATTCCTGCAGCGCCTGTTTGACTTCCTTTTTGGTCATGTTGTCATAACGAATGAAGGGAGCGCAATAGGTATCGATGGACGACCATGCCTGCGCGCCCGCGGTTTCACCCTGCGTGGTGAACGTGGAATTCACCACCTGTCCCAAAAAGGAGCGCAGGTGGTTGGCCGGGGAGGATTCTACCTTGCCGGGCACGCCGCCAAACCCGTCCGAGAGAAGCTGCTTCAAATCCCAGCCCGCGCAATACGGTCCGAAAAATCCAAGGTCGTGGATGTGGAACGCGCCGCCCGTGTGCGCCTCGCGGATTTCCTGCGGGTAAACTTCGTGCAGCCAGTATTGCTTGGTAAACGTCTCGCGCACATAATTGTTCATGCCGTTGATGGATTTCTGCGTATTGGCATTTTCCTTGATCTGCCAGTCCTTATCGTCAAGGTAATCGGAAAACATATCGATGGTCGCGCCGATGAGGGCGTTGCTCTCTCTCGCCGCGCGGCGCTTTTCCCGGTAAAGGATATAGGCCTTCGCTGTTTTTGCGTGCCCGCGCTCAATCAGCACCTTTTCCACGAGGTCCTGAATCTCTTCCACGTCTGCAACGTCTGTTTTCAGGCGAAGGTTTGCAAGGTCTACAACTTCGTCCGAAAGCTTTTGCGCCGTATCGAAGTCGTCCCCGCCCACAGCGGTAACGGCGTTAAAAATAGCCCATGTGATTTTTTCCTTCTGGAAGCTTTCCGTGCTTCCGTTTCTTTTTTTGATTTGCGTAATCATGTTGTTGTTTCTCCTTCTCCGGGATGGGTGTTTGATTTGAAGAGCAGTAAAAAGCAGGCGCGCATAGAGTCATGTGCACGCCGGAATATAGATCTTACGCTGTCGATACCGATGGTAGGGACCGGTTTTTGATGCCATACTCCGTGGCGCTGTCGTTTCGGTAAGATATTCTGGCTCAAGCCTCAAACGCTTCGCACGCCTTCCCAGAACTTTTCCAGTGGCATCTGTGCGCCGCTCGGCTTTTACAGCGGCGGGACCGCGCGGGATTTTCACCCGACTTCCCTCATCCGAAACACAATATACTGTGTTTATTTTTTTAATAATACATACATATTGTATTGCTCTCTGCCGCGAAAGTCAACACAAATATAACACGTTTTTTTCGCTTCAAACAAAAAAGCGCTTTGTCCAGCGCTTTATTCGTTCATTAAAATTTGTGTTTTCCCTTCCTACGGCAAAAACAGCCTCGCTTCTTTTTCCGTTTTGGTCAGTTCCTTTTCCAGCTTTTTTACCAGCATGCCATAGACCGGTCCGCCAACCCTGCGTGCATGGACAGGGCAGACATGTACGCATGCAAGGCAGCGGATGCACTTTTTCGCATCCGTCTCCCGCGGCGTTTCCGGTGCAATCGCCCCTGCCGGGCAGGCGCGCGCGCATGCGCCGCACGCCGTACATTTTTTGTCTCCTTTGGGCGTGAAGGGCGCAACCTGAAATGAGCGGTACGGCCGGTTTCCCGGCAGCCGGATTTCCCTTCCGGCCTTTTCCGCCGGCAGCGCTTTTATATTTCTTCCGAATTCTTCGGCGATCAGCAGGTCGTCCGCGTCCGGCCGGCCGCCGGCGATCTTCGCGGAAAAGGTATGCTGTGCAACAAAGGCAGCCGCAGCAGCGCCGTAAAAACCCTGTTTTTCGCACAAACCGGAAAGTTCCAAAAGCGCGTCGTCAAACTCGCGGTTGCCATAAACCGCCACCAGTACGGCGGGCGTATGGTTCCCCCGCAGGCCGCGCAGCAGCCCGTCCGGCAGTTGGGGGACGCGTCCATAGTAAACGGGGACGCCGATCACCACAAGATCGTCCGGCGCAAATGTATGTTCCTGCGCCCTTGTTTCCTTGTCCGTCAGGTCAACCTCCCCATATGCTTTGCCAAGCCCCCGCGCCACCGCGCGCACATACTGCTTTGTCCCTCCGGTGGGGCTGAAATAAATTGCCGTTACGTTCCCCATGATCTTCACTCCTTCTTTGGCGGACGGCTCCGCTCCGCTGTTCTTCCCATTCTTCGCTTCGTGCGCTGCGCGGCTGCTTCCCGTTTTCCGGAGTGTCCGCCGTTCCGCTCCAGCCGCGCCTCGTCACGGCTCCAGATGTCCATAAGGCTAATCTCCGGATAGGCGCGCAGCCCGGGCTTTACATCCAGCATAGCCTCCACGCCGCTGCGGATATAAAGAGGCAGGTCAAACGCGCCGTTGTGCATGCACCACATAAACAAGGTGCTGACAAACGTCTGGTGAATCATCATACAAAGCGTTTTGGGATCGGAGGAATTGCGGATTTCCCCCGCTGCCTGGCCCTTTGCAATGATACTGGCCTGCATTTCCATATGTTCGTTCCGCCGCTTGCCTCCACGGAAAGTTCCCACGTCCTGATTGATATTTTTAATGAAAAGCTGCCGGGAAATTTCCGTCCCGGATTCGCTTATCCGGTCTAAAAAAGGTTTATAAGAAAGCCAGAGCTGTTCCACATAATTTTCCGCGTTGAGGATTTGCACGAAGTATTCGGTGCCGATATCGTATGGAAGCTCGTAATAGTCTTTCAGAAGCTCGTCTTTTGATTTGAAATAATAATAGAAGGTATGCTTGTTTACGCCGCTTTGTTCACAGATTTCATTGATCGTCACATTTTCAAAGCCGCGCTCCTGAAACAGCTTCAGGCCGATTTCCTTAATCTTTGTTTTTGTGTCTTTGCCCGCCATTTTGGTTACTTCTTTCGCAAGATTCTAAAACGAGATTAACACATTTATGCAACCGAGTCAATAAATTTAATAATCTTATTGACATTTTTATGCAACCGCAGTATCATGGACAAACGGAAGTATCGGGGAAAGTATCGCCGCGAGAGATACGCGGCAGGAAAAGGCTCTATCAGAAAGGAAAGAACGACATTTTATGAGGCGTATCATCAAGTATATGAAGCCCTATGCCGCGCTTTTGATTGTCGCGGTCCTGCTCTTGTTCGGGCAGGCATACTGCGATTTGTCGCTGCCGAATTATATGTCTAAAATTGTGGACACAGGTATTCAGCAGGGAGGTATTGAAAATGCGGTTCCGGCCGCTGTGGGCGAGGATACCATGGGCACACTGCTTTCATTTATGGATGAAGGCCAGCAAAAACTCGTGCGCGATAATTACACGCTCATTACCAAAGACAGCCCGGATTATGCCGCCTATGTCAAGGAATATCCGGCGCTTGAACACGAAAATATTTATGTGAAGCAGGATCTCGATGAGCATGATACCCTGCTCATGAATCCCGGTTTTTCAAAGGCGTTTGCTTCGATTTCCACGATTGAGCAGATTATGGAGGCGGAACAAAGCGGTTCCGATACGCTCGCGCTCGATAAGCAGGTGAGCGAGGACGGTTCGGAAAAAGAAGCGGAAATTCCGCCTGTTCTTCTGCAATTTTTCGGATATTATATGCAGCAGCCGGAAGGATCCGGTTTCTTTACCGTCCTGAACGCTTATCCGCAGGCGCAGGACGTTTATTCGGCGCTCAATACCCTGCTGGATGAAAAGCTTGGGGGCATGGATGCAAGCCTGCTCCAGCAGACGGCAATCCCCGCAGTGAAAAGCGAATACCAGGCGCTCGGTATGGATACCACCGCCATCCAGCAGGATTATATCTGGCAGAACGGCGGCTTTATGCTCCTCCTGGCCCTTGGCTCCGCGGCGTGTACGGTTGTGGTGGGCTTGCTCGCGGCGAGGATCGGCGCGGGCCTGGCGCGCGACCTGCGTCAGAAGACCTTTACCAAAGTGGAAAATTTCTCCAATGTAGAATTCGATAAATTCTCCACCGCGTCGCTCATCACGCGCAGCACAAACGATGTGACGCAAATCCAGATGGTGGTTATCCTGATGATCCGCATGGTGATCTATGCGCCGATCATGGGCGTGGGCGGCGTGATTATGGCGCTCAACAAAAGCGTATCGATGTCATGGATTATCGCGCTTGCGGTTATCATTCTTTTGGGCTTTATCGGCTCGATTTTTGCGATTGTAATGCCCAAGTTCAAGAAAATGCAGGCCCTTGTGGACAGGCTGAACCTCGTCATGCGTGAAAGCCTTTCGGGAATTATGGTAATCCGCGCGTTTAACACGCAGCAATTTGAGCTGGACCGGTTTGATAACGCAAACAAAGACCTGACTCACAACCAGCTTTTCGTGGGCAGGGCCATGGCCCTGATGATGCCGGTCATGACGATTATCATGAACGGTATTTCCCTGCTGATTATCTGGGTAGGCGCGAACCAGATTGCCGCATCCTCCATGCAGGTCGGCGATATGATGGCTTTTATGCAATATGCAATGCAAATTGTAATGGCATTCCTGATGATGTCTATGATGTTCATCATGCTGCCCCGTGCATCCGTTTCCGCGCACCGCATCGCAGACGTGCTTGAAACGGAACCGGAGATCCACGATCCGCAAAACCCGAAGCATTTTAAGGACCCGAAAGGCAAGCTTGAATTTAAAAACGTATGTTTTGCCTATCCGGGCGCGGAGGACAACGTACTCACCGATATCGATTTTACGGCCTTGCCCGGCCAGACGACGGCCTTTATTGGGCCGACCGGGTCCGGGAAGTCCACCGTTGCGAACCTGATCCCGCGTTTTTACGACGTATCCTGCGGCAGTGTGGTCATTGACGGCTTGGATGTGCGCGAGGTAACGCGCCACGAGCTGCGCGACCAGATCGGCTATGTCCCGCAGAAAGCCGTCCTGTTCTCCGGAACCATCGCTTCCAACCTGCGCCTCGGGGACGAGGAGGCAAGCGACGCAACGCTAAACAGTGCCGCCGAGGGAGCGCAGGCCATGGAATTCATCAGCAAAAACGCCAAGGGGCTTGACGCAAGCATCTCGCAGGGCGGCGCCAATGTGTCGGGCGGGCAGAAGCAGCGGCTTTCCATTGCGCGGGCGCTCGTCAAAGACCCGAACATCTATGTGTTTGACGACAGCTTTTCCGCGCTGGATTTTAAGACGGACGCCAAGCTGCGCGCCGCAATCCGCGAACAAACGAAGGATAAGACCGTCCTTATTATCGCGCAGCGGGTAGGCACCATTATGGACGCCGACCAGATTATCGTGCTTGACGAGGGGAAAATCGTCGGGAAGGGGACACATACGGAATTAATGGAATCCTGCGGGACTTACCGCGAGATCGCCCTTTCCCAGCTTTCGGAGGAGGAATTACAGTCATGAGCGAAAATACAACAAAGCGGCCTCCTGCGGGGCCAAAGCGCGGACCTATGGGCGGCCCGGGCCCCGGTGTTCCCATAGTCGGCGCAAAAGCAAGGGATTTCAAAGGCTCCATGGGCCGCCTCCTGAAATATATCGGCAAATATAAGATCGCCGTGATCGTCGTGTTCATCTTCGCGATTGCTTCCGCCGTGTTTTCTATCATCGGCCCGAAGCTGATGGGGAACGCCACGACCGTCCTCTTTGAGGGAGTCATGGGGCAGATCAGCGGATCGGGCGACGGCATCGATTTTGTACGCATCAGCCAGATTCTGATTATGCTTGTTATCCTGTATGGGATATCCGCCCTGTTTGGCTACATCCAGGGTTATATCATGACCGGGGTAGCCAACAAGGTCACATACCGCCTGAGGAAGGATATCAGCCAAAAGGTCAATACCCTGCCGCTTTCCTATTTTGACCGCAACAGTCACGGCGATGTGCTGTCCCGCGTGACCAACGACGTGGACACCATCAGCCAAACGCTCAACCAGAGCCTGTCACAGATCATTACGTCGGTCACAATGGTTGTCGGCGTGGTGGTGATGATGTTTACGATCAACTGGGTGATGACCCTTGTGGTGCTGTGCATCGTCCCGATTGCGCTGGCGCTCATTTTCCAGGTGGTGAAGCGCTCGCAGAAGTTTTTCAAGCAGCAGCAGGACTACCTTGGTTCGGTCAACGGGCACGTGGAGGAAATGTTCGGCGGGCACAACGTGATCTCCGCCTATAACGGGGAAGAAGAAAGCATCGACGTTTTTAACGGCGAGAATGAAAAACTCTACTCGGCGGCATGGAAGGCAAACTTTATGTCCGGCCTGATGCAGCCCATCATGGCGTTCATTGGCAACCTCGGCTATGTTGCGGTGTGCGTCCTCGGCGGCTGGTTTGCCGCGCAGGGCACCATTACCGTCGGTAATATCCAGTCTTTCGTGCAATATGTGCGCAACTTCACGCAGCCGTTGTCCCAGCTTGCAAATATTTCCAATATTTTGCAGCAAACGGCGGCAGCGTCCGAGCGTGTGTTCGAGTTCCTGAATGAGCCGGAGGAAGCGCCGGATACGATCCATCCTGTCAAGCTGGATCATGTGGACGGCAACGTGGAATTCAAAGACGTGCATTTTGGTTATACTCCGGACAAAATCATCATCGAGGACTTTTCCGCAAAAGTGAAACCGGGCCAGAAGATCGCCATTGTCGGCCCTACGGGCGCGGGTAAGACCACTATGATTAAGCTGCTGATGCGCTTTTATGATTTAAACAGCGGCGAGATCCTGATTGACGGGCATGATTCTATGGACTTTACCCGCGCAGACCTGCGCCGCCACTTCGGTATGGTATTACAGGATACGTGGCTGTATAACGATACGATCATGGAAAACATCCGCTACGGGCGCATGGACGCGACGGACGAAGAAGTGATTGCAGCGGCAAAGGCCGCGCACGCGCATCACTTCATCAAGGCGCTGCCCCATGGGTATGAGATGATCCTCAACGAGGACGCGTCGAACATCTCTCAGGGACAGAAGCAGCTTCTCACGATTGCGCGCGCCATCCTCGCCGATCCGGATATGCTGATACTCGACGAAGCAACAAGCTCTGTCGATACGCGGACTGAGGCGTTGATCCAAAAAGCAATGGACGCGCTGATGGAAAACCGCACCAGCTTTGTGATCGCCCACCGCCTCTCGACCATCAAGGACGCGGACCTTATCCTTGTGATGAAGGACGGCGATATCATCGAGCAGGGTACGCACGACGCGCTTCTTAAAAAGGGCGGCTTTTACGCCGACCTGTACAACAGCCAGTTTGCCCCGCCCACAGCGGAGGCTTCCTGATCGCGGCAGCCTTATACTGGAGGAGGGCAATTGTCCCCTTCCTACCGCTTGTAGACAAAAAGGGTTCCGGCGGCATGAAAACCGCCGGAACCCTTTTACTGCCGGTAAAGTAATCCGGAAAAAGCATTTATGAATCCGCAATGAACCACATCTGTTTCTTACCGTTCACAGCAGCCCAGCCGTGCTTTTTTTGCATCGCCTGAGATTCTTCCCGGCATTTTCCTGCGTTTGACATAAGGTTCTTTATGTCTTTCGTGCTCTTACCGTTTTTTCCTTTGCCAGTGCGTGCCCGGGGAATACGGTAGGAGGTTCCGTATTCCCGCACACTTCCAAATATTCTGGAGAACCCCTCCTTATTTTTATACAAATGGATTTTCCCGCACGCCCAAACGCAATCGCGCCATGATGCGGATAGTGCTCTCCAATCAGTATATGACGGTAGAAACGTTCCATTTCCGGCTCTGCAACCGCGCCGATCCCGCCAAAAAATGTACCGGCACGGACAGCACCCCACGCCGCGCAATATAAGCCGCAAGGATAGAGTACAATTTCCTTTTGTTCGCGGGCCTTTGCCGCTGCCTTGCGGCGGTATTTCGGAAGGCCTGCGTCAAAACTTCCCTGCTTACGGCCAGGATTCCCAGCCGTACTTCCGGTATGTTTTTCAGGTTATTCCCCTCTTAAAACACATGTGAAAGCGCATACCATGCCGCGCCCCGGACGCCCGCATTCACCGCCGCAGCCCGTTCGATCACCATATTCTCAGCGGGATACGGTTTTTTCACATGTTCGTAAATTTTTCCCGTGAGCTTTTCATACGGAAAATGATCCATCCCGAGTATACCGCCCCCAAGAATTACAAGCGTCGGGTCGAAAATCGTGATTTCGGCTGCCACGGGGATAGCGCAGGCTTCTATAAATTCTGCCAACTCGCGGGCGCCTTTATGTACCCGAAAAAGATCGGCAAGGGCGCAGTCCGCGAAACGCTCTTCCCACAGGGAAGCAAGATACGCCCCCGACGCATAGCATTCGATGCAGCCTTTCTTGCCGCAGCCGCAGGTCCGCGTTCCCCCGAGCACCGGAATATGTCCTGCATCGCAGCCGCTTCCGTGCGCGCCGCGCAGCAGATTGCCGCGGTAATACACACTGTTTCCAACGCCCGTTCCGAAATAGAAAGCAGTCACAATATCCTGCGCCCCCATCTGCCGTTCCATGATCTCCGCCTGGAGCAGCATATCCGTATCCTTGGCAATGGCAATGGGCAGCCCCAGGCTTTCCAGCCTGCTTACCACATCAACGCCGCCAAAACCCTCGTCCGGGTTCTTCAGGTTCGGACAGGGGAATACCGTTCTTCCGTCCGCGGCAACCGGTGCGGGAAAGCCGATCCCAATGGCTTGCGCATCCCGTACCCCATTCGCCTCCATAAACGTCCGTATCTCTTCGGCCAGCAGATCCGCCGCTTTCCCACCTTCGCACAGCGCTTTGCTCGGTTTTTTATCCAGGCAAAGTACCGTGCCGTCTTCGCGCACCCATCCGATACGAAAATTTGTGCCGCCGATATCGACCCCAATCGCACTTTTCATGGTTCTATTTGTATTGAATGACATCTTTTACTGCCGCAATCACGCCCGCCGCGTTCAGGTGGAAGCGCTCCCTCAGGTAATCCATCGGGCCGACCTCACTGAATTCATCGCGTACGGCCAGCTTGCGCATTACGGTAGGCCGTTCCTCCGAGAGCACGGACGCCACCGCATCCCCAAGGCCGCCGTTTACATTATGGTTTTCCGCCGTTACGACCGCTCCTGTTTTTTGGGCGTATTCCACGATCAGTTCCCGGTCGATCGGTTTGATGGTGAACATATCGATCACAGCTGTGGAAATCCCTTCCTGCTCCAGTTTTTCCGCCGCAGCGAGAGCCTCGCTTACCATGATCCCACAGGCAATAACCGTCACGTCGCCGCCATCCTTCAGTACGGCGCCCTTTCCCGGTGTGAATTCGCTGGAATCACTATACACCTTCACGGCCGGCGCGCGGTCCGCACGAAAATAGATTATTCTATTTTCGTCCTTTGTGGCGTGCATCAGGCTCCTGAACATCACGCTGTCCGTGATTTCAAACAGGTAGATATCCGGAATCGTACGCATCATAGCGATATCTTCAAACGTGGTGTGCGTGCCGCCGTTGAATTTCGCGCAAATTCCCGGGTCGCTTCCATAAAGGCGGATTGGGTTTTTCCCGTAAGCTGAAGAAATAAAGATTTGGTCAAAGACCCGCCGCGTAATGAACGGCGCAAACGTATGTGCGTATACCTTTTTCCCCACGCGCGCCATGCCTGCCGCCATGCCGATCATATTCCCTTCCTGAATGCCGACGTTGAGCACGCGCCCCGGAAACCGTTCCTGTATCCTGTCGATCTTGATTGCCTTCATCAGGTCGGCGTCAATGGACACTACGTCCTCGTCGTTTTCCATCAGCTCCGCAATGGTATCCGTATAGGCCGAGCTCAGCGGCGCGGCTTCCGTTTCGTTATGAAATGCAAGTTCAATTTTCATGTCGCTCCTCCTGTCCATATTGTTTCATTTGTTCCCGAAGTTCCGCCATGCAGCGCTGAGCGAGGTCTTCGGGCATATCCATATGATGGTTCAGGCAGCCGAGCGCCGCGATTTCGCTGCATCCATATCCTTTTATGGTATCGAGCAATATCACGCTTGGACGGCCTTTTTCCTTTTTCGCAAGTTCCACCGCCGCAAAGATCGATGCCGGGTCGTTTCCGTTTATCTGCTGCGTATGCCAGCCGAAGGAACGGAATTTCATGAACAGGCTCTTAAGCGGCATGATCTCGTCTACCGTACCGTCAAGCTGAACCTTATTGTAGTCTACAAAACAAATAAGGGCGTCGAGTCCGAATTTCGGTGCGGCAAGCGCGGCTTCCCAAATTTGCCCTTCCTGGCATTCTCCGTCCCCCAGAACCGCATAGACCGTATTTGGTATTCCATCAAGCTTAAGGCCGTACGCCATACCCGCCGCAAGGGAAAGCCCCTGCCCGAGCGAGCCGGTCGTGCAATCAATCCCCGGCGTTTTATTCCCATCGCAGTGGCTTGGGAGGCGCGTCCCGCCCTGGTTGAGCGTATCGAGCCATTCCATTGGGAAAAAGCCTTTAAGGGCAAGCGCTGCGTAAAGCGCCGGGCCTGCATGCCCCTTAGAAACGACCAGCCTGTCCCGCTCTTTTTTCCGCGGATTTTTCGGATCTATATCCATAATCCCGCTGTAAAGGGAAGCGACCACATCTACTACAGAAAGGCAGCCGCCTGCGTGTCCAAAGCCCAGCTTTGCCAACTGGCGGATTACCTGCATGCGG
Source organism: Christensenella tenuis (assembly GCF_014287795.1). Lineage (GTDB taxonomy): Bacteria > Bacillota > Clostridia > Christensenellales > Christensenellaceae > Christensenella > Christensenella tenuis. Next base: position 205,287 of record NZ_JACOON010000006.1, read on the forward strand.
ATTTCCACCGCAAATTTCTCCGTATCCCTTATTACCTGATTTTCCATAATTACATTACTCTCCTATCGCCTTCTATAACACTTCTGTAAGTTCCAGGTGTTCATTGTCCGGCCCGCGGAATAGGATCCATTTCGATCCATGAGGGAAAACGTCCGCATTGCAGACGGCCTCCTCTGTCTCGAACACGATCCCACGTGCGGCCAGAGTCCTTTTTACCGTTTCGATATCTTCCACCTTCATTGCGATATGGTCGACCAGTCCATCTGTCCGTTTTTGCAGTTTTTCCAGCCGCACAAGTTCGAGCGTCAGACAGCCGTTCTGTACGAAGGCAACGTCTGTAGTCGTTCCGTCTGCCTCCTTTACCCTGCATTCCCATATCGTTTTAAAATCCAGTATCTTCTCGTAAAATTCCTTTGATTTTTGCAGATCGGATACAAATACGCCAATGTGCGCGAGTCCTTCCAATTTTGCCATATTGTCCTCCTCCGTTCCAAGCCCGCATTCAGCGGTCCAGCTTTCCTCTTTTCCATTCCATCAGGAAACGTTCCATCTCTTCCGCCGTGCCCGTGCGCCCATTCCGCACGTAAAATCCCGACGTGGCTGTTCCGAGCATCAGCGAAAGCGCAGGCTCAAAGCCGCACAAATATCCATAGGCGAATCCCGCGTTGAAATTATCCCCTGCACCCGTGCTGAGGACGGGCTGCGCACAGAACGGACCTTCTACTTCATAATAATTCCCGCCCGTCATACAGGCTGCTTTTTTAACCGGGTGCACGACCAGGCAGTCTATCTTTATCTGTTTCGCAACAAAACGGGTGAGCTCTTCCAGCGGATAGTCACGATACCCTGCAATCGGTCTGCCGAACAGTTCCGCAAATTCGCACGCTTCCTTTTTGTTGAGCCCAAGAGCCGTTTTGATTCCCGCTTCCTCGAAACGCTCAAGCAGCCGGACCGCGCCGAGAATCTCTTCCCCGCTGCGCTTTTCCGGATCGGCAAAATCAATAAACAACGTTTTCCCCGCCCGGTTTTCCACATGGGGGAGAACTTCCTCAAGCAGGCCTTCCCATATCTCACTCATGTGCATAATCATCGACCAGTTGCTGAAGCTCAGAAGTTCTGCTTCGCGGACTAGGCAGATCAGTTCTTCCAGACCCACCGCGCGCTTTACGTCGTCCCAGTCCATCAGATTCAGGGGAACAAGTTTACAACGGATGATCTTTCCGTCTTCAAATTCCACCGCATCCGTCTGTCCTGGATCTGCCACGCCGATAACGCGCGATCCCTCCGCAAGCGGCCCATAAACCGGATCAAGCGCCCCGGTTCCAACCGTTCCGATATAGGTCAGGCCAATCCCATAGTTTTTGAGCCCGATCGACATATTCGGCCCGTTGCCTCCGAGTTTCTTTGCGACTGTCACGATTTCCATGCTGGTACTGAGCCCCGCACCGTTACGGACCATGGTCGCGTAATCCTCTATGGTACGCACGCGTGTATAATGCCCGGGATCCGTGCGTTTATCCACCACATGCACCACTTCGTCGATAAATCCATCGAATCCAATCACGGCGGGGCGGCGCTTTTTGACCGCGTCTTTGAGTTTTTCTACCAGTTTTTCCTGCATATCGGCTCCTTTCCTATTTTCAAAAGAAACGCGCGGAGTTCACAAAAGGCGCGTTTCCCGCGGCCCATATATCACCGTTTTCCAGCAGAGCCGAACAAAATTATTTTTTTCTCCACTTCTGTGCAGACCGCCTCCGCCACTTTGGCACATAGGTCAAGATAGCCGAGGTATTGACTTTCCTCCTCCATACAGTTTTCCTTCAGGCATTTTTTTGCCGCAATATTGAGGTCTGTAAAAATATTTATTTTCGCGATTCCGTTCTGGACCGCATTTTCAAAATCCCCGTCCGAAAGGCCGCTTCCTCCGTGCATCACAAGGGGAACCGGTACCTCCCGCCGCAGTTCTTTCAGCCGCTCGAGGTTCAGTTTCGGCTCTCTCCGGTAGACTCCGTGCACCGTTCCGATGGCTACCGCAAGCGCGTCCGCCCCGGTTTCGCGGATAAATTGCACAGCCTCGCGCACGTCCGTATAGTCGTCCGCGCTCTCCTCGTAGCCGTCCTCATAACCCTCCAGTCCGGCAACGTGTCCGAGTTCCGCTTCGACCGTCACATTCTTCGGGGCGCAAAACCGGACCACTTCCTTTGTACGGCGCACATTTTCTTCAAACGTCTGGTCTGAAGCGTCGATCATAACCGACGTAAAACCTGCGTCCACCGCGCGTTTGATATATTCAAATGATTTGGAATGGTCAAGATGAACGGCAACCGGTATATCCGCCGTCTCTGCCGCCGCGATCATCGCCGGGGCAAATTCTTCGATTGATACCAGTTTCTCAAATACCTCCGCAAATGCGAGGATAATGGGCGAATTATACTTTTCTCCTGCCTTGACCGCGCCGCGCAGCATCTCGATGTTGAACACATTGAAATGCCCTACCGCATATCTGCCTTCCCGCGCATGTTCCAGCATTTCCTTCATATTTACAAGCGACATTCTGTTTCCTCCGCTGTTTTAGTCCGCTATTTTCACGACCGCCTTGACAATGTTCGCCTTGTTTTCTACGCTTTGATCCATCGCGTTCTGGATATCGCCGAACGGGAAAATATCCGTTACGATATTCTTCAGGTCGACTTTGCCCGCTGCAACCGCCTCGATCGCCATTGGATAGATGTTGCGGTAACGGAAGATTGTCTTGAAGGTTAATTCCTTATCGAGTGCGAGGTTCATAGGGATGTTTGCATTGTCTTTCAGGGAATAACCCACGAAAACGACGGTCCCTCCCTTTTTTGCGCCCTTGATTGCCTGCTGCATGGTGATCTCGTTGCCGGCCGTCTCGATCACCAGGTCGCAGCCCGTTCCCGCGGTCAGTTCCATGATTTTACAGACTACATCCTGCTCCGCGCCGTTAATCACGCCTGTCGCGCCGAGCTCCATCGCTTTTTCCAGCCGTTTGGGCATGATGTCCACCACGTAGACCTTTGAAACGCCTTTGGCCCTCAGGGCCATCATGGATACAAGCCCGATACAGCCCGCTCCCATCACAACAGCCGTTTGTCCAAGCTCGGCGCCGCCTTGGTTTGCAGCATGAAAGCCGACTGCCAGCGGCTCGATCAGCGCACCCTCGAGAGTGCTCACATTGTCTGGAAGCTTGAAGCACAGGTCCGCCTCGTGCGCCACATATTCCTGAAACACACCGTCCACCGGGGGCGTCGCAAAAAAAATTACATCCGGGCAGAGGTTATAGCGTCCACTTTTGCAAAATTCACAGTGTCCGCATGTTTTACCCGGTTCCAGCGCGACGCGGTCCCCCGCTTTGAGGTGCTTCACGTCTCTGCCTACTTCCACTACCGTGCCGCCAGGTTCGTGCCCCAAAACGAATGGCGGTTTTACCACATGGCCGCCAATGGCGCCCGCTTCATAAAAATGAAGGTCTGAACCGCAAATCCCTACATATTCCAGTTTTACCAGCACTTCATTGTCTTTTGGCTGCGGGATTGGCCGCTCCGTATAGCCCATTTTTCCTACGCCGTTCATGACGGCAACTTTCATTGTCCCTTTCAATATCCCTGTCTCCTCTCACTATGCGGATTGCCGCGCAAAGGCGGCCATACAGCCGCCTTTCGCATGCAATCCCAATCTTTTCAATCACCCACGCACATCATTTTTCAGTCGGGCCGGGCCGCCTCGCGTCCTGGCCGGATGTTCCGGTTGCAGATGTTTTTGAATGGTCAGGCAGCAGCGTCCTGATGCTGTTTTACTTCGTCTTCTGTAAGCTGTCCATTGTCTATATAGATCTTAATGTATTCATCTACGTTACTCGAATCCACAAGGATCGCTTCGATCGCGTAATCTTCCTGCTCGGTCGCGCCTGTCAGGAGTTCGTAGGCCAGCTTCGTGTTCAATTCGCCGAGTTCGATTGCATTTTGGAGGCAGGTCGCGGTCTGCAAGCCGTCGATTACATTGAGCATTCCGCCTGCCGTGCCGTCCACGCCGTACACGAGAGTGTTCTCAAACGCCGGATTATCTTTTGCCATATTGATGAAACCCTGCGCGAGCGCGTCGGATGTGGTCAGCGTGCAGTCCCACGTGCCGTAGGACTGTGCCCAGTCCTCGAATACCGCCATTGCATCCGCTTCGCTGCCCTGCTCGATAATCTGGTCGCCCAATACTTCGATATCAGGGCGCTTTGCAAGCAGCTCCTCCTGGAACGCTTGATAGCGGGTCGTCGTATGCAAATTGCCCGGCAGGCAGTTCAGTATAACGATTTTGCCATTTTCCGGTATTTTTTCCGCCGCGTCCCTTGCGAGGACCGCGCCCTGTTCGTACGGATCTGCATCAACGCTGGAAGCGCCTTCAAGATCCGGAATTTTAGCGTTCGTGGTGATTACCTTGATACCTGCTTCCACCAGTTTTTCCGCATACGGCCGTTGGAGCTCGCCGTCGTTCGGCTGGATAATCACACAGTCGTATCCTTGGGTGATACAGTTTTCAAGCAGGGAATTCTCCTTTTCCGGATCGCCCTGGGAATCGAGAACGTCGAGCGTATAGGTGTCGGAATATTCTTCCGCCGATTTTTGCATTTCGGATGCAAGCCAGGAAGCAAATTGATCCGAAAGGGTACGGGCCACATAGGCAACCTTATACTTTCCGCCTTCGCCCTCGCTGCCGCTGTCCGAGGCCGCGGACGATTCGGCAGGAGCGGCGGATGCCTGTGTATCCGTTCCGGAATCTGAAGACGCCGCCGGCTGTTCGGTGCTTGCACAGCCTGTAAGGGCAACTGCCGCAAGCATCACGCTTACCAAGATAATGCTAACTAATTTTTTCATACTTTCCTCCTCGTAATTTTATATTTCATTTTTTCTTCCGCTGCGTAGGTATCGGAACCGGAAGAAAACTTTATTTATTTGATTTACTGGTTTGCCGGTCTTTGGAATAGATGTCGATAATAACAGCAACCGCAATGATCGCGCCGCGTACAATTTGTTGTATGTATGAGTCTACTGACATCAGGTTCATGATATTACTTAGAAATCCGACGATCAGAGCTCCGAGCAGCGTTCCTACAGGGTTTCCAACGCCTCCTGTAAAACTCGTGCCGCCGATGATCGTTGCTGTAAGGGCATCAAATTCATAGTCTTTGGCGCCGTTTGGCAGTCCGCCGTTGACGCGGGACATGAACACCAGCGCCGCGACGCCTACGAGCACGCCGTTGACAAGGTAAGCCTTCATTTTGACAGCGTTCACTTTGATACCCGAAGCATTTGCCGCTTCTTCATTTCCGCCGACCGCATAGGTAGAGCGTCCGAAGCGTGTATAACGCATAATATAAATCATGATGGCAAGTGCGATAAGCATGATGACAACGGGGATTGGGATCGGTCCAAAAGAGCCTTGGCCAACTATATTATAGTCGCCGATCTCATAGACGTTTTGCCCGCCCGTAATATAGAGCGCCGCGCCGCGCGCGATCGCCTGCGTCGCGAGGGTCGCGATGAAAGGCGGCGTTTTGAATTTCGTTACCATCAGTCCGTTGAGCGCGTTGATTGCCAGCGCTACGCCGATTGCTACAGCAAAGCCCACGAACAGGTTGGGAACCGCCTTATACGCCAAGACCGATACGACGCCGGCAAACGCGACTACAGAGCCGCAGGATAAGTCAAGCAATCCGGCGATAATCAAAATCATTTCGCCGAGGGCCAGCATGATGACGACCGATTGTTGGCGGAATACGTTAATCAGGTTGGTCGACGTCAAAAAGTTTTCGTTAGCAAACGTACATACGATCATGAATATAATCAGGATAAAAATAAGGCTATATTTGCTAAAGAAATTTTTCTTTCCTTTATTGAGTGTCATTTGTTTTTCCATTGCTTTACTCCTTTTATTGCACAGATTTTACAGCCAACTGCATAACAGCTTCCTGCGAAAGTTCGTCCTTTTCAAGCATGCCTGTCATATAGCCTTCATGCATGACGTAAACGCGGTCGCACATGCCGATGAGCTCCGGGAGCTCGGACGAGACCATGATAATGCTTTTTCCCTGCTTTACCAGTTCCATCATCAACTGGTAAATTTCGCTCTTGGCCCCGACGTCGATGCCGCGCGTCGGTTCGTCGAGGATCAGGATATCGGGTTCGCGCACCATCCATTTCGCGAGGATGACCTTTTGTTGGTTGCCGCCGGAAAGCGAGAACACCTTGGTGTCGAGCGTAGGCGTTTTGACCCGCATTTTTTCGCACATGGAGCGTACTGCGTCAAATTCTTCCTTTTTATACCAGCGGCCTTTCCTGATAAATTTATCCAGAGCCGCCAGCGCAATATTTTCCTTCACGCTCAACAGCGGAACGATGCCGTACCTGCGGCGGTCTTCGGACAGCATGGCGATGCCGCTGCGCACCGCGTCTTGCACGTTCCTTATTTTGACTTCCTGTCCCTTCACGAAGATCGCCCCGCCATCATAGCGGTCAAGGCCAAAAAGCGCGCGCATGACCTCCGTCCGTCCCGCGCCCATCAGTCCTGCAAATCCAACGATTTCTCCTTTTTTCACATAGAAATCCATATCATGGAAGGTTGCTTCGCTGGTGAGGCCTTCCACACGGAGCATTTCGTCCGTAACTTCAACCTCTTCTTTGGGATACTGGTTTTCAATCTTGCGCCCTACCATTAGTTCGATGACCGTTTTTTCATCGATATCGGAGGCCGCGTGCGTCTCGATCACATTGCCGTCCCGCAGGATGGTGATATCGTCCGCGATCTTGAAAATTTCATCCATTTTGTGTGAGATATAGACAATGCTTGCGCCGCGCTGTTTGAGTTGTTCGATCTTTTCAAACAGCCTCTCCACCTCTTTGGAAGTAATCGCCGAGGTCGGCTCATCCATGATAATGATATCCGCATTGAAGGAAACCGCCTTGAGGATCTCGATCATTTGGATATCTGAAACGTTAAGGCTGCGCAGTTTGGTATCCGGCGCATAGGAAAGCCCCTCCTGTTCCAGAAGTTCCGTAGTTTTTTTACGGACAGCCTTCCAATCGATCACGCCCCTGCTTTTCATGGGCCAATGTCCGAGGCAAATATTTTCTTCGAGCGTAAGGTCCGGCACGAAAGACAATTCTTGGTAAATCATCGCGATCCCCATGTTCCGCGCGTGCAGCGGATCGCGGATTTTAACTTTCTGGCCGTCCACGAAAATATCGCCTTCGTCTTCCTTGTAAATCCCGTTGATAATTTTCATCAGGGTGGATTTCCCTGCCCCGTTTTCACCGCATAATACGTGGGTTGTACCGCGGCGGAGCTGGAAGCTCACGTCGTTCAGGGCTTTTACCCCGGGAAATGATTTTGAAATGTGTTGCAGTTCCAACTTAATTGCTGTAGTTTCAGCCATAGTTCCCTCCCCCTTGTTGAAATTGAAATTAAATACATGTATAGGCGCCGTCCACAACCACATCGCTGCCCGACGTATATCCAGCCGCCCTGCTCGCCAGATAGAGGATTGCCGGCATCAGTTCTTCCGGATCTCCCATGCGGTGCATCGGGATCAGCGGCATCCACGCATCCCGCAGTTCCTTTGGCGTATCGGCCGACATTGGCGTTGCGATATAGCCTGGGCTCAAACTGTTTACGCGGATGCCCGTTCCGGCAAATTCTGCCGCAAGGGAACGCGTCATATGGATCACACCCGCCTTCGAGGCATTGTAGGAGACCTGCCACTGGGGTATGTTCGCGATGCTGCCCGACATAGACGCCATGTTGATGATGCTGCCGCCCGTTCCCTGTTCCAGCATAATCCGGATGGCGCTGCGCGCCACAATGAATTCACCCGTCAAGTTTACGTCTACTACCTCCCGAAATTCTTCCACAGCCGCATCCATCGTATCCTGATGCATACAGATGCCCGCATTGTTGAAGACGATGTCGAGCGATCCGGACCGGGCTACAACCTTACGCAGAGCCTTCTCTACCTCGTTTTCACTGGTCACGTCCGTCTTGAGATAATAGGCTTTTCCGCCGTCCTGCTCGATGAGTGCAACTGTTTCATCCGCGCCCGACCGGCACAAAACAGCGACCTCTGCTCCAGCTTTCGCAAGCCCCCGCGCGACCACCTGGCCGATCCCGCGGCCTCCGCCCGTTACAACAGCTACCTTGCCTCCAAGGCCAAATAAATCCTCCAAGTACATCTTCAGTCCCCCTCCGATTATTCATTCGTAAGCTTTATTCAATTCGTTTTTTTCAGATACAAGCCGCTTGATTGGATGCAGCCATGAACATGGTTGCGGGCAGGAGCTTCCGTTCCGCCCGGTAGAATTTTCAAATCCAATTCGTATTATAGTTTCTCATTAGGAAATTGTCAACATAAATATTTCTTATTAAGACATTCGCTATTTATTTTCATCTATTTTCCCTATAATTTAATGGGGATATACCATTGATTGAGATATCATAATAACAAGACCGTTTTTTACGGCAAAACGTGTATAAACAAAGGACGAAATAATGAACCGAATTCGGGATTTACGGCAGAAAAATCACCTGACCCAAGAAGATCTTGGGCGGCTTTTAAATGTCCAAAAATCCGCGATTTCAAAATACGAAACAGGCAAGATTCCCCTGACGGACGAAACGATCCGGCAGATGACGAAGATTTTCGGCGTGAGCGCGGACTACCTGCTGGGGCTTGAAAGCGTCCCGGAGCGTTCCTATTGGGAAACACGGCTTTCCGCTCTTAAGGATGACAGCCTCCGCGATTTGGAAAAATATATTGAATTGCTGGAACTGCGTGACCAACAGGCAAAAAGCTCTCCCGACAAAAAATATGGAGCCTCGAATACGTTCGCATCACAAAAAAAATCTGCGCTATGAGAGGTTTCCCGAAAAAGAAAAAATAGAATTCCCCATTTTATTTCCTGTCAAGGAAGCAAAATGGGGAATTTTTTGATTCTTTTGTTTGGTCAAGCACTGTCGCTTTCGGCGGATCAGGTTTTCATTGAGTTCTTTTTTTGCGCTTTCTTACAAAAGGCGGTTTATCCATTATGGTCGAAACCCGAAATAAACATCCACACGTAAGCGCGCGGCCAGCCCATACATAAAAGAGAGGCCAAACCGTGAAACAAATGGTATAATAAGGAAAAAGGAGATCCGTATGGAAAAGCGCAGCCCCAAAATCACGCTTGCAACCATTCTTGTGACGGCCATTGTCCTTGCTGTGGTGGCCTGCATGTTTATTTATGGAGAAGAGCCGCTTTCCGTAGGCGTGGAGGGAGACGAAATCGTGATCCGCGGAATGTACGGCCTTTCCGTTCCGCTTGCGGACGTGGAATCAGCATCCCTTGCGGAGCAGTCCATCGGGGAAATGTTTCCCCATGCAACGCGTACCAACGGTTACGGCGGCTTCGGCGGTACGCTCAAAGGAACCTTCCATTCCGATGGGGCCGGCAGCTTTATGGTGTTTGCCGGCGAGGGGGCAGCGCCCACGCTTCGCATCGCACGAAAGGACGCTATGGATATTTACATCAGTTTCCCGGACGAAAAAAAGACCCGGGCGCTGTACGATAGGCTGCAAGAGCGCCTTTCCTAACGCAATTATTTTTTATCAGGAGAATCATCTTATGGCAATCGACAAGGTAAAAGAGTATTTTAAAGCATACGGACGGGATGGGGACGTCCTTGAATTCCCCACTTCCAGCGCAACGGTGGAGCTTGCCGCGCAGGCCTTGGGCACCGAGCCTGCACGCATCGCCAAGACGCTTTCCTTTCGCGTAAGCGACAGATGCGTATTGGTGGTATGTGCGGGGGACGCAAAAATCGACAATCCCAAGTACCGCGCACAGTTTTCATGCAAGGCGCGGATGCTGTCCGCAGATGAGGTGGAGAAGATGACCGGTCACGGAATCGGCGGGGTGTGTCCATTTGCCAACCCGGAAGGCACCCGTGCTTACCTGGATATTTCCCTCAAAAGATTTGGTACTGTTTTTCCCGCCTGTGGGAGCGAAAATTCAGCCATCGAACTCACACCGGACGAACTATTCCAATATGCAAATGCCGCCGGTTGGGTGGACGTATGCAAGGGGTGGCAGGAATGATCCTGCAAACGGAGCGTCTTTTGCTGCGCGAAATGACGCAAGAGGATTTCCCTGCCCTATGCCGGATTTTGCAGGACGAAAAGGCAATGTATGCTTACGAGCACGCATTCACTGACAGTGAAGCGCACGACTGGCTCGACCGCCAGATTGCCCGCTACAGGCAGGACGGCTTCGGGCTGTGGGCCGTTGTTTTAAAGGAAACGGGGCAAATGATAGGCCAGTGCGGCATCACATGGCAGGATGCGTTGGGCATCCGTGTTCCGGAAATAGGGTATCTGTTTGAGCGTGCCTTCTGGCACCACGGTTATGCTACCGAAGCGGCACAAGCCTGCCGGAACTATGCGTTCCGCATCCTTGGCATGGACCGGGTTTATTCGATTATCCGCGATACTAACTTTGCGTCGCAAAGCGTCGCAAAACGAAACGGCATGTCGGTCTGCGGCTCGCTCGTCAAACATTATTACGGCATGGATATGCCGCACCTTGTTTTTTGTATTTCCAAACAGAAGGAGGATTTTTAATGTTACTGGTTTGTTATCCCAAATGCAGCACTTGCAAGAAGGCGGAAGCATGGCTGAAGGAGCATGGTTTTTCCTGCGAATACCGCGATATCAAGACGCAGAACCCTACCGAGGCGGAACTGCGCGAATGGCACGCAAAAAGCGGCCTTCCCTTAAAGCGCTTCTTCAACACCAGCGGCCTTGCCTATAAAAACCTGAACCTCAAAGAAAAACTCTCTTCCATGACGGAAGCAGAGCAGTTTACGCTGCTTGCGGCGGACGGAATGCTCGTGAAGCGGCCAATTTTGATCGGCCCGCACGGCGTGCTTGTTGGGTTCCGTGAAAAGGAATGGGAAGCACTGCTGTGACGGCCCCTTGGGGTTTGGCGCGCCCGGTTTTCAAATCACCGGTTCCGTCTGTACGTCTCCCACAAGCCGCGCGATTGTCCTATCCTGCTCCCATGTCCGCAGAAAACTGGCCGCCACACGGTCGTTTTCCGGTACAGCGCCTGCTCTCCGGCGTATTTTTCCATACAGTAAACATTTCCCGGCAGAGCCGGTGGTATTTCATATGCGCCTTAAAGGGCGCATCGGCCTGACGCATGCAGACAGATCGCCTGCTACCCGTACTAAGCGGGCCGCCTGAATACGGTATCTTCAGTTGTTCTCCATACTTACCTCTATCCAATTGCCCTTTGATATATTCTGCTATCTTCTTCTCGTTCTTTCCTACCGTATAATTATCCGGGTTCGCTCCCGCTGCTTTCAGACACGCGTTCACCAACGCTTTCTGCGCATCCGTCAGTTTGTTCCATGCGTCTTCCCCGCCGATGATCTGCGCGTAATTCGCGGCCGTCACAGAAGCGGAGGTTGTCTCCGCTTCTGTGTTGATACAATTCCCTTAGCTGTTATTTTTCCTGATGGGCTGTTTTCTTTAATTTCCGCACTGCGGAAATGAGTGCCGCCATGCCTGCGGCGGCGGCCAAAACGTATTGTAGCACAGACGTTTCGTCTCCTGTTTGCGGCGCGCCGTCCAGTCCGTCAGCCGGTGTTTGCCCGGTTCCTGTTCCTGCTCCGCCTGCCGTCTCTTGCAGTTCTTTATGATTTTCATAGTCCGCTCTTGCAACTCCGCCTGCCGCAATAATTCCGACTGTGCCGGAGGAGCGAACGGAATATCCTTCTGCATTTTCCTGCGTTACTTCATAAGCTGTCCCTTCCGGCAGCCCAACGGCCAGTATGCTCTCTCCCCCTTTCAAGGCAAATGACGCAACGCCGTTTATAAATGTCATATCCCCATAAGTTCCGCTAATTCCGGAATCGTTTAGGGTAACTGTGAAACCAAACTCCCGGTTCGGTTCCGCGCCGTTTCCCGACAACGTGAGGCTTACTGACAGGCTCCCTGTCCCAGTCTCCGGAACTTTTTCTTTCCAATAAACCGCAAAGGGTGAAAAACTCCCGCTGGTTTGGTTTCCTGTTAAATGGAATACCACATTTCCATCCGATATTTCGGCATTAATCACCTCTATTTCGGCCTGTTCCACTTGATTTTCCATATCTCCCCGGTATTCCCTGTGAAGCCCCTTAAAATGCAGTACCTGCGCTGTAAAACCGTTTTCGTTTACCCCTTCCGGGCATGGCCAGTATATCGTGATATCCGCGCCGTCATTTGCGCTTACCCAGGCGTTCCCGTCGTTCTCGTTTACAAGGTCAAGGTACTTGAACTCCGAATTTTCGTTTGTCAGGACGAAGCCATCTTTTGCCGCCCGGTCAATCAGGAGCTGTTTGGTGTCTTCCCCATTTTCCCCGGGAATCAAATCGTCGAACAGCAGGGATATCTGCGGCATGCCGGAAATACTGCTGCCCAGTACGCCCAGTTCTTCCCTCCCGTTCGTATAATAAACGGTTCCCGCCGGGATGAGAGCCGCCCCTATGCCGTCCTGCGTATTGATCTCTTCTTCCAAAGCGGTAACCGGCTTTGTAATGTCGGCTTCTTTCTCAATGACGCCTTCCGGGTCCGATACATTTCTGACGGTCAGCGTCCCGCTCCCGGTCTGGATATCCACGCTGTTTCCATCGGAAGAACTGACAGACAGGCCTTCAGTGTTGACCGTAATCTCATATTCGCCTGCGACCGCATCATTTTCAGCCATTTCGCCGCCGCTGCGGACAAGGCTTCTCATGGAGGCGCTTTCTTTCAGCGTAAATCCGGCGTCCAGCCACGGCAGGATGACAATATCCCCAGATTCGGTTCCATTTTCGAGCGTATATTCCGCACCGTCCACTTCAAACGTGAGCTTTGACAGTTCCACTTCGTCCTCCGCTTCGATTTGATAGCGAACCGTGGGAAAGGTATCGCCGCTTATGGAATCCCCTCCGGTATATGCAATCATGTTCTGCGGGGTGAGAACGACGGTTTGTCCGGTATCCGGTGTTTCCACTTCGCTCCACGACCCCACCAGCGTTACATTTTCGTTGGGCATGATGAAACTGCTGTTTTCAACTTCCGTATAATCCGGGGACTTCACTATCCAGCCGGAAAATTCATAACCTTTCAGGCTTGGCGCCTGCGCGACCGTTACCCGGGAATAATATGGGGCTGCCTCTGTCTCGGGAAGCACGGCCGCCGCCCCCTGCGGTACGTCGCCTTCATACTGATAAATTACATTGTGCAGGGCTGCCCGATAATAAATTTTCAGCGGATTCTCCTCTGTAGCCTCTGCCGCGGTGGCGCTCAAGCGGTGAAACCCGTAGTTTTCATCGTAGACATAGTGAACGCCCAATATCTCAGGCTGGCTTCCTGTAATATCCTCCCAACCTAATTCCTCGCCGTCAAAGGTTAGGTGGCTGATGCTTACTGTATCACCGGGGAGCGCCCATCCCCCCTGGCCTTTCTCGTATTCCATCCAATCTTTTTCATTGGTGTCCGGGTCTATGTATTCGTAATAAACCTCATAATACCACGCCTGTTCCAACGACACCGGCCCTAAGGTCAGCAAATGGTCTTCCGTACTTCCCGAAAACGAAACATAACTGGGGACCTCCGTTTCATGCCCTTCATAGCGCGGAACCGACCCGTCAAGGGAACCGTCTTCAAACCATTTTTCAACGCCCGGCAGCCCGCACGAACTTGCTTCGGGCAGGGTAAATACCGTATTCCCGCCGCCGTAGCTCCCTACGTCCGCCCCGGCGTCTCCCGCCTGGTTATTATAAATGGCTCCGCCCGTCATCGTGAAAGTACCGTTGCTATTTGCCACGCCGCCCCCGGTGGACGCGGCAGTATTCTCCGTTATCGTGCCACCCGTCATGCGCAGCGTGCCGCTGGCCATATTGGCCGCTCCGGCTCCATCGGGAGCGGAATTCCCTGTAATGACCGCTCCGGCAATCTCGGTCTCCGTCCCCACATTCATCAAACCGCCGCCGGCAATGCCCGCAGTATTTTCCGATACAGTTACGCCTTGCCCAAGCACGGTCACGCCGCTCATGCTTTGTATGTGCAGTCCGCCGCCGTAACTTTTGCTGCTGTTCTTTTGCACTACAGTGTTGGAAATATTCAGCGTCGACCCAGTTGTCAGCAGAGCCCCGCCCCCATAACTATCCGCATTGGCCATAGTCGCCGTATTGCCTTCTATCACGCAGTCTGTAAGGCTGACGGAGGCCCTTGTTCCATAAATCCCGCCGCCATGCATCGCCGTATTCCCCGCTATAGTCGTTCCCGCCGCGGCAAATGAACTTCCAGATGCGCTGTATACCCCTCCTCCATAGCTGTAATAACCGGTATGGTCCAAATCATAAAAAGCCATATTGCCGCTGATTTCTCCGCCTTCGATTTCCACCTCGCCTCTGTTGTAGATACCCCCGCCGCCGTTTCCGCTGGTGGTCACCGCCCTATTTCCGTTAATCTGGGCGTCCTTCATGATGAAAGTCCCGTCCACATAAACGCCGCCGCCATGATACTGATGGTAACTATACTCGTCGTTTTCCGTATAAAGGGTATTATCGCTGACAGATGCGGGAAAATTTGCATCGGCCGATTCCATGCGGAAGGTACAGCCGGAGCCCACGTACACTCCGCCGCCGCTTGCTGTAGTATTGCGCGAGCAAAGGGTATTTCCAGTAATACTGCCTCCTGTCATGACAAATTCCGCGCCTGAGGTCAAATAAACGCCTGCGCCGTTGCGTCCTTCGTTGTCAGAAATACTTCCTCCGTTCATCGTGAATTTACTGCCCGATACATATACGCCGCCGCCGAGGGTGCTGTTGTCTCTCCTTCCGCTTTCGCTGGCCCCCTTGCCGTTCCCGCTGATTTCCCCGTCGTTCATAAGGAATGCAGCGCCATCAAGAATCTGCACCGATGAAGTAACCATGCTGTTTGTTACATTTGTGTTTGTATTGCCGGTAATGCTTCCCCCGTTCATGATAAAGGAAGCGTTCGCTCCGGAAATTTTTACTGCCGCGCCCGGGTCGTAGTTAACGTTGTGCCGGTCTGCCTGCTTGTTCTGCGTCCATCCCGTAACCACGCTCCCCGCCGACATGGTCAGTTTCCCACTGCAATCAATGAAGCTTTTGATATATTCTCCATTTCTATCCGTGTTCTGCGTTCCATATTCCGTATTATCCGCCTGCGCTTCCAACCGGGCTTCCAGCGTGAGTTCTCCGCCTTCTTCCACACGGATGAAGTTTGCTCCGTTCAAATTGGTTTCGTGCGAAACAACAAAGGAACCCTGCAACGTCAGCTTCGCGCCGGAAGAAACGATAAACTCTCCTGTCTTGATATTTTGGCGGCTAATATGGCTTCCTGCGCCGTTTGCCGCCAACACGACCTCCGTTCCCTGCGGAATGGTAATAACATTACCCGCCTCTAATGTTTCCGGCAATTCAAAGGTTCCGCCGACGCCCGATTCGATTGCCTGCTTCAATTCCTC
Source organism: Christensenella tenuis (assembly GCF_014287795.1). Taxonomy (GTDB): domain Bacteria; phylum Bacillota; class Clostridia; order Christensenellales; family Christensenellaceae; genus Christensenella; species Christensenella tenuis. The sequence goes on from NZ_JACOON010000006.1 coordinate 220,847, forward strand.
CCAATCTGAAACAGCGGCAGAACTGCCCAGCAAAAGGGCATTTGCGCTGCTTTCCGCCGGGAGACCCGACGGCTCCGCGTTTCCATCCTTCTTTTCTTCACCGTCTGCACCATCGCCGGGGACAGGCGGCCCGCTTGCTTCCGGCTCCGTTCCCGCGTTGGGGAGCGCCGTATCTTCTTCCGGCGATACGGAGAACTGCGCCTCCGGACTCTGCCCGGGCGTCAGGTCTCCATCCGCAGGCTCCTCACTTTGACCCATCTGCGCCGAAGAAGAGGGAACGGCGTCCCCTGCATCTTCCGCAAAACCTGTGATTCCCAGCGAAAGAACCAACATAATACAAATCAATACCGCAGTTACTTTTTTCATCGAGTTCATTTCCTTCTTTATCAAATCATTGAGATATTATAAATAAAAAAAACATCTATTTTGCAATGAAAATAGATGTTTACATAAACAGAATATGAAATTATGGGCAGGGTTTACCCCTGTCTGTCTGTCTGTCTGTCTGTCTGTCTGTCTGTCTGTCTGTCTGTCTGTCTGTCTGTCTGTCTGTCTGTCTGTCTGTCTGTCTGTCTGTCTGTAAAGATTATTGCCGACGGAAACATGCTCGTCAACCCTTTATCTATAATAGTTCTTTTGTTTTATTATAGCAAAACCAAATCTGTTTTGTCTATATAGATCTGACTGCAATTTGCATGGATTGAAAAGGTTTTTTCCCCATTTTCGCAAACAAAAAAGAACCACCGTATACAATTCGCTGCAGGCGGCTCTTTTCATGCGGTCATGCTTTCTTTTCCTCATCATGCTGCCTCCTTTTACCCTTCTTTATTGTTAAACACATTTTGCCGCTGCTTAGGTCTTTTCCTTCGCGGGACTTGTGGATTATTCGCGAGCAGGACGCTCGCGCAAAACGGCGCCGTCAGCCTCATCCGGTGCACAAAACTCCATATAAAAAAGAGAGCACGGTTTCCCGTACTCTCTTCACTTTTTTCATATTAGCATTTTATCACAAATTCGCAGTCATTTGCATGACAACTACCCGACATCTTCTGCACCAGCAGGGAAAGGAGGCGCTTTCGCTTTTATTCTACGAACGCCAGCATTTTGTTCAGCCGGATCACGTCCTCCGGCCGCAGTTTAATGGTGTGGCGCGGATCGCCCGTGTTTCCGTAAATATAGTCGTGTATCGTCATTCCCTTATCGAACAGAATGGGAAGGTTGTGCCCGATCAGCGGCAGGAGTTTTGCTTCATACCCCGTCGCCTGTTTTACAAGTTTCGGGTCTGCCATCCCCTTCACTTTATATCCCAACACATAATTGATGGATTCAATATCCATACTGTCCCTGCCGGCGTTCACGACCATGGCGGCCAGTCCACGCTCCGTATTGATCACATAGACGGCAGCGACAAGTTCCGCATCAAAATACCGGATCGCATCTTTGGCCCCTGCAAGCGGCTGTTCATGCTCCTGTAGTTCAAAAACGACTTTGTTCTCCGTGAGATAATCCTTCAGTTGCTCCAAGTTCATCATAATTGCATCTTTCCTTCAGCTATTGTATCTATTCCCGCACAAGATCTGCTGTTTTTGCGTGTACCGCGGCAATCAGGTCTTGTGGGGCAAGCTCTATTTGCTGCCCGACTTTTCCCGCGCTCACCAGCATTTCCGGAAGCTGCCCGCACGAGCGGTCAATGACCGTGCCGTATGCTTTCTTCATTCCAACGGGCGAACATCCCCCGCGGATATAGCCCGTCACTTTGTTTAAATCTTTTACAGGAATCATTTCCACATGCTTCTCGCCCACTGCACGCGCCGCTTTTTTGAGGTCCAGCTCGCGCTCTACCGGCACCACAAACACAAAATATTGCCGGTCCGCACCTTGTGTCACCAATGTTTTAAACACTTTTTCCGGTGCAATACCGAGCTTTTTCGCGGCGGTAATCCCATCGACGGCGCCGTCTTTCACTTCATAGGAATGAGTCTTATAGGCGATTTTTGCGCGGTCCAGCATGCGCATCGCGTTTGTCTTCACAGTTCCCATAAAAACCTCCCCTCTTATTATACCGGGCCGTCATTTTTTTGCAAATACAAACAAGCCGCCGTATATAAAAAACCGTTTGCGCGCATTTTCCTGCGTACAAACGGTTTTTTATGGGTTCTATGATTAATGACTATTTCGAAGTCTTACGCTGCACCGCGTTATTCGCCTTGGTTCCGGCCTCATGCACTTTGGACGACACCTTGCTCACGCCTTCCTTGGTTTTATCCGCTACCTTGGTTATGACTTCATCTACTTTTTTTCCTGCTTTTTCCATCGCTTCCATATTGGGCACCTCTTTTTTTATAAAATTCAAAAGCCGGTAAGACTCAGCGATACGCAATTTATGACGTTCGATTATCCGTGATCCGCCGGTTTTCTGTGCTATAAAGATACACGCTTCCACCGGCCGGAAACATTAAAATCCAAGACCGCAGTAAATTCCCGCCGCCCTTTTTACGCCGCCGCTTCCCCTTCGGTGCTCCAGTCTTCTTCAATCAAATATTTTTGCAGCACCTGCGCAATACGCGGTATTTCTCCTTCGTCAAACGGGCTCGCCAGCCCCGCCGCCTTCACGCCCGCAATAAAATCACCGCTTTCTTCCCGCCTGAGGAGTGCCTGGTATACATCCAGCGCAGCCTGTTCATCCGTAAGCGAAAGCTCCCACAACTGTACCGCGATATCCGCCGACGTCGCATAGGCAAACGTATAATACGGCGACTCGTAAAGGTGCGGTATCGTAACCCAGTCATACGCATACAAATCTTCATAAAAGAGGTCTGTGAATCCAAACCGCTCCGCCTGCCGCCCGGCAATCTCCTCCACCGCCTCGAGCGTAATTTCGTTCTCTCCAAGCGAATATACTTCCTGCTCCACCGCCGTATAGTAGGCCTGCTGGACAAGAGAGTTTATTTTGTCGGACAGCGCATTATACTGCATTTCGTATCCCGTTTCTGCCCCGAAAAATTCTCCGTAGTGGTTGGCCGCCAAAAGCTCCAGAGCCTGCGAGTAAATTTCCGAAACATCCGTCGTTTCCGCAACGGCGCCCATTTCAAGGTAATTATTGAAGTGCCCGAATTCATGAACCAGCGTTGTCATGCTGTATTCATCGCCCGTATAGGACATCAATATAAACGGCGAATAGTAGCTGTCAAGATAGGTCGTATACGCCCCCGGGCTTTTTCCGGCGCGCGGCTGCCAGTCAATCAGGCCGTATTCCCGCATCAACTGGAAATTTTCACCGAGAGCGGCATCCATCCCGTAGAGCGTATCCTGTACAAAATCCGCCCACTCCTCGTATTCTACATCTTCTTCGATCAGGTAGTCGAACGTTTCCGCATATACCGGTGCAAGATAATCCACAATCTCGCTGAGCATATTTTCCATCATTTCCGGCGTATAATCCACACCGTTTTGTGCAAACACCATATCCGTGTAGGTTTCGAACCCAATCTTTTGGGCGAGCTGCGTGCGCGTTTGCACGAGTTCTACATAAATGCCTCCAAGTTCAGGCTCATGCGCCTCATACCACGCGGCAAGCGCATCATAGTATGCTTCCCAATCATCCAGCATTGCAATATCATCGTAGGTCAGTTCCTCCCCGTCCCAGGGAATCGTCAGCGTTGCCCGCTTCTGCGCATATTCGGAAAGCAGTTCCGCCTCTTTTTCGTAAAGGGCCTGCGTTCCCTCTCCATACCATTCTTCATCCTCGACAATCTGATCAAAATAACCCGGCTGCCAGTTCTTTTCAATTTCCGTACGGAACGAAGAGTTGTAAAGCGCTACGTAGTATTCCTCATACGCGATATCCACAGTGGTAAACCCCTGCGTGGTATAAGCCTCCTCCGCCAGCCACGTTTCATCCGTAAGGTTCATTGTGCTCATCAGGGAGGCGAGGCTCATCATCGTATTATAATCCCGGTAGAGCGATTCCCCCTCTTCGAACAGCGCCTTTAATTCCTGCGCGTTTTCACAACCGTATATTTCCTCCGCCAGCTCATAGAGACGCGCGGCCGTTCCTTCTGCATCGGGGCGCACATACTCTATTTCGGAAAAAGGCGTCGCATCCGTATCCTGCGGGTCGAGCTCCGGAAAGGGCTGCGGCGAAAAAGACGGGGACGGCTGCGCGCTGCCGCTGCGTATCTCGTCCACTGCCTCCGTAATGATCGTACGCGCAATGCTGCATCCGCTTACGAGCGCTGCCAGAATAAGAACCGCCGTAACAAGGGCTGTAATCCGTAATTGTTTTTTCATCAAAATGTCCTCCGTGCCACCATTTTACCATAAAACAGCACACAATGTTATGCCAATGGAATACTCATTTCCTGCCCGGAACGCCAAACGCCGCCTGCCCTTTCCAGGCAAGCGGCGTAGCCATTTGCGCCTATGGCAAACCTATACCCCTCTTTTGCTTATTTGTTTTCCTGTGGTTCTTCAGGCCCTGCTTCTTTTGGCATGGCTTCCTGCGCCGCATCCGCTTTCGGTTCTTCCAGTTTCGGCGGTTCTTTCGGTCCAATTTTCTTGCCGAGGAATTCCGGCAGTTCCATACCCGCCATCTCGAAAATCTCGTTCATGGGCGGGATACTCTTCATGAGCCCGGAGAGAAAGTTCGCCGTGGACGATTTTCCGTCCTTGCCTTCTCCGCTGTCCCATACGGTGACTTTATCGATCTTCAGGTCGCGGATCGCTTCCACCTGCACCTTCATCAGGTTTTCCATCTTATCCGCAAGCATCAGCATCAGCGCGTCCTTTGCGCTTCCGCCCGCCGCGTCTACAATATCGGCAAACCCGGCTGCCTGCTTTTTGAGAATTTCTTGCATACCGCGCGCTTCCGCTTCCATTTTTGCATAAATGGCGTCCGCTTCACCGGCTGCCTGCCTGCGCAGGCGTTCCGCTTCCGCCTCTGCGGCCAGCTCGATCTGGCGTTTCTGGATTTCCGCTTTGACGATAACGTCCGCTTCGAGCGTCGCTTTTTCACGCGCCGACCTTGCAAGCTCGGCTTCTTTCTCTGCCGCGTACGCTTCTTCGAGGGCCTTTGCGGACTGCACCTTTTCCGCCGCGGTCGCAAGCCGCATCGCTTCCGCTTCCTTTTCCCTTCTTGCCGCGTCCGACTGCGCAATTTCGATTTTCGCCGTGTTCTCGCCCGTGATTGCCTTGGAGTTTGCGGTTGCGACTTCCACACGCTGGTCGCGCTGGGCGTTCGCCTCGCCGATGGAGCCGTCGCGCACTTTTTCCGCAACCGACTTCTTCGCGTCGTTGATCGCTTTGGCGGCCGCTTCTTTGCCGAGCGCCGTAATGTAGCCCGATTCGTCGCTGATATCCGTTACGTTTACGTTGATGAGCCGCAAGCCAATCTTTTTCAGCTCGGACTCTACGTTCCGGGAAACCGCCTCCAGGAATTTATCCCGGTCTGTGTTGATCTCTTCGATATCCATCGTTGCAATCACAAGGCGCAGCTGGCCAAAAATGATATCCTTGGCAAGCTCTTGCACCTCGCTCATCGCAAGCCCCAGCAGGCGTTCCGCCGCGTTCTGCATCACGCCTTGCTCCGTCGAGATACCCACCGTAAAGATCGAGGGAACGTCGATCCGGATATTCTGGCGCGAAAGCGCATTTTTCAGGTCTACCTGGATGGAAAGCGGCGTCAGGTCAAGATACTGGTATGCCTGGATGACAGGCCATACGAACGCCGCGCCGCCATGGATACATTTCGACGTGCGGTTCGTCCCATCCGTATTCTGCCCCACCTTACCATAAATGACCATAATCCTGTCGGACGGGCATTTTTTGTACCTCGTCAGGAAAATCAACAGGCACATAAACGCCAATACAACGATAACTACGATTAAAATCAGTGATTCAATACTCATTTTGTCTACCCCTTCTTCCGCATTTGCGGAAAACTCAGAACCCACTTTTTATAACAGTTGCAGCGCCCCGGGCCCCACTTCCGGCGGCATTTTCTTACTTTTTTACCACAATCAGCGTATTGCCGTTGGAAATGCCCACTACCGTAACTTCCGCTCCGGTAGGGATTGTCGCCTCTCCATCCGTGACCGCGTCCATCTCCACAAGGCGGTCCTGCACCATAATCGACACCTTACCTGCCGCTCTCCGCTTTTCGTGGATGGGCAGGTACACCGTACCCGACTTTCCAAGCGCGTTGCGGATATCAAGCGTGCCATCCGACTGAAGCCGCATCATGGCGCGCATCGCCACCGCGATAAGCACCATGGCGACGATACCGAACACAATCGCAAGGACTACGCTCGCCACGGGCAGTACGTCTGATTTGAGCATCAAAAGCCCCGACCAGCCGAATACCGCAAAGAACGCCACCAGCCCCTGCAGCGTGAACAGGTGCAGCCCGCTTCCGCCAAAATGCGTGTGCGTATCGTGCGCTCCTGCGGGATCCCCCGTGTCCGCCATGCCGCCGTGCAGATCCGCACCGGATGAAATGTCTACATCGGATATCCCGTCCGCCGTGATATCCCCGATATGGATATCCATATCCTGCGGCAGATAGACATCGCCCTGCGCATCAAAATCAAAATGTGCATCGCCGGGCGCATCCGTCCCTATGTCCGCGTCGCCTCCGTGCCCCGCGCCAATGAGGAGCAGGATCACTTCAATCACAAGGAGCACCGTGGATGCGATGCCAACTACTGCAAAAATCTGCTCGACCAGTGTCATGGCCTCCCACCAAGCCAACATATACCTATACCTCCTTCCTGCGTCGCAACATGCGCCTCTTTGCCCGCTTAACCCCTCCGGGTACAGCTTCGTTTTTGCGCAGTTGTTCTTTCTGCCCGGCTTATAAGCGCCCGCTTCCAAAGAAACAGCCCTTTTGTCCCCATAAGGGCGCTTTTTCCGTTTATTCCCGATACGGCGCAGCTTATGCCGTTTTCTGCGATTGCCCGTGGGAATAGGAAAAACGAAGCCTTCGCCTTTCCCACGCCCGCGCGGTTCATCCCGTGCCCGCTTTTTTATTCCAAAGCGTTCAGGAGCTGGTTCGCCTCTGCCTTGATCTGTGCAGACAGATGTGTCAGCAGGATAATTTTCAATACTTTTTTCAGCCGTTCCCCGGCCTGCGTGCCGCCCGGCATCTTTTCCCCCACTACCCGGGCAATGATATCGTCGACCCCGGTTGCTTCGCGGATTGCGTCCCCCGGCACCTGCCGGAGCAGCTCGACAAAACAGGTGTAGATCAGCGTCGATGCTCCCTTTCCGCACAGGGTTTCCACATAGCGGATCATCCGCGTCACCTGGTCTATCTGGAAGATGTCGTTCATCATATTAATCATCACGATGGTACAAAACTGGTCGCAATCGTATTTTTTGTTCACAGGCGGCGGCACGAATTTCCGCTTGACCCAATTCTGGACCGTATGCGCCGATAATCCCGTCAGCTGCAGCACCTGCGAAAGCACCAGCCCATTTGCCGCGAACAGTGAATTCAGGAAATCCTGTATGCCGTGATCAATATTCATTTCTACCGTAGTGCCCGGCAAAAAACGTATCATTGGCTTTCAGTCCTCCTTTGCCTAAGTCTATCCCCAGGCTTCGCCCCGGCATAAGCGCTCTCTGCCGGGCTTCCCGCACCGGAACGACTCTCCCGGAATTTCGTCCGTTTTTTCCCATGCGGTCCGGCCTTTTTTTGCTCTGCATAGCGTATTTTGCCTTTTTATGCCCATATTATATCATGCAGTCATATGACTGTCAAATAATTTCGTGTGACTCCCAAACTATTTTTTATGCAAAAAAAGCCGCTTCCAAAAACCGGAGGCAGCCCTGTTTGCGCTTCGCCCGCCACTACCGCTGCACCACATTCTGCGGTGTCCCGGCGAGCCACTTTCTTACGTTATCCGTCACAATCAGCGCCCTTTTATAAAGCGCCTCTTTTGTCGCAAAGCCCACGTGCGGAGCAAGAACCGTACGCGGCGCGTACAAAAGGGGTTCGTCTTCCGAAAGGGGAGGTTCCGCATCAAATACGTCGACCGCCGCCCCTCCGATGCGCCCCTCGCGCAGGGCCTGGGCCAGCGCCCGTCCGTCTACAAGCGGCCCGCGCGCCGTGTTGACGAGCACCGCCTCCCGTTTCATCAGCCCCAATTCCTTTTCCCCGATCATGCCGCGCGTTTGCCCGGTCAGCGGCACGTGCAGGGAAACAATATCGCATACGGAAAGCAATTCAGGCAGCCCTGTATAGCGTATGCCCGGAACATCTTTTTCCGTGCGGCTGTATGCAAGCACCTCGCAGCCAAACGCCCCGGCGATCCGTGCTACCCGCAGGCCGATTTCCCCCGTGCCGACTACACCAAACCGTTTCCCTTCGAGCTCACTGCCCACAAGGCCTTCCCTTGTTTTGCCCGCGCGTACCGCTTCGCCGCATTCCGCGAGCTTCCGCTCCAGCGAAATCAGCATGCCGAACACAAGGTCGGCAACCGCCGCCGTCGAATATCCTGCGCTGTTGCACACAGTGATCCCTTTGCTGCGGCACGCGTCAAGCGCAATATGGTCGACGCCCGTAAACGCTATGCTGAGCAGCTTCAGGTTTTCGCATCCGTTAATCACCTCGGCCGAAAGCGGCTGGTTTGCAGCGGCAATTACATCTGCGTCCCGGCCCCTCCGGATCAGTTCTTCCGCATCTGCGGCACGCGTCCTATACAGCACAATTTCCGCGTCCTTTGGCAGCGCACGCGCCGCCATCTCCCGCAGGCTTTCCTCTTTTATGCCAAGCGGCTCGATTGCAACAAATTTCATACCGGTTCCTCCCAGCTCGATTCTTTCCTCCATCATACCATATTGCCGGGGTTTGCAACAAAAATTTAAGGTTGCGGGCCTATGGGCGTGGATGATATGATAAAATTATAAAATATATGTTTGGAAGGGACCAAAATGAAAGAAGTAAAATGTGCCTGCAAAGGCACTTTTCTGGACAAATTTATCCAGCCGGCCATCCTCACCGCGCTGATGGACGGCCCGCTGCACGGCTTTTCAATTTTAAAAAAACTGAACGCCGACGGCCTTCTGTCCGGCGATCCCGACCCGACCGGCTTATACCGCACGCTTAAGAAAATGGAAGCCGCGGGCCTGCTTTCTTCGGATTGGGAAATGGGTGAAAACCGCAAGCCCCGCCGCATTTACGAGATTACCGGGGATGGCAGGGACTGCCTTGGAACCTGGCGGGCAACCCTGCGTGCCTACCAGCAGGACATCGCTTCCCTGATCGGCAAAATCAATGAAAAAATTCCTTCGGATGCGCCCTGCGGATGTTGCTGTTCCAAAGGGGAACAGCCGGTTTGAGCGCATAAAACCAAAAAGTATGCGGTTTGAAACGGCACAGCAGTTTTTGCTGTGCCGTTTTTTCATGCGCCCTGACCGCCCCCGGAAGACCCGGCGGCAGTGCGGATATAAGCGGGCTGGCGCAGCATCAGGGGAAATGGAGTTTATTTGCGCCATGGCGGCTTTGCCACATAGATTGTGCGAATCTTCCTTTTCCACCGCAAAAACCACAAGCTGTTTTTTCCCGCGCTTTTCATACCAAAAGCAAACGGGCCCACCAAGGCAAGGAACGTTTCCCCCGGTATGTCCGAAGGATTTTCTCTTCTCATCTGCATAGTAAAAGACCAGTGCCGTCCGTTTTTTGCCACTGGTCTTTTTCACGTTTACCGGCCGCCTGTCCGCCAGCCGTTTTGTTTTTTATCATTCCGCGCGCTTCTTATGCGCCGGGCCCTTACAGCGGAAAATTATCCGGATCGTTCGTCGTCCCGTCTGGATCAACCATCGCGTCTATGACCGCCATGTCGTCCGCCGCGAGTTCAAAATCGAATACTTGGGCGTTATCTGCGATTCTCGACGGCGTGACAGATTTGGGCAGCGGCAGTACGCCGTTTTGCAGCACCCAACGGATGCAAATCTGCGCCACGGATTTACCATACTTCTCCGCGATGCCCTTCAATGTTTCGTTGCCGAGCATTTTTCCCGTGCCAAGCGGGCTGTATGCCTCAATCAACATGCCTTCCTTTTGTGAATAGTCTGCGGCCTCTTTTTGCATCAGGCCCGGATGGTATTCAATCTGGTTCACCATCGGCATGATTTCCGCCGTTTTTTTCAATTCCTCTACATGGTGCGGCAGAAAGTTGCTGACGCCGATCGCGCGGATGCGGCCTTCCTTGTACAGCTCCTCAAAAGCTTTCCAAGTCTCCGCATTTTTTTTCTGCCAGTCGTTTTTGAACTTTGCCGGAACGGGCCAGTGGATCAGGTATAAATCCAGGTATTCGAGCTCAAGGTCTTTCAGCGTTTTATCGAACGCGCGCAGCGTACTTTCATATCCATGCTCGTCGTTCCAAAGCTTGCTGGTTACGAACAGTTCGCCCCGCTTTACGCCGGAATTCGCGATCGCTTTCCCCACGCTCTCTTCATTTCCGTAAATCGCCGCCGCATCGATGTGGCGGTATCCGTCCGCAAGGGCCGCCTCAACGGCTTTTACCGCCGTTTCGCCGTCGGGCGTCTGCCATGTGCCAAACCCTATGCACGGAATCTGAACTCCGTTTGAAAGGGTAAACGTATCTGCTAAACTTTTCATTTGAATCCCTCCTTTTATGTACGGTCATTCGGATAATAAATGCCCGGTTGTTTTAATCATAAACGTTTTTCCAAAAGAAATCAATGACAATCATAGCAGGCAGCATGTATAATAACAAAGGAACTTATTTCAGGAAATACGGGAGTATTACTTTATGCAAAAGCAGAAAACAACGCAGTTTTATATCATCGTTCTTCTGGCTACTTTTATTTGTTATGCGCTGTATGTCGTGCTGTTTGGCACGCTTTCCACTACCATGATGGATTTTTACAGCATCGGCACCAGCGCCCAGGGCGTATTCACCATGGTTGGCAGCATTGGCGGAATTGCGGCGGCGCTTTTCTGCGCGCTGCTTGGCGAACGGTTTTTCAAGCCGCGCGTCGTTGCATTCGGCGTGTTGATCCTCGGCGCGGCAACCATGCTCGTCGGGTTTGCGCCTCCTTATCTTATCGTGTGCGCGGGCGCGCTGCTGGCCGGCATCGGCTATACGGTAATCGATGTGATGGGCCAGGCGACCATTACGGAATACTTCCCGCAAAAAAACAAAACCCTGCTGCCCATGGTGCAAATTTTCTTCGGCGCGGGAACGATGGCGGGCCCCATTATGATGGCCGCCATGCTCGTCCCGGGGGACTCGCGCAGTTTTGTGAATCCGTTCCTGTTTGTGGGAATCCTTTCTCTTGCCGTAACGCTTGTTTACGTGCTTTCCCTGAAAAAAACAGCGCCCGAACTTTCCAAAGTGGACCTGACCGCCATTGCGCAAAACGCAAAAGAAAATCCGGCGGAAATCTTTAAATCCCCAAAATCATGGGTGATTCTTTTGGGCTGCGGCCTGTTTTCCTGTTTCACTACGACTATGGCGGCATGGTATCCGGCGTTTTTCTCCACCGTCCGCGGATTCTCCGTAGACAGCGCGGCGCTTATGCTCACGCTTTATTATGTGGGGACGCTTGCCATGCGGCTTTTGGGGCCCCTTATCTTCCGCAAAATCCAGCCGCAGCGCGTGTATGTCTTATTCAGCATCATCAGCATCGCGTGCATGTTCGGCGCGGTTAACGTCGCATCCCAGCCGGCCGCCATGGTGCTCACCACCCTCGGGGGCGCGTTCTGCGCGCTCAATGTGGTAAGCGTTGTGATGATTTCCACCGCGCTTTTCCCTACGCGCAAAGCATCTGCAACTTCCCTTGCCGTATTCGCCTACAATATCGGCGGTATGACAGCGCCTGTGCTCGTGGGTGCAATCGCCGAAACGTCCGGCCTGCTGCTGCCGCTGAACGGCCTGATTGCCATTTTTGCCGCAAGCGTCGTGGTTATGGGTATCCTGTGCGTCCGGTGCAGGAAAGAGCTTGCGAATGCATGAGGCGAAATAGATTCGCAGAGTATTGTCTTAAACGGCAAACACGAAAGGCAAATGCCTTTCGTGTTTTTTGATACTTATTTTTTGCTTCGGATATTTCATATTCCCCGCCGGTTAAAGCCATAGGGAGGACGGCAGGGCCTGTGTCATAATCCAAAATATACTTTTTTATTCGCTGAACACATATTCCGGCTGATTCATCGGCATGGGCTCGGGTCTTTCAAATGTGCTTTCCATTTCATGATATGTCCCGCTTTCAGCCGCGTCGTGAATCCCTTGCATGATTTCAAGCGCGTGCAGGGCCATGTTCCCGTTCGCCCTGTGCTGCCTCCCTGACTCAATGGCGGCGCACATATCCGCAAGCCCAAGGATACGGCTGTTTTCGTTATAGCCGAACGCGGCAGGGATCTCCCGCCATGCGGTCGCTTCCTTCCTCGGCAGTGTGCTTGGGAAGTCATTCCAGTCGGCTTCGTCGCTCCGTCTGAGAAGGATCGGCCCCTCGAAAAGATTCGGACCTGCGAGCGGATCGGCATCCGGAAGTGTAAGTGTTCCTTCCGTTCCATATAGCTCAAGCCGTGGGAGGTGGGAATCCCAGATATCGAAACTCGTGATGATCGTCGCAATCGCCCCGATATCAAATTCTACCGTTCCGGCGATGTGCGTAGGCACTTCGACAGCAACGATCTCGCCAAAGCACGGCTCGCTTGTGATGCGCCTCTGCTCAAATGTCTTTTGTACAGAGCCGCAGACCCGCCTCGCAGGTCCCAGCAGTGAAAGTAATGCCGTTACATAGTACGGGCCCATATCAAACATAGGGCCGGCCCCGGTCTTGTAATAAAACTGCGGGCCGGGATGCCATATTTCATGGCCATGGCAGGTCATAAACGCCGTTGCCGCAATCGGTTTTCCGATCCATCCTTCGTCTATCAGCTTGCGGCAGGTTTGCAATCTCCCGCCCAGAAAGGTATCCGGCGCCGCGCCAACCCGCAGACCCTTTTCCTTTGCCAGCGCAATAATCTCTTGTCCTTCCTGGGTTGTAATGGCAAGTGATTTTTCCGTATAAACATGCTTTCCGGCTTCAAGGGCCATCATATTGACCGGGTAATGCGCATTCGGGTTGGTAAGATTGAGTATGACCTCGATCTCGCCATCCGCCATAATATCCGACACAGTATCATATACTTTCCCGATTCCATATTTCTCAGCCTGCGCTTCGGCCCTTTCCCGGATCTGGTCGCAGACAGCGACGATCTCAAGCACGTCGTACTTTTTGCCGTTTGTTAAATAAATGTCACTGATATTGCCGCAGCCGACAACACCAACCTTTACCTTTTTCATTTCTCTTTACCTCGTTACTATTTTGCCGTCCAAAGCAGCGCGCGCCTTGTCACTTCCAGATTCGGTTTTTCCATGAAGTGGCTGATGGAATGTCCGCAGGAATTATAGAAGACCCTTCCCTGTCCAAAGTATTTCGTCCACATAACCGGCATATCGAAAACCCCGTTTGTAATATGCGGCCCAACCGCTTCCATGGAATCGTTGAACTCATTCTCGTCGAAATTCCATACGCCGTAGGTTGAATCAGGATCAATGGACGTATCCCCAATATTTGTGTAAGCTCCTTTCCCAACCGGCATCCGCGTTGTCGCAAGGACATGTACCGCCGGATCGACAAGCAGGTAATAATGCTCGGAAACCGTTTCAAAATCTTCCAACCCTTGTGTGATCGGATGGGTCTTGTCTACATAGTGCACCTGGAACCGCACATGCTGCCCATTGGGGTGGGCTACCCACTGGCCGCCCGTCATAAGCTGCCAGTCCATGCAGTCATGGAAGGAGTCGCACATCCCGCCGTGGCATCCGGCAATTCCCACACCGCTTGCTACGGCCTTGATAACCGGGCCGTGCTGCTGCGGCGTGATCTCGCCATGGCTCCAGCACGGAACAATAATGTTAAGGCCCATCAGTTTCTCTTCATCTTCGAAGGCGGAAAGCGTATCCGCCATCTCTACGTCAAAATTTTCCGATTCAAGAATGTCTTTATATGCGTGCGCAACCTGTTCCGGATCATGACCGTCCCAGCCGCCCCACACGATCAGCGCTTTCTTTTTCATGATTCATTTCTCCTATCTTTTCTTTTGAGCAAATTATTTATATGTCTTTTTGTCTTCGGTGTAATAAGCAACCAGGTCATTCTATTTTTACACTGAAGTTACTCTAAATAATTGTCTACATTGTCAATCGTCACCAGTTGGAAAGGAACGTATGTTTCCGATTCTACTTCTTCTCCCTTTACCATCTTATATGCCATTTCTACCGCCATCGTCGCCTGGCCGTAAGCGTCCTGGAATACGGTAGCGTCAAGCCTCCCGTCCTTTACCGCCTGAAGCGCATCGGGAATCGCATCCACTCCTACGATAATCATGTTTTCCTTCATATTGTTGTTTTCCGCAGCCTTGAGCGCACCCATTACCATTTCGTCGTTCTGTGAGAAAATAGCGTTGATTTGGTCTCCATAGGACTGAATCCAGTTTTCTGTAAGAGCCATCGCTTCTTCCCTCGACCAGTGCGCCGTATCCTCCGCGAGCAACGTCATATCCGGATATTGTTCCAACACCGCATATGCCCCGTCGCTTCTCTTGATTTCAGCGGACTGCCCCGGATTTCCATGGATCATGCAGATATTTCCCTTGCCGCCCAATTTCTCGGCGATAAATTCAATCGCGAGTTCCGAGGATTCTTCGTCTCTCGACCCGACAAATACATCCGGCGCGGCAGTTGTGACCGAGTTCACATTGATAATCGGGATCCCGGCTTCCTGTGCCTTTGTGACTGCGGGCGAGCTTGCATCCGCATCGCAGGGATCCATGATGATCGCGTCAACTCCCTGGGCGATAAACGATTCTACCTGTGAGATCTGTTTATTCGCATCCATATCCGGATCGTTGCAAATGACTTCAATGCCAAGTTCGGCACACTTGTCTTCAATTCCCTTCTGGATTTTTACCATAAATTCATTCGAATTCGTTATGGTTGTAAATCCAAAGACCAGCCCTTCCCCGTCTTCCGCAGCGGCAGTATCTTCCGCCCCGGTTGCCGCCGATGCGCTTTCGGTCGCCGTCTCCGGCTCCGCCGCAGGCGCGGCGCACGCCACGCATCCTACTACTGCAAATATAACAGCCATTACCAATACTACTATTTTTTTCATATTACCCTCCGCTATTTTTTATCGTTTCGTTATCCTGGTTACTTGGATTGCTTATCATAAATGATTCCCTTACCTCTTTTGCTTTGTTTTTACATCCAGCAGAACCGCGCCGATGATAATCAGTCCCTTAATAATCTGCTGGTAGTACGACGATACGTTGAGCAGGTCCAGCCCATTGTTGATGAAGCCAATAATCAATGCGCCGATCAGTGTCCCGACTACTGTTCCAACCCCGCCGGAAAGGCTGGTTCCGCCTATAACCACGGCGGCAATCGCATCCAGCTCATATCCAACGCCAATGCTTGGCTGCCCAACTTCTATGCGCGCGGCCTGCATCACGCCGGCAAGCCCCGCAAGCCCGCTGCAAATCACATATACAGACATCTTCACCCGGTCGACCTTAACGCCCGATGCGTAAGCCGCATCTTCGTTTCCGCCGATCGCATATACATACCGGCCGTATTTCGTCTTATTCAGAACAAACCACACGATCAGGAACACCGCCAGCATAATTAATATCATCACCGGGAACCCTATTTGCCCTTCGGCCCCGCCGATTTCCCCATTACCAATCCAGTTAAAGGCCGGATCAAGGTTGGAGACCGGGCGGCCATCCGCAATGAGCAGCGCGCCGCCGCGGGCGATTGTCGTCACGCCCAGCGTTACGATAAAGGAAGCGACATTTGCCTTTGCAACGATTACGCCGATAAAAAGCCCGAAGAGGACGCCGACGCCAATACCGACCAGAACCGGTACGACTATGGGATATTCCCCCGGATGTGCAAACATCGCCGCGGATACGCCGGTAATCGCCACCACCGCACCCAGCGAAAGATCGATCCCGCCGGTCAGCACCACAAAAGTTGCCCCGATTGCCAAAATCGCGCTGATTGAGATTTGCCTGAATACGTTCAGGAAGTTCTTTACTTGCAAAAAGTTTGGCGTAGCAATGGATAAAACTACGATAAGAACGACAAGCGCGATCAATATTCCATATTTTGACAGCAAACTTTTTGCGTCATTTCTTTTTAACATATTGCTCTTGGCATCTAAATTCTGAAACATTTTTTATCCTTTCGTCTTATTACAAGATATTTTTACTGGGCGAATGCCCACTTCATGAGCGTTTCCTGGTCAAAGTCTTCCCTTTGGACTTCCCCCATCATCTCCCCTTCGTGCAAAACGATGATTCTGTCGCACAGCCCCAATAGTTCGGGCATTTCAGAAGAAACCACGATAACCGCTTTTCCTTCCTCCGCCAGCTCGCAGATCAATTTATAAATCTCTGCTTTTGCGCCGACATCGATTCCACGCGTGGGTTCGTCCATGATGAGTATTTCCGCTTCATCCAGGAGAAGTTTTCCCAGCACCACCTTTTGCTGATTGCCGCCCGATAAGTTTTTGACAAGCTGTTCTTTCGATGGGGCTTTGATAGCCAGCATCTGCATCATCTTGTCCGCAAGCTCCGCTTCCTTTTTATTTCCGACAACAATTCCATTAAAATATTTATTCAGGTTTGATAATGTGAGGTTTTTTTTGATCGACATCGGCAGGACGAGGCCCACTCCTTTTCTGTCTTCATTTACAAGCCCGATCTTATTTTTAATTGCATCTCCGGGATTTCTGATTGTGATTTGTTCGCCCCGGACATAGATCTCGCCTTCATCCAGTTTATCGATCCCATAGATCGCACGCATAATTTCCGTCCGTCCCGCGCCCATCAGTCCTGCAAAGCCCAGTATTTCGCCTTTTCGCAGTGAAAACGAAATGTCATGGAATACGCCTTCCCGCTTGAGCCCTTTCACCTCAAATACCTGTTCGCCGATCTCATTGTTTTTTTCAGGATATACCTGCGATAACTCCCGCCCTACCATCGCAACGATAATCTGGTCGATATCGATATTCTCTGTTGGAAAAGTATCGATAAAGGTTCCGTCCCGCAAGATCGTTACTTCGTCTGAGATTTTTAGAACTTCATCCATTTTGTGCGAAATATAGACGATTGCTACCCCTTTTGCTTTCAGATCGTTCAGCACCGCGAAGAGCTGGTCCACCTCTTTGTCCGTTATTGCGGATGTAGGTTCGTCCATGATTACGATTTTGGCGTTATAGGAAACGCATTTTGCAATTTCAACCATTTGCCTCTCGGAAACGCTGAGATCTTTCATCAGAACTTTGGGATCCAAGCTGACGCCGACGCGTGCAAGAAGCTCTTTTGCTTTTTCGCACATCGCGGTTCTATCGATTATCCCGTTTTTCAGTATTTCCCTCCCAAGGAACATATTTTCTGCAATCGTCATATGGGGAATGTATGAAAGTTCCTGATGCACCATGGTGATCCCCATCCCGATCGCCTGCCCCTGGCTGTACCTGGAGATTTCCCTGCCGTCATAAATTATCTTTCCGCTATCCGGTACGTACATCCCCATGAGAACCTTCATCAATGTTGATTTTCCGGCGCCGTTCTCTCCCATCAGCGCGTGGACCGTCCCACATTTTAATTTCAGGTTTACATTTTCAAGTGCCTTTACTCCCGGAAATGATTTACAAATATCAACCATTTCCAAAATATACTCATTAGCCAATTTAATTTACACACCACCTTTTAATGAAAAAAATTTTATACGTCTTGAAATGATTGTAAATGCTCTTTAATATGTTTCACATTTTACCACCGTTCTACCCATTAGTCAAGTGGCTTTTTAAAGTCATTTTAATTTAAATCAAAAAAATAAGCCTCTCTTTCTTCGAAAGAGAGGCCCGGCGTCATAAAATCAATACACTTTTTCCACTTCCATAAAAAGGTTGAGCGGTATGATGGCGGCCCCCATCACAGAGGCGTTCATCCCCAGTTCAGAGACTACAATCCTGACATCTTTTTCGGAAAAAAGCTTCTCGCCGTTGAATGTGCGCTTTCTTACCTTTTCAATAAAGCTTTTCGCATAATTTGCCATTTCTCCGCCAAGAACAATATAGCGCGGATCAAATATCAAAATAATATTCCTCAGGCCAGCTGCCAGAAATTCGATATATTCATCCATGACTTCAGCGGCAGTCTCATTTTTTTGGTCGTACATTTCAAAAAACGCCCGCACAGATGAAGCTTTTTTCCCAGCTTTTTCGCGGTACAGGTCCAACAGGGCACGTTCGGAAATATAGGAGTTCCAGCACCCTTTGTTTCCACACACACACATAGCTCCATCCTTCACGATTGTCATGTGCCCCAATTCTCCGGCCCGTTTGTTATATCCCTTGTAGACCTTGTTTCCGGAGATAATTCCCGCGCCAATACCTTCATTGATAGAAATATAGACCATGTCATTCTTATTATGGCATACGCCGATTTTATATTCTGCAACTGCAGCGGCATTGGATTCATTTTCGACATAGATCGGAAAATCAAACAGCGCTTCATATTTTCTGAAATCTATGTTATCGATGTTCAGATTAGCGGCAAATTCAAGAATTTTGTCCTTTTCATTCACAGTTCCGGGAAGCGATATCCCCATTCCGATAATCCGGGAGGAATCGATATTCATGATCTTCAGCATTTCGTCAATTTCGCTTTTTACATCGGACATCATTTTATCCATATCGCGAAGAACATCGAATTCTATGAGCCGATCGCAGATAATTTCATAATTCATGTTAATAAGAACAAAGCGAATCCTGCCTATTTGAAAATCTACGCCAATCGAATATTTCGCATTTTTTACAAATTCGACAATCGTCGGACGGCGTCCGCCCGTAGAGCTTGCGACCCCAGCTTCTTTCAATACGCCAATTTCGATTAGCTCATTGACGTTAGAGATGACCGTGGGCAGGCTGACGCTGATCGCCTTCCCAAGTTCGCTCTTTGTCATTTTCTTTTTCCGCCGCAGCAGGCTCATAATTTTTCGCCTGTTAATATCTTTGATAACGCTTTGATCTACCTTCAATCATTTAGTCCTCCGCCTTAAGTTAATAACATTCTATAATATCCCCAATAATTTTTCAAGGCATTTAAGTAAGTTGTTTTAAAAACAAATGCCCATTTTTCACGAATCATTACGAATGCAATCGGCTGTATTTCCCGAGACGACACCTACCGCTTTCCATGCTTCATCATTCCGCAAATTCGTACGCAAAAAGGATTTGGCATGTCTGCCAAATCCTTTATCGCTTTTAAAGAAACCGGTGGAGCGAGGCATATGCGCCGCCCGAAAGCACCATAGATTCCATCCGGGATTCAAATTCACTGTTCCGTCCTTTCGCGGGCTGTTTCCTTTCCCTGCAAAATGATGGATTCCCGTTGCCCAACGGCAGCCCGCACCTTCGGCGCAGGGCGCATCCCGTCGCCTTCCTGCACGCCGGGCACGGCACAAAATTCCCCCAAGCCGCTGCACCGCGCACATATTCCGGCGCGTGTACGTCCGCAGCAGCTAGCAAAAGTATCTCCCAAGCTAAAAACCATTGCCGTACTTCTTACCTGAACCTGCATCCAGTATAAACATACTTATCCAAGCAGTTTCCTTTTTTTTCATAAAATGAGCCATTTTCCTTTCCATTCCGTATATTCTAATATCAAGGAGGTAACGATCATGGCAACTTTTACAGATGAAAACGGCAAAGTATTAACAGATGAGGAGCTTGAGCGGGCTGCGGGCGGATTTGGGATTTTTAATGGGAAAACAGGCCGGTCTAAAATGAGGTGGAAAGTTTGTCCCAAATGCGGCGGTACCGATTTCAAAGTCGATCCCGATCCCACTATAACAAAAACCGGCAGAGAGAATGGTCTTTATTACGCATGTAAAAAATGCGGTTGGACTGGCTGGATAGGCAATAACGAATAACGGCGCCTTCCGGGCAGCGGCAAGCGGTTCCACTGCCGCCATGTTAAGCGGCGGCTTTCTTTTTCTACTGGCCTTCCATTTCCGTATGCACGAATTTCCCGCCTTGTATCACCAAATATTCGTAATCATACGGATCACTGTAGGAAACATCCGGCAGGCCGGTGAGAAGATCCGGAACAATATTCCCGGCGATGCCCTCTGCGCGATCCGCGTTCGCGCGCAGATTGGCAGGCAGCGTTTCATTGCTGCCGTCGTAATTTGAGGCGATCAGGTTCACAATGTCATAACCCTGTACCGCTTCGTTTTCCGGCGCCTCCCCATACTTTTCTTCATACCGCCGCGCCCATTCCGTATATTCTTCGCTTTGGTCAACCGGGTACATCGCGGGCACAACCGTTCCATCGAGCCCGCCCAGGGAATCGACCGTCTCCTGGCTGCCGAGCGTGAAGCTGGCGAGCAGTTTCATTTCCGGAAACAGCTCTTTGATTGCCGCAAGAATATCCGCGGCCCAATAAGACCTATAATAGGGAACATAGGCCGTATCTATGCCGAGCGCCCTCCAGGCATGCATTTCGTCCGCGAATTCCTGCTGCGTAAAGGGTTCGGACAGCGAGCCGGCCGTACTTGCGCCGCCTGTCCCCGACAGCAGTCCGCGTTCGAACGCATTTGCCTGCGCGATTTCAAACGGCGTTCCGCTATGTATCACCCCGACGTTTTGCGCGTTCCCGGCATTTGCGTAAAGCCCCATTGCAAACCCGAGGTGGCTCGCCGGAAGCGAGAAGGGAAAGAAGGAGGAATATCCTTTTCCCACTGTTTCGTCATAATACCCCTGTACTGCAAAAAATGCTTTATGAAAATCGTCCATTGTCTTTGCCGCAGCATCGATGACCTCATAATCCTGCAAGCTGACGACGGCAGTGATATTCGGGTCCTCCGCAAGCTTGTTGTCCGTTTCCAGCGACCCTTCAAATTCCTGCGCATCGCCATAAGTTTCCACACTGATTTGGTAAGGCCCGGTATATTCTTCGATTGCCATCTGCATTCCTTTTTCGTAGCGGGAGGCGTTATATTCCATGCCGCTGCGGTAAACGAGCGCAATCCTGATTGCGTTTGCGTCCTGCTGCACCGGCTGCTGCGCGCAGCCTGCAAACAGAACGCCCGCCACAACCAGGATGCATACCAGAATAAATATTATTTTTCTCATATCATTACCACCATAGCCCGCCGCGCTTTATTTGATTTGGCGTGCGGCAAACTCATAAAACAGTCCTTTCTTTCCCATGAGCTCGTCGTATGTTCCTTCCTCCGCAATCCTGCCGCCGTCAATCATCACAATCCGGTCGCATTTTTTTACGGTGGACAGACGGTGTGCAATCACGATCCGCGTGCACCCGAGCTTTGCAATATTTTCAGCAACCTCGTTTTGCACAACGTTATCGAGGGCGCTTGTCGCTTCGTCAAACAAAAGCACTTGCGGCTTTCCGGCGAGAGCGCGCGCAATCAGAATCCGCTGCTTCTGGCCGCCGGAAATTCCGCCGCTGCCTTCGCTGATCATGGTATACATACCCATGGGCATCTGCCCGATGTCTTCCGCGATCCCCGCGAGGCGCGCGGCCTCCCAGGCCTCGTCCAGTGTGCTCCACGGCGCAGTCAGTGTAATATTGGAAAAAATATCCCCTGCGAACAGCTTTCCGTTTTGCAGGTCAACGCCGATCCTCTGGCGCATGCTTCGCAGGTCAAGCTCTTCGATGTCTTCGCCGTCGAAATAAACCGCGCCCGCTTCCGGCTTCTCAAAGCCGATCAGCAGCCGCATCAGCGTAGATTTCCCGCACCCGCTTTTTCCCACAATTCCAACGTATTCCCCCGGTTTGATGTGCAGGCTGAAATCGTCGAGAACAACGGGCAAATCTTCACGGTACCGGAAGGTCACGTGGGAAAGCTCCACCTCGCCCCGGAGCTCTGCCACCTGCTTTTTGTTTTCGCCGGTTTCCGGCTGCGCGTCATAAATCGGCTGGACCATCTCCAGCAGCGGCCCTATGGACGCAAGCTGGGCCGTAATGCCCGCAAGCGCCAGAAGCGCGGCAGAAACCGCTCCATAGGCGGTTGAAAAAGCAATATAGTCCGACTGTGAAACCTCGTTTTCTCCAGCAACGAAATAAAGGAGGATTGTGCCGCCGAGCGTGACAGCCGCTGAAATCGCGGTGCTGAACTTCAAAAACAGGGGCGGATTGTAGGAAAGCCTTCCCTCCTGCGAAAACAGCTTTGCCCATTTGGCAAACGCCCTCTTTTCCGCCCCGGCAAGTTTGATTTTCTGGATCCCGCCAAACAGGCTGAATACCAGGCCGTTCAGCTTGATGGAAATATCCGTTTTCCGCTTGGAAACATGAATTTGGACAATTGCCGTGAGGACAATGACCGCAAGCATAGCTGCAATGACGAGCATCCCCGGCCCCACGAGCGTAGGGGCAAAGGAGGCCATCTGGAAAATATACACAAATGAAAACAAAGCGGAAAGCCCGGTTGTAAGGACTGTTCCGGAAAGAATCTCCCCGATCGCGTTCATGCTGCCCACGCGTTCGGAAAGTTCGCCCGCCGAATAGTCTTTAAAAAAGGAAACGGGCAGGGAAAATACCCGTGACATCACCGCGTTTTGCGAAGCCACCGACATTTTATCCATAAACCGGCGCAGGATGAGGCTGCGCGATATGCCGAAAAGCAGGCTCCCGACCGTGGCCCCGACAAGAAGGGCCGTTACCGGAAAAACATCCGCCGTCAGGCCGCCGGGAATGATATTATCAAAAATCAGCTTGTTGATCTGCGGAAGGACCATCCCAAGGAGGCTTACGCACAGCGACGCGACAAGCACCCAGATGACATCCCCCACGGAAAAGGAATGCAGGCGGAACATCAGCGTATCGATGAGCTTCAGCGGTTTGGCGGGAAACCCGCGGTAAAAGCAGAGCGCCTGCTCCAGAAGCTCCCCGGCTGTTTTTTCGTTGATCCGTACTTTTCCGTTTTCGTCATGGTAAGCGTAGCCGCCAAAGGCCATAGGCAGCAGCGCCACCGGCGTTCCGTCTTTTTTTGCGCCAAGCAGCGGCCCTGTCGCGTCCTTCCACCATTTTCCGGTCAGCTCCACGCGCCGGTGCATGACGCCGGTCGGCCGCAGCACATATTCAACCCTTTCATATGGATCTTCAATTTTGTCCGGCACTTCCCCCGCTTCGATCTTCCAAAAACGAAGCACCTCCTGCAACGCGCCGTCGATTCCCTTTTTTCGGTCAGGCGCGCTTTTTCCCGCGTGCGGTTTCTCAAAAATCGAAAGAAGGTCCCGGAGCGCTTCGTCCATTGCCTTTTGTTCCTCTTTTCCCACGTTCCACTCCTCCTTCCTTCTTCAATCGTCCAACAATTTTTCGTAGGTTCCATGCCTCGCGAGCAGGCTTTCATGCGTGCCGCGCTCCGCCACGTTCCCATGATCCAGGACAATAATTTCCCCGCAGTCGCGGATCGTTGAAAGCCGGTGGGCAATGATAATGAGCGTGATCCCCTTCTCTTTCAGGTTTTCCATGATTTGCTGCTCTGTTTTGGCGTCCAGGGCGGACGTCGCCTCGTCCAGAATCAAAACGGACGGTTTCCTGACCAGGGCGCGGGCAATCTCAAGGCGCTGGCGCTGCCCCCCGGAATAATTTTTCCCGCCGTCCACCACCATATCGTCGTATCCGTCCGGACGCAGCATAATATCCTCATGGATTTCGGCGGTCTTGCATGCCTCGACCACATCCGAAAAGGGAATGCTCCGGTCCCACATTGTAATGTTATTCAGCACCGTATCCTCAAACAGGACGATTTCCTGATCCACCACGCTTACGGAATCCGTAAGAATGCTCCGCGGGATCTCCCCGCGCGGGGTTCCGTCGAACAAAATACGTCCCTCCCACGGCGGATACAGCCCGGAGATCAGTTTAGCCAACGTCGATTTTCCGCTACCCGAAGCACCGACGAACGCAATGCTCTTTCCGCATTCCACGTGCAGGCTGAATTCCGAGATCAGCGGCGGCGAAAGTTTCGCGTACCCAAACGTCACGCCTTCCATATCGACCGTCCCCCGCAGTTTTCCGTCCGCTTCCCCTTCTTCGGATACGTCCGGTTTATAATGGAATACGTCGTCGATCCGTTCCATTTGTGTGCGCATTTCAAAAAACGTCGTGCCTACCTGCACAATTTCGTTGACCGGCGCGAGGAAAGAAGACAAAATTCCCTGGAACGCAAGCAGGGTACCTATGGTGAAGCTGCCGTCCAGAATGAGGTATACGCCGAGCATCAGCACCGCGATATTCGCAAGCTGCTGCACAAACTGCGGAATCATATTATAAAACTGGTTTGCTTTTTGCAGTTGGATTTTTCCGTTGTTGGCGCGGGCATACGTCCCGCTCCAGCGTTCAAAATACCCGTTTTCCGCCCCTGCCGCCTTGATGCTTTCCGCCATATCGAAGCCTGCCGCGGTAACGCCCGAAAGAAGGCCCATATCCCGCTCAATCACCCGGCTGGCATTGACGCGTTTTTTGGCAATGATACGCATGACCGCCAAATTCACCGCAGCGGCGGCAATGCCCACAGCGGAAAGAAGGACGCTGTAGCGCAGCAGGACGATCAGGTACAGCACCAGCAGGCACACGTTGACGGCAAGCGGCGCGATCCTTCCGATCAGCGTAGAGGCGATTCCTTCATTGCTTGCCTGCCGCGCGGCAATATCGCCGATATAGCGCTGTGCAAAAAAACCGACCGGCAGCCGCAGCACATGCCACATGAAGGACGAGCTGGCCACCGTTGCCATCTTCCCCTGAATACGCATCCAATATACATTCTGGATGGACGCCGTTACAAACTGGAAAACCAGCACCGCCAGCATGACGGAAATGAGAGGCGTCAGCCATTCCGGATTTTTCCCGGATAAAATGTTGTCCATAAACACCTTGGAAAACAGGGGAATTACAATGGCAATGGCCGCAGCAATGAGCGACCACAGCATCACAAACACAACCGCCCCCCGGCTCCCCCGGAGTCTTTTCCTTGCAAAATCCATAACGC
The DNA here is from genome assembly GCF_014287795.1 of Christensenella tenuis. GTDB lineage: Bacteria > Bacillota > Clostridia > Christensenellales > Christensenellaceae > Christensenella > Christensenella tenuis. The sequence continues at coordinate 245,950 of NZ_JACOON010000006.1, forward strand.
TCGCGGGCTTTCCTTCCCGCCGGAACGCCTCCGCCGGTTCGAAGCAAAGGACAATTCCGGTGAACGAGCGGTCAAATTCCTCCATGCCCACGGATATCCTTCCGCGCGCCGGGTCGTTTATCACAGCTTTGTCTCCTTTGAACCCGCACAGCACAACGAAATGGTTAAAATTCCAATGCAGGATAGCCGGAAAGCCACACTGTTTTACATCCTCGATTTCCATCCGGTAGCCCGCGGCCTCAAGGCCGTAGGCCCTCGCTGCCGTCACGAGGCTTTTCGCGCTGCTGCCGTCGCGCGATACCCCGCAATCGCCGCGCACCTGTTCCAGCGACAGCCATTTCCCATAAAAGGCAAGCACCATCGCCAGGCAGGCGGCTCCGCATTCAAGCGCCTCCATCTGCATAACCACCGGGACCTTTGCCACCTTCATATGCCGCCTCCTCACGAATTAAGCAAAAGCTCGTAAGGCTTCTGTTCGTCTATGACGACGAGGAGGTCGCAGACGGTTCCCGTTGAAAGCTCGAGCGTATTTCCTTTTGGGTTCGACCACGCCGCGGAATTTCCCGCACCGCTGTATTCCGCGTCAAGCGAAATAGACACCCTGACTTCGATGCTGTTGCCCTCTTCCATGATCTCCGCTACATATTGCTTGTTTCCCACGGCGGCCGTAATATCGTTATCCGTCACCGGATACTCCCCGATTTCGGAAATATAGCCTATCATATATCCATATTCCTCGCGCGAGACATAAGACGGGCAGGCCTGCACCTCCATCCCTTCCGAAAGCTTGCGCGCTGTATCCACAGGCACATAACACAGGATTTCATAACTGTTCGTGCCCTCCTCGATCCGCGCGAGGCTGGCAACCTGTTCGTTCTCCCCCACAATATCGTTCACGTGCACCGTATCCAGCACGATTCCATAAACCTCCGAACGGATGACCGAGGCGGCGGCATATTCATTTTGTTTTTGCATAATCAGCGTCTCGTCCTTTTCTTCCGCCGCCTGCAGCTGTTCGAGTTCGGCCGCGAGTTCCGGCTGCGGGATCACTGCCAGAATATCGTGCGGCATGACCATATCCCCAACGCTTACGCGCACGTCATGCACCTTCCCGCCGCCTGTCGAGAGCACGGAAACCGTGCCGTCCCCCGGGAACACTACTCCCTTCATTTCAAGGGTATCTGGAATCGTGCCGACGGCAAACCAGACGGCCGCCGCCACCACAACGGCAATGCAGGCAACCAGCACGCTCCATATGCCGGGATTTGTTATTTTCACATATTCATCCAGTTTTTCCGGGGAAGCTGCGTTTTCTAGCGATTTCTTCCGAAAAAGGTCTTTGGCCATAGCAATCTCCCAATTTGTTTTATCCATATTGCCCCGCCCGCGCCGCGGGCAGGGGAAGGGCTGCGTACAAACGCCCCTAATCCATTAAATCACGAATTTCCTCTGTACGCAATTTTTTTAACGTCCGCCCGAGAACTGTGCCTACCGTGCTTTCGTTCATGCCAAGCCGTTTTGCGATCTCTCTATTTTTATATCCTTCAAAGTAACGATAGTATAGGATCATGCGCTCCTTTTCTTTCAGGCCCATAAGTTCCCGCAGCAACGCCCGCCGCTTAGGCAAAGCGATCCTGTCAAACTGAACGTCGAAATCCACGGCAATTTCCACCCGTGCGTTTTCGTCGTCCAACGAGGCCTCTTTTTTCTGTTTCCGGTAAAAATCGGTCAGGGTATTTTTTGCGATATGGAATATCCAGGTTTTAAACGAAGCCTTCTTTTCATCAAACCGGTGCATATTTTTTGCAGCCTTCATGAAAGTTTCGCTTACCAGGTCTTCCGTATCCTCCCTGCGAAGGATGCGGTAAAAAATATAATTGTATATTTTGGGAAAATATTCTTCATACAGCTCTTCAAAAGCTTTGACGTGCGTCATTCCGAACTCCATTCATTCCTGCGTTTTATGCATTCGTATCCTTTGTTCGCGGCAGACCGCCCTGCCAAAAAAATTTTTGGCAGGAAAAACCATTTCCGCAGCTTTTTCAGGTCATATTGAGCTATCTTTTTTCTCCAGACGTATATCCTTTATGGAGGCGCAGAACCAAAGGGGTCTCCGTGGAAAAAGGAACCTCTGCGCGGCACAGGCGCGAAGCTTCAAAAAACCGCGGCTATACTCCGGCGGAGGGCCGCAACGGTGTGAAATTTCCGCATCCGCGGGCGGTTTTGCTATGCCGGAAAAATAAAATCCGGCCTTCCGGGGGCGGATGTTTTCCGTTCTGTGCAGCCGCTCCGTGGCTTTTGCACTCTTCAGCGCACGGTATCGTCCTTGTTCCTGTCCATATCTTCCATTGGGCAGGGCACACCCGCCGCATGGATCTCTTCCAGTTCGCTGTCCGCCAATTGACGGAAGCACTTTTTTTGAATCATCTGAAGCAGGTCTTTCTTCAGCCCGCTGTCCAGCGAAAAATCCGCAAAATCCGGAACCCCGTTCCTGCTTCTTTCACCGTCTGGAAAGGAAAACAGTTTTTCTCTCTTGTTCATCTGCTCAATCTCCCCCATTGCTATTTATATCCTATACGCGCGATGCAATGAAGCGGCTCATTTTCACAGGAAAATCCGGTTTTACCCGTGGGGATTCGTCCGGCCCGGTTTGCCTTTCCGGGTGCCGTTGCGGGCCTTGGCCCCGGCTTCTTCGCACGTTTGGCTGCGGCAGGGAAATAAAACGCGCATTTTAACATCGTTTATTATATGCCGGCCCGCCCCCTATTGTCCTTTTCCCGGATATCCGGTATTCGGAAAAGGGGCCTTTTTACCATCCCTCTTACAGCCAAACCGGCCACAGCCGCGCACAGGCCTTTTGCCCGCCGTCCGCTTTTTCCCGATGCGGGGAAGGCCGTCAGCCCATAACCACTCCCGAAGTTTCCATACACGCAATCACCGTGAACAGCACAATACTGATTACCGTGTAAAGCGCAAGGCTCGTCGCCACATAGGCGTTGTCTTTTTCCCCGCTGATAAAAAGCGGCAGGATATAGGGCGCGGGCAGGGAAAACACAAGCACCAGGCCCCAGAACAAATATTCGTTGAACGGAAGAAACAGGAAGATGACGTTTACCGCAAGGAAGCAAAGCAGCGCCATCACGCAAAAGCGCAGCCCGGCCGCGACCAGCGCATCCTTCATGTACTCCTTCGTCCACTCGAGTTCATAGCCCACTACAAACAGCATCAGGATGCCTGTCGGCGCGCTGATATACGCAAGCACCTCCGAAATGGCCGGCCCTATGGGCGACGCGTCGAGCATCCGCCCAATCCCGGTCGCCCCGAGGGCGATCCCTGCCACAACCGCCCAGATCATCGGCGTTTTCACCATAGACCGGAGGGAACTTTTAGCGTCTACTCCTTTGCGCGCATTCAGCAGCCCGATGTAAATCGTGAACGCAAATGCCGCCTCTCCAAGGTCAATCATGGCGAAATTTGAGACCTGCGCCTGGGAAAACAGCATGATGTAGAGCCCGTAGCCAAGCATTCCCGTTTCATATGAAGTGACAAGGAAGGGCAGCAAATCCTGCTTCTGGCGCAGCAGCCACCGCAGGAGTTTTCCCAACAGCAGCCCGGTGAGCCCACAGCAGAACATCGTAATCACGACGACGGCCATATCCGTATCTACCGTGACCGTATAAAACGCGCCGATAATAACGGCAGGCAGCGCAAAATTCATCACCAGGGCTTTCATGCCCTCTATCCCGCCGGGCGTGACGAGCCTTTTGCGTTTGGAAAAATAACCAATCAGAAGCGCGATAAATACGGGCGCAACAATAGGTAGCACTGAAAAAAATTGTTCCATTGCGGTTGTCCTCTCTTTTTACCTCTCCAGGATGGGACATGCATTTTATTTATCATATCATATTTCATTTTTGCTGAAAAGCTTTGCCCGGGCAGTCTTATTTGCGGGCTGCGCCGCCGTCAGGGCACGGCCAGGTATGCGATTACCGAGAATAACACAATACTGAACACTGTATAAAGCGCGAGGCTCGTCGCCACGTAGGCTTTGTCGTCCCCGCTGCGCGTAAATAACGGAAGCAGGTAGGTGGACGGGAGGGAATACATCAGGATAAAGGACCAGAATAAATATTCATTGAACGGGATGAACAGGAAGATAAGGTTTACCACCGCAAAGCAGAGCAGCGCCATCACACACGCGCGCAGTCCGAGGGCGGCAAGGCCGCTTTTGATATACCGCCTGTTGAGCTGCATTTCGTACCCCACGACAAACAACATCAAAATTCCGGTGGGCGCCCCGACATAGGAAAGCACTTCGCCCACGGTGGGTCCGGCAGGCGACGCGTCGAGCAGGCGCCCGAGGCCTGTCGCCCCGAGGATCAGCCCCGCGGCGGTCGCCCAAATCATCGGGGTTTTGAGCATGGCACGAAGCGAACTCTTCACATCCGTCCCCACGCGCATATTCAGCAGGATACTGTATACAGTAAAGACAAAAACCGCTTCCCCGATATCCGCCATTGCAAACCAGGAAAATTTTTCCTGTGAAAACAGCAAAATATAGAGCCCATACCCAATCATCCCCGTTTCAAAGGTCGTCATCAGGAAGGGCATTGCCTCGTGCCGGATGCGCAGGAGCTTTTTCAGCAGCTTCCCGGCCAGAAGGCCTGCAATTCCACTGGAAAAGATGATTGCCGCAATCACCAGAATATCTGTTGAAATATCGATATTGTAAAACGCCCCGATGATCACTGCCGGAAGCGCGAAATTCATGACCAGCGCTTTCATTCCCCCCACTCCTTCGGGGGAGACCAGCCCTTTTCTTTTAGAAAAATAGCCGATCAGAAGCGTAACGAAAACAGGGGCAATAATCGGTAAGATGGAAAGAAAACGATCCATACGCCACTCCTCACACGAAAAAAAACGATGTTGTACAGTAAATCATTTCCCGGCTGGAACCAAATCGGATATTGGTATTATAGCACGGTCAGCGCCTCTTTTCCCCCCAATGGCAACATCGGGCAATAATACGCCAAAAATTCGAAATTATACTGACTGTTTGTTCCTGTTTTTTGGAATTTGCGCAGTATTCTGCCGTATTGGCTCCCTGCAGTCCGGCAGCAAGAATCAGATATAAAATCCAAAACATGCCGCGGCCTGCATAGACCGTGAGCGCCAGCCGATCCGGCATCTGAGCAAAGTCCCGCCCGTTTGCCTTTTAGGTTCATCACGGTTCCGGCATCCGGCGCCAGGGCGCCTTGGATTTCCCATGCTGAAAAGCATCAAAAATGCCGCATCGTTTCCGATGCGGCATTTGAGAAGAACTTCATTGCAAAGCAAGCTTTTTCCGGCGGCAAACTCGCCGCAGCAGGTTACTTTTTGGCCGAGGCCACAATTCCCCATTCGATGATGCTGAAAATACCATAGATCGTCAAGCAGGTGCCGAGCAGCACGCCAAGCGCGTTCCCGCCCGCGATAATTCCTACGATGATTATAATACCGAGCACCAACTCCGCAAGGCCGCTGATGAGCGCCACCTTCCATGCGCCCGTGCTGTAGTCCTTCACCTGCGACGCTTCCATCAGGCTCATGACGCCCGTAATAACCGCCCATACGCCGATGATAAACGGCAGGATGATATTGGCTACACCTCCGCGGAAGATGATCAGCAGAACACCGATGATGATGGCGATAATCGGGACGGCAAGCCCCGCATTCGCGTCACCCCTGTTTCGTTTTGACAGGTTGATTAATAACTGGATTACGCCGTAGGCAAGCACCACGATGCCGATGATTACAACAATCACTTCCATTGCAAACTGCGGTGCGCCGAGCAGGATAAGTCCAATAATCAAAAGAACAATGCTCAGGATCAGCCGTATCATTTCCCTGGATTTCCAAGACTCAGAATTCATAACTTCCCCCTCCTGTTTTCATATGGATTATGTTTTAATAATACCCTGCAAACGCCTCTTCAAACCACTTTCATTAATCACATCTTATCATATTCTTTCGGGATAAGCAAAAGGCTCAGAACTGCGGCGACGGAAGTCAGTGCAAAGATTACCCAGAAGGCCATATCCATGGACGCCGCCTCGATCACGTTGCCCACGATGACCGGCCCGAGGAAGATCCCGATGGCAAAAATGGACTGCAGGATACCCGTTGCCGTAGACCGGTAACGCGGTTCCACCGCCTTAATGACAAAGCCCGCAAGCGCGCCGCACGTAATTCCGTAGCAAACGCCGGACAATGCCTGCATCACATAGATTACCCCAAGGTTCATGTGGTAGAACATGGGAATACACGAAACTGCGCCCAGCACAAATGAAATGGTAATGCACTTAATCCCGCCGATTTTTTTATATAGTTTGGTGCCGACAAACATGGACGAAAGGCTTGTTACCAGAAAATAAACAACCATCAAAAGACCCAGCTGCGAGGAGTCCGCGCCGAGATCCTGCGCCGCAACCGACGTGAAATAACTCGGCAGCGCAAAGCACAGCAGCTGGGAAAAAACAGCAAGGATAGAAAAAACGATCAGATGCTTGTTTTTCATCAGGGCCGCAAGCTCCCTGCCGCTCGGCGGAACGATCTTCTGTTCTTCCTTCGGCGTTTTAAACATCATAATACAGCCGATGCCCACGAGCGCGACCAGGAAGGCAAAGTAAAAGGGCGCGTGGAGGCCGAACGCCTGCGCAAGGAACCCGCCCACGAGCGCGGCGACCACCTTGCCCATATTGGACGACGCATTGAGGATGCCCTGCGCTTTCACTTGCTTGTCTTCATCGTTGTACTTGGAATAGGAGGCGCAAATCACGACCCACCACGCCGCAGCGGCTCCGCCCACACCGCGGGCCATCATCACCCAGAAGGTGTCTTTGGCCACAATGAACATCAATCCTGAGACTGCAAGAATCACAAAGCCAACCAGCAGCAACAATTTATCCTTGCCGATCTTATCTGAAATGATCCCAAGGGGCACACGCAGCGCAATCTGCATTACGCCATAGGCCCCGCCGATCGCCCCTACCACAGCGGCCGTCGCCCCTAGGGACGTCGCATATGCGGGCAGCGTCGGCACATAGGAATACATGGACATCCACAAAAATGCCGCTACAAGGTTGATGATGACGATATTTCTTTTCATAGCTGCGTTTCCACCTCGAAACTGCCCCACGGAATATTCACGTCTTTTCCGTTGTTGATGATATCGTCCACATGCAGCATCAAGGGAAAATCCGCGGCCGTTGCCTTTCCCCCGGCAATCAGCTTTCTCACCGCGCGTGCCGTGCGCGTCGCTATCACGATCGATTCAAGCGTGATTCCTTCGAGCTCCGCCATTGCGTCTTCAAAACGCATGCCCCGTCCGAGCAGTACGCCGATCTTGCGGGTACGTCCGCCGAATACCGTCACGTACAGGTCGCCCGCGCCAAGTACGATGTTGTCGTCGCCGCCGCCCACGAGCTTAAGCAGTTTGCGCATTTCGCGGACACTCTGCCCAAACAGCGCCGCCTGCGAATTATAATGTTCTTTCCCGGGCACCCCTTCCCGGCGCTCGGCAAGCCCCACCGCGAGAGACACCGCAAGCGCATAAGCGTTTTTCATGGCAACCGCGCATTCCACGCCCACAACATCCGTGGAAAGGCTGATGTGGTAATACGGCGCTTCAAACAGTGCCTTAATTTTTCGCAGGGTTTCCATATCCTCCCCGCAAAAACACACTTCCGTAGGATCGTGATCGGCAAGCTCATAGCTTGTGCACGGGCCGCCGACCGCATTCAGCGAAAGCTTCCTGTTCAATTTTTGCGCATAAAGATGCGGATAGGGAATCAGTTTCCCTTCCTCTGTATCCTGCATTCCCTTCGTTACCGCGAGGACGGGCAGCGTTTCCGGGATTACCGGCAGGATTTCGGCAAGGAACCAGTCTACGCCGAAGCTTGACACCCCGCTTACCAATAAATCCGCGCCCAAAAGCGCCTCTTCGAGTTCTTCTATCTGGTAATACCGGTAGCTGCCGGGAAGACGGCGTTTTAAGGTCAGGTGTTCCCCTGTTTTGCGCGCGTGTTCAATGATTTCCCTGTCAAGCGGCGTACCCACCAGCCGTATTTCATGCCCATTGCCGCTTGCCGGGAAACCGATGGCCGAACCCATCATTCCCGCCCCTACGATTGTAATAATGCTCATCGATTGCTCTCCCTTGATATTGTATTCCCTGTTTCAAAAGGCTGTGGAGGGGAACCGTCCCGCTCCCTGTGCCCCAATGGCAAAAAGCAGATTTGCCCTATTTATTTTACTCCCATTCTCCCGCAATGGAAAGCCCTTCACGAAAAAAGGCCGCTCGCCGCGGCCCCTTTCCACCGTTATAAATTCTAATAAATGTTTAGAATGCCTGTACGGGCATATGCCCTGTTTCCGTTTTGTCTTCGAGGTATAACAGTACGTCTTCTACCGTATCGAGCAGCCGCAGGTCCCTGTCTGGGATTTCAATCCCAAATTCATCCTCAAATGCCATGACCACCTCCATCAGCCCGAATGAATCCATTTCCAAATCGCTGATCAGGTGCTTATCCGGAGTAATCTCCTCAATTTCCTTCGGACAGGCCATTGCCAGAAGCTGCTGTACCTTTTCCAGCTCCACCATCGCGGTTTCCTCCTTTCGTCAAACTGATTTATTTTCGCCTGGTTTCGGAAGGGTTCCCTTCCGCAAAACTTCCGCCCATACCGGGGTCTCGCCCGCTTTACATTGCAAAGCGTTTAATTGATTTTTTCGTTGTTTTTTCAAACTCCTTGTCACGCACATGGAAATGCCCGACGTGTTTAAAAATGGGCAATGTTTTATTGACCGCGGAAATATCCTTTTCGAGGGATTCCCCGATCTCTTGCGCGCTATGGGCCGCCGTATACTCTTCCGTCACAAAAATCTCCGCGCAGAGCTCCGTTTCGCTAAGTCCGTCCGAAGACGGCGCATACACGACCACTTCTTTAATATACGGGATGCGCATCAAATATTCCTCTATTTCCTCGGGATAAATATTTTTTCCGCTCGGAAGCACGATCAGGTTCTTTTTGCGGCCCGTAATATGCAGGAAGCCCCCGCCGTCTATGTGACCGATATCGCCGGTGTTGAACCAGCCGTCTTTCATTACTTCCCGCGTGCCTTCCTCGTTTTTATAATACCCGAGCATCACGTTGGGACCCTTAACCCAGATTTCACCGTCTCCGTCCTCGTCCGCATTTTCCACCTTCACATTGCAGCACGCAATCGGGATTCCTACGGCCCCATCGCAATAATAGCGGTTTTTATTGACCGAAACGAGGGGTGCGCATTCCGTAATCCCGTAACCGTTCAAAAGCAGGATGCCAAACTCCCGGAATTCGCGCATCAGCCGCGCGGACAGCGGCGCGCCGCCGCAGATGATAAGCTTCAGGTTCCCGCCAAACGCGTCGTGGATATTTTTAAAATATCGATCGCGGTTGTCTTCGCCCGCGCGAAGCTCCGCATTGCTTTTTTCGACCAGTGCGCGCAGCGCGTCTGCCTGGCCGTTTGCTTCCGCGTTCTGCCAGATTTTGCGGTGCATCATCTCTACGAACAGCGGCACAAGGAAAATCATATCCGGCCTGAAAAGCTGCAAATTCTCCATGAAATGCCGCAGGCTGTCGTTTATGCAGATCGTTGTGCCGTTCTGGATCATCATGGTGATGCCGTGCGTACTTTCAAAGGAATGGTGTACGGGCAGCACAGACATACATACCTGCCCGAGATCCAGCAGGGAAAGCCCTCCCTCCGATGCGGAGAGGATATTCTTCTGCGTCAGCATCACGCCCTTGCTCTTTCCCGTCGTGCCCGACGTATACAGCAGGGCGGACAGGGCGTTTTCGTCGATTTCCCGCCGCTCATACCCGCACTCTTCCGCTTCGCGGATCAACCCGCGGAAACCGAGCGTTTTTTTACCGTCTTGCTCCGCGTGCATATTAATATAAAATCTCACAGCCGCAAGGCTATCGCGGATATTTTCCACCGTATCCGCATATTCACCCGAAAAGACCAGCGCCTGCGCGCCGCTGTCTTCGAGGATATTCGCAATCTCGTCGTCCGGCAGTTCTTTGTCGATGGGAACGATGACGCCCACGCCGCACTGTACGCCATAGTAAGTAAGCAGCCATTCGTAGCTCGTCGGCCCGATGACCGCAATGTGCGCGTCCGCAAGGCCAAGCCCTAAAAGCGCGTTCCCGAGCGCGTTCATATCACGCAGGAATTCGCCTGCGCCGATCCCGCGCACCGTTTTTTCCTTTGTGCGCACACGCAGCATATCCCGTCCGCCGTACGCCTCTTTTGCAGCGGCAAGCATCGTCCGCATATTCTTTTCATTTTTTAAGGGATAATTGGGGTAATTTTCCATATCACAACTCATTCCATTCGTTCATCTGGAAGCCATTATAGCACACTGGCGGGATTTTTTCCATACGTGTCGTGCCGCCCCGGTTTGCTTTTTCGCGCAAGCGCCGGCGGACGCACACCATTTATAGGCGCAGTCCGCCGGCGCAAAGCCTGCCGTTTTCGCATAAAAAAACAGGAGGTTCCCATCCTGTGATGTTCCCATCCTGTTTTTCTTTGCAAACTCTTATGAATTCGCCGCTTTTTTGACTGAGGCCGTGCTCTTCTTAGCTGCCGTCTTGGTGGCGGAAGCGGTCTTTTTTGCCGCTGTTTTGGTCGCCTCGCCCGTCTTTTTGGCGGCTGTCTTCGCAGCTAAGCCTGTTTTCTTAGCCGCTGTTTTTGTTTCTGCTCCCGTTTTCTTGGCAGCCGTTTTCGCGGAGGAGGCCGTTTTTTTGGCTGCTGTTTTGGCGCTGCCGCCGGCTTTTTTGGCCGCCGTTCCCGTTTCCGACGCCTTCTCCTTCGCTTGATCCATCTTTCCTGCCGCTTCGCCGTCCGCCTCAGATTTCACCCTGTCGATCTCTGCTTCGATCTTTTTCAACTCTGCCTCGTTGTTTTTGATGCGGTCCCCATGCTCCGCGAGGTCTTTTTTCAACCGCCCCGCATCATAGGTCGCCTTGCCGATTGCGCGGTAGCTCTCGTTGATCTCGTCGGTCAGCTTCGCCTTTTGCGCATTCAGCTTTGCAACGTCCATCATTTCCTTCGACCGCGCCGCAACCGTTCCTCCCAGTGCTACAATGCTGTCCTTTGCTTTGCTCAAAACATCGCCGATCTTTTCACCGGCGCTTTGCAGCGTCGATTTTGTGCCGCTCTTTTCCTGTGCCATTTTTGTTACCTCCTAACCGTCTTTGCGGTATCCTATGAATTTTCTCAGAATGTCCCGGAATTGTTTTGTCCCGAAACCAAGTTACATTAACATACACAGCCCGCTTTTTCATAAAACGCCTTTTTTATATTTTAATCTTTTTCCAGTCCCGCAGATTTTGGAGGGCAGGCAACATCCGGGCACAAAAAAACGGCCCTCTCCTGCAGGCCGTTTTTTCCATAAACCCCTGGATTATCTGGTTTCCAAATATTCTTTCACCGCAAGCAGATTTTCCGGCGGTGTAAATTTCGGGACTTCGCAGCCCGCGGAGCTGATATAATGGGATCCCCCCTTTTGGGTGCACTCTTCCGCCGCCTGCTTTACCGACTCGGGCGTCCCCTGCAGCAGCACCGCAACAGGATCGTAATTTCCGGATAATACGGATGTGCCGCTGTACTTTCTCACTTCTTCAAGCGGCACCATCCAGTCCACATCAAAAATATCCACTACATCAAAGGGAATCCATTCGAGCAGCGGCCTCGTATTCCCGCAAATATGCAGCTTTGTTTTTGCGCCCATTCCACGAATTGCGGTAAGCAGCCTGCGTTCATATTCCCCTGCCAAATCCTGATAGGCGTTTGGCCCGGCGACGGAGGCGATCGCGTCGCCCACGCCTATGATATCTGCGCCAGCCTCGACCTGTGCCCGCGCGTACAGGATCGCCTGCTCGAGGCAAAACTCCAGCAGCGCGTGTATGAACTCCGGATCGTCGTATAAATCGATCAGAAACTCATTGACCCCGCGCAGGTCGGCAGCCTCTGCAAAGCAGCCTTCCACCCAACCGACAACCGGGTAATCGTTCCCCACTTCCCTTTTGTAAAACTCAATCGCCCGGACAGTTTCCGTCATCCGCCGGCCGTTTGACGGTTCTACCAGCCTTAGTTTTTCCAGCCGGGATTTATCCGCCAGCAGAGATACCTTTGCATACGGCACATCATCCTCAGGAAATTCCACTTCCGTTCCGAGATCGTGCGCTTCCCGCATCGGGTCCGACATTGTCGTCACTACGTCAATCCCATAGCGCTGCGCGCACAGTATATTTCCCCGGGCAAGCGCCTCATGGTTCCTGCAATATTCACGAAAGGAAACGCCGGCTTCCCGGGCCGCAAACAGCATGACAATATTCAAGTTGGGAATGCGGTCCGTTTCTTTTCCCATCAGTTTTTGAAAAACTCGTTCTTTTGCGTTGCACATCACTCTCTCCTCTTTCCCCTTGTATCCGTTTTTCCGCCGTATTTACCGTGTATACGCGCTCTGCGCCATTTCCCCACGCGCCTTTGCAGACGCGGTGCGCCGGAAACCGGATTTTTATTATTCTCAGGATTTATTATAGCATTACCGCTGCCCGAGTTCACTAAATTTTTTCAATCTCTTCCCGCATGATTTGTACCCACCGCGCAGCGTTTTGAGGATTGCCCCCAAGGGTGTTGTTGTCCTTCATAATAAACTCACAGATTCCGCCTTTTGTTTTTTGCACCGCCTCCCTGCAATCCCGTCTCACCGTCTCCTCATCTATACTGTGAAAGGCAAGCGGCGCAGGATTTGGTTTCACGGATGCAATATAGTTTTTTCCGAGGTATTCCGGGACGGTACTCAAATCCGCCCAAGGCGAAACCGACACCCGCCGCAGGTGCGGGAGCGTTTTCACATAGTTCCATCTTCCGTGGTATCCTTCGCAGCAGCCGTAACAGGAAAGGCCAAACCGTTCCAGGATTTTTTTGTGATAAGGCAATACAAATTCCGCATATAGCTCGGGCGCCATTTGGGCCGTCTCCTGCGCATCGCAAAAGCCCCACATGTCCTGTGTCCGCACGGGGTCCGTTCCTGCCCGCGGCAGTTCATCCGTAAATCCAAATCCACCCGATCCTACGTAGGTTCCGCCGTTATTGCTTGCAAGCAATCCATTTTCTTCAAGAAAATCCAGCATAGCGAGCTTGCCGTCGCAAATAAGCTTGAACATCCTGTGGACCCATTCCGGCTCCAAGAGGCAGTCGCACATGAAATCTTCCATGCCGCGCAGGTATACATAGTCAAAGCACAGCCCCAGCGTCCACCACCATACGTTCTTCCTGCGCACTGTAAGGATCCCGTCAAACAGGCCGGTGGCAAGATCCATAAGCCGCCCGGACTCCTCTTCATCTAAAATAATTTGCGGGGCGTGAAGCTTTTCAAAATCTGTTTCATACTGCTCAATCGCTTTTTTGATGTGGTAAGCGCCGCCGTTTTCCCCGCCCTCAAGCACAGGATCAATGCCCCAGCCGGTGTCCGTATAACTATAAGGGACATCGAAAAAGGGCTCGATCACCTTATCGTCGCGCAGGACTGTGGCCCAGTAAACCTGTTTTCTCAAATGCATTTCCCATACCCGTGCGAGCGGATCGCTGCAAACGAGGCCCGACGGTGGGATGATCTCGTTCCAGCCGTTTTCAGGATCGATAAACACAAGCGGCTCATCTGATTTCAGATCGTTATGCACCGTCCATTTTTCAGCTTTTTTCTTCATTTCCGGCTGCGCCGCAAGCCCGGCAACCTCTTTTGCGAGCCCACGCAGTGTCGTTTTTTCCTTCGCAGAAAAAAGGAACGCCGTTTCCATTTCTTTTACCTGCGGGTATCCCGCCGCGGTTTGCATCGCGGCGGGATCTTTCCTGATATCGATCTTTGCCATAGCTTCCTCCGCCTCAGAAATAGAGCTTTCGTTTTTCCTCAATTACACTGCACACAAATTTGGCGAGGTCTTCCTTATTCCTCTCCCGCGCTTCATATTTTCCCCGAACCAGTTCGATCGCCGGTGCGATATATGAAACCACGATCATTCCCTTCTGCTCGATGCTGCCATAAACGGTATCGTAATACGCTTCGATGTTTTCTGTTCTCGGCGTAAAATCGCACAGGCAGTATACCTTTCCGTTTTCAAGGCAGGCCCTGCGCACCTCCTTTGCATGCTCAAAATCATCCAGATGGAAATTATGCAGGCAGTTGAGTCCCTTGGTGTTCATATAATTTTGGGTGTTCTGGTTCGAACAGCCGCAATAATGAATCCCGCCCCCGCCGAACTCCAGCAAAACGCGCTCATTATACGGTTTTACAAATTCCGCAAACAGGTCCCCCGGCATAATCACGGAATCATCGTCTGCAATCCACACGCCGCCTTTCCCCTGCGGCATCCGTGCTCCGATAATAAACGAAGCTTCATCCGGTTTTACACCCATATGCTTTTTTTGTATTTTGATCCAGTCAATAAGGGCGGTTGTACACATATCCATCAATTGATGGATTTTTTCAGGATAGTCGTACATCCAATACATGTAATTTTCATATCCGATGACGCTGAGCGCCGTAGTAAGCGGCCCCTGGCAGTCCGTTACGCCAATAGGAAGATCGCAGTTTTCACGAAAATAATCAATCTGCCTGAGAACCCGCGGCATTAGTCCGCTCCGATACGGATCGGGCATAGCAAGCGCATCGATCTCTTCCGGGTTGCGGATTTCGCTCATGTTGACGGCGGGATCCATCTTATACAACATTTCCACCGCAGTCCCGAAGCCGGATGCAAGCACGCCCGTTCCAAACCATGGCATGAGAAACCCATAATAAATGTCTTCATCAAATTCCCGCGTATTGTAGTGTTGGTTAATCTGTTTGAGCTGGTACTGCATCATTACATCCGGGTCATCCCCGCAATAGTCCTCCGGGATTGAGTTTTGCTGTTCTCCGAAGAGCCAATAGTTGGTATCATAGATCATATAGGGGGCCTGCCTGTTTTCAAACCGGTAGGCTTCTTCTATTTTTTCCAGCTTGCGCCGATTCAAAGCTTCATACTTTTTTTTCAGTTCAATCATCTTTTTTCCTCCCTTCAATGTACGACCGTTGCGGCGGCCATAATCTTCTCCTGCGATACTTCGCTCTTTGTAAATTCTGCCCGGATTTTGCCTTCGCTCAGCACGAGGAAACGGTCGCACATGGCAATCAATTCCGGCATTTCCGAAGACGCCATAAGAATGCCGATCCCCTTTTGCGCCATGTTGTTAATGAGTTTGTAGATTTCCGCCTTTGCACCCACGTCGATTCCGCGTGTCGGTTCGTCCAGGAGCAGTACGCGCAGGTTTGTCATCATCCACTTGGCAAGGATTACCTTTTGCTGGTTTCCGCCCGATAGGTTGACGACATGCGTATCAATTCCGGGCGCTTTGATGGCCAGTAAGTCGGAATATTGCTGTGCAAGCAAGCGTTCTTTCCTTGCATTCAAAACCTTTCCGTTCGATATTTGGTCAAGGCTTGCCAGCGTCGTATTCTCCATAATGCTTGCGCTGCCGATATATCCGTTCTTTTTGCGGTCTTCCGTAATATAGCCCATCCCCGCGGCCTTCATCTGTTTGGGGGTTTCGGCTGTTACCGGCTTTCCGGCAAGAAATACTTTTCCGGTCACGCCTTCTGCCGTTACCTTAAAAAGCGCGTCCATCAGCTCGCTCCGGCCCGCCCCGACAAGCCCGGCAAGCCCAAGCACCTCTCCTTTGTGCAGAGTAAAAGATACGTGATCGACAATATTTTTATCTTTCATATACGGATGGGGAACGCACAAATCTTCCACACGAAGCAGTTCTTCCTCCGTCGCGCAGCACACCTTGGGGTACATTACGTTGATTTTCCTGCCCACCATGTCTTCGATCAGTTTTTCGCTGGTCGCTTCCCGCGTATCATAGGTCGAAATATATTTTCCATCGCGCAGCACAGTAATCCGGTCTGCAATTTCAAACACTTCTTTCAGCTTATGGGATATATACAGGCAGGATACTCCTTTTTCCCGCAGTCCTTTGAGGAGCCCCAGCAGCTTTTCTGTTTCCGACTGCGTGAGGGCGGAGGTGGGTTCGTCCAGTACGAGGACACGCGGATTTTTTAAAATTGCCCTCGCAATAGACAAAAGCTGTTGCTGCGACGTACTCAAAGTCTTGACTTTTTGCGTGGGTTCAATTTGTTCAAGCCCTACCAGCGCCAGCGCTTCTTTCGCATCCGCATTCATCTTTTTCCAGTTGATCGTGCCGAAGCGTCCCCGTAGGAGC
The DNA here is from genome assembly GCF_014287795.1 of Christensenella tenuis. Classification (GTDB taxonomy): domain Bacteria; phylum Bacillota; class Clostridia; order Christensenellales; family Christensenellaceae; genus Christensenella; species Christensenella tenuis. The sequence goes on from NZ_JACOON010000006.1 coordinate 262,304, forward strand.
TTTCCCATGAAAAGATTCTCCGCCACGGAAAGGTCCAGATGGAGGCTGATTTCCTGATAGATCATTTCGATGCCGCTTTTCTCCGCATCCCTGGTGCTGTGGAACCGCTTTTCTTCGCCGTCCATCAGGATTTGTCCTTCATAGCCGCCAAAGGGATCGCTGCCCGATATGATTTTCATCAGCGTCGACTTTCCTGCGCCGTTCTCTCCGCATACCGCGACAATTTCACCTTTTTTCAGGTTCAGTTTCACCCTGTCGAGCGCTTTTACACTGATGAACTTTTTGGTTATATGATTCAGTTCAAGAATATACATAGTACCACCTGCCTAACTGGAGAGTCCGAGCCGCTTCCTTCTGTATTGGTCCAGCCCCACTGCAAATACCATAATCACACCCACAATCAGGCTTTGCCAATAGGCCGAGAGCTTCATCAGCAGCATTCCGTTTTCAATTACCGTCATCAGCAGTGCGCCGATCAGCGTGCCGAGAATGTTACCCGAACCGCCGAACATGCTCGTGCCCCCGATCACCGCCGCGGCAATTACCTTCAGTTCATAATTGTTTCCCGCGCTTGGCTGCGCCGAATTGAGCCGGCCGGCCATCAGAATACCCGTAAGCGCTGCGGCAATGCCGGACAGGACATAAACCGAAATCTGCACTTTATTGGTGTCGATTCCGGAAAGGCGCGCCGTCTCGCGGTTTCCGCCCACCGCATATACGCTTCTGCCATATTGCGTTTTTTTAAGCACAAACGCTCCAATCACCGCGAGCACCGCCGCAACGACGACAACGTTCGGAATGATCCCCACGCTGCCCTGTCCCATCTGCTTGAAATCGTCGGGCAGCGGGTAAACCGGCGTGCCCTGCGTGATAATCAGCGAAAGTCCGTCGCACACATACATCATTCCCAAGGTGACGATGAGCGAAGGAATATTCAACTTCACAACCAAAAGCCCGTTTACAATGCCCACTGCCGCGCCAAATGCAAAGCCTATCAGCATGCTGGGAATCAGCGGTATACCGTTTGTGGCAGCCAGTGCGGCGAGAATACCGCCGACCGCCATGACGGAACCGACCGAAAGATCCAGCCCGCCCGTAATCAGCACAAAGGTCATTGCGATACCGATGATAAAAATATATGAGGTAGAGCGCAAAACATTAATAATATTTTCCTGGGAAAAGAAATTACTGTTGCTGATTCCAATAACCACGACCAGCGCAACCAGTACGATCACAATTCCCAGTTGGTCGAATTTTGTTATATTCCTGAATGGTTTCCCTTTTTTAATTTCTTCCATATCTTCTCCCCCTTGGCTGAAAAACACCCGGGCAGAGGCCCGGGTGTTTTTGCATCCTTAGAACCTGTTTTTGTATTCTTCCAGATTTTCTTTTGTTACAAGTGTGGTACCCGAATCCTGCACAGAAGGCACGCTTTCCCCGTTGTGTGCCGCGGCAATCATTTTAACCGCTTCATAGCCCATCTTATAAAAGTCCTGTGTCATCGTTCCCCAAATTGCCCCCTGGTCGATCAGGTCAAGGACGTCCGTCGTATCGTCGATCCCCAAGATAACAATCTCGTCCGTAAGCCCACGCTCCGCAACTGCCTGTGAACTGCCGAGCGGCGACGCGGCTTCGAGGCACCAGATCGCGTCAAGGTCGGGATAAGTGTCAATGATTGCACTGGTTTTATCCGCTGCCTGCGCCGTATCGGAGTTCGTAACTTCTGTCACCACAATTTTTACGTCCGGTGCGTTTTGCTCCAGCCATGCCTGCCCTGCCTTCATTTCAGACATTTGGTTTTCGGAATCAAGACTTGTCACCAGTACCGCTACATTTCCCTTCCCGCCGAGTTTTTCAGAAAGGTTTTTCGCCGCCTGTTCACCAAAGTTCGTATAGTCCGTCCCGATATAGGCCGTCCTCGTATCTTCGGCGGAATCCACTGCCGTATTGACGATCTTGATGTTTTTGTCGAGCGCCCTCTTGTACACATCCTCAAAAATGACCGGGCTTAAAGGGCAGGAAATAATCCCGTCTACATTTTCTGCAATCGCCAGTTCTATCTGGCGTACCTGTTCGTCCATATCAATGCTCGACGGGCCGACCCATGTTACTTGCGCGCCGATTTCTTCGGCGGCAGCTTCCGCGCCATATTTGGCGTTGAGCCATACTTCCATCCCCAACAGCGGTGAAACAAACGTAATGACAAGACCGTCTTCCCCATCTGCCGCGGCTGTTGTTCCTGCCGATCCTTCCGCAGGACTTTCCTGCGCCTGCGCAGTCTCTGCCGTCGTGGTTTCGCCGGAAACAGGGCTTCCGCATGCCGCGAGAACCATGGACAGCAACATTACGGCTGTCAAAATCAGCGCAATTTTCTTTTTCATAATTTCTTCCTCCTTATGATTTGCCATCTTTTGTGGCTATATCCGTATCCTATCCGTGAAACGACTTCTTTAAAAGAGACAATTTTGCGTTTTGCTGAATACATTTGCCATCGGCGGTATGGGCAAAAATAGTATCGCAAAATTGTCTTTTTGGCCGCAAAATTGTACTGTCACTTTTAATCATGGATTTTGGTATAATATGATATAATTAAGAAGAATAATCCCAGGAGACTAAAGTTGAAAAAATTTTTTGCATTGTTTTTTGTATTGTTATGTTTTCTATTATCCCTTTCCGCCTGTTCTTCTATCCAGTCCGTCCAGAACTACAATAAGGAAATGAAGCGGATTGCGTTCATTTCGCCCCAAACAGATTATCCGGTATGGCTGCAGGCAAAGGTTGGTTTTCTTTCCGCCGCGGAAGATTTCGGTTTTTACGGGATGTGGCTCGGGGGAGGCAACTGCAATATTGAAGATATGCTTCGGGAAATCGATATCGCCATCTCCGAAAATGTAGACGCGGTTATTACATGCCCGCTCACCCCCGGTAAATTCACAAAAATATTTGAAAAACTCAAAGAGCATGAAATTCCCCTCGTCACCATTGCGGTAGACGCCGCGTCAGAGGATCTGCGCACAGCCTATGTGGGCTCGAATTACGAAGATATCGGCCGCAGGCAGGCCGAAGCACTGCATGCACAGGTGGGGGACGATATGACCATCGGGGTGATTATGAGCGGCCTTACCACGCAAAACCAGGTCATCCAGACCGCACAACTCCAGGAACTCGTTGAAACACTGCCCCATGCGGATATCGTCAGCTATGAAGAAGACTGGGCCGATCCCGTCGTTGGGATGCACGTATTTTCAAAAATGTTGAATTCGCATCCCGATATCAACGCCGTCTTTGTCACTTCCGGCGGAGCGATTGGCAACTACGGAAAAATCCTCCAGCAAAAGGGCCTCACCGACGAGGTGACGCTGATCGGTATGGATATCAGCCAGGAAAACCTCGACGCAGTTGCGGCGGGAACGATTTATGGAGTGATGAGCCAGGATTATTATTCGATGGGCTATCTCGGTGGCCGGTATGCGTTTGATGCCTCGCTGGGAAAAACTGTGCCCAACGTTACCTATACGGAATCAGAACTCATTACAATGGATAATCTGGATTCCGTCACCGTGGTCGATGTTGCGGAGGCGTCATGAAAAAAATACCTTCCCTGAAAAACCGCTTGTATTCATTCATTTTGCTAATCATTGTGCTTTTCAGCGCCATCAGCCTCATCCTGTTCGCTACCATGCTGAATACCAATTCAAACTATAATTATATCTTGAACGGCCTGTTTGAATACACCGATCTTTCCCACCAGATCAACCAGGCATACCTCGAGTTTGATAATTACGTGCAAAGCGGCTCCAGCGAAAATTACACGAAATATCTTGCGCATATGGATTCCGTTCGCGCATCTGCCGCCTCTATCCGGCAGAACGCTTCCAATGAGGATATGTATTACAGTGCGGTGGGCCTTAGCGAACTGATTGACTCCTATGCGGCGCAGAATACCGAAATACACAGCCGGCTCAATACCGTTTCCTTCAATCAGATTTACCCGCTTTTTACGGAATCCCGGACAATTTACAGCTATATCACCACGCGTCTTACGGCATCGATGCGCGACCAAAGCCTGCTTTCAAACGCCGCGTTTTTAGAATTGGCACAGAATACGGGAACCACGATCCTCCTGGTTGTTATTTGCCTGATTGCCCTTTTCCTCTTTATCCTGCTGTTTAGCCTTCATATTACCAGAGATATCTCTTCCCCGGTTGAACGCATCGTCGATTATGCGCGCGGGATTTCCCGCGGGAATTTTGAAACCGAGGATGTGACGATCACCAACTTGCTGGAAATGCAGGTCTTGGGGGATACGCTGAATCATCTGAAGCACAAGGTAAATGGGATGATCGTCGATCTCAAAGACCAATCCGAGCTTGAACTCAAGCTTCAGGAGAGCGAGATGCACAACCTTAAAATGGCCAATGATCTCAAAAATACGGAGATTCAGATCCTGCAGGCACAGATCAATCCCCATTTCCTTTTCAACACGCTGAACAGTATTAGCCGCCTTGCCCTTGGCAGCGGCAACAGCGATATCGTAGACCTGATTGAGGCGCTCTCCCGTATGCTGCGCTACAATCTCAATAAAATCGACAGGCCGATCACTTTGCGGGAAGAACTGGATAATCTCAAGAATTATATCTATATCCAGCAAGTTCGTTTTAAAGGCAAGCTGCAGGTTGACTATCACATTTCTTCCGCTCATTTGGATCTTTCCGTTCCTTGCCTTATCTTGCAGCCCTTGGTGGAAAATTCTATTCTCCATGGGCTGGAACCTTACAATTACGAAGGAGAAATTATCATCGATATACGCGACCAGGATAACGCGACATTCGTGTCTATCCGGGACAGCGGCGTCGGAATCCCGGAAGAAAAACTGCAAAGTCTCCTCACCCCAGGTGCCGCAGGTAATACGCCTGCCTCTCCGCATCATTCCATTGGCTACCATAATGTGGCCGGCAGGCTGGAAGCGTTTTTTGGGACGGATCACTGTATCAGTATTTCAAGCGCGGAAGGCGCGGGTACAACGGTTGTTATCCGCCTGGAACACAGAAAGGAAGACAGGTGAACATACGATGTATCAAATGTTGATTGTAGAAGACGAAGAGCTTGAGCTCGCATCCCTGGAAAAAATTGTGCGCGGAAACTGCAGCGCGATTTCCGCTGTGATGACTGCTGGCAGCGGCGATGCCGCGCTTTCCGTCCTCGAGTCCTTTACCCCTGATCTCGTTTTGATGGATATCCATTTGGGCAATTTCAGCGGCCTTGATCTTTCTTCCCTGATTCTCGAAGAAAATCCTGATGCAAAGATCATTATCATCACCGCATACGACCAGTTTTCCTATGCCCAGCAAGGGGTCAAAATCGGGATTGCCGACTATCTTTTGAAACCGATCGGCACACCCGACCTTCTCGCCGCCATCGAAAAACAAATTGCGGGGATTGAAGAACAGAAAACTTCCGTGCTTAAGAACACCCGGCTCCAGGCGAATTTTTCCAATATGAAGGATGTGGTCTCCTGCTGCCTTACGGGAAGTATTATAAACGGCCTCGTAACACCCGGGCTTTCCGAGATCCTCGTATCCCTTCACATCCCATACAAAACGATGTGCGTATTTACGCTTTCCTTTTCTTTAAAAGATATCGATCTGACGCGCTCCGAAGAAATTGTTTTGAAAAAAATGATTGTGGATGCGGTCCTCGAGGATGCGCACGATTTTCATTTGTTTTACGACGTCATGAATTCCAGCCATATCACACTGTGCTGTTTTTATCCGGCGGGGCACGGGCAAAATAATATTGCAACGGCCCGGGATATTCGGCACCAGATCATCACCAAGCTGCACCTGCCTGTGAAAATCGGTCTTTCCGAAACGGTTTTTGCCCTTTCCGACCTCAGTGCCGCCTACCGTCATGCGGCGCTCGCTTTGCGCATCGGAAACGACTCCATCAACCAATATTCCGACTATCTGGCGACGGGGCAATCTCCCGGCGAAACGGAATTTGAATCCGGAAGCCTCGTATCCTATATTGTCCGCAATGATATTCCGGCCTTGGCCACATATATTCACGATGCTTTTTCCAGCAGGTCCATGGCCGGCGCCGCGTTCGCCGCAATCAAAACAGATTGCATCCGTCTATGGCTTTCCCTCGCCGCCGAACTCAGCCATCAGGTTCCCCTGAAAAATTTCGATTATGACAGGGAAATTATGCAGCCTGTTCTTAATATGCTTGGCGCAGGCTGCACGACCGACCTCGCGGAGCTTTTTGTCGCTGCGGCGCAAAAAATCGCCGAAATTATTTCCGTTGCAATCCGCAATCAAACGAATTATACGACCCTGCGGGCACGCGAGTATATCGACGCGCACTATAAAGAGCCGCTTACCCTGACCGTCGTTTCAGATAAGCTGAACATTAGCCCTTACTACCTGAGCCATATTTTCAAGGACGAATTCGGTGTGAACGTCATCGAATACCTCAACCATACCCGCATCAGAAATGCAAAACATCTGCTGTCAAAAAGCGGGCTCGCCGTGAAAGATATTGCGCTTAAAACAGGTTTTTCCGATCCTAACTATTTTTGCCGTATTTTCAAAAAACTTACGGGTCTTACTCCCTCGGCATACCGGTCGTTGAATCAATAAAAAAACAGGACCATCCGCCCGGCGCGCTGCGCTTTTATGCTATAATAACGGCGGATATTCTTTCCCGAGAGGTGTTTTATGAAAAAATCCCAGCTCAAATATTTCGCAAGGCTTGGGGCGGAGAGCTTTGCGGAGGATCCGCTGTACGTAAGCTACATTCCCCGCAAAACAAGGCGGAAAAAATTTTTATATCATTTGATGATGGTCCGCCTGGCCGTTTCCAACCGTGAGGATATTCTCGTAGCCGATAAGCAAGGGCGCGGACTATGCGTTTTTCGTTCGGCCGCCAAAAAATATTCCGCGGGGGACTTTTTACGCTGCGTCAACACCCTGCCCCTGATGACGGGATATCTCTTGCCGTCTATGCGGATTTTATCGTTTTCAAATAAGCTCGACACTGCTGTTTTCGGCGAAAACACGCTGCTCATCGAGCCGGTCTTTGTCGGCCCGGACTACCAGGGCCAAGGCGTTGCAACCAGGCTGATCTCGGAAAAAATGAAAGAACTGCTCGAGGCGGGGATTCCCTGCGGACTCATGACCCAAAACGGTAACAACGTGGGATTCTATGAAAAATTAGGATTCCGGGTAATCAAAAAAGAGTCTGCCGCCCCGCACGGGTTCCATAACTATTATATGAAGGCGGGCTGACCACGCCTGTACAAAAAAGGGACCATACGGTTGTGTACGGCCCCTTGCCTTTATTCCGCTTACATCACGCGGGAACCAACCGCCCGCAGTGCATGTTCGTATTTTTCTTTACAGTCTTTGAGCTCGTATTCTTCTTTGACGTCTCCGCGTGCCAGTTCGCCCATATGCTCGCGCGCCGCCTTGTTCCGAAGCTCCATCATGCAGTCGCAGCAGCGGTCTACATTGCCAATTTTCACGAGATACCCGGTCACGCCGTTCAGAATATATTCGCTTGCGCCCACCGTATCCGAAGCCACTACCGGTACTTCGCACGCCATGGACTCGATTCCCGGTACGCCGAACGCTTCCGCGCTTCCCATCTGTACCGTTGCGTCCATCGTGTTCAGCACCGCCGGGATCTCCGCATTTTTCACATAGCCTGTGAATTCCACCTTGTCGGCGATTCCCAGGTTCTGCGCCTTTTGCCTGAGGTTATTTTCGAGGGAACCCGTACCCACAATCTTAAGGGTGGCCGCGCCCGTCGTTTTTTCGAGATACTTTGCAAACGCATCCATTACGAGGTCTACGCCGTTCCCATATTCAAGTGCTTTCAGCGACCCGAAACACATTGAATCTTCCGGCTTTTCCACGCCTGTCTTTTTGAATATGCCGGTATCTACGCCGAACGGAACCACAAAATACTGCTGCTCTTTTTTATAAACGGACTGGACGCGCGTAATGACGTTCGGGGCCGCAGCGAGTACGCCGGACGCGTGCTTGACGCTCTTTTTCACGAGGCCTTTGCCCCCGCGGTCCACACCCTCGTATACGTCGGGGCCGAGCACCGTAAGAAGCACGTTCGGCGCCTTTGCCTTTGCCGCAAGCACGCCGTAGGTGGTCGCTCCGAATGCGTTTACCACGCCGAAGCCGCCGGACGCAAGCTCGCTTTTCACCTGTGCCGCGTTTTTCTTATAGCCGCCCTGCGCCGTGGTGAACGGAAGGTATTTAACCGTTACCTTTTCATTGAATTCGCCCTGTTCGTCCTTTTGTTCGGGCAGGGAAAAGACCGTAACGTCGTGATCCTCCGCCAGCGCGTTCGCCCATTTGATTGTGTGCGGCGAGTTTGCCGCCGCCAGAAATGCGATTTTCATGATGATACTATCCTCTCCTACTTTAAATTTGCAAGGCGTTCGATCGCCTTTTCCGTATTTTCTTTCGTATTAAACGCAGTCAGCCGGAAATATCCTTCGCCCGCGCTGCCAAAGCCGCTGCCCGGCGTTCCCACAACGTTTGCCTCCGAGAGAAGCTTGTCGAAGAAATCCCAGCTTTTCATGCCGTTCGGCGTTTTCAGCCATACGTAAGGGGAGTTTATCCCACCGTATGCCGTAATGCCGATTTTCTCAAGGCCGCCGCGGATTATCTTTGCATTTTCAAGGTAGCCCGCAATGGTCTCATTGATCTGTTTTTTTCCTTCTTCCGTATAAACTGCCGCCGCGCCGCGCTGCACAATGTAGGAAACGCCGTTGAATTTTGTCGTATGCCTCCGCAGCCACATTGCGTTCATGCTTACCTTTTCGCCCGCGCTGTTTTCCCCCATCAGTTCTTTTGGAACGACGGTGTACGCGCAGCGCGTACCCGTGAAGCCCGCCGTTTTGGAAAAGCTGCGGAATTCAATTGCGCAGGTCTTCGCGCCGTCAATTTCATAAATGCTGTGCGGCACATCTTCATCGGTAATAAAGTGCTCGTACGCGCCGTCGAAAAGGATCAGCGCGCCTGTTTCGTTGGCCCAGTCCACCCAGACTTTGAGTTCCGCTTTCGTCATCGCCGTGCCCGTCGGGTTGTTGGGCGAGCACAGGTACATCACGTCTACCCTCCCTTCCGGCAGCGCGGGTACAAAGCCGTTTTCCGCCGTGGTGGGAATGTAGGTGATGTCTGTGAACTTTGCCGTTGCTTCATCAAACCTGCCCGAACGGCCTGCCATCACGTTGGTATCCACATATACGGGGTATACCGGGTCCGTTACGCCGATTTTGCAATCCTGGGAGAGTAATTCCTGAATGTTACCCGTATCGCACTTGCTGCCGTCCGATACGAAAATTTCATCAAGGCCGATTTCCACCCCGCGCGCCGCATAGTCGTTTTCGCGGATCGCGGCACGCAAAAATTCGTATCCCTGCTCCGGCCCATAGCCCATGAACGTCTTCGCGTCGGACATCTCCTGTGTGGCGGCGTCGATCGCCTGCAGCACCGCGGGCGCAAGCGGGCGCGTTACGTCCCCAATGCCGAGGCGGATGATCTCTTTATCCGGGTTTGCTTTCGTATATTCGTTTACCCTGTGCGCGATCTCCGAGAAAAGATAACTTCCCTGAAGCCGCCCAAAATTGTCGTTTACCTTAAACATAGTTCCTTCTCCTGTAAATTCCATGGGCGCGCCGGCGCCCGGTTATTCAGCCAATACAGTGTTATTGTACCCTATCTTCCTCATAAAACTCAATAGATTTCATGAAATTATCACGCGAAACCACACCTGAGGCGTTCCTTTGGGAAATTCCTGCGGGCTTTCCCAAAAATTCCTTGCGAAAAAAACAAGCATGTTGTATGTTTTATAGTATAAGGAAAAAAGGATGGGGCATTGGAATGAAATATGCAATTATCGGTACTTCGTGGATCACACAGGCCTTTATCGACAGCGCGAACACACAAAAAGATTTTACGCTTGGCGGCGTTTATTCCCGCAGCCTTGCGCATGCGGTGGAATTCGCTTCCAAGAACAACTGTGATTACGCTTACGACGACCTCGTGACGCTCGCCAAGAGCGGCGTGGACGCGGTTTACATTGCGAGCCCAAACTCCCTGCACTACGAGCAGGCCAAACTCTTCCTGACGCACGGCAAACACGTAATCTGTGAAAAGCCCGCTGCCGTATGGCCGGAGCAGCTGCGCAGGCTGCACGATCTCGCGCATGAAAACGGCCTCGTTTTTATGGAGGCCATCATGATGCTGCACCAGCCCCACCTCAAGACAGTGAAGGATTCCCTGGAAAAGCTGGGCAAAATTGAAACGGTGCGCCTCGATTTCTGCCAATATTCCTCCCGTTACCAATCGTATCTGGACGGCAACCTGCCGAATATTTTCAATCCGCAATTTGCCACGGGATGCATGATGGATCTTGGCGTGTATGTCGTTTATCCCGCTTTATACCTGTTTGGCCGCCCGAAGGAAATCATCACGCGCGCAAACTTCCTGCCTTCCGGCGCGGATATCAGCTTCTCCAGCCTGTTTCTCTATGACGACAAGCATATTGTGCTCACCGCCTCCAAGGCTGCGGAAAGCCGCATCGGTTCCGAAATCCTCGGGAATAAGGGTACTATGACCATCGGCACGCTGTTCCAGCTTGCGGATATCGGCATTGAATACGTTGACGGCAAAAAAGAGGCGGTCATCGGGGAAGTTCCCCGGCTTGAACTTATGGCAAACGAGGTCAAAGATTTCATCCGTTATGTGACGCATCCGCGCGAATCCGCGCAGGAGCTTGCGCAGGCACAGCAGCTTTCCCTTACCGTGCTTGAAACCATAGCGGAAATGCGCAGGCAGGCGGGTATTTCCTTCCCCGAATAGGCCCCGTCTGTTTTACGGCTGCCGTGCCCCTACGCAGTCTGTTTGCCCCGATAAAGCCCGGCGAAATCGTTTCGCATATTCCGGCGGAAATTTTGCTTTCAGGACAAAAAGGAAGATTTGAAAAAAATCGTCCTTTTTATTTTTTCCGCGGCTTTTTTGCATACCTATGCGCTTTTTACAGTTTCACCGGTTGTAAAAAACGCATTTTTTTGTTAGAATAAAATTAAAGTTATTCATAGCAAACTGTTTCAGCAAGCCGTTTGTTGTCCATGTATGAAGAAAAATGAAAAGGGAAGGTCTATTATTTGAACAGGAATTTAGCGGCAAAATTCAAGGAAGCCCTCGTATCGGTACTGCCGATCACCGCCATTGTTTTGCTGCTCAATTTCACTGTCGCCCCCATGACTGGCGGTACAGTCGCGCTTTTCCTTGTGGGCTCGGTGCTCCTGATCGTGGGCATGGCCCTGTTTTCGCTCGGCGCGGACATTGCTATGATGCCCATGGGCGAGCGGATCGGTTCGCAGCTGACTAAAACGCGCAAGCTTGGGCTTCTTATTGCGGTTGCGCTCATCATGGGCATCGCCATCACCATTGCAGAGCCTGATTTACAGGTGCTCGCGGACCAGGTGCCTTCCGTTCCGAACATGGTTCTTATCATCGCGGTTGCGGTAGGCGTGGGGCTGTTCCTCGTGCTTGCCCTCCTGCGTATTATTTTCCAGAAAAAACTCGCTATTATCCTGATCCTGCTTTATGCGGTCGTTTTTGGCCTTGCTGTTTTTACCTCCGAGGATTTCCTTGCCGTGGCGTTCGATTCGGGCGGCGTGACCACAGGCCCCATTACCGTGCCCTTTATCCTTTCGCTTGGCGTGGGCGTGGCGGCAGTGCGCGGCGGACGGAACTCGCAGGAAGACAGCTTCGGCCTTGTGGCCATCTGTTCGGTTGGGCCTATCCTCGCGGTGATGATTATGGGCATGCTGTTCAATTCATCGGGCGGTTTCGCGGCCGACCTCTCCGTTCCCGAAGTAACGGATTTTTCCAGCCTCATGCATGCCTTTGGGGAGGCGTTCCCCGAATATTTCCGCGACGTTGGCATTGCCATCGCACCCATCATTGCTTTTTTCATTATCTTCCAGATTATATTCCTTAAGCTGCCAAAAACCCAGCTTTTAAAAATGGCTGTCGGCATGGCATATACCTATATCGGCCTCGTGCTGTTCCTTACGGGCGTAAATGTGGGTTTCATGCCGGTGGGCAACTATATCGGGGCACAGATCGGTTCCCTCGATTACAATTGGGTGCTGATTCCGCTCGGTATGGTTATGGGTTTCTTTGTGGTTATGGCGGAACCTGCCGTACACGTGCTGAACAAACAGGTAGAAGAAATCACCGTTGGGGCCATTTCCAAAAAGTCCATGCTTTTAAGCCTTTCCATCGGCGTTGCGGTTTCTGTGGGGCTTGCCATGGTGCGCGTCGTGACCGGCCTTTCCATCTGGTATTTTCTTGTGCCCGGTTACGCGATTGCCCTTGGCCTTTCGTTCTTCGTACCGAAAATCTTTACGGCGATTGCCTTTGACTCAGGCGGCGTTGCATCCGGCCCGATGACCGCCACCTTCCTGCTTCCCTTTGCCATGGGGGCATGCAGCGCGGTGGGCGGAAATATGCTGACGGACGCGTTTGGCATTGTTGCCATGGTCGCTATGACTCCGCTTGTTACCATTCAGATCATGGGGCTTTACTACAAAATTAAAACAAAGAATGATTCGGCCCAGCTTGCCGCGGGTATCAAAGAAGCAGCAGCCGCGGACGAAGAAGAAATTATCGACCTCTAAAGAGGGGAAGGAGATTTTTTATGGCGGAACCTGTACATAAAAAAATCAAGATGCTGATTACCATCGTCGACCGTGAAAACGGCGAGGATGTTGTGCGCGCTCTGCGCCGCGAGGGATTGCATTATAATATGATGCTTATGGGCCGCGGCACCGCGTCTTCCGAGCTCCTCGATATTTTGGGGCTTGGCGAAACGGAAAAATATGTTATACTGAGCTTTATAGCGGAAGAAAAGATCCCGCAGGTCATGCAAATGCTGGAAAGCGACCACGACCTGCGCGAAGCAGGAAACGGCATCGCTTTTACCGTTCCTGTCGGCAGCGTTGGCGGGCCGAGAACGCTTGCATTTCTCTCACAATTGATGGAAAGGCTGAAGGAAGAGGGTAAGGTTCATGGAAACATCTCAAAGGGAATTTGAACTGGTTATTACGATTGTGAACCGTGGATTTTCGGGCGAGGTTATGGACGCGGCAAAAGCTGCGGGCGCGACCGGCGGCACCGTGCTGTATGCGCGGGGTACGGGCATCCACGAGGCGGAACAGTTTTTCGGCATCACCATCCAGCCGGAAAAAGAGGTCGTCCTCATTTTGACCAAACACGAAACCCGGAATGCCATCATGAAGGCGATCTGCAAAGGCGCGGGCCTCACCACCGAGGGGCACGGTCTTTCCTTCTCTTTGCCGGTAGACGATGTAATGGGCATCGTACACATGGGCCGGGGGGATTGATTTCCCTTACCGCTGTTCCTCGTTTACCGTCCCGTTTCCTTTCCACAAAGGGAAACTATCCTACAACAAATAAAAACCGCTTTAAAAAAGCGGTTCCGGACTATTGGCACTCCCTTGGGCGGGGACAAAGGGTAAGCCCTCATTCCACCGCCTGCGGGCAAAAGCGGCATACACGCCCGCCTTGCCTGTTTATATGGTAATTTTATAGTAACACGGCCTGCCGGGCCGTAAAACTGCTGCAATTTCAAAAAGTGTCCGGCCGCACAGCGGCGAAATTGTTCGGGTAAGCTCAAACCGCTTTTCTAAAGCGGTTTTTTCGCTCTCTTTACTGCTGTTCTTTTTGCTGTTCGACCTGCTCTTCGAGCGCCGCTGCCGCCACCCGGAACGGTTCTTTCCCGAAACTGCCGAAACCTTCGCCGATCAGGCAATAGGTAAAACCGTCGTCGCCCCATTGCGCAATCTGTGTGCCGTCGAGATAACCGAACCATATCTCATGCTTCCCGATCTTGTGCATCCCGCCGTCTTTCGCGCCTTCCACACCGCAAATATCGTCGTTTATCTTTTGCATGCGCAGCCGGAGCACCCTGCCGTCCGCATTTTCATAGATAATCTGCCCGAGCTCTCCGTCAATTACCTGATAATTTTTCGCTTCATACCCGTCAAGACTAAGCGTGACCATGGAAAACCCAAGCTGCCCGGATATTTCATCCACCGATGAAAGCTCCGTAACAGGCGCGACCGTAGGCGTTTCCTCCGCAGGCGCGCACGCAACCATTACCCCCGCCGCGACCATTACCCCAACGATCACAGATAAAATCCGTTTCATAATCTTTCTCCTGATTCCCTGATGTCTTTTTTCATTATATCAATAATCCAAAAGCGAAGCTGTAAACTTTTTATGAAGATAATCTTAAGACGGGCTTCCCTTTTTTCCGCCTGTGCGCGGAAAAGCCCTAAACGCCCGGTATATTTTGATTGACGCACACCCGTTTGCTGCGCTATAATGTGACAAGACTGACCAGTCAGTCATTTTGTGCGGGATCAAAAAATTTAAGATAGATTTTATAAACGGCAACGGAGGAACGGCAATGTCAAAATTCAGCGTTAAAAAACCAATGACCATCTTTGTGGCGGTCGTTTTGGTGTGCATCCTCGGCTTCATTTCGTTCACGAGCATGACCACGGACCTGCTGCCCAAAATGGACCTGCCCTATGTGATGGTCCTTACCACCTACCCCGGCGCAAGCCCGGAAAAAATTGAACAGTCGGTCACAAAGCCCCTCGAACAGACGCTCGCTACCACAAGCGGCGTGAAAAACATCACCAGTTCATCCAACGAAAATTCAAGTATGGTGCTGCTGGAATTCACCCAGGGTACCAATATGGACAGCGCCATGATCGAGATGAGCGGCAACATCGATATTGTCAAGGCAAGCCTTGACGACGCGGCAGGCACGCCCACGCTGGTCAAGATCAACCCGGACATGATGCCCGTTATGGTCGCCAGCGTGGATATCGACGGCAAGGACATTACGGAAACATCGAAAATTGTTTCAGATACAATCCTGCCCGAATTTGAGCGCATCGACGGCGTGGCCTCCGTAAGCGCTACCGGACTTGTGGAGGATTCTATTGAAGTCACCTTGAGCCAGGAAAAAATCGACGAACTGAACCGCCGCGTGCTTGCCTCCGTGGATGAAAAGCTTGCGGAAGCGCAAGAGAAGATCGACGACGCAAAATCCCAGATTGAAAGCGGAAAGCAGCAGCTGAAAAGCATGAGCCAAACACAGGCGCAGCAGCTCGTGGATATGGGCCTGCAGCTTTCCGCAGGCAAGGACCAGATTGAAGCGGCCCTTGCAAGCCTGCCGCAGGCGCAGAAAGATCTGGAAACACAGCTTACGGACCTTAACGCGCAGCTTGCGGACCTTGAAACACAAAAAAGCTCGCTCACGGCCCAGCTTTCCGAAGCCAAATCTGCGGAAAGCCTGCTTGAGCAGCAGATCGCCGCGCTCGTAGCGGCGGGCCAGCCCGTGCCGGATGAGCTCACGGCCCAGCTTGCAGCGCTCAAAGAGAGTATTCCGCAGCTTGAGGCGGGCCTGCAGCAGATTGAAGCCGGGATTCCTCAGCTCAAGGACGGTATTGCCGGGATCGAGGCGGGCCTTTCCCAGCTTCCGGAACAGAAGACGGTGCTGGAAGAAAAATTGGCCGAGCTTTCCGAAGGAGAGCGGCAGCTTGAAACGGGTAAAATGACGCTCACAAGCGAGCTCGCCCAGGCCTCTGGGCAGCTTGCGGGCGGGGAAGCGCAACTTTCCGCGCAGGAAGCGGAGTTCGAGGCCCAGAAGGACGCCGCTTACAAGCAGGCAGGCCTTGACGGAAAGATCACACAGGAAACCGTAAGCCAGATTCTCGCGGCCCAAAACTTTTCCATGCCCGCCGGCTACATCAGCGAAGGCGACCAACGCTATCTGGTCAAGGTGGGCGATCAATTCCAGGATATCGCCCAGCTTAAGGATCTGGAGCTTTTCAATATTGAAACGGGCGATATCGGAGTGGTGACGCTTGCGGACGTCGCCGATGTGGAGATGACGGACAACCGCGACGATATGTACGCCAAGATCAACGGCAACGACGGCATCCTGCTCACCTTCCAGAAACAGAGCACCTCTTCTACCACCGATGTTTCGGACCGCATCAATGAGGTGATGGCGCAAATCCAGGCAAACAATCCTTCCGTACACCTGACCGCGCTCTCCGACCAGGGCGTGTATATCGGCATCGTACTCGATTCCGTCATCGACAACCTCCTGCTTGGCGCGATCCTGGCAATCGTGATTTTATTCCTGTTCCTAAAAGACTTGAAGCCCACGATTATCGTGGCGATCAGCATCCCGTTCAGCTTGCTCGCGGCGTTGACGCTGATGTATTTCTGCGGCGTTACGCTGAACGTCATTTCGCTGGCGGGCCTTGCGCTCGGCGTGGGCATGCTGGTGGACAACAGCATCGTGGTCATTGAAAACATTTACCGCCTGCGCTCGCTCGGTATTCCGCCCGCAAAGGCGGCTGTGAAGGGCGCGCAGCAGGTCGCGGGCGCAATCTTTGCATCCACCCTTACTACGGTGTGCGTCTTCCTGCCCATCGTCTTTACCGAGGGGCTCACGCGCCAGCTTTTTGCGGATATGGGCCTTACCATCGCGTTTTCCCTGCTCGCGAGCCTCGTGATCGCGCTGACGCTGGTGCCGGCCATGGGTTCCACCATGCTCAAAAAGACAAAAGAAAAAACACATCCGTTGTTTGATAAATTCACCGCAGGCTACCAAAAGCTGCTTTCGGGTTCGCTCCGGCACAAATGGATCGTGTTTGTAATCGTGATCGGCCTGTTCGCGTTCAGCGTGGCCAACGTCTTTTCCATGGGAACGTCCCTCATGCCCAAAATGGACAGTTCGGAAATCATGATTACCATGGAAATGCCCGAAGACAGCACAACGCAGGAAACGCGCGATATGAGCGACGAAATCCTCGCGCGCCTGACAGAAATCCCGGATGTGGAAACCATCGGTGCGATGGAAGGGAACATTATGTCTGCTATGGGCACGTCTTCCTCCGGCGGGGGCAATAACACCACCATGATGATGTATGCCCTGCTGAAGGACGAACGCACACGTTCCAGCGCCGAAATCGCGGAGGATATGCGCAGCGCTACCGCGGACCTTCCCGCCACGGTAGATGTGAGCGACTCCACGATGGACCTGTCCGCGCTTTCCGGATCCGGCCTCGAGGTGGCCATCAAGGGCGACGACCTCGATACACTGAAAGGAATCGCGCAGGATGTTTCGGCCATGATGCAGGAAACGGAGGGCCTGACGGCAATTGACGACGGCCTCTCGGATGCGTCAATGGAAACGCGCATTGTTGTGGATAAAAACAAAGCCATGGATTTCGGCCTTACCACGGCGCAGGTATACCAGCAGGTTGCGGCGGAAATCTCCTCGGGCACGACGGCAACCACCGTCACCTTCGAAACGGAGGATTATCCGGTCATCGTCAAAAACAGCCCGACGGATACAGTATCCCTTGAGACTCTCGAGGACTTTACGCTCACAGGTACAAAGGATGGAGAGGACACGGATGTGAAACTTTCCGAGATCGCCGATATCTCGCAGGAACAAAGCCTTTCCTCCATCAGCCACGACGGACAGGTGCGTACGATGTCCGTTACGGCGGGTGTGGACGCCGACCACAATATCGGCCTTGTGAGCAGGGATTTCTCGGCGAAGCTTGCAGATTACTCCGTGCCCGCGGGATATACCGTGGAGATCGAGGGAGAAAACCAGACGATCACGGATACCTTCACAAACCTTATCTATATGTTTATGTTGGCGGTAGTGCTGATTTACCTCATCATGGTAGCGCAGTTCCAGTCCCTGAAGTCGCCGTTCATTATCCTGTTTACCATTCCGCTGGCGTTCACGGGCGGGCTGCTTGCCCTGCTGATGACGGGCGCGGACCTCAGCATGATCGCGCTGCTCGGCTTCCTGATCCTCGCTGGCATCGTCGTCAACAACGGTATTGTATTCGTCGATTATGTGAACCAGCTGCGGCTTTCAGGCATGGAGAAACGCGAGGCCCTGATCAAAACGGGCAAGGCGCGTATCCGCCCGATCCTGATGACCGCGCTGACCACGGTACTCGGCCTTGTGCCCCTTGCCTTTGGCATGGGGCAGGGCGCGGAGATGCTCCAGCCCATGGCTGTCGTGACCATTGGCGGCCTTATTTACGCAACGTTCATGACGCTGTTCTTCGTGCCCGTGCTGTATGATGTCCTGAACAAAAAAGACCTGAAACCGGTCGTGATCGAGGAGGGACTTGACGATGACATCCCCATCCTATAAGGAAAAAGAACTCCTGATTATGCGCGCGCTGCTGCGGCTTTTGTCAGGCGGTATGAGTATCGCGGAGATCAAGGCGTCGGATATCGCACAGGAGGCAGGCATCGGCAAAGGCACGCTGTACAATTATTTCGACACCAAGGAAGAGATTTTTGCCCGTACGATCATCTACAGCATCGATACGCAGCTTCACGCGATATTCGAACAGATGAACAAGGTACGGGACTTTAAAGGCAAATGCTACACTGTCCTGCGTATCGCGCATGAAATTGCGTCGAATGAAAATTCGGATTTCCACTTGCTCCTCTTTAACCTTGGGGGCAAGGATATGAAACAGTTGATGGGCGGAGATATGTCTTTTGTGTGGCGGTACCTCTCCATCATCCGGGACAAAGTGACGCTGCTCGCGCAGGCGGGTGCGGCGGAAGGATTGTTCCCGCCGCCCTGCGACGAGGAATATGCCTACAGCGCGTTTGCTGCCGCCCTTATGAGCTTTGTGCATGCGCGCTGCCGGATGGACCTCCCGACGGATAAAGCGCTCGAGCGCGCAATGGACAATGCTTATACGCTGTTATTAAAAGCGCTCAACTAATCCATCAAAAATAGTGCAACAAAAACGCTGCCCAAAAGGCAGCGTTTTTTACGCATCCATTCCTTCCCGGTTCATATCAGCGTTGCCTGCTGCCGGTCACAGCTTTTAAAATACAAATTGCACCAACAGCATATAACAAACGGTGCCGCCCGCAATGGAAAGCAGCATTTGACGCTTCCACAAATGCAGCCCCACGACAAGGGCAATCGAAATCAGTTCCGGGATGCCGTGGCTGCCCGAAAAAAGGGAAACATCCTTCAGGCAATAAATGACGAGCAGGCCAAAAACCGCCGCCGGAAGGACTTTTCCAAGGTATTGGACAAATTTGGGCGTGGGTTTTCCCGCCGGGAACAGCAGAAAAGGCAAAAAGCGCGTGAGCATCGTTCCCGCAACCACCATCGCAATCGTGATAATCTGCTGTGCCAATGTCATGCGGAATCACCCTCCTTCGCAAGGGGCTTCCGCAGGAGCGTCAACACGCCGAGGATTGCCAGCATAGCGGGAATGATAAAATTTTCCGCTCCAAACGCAACAAGGAACAGCAGCGACAGGCCAAGGCCGAGAAGCGCGCTGGTATGGTTTTTATCCTTTAGCCACTGCTCGAGGAAAATGACGACAAACATGGCAGTCATCACAAATTCCAGGCCTTCGGTGTTGAAATGGATCAGCGAGCCGAAAATGCCGCCAAGGGTCGATCCGGTAAACCAGTACATATGGTTGAGGCAGGTTACGAAAAACATAAACCATCCTTTATCCACATCCGCGGGAATTTCGGCGGTATAATTGATGGAAAAACTTTCGTCGCACATCCCGAAAATGAGGTATGGCTTTTTCCAGCCCGTCCCCTTGTACCGATCCAGCATGGAAATGCCGTAAAACAAATGCCGGGCGTTAATCATCAGCGTCATGGCAAGCGCCTGCAACGGGTTGAACGCGCCCAGCAGAAGGTTTACCGCCACAAATTCCACCGATCCGGCAAAAATGGTCAGGCTCATCAGCATCGGATACCAGAAGCTGAAACCGGACACATTCATGTAAATACCGTAGGTAAGGCCCAGGAACCAAAATCCCGCAAAAATCGGGAGCGTCTTGGGAAATGCCGCGAGGAAGGCCTTTTTTACCGTTCCCGCGGGGCGGGTATTTATTTTTCCGGGAATCGACTTCATAGAGCAGTATCCTTCCGTTTTCCGAATACTATTTTACCTTTCTTTCCCCCGCAATTCAATGCGTTTCCCGAAGAATCCTTTTTTGGAATGTGATGGGTTCCGCCGCAGGTTGCGCCGGGCAGGGCAGCGGGCACTTTGCGATAGAGCGGTAAAAGCTGCATTTCCTGAAAAAATTCCAAAACAATTGTTAGAACACGTCCTTTTGTGTCCACGAATGAAGCAGGAATGGAGGGAAACAAAATGTTTGAAAAAATATTCGGCCATATCAACGAAGTAAACAAAGACCTGATCCTCGGCGCGCTCGAAGAATGCGATACGCCGGAGGACATCAGCCGCGTTGCACAGGCGTATAACGTAGAGATTTCCGATGCGGAAATGGATTACCTTTTAAACCGTAAACACGGCGAATCGTGCTCGGACTGACGCACCGCCCATACGCGCGGCAAAGGCGCCCGTGACGGGCGTTCCGCATATTTTTGCGTTAAAAAAGGCTGCTTTCCTCTTTTGTCCGGAAAGCAGCCTTTTTTCTTTCTATCATTTTTCCGCCCAGTTCAAACTCCAACGCCTTGTATTATTTTTCCTGCCTTGCAGAGCCAAAGCCAAATTCCAAGCGAAATTTGAAATGTGGCAAACCCGCTATGTCCGTACCGCCTTGCCGCTGGCGCAATGAGAATGGAAACGGTATAAAATTACGGTGCGTTGGCATAAAAATTCTCGAATTCCCTGCGCAGTCTTTTTTCTCAGCCCATTTCCTTCTTAATCATCTGTGCAAGTTCGCCGGATGCCGGGATTCCCATATATTTCTCGATCACCGCGTCAATTCCATCCGTTTTCAGCGCTGTCTGGAGCTCCGCCGCGGCCTTATCGCCTTCCGGCGCGAACCGCAGGGCCGCCGCAATGCCTGTCACGATACTGGACGGGTCGATTCCCTGCTCCATGCAATAAAGCGCCGCGCCCACAAGCCGGTCGTCACGGCGCAGCTTGCGTACCGGGTCTGCGCCGACGCGCACCGTCGTATCGCGGAGCGCCTTGTTGCCAAAACGGAAAAGGAGGTCGCGCACATGGTCCAGAAGCTCGCTTTCCGGCACACCGTATTCTTTGCTGAGCGCCGCCGCGCTTCCGTCCATAGCAGCCTGCGCCTTGCTTCTGATCCCATCGTCAGCCACTGCCTCATAGATATATTCATACCCCTTCAGCCAGCCAAGATATGCGCAGACTGCATGCCCCATATTGTGCACAAACAGCTTGCGGCGGATATAAAACGAAAAGGGTGCATACGGAACAAGCCCTTTGATATCCGGGATGCCGCCGCAAAACGCCTCCTTATCAACGGGAAGCTGGCAATATGGCTCCACCGCAATAAGGAGCGGGTCGCCCGCGCGCTCTTCCGGGGAAAGCGGGGGCACCATGCGGCCGATGGACGCTTCCACCAGGCCAAGGTTTTCGTCCGCCCACTTTTTCTCGTCCTCGCTGAGGTATTGGTAAATATATCCCCGCATGATCTTGTCTGCATCAAGCTGGTTTTCCGCAAGGATAATGTCAAGCGGCCTGCCGCTTTCCTGCATCCGCAGGCGCATGCCCCTGGCAATATTTTCCGCGATATGCGGCAGCACATTCACGCCTACCGCGCTTGCCATGATATCGCATGCCGCGATGGTTTGGATCGCTTCTTCCGTATTCGCGTCCACTGCGCGCACATGTTTGACTGTATCGAGTTTCTGGCCTTCATTCGAGACGATGCGCACCCGGTATTCATGATCCTTGTTGAACGCTTCGATCACCTCCGGTACGATATCGAGGAAGCAGACTTCGTATCCGCTTTCGGAAAGCGTTTTTCCAATAAAGCCCCTGCCGATATTTCCCGCTCCGTACATTACCGCTTGTTTCATTCTCTTGATTCCTCCGCTGTTTTTCACTCAGGTCCGTCCTGCCGTAAGTCTATAAGTCTATTATAACAGCAAAAGCATTGGCCGTAAGCGGCCAATGCTTTTGCTTGGGTTTCTTAAGTTCAGCCGTTCAGCAGCAGCTCGATCACATACATTTCGAGTTTCTCGAAATTCTGCGTCTTTACGCATTCTTCCTGGAACTTGTAATCAAACTTCTTGACTTTTTCAAGCAGCAGCTCAAAGGTACGCTTGCTGTTGATGATGTGGCGGTAGCAGTCTTCCGCGGGCTGGGTACGCATTGCCTTTACATCGAGGCCTACGCATTCGCCGTTGTCGCCGAAGTTGTTTTCATACAGCACCTTAACCTGGTTGAAGTCTGCACGCAGGTTTTCCGCCCCGAAGGTCTTATCCTGGTCGTAACGGATCCCGTTCTGGTCGTTGAGGTGAACGCCCCACAGCTTGCCCCACGCGATAGCAAACGCCATATCGGCAGCCGGATCAAGCCCTGCGAGGATGGAATGGGCGCTCTCGATGCACAGGCCCACACGGGACGGATCGACCGTCTGCGCGCCTACCGCAAGGGCATGCCCCGCCGTTCCGCAATAGCTCCTGTCAATCGGTTCGTTGGGCTTGGGCTCGATCAGGATCTGTACGTCCGGATCGTATTTCAGGATCGTATCAAACGCATCGCGCATCTGGATGATCTTTTCTACCGGGTTCTTGCCTTCCGCGCACAGCGTGCCTTCGCGCGCCAGCCAAAGCTGCACTTTTTTGGTGCCGAGCGCTTTTGCGATATCGACGGAGCGCAGCGCGCGCCAGATCGCAAAATCGTAGTCTTCTTTCCTGCTTGCCGTGAAGCCGCCGTCATTTGTGTGCGCATCGAACCAAAGGCGCGGCGCAACGAATTCCGCGAACAGGCCGTATTTGTCGAGCATCGCCTTTACGTCTTTTGCGTAATCGATGATCGCCTGCTCGGTCATGTTGTTCATGTCCGGAACTGCGTCGTCATCATGGAACTGCACGCCGTCCATGCCGATTTCTGCAAATGTTTTGATTTTTTCCTCAAGCGGTATCGACGGGCGAATCCCCGGTCCAAACGTTTCATTTCCTTCGTGAACGTTCCACGGTCCTACTGTAAATCTGAATTTAGCCATGTTACAATCCCTCCTATTTATTTGTCTATGGATTTTCAATGTTGGCCTCTTGCTTGTGTTTATTATAGGAAATCCCTTCCGGTTTATCCGGGATATCTTTGCTATTTTTATGGGACAGCTTTGTGCTCACGCGGCGCGTCTCCGCGTTCGTCCAGAAACTCCAGCGCACGGCTTACCTCCATAACCGTATGCTGTTCGTTCTGTTCGTCTACCCGCTGTGTGCGCATGCGGTATTTTTTGCGGTATTCGCCCGGCGTGCTGCCAAACTCTTTCATAAAAGTCTTGTTGAGGTATTTGTAATCCGAAAACCCGCATTCCATGCAAATATCGATATGGCTGAGGTCCGTATGCAGCAGGAGGTATTCCGCCCGTTCCACGCGCATACGGTTTAAATAGCTCTGAAAAGAAATCCCAAGATGCGTCTTAATAAAGTGCGAAAGGTAATACATATCGAGGTTTTCATGCTCCGCGATTTCTTTGAGGGTAATGGGGTACATATAATTTTCGCGCATATACTCGATGATACGGCGCAATCTTGTCATATTGCGGTTTTCTGCCGCCGCCGTTTTTTCGTCGAGCACTGTATAGTCGTCATACCGCAGCATACAAAACAGCATATGGTTCAGGAGCGACATCATCTCGATCGCGTATCCTTCTTCCCTGCCGCAGTAGCAGGAAACGATTCCGTTCATGCACTCCCGAAACATGCCCCAATATTCGGGCGATGTACTTTTCAGGATGTGCGTTTTATTGAACCGCACGCGGGAGATGCGCGGATAATATTCCTTGCACAGGTTGGGGTCGAACTGGAGCACCATCAGCAGGTTATTCTCCTGCGTGCGGCGCAGGCTGTGTACGGCGTTGCGGTTGCAGAGGAAAATATCGTTTTTCTTCAGCAAATGCCTTTGCTGTCCGTCGTCGATGTTCACACTGCCCTGGAGCACCAGGAAGATCTCCATATCGCTGTGGAAGTGCAGTTCCCGCCAATTGATGGTGACAACAAAGGTTTTCAGGCTCGTTCCTGCAATATGTTTTATGAACTCATATTCCATAAGATTCCCCGCCGGTGACAAATACATCTTAAAAAAATAGCAAACCTATCCTGTTTTTTGTTCGCTTACTCAACTAAAATAGATTATAATTATATTATAACACTATTGTATCGGCATGCGAATTTTTTTTATTCGGTTCCGCCGGTCTTTCTGAAGGAGCAAAAAATGAAAAACGGTATTTGTGTCGCCGGAAACGCGATCATCGATATTTTATATCCGATCGAGCGCTATCCCGGCAAAGGAGAACTTACCACGATCACCGAGGGCATCATGCAGGCTACGGGCGGCGCAATGTGCAACGTAATTATGGACCTTGCACGGCTCGACCCGGCGCTTCCCCTGACGGCGATCGGGCGGATCGGCGACGATCCTGAGGGCAGGATGATTATGGAGGAACTGGCAAAGTTCCCGAATATCTCTACGGATCAGATGATATATGAAGGAAAAACCTCTTTTACTGCCGTGATGTGTGAAAACGACACCAAGCAGCGCACCTTCTTCCAGTACCGGGGCGCAAACGCGCAGTTGTGTGAAGAGGATTTCGACTGGAGCCGTATCGACTGCAGGCTCCTGCACATCGGATACATCCTCCTGCTGGATACGCTGGACGAAGAACATGCGGAATACGGCACCAGGATGGCGAAGCTTCTGCATAGCGCGAAAGCCAATGGAATTAAGACGTCCATTGACGTGGTGAGCGAGACAGGCGACCGTTTCGCGCGGCTCGTTCCCCCGGCCCTTAAGTATACGGATTATTGCATCATCAACGAGATCGAAGCGCAAAATGCGACGGGGATTCCGCTGCGCACGGAAACGGACGCCCTCGTGAAGGAAAACCTCGAAAAGGCGCTGCACCGCTTGTTTGAGATGGGCGTTTCCACATGGGCCGTGATCCACTGCCCGGAGGGTGGCTTCGGTATGGACGCAGACGGGAACTATATCGATCTCCCGAGCCTCGTGCTTCCAAAGGGTTATATCAAGGGCACTGTGGGCGCAGGCGACGCATTCTGTTCGGGCGTACTGTATGGCGCATATGAAGGACGTTCGCTTGCGGATGCGATCCGGCTGGGGATTGCGTCCGCCGCATGCTCTCTTTCGCGCGAGGGTTCCACTGAGGGAATGCGTACCGCAAAGGAAGCCATCGAGCTATATGGCAGCATGTCAGGCAAGTGACCGCCGCCCTGCCGTCTTGGGCACACAAGGCTGGTTTGCCGCAAAAAAGGCTGTCCGGAAAAACAGTTCCGGGCAGCCTTTTCGTATTGCTCTGTCAAAGTTTTCCCGCACATGGCGGCCGGGTCAGCAGGCCCCGCCCGTTTTGAGACGCGCGTGGAGGGTGCGGTATTCCTCAAATTTTTCCTTGTAAACCTCCCTGTATTCACGGTTTGGCTCCAGTGTATCCGTTATGCGGGCCATATGCCCTGCCGCTTCCTCTACCGAGCCATACGCGCCGAGGGCAACCGCGCACAGCGCGGCGCAGCCGAGCGCGCCGGCCTCACGGCACAGCGTGGTGGAAACCGGAAGCTGCATGACATCCGCCTTCACCTGCAGCCACGGCCTGCTTTTGCTGCCGCCGCCTACACAGATGAGGCTTTCCGCCCGTACTCCCTGCGCACGCAGCAGCTCGAGGTTCAGGTATTGATCGAGCGCAAGTCCTTCCAGCACGCCGCGGTATAAATCGAAGCGCGTCGTTTCAAGCCCCGCTCCCGTGACGGCGAAGCGCGCGTGCGTATCGAGATACGGCGTCCCGCTGCCCGTGATATATGGCTGTACCGCCAGCTTTGTCGGTTTCTCTGGAAAATTTTCCTCAAACAGCGCAAAGGGCGGGCCGCCCGCCGCCGTCTCCGCCGCGGCAAACGTCCTGAAAAACCATTCGATCAGCACGCCGCAAGACGGGTTATAGGCAAGCGTGCAATATTTCCCGTTTTCCCACACGGGTTCGCTGGAAAGGCCGTTTTCCAGAATCACTTCCGGCTCGAACATACCGGTAAAAACGGGAGTCAGGCATTCCGAAGTGCCCATCGAACAGGCGACGCTGCCCGCCCTGAGCCCCGTGCCGATTGCGCAGGCCGGCTGGTCGTGGATGCCCGCTACAATTTTCATGGTTTCAGGCACGCCCAGTTCTGCCGCCAGTGCCGGGCGCACCGTTCCTATCACCGTACCCGCAGCTACCGGCTGGGAAAAAAGGCTTTCGTTCATGCCGAAGCGGTTCATCATTTCACCGCTCCACGTGCAGCTTCGCGCGTCAAGCAGCATGGAACGCGATGCAACGGAATAATCCACGGCCGCGCTGCCGCTGAGCATATAGCCTACATAATCCTCAATAAATAAAATCCGCCTGGCCTTTTCATATAACTCCGCTTTTTGCTCTTTTAAATAAAGAAGCTTGGATATGCTGTAGGTTGGGGAGAAGGGCAAGCCGCATACGCGGGCAATTTCCTCGTGCGGAGTGCCGCGCGAGGCGCGCATGAATTCTTCTTCGCCCCGGGGATCGGTAAAAATCATGATATCGTGCAGGGGCTCGTCCTTTTCGTCGAGCAAAACGAACGCCTCTCCAAAGGAAGCCGCCGCAAGCGCGTCGATCTTTCCGGCTTTCGCGCATGCTTCCCTGACCACTTCCTTCGTTTGTTCCCACACACTGCGCGGATTAAGGCCGCGCAGTCCATCCGGATCATATTCCGTTCCGTAGGCATGGTATGCGTCGGCGAGCTGTGTGCCGCTTTCATCAAATACGACCGCCTTTACACCGCTGGTTCCTACGTCAAGCCCACAAAAATTCATCGTTTTGCCCCCTTTTTTCACCGGCGTCACAAAAAATAGCCGTATATCCGGCCTTTTCTGCGCGCCCAAATTTTTATCTATGACGGAAATTGCCGCATCCCTATGATACGTTTCCTGGAAAATTCGGCTTGGAACCAAAAATCGCAAAAGGGCAGGCCTTGCCGCCCTTTTGCGATCCCTTTTTATTCGCCGAACAGGAGTGTACGCGTTCCGCTGATGCGCAGCGTTTCGCTTAAAAGTTCGCGCACTGCGTCGTAAACGGCCTTCCGTCCCGCCTCAATATCGTCGCCGGAAGCCTTCACTGCCGCTTCGTACGCCTGGCGCACTTCCGTACCTACATTGATCTTCGTGATGCCCGCCTTGATTCCTGCGCGGATATATTCCGGGTCGATCCCCGAACCGCCGTGCAGCACCAGCGGGATGCCCGCCGCCTTATGCAGCGCCGCGATGTGGTCTACATCGAGCCGCGCCGTGGGTTTTTTCTGGTCGCGCGTTGCGTCTGCAATCGCTCCGTGGATATTCCCTACCGCAACCGACAGCCAGTCGCATCCGCTCTTTTCCACAAACTGTTTCGCTTCCTCGAGGTCCGTAAATCCCGTCTTGGTCGCAAAGATCTCCTCGTAGGGCATCATTTGCCCGCTTTCATGCCCCATCACGGCGCCAAGCTCCGCCTCGCATGGGATGCCCGCCGCGTGCGCCTTATCCGCCGCCTTTTTGGTTGCCGCGGCGTTGTCTTCAAAAGACAGCCGGGAAGCATCCACCATCACCGAACCAAAGCCCGCTTTGATCGCGCGGTCAATAATCGGCAGGTAATCGACGGCCTTGTAGTCCTCATCCACCACCGGGACGTGGTCCAGATGCAGCATCGTATGCTTTGTGTCCGCATATTTTTTGTACTCTTCAGCAACCGCTTCGAGGCTCTGCGAGCAGAATTTTTCCCATTCCACACGTGCTACCTCGATCATGGCGACCGAATTTTCATCCACAATTGCCTGTACGATCGGTTTCAGCATCGGAAGATGCGGAATGTTGAACGCAGGAATTACCGTTTCATGCTGCCGTGCCAGCAGCATCGTTTCTTTCGTGTTGATTGCCATTCATATACTCCTAGTTTTTATGTAGCGCTTCCATTGAAAAACTTTCTATCGGTTGACAGAAGACAGGGAAATATGGCGCTATTTGCGCAAAGCGCCTTCTTTTTCCCCGTCTCCTGCTTCCTTCCGGCTGTATTAATCGAACAGGATTACGCCCTTGACCTTGGGCTCCTTCGCTTCCTTCATGAACACAATGCCTTTTTCCGCGTCTTCAAGAGAGAAGCGGTTGGTAATGATGGGGGAAAGATCCACCTGCCCGGAGGCGATGACCGCAAACACATTATCCCATACCAAAGGCGCGAGCCATGCGAATTTCAGTGTGCGTTCGGACTGGATCGCTTCCAGCACCGGCACTTTGAGCAGGTCGTCCGGACCAGGCAGTCCAAAATACACGATGGTTGAGCATGCGCCCGTGACCTTGAGCGCGTCCTGCAGCGCGTCCATGTTGCTCGTCGCAACGATCGCGCGGGGCGCGGGCACTCCGCCGTTGATCTCCGCTACACGCGCGGCGACGTCCGCCGCGTAATATTTGGAGTTTGTATCCGTGTTGTTGATGACGTGCGTCGCTCCGCATTCGAGGGCCTTGCCAAGGCCATAGTCTTTCCGCGCGACTACGATCACCTTGCCTGCGCCCGCGGCTTTGGCAAGCTGAACCTGCATGAGGCCGATGCCGCCCGTGCCGTAAACAACGACCGTCTGGCCGAGCTGTACGTCGAGGCGCTGAACCGCATGTGTCGCGCAGGCAAGCGGCTCCGCAAGCGCTGCGTCTTCAAAGCTCACTTCGTCCGGAATCTTGTATACGTGCGTATATTTCACCTTGACATATTCTGCAAAACAGCCGTTTACGGAAACGCCGATGGTCTCCACATGGCTGCATGTATTGAACTCCCCGCGCATGCATGCCGGGCAGGCGTTGCACTGCTGCACCGGGTTTAAGGCGACGCGGTCTCCCTCCTTGAAGAGCCCGAGGCTCTGCGGGATGCTTCCCACTTCCGCGACTACGCCGGACGCTTCGTGCCCGAGGTACATCGGGCCTTTTCCGTTAGGCGTATCCAGCGGGCTGTGCCCATAATAGTAGGAGATATCCGAACCGCAGATGCCCACGGCTTTTACCTTGACCAGAACCTCGTTGTCGGCAATCTGGGGAATATCATGTTCCTCCAGCTTCATGACCATCGGTTCATAAAAATTCTGAACTTTCATTTTTCCCTTCATAAGCTTTCCTTTCCGGCAGGTAACATACCTATGCCGTATCAATTAAAAGAGTGGCGTTCTTCCCGCAAAAGGGGAAAGAACTGTTGAGCGGCCATACTTTGGCCTGCGCCCCAGCCAAATAGGGGCGTTCACACCTGCGGCATTCCGCAGTCCGGTCCGAAATGCTTCAGGATCACGAGCGGCTCCACAGGCGAGGTGTTTTTGACGAGCACGCCTTCGCGCGCACGTTTGTTCGATACAAAGAATTCGTCTGCCGTCAACTGGCCGTAGCGGATGAGCGTGGGAGATTCCACAACAAATTTTCCAAACTGCCCGCGGCCCTGCACCGCGAGGCAGCCGTAAGCCGCCGCGTCTTTAATCAGTACTTCAGCGCCCGGCTCTACCGTCAGTTCCTTCGCCGCGACAAAGTCGTTGCCGTAGCAGATCCAATCTTGCTTATAGCCTTCGCCGGCCTCGTCCGTGACCGGCGGACGGAAGAATTTTTCACGGTAGTTCGTGATCGTATTGAGTTCCCAGTCCGCCGCGTCCATGATTGCGTCAAGGTCGCGTTCGCTGCCCGCGGGAACATAGCCGCACAGGCTCTGGTAGTCGAACACTTCGCCTTCCACGATATTTTCCCACATCGCCATTACGTCACTGTTCCACTGCGGCTCATAGGTGCACAGGGAACCGGGCGCATGCACCACGCCCGCAGGCGTGAACCAGCCTGTGCCAAGCTCCATGCGGAACGCGCGGGACAGCTCGAGGATGCGTCCATCCGCCGTCTCGAACTTTGACAGGCGTTCCTTCACCTGTTCTTTCGTGACCGATGGGTCAAATCCAAAATAAGTCACCGGACGGATGCCGAGGTGGTTGTTGTATTGTTTGGGGAAGAAATAGTGCTCGTGTTTGGGATTCACGCCAACCTTCGCGCACGCTTCTTCACGGTGGTGGACATGATGGAACAGCGGCTCGTTGTAATCATAAAATTTGGAATACATTGGCCATGTGCCGTAGTCCTGGATCAGTTTTTCACCGATCAGCTCCGCGCCCAGCGCTTCTACGAATTCCTTGAACAGCACGAGATGGTCCGGATTTCCGTCCACATTGACAAAGCTCATGCCCTCGAATTCTTCCGCGCCTTCGGTCTCTACCTTCGTAATGGAGGAGAACCAGCGCTCTACGATCGCGCCGCGCTTGAGGCCCATCGCATAGTAATCGTCCGGGTGCAGGCGGATCCGCTTTCCCGGGCGGTTGAACGGCCGGGGCACCCAGGTTGGAGCGAGGGAAAGGATTCCTTCCCCACGCTCCAGAATATTTTTGATTTCATTTGCTTCCATGTTGTCCACCCTTCAGCCGCAATATTTTTTGTTAAATCCGTCCACGAACGCCTTGCAGTCCGCCGTTACGTTCCACGCATCCGGCCATTCGCACAGGTCGATTGCCCACCAGTCGCCCTTATAATCCGCTTTTTCAAGCAGTGCGGGAATGATTTCATCAAAATCGACATTCCCAAGGCCAAACGGCGCATGTGTGCTCGTTTCCGCTTCGTTGAGCGTTCCATCCGAATCGATCACGTGTACAAGGCCGATTTTGCCTTTGAGCATTTCCGCAAACTCCACAAGGCCGCCTTCAAGCTTGTTCGGCTCGATATGGCGCGCGCCTACGACTGCGGACATATAGCCGTGGCAGGTGTCGAACAGGATGCTGAAATTCGGTTCGTTCACCGCTTCGTACGTTTCAAGGATGTATTTCGGCTCATTAATCAGGAATCCGGGCTCGAATTCCCAAACAACCTCAAGGCCATATTTCTGCGCAATTTTCGCAACACGCTTAAAGTTATCCACAATTTTCTGCCGTGCCAGCGCATAGCTCATTCCTTCGGGCAGGACAGGCGGGGTGCCTGAATCCACACGAATCATTTTAAAGCCCATCTGCGACGCAAATTCTGCGTTTTTCTCAAACAGGGCGATCCATTCCTCGGGCTGCTTTAAGGAGTCAAGGCTCCACAGGTCGCAGGCGAAATCCGCCACCTCGAGATTGTATTTCGCAAGAAGCTGTTTCAGCTCTTCCCTTTTTTCAGGGGTGTCGTAAAGCTCCGGATTTGCGTGCGGCTTGAATCCGCCCATGCTGATCCCATCAAATCCAAGTTCATTCAGCTTCTCGCACAGCTGCGGGAGCAGAACCGGATCATCTGCAAACGCCCCAAATACATATGCCCAGCTTCCAATCGATACTTTTTTCATATTGTCCACCTCTCTTTTCAGATTTATTTGAAATATTATTGTCCAAGGCCCTTTGAATGCCAAAGCCTTGCCGTTTTCCTTTATTTGTTTTCCACGCTTTCTTAATCGATTAAGCAATTTCTTCAGAAGAACCTGCCAGGCGCCTTCCTGCCCGCCAGGCGCGGCTGAAAAACTGTGCCGTATATAATTACCACATAGAAAGATTCCAGTCGCCAGGCTGATCCGCTACAGTAGACTGGCGCACGATCAGCTTTGCTTCCAGGATGATCGAACGGGGGGCTGCTTTTCCTTCCCCATCCATCAGCCGTTTGAGCTCTTCAAACGCCGTATAGCCAAGCTCGTATTTTGGCAGGTCTATCGTCGTGATCTGCGGACTCACGAGCGTACTGGGGAAAATGTTGTCGCATCCTGCAATCGCTACCTGCCCGGGAACCGCAATTCCCGCTTCTTTCAGCGCCTTTAAGGCCCCTATGGCCATCTGGTCGTTCAGCGTCTGAATCGCGTCGAAGCGCAGCCCTTTTCCGAGGGCCTCTTTTGTCGCTTCATACGCCGAAAGCGCTGAAAAGTCCGCTTCCAGAACGAGTTCTTCACGAAAAGGGAGCCCTTGCTCTGCAAGAGCGCTCAAATAACCCTGATAACGCTCCTGTCCATGCCGGAGTTCCTTCCCCACCTTGATATAGAGGATCTTTCTTTTTCCCTGCTCAATCAGGTGGGAAGCGGCGGCCTTGCTCAATTTTTCATAGTCTACCAGCACCGATGAAATTTTTGAGGAATCCATGTTTTGTTCCATCGATACGACGGGAAAACGTTCCCCGTCGTTTTCTTCCGCCAGTTCGCCGGCCCAGCCAGCCAACTGCTCCGCTTTGCAGCAGGAATCGAGGATGATTCCATCCACATAGCTTGCCTTCAGGTATTCGATACTCTCCTGCTCCGTTGCGAAATCAAAGTTGCTGGATAAAAAATTAACTTTATAATTGGCCTTTTTTGCCGCTGTTTCGATGCCCTTGAGGACATTTGGAAAAAATATTTTAGTGATATCCGGAAGCACGACGCCTATTGTATGCGTCTGTTTTACCTTCAGCCCCCGGGCAAGCAAATTGACCTTATAGCCAAGCTCGCCAATCGATTTTTCTACTTTTTTTTTACTGTGGGGCTGACGAAATTTTTCCCCGTGATTACATTTGATACCGTTGCAACAGAAACACCTGCATGTTCCGCAACATCTTTCATTCTTACCATGATTCGGATTCCCCTGTTATGCAGCCGCTCCGGCTGCCCGTTTTCTTGTATGTTTCCCGCCCAAAATTGCTAGGATAAAAGCCTTCTTAATCGTTTAATTAGACTATACCATATCCATTTTGGCTTTGTCAATGATTTTAACCTTCTTTTTGCGGCGAGACCGTTTCTCCCACGGTCCCCCCGCAAAAAGGCGGGCGGGAAAAATCCGTCCGCACAGCTTTTTGCTTCTTTTGCTTGCCGTATGCGCTTTATTCGGATGCAAAGCGCATACGGCCGATTGACTACTTAAATACTTTTTTCAGGAACGGAATGCCGTTTTCTGCAATCGCTTCCGGGGACTTTGCAAACGGACGCCATACAGACGCCGCCTTCGCAATTTCTTTGCAATCCGGCGTAAAGGATTCGATCAGGCAATATTCGTCATAGCCCGCGTCTTTGATCGCCGCGGCAATCGCTTCCCAGTTGAAATTATCTTCACCCGGTGTCCCACGGTTGTTCGCACAGGTATGGAAATCAAAGATTTTGCCCTTTGCGGCACGGATCGCAGCCGGGATGTTGGATTCCTCTACGTTCATATGGAAGGTGTCGAGCAGGAAGCCCACGTTGTCGTAACCGATGCGGCCGATGAGGTCAAGGCCCTGCTCCACCGTGTTGATGAAGTCCGTTTCAAAACGGTTGAGGGGCTCGATGCCTAGCTTGATGCCTTTGTCCTGCGCATACTGCGCGCATTCTTTGAGGTTTTCCGTCGCCCAGTCCCAAGCCTGCTTTTTCTCGTCTTCCGTAATCTGGCGCGCCTTGCCTACCGCGGAATACATCGGGCCGGCAACGACCTTCGCGTCGATCTTGACGGCAAAATCCACCATATCCTTGACATACTGAATGCCGCCCTTGCGGTATTCCGGGTTATCCGAGGACATATCCCGCGTATCGCCGAACGCGCCTGTAATGGTGGGCGTTTCGATGCCCGTTTCCGCTTTCGCGGCGTTGATCGCGTCCACATCGATCGTGGACCAGTCTTCGGGCACGATCTCATAAATATCGCAGCCGTATTTTTTTGCCAGTTTGAACTGCCCGAGCGCATCGCTGAACGGCGACTGCCAGGCGAGTGATACCATACCAAATTTCATATCGTTTTCTCCTTTGATGTCTTATATCCTGTTATTTTTCCATTGTAACCCATGCGCATCCCGCTTCGGAGCTGTCTACGCACTTATTGGAAAACTCCACGCCTTCGATGCCCATGTCGATGGTCGGATAGCCATAGCTTGCTTCATCCACTTCCTTGCCGTCGATCTTATCGCGCAGCGCGGCGCAGAAATCCTTATAGATGTTTGCGAACGCTTCCGTAAGGCCTTCCGGATGGCCGCAGGGAACGCGCACATATTTTTTTGCTTCCTCTTCGAGGTATCCGCAGCCGCGGCTATAGATTTTCGGGGGCTCGTGGCGCATGGAAACGCGCAGGTAGTTGTTTTCTTCCTGTACGAATTCGATGGTTCCCTTTTCGCCGAAAATACGGATCTTGAGGGCGTTGTCAAAACCGATCGCAACCTGCGACGTCCAATACATGCCCGTCGCGCCACCTTTGAATTTCACCATGACCTCAACGTTGTTGTCGAGCACGCCGCCCTTGCCGAATACGTCAAGGTTGCAGCACAGTTTATCGATCTTGAGGCCCGTTACATAATTCACCCAGTTTTCGATGTGCGTCCCAAGGTCTGCTACGCACGCGCCGCGCCCGGAAAGCTTCGGATCCGCGCGCCACGGCTTATTGTCTTCCGTGATCGTTTCGAGCGAATCGAGAAGCCAATCCTGCGGATATTCCGCCATGACCATACGGATATCCCCGATCTGGCCCTTCTGCACCATCGCCCGCGCCTGCCGTGCCATGACGTGGCCCGTGTAGGTGTAGGTTACGCAGAACAGGCAGCCATGCTCTTTGGCGGTTTTCTTGAGGTCTTCGCCCTCTTCTACCGTGAAGCACAGCGGCTTTTCGCAGACCACGCTGATCCCCTGCTCGAGGAACAGCTTCGCCGCCGGGTAGTGGAACCGGTTGGGCGTTACGATATCCACCCAGTCGATCTTGTCTTCACGCTTGCCCTCGGCTTCCGCCATTTCTTCAAACGTCGTATAGTTGCGGTCTGGATCGATGCAGAGTTCGCGCCCTGCCTGCTGGCGCTCTTCCTCGATATAGGAAAAGCAGCCCGCCACCAGCTCCGCCTCGTCGTTCAGGCGGACCGCCGCGCGGTGTACGCCGCCGATGAAAGCGCCCGGGCCGCCGCCGATCATACCATATCTCAATTTACGTTCCATGATTCAATCCTCCTTAAAACATCAGCGCGCCAAAGGGAACGGCCGGGCCGTTCCCTTGCGCCCCGCAAATGAAATTCCAGATTTCTCAGTCGTTTGCAATCGCCTTGTCGAACGCTACGTCGGAGGGCTTAAAGTCAACCCCGCGCACGAATTCGCAGGCTTCTGTCGCACCGTAGATACGTTCCATGCCGCTGTCTTCCCACTCGACCGAAAGCGGCCCTTCATAACCATACTGGTTCAGTTCGCGGATGATTTCTTCAAAGTTCACATCGCCGTGGCCGAGGGAACGGAAGTTCCAGCCGCGTGCCGTATCGCCGAACGTGATGAAGGAGCCGAGGATACCCGCGCGTCCGTCGAGCGTGACCGCCGCGTCCTTCATGTGCACGTGGTATACCCTGTCAATAAAGTCGCGCAGGAAAATCGTCGGATTCACGCCCTGCCACAGCAGATGGGACGGGTCGAAGTTAAAGCCCAGCGTTTCCCTGTAGTCGAATTCGTCGAGCAGCCGCTCCGCCGTATAGTAGTCGAACGCAATTTCCGTCGGATGGACTTCCAGCGCGAAGAGGATGCCATATTTATCGAATTCATCAAAAATAGGCGTCCACAGATCCACGATTTCCTGGAATCCCGCATCGATCATCTCTTCCGTCGTCTGCGGGAAGGAATACCAATACGCCCAGATCGGCGAACCCATAAAGCCTGTTACGACGTCTACGCCCATGTTCTTGGCCGCTTTCGGGATATACATCATCGTCTCGATCGCCCATTTGCGGATTTCTTCCGGTTTGCCCGCAAGCTCCGAAGGCGCAAAATTATCAAGGCGCGGATCCCACTTGTCTCCCACGCACTGCCCCACGATGTGCGCCGCGAGCGCCCACGTCTTAAGGCCGTATCTGTCCATCGTGGCCTTGAGCTCGTTGCAATAGTCCATGTCCTCCGCCGCGCGTTTGGGATCGATGTGCGAGCAGCACATGATTTCGAGTCCGTCATATCCCATTTCTTTTGCCGTCTTGCACAGGGTCTCAAAATCCATATCGCCCCACTGTGCCGTCATTAATGTAACTGGTCTTGCCATCACTATTACTCCCTTCGTTTTTAATCTTTTTATCGTCAGCTTGAAAAATTCAAGTTGGAACCTGTTTTTGAATTGCTTTGCCTGCTTCTATTATAGCAAGATTGTTTCGTTCGCGCCCACTTTTTCGCCCGGATACGGAAAACTTTTTCCCGCCGCCCGGCGTCAGGCAGAAGGCAGGCGCGGGTACTTCGTCCGGCATCCCCCGTTCTTTGCTATTTAATTTCAAATCCCGGGAAAATAAACCTACTCTTTCTTACTTTATAGTGTAACACCGGAAAATGAAATAACTATGACATTTTTGTCTTTTCTGCAAGATGAATTTGTCCAGGCCGTGCAATTCCGGTCAGCCGCTCCCGTCTATTTGATTCTACCGTGGAAATAACTGCCGGAAACGGTTCCGCCGCTCTCGGAAATCTCGCGAAAACCGTTCGTGCAGACCTTCCGCGCATCCATACCGTTCCTTTGGTTTTACTTGGCGACCGTTCATTCTTAATCGTTTAATCAAAGAATAACACACTGCATTTTTATTGTCAATCCGCTGTCCCGCTTTTCCCGTCTTTTTTGCCGTCGGCATATGTCGCTGTACAAAATAGATACAGGCAAAACGGGCCCCCGCGCGAGCCCAGCGCAGCGGGCCGCGTGGGGAAAAGGAGCGGCAGCGGAGCATACGCAAAAGCCTCGCTAAAAGCGAGGCTTTGAAATGCAGCGTAGTTTGCCGTCGGCATGTGTCGCTATACAAAATAGATACAGGCAAAACGGGGCCCCCGCGCGAGCCCAGCGCAGCGGGCCGCGTGGGGAAAAGGAGCGGCAGCGGAGCATACGCAAAAGCCTCGCTAAAAGCGAGGCTTTGAAGTGCAGCGTAGTTTGCCGCGGCGTGTGTCGTTGATACAAAATAGATACAGGAAAAACGGGCCCCCGCGCGAGCCCAGCGCAGCGGGCCGCGTGGGGAAAAGGAGCGGCAGCGGAGCATACGCAAAAGCCTCGCTAAAAGCGAGGCTTTGAAGTGCAGCGTAGTTTGCCGCGGCGTGTGTCGTTGATACAAAATAGATACAGGAAAAACGGGCCCCCGCGCGAGCCCAGCGCAGCGGGCCGCGTGGGGAAAAGGAGCGGCAGCGGAGCATACGCAAAAGCCTCGCTAAAAGCGAGGCTTTGAAGTGCAGCGTAGTTTGCCGCGGCGTGTGTCGTTGATACAAAATAGATACAGGAAAAACGGGCCCCCGCGCGAGCCCAGCGCAGCGGGTCGCGTGGGGAAAAGGAGCGGCAGCGGAGCATACGCAAAAGCCTCGCTAAAAGCGAGGCTTTGAAGTGCAGCGTAGTTTGCCGCGGCGTGTGTCGTTGATACAAAATAGATACAGGAAAAACGGGCCCCCGCGCGAGCCCAGCGCAGCGGGTCGCGTGGGGAAAAGGAGCGGCAGCGGAGCATACGCAAAAGCCTCGCTAAAAGCGAGGCTTTGAAGTGCAGCGTAGTTTGCCGCGGCGTGTGTCGTTGATACAAAATAGATACAGGAAAAACGGGCCCCCGCGCGAGCCCAGCGCAGCGGGTCGCGTGGGGAAAAGGAGCGGCAGCGGAGCATACGCAAAAGCCTCGCTAAAAGCGAGGCTTTGAAGTGCAGCGTAGTTTGCCGCGACGTGGCTGCGTTTACAAAAAAGGATCCCCGGACATAAGTTCCGGGGATCCAGGTTTTATCCCTTTTGTAAGTGAATCAATTCGTTATACTTTCTAACTAATAGATTCTTTTTCCTTAGTTAAACGTAATGAGCGCTTCCGCATCTTCGAACTTCGGATCATTGATGTCCGTAACGATGTCGGGTCTCAGTTCCATATAAGCAGTTGCATCATAAGGAACAAGCGTCAGCTCCGTAACATTGGAGGAGTTGTAAGGGGTCAGGTACGGGGAAACATACTTTCTGTATTCCTCGCCGTTGAAGTATGCTTTCAGCATCTGATAGAGCAGGTCGCCTTCGAGCGCGGGCGTCTGGTTCACGTCCATCGTTACCCTGCCTTCTTCAGCC
This sequence comes from Christensenella tenuis, assembly GCF_014287795.1. Taxonomy (GTDB): domain Bacteria; phylum Bacillota; class Clostridia; order Christensenellales; family Christensenellaceae; genus Christensenella; species Christensenella tenuis. Next base: position 300,430 of record NZ_JACOON010000006.1, read on the forward strand.
CACGTCCAGGATTTTTCTTTACCGTTGGAAGAACCGAGCCAGTAGTCAGCCGGGTTGAGGCCAGCTTCTTCGAGAGCCTGGATCGCGCCGTCCATCATTTCGTCGTTCTGTACATACATTCCGTCGAAACCGTCAGCGCCAAGCGCCGTGATTACGTCGGCAACAACCTTTTTCGCCGGATCTGCCATCCAGTCGCCGGAGGACCACTGAACGATCTGCAGGTCTGCGCCGCCTTCGGTCTTGTTTACAGCAACGTCGTTTGCCGTGCCGCCGATGTCCTTGCCAGCTTCTTCATAAGCCTGCAGGAAACCGAGGGACTGAGCGGAAGCCGTGCCCTGGCCGAGTTTGCCTTCTACCATAACCAGTTTCTTAACGCCTTCGCCGTTGTTGTAGGTGAGGGCATCTTCGCCAGCCATAACGCCCGTCTCAACGAAGTCATAGCCTACGAAACCAGCAAGTTCGCCGCCAGCCGGAACGCTCGGAGCATGCGTGAGGGCAAAGTACGGGATACCCGCTTCATTTGCCTTCGTGATGCACTCCGCCGTGATTTCCGGGGAGTTCTGAACCACTACGATCGCGTCAACGCCTGCCGTGATAAAGTCTTCAACAGCAGCCAGCTGTTCCTGTGCGGTACCCTGGCCAACTTTGTCGATTACTTCCCAGTCAGCCGTTTCCGGATCTGCCTTCAGGCATTCCAGGAATACTTCGTAACCAGCTTTGTAATAGTCGTCAGCCGCGTCTTTGTAGTAGCCGATCGTCTTTGCTTCGCCGGAAGCAGCCGGTTCGGACGCTTCCGTGGATGCTTCTGCGGACGCTTCCGTGGATGCGGATGCTTCTGTGGATGCTTCCGCAGACGGAGTTTCAGTTGCCGGTGCGCAAGCTGCAAACAGTGCAACCGACATTGCTATGCATACAACAATAGCAATAATTTTTTTCATACTTTTTTCCTCCTATAATTTTAGTTCCATGTGTGCTCACTTACACAAATTACAGGGATAATGTAATTCATACACACACTTTTATATCAACAGGATGCCCTGTTAATATTAATATCAGACCGTTCTTATTTGCCCTCGCCAGCCTGTTCTGCCAGCGCTTCCTGCTTCTGCTGACGAACTTCGCTGCGCGCCGCGATTTTCGAAGAGATCGCGCCCGCCGCGACTGCCGCGATGATGATCGCGCCCTTGGCGACAAACTGCCATTCGGACTGGAGCTTTAAGACCGTCATGCCGTTGGTGATTGCCCCAAGAAGGATGACGCCGAGGAACGTCCCCATTGCGTTACCTTTACCGCCGGACATTGCCACGCCGCCGATAACAACCGCCGCGATGACGTCGATTTCCATACGTTCACCCATGGTGATGATCGCAGTGCCGACGCGCGAGAGCAGCAGCACAGAGGCAAGGCCCACCAGCAGGCCGTTGATTACGTAAGATGATAGCTTAATATTCTTTACATTGATACCCGCGAGATATGCTGCGCTCGGGTTTGCGCCGACCGCATAGATCCTGCGTCCGTATTTCGTATATTTCAGCACCCACCAGACAATGACTGCTATGACGATAAAGATCACGACATAGATGGGCAGCGTCATGCTGAGGCCATCCGGCGCCTTTGCGCCCTCGATCAGGTTGGTTTTGAAACCTTCGAGCTGGCCGCTCATAACGACTTCGCGCGACTGGCACATCAGAAGAGCGATCCCGCGGAACGCGATACTGCCGCCGAGTGTAATGATGAACGGTTCCACTTCCAGCCGGGCGATGATCGCACCAAGCATCGCTTCGAGGCCAATGCAGATCAGAATGCCGAGAATCACGGCCGGGACAACCGGAATACCCCAGTCTACAACGCCCTTTGCGATGAAAATACCGCCAAGAGACGCGAGATACCCGACGGAAAGGTCGATACCGCCTGAGATCATGACGATCGTCATACCCATAGCCATGATGCCGATTACCGCGTTCTGCATCAAAATATTGAGCCAGTTATTTGCTGTGAAAAATTTAAATTGTCCGCCGGCCAGTTCAATCACGAACATGACCGCTACAAAGCCAACCAGAATGGTGAGCACCATCGCCAGGTCACTGCTCCTGAAGATGGACGGCTTCTTTTCGGAAATAGAAGATGGCTGCTTCATATTTTTTTACCCCCTATTGAATACTCAAGAATATTTTCTTCGGAAACTTCATCCCGGTTGAGCTCGCCTACCAGTTCCCCGGCTTTCATAACCATTACGCGGTCGCTCATGGAGACGACTTCCGGCATATCTGAGGAAACCATGATAATCGCTTTGCCCTGCTTTAAGAGGTCCATCATGATCTGGTAGATTTCCTGTTTTGCACCGACGTCGATCCCGCGGGTCGGCTCGTCAAAGATAAAAATTTCCCCGTCGGTGTTAAACCATTTTGCAAGGACAACCTTCTGCTGGTTGCCGCCGGAAAGGTTGCCCGCCAGGACGGACGCGTCTTTCGCTTTTGTACCCAGTTTTTTGACGAATTCATTTCCTACTTTCATTTCCTGTTTCGGATTGATATAGGAACCCTTCGTATTGACCATATTGGCAATCAGCGTATTACGCGCGATGGTATGGATCAGGAATAGGCCGGTATGCTGGCGGTCTTCCGTAATATAGCACATCTTATGCTTGATCGCGTCGCTGGGGTTCTTGAAGTTAACTTTTTTGCCGAGCACTTTTACTTCGCCGGTCAGTTTTTCCGCCCCGCCGAACAGCAGCGTCATCAGCTCGCTCCGCCCGGAGCCAACCATTCCGGCAAACCCGACGATCTCGCCGCGGTTTACTTTAAACGATACGTTCTTTACGCCGTTGCCCGTGAGGTTGTTTACCTCGAGAACCGTCTCTCCCTTGGGATAGAATTCGCGGCTATAGAACGCGGAAGCGTCGCGGCCGACCATATCGCGGATCAGGTGCGGCTCGTCCGTTTCGTTTACCCCGATTGTCTTAATATACTGCCCGTCGCGGAGCACCGTGATCTTGTCCGCGATTTTGAATACCTCGTCCAAGTGGTGAGAAATATAAATGATGCCCATGCCGCGCGCTTTTATTTTGTGCACGATTTCAAGCAGGTTCTCGATCTCGGAGGCCGAGAAGGATGCCGTCGGCTCGTCGAGGATAATGACCTTGCGGTCAAACACCAGCGCTTTTGCGATCTCTACGATTTTCTGTTCGCCCGAAGAAAGTTTTCCTACAATTTGTTCCGGCTTCAGGTCGCTGTGCAAATATTCGAGGACGTCGCGCGTTTTCTGCTCCATCTCCTGTTTCTGCATGATCCCACCCTTGGTGATCTCCATGCCGGAAAAAATATTTTCCGTAATGCTCAGGGTCTCGAACACATTATGTTCCTGGTAAATCGTCTGAATGCCAAGATTCATGGCTGAAAAAGGATCCAGCTTGACTTGTTTCCCCTCGAAATAAATGGCTCCGTCCGCATCCGGTTGGTATGCGCCGGAAATAATTTTGATCAGCGTCGATTTTCCCGCGCCGTTTTCGCCGCAGATACAATGCACTTCTCCGGCGTTCAGGCTGAACTGGATGCCGTTTAAGGCTTTTACACCGGGAAATGTTTTCGAAATGTTTGACAGCTTCAAAATTTCTTTTGCCATTTTCTCACCTCCATACAAAATTTTCATTTAAAACTTGCTTTTTTGAGTCATATATCATTATGGTATTTTCCTGCGCCCATATAGCTGCTATTTTCCCGGTTCCACATCCTGCCTGCTTTAGTAAGTATACTTTTGACTATACTTAAAAGTACAAAAAATCGCAGCGCGGCAAGAAGCATATCATATAATAATCACCGATTGCGGCGAACTTTCGCGGCAGATTGCCTCCGTGTTCCTCCTTCTGCCAAGGCCGGACAACCCTGCATGTTATGTTTCTATTCCAATCTGCAAGACCGGCTGAAACGCCGCAGTACCGTTCCAGCGTTTAAAATTCCAACATTCAATTTCGGATTCCATATAAAAGTTAATTGTTTATAGTCTATCATTAAAAGTCCAGGCGGCTATGACAATTTTGTCTTTTCTTAAAGATTGATTTGTCACAAATGGATTTTGCAGCCCCAGTGCCTTCCCTTCTTCATGTGGCTTTCCGGAACACCGCTCCATAGCCGGCCCATACCTCCTGATTTCTTTGACATGCCTAAACTCCATAGGCCATGAAAAACCGCTCCGCCGTTTTCGCCGTGTGCTCGTGCACACGTTGGTCACATTTCTTAACATATCACTCAGCACAATTTCTGTCAACATTTTTTGCGTTCCGCTGCGCCTTATCCTCCGCACATTATCCTGCGTTGCAGAAGCACCCGCATTCTTCCCTGAGCTTATAAAAAAGAAACCTGAATATATGAGTTGCAAACCCTCTTAATCGTTTAAGTAAAGAATAGCACACTGTTTTTTTCTTGTCAATCTTAATTTCCTGTTTTTCGGATAAATTTTTTCCTTCCTTTTTTATTCAGGGGGTCTATTGCCTTTCGCAGGTGCCGGTGCTAGAATAAAGTTAATTTTTTAAGTAGGGGTGAGATTTTATGAAAAAAGTGAATGTTGCTGTAATAGGAATGAACTTTGGCAAAGAATTTGTCAAGCTTTACCAGAAACACCCGAATGTCGGAAAGGTTGCAATTTGCCAGCGCAACCCGGAAGCGCTGCGCAAAACAGGCGAGGAGCTGGGGATCGAAGAATCCATGCGGTTCACGAATTTTGACGATGTGTGCGCCTCCAAAGAGATCGATGCGATCCATATCATTACGCCCATCCTGGATCACTACAAGCAGTCCCTTGCTTCCCTTAATGCAGGCAAGCATACCGCGTGCACGGTGCCTATGGCGACCACAATTGACGAACTCAAAGACCTGTGCGATGCGCAGGAAAAAAGCGGAAAAGTTTATATGATGATGGAGACCGCCGTTTATACGCGCGAATACCTGTATGTAAAACAGCTTGTGGAAAGCGGACAGCTCGGGCGCATCCAGCTTGTGCGCGGCAGCCATATGCAGGATATGGGCCTCGAGGGATGGCCGGAATACTGGCTGGGCTTCCCGCCGTTTTGGTATGGCACACACGCCATTTCCCCGCTGCTCATGATTAATAAAACGGAGGCGCTGTCGGTCATCGGCCACGGCTCGGGGCATATCTCCGAGGACCTCGCAAAGCGCTACGGTTCCCCATTCGCCTGCGAAACGCTGACGTTCCGGCTCAAGGACACGGACGTTGTTGCGGAAGCCACGCGTTCCCTGTACGAAACCGTCCGCCAGTACCGCGAGAGCTTTGACGTATACGGCACAAAGATGTCTTATGAATGGGACCAGATTGCCGAAGAAGGCTCCGTCCTCTTCGAAGGCGGTGAAAACGCGCGCAGGTTCCACGCGCCTGATACGGACGGCCTGCTGATCGATGAGCTGAAACCCTTTACAAAACGGGAAGTAATCCTCAACAAGGACAATGTTTCCTTTATCCAGGGTTCCGGCCACGGCGGTTCGCATCCGCACCTCGTGCAGGAATTCATCGCTTCTATCGTAGAAGAACGCGAACCTCTCCTCAACGCAAAAATGTCTGCCAATATTACGGCGGCGGGTATTTGCGGCCACGAGTCGTGCATCAGGGGCGGCGAAAAGATCATGATTCCCAACTTCTGATTTCGGCAAACGCAAAAAACAGGCTTGTGCCCGCGCACTTGCCTGTTTTTTTATGGAATAGGTTTACGGCGGCTTCCATATGGCTTTGCAAACCGTTTGGCTGCGTGAATCTTTTTCATGGTACGGCAAAATAAATCCATCAGATGTGAACTATGGTATTCCCGCTATATTGGCCGCGGGATCAAAAGGCCGCCCCAATCGAGCGGGGCGCGGACGAACCGCTTATTTGCAAAAAAGCATGTGAAAAAACAACGGGAAGGGAACCCCGGCGTGTCCCGGAAAATCCTTTTACCGTTCCGGCTCCTCCCCGCATGTAAGCAGCGGCACAAGTTCGTCAAGGCTGCGAATCACATAGGTCGGCTTCAGGTCGCGCAGTACGGCCTGCGCGTCCTTTGCCCAGCCGATCGGCACATCGGCAAAACAGGAATCGCACCCGATGATATTCGCAATCTCAATGTCGCGCTCCGCGTCTCCCACGTAGAGCGCGCGGCCTGCCTCCACCCCATATTTTTCCAGCAGGTTCAGGCACCGCTCCTCCTTATCGAGCGAATGCCTGTCCGCACCCGCGACTTCCGCAAAGCACCCGGCGATGCCGTGTAATTCCAGGATTTTCTCTGTCAGCTCGGTAAAGGAATTGGTCACTACGCTCATTTGGCAGCCCATTTCATGCAACGCAAAAAATGTTTGTTTGGCGTGCCCTTCAAAGGGGATTTCCAAAATCAGGTCGTCCGCGTCCGTCTGATAGAATTCTGCCAGATGGTCGAAGGCTTTTTCCTCTTCCTCGCCCGTGATGCCAATTCTGTGGAATATATCCGCAATCGTCACCCCGAGGGCGCCGCGCACCGCTTCCATATCCACATCCTTGCCCCATTTCTTAAAATAACGCTGGAAGGAACGCCCATGAAAATCCCTTGAGTCAATGAAGGTTCCATCCATATCGAACATAATATGATCGTACTTTTGCATTGTTTCCCCTATCTAAAATGAAAATGGTCCTGCTCCTAGGCCGACCATTTTCTATGATACTTCTTATTTGCTTTTCAGGCAAGCCCTGTCCGCCCCGCCGCGGAACTTCCCCGGAACCGTTTCGACCCTCCGGGCTGCCCGCTGCCCGCGCGTTTTGCGTTTTCCCCGCGTCCCTTACTTACCGCCGGGAAAACAAATGCGCTTCGGCCCGCGCCGGGGCCTTGCTGGCTGCGGTATTTCGTTCCCGCGCCAAAGCAATTGCCGCTTACTCGAAAGACTTTACAATCTCAATTGCAGACTGCGTGTTGATTCCAAAGCGCTCAACGCCCATCGCCAGCAATTCGTCAAACTCTTCGCGCGTGCGGATGCCGCCCGCCGCCTTTACCTT
>NZ_JACOON010000007.1 GCF_014287795.1 Christensenella tenuis
TACCATCGTGATCGCCGCTGTCAGCGTCGTTTTACCATGGTCTACGTGTCCGATCGTTCCGATGTTTACATGCGGTTTCGTTCTTTCAAACTTACCCTTTGCCATTGCTTTTTTCTCCTTAATATTCGTTTCTTATTCGTTTCATTGCGGCGGTTTTTATTGCCGCCTGTTTCCTCTGTTCTTCCAAAGTCCCAGTCTTTCCCCGGTACTTTTTACTTCTTATCGCCAGTCAGCTTCTCCACCATGCTCTTTGGAACCGGTTCATAATGGTCAAACTGCATTGTGAACTGGCCGCGGCCTTGCGTCCTTGAACGCAAATCCGTCGCATAACCGAACATTTCGGAAAGGGGCACCATCGCACGGATAATCTGTCCGCTGCCGCGCGCTTCCGTTCCTTCGATTCTCCCACGGCGGGAGTTTACATTTCCCATAACGTCGCCGAGATATTCCTCCGGAACAACCACTTCAACCTTCATCATCGGCTCGAGGAGGATGCTGCCTCCCTTAGCAAACGCTTCCTTGATTGCCATGGAACCGGCAATCTTAAAGGCCATTTCTGAGGAGTCAACTTCGTGATAGGAACCGTCGACCAGCGTAACCTTAAAGTCTACTACTTCGAAGCCGCCGACAATACCGCTCTTCGCCGCTTCCTGAATACCTGCATCGATTGACGGAATATATTCCTTCGGGATTGCGCCGCCGACAATTTTGTTCTCAAACTCATAACCGCTGCCGGGCTCCAAAGGTTCAACGTGAATCTTACAATGTCCATACTGACCTTTACCACCAGACTGGCGGACATATTTGCCTTCCACATCAACCGGCTTGGTCATCGCTTCCCTGTAAGCAACCTGCGGCTTGCCAACTGACGCTTCCACTTTGAATTCGCGGAGCATACGATCTACGATGATCTCAAGATGGAGTTCACCCATACCGGCAATGATTGTCTGCCCTGTCTCTTCATCCGTATACGCACGGAACGTCGGATCCTCTTCGGCCAGTTTCTGCAGTGCAACCGACATCTTTTCCTGGCCGGCTTTCGTCTTGGGCTCGATCGCTACCTGAATAACCGGATCCGGAAACACCATGTTTTCAAGGATGATCTGCTGCTTGTCGTCACACAGCGTATCGCCCGTACCAACATCTTTAAAGCCTACTGCCGCCGCAATATCGCCGGCTTCCACTTCGTTTACTTCTTCCCTGTGGTTTGCGTGCATGCGCAGAATACGCCCAATTCTTTCACGCTTTCCTTTTGTGGAATTAAGAACGTAAGAACCGCTCCTGAGTTTGCCGGAATAAACACGGAAAAACGCCAGCTTTCCAACAAACGGATCTGCCATGATCTTGAACGCAAGTGCGGCAAACGGGCCGTTCGGATCTGCCGGGCGTTCGACTTCTTCATCCGTTCCGGGCTTGATGCCCTTTACCGGAGGAATGTCAAGCGGGGACGGCATCAACTCGACGATTTTATCGAGCAAGGGTTGTACGCCCTTATTACGGTATGCGCTGCCACAGCATACCGGGATGATCGTACCGGCGATCGTTCCCTTCCGCAAAACTTTGATAATTTCTTCTTTCGTGATCGCTTCGCCCGCAAAATATTTTTCCATGATGGACTCATCATGGTCCGCCACCGATTCAATCAACTGTTCGCGGTAATCGTCCGCGATTTCCTTCATATCTTCCGGAATATCCACTACCTCGAATTTTGTACCCGTAGGATCGTCTTCCGGATATACAATTGCCTTCATTTCAACGAGGTCGATCACGCCTGAGAACGTGTCCTCTACACCAATGGGCAACTGAAGAGGCACCGGATTCGCACCGAGCCGCTCCTTAATCATATCGACTACGTTATAGAAGTCAGCACCCATGATGTCCATCTTGTTGACGAACGCCATGCGCGGAACGCCATAACCTTCAGCCTGGCGCCATACCGTTTCAGACTGCGGTTCTACACCGCCTTTCGCACAAAACACCGCAACAGCGCCGTCCAGCACGCGCAGGGAACGTTCTACTTCCACCGTGAAGTCAACGTGCCCTGGCGTATCGATGATATTGATCTGATGGCCCTCCCACTGCGTGGTCGTCGCAGCGGATGTAATTGTAATACCGCGTTCCTGCTCCTGTTCCATCCAGTCCATGACTGCATTACCGTCATGGGTATCGCCAATTTTGTAAGTTCTGCCCGTATAGAACAAAATACGCTCCGTCGCGGTGGTCTTGCCCGCGTCAATATGAGCCATGATGCCGATATTCCTTACTTTTTCAAGCGGAAATTTTCCAGACATTGTATCTCCTTTCCAATTCACTTAAAATTTATATCAAAAATTTTTTTACTCAACAGACAACAGTATACTTTTTCTGTGAAGCATATGCCACTCTTTTTACACAAAATTCACGCTGTCTTTACGATAAGTTTACTTCTCATAAAACCAGCTTCAACCCGCGCAACAGCGTACACACACAGCCGCGTGTTCGTTTAATGCCGCAAAACCATACTGCCCCATATTGTTTACTGAACGCTTGCTTCGCGGCCGAAACGGCAGGCACCTTAGAAACCCGGACGCTGCATTCCATAGAATCCCTGTAAAGCATCGGCGGTTTTACAGGGAATTCCCCCGCAAAACCGCTTCCGCAATTCCTGTTGCCATTCAGTTGATATGCCCGGCGCTTACCACCGATAATGCGCGAATGCCTTGTTCGCTTCCGCCATCTTATGCATATCTTCTTTTTTCTTCACACTTGCGCCCGTATTATTGGCCGCATCCATGATCTCCGCCGCGAGGCGTTCCCGCATCGTACGCTCTCCACGCTTATTCGAGAAGAGTGCCAGCCAGCGAATCGCCAGTGTCTGCCGGCGTTCAGGACGTACTTCCATCGGAACCTGATAGGTCGCACCACCGACGCGCCGCGCCTTTACTTCCAGTACGGGCATTACGTTTTCCATACAGGAATTGAATACGTCGATCGCATCCTGTCCTGTTTTTTCTTTGATTATTTCAAAAGCGTCGTAGCAAATCCGCTGAGCCGTCCCGCGCTTTCCGTCAACCATAATCTGGTTGATGAGCTTGGTTACGACCGTGCTGTTATACATAGGATCCGCTATTACCTCACGCTTCGGAACTCCACCACGTCTAGGCATTGAAAAGCCCTCCTTGTTCAATCAATAGTCAATAAAATTAAATACAAATCATTCGCCGAAAAATATTTTCCTGGCCAAAGCCTCTGCTCCAGTGAAGTTTGCTTCCTGACAAAGTACCGTAACTGAATGAACTAAGTAAGTTCTATCATAAAGAAGCATTCATGCACCGGCAGGGGTATTTTCACCATGCTATTCGCATTCTATATGCGAACAGCCGCTTATTTTTTCGGCATTTTCGCGCCATAACGGCTGCGCGCCTGTTTACGGTCCGCCACACCGGCCGTATCGAGCGCACCGCGGATAATATGATATCTTACACCAGGGAGGTCTTTTACCCTGCCGCCTCTGATGAGGACAACGCTATGTTCCTGCAGGTTATGACCGATACCCGGAATATAAGCCGTACCTTCCATACCGTTTACAAGGCGAACCCTTGCAATTTTACGGAGAGCAGAATTTGGCTTTTTAGGAGTCATCGTCCTAACCGCGAGGCATACCCCTCTTTTCTGTGGGGACTGCTTCAGTATAGGCGAATTCGATTTCGTAGCCTGAGTTTTTCTGCCGTGTTTTACCAATTGGTTTATGGTAGGCATACACGCACCTTCCTTTCTTAAATCATCAATTCTTACAGAATATAGTTTAAATTCTCCGCAACCCTGAAGAGAATTAGTTTTTAAGGATTGCAGCGCATGCGGCAGCAACATCGATACCGCACTGCGTCCCTAATTCGCGCATGGATTCTACGTTCACAACGTGAATATCCTTCTCGCCAATGGCTGATAAAACCTGCTCTTTTACGTGACCGTCCGCATCATCGGCAATGTATACCACCACGACCTCATCCGCGGCAAGCCCACGCAGTAATTGCTTGAGTCCAACCACTTTATTTTCGGCGTTTTTCAATTCTTCAAACATTTTGCTCCCTCAAAAAACGCAAAAAGCGCGCCTAAATATAATACCACTCAAATGTTAATATTGTCAAGCATCTCGTCTTCTTCCTCTTCCGCACACTCACACGGCCGTTTCAGACGATCGTAAATTTTGGTTTTATGGAAGAAAATCTTAGGCATACCGTCACTTCCCGTCTGGAAAAAGAACCATCCACGATTCAGCATTTGCTTTATAAGCGGTATTTCAGTCAAATTCACCTTGACACGCTTTTTGATCTTTTTCAAATGTGCAGCCGCCAAATTTTTTCCAAGAAAATACCCTGCCAACAGCATCAGTGCAATAAAGATGTAAGGCATAAATGCCATCCAATTCGCCATGGCCTGTCCAATCTGCGGAATCATCAGTAAAACAAAAGCCAATACGAGAAATCCCAGGAATGTCCCAATCTGTAAGGCGTCTGTCATTTTCATCGCCTTCTTGCATTCCTTGCCAACAGAGGCCTGAATGGAAAGGAGGGAACCAATCGGCGTGCGCACCTTCTTGCCAAGCCCCAAAATCATCCCTTTTTCCGCGTAAGGTTCGGGATGGGCCATTTCAAATGTCGCATAATATTCTGCTTTTTCAGGCGGCTCATCCTTGCAAAACTGGCATTCGTCCGACATATGCAGGTCGTCAATATTATCCGGAAGATAGGAAAGCGTCACTTTCCAGTGCTCAAGCGCCTCTTCTTTCTGGGCGCTTGATTTCAGCGAACTGATATAGCACTGATAGCATCCGTTTTTTCCGAGCCACTCACATAGCTCGCTGTCCGCAATCGGGCATCTTCCTTTGATTTCTTCGTTCCGCTGCGGATCATAATTTGTATTGCTCATTGAATCCTCCCATTGGGCGCCCGCTTACGCGGGTTTTGCAAAAAGCGGAGGCGTAAGCGCCTCCGCCCAGCATAATCACTGTTTTTCAGAGTTCAGTATCTGAAAGATCGTCGTCAATTTGGGCTGCGATATCTTCGTTGACCACATTACTGATCACGTCGATGTTCTTATAACGCTTCATACCCGTACCAGCCGGAATCAACTTACCGATAATAATGTTTTCCTTGAGGCCGAGCAGGGGATCCACTTTTCCTTTAATCGCCGCTTCGGTCAGCACCCTCGTTGTTTCCTGGAAGGAAGCTGCCGAAAGGAAGCTGTTTGTGGAAAGCGAAGCCTTGGTGATGCCCAGCAGCACGCGCGAAGCGGTTGCCGGTTCCTTGCCGCTCTCGATCATTTGCTCGTTCTCTTTATCGAAGTGGAAAATATCCACAAGCTCTCCCGGAAGCATCGACGTATCGCCTGCATCCTCGATCTTACATTTCTTCAGCATCTGGCGTACTATAATTTCCAAATGTTTATCCGAAATCTCAACGCCCTGCATCCGGTATACCATCTGTACTTCCTTCAGTAAGTATTCCTGGACGCCCTTAACGCCTTTGATTTTCAGGATATCGTTCGGGTTAATCGAACCTTCTGTGAGTTCGTCGCCCGCTTCGATCGCCTGTCCGTCTGCAACCGTCACGCGTGAACCGTATGGAATGAGGTATGTCTTTGCCTCGCCCGAATCATTTGCCACCGTAATCTCACGCTTTTTACGCGTATCGTTGATAGCAACCGTTCCCGCAATCTCGGAAATAACGGCAAGGCCGCGTGGTTTTCTCGCCTCGAACAATTCCTCGACACGGGGAAGACCCTGCGTAATATCACCGCCGGCGACACCGCCCGTGTGGAAGGTTCTCATGGTAAGCTGCGTACCGGGTTCGCCGATTGATTGTGCCGCGATAACGCCTACCGCTTCACCAATGTCTACGAGGTTACCTGTCGCCATGTTGGCGCCGTAGCATTTCGCGCACACACCATGCTCGCTCTTACAGGTAAACACCGTACGGATATAAACTTCCTCGATACCTGCTTTATCGATTTTCTCAGCAATTTCGTTGGTAATCATCTCATTGGCCTTGATGATTACATTGCCGTCTTTGTCAATGACATCCTGAGACGTATACCGCCCGCGGATCCTGTCTGCAAGGGGTTCGATAACTTCCTTGCCGTTCGTGTTCGTAAGCTTTCTGATCGGCACACCCTGTACCTGCTCGCCAAGGTTCTCGAAGCAGTCCACCTCGCGCACGATCACGTTATGCGAAACGTCGACGAGGCGTCGTGTAAGGTAACCCGAGTCGGCCGTTCGAAGCGCTGTATCGGCAAGTCCTTTCCTTGCGCCGTGCGAGGAGATAAAGTACTCCAGAACGGTCAGGCCTTCACGGAAGTTTGCACGAATCGGGATCTCGATGATCTCACCGTTCGGATCCGCCATCAGGCCGCGCATACCGGCCAGCTGCCTGATCTGGTTTGTTGAACCACGGGCGCCGGAGTTCGCCATCATGTAAATGGGGTTGAACTCGTCCAGGCTTTTCATCAGGGCGTCCGTTACCTTGTTGGTTGTTTCTTCCCAAACCCTGACCGCATTATCTTTCTTTTCCTTATCTGTCAGCAAGCCGCGCTTATACTGCTTTTCAATCGTCAGTACGCGGTCTTCCGCTTCAGCGATCAGCTTCTTTTTCGCCGGTGGAATCTTGATATCGGATACCGAAACCGTGATCGCGCCAATCGTCGAGTAGTGGAATCCCTGCTTTTTAATCGCATCCAGCACATATGAAGTTTTCGTGGGGCCGAGCTTCGCATAACAAAGGTCAACCAATTTTCCAAGCTGTTTTTTGTCAATCAGCCGGTCTACTTCAAATTTCAGTTCATTTTCGGGAATAGAACGGTCCATATACCCGAGGTCCTGCGGAATCGCTTGGTTGAAAATCACACGCCCCGTCGTCGTCTCGATGATGCCCGTCTTCATTTCTCCGTTCACTTCTTTGGTTACACGGATTTTCACCATTGCCTGAAGATCGATATTGCCCGTATTATAGGCAAGGATCGCTTCCTCAGGCGAAGCAAAAATACTTCCCTCGCCTTTTGCGCCTTTTTTGTGGATGGTCAGGTAATAAGAACCAATAACCATATCCTGCGTAGGCGATACCACGGGTTTTCCGTCCTGCGGTTTTAAGATATTGTTTGCCGCAAGCATAAGGAAGCGCGCTTCGGACTGCGCTTCCACGGAAAGCGGAACGTGTACAGCCATCTGGTCGCCGTCAAAGTCGGCATTGTATGCCGTACAAGCCAGCGGATGCAGCTTGATGGCACGCCCTTCGACAAGGATCGGCTCAAATGCCTGAATACCCAGCCTGTGCAGCGTGGGTGCACGGTTCAGGAGCACCGGGTGTCCTTTGATTACTTCTTCAAGAACATCCCAAACTTCAGGACGCACCTTTTCCACCATCCGCTTTGCGGATTTGATATTGTGTGCAAAACCTTCTTCCACAAGTTTTTTCATAACGAACGGCTTGAAAAGCTCGAGCGCCATTTCCTTAGGAAGTCCACACTGGTACATTTTGAGTTCCGGTCCAACTACGATAACGCTTCGTCCGGAATAATCAACGCGCTTTCCGAGCAGGTTCTGCCGGAAACGCCCCTGTTTGCCGCGCAGCATATCGGAGAGGGACTTCAGCGGCCTGTTGCCCGGGCCCGTCACCGGACGCCCGCGCCTGCCGTTGTCGATCAGTGCATCCACCGCTTCCTGCAGCATACGCTTTTCATTGCGGACAATAATATCCGGTGCGCGCAGCTGGAGCAGCCTGTTCAGGCGGTTATTCCTGTTGATTACACGCCGGTACAGGTCGTTGAGGTCAGAGGTCGCAAAGCGTCCCCCGTCAAGCTGTACCATCGGCCGCAGCTCCGGCGGGATGACCGGCACCACATCCATAATAATCCATTCCGGCTTATTCCCGGACTGACGGAACGCTTCCACCACCTCGAGGCGCTTGATCGCACGAATACGTTTTTGCCCCGTTGAGGTTTTGAGTTCCTCGCGCAGCGTCTGCGCTTCCGCTTCAAGATCCACCTTTTTCAGAAGAACTTTCACCGCTTCCGCGCCCATGCCCGCTGTGAACGAGTCCTCGCCGAATTTTGCCTGCGCTTCGCGATATTCCTTATCTGTCAAAAGCTGTTTGTATTCCAGGGGAGTTTCACCCGGGTCCGTTACGACGAAGGCCGCAAAATACAGCACCTTCTCGAGCGAACGCGGAGACATATCGAGGAGCAGGCCCATACGGGACGGGATTCCCTTGAAATACCAAATATGGGAAACCGGCGCGGCAAGCTCAATATGACCCATGCGCTCGCGCCGTACCTTGGCGCGCGTCACTTCCACGCCGCACTTTTCGCACACTATTCCCTTATAGCGGATTCGCTTATATCTTCCGCAATGGCACTCCCAGTCCTTCGTGGGGCCGAAAATGCGTTCACAGAACAGTCCGTCCTTCTCCGGTTTCAATGTGCGGTAGTTGATCGTTTCCGGCTTTTTCACTTCACCGTGCGACCACTCGCGTATTTTTTCCGGAGATGCCAAACCAATCTGTATCGAATCAAATGTATTGAGTTCAAACAAAGGTAACTCCACTCCTCTCTGCTATCTCAAAAAAATTATAAACACTCATACGTCCGTCCAAAATGGGGGGAACGTTACATATCGTCGGGTTCATTCAGGCCTTCCGTATCGATGCCTATGTCTTCGCTGATACCGATCTCCTCATCCAGGTCTCCGATTACATCGTCTTCAAAATCGTCGAAATCGATATCTTCATCTTCGAGCAGGCCGATATCCGGCAGATCAAGTTCATCCATGGAAAGATCATCCAGGTCCTCGATCACCATATCGCCCGCGTCAAATTCCTCATCGTCTGCCGGGAGGTCTTCCGCGCCTGCAATATTGATGTCAATCGCCATACCGTCATCGTCGTCCGTTTCCTTGATGGCAATCTCTCCCCTGTCTTCAGACAGGACCTTGATATCAAGCCCAAGGCTCTGCATTTCCTTAATCAGAACCTTAAAGGATTCCGGCACACCCGGTTCGGGGATGTTTTCCCCTTTCACAATCGCCTCATAAGTCTTCACGCGTCCGACTACGTCGTCCGATTTTACGGTCAGGATTTCCTGCAGGGTATTGGCTGCGCCATACGCTTCGAGCGCCCACACTTCCATCTCGCCGAAACGCTGCCCGCCGAACTGCGCTTTACCGCCAAGGGGCTGCTGTGTAACGAGGGAGTACGGGCCCGTGGAACGCGCGTGAATCTTGTCGTCCACCAGGTGATGAAGCTTCAGGATGTACATATAGCCAACCGTTACACGGTTTTCAAACGGCTCTCCGCTCCGCCCATCGTAAAGCACTGTCTTCCCGTCCGGCGAAAGCCCGCTCTGGGCAAGCAATTGTTCAATATCTTCCTCCGAAGCGCCGTCAAATACCGGCGTCGCAACGTTAAATCCAAGGGCGCGCGCCGCCATACCAAGGTGTACTTCCAGTACCTGCCCGATGTTCATACGGGAGGGTACGCCGAGGGGATTGAGGACAATATCGAGCGGACGGCCATCCGGCAGGAAGGGCATATCTTCCATCGGAAGAATACGTGAGATAACACCCTTGTTTCCATGGCGCCCCGCCATCTTATCGCCCACGGAAATTTTCCGTTTCTGGGCAATGTAAACGCGCACGAGTTTATTAACGCCCGCTGTCAGTTCATCTTTGTTTTCGCGCGTGAATATCTTCACATCGACGACCACGCCGCCCTCGCCGTGCGGAACACGCAAGGACGTATCACGCACCTCGCGCGCCTTTTCACCGAAAATTGCGCGCAGAAGGCGTTCCTCCGCGGTAAGCTCCGTCTCGCCTTTAGGCGTCACCTTGCCAACCAGGATGTCGCCGCTCCGCACTTCCGCACCAATGCGGATAATGCCGCGCGAATCGAGGTCTTTCAAGGCCTCCTCGCCGACGTTCGGGATGTCCCTTGTAATTTCTTCCGGCCCGAGCTTCGTATCCCGTGCCTCCGCTTCATATTCCGCAACGTGCATGGATGTGAATACGTCATCCTTCACAAGCCGCTCGGAAAGAAGCATAGCATCCTCGTAGTTGTAGCCCTCCCATGTCATAAACCCAATCAGCACGTTTTTGCCGAGGCCAAGTTCGCCGTCCGCCGTAGACGGCCCATCTGCGAGAACCTGTCCCGCTTCGACCCTTTGGCCTTCGTATACGATAGGAAGCTGGTTGATGCACGTTCCCTGGTTGGAGCGGGCAAACTTAATCAAATGGAATTCCGATTCCGTACCGTCGTCGTTCGCCACTACGATATTTTTCGCATCGACGCTTTTCACGACGCCGCTCTTTTTCGAAATAGAGAGTACGCCGGAGTCATAAGCCGCCTTGTATTCCATGCCCGTTCCGACGACCGGGGCCTCCGGAATCAACAGCGGTACTGCCTGCCTCTGCATGTTCGAACCCATGAGGGCGCGGTTTGCGTCGTCGTTTTCAAGGAACGGGATCAGCGACGTCGCAACCGAAACAAGCTGTTTCGGAGAAACGTCCATCAGGTCCACTTCATTCCTTGTCACTTCAACGATCTGGTCGCGTACACGGCACATAACGCGCTCACGTACGAACTGCCCGTTTTCGTCAATCGGTTCGTTTGCCTGCGCAACGATGAGGTCTTCCTCTTCGTCCGCTGTCATATACTGTACTTTTTCAGTAACAAGGCCCCTCTTCTTGTCGATAATACGGAAGGGCGTCTCGATAAAGCCATACTCATTGATTCTCGCATACGTGGAAAGAGAGCCAATAAGGCCGATGTTCGGACCTTCAGGCGTCTCGATCGGGCACATACGTCCATAATGCGAATGATGCACGTCACGCACGTCAAAACTTGCGCGGTCGCGGTTAAGGCCCCCCGGCCCCAGCGCCGACAATCTTCTCTTATGCGTCAGTTCCGCAAGCGGGTTTGTCTGGTCCATAAACTGAGAAAGCTGGGAAGAACCAAAAAACTCCTTAATAGACGCTGTTACCGGCCGAATGTTAATCAGGTTGGATGGCGTCGCCACGTCCATATCCTGAATCGACATTCTTTCACGCACCACGCGTTCAAGCCTTGTAAGGCCGACGCGGATCTGGTTTTGCAGCAATTCGCCTACAGAACGCAGGCGCCTGTTGCCAAGATGATCGATATCGTCCGTTACTCCAAGGCCATGCTTAAGGCCCAGGAAATAGCTGACAGAAGCAAACATATCGTCAATAATAATATGTTTCGGAATCAGCACATGAAGATTCTCTTTGATGGTTTCCTTGAGCTTTTTCTTGTCCGCTCCGCACTCATCGATGATTTCTTTCAGCGCCGGATAATATACTTTCTCGTTGATTCCCACCTCGGACGGTTTGAAATCGAGGTGGCTTTTCGCATCCACAAAACGGTTGCCGTGTACGCGCACCACATCCTCACCGACAGAAAGATCCACCGAAGCAAGTCCCGCATTTTCAATCGCAAGCGCAATTTTCGGGGTAATCACATCCCCTGCCGCAACGAGAAGCTCGCCCGTCTCTTCGTTGACGACGTTTTCTGCCGCGACCTGGTTTTCAATCCGGCTGGAAATTGCCAGTTTCTTATTGAACTTGTAGCGTCCGACACGCGCAAGGTCATACCTCTTATTGTCAAAAAACAGGGAGCCAATCAGGATATTGGCACTTTCCACTGTCGGCGGCTCGCCCGGGCGCAAGCGTTTATAAATTTCAAGGAGTCCTTCTTCCTTGATGGAAGTATTGTCCTTCTTGAGAGTCGCTTCAATATTGACGTCATCTCCAAAAAACGCGCGCAGGTCCGTATCCGTGGAAAGCCCCATCGCGCGCAGGAATACCGTCACCGGAAGTTTCCTGGTGCGGTCCACGCGAATATACATGCAGTCGTTGGAATCCGTTTCATATTCCAGCCATGCGCCGCGGTTGGGGATAACCGTAGAACTGAAGAGGTCTTTTCCCGTTTTATCCTTTGTAACTCCAAAATAAACGCCAGGGCTGCGCACAAGCTGGGAGACGATAACGCGCTCCGCCCCGTTGATGATGAAAGTACCTTTTTCTGTCATCAACGGAAAATCGCCCATGAACACTTCCTGTTCCTTGACTTCACCGGTTTCCTTATTGAAAAGACGCACCTGCACCTTTAGGGGCGCAGCATAATTAACGTCGCGTTCTTTACATTCCTCCACATCATATTTCGGTGTATCGGAGATGCGGTAATCGACGAATTCAAGCACCAGGTTTTCAGAATAGTCCGTAATGGGGGAGATGTCTTTTAGTACATCTCCAAGGCCCTCCTCTAAAAAACGTTTGTAAGAGTTCTTCTGGATTTCGATTAAGTCCGGCATATCAAGAACTTCTTTGATCTTGGAAAAGCTCATTCTCTTATTCGTTCCAAACTTAACTTCATGCATACTAAACAACAACTCCTATATTTAAATTGATTATTCACGATCCAAGGCATTGGCACGTCTTATCGCACTGCTTTTCCAAATGCTCCGAAATTGGCTTTCCAAAAGCATTTCGAATCGAACCGGTAGAGCCAATTCCCCACAGTACAACTATGCTAATGCAGTTTACTATATTATCACAGGAAAAACAAGATGTCAACAAGAAAATTTTCTCCAAACAAAATTTTTTCTTGCTGAAGCATAGCCTGTCGATTGTAGATGTAAATGAAAAAAATCAGTTGTTTCTCCCCGCTCAATATCCCGCCCGGCATCTTCTGTGTCCTGGCGGCCGTCCTTATTCGTAGGACACTATTTTTTGCCCGTCGAGGTAATCCGCAACAATCTTTTTACCCGGCGGCACGATGAGAAAATCCTTGTCATCCCATTCTCCGTTTAGGAATGCCGTCACGAGGCACTTATCGCCCTGTACGCAATCGTAATCCCAGCCGTAATGCTCTGCTGCGTGGCGGGTATATTCCTCATACTGCGGAAACGAAAGCTCATCCCATTTCACATAGGCGCACCGGTTATAATTTCCCGTAAGCTCGTTATAGAGCAAAAACTCTGCGTTTTCCTCTCCATACTTTTCCGCGTATACCCGCAGCATATCCTTTTCCGTTTCCTCCGAGGGCGTTCCCCCGTTTTCGATCCATGAAGCGTTATACCAATAGGTGCCGCTGTGCTGGTCAAAATATTCTTTATATCTTTCCTTTGATCCAAGAAAAAGCGTAATACAATCGTGCGCCCGGGGAATCACGATCGGATAGCGTTTGGACGACAACCCCACCGTTCCGTTGGAACACAGTCCATACCCCAGGAGGATTGCATCAAAGTCGCGTTCCGAAAAATAAGACCAATACGTGTGCAAATCCTCTCCCGAGTCAATCTTGTCAATTTCTTCCTGAAGTGCCTTTGCAAGCAGGGCGGGCGTATCATGCAGGCCTTGCCGCATGTATGTCACATCGATAAAATTTTCGCATTTCGCCGTAAGCAGCGAAAGCTCCCGGTACAGTGCCTTGCAGGCAATCATCTTCAGTCTCATATTCCCTCTCCCCTTTTCCTGTTGTTTGTAAAACCCAAGGCGCAGGTATACCCGCCCGCGCCGTTTGCGCCCTATCTTATTTTAGCAAAAATCATCCGGCCCGCTGCCGTTTGCAGTACGCTTGTTACCGAAACATCCAGCGTTTCGCCTTCCCTGCCCTTCGCGCCTTCTACAACGATCATGGTGCCGTCGTCAAGGTATGCGACTCCCTGGCTCGCTTCCTTGCCGTCTTTTACAATCGTAACCTTCATCTCCTCGCCCGCCATCAGGATCGGTTTCACCGCATTGGCAAGCTCATTGATATTGAATACCGGTACATCCTGCACCGCAGCGACTTTGTTGAGGTTGTAGTCGTTGGTAACAACCTTTCCGCCAAGGTCTTTTGCCAGTTTTAAAAGCTTGATGTCCACTTCCGGCACGTCCTCATAGTCCGCATCCGTAATTTTAACGGAATTTTTCAATTCCTTCTGCATACTGCCCAGAATGTCAAGCCCGCGCCTGCCGCGCGTGCGCTTCATGGAATCGCTCGAATCTGCTATCCGCTGCAATTCTTTCAATACAAATTCCGGCACAACAATATCCCCTTCAAACATTCCCGTCTTGCAAATGTCAAGGATGCGTCCATCAATAATAACGCTGGTATCGAGAATCTTGGGGGAAATATATCCTCCCGTTTCTTTCCTTGCTTCCGTTCCCTTGCCGGATTTACG
Source organism: Christensenella tenuis (assembly GCF_014287795.1). GTDB lineage: Bacteria > Bacillota > Clostridia > Christensenellales > Christensenellaceae > Christensenella > Christensenella tenuis. The sequence continues at coordinate 14,209 of NZ_JACOON010000007.1, forward strand.
CGCATGCAAAAAGGCTGTAAAATCGAACCGGCGGCGTACGCCCATGGAAAGGCCGATTGATCCAAATACAAGATACACAAGTATCGTCAGTGGAATCGATATCCATGCAATCGGAATCAGGCCGATGATAATAGATATCAACGCCGCTACTACAAGTCCTAATATGAGGCCGATCGTTCCGGCCAAAAGCGTCGCCGACGGTGTTGCCGCAAGCTTTGCCTCCACTTTTTTTGTGTTCTTTTCAAATGCGCCTGCCAGACGTTTTGATAAAATAAAAAATATGATTCCGGATATAATTCCACTTGCAATATAAACAACGAATGGCACCCACGTCTGAAGCGTGTTGAAAAGATCCGCCGATGCGAAGTAGTTGTAAAGCGTCACCCCGACCAATACCAGGCCCGGGCCGATGAAACATCCAACTACCACAATAAAAAGCCGCATCAGTTTATAAAACATCCTATCACTCCTTCCTATTTAATTTTATAGTTTACCTGTAATTGCATTACGGGTATTTACAGCTTAGTATAGAACAAATTTATGTCTTTTCTATGAACAGTCCTTGCGGGTTTCAGAAAACTTTTGCCAGGACGTCTGAAAGCGTTCCGACTCCCTCCACCCTGATTTTATAATCCACGCCCCGTTCCAAACTGTTTTTGGGCACAAATACCCGCTCAATTCCCATTTTGGCGCATTCCGCAATCCGTTTTGAAAGCTGCGCCACATGGCGTATTTCGCCCGAAAGCCCAACTTCGCCAATGAAGGCCGTGTCCCTCGGTACGCCCAGATTCCGAAGGGAAGATACGATGGAAATTGCCATTGCCAGATCCGCCGCATGTTCACGCACTTTAATGCCGCCCGCAACATTCACAAAAATATCCTGCTGATACAGTTTTAACCCGATTTTCTTTTCCAAAACCGCGCATACCATGTAAAGACGGTTCTGGTCAATACCCGAAACAAGCCTGCGCGGGATATTGAGCTGTGTATGGGCGCACAAAGCCTGTATTTCAAGCAGCATAGGGCGCGTCCCCTGCGTTGCCGCAAAAATAGAAACACCGCTCATGTCCTGCCCAAAATCCCCTTCAAAAAGCATGGTCGGGTTTTTCACTTCCATCATTCCTGCATCGCGCATCTCAAATACGCCGATCTCATCCGTGGAACCAAACCGGTTTTTTACTGCCCGCAGAATGCGCAGGTTCGATGTGCGTTCCCCTTCAAAATAGAGCACCGTATCAACGATATGTTCGAGAACGCGCGGACCGGCAATCGCTCCTTCCTTGGTCACATGCCCTACGATGAAAACGGCCATACCCATTTGCTTTGCCGCCTGTGTGATACGCGAGGCGCAGCCGCGCACTTGGCCGACACTGCCCGGCGCAGAAGAAAGATTCGCATCGTAAAGCGTCTGGATGGAATCCACAATCAAAAATTTGGGAGCAAGCTGTTCTACCCCGGCGAGGATACTGCCGACTTCCGTTTCCGCCATCAGGTAGATATTGTCCTCTACCCCGAGACGCTTTGCGCGCATTTTGATTTGGGAGGGCGACTCTTCCCCCGATACATAAAGTACATTTCCGTAAGCAGTCAGGTTCCTTGCCACCTGCAAAAACAAAGTGGATTTTCCGATCCCCGGTTCGCCCCCGGCCAGCGCCACCCCGCCGGGTACAACGCCGCCGCCAAGCACACGGTCAAATTCTTCGATTTTGGTCCGGAACCGTTTCCCCGATTCCAGCGGGATTTTATCAAACGTCACGATGCGCCCGGGAACAGCCACGCTCCTCCCCGCCGCAGGCGCGGAGGCTACCAGTTCTTCCGTCATGGTATTCCAGCTCCCGCACGACGGGCACTGGCCCGACCACTTTCCGCTCGCATAGCCGCATTCGCCGCATACAAACTGTGTTTTACTTTTTGCCACTCGTTTCCCTCCGTCAGGTCTCGGGTACGTAAGCGTACTTGACTACTTCGTCCAGTACGGCATTCTCTGTTGACTTATCCGTCTCATCATAATAACAGATTCCGCTTCCGTTTGCCGAGGCAAGGCGGTTTCTGGTCATATCGCTCGTAATGTGCGCGGTATCCGCCGCATTGGTATACGCTACATAAATTTGCCCTTCCTTCGAATAGACGACAAAATTGTCCCCAATGTCATAATCAAAAACGCCGTCTGCAAGCTTCATTGGTTCACCGCCTTCCGAAGACATCATCAGCGTACAGGAAGTGCTGTTTTTTTCTGTCCTGAATACAATCTGCCTCCCGTTTGTCTTGGGCCCGTATACGGAATTTCCAAAGTTGTAATCGTCAAATTCCGCGGTGTCCTCATGGAAAGCAATCCGTTTCAAAACGCTGTTTCCCTTTCCGTCCTCCACGGCCCAAACCATATCAGACTGCGAAATATCCACGTCGCTGTTTCCCTTGGTCGGTTCATATAGTTTTACCGTCGCGGGTTCGCGGGTTTTCACATTGTAGACATAAAGACGCTGTGTCTCGTTTCCCGCCCATTGCATAAAGGCAAGGCGCTCTCCGCTGAGCGAAAGGCTGGGCGGTGCGTAAGCGTATTCTTTGATTACAAACTGTTCGTCCTTTTCAAGGTCATATCCTAAAATCCGTCCTCCCCCTGCTGTCATACTGTCCAGGAAAACCGCAATATTGCCCGAAAGCACAGGCGAAATAAAATTGTCGTACTTTTTTTCCGTGTTGGCCAGCAGCCGCTCCTCGCCTGTTATCGTATTGTACACAACCACTCCGTTCAGCTGCTGGACGCTCCCTTTCTCCGCCTCAGTTGTAAAAATAATAGTATCTCCATCGATATACGGCTCGTTCTTCAACTGGTATTTCTTGTCAAAATACATTTCCCGGGATTCGATTTCCTTAGGAACGCCCTCTTCCTCCAGCGAAAAATTAGCCTCCACCTTCGGCTGGTAACGCAGCGAAGGATCCACGCCTTTGATCAGGTCCTCCACAAGGGGAAATCCAAAAAAGATAACGGCAAGTACGCCTGCCGCAATGCCCGCAATCATCAAGATAATCCGGAAGCGGATCCAGAAATTATTCCGTTTGATCCGGCTGAGCATCATCGGCTGCCGGACGGTTGTGATACTCCTGTGCTTATGTCTGCGCATATCTTCGTTCCCTTTATGTTAATGCCTCTTTTTTTGCAGGATACATACCGCTTGTGCGGCAGCGCCCTCGCCCCGGCCCACTGCGCCGAGATACTCTGTCGTCGTTGCTTTTACGTTCACATAGGAACGCGGCATCCCAAGCGCATTCGCTATGTTTTCAATCATCGCGTCCCGGTAAGGCATTACCTTCGGCTTCTGCATAATCAGGGTGCTGTCGATATTGATCACACAATAGCCATATTTTGTCAGTAGGCTTCCCACTTCCTTCAAAAGGTCAATCGAGTAGATATCTTTATAATTCGGATCCGTATCGGGAAACAATCCGCCGATATCCCCCATGCGTGCTGCGCCAAGAAGCGCATCCATAATGGCATGTACCAGCACATCCGCATCAGAGTGGCCATCCAGTCCAAACGCGCAGGGAATCTCCACCCCTCCAAGGATAAGTTTCCTGCCTTCAGCAAAGGCATGCATATCAAACCCATTGCCAATGCGTATATCAGACATCTGCTGTTTGCGCGCAATATCGGCGCCCTGCTCCACATCGGCGCGGGTCGTGAGTTTGATGTTGTCAGGCGAACCGGCGACAATATGTACCTCGCTGCAAATACGTTCGACGAGCGATGCGTCGTCCGTTCCCAAAAATCCGTCTTCTTCCGCCTGCGCATAGGCGCGCATGATCAGTTCACGCGAAAATGCCTGCGGTGTCTGCACGCAAACAAGCTCTTCCCGCGGGAGGGTCTCTTCCACCACATTGCGTTTGGTCCGCTTAATCGTATCCGTCGCAGGAATGGCTGCAACCCCGCTGCCGCAGCGTATGGCGCTCGCCGCGCAATCGCGTATAATCCGTTCCGTCACAAAACATCTCGCGGCATCGTGTACCATCACAATATCCGTATCCTCGGATACGAGCGGAAGGGCGTTCGCCACGGAATGCTGGCGCTCCTGTCCGCCTTCGCAAAAAATGCATCGCATACTTTTCACATATTTATTTGCTTTGCGTTCAATCGTCTCACGCTCTTCCGGTTTGCAGACGACAATCATATCCGAAAAAAGCCCTGTCGCCTCAAACGTTTTTAAACACCGCACTACAGCGCTTTGTTCATCGAATTTGATAAAAACCTTGTTGGTGTCCATTTTCATGCGGCGGCCGCTGCCTGCCGCAAGGATAATCGCACAAATTTTCATCGCTTATTCCAGCACCTCGTACATTCCTTCGGCTTCCTGCTTCTTTGTGGTTTCCACCAGAGCCAGCACACGCACACGAAGCGGTTTCGAGCCAAATTCAATGGTGATTTCGTCTCCAATTTTCACGGCGTAACTCGGCTTACGTTCCTTGCCGTTGACTAAAACGCGGTTCCCTTCGCACGCGGACTGGGCCACCGTGCGGCGCTTAATCAGCCGGGATACCTTTAAATATTTATCCAGTCTCAATCTTGTTTCCTCGCTTACAGCAAATTGATCAAATGCAGCGCATTCGATATGCTATATGCTTATCACAGGCCCGGCAAATGCTCGATGCACAATCATCGGAAACTTGTAATAATGCATAGATAGATATATTATATCTCTTTTTATGTCAGGATTCAATCTGCCGGCCGGTACCCGCCTGTGAATTTACGATTTGTTAAAATTTTGTTTGAGAAGCCAGATGTGGCCGGCCGGTCTCGCCGTCCGCATAAATTTCCTTCATGCAGTAGTCCGGAAAAACATAGAAGACATCCGCCTCTCAGCGTTCGCTTCCCTTGGGCTGTCTTTTCCGCTTTCGGTTGCTTTATCCCGCAAGAACGCCATCCTGCAAAACCGGTCTATGATCTTCAAGATTGGTTTCACATAACAAAAAAGGCATCCGCGACGGATGCCCTGTTTGCAATGTTTTCTTATTTTACAGCGTCCTTGAAAGCTTTTCCAGCCTTGAAAGCAGGAACTGTAGAAGCAGCAATCTTGATCTGCTCCTTTGTCTGCGGGTTGATGCCCGTTCTTGCAGCGCGCTTTCTTGCCTCGAACGTACCGAAGCCAACGATCTGCACTTTTCCGCCCTTTTTGATCTCTGCGATAATGCTGTCCGCAAATGCGCTCAGAGCAGCGTCTGCATCCTTCTTGGAAATTCCGGCCTTTGCCGCGATAGCAGCTACGAGTTCAGTCTTATTCAAAACTTTACCCTCCTTGAGATTTTTTTGTAAATTCCGGGCGGAGGCCACTCCGCGCGGTTTGACACTGTGATGATTATAATACAATCAGAGGCATAAATCAACCTATTTTTTTAGCATTTTCGCCTATTTAATCCGCTTTTTCACGCTTTGCCCGTTCCCATAATTCGTCGAGTTCGGCAAGCGTCATTTCAGCGAGTTCCTTTTCCGCATGTTTTTCCATATATGCCAAACGCGAAATAAATTTCTCACATGTCTTGTTCAGGCACAGTTCCGGATTGGTCTTCATAAGGCGCAGTACATTAACGATTGCAAACAGCAAATCGCCCGCCTCCCCCTCCATGGCGTCCGTTGTCCCGGCGCGCAGTTCTGCCTTCCATTCCGCGAGTTCTTCCTCTACCTTGGGAAGCGCTTCTCCCGCGTCATTCCAGTCAAAGCCAATTGCCGCCGCCTTTTTTTGCAGTTTATACGCCCGCATCATCGCTCCCATTGACCGCGGCACGTCGCGCAGTACATCCACAAAATTTTCATTGTTCTTCTCTTTGCGCTTAATGGCTTCCCAGTTTGTTACTACCTCGTTTGCCGTATCCGCCTTTCCTTCCCCAAAAATATGCGGATGCCGGTAAATCATTTTTTTGCACACTGCCGTTGCCACATCGTCAACGTCAAATTCCCCGCATTGCCGCGCAATCTCCGCGTGAAACACAACCTGCAGAAATACGTCGCCCAGTTCATCGTATAACGCGCAGACATCCTCCGCGTCAATTGCATCCACAACCTCATAGGCTTCCTCAAGGATATACTGCCGCAGGCTTTCGTGCGTCTGTTCCCGATCCCATGGGCATCCATTTTCCCCGCGCAGTACCTTCATAATGCGTACAAGATCATAAAGGCCATACCGCTCTTTTTCATAAAGGGAAACGGCAGGCAATATAAAAATTCCGCCCGTACCCAGTTCTATATTCCGGTCAAGATCGTAAAGCCTCACTCTGCGGGCCTTTCCCCCTGCATAAAGCAGTCCTTCCGTCTCTTCCGTGTAGTATTCCGATAAAGCGCATTTCACGCCTTCTGCCGAATAAGAGTTGTCCACTCCTGTAATCACAAGCGCTTTCGACGTATCGAAAACCATATCCTCCAGGTCACGTGCGCCGAATACGCCATATTCCCCGATAAAAAACGCCCCACGCGCCGCCGTAAGCGCTGCTGCCACCGCATTTCCGCAGGAAACATAGCATAGCTCGACTCCCTGCCGCGCCAGTTCCGCAAGAAAGCCGTTGGTACCCACATCGCCAAGCACACAAAAAACCGTCTTTCCGTCCGACTCTTCGGCAATACGCTGCGCCCCTGCTACATAGAGCGCATCAAAATCCTCCGCCGTAAGGAACAAGTCGTCAAGGGTAATAACGTTTTCATTCCATTCCTGAAGCTGCGCCGCGCATTCCACATGTCCGCTTTGCAGGATGATAAGGTCGGCCTCCCTGATCACCCGGGCCGCGCGCAGCGAAAGCATATCCGCTTCGGGTACGAGTTCAACAATCTGTAATTTCATAGCATTCTACACTCTCCATTCATTGACAGTTCTAAATTATATCCGCTTTTCCTGTGCTTTGCAACCGAACGAAACAGCGCCTTTCTCACTATGCAGGCAAATTCGCCGGGCGGCCGAAAATATTCTCCTCATCCGTCTTCCATAGCGTCCTTCCACTTCCTTTACGCTGTATATTTTATGTGTTTTCCATCGGTCTAAATATTTTTTAAAATATATTTCGGTACCTCATCATTTTGTTGTTGACATTTCGCCCCCCAGGGAGTATCTTATTATTTAGGTACCTTATTAATTTGAAGGAGGCAAAAAAATGAACCCATCTCAATCAAAGGATCTGATGGACCGTTTCCACCGCTTCGCTCACCTCTTGGGCCGTATCCATCATTTCTACCATAAACAAACAAAGGGCCCGCTGCTGCATCCCGGACAGGGAAGGCTTCTTTACCAGATTTTGGAGAAAGAGCCTGTCAGCCAGAAAGATCTTGCATTTTTGCTTGATATCCGCCCTTCGTCCCTGAGTGAACTTTTGAAAAAGCTGGAAGATAAAGGGCTCATCGCCCGCGCACCGGATGATGACGATAAGCGCAACATGGTCGTTACGCTTACAGGGGAAGGAAAAGCATTGGTGCAGCAAGCCGCACAGGGCAGGGAGGCACTGGAGGCGAAAGTTTTTGATCCGCTTTCCGAAGAAGAGCTTTCGCAGCTCTCTTCCCTGCTCGGTAAACTTACGGATTCATGGCAGGCCACGTTGGATGAGGCTGGCGAACCCAGTGAACCGCCGCATCACGGCCCCCACCGCGGTCCATGCGAAGGACCCGGGCCGCATCATGGCCCGCATCACGAAAGACGCCCGGGCGCGGACTCCTGCCCGCGCCGGCATCATACGGATTGGTGGGAGGAATCTTTCCCGGGTTGGAAAAACTGTAGGTAAAATTGTTTTACGACACTTCCAAAAGCAAAAAGGGGCCGTACACGTTGTGTACTGCCCCTTTATATAATCTTTCATTTATACGAATGTGGAAAGCCTGTCGGGATAAGTTTGGATCGCTTCCTCTTCCTGCCATTTTTCAAGCGTCTCGTTGAGGTGTGTCGTCTGCGCCTCACTCAGCTTGGTGCTGATGATGCTGTCCTTCACATCGTCAAAAGGAACCTCGCCGCCGCCCTCGCTCGTATATTGAATGATATGGTAACCATAATCCGTAGCGACAAGATCGGAAATCGATCCGACCGACGGAAGCGCCATGGCGGCCGTCTCAAACTCTTCTACCATACCGGAACCCGGGAACACAAGATATCCCTTGGTTTTTGCCGGTTCCACCGTCATACCCGAATCCGAACCGAGTTCCTCGATCAGCGCGTCGAAATCCTCGCCCGCTTTTGCACGCGCAAGCGCGGCATCCGCATCTGCTTTGATTTTGGCAAGTTCTTCCTCGAGCTTGGCGTCCGCTCCTTCCTCGTCGCCACTCTGGCGCAGGGAGCTGATCTCGCTCTGGACGTCGTCCGAAAGACCGATCAGTAGATTCTTGACATACCGCGCTCCCTGCGGTTCGTAAACCACGGTCCCGGAACTCTCATAAGTCGTATATGCCGTTGCGTCTTCATCAATTGCGGGTTTCTGCGTGGCCATCAGCTCGTCATAATAGGCTTTCGCGTCATCTTCGGAGTAGGTTACTTCGTCGTTCAGCTTTTCAACTTCTGCATTGATTGCATCCGTCTTAAGGGAATCCTCAACCGCCTTGTCGATATCGCCATATCCATACAGGTCGACATATTTTGCATACTGTTCTTCTATATAGGCATCTTTGTCCGTAATCGTATCATCGGCATTTGCCGTTTCTTCGATGCTGGTACGCAGGCTCTCGAGGGTATCTTCGATCCCCTGGCGTTTCTCCGCGCGCGCGTCATCCGTATCTGTTGCAAGGCCATCCGCCTGCGCATGCTGGTACAGGAGTTCGTTCTGTACAAACTGGGTCAGCATATCCTCCTTCATCGCCGTAAACTGTTCCGCGCCATATTGCTCGACAAACTGTTCGCGCGTCATGCCGTAAACCGTAAGGTTCATATCTACCTGATCCAGCACCTCGCCTTTGGTAATCTCCGTTCCATTCACTTCTGCCACAACTTGTGCACGGTCTTTATCTTCGTTGACCGATACCATGGAACACGATGCAAGCGCAACGCACAGAACGGCGCACACTGCCGTGATCATGATTTTTTTCATCCGATTCATAATTGCTATTGTTCCTTTCCAAATAAATACTATCCCGGCCGCGCCTTACGGCGCTTTAGAATTGCATAACGAAATCCTGCATTCCCTTGAGGAAAAAGAAACTGCCGGGCCCCCACAGTCATCTGCCATTTTTGCCCGGCGTCACCGGATATTCCATCTGGTTTTCCGTCGGCATCCGGCCGAAAGCCATCTCTCCCGGGCGTTTCCATCCTGCCGTATGCATAAACGGCTCCTGTGAAACGAATCTGTTCCCGGGAACGCCATCAGGCGGAAATCGCTGTTCGCTACGCTAACTTTTTTATTATACAAGAACGGCTGTAGATTTGCAATGCAAATCCGCTGTCCCTGTGTCAGCTTCTCCGGCGGCGCATTCTAATCCCACCCAGGAATTCCAGAAAGGCGTTTGTGTCAAACCCTTTTTCCGTCCTATAAACGAGCACCGGCGGAGTGGACGGTCTCAGTATAACATCATTCGCGCGTCCACTCACCATTTTTAACAGTTTTTTTACATTCGGATTCACGGTTTCCGAATACTTAAGCTCGATTCCATCCGTTTTCTTAATCACGCTTGCGATGCCTGCAGCGGCTGCATAGCTTTTCACCGTTGCGGTCACAATCAGGTTATTGACCTCTTTTGGAATCTTTCCATAACGGTCCGCAATCTCTTTCGAGGCCGATTTCGCGTCCGCGACCGTCCTGATCTTCGAAATCAGCTTGTAAATATCCATCTTATCTGTCTGGTTGCTGATATATCGGTCCGGAATATAGGCGGGTACGCCGAGTTCCACAGATGTTTCAAACTCCGCCTCCACATGCCTGCCTTTCGCCGTGGCGACTGCCTCGCGCATCAGTTTGCAGTACATCGCATAGCCCACGGTGGCCATATGCCCACTCTGTTCCGGCCCCAGAAGGTTCCCCGCCCCGCGGATCTGCAAATCGCGCATGGCAATCTTAAAGCCGCTGCCAAGCTGTGTAAACTCACGGATCGCCGCCATGCGTTTGGCTGCGTTTTCCTTCATACTGCCGTCTCCCAGATAGGTAAAGTACGCATATGCATTTTTATCCGAACGGCCCACGCGCCCTTTTAACTGGTAAAGCTGGGAAAGCCCGAATTTATCCGCTTCATATACAATAATCGTATTGACGCTGGGAATGTCGATGCCGCTTTCTATAATTGTCGTGCATACAAGCACGTCGTAGTCCCCGTCGATAAATCCCCCGACGACCCGTTCAAGTTCCGATTCGCTCATCTGCCCGTGCGCGGCTGTAACGCGCGCCTCCGGCACGTTGCGCTTCACATCGGCTACCAGCTGGTCCATTTCGCTGATCCTGCGGCACACAAGGTATGCCTGCCCGCCCCTGCCAATTTCGCGCATAACCGCATCCCGCAGGAGGCCGTCCGAATAGCGCATCACATAGGAATATGGCTGTTTGCGCATGGAAGGAGGCGTATCGAGCGTACTCATATCGCGGATTCCCACAAGCGACATTTCGAGCGTGCGGGGAATCGGCGTTGCCGAAAGGGTAAGCACGTCCACACTTTGCTTTAACAGCTTGATCTTTTCCTTGTGCGTCACGCCGAACCTCTGTTCTTCATCCACGATCAAAAGCCCAAGGTCGTTGAATTTCACATCATTTGAAAGCAACCGGTGCGTGCCGATCACGATATCGATTTTTCCGCGGCGCAAATCATCCAGCACCTGCTTGTGCTTTCCCTTTGAAAAACGGGTCAATCCGGCGATGGTCACGGGAAAATCGCGGAACCGCTCGCGGAACGTTTTGATATGCTGCCGCGCAAGCAGTGTCGTTGGCACAAGCACCGCCACCTGCTTTCCATCCGTTACCGCCTTCATGGCCGCGCGCATGGCAACCTCCGTTTTGCCATACCCGACATCCCCCAGCAGCAGCCTGTCCATCACACGCGGGGATTCCATATCCTTTTTGATTTCCTCGATGCTCTGGAGTTGCCCTTCCGTTTCCTCATATTCAAAGGAATCTTCAAATTGCTTTTGCCAAACCGTATCTTCCGGAAAAGCGTGCCCCTTGCTTTCAAACCTCTGCGCGTACAGGTCCACAAGGTCGAAGGCAAGCTTCAAGGCCGATTCGCGCGCCTTCGTTTTTGCGGTTTCCCACTCGCGGCCGCCAAGTTTTGAAAGCTGGGGCGGCGCGTCCTCGCTGCCAATATATTTTTGTACGCGGTCAATCTGTGCGGTCGGGATATAGAGCTTATCTCCCCCGCGGTATTCGATTTCCATATATTCCGCGACAGTACCGCCCGCTTCAAGCGTCTTAAGCCCAAGGTATTTCCCTTTGCCGTGCACGTCGTGCACCACAAAGTCCCCCGGGGAAAGGTCGCTGAAAATATCCTCCTCCGCATGCTGTCTCTGTTTCTTAACAGGCGCCTTTTTCACGCGGCCATAGATATCGTTCGCGCCCAATACAAGAATTTTCCCGGAAGGAACTTCAAACCCATAGGAAACATAATCCCCGCTGATGGAGAGCGGCGCCGACATTTCTTTTTCCACCGGGGCAATGACATCCAGTTCCGCAAGGGCGGAGGAAAGCGCCTGCGCCTTACCTCCCGCGAACATGCGCACAGAATAGCCGTGCTCCCGCCGGCTTTGGAGGTCTTTTGCGAGCTGGTCTATGCGGCCGCGGTATTCCACAGCGCCGTGCATATCCATATCTACCTCGCATACCGTCCTAAGCTGCGCGTTCTTCGTGCCCGCCAGGTCGATCACGTCCGCCGTTCTGTTTTTAATAAGGGTTTTCAGTTCTCCTATACTTTCACCCTGAACGGGAAAGGCTTCCCCTTCCGCCGCAAGATGGTTTGCCGTATCTGCAAATTCGATCAAAATACGTTTTGCTTCTCCGTAAATTCGTTCAAAATCGTCAAACAGCAGGATTGAACCCGGAAAATAATCGGAGATATAGGCCGGATCAAACATCACCGGCAAAAACGTATCGGCATTCTCAAAATTTCCGTATTCCTCCACATCGGCTTTGATTTGGCCGGCAAGCTTTCCATTTTCCTGTTTTTCAAGATACGCGAACAGCTTCTTCTTTTCCGTTTCGCCCAACACAACTTCGCGCGCAGGCGGGAGGCGGTACTCCGGAACCGGTTTTCCCGCCGATCTCTGCGTCTCACTGTCAAATGCACGGATACTTTCAATTTCATCGTCAAAAAATGTAACGCGCAGCGGCATTTTGGAATCCGGAGGATAAATATCGAGTATTTCCCCGCGCCGTGCAAACTCGCCGCGCGAATACACGGTTCCCACCCGTTCGTAGCCATTCCTTGCCAGTGTCTCCATGAGTTTTTCATCCTGGTAATGTTCGCCAGTCGTGAGGATGAGGCATGTTTGCCTGAAATTCTCCGGCGGAACGAGCCTTCCAAGAAACGCGCGTATCGAAAGAAACACCGGTTTCCTGATTGTCCCGGCATTTTTCATGACCTTTACGCGCACCAGTTCTTCGTCTCGTCCTTTGGCCTCCGCCGCGCGCAGGGAATAATCGTTTTCTGGAAAAAGTACTCCGGCCGCGGCCGCATACTCGCGCGCCGCCTGTTCGGTGTTGGTGACGCACAATACCTGCCGTCCGGCGTTTTTTGCAACCGCTTCTGCAAAAAATGCTTTTGCATGTGGCGTAACGCCAAAAACCGAGCAGGGCAAATTCCCTCCCCGGATACAATCCAATACATCCCGGAACGCGCCGCTTTTTGCAATCAACGGGCTCGCCGTTTCGTTCAATTCATGTTCCCTCTCGTTTCCAGAATTAAGATCCGTTAAACTTTGCTTGCGCTTTTGAAACGCCTTCCATCACAATACATTCGCAGGCGTCCGCCGCGCGGCCAAACATCTCCTGCGCCTGCTCCCGCTTTTCTTTTTCAAATTTTCCGAGTACATGTCCGATCAGGTTCCCCTCCGGCTTGCCGATCCCAATCCGGATGCGCGTGAAATCTCCCGAACCGGTGTAGCTTAAAATAGAACGCATGCCGTTGTGCGTGCCCGCGCTGCCCTTCCCGCGGATCCGCAGCGTACCGAATGGAATATCGATGTCGTCATATAACACGATCAACTTGGAAAGGCCGGCGTTATAATAGTTGAGGATGCCGTCCACCGCATAACCGCTGTTGTTCATAAATGTCGTCGGGCGAATGAGCATAACCTTTTCATTGCCAATCATGCCTTGTCCGGCATGCGCGTCGAATTTTGTCGCTTTCAATTTAATTCCATGACGCTTCGCTAGAAGATCAAGTGCCTGGAATCCTGCATTATGACGCGTATTTTTATATTTCAGTCCCGGATTTCCGAGCCCGGCGATAAAATACATAGTTCCCTCCAAAAAACAGAATGAATGCGCCCCGCGCGTCGCATCCCGCCTCTTTTGCTCGCTTCCCCGCTTCGCGGTAAAGCCTCGATTCGCGGCGGCTGCTCCTTTGCCCCACACGACCCGCTTCGCTGGGCTCGTGCGGGGACCCCTTGTTGCCTTTGCTCCGCGCGTGCTTCTTCCTGTCAATTCCCCTATTTTCTTCTGTCTTTCCAGTCCGTCTTTACAACTTGCCGGCTCCGCGCGATCGCGCGTCGCATCCCGCCTCTTTTGCTCGCTTCCCCGCTTCGCGGTAAAGCCTCGATTCGCGGCGGCTGCTCCTTTGCCCCACACGACCCGCTTTGCTGGGCTCGTGCGGGGGCCCCTTGTTGCCTTTGCTCCGCGCGTGCTTCTTCCTGTCAATTCCCCTATTTTCTTCTGTCTTTCCAGTCCGTCTTTACAACTTGCCGGCTCCGCGCGATCGCGCGTCGCATCCCGCCTCTTTTGCTCGCTTCCCCGCTTCGCGGTAAAGCCTCGATTCGCGGCGGCTGCTCCTTTGCCCCACACGACCCGCTTCGCTGGGCTCGTGCGGGGACCCCTTGTTGCCTTTGCTCCGCGCGTGCTTCTTCCTGTCAATTCCCCTATTTTCTTCTGTCTTTCCAGTCCGTCTTTACAACTTGCCGGCTCCGCGCGATCGCAAAGGCGTTGTCCGGAATGTCCTCCGTGATTGTGGAACCCGCCGCAATATATACGCCTCCGCCGACGCTCACTGGTGAAATAAGGTTTGTGTTGCATCCGATGAACGCGTCATCTCCTACCGAAGTGCGGAATTTATTCTTCCCGTCATAATTGACTACTACGACGCCGCATCCCACATTAATCCCCTTGCCGAAGTCCGAATCCCCGATATAGGTCAAATGGGAAACCTTTGTACCATCGCCGATCTTTGAATTTTTGATCTCCACAAAATCCCCGATGCGGCAATGGTTTCCAATGTGGGAATCCGGCCGTACATACGCATTCGGCCCCACAGTGGAATACTCCCCGATTTCCGCCTCCAGAACAACTGAATTTTGCACCTGCGTACCGCTGCCAATAACGCTGTTTCGAATGCGAGACCCAGGATAAAGAATTACATCTTCTCCGACGCGCGTGTTCCCCTCGAGCGTCACGTTGGGATAAATAACCGTGTCCTGCCCGATTGTGCAGTCCGCATCGATATACGTGTTACTAGGATCGATCAGCGTAACGCCGCTTTTCATGTGCTTTTCGAGGATGCGTTCACGAAGGATCCCCGACACCTGCGCAAGCTGTATACGGTCGTTTACACCCATGCACTCACGCGCGTCATTCGCAATATAAGCGCCCACCTTTTCGCCCCGCGCGTTCAGCAGGCCGACAATATCCGTCAGATAATATTCCCCCTGCGCGTTCGCAGGCTTTATTTCCTTTAGGCATTCAAGTAAAAGAGGTGTGCATACGCAATAGCATGAAGCGTTGACTTCCTGAATTTCACGCTGCTCTTCCGTCGCGTCTTTTTCCTCCACAATGGCGGTTACGTCGCCCAGCGTATTACGCAGAATCCTGCCGTACCCATAGGGATTTTCAAGCTGCGCGGTAAGCATCGTGCAGGCATAATTGCCTTTTTGTGCCGCGTCTACAAGCGCACGAACCGTTTCGGCGCGCAAAAGCGGCATATCCCCTGCAATAATCAGCGTATATCCTTCAAAACCTTCCAGTTCATGCGCCGCACACAGTACGGCATGCCCGCTTCCCCTGCGCTCCGCCTGCTCTGCATAGGAAACCGTGCTTCCAAGCTGTTCCTTTATTTCATTCATCCCGCGGCCGCATACGACAACGCACTTTTTGACGTCCACTCCATGCGCCGCGCCTACGACCCATTCAAGCAGGCTGCGCCCTGCCGCCTGGTGCAAGACCTTCGGCGTTTTTGACTTCATGCGCGTCCCTTCACCCGCTGCGAGGATAACTGCCATGCATTCTTTCATATTTGATTCTCCATAAATAGTATAATAAGTTTTCTCTTGGCCCTAACCTTATTTATTATACACAAAACCCATTTCCTATGCAAAATAAAAAAGGCCCTTCCTTATGGAAGAGCCCGTTTCTAAAGCTCAGTAATCTTCCAGCACCGGATTCATTTCCTCATCCGGCAGGCTTTCATATTCTCTGAGTATAATCTGCTGGATCATCTCTCTTGTATCCGAATTAATTGGGTGGGCGATATCCTTGTATTCGCCGCTTGGCGTTTTTCTGCTGGGCATTGCAATAAACAGGCCGCTTGCCCCTTCGATGATCTTCATGTCGTGGATCACGAACATGTCGTCAAACGTCACCGAAACGATCGCCTTCATTTTACCTGTTCCATCAATCTTTCTGATGCGAATATCTGTAATTTCCATTCTTCAACCCTCCACCTCGTTGTTAGACTATGCCGCTTTCCTAAAGCGGTGCTAAGCAAATCCACCCCATTGATTTTACTCAACTTTAATCTAACATATTTTATACAGAATTGCAACCGCTCAAAACCGCGTCAATATGCAGAAATTTCTATTTTTGTTTCGCTGAGTTCTTCCAATTCAAAAATTGCCTTATATCCGCTGATTCTTTTCTTTTGTGGATAACGGTTCACGATTGCTGCACCCATGCCTACCACGTCGATATTGAATTCCGTAAGCATATCGCAAATCGCTTTTACGGTGCCGCCTCCCGCAATAAAGTCGTCTACCACAAGCGCCTTGGTTCCTTCCTTAATCATGCGCTTGGAAAGCGACATCGTCTGCAGCCTGCGGGATGAACCGGAAAGATAGTTGATCGAAAAAACAGAGCCGTCCGTCAATTTGCTTTCCCGCCGCGCAATGGCAAGCGGCAGGTTCAGGATACGCGCGACGCTCATGGCAAGCGGAATACCTTTGGTCTCGACCGTAACGATAAAATCCGCTTTCGCGCCCGCGAACCATTCCGCCATAATTTGTGCCATTCCATCTACATAATACGGCGTACAGAAAAGATCTGCGATATACATATATCCCCCGGGCAGAATGCGCGAGGTATCCCTCATTTTTTCGGTCAGTTCTTTGAGCAGCAGCGCCCGCGTATTTTCAGGCATCCGCGGTATATAACGAATCCCGCCATGCGCGCCCGCCACGGTTTCCACACAGCCGATGCCCACGTCTGCAAATACCTGCTTAATCACGGCGGCGTCCTCGGAAAGACTGGATTTGGCTGCGCCGAACATTTTCTGGAAATAGTTCAGTGAATAGAGCTTATTCGGATGTTTGGCAAGGATCGCGCACATTGCCGCAATTCTCTGCTTTTTATTCTGCATGCCTTTTCCTTTATATGGGGAGTTCCATCACGTAGTCGTCCATCACAAAGCCCCCGCCAATGTCTTTGCAGATATCTTCCGTATTGGTAAACCCAAGATGCTCATAAGCCGCCAGCGACGAACGGTTGTTCTTTGCCACAGTAAGCCAGATACTTTTGAGCCGCAGGCCCCGCGCCATCTCACGCACCTCGTCCAACACGTCCCGCGCATAACCCTTTCCGCGGTACTCTTTCAGAAGGTAAATCTTACTCAGGAACAGCTTCCCCTGCGGATGGTTCGGCTCTATGGCAACATAACCTGCGTTAACCCCCAAAACGCGGATCAAATAATATTCGCAGCCCTGTGCGTCCGCATTCTTAATGGCCGGTACCGACTGGAATTGCTCCAGCATATATTCAATTTGGTCGCTTGATATAATACCAGCGTAGTGCTCCCGCCATATGGTATGCGCAAGGTCTGCCGCCGCCAAAAAGTCGCGTTCGCGGCTCACGCGTTTCAGTCTCGCCTTTGCCATTATCTTGCGTTCCAATCCCGGAGAAACGCTTCTACGCTGCGGTCCCCCGTTGCTTCCGCACGTTCGGAAAAATAACATGCGGGAAGCTGCCCCAGCTCCCGGTGATATTTTACACACTCGCAGCACAGTCCCATCTTCGAGCAATGGAACGAGCAGTTGCACATGCTTTTATTCTGTTCTTTTTTGCACTCCATTCTCAAACACCTCGTTTCCGCTTTTTTCTGAAATATGAGCTTAGAAGCTGCGCGCACTCTTTTTCCAGGATGCCGCCCGCAACCTCCGGTTTATGGTTGAGTTTTCCCTCCGCAAGGTCATATAATGTACCAAACGCGCCCGCTTTTTTATCATATGCGCCGAAAACGACGCGCGGGATGCGCGCATTAATCACTGCGCCCGCACACATAGGGCACGGCTCGAGCGTCACGTACAGCGTACAGCCCGGAAGCCGCCACCCGCAAAGCACTTCTGCCGCCCGTGCAATCGCGCTGATTTCCGCATGGCAAAGGGGGTTTTTTTCTGTTTCCCGCGTGTTGTGCGCCGCTGCAATAACCTCTTCATCCCGCACAATGACCGCCCCGATAGGCACTTCGTCAATCGCTTCTGCAAGCATAGCCTGCTCGATTGCGGCGCGCATCCATTTTTCGTCATCCACTGGCGCGCCCTCCCCCGCTTGTTTCCAGGGAAGAAAACATCAAAAGTCCCGTATCAAAATAGGTTTTTGCGGCTTCATACAGGGCATGGGCGGCTTCTTCGTCCTCTTCCGCAATTTCCATGCTTTCCCGAAGTGCCCGCGCGGTAGAAATAAAATTTTCGTTGATTTGCCGGATTTCCGTATCCTCCGTCGAAAATACCGCAAGCTCTCGTCCCAGCGTTTTCATGTCCGCCGTTACATACGGCGTCATCCCGCCGCCCTCCATCTGCTGCAAACCCGTTTGCAGGCGGGTAACCGCATCCAGGTCGTTGATAAAATTGTCGTAATGGTCGGCAGGCGTAAGGGCACACGCGCCAAGCAGCAGTGTCACCGCGATTGCAATGCCGAGAATAGGCTTTTTCAAACTGCCATTTCCTTCCGTGTTTTTTCTCTATTATACGAATTTCATTATCATATTGCAATTGCCGGCGCTTTTTGGTAAAATAAAATTCGTCACGTGGAGAGGTATCGAAGTGGTCATAACGGGGCGCACTCGAAATGCGTTTGTCTTAACGGGCACGTGGGTTCGAATCCCACCCTCTCCGCCACAATGGAAAGTCCATATGAAGTATGGGCTTTTTATTATAGTTGAAGCAGTTAACTTCAAACCCACAGGAGCCACGCAGTGGCGACTGGTTCGCCTTTAGCCCATGTGTTGCATGAGTATCCCACTCTCTCCGCCAAATATTTCAAATTTGAACCCCAATCCCGTATTTATAAATGAGGCGTTCGGATTTGTCGTTATTTTATAACAGTTTTGCCAGCGGTTTATTATTTGCTAAAAATAAAAATTTAAAGTAAAATTTATGATATATAATTATTTTCCTATTCGATGGGCGGTTGGAGAGACATTCTATGATTTACAATATAACCTTTGATATTTGCGCCGGAGTGATTTCCATTTTTTCTCTATATGTGATTATTTCCCAAAAAGGGTTACAGAAGGAATCCAATCAATTACTGCTATTTGTTATTATTGCAGCGCTGATTTCTGCTGTTTTTGATATCTGGAGTTCTGTCGGTAATTCTTATATAAATCAATATACGTATTTTTCACGGGATATCCTCAACTATATTTTCTTATTCGTCCATACCAGTACAGCATGCTTGTTTGCATGGTATATGATCGTATTGCTTGGATTGAAGCACCGTATTAAAAAACCGCTTTTTGTTCTGTTTCTGTTGCCGGAAGCCCTCGCCATTTTTCTACCGCTGGCGCTGAATCCGGTTTTAGGCTGGGTATTTTATTATGATGTAAATGGTATTTATTCCCACGGCGTTATGATCTACGCTTTATATGGTGCGGGATATTTATATATGTTATTGACGGTATATTTAGCAATCCGGTTTCGGAATCTATTGCTTAAATCACAGCGGTATGCGGCGATCATGCTGCTTATTTTCAGCATTATTCCTATTTTTGTGCAGCAGTTTTTTATGCCGCATCAACTTTTGGAGCTTTTTTTCCAGTCGATCGGCATTTTCGGATTTCTGACTACGGTAGAAAATCTGGACGCGATCTACAGTCCGGTTACGAAAGTATACAACCGCGCGGCTTTTTTACGGAGCATTAATTTGGCGTTCCAGAATCAGACAGACCTTAATGTGGTGATGGTCAAGCTTTCGCGTTCCCATTATTTTGGTATTGCCACACTCGGTGCAGGATATATTAATGGATTTATGGCCGGTGCGGCAGAATGGCTCAACAGCCTTTCTAAAAAAATAGACGTGTATGACTGCGAAAGAGGACATTTTGCTCTGACGGTATTCCGCGATAGTTATGATATGCAACTATTAACAGAGAAAATAGCCCGGAAATTTTCCGGTGAATGGCAGTACAAAAATCAAATGATTCGGCTTCCCATACAAATTTGCGCAGTAGATTTGAAGGCAACAGACTGGACGGTGGAAGACTTGATGCGTCTTGTAGATCTATCATATATCGGGCACAATGAGCAACCGGTGATCGTCAAGACAGAAGAATTAAAAGCTGCGGAACAGGAACGAACGGCTGGAGAATCCGAGGAGGGCCAATTTGCTTCTGACGTTTTAAATATGCTGGATTCTTTTGTAGAGCGGACCGCGGCATTGACTCCGGCTGAACGGAATATTCTGAAATATTATATAGACGGACGTGAAATTGCTGAAATACCGGGATTGGCATTTATCAGCATTCACACGGTACGAAAACATAATAAAAATATTTATCGGAAGCTTGCGGTCAGTACGAAAGAAGAACTGGTGCTCTATATTGACTTACTCCGCCGTAGTAACCGATTGGCTGAAGTTGAAAAATTGATCTATTAAAACAATTATAAAGCCTGACAAACCGAATTTTTTCAAGAATGGTACCCGCGTGGTACCGTTTTTTATTGTGGAATAAAAACGGAAGCAAACCAAAAAGTACCCGTCGGGTACTATCCTATTCCGTATAGATTTTGGTATTATCTTGAATAGAAAAAGGCCTTTTGCAGATCATCAATTCCATGTTGGCATGTTGGTGAAATCACAACTAAAAAAATTTAAAAATGATATGGGAGAGAAAAAATGAAAAAAGTTTGCATTGTTATTTTAGTTCTGTTTGTCTTGTGCCTGTTCGCGGGCTGCGGTGCAGGGGGAGCGCAAGAAGAAGCTTCACCTCTGGTGGGGAAATGGAAAAGCGCGGATCTTATGGAAGAAGTTTACGAATTTAAGGCAGACGGTACAGGCCATAATGAAAATGTGTTGCTGGCCTATGATTTCAAATATGATACGGATGGAGATCAGCTCAATATTTACGCTGAACTATTCGGAATGGAAAGTGACGAAGCGATGATGTTTTCCTACTCGATCAACGGCGACACTTTAATCTTGACAGATATGTCGGCAGGCGAAGAGGGCATCAGTTATGAGTATACGCGGGAATAATTTGCATGGACACGATTCAGGATTGGAAGAGGTGCACTTATGAAAACTTCAAAATTTTTAAAAGTAATGGGGATTATTATGCTGATTTTCGGGATCATCGCAATCATCGGCGGATTGCTTTCGCTGGCAGGGATCGGGATGGTCGTATCATTGGCAGGATTGGGCGGAGTGACAGTACCGGTGGAATTATTGACGGCGTCTCTTATTATAGCGTTGGTCAGCGCAATTTTTGAGTTGATTGCAGGAATTCTGGGAATCAAAAATTGGAATGTTCCGGAGAAAGTAAACGGCTGCATGATTTGTGGAATTTTAACTGTCACGTTGTGCGTCGTATCTATCATAATGACACTGGTGGGTTATCCTGACAGCTTTAGTATACTGTCCATCGTGGCAGGTTTGGCCGTCCCCATTCTTTATTTGATCGCGGCGTTTCAGTATAAAGCAAAACAATAAAAAACAAGCCGACAATTTTGGGGAGTCTGTTCTTTCACTTACAGATTCCCCAATTTATATGCATTTCAAAAATGTAATTTAAATTCAGAATCAAGGTATCTTTTGTTCAAAAGATAATAATTGTTTTAACTTGGATTCAG
The DNA here is from genome assembly GCF_014287795.1 of Christensenella tenuis. GTDB lineage: Bacteria > Bacillota > Clostridia > Christensenellales > Christensenellaceae > Christensenella > Christensenella tenuis. The sequence goes on from NZ_JACOON010000007.1 coordinate 35,616, forward strand.
TTTGAGCATCTATTCTATTATAGTGAATAATTTTTTAGTTGATTGCAATGTTTCAGTATAGGAAAAAACAATACCACTACAAACCGCAGCCGCAGTATGAACTATCCTCCTCTTCGCTGTAATGGAATTAATCTTCTATCACAATTTTGACAGGAGAGCATTTACCTGAATTGCATTTGCTTTCGGAAACGCTGCAGGCTGCTATCCCCAATCGTACATCCATAAATGCTTTTAGCGTTACGCTGTCTCCGGCCTTGGAAAGCGGCGTCTCGACAGAAATAGTCCCATCCGTATTGATCTTTGTGTACATAAAAAAATTTACGGGATGTATAATAGGCCGCCGCTCTTTTAAGCTGGCGTTAATGTGGCCGAGGCAGTTCGGATGTCCCTCTCCATTGTGATAAAAGAAATCATACATTTCCGTCCTGCAGCACGGGTGCAGTAAATCGTGTTCCCCGACATCGTCCGCTAAAATCTGGAACATGGGCCTATAGAGATTCGTATAAATAATGCTATGCATTCCAAGGCGCAGTGATTCGTTGCAATCGATAGTAACGCCGGTAGACAAAAATTCATCGGGTTTATGCAGCACTTCAGCGAAAAAATCTACGACCTGGCCGCCATCTAAATCAACAATAGTTATGAGCTGGTTTTCCTTTACGTCGATAGACTTCCCGCTGCATGCTTCAATCAAAAATTCATTCTTCATAAAAAATTCCTTTGGTACGCCACATATAAATATCAAGCGGCCTGTGCCAACTCGAGTCCGCAGCCGGAATCCAATGTTCCATAAACTGCCAATCAACGATGCCTATAAAATAGTTATCGTCTTCAGTTGCAGGAAACTGCCCAAGGATATCATTTCCCTTCAACTATTTTAAAAATGGCAACGTTATTAGGCTGGAATACACGGGACAAACTACAGGTTGGTTCGCCAATGCCCTGCGTTTGTATAATGGCAAAATGCATTTACTTCTTGTCTCCAAGGAAGGCCCATGTACTATGATGTCTGGCTTGTTGGGGGTTCGAGTTTTACTTTTCCTCCTTCGCCGCGCATGCACTGCAAAAAAACGCCCGTCCATTGGCAGCGTTGGACTTTTTGCAGCGCAATAATTCTTTTATATGGTAAAAGAACTCTCTTACTTAATTTAGTGCAGTTTTTTGTTTTAAGAAAGGGCATGCGCCCACGCAGGTGCAGTATGAACTTTCCGCCGGACTTTTTGGGGTCCGCCGAAATAGCGATTCCCAGTATATTCTATCTATAATAATATACTGTCCTCAGCATCTTGCTGCCACAGATAAAACTATAGATGCAAGCAACATTCTGCCTTCCTGCAAATAATCATCAACAAATCATATACAGCATCGCATTGATAACCGCTGCCGCAATATTACTCCCTCCCTTTCTTCCTCTTGCAACAATTTGCGGAAGATCAGTATTCATAATTTGCTCTTTGGCCTCTATCACATTTACAAAGCCAACCGGAACACCTACGATCCCAGCCGGATTTATCTCCCCGGCTTCGTACAATTCTTTGATACGTAAAAGGGCTGTAGGGGCGTTTCCGATAGCAAAGACAATCTCTTTTTTTAATCCGCAGGCTTTTTCCATGCAGACCGCCGCCCGCGTAATATCTCTTTTCGCCGCCTCTTGCGCGACATCTTCGTCCGCCATGAAACAATGAACCCGTCCGCCCAAGCTTTCCAGTTTTTTCTTATTAATCCCCGTTTTCGCCATATTGGTATCAGTTACAATATCCGCCCCATTTGCAAGCGCAGACGATATTTTATGGACCGCATCATTTAAAAAGCACAAATTTTCCGCATAGTCAAAATCCGCGGACGTATGGATTGCCCGTAGAACAATTTTTTCCTCTTCCGGTGTAAAGCAAACATCCCCAAGTGTTTCTTTTATGATTTCCATACTGCGTTTTTCAATATCTGCCGGCTTTATATTTTCAATTTTCATTTTTCAATTCCCTTTCTTGCTTTTATGCCTTTATCATATGGATGTTTCACTTTTCTCACTTCGCTGATATAATCGGCTGCTGCGCACAGGCTTTCTCCCGGATTACGCCCGGTAAGAATCACTTCGGTTTTTCCCTGGGCTTCTTCTAAAAATGCGCAAACTTTCTCTTCCGTTATAAAATTACAGTTAATCGCGTCCAAAATTTCATCCAGGACAATTACATCATATTTTCTTTTCCGGAAAAGCGATATGATGCGGTCAAGGTATTCGTTACATTCCCGCATCACGTTTTCTTTTTGTTGCTCTGTCATGAATACTGTGAAACCCGGTTCACATTTTCCAGATAATATCGTAACATTTTCAAAGCGTTCCAGTCCGGCAAGCTCACTGGAATCCCCATCTTTTAAAAACTGTGCGATCAGCACACGATAACCACAGCACGCGCTGCGCAGGGCCGTCCCCATAGCCGCCGTCGTTTTTCCTTTTCCGTTTCCACAGTATATATGAATCAGTCCCAGCTTAGTTTCCATGCATCATACTCCCCTTTCGATTATCCGGTAGATGTAGGCCATATCCAGGGATTCCCGGACCGCGTCTGCCAGAAGATCGTATTGCTGCTGTTTATATGCCCTGATATCAACCGAACGAAAGTCCTTTTCGTCAATTCCTTTTTCCTTCAGTAAAGCCGAGAGGATCTCCCCGTTTATCTCTTCTGCATCAAAAATTCCATGCAGATAGGTTCCATAAACATTTCCTTTTTGTTCCAACATATGATTTTGTCCGTTATCTCCCATGTGGATTTCATAACCATCATAAGCCTTTTTACTGATATTTGCAAAGATTCCTCCTACGGTATTCAGCTCCCCACAAATCCTTTTTCTTGTTTTTTTTGCCCGGAATATGGTACTCCCGTCAAGGAGCCCCATCCCTTTGATTTCTCCGCCGCCTTCTACGCCGCTTTCGTCGCGGATGCTCCGGCCTAGCATTTGATAGCCGCCGCAAATCCCAAAAACAGGCACGCCCCGCCCTGCCCTTTTCAAAATTGCCGCTTCAAGTCCGCTGCTCCTGAGCCACTTTAAGTCTTCAATGGTATTTTTCGTCCCCGGAAGCACTATCATATCCGGTTCTCCCAACTCTTTCAACGCGGAAATATACCGAAGTGAAACGCCTCTCATATATTCAAACGGATTAAAATCCGTAAAATTTGAGATTCGTGGCAGTCTTATCACCGCAATATCAATTACGTTCGGAATAGCCTTTTTTTCGATACACTCCGCAAGGCTATCCTCATCGTCAATATCCACCTGCAAATAAGGAATAACGCCGCAAACCGGCACTTTTGCTATTTGCTCGAGCATTTTGAGTCCCGGCTCCAGGATCGTGATATCGCCGCGGAATTTATTGATAATCATTCCCTTGACGCGCTTTTTTTCTTCCTCGTCAAAAAGCAGCATCGTGCCTGCGAGTGAAGCAAAAACGCCTCCCCGGTCTATGTCTCCTACAATCAGCACCGGCGAATTGGATAGTTTCGCCATGCCCATATTTACAATATCCTGCTCTTTTAAGTTGATTTCGGCCGGACTGCCGGCGCCTTCCAGAACGATGATATCAAATTCCCCTGTCAACGACCGATACGCTTTTTGGATATGCGGAACCAACTTTTCTTTATTTTTATAATATTCCCTCGCGGTCATATTCCCAAGCACTTCTCCATTTACAATGACCTGCGACCCTTTATCGCTTGTGGGTTTCAAAAGAATTGGGTTCATCCTTATATCCGGTTCAATCCCTGCCGCTTCCGCCTGAACGACCTGCGCCCTTCCCATCTCGAGCCCGTCTTTTGTGATAAATGAATTCAACGCCATATTTTGGGATTTGAACGGCGCCACCTTATAGCCATCCTGCGCCAAAACGCGGCAAAGCCCCGCGACGACAAGCGATTTCCCGGCATTTGAAGTTGTTCCCTGTATCATTATGGATTTTGCCATGATAACCGATACTCCTTGTGAATAGATTCAATGAAATATTCATTTTCCTGTTTTGTTTTTACGGCAATCCTGAAAAACTCTTCTGAAAGTCCTCTGTAGTTTTCACAGGATCTCACGAGAATACCATATTTGCGCATTCTTTTCCCAAAATCACGGTTTGTCTTCAGCAGGATATAATTTGCCTTCCCGTCAAAGCATTTGATTCCGCATTTCTTCATTTCTTCCGTTAAGTAGGCACGCTGCGTTTTGATGTATTCTTTAGTCTTCCGGATATGAAACGGGTCGCTTAGTGCGGCAATACCGCACTTTGAAGCAACCGTCGAAACACTCCACGGCTGGCCCGCCATCGTTACGGCGGCGCAGATCTTTTCATCCGCACATAACAAATAGCCAAGCCGTATGCCCGCCATCGCAAAAATTTTTGTAAATGCTTTTAAGATAACCGTGCGCTTATACTCGTGCAATGCGTCCTTCAGGCTATACTCGTGCGTCTCCGCCAAAAAATCCATAAAACATTCATCCAGCACCAACACCGCTCCACAGTCGTCGCATTTCCGCGCAATCGTTTCGATCACTTCCCGTTCGGCGGCGGCCCCCGTCGGATTATTGGGATTGCAGATAAAAACCATATCGATATCGCTTGTAATCCTGTCTGCAATTTCCGCTTTTACGCGAAACCCGTTTTCCTCTTTCAGCAAAAAATACTCCGGTTCGCATCCACAGCTTATAAGCGCGGCCTCGTATTCGCTGAAAGTAGGCGCAAGAAGCAATGCTTTTTGTGGTTTCAAGCCTAAAACGATCCTGTAAATAAGGTCGGCCGCACCATTTCCACAGACAATACACCTCTCCTCTACTTTTTCAAATGACCCGATCGCCTGTTTTAGCTCCCGGCAAAACGGATCCGGATAGGCGCAATAGGATTCGATGTTCTCGAGAATCGCATCCTTAGCCCTTTGAGGCATACCCAGTGGATTTATGTTTGCTGAAAAATCTATGACCTTTTTTCCATGGCTGCCATAAATGTCTCCCCCGTGGCCATATTCAATCATTTTATTCGGTATTCTCATTTCGATACTATCCACCAAATCCATATTCTTACCGCTGCAAAAGCCAAAACGCCTATGACGGCTGTAGCATACATCAGCGTGTTCATTTTGCAGATATCGTCTGGATGCGGCTCCCTCACCACATCTCCAATTGTTTTCTTTCGGTACAGTTTGCCAAAATAAAAAGCGTCTCCCGCCAGTTGTATCCCAAGCGCGCCTGCCGCGACCGATTCTGTTTTAGCGCTGTTTGGGCTTGCATGGTTGTTCCTGTCTCTTCTGAATATCCTGACTGCATTTTTTGTATCGAGCCGCACAAATAAACTCCCCGCTATCATAAACAGGCCCGACAGCCATGCAGGAATGAAATTGAAAACATCATCCATCTTTGCCGCAAACCGCCCAAACTCTATATAAGCCTCGTTTTTATATCCGATCATGGAGTCAAGCGTATTGACGGCTTTATACAGAAATCCGAGCGGCGCTCCCCCTGCCGCCATATAAAACAGCGGAGCAATTACCCCATCCGATGTATTTTCCGCGACCGTTTCAACTGTTGCTTTAATGATCTGTTTTTGGTCGAGTTCCTTTGTATCCCGCCCGACAATCCACGAAAGGTATTTTCTGGAATTTGCGATATCATTCGCCTCCAGATAACGATATACCCGCATACTCTCTTTCTTTAGGGATTTCGCCGCCAGTATTTGATAGCAGAAAAAAATTTCCAGTGCAAGCGCAGCATAGAAGTTAAGCCTTGCCAGAAAAAAAAGCAGAAAAAACGGGATGCAAAAGCTAATCGCAATCGTGCCCAGCGCAAGGAGCGTTCCCCCTGTCCGCGGGGAAAAATATCTGCGCATAAAGGCCTCTCCTTTTGCTATAAATTTACCGATCAAAACGACCGGATGTGGAAGGCCGTGTGGATCTCCAAAGACCGCATCAAGCAAAAATGCCGCGATAATAATGAATGCATATATCAACTTTCCAAACCATCCGCCCCGCAGTCATAAACTACCATATTTTATCCCCGTCACGCCCTTCCGGGCACGCCTCCTCTTTCCTGTCGCACTCTATCTCTTTCCGCTTTATAATCGATATATTCTTCGATTTCAAGTTCCGAAAACGTCCCCATTTCCCGATACACCGCTAACGCCATATCTATCATTCCCATTGCACAGACGGCTCCCGTTCCTTCCCCGAGGCACATGCCTGCATCAATCATGGCTTCCAGGCCAATTTCTTTTAAAAGCGCCTTCCCCAGCGGTTCTCTCGATATATGTGAAGCAATCATATATTCCCGGGTTTTATCGCATATTTTTATAGCAAGCAACGCCGCGACCGCTGAAATCATTCCATCAATTACAATTGGAATGTGGTATATAGCTCCACCGATATATAGTCCCGTCATCCCACCGATATCAAGCCCCCCCAATTTAGAGAGCAGACCCACAGGATCGTTTTGATCTGGCCTGTTTAGCTCAATCGCCTGCCGTATCGCTTCAGTCTTCTTTTGAAACCGCTTTTCATCAAGGCCTGCGCCAATTCCCGTCACTTCCCTTGCCTTTTTTCCCAACAGGACAGCACCGACTGCAGCGCTCGTCGTCGTATTTCCAATCCCCATTTCACCTGTCGCAATGATATCTGCCCCCTGCTTTTTGAGCAGTCCAACGACTTCAATGCCTGTCATCACCGCTCTTTCCGCCTGCTCCCGCGACATCGCCGGTCCTTTTGTGATATCGTGCGTCCCCCTCATGATCTTTCTATTTAAGATTCCCTGCTCTGTCAGGGGATAACGCACCCCGATATCAACCGGAACTATTTCAGCGCCTATTTTCTTTGCCATACAGCATACGCTGGTCATTCCTTTGACAAAATTATCTGTTACCGCTGCCGTTACCGTTTGGTCAGATTGAGATACGCCCTGCGCGACAACACCGTTATCCGCACACATCGGTACAACGTATTTACGCTCCAGCCGGATGTCTGCGCTCCCCTGTATCGCGGCTATTTTTTCCACCGCTTCTTCCAAAAGCCCTAGACTTCCGAGCGGTTTTGCAATGCTGTTCCAACGTTTGTGGGAAAGCTTTCGTGCATTTTCATCCGGCAAGGTAATTTTTTCCAAATAACTATTCAATCCCATTTTGCTTGGTCTCCATTGCTTGTTTGATTAAATTTTCAAGATATTCCGGATGCGCCCCAAAATGCAGATGCGGATATCCCGCAAAAAGATTGCCCTCGCATAGGATACAAGCCCATCGTTTTCCCTGCTTCTCCGCAATAAAACCGTTTCCATTGTTGGTGCTGTCAGAATAATGAAATTCATGCGCATTCAACGTTTCGCCTTTTTTGCATAAAAGATTATCCTTTTGGGCCGTGAGGGATAAGTAGCCGAAACGCTTCAGTCCGCTTGTCATATAACTATCCCCCGATATGGCGCCGCACATTTCAAATTCTTTTCCCATTCTATCTTTTAAACGTTCTGTCAGGTACATAAATCCACCGCATTCCGCATATACCGGTTTCCCGGTTTTCACAAAGCTCCTGACGCTCCTTTTCATCGCCTTATTTTCAGCTAACTCTTTTGCATATTCTTCCGGATAGCCGCCAAACAACATCAGTGCATCCGCCTCTTCCGGTACGTTCTTGTCCGATGTAGGAGAAAAATATAGGATCTTCGCGCCGTAACGCTTCAAAATATCTATATTTTCGTTGTAAATAAAACAAAACGCCCTATCTCTTGCAACAGCAATCTTCACTTCATATTTGCATTCTGGCTTTCGCGTTTTCACAGGCTCCAGATCTTCGGCATCTTTTCCGAGTTCCAGCAGGCCGTCAATATCCAGGCACTCCTCGGCGATCCTGCCCATAAGCCTGATTTTTTCTTCTGCGTTTGCCGTCTCCGCCGCCGTAATAAGTCCAAGATGCCTGCTTTCAAGTGAAATCCTATTGTCCGGCGGAAAAAAACCAAATACGTTGATCGGAAGCGTCTCCTCCAGCATTTCTTTATACTTGAAATAGCTAGCTTTCGTACAGTTATTTAAGATTACCCCACGAATATGATTGTCTTCATAACTGAGGTAGCCTTTCACCAGCGCCTCCGCCGATGTGCTCATTCCCCGGACGTTCACCACAAGTATCTGCGGTGTTTTTGTCAGAAGAGAAATATGATTGGAACTTCCCCGGCTGCTGCCAAAGGCAATTCCATCATACATGCCCATAACACCTTCGATCACCGTAAAATCGCTTCCCGCCGCCTGCCGTTCCAACAGGGAAAGGATATTTTCCTCTCCATTCATAAACACATCGAGGTTCCCGGAATGCGTTCCAATCATTTTTTCATGAAACATTGGGTCGATATAATCCGGTCCACACTTCAGGCTGGAAAGTTTCAGGTTCCTGTTATGTAAAGCGCTTAAAATTCCGCAAACGACCGTTGTTTTCCCGCAGCCGCTATGTGTTCCTACGATCTGCAATCTCGGAATCCTCAACATACGCCTTCTCCCTTTATAAGGAAAACGGGATTTTTAGCAGTCATCAACGTATAGTTTCCTTTCTTTGTCCCTTCCGAAACATTTACACACACGATATTCTTCAATATTCCAAGCCGTTCAAAGCATTCTTTCACCGCACCCACGCTTTCTATTGCAACAGCGGCCGCGACAAAAATAGCTTGTGGATTTTTTTCTAAGATAAGTCTTACGATGCTTTCCATGTTGCCTCCGCTCCCGCCAATAAAAACTTTGTCTGCCGCAGGCAGCTCTTCCAGCGCTTTAGGGGCCGTCCCCGAAATAATTTCAACGTTATATGTACCGAATTTTTCTATGTTCTTTCGAATAAGGCTGCATGCTTCCTCATGCCGTTCTATGGCAAAAACACGGCTTTCCCGCGCTTTCATCGCCATGGCTACCGAAACGGAACCCGTGCCCGCGCCTACATCGTAAACTGTATCTGTCGGTCGTATTTCAAGCTCCGCAAGGGCGATATCTCTGATTTCCTGTTTTGTCATAGGCGTTTTCCCCCGGGTGAACTCTTCATCCTTTAGCGTCCGGAAGAAATCGGCGGCGCCCGGATTTTCAACGAGCATAACCGCCAAATTTCCGAACTCCATCTTCAGCTCTTTTGCTTTTCCTGTGATGATCCTTTCCGTTTTTTCTCCCAGGTTTTCGCCTATACTGACCAATACGTCCCCTAAACCGGAAACACACAGCTCATTCGTGATGTCCTGAATCTTTGTCTGCCCTCCGGTAAGTGCAAAAACCTTTTTATGATAGCACACTGCCGGCAGTACCCGGTTTTGCCTGCCATGGGCGCTTACCACTTTCACATCATCATATTCTTTGCCCAGTTTTGCGCAAAAATATTGCAGACTGCTGATCCCGTTAATAAACGTTATTTCCTCTTCCGGGAACGCTTCCCGTATCATTTTTGAAATACTGAAAAAGCCTACGTCTCCCGAGGCAAGCACGGCAATTCTGCTTCCCGGACCACAGGACCGGATGCGTTCTTCAAGCGCGCAAACAGGCACGCTTTCGCCGTTCCCAATGAAATGTGAAAAGCATTCCAAAAGCCTTTGCGCTCCGAAAACATAATCCGCTCTTTGAATCTCATGCTTTGCGGCGGGCAAAAGTAAATTTTCCGCCCCCATTCCGCAGCCTGCAACAACAATCTTCATAGCTTACTCCATAATCCTATCTGCAAGAATCTCTGCAAGTCTTGGATCCGTACCAAGCGTTTTACCCATCTCATAGGTAACTTCTGGCTTATCTTTCAGGAAGGCTTCTACTTCTTCAGGAATATCTTTATGGATATGCATTCCCGAAAAAAGGAAATAGGGAACAATTTTGACGTGTGTTACGCCTTTTTGCAGCAGGTTCTCCAGACCCTTTTCAATATTTTTTTCCGAAAATTCCATGTAGGCCGATTCAATGACTGTATCCACCTTTTTCGCAGCCATCCCGACAATCTTTTCAAAAGTTTCTTCCGTATCCTTTTTTCTGCTTCCGTGTGCAAGAATCAATACTCCGTTCATATTTTCCTCCTTAAAATTCCTGAATCGCCAATATTGTTTTTTCAATATCTTCGTCTGTATGCGCAGCGGAAAGGAACATCGCCTCAAATTGCGCGGGCGCCACATAAATTCCGTTCTTCAGCATATGGTTAAAATAAGCCGCATATTTTTCAGTATCGCTCGTTTTTGCCGTCTGCAGGTCTTTTACCCGGCTATCTGTAAAAAACGCGCTCAGGAGCGAACCGATCTGGTTTGTGGCAATTCCTTTCTTTTCAGAAAAAGCGCCCGCAATTTTTTGTGCCTTTTTGTTCAGCTCTGCGTAGATACCGGTGTTGTTCTTAAGGATCTGCACCGTTTTCAGCCCTGCCGCCATCGCAACCGGATTGCCGGAAAGAGTTCCCGCCTGATAGACGGCCCCTACGGGTGCAACGCATTTCATAATTTCTTTTTTCCCGCCGTAGGCGCCCACCGGCATTCCTCCGCCAATGATCTTCCCATAGGTAACGAGATCAGGCATGATACCAAAATATTCTGCCGCCCCTCCCGGCGCGAGCCTGAAACCTGTGATCACTTCGTCAAAGATCAGCACCGCATCATTTTCCTGCGTGATATCCCGCAGGCCCTGCAAAAAGCCATCCTCCGGCAATACAACTCCCATATTTGCCGCCACCGGCTCTACAATGACCGCCGCAATTTCTCCCCGATTGCATTCAAAAATATCTTTTACGCTTTGTAAATCGTTATAGTCGGCAAGAAGCGTATCTTTCGCCGTTCCTTTCGTTACTCCCGCACTGTCTGGCCGGCCCGCCGTGAGCACTCCGCTGCCTGCCGTAACAAGCATGGCGTCTGAATGCCCATGATAGCATCCACGGAATTTTACGATTTTTTCGCGGCCTGTAAATCCCCGGGCGACCCGCAAGGCACTCATCACTGCTTCCGTTCCGCTCGAACACATCCGAATCATTTCCACGCAGGGAACGGTATCGCAAACAAGCTCTGCCATCTCAACTTCTATTTCCGTAGCCGCGCCAAACGAAAGTCCGTCCCGGGCGGCTTTTACAGCCGCTTCTTCCACTTCCGCATTGCGGTGTCCTAAAATCATAGGCCCCCACGAACCTATATAATCGATATATTCATTGCCATCTTCATCCGTCATCCTGCTGCCGTTTGCCTTTTTTATAAATCTCGGGGATCCTCCTACGGCTCCAAATGCCCTTACCGGGCTGTTTACCCCGCCGGGAATCACCTTTTGGGCTCTTTCGAACAATTCTTTTGATTTTGGGTTCATTGCTTATATATCTCCTTTCCTGATGGCTTCACAGATTTCTTTCGCGTAATAGGAAATAAGAATATCTGCTCCCGCTCGGAAAATTGAAAGCGCGCTTTCGCACACAATACCGTATTCATCTACCAAACCCGCTTCTGCCGCTGCTTTTATCATGGCATATTCCCCGCTGACACTGTAAGCCGCTGTTGGCAAAACCGTATTCTCGTGTACCTTGGCAATCACATCCAGGTACGAAAGGGCGGGCTTCACCATGATAATATCCGCTCCCTCTGCCTCATCAAGACGGGCTTCCTTAACCGCTTCCCGTACGTTGTGGTAATCCATTTGGTAGGATTTCCGGTCTCCAAAGCTCGGGGCAGATCCTGCCGCGTCGCGAAACGGCCCGTAAAACGCCGAAGCGTATTTCACTGCATAAGACATAATCGCTGTGTTTTCAAAACCATTTTCATCAAGCGCCTCCCTGATAGCGCCGACCCGCCCGTCCATCATGTCAGAGGGCGCGACCATATCCGCGCCCGCCTGTGCATGGGAAAGCGCTGTTTTGGAAATATATTTTAACGTTTTATCATTATCCACATATTGTCCGTTTAAAATTCCGCAATGTCCGTGAGAGGTGTATTCACACATACAAACATCGGTAATAATATATACGCTGTCTTCGTACGCTTCCCGAATCGCCCGGATTCCCTGCTGAACCACGCCATCCGGTGCATAAGCTCCACTTCCGACCTCATCTTTTTCTTGCGGGATTCCAAACAGGATCACCTTATTTACACCGCATTCGAGGCTCTCGTCTATTGCTTCCTTTACTCTGTCCGGTGTAAAATGGAAATGCCCTTCAAGAGAGCCAATCGGTTCTTTTTCGTTTGTTCCTTCTTTCAGGAACAAAGGCAGAATCAGTCCTTTGGCGTTCGGATGGGTCTCCCGTACCATTTCCCTTATGTCCCTGTTTGCTCTCAGTCTTCTCGGTCTCTCTATCATTTTTCTCCTCCGTTATGCGCCAAAGTATTCCAGAGCAGCTTCTATCATGCTGTCTATCGACGCCTGCTTTGAAACAATAACATCAAATCCAAGCGCTTCCGCCTGGCGTGCCGTCTGTTTTCCGATACAAAGGGCAGACACACCGTTAAAGTCCTGATCCGTAGTTCCGCGTACGAAACTTTTCACGCAGCTTGCGCTGGTGAATGTAACAAGATCATATCCTTTTGCGGTTGGCAGGGCGTTTTCCCTGTAAAGGATATCGTACACAGCCGTTTCATCGAACGGTATCTCATTTTGTTCCAGGATCTTTGGTAAGTCGTCCGATCCTTGCCGCGCGCGCAGTAAAATGAGCCTATCATTTTTTGTAACCGTCCGTGTCGCTACCAGTTCCTTTGCAAGAATTTCTCCGCTGTATTCCGTTGGTATAAAATCGGCCCTTATCCCATATTTTTCCATCTCTTTTGCCGTTGCATTTCCAATGGCCGCAATTGTTTTCCCGTAAAGCATCCGCGCGTCCCCGGTTTTCAAAAGCCTGCAAAAAAATGCATTCACACCCGCCGGGCTGGTAAATATAAGCGCCGTATACCGGTTAAGATCAGGCATCGGGAAATCGCAGGGAACCGTTTCCACAGCCGGCATACTGGTAATGTCCGCTCCCAGTGCCTTCAGTTTTTCATACAGTACGCCAGCACGGTCTTTCGGCCGTGTAACGACGATTTTCCTGCCAAAAAGCGGCAATTTTGAAAACCAATCCATTTGACCGGATAGCAGGCAGACTTTTCCAACGAGGATAACTGCGGGCGAAACGACTTCATTCTGCTGAATAACGCTCCCAATCCTTCCGACGTCAGCAATAAATTTCCGCTGGTTCGCTTTCGTTCCGTTCTCTATGACGGCGGCAGGCATATCCGGCTCCATCCCGGCAGCCAATAATCCCTCCATAATCTCCCCTGCGTTTGAAACGCTCATCATGAAAACAAGCGTTCCGCCTATTCCAACGAGGCTTTGATAGTCAAGATCTAATTTTTCATTTTTCTTTTTATGGCCGGTTATGATATGGAGCGAGGAACAGAAATCCCTGTGGGTAACGGGAATGCCTGCATATGCCGCCGCGGCAATCGCAGACGTTATCCCCGGTACAACTTCATAGGCGATTCCGTATCGGTTCAGCGTCTCTATTTCTTCTCCGCCTCTTCCAAAAACAAAGCTGTCCCCGCCTTTAAGACGCACAACATCGCCCTTTTTTGCCAGCTTCGCTAAAAGTTCACTGATTTCCTGCTGCGGGACGGGATGGTTTCCTGCATTTTTTCCCACATCAATAAGTATGGCCTCCTCCGGGAGCATATCGATAATTTCTTTTCCCACCAGCCTGTCATATACTATCGTTTCTGCTTTTTCCAGAATTTTTTGCGCCTTCACCGTAAGAAGGCCTGCATCCCCCGGGCCTGCCCCGATCAAATATACTTTTCCAGCCATTTAACTTTCCTCTTTCATTTGCATTGCCAGATTAATTCCAATGGCCCTGCTCTCCTGTACGGGGCCGGTCATGGTCTTGACCAGCTTATTCCCGCTTGGCGTTATATAGTATCCGGTCAGCCGGATTTCGCTTTCCAGCACTTCGCAATAAGCCGCCGTTGGAACGCTGCACCCACCGTCCAGTGCACGTACAAACGCTCTTTCCGCCTGGGCCATAATCATGCTGTCTTTGTCGTTCAGCGCTTGCATGACTTCCCGCGCATAACCCGCTCTTGCCTGAACGGCAATGATACCCTGGCATGCTGCCGGGATCATTTCATCCGGTCCAAAAATTCTTGCAATCCTTCCGGCAATCCCAAGCCGCGACAAACCTGCTTTGGCCAATATCAGCGCCGAATATTCTCCCCGGTCCAGCTTTTCAAGGCGAGTGAGCACATTTCCCCGTACCGGCTTTACTTTCCATCCTTCATAGAGATTCTCAAGCTGCGAAGTGCGCCTTAGGCTCGAACAGCCAATCGGCCTGTCTCTTTCCATCCGTTCCTTTCCTTCTGGCAAAACAAGCGCATCCCGTGGGTCTTCCCGCTCCAGCACAGCGCATATCGGTATTTCTTCCGGCACTACCATAGGAACGTCTTTTAAACTATGCACCGTAATATCCACCCGTTCCTCGGTCAGCGCTCTATCCAATTCTTTGACAAATAGGCCTTTCCCGCCGATCTGGTCGAGCGTTTTGTCCAGTATACGGTCCCCTGCCGTTTTCATGGTTACAAGCTCCGTCCGGATGTCGGGAAATAATTTTTTGATTTTATCTATCACAATCTGCGACTGGATCACCGCCAGCTTGCTTGCCCTACTGCCCACTCTTATAATCATACAAACACTCCCTTACCTTTTGCGCGGCTTCTTTCACTTCCCCGTGATTCTTGCCACTCCCCACGATTCCCGCCGTTAGGTTCTCCGTTTCCGCAATCGCCGGGAAATAAAAGCTGCATTCTTCAGCGCAATCGGCAATGCTGGCAAATATACCCTGCCGTTTCGCGGCTTCTCCGATCTTTTGGTTCAACTCCCGGTCAGAAGTCGCTGCCACTACCAAAAAAGCACCTTCAATATCCTCCGCTTCAAATTCCTTTTGCTTGGCAAGTATCCTGCCCCGCTTTGCAAGCTCCGTCATTTCTTTTGAAAACGACCTTGAAACCACGACAATCTCAAAAGCAAAGCGGCAAAGCGTTTTTACGCGCCTGCTTGCAACCTCACCGCCGCCCACCACGACAGCCTTCTTCCCGCGTATATCGGCAAACAGCGGAAAATATCCCTTTGCTTCCTTACATTCTGTCAAAATAGTTTCCACCTCTTTTTTTGAAATACCATTTTTTTCTGCCGGTCTTTCTATTACGAGGAGCCGGACGCCCGTTTTTTTGGCCGCTTCCGCTTTTTCACCAAAACCGCCCGCACTGCCTGACTCTTTGGTAACAAGGTAACTGCAGCGGTACCGTTTTAAATCCGCCTCATTTTCTTCCACGGAGAACGGTCCTTTTTTTGCGATCACGTTTTCAAAGCCGAGCCTTCGGCATTTTTCTATACTCTCCCCAGCGGGCAAAATTCTTGGTATAACGCGTTTTTGGTACTCCGCAAGTACACAAAGCTGTTCTACCTCTTTTGCGCCGATTGCACAAAGAATGTTCCCTTCCGTACCGCTCAAATACTCCGCCGCCTGCCTGATGTCCCTGAAATAAACCGCATCCTCTGCCGTTTCCGCATCCCGCAGGAGTCTTATATATCTTACGTTCGTACGCGCGCAGGCTTTCCGGACGTTTCTCGTAACCGCCGAGGCATACGGATGCGTCGCATCTACCACCAGCCGGAAGTCTTCCGTTTGCAGCAGAGAGATAATTTCCTCTTCATCTTTCCTGCCGGATATAATGTGCTCATTCCCCTCCATAAGCTCTTTGCCATATTGGGTTGCAACGCAGGCAGAGGCGTCTATTCCGTTTTTTTCACAAAATTCCAGCAGCTCTCTGCCTTCCGTCGTTCCCGCAAAAATCAGGACTTTCATTTATTCTGATAACCCCTCGGCGTTACAAGCCGCCCGTTCAGCACCACCGTTTCGCTATTCCCCACGATCACCGTTGTAAACATATCGAGTTTCTGGTCTCTCAATTCTTCTAAAGTACAAAGAACATGGCACTCGCCTTCCCTGCCAATATTTTTCACATATCCGCATTTGGTATCGGCGCTTTTGCTTTTGAGCATGATCTGGCACGCCCGGGCAAGGTGGCCGGTTCTCTTTTTGCTGTATGGGTTATACAGGCAGATCACGAAGTCTGCCTTGGCGGCAAAATCGAGTCTCTTTTCTATTTTTTCCCATGGCGTAAGCAAGTCGGAAAGGCTAATCACCGCAAAATCGTGTATCAATGGCGCTCCCATAACGCCTGCCGCAGAGCAAGCCGCCGTTACCCCGCATACAACTTCTATTTCAACCTCTGGGTGCCCTGCGGCCACTTCCATCATAATGCCCGCCATGCCGTAGACGCCTGCATCTCCGCTGCACACAAAAGCGACGGTCTTTCCCTGCAAAGCAAATTCCAGCGCTTCCCTGCACCGCTCCAGTTCCCTCTTCATTGGAGTAGAGAAAACCTCTTTTCCCGCCGCAAGGTCGCCAATCAGCTTCACATAAAAATCATAGCCAACGATAACGTCGCTTTCCCGGATTGCGTTTACTGCTTCATAGGTCATGGCCTCTCTTTTCCCCGGGCCAAGACCCACCATATAAATCTTTTTCAAATTACCATTTTCTCCTTATAGGAAATCCATTTTTCAAAATCATCTTTATATTTTTTTACAATCAAGTCAATTTCTTCCTGTTTGCCCGCATGGCTTTCCAAAATAATATCCTTGCCTATCATATCAATATCAAAAAGCGAAATCCCTTGTATTTCCCCGATTCTCTTTTCAATATCCCTCGGCACGGCAAGGTCTACCAGTATTTTCGGTTTGTGTAAAAGCTGCGCAAACGGCTCTTTCTCTATCGTAAAATGTGGGCTCAGCGTTCCGCTCACAACGCAATCAAACCGTTCCATGACGCCGTACCGCTTCGCATAATCGACCGTCTTTACTCCTTCCGGCAGAATCGCTTTTCCTTTTTTATAAGAGCGAAGCGTCATCGTTACGTCATACCCGCTTTTCATAAGGGATAACGCCATCAGCTTTCCAATCTCTCCATTGCCGATCACGAGGATTTTTCCACTTCTGCGCAGGCTGCTGTCGATTAGTTTTGTTGCGTTGTCGCATACCCCATAATTTTCGCCTGAAAATTTTACTGTTGTTTTTATTTTTTTCGCGCCGGTAACTGCAAGCCTGAAAAGCACCTCGAGATAAGCGTCCGTCGCATTGCATCCGCGTGCAAAGGAAAGTGCGTCCTTAACCTGCGATATAATTTGGTCTTCTCCCCATATTTGCGATTTAATGCCGCATGACAGCTTGCATAAATAGGAAAAAATATCTTCGCTCTCTATCCTTGCATATTTCCGGTTCTCCTGTTCACAAGCTTCCGCGGCACTGCATAGGACTGAAAAAGCATTGCATCTATATCCGCGGGTACAGGAAAGGTAAATCTCCGTTCGGTTACAGGTTGAAAGGATAATGCACCCCGATATACTTTTATTTTTTAAAATCCTGGCATATGCCGCTTCCAACTTTTTCTTCGTAAAAGAAAACTTTTCCCTTATCTCAATACCGGCAGTCCTGTAGTCAATTCCTGCCATCACTATATTCAAAACCCAAACCTCCGTACTTCCGCAACGATTGCAGCCGTCATCCCTGCCCTCGCCGTTTTTCTTTTCAGATAGACTTTTTCCCCCTGTTCGCAGGCCCAAGCGCTTCTCTCGCATACGTTATCCGCGCCCACAATCCGTTTCACAAATTCCGAGGCTGCAAATTCGCCTTTTTGGCGCATGAGTTCATCTCCCGTAAACGTTTCAAGTTCAATAGAGAACTTCCGGCAGAAATCCAAAATGGCTTTTTCTTCTTGCTTCCGGTCAATGGTCGCCATTTTCTTTACGGCCTTCAGGCTAATATCGCAGTCAAAGAGCATATCGCAGATAAACCGTTCAAAGGCAGTGCTGTCCGTTCCCTTCCTGCATCCGGCTCCTATCGTAACAATTTTCGGTATCACATTGAGCGTTATAGGAAAAGGACGCTTGCTTTCTGTCAGGGAAAGGCATATTCCATGTGGGAACATTCCCTCTTGCACATTTTCCGGCAGAGAGCCTTCAAATTCAAAGTCGGAATAAAAGCCTACCGTTTCCCCCCTCAGCAGCGCGCCGGAAACATGTTTGATATTTTGAATATTTCCGATGACGCAGCCGTTTTCCCCGGCCCATGTGTCCACGGCAAAAGCACCATGGATATCCGTTCCGGTGGTAAGGATGCATGCTGCGCCAATCTTTTGTGCGATGGCTCTTCCCAGCCTGTTTGCCCCTCCAAGGTGCCCCGAAAGAATCGGAATCACATTTTTTCCCATGTCGTCTATCACAATAACGGCGGGATCCTCATCCTTTGCGCGAATAAATGGGGCGATTAGGCGCACGGCAATCCCGGCTGCGCCAATAAAAAGAAAGCTTTCGCAGTGCTCCCAGTTATTTTTAACAAACTCCGCAGCGCTTTCCTTCCCTTTATCATAAACGACCGCGTCGAGGCCCTCCCTTACGGCGGCGGCAACTTTTTCGCCGCTCTGCGTGAAAAACAGCACCGCGTGTTTCATTTGCTTGCCGTCCTGTATTCATGGGTAAACGACGGATCATACAATTTAGACCGTTCATATTTGCCGCCTAAAAAACCGCCCACATAAATCAATGCCATTTTATGGATCCCATGCTCCTCCGCCGTATTTGCAAGCTCTCCAACCGTTGTCCTCAGGATTTTTTCATCTTTCCACGTTGCTTTATACACAATCGCCGCCGGGCAGTCTTTCTCATATCCGCCTTCTATCAACCTTTTGGAAAGTTCATCCAGCATCGTGGAGGTCAGGAATATGACCATTGTGGCATGATGCGCTGCAAGAAGGCTTATATTTTCTTTGGGCGGCACCGGCGTCCTGCCCTCCATTCTGGTCAGGATCACCGTCTGACTGACGCCGGGCAGCGTAAGTTCTTCCTGAAGCGCCGCAGCGCCGCCGATAAAAGAGCTTACCCCCGGAACAACATCGTAAACAAGCCCAAGCGTATCCAGCACATCCATCTGTTCCCGGATCGCGCCGTAAATACACGGGTCGCCCGTGTGCAGGCGAACCGTCGTTTTTCCTTCCTGTTCCCCCCTGCGCATCACATCAATCACTTCTTCCAAAGTCATCTTAGCGCTGTTGAGAACCGTACAATCTGTTTTCGTATAGGAAAGAAGTTCCGGATTCACCAGCGATCCAGCATAAATTACAATGTCTGCTTCTTCAAGCAGCGTTTTCCCTCTCAGGGTAATAAGGTCTGCCGCGCCCGGCCCCGCGCCGATAAAATGTATCATTGCTCTTTCTCCTTTACGATCATCACGCAAAAATATCCTGTCGTTTCGTCTATCGTATCGAGGGAAGTATGAATTTTTTCGCCCTCCATACCGCACCTCTCGACTGCATATACCTCATTGTTTTCCATATTGGCAAACTTCTTGACCTTAAGAATGCTTTTTCCCGATTTCATAAGCACTTTATTTCCATCGAGCGCAAGCCCTTCTTCTGTGCCTCCATAAGATGCCGGAAGAATGTGGAGCGCTTGTCCGCCTTCACATAGGGAAAGGTCAAGCGCCGCGGCTGCGGCGCAAAAAGAGGTCACGCCGGGAATCATTTTTGTAGAATATCCCTTTTCTTTGAGCATATTGTGGACATACATCGTCGTCGAATAAACGGAAGGATCCCCCAGCGTTAAGAAGGCTACATTTTTTCCGCCGTCAAGTTCGGCCTGCAGCATTTTGCAGGAGTCCTCGTGGCACCGCGCCAGTTTCTCCTTATCCCGCGTCATCGCCATCGGGCAATAAAGAATATTCTTTTCCCCAACATATTCTGTCACAATCTCGAGTACGGCATTTTTTCCGTTCCCGCTGTCCGGCACTGCAATTACATCCGCGTTTTCTATGGTTTCAAGCGCTGCAACCGTTAAAAGCTTTGGATCGCCCGGCCCGGTTCCTACACTGTAAAACTTTCCCTTAGTCACTGTTCATACTCCTTAAAATGATATTTTCTCCGCAAGCTCAACCGCGCCGCCTGAAATAAAGACGGTATGTTCTTCGTTATCGAAAACAACAATTTCACATCTGGCCGCACCCTTTGTTCGAGCGCCTATTTTCTGTAATATACTTTCGCCGACGGACAGCAGCGTTTCTTTTTCCAGTCCTGCTTTTTTCAAAATTTCTATCATTTGCGCCGTGGTCAGGGCCTGCATAATTTCACGTACCGTTTCCTTGTTTGCGCCGGACAGTGCCGCATGCGCGGCAAACACTTCTGCCCTCGCGTCCGCAACGGAGGAATGCGTATTCATAACTCCCGCCGCGAGTTTTGAAATTTTCCCGATATGGGAAATAATCAAAATCTCCTTGAACCCGCAATACAAAGCATGATCGATTGCCTCACCGAAATAATTGGAAATTTTTACTCCCCTGGCAAGGTCGAGCCCCATTTTTTCACGGCAAAAGGCCTTTCCGTAGTTCCCCGCATTAAACAAAATCGCCTGCCTGTTTTCAGCGCCATATTTTTCAATTTCGGTTTTAATGGTTTCTATCACGGCGCGCTCGCTCATGGGTTCTACAATTCCCGTTGTCCCAAGAATAGAGATGCCTCCCACAATTCCCAGCCGGGGGTTAAATGTCTTTTGCGCGATACGCTCTCCGTTTTCAGCCTCCAGCTCTACGTCGAGCCCTCCTGCATATCCGCATTTTTCAGCAGTCTCCCGCACGCTTTGCGAGATCATTTTCAGGGGAACCGGATTGATTGCGCTTCCCCCTTTCGGGCATTTCAGGCCGTCTTGCGTAACGGTTCCAATTCCGGCCCCGCCAAAAACGCGAATAATGCCGTCTTTTCGTTTCGATACAAACGCCGTAATCTTGATTCCGTTGGTCACATCCGGGTCGTCTCCGCCGTCTTTAATCACGCTGCAAAACGCCCTTCCCTCCCGCAGCCCGCAGCCCGCGGGCGCAAGCTCCGCGGCTTTTCCGGAAGGCAGCTTCGCCCTTAGCGTTCGTGGTTCCTCGCCCTTCAACAGCAGCAAGGCCGCCCCTGCCGCCGCAGCGGCGCTGCACGTCCCCGTAGTATACCCGCACCTGAGTTTTTTTCCGTTTTTAATAACGAACATTTCTCTCATATCAAAAAAGCCCCTTGATGGACCGTCTGGCTTCGGAAATTGTCGCCGCTCGCACGTCTACGTCAAACCCATCTTCTTTTTGGAGGATTTCCATTAAATGTGATAATCTTGGAAGCCTCAGGTTATGTTCCCGCAATTTTTCAGGCTGGGAAAATACCTCTCCGCATTCTCCCGCCATCACAACCTTCCCATGGTCAAAAACATAAACATAATCACAGCACAGCGGGATCATATCGATATCGTGGGTCGATAACATCACTGTAAGTCCTTTTTCCTTCTTTAGCTGATTCAGGAGCTTGAGCATTTCGCTTACGCCCGACGGATCGAGTCCGGCCGTCGGCTCATCGAGTATAATCACCTCCGGCCTCATGGCAAGTACTCCCGCCAGTGCGGCCCGCTTCTTTTGTCCGAAACTTAACGCATGTGTCGGTTTGTCCAAAAATTCCTCGATCGCAAGCCATTTTACAACGTCCTCAACGATGGCCTTTGTTTCCTCCTCCGAACAGCCAAGGTTGAGGGGGCCATACGATATATCGCTTAATACGTCAGCCGAAAAAAGCTGGTCGTTCGGGTCCTGAAACACAATACCTACTTTTTTTCTAAGCTCGCGAAGCACTTTTTTGCTTTTGTAATTTATTTTTTCCCCTTTGAAATACACCTCTCCTTCTGTCGGTGTAAAAACACCGTTCAGGTTCAAAAAGAAGGTAGATTTCCCCGCGCCGTTTCCTCCCAGGAAAGCAGTCGTTTTTTCCTTAGGGACTGTAATACTGATTTGTTTTAGTGCATATGAATTTTCTTCATAGCAATAGGAAAGCCCTTCGGTTTTGATTATATCCATGGAATGAAATGCCTTTCCACAAATGCCGTAATGATGATTCCCACTCCAAGCAGTATACCTGCGGCAAGCCACGTTTTATGATTCTCATAAGTCTTGGGCAGCGCTTTCGCTTCACCGTCATAGCCGCGGGATTCAAGGGCGCAGTACACTCTGTCGCATCTTAAATATGTCCTTAAAAAGAGCGCTGCAACAAGCGTTCCCGCTGATTTTATCCCGCTTTTAAAATTCTGGTACCCGAGGCGCGAAGCCTGCGCCACCTTCATTTTATGCATTTCGTCTAAAAGTACAAAAATATATCTGTATATCATTTCTGCAAGTGAAATAAGAAGCTTTGGAAGCCTCATTTTGTGAAAAGCAAGAAGTATATCGTTAACAGGCGTATTGAGCGATATGAAATACATACAGGAAACCGCCCCCAAAGCCCGCAGAAAAAGATGGAGTCCATAAACCAGTGAATCCCTGTCCATTCCGTAAAACCGGTCCCCTATCTGCATCGAAAAATATAATCCGGCATTGCTGTCGTGCCCGGTTATAAAAATAGTAAGGGTTCCGATAATGAGGAAAGATAGCGGAATCAGCATGAGCCTTCCGTATGTTTTGAGCGATATATTCGCTTTGCTTACCGTCAAAATTGCCATAACCGCTATCACCACAACCGAGGCAATAACAGAATCCGCAAAAATACAAAGCAACAGCAAAAGGATGCCGGTGAACATCTTATTTTTAGGATCTTCATTTGCAATTTTAGATAGGTACGCAATATTGTCTATCTTCATCGTTTGCTCTCTTTTGGTTTCTTGTCTTTCTTTTGATCCGCTTCATCCGCTTTTGGCTTTGCGGTCATCCTGCCAAGGATAAAACAAATAATTCCGGAACCCGCTGCCGCTTGCACGCAAAACAGAAAAGATTCCACTTCTCCGCTCGGAAGCTCTATCCCGCTAAACCACGGCTCATAATTGGGGTCGATCTCGCCGATTGCCTCCTCGGCCTGTCCGTCCGCCCCAGCAAATTCAGCGCCTCCGCCTGAATAAAGAATCAGGGGAATAATGATAATCACAGCCGCTATCACAATAAGAATCAGATTTCTCTTAAATAATGTCATGCCGTTTTCCCCCCTTATAGTACGCGAAGTTCTTCCAGTTCCGGCTTCCTGTATTTTTTAATCACCCCGAAGATCACCACCGTCAATATTCCTTCCACAACAGCCAGCGGAAGCTGCGTTACGGCGAAAATCCCAAGGAATTTTATAACAGACTCCATCAGGCTCGTACCCGGGTGCGCCATTCCCATCTGGAAAGAAGTCGTTATATAGGTAATGAGATCTCCCAAAAAGGCCGCGAGGAAAACCGCCACGCTCAAATTTATTTTCATTTTTTTGCAAAGTTTATATATTCCGAAAGAAACCAGGGGGCCTGCAATTGCCATGGAAAATGTGTTTGCGCCTAATGTTGTGATTCCTCCGTGCCCAAGCAGCAGCGCTTGGAATACCAGAATAATAAGCCCGATGACCGAAGTTGCAAACGGCCCGAAAAGGATGGCGGAAAGGCCTACCCCCGTCGGGTGGGAACAGCTTCCCGAAACAGACGGTATTTTTAGCGCTGACAGCACAAAGGCAAATGCCCCGCATAGTGCAAAAAGCACAAGCTTTTTATGCGAACCGGAGATATTTCTTTTAATAGAGAAAAAGCCGGCTGCAATGAAGGGAATACACAGTACGCTCCATACAACCACCCAGGAAGGCTGCAGATATCCTTCCATGATATGCATCGCCCCGGCCTGCGCCTGCCACGCAAACAAGACGCTCACCGCGGCCAGGAGCGCGGTAATATTACGCTCTTTTTTCGAAAATATCATAAGTCACCCTTTCTCTGCGCTGAAAAAATAGTGTAAGCAATAAAAAAAATCCAATACAATTGCATTGGATTACATCAACATAAAATTACCGTAAACTTGCTTCTGTATCCACGCAGAACAAAATCATTCAACTGCAACGGCATGTTTTCTGGCTTAGCTTCATCATATCTTTTCGCCTTCCCAATCAAAGCAATCAGTGGCATAGTTGAAAAGATATTCCGCATTACAGCAACGGGATTGCGCAGGATTCACACCTGACTTCCATGACAATGTCATTTCTGACATTCCTTGCATAGGTTAAGTATACAAAAGTATCAAAAACGTGTCAACATAATATGCCTCTTTCATCCATTATAAAGTATGCGGGAGGCTCGTTGCCCGTTTCCCCGGAAATTTTCATTCATACGGCCCGCCCCGGCTTTTCCTTCCGTATTAATTTTGCCCGCATCGCTCGAAATGCGCTTGCCTGAACGGGCGCGCGGGTTCATATAAACCAGGCGGCGGGCGGTATATTTCCGCTCGTCGCCGCGTATGCAATGCAAAAAACCGCAGCGGCGGATTATGCTTTGCGGTTCAGCGGCTCTTTCACGCGGCAAAAAAGGTTCCTTGCCGTTCCGTTTCTCAAAAAAGACTTGCCCGCTGCAAGCCTTTCATATTGACATTCATTAAACCACCCCCTACAATAAACATAGGGAATTTCCCTGAAAATTTAAAAACGCAGCAGGCCCGGGGTGCGCAACCACCCCGGAACCCTGCTCAAAGGTGCCGACACACCCTCAAGCAGCCCCACTGGGGCACTGCGTTCAAGTATCATTATACAAGCCATTCGCTTGTTGTTCAATGACATTTTGACGCGCGAGGGTATTTGGCGTAGGCCAAGCACCCCGCGCGTTTTTATATTCCACGGGAAATTCCCAACCATTAAAAAAGGTGGTTGGGAATTTTGAGCAGGTTTAGTCACAAAGATATCCTTCTCTATGGGGATGGCAAAGAATATTCCACGCTTTGTTATAAAGACGTTTTCCTTGAAATCGCAGGCCTCCGCACGTCCTTTGAGGCCGTCCGCGGTTCCATTGATGCCTATGTAACGCTGGTTCTCGGGTCTGCGGCCTCGGCGTGGCGGAGTGAAATAGGGCGCAGCGGTACCGAATATTTCCGGGCGGTCGAAAAGCAAATTGATAGGCTGCTCGGCCTTCCGGAAAAAAAATCCGTGGAAGGCGAAACAAAATTTGATATCCTCCCCGGCCTTCTGATCTCATCGTCGGGCGGGAACTACTTTGAAAATGCGTGGAAGGAATATTCCACGGGTACGCTTGAAGAAAGGTTCCCCGCTTATTTTGATTTATCGGCTGCGGATAGGCTCCGCCATGAAATATCGGCCGTAGCGGGTGAAAAAAACGCCGGCCGCATCTTCACAATGCTGTGGCACGCGTTTTATCATTGTTCCTATCGGGAAGTCTTCCTCAAAAGTTTTCTGGATGGAATCACATCTTCCCTGCTGTCTGTCGAGCCGGATACGGCAAACCGCGTGTGGCAGGTTTGGCTGGATAATTTTTAATCCGCCGCGCTTTCCGTAACCGGATGGAAATAAGCGTGCGTGGAACCGGGTTGTCGGTACGTCTGTTTTGCAGTCCCGTTTTCGTATAGTTGGTATATACGTCTGTTTTGCCGCCGCACGATAGCTTCCGTCCTTCCCGCTGTTTTGGGGAACGAATCACGGCTGCAAAAATTGCCGGCTTTATCGCCGTCATTGCGGGTATGGTTTTGGTAAATGGAATAGGACGCGCGGAAAATGGCATTTCAGCGGGCCTTATCTTTCTTCCTTTGGTTTGTACTTCTTTGCCTGCGCGCTGTCACGTTCTTTTTCTTTGTACTTTTCTACGGTTTCCCGGAGTTGTTCGCGCTCCCTGCTTTGTTCCGCTTCATGCGTTTCGTGTAGCTGGCGCGCCTGGTTATCGTGCTCGGCAGCCCTGTGCCCGTGCATTGTCATAATCGTTTCCTCCCGTCATGTTTATTTGCTATAATACACCCTTTTGACACTGCATAAACCTTCCATTTTTGGTATACTGGGGAAATAGAAAGGAACTCTTATGAAAATCATCATCTCCCCTGCAAAAAAAATGAACCGCTATACGGACGAACCTGGATACGCGCGCCTGCCTTTTTTCCTGCGCGAAGCGGAACAGTTGAAAGAATGCCTGCGTGGTTTCTCTTACGAAGCTCTGAAAAGGCTGTTGTGCACCAATGACCGTATTGCCACACTGAATTTTGAACGCTACCGCGATATGGACTTACTGCGGGATCCTGCGCCCGCGCTTTTATCCTATGACGGCATCCAGTATCAATATATGGCCCCGCAGGTTTTTGAACGTTCTTATTTCGATTATGTAGAAAACCACCTGCGCATATTATCCGGCTTTTATGGGCTTTTGCGCCCCCTTGACGGCGTCGTTCCCTACCGGCTGGAGATGCAGGCAAAACTGAAAACGGATTTTTGCGATAACCTGTACGGTTTCTGGGGCGGAAAACTCTATTCCCGGCTCACCAGAAACGATCATACAATCCTGAATCTCGCATCTGCCGAATACAGCCGGGCAATCTCAAAATACCTCACGCCCGAAGTAACCTATATCACATGTACTTTTGGCGAATGGGAAAACGGAAAGATCAGGGAAAAAGGCGTTTACGTAAAAATGGCGCGCGGCGAAATGGTGCGTTTCATGGCGGAAAATAAAATCGAGAAGCCCGGGGACGTAAAATATTTCAACCGCCTCGGCTATTCTTACCGCAGCGGACTTTCTACTCCAACAAATTATATCTTCCTGAAGGGTTGAGTTGTACCCCGCGTTCCGCCGCACCCATGCTCTCCTGCGCCTTGGGGCGCGCTGAAGGCGTTCCTCCGCGGCGCTGGTCAGGGCTGTGTCAGGCGTCGAGTCCTTCCACGTCCGATAATCGGTTCTGAATGCGCTGTGAACGCTTTTGCACCGATTCCAGGTGATTCTGCGCCGCCGCGAGGGAATTTTGCGTTTTCCTCAGCATATCCCCAAATGTTTCAAACTCCCCTTTGATTTCTGCAAGCATGCCTTCGATCGCCGCAGAATGTTCCCGGATGGCCAGCGTGCGGAAACCGGTCTGCAAGCTCGTGAGGAACGCGCCGAGTGTGGACGGGCCGGTAACCATCACGCGGTATTTGCTTTGCAGCCTGTCCACAAGGCCGAGGCGGATAATTTCCGCATACAGCCCCTCCGAAGGCAGGAACATAATAGCAAAATCCGTTGTTTGCGGCGGTTTCACATACTTCTCGCTGATCTTTTTGGCCTCCGTAAGCACGGCCTGTATAAAATCTTTTTGGGCGGCTTGAAGCGCCTGCATATCTCCGCTGTCTCCAAGGGAGAGCACGCGTGCATAGCGGTCCATTGGAAATTTGGAATCGATCGGCAAAAGAATGTCGCTGCCCTCGTCGCGCGGCACTTTTACCGCAAATTCAACTGTACTATCCCTTGTAATACGCGCATTTTCAATAAATTGTCCGGGTGCGAGGAAGTCCGAAAGCAGTTTATAGAGCTGCACTTCTCCCCAAATGCCACGCGTCTTGACCCCAGACAGGATCGTTTTCAAATCACCGATTCCGCTTGTGAGCGCGCGCACTTCACCCATACTTTTATATACTTGTTCAAGCTGTTCATTTACCCGCGCAAAGGATGTGGAAAGTCCGCTTTTTAACGTAGTATCGAGCTTCTGGTCCACTGAAAAACGAATTTCATTTAACTTTTCTTCAACCGTGCGCCGCAGGACTTCAACGCTCTGCCCATTGACGGCGGAAGCTTTGTTTACCGCATCGAGCACCATACCGGAAAGAATCTGGAACTGGCTTGAAAGCTCTGTCCGCAGCGCGGCGTCGCCGCCCGTCTTTTTTCCCTGCCGCACAAGTATAACCGCGCACAGTATTCCGAGCGCCGCAAATCCTGCCGCAATGAAAATCATTTCCATAGAAAAACCTCCGCTTCAATTTTAATCCGGTTTTATCATACCATATCCGAATTGCAAACAAAGGCCGCCGCAGGAAAAAACAGCAGGAAAATTTTTTGCGGGGGCTTTTGTTCATCTGTGCTCATTCTGGAAAGTATATCCTCGGGAAAGGAAAATTCCCTCGTTCTCCCGCCGTTTAAGCAAATTTCCATACTCCATTCAACCGGCTTTCCACGCTTCCGTTCTCTTGGCTTCCGGCATAAAAGAAGCGGTTCCTTTCCTGCCTGCGGAGGAAACCCTATCGTTCAATGATGTGCAATCATAACTGCGCGTTCAGCGCGCAGTTTGCACTAACCCTGTAAGGGTATTTCGCTATCACCGCACCTTAAGGTGCTTGGCAGCCGACTTCCGTGCTGATTACTGGGCTGCCCCTAACAGGGGCTCAGTCCGGTCTTTTTATGTTGTCTGTTGCTTTGTCGTGGTCTTGCTGGTTTTGTATATATTTCTTTATTGTCTCTTCGTTCAGCCCGACCGTGCTAACGTAATAACCCTTGCACCAGAATGTGCGGTTTCCCAAAGCAAAAAAGGGCGGCCTTTTGGCCGCCCTTCCTGTTGCTTTTCATTATACGCCTTTTTTGTCGTTCTCAATCTGCTGGAGGATTGTCTGGTTTGTCGTGCAGGTATGGCCCGGCAGGGGCATAATACGCTCATGCACAGCGTCGATGATCCATTCCGGCTGCGGGAAGAAGTATTCTTCCAGTTCGTGTGCCGGCGTAATCCAGTTCTTTGCGCCCACAACCACCGGCGGTGCGTCGAGGTAATCGAACGCCATCTCGCTGATCGACTGCGCAAAGTCTTTCAGATGGGAACCACGCTCGCAGGCGTCGCCCGTGATGATGATCTTGCCCGTCTTCTTGACGGATTCGATGACCGGCTCGTAGTTGAACGGTACGAGGGAACGTGCGTCGATGATCTCCGTAGAGATACCGTATTTTTCCTGGAGGATATCCGCAGCTTTCGTAACCCTGTACAGCGTCGCGCCGACGGTAAGGATCGTCAGGTCTTTTCCTTCACGCTTAATGTCCGGTTCGCCAATCTTCACTTCGTAATAACCCGCCGGGACTTCCTTCTGGAACATTTCGCCAAGGTCGTACGTTCTCTGGCTCTCGAGGAAGATCACCGGATCCGTTCCGTTGAGGGCCGCATTGAGGAGCCCCTTCGTGTCATACGGCGTTGCCGGGAACACAACCTTAAGGCCCGGGATATGCGTGCACAGCGCCGACCAGTCCTGGGAGTGCTGTGCGCCGTATTTGGAACCAACGGAGCAGCGGAGCACAAAAGGCATCTTCAGAACGTCGCCGCTCATTGCCTGCCACTTGGACATCTGGTTGAACACTTCGTCGCCCGCGCGGCCGATAAAGTCAAGATACATCAGTTCAGACATTACGCGTCCGCCTGCCATCGCATAACCAACGGACGTACCCACAATCGCCGCCTCAGAGATCGGGGAGTTAAAGAACCTGTGGTACGGAATGGATTCCGTAAGGTTCGTATAAGCGCCAAACGCGCCGCCCCAGTCACGGTTGTCTTCGCCATAGGCGATAAACGTCGGATCCTGGTAGAATTTATCGATGGTCGCTTCAAAGATCGCATCGCGGTTCTGGAATGTCCTGTTCTTGGAAACAGGCTTGCCGTCCGCTTCGTATGCGCTCCGCACCTTCTTCGCCAGCTTCTGTACACGCGGATTTTCTTCCTTGGGCATGAGGACGTCAGGCTTCCTCGTCGTATCCATACTCGGGATTTCGAGGTTTGTAAACATCATGTCCGCAATTGCGTTCGGGTCTTTATCCAGATTGAGGCGCGGGGAAATCGTCTCGTCTTTGCCGAGTTTCACTGCCCATGTCATATCCTTGCGGATTCCAAGCTCGATTTCCTTAAGTTCTTCTTCGGTTGCCACGCCCGCTTCGATCATCTGCTGGCCAAATACTTTAATGGAGTCGATTGCTTCCCATGCGGCGATTTCTTCCTTTGTACGGTAAGAAGACGAGTCGGACGGGCTATGGCCGGAAACCCTGTAGGTCACGACGTCGAGGAGCACCGGTCCTTTGCGGTCTTCGATAATTTTCCGCTTGCGGCGGTAAGCGTCGATCACTGCCAGCGGGTTCATGCCGTCGATGCGCTCCGCATGCATTTCGTCAGGATTGAGGCCCGCGCCCAGGCGCGCGACTTCATGATATCCCATCGTCTCGCCGCAGGTCTGTCCGCCCATGCCATAGCTGTTATTCCAGATATTATAGATGATCGGCAGGCCGCCCTTGTGGTCTTCGTCCCACAACGTATTATACTGGTCCATTGTCGCAAAGTTCATCGACTCGTAAACAGGGCCGCAGCCAATCGAACCATCGCCAATATTGCAGATAACCATGCCCGGTTTCTGGTTGACCCGTTTAAAAAGCGCCGCGCCCGTGGAAATCGGTCCGCTGCCGCCCACGATTGCATTGTTCGGGAAAATGCCGAAAGGAATAAAGAACGCATGCATCGATCCGCCAAGCCCGCGGTTAAAGCCTGTCTGGCGGCCCCATGTTTCGGCGATCATGCCATACAGCAGGAACTCACGCGCCATATCTTTCACGTCTTTATACTGCGTATGTTCTTTCACAACGGCAAATGTCTCGCCGTCGAAGAAGTTCTCCATGATTTCCAGAAGCTGCTCGTCGGAAAGTTTCTCGATGCACGACATACCCTTTGCAAGGATTTCGCCGTGGCTTCTGTGGGAACCAAAGGAGAAGTCGTCCATGCCGAGTTCGAATGCCTGGCCAACATAAGCCGCCTCCTGGCCAATCCCAAGGTGGGCCGGGCCCGGATGGTTATATTCGATGCCTTCATACTGCCCCGTCGTTTTGATGGAATTGAGCATCGTTTCAAACTCGCGGACAACCCACATATCGCGATAGATATGTTTGAATTCTTCCTTGGTGAAGTTCTTCACTTCGTCCTTGACCGTCTTCTGGTAAGTGTTCATCGGGATATCTTTGAACGTGATCTTACCCGGTTTTCTCATTTGCTTCGGATCAATCGTCAAACACTTTGTCATTGTTTTTCTCCTTTATCTATAGACACTAATAATTTACAAATTTACAGCCGCCTTAAAGCTGCCAGATTGCTTCACGAATAATTTCGCTGACCGTTGGATGCGGGAACACGATTTTCTTAATCGCTTCAATATTCATTTCCTTGTCAACCAGGGCGTCCGCGCCCCAAATAATCTCGGAAGAATAGTTCGTAATCATGTGCACGCCGAGCAGCTTATTCCACTTATTGTCCACAATGATTTTGATGAAGCCGTTGCCGCCCTCGTTTTCCGCCACGTAACGGCCCGCAAACTGCATCGGGACTTTTTTCACCGTCACGTCAAGGCCCTTTTCTTTCGCGCTCTGCTCTGTTTCGCCCACACCCGCGACTTCCGGGTTCGTATAGATGACGCCCGGAATCGCGTTATATTTCATTTTATCTTTTTTGCCAAGCATGTTATTAACGGCAACTTCCGCTTCACGGTACGCCGTATGCGCAAGCATGGATCTTCCGTTTACATCTCCTGCCGCATACACTTCCGGAAGGTTCGTCTTCATATGCTCGTCCGTCACAACCGCGCCGCGCTCCGTGAGCACGCCGATGTTCTCGAGGCCAATACCTTGTGTGTTCGCTTTCCGTCCGATGCACACCAGCGTCTTGTCGCACTGCGCTTTCTGCTGCTTGCCTGCTTCCTCGTAAACGACTGCCCCATCCTCGATTTTTGTAACCTTGCAGCCCATCTTAAAGGCAATGCCCTTATCTTCATAGTTTTTCTTAAGCAGCTTTGCAATGTCCGTATCGATCGGCCCGCCAATCTGGTCGAGCATCTCGATCACCGTTACTTCGCTGCCCGCGGAATTGAAGTAGCTTGCCATTTCAAGGCCGATCACGCCGCCGCCAATAACAACCAGCTTCTCCGGTACTGCTTCGATGTCAAGGATTTCGCGGTTGGTAAGTGCAAAGCCTTTTTCATACTGGTCGTGAAGACCGTCGATCGGCGGCATCGCCGCTTCGCTGCCCGTTGCGATCAACAGGCGCCTGCCTGCATAAATCTTGCCGTCCGCTTCCACTTCATATCCGTCCGGGCCTTTGCCCTTAATCACGCCCGCTGCGCGTACCCACTCGACTTTCAGGCCCTTCAGCATGGATGCGATGCCGCCGGTAAGCGACTTCACCACTTTGTTTTTACGGGCAACAACTGCCGGATGATCGATCTCGATGCCCTGGCATTTTACGCCGTATTTATCCCCATGCTGCGCGCCGTCTTTGATTTTTGCCGAATACAGAAACGTCTTGGAGGGAATGCAGCCCTCGTTAAGGCACACGCCGCCTACATTTCTCTTTTCAATCAGAACAACCTTCATGCCCTCGTGCGCCGCGCGCTCACAGGCAAGGTACCCTGCCGGGCCTCCGCCCAGTACCACCAAATCATAACTCATAAATAACCTCCAAAGTTTATAAAGCCGCCGGAATCAGGCCGGCTGGAACCTTCGCAGGGCAAAAAACTTATGCGGGCGCGTATTGCTGCATACGCAGCCGGGCAATAAGTTTTCACCGGTATGCCAAGCATTTCAGCAAAATTGCGAAGCTTCAGGCGGCCTGCCGTTTATTTCGCCAAAAGCGCCATAAAATTTTCCAGTGTTTTGCACAATTCCTGCGCGAAACGCGAAGCCGGCGCACCGTCGAGCGCCCTGTGGTCGTAGGTAAGGGAAATTCCCATTGCCTGGTACGGAACCGCTTCCCCATCTACCATCTTAAGCTTCGTCTGGATATTGTTCACGCCGAGGATACCAGTCTGCGGCGGATTGATAACCGGTGTAAAATGTTCTACGCCAAACGTTCCAAGGTTGGAAACCGTGAAGGATGCACCCGAAAGTAAATCGGGAGAAATCGTTCCCTCCTGCGCCTGCTTTGCGAGGTCCTTTGCCGCAATCGCGATTTCGTTCAGGGACATTTTATTCGCTCCGAAAATAGTTGGAACAAGAAGTCCGCGGGGCGTGTCAACCGCCATACCAAGGTTTACGTCCGTAAAATAGCGCATCTTGTCGCCAAGGAAATGTGCGTTCAGATCCTTATGGCCCAGGATCACACGTGAAACTGCGAACAGGATAATATCGTTAAAGGTAATATTTGCAAGGCCCAGCTTTTCCGCATTTTCTTTCACAATTTTGCGGTATGCTATAATCTGTGTCGCGTCGAACGAGAAGGAATGCGTGAGTTGCGCCATTTCGGAAAGGGATGCATGCATGGATTTTGCGATCACCTTCCGGATGTTCGGAAGCGCTACGTCTTCATAGGCCGCCGCAGCTGCAGGAGCCTCTGTAGCCGCGGGAGCTGCCGCCGAAACCATGGCGTCTGCGCCAAGTTTTGAAAGTTCTAAAATATCACGCTCGATAATACGTCCGTTCGGGCCCGTAGGCACCGCCTTTGTAATATCGAGGCTCTGGTTTTCCGCAATTCCTCTTGCACGCGGGGAGATTTTAATGCGGTCTCCATCCTTCGCGCTGCCTGTTGCTGCAACCGCCGGAGCCGCTGCCGCCTGTGCCGGAGCTTCCTGTGCTGCCGGGGCCGCCTCTTCGCCTCCGTCTACCGTTGCCGCCGCCGCGAATCCGGAAATATCCTCGCCCGGCTGCCCGATTACGCACACGTTTTCAAGGCATGGAACATCATCGCCCTCTTCCGCCAGAATTGCAAGCAGCGTGCCCGCTACTTTTGCTTCTTCTTCAAAGGATGCCTTATCCGTTTCATACGAAAAAAGAACATCGCCCTCTGCTACGCTGTCGCCCACATTTTTGTTCCACTTTGTGATAATGCAGCTTTCCACAGATTGTCCCTGTCTTGGCATAATTACCGCTGTTGCCATCGAATTTACCTCCGTTATGGTCAATTTGTTAAAATATGGCGAAAATGTTAATTTCGCATGTTACAAATGCTTCATTTAGCAAATTCGCACATATTCTTGTTAAAATTTAACATTTTTATGTTTTTATTGTAACAAACGATCATTCTCTTTGTCAATGAATTTTGGCACCTTTTGTACGCCTTTTTCTACCAATCTTTCATCATATTTGATATAATAATGCTATGAAAAAAAATGATTTCATTGAACTCACAATTGACGACCTCGGAACAGATGGCCAGGGAATCGGCCATGCGGGGGAATTGGCGGTCTTCGTAGACGGCGCCCTTCCCGGCGAAACCGTGCGGGCTAAAGTAATCGCGCTCAAAAAGAATTACGCCGTGGGAAAGCTGGATGAAATCCTTGCGTCCTCCCCAATGCGGGTCAATCCGCGTTGCCGCGTTTTTGGAAAGTGCGGCGGCTGCACGTTGCAGCATCTTTCGTATGCGGCGCAGCTCCAATTCAAGCAAAGTTATGTGCAGGGCTGTATACAGCGTATCGGCAAACTGGATATCCCGGTAAATTTTCCCCTGCCTGCGCGGCATGAATATCGTTACCGCAACAAAGCTGCTTTTCCCGTCCAGCAAAACGGCGGGCAGGTAGAGGTCGGGTTTTATGCAGCGCATTCGCACCGCATCGTGGATGTAGACGATTGCAAAATCGAACCTTCAAATATCAAAATCGTCATGTCCCAGCTCCGCGTGTGGATTGTAAAAAACCAGATCCCAATTTATGACGAAAAAACGCATACCGGCCTTTTGCGCCATATTGTCCTGCGCGAAAACAAAGCAGGCGAAATTATGCTTGTTTTGTGCATCAACGGGGAAGATATCCCAAGCCGTTCCCATCTTATTATGTTGTTCGAATTTGTACTTCCGCAGGTGAAATCGATCGTATTAAATTGCAACACAAAGCAAACAAATGCGATTCTTGGCGAACGTTCTATTTGTATTTACGGTAAAGACCATTTGTTTGAAACGATTGGCGGCCTCGAATTTAAAATTGGCCCCCAGACCTTCCTGCAAGTGAATTCCGCGCAGACAGAAGCGCTTTATAATACGTTGTTTCGCATGCTCGGCCTCGGCCCGGCCGATTCTGTACTCGACCTCTATTGCGGTGCGGGAACGATTTCGCTTGCCGCAGCTCAGCGTGTCAAAAAAGTCGTTGGCATCGAAATTGTAAAAGAAGCAGTAGACGACGCAAAATTCAATGCAACGCTCAACGGTATAGGAAACGCTGAATTTTTTGCGGGGGATACCGCTGCGCTCCTCCCCTCCGTTCTTGAGCGTGAATGTATCAGCGCCGTGATTGTCGATCCGCCGCGCAAGGGCCTTGACGAATCCGTCGTGCGCATGCTCGCCTCTTCCGGCGTTCCTAAAATCGGTTACGTATCATGCAATCCTTCCACCATGGCGCGCGACCTTGCGCTATTTGCAGAACTCGGTTATAACGCGGGTATGATCCAGCCTGTCGATATGTTTCCGCAAACGACACACGTTGAGTGCGTGGCTTCATTGACTAAGACAGAGTAAGAAAACATAACGGAGTCTTTGCCGCTATGTCGCTATATAAAAATATAGGTATATAATATATATATGTAGAAATCTAATATAAAAAATATATTCTACAGTATACTGTGCAGTTTGAATTTGATAACTTTCTTACGGCAGATGGCTGCTTTTATGAAAACAGATATGTTGGGGTATCAATTTATGTTGGGCGCATAATAGGGCTTGGATGAATTCAACTTGATCTCTGCATATATAATTGGAGTATCCTATGAAAAACTGGAGACCAAGACCATCAGTTTAGTTGACGGTTTGCACTGGCCCTATAGGGGGCTGGTACCAGCCGTATATTTTTATATTTATATCCTTGCACTGCCGTTGTTAAACGGCAATATTACCTTTTTTCTATCGTTCATCCGGTTTGGTGATTTCTGTAACTAGCTAGCGCTAATGACAAAGACCCTCCCCTATCCATGCCAGGGGAGGCTTCACATTTATTTTAAAACGCCATCACAATTGGTATCGTGATGGCGTTTTACAGCATAAAATAGATTTATACTTTTTCTCCGCTTCCTGCGATTATACCCCCAATTTATTCCTACGGTTCATTTCAGTCACAGAAAAGGAATGTTTTGGCGTATATCCCGGCAGCGGCTGGATCTTCTGGTGATACGCGTCCAAAAACCAATCTGCTTGCGGGAAGAAAGAAGCCTCCAGCTCGTATACAGGAGTGATCCAATTTCTCGCGCCTAAAACAACCGGCGGCGCATCCAAATAATTAAATAGCGAAGAACAGATGTTCTGTGCGAAATCATTGATTATCGAGCCTTTCTGGCAAGCATCGCTCGCAATGATAATCCGTCCCGTCTTTTTTACGGATTCCTGAACAGGTTCAAAATTAAAGGGAACAATGCTGCGTGCATCAATTACTTCAGCACTAATGCCATATTGCCCTTCAAAAATATCAGCAGCCTCCAGCGCTTTATATAAGGTAGCGCCAATCGTCAAAATGGTCAAATCCGAACCTTTTTTCTTAACATCCGGTTCTCCGATTGGGATTTCATAGTACTCTTCCGGCACACCACCTTCGTGGAACGTCTCTCCAATTCCGTAAAGAGATTGACTCTCCAGATATATAACCGGGTCAGTTCCTGCGAGCGCCGCATTCAGTAGTCCCTTTGCATCATAAGGAGTGACAGGATAGACAATTTTTAGTCCTGGAACATGCGCACAAATACTTGACCATTCCTGGGAATGCTGCGCGCCGTATTTTGCTCCCACCCCCATGCGCAGTACAACCGGCATCCTGACCTGTCCTGCGGTCATGCTTTGCCATTTGGCAAGCTGGTTTAAAACTTCATCTCCTGCACGGCCCAGGAAATCACAATACATTAGTTCCGGGAGTGCGCGTCCGCCCATCATAGCATACCCTACGGCTGCTCCGACGATTGCAGATTCCGATATTCCCGAATTGAAAAGCCTGTGATAAGGTACGGATTGGTCAAGCTCTTTGTAGGCGCCGTATGCGCTTCCCCATATCCTGAGGTCTTCCCCAAACGAAACCAGGGTAGGATCTTCGTAAAATTTATCGAGCACCGCTTCAAAAATTGCGTCGCGCAATTGGATCACAGCTGAGGAGGGAAGTTTCTTGCCATTCTTCATCCCATCCCTGCTCCGCTTTTTCAGACGCTTAACGCGCGGATTTTCTTCTTTTGGCGCGGAAACATCTGCATCCCCAGCCTCCATTTTGGGTATGTGCCGATTGGAAAACATATATTTTTCAATGGCCTCCGGTTCCCTGAGAAGGTCCATACGCGGGGTTATGGTATCATCAATCGCCAGTTTGAACACAGAAAGAATCATTGCACGTATTTCATTGCGCAGTCCAGCCGTTTGCTCCCACGTCATGATCTTATTTTCCACCAGCTGTTTTTCATAATCGGAGATTGCGTCCTGCGCCTCCCAAGCCCCAATTTCCTCTTGGGTGCGGTTAGGGCTGGCATCAGACGTAGAATGGCCGCAGAAACGATATGTAATTATATCGAGAAGCGCGGGGCCTTGTCCCTCTTGCAGCAACTTTTTTTTACGTTTCATGGCGTCAATCACAGCAAAAACATTGAAGCCGTCTACACGTTCCGCGTGCATCTGTTCTGGATTGATCCCTGCGCCAACGCGTGCAAGAACGCCGTATGCCATGGTCTCGCCATTTGTCTGTCCTCCCATGCCGTATCCATTGTTATTAAAGTTGAACAAAACGGGCAGGCCGCCTTTATAGCTATCCTCCCACAGTGTGTTAAACTGGTCCATGGAAGCAAAATTCATCGCTTCCCATACCGGGCCGCAGCCAAGCGCGCCGTCCCCTGCATTTGCGATTACGATTCCTTTTTTCTTCATATTCTTTTTATACAACGCCGCACCTGCCGCAATCGGAGCACTTCCACCTACGATTGCATTATTTGGATAAACGCCAAAAGGAATGAAGAAAGCATGCATGGAATTTCCAAGCCCTTCCGCAAAACCATTTTTCCGGCCAAAAATTTCTGCCATGATACCGTAAAGATAAAATCTTTTTGCAAGTTCGCGGATTCCTGTGGAAAAATGTTCTTTTACCACCTGATATTGTGCGCCATTGTTCGATTGTTCCATGATTTGCTGAAGCTCATCATCCGTCAATTTGCGCAGTGCGGAAAATCCTTTGGCGATCAGTTCGCCATGGCTCCTGTGCGTACCGAATACAATGTCGTCACGATTAAGTAGGAACGCCTGCCCCACTGCCGCGCTTTCCTGCCCGATTCCAAGATGCGCAGGGCCGGAATAGTTATAGGCAATATCGCAATATTTCCCAGTCAGCCGCAAATCCTGTATCATAGTTTCAAATTCCCGGATTGCCAACATATCATAAAAAATATTAACAAGGTCTTCCTTGGAAAAATCCCCAAGGATATCTTTCATTCTTTTCTGATAGTCGTTCAGGGGAATATCGTTAAACGCCGCAGTTCCCCTTGCCCTGATTTGTTCCGGATCGAGATAAAGTTCTTTTGTCATGTTTTCATACCTCCAGAGTCATTCAGTAAATATCGTTTCACGGATGATCTCACAAACCGTCGGATGCGGAAAGATCGTCCTTTTGATCCCTTCAAGCGGAATCTTGTTCTGTATCATCAAAGTAAGCGGATATATGATTTCGGAAGCATATGAACAAAGCAACGATGCGCCCAGGATCGTTTGCCCTTTTCCATCCAAAACGAGTTTGCAAAATCCGCCGCTCAGGCCATTTTCGGCAATATGCCTCCCATTCAGGTTGATACTTGCTTTTTTGACAATCGTCTGAATTCCTTTTTCAGTTGCCTGTTGTTCCGTAAGGCCGCAGAACGCCGCCTCCGGCTGCGTATAGATCACACCCGGAATTGCAGTGTAATTCATTTCATCTGCCTTCCCCATCATATGATTGACCGCTACCTCGGCCTCCCTATAAGCAACATGTGCAAGCATATATTTTCCATTTACATCACCCGCCGCATATAATCCCGGAATATTGGTTTCACAATGCTTATCCACAACCGGAGCTCCGTGTTCCATATAAAGATTCATACCGGAAAGCCCCGGAATATTCAGGGAGGGCTTGCGTCCCATACACATCAGCAGTTTGTCATAAGGAAATTCCTGCGTTCCGGAAGGTGTTTTTACGCACGCTGTACTGCCGGAAACGTCAAAAATCCGGCTGCCCAGTACAAAATGGATTCCCATATTTTCCAAATTCCTTTGCAATGTTTGAGAAAGTTCCATATCGATCGGGCCGCCAATGTGCCCGGTCATTTCGACGACCGTTACCCGGCTGCCCGCAATACTGAAATAAGCAGCCATTTCAAGCCCAATCACTCCGGCTCCCACAACAACAAGCTGTTCGGGAATTTCTCTCATCTCAAGGATTTCCCGGCTTGTCAGCACCGATCCGTCAGCAAGACCGCCTGCCACTCCCGGAATATTAGGAATAACAGGCTCCGATCCTGTTGCAATCAGCGCTTTGGAAGTGCGAATGGTCTCGTTGCCGCAGGTAAGGACAAAGCCATTATCTTCCTTCCTGAGTCCAGCTTCCGTTTGAATTATATCAATGCCTTTGCGGGCCAAGGCGGAAGACACACCTCCCACGAGCGTCTTCACAACATCCTGTTTTCGGGCTATTGCCCGCGGGTGATGCAAGCGGGGATTTTCACACGAAACGCCAAACTCTTTGCCTTTATACTGCCCGTATTCGAATATCTTTGCGGCATGCAAAAGCGTTTTAGTGGGAATGCATCCCTCGTTCAGGCATACGCCGCCCACTGCGTTTTTTTCCGCCAAAATCACCTTTTTCCCAGCCTCGGCGGCGCGTTCTGCTGCGAGATATCCGGCGGGGCCGCCACCAATCACGGCAATGTCATATGTTTTCATGAAGCGCCTCCTAAATAAGCTGTTCAAATTGTTCCAGGTTTTTACACACTGCCTGCAGGAATCGGGAAGCCGGCGCGCCGTCTACCGCACGGTGGTCGTACGTAAGCGACAAATGCCCCGCAGGATAATACAGTATGCCTTCGTTCGTTTTTTTGACTGCATACTCTATGTTTCCCACACCAAGAATTCCAATCTGGGGCGGATTTAATATGGGGGTGAAGTCCGTTACCCCAAGGCCTCCCAAGTTAGATACGGTAAAAGTCGCGCCTATCATTTCTTCCGGAAGGATACTGCCGCCGCGGCACTTCGCCGCAAGTTCTTTGACTTTCCGTGACAGTTCAACCAAAGAGAGCGTCTGTGCCTTGGGGACTGTAGGCACCATCAAGCCCCGCTCCGTATCCACCGCACAGCCAAGATAGACGTCATCAAAATACTCCATCTCCGCATCGTTGAGCATATGTGCGTTCATATAATTGAACTGCGCCAACGTTTTTGCCGTTGCAAAAAGAATCATATCCGTAATCGTAATGTTTTTTTCGTCTCCCGGCGCAAGCTTCAGCCACTCGCGGTACCGTTGGATAGACGAAGCGTTATATGTCATATGATTGGTAAGCTGGGCAGTATTTCGGAGGGAATCCATCATATTTTTTGCAATCGTGCGCCGGATTGTCGGTATTTTCTCAATTCTTGATCCCTTTCTGTCAGACAGGCCTGTATCGGGCTGTTCGATTCCGAAATCTGTAGGTTTATTCTCCTTTTCCGGGACCGCCTGCATTGCATGGATAATATCCGCTTCAATAATCCTTCCTTCCGCGCCGGACGGAAGGATTCCCGTTACCTTAACCCCATTGACCTCCGCCAGTTGCCGCGCACGCGGCGATAAAAATCCCTGTGGCGCGGTTTCGGGTACGGATGCGGCGAAGTCTTTCTGCGCAGCGCCCGCTCCCCCGGGGACCGCCGGGACGGAAACCGGAGCTTCTTCTACGGTTTCCGCCGCGCCTTTCGCAGGAGAGATATTGCTGATATCTTCCCCAGGTTGCCCAATCACGCATACCGGGGTCATAACCGGAACCACATCATAGGGTTCGTAAAAGCATTTTAGGACTGTCCCTTCCGTTTCTGCATAAACGTCCATGGACGACTTATCCGTCTCGATCGAAAAAAGCGCGTCACCCTTGGCAACAGAATCGTTTTCGGATACAAACCATTCTCCAAGGATGCTGGTATCTTCATTGAGCCCTAAACGGGGCATATTGACAATCTCCGCCATATTACTCCTCCTTAAAATCTAGACTGTCCCTACGGGCCGGCCGTGTGGGACAGCGCTGCCGCAATAACTTTCACCGGATTCCATTTATCCGGCCGATTGCAGTATATCATTTGCAGAATTTCTGTCCAGTAAATCACCGATATCTGGCATAAATCCCAAAAAAATACTCTTTTGAAATTAGTTTCAAAAGAGCGACGCCAGCTTTTGCCCAATTTATTTTTTCAGCATTTTAGCTTTTTTTAAAATATCATTTGCCGTTTTTTCATCTGTATAGAGCCGGTTAATAATGCCTCCGCGCAGGGCTCCCAAAACGGCCTGGCTCTTATGTTTGCCAACCGCAATCCCAATCCGGTTTTCTTTTTCTTTGATGCTGGCAAGCGAAATACCCATAATCCGTTGAGTAATATTGCTCTGGATTTCATTCCCATTGATATCAAAGTGGCGTCCGGCAATATCCCCTACTCCGCCGCTGTGTGCAATTCTGTTATAAACGCTTAAATTATAGGTCCCCTCGTCGGTCAAAAATGTATCCCTTAAATCCATACCGCCAATGGAGAGGATTACGGTCTGCGCCTGATAGCAAAGGTTCATCACGTACCTGATGTTGGAATCAGCGCGCAGGACATCTGCGATATGTTCGGAATCCACCACCAGCGGAGCGGGCATAACAAAGCCCTGCGCGGAAAAAACCTCTGCAAATTTTTCAACAATATGCGCCGCTTTCATTGCCGCGATTGTACCTGTCACAAAACCGCTTAGCATACAAACCTTTACATGGCGCTTTTCGCGCGGCGGCGATACAAGATGCTTGGCAAGGTATTCCGCGGTACGCCCCCAATTGACGCCGACGATTTCTTCGTCCCGGATCAGGGCTGGAATATCGTGCGCCGCATATTCACAGACGTCATCCAGCCGGATAAAATAATCGTCCACAAACGATGGTATTACCACGCAGGAAACACCGAACCAGTCGGACAGCTCTTGTTGAAGCTGGATTACGGTTTCCCCCGAATAATTGATTTTAAATTCCACATATCCTAAATCTACCGCTTTGCGGATCAAGCGGGAAATCGTAGATTTGGAAACATAGGCCCTGCGCGCAATTTCTTCCTGGCTGACCCCTAACTGGTAATATTGCTTTGCCGCACTGATCATCAGTTGAAATTCAGTCTTATTCATTTTCATCTTTTCCGGCAGCAATACGGACAAAAATTCCCGCCTGCGCGTATCCGTTTATTTTGCACTTACCGTTTCCCCAAGCTCTACCATCCATGTATCCATTTCCGGACTGACCACCACCGCCTTGACAGGAGCGTCCTTTTCCAAAGAGATTGGTACAAAATGTGCTTTTCCGGGCGCAACGCAAAGCTGCATCCCCTCTTTTACATGGAGCATAACGCAAGTTTCCAGCAACGGTTTGCCATCTTCCAACGAGCAAAACAACATGACTCCGTCTCCGGAGGTGAAATAGAAAACTTCATAATCAGAATGATATTCCACTTTTGTATACTCCGGATTTTTGCAGCATGCTTCCACCATCCCGCCTGATATTTTGCTGTCCGCAAACTCCGCGGCCAGCCCGGATGGACGCCATGCAAAGTAATCCCCTGTCGGCGTTACTTCGTTTACCATAAATACTTCCAGCCCACTGACCAATCCCGGTTCCCATTCGCGTATATCGACTTGCATATTAAATCCCCTTTCATTTCCCATTCAGTTTTCCATCCGTTTCCCCGCCGGAAAATTCACCGCATTTTTGCAGAATGATTCATGATCGTTTCATTTGCACGGTATAACTCCCGGAAGGTTTCATAGCCTTCGTCATAAATCCCCGCATTCTTTTTGTCGGGATAGTAGTGCCGATTGTCATAGGCCACCAAACAGTCGCAGCCTTCTTTTGCGTCTTGAAAAATTCCTGTTCCGATTCCGGCTATAATGCCTATCCCTAGCGCCGCTTGTTCTTGTGCATGGGTTGATACAACTTCTTTTCCAAATATATCGGCTTGCATTTGCAGCCATAAGCCGCTGCGTGCACCCCCGCCGGAAGCAATGATTCTTTCCGTTTGAATCCCCGTTTCTTCCAAAACCCTGAGAGAATCTTTGAGGGCATATACGACACCTTCCATCACGGCGCGTATCATGTGCCGTGAATCATGCTTCAGTTTCAGTCCGAAAAAAAGCCCTGATGCATCCGGATTCATGTGCGGCGTGCGCTCTCCTCCTAAATAAGGCAGGAACAATACTCCTTCGCTGCCTGCATCGATTTCCGCGGCGCAGACCGTCATTTTTTCGTAGTTTGGAGCCTCCAATATATTATCGCGCAACCAACGCAGCGATATCCCGCCGCCCAGTACCGCTCCGAAAACAGTATAGGATTTTTCCGTTGCATTGCAGAACGTATGTGTGCGTAATTTTCTGTCGTACACATCGTTTCCGGAATAGGTTGCCATGGTACCGCCGGTCCCAATATTGGCGACCAGCAGCCCTTCCCGGTAAACGCCGTTTCCCATAATGAGGCCAGACTGATCCCCCGCGCCGTAAATAACGGGAATTCCTTTCCGAAGGCCTGTTTCCTCGGCCGCGCTTTGCGTTACACAGCCCGCAATATCAACTGATTCATGACAGGGAGGCAGGATACCTCCATCAATATCCAATTGATCCAGCATTTCAAAATACCAGTTGCGGGCGGGCAAATCGAACATCGTTGTAGAAGACGCGTCCGTCACTTCACAGGCCAGCTCTCCGGTCAGCTTCATGCGAATATAATCCTTGGCATTGCAAATCCGGTCAATTTTCCGGTAAATTTCCGGACGTTTTTCCTTGACCCACAGAAGGGAAGGCAATGCAAATCCTGTAAAAATGCGGTTATGGATATGGGCTGCAATGGCTTCCGCACCTACTTTTTCATAAATTTCTTCTACTTGCCTTTTGGAACGCTGGTCCACCCAAATGATAGAAGGCATATTGGGCCTACCGCCTTTATCCAAAGCAACCAAGCCGTGCATCTGCCCCGTAATCCCAATACTTTCTATAGCGTCATATTCTTTCCGGGCATCTTGCTTTAGCTGTCTGAGAACCTCCTTTGAAGCTCGCCACCAGTCTTCCGCATCTTCTTCCGCATAATCGACCTGTGGTACGAACACTTTATAATCTTTTCCTGCTGTTGCTATAATTCCTCTTTCGGTATCTATAACCACTGCCTTTACGCTCTGCGTTCCAAGGTCTATGCCAAGTATGATTGCCATTTCACACCTTCCTTGAAACCATTTTGAGCGCGGCCTCCACGATGTCTCCTGCCGTAATTCCAAACTTTTTCATCAAAAAATTCCTATCGCCGACTTCCCCAAATACATCCGGGGAACCAATACGCTGCATCGGTACCGGACAGCTTTCCACCAGTACTTCAGCAACAGCGGAACCGAGGCCGCCAATCCGGTTATGGTTTTCCGCAGTAACGACTGCTCCCGTTTTTTCCGCACATTCAATCACCAAGTCCCGATCTATCGGCTTTACGGTAAACATATCCACAACCTGTACCGATACGCCTTTTCTTTCTAATTCCCCTGCAGCTTTCAGTGCTTCCTGCACCTCAAGACCACAGGCAATGATGCTGATATCCGTGCCTTCGCGTAATATCATACCTTTTCCGAACT
The DNA here is from genome assembly GCF_014287795.1 of Christensenella tenuis. GTDB lineage: Bacteria > Bacillota > Clostridia > Christensenellales > Christensenellaceae > Christensenella > Christensenella tenuis. The sequence continues at coordinate 80,197 of NZ_JACOON010000007.1, forward strand.
CGAATTTCGTACCTTCTTCATAGTAATTGATCACGCCTTTACGCGGGAAACGGACATAAAACATGCCATAAGTCTCCGCCATTTTCCCGACCGCAGACAGCATAAGATTGGTGTCGGCAATATCCAATATTGTAAGCCCGGGGAATGAACGCAGAACCCCCATGTCTTCCAGCGGCATATGGGTTCCCCCGTTGGTTTCCGCCGCAACGCCGGGGTCACTTCCCATCACTTTTACATTGGCTCCGTTGTAGCAACCGGAAAGGTATAACTGGTCTGCAATCCTGCGTGATGCAAATGCCCCGAAAGAATGAATAAACGGTATTTTTCCATTGACGGACATCCCCGCCGCGACACCCATCATATTGGCTTCCATGATTCCTACGTTAAAACTCTGTTCCGGATACCGCTTAAAAACGTTCCCGGTGCCAAGCGCACCTGCGAGATCCGCCTCAAGGTACACAACGTCGCGGTTCCGTTTCATTGCTTCCATCAACCCTTCGGCAAAAGCCTCACGCATGATGTTTTCTTTTTTCTTTGTTTCTGCTTGATCCTGCATTCCGCTTTACCTCCCTTCCCGGTTATCCGCAGCGCGAAGGGAATCCAATTCCCTGCATGCATCTTCCAGTTCCTGTGCGCTTACGCCGCAGGAATGACAATTGGCCATGGCCTCGTAATGGCTTACCCCCGCGCCTTTCACCGTGTGCAATACAACTGCGCTGGGCTTTTTCTGCTCAGACTTTGCCTGTCCGATCGCATCGGCAACCTGTTCAACGTCATTCCCATCGGCAACGCGAATCGCATGAAATCCGAATGCTTCAAACTTTTTTTCAATTTCTCCGAGACAACAGATTTCCCGTGTGGTGCCATCCAACTGTTTGCCATTGGCATCGATCAACAAAATCAGGTTATTTAACTTCCGATGGGCAATGAACAGGGCCGCTTCCCAAACTTGCCCCTCATCCAGTTCTCCGTCGCCTACAATAGCATAGGTATAGCGATTTTTCCCGTTGAGCTTATCCGCAAAAGCCAATCCGGCGGCAAGCGAAATGCCTTGTCCGAGCGATCCTGTAGTCATATCGACTCCTGGGGTTTTCTTCCTGTCTGTATGACTGGGCAGCATCGTGCCATTCCGGTTCAACGTTTTTAACATTTCCATGGGAAAATAGCCTTTTAAGGCGAGCGCCGCATACATCGCCGGGCCCGAATGCCCTTTCGAGATGACGATATAGTCCCGGTCTTCCCAGTTTGGATTTTGGGGATCAATGTTCATTACACCTCCGTACAACACCGCCAGTGTATCTGCGATAGACAAAGACCCACCGACATGCCCGACGCCCTTGGAGGCGATTGCTTCCAGCAATTTTTTGCGTATTTCTGCCGCAAACGACTTCCATTCTTTCAATTTATCCGGCTCTATCATAATTTCTCCTAACTGATATGCAATGCAATATTTGTTTTCTCAGACCAAGAGGGCATTTTTATATTGCTTTTTGTAGCGTTCGCCGATTTTGTCTGCAGTTGTAATTGCTGCCTCGACCATATCTGCATTTACTTCGAATGGCATACTGCCCCAACAGGAATGCATAGAGGCTTCGGCAATCTTTCGAATGTTTTCCGCCGTATTCGGCACTTGCAGGTCCGCAAGGCAAACAGGCAGCCCCACATCTATACAAAACCTGATCACTTCGTCCAGACGCTCATTGGAAGCATCTTCTATCACCAATTGCGTCAAGGTTCCGAACGCAACCTTTTCACCGTGGTAGGTCTTTGCCCCTTCCGGCAAAGAAGTAATGCCATCGTTAACCGAGTGCGCCCCTGCAGTCGCATTGTTTTCGAATCCGAGGCCCGAAAGCAGCGTATTGGTTTCTATGATGTTTTCCAGTGCTTCCGTTACTTTGTTCTCCTCGCATGCAATCTTTGCTTTCAATCCATCGCGGAGCAGCGTATCATAGCATGCCCTGGCGATTGCCGTAGCCGCAACCGTACGTTTAAAGCCGCCGTCATTATTGTAGACAAGATTCGGCGAATCCGATTTGCGGTTAGCCTCTGCTTCGATCAGCGTCGCCAGAGCATCGCCCATACCCGAAACAAGGAAACGCACCGGGGCTTTGGCAATAATTTCGCTGTCTACCAGCACCAAGCAGGGGCTATGGTCAAAAAAGAATTCCCCTTTATGCGAACCATCCGCATGATAGATTACGGAAAGGGAACTGGTGGGCGCATCGGTTGCAGCCGTCGTTGGGATTACGATATTCGGAATCCCGAGCGGTACTGCCACGGCATTGGCCACATCTATGGTTTTGCCCCCGCCGATTCCCAGAACCACTTCGGCATTCCAGTCTTTCAGTTCTTCCGCATGCCTTGCGATTTCTTCTTCTGTAACCTCGCTGTTGAATTCTATGGTATGCAGTTCATAGCCGTTCCCGCTGTAATAAGTTTGCAGCTGTTTTGTAAAATCTTCGAAGAAGAACTGGTCAATGAATGCTACGATCCTTTTCCCGAATTTATCTGTATAATGCTTTATATTTTTGAATTCCCCCGGGCCCTGAACATACCGCTCAGGGGAACACCAGCCTCTTGTCGTTTTGGTAAGCCTTGCCATAGGTCATATCTTCCTTTCTTTGTTTTAGTCTCATTGATCCAAATGTGCGTTTAAGCTTCTTTTTTATTAGAAGATGTTAACGTCTGCAACAATACGGAGGCAACGATGATGATGCCTTTGATAATGTCCTGCGGATACGATGGAACTGCCAGCAGGTTCATAATATTGCCGATCAGCGCAAGGATCAGTACACCGATTACGGCTTTTACGGCTGAGCCTTCCCCTCCGGACAGGCTTGCGCCGCCGATGACGCAGGCGGCAATGGCATCTAGTTCCATGCCTTCGCCTACGACAGGCGAACCAATTGCAGTCCTGGAGCACAGGAGGATGCCGGCGAGCGCACAGCATAGTCCGGAAATGACATAAACGCCGGTTTTATACAGCTTAACGCGAATACCTGCAAGGCGTACAGCTGTTTCATTGCTCCCTATTGCAATTACGATCCTGCCGAACGACGTATAATTCTGCATAAACCAGAAGGCAACTACCACAGCTACCGCAATGATGACCAAGGTTGGAATCACGCCGACGGCACCGGTTCCCAACCAGATGATGGATCCTTCAGGCGTTGGAATGGGCGAGCCGTTGGAGATAACAAATGCAACGCCGCGCGCCATTGTCATCATTGCCATAGAAGCGATAAACGGCGCCATTTTGGCATACGATACCAATACGCCCGTAATAATTCCACACAGTATCCCACACAGAAGGGCAATCATCATAGCTACCCCAAGACTCATACCAGCCACAAGGCAGGTTGCCGTAATGACGCTTCCCAGCGCCACGATGGAACCGACGGAAAGGTCTATCCCGCCAGTCAGGATGACAAACAGCATCCCCATGGAAACAATGATCAGGCCCGCATATTGCCTCCCTATATTTACGATATTGGTCGGTGTAAAAAAGTCAGGAGATATCGCAATACAAATCAGCACCGCGACGAGAAAGATGATATATGTACTATATTTTTTCAGAAAAAAAGTCGCTTTTTTCATCACATAACCCCCATGGATAATCCAATAATATTCTTGTCGTTCATATCCTTCTTTTCAAGTTCGCCAACAACCTTGCCCTGGCGCATAACCACGACACGGTCGCACATATTAATGACTTCCTCCATTTCGGAAGAAACCATAATCACAGCCACTCCCGCTTCTGCAAGGTCATTGATATTTTTGTAAATCTCGGCCTTCGCGCCAACATCCACGCCGCGCGTAGGCTCATCCAGTATAATTACTTCGCAATCGGCGGCAAGCCATTTCGCAAGCGAAACCTTTTGCTGGTTTCCGCCGGATAGGCAGGACACGCTGTCTTCCATATCGCCATATTTTGTTGTCAGCCGGGCTAAGATATCCCGCGTGAATTCCTTATCTTTTTTATGGTTGATGATGCCGAATTTACTGACCTTGCCAAGGGACGTCAGGGTTGTGTTCTCACGAATCGTACGCTCGATCACGATCCCCTGCTGTTTCCGGTCTTCAGAAAGCAATCCCACCCCGTGCCGTACCGCTGCGTGCGGGTCTTTAAACAGGATCTTCTGGCCTTTATAGGTAATGCTCCCGCTGTCAAGTTTATCGGCCCCAAACAAAGAACGCATGGTTTCTGTTCTTCCCGCTCCGACGAGCCCGCTGAAGCCGAGAACTTCGCCTTTATGTACATTGAAGGAAACATCGTTTACCATTCTTCCCGCTTTCAGATGCTCCGCCTTGAGGATTGTTTCTCCGATCTTTGCGTTTCGTTTGGGAAATAATTGTGATAACTCCCGTCCTACCATCTGGTAGATCAGGCTCTTTTTATCAATTTCGTCAATCCTGAATTCATTGACAAAATGTCCGTCCTTCAGCACGGTTACGGTGTCGCACAAATCAAAAATTTCATCCATCCGGTGGGAAATATATACGATTGCGATTCCCTGTTCCTTCAACTGCCGAATCAATTTAAAGAGCTTTTGGATTTCGGTAAAGGTCAGTACCGCGGAGGGCTCGTCCAAAACGAGTACGCGCGCATCCCGTGATAACGACTTGCATATTTCAACGACCTGTTGATAGGCGACACTCAGGTTCCCTACCTTTTCATCCGGATCAATTTCCGAAAATCCCAGTTTTTCCAGCAGGTCATGACTGTCTTTTTTCAATTTTTTCCAATTGATCATCAACTTGTTTTTGCCTACAAGGCGATCAATGTATATATTTTCTGCCACCGTCAAATGAGGCGCCAGCATAAATTCCTGATAAATAATGGATATTCCTAAATCGCGGCTGATACGTGGGGATGTAATGTTCCGCTCCACTCCATCTATTTTTATGCTTCCTTTATCTGCAGCAATCGCTCCCGACAAAACTTTCATGAGCGTCGATTTTCCTGCACCGTTTTCACCCACAAGGGCATGAATTTCCCCTGGCTTTACTGCAAACGACACATCAGTCAGCGCATGGACGCCTTTATAGCTTTTATAGATGCCTTCCATCTGAACTCTGTATGTTGTGTCCAATATGGTAACCTCCTGATCTTATGTTTTTGTCCGCGCCAATATCTTGATATTCTCCACTGGCCCAGTAAAAGCCCCGGCTCCACAGCCATTTTGGAAGCCGGGGCCCCTTTCATCTGGTCTTTTTAGAATATCGCATTGGGATCGTATAATTCGTCAACGTTTTCCGGCGTAATCGCCACTGCATCCGTATGGCTTTCTTCCGGATATGATGTGGGGTCTTTGCCTTCAACTAGGATCTCTTCCGCAATCTGGTATCCTAATTCGGCTACCTTATTGGGATTATTTTCGCCCGACGCCTTATAGGATGTTCCCTGCTGAATCAGTGCGAGTGCTTCCTTCTGGCCATCGCACGCTGCAAACATCTGTACCTGTTCCAGTTTATCGACGGCCCGGAGTGCTTCCATTCCGCCAATCAGCATGTTGTCATTTTCGCCGAGTACGCAATTAATGTTTGGGTTTGCGACAAGCAGGTCTTCCATTGCCGGCAAACCGTCGTCAGCCGTCCAGTGGGCCCAGCCCTGTCCGAGTACTTCGAAATTTGCGGCTTCGTGAAACGCTTTCCCGTTATCTGTAAGTTCCTGATTGAACTTTTCCGCTTCCACCCAAGCCTCTTCTTCCGTCAGACCCGCACGCGCTTCGATAATTCCGCAGAAAAGCCCCATACGCCTGTCTTCTCCGCCAGGATTTCCTTTATCCCCGCTCAATATAACCGAACTGATTGTTTCCCCTTCGTCGTAGCAGGTTGCGGCATATAGCCCGACTTTTCGCCCGTTGCCCCTGTTGTCGCTGAACACTGTCGTCACGACGCCTGCATCGGGGCTGATTCCGCTATCCAGCTCAATAACCGGTATGCCCGCCGCCGTTGCCGCCTGAACCTCGGGGATAGCCCCTTCCGAATCGATCGTGTTCAGGAAAATCAGATCCATACCCTGGGAGACGAATGTTTCCATATTCGCCATCTCTGTTTCGAGGCTGTTCTTCGCATCCAGGACAGATACCGTCCAGCCACGTTTTTCCCCTTCCTCCTGAATTGCATTTGCCAGTGCAAGGAAGAAAGGATTATCCATCGTTTTCTGTGCAAATCCAATTTTGAACGTTTTGCCTTCTCCGTCTGCCGCTGGTTGGGACGCTTCTGCCGCTTCAGATGCCGATGCCGAACTTTCCGCACTCTCGCTCACCGCCGGTGCGGCCTCTTGCTGCGCCGGAGCGCACGCTAACAGTCCAACACACAAGAGAACAGCCAATACTGCCATCAATAATTTTTTCATCTTTTTCCTCCATTTTTATATATTATTTTTTGCCACGTCTGCAGCAAAACGATTTTTTGTGTAAAGCTGTAAAAAGAAACTTCCTTGAATTGAAATCAGATTATCATCTTTGTTTTCACAATATTATCATACGAAATTTCGTTTGTCAATATTTTATTTCGAATACTTTCGTTTCAAAATCATTTTGACAAATAACCTTCACGATCAGTCAAATGTGACAACGCATTTACGTGAGATTTCTTTTCTCTCCAATTTTTTAAAAGCTTCGAGCACGTGGTCGAAATCATAGACATCCGATATAAATTCTTCCGGATCGACTACGCCTTTTTCTATCCATACCAATATTTGGGAAAAGGCCTGTTGCTCTTCCACTTTTCGCGGCATTTGCTGGAAAATGAGCTGCCAGTTATAATCCGCCCTGGACCAGTCAAGATTCATATCAAGATTTTCGGATATTCCATAACAGCAAATCTTACCGCGGTCTTTGATGATCCCCATGGCCTGATTGATTACGGCAGATGCGCCGGATGCGTCAATAACGTAATCCACGCCTTTGGGGCACACCTCATGTATCATGGCGTCTAAAGTTCCATCAGTATTATTGAAAACATAGTCTGCTCCGCACGTTTTTGCCATTTTGAGCTTTTCGTCTATGATATCGATCGCGAAAATAGGACCAACTCCCAAAAGATGCATAAATTTGATAAAGGTCTGCCCGACCGGCCCGCATCCGAACACTGCGACACTCTGATCGTGTTCTATCCCGAAAAATCTTATAGAAGCAAGCACCTCCCGCAGGGTAATAATAACAACGGCGTGATTCACGGGAATCTTTTTGTCAATTACGTTTTGCGCATAACAATTCGGGGGAAAGTCTGCCGAGTCCGGCAACACGCCGCTTTCCTGCAGTGCAACCACGTCGTCTACCGTGCCATATTCGGAAAAAGCGCCCCAGCCGCTTCCATAACCACCCAAAGGTCCGGCATAAGGCAGCAGCACCCGATCTCCTTTCCGGTAACTTTTCACTTTATCCCCAATCTCAACCACTGTTCCAACCGCCTCATGACCCAACATAAGCGGATACTGTTCTTTGCCTATCCCTTTGAATGCACGGTGAATCAGCTTGGTATCTGTTCCATTGCAAATGCCGCATGCCTCTATTTTTACCAGCGCCTGCACAGGAGTAGGAACAGGAACCGGCACTTCCTTAACCACAAGCGTGCCATCTTTTTCCACAATCAATGATTTCATACTTTTTGTCATAGCATTATCCTCCATATTTTTTGAAGCCGATAGTTCACCTTAAATCTTTACTTGTGCAAGCGCATCGCCAATATCGGACAAATCTTCAGCCGACCTCTTGTAAATCTCAAACATTTGCCTATATATTTCCACATTTTCCCGAACCGGCTCACACACGCTTTCCGTTTTATGCAATTTATCTATTTGCTCAAAATCGTTCCACAGCCCCGTTCCCACTGCTGCGCATGCAACTGCCCCCAAGGCGGCAGCCTGTTCATCTACATTGGTTTTTACTGTCTTTCTGTTATAGCAATCCGCCAGAATCTGGCGCCACAAGGCATTTTTACTGCCTCCCCCCACCAGCAGTATTTCTCCTGGAACGGAAGCGACCTTTGAAATCAGTTCCACACACACGCCCAGATTATATGCGATGCCTTCCAGGGCTGCGCGAATCATATCGCCGCGGGTGTGCTTAAAATCCAGCCCCAAAAAGCCGCCGCGAAGATAAAAACTTTTATCAAACGGCATCCCGCCGCCAAGGCATGGATTGAAAATCAGCCTATTGGCGCCGGGCGGCGATTTTCGTGCTTCCGACTGCATCAGTTCGTAAATATCCTCTCCGCATTCCTTCGCTTGCCGCAAAAGATCGGGAGCGATATGGTCGCGTACCCATTTGTATGCGGTGCCTCCTGCCGCAATACACAACGCCGAATTATAAAAATCATTCAGCAACGTAAATACATACGGATACCCCTGCGTATCAAGGACCGGCCGATCCGCTGTGAGCGCTACCCAACACGACGACCCCAAAGATATATATGCCCGGCCGCTTTTGTAGCCTTTTGCTCCGATGGCCATCATGGAATTATCCACGCCGCCGCACACGACAAGCATATCTTTTCCTACACCCAATTGTTCTGCCGCTTCTTTGGTCACGGTTCCAACGACATCCATGGAACCCATCACTTCCGGAAATAATTCCGCATGGATTCCCAGCGCATCGAGAATTTCTTTGCTGAACCGCCACTTTCGCAGGTCATAGGCCCCACTGCCGGATGCATAGGAATGATCGGTGGCCACCCTCCCGGTGAGCCGTAGATTAATATAATCCTTCGTGCCTATTATTTTGTTGATTTTTTGATATAATTCAGGGATATTTTCCCGATACCATACCGCCTTGAAAACGGGATATTGCGCGGGGTTCACTCCATTTCCTGTGATATTGTACCAACGTTCCCTGCCGAATTCGCGGAAAAAGGCTTTTGCCTGCGCTCCTGCCCGCGTATCCGACCAGATCGGAACCTCATCGAGAAGCGGAATATTATTCCGGTCCAGAGGCACTGCCCCCAAGCTGTGTCCGGAGATCCCGCAGCAATAAATATCCCCGGGGGCCGCACCGGACTCCTTCATTAGTTTATTTGTACTTCGTACTATGGCATTCCACCAATCCGCAGGCCTCTGCAAATGCCAGCCATGCCTGGGGAAAAAGGTCTCATACGGCTCAAACGCTTCCGCGATACAGGTTCCATCCATGTTATAAAGGGACGCTTTGTTCCCACCTGTCCCCAAATCCCAGGCAATCATTTTTTTGCCCATAGTATCCCCTCCCTTTCTCTGAAAAATACCAGCTAAACCTTTTCCATGAAATAAGTTGCTATTTCAGCATAATCTGCCCGCCTGAAACCGGGATGGCCTGCCCTGTTTCGTATTGCTGTTCCACACAATAATAAACGGCGCGGACAACGTCCTTGGGAGTGCATCCCCGCTTCATCGGCGTTTTATCTACATGGTATTTCCTGACGTCCTCTACCGTTTTCGCACCCGGCACCTTTCCAACTTTTAAATATTGTACAAAGAGGCCTTTCACTGGGTCACTCCACATGGGACCGTCGTAGTAATTTCCGGGGCATATCGCGTTGACTTTTATGCCGTTTCCCACCAATTCTTTCGCGAAGCTCTGTACGAGGCCGATGCCTCCAAACTTAGCTCCGGCATACGTAAAATTATTGATTGAGCCGTCAAGCCCGCTTTTCGAATTAATCTGTATGATATCTGCGGTAAATTCAGGATCGAACCTGTTCTCAGTTTTCATAACCGGAGCTGCAAATTTTGTGCCGATATAAACGGACGTATAATTCATTTTTGTCATAAACTCAAATGTTTTCATGTCCATCGTGTCAAGGCCGCCTCCGTGCGAGACCCCGGCGCTCATGATGAAAATATCGAGCCCTCCATAGGCAAGCACGAATTCCCGTATCATTTCCTCGGTCTTTTGTTCCTCCGTCACGTCTACAAAAAGCGGCATCGCCGTTCCATCCCCATACATTTCATTCAATATACGCGCCTTTTCCGCGGCTGCCTCCATATTGATATCCGCAATGCCGATTACCGCGCCTTCTTCCGCCATAGAACGGCCCATGCCTTCTCCAAACCCGCTGGCTCCCCCTGTAATGACCGCAAGTTTTTGCCGCAGCCGGCCCGTACGCGGCGTTTTTATTTCCCGTTTTGCCGTGCCCTTGAGCACCGCAAGGACATTATCCGCATCGGGTTTGCTTTTTCCGATGCAAAATGTTCCCACTCCTTCGGCTTGCACAACATCAATCCGCATGCCTTTGCTGCGCTTCAGCGCCTCTTCCATTTCTTCGCGGCTTCCACCAATGCGGAGGGTTTCCAGTTCCTTCTGGCCGTCAAATATTTCATCCGTAAAACAAACGCACCCTCTTTTTGCCAACAGCACACGGATTGCGGGCGCCAATTCCGCAGCGAATTTCTGATTGTTCATAGTTCCTTCCCTCTTTCAATACTCGTTATTCTAAAATTTGATTTATTTCACTAAAACATCCGTCCATAAGCTCCAGCGACCGCTCGTAGGCGTTTATAAACGGCCGATACTTTCTATGGTTTTCCATATCCGGCTCAGTTACGCCGCATTCTTTATTAATGCTATGGATCGTAACGGAAAGGTCGTTAAACAGGCCGACTGCATACCCGCCGATTACCGCCCCCGCTAAGGTTGCCGTATCCGTCCGGGATATCGTCGCTTCCGTAAGCCCGAGTATATCCGCTTTAATTTTGCGAAATTGAGGACTCTTCGCGGCACCGCCTACGGCCAGAATACGTCCGTACTCCTGTTCGGGAATCAGTTCGCGGATACGGTTCAAGTAAATTTTATATTCGTATCCGATACTTTCCATGATCGAACGGTACATATGGGCCTTCGTATGGTTCCAATTAAGCCGGAGCCAAGCCCCCCGCAGATTTTGACTGTTGGGGCATACCCGTCCTGCGTAATGGGGAATGAACAGCAGGTTTTCGCTTCCCGGCTCTATCTTTTCGATTGCACAGTTCAATTCGTCGTACGAATATTGATAGCCGCCGCTCAGCACGTTATCTTTGAACCAGTTGATGCACATACCTGCCCCGTTCATATATGCCATTGGGGTATAGAGCCCATCCACAACCGCCGCCGGATAAATAAGCATTTTTTTCCCGATATCGGGGATGAACCTATCTACAGCGCCGGCCAATGTAGATGCGGTTCCGCCCACGTCATACAATACTCCCGGGTGCGTTACTCCGGCCCCAAAAGCGCTCGCCGCCGTGTCGCCGCAGCCTGCCGCGACAGGAGTGCCTTCCGCGAGGCCCGAAGCTTCCGCCATTTGCTTCGTTACCCGGCCCGCGATATTCCATGGTTTTACGATCCGCGGGAATTTTTCCGGATCAAGGCCGAAGGTATCCAGAAGTTCCCCTGACCACTCTTTTTTTTCTACCGAAGCAAATCCTGCAAAATGCAGATATGTATGATCTATATATGCCCGTTCCGCATTTAAACCGCACATCTGCATTACGCAATATACAGCCGGCGGCACAAACTTCGCAATTTTCGCATAGGCCTCCGGTTTTTCATGCTTCCACCACAGTATCTTGGGGCCATGAGCATATGTGACCGGGCTCCCTCCCCCAATCTGCATATACCGTTCTTCCCCAGCCCTGCGGATCATATCGAAATATTTTGCGCATCTCTGATCCAGCCAACTGTCATATGGGGTAACGTTATTTCCGGCCGTATCGATTCCCATGATGCCCGCCATCTGGCCGTCGAGCGCAACTGCTGCGATGTCCGTATTGTTGATATCCGCCCGCTCAATATTTTGCTTAATTGTTTTAAGGCAGGAAGCCAGCAATTCCTGTGGATCTTCCTCTACGCGCCCGCCGCTGCCATAAACCAGATTGGATTTTTGGAACGCTTCCGCTATCGCGCGGCCATCGCGGTCATAAATAACCGTCTTTGTTCCCTGCGTTCCAACATCAACACCGACTAAATAATCCATGGCATTCTCCTATGCAATATCAATTATGGTTTTTAATCCCTTCCCCTGCGCCGTATGCCGTATGGCCTGTTCGATATCCCGGAGCGCAAAGTGATCTGTAATGATGCCTTTTACATCCAGTATTCCGCTGTCAATCAGCTTCATGGTAGTAAACACCATGTCTGTGTTGGCTTTGGTAGAACCCGATATATTCAGTTGCTTATAATGAATCGCATTCGTATTGATTGGTACGATCTCTTTTGCTTTTGGCAGCCCGCCAAAAAAGTTTACCCGGCCGCCGAACCCCATCAATTCAATTGCCTGTGCCTGTACCGCAGGCACAGGACATGCTGTTACGCAAACGTCCAGTCCGTTTCCTTCGGTTTCCTTATTCACCAATTCTTTCATTTTATCCGCGGGAACCGCTATAAAGTCCTCATCCACCTTGCAGCACAACTCCAGCCTCTCGGGCGAAACATCGCTTAACATCACTTTTGCCGCGCCTGCGAGTTTCGCCAGCTTTGCATGCATAACGCCGATTGGCCCCGCGCCGATGACCATTACATAATCCCCTATGTGGACCCCATAATGTAAAAATCCATTATATACGCAAGAGAGCGCCTCATTGACAGCCGCTTCTTCGTAGCTGGTCTTTTTCCCCAGCTCTGCAATATTTCCATATAACAACGCTTCCCGCGGGACCCGGATATATTCGGCAAAAGCGCCGTCTACCGTAACGCCCATGGCCTGTATATTGTTGCACAAATGGGAATTCCCGGCGACGCATGCCTTGCAGCGTCCGCATCCAATATTAGGCGCGAGAAACACCCTCTGCCCCTCTTTCCATTCCGTTACATTTTTCCCGACTTCGGCGATATCCCCGGAAAATTCGTGACCAATAATCAGCGGTCTGGTTTCGGAGGCCGCCTCCGCTCCATTTTGATACATCCTGATATCCGTACCGCAAAGGGCAGCCTTGCGGACCTTAACCAATATTTCATCATCACCTATTTCGGGCACTGGAATATTTTCCACCCTTAAATCGTTCGCACCGTAGAGCCTTGCCGCTAACATCGAGTTACCTCCATTTATTCTTTTTTATCATTTGAATACATTTTATTTGTTTTATTACGTTTAATTTCGTTTCGTAAGTTTATATTGCATATATTAGCAACATTTCGAAGGTTTGTCAATCTTTTTATACTTGTTTTTTTATTTGTTTTCGATTATAATAAATTTAATGTTCAAGATATCTTTAATATAGGAAATATAGGACGATAAATATGTTTGTAACGGAACGGCATCAGAAAATTCGCCAGATGATACTGGAGTACAAGCGGGTGGATGTTTCTAACCTCAGCCGTCTTTTTTCCGTATCAGAAGTTACAATCAGGAAAGATCTCGAGCAACTGGAAAAGGAAGGGTTCCTCGTCCGTACGCATGGAGGAGCCATATTAAATGAAGGATCGCTTCCACTTGAAAGCAGTATTTCTACCGCGGATCCCGATCTTTTACTGAAAAAGCAGAAAATTGGCGATGTTCTGGAAAAAATTATCAGCAACAATGAACTCATCTTTTTGGGCGCCGGTTCTACGTGTGCGGAAGTCTCCCGTAAATTGGTCACAAAAAACGAACTTGCCGTTATCACCAACAACATCAATGCGATCGTTATTTTATCGGAAAACCCCAATATTACGTTGATTACAACCGGCGGAAACGCAACACGCAAAAATAGCAGCATTGCCCTCACCGGTTCCGAGACCATTGAGTTTTTGAAGGGCAAATATGTTGATAAGGCCATTGTTTCGGCGGATGGCATCTCTTACCTCAATGGTTTTTCCTTGCAGAACGATATTATTGCCCAAGCATATACGTTGGTCTTCAATCAGGCAAACGAAAAAATCGTATGTGCCACAAGCGACAAATTTAATAAAAACGCATATTCAAGTTTCAGTCCTATCGACGGGATCGATACGCTTATCACCGATGCGTCCGCACCTGACGATTATTTGAAATATTTTTTCGATCATAATATCCGTGTATTCAATGCGTATGATATAGAAGATATTTAAAAGCCGGAGGAACAATCCTTATGGAGCCTGCCCGCGTACTGAAAGTAGAGGAAGTTTGTAAAAATTTTGATGACATTGCCTGCCTCAGCAATGTTTCTTTTGAATTGCGCCAGGGAGAAATATTAGGAATCGTAGGCGGCAACGCCTCTTCAAAAACTACTTTGATCAAAGCCATTTCCGGGGCGCGTACAATTGAAAAAGGAAAAATATCCGTGATAGACCAGCAGGGAAATGAAGTGGTAATTAGAAACACGGCTGATGCGCGGTCAAACGGTATTGCCGTGCTTCATGAAGATGCGATGATCTATAACCATTTTTCCGTTGCGGAAAATATCTATTTTGGGGCTTACTCAAAGGCAAATGTCAGCCGCGGCTGCGTTATTCACTGGGGCAATATCTACAAGATGGCTGAAAAGCTGTGTAATGATTTCGGGTTTAAGATCGATGTGCGTCAATCTGCCGCAACGCTTAGCATAGCGGAAAAGCAGATCATTGCGTTATTGCATGTGCTTGTACTGGATACGCGTATTCTCCTGATCGACGAGGCGTTTTCCGCACTGGGGGCATATGATACCGAAAAGGTATTGCAAATCATCAAAAAGCTAAACGGCACAGGGGTTTCCGTTATATTTCTGTCGCAGTCTCCCGAACATATCAGCAATATTATCGATTCAGTAATCATGATCCACAAAGGCGAAGTGGGCCGCAAAATAGAACGTACGGATGCTGATTTCCAAACAAAGCTGGAAGAATTCAATAAATTCCTCAATAGTTCCCCTTTTCCCAAGCTCGAGGTTTCAAAAGGACGTGTGCTTATGGAATGTTCGGGATTGTGTTATAAACATATTTTAAAAAATATTTCTTTTAAAGTCCGCCGGGGTGAAATCCTTGGCATCGTAGGGATGGCCGGATCCGGCCGTACCACATTGGCACGTCTCCTGTGCGGTGATCTCCATGCCAGCGGCGGGAGTATTTATATGGGCGGGGACAGTATCCATATGAAAACCCCGGTTGACGCGCGTAAAAATAAAATCTGCGCAATCCTTGACGATCGCGAGCAATATGGCATTATCCCGGCGTTTAGCCTGTCCGACAACCTTCTTTTTCCTAATTATCACAGCAATCAGGGAAAAGGGCCGTCGTTTTTTATCGGAAAAAAAGCATTTACCTCACATGCCCGCACTGCAATAGACAAACTGGCGATAAAGTGTACCAATCCCAGCCAGGGTATCGGGGAACTCAGCGCGGGCAATCAGCAAAAAGTGTTGGTGGCGCGCGGCTTCATTGCCAAGGCTGAATTGTTTATATTTGATGAACCCACACGCGGCCTGGATAATGCAGGGAAAATTCAGATATACAACCTTCTCAACGAAATTTCTATGAGCGGCAGGTGTGCGATTTTTATTACTTCCGATATTTCTGAAGCCATCGGCATGTGCGACCATATTCTTGTCCTGCGCGAAGGTACGCTGGTTGGCGATTGGTCGCGGAGCAATATGTCTGGTACGAATATCCATGAAAACCTCTACGAAGCTGCAAAAGAATCTATGATTTGATTTTTTCGTATTTTTATAAAGGCTTTCTCCTTCTATAGCCGTACGCAAAAAATTCCTGCGGCGGTCGCCGCAGGAGATAAAGGCTACAGGTTTGCTTCTATTTTTACGGGACAGCAAGATTGAACAACCTGTTATACTATTTTCAGCTCTATTTCTATACCCCGGATTAAGTCAATCCATTCGTTATCCAGTCCATGATCAGTAATAATCATATCGAAATCCGCCAAACCTGCGAATTTTGCCGGGCAAATCTTATTAAACTTCGAAGAGTCCACCAACAAAATTTTGGATAACGCAGTTTTTATGGCGGCTCTTTTGGTGTCCCGCTCATAGGGCTCAATACAGGTAACGTCAAATTTTCTGCTGACGCCGGCTGTAGAGATAAAAGCTTTGTTGATACAAGTGCGCTCGATTAAAGCGATTCCTTCCTGACTCTGGAACATCTGCGTATTCTTATGGTAATAGCCCCCGGCTGAAATAAGACCGCAATCATGCTTTTCCAGTTCAAACAATATATTCATATTATAACATAAAACGGTCAGGTTCATGTTATCCGGCAAATGGTGCGCAAGATACTGGGTTGTTGTCCCTGTGTCAATCAAAATCACATCATCCGGCTCCAAAAGAGCGGCCGCCGCGCGCCCAATTCGTTCTTTTGCCGATGAATGGAGAATGGTCTCGGATTCAAGGTCATATTCTTTATTCTGGAAAAAATCTTCATGCTGGATATAGACTGCTACCCCATTAATCAGGCGAATAATTCCGCTGTTTGCAAGCACTTCCAAATCCCTGCGGATTGTCATTTCCGATACGCAAAGGATTTGGGCCAGTTCTTTTAAAGAGGCCCCATTTCGTTCTCTCAGGATCTCTACTATTTGATTAAGCCGCTGCGCTTTTTTATTCATAGCAGTCCTTTCCCTTATCTTGCCGTCATCGGCCGAAGATTAAGATTACTAGTATTTTATCACAACATATTAAGTGCAGCAAATTTATGCAATGGAATTCTACATTTTTTATTGGAAATGTTTCAATCGCATCAAAAAATATCTAAATGTTTAATTTACAACATTTTTGTTGACTATTCTTCTTTATTTTGTTATTATTCCACCATAATATATTGTATCTCACCAAACAAGTTCAAAAATAATTTTGGAGGCGACTATGAAAGCAGAAGAAATCTTGAGCAGGACAGACCACACCATCTTGAAGGCATTTACAGCATGGGACGATATTGTAAAATTATGCGAAGAAGCAATCGAATTCAAAACGGCATCGGTGTGTATTCCCCCTTGCTATATCAAACGTGTCCATGGGAAATATGGGGAGAAGATAAACATATGTACGGTTGTGGGGTTCCCTCTTGGATACTCCGTTGCGCAAGCAAAATTAGCGGAAACCAGGCAGGCGCTGGCGGACGGGGCAAATGAGATTGATATGGTCGTAAATATTACCGACGTCAAGAACGGCGATTTTGACAAAGTACAAGAGGAAATCAGTTTGCTGAAAAAAGAAGTAGGCGATAAAATATTAAAAGTAATTATTGAAACCTGCTATCTCACTGAAACCGAAAAGATTAAGCTGTGCAAATGCGTTACCGATGGCGGGGCCGATTATATTAAAACATCGACCGGCTTTGGTACAGCCGGCGCACAGCCGGAAGATATCGAGTTATTCAAAGCCCACATTGGCCCCAATGTAAAAATCAAAGCAGCCGGTGGAATGAGTACCAAAAAAGACCATATTAGGTTTGTGGAGTTGGGCGCACACCGCTTAGGATCCAGCAAAGCCGTCTCCCTGTTTGGCAACAAAGGTTAAAATTGGTCATGCAGACCGTCTTTTTATAATGGAGTTTCCAGGCCCGGGAATTGAATGACTCCCGGGCTTTTTATAAATTTTGGTATTATTTGGGCGGAACAGGAGCATCTCCCAATAATTGGGGCCGTACTACCCTCTGCTCCCTGCCCATTCTGTTTTCAAACCATCCCATCCGCATAGACAAGCAATGCCTGCTCCAGGTCAAAAACATCCGCAGAGGCCGCCCGATAGTCCAGCACATAGCACGTTGTAAAATTTTTATGCTTCACAACTTCACGAAGCTCTTCCCCAGCCAGTGATATAAACCATGGAAACCGCGCTTTTTTCCTGTCGTACTCAGCCGTGACCAACAAAAGGTTTGCCGTTTTATAGCTGTGGTTCTTAAAATATTCTTTCTCATTTTTTTCCCACATTTTTGTTACGAGCAGTTCTTTTAATGCATCCATATTTTCTTCAAAGCTTGTAATCAGGCGTATTCGTTCCTCTTTTGGCTTTCCATGCTGGAACAGCTCCTCAAAATTTGCTTCTATTAATCGATACGCATCTTTGTTGCCAAAAACCGTTACCACTTCAAACAGGTGCATACCCGTTTCGTCACGCACGATAAAATCCCCGGGATCATGCGGCTCAATTGTACGGAACGTTCTACGGGTTTGCTCAAAACATACCAAAAGATGAAAGAGCTCTACCCGTTTTTTGAACCGTTCCGGCGGGGTACCGACATTATATTTTGTTACCAGCTTTTTACACTGTTCCGCGATTCTCTTTTTATTTGGAATATCCATACCTGTCCCTCAAGCTCCGCTCCCCTGCACAATTTCCGGGGACGCCGTTCCATTTCACCAATTATTATATATCAATCCGTTTTTTTAGTCGATAATCGATGATAAGGAAGAAATTATTTTCTCATATCTTTTGGAAATAAGTTCAGTACCGCTGTCTTTTTAACCGCGTGTATCGTATAATAATAACAAACGCAACAGTAAGCATACCGAAAATTTGCTTGATTATATGGAGACAATCATGACAAACGAACAGTTTCTTTGCGATACAACAAGAAAGTTCTGGAAATATTATCTTTTAACGCCCAGTGAAGAAAATTTCGGGGAAATCCTTACAGGATGCTCAGATCAGCTGGTTATGATCGGTACAGGGAAACATGAATTTTATGCATCCCTCGGCCAAGCCTGCAAAGGCCTTACTGCCAATCTTGCAGAGGCGGAGAATATACGTTTTGAAATTCTGGACGAATGGTACGAATGCCTTATGCTGGATCCGGAGATTTACCTCGTTTATGGCGGCTTATGGGCGCGTCAACAGGCAGAAGCCGGGGAAAGGGTGCTGGTAGACATGGATACCCGCTTCAGCGTTTTATACCGCAGGGAAGAAAACGGCTGGAAAATCATCCATTTGCACCACTCCATCCCATATTTCGATCAGCAAAACGGCGAATATTATCCGCGGTCCCTTTCCCAGAAGGCACGGGAGGCGCTTGAACTGGCAGAAGAATTCCAAAGAAAATCCGAGCTGGACCTGATGACCGGCGTTTACAACCAGGAGTCTTTCCGCAAATATTCCCGGGAGGCTTTGTTATCCGGGCAACCTGGAATCCTCTATGTATTCGATCTCGATCATTTTAAAGAAGTAAACGATACCTATGGGCATATTACGGGCGACGTATTGCTTAAACTTTTTTCCGGATTATTAAAAAAATATTTTGAAGGTGATATTATTGGACGCATCGGCGGCGATGAATTTGCTGTGTATGCAAAGGCTCCCGCAGGGCCGCAGGAGGAACGTGTCCGGAAAATCCTCTTTATGGAAGCGGAATACCGCAGGGAAGCAAAGAAAATATTGAATTCCGGAGATATCTGGAGCTGGTCCGCCGGGATCGGAACCTTCCAAAACGAAGAACCTTCCTTTACCGAATTGTTTGACCGCGTGGATAAGGCGCTTTACCGCGCAAAGCATTCGGACGGCGTATATTGCTGGTCTGACCGGGGATAAGTACAAATATAGTTGATACAAACCTGTTTTTCCAAACGACAAAAAAGGCACCGAAACGGTGCCTTCTGCATCCCCCCGTTTTACCACCGGGCGAGGTTCCATTCGCTTTCGCAATTTTTATTTGTAGACTGGCGTTCAATAAAGGAATGCACTATCTTTTTTTGTACAGGTTTCATATCGGGCTCCTCTATCATCTGCTGCAGAAGCTTGAATCCCTCCAACCCCAACGTATAAGCCGGAATATTAACCGTCGTGATTTGCGGGGAGACAAGCGTACCGGGAAAGATATTATCGCATCCGGTCAGCATCACTTCATCCGGCACCTTGATTTTCTTTTCGTGCAGGGCTTTCAGCGCGCCGATTGCGGACTGGTCGTTAACCGCCATAACCGCGTCAAAGATAATACCGCGCTCGAATGCATCGCACACAGCTTTATATCCGCTGAACGAGGAAAGGTTCCCTTCAAAAATGTATTCCTTGCGGATGGGAATGTGCGCCGCTGCAAGCGCTTCCTTATAGCCTTTGAGGCGTTCATGGCCTACGATAGTGGATTGCTTTGCCGAAATATAAAGGATATCTTTGCATCCCTTCTCCAGCAAATATTCCGCGATTTCCCGGCTGATCGAGACGTTATCAAGGTACAGGGCCGATACATAATTCGAATCCATATTGTATTCGAGGGACAGCACCGGAAAAGACTTTCCGCCGTTTCCCCCGGAAACAAGCTTTTTGGCCCATTCCCTTTTGTTTTTCATCTCGCAACACGAGTTAAGGAGAATGCCATCCACACGGCTGCGCTTGAACTGGCTGATCGCCTGCTTTTCTTTGGCGAAATCAAAATTGGTGCTTACAAAGGAAAACGTGTAATCTGTGTCGTCTGCAGCATCCCGCAAGCCATTGAATATCTGGGTAAAATATACGGAAGAAATTTCCGGTATTGCTACGCCGATATTGTAGGTCCGGTTGGATTTTAAACAGCGCGCGGCAATATTGACCTCATAACCGCATTCCTCGATTACTTTTTGTATCAGCCGTTGTTTTTCCAGACCGACATGTTTTTTCCCGGTCAGATAATTCGACACCGTAGCAATTGATACACCCGCCTTCCGGGCTACATCAATCATCCTTGCCATTTATTCCACCACGCCTTCCGCAGGATTTCCTGCCAAAACGAATTTTTCTTTTTCCTCAATGCCCTGAAAAGCCTTTTTTTGCAGCGCAATCATTTCTGTCCATAATAAGCATTCTTGCCGTGCTTCCTGCAAAAATGTTTTTCGAGCAGTACATCCTGCATCACTTCCTTTTGGGGAGTAATCATTTTTGCTGCAAACGCCATCAGTGCAACCTCTTCCAACACCACCGAATTTTCCACGGAGCTGCCAGCATCCGCCCCCCATGCAAATGGGCCATGGCTATGTACAAGTACGGCAGGAACATCCTTGGGATCAATTTCCCGGAAGGTCTCGACTATCACTTTGCCTGTATTCCTTTCATATTCCGTACAAATTTCTTCTTTCGTCATCTCCCGCGTGCACAGCACCGGGCCATAAAAATAATCCGCGTGCGTTGTCCCCAGCGCCGGAAGGGATTCCCCTGCCTGCGCCCAGGCAGTCGCCCACCTGGAATGCGTGTGCGTTACCCCGCCGATTCCGTCAAACGCCCGATACAGCTCAAGGTGCGTTGCAAGGTCGGAAGACGGCTTCAGCCCCTTTTCAACGGCTTTTCCATCAAGATCCACGAGTACGATATCCTCCGCACGAAGCTTTTCATATTCTACGCCGGAGGGCTTGATGGCCACCACGCCATGCTCCCGGTCAATTTCCGATACATTTCCCCAGGTAAATGTCACCAGCGAATACTTCGGCAAAAGAAGATTTGCTTCCAGAACACGCTGCTTCAGCTCTTCAAACATTTACTGTTTTCCCCCTTCTGCCGTTAGTTTTCCAATGATTTCATTATACAGTTCATATTTCTTTTTGTAAATTCTCACCTTATCCGGGTCAGGCTGAAATACGCGGGAAACACGCACCATCTTCCCTACCGCCTCGTCAAGATCCCGGCAGGTGCCCACTGCAACCGATCCTGCAATTGCGCAGCCAAGGCCGCCAAGTTCATTTCCCTCGATTGTTTTGACCGGGATTCCCGAAATATCCGCAAACATCTGCGACCACACCGGGGATTTGGCCACGCCGCCCGCAAGCTTCAGATAGGCCGGCTGGCGGCGTCCTTCAAGCAGCCGGTCTATATGGTTCATATGGCAGAACGCCACGCCCTCGTATACCGCGCGCAGCACATGGCTTTTATCGTAGCTGTTTACAAGGCCGAAAAAGCAGGCGCGGTCAAGGCCGTCTACATTGGTCCCATACAGAAAGGGCAGAAAAACCGCTCCGCTTTTTTCCGGAGGAAGCCCGTCTACCATTGCGTTGATCTTATCGTAAACCGACACGCCGTTCCGCTTGCATTCTTCCAGGTCTTTTTCCATGAAATTGGCAATAATCCATTCCATGTTCCCCGCTGAGGCCGGACTACTTTCCTCGATCAGATAGCTTCCGGGTACGCAAAACAGGGAATTACGCACATTTCCTTTATGGTATTCGGACGATACATATTCATTGATGGCCCACGTTCCCGTGATGACGCAAATATCGTCGTCCTGATGCGCGCCCATGGCAATCGCGCACGCATCAATATCAAACATGCCGCCGCATACTGCCGTTCCTTCGGGAATCCCGGTCTCCCGGCTCGCTTTTTCTGTAACATGCCCGCAGACATCGCACGAATAGCGAATCGGCGGCAGCTTTTCATAGACTTCCCCGATCCCGTAAATCTCGAGCAATTCGCGTTCAAATTGCGATGTTTTAAGATTCATAAGGCAGGTCCCGGAGTAATCGGTAATCTCTGCATACGCCTCGCCTGTCAGCATAAAACGGATATAATCTTTTGCTTCAAAAATCCATTCCGTTTTTGCAAGCACCTCCGGATCATTTTCCTTAAGCCAGCGCAAAAGGGCGACGGGCTGGCATTCGATCACATTTTGCAGTACTTTTTCCTTCGCCCGCTCATTTGTTCCGTCTGCCATCCACCTGCGTATGATATCGTAGGCCCTATGGTCCGTAGACGCAATGGCATGATAGGCCGGCTGTCCATCCTTTCCCCACAGGTAAAGGCCTTTTCCATGGCCCGAGCAGCCCACCGCAAGAATATCCCGCGCATCGATTGCCGCGCCCTCGATGCAGCTTTTGATGGTCTTTGCCGTGATCTCCCATAATTCAGCCATATCCCGTTCGTTGTAGCCTTCCTCCGGCACGATCAACGGGGTCTTATTTGCCGCCGATGCAATCTCCCGGCCCGTTTCGTCGAACAGGACAGCCTTGGTCATCGTTCCGCCGTTATCCGCTCCCAAAAAATATTTCATTCTCTTTACCTCTCTAAATACCGGGCCAGAAAATCGTGGGAAAATGCAAGCGTATTTTCCCAATCCGGTTTCCCATCCCACCAAAACTCCGCTGTGAAAGACCGTACCCCCTGCCCCTTCAGGCAGCGCACCACCGTATCAAAATCTACAGCTCCCTCTCCAAAGCGCATATCCCGGAATACGCCCGGTACCGTCTCCTTGAGGTGGGCGGCAACGATATGGCCTTTTCCCGCACGCACATCCTGCGTTACATTTTCCGTGCCGTTCGATACGTTTCCCATATCGGGGTAGACTTGCAAGTAGGGCGATCCAACCTCCCGCACATAATACATGGCCTTCTCTATGGTATTCATAAAATTGTTTTCCATCGTTTCGAGCGCAAGGATCACCTCGTTTTTCGCAGCCAGCATCGCGCTCTTATAAAGATTTTCCAAAAAGCGCTCTTTTGTTCCCACGCTTGACGTTTCACCATAATATACGTCATATCCGGCAAGCTGAATGATCCGGATCCCAAGGTCGCGTGCAAAAAGGATCGCTTCTTCCATAATGCGCATCCCTTCGCGTTCCGTTTCGGGAATTCCGCTTCCAATGGGATATTTCCGATGTGCGGAAAGACACATGCTTTTGATGCATCCGCCGCTGTCTGCCATTCTCTTTAAAAATTCTTTTCGTCTTTCACTGTCCCAAGCCAAGCGGGAAAGGCGCTCGCCGCTTTCGTCCACGCTGATTTCGATAAAATCGAATCCGGCGCGGCGTGCTGCCGCGAAACGTTCCTCCCATGTGATATCCGCCGGCATAGATTTTTCATACAGCCCCAGGCAATACTCTTTCATAAGATCCTCCTGAAATTTTTCGAGCCCGGTCAATTCCGGCCGGGCCCGTCATTTATCAGCGTCCGTGCTCTTACTTTGCTTTCGGTACGCCTTCATAGGAAGGAAAATGTTTTAAAACAACCAGTGGTTCCGTTTCGCTCTCGTTTTTAAACAACACGCCCTTTTTCGCCGCGTCATGCGATACAAAAAACTCGTCTTCGGAAAGCTGCCCAAAACGAAGCATCGTTGAAACGGAACATTTCAGCTTGCCGATGCTTCCGTATCCCTGCGTGAAAATGCAACCGTAAGCTGAATCATCTTTTACTACCGCCTGTTTCCCGGGTTTTACAGTGAGTTCCTTGGCGGCAATATAATCGTTTCCGTAAACGATCCATTTCACAAGGTAATCATCCGTTTCCTCGATTATGATAGGCGGCCTGAAATAATGCTTCCTGTAATGTGCATCCACATTCTTTTCCCAATCCAGAAGGTCCATCACGTAGTCGAGGTCATCCATTTTGTCTTCCGGACAGTTTTCCGTAAGGAAGCTGTAGTCATAAATTTCGCCGTCTGTAATGTTTTCAAACACAGAATTTACGTCCGAATTCCACTGCGGTTCATAAGTGAGGTAAGAACCGGGCGCATGGATTACGCCCGGCGGCGTATACCATCCCGTTCCGAGTTCTACGCGGTAAGCACGTGAAAGCTCTGTGATACGGATATCCCGCTTCATATAATCTTTGAGGCGTTCCTTGACCTCTTCGCGCGTCACGTCGGGATCAAATCCAAAATAAGTATGCGGAAATTTTCCCGGATAATTGTTATACTGCGGCGGGAAATAGTACGCTTCCGGTTTACCGAGCTTGCCGACGCGCTTTGCCGCTTCAAAGTCAAGGTGCAGGTGATGGAAAAGCGGGCCTTCATAATCGAAAAACTTGGAATACATCGGCCACGTACCATGCTTTGCATAAAGGTCCGTTCCTATGAGCTCGTCCCGAAGTTCATCTACAAAATCCTTCAGTGCGATCTTTCCTTCGCTGCTTCCTGTAATATTGACATAACTGATGCCTTCGTCCGGCGCTGCATCGTCCCCATTCATCGGGCAGATGACAGATGAAAACCACCGCTCTTTGATAGAGCCCCGCTTGGTTCCGAGCGCATAATAATCATCCGGATGGAGGCGCAGCCGCCGCCCCGCGCTTCCAAACCGCCGCGGTACGAATACCGGAATAATATTGAGGATTCCCTCATTTTCTTCTAATTTTTTTCTAATTGTCGTACTGTCCATAATGTTGCCCTTTCCTCTTATTTTCTGAGTATGGCGGGCGTACCCGCAAAATGTTTGAGCATAACAATGGGATCCGCATCGGACGGATTGAAAATCGTTACGCCCTCCCGCGCCTTTTTGGCGGACACGAAGAACTCATCATTGGTTTGTTCCCCATAGCGGATAAGCGCAGGGGTTTCGATGTCAAATCCGTCAAGCGTCCCATGCCCTTGCAGCATAATAAAGCCGTAGGCATGATCGTCCCTGATGGTAACGGCCGTTCTTGGTAAAACGATTAACCGTTTTGCATACACCTGCGGGCACCGATAGCAAATCCATTCTTCGTAATATCCCGCATCCTTCATTTCCTCTTCCGGATACACCGGGATGGGCCGCATCATCCGGTTTTCGGCAAAATGTTCATCCACATTGAGATCCCAATCGATTACATCCACAAGATAATCGAAATCGCCCAGTTTATCCTGCGGGCAATTTTTCCACAGCAAGTCTTCCGAAACGGTATGCCCGTAATACAGCACCGACTGGTACATCGCGTATACGTCCGAAGCAAATTGCGGTTCATAGGTACACAGGCTGCCCGGCGCATGCAGGACTCCGGGCGGCACGTCCCATCCGGTATCGAGCGTAAGTTTATATGCCGTCGAAAGATCCAGGAGCTTGTTGTCGCCTTTTGTGAAATTCATAAGGCATTCCTTCACCTGTTCTTTTGTGGTGCCCGGTTTAAACCCAAAGAAAGTAAAGGGGAATTCCCCGCCGTAATTGTTGAGCTGTGACGGGAAAAAATACATCTCCGGTTTTCCCTCACAGCCGACGAGTTTTGCATGTTCGTCACGGTGATGTACATGGTGGGGCAGCGGTCCCATGTTGTCGAAAAATTTGGAGAACATCGGCCATTTTCCGTACTGGTTATAAATCTCTTCCCCGATCAGCTCCGCTTTTAATTCTTCCACAAATTCTGCAAGCAGCGCTTTTTCTTTCCCATCCCTGCTTACCGCATAACTCATGCCTTCGTCTTCCGGCGTCTTTGGCCCGTTTTCCGCGTGTGTTGTGGAGGCAAACCAGCGTTCGTCGATTCCCCCGCGTTCAAGGCCCAGCTTGTAGGCATCGTCCGGGTGAAGCTTGATACGCATTCCCGGCCTGCAAAACGCGCGCGGCACCCAGGTAGGCGTTAACCGGAGCACACCGCCGCCTTCGTCGAATATCCTGTTTACTGTATTCATCGTTGATCCTCTTTTCCGTCAGATTATAAATTGCCGATTTCTTCCCTGCAAATTTCCACCCACCGGGAAGCATTGCGCGGATTATTCCCAAGCGTATTATTGTCTTTCATGATTAGTTCGGGTATGCAGTCCCTGGAACAATCAAGCGCCCTTTTAATGGTTCCGCGCACTTCATCTTCATCCAGCACAGGCATCGCAAGCGGCGACGGTATGGGCTTAAAGGAGGCGATATACCGGTCTCCAAGGTATTCCGGTACTTTCTCCCACTCGGCCCACGCCGAAATCGATACGCGGCGCAGGTTCGGAATCTGCCTGACATATTGCCAGCGCGTCGTTGTGGATTCACAGCATCCAAAGCAGTTAAGACCGAAGCGCGCGGCGATTTCTTTGTGATAGGGGAAAATAAATTCCCCATACATTTCCGCGCTGACTGTTGAGGTCTCCTGACTTTCCTCAAAGCCCCACATATCCTGTGTTGTAATCTTTTCGGGGGCGTTTGCCCAATTTGGCAGCTCATCCGTATATCCGAGGCCTCCGGAGCCGACGTATGCTCCTTCAGTGTTGAGGGCAAGCAGGCCTTCTTCCTCGAAACGGTCGAGTTTCTTCATGATTCCATCCGTCATCAGGCGCATCGTTTTGTGCATATAATCCGGCTCTAAAATAAAGTCACAGAGGAAATTCTCAAGGCCGCGAAGCATGATATAATCGACTGTCATGCCCATAGACCACCACCACACCGGGCGGCGGCGTACTGTGAGTATCCCATCAAACACCTCATGCGCGAGGGCAAGCACCCGATCGGATTCTTCCCAGTCAATCTCTATTTCCGGATAATGGATTTTAGGGAAATCCTTTTCATAATCCTGCAGGGGAGCGACAATTTTATATGCTCCCGCATTTTCACCGCCTTCTTTTTTGAGGTCAAGGCCCCATCCGTTGTCAGTAAATGAATAATGCACGTCAAAATACGGCTCTATGACCTTATCGTCCTTCAAATGTTCATGCCAGTAGATCAGCTTTAAAAGGTGCATCTCCCATACGCGTGCCATATTGTCATGACACTGGAGTTCTTTTGTTGTCACCAGCTCATTCCATCCATTTTCCGGATCGATAAACACTACCGGCTGTTTGGTTTTGAGATCGTTGTGCGCGGTCCAGAGCTTTATCTTTTCTTTCTGGATAGGCAGGGCCGCAATCTCCGCCACACGCGACCCCAGCGCACGCAGACGTTCTATTTCATCCGCGTCAAATGCGAACTTTGTCCCCATTGCCTTAATGGGCGGGAATCCTGTTGAAAGATGTTCCTTCGCCGGATCCCACGTTGAGGCGCCGCTGTTGGCGGCAGAGAGGACGCTGCTGACTTTCGTATCCTTATCGCTCATACTATTTTCCTTTCCTTATTCCGGATTTCCCACAGTAACCGGTTCTTCGTCGCTGCCTTTTTTACGCGAGGGAAGCGCGTCCATAATGACTACCACAACTACGATTGCGCCCTGAATCAGCTGCTGCATATAGGTATACACATTGATATATGTGAATATCTGGAGCAGCATGCCAATAAACAGCATGCCGAGCAGTGTGCGCACGGCGCTTCCCCGGCCGCCCGCAAGGCTCGTCCCGCCCAGAACTGCCGCTGAAACGACATACAAGGCGACGTCGGAACCATAGAGCGGCGAACCTGCCTGCAGTCTGCAGGTGAGCAGTGTGCCCGCAAGAGCCGCCGCGCCGCCGAGAATAGCAAACAGGCTGAACTTGATAAACCGGACATTAATGCCTGCATACTGCGCTACGTCGTAATTTCCCCCCGTTGCAAACACATTCCTGCCATATTTTGTTTTACGCAGGACGAGCTCTGTCAAGATCACGCAGCCAAAGAAAATCATAACTGTGACCGTAATGCCTCCCACATTTCCCATGGCAAGCTGGCGTGCGCTCTCGTTGACGGCCGGCATGGGCATGCCGTCGCAAAACGTCAGCATGATCCCCTTGATTGCAATCATGGTTGCAAGTGTCACAATAAAGGCGTTAATTTTGGTGATTGCCACAAAGAAGCCGTTGATACAGCCGATTCCCACACCGATCAGCGTCACGACGACGATCGTAAGCGGCAACCCGAGCGTTGGGAGCATCGCCGCAAACAAAAGCGTTGCGAGCGGCAGAATCGAGCTCACCGAAAGGTCGAATTCCCCGCCGATGATGGCAATGGTCATGGCACATGCCACAATTCCATAAATTGCCACCTGCGTCAGCAGCCCCGTAAGCGTGCTGTAGGCAAAGTAGTTGGGCGCGGCAAACGCCATAAAGACCAGCAATATCCCGATGCCGATTACTACAATATTTTTTCTGCAAAACTGCGAAATTTTTTCTTTCATACCATCCACCTCATACCGTGCGGGCTAGCATCTCGTTTTCGACGCGAATGCTCCGCTTGTCCATCAGCACTGCGACCATGATGATAATACCCTTCACGATCATCTGCTGATAGGAAGAAACGCCCATGACGTTGAGCGCATTTGTCAGGATGCCGAACATCAACACACCGATAACCGTCTTTGCCGCGCTGCCCGAACCTCCGCCCATGCGGGTGCCGCCCAAAACGACTGCCGCAATGGCATCGAGTTCGTATCCTTCTCCCTGGATAGGCGATGCGCTGGAAACACGCGAACACAGCATGACAGCACCAAGCGCGGTAAACAACCCTGCTACCGTATAGACCAGCACGCGGAATTTTTTCACTTTAATGCCCGAAAGATGCGTCGCCTCGTCGTTGATCCCGAGGCAATAATTGATGCGCCCGAACGTCGTTTTACGCAGCACAAATTGTGCGGCGATAACGGCAACCACAAAGATTACCACCGTGATGGGAACAATGCCCCATGAGCCCTGCCCGATTTCCTTAAAATCCGCAAAGGCTGCCGCATTTACGTTTGCACCATTGGTCACGGTAAGGGCCAGCGAACCAAGCGCCGTCGCCATGCCGAACGTAATGATGAAGGCGCTGCCCATCGTCCCGCCGGTAAGGGTAATGAAAATCCCGTTCAGTGTTCCGCATACCACGCCGACCGCAAGCGCAATCAGGATGGCAAGCGGCGTTCCCACGAGCGGAATCATGATAACGCATACCACGCCGCACAAAGACAAAATAGAACCCATGGAAAGGTCGACGCCGCCGGAGATAATGACAAACGTCATGCCGATGGCCAGCATTCCCGTTGCCGAAACCTGTTTTAAAATATTCAGGATATTCTGCCCTGTCAGGAATGCAGGGGAAATGATTCCCGCTACAATAATGATAGCCGCCAAAACGAACAGAATACCGTATTTGCTGATAATGAGGTCAAATTTCCCTCTTTTTTTGGAAACTGTTTTTTCTCCCACTGTTAAAGCCCCCTTAATTGATCGCGTGTTTTAACACGTTTTCAGGAGTAATCTCCTCCCCGTTCAGTTCCGCGCAGATCTTTCCGTCATGCATTACCATGATCCTGTCGCTCATAGCGATAATCTCATTCATTTCGGAAGAAATCAGGATAATTGATTTTCCCTGCGCCACGAGCTCGTTCATAAGCATGTAAATTTCATACTTGGCGCCCACATCGATACCGCGCGTTGGTTCGTCGAGTATAAAGATATCCGCGTCGGAAAACAGCCATTTTGCGATGACAACCTTTTGTTGGTTGCCGCCGGACAGGAAATATACGCGCTGTGTCACCGACGGGGCCTTAATTTTCAAAGAATCAAAATATCCCTTTGCGACATCCTTTTCCTTTTTCTTATTGATAAGATTTCCTTTGGACATTACTTTCTTGAGCTTTACAAGGCTGATATTTTCGGTGATGGGAAGCTCGAGGAGCAGCCCCTGCTTTTTGCGGTCTTCAGGGAGCAGGGCAATTCCCTCTCCTTTGGCCTCCATTGGGCTTTTTATATGGACCTGCTTTCCGTTGAGTTCAATGCTGCCCGCTGTCATTTGATCCGCTCCAAACAAAAGCCGCATCGTCTCTGTACGTCCCGCCCCAACGAGGCCTGCAAATCCGAGGATTTCACCGCGGCGCAATTCAAAGGAAACGTCCTGCACCCTGTCTCCGCGCCTGAGCCCTTTCGCCCGGAGGATGACATCCCCGATTTTTTTCTCCCTCTTCGGGAATTCCTGATCGAGTTTTCGTCCAACCATCATTTCAATAATTTGTTCCTTGTTTAAGTCTTCCACATTCCCCGTATCGATGATCTTCCCGTCGCGGAGAACGGTCACTTTATCGCATATCTGAAAAATCTCTTCCAGCCGGTGAGAGATATAAATTACCGTGATTCCTCTTTTCTTTAAGTCTTCCACGATGTCAAACAGTTTTTTCAGCTCATTATCCGTAAGTACGGCGGACGGTTCATCCATGATGATAATCTTCGCATCAAACGACATTGCTTTCGCAATCTCCGTCATCTGCATCTGTGCAACGCTCAGGGTTTCGACGGCTGCGCGTGGGTCGAGGTCATAATTCAATGATTTCAGCAGCTTTTCCGCCTCTTTGTAGATGCTTTTCCAATCGATCATTTTTTTCTTTCCGCCAAGCCTTCCGATAAAAATATTTTCGGCAACGCTCAGGGTATCTACCAGATTGAATTCCTGAAAAATAATGGATACGCCGTTTCTCTGGGCGTCCAGCGGGTTTTTGATGGAAACTTTTTTTCCACTGATGTAAATTTCCCCTTGGTCAGCGGAATAAACACCGTTTATAATTTTCATGAGTGTGGATTTTCCTGCGCCATTTTCGCCAACAAGCGCATGGACTTCTCCTTCCCCTACGGAAAAAGTCACATCGTCAAGAGCCATAACCCCCGGAAAACTTTTACTAATATGTTTCATTTCGAGCGCCGTGTTTGCCACTTTAAGCCCTCCCTTTCCTTTTTGGGGAGCGCATCCGCGCCCCCCAAAACCATTCTCAGATTATCCTTTGACCATTTTTGAGGACTATTCATTATAGCCGTGGTCGATTTCCTCACAGTTTTCTTTTGTTACAGGCAGGCATTCCGTCATGTACCATTCTTCAACTTCCTTGCCGTTGATTACGTCCATAGCCACATCGAGGGCCGTCACACCTTCCCAAGAAGGAGACTGTGTGCAGGTTCCGAACAATTCCCCGGCGAGCAGCGCTTCCTTGGATGCATCGCCCATATATCCGAGGCCGAATACTTTGATCTGATCCATTTTACCGGCAGCCTTGATTGCCTCGATTGCGCCAAGTGCCATAGTGTCATCCTGTGCGTAGATGATAGAAAGATCGGGGTACGCAGTGATAAGGTCGTCTGTTGCAGACATTGCTTTCGCTTTATCCCACTCGCAGATTTTCTGGTCCACGATTTCAATGTTGGAACCCTCGACCGCTTTCTTGAAGCCTTCCGTCCTGTAGATCTGTGCCTCCTGGCCAGCTACGCCTTCAAGGATCGCGCATTTTCCCCCATCCGGAATCTGCTCCACGGCCAGCTTTCCGACGACTTCACCTTCATATCCCGGATCGCAGCAAATAAGGGAATCCGTAAGCGGTTCTACTGAAGCATCCACGCGGGAGTTACAAATAATCAGCGGAATTTCCGCATCCGTAATCGCCTGTACGATGGAAACCGATCCAGCCATATCTACCGGCGTCAGGATGATCGCATCGATATCGCCCTGGTCAATCAGGGACAGTGCCTGATCGTACATTACCTGGTTGTCCATTTTTCCATCCAGAATTTGCAGGTCAACGCCCAGCTCCTTTGCATGATCCGTCATCGCCGTATCGAGATAGCCAAAATACGGTGCGGTCAGCAGGCCGTTCAGATAGACAATTTTTGTCGTTCCCTCTGCAGCAGGCTCGCTGCTTTCCTCTTCCGCCGGAGCCGCGGCCGAAGAAGATTCTTCCGCTGGGGCAGCGCTGTCACTGGGCTCCGCTGCCGGAGCCGCGCACGATGCAAGAATCGCAACCGACATCAGGACACAAAGTACAACCACTAACATTTTTTTCATTACTTTTTCCTCCGATTCTATTTTTCTCCCTATTCCAGGGAAATTTTAAACCCTTTAATGTTCTTCGAATTTTCCGGCAAGCTGTTGGTTGAGGTCGAAAACTTTACGCAGTCCGTCCGCATTGTCCACCGCTTTTCCAGTTTCATCAGCGAAGGGGGAAACGGCGATGAAATCCGCCACAAATTCCAGCCATTTTTTCCCCACTTCGCTTCTTCCGAATTTTTCAAGGTAAATTTCCATATCTTCGCACTCTACAAACACAAGCGCTTTATTATCCAAAATAAAAATCGTTTCTTCTTTTGTCCCGGCATCCTTCAGGCAATGCAGGAGTTCATCCCACGGGTTTAGGTGGGCATCAATATATTCCTGCAGCCTTTCCGGCTTTATCTCGTTGACCATACAATATTTTTTCATTCCCCTTTGCCCCGCCATCCGCGGGGCGCTCCTTTCCAAAATTGTGAACTTTCGTTCTTTTTTAGACCGTTTTTCTTGCAAGTAAAACGTTTAATTAATGGCGGCATATTTCCTGAAACCTAAAAATGCACTGCCATAAAATCCATTTTCTTTTGCTTTTACTGAAATTTTCGCTAAAATTATGCTAAAAATTGCTGTGTAGGCCGTCCGTTTCCGTCTAACAATATGCCAGTGGCGATGGCAATTTTGAGTTTAATTGTTAAACGTTTAACTTCTATCCGAAAAACTCTTGTTTATGCATTTAATAATATCATCTGAATTTATTTTGTCAATAGTCTTTTTTAGAATTTTCTAAATTTTTTATTTCCGGATTTAATCCATCATGCGTTTGCGCCCTGCGGAAAGCGCTAATATAAGCCCAGCCGCGGCGAGTCCTGCAATAACGAGAAACCCTGCCTCATAAGAAAATTTATCAGCGAAAATTCCCAGCAGCACTGGTCCCAGGGCCGATCCTATACTATACAGCGCCTGGTAGAGCCCCATACCCGCAGCTTTTTGATTGGGCTTTAGGTGGCGTACTGCGTTTGCCATAAAAATAGCCGTAAGCGAAGCATAGCCAAGACCTCCGATGAATTGCACGGCCATAAGCAGCGGAATGCTGTGGATAAACGGAACCGCAGCCGCATATCCGCCGAGAATCAGAAAGCCAACCACCGTCATGCGCGTATTGCCAAGCTTTATTCCCGCCTTCGTGGTGATGAAGATTGAACCCAAGACGGACGCCGCAATAAACAGGGCGCTCGCTATCCCAGTTTCTATGCCATTGGCCCCAATATCCTGCGCGATTTTTGGGGTAAAAGAAAATGCCGTCGCAAATACGATGGCTTTCACAAGAATACATAAAACAGAAGAAAGCAAAAGCTCCTTGTTTTTGATAATTACAAGCAAATCGTCTTTTTTGATCGTTACTTTTTTTGCCGGGGCTTCTTTTACGAAAAGCGAGGCGATTACGCCCGCGGCCCCAATGAGAAAGCTCACCAGAAACAGGGAGCGCATTCCTGACTTTTGGTACAAAAAGCCGCCGGTCAGAAACGCGGCAAAAATTCCCGCTTCTACTACGGCGCCGATTGTCCCCATGGCGCGGCTCGTTTCATTTTTTCCATAGTATTTTGCGTATAATACCGTAAATGCAACATACATCGTGCTCGAAAACCCGGAGACTATATTGCCGACAAACAGCATGATTGGATTGGGAAAGAAATACATTAGAACAGCGGCAAGCGCGGCAAACAGCATGCCCAGTATAATAAACGGTTTTTGTCTTCCCAGCGTATCCGATTTTATGCCTACCGGGAAACGAAGCACAAGCTGCGTAAAGGAATGCATACCAAAAATAATCCCCGCAATCGTCGCCGATACGCCAAGCGAAATCAAGAACGGCGTGAGGAATGGAATATATAAATATAAAGAAAACCAGAAAACACCGGTCACGACGAGCAATTGCACTTTCTTCAATCGGCCGTCCTCCTTTGAAGTATAAAATACCCGGTTTTCCGCGCTCCATAACACGCATAACCTATTTTTAATGAAACCGCATATGTGTTTTCACCAGCCTTATATTCACAAAATCCGCTTTACCTGCTATAATAATTTAAATAAATCAATAAATACCGGTGCATAGAATGCACCAACGTTGTATGCGGTGTGAAAGCGGGTTTACCGGAAAGCGCGGCCGTCGGCCGCCTGTATTTTCCGGTAAATATTTTCCGCTCTGCCATTCGGTTGCAAAGTATGCGCCGCGAAATTACAACAGCCTGTTAAAGAACAAACGAAGGAGAGACGTTTTGAAGCCCTATCCTTATTACGAAACACGTCCGGTGGCTACCTTAAAGGACGTCATTACCTGGCCTGTGCGGCGAACGCCTGAAAAGGACGCATTCCGCGTCCGCATCGACCGCAAACATTATAAAGGAATTTCCTGGAAACAGTTTGAAGACGACGTGAACGCCCTTGGTACGGCGCTCCTTGCCCGCGGACTTGGGAACGCGCACATTGGCGTAATCGGCGAAAACTCTTACGAATGGGTGCTCGTTTACATGACGGTATTGTGCGGCGCAGGGGTAATCGTTCCCCTTGACCGCGACCTTCCGTCCGAAAAACTCGCGGAGCAAATGCAGTTCGCGGACGCAAAGGCGGTGTTCTTTTCCAAAACGTACGAACCGATGATGCGGGAGCTTTCCGCTTCCCTTTCCGGAATGGAACTCTTTTCAAACATGAACGGAGCCGAGACCTTTGGCGCAACGCTTCATACTTTGCTCGAGGAAGGGCGCGCCCTGCTCGCAAAGGGAGATCGCGCATATTTGGATGCGCAACCGGATATTGAAAAGATGGCAGCGATTCTGTTCACCTCCGGAACTTCCGGGACCAGCAAAGCGGTCATGCTTTCGCAGAAAAACCTGATTACAAGCTTTGACTGCGCCTGTAAGCATATTAGCTATACGGGAGACGACGTTATGCTTTCCGTGCTGCCCCTGCACCATGCCTATGAAAGCAACTGCGGCATCCTGGCGATGCTCCACACAAGCACAGTCGTTTGCTTCAATGAAAACCTAAAATATTTTTTTGATAACCTGAAATTGTTCAGGCCCACAGGTATGTCGCTCGTTCCCATGTTTGCCGAGACGATGTATAAGCAAGTCCTCGAAGGCGCAAAACGGGCAGGAAAATACAAAAAACTGATGTTTGGACGCAGACTCAGCCACTTCATGCGAAAGCTGGGCCTCGGCGTCCCCCGCAAATTATTCCGCGATGTATACGAGCCAT
Source organism: Christensenella tenuis (assembly GCF_014287795.1). Lineage (GTDB taxonomy): Bacteria > Bacillota > Clostridia > Christensenellales > Christensenellaceae > Christensenella > Christensenella tenuis. The sequence continues at coordinate 115,527 of NZ_JACOON010000007.1, forward strand.
TCGGCGGACGGTTCAAAAAAGCCTTTGTGGGCGGCGCGGCACTTGACCCGCAGATCACGGCATTTTTCCGCGATCTTGGCATCGTGATGCTGCAGGGGTACGGAATTACGGAATGCTCCCCTCTGGTTGCGGTAAACCGCGAAAAGTATTATAATGATTCTTCGGTAGGCCCCGTCCTTCCCTGCTGCGACGTAAAAATCGACAACGGGGAAATCCTGGTCAGGGGCGACAACGTGATGCTCGGCTATTATAAGAATGTCGCGGCAACACAAGAGGCGCTTTCGGACGGTTGGTTCCATACCGGCGACCTTGGATACCTGGATGAAAAAGGGTTCCTGCACATCACCGGGCGTAAGAAGAACCTTATTATTTTAAGCAACGGCGAAAATATCAGCCCCGAAGAGCTTGAGACGCACCTTATGCGTATCCCGTATGTAAAAGAAGCCGTGGTTTATGAAAGCAAGGGCGTGATTACCGCCGAGATATTTCCCGATGCGGACGCTGCACAGGGCGAAGGTATCGCGGATGCGGAGGTTTTCCTGCGCGGGAAAGTCAACGAACTGAACGCGCGCCTGCCCCAATATAAACAGATACAGGCGGTCAGATTCCGCAATGCGGAGTTTGAGAAAACAACCACAAAAAAAATCAAACGGTTTGTATTAAATAAGTGAGGAATCCTAATGTTTGAAAAAATTGTCGCAATCCTGCAGGAATATTCGGGGGTAGATAAGAGCCTTATCGTCCCGGATGCACGGCTCACCGTAGATCTGGGCCTTAATTCCCTTGACGTAATTAATATTGTAGTGGCATTCGAAGATGAATTTGGCGTAGAAATTTCAAACGACGACCTGCGCACTTTCCAGTGCGTCTCTGATATAGAGGAATATTTGGAGCAACATGCCACAATATACTGAACAAAGGGATGGCCTCCCTGGAATTCCCGGTCCTCTGCTCCAGTGGTACGGGAAAAATGCACGCATCCTCCCTTGGAGGGACGTTCCCACTCCATACCGTGTGTGGATTTCCGAAATCATGCTTCAACAGACGCGCGTTACGGCGGTGATGCCGTATTACGAGCGTTTTTTGCATGCACTTCCAAACCCTGCGGCACTTGCTTCCGTGCCGGATGAAGAACTCATGAAGCTATGGGAAGGGCTCGGTTATTATAACCGGGCGCGCAACCTGAAAAAGGCCGCTCAAATCATTGTAAATGAATTCGGCGGAGATCTTCCGTCTTCTTTTGACGCTCTCCTGTCCCTGCCCGGGATCGGCAGCTACACCGCCGGCGCGATTGCCTCCATCGCTTTTGGCATTCCCGTACCCGCTGTAGATGGAAATGTTCTGCGTGTCATTTCCCGCGTTTGTGCAAGTTATGACAACATTTCAGACGCCAAGGTCAAGCAACGGATGGAGCAGGAGCTTACCGGAGTTATGCCGCGCGATTGCGCAGGAGATTTCAACCAAGCCCTGATGGAACTTGGCGCAACGGTCTGCCTGCCGAACGGCGGGCCTTTATGCGCACAATGCCCGCTTGCGGCATTGTGCAAGGCGCACCTTAATGGGCTGACAAACGCCATTCCTGTCAAGACCGCAAAAAAGAAGCGGCGGATCGAGGCGCGGACAGTGTTTGTCATTTTAAATAAAAGCAGGGTTGCGCTCAAAAAGCGCAAAGATACAGGCTTACTTGCCGACTTATGGGAATTTCCCAACACAGACGGCGCGCTTTCTCCCGCAGAGGCGGAAAATTATCTCCGGCAAAATGGTATAGAGCCGTTGGGGCTTGCGCCGCTTGCACCCGCCAAACATATTTTTACACACGTCGAGTGGCACATGACAGGGTATTTGGCAACAACCGCGCGGCAAGGCGGACAGTTTACGTGGAGCACCCGCAGCGGCCTAGAAAAAGAGTATGCGCTTCCCTCGGCGTTCCGGGTCTACAGTAAAGCTGCAATGCACAATCTAAAAATCCCGAGAACTGATTCCCCCGGAGTTTTTTGAGGTTCCAACCATCCGAAGCCGGCCGCAATCGTGTTTTCTACGCACAGTCCCACGCTTGCCGTATAAAAGCAAGCGAACGCCGCGCCGCTTCGTCAAAATCTATGCCCGGCATAACATCACGCCAAATCGAACAGGCATCGCCAATTTCTCCGCCTTTTTGCACAAGTGGTTCAAGAGTCAGTTTCCCCTGATAACCAATCTTTTTCAGCGCACCAAAAATTTCCGTCCACGGCAGGAAGCCGTATCCCGGCGGACGGCGGTTATTTTCTCCAAGATGCATATAGCCGACATACTCCCCCGCTTCGAGAATCGCTTCCGCAAAACCATTTTCTTCTATATTCATGTGGTACGTATCGAATTGTATTTTTACGTTTTTGCTTCCGACAGCTTTTAGATAGTCCAGCGCTTCCCGTCCGGTATTGAGCATAAAATGTTCATAACGATTCACAAGTTCGAGGCATATTTCAATTCCGCGTTCTTCTGCATAGGGCGCCAGACATTTCATACATTCCACAGACCGCTCTGTGTGCGCTTCCTTGCTGTCTACGATTTTTGAATTCCAGATGCCGTTCACAATTCCGCAGGCCGTTTTTGCTCCAAGCTCCGCAGCGATATCAAAATATCCTTTTAAATATTCTATGCCCGCTTTGCGCACATCCGCGTCCGGCGAAGATATATCGTATTCTTCCGGCGGATCGGATGCAAGTACAAATTCTACCCCCAGTTCCTCTCCTGTTTTCTTCAAAGCGTCGCGTTCCTGTAGGGTCATCTTCCGTACAGATTCCGCTACAAGCTCTATTACTTCAAAGCCGATCTCCGCAATTTTTCTTGTAAGCGCCACATAATCCGCGTCAAAATCACGCGTCCAAAATCCATAGAAAATTCCTGCTTTATTCTTCATCATCCCGCTCTCCCGCCCCTTTATGGGCTCCCTTATAGGAAAGCATCATCAGATTATCGTCAATATGCACATTTTCAATAAAGACATCTCTTTCAAACTCAAAAAAAACCGGATTGAAATTCAGGAACATCGTCACCCCATATTCGCTGATTTTTCGCGCAATCTCGCTCGTTCCTTCTGTAGGCAAGGCTAAAATTGCCGCAACAATATTTTCTGCTTTGATATATTCTTCAAGCCATTCCATATCGCAAACCTTAATCCCGTTGATTACCGCGCCAGCCAGCCTAGGATTGATATCGAAAAACGCTTTGATTTCAAATCCACAGTTTTTCAGTTCATCATAGTTACTAAGCGACTGTCCCAGATTGCCCGCGCCGATAATAATTGTGTTTTTCTTTGTTTTCAAATCAAGCAATTCGGTAATCTGCTCCAGGATCGCCGATACATTGTATCCTACGCCGTGATACCCATTATATAAAAAACGATTGAAGTCCTGCCTCACCTGCGAAGGCGATATCCCCATTAACGACGCCAGTTCATTCGACGAAATATATTCTTTGCCGAACTGCTTTTGCTCATTTAAATACCTATAATATCTGGGGAGTTTCCTGATCAGGTGCTTTGGATAATCCCTGTATTGTCCCGACATACAAAACAGTTCCCTTTCTTTTTCATTCCAATTTAAGTATCTCTTAAATCGGCTTATCTGTCAATATAATGTCTTTGTCGCCGATTTTCAAAAGCCGAAAATATATTGTAACTTTATTTATATCTTCTTTTCTTATGAAAATGTGTAATTTTAAGTCATTCTGTTGATGCTCTCATGAATATTTATTGGGCGGCCGTATGACCGCCCACTTTCTACCCTACTTTTTTATGCGTTTTTCGCGCGTCATCAACGATTGCAACACCACTGCAATCACAAGCACAATTCCCTGTACCATCATTTGATAGAAAGAATCCACATTAAGTTGTACAAGTCCATTATTCAAAATTCCTACAAAGATACAACCCACGACTACGCCGGGCAAACGCCCAATGCCCCCCGAAAGCGCCGTTCCTCCGAGTACACAGGCAGTAAATACATCAAACAGATAAGTGCTTCCTACTTGTGCAGATCCCGCATTTGTGCGCGCAGCAACAATCAGGCCTCCCAAGGAAGAAAATAATCCTCCCAGTATATACACAAGAACTTGGATCCTGTTGACGCGTATCCCGGAAAGGCGTGCCGACTCTTTGTTGCCGCCAAGCGCGTAACAATAGGTACCAAATTTTGAATATTTCATGAATAGTGACATAAAAATATAAAGTCCGGCCAAAATAATTACAGGAATTGGAACAGGCCCCCAATATCCTCTGCCAAGCGCTACAAAACTTTCTGGAAAATTGGAAATCGGCGTTGCCTGTGTAATGACATAGCCAGCTCCCTGGCAGATCTGCATTGTCCCGAGTGTCACGATGAATGACGGGAGATTCAGATAGGTCGAGAGCGTCCCGTTTAAAAGACCCGCTAACAGTCCGACACACATCCCAGCCGTGATAGAAAGCGGCATTGGTACGTCCATGTCGATCGTCAGCTTTGCTACCACGATTCCAGTAAGAGCCGCAACATATCCGACGGAGATATCCATTCCTCCTGTCAATATGACCATAAATCCGCCGATTGCAATAATTCCTACAATCGATACCTGACGTATGATATTGAGTATATTATCCGCATTAAGAAACGCCGGAGATGCGATCGAAAGAAATACGATCAACACTACCAAGGCAATATACAATCCCGCCTCTTGTTTAGACGTTGCATACCAGTTTTTAATTGAATTCAATGTTTTGGATTGGCTCTCCTTGCTCATAGCTGCTTTCCTCCCATCGCATATTGCATAATGACCTCTTGCCCCGCTTCTTCCTTGGTAAGTTCCGCAACGATTCGCCCATCGCGCACGACAAGTACACGGTCTGAAAGTTTCAGGACTTCCAGTAACTCCGAAGAGACCACAATGATGCTTTTTCCTTCCTTTACCATTCCATCCAGTATTGCATGGATTTCTTCTTTTGCTCCTACGTCCACACCGCGTGTCGGCTCATCGATCAATAAGATCTTAGGATCAGCGTTCACACATTTACTCACAACGATTTTCTGTTGGTTTCCTCCGCTGAACAGTTTTGCCTTTCGCAGGACATCTGGTGGACTGATCTCAAATTTTTTAACCGCTTCACGCGCTCTTTTTCTTACCTTTTTGTAGGAAATCATACCAGCTTTATTTGTCATTTTTGACAAACTTGCGCACGTATTGTTATATTCCATCGTCATTTCCATCATCAGCCCTTCCGATTTTCGCTCCTCGGGCACAAGCGCAACACCTGCCTGATAAGCGTCATAGGGCGAATTGATTTCCACCTGCCTCCCCTCAATCCATACTTCTCCCGAATCTTTTCGATCCGCTCCAAATACCGCCCGTATGATTTCACTTCTTCCCGCTCCTGCCAGACCAGCGAAACCCAAAATTTCACCGCGTTTCAGATTGAAATTGATGTCGTGGAGCTTGCCTTCCACATTCAGCCCCTTGACTTCCAAAATTACTTCATCCGTTGCGATCGATTTTCTTGGTTCGCTTTTCACCTCACGGCCGACCACCATTTTGATCAACGCTTTTTCATCAAGATTCTCCCGATCCGCCGTACCGATATATTGTCCGTCGCGCAGAACCGATACCCGATCCGCCAAACTGAACACTTCCTCAAAAATATGCGTAATATAAATGATCCCTACTCCCTGCTTCTTCAAGGCATTTACGACCTGATACAGGTTTGTCCGTTCCTGTTGCGCAAGCGCTGCCGTCGGTTCATCTAGTATGACCACTTTGGGATTTGTACTGATGACCTTTGCGATTTCCACCATCTGTTGCTCGGCAAAGGACAGCATTTGCATTTTTTTGGTAACGTCGATATCGAAGCCAAGGCGCTTCAAACTCTCCTGTGCTTTTTGTATGGAATATTTTTTGTCGATCACGTTTAAAAACTTTTTTGTTCGCTCCTGCCCCAGCATAAAATTTGTTGCGACATCCAACCACGGTACGATATTCAATTCCTGGTGTACTACGCTGATTCCCGCTTCTACCGCGTCAGCCGGACTTTTGACGTCGATTTTTCGGTCTTCTATAAATATTTCGCCTTCATCCGCACGGAATACGCCCGAAACAATCTTTATAAATGTGGATTTGCCCGCGCCATTCTCTCCTAGAAGGGCGTGTATTTCCCCACTTTTTACATCAAGTGATACATCGTCAAGAGCCTTTACGCCGGGAAATGACTTACTGATATTTTTAACACTCAATATCGTTCCCATATGCTTATCTCCTTTTGCCTACGGGAGGCCCGAGGGCCTCCCGTAGTAATATTCAAAGATTATTCTTCCATCAAGCCTTCTACCGTCGTTTTGTCGCACAGTTCAAACGGTACCTTGATCTCATATTCAAATTCTTCCCCGTTGACCGCTTTAAGCGCCATATCAACGGCAGTATCTGCCATAACGCGCGGCGGCAGATGCATGGTAACCTTGAACATCGATTCATCTGCCTGAATCAGATCCATAACATCTGGGTTCGTATAAAACGCGCATGCCACCGCATCTTCCTGCGTCATCCCGCGCGATTCCATCGCAGCTACTCCCCCGAGGGTACACTCGACATTTGCACCCCATAGCATGTTAATGTCGTCATTTGCAGACAGGATATTCTCCGTTACCGTCATGCCTTTTTCAGTTTCTGCCTGGCCATTCATGATTACCGCTTTCACATTCTCTTCTCCAAGTTCTGCTTTCAATCCTTCAAGAAAGCCGTTTTCCGCATCAAGACAGGGTTGCTCTGCCGGATAGGAAAGCACAGCAACGTTTGCTCTCCCATCAAAATGTTCTTTTGCGTAATCGGCCGCCCATTTGCCTTCCAATTTGCCCGTTTCATAGGTTTCAATCCCTACAAGCCCGGATGCAACGTGGTTTCCGTCCCCGTCAACGACATCAAGGTCACTTAGGATTACGCGCACACCCGCAGCTTCCGCTTCTTTAATGACAACGCCTACTCCGCCCGGGTCTACCGGGCAAAGGATAATCGCGTCGCAGCCTTGGGCAATCATATCCTCCATAAGACTTACCTGCTTTGCAGCATCGAATTTACTGTCTGCAGATATTACCTCGAAGCCCTTTTCTTCGGCTAATTTCTCAATTTCATCGACCCACGACACCCAATACGTGTGCCCAAGGTTGAAGACTGGAACCCCAATTTTAACCGTTCCATCTCCGTTTGCGTCCTCCGCTGACGCAACGCTTTCCTGAGCAGATTCCTCGGGGGTTTTACTGTCCTGCGGGGTTTCTGCAGGCGTGCATGCAAACAAAATACTCACCAGCATAACCATAACTACAACAAACACCAGTCGTTTCATCTTCTTCATCAAATTTTCCTCCTTGTTATTTGATTTTAGAATTGTAATCAGGTCTTTCCTTATATGAAATTTCAAAATTCACGAATTTTTGTCGAACCACGCAGCAGATTTGCTGCTTCCGACCTGTTGAGAAGTTCTTTCTGCCGGATCAACTGGGTACAAATATTTCCCATAGCCGTCGCTTCTACTGGCCCCGCATATAGTTTGAGGCCTGTTTTTCTCTTGATTGCATTGCAAAGATACGCGCTTTTTGCACCGCCGCCCAATACGTAAATGCTGTCGAATGTTTTCCCGAGAATACGGATGATGTCCCGCATGGTCTTTGCCACGGAATTCGCGATTCCATTCAGCACCGCCGCATAAATCTCAGCTTTTCCTTTTGGTTGCGGTTGTCCGGTGCGTTCAAGATATCCTAAAATCTTTTGGCACATTTTTCCCGGTTTCGTAAATTCTGGACTGTCCGGATCAATAGATCCCCCATATTCGGCTTCCTTTGCCCCCTTTTCCAGAAAACCGTAATCCATTTCCCATCCCCCGGTTTTCCACTCTCGCGCACATTCCTGCACAATGAACAATCCGTTGGAATATTTCAGGAAATTGATCTCTCCGTCAAAGCCATTCTCATTGCTGAGGCCTGCCTCAAAAGCCTCCCGGGTAATTACCGGCTCCTGCAAAAAACAGCCAGTCATGACCCAGCTTCCTGTGCTGACATAAAGAGCCCGTTCCACACAATGCGCCGGGACCGCCATAAGGGCGGAAGAGGTGTCGTGCCCACAGACCCGCATCACTGGAATTCTTTTTCCCTCTGGAATCCCCGCCACTCCTAAAATGTCGTTTCGTTCCGTTGTCTGCGGCAGCACATTGGGAAGCCCGAGGTGCTCCATGAGTTCCATATTCCAGTCGTCCCACTTAAGACTATACATCCCGGACGGACTGGCCAAGGTATTGTCAAAAGTTACTTCACCCGTAAGCAGATAGCAGATGAGATTAGCCATGAGCTGGATTGTCCGCGTTTTTTCAAACCAATACGGTGCATATTTTTTCCAGTAGCACAGATGTACAAGTGGGCAAATATCTTCTATTACTGTGCCGTTGCTTTCAAAAAGTTCGTAGCCCGAAATGACAGAGAAAACTTCTTCCGCAAATTCCTGTACCTGTGGGTCGCGGTAGGTCCGCGGCAGAAACAGGAGCCTTCCATGCCCGTCCAGCATTCCAAAGTCCGCTCCCCATGTATCAATTCCCATCGAATCCGCAGACGTACGCCCGATTGATTCTACTGCGAACCGATGCATTACTCCGATATCCCAGTAAAGATTGTCCTTCACACGCACCAGTTCATTCTTGCAGCGCAGCATCTCCCGATATCCAAGCCGACTGCCGTCAAAAATTCCTTCGATACTCCGCATGCTGCCGGCACCGTAATCAAGCGCCAGCACTTTTTTCGCCGCTGCCATCATATCACAGAAGCTTTTGGAATAAACCAACCATCGCATTAACTTCCGCGTTGTCAAGAAGCGTAAATGCCTCATCAAGATCTTTGGCCGCAATTACGATGCCATGATTGGGAATAAGCGCGCCTAGCGCCCTTTCCGGTATTTCACTGCGCCGATTATAAAAATAGGAAATCACTTCTTTTGCGAGTTCAGGCGAAGTCCCCTCAACCTCTTTGACGCATTCCATCGGACCGCCTGCAAAATATTCAAAGTTTTCCGTATAGACATCCAGTCTCTTTTTCGCCGCGGCATAGACAAGGCAATATCTCGGATGGGCATGCAGTACCGCTCCAACGCTTGGAATCGCCTCGTAGATGCCAAGGTGCATCATACTTTCACGCGTCATCATGGTCGGATCGTTTTCCACAACTTCCAAAGTATTTTCATCGAGTGCAATCAGGTCGTCCGGCTGAAGCTGCCACCGCAATTTCTCTCCTGCCATCATTGGCGTAACATAAATAAGCCCGTTATGCCTCACGCTGATATTTCCACCGCCTGCGTCGGTGAGCTGCCTGTCGAACATCAGCCGTCCCGTATTGATCATTTTGCATCTCATATAATCATTGCCAAAATTGCACATAGCTTTACCTCCAAGATATTAAGTTCCAAATAATGTTTTGTATGTCTGCTCATGCGGATTTGTTATAATCGTACCCGCCACAAATCCATTTCTCGTCCGGCATAACAGGGATGCCTTTTCTATCGCCGCGGTAATTTCCGCGATTCCGCCACAAAGGATTACCACCCCTTTACCGCCGATTCCGTTCGCCAGGCGCAATTCCCGCACCCATACGTCGGATGTTTTTGCCGCTTCATCTGCAGCATAGACCGCACTTGCCGCATCGCGCGTTTCCAGAATCCCCAGCGCATCTGTTTTTCTCTCAGCCGGCTGATGGTTCAGAATGCCATTGCTCAGATTGCCGATTACTATTGATTTTCGCAATGCCGGAAGATATTTTCCACGCAACATATGAACCGCTCCATACACGTCCGCATACCTCCCGCCAAAAATTATCAGATATCCTCCCGGGCATATCATCCCTGCCTGCAACAAGTGAATATCATTGTTTTTAATTGCACAGTCAAAGCCCGCAATTCCCTCGGCGATTCCCTGGAATTCCGCAATTCCTACAGCGGCCCCAAGATTTTTCATATCTACTCTCCCAGTACGGATTCCGGTTTGTCAATGATGCCCACGATTGCCGCATCTACCGGAGCGTTTTCCCTCCCTGTTCCGATGCGCGCGGCGCTTCCGGACGCAACGAGGACAACCTCACCTTCTCCCGCGCCGACACTGTCGATTGCCACTGTATAGCGCTGGACGAGCCTTCCATTTTCGATCATCTGCACAACCAACAGCTTGCAACCCGTCAGCTTTTCATTTTTTTTCGTCGCTACGACATATTGAACGATTTTGCCAAGCTGCATAACGGCACTTCCCTTCTATTTATTTCATCGCGGGGAGTATCTTTTCTACATCGCCGTGGGGACGCGGAATCACGTGCACCGCGATAAGTTCGCCAAGTGCTCCAACAGCTCCCGCCCCCGCTTCCGTAGCGGCTTTTACGGCGCCGACGTCGCCGCGCACCATCACAGACACATAGCCCGAGCCGATCTTGTCTACACCGATCAACTCCACATTTGCCGCTTTCACCATCGCATCCGCTGCCTCGATCAGGGCAGTAAGCCCTCTGGTTTCAATGATTCCCAGTGCTTCTTTAATCATGATTTTCCCTCCGTTTTATCCGATTTCTTCCACTTTGATTTCTGTTTCCTGTGTTCCAGGCAATATCTTCTCCATATCTGCATGCGGACTGGGAATAATATGCGCGGCAACGAGTTCACCAAGTCCGTTCACAGCCGCCGAACCCGCTTCCACTGCCGCTTTCACCGCGCCAACATCTCCCGTCACCATTACGGTTACATAGCCTGAGCCGATCTTTTCCATTCCCGCAAGCTTCACATTCGCCGCCTTTACCATTGCATCCGCGACTTCTACAAGCGCCGTAAGCCCCCGCGTCTCCACCATACCCAACGCTTCTCTTGCCATTTTTCCTCTCTCCTTTCTCATCCCGAAATGATCTTTATGATCTTAAAGATTGCATCGTCCGGCCGGGCCATCGTATGCGCCGCATAAAGCTCGCCCAGCCTCTGTACCGTTTCACTTCCGGTCTTTACCGCTTCTCTGACCGCATCGACTTTCCCCGCAACAGCTATGTAAATCAGGGCATTACCAATCTTTTGACTGCCAATCACTTCCACACCCGCTGCTTTGACCATACTGTCAGCTGCTTCGATCGCTGCCGTAATTCCCCGGCATTCCACGATCCCCAAAGCCTCTTTTCCAGCGCCTTCAGCTTCCGTTTTCCGCTCCTTTGCCTGATTCTTTTTCGCGATATCCGCCCCTGCTTTTTTCTTTCCCATTTTCTCAGTCACTTTTCAAATTTGTGTATTGGATCATTGGGTAGATCCCTTCGCACGGAAGCGCATTTACGTTGGAAGAAATTACATCGCCCACTTCCGCTGCCGCAGCAAGTCCCGCATCGACCGCGCCTCTCACCGCATCCGGTAGACCCGCCAGCTTTAGCGCCACAATCAGCTCAATTCCTTCACTTCCCTTCGTGCGTTCCATACCAACCAACCGCACATTCGCTGCTTTTACCGCCGCATCCGCCGCGGTCATGGCACAGATAAATCCGTATACCTCAATGATGCCAAACGCTTCCTTTCCAAACACAATCTTTTTTTCACGATAGGAATTATCAAGATACATCCGCGTCTGTGGATCCGGATTCGCCATAATCCGGTACGCAATCACTTCGCTCGCCCGTTCCGCTTCGGCGATCCCTGCCTGAACAGAGGCCGTTACCGCGCTTACTTCGCCTTCAACCACCAGCGTTACGAGACCGCCACCCATATCTTTTTTTATATCGACCAATCCCGTTTCCGCCGCCTTCATCATGGCGTCCATCACCATTATGCTTGAGGCAAGTCCTCTCACTTCCAGTAATCCAAGAGCTTCGTTCATTCCCGCAGCACTCCTTAAAGCCCGATATTATCAGTCCGTTAAGTTTCAATCGGTTCAATCGGTTCTTACTATCCTACAAGCAGGCAACCTATGATAAATTCAAATTTTGCAATGCAGTAATATTCCGCTCAATCATCAATTCATACATCGAACAAAATTTTCCATACCCGAAAAATATTGTCCTGTAATTTGATTGTCCAGCCATCTTCCCAATGCCAAAAGGGCCAAAAAACCAGAGAAAGCGTAGCCGATTTTTTAGTTTGATAATTTATAATAATACGAAATTTATTTCCCTGTTGAGACAAACAATTCGCAGACCGAGACATATTCGCTGTCCAGCATTGCACCCAAAAGCGTGTATGCCATATTTACCGAATTTTGCCTATTCTCTCTCAATGAATTGTAATTAAACCTCTTCGATGGAAAACGTAACATGATTATCTGGATCCGGGCAACCAAGCCGGATTTTTCCCTTGACCGGTTCCCACCAGAAATCCGCATTGCAAATCATTGCATTGATATAGGGCAGCAATCCCGAAAAGGCCGGAATACAAATCCCTTCCGGTGTTTTGTCTCCCTCCATATAGAAGGTCTCGCCTTCTACATGTCGTGCAACACACATCCCCTCTACGCGCTCCACCGTAATCTTGAATTTCTTAAGCGGCGGAGGCGGCACTTTCCCAATTAAGGATTTGCCATCGCCGATCGAAGCATCATCTGCAAATTTAGGAGCATCTGCATTGCGTGCCGGACCTGAACCAATCGCGCTTTTTACTAGTTGGTCGAGTTCTGATTTGTTTACCTTCATATTTATTACCTCCTTGTTGTATTTGATATTTGTATCTTAACATTAAGTTATATTTATGTCAATATTTTTTTAAAAATATATAAATAAAATACTAAAAGTTATATTTATATCCATTTTAAATGATTTTATATATGTTTATATATAGAATTTCATTAAAATTCATTTTACAATAACGTTATTTATATAACCAATTGTTGGACGTATACAAAAAAACGTTCCCTCTAGTAGACCACTCCCTGTTAAACAGGCAGAAAAAACCAATAGTAAGAAAAGAAAAAATTGCGTGGATTTACTCCTCAATTCAAAGGGAGTAAATCTGCTTTTTGTTTGGATACGCTCATAACTATAAAATTGAATTTATTCGTGCATCAGTTTCACGGCTTCTTTAATTGAAGCATTTTTTGTCAGTAGATGTACTTTGTTTTCAGTATTCCAAAGAAATTCTTCGACGGAGCGTTACTAAGCGGCATCCCTGCCCTTGACATGGAGGTAATACGTAGTTTCATCGCTCCTTACGTACTAATTGGCCGTGCTTCTTTGGCACGACAATATTCGCTTGCTTGTTATGGCGATTTACTCAGTTTTTGGCTTGAATTTTTTTCAGGCCAGGCGCATCTGCAATTTCCTGCTTGCTTTTCCTTTCTTTACGCATTTTTATGATTTGTTGTTCCAATATCTTGATGTGTGTATAGCTTCTTTTCATACAAATACCCCCTGTATAGTCTCTGTCCTACATCAGGGGGCTGGCTTGTGTCATTGTCTGTTTTTAGAGTTCAATCTAAAAAAGGAAATCCAACGCCACTCGTTACAGCTTAAACGCCGCCTCGATTTCCTTTACTTCTTCCGCCGTAATCGTTCGCGGCTCTCCCAACTGTTTTGCCGCCAAGACAGACTTAGCGGAATATTCCAGCACTTCCAGCCTGTCAAATACATTCAAAAGACCGGTTCCTGCAATCACCACACAATCGTTATCAATCATCTCAACCGGATTTTTCATGGATATCGTATCTACCACCTGGTTGTGCTCGAGAAGATTGGAGCCATACGGCAGCCGCTGCACTTGTTTGAGCATAATATAACTTTCTGGAATCAACCGTGCGTCGAACTCCGCCCCTGTTACTGCAAACGCCATAATATTCGGCGGATGCGCAATGGCAACTGCATTGATATCCGGATGTTTCTCGTAAATTGCCTGATGCATTTTTACGGCGCGCGATGGATTTTTCCCCTGCTCCTTGCGTCCATTGCGGATATTTACGATGTCTTCCGGCTCAAGGTACATCCTGTCTTTATTATAAGGCGTAATGATAAACGAACCGTCGGGCAGCCTGCGCGAGAAAGTTCCCTGTGTTGAAGTAAACAATTGCTGGTTATACGCCCGGCGGATAAATTTACACATGACCGAGCGGTAATACCGTTCGGCTGAGCTATATTCTCCCGGATAATAATCCTCGAGCTGTGGGAAAGAACGCATATAATACAAATTGAGTTCTTCCGGCGTAAGGATGCGTGGTTTTCCGAGCGGAGCCGCATTGATCTCGATGCGCGCACAGTAGTCGAGTGTTTCAAACTTCATGAACGCATCAAACATGTTCTGCGCGCCTACTACAACGCCGTGGCTTGCCATCATTACAATATCTGATCCATTTTCAAACTCCCGTGCAATCAGGCCGCCGAGTTTTTTTGAACCGGGAAGCGCATATCCCGCCGCCTTCACATTGTTGCAAATATAATTGACGCTCGCAATCATTTCTGTCTGCGGTTTCCGGCCAAGTGCGGAATATGCTACCAATGCCGGCGGATGTGCATGCAGCACAGCCTTCAGGTCCGGCCGTTTCTCATACACCATTTTGTGAAAAGGCAGTTCTACCGACGGTTTATGCGGGCCGAGGACCGTGCCGTCCGGTTTTACCTGCATGATATCTTCCCGCGTCAGCGTTCCTTTGTCAATCGATCCCGGCGTAATCCAGATGTCGCCGTCCGAATCCTTGATGGAAAGATTTCCGCCCGAGGTTGTTGTCATACCGAACGCATAAATACGCTCCATCATCATGCAAATTTGATCGGCGGGGTGCAGTACATGAAAATTCATAGGGATTCTCCTTTTCTTTGCGGCGCAGCCGCTTTGCTTCTTTTCATCCCGCAGGCGAAACCTCCCGCGGCCCTAAAAAATATCCTCAGCCATTCAGCGCCCAACGATATACTCCAAGAATGCTTTCCTCCGTCATATCCTTGGGATTTCCGCCTGTGCATACATCGCAGAAGGCCGACTTCGCCAATTCCTCGAGGTCTTCCTCTTTTACGCCGATTTCAGCCAAGGTCTGTGGAATCTCCACTGCGCGTGATAAGGCGCGCACCGCTTCGATTGCCGCGCGGCGGTATTCCGCCTGACTCATGTTATCTACATTCCCTACGCCCATGGCCCGGGCAATTTCACGATATTTTTCCCCTGTCGCGTCCTGGTTGTGTTCCATTACATAAGGCAGCAGCACCGCATTGGCAATGCCGTGCGGCGTATCGTAAAACGCCCCCAATGGATGCGCCATTCCGTGCACCACGCCAAGACCTACGTTGGAAAAACCCATGCCCGCGATATATTGCGCGGCCGCCATCTCTTCCTTTGCCTTCATATCGCCGTTGACCGCATCTTTGAGATTTTCCGCGATCATTTTAATCGCTTGCAGGTGGAACATATCCGTCATTTCCCACGCGCCTTTTGTCACATAGCCCTCAATGGCATGCGTAAGCGCGTCCATCCCCGTGGATGCCGCAAGGCCGCGCGGCATGGAAGCCATCATCCCCGGATCGACAATCGCAACCTGCGGAATGTCATGTACGTCCACGCATACAAATTTCCGTTTCTTTTCTTCATCCGTAATTACATAGTTAATCGTCACCTCTGCCGCCGTACCCGCCGTCGTAGGAATTGCAATCGTTGGCACCGCCTTTCTCAGCGTATTCGCCGTGCCTTCAAGGCTTACAACATCGGAAAATTCCGGGTTGCTGACGATGATTCCAACCGCCTTCGCCGTGTCGATCGACGATCCGCCGCCGATGGCAACCAGATAATCCGCACCGCTTGCACGAAACGCGGTTACTCCCTTTTTGACGATCTCTACCGTGGGATTTGCCTTCACCTGTGAAAAAATGTTGTACGCCATACCGCTTGCGTCAAGCAAATCCGTCACCTTGGCGGCGACGCCAAACCGCACCAGATCGGCATCCGTTATGATAAGCCCCTTTCTAAATCCCCGCCGCCGGATTTCCTCCGGCAGGTTCAAAAGCGCTCCTTGCCCAAAATACGATGTTTCATTCAAAATCATTCTCTGCGACATAATGGTAAACCTCCTTACAGTCGTGTAAAGTCCAATCTTCCCCTGTAGTTTTATTGTAACCCCTTTGCAGGTACCCTACAACAAAATATTAAAGGGAAATCAGCAAATTATCCCCGCATAAATCAGTTGAGGCTGCTTATGGTTGCGCTGCAAAAAACACCCCGCGCTAACGCGAATAAATATAAATGAGTGTTTAGTATAATTTTCCAATAAAACGGTAGTAAATATCGATCTGTTGAGTACGTTGTCTATCAATGCGTTGCGCTTGGTGGATAACTATTCTTTCTATACTGCCAGTTACTATCCTTTTAAAGCTAAAACGCCGCAGGTTCTTTCCTGTGGCGTTCAGATATAAGGCTTATGTTTCCAACACAAAATCCAAAAAACTGCTCGGTATAGTTTCTACCGGATGGCTTCGCGCAGCTTTTTAGCAGCCTCCGGGATCGTCATATCCGTCCGGAACAGTCCCGCACTCCCTGCTACAAAATTTCCCGCGCCGGCAGCTTTCATTTTCCTTGCATTTTCAAAGCTTACATTTCCATCAACCTGAATCACCGTATCTCGGTGACCTCGTTCATTCAGGTAGCTACGTACATTCCCAATTTTTCTCAGCATCTCTTCCACAATTGCCTGTCCTGCGAATCCCGGATTCACCGTCATTACCAACACGAAATCCGCCACATCCAGCACATATTCCAATACTTCAACAGGGGTAGCCGGATTCATTGCAACACCCGGATGTATCCCTTCCCTTTTAAGAAATTGCAGTAGTCTTTGCAGGTGAACCGTGCTTTCTGCATGTACCGATACTGTATCTCCCTTACGAAAAGGAAAGTATCCTGTTTTCAGGTCCGGGCGTTCTACCATTAAATGAATATCTAACGGTAAATCCGTCTCTCTCCTGACCTGTTCAATCATGCATACCCCCAGTGCATAATTGGGCACAAAGCTTCCATCCATAATATCAAAATGCAGGTACTCGATCCCCGCCTCCTCCATTGCGCGTATGTCCTTCCTCATATCCATAAAATCAGCGCACATCATCGATGCTGAAATTCCCGTCTTCACCTTTATACTCCTTTTCCTGTATTCCAGATTTTTTATGTTCTTTTTTGATTATTGTCATAACCGCCAGCATAACCAACGGAAATACAGCCGTTATCATCATTGCCGTCCGAAGACCCGCCTGGTCCCCGTTTACCGCGGAGACTCCCTGCGCGACCATGCCTGCAAGCCACGGGGCAAATGCCGCGCCCGCGTCTCCGCTTGCCGCAAGCACGGAGAACATCGAGGCCCCCGCCCGTGGGAAACGGTCTGCGGCAAGTACGATGCAGCCCGGCCACATGATGCTTACCGCGAATCCGCACAGGGCGCACGCCGCCAACGCCAGCGCACCGTTATTTGTAAATGCGATCAGTAAATATGCCGCCAACGCCAGTCCCGCGCCTGCAGTAAGGACATTCAGTAAATTTTTTCCGCCCGATTTGGCATAGAGGATCCTTCCTACTCCCATCATAAGCGCAAACATGCATACGCCTGCCGTATCGCCAATAACCTTGGGAAATCCCGCGGCTTTTTCCATAAACGTCGAGCTCCATTCCCCCATAACGTGCTCGGAAGCGGCCCCCAGGATAATACATAACGTCACAAGCAGAAAGTATTTGTTCCGCACGACCTGTTTAAGCGGCGTTTTCCGTTTCCCTTCTTTTACAAAGGGGGCAATCGGAGCTTTGGCAAATAAGAATATGTTGATTGCCGGGACCGCCAGCCATAGCAAGACAACCTGTTTCCAGCTTTCCGCTCCCCATGTATAAATCAGCAGCGTAGTAATAATAATGACCACGATCTGTCCCCAAGAGTAAAAGGAATGCAGTACGTTCATTGCCGAAATCTTCTCTTGGGTCGGAATTGCGTTCACGATAGGATTAATAAGCAATTCCAGCAGCCCACCGCCAATTGAAAATAGAATCGTGCCGATCAGCAAACCCGTAAATAGATCCGCAAACAAATCCGCCGCAAGTACAAATACCACCAGGCCCGCTATAGCCAGCGCCTGCGCTAATATTACAAAGGGGCGCGCCCCAAACGCATCGGCAGGCCTGCCGAATGCAAGATCAGATGCTACCTGCACGATAAAATTTACTGAGATCAATATGCCAAGCTGGGCATATGTGATTCCATACAGGCTTTGCAGGGGAACAAACAGGATCGGCGTCAAGTTTATCACAACCGCCAATACGATGTATCCCATATAACATGCCCGCACCGTATATCTGTAATCTGCTTTTTTCATATCCCTATCATTTTGCACAATTCCTGTTTTGCGCGCGTCTTATCTGGCACATACGATTTAAGCAGCTTTAAATTGCCCTGCACTTCGTACTCTCCCAGGCTGGCCGGCATAAGCACGCTTTCCCCGCATTGGATATATTCGCATTTACTTCCATACCTCAGCACTCCACAGCCTTCGACACAGGTATAGGTATGAAAGCGCTCTTTGTCTGTACAGCTTTGCATACAGGAACTGATCTCATAACATTCCCATGCAAATGCTTCATGGACAAAATAGATCGTCCGCCTGTATCCGCTGTGGTCGACGGAAACGCCCGGAGAGCGCCTTCCTTGCATATTGAGGTCGATCACATGGAACGCATCTTCCACATCTACTTTCCTTCCCCGTCCATAATCAAAGATACGGTAAGTCGTATTGGAGTTTTGCCCGATTTCCACCATAATCAGGTCGCTTCCCATCGCATGCACCAAACCGCTGTGAAGCAGGTATACATCTCCTTTTTTTGCTTCATACCGCTTCATGTACCTTTCCGTTTCCCCTGTTTTGATGCTCTTTCGGAATTCTTCTTTCGTACAATCCTTCGTACCCAAATATAAAAAGGGTTCCTCGAAGGTCTCCATCACATACCATGCCTCTGTCTTCCCTGCCGCCATGCCCTTGCTGCGCGCATAGTCATCATCGGGGTGTACCTGGATAGACAGTTTTTCCCGTGGATTGACCAAACGGATCATAAAAGGAAAATTCTCCGGATCTATCCCGCTTCCAAGCAGGTCATGGCCGAACATGCCGATCATTTCCTGTAATGTTTTCCCTATGTATTGCCCGTTTGTTACGACGCTCGTGCCTTCTTCATGGCAGGCAATATCCCATGTTTCTCCTATCTTCCCCTCGGGAAGATCGCTGCGGAACAATGAAAAATCCCGGCTTCCCCATATTTTATTGATATAAATATGATTAAACTTAAATGGATACAGCATATGTTACCTCCCTCATAAAGCCTTGCGGGGGCATGGTATCCCCCGCTTATGCCTTCTTCCTGCTTTTTGTATCTATAAGGACTGCAACGACAATAATCAGCCCTTTTACCACTTGCTGCCAATAGGAGGAAACATCCAGCAGTGTGAGTCCATTCGCTAGGACGCCAATAATAATTACGCCGATGACCGTTCCAAAAATCGTCCCCTTGCCGCCGGCCAAAGACGCCCCGCCCAAGATGACAGCGGCGATAACATCCATTTCAAATCCATCTGCTGCCGAAGGCTGTCCCGATCCGAGGCGCGCTGCCATCACAAGCCCCGCCAGCCCTGTAAAAAGGCCGCTCAGAGTAAACACGCCAATCTTTACTCTGTCGACGCTGATACCAGACCATTGACTTGCTTTGGAATTCCCGCCAACTGCATAAATATGCCGTCCAAACCGCGTGTATTTCGTAATAAAAATGCCAACGACAACAACTGCAGCCATCAACACAACCGGCAATGGGATCGCGCCCACGTATCCCGTTCCAAATTGCGTGAATCCTTCATCAAATACCGATACTGGGTTGCCACCCGTATAAATAAAGGATATTCCGCGGAAAATCTGCATTGTCGCCAACGTCGTGATAAATGCCGGGATTCGGCCTTTCGCGGTGATAAATCCGTTTACAAAACCAACTCCCGCGCCGATCGCGAGCGAGAATACTAAGGTCAGGAAGGGGCTTTGGGTCATTTTATATACCGTCGCGCCCATCACGCCGACAAATGCCATCACCGATCCCGGAGACAGGTCGATGTCTCCCAGAATAATAATCATTGTCATACCGACCCCAACGATACATATCATCGACACCTGCCGGAACATATTGAGCAGGTTATCCGGCGTAAAAAATGCGTTTGTTAAACAGGTAAAAACCACAAACAGGCCAACCATAATAAAAATAAGCGCATATTGGCGTAAGTTTGCAGCCTTTCTCCCACGCTTCTCTTCAGAAGCGATGATTACTTCATTATTCGACATTATTCATTCCCTCCAATCGCTGCATGCATCAGCTTTTCCTGATTGAGACCCGCAACAGGTGCATCCAGTGTTTTTTGTCCTTCATAAAGTACGATCACGCGGTCGCTGATGTGTAAAATTTCCGGCATCTCTGACGAAATCATCAAAATACTTGTTCCGTTTTCTGCAAGCTGCCTCATGATCGAATAAATCTCCGCTTTTGCTCCTACGTCGATTCCGCGTGTCGGTTCATCCATAATCAAAATGTCGGGTTTCATCGCCAACCACTTCCCCAAAACAATCTTCTGCTGATTCCCTCCGGAAAGCTCCTCTACCGCCTGTTCCTCGCTGCTCAAGGCTACTGAAAGGTTTTTGATATATTTCAGGGCGATTTCTTTCTCTTCAGCTTTTCGCATCCTGATCGGGCTTAAATTCTTCAGGCATGATAATACCAAATTATTTTGTACGGATAGGGATAAAACCAACCCCAATTCTTTTCTGTCTTCCGGAATTAGCGCAATTCCATTATTGATCGCGTCGATCGGCGACTTTATGGTAATCTTCCGGCCGTTTTTATACACTTCTGCTTCATCCGCTTTATCGATCCCAAAGATAATACGTGCCATCTCGGTCCTGCCTGCGCCCACGAGGCCAAAAAAACCTAATATTTCTCCTTTATGGAGCCTAAAATCAAAAGGCTTTGATTTCAGCGTAACATTTACGTTCACATTTTTAACTTCAAGCGCAATTTCCTTATCTTTATAATCCTTTGCCTGAGTATTCTTTTCTAAATTTAGTTTCCTGCCGATCATACATTGCACCAATTCTTCATTGGTAGTGTCCGCCGTTTTGAATGTATCGACAAATTTTCCATCCCGGAATACCGTGATCCGATCTGTTATTTTAAAGATTTCCTCCATTCGATGGGAAATATAAATGATACTCGTCCCCTTGGATTTCAGTTCGGTAATTAAATCAAACAGAATATCTACTTCACGATCTGTCAGACTGGAAGTAGGTTCATCTAATACAATAATATCCGCCTGATAAGACAGGCATTTTGCAATTTCAACCAGTTGTTTTTCCGCTATGCTTAATTCCGAGACAAGAGCACGCGGTTCTTTGTCTACTTTGACACGCTTCAATATATCCCGGGTATCTGCATATAGTTTTTTCCAATCCATTGTGCCCGCTTTTGTTTTGGGCTCCCTGCCGATAAAAACATTCTCGGCAATACTCATATTGTTAAGAAGGTTGAACTCTTGGAACACGATACTAATTCCCTGCTCCTGTGCTTCCTTTGGCGTAATATGTTCCATTCGTACCATATTTCCACCTTGATCCAGTTTTTCTACGATTCCGCTGTCCTTTGTATATACGCCCGTTAATATCTTCATCAAGGTAGATTTCCCTGCTCCGTTTTCGCCCATCAGCGCGTGTACTTCGCCCTCCATCAGATCGAATTGTACATTGTCAAGCACTGTAACGCCGGCAAAGGATTTGGTGATGCTTTTCATATTCAAAATTTTTCTGGGCACGTTACCACACCTTTCCAAATGATAGTACTCTTAATTTTTTTGAGCAGAGCGTGGGGAACCGCAAAGTTCCCCACGTCAACTCTACTTCCAATTTTTATTCAGCGGCAGCGTACTGTGCCTCACGTTCGATATATTCATCCACATTATCAGCCGTGATCAAGCCGATCGGCACGGAAATGAACTCTTCCACTTCTTCGCCATTGATCCATTTGAGTGCATTTTGCACTGCCTGATAGCCCATCTGGTACGGGTCCTGGGCAACTGCCATCGAGAATGGCGTTCCGGATTTGATCGCATTGAGATTATCTTCTGTTGCGTCAACTCCCGTAATCAGGATATCGGTTTTGCCGGCAGCCTGTGCCGCAGAAAGCGCACCCAAAGCGGAAGATTCGTTGGAGCCCGCTATGCAGTCCAAATCGGGATTCGCCTGCAGGATAGTCTCTGCCGCTTCCAGCGCTTTGGTCCGCTCAATTGCCGCCGTTTCGTTTGTCGCGACAATTTCGATTCCCTCCTGCGCATCCATCACTTCAAAAAAGCCTTCCTGCCGGTCGCGCAGAGATGTAATGCTCGGATTTCCCAACCATGCAACCGTGCCTTCTCCTCCCAACTGTTCTATAATATATTCCGCTTCCATTTTTCCGATTTCTTTATTGTCAGAAGAAACAAATGCCGTCACTTCACAGTTGTCTACATTGATATCGACCGGAAAAATTCCGATCCCCTTT
Source organism: Christensenella tenuis (assembly GCF_014287795.1). GTDB lineage: Bacteria > Bacillota > Clostridia > Christensenellales > Christensenellaceae > Christensenella > Christensenella tenuis. The sequence goes on from NZ_JACOON010000007.1 coordinate 138,063, forward strand.
TCCAGCGCTTCATTGCATACGTTGCTAAGCGCCGCAGAGTCGATCGGGTTTACCATAATTGCTTTTACACCTTGCTGCATCAGATTTTCCACGTCCGAAACCTGTGTTTCGACTTCATAATCAGCGGTAGTCACGACCAGTTGTACTCCCGCTTCTTTCGCCGCTGCTTCCGCCCCTTGCTGCATGGCTACGAAAAACGGATGAACGCTCTGTCCGAAAGAAAAGCCGATTTTTACGCCTTCTGCCGAAGCCACCTCCGTACTCTCTGCCGATTCCTCGGAAGCAGGTTCTTCAGATGACGCAGACGTTTCTGCCGCCGTCGATTCCGCAGGTGCGGAGACTTCCGCCACAGGTGCGCCGCAAGCTGCAAACAGCATTGCCGAAATGACCATTAAACATACCAGGGTTACAACAATAGACTTTTTCATGTTTTTCACCTCACGCTTTTGATTATTTTTAGGACATTTTAATCCAAAGGTCCAATATTTTTCGCCTTCCATGGCGCAAACGATACTTTCCCCAGTATCGTATACTGGGATGCATGGCATGCGGCCGGAATGTTATCCGCAATATTATGCATTGTCGAATATGCTAGGGTCGCAAATTTGCATGCTTCTTTATATTCCGGAGGGATACCGATCTCCTCGGAAGATGTTAGGCGGATGTTCCGGGGCAGTTTTTCCTGGATATATTTCATAATGGTCGGATTTTTTACACCGCCGCCGGAGGCGTACATCACCTTCACCCGCTCAATCATATCCTGCGGAATATAATCGTTCATATTGCGTACGATCGCTTCTGCTGTAAAGGCGCAGATCGTTGCCATAATATCTTCCGTAGAAAGATTTGAATATTTATCCAGCATCTTATTACTGTATTCCTCTGAAAAATCATATTTCCATCCGGAACGCGGTACAGGACGCTTGAAGAATTCATGCTCCATAAATTCCGCCAGCATTTTTTCATTTACCGTTCCCTTGGCCGCAACAGCACCGTCATAGTCGCACGGCTGCCCAAGAAGCCTTCTCGCCGCATTATCAGACATCAAATTCCCGGGACCGGTATCAAAGGCGACCATTTTACGGCGGTCTTTATATGCAAGATGCACATTTGCAATCCCGCCAATATTCAGCGTAAGTGTCGGTTCTTCCTTATCACGGAATAAAACGAAATCAAAATACTGCATCAACGGCGCCGCACTGCCGCCCCATACATGGTCAGCCTGCCGGAAATTCGTCACGGTAGTAATATTGGTCAGGCCGGCAATCACAGATGTATCGCCGATTTGGTAGCCGCACGGATACGGTCCATTCAGCCAGCGATGCACCCAGTCATCCTTTTGCGTATCTGTCATCGCTGCAATTTTCACATGGTCGGGCTGCTCCTGATAGAGCGTCTGGCCATCCACTCCCAGCACTTCGATATCCCTCGGATCAATTCCGTTTTCCTTCATGAACTGACGGACCGCTTCCGCCATCTGTGCCCCCGCAATATAAGTGAGACGGGTAAGCCCTACCATATCGACTTTATTGTCGAATGCAGGAACGATCATATCTTCCACTTCTTTAGGCCATTGATACGATCCTCCTTTCAAAAATTTTGTCGGTTTCGGAAAACCGTCTTCCGCAATTTCTGTTTCTGCAAGAATAACGTCAATTCCATCGAATGATGAACCACTGTTCATCCCCATAATTAATGCCATTTCTTCCTCCTGAATATAATTTGAGATTTACGTTTAATTTGCTTTTTAATGAATATGGTGATACAATTGTATTGGATAAAAGGGTACAAAAAGAACACACATCTTCTCCCTGATATCCGCTCATGCTACAAACACCGCTACATGTTTGTAGCATTTTTTTGTCTTTCCTGTGCTGCCTTTTTTAAACCGTAAATAAAAATCTATCTCTCCTATCTCATCACCTCCACAGCTTAAAGTAAATTTTTATTTTAAAAGGTTAATATCGTGGCATGATTGGCGTTCGATCATTTGTGTTTTGAGCACGATTGTTGATTCTCCAAACCATTCCTTATTCTCCCGTTTTGCGTTGATTTTCTCAAATAATTTTTCCGCAGCCAATTCTCCCATTTTTTGTGGATCCTGCGTTACCGTCGTCAACGGGGGATCAAGTATCTTCGCCAGTTCAAAATCGTCCCAAGCAATGAAACTGATATCACGGCCAATTTTTTTGTTCATTTCCCGTAGGGCCAATAACGCCCCTGTACATGTAATATTATTAAGAACAAATAAAGCCGTCAACTCCGCGCTTTGCGCCAACAACTCCTTAGTGAACCGATTCCCTTCTTCAACGGATGCAGTTCTCCCGATTTTGATATATTCCTTATGGCAGGGCACCCCTGCATCGCTTAATGCTTTTTTATATCCATCAATCCGCTCGTACATAGTCGATGTAAAAATACTTGCGATCAGGCCAATATTCTCGTGTCCCTTTTGGAGCAAATAGCGAGTCGCTTCATAGCTTCCTGAAAAATTGTCCGCCTTAATAATCAATTCGTTGACATTCAATAGTTCGCGGTCAATATATACTACCGGAACATCTCCGGCATACAACCTTTTTTTCGTAGCATCCAGTGTCATATCGTTCGGCTGCGCCGTTGCAATAATCAGGCCGTCAATGCGCTTTGCGTATAATGTTTTGATGGCTTTTACTTCCTCGTCGATATCTTCGCCCGTATTGGCAATAATCACACTATATCCTGCTTCAGCTCCTTTCACCTCAATGGAATGAATGATCTCGCTAAAAAACGGATTTGCAATATTCCCTACCAAGACCCCTATCGTTTTTGTAACCTGGCTCTTCATACTCTGCGCAATCGCATTGGGCATATAGCCAAGTTCCTTAGCTGCTTTCATCACCTTTAAACGCGCCTTTTCCGAAACGTTCCCGTATCCTCCGAGTACACGTCCGGCAGTCGCGGACGATAATCCCGCCTTTTGCGCTACGTCTATAATTGTAATATTTTGCTTTGCCATGCTTTCCATTTTTCCTTATACTCTCTCTTATATTTTGATAACGTTATCAATATTTCGAGTAAATACAGGGCGCTTTAGTAAAAATCCAAATCTTTTTTCCATGCATTCCAATGTTTTATAGGAATATACATATCTTCTCTAAATTTCGTTATCCCAAATGTACTCTAGATAAAAATTCTATTGAAATACTACAAATATTGACGTTATTTACGGTTTATTCTGCCACTGTTTTCATTATACAAAAAGGAAAAAATATTGTCAAGAAATTTATTGATAACGTTCTCTTTTATAAAACACTTTTTATACGGCTGTTTTTTGTACCGGTTTATTTTAAAAAATACTGCCGCTTGGCATTTTTGTCTCTTTTTTCTTTCTTTTCTATTTATGATATAATACGATCCGGGAGGGATGAGTGCCCATGAACGAAAAAGAATTTCAATTGATGATAAGCGCCGCAAAGCAATATTACCAGCTTGGCATCAGTCAGGAAGAGATCGCACGGAAGTCCTACGTCTCTAAATCCACAGTCTCCCGCTTGATCCGTAAAGCGGTCGATCTTGGGTATGTTGAATTTAAGATCAATTATTCGGGTGAAGAGGTAACTCACCTCCAACAGGAACTGTTCGATTCTTTCGGAATTCCCTGCACAGTGCTTCCCTCATTTGTAGATGATTACCTCCCGCGGCTGGACGATGTGTGCGCATATGCTGCGCGCGATATCCCCGTATATATTGGGAATGGCGAGACGGTGGGAGTCACATGGGGGCGTACAACCGAATATCTCGCTAAAAACCTGGTTCCCCCTTCGCAGGAAAAACGAGACGTAAAAATCTGTATGTTGAGCGGTTTCGTGACGGGAACCATCGCTTCCATGAAAGCAACTCATATTATCGAAAAATTCGCAGATATTTTTTCTGCACAGGGATTTGTTATGCCGGCTCCCCTGCTAGTCGATACGGAACATATCGCGCAGGTTCTATTGTCCGATTCCAATATACGCTACGTCATGAACCTTTGCCACAAGGCGCAGACGGTTATCCTTTCCGTAGGGGGAACAGACCTGAAGGATACGTTCCTGACAGACGAAGGGACCTATAATCTTAGCGTTTATAATAAAATCGCACACAGCGGAGGCGTTGGCGACATTGCGGGACGCAATTTCGACATTAACGGGAACGAGATCCAGAGTAATATTACCGGCCGGATCATGAGCATTCCGCTTGCCGACCTTAAGAAAAAGAGAAACCGTATCTGTATTGCGATTGGCGAGCACAAAAGCCATGCCATCTTGGGCGCCCTACGCGGTGGTATCGTGAATCGCCTTTATACAGACGAAATCACAGCGAAAGATGTCCTGAAAAAAGCCCGTTTGCTTAGAAAATAGACTCTTTTCACACAAAAAACCTTTTTGAAACTAATTTCAAAAAGGCAGCTTATCAAAAAAGGTCGCTTGCCGCGACCTTTTTTGATAAGCTGACACCCCTATTTCATTAGGGGTGTTAAAAGTTCCGGAAGTTTATTTTTTGTATTTGAGCCCAATTTTTTTGAAGTGGGCTACGCGGTTTTTGAGCTGTGGATATTCCCGCTTCATCTTGTCTGAATAGATGCTCTCTTCCGGATCGAGCGTCGCCGCGTTCTCATGCCCTACAAGCGCCCACGTGTTATCTGAAAGATGCTTGAACGCATCGTCGCGCTGCTTCATGCAAATAAAGCTTTGGCGCGGCTGATTGATATCTTCTCCGGATATCTCAAAAAAGTCAAGCCCGCGGCATTTATCCATCACGCGCACAAGCTGCTCCATCGTGTTGCGCGAGGGCATATAGGAAAGCGCTTCGAATCCAAGTTTCCTGACATACGGGAACAGTTCATCCAAATATTCATCCTCGAATTTCTGCGCTTTTTTGTCGCCTGTCGGGGATTCGGCAACATCCCCAAGGTAGCAGTAAGTTGGGATTACCCCCAACGTGCGGGCATAATCCACTACTTTTTTTACCGGAAAGCTGTCTTCCCCCTGCGCGATAAAAAACCGCGGCACCAGCTCTGATTTCAGCACGTTCAGCACGTCGTATTCATAGGCGGAAAATTCCGTATCCTCAAGCATTTTTTTCACATTCGGCTTAAGGGCAATCCCCATATCGTTTTCCAGGAAATGAATCAGTTTTTCGCCTTTTCCGTACTTCCCAATCAATTTTTTCGTAAGACCGAATAATATGTGGCGTTCCGTGATGCTCCCCCCATCGTGCGCCATGGAAAGAGGCTTTACATCCGCTTCAAAATCAAGTGCCAGACCGTAGGGTTTTATGATTTCGTTGAGCTTTTCCACCTGCCTGCGATTCCGTTCATTGCGTTTTACGCGTATTTGCGTAAGAAGCGCATCCATCTCGTCGATTTTATTGTGCGGAAGGCCGTGGAGGGCAATATAGGCCACTGTCGGCTCGTCCGGATTGTTCAGGGTGCGCCCTTTAAACGGAGTATCCGCAAAACTCACGCGCACTTCGCAGCCAATGGTAGTGGTGATTCCCATAATTTCCCCCGCCTCGATAAATTCCCGCGCACCGCTGATAGAATCGTGGTCAATGATTCCTACCGTCACGAGTCCGCTCATATAGGCATAGTAGACTGCCGCCGCCGGCGAATAGGGCGAAAAAGAATAGGTGGTATGAACATGGTTATTCGTATCCGCTGTACGCTCCGGCTCCGCTATTTCTCCAGCGTCGAGCATACGTCTGAGGCCGCGCAGCGCCTCGAGCCGCGCTTCCTTTTCCGGTGCGTTCAATTCCTGTAATAGTGTTTCCTTACTCATCGGTTCTCCTCCCTTTTCATAGCTCCCCAACATTTTGTTATTTTTTCACACGATTCTTGTTGAAAAGCACAAATAGATCACATATAATTAAGAAGTAATGTGTAATTCTTACAAATTCATTTTTACTATATCATGTTTACCTTGATTTTCAAAGGAAAATCTAAAATAAATTTTAGGAAAAGAGGTAACAAAATTGGATCTTACAGAGCTGATAAAACTTTCAAACGACTATGGCAAAAACGAAGATTATGTCCTTGCCGGCGGGGGCAACACCTCTCTCAAAGATGATAAGGAAATGTATATCAAAGGTTCGGGCACAACGCTTGCAACCATAACGGCAGATGGCTTTGTGGGGATGGACCGCGCAAAACTCAATGCGATGATGACGGCTGGCTACCCGCAGGGCGATACGGAACGCGAAGCGGCTTCGCTTGCGGATATGATGGCAGCACGGCTCCCCGGGTTCGAAGAAAAACGCCCGAGCGTGGAAACGACGCTGCACAACCTGTTTCCGTTCCGCCTGATCCTGCACGTGCATCCCGCGCTTGTAAACGGGCTGACTTGCGGACAGGACGGCGCAACGGTTGCGGAAGAGCTGCTGCCCGGCGAATTTGTATGGATCCCGCTTTCGCGTCCCGGCTATGTGCTTTCTCTCCTCTGCCGGAAAAAGCTGGCAGAATATAAAGAGAAATATGGCAAGGAAGCACAAATCCTTCTGCTCCAGAACCATGGCATTTTCGTCGCCGCCGATACGCGCGAAGAAATCGATACACTGATGAATCACGTAATGGAACGCCTGCGCAGCAAGCTTGGGCGTACGCCGGACTTCTCGGAGGCGTCCTGCGATACGAAAAAGGCGGAATCTTTAAAACGCGAGCTCGCCGCCCTTTATTCCCCGAATGGAAAGGCCGACCTGATATGCAATCATGAAATTCTTTCCCTCGTTGCTTCGAAACGTGCGTTTGCGCCTCTTGCCGCAGCCTTCACGCCTGACCACATCGTTTACTGCAAGGCGGAATTCCTGTATACGGAGTCTCCGGACCTGATGGATGTAAAGTTCAGGGAATTCATGGACAAAAACGGATATGCGCCTAAGGTTGTTTGTGTAAAGGATTTTGGCGCGTTTATCCTCGGCGATACGGATAAGGAAATCGCTACCTCGAAGATGCTCTTGCTCGACGCGGTAAAAATTGCAGTTTATTCGGAGAGCTTTGGCGGTCCACTGCACATGACCCCGGAACTGATCGATTTCATTACCAACTGGGAGATGGAAGCATACCGCCAGAAGGTAAATAAAGAATAACATATACTGTAAAAGGCGCTTTCCTCCGGAGGGCGCCTTTTTGATTTAGCGGCGAAAACGCAGTATAATAGAAACGTATTTCAGCAAAGAAGGACGGAATGATGGAAAATTTACAACAATTGGTCTTGAGGCTCCATTCGCTCGTTTTATTCCACGGCCTTTTGGAAGACCCTGTCGTACAGAAATTTATGATCCTTGCACAAACGGCGGAACAGGGCGACCCGGAGAAATGCGTGGCAGCGTATTCGGACTTTTGCGCACAGCTTTTTACGCGTGGGACGAATTTCAGCGATTATCTCCTGCAGGCGGTGCTTGAAAGCGAAAATCTTTACATATTGAAAAAGGCACGCGGTGCAAAAACCGGGGCCACACTGGAAAAATGCCTGAAAAATGAGCTTGCGGTTTTGCAGGAGCTTGCGGGAATCCAGTCCGCACAACTGAAGCGTCTTATCCCGTATGACGGATTCCTGCCCGACTGGGATTCCTCCGGGCACAATTTTCTGCAGATTTATAAAGAACGTATTGCGCACATCGGCACCTATGGCTACGGCCTGTTTTCAAAGTATCATTTCTTTACGGTTTCGGGCGGCGAACTCGCCCCGGTAAAACATCCGGATGAAACACGGCTGTCTGCACTTTCCGGCTATGAATACGAACGCGGCTGCGTGGTCAAGAATACGCTCGCTCTTTTGGAAGGCAAACCCGCCGCCAACGTACTTTTATATGGAGACAGCGGTACCGGGAAATCTTCCACTGTAAAGGCGGTGGTAAACGAGTTTGCGCAGCGGGGGCTCCGTCTGATTGAGATCAGGAAAAACCAATTGCGGATGATTCCCGCGCTGATTGACACTCTTGGCAAAAACCCGTTGAAATTTATCCTTTTCATTGACGATCTTTCCTTTACACGGGATGACGACGACTTCGGGGCGCTGAAAGCGATCCTCGAAGGCTCCGTTTCCGCGCGCACCAAAAACCTCGCGGTCTACGCGACGAGCAACCGCCGCCACCTGGTACGTGAGACTTTTTCCGAACGTGAGGGCGATGAGGTACATGCAAACGACACAATCCAACAGCTTACTTCCCTCTCCGACCGTTTCGGGCTGACGATCACGTTCTCCCGCCCGAACAGGGAACAATACTTCACTATCATTGATCATTTGTCAGAGCTTTACGGAGTCAAAATGGACAGCGGCGATCTGCACCGGCAGGCAGAGATTTACGCGCTTGAGCGGGGCGGGCGTTCTCCGCGTGTGGCAAAGCAATTTTTGGAACAGGTGCAGTCTATTGGCATCTGAAAAACAGGTTTCAGAGCGTGAAATAATGCGTATTATTCTATGTAATACAGTTTAAAAGCCGCTTAATTAAGCGGCTTTTTGTTGTTTCTATTTCAACATATGGAAAACAGCCTGCGGAACGCGCAGTAGCCGTCGCCCCTCTTGCGCGAGGGCTTGCGCACCTGCACACAGTTCTAAATTCAGCCCGGAAATATGCCGGTGAGATCAAAGGGAGGGATAAAACTTTCGTCCGCTGCCTTCCCTTCCTGGATAAATCCGTTCTCTATGCCAAGGCTAACCGCAAAATCGACCAGCGCGTCATATTCTTCCGCCCGGACCTGCCTGCGCAGTTCTTCCGGAAGCCGTTCCTTACATACGGGGGTGTACTGGCTCATCAGGCTCAGCCAGATCCGATTTCCGTAAGTCTCATACAGATAGCGGACGACCGCCCGTGAATCCTCGAGGCAGCCGGGCAAAAGCAGGTGCCGCACAATGACGCCCCGCCGCATCAATCCTTTTTCATCAAATTCCGCATCCCCCGCCTGACGCACCATTTCACGCAGGGCGCGTTTTGCCGCGAGCGGATACCCCGCCGCGTGGGAATAGCGCCGGGCAATGGAGGCATCCATATATTTGAAATCCATCAGGTAAATATCCACCATACCGGCCAGGAGCCGAAGCGCTTCCACACCTTCATAGCCCGAACAATTATATACGATTGGAAGCGTGAGGCCACGCTCTTTTGCGCGCGCAAGCGCCTCTATGATATGAGGGACATAGTGGGTCGGCGTAACGAGGTTGATGTTTGCCGCCCCCTGCTCCTGCAATTCCAAAAAGATATCCGCGAGCCTGCCCGTTGTGATCCCGGCACCGGCCTTCCCGCTGCTGATCCCGGCATTCTGGCAATAAACACAGTGAAGCGGGCAATGGGAAAAAAACACCGTACCCGAACCAACCGCGCCCGAAATGCACGGTTCTTCCCAAAAATGAAGCGCGGCACGTGCCACTTTGAGCTGCGCGCCCGCCCCGCACTTTCCTTTTTCCCCTGCCGTCCTGTCTGCCCCGCAGGCATGCGGACACAGGCGGCAACGTTTCAGCAATGGTTCCATGGAGCTATTATAGCATTTTTTCGCGGTTAAAACCGAATTCATAATGCAATTCCTGTTTTGGTTCCCATTCGGCGCACGGCTTCTGCCAAAATCCGTTGTTTTGGGGTGGAGGCGCAGCTTATCCCGCATGCAATGCCCGTACAGGACGGGCTTATATTCTTCCTCCAGCAGGATATAATGCTGGATATACCGGGCACAATGCCCGCACAGTTTTTCCATAGCGGCCTCCTTTTTTTGCCGGTATACCCTTTGAAAAACAGAAAATGTAATTTTAGGACAAGTAGACCTAAAATTCATAATTTTTATTTTTTGGACACACTTATTGCAGGAGATGATATTTATGGTATATTCAAGAATACGCGAACTGCGAATCGACCATGATTTAACACAATATCAATTGAGCCAAATTCTTTATTTAAGTCAAAAGACCTATTCACAATATGAAACCGGCAAACGGAAAATCCCAGTTGGGATTTTGTCCGCTCTTGCGGAATTTTATCATAGGAATACGCTTTTTCAGCTTGTGGGATAAGATTTTTAACGGTAACGAAGATACTCCAAGAACCGTTTGACTGCGAGTGAAGCGGTCTTTTTACTCCGCAGGGCAATCCCGATTTTCCGATATGCGGGTACATCTAATTCTTTTGCCATAATCCGGTATGGAACGCGCTTCAAAATCAATTCCGGCAAAATGCTGATACCAAGACCGCTTTCCACCATTGACATAATCGCGTAATCGTCCCATGTTGTAAAATGTACGTTGGGCGTCAGGTTACAACGTTCAAATATTTCCGATACTTCCGTTTTTGCGCCTTTCTCCAAGAGTATGAATGGTTCCTCACAGAGAGCCGCCACAGGGACTTTTTCAAGCTGCGCCAAAGCATGATTTTCCGGCAAAATAGTAAGCAATCTGTCCTGCTCTAAAAAAATGGTTTCAAAGCCGGAATAAGTTGGCAATCGCAGAAAGCCGCAGTCCACGCGCCCATCTGAAATCCATTCTTCAATTTCCGTATAATCGCCAAGCAATAATTCATAGTCAATGCCCGGATATGCTTTTTGAAATTCTTTAATAATATTTGGAAGCCAGTGCGTCGCCACACTGGAAAATGTGCCGATACGGATAAGCCCCGATTGCAGCCCGTTTAACTCGTCCACTTCCATTTGCAGTTTTTCATACTCCATGCAGACGTTTTTTGCATAAGGGAGCAGCTTCATTCCGTCGCTTGTCAGCTTAACGCCGGATTTTCCCCGTTCCAACAAAATGACCTTCCAGTCCTTTTCCAGGTCGTTTATCATACGGCTAATGCCCGATTGAGAATAATTCAGTATTTCTGCAGCTTTCGTGAAGCTGCCATACTCAACCGTCTTGACAAACGCCATATACTTTTGAATATTCATGTCCATGTTTTCGCCTCGTCCAATCCATCTGATTTTATCATATTTTTTATGATAAACATTTGTTTTTGTAATTTTAAGGAACATGGTAAACTGAGTACGTAAAAAAGTCAAGTAGGAGTGTGAGTGCAATGTTTTATGTAAGTGAAATCCAAACCGAAGCCCCTTGTCATTTTCAGACACCGCTTCAAGAAAAAGTTTATGAAGCATTAGAAAAACTGCAAATTCCTTTTCAGCGCGTCGATACGGAGGAAGCGATTACAATGGAGGATTGCGTTGCCATTGACGAAAAACTGGATATGAACATGGTAAAGACTTTGTTTCTCTGCAATCGGCAGCAGACAGATTTTTATTTGTTTATTACTGTCGGCAATAAGCCGTTCCGTTCTAAGAATTTTAGCAATGCGTTAGGCGTTGCCCGCGTTTCCTTTGCCCCCGCAGAGCAAATGGAAAGAATACTTGGTACGAAAATCGGGGCGGCAACTGTTTTCAGCAGCCTGTTAGATACAGAAAACAAGGTGCACATCATTTTTGATAAAGAAGTAATTACTGAGAAATGGTATGGGTGCAGCGACGGGACAACAACGGGATATATGAAAGTGCAGACAGAGGATATTTGCAAAAAATTCTTGCCCTACACTAATCATACGTTGTCTGTCATTGAGGTGTAAATATGGGGCTTTATCAAAATCGGATTGTTGTAAAAGTAGGGACTTCCACCCTCACAAATGAAATGGGTAAAAGCGACCTGCGCTCTTTTGACCGTCTTGCGTGTGTCCTATCCGATATTCAAAATATGGGATATGAAGTGATTTTGGTATCGTCCGGCGCGATTGCGGTTGGAACAAACAAACTGAACATGAAAGAACGTCCTTCCAGTATGCGTATGAAACAGGCGGCGGCAGCGGTAGGGCAATGCAGCATGATGTTTCTGTATGACAAATTTTTTAACGATTATGACAAGACAATCGCTCAGATCCTGCTGAATGCAGAGGATATGGAGCAGGAAGAAAAGAAAGAAAATCTGATAAATACATTCAATGCCCTGTTGGAAATGGGCATTATTCCCGTGGTGAACGAAAATGACTCTGTCAGCTATACGGAAATAGAATCAGAGGACAGGCTATTCGGGGATAATGATATGCTTTCGGCCGTCGTCGCGATTTTAGGCAGAGCGAAGCAGTTAGTCATCTTATCTGATATAAACGGCCTGTATGACGCAGACCCCCGGTTATATCCAAATGCACAGCTCATAAGCCGGATAGAGGCAATCGACGAAACAGTATATGCCCTTGCAGGCGGCGCAGGTTCAAGGCGGGGAACGGGCGGTATGAAAACAAAGCTTCGAGCCGCCGCGTTAGCGACTGCACAGGGAATAGATACCGTAATTACAAACGGGAAGATGCCGGAAGCATTATATGAAATCGTGAAAGGCAACAAAGCAGGCACTTTATTTGTGGGAAAAATGTCCTGAAGCAGCAATGAAGCCGCCTTTTTCCTTTTGAAAAAATGGATTTACGGAGGGTGTGCTAAAGTTGCCCTTTTTTAAGGATATGGCGGTATCAAGGAGGTATCGCCATGTCCTTTTTCTGTATTAATAATGTTTTCCAATCATCAAAAAAGCCAATCCCCTTGCACATGAGCATGAATACACATATTACCATGCACACTTAAATAGCTCATATTATCAAACGCCTACGCGGTTTTGCGGCTGCATGGGCGTTTGTTGTAATAGCCCCCTCCTACCGGGAAGAAAGTAGGTGAGTTAGATGATTTGTTCGGAAGAATACAAGGAGCACATCGCATACACCTTTGCTGCTTTTTGTAAAGCCGTTCTCCGCAATGCCGCATTTACTGCATACCATGATTTCGGATGGAAACAGAAATGGGAAGTGCCGCTTGAATACACAATATCCAAAACACCGCTTGAACCGCTCACAATGGATACTTATTTTGAGCCATACAATCATCTGACTGTCTTTGTGGTGAGAGGACAACTTTCTTCTTTTTTCTTTTTCCAAAGAAAAAAGCCTCCATCTATGATATAATGGTGCTATTCATTTAAATTTACTACATTATTAGGAGAAAGATTTATGAAACGGGAAACATGGGGGTCTCGCTCTAACTTTATTTTCGCGGCGATCGGATCCGCGGTAGGTCTTGGAAACGCATGGCGTTTTGCCGGGCAGGTGTACCAGAATGGCGGCGGCGCATTTTTGCTGCCGTATATCATTGCAATTTTTGCAATCGGTATTCCCGTTTTAATGATGGAACTTGCCATCGGCAAGAAATACCGCTTGGGCGCGCCTTCCGCGTTCGCGGCCATGAACAAAAAATTCGAATGGATTGGCTGGGCTGGAGTTATTATTGCTTTCATTGTCGCCGCGTATTATTCAACGCTGGTGGCATGGGTCGTGAACTATATTTTCGCCTCTTTCACAATGGCATGGGGCGGCGATCCCGCCGGATATTTCAACAACACCGTGCTCCATCTGTCCGAAAGCCCCGGTCAGCTCGGCGGTTTTTCCCTGCCTGTGCTGATCGGCCTGCTGATTACATGGCTGGTGGTCATTTTCTCCATGCGCAGGGGCGTGGAAAAGATGGCAAAGCTTGTCAAATGGATCGTTATCATTCCTGTTATCATCCTTATCGTTATGTGCATCCAGGCAGTAAGCATGCCCGGCGCGGCGGACGGCATCCGCTATTATATCACGCCGGACTGGTCGGCGCTCGGCAACTTTGACGTTTGGCGGGCGGCGTTCGGGCAGGTCGCCTACAGTATGAGCATCCTGTTCGCCCTCATGATTACCTATGGCAGCTTTCTTGAAAAAGGGAGTGATATTCCCAAAGACAGCATCGTGATCGGCCTTTCGGACATGGGGATCAGCCTGCTCGCGGGATTTGTGGTATTTTCCACACTCGGCTATCTTTCGTTCCAGAGCGGTGTGCCGATCGGCGAAATGAACTATCAGGGCGTGATGCTCGCATTCGTTACCTATCCGCAGGCACTTTCCGTATTCCCGGGCGGGCAGGTCGTGGGGGTGATCTTTTCCCTGTTGTTCTTCATCATGCTGTTTGCGCTTGCGATCGACTCCCTGTTTTCCATCGTACAGGCAGTTTCGACCGCGTTTTCCGATAAATTCAAATTTCCCCCGCGCAAGGCGCTGTACATCACATGCGCCGCGTGTGCCGCACTCTCGCTGCTGTTTGCGACCAACGCGGGGCTTTACTGGCTCGATATCGTCGATCACTTTGTGAATGATGGTAACTTGCTTTTCATGGGTATCTTTGAAACGATCGCCATAGCATGGCTGTTTGGCATCAATAAACTGCGCGAATTCATCAATTCCTCCACCACGATCAAAATCGGCAGGTGGTGGAACATACTGCTGAAATACGTTTGCCCGGTGGCGTTCCTCGTGCTCGCCGCGAGTTTCCTGTATTCCAACATCAGAACTCCATATGCCGGATACGAGCAGCAATACCTGTTTATCGGCGGTTGGATCCTCGTGATCGTGACCTTTGTGCTCGCGCTTATCATTCCCAAGCTGACAGGCCGGAGAAAAGAAACAGGTGAAGTAGTTTCATGATGGCTATGCTGCAAGTCCTCCTTGCCGCCGTACTGGTTGCGGTGGCGGTTCATTTTGTCCTCTATGCGGGAAAAAACGAGCGTGTGCCGGCGATCGATGCGTACCAGGATTTCACCGTGCGTTATCCCCGCGTTTTTCTTTGGCTTGCAGTCGTATTTTTCTGTTTCCTCTCCTGCGTCCTTTTGTTTCTGCTGGTCTGGCATAAACTCGACTGGATCAGCATCGTCCTTCTGGCAGTACTCGCGGCGTGCGGTGTTTATGTGCTGCTGCTGGCGCTCGTATGGCGCATCAAGGTATTTGAAGAATATATCGTTACATACAGTGTGTTTGGTGTAAAGAAACAGGTTTATTATAAAGACATCAAGCGCGCCGTCGTGACGAAAAAGCTTTTCTTTATAGAGACGGCGCTCAAAAAGTACAGGTTCAGCGCAAATGTGATCTATCGTGAAGAGCTATTGATCCGCCTGCGCGAAAACCATGTGGACATCGAGCGGTATCTTTAGCCCACAACGCCCCTTCCTTCACCCCCGGTGATCTGCGGAGGCCGTAAGGCGGATCTGCCGGTGTATAGAAGGGGTCTTTTTATGGAATTCAAAGATAAAAAAATCGTAATCACAGGAGCATCCTCCGGAATCGGGCTCGAGCTTTTGAAGGAGCTTGCAGCCGTGCCCGGTACGCAGATCATCGGCGTAGCGCGGCATACGGATCCGATCGTAAAGCTTGGGCTTTCGGATGTGACGGCGCTTTCCTACGATATGTCCGGTCCCGGGCATATCGACGCGCTGCTCGCCGAAGCCATACGGCTTCTCGGGCGGATCGACGTATTTTTTGCCAATGCGGGCTTTGCCTATTATGGAGAAGCCAATGCGGCCGACTGGACCCGTGCGCAGGATATTTTTGCGGTGAACACCTATGCGCCCATCTATACCCTGCAAAAGCTCGCTATCCTGCAAAAGGGCATGCCTTTTTATTATGTGGTGACGGATTCCGCGCTTGCCAAGGCGGCGATCCCGGGCTTTGCTTATTATTCCGCAACAAAATACGCGCTCGACGGTTTTTTTGAAGCGTACCGCTTCGAGCAGCCGCGCGATATCACGCTTTCCGTGGTCTATCCGGTGGCAACTAAAACGAATTTCTTCAAACGCGCCGCCGACTCCGCACCCCTGCCCTTCCCTACGCAAACGCCCGGCGAGGTCGCGCGGGCAGTGATCCGCGGCGTCCGCAGGGGAAAAAAGAAAATCTATCCGTTCGCCAGTTTTGGCTTTTTCAATTGGCTGTGGAATTTCCTGCCTTTCCTGAAAACCGGATACCTTGCGCTGGAAAACAGTAAATTCCAGAAATGGAGAAAAATACAGAAAAACAGCAGGGCAGGACGCGGCTGAGACCGCATACGGACGAAACTCCCCGCCGCTATAGCTGCCGCCTCTTTTTCAGGGAAATTGCCCGGATTATGAGGGCAAAAAATAGGAGGTTTTATGAAATATAGGCAAATGAAAAGCGGCGACCCTGCGGCTTTTTTGGAAAACCGTATGGAATTTGTTTCCACAATCCGGGAAATGGGCGATAGTTCTATTTTTCGCAGAAGGACGGCGGAATATCTTGCAAAGCACATAGAACGGGAGGACCTAATCGTATTCCTTGCAATTGACGAAGGGAAAATCGCCGCGTCGTGCATGGCCTGTATTTTTGAGACAGTCCCCCTGCCAAGCTGCCCGCGCGGAAGAAGCGCGGAGCCGCTGAACGTATATACAAAGAAGGATTTCCGCAGGCAGGGACACGCGGAGAAGTTATTGCGCTTGCCGCTTTCGGAAGCAAAGAAACGCGGCGTGGAAAAAATAGTCCTCGAGGCCACGGAAGACGGGCTTTCCCTCTACAAAAAACTTGGCTTCACGCCCCTTGAAGGGCAAATGGCGCTCCGCCTCTCCTGATTTTGAGAAATAGCCAAAAGCGCCCGCCGGGTATTCCAGCGGGCACTTTCTTTTGATATTTTGGCCTGTTATACCAAAAACCTCTTAATTGATTTTTTGGTCGTCTTTTCAAACTCGGTATCGCGCACATGAATCTTCTGTATACGTTTGAATACCGGAAGTGCACGGTTGACCTCTGCAAGTTCCTGCGCGAGTGTCTTTTCTGCAAGCGCACGCTCCGGCCCGCCTCCAAGGTAAACCTCTGCGGCAAGAACCCTTTCGTTCATGCCTTCTTCAAGCGGCGCATAGACTACAATTTCCAGAATGGAAGGGATTCGCTGCCGGATAAAATCTTCGATTTCTTCCGGATAAATATTTTTTCCGTTGCTTAAGACGATCAGGTTCTTTTTGCGTCCTGTAATGAACAAATATCCCTCGCTGTCGATATGCCCAAGGTCGCCGGTGCGAAACCATCCGTCCTGCAGGGCTTTACTGGTTGCAGCTTCGTCTTTATAATATCCGAGCATTACGTTCTCGCCCCGTACAAGGATTTCTCCTTCCCCATTTTCATCTTTCTCTGCAATTTTCACTTCACAGCACGGAATCGGCCTGCCGACAGAACCGTCTTTAAAAGCACGGTTTCCGTTAACGGAAACAAGCGGGGAGCATTCTGTAATTCCATATCCCGTGACCAAAAGAATGCCAAGTTCGCGGAATAATTTCATCAGGCGTTTCGAAAGGGGCGCCCCGCCGCACAAAAGAAGGCTCAGGTTTCCGCCGAAAAGTTCGCGGACTCCTGCAAAATATTCCGGACGATTGTCTTCCCCGCGGCTAAGTTCTTTCCGGCTTTTTTGGAGCAACGCCATAAAGGCTTCCTCCCCGCCTTCTTTTTGCCGCTCCTCTTTACGGATCATATATTCCAGGCGTTCGATGAAAAGCGGCACTAAAAACACCGCATCCGGCCGGAACAGCTTTAAATTATCGGCAAAGTACCGCAGGCTGTTATTGATGCAGATGGTCGTTCCGTTTTCAATCATCATTACAATTCCGTGCGTGCATTCAAAGGAATGGTGCACTGGCAGAACGGAAAGGCAAACTTTCCCAATTTCAAGGTAAGCAAGGCCGCCTTCCGCCGCTGCCAAAATGCTTTTATGAGTGAGCATGACTCCTTTGCTTTTTCCGGTTGTCCCCGAAGTAAATAAGAGCGCGCACATTTCCGTTTCGCCGATCTCCCGTTCTTCGTAGCCGTACTGCGCTTTTTGGCCTGTAAGCCCATAGAAGCTTTCGGAAAACGCATCGGGCCGGCCGTTCATATTGATGTAGTGCCTTACCCCTTGTACGGAGGACCGGATGTTTTTCATCGTATCGGGATATTCATCCGCAAAAATAACGCATTCCGCTTCGCTCTCGCGGAGGATGCCCGCAATTTCATCATCCTGCAATTCTTTATCGATCGGGACGATTGCCCCGACACCGCATACCACCGAGAAATAAGAGACCAGCCATTCATAACTTGTCGGCCCGATCACAGCTATTTTTTTGCCGGCTAACCCCAGCCCCAGCAATGCGTTTCCAAACGCATTCATATCGCGCATGAACGTCTCGTGTTTGATTCCTTTTACCTGCCTGTCCTCCGTGCGGATGCGAAGCATGTCGCGGTTCCCGTAGGAACTATGCGCATGGAAGAGCATTGACCTCAGGTTTTTTTCTTTTTTCAGCGGCGTAACTTTTTGGTGCATATTCACATTGCTTCCCCTGACTTTAAATAATTCATAATTTTCTCCTATCTGTTTGTTACTTTTATTGTAACACTGATTGCCTGTAAGTAATCCATTCCCATAAAATAAATATTTCGCGGTTTTATTTGACATTTCTCCGCTATTATGGTATAGTAAATAAGTATTAATGTATTTGATTGACCTCGTATTTGTGTAAATCGTCGTTCGTCATGGTTTACAGAAATATGAGGTTTTTCTTTTTGCATTGGATATAATTTTATTTTTGGAGGTACCACAATGAATAATGGTACAGTAAAATGGTTTAACGCAGAAAAAGGATATGGCTTCATTACAAATGACAGCACAGGTGAGGATGTATTTGTACATTTCTCCGCAATCCAGACCGAAGGCTACAAGGCTTTGAACGATGGGCAGCAGGTTACGTTTGATACGGAAATCGACGCGAGAAGCAACAAAGTAAGAGCT
This sequence comes from Christensenella tenuis, assembly GCF_014287795.1. Lineage (GTDB taxonomy): Bacteria > Bacillota > Clostridia > Christensenellales > Christensenellaceae > Christensenella > Christensenella tenuis. The sequence continues at coordinate 156,643 of NZ_JACOON010000007.1, forward strand.
TGCAACGTGTGCGCTCTCTAAGCGAAAAATCAAAAATAGCCGGGAAATTCATTTCCCGGCTATTTTTATGTCTTTGATGCAGAAAGAGGCCATAGGGAGTTCCCATGACCTCTTTTTTCAGGCAGGGGGAGTCATCAGCCGCCTGAAAACATCTTACTTATTCTGGGGATTTTGCGGTCCCTTGGCCGCCCGGTCCGCATCCGCTGCCGCGTTTGCTCCTTTTGGGGCCGCGCTTGCATTTACCGACGCAGCCTGCGCCGTTCCCGCTGCGGCCTGTGACGCCTGTGTTCCGGCCGCCTCACCGTCCTGCACCGGAGGCATTTTCATGCCCGGGGGAAGCGGATTTTTCTTTCTCATGAAATGATATATGATAAACGGTATGAATATCACTATGATAAAGCTTATGATGAGGATCGTCAGATACTCCGTGGATGCATTCGCGCCCGTAAGCTGGGCCGGGGGAACGAAGGAAATCACCAGTGCGAAGACCGACATGATCAGGCCTACGATGGCCATCAGCAGCTTAACCGGTTTTTTCTTCGAAATCTCGAATGCCCTCGGCAGGTCGCTGTGTTTTCTTGCCAGCTTGATATAAGCCAGGAAGAAAATGATGTAGCCAACGATGTAGATGATGACTGTAAGAGAGATTGCCGTGAAGAACGAAACATTGCTTCCTCCGCCGCCGAACGTCAGGACTGCCGCCCAGATCGTTACGATTACGCCCTGCAGGAGCAGGAACTTTGTGGGGACGCCGTGTTTGTTCGTTTCAGAGAGTTTTTTCGGCAGAAGCCCGTTTTTGCCGGCTTCGAGCATCCCCCACGAAGGGCCGACCACCCATGCGGATACTTCCGCAATAACGCCGACTGCAATCAGGATTGCAATGACGCTGACGATCCAGTCCATACCGGTTCCAAAGTGGTGCACAAGGCCTTCAAAGCCCTGAATGACGCCTGTGGAGAGGCCAAGCTGGCTTTCCGGTACGACTGCCGCGATGGACGTGCCGCCAATCGTATTGAGGATAATCGCCAAAATTACCAGTATGATAATCGCCAGCGGATAATCTTTCTTGACGTTTTTCATTTCGTTGGCATGCGTTGCAGATGCTTCAATACCGGCGTAGGCCAGAATAAAGGATACAAACACAACCAGCGTGTTGAGTTTTGTGAAGTCCGGAATCAGCGCCTTTGCGTCAAGCGGCACAAGGCTCTTTCCGCCTGTCGTAAAGAAACCGATTGCAAGGGCAAACAGTACGATTGCGGGAATCATGATACCAAAAACAAAGCCGATCTTTGAAATCTTTGCCGTAAACTTCGTGCCCTTGAACTGCGAGAACGTCAGCGCCCAGAAAATAACCAGAACGCCGATGAACTTGATTGCCGGATTGCTGTTGAGTGCATCCCAGTGGAGTACATAGGAGAGCGCGCCGAGGATGAAATAAATCATTGTGACGAACCCAACTGTGATTTGGAACCACTGGAAGAAAATATTTGCAAAGCCCCACTTTTCACCAAGCATATTTCCCGACCATGTGTAAACGCCGCCGGTATCCCAGCCCTTGACCGTTGCCATCTCAGCGGATGACATTGCCACGGGCAGGAACCACAGAACGCCTGCCAGGATCAGGAAGAATACCAGGGAAAAACCTGAGGATGCAAATGTCGGATATTCGTAGACGGTCATGACCATGGAGGCCGTGATGGCGAAGAATCCGAATAATGTCAAATGCTTTTTGCCAGATGCGGCGGGTGCAGCACTTTTCATATCGTTACCTCCTTTGGAAAAGAAATCCTTTTCCGTATTCTTTCTCTTAACATGGAACCCGCTTCCGCGGCGTTCCTGCCGCGGAGCAAAGTCCTCAAAACTCGTTTTATACCGGGAACAAAAGTTCCCTTGCCGCGAAGCAAAAAACGCTTCGCAAATTCTATTTCGGGAAGAGGCACGCAGATGCGGTCTGGCTTTTTCAAGGATCCGCCGGCCACGATAGAACAGTATGCTTCATCACGGCCTGCGAATTTTACAGGAAAGCCCAATCTGCGCCGCGCAGGGACCCTTTCTTAGTGGGTAAAGCCCTGTGCGCCTGTCTTCTGCTTGCCGGGCGCGTCTTCCTTCGTATTCTTCTCCAGATATTCGATTGCCATCTTCATATCCTGGATCAGTGAATCCGCCATGTTATAGGAAAGGTCGGCGCGGACCACGTAACGCTGGATCAGCGTATCCGTCATATTTTCAGGCAATGTATATGCCGGGACCTGCCACCCCTTCATTGCGAGCCTGTCTGCCAGTTCATACAGCGTCCATTTATGTTTGCCCGGATCTTTCAGCTTATAGCAGATAACCGGGATGTTGCTGCCGTCATTGTATATCTCAAAGATACCAAAATCCTTAATTGCTTGCGTGAGGTGCAGGCCGACATCCCTTGTGTGGCCTTGTACCAGCCTAAGACCCTCAAGGCCGTAACGCATGAAGATATAATACTGGCCGATAATCTGGCTTCCCGAACGCGAGAAGTTGATTGCCATAGTCGGCTGTTCGCCGCCAAGGTAATTAACGTAGAAAATGAGGCGTTCCGGCAAATATTCCTTGCTCTTCCACAGAACCCAGCCGATACCGGGATATACGAGGCCATATTTATGGCCGGATGCATTGATGGAATGTACATTTTTAAGACGGAAGTCCCATTCGAGGTCCGGATGTACAAACGGCACGAAAAGACCGCCTGAAGCGCCGTCTACGTGGATACCGATCGGTACCTTTGCCGTTTTATTGTGTTCTTCTACGAGCTGGTCAAGCTTTTTGATATCGTCGAATTTTCCGGTATAAGTAATGCCGAGGATGCCTACGATACCGATGGTATAGTCATCGACATAGTCCATAACCGTATCCATATTCATGCTCATATGCTGTTCATCGAGGGGGACGAGACGCATTTCGATGTCCCAGTATACACAGAATTTTTCCCAGCAGACCTGATAGCCGGAAGAAATGACCAGATTCGGTTTTTTTGCATTGATGTCGATACCCGCTTTTTCAGCGAGGTCGCGCCAACGGAATTTCATCGCCATACCGCCGAGCATGCAGGCTTCGGAGGAACCTACCGTCGAAGTTCCCATCGCCTGTCCTTCGGGCGCGTTCCAGATATCCGCAATGATATTTACACAGCGGTTTTCCACTTCCGTCATCTGCGGGTATTCGGATTTGTCGATTGCGTTTACGGCAAGCGTTTCAGCCATCAGCTTCGTTGCTTCAGGCTCCATATACGTCTGGCAGAATGTTGCGAGGTTCTGTCTTGCATTTCCTTCGTCGATCAGCTCGTCTTTGATGAGGCGGTATGCCACTTCAGCCGGAACCGATTTTTCATTCAGCGCATTTTTCGGCATTGCTTCATCTGCCTCAAATACTGCGAGATTGGGGGATACGATCTTATTATCCTTCAAGGGTTTGTTAATATGTAACATTTTTATCACTCCTAAATTAATTATAGATTTTGGACTGCGCTCATACTTATGAACTGTTCATGAACAACTATGCTATATTTAACGCGCCCGAGAAAATCTAAACGGAATTCGCGGAATTTTAATCTATTACCGTGAGGGTCAAAGGTCTCCTGTAATGCCGTATTTTTATATTTATTCCGGAAACGCTTCATCTTCAATTCACAATAGTGCTATACTATTACAAGGATGGACAAGGCCGGCCCGGAGCTCCCAGGGAGCGGAAAGCTAACCAGCCCACACTGTTTTTACCGCATCTATTTGCCGGATTGCCCATGGACTGTAAAACAGAAATTTTATGATTCGGAGTGTTTTTATGTTTCATATACTCGTTGCAGAGGATGACAAAAATTTAAGACGGCTGATGGCGGCCTATCTTGAACAGGAAGGCTACGAGGTTTACCATGCTGAGGATGGCGAGGCCGCGCTTTCCATTTTGGATTCCACGCATATCGATCTTATCATCAGCGATATTATGATGCCGAATATGGACGGCTATGAGCTTGTAGAAGAGCTGCGTACAGCCGGGTTCACCATTCCCGTGCTGATGGTGACAGCGAAAGAAGCTTTCGAGGACAAGAAAAAAGGCTTTCTTGTGGGAACGGACGACTATATGGTTAAGCCCATCGATATGGATGAAATGCTGCTGCGGGTGGCGGCGCTGCTGCGGCGCGCGAACATTGCAAATGAACATAAGCTGCAGCTCGGGGACGATGTGCTGCTCGATTACGACAGCCTTACCGTGCGTGCACACGGAAAACTTTTCGAATTGCCTAAAAAGGAATTTTATCTGCTCTTCAAGCTGCTTTCCTATCCTAAAAAAATTTTTACACGCCAGCAATTAATGGATGAAATCTGGGGAATGGACGCCGAGGCGGACGAACGAACGGTGGATGTGCATATCAAACGCCTGCGTGAAAAGTTTGAGGATCTCTCCGAGTTTAAAATCATCACGATCCGGGGCCTCGGTTATAAGGCGGAACGGTACGTATGAGGCATTTTCGCTCGATCCAGTTAAAATTTATGTTCGTCTTTATCGGCATTTTGCTGATTGCATGTATTGCCGCAATGCTGCTTGCATCCGGCTTTGTGCAAAAATCTATTTTGAGCGAAATGAAAAGCCAGATCATGACGACCGCTAATAATATTGTCAGGTTGGCGGATACCGACCTCAACATGGAGGAAATCATTGAAACGGTATCCAATTCATTCTATTCCATCAGTGTCTACGACGCGGGCGAAACGACGCTTCCCAAAGGCGTAACTCCTGAAACGCTTTCTACGCTTGAGGAAAATACGGTTTATTTTGCATCGCAGGAAGGAAATGTTTTTCCTTACGCGCTTCTTCGCGTACGCGATTCTTATGTGATTATGACCCCGCACTCGGATAACAACGAACTGGTCAACTTCCGCAGCAGTGCAATTACAGCCCTGCTTTTTTGTGCGACTATCGGTGCAATGCTGATGCTGGTGGCGGTTATGCAGGTGACTAAGCCGGTGAAACGGCTTACCCGGGCGACCAAGGAGGTTGCCAAAGGAAATTTTGACGTGACAGTCGATTATGAATCGTGCGACGAGGTGGGGCAGCTCGCGCATCACTTCAATTTGATGACACGGGAACTCAAAAATATGGAATACCTGCGCAAAGATTTTGTAAGCAGCGTATCGCATGAATTTAAGACCCCAATTGCTTCCATCCAGGGCTTTGCCCGTCTTTTGAAAACAAAGGATCTGACGCCCGAAGAATTCAATGAATATACAGATGTGATTATCAGCGAAAGCGACCGGCTTGCTAAGCTGTCTTCCAATTTACTGCGTTTGTCCCGTCTGGAAAACCAGGCAATTCCCGAACCGGAGACGGAATTTTCCCTCGACGAGCAAATACGCAAAACCATCTTACTGCTTGAAAGCGACTGGAGCAAGAAAAATCTTGAGCTTGACATTGATATGCAGGATATCACATACGCGGGAAATGAGGAGATGCTTCAGCAGGTATGGATTAACCTGCTTTCCAATGCAATCAAATTTTCGCATGACGGTGGGATCCTGTGGGTGCGCCTCGCAAAGGAGCCCGGCTTCGTAAAGGTAGAAATCGGTGATAACGGCGCGGGTATTTCCGCGGATGCGCTGCCCCGTATCTTCGAAAAATTTTATCAGGGCGATCCATCCCATTCCAGACAGGGAAACGGTCTTGGTCTTGCGATTGTGAAGCAGATCCTCCAAAGCTGCGGCGGTGAAATTTCCGTAGAAAGCAAGGTTGGCAAGGGCACACGTTTTACGGTACGCCTTCCCTTGCCCGAAGAACAAAAGAAGAAAGCATGAGCTTTTTTTCGCAGATCCGGCTTGCAATAGAATTCGTTTTTTTGTATAATTAAACCCGCTGATTGGTATCATGTGCAGTTCAAGACACATGATTTCCGGGTTGTGAAACACTGTTTCCGGTATACGTACCACTCGAGAAGTACCGATATTTGCTGTTTGCAACAAATATTAAACTTTTTGGGAGGTATTTTTTATGCAAAGCAATTCAAACGCAACGGCAACCATTAAAAAATATGCAAAACGCTGGTTCATCGACGGAATGGGCGCAATGGCTCTTGGCCTGTTTTCGAGCCTCATCATCGGCCTGATTATTTCGCAGCTCGCTACCATTCCCGGTCTTTCCGTACTCAGCCAGTTTACCGAAGTGCTGAGCGCTCAGTCGCCCGTGGTGGGCGCTGCGATCGGCGTGGCAATTGCTTATGGCCTGAAAAACAAACCGCTGGTTATTTTTTCTTCAGCCGCAACCGGTGCATTCGGCTATGCAATGGGCGGCCCGGTGGGGGCGTATGTTGCCGCGCTCGTAGGAGCGGAAATCGGAAGGCTTGTCGCGGGCAAGACACCTGTCGACATCATTATTTCTCCTATCGTGACAATCCTCGCGGGCGGATTTATTGGCTTGCTGGTCGGGCAGCCGCTCAATACCTTTATGACTTGGCTTGGCGAGGTCATCAATTCCGCAACGGTACTTGCGCCGCTTCCCATGGGGATTATCGTATCTGTACTGGTGGGCATGGCGCTTACCCTTCCCATCAGCAGCGCCGCGCTGTGCATCATGATGGGGCTGAGCGGACTTGCAGCGGGCGCCGCGGTGGCTGGATGCTGCGCCAACATGATCGGCTTTGCGGTAATGAGCTTTAAAGAAAACGGCTGGGGCGGTCTTCTGGCACAAGGGCTCGGCACCTCTATGCTGCAAGTACCGAATATTTTGCGCCGGCCTCAAATCTGGCTCCCGCCGATCATCGCGTCGGCCATTGTCGGGCCGATTTCAACCATGGTATTCCAGATGACGAATACGCCGACCGGCGCGGGCATGGGTACTTCCGGTCTGGTTGGACAGTTTGGCGCCTGGGCGGCCATGAGCCCCACAACACCCGCTCCTATGCTGATTTTCGAAATCATTTTGGTTCATTTTGTGCTTCCGGCCGTCATTACATTGGTTTTTGCAGCACTTTTGCGGCGTGCAGGCTGGATTCGCCCACAGGATTTAAAGCTCGAGATGATGAAGTGAATCAAGACCGGCAGCCTTGGAACGGCAAAACAGGCAGGGAGCGCGGAAACGCGCTCCCTTTTCGATTGAACTTCCGCATATATTGAACTTCCGCATATTAAGAAAGATTTCAGAAAAAGCCTTATTTATTTGTAAGAACCGGGTTTTATAATAGCGGAAAAGCACGGAGGTTCTTATGAAAAAACAACTAATGCTTTTCATTGCAGTTTTACTATCTGTTGTAATTTCGATGGGATGCGGCCCATCCGGAAGCGATATACGGATTTCTATTTCGGGGACGCCGGAACTACATGAACAAAAATTTGTAAGCGACAGTGAAACCGCAAGCTTCTATGGAACAATTTCCGTAATTGGCAGCGCAGACCTGAAGGTGCTCTCCGCAGAAGGAAACGAACTTTACAGGGAGACGTTCGAAGACGTGCGCAAGCATGATCTTTCCATTGAGGTTCAGGGGCTGACGCCGGGCAACGAATACGTATTGCTCCTCGACGGGACAGATACCGTTTCATGTACGCTTACCTTATCAACGGACCAGAAGCTGACCGCGGGTATTTCTGCTCCGGCGGATTCCGGGGCGGCAGAACAGTAAATAAGAAAGACCACGCGGCAATGTGTGGTCTTTCTTTCCCGGGACTGTAACATGGAAGGACATTTTATGGCTTAATATTTACCGTAGGTCTTAGCGATTTCCACCATGCTTTTGGCTCGGTCAAAGGATGCGTTCGACGGGTATTCACAGCCCGTGGCGAGCATAAATCCTCCGCCCTTCGCAAAAACATCGATCTGTTCTTTGCATGTCTCTTCCCACTGCTCATCTGTTGCCGTTACCACCATGGGCGGCGGCACACAGCCAATGAGTGTAACCTCTTTCCCATATTTTTCCTTGCATTCCGCAAAATCCGCACAGTCGTCCGGCGGCCACAGGAACGAAATCGCCTGTGGATGCATCATTTCGATTTGCGCATCGAAATAAATACGCTGACCGCAGTTGTGGATCATGACAAGGCGGCCCCGTTCATGCACAAGATCCGCAAGTTCCTTGACGAGCGGGCCCTCCATTTCCATCCACATGTCTTTTGACATGATCGTTCCTGAAGCGAACAGCGTATCGAACATAACCGCATTTACGCCCGTATCGATAATTGCATTTACATAGTCTTTGAGGGTCTCATTGATTTCACGCGCAGCGTTTTTTACCGCGTCCGGGTCGTCATAAAGATCCATATACATATTTTGTTGGTTGCGCAGCATGGACAGGATGCCAAGCGGGCCGAACACGAAGGCCACGATTGGAAGTTCACTCCCCCGTGCTTCCACCAGCTTTTTGCACACGTCGATATGCATCATCATGCGCTCGGAAGTCCTGTAGTCTACCTTTTTGATTTTGACATATTCTTCAATGCTGCCGATAACCGATTGGCTGTAATCGGGGTGTGCAGCGTCATTTTCGTGAAAAATGAGCTTCTGCTCCCATGCGTCGCACTCTACCGATAGGTCAATCAGCGTTACAATACAATCAAGCTCGAACTCATCTGCCGCTTTGATAAGCGCGTTTGCACATACGCCGGCATCGGTAGACCATTGCTCATAGCTTGCATCCACGAGTTTTCTGGTGACTCCGCTCAGGATCGGATAAACAGGAACTCTGTCCGGTTCCTGATGATTTAGGGCCATTGCGACTCTTTCAATAGGTTTCATACTAAATTCCCCTTTCTCCCCATTTGGATTTATCTACATAATATTCTCCAGGCAGGTCTTTTATATTGCATCAACCGATAAATTTTTGCACTATTTTTTTCTTCTCAAAAAAATGCGATATAGTTAAAAAAAACAGAAAATTTTACAACTCCTTTTCCCCTGAAAAGCTTTTCGTATCCAAATATGCTATTATAGCCGTTGCAAATAGAGCGGCTTATAAAAATCACGCGCTTTCTGAAATGGGCTGCCGGATTCCTGCCGGCCTCGACGGGCTCAAGCAAAATATTCTTCCAATGGGTTGGCATATGCGCGAACCGGTGGGCGTTTGATGATGGAACAATCCGGCAATCTCTTGCCCTGCAAAATCAAAAAGTGTTTTACAGATAAAAAACAGCATATTGTGGCAGAATCATATTCGTTGCAGGCCGGCACGGCCTGAGGGCAGGCATCCCTCCCCTGAACGCACAAAATGGCAGGTGCAAAAATTGCATCTGCCATTTCAAGATTGCTTTTGATTCCGTCTTCCCCCGAAGGCAAGGCTCTGCCGCTCTACAGCGGACGTGCCGTCAGCGCTTTTTTCCCTTCTGGCAATGCGGACAGAACACGCTTCCCCGGCCTGCGATCACAATACGCCGGAGAGGCGTGCCGCAATGCGGACAGGGAGCGCCTTCGTGTCCATACACCTGTAAAAAAGGCGTATTGCGGTATTCCGTACCATTTCCCGCAAGATATTCCGCAGGAGTAACGGTATTTTTTTCGATGAAATAACCCAAACGTTCGGGAATCGTTTCCGCAAGCCGTTTCCACTCATTTTTGGTAAGGGAGTCCGCAGCCCTGTCCGGGCGAATTCTTGATGCGAACAGGATTTCATCCGCATAAATATTGCCAATTCCGGCAATTACGCTCTGGTCGAGCAGGCATTCTTTGACGGCTCTTTTCCGCCGGCCGCACAATGACTGCAAATAGGCTGCATCGAGCGTAGGATCAAAAGGCTCGGGCCCCAATTTATGCACGCCGCTTTTTACATCTTCCTCATCCTCTTTGACCAACCAAAAACGCCCGAAACGGCGGGGATCGATAAAGCGAAGTTCGTTTCCATCATCCAAACGGAACACAATATGGGTATGCTTCTCCTCCGCAGTATGGCGCGGGACAAGAAGCAGCCTTCCAGTCATGCGCAAATGAAGGACGATACGTTTCCCTTCAAGGCACATAGCGAGGAATTTGCCACGCCGGTCCATGCCCCGAATGCGTACGCCGGCAACGCCGCTTTGGAACATCTCCGCAGACGGATAACTGATGATTTCAGGACGGTTCAGGATCACCTGTTCAATGGTCCGTCCGGAAACCTGCGGCTCCAAAACCCGTCTTATTGTTTCGACTTCCGGCAATTCCGGCATCCCTTGAATCCTTTCTTCCCCGGCGCCTGCCGGGGATGATGGCATTTTCAAAACTTAACCAATGCTGATACGCTCCGCACCTTCCACCGCTGCGTCCACAAGCGCATCAATGTCAAGCACACTCTCCGCTTCCACAATTCGTTCAAGCCGTGGACGCGTGAGCGGGTGTTTGGGTACAAATACCGTACAACAATCCTCATACGGCAGAATAGATGTTTCATAGGTCCCGATCTTTTCCGCAATGCCTATGATATCGATTTTATCCATACCGATCAGCGGACGGAATACGGGCATTGAGGTCACGCTGTTGGTGACATAAATGCTTTCCATTGTCTGGCTCGCAACCTGTCCGATGCTTTCTCCTGTGACGATCGCCTGCGCCCCGCATTTTTCAGCGAGTTTTTGCGCAATCCGCATCATGAAGCGGCGCATGATGATAACAAGCATCTCATGCGGGCACTTCTCGTAAATCTGCATCTGGATATCCGTAAAGCTTACGACGTTCAAGTGGATTTTCCCGGCATACTCCGAAACGATTTTCGCAAGGTCAATTACCTTTTGCTTGGCCGCTTCGCTGGTATATGGAAAACTATGGTAATGTACGGCATTGATTTCTACGCCGCGCTTGGCGATCATATAACCCGCGACCGGGCTGTCGATTCCGCCGGACAGAAGGAGCATAGCGCGGCCATTCGAATGCTGCGGCATACCGCCCGCGCAAGGAATGATGTCTACATAACCATAGCACTGCTCGCGCACTTCGACATATACATTGAAATCCGGGGCATGCACATCCACGGAAAGGCCGGGAACGGCCTCAAGGATTCGTTCGCCAAGCTCAGCCGCAAGCTGCATGGAAGACAGCGGAAAACGCTTATCCGCGCGTTTGGCCTGAACCTTGAAAGTCGCCTCCTTAAGCCCTTGTTTGCCCATATAGTCCCGCACGAGGCGGATCATTGCCGCGCTTATGGAATCGATATCCTTTTCCATCTCTACAGCGGGGGAAACAGAGTGCAGACCAAATACTTTCGTGACCGCTTCAATCGCGCGCGGCATTTCTTCCTCCGCAATGCCTGTCACATAAAAGCGGCCATACCCCTTTTGCGTAACCGCATTTGGAAAAATCTTCAATGCACGTTTAATCGCCTTCAATTGCAGCGATTCAAAATGCGGTCTGTTCTGGCCTTTTAAATGAATTTCCCCATAGCGAACCAATAATATCATATTCTCGTCTCCAAACTAATATAAATCACTTATTTCCTCATAAATTTCCGCAATACAGCGGCATTTTTTTCAATCTCCCGCGCGGCAAAGCGCACCTCTTCTTCCGTATTAAACGGCGAAAAACTGATGCGCACCGCTCCTGCCGCTTCCTCCTGCGAAAGCCCGAGCGCTGCGGCAATACGGCTTTTTCCTTTTTTTGAGGAACAGGCCGAGCCTGTGGAAATATAGACGCCCGCCGCTTCCAGCGTATGAAGAAGCGTTTCCCCATTTACGCCCAACACGGAAATATTTACGATATGCGCGCAGGCATCCGCTTCATTTTCCGGCGAGAGTACCTCTACGTCCGGTATATTTGAACATTCGTTCAGAAAAATCTCCTTCAGGATATGCACATGCCCGGGATCAACCATTGTTTCGAAATATTCCGCCGCTGCCGCAAAAGATAAGATCCCCAGTGTATTTTGCGTCCCCGACCGCAGGCCGTTCTCCTGTCCGCCGCCAAGGATATAGGGTTTCAGGGGCGTATGGTCCTTATAAAAAACGGCGCCCGTGCCCTTATGCGCATGCAGCTTGTGTGCACTGACCGTATAATAGTCGATGTTCGACGTATTTTGCAGGCGCTCCTTGCAAAAAGCCTGCACACCGTCTGAATGGAACATAGCGTGCGGATTTTTTGCTTTCACAAGCGCCGCAATCCGCTCAATATCATTTTTTGCTCCAGTCTCGTTATTCACATGCATAATGCTGACGAGCGCGGTATCTTCGGTAACGGCATTTGCAACTGCCTCCGGCGACACCACGCCGTTCTTGTTCGTTGGGACAAACGTAACGCCGTATCCTGCGTTTTGCAGAAATTTAAAGCTTTCCTCCACGCACGGATGCTCTGCGCCACCGCATACATAATGCATATTTTTTTTCTGTTTTGCGCCGCGCAAAATAACCGTATTTGCACTTTCCGAACCGCAGCTTGTAAAAAAACACTTATGGCCCTGCCCGCCAAACACACGCAAAAGCGTTCCCTTGGCATCATCAATCTGCTTTTGTACACGCGTTGCACACGCATACAGCGCGGAAGGATTTTGCCATGCATCCGCAGCATAGGCTGTATAAATTTCCTTCAGTTCTTCGAGCGGCCTGGTGGTTGCCGCATTATCCAAATAAATTTCCCGTATCATAAAGACCATTGTACCCAATAAAAATTTCAGGCCGCGCCGGAGCCTGTTACAAATATTATAACATACTTGCAATTCAAATTCTTTTTTCTTTACCCCTCCCGCGGAAAAATATCCCGTCAAAGATAAGAGGCGCGGTTTCCCGCGCCTTAACTTGCCCGAATGTCCCGCTGCTTTGCGGCTGGACACTGTTCGAATTTGCGGCCACTTTACGAATGACCGCAAAACGCCAACCGCCCTATGCGCAAGCCGCCCCTGCCCGAATGTCAATGCGGCAAAGATGTGCCCTATTCCGAGGGTTCAAGCAGACAGGGGCGCGGAAAACCGCGCCCCTGGCCTTTTGTGTTCCTCCACACAATCCTTCATACCAAGCAAAACCTGCTGCGGCTCTGCTTCATACGGCACAAAGAAAATTATTTTTCAGCCAATATTATTCATATCCGCGAGTGTAAATTCCACCGAATACTCCTGGCCTTCCCGCCAGACCTTTGCTGTCACTTTTTCGCCGACTTCCTTTTGAGACAACACGGGCATATCCGCCCCGGCCGTAAGGTCTACGCCGTCTATCTCCGTAATGACATCATTTTGCTGCAATCCTGCCTGGTCTGCCGGGCCGCCTGCTGTAACGTCTACCACAAGTGCGCCGCGGGGCGTATCCCACAGCCTTGCGTCCACATCCGAAATCAGGCTGTAGGTGATACCAATTCCCGCGCGCGGAATACTGCCGTTTTCAATCAACTGCTGCGCCGTATCGATTGCCTTATTGATCGGTATCGCATATCCTACCCCTTCGGAAGTGAGAAGGTTCCCGTTCGCGTCCATTCCGGAATAATACTTTTTAGCCGTATTAACGCCGATTACCTTGCCATCCTCCCCAACAAGCGGACCGCCCGAATTTCCGGCGTTGATTGCTGCATCCGTCTGGATCATCTGCATTTTATTTCCGTCCAGCGCAATTTCCTTCTGCGCAATGCTTACATGCCCAACCGTAACGGAATTATTAAAGGTCTCCCCGCGAACATTACCAATGGCGACCGCAAGTTCCCCCGCCTTTACGGAGTCACTGTCTCCAATCGGCACTGCTTTGATTCCGAGGTTTTCCACCTTGATTACTGCAATATCCGAGCTGGAATCCCCGCCGACCTTTTCGGCGATATGCTCCTGCCCGTCCGGTGTCGTTACCTTAATCAGGTTGCCGTCCGCGATAACGTGGTTGTTGGTAAGGATATATCCTTCCGCTTCGGAAATTACAAAGCCCGTTCCCGCGTCAAGCGCCTGCTCAACCGGCTCCTGCCCCGAAACAAGCTGTTTATTATAAGCCGTAATCCCCACTACGCTGCCTGAAATGTTTTCGGCAATCTCAACCGCCGGATTTTGCGTATTCCGGATTCCCTGCGCTTCGCCGCCGAGAGAGGGCGCTTCGCCCGTTCCTTGTTCCTGCGTCTGCTCTTCTTTTGTAGGGAGCTGCTGCACAGGCAGGTTTGCCCCCGTCACTGCCGGCATAATAACAAAAGCCGTTAAAAGGCCGCCCGCTACAATACCGGCAACCGCCGATACCAATACCTTGGGAAATTTCCGTTTCTTTTTTTGTTCCCTAGGGGCTTCCCCAAAGGACGGCTCCTGCTGCCCTCCCGTAGTTTGCTGCATATTCGGCTGCTGCGCATAATAACCGTACACCGGCGTTTGCTGCGGCTGCCCCTGCTGCATATCGGGCTGAACCGGAGGCACATTTGCCTGGCTTCCCTGCCCCCCGGCTGATTCGGGCTGGCCACTCTGTCCGCTAAATTGGTTAAACTCGTTTTCGCTCATAAGCGCTCTAACCTCCCTGTGAAATTACCATCAGAAATAATGCCGAATGATTTGTTCAATCTTTATTCATTATGGTACGCGAATTATGTGAAAAATATATGAACAAATTTTTAAAAAACATCAAATCCCCGCTTTTTCGCACCGGATACCATCATACCACAATTTTTACGGTTTTTAGCCAAGACCACCAGCTAAGCTGGCGGCTTGCGCCGACTCCTATAAGGGCCCTGGTACCAGCCGCGCCTGATGGCACATTGAATTGTCTGTCAACTGCACCGTTTCTACAGGCTATCTCTTAAGGGGCTGTCTTATTTTTTCCTTTGTCTCCCGGCTCACCCGTAAACGGGTCTCTGTACTTCTTCAGGCTTATTTGACCTGCGGTAGTATCTTCCTGCAATTGACGCCTTATGTATTTTCTATCCTCTTTGCATTTTTGCCTACCGTATCTACAGAATACCCCCCCCACCAGAAACGACGCTTCCCATATTTGTACTTTAGATTGGCGCGCCTGCCGAATATCATCAACGAACTTTTTCTTTTGAGATATCTCATAATATCCGACACGCTATACTTGGGGAGGATTTTTAGAATCATATGCACATGTTCCGGGCATAATTCCACTTCTATGATTTCTATCCCATAATTCCCGTAAAATTTTTCCTATATACGCTCTTATCCTCCCTTATATTACCTGTCTCCTGTACTTCGGAGCGAATGCTATACTGTTCTGAATCACACGCTTCGCCATAAGGAAAGGTTATACAAAACATGATTTTTCCTTTTTGATAAATCCACGGGTCTGATTTGTTTAGATTGCTATAAACAATGCTACATGATATTTGCTTTCCCATGTTGTGTGTTAAGGTGTTTTTGTCCATTGTACTACCTCTTTTGCTTCTGTGGTACAGCTGGCAATCTGTCATCATTTTTGCATTGGAGTTTTTTCCTGAAGCTAAAGCTACATCAGAAAGGCCCGGGAAGCCTTTTCCCCGGGCCTTTGATGAATCAATCCGCTTTTTTGAGCGTGAACGTAAAAGTTGTGCCGTCCTGCTCATTCGACGTAACCCAGACCCTCTGCCCGTGTGCTTTCAGTATGTTCTTTACAATAGAAAGGCCAATTCCCGTTCCTTCTTTTTCCCGCGTGTGGGATTTATCGATCTTGTAAAAACGATCGAAAATATAGGGGATATCCTGCTCGGGAATGACGTCGCCGGAATTGCTTATCCTTACCCAGACGGAATCCCCATGCACTTCATCCGACACGCGAATCCTGCCGCCTTCATCCACGAACTTAATCGCGTTTTCAAGGATATTATGCAATACCTGGGTAAGGCGGTTCATGTCGGCCAGAACGTATACCTTGTCATCCGTAATATCTGCCTCCACCTCCAGGTTTTTTGCATTGATCTTACTTTCAAAAGAGAGCAGCACGCGGCGGATGAGTTCGCCGATATCAATATGCTCCATCTGCATTGGGAACTGTCCCGACTCGATTTTCGCAAGGTCGAGCATATCTGTAATCAGCAGGTTAAGGCGTTTGGACTCACCCAGTACGACTTCGAGATAGTGGTCGATCTCGTCCCTTGGAATAGTGCCGTCAAGTGCCGCTTGCACAAGCCCCTGAATGGAAGTAAGCGGGCTCCGCAGTTCATGCGATACATTGGCGATCAAGCTCTCACGTGACGCTTCATATTTTTTCAGGTCCCGCGCCACACTGTTGAACGTGTCTGCAAGCTGCCCTATTTCATCTTTTGAGCTCACCTTCAGGTGAATATCAAAATCCCCTTTTGCAAGCTGGCGCGCCCCGAGCGTTACCACGGAGAGGGGGCGCAGCATACTCCGCGAGAAGATATACGTCAGCACAATGCCGAGGGCCGCAGATATTCCCGCCGCGAGGACAATCTGCCGGTACATTGCCATAAGGGATTGTTCCATTTCGTAGATTTGCTTGTGTACGAATACGTATCCTGAAATCTGGTCGCCGCTCATGACGGGTGTGGCAACGGTGAGGACGGGCGTATTAAACACATTATTGGCTTCTGTAATTTTACGCACGGTATTGCCCTTGTTGAGCTCGGCAATCATGTCTTCATAATAGGTCTGGATTTCCTTTTGCGTGACGCTTGTGCGCCCGCTGGGATCTTCCATCAGCCATCCTGCAAGATCACTGTTGATTATCCATATGGCATTGTTGTTCGCTTTTGCTTTGGCGGCAATCTGTTCATTGAGCTGGTAAAAAGACAGGGCGCCGTTGGCATACAGGTTGATTAGGTTTTCCACCTCGTCTGCCGTGGTGGTCATCTGCTGCTTGCTGTCGTCAAGATAGGCTTTCCTGACCACCTGGCTCATCATAAGGCCGGACAAAAGCAGGGCGATCATGATGATCGCCATAAACAGCAGCATTATTTTACCAAAAATGGTTTTTATCATCTGTTTTCCCCGTCTTTTCGATTCTTATGGGATTATTATAATCGCTTTTTATGGCCAAAGTGTAAATAAATCATGACAATTAATATCTGCCCCATGCACAAGGAACCATAAAGAGCGCGCTGCATGGCGCGCAGAAAAAACGCTTTCTAAATTTCGAATTTATAGCCTACGCCCCACACGGTTTTGATCTGCCATGGTTCATCATCCTTAAATTTCTCGCGCAGGCGTTTGATATGTACGTCTACCGTGCGGGAATCTCCGAAATACTCGAATCCCCACACCTGCTCTAAAAGCTGGTCGCGCGTGAACACCTTGTTGGGCCGCGATGCGAGGAAATAGAGCAGCTCAATCTCCTTGGGCGGCATTTGTACTTCCCTGCCCTCATAGATTACCTGATAATTCTGCATATCGATCTTAAGGTTCGGATATTCGAGGATATCCGATTTATCTTCCTGATTGCTGCGCCGGATAACCGCCTTGACACGCGCTACAAGTTCCTTCGGGTCAAATGGTTTTACGATATAATCGTCCGCGCCGAGCTCGAGCGCCAGTACTTTATCAAACGTTTCTCCTTTGGCTGTCAGCATAATGACCGGCACATTCGATTTCGCCCTGATTTGTTTGATCGTTTCAATGCCATCCTGTACGGGCATCATAATATCAAGGATAACGAGATCATACTGCTTGCCGAAAAACAGATCTACCCCGATCGCTCCGTCCGCCGCCTCCGTGACTTCATAACCTTCCTTGCGCAAATATAGCTTGACTACCTCGCGGATATTTTTATCATCATCTATCACCAGAATATTTTGTTTCATCGGTTCTCTCCTTTTCGATGTGGGACTACTGTTTTAATGAATCTCCACTACCTTTATACCATGTTTTATAAGCAATGCGCAAGTCACGCCGCATCCATCCCGGAGCATTCCTTTAAACGTACCGTCGTAGATCTTTTCCACCCCGCACGACGGGCTTTTGGCTTTCAGCCACACTTCACGCGCGCCGTTTTGCTGTACACAGGCGAGAAACCTGCGCGCGCCGTTCAAAAATTCCTGCGTGACGCACTTGCCCTCTTTATTATAAACATCCGCCTCCCCGCGTAAAACGCTGAAACCGTCTCCGCCGCGAATCTCTGCCGGAGGACGCGGTATCCGAAGGCCGGACATCGCTTCCGGGCACGCGCATACCGCTTTTCCGTCTCGAACCAACCGCAGGACCTCATCATCCGGTTTCGCACTTCCGTCATATCTGCATTTTTTTCCCGCAAGGCAGGCGCTTACTACAATCATTTCGAATCTCCTCTGCTAAGCCCGCTGTTTGGATAACGGGAGGGCGCATCCACACGCCATATAAGGAATAAAAAGCCAGCAATTGCATCCGACGGCTTCGCACAAAAATCCAGCGTGTTTCGAACGCATTATTTCAGCGTTACCACTGTGACGCCGATTCCCCCCTCGCCGTATTCTCCCAGCCGCTGCTTTGCGACATGCGGATGGGTGCGCAAATATTGCTGTACGCCATTGCGCAGCGTGCCCGTACCCCGTCCATGCACGATACGCACTTCGGCATAGCCTGCAAGGAACGCGTCGTCGAGATATTTATCCAGCACAATGAGCGCGTCATCCACCGCCTGCCCATGCAGGTCGAGCTCCATGGGAACGGCCTTGCCACGGTTCAGCGTAACGCGCGACATGCTCTCCCGGACGTGTTTTGCTTCCGCCTCTTTGCCTGCCGCAAGTTCCGTGTAATGCAGTTCTACCGTCATAATGCCTGCCTTGAGGCGCACCATTCCCTTTCCGTTCGGCGGCTCCAGTACGGTTGCAGGCGCATCCATGGAAACGATCGTTACCGTATCTCCCGCGTGGATATCTTCAGGCTGCAATGTTTTGATCTTTTTTTGCAGTTTCTTATGTTTTTCGATGTACTGCTTTTTATGTTCGAGCTTCCCGCGTACTTTCTGAACCGTTTTCGTCCGCTGTGCCTCGTCCTGTTTTTTCAGCTTTCGCGTCTCCTTGATGACCTCTTCTGCCGTATCTTTTGCGTCGTTGATGATTTCAATTGCTTTTTCATTGGCCTGTTCGAGCATCCGCTTGCGTTTTTCATTCAGGCGCTGCGCCTCTTCCTCGGCACGGCGGCGCTGCTTCTTCGCTTCTTCCAGCGCCTGATAGGCCTGGTTCATCATCCGGTCCGCGCGGGACTGGGCCTTTTCCGCAGTTTCGATCAGGCGGCTGTATTCCACATGTTCCTCGTCCATATACTGCCGCGCACTTTGCAGGACATGTTTTGGAAGCCCCAGCTTCTGCGATATGGAAAGCGCGTTGGAGCGCCCTGCAACCCCCATCAGCAAGCGATAGGTTGGCGTAAGCGTAGCCGCATCAAATTCCATGCTGGCATTCTCGAACCCCTCGCGTTCCCCGGCAAACACTTTCAGTTCGCCGATATGCGTGGTTGCAATCACCGTGCATCCCTTACTGTCAAGCTCCGCAAGGACAGCCTGGGCAAGCGCACTGCCTTCCTGCGGATCCGTACCGGCGCCAAGCTCATCCAGCAGCACAAGGGAATCCCCGTGGGCGTGCTTCAAAGCGAAAATAATACTTTTCATATGGGCAGAAAAGGTAGAAAGCGACTGCTCGATGCTTTGCTCATCCCCAATATCCGCAAAAATCCCATCAAAAACCGGCATTCGCGCCGGGGACTTGGCCGGAAGGAAGAAGCCGGACTGGGCCATTGCCGCAAACAGGCCGACCAGTTTCAGCGTAACCGTCTTTCCCCCCGTATTGGGCCCCGTGATTACCAAGGCATGTACGCCATTTTTCATGTGCAGGGAAACGGGAACAACCTTTTGGGAATCAATCAGCGGGTGCCGTCCCTCATTTAATTCAAGCGTTCCCTTTTCCGTAAACGTGACGGGAACCGCCTTCATTTCAAGGCCAAGAGACGCTTTGGCAAAAAGCACGTCAAGCCCGGTCAGTATTTCAATATCTTCCCGGAGTTCCTTCTGGTAAGGAAACAGCAGGGATGTAAGCTCCGCCAAAATACGTGAAACCTCATGCGCTTCTTCTCCTTCGAGTTCACGGATGCGGTTGTTGGACTCTACAACGCCCGCCGGTTCCACAAAGAAAGTTGCCCCGGATGCGCTTTTTTCGTGGACAATACCGGGGACGTTGCCTTTATATTCCGCTTTGACAGGCACAACAAAACGGCCGTTCCTCTGCGTGATAATCGTATCCTGCAGATACTTGGAATCGGTCTGCGAACGAATCATGGATTGCAGCTTTTCCCGGATGGATTCGTTTTCCTTTCGCATGGCCCGGCGGATACGGGCAAGTTCCGGTGAAGCGTCATCGGCAATTTCATCCTCCGATAAAATACAGTCCGAGATACGCTTCAACGCAACGCCGTCATAAAAGAGGCCACGGGCCATTTCCGGAATCAGCGTTGCATTTTCGTCCTTTGCGGGTTTTGCAAGGGGGCCTGCTGCTTTGGCCGCACGGAACACACCCGCCACACGCAGCAACTCTCCGCACGAGAGCGACGCGCCCGTTTTCAACCGTTTAAGTTCCGCTTCAATGTGAGAAAATGCGCGCAACGGATATCCTGGACGTTTGATGAGCAGGGTTTCCGCTTCCATGGTTTTTTCCATAGCGAGCTTCGCTGCTTCACGCGTACGCTCCGGCCGGATTTTCTTTGCCGCTTCCGTTCCCGGCGCAGATACCGTTTTTTCCGCAAGCCGTTCCAGAATCCTATCAAATTCCAGCGATTTTGGTAAGTTCATTTCATTTTCCATAACAGGGATATTATATCACATTTTTATCTTGAAGCATAAAAAAAGACGGGAACCCCGGGGGTTCCCGTCCAAATTTTTTACCGCTTGTTGAATGGAGCGGTCCGGTTTCCGGCCCCCTGGCCTTTTTCCAGACGCTCGAGTTCTTTTTGCTTGCTCTCCAGTTCTTTTTTTGCTGCTGCCAGTTCATCGCTCGTTTTCATATAGTCATCCGCGATATTGAGCGACGTAAGCATAGCAAGCTGAATGTTATTGAGATCAGGATTGGCTTTTTTGAGTTCAGTCAGCTTCTTATTGACGTGAAGGGCAACTCTGTGGATATATTCCGCACTGTCCGTTCCACAAATGGTATATTCTTTTCCACCGATACTGACGACTGTTTTTGTTTTTTCCATATCCTGTCCCCCTTAAAATAACACATCTGCCGATGCTTCGGGATTCCTTATCATAAAATTCTACCGCTCTTGCTTTGTCCCTGGCAGAAACCTCCGGCAAATGAACCATCGGCCGTTTTGCCCGGCCCTGCGGGAGGATCCACCACATTTTCATGCAATCTTCCCAGGCAGAGAGTTATGCTCTCATTATACAACATGGCCTGTTTTTGCACAAGCCGCATTATTGGCGAAGCTGTGCGCCAAAATCCTTCTCCAGCACTTTCAGGATCTTTTTCATGACCGCATCGACATCTTCGTCCCGCATCGTTCCCTCTGGGCTGCGCATCGTAATGGCGTAGGCCACGCTCTTTTTCCCTGCGCCAACCTGTTCGCCGCTGAATACATCGAACAGCTCCACTTTTTCTACGCGCTTGCCGCCCGCCTTTTCCATAGCCGCCTTGAGATCGCCCGCACCGGTCTCCTGATCGACGATCACCGCCAGGTCGCGTGTCGCCGCTGGGAATTTAGGCAGTGCCCTGAACTTCATTTCCGGCTTTTCCGCCGCATACAGTTTTTCGAGGTCGATCTGCGCGATCACCGCGCGTTCCGGCATGTCGAACAGCTTCATGGTATCCGGATGCACGCTGCCCATCACGCCGATTTTTTCTTCCCCAACAAAAATATCGGCCGAAATCCCTGGATGCAAGTAGGGCTCATCCGCCCGTTCGCAGCGGATTTCCGCGCCGCTTGCAAGCCGCACAATATTTTCAACCACGCCTTTCATATCGAAGAAATCCTTGCTGCCCGCCTGCGCCAGCACAATCATCGGTACTTCGTGCGGAAGCGGCTCTCCATCCTGTGGGAAATATCCGCGCGATACCTCGAAGAGCTGTACATTTTCGTTTTTCCTGTTCTGGTTTAAGGCCACCACCGAAAGCATGTGCGGCACGAGAGTCGTGCGCATAAGCGAGGTATCATCCCCCAACGGATTGATGATCTTTACGCTTTCCGGTACATCCATCCCAATCTTTGCGTAATCCTGCGGGCCTGCAAAGGAATAGGTCACACATTCGAAAAAGCCTGTATCCCGGAGATAGTCTCTGACAACATCCGTCTTCGCTTCAAAATCCGACACCCGTCCCCGGCGAAGGTGGGTGAGCGCATCCGTTTCCGGGATATTGTCGTAACCGTAAATACGCGCTACCTCCTCTGCGATATCAGCCATGCCATAGATATCGCCGCGGAACGCGGGAATGGTGCATACGAGTTCGTCGCCAATGATACCTGTCTGTATAAATACGCGGTTTAAGTATTGCTGCATTTCTTTTGCCGAAATCTCCGTCCCAAGCTTTGCATTGATGCGCGCCGCGTTGACCTTGACGACCTTTTGCTTGAGGTCTTCATTCAGCACGTCAATCATACCGTTTGCTACCTTGCCCGCCCCCAGCTCATTGATAAGCGTGAGCGCACGCTGCATGGCAAACATGGTAGTTGCAGCATCCACTCCCTTGGAAAAACGCATGGAACTCTCTGTGGAGAGGCCAAGGCCGCGTGAAGTCTGCCTGATATTTCCATACATAAATTTGGCGGATTCAAATACAACCGTCTTTGTCTGGTCCGTAATTTCCGAATCGAGGCCGCCCATTACGCCCGCAACGCCGATCGGGCCTTCCTGATCGCAAATGAGCAGCATATTTTCCGTAAAGGTACGCTCCTTATCGTCGAGCGTTTTCATTTTTTCGCCATTCTCCGCACGGCGGACGACAATCTTTTTCCCACGGATTTTCGAGGCGTCGAACGCGTGCATCGGCTGGCCTGTTTCAAGCATCACGAAGTTCGTGATATCCACAATGTTATTGATGGGACGAATACCCGCTTCACGCAGGCGTACGCGCATCCATTCGGGAGATGGCCCGATCACGACGTCTGTCACCGCTGCCGCGATATACCGTGTGCACAGGTCGGCAGCCTGAATGTCTACGCTGACCAAATCTTCTGTTTTTATATCCTGCCGCTCGTCGTATTTGATTTCCGGCAGGTGGAATGCCACCTGATCGGCCGCCGATGCTTCACGCGCCGTACCGATCATCGAAAGGCAGTCTGGCCTGTTGGCACCGACTTCAAAATCAATGACCGTTCCGGAAAGGTTCAAAAGTTCGCGGATGTCCGTTCCCACTGCCGGTTCGCCCGCAAGGATCATAATGCCGTTTACGCCCGCGCCCGGGTAATCCTCTTCCTTCAAATTCAATTCCTCGCCTGAGCACAGCATCCCAAACGATTCCACTCCCCGGAGCTTGCCCTTCTTGATTGGGCCCGCCGGGAGCATGGACGGCGCTTTCGCAACCGGAATATAGGCGCCTTCAAACACATTATCCGCGCCTGTTACGATTTGCAGGAGGTCTTCGCCTCCCACGTCGATCATACATATTTGCAGCTTATCCGCATCCGGATGCTTCGTGATTTTTTCGATCCTGCCTACAACGACATTTTGAATATTTTCGCCAAGTTTTACAACTTCTTCCACGCCGTTTCCGGTCATAACCATTTTATCCGCCAGCGTGTCTGCGTCTGATTTTACGTCTGCGTAATCGCAGATCCATCTATAGGGTGCTAACATTTATTTATCCTCTTTCTATCGGTCTTAAGCAGGGCGCTTCGTATACGCCTCCAAATGTTCAAATCGTCCGGGCTCTTAAACAAACTGCCCTAAAAAACGTACGTCGTTTTCATACAGCAGGCGAATATCCGTAATGCCATATTTCGTATTCGCCAGACGGTCTATTCCGAGCCCGAAGGCAAACCCTGAATATTCATTGGAGTCAAGGCCGCAGTTTTCAAGTACGACCGGATTGACGAGCCCACAGCCCAGAACCTCGATCATTCCCGCGCCCTTGCACGCGCCGCAGCCCTTTCCGCCGCATACCGTACATGTTACGTCCACTTCGGCAGACGGTTCGGTGAAAGGAAAGAATCCGGGACGGAATTTTGTCTTTACATGTTCGCCATAGAAGTTACGGATGAACGTGTTGATCGTCCCCTTGAGGTCGGAAAAGCGAATGTTTTTCCCTATGACAAGCCCTTCCATCTGCATAAATACAGGCGAATGCGTCGCGTCCACATCGTCTGTACGGAACACACGTCCCGGGCACACCATGCGGATCGGCGGTTTTTGGGAAAGCATCGTGCGCACCTGCACCGGGGAAGTGTGCGTCCGCAGCACCACGTCCTCGCTGACATAAAACGTATCCTGCATATCGCGCGCGGGATGATTTTTGGGAATATTCAACAGCTCGAAATTATACTTGTCAAGCTCTACTTCCGGCCCTTCGTTGACGTCAAAACCCATACTGAGGAAGATATCCCGCACCTCGCGGTATACCTGCGTCAGCGGATGCAACGCGCCTAGCTCCTGCTTCCTGCCGGGCAGCGTGATATCCACGCGCTCCGCCGCAAGTTTTTCCGCGCTTTCTTTTTTCACAATTTCTTCCAATGCTTCCGTCAGCGATTCTTCCACAGCTTTCCTTGCCGCGTTGACCGTCTGCCCGAACACCGGGCGTTCTTCTTTTGGAAGGGTACCCATTTGCTTCATCAGCAACGTAATCTCGCCCTTTTTGCCGAGATATTTCACGCGAATGCCGTCAAGCTGTGCACTCGACTGCGCTGAGGCGATTTCGCCCTGCGCCTTTGCTACGATTTGCTCACATTCCATGTCTGTTTCCTCTCAACTATATACAATATTTCAAATATTTTATTAACAATTACCAGCACATACAGGTCCGGAATGGATCTGCAGCGCAGTTGCGGGCAGCGGTTTGCCTAAAGGCTTCGGATTTCCCCGTGCATGCCATACAGGAAAACGATGCAAACCATTCGATACTGTATGCGCGCTTACTCTGCAAGCGCGCGCCGTACATCATACATCATTATACCTGCCGCGACGCTCGCGTTCAAGCTTTCGGCCCGCCCATAGATGCGGATCTTGTAAAGCACATCGCTTAAGTCCTCCACTTCGCCCGAGATTCCCCGCGCTTCGTTGCCTACGACTACGCAGGCCGCCGCAAGCTCTTCAGGAAGCGTACCGCTTCCCCGAAGGGAGCCGGAGATAATCCTCACGCCGTTACTTTTCAGTTCAGCGAGACGCTTTTTCAGGTCACAAACCTCGACAGGCACATGGAATGTACTGCCCATTGCGGCGCGCTGCGCCTTAGGACCATAGAAATCCGCGCTGGTTTCCGAAATAAACACACCATCCGCTCCTGCCGCATCCGCCGTGCGGATAATCGTACCCAAATTTTTGGGATCATTCACATCGTCCATCGCCACATAAAAATTTCCATTGAAATCGGGCAGATTTTCCTGCTTTTTGAGACAGGCAAGTTCCTTCGGCGGCGATTTCGTATCCGCGATTTGCTGTACTATTTCATATGGTACAGATATTATCTTAACATTATGTTGCTTTGCAAACCGCATAACAGCGCTGTTTTTATCTGACGTGACAACACACTCGACCTCCTGCCCGGAAGAAATTGCCTCTTCGATGGTCTTCAGGCCCTCAATGATATACAGTCCTTGCTCATCCCGTGATTTTTTTCGCTTCAGGGACTTCAGCATCTTGATATATTCATTGGAATGACTTGTGATCTCTTTCATTTTGCGTCCCTTTCATCCAAACAGCTTCCTCCGCTTTTCCTGTTTCCGCCACAGGTTCCAGAACGCGTTCCAGGCACGCGGGCCCGCCGTTATTTATTAGCTGTGCTCCTTGCTTATGCATGCGCAATCATAAAAAGGGGGATAGTACTTAGCCTACTATCCCCCTAACGCTCTGCTTTGTTTATGCCTGCACTTTTTTCTTTGCCGTCTCAGCAAGCTGTTTGAATGCAGGTTTGTCGTTGACAGCCATATCAGCCAGTACTTTTCTGTTCAGGTCGATCCCATTTTGTTTGAGACCGTTCATAAACTGGGAATAGCTGATGCCGTTCTGCCTCGCTTCCGCATTGATCCGCACAATCCACAGCCGGCGCATGTCACGCTTCTTAAGCTTGCGGCCGGTGTACGCATAGTGCATGGATTTCATCACTTGCTGTTTTGCGGATTTATATTGTTTGGATTTTGCTCCGAAATAACCCTTTGCGAGTTTAAAAATTTTTCTGCGCTTTTTATGTGAGCTTACCGCTCTTTTTACTCTTGCCATTTTCTAAAACCTCCTCGTCTTCTTTCCGATTACTTATACGGGATCAGAACTTTTACGTTCTTCTGCTCTGCCGTGCTGATATAAGTACCCTTGCGGAGATTTCTCTTCCTCTTGGAGGATTTCTTATTCAATATGTGGCTCTTGTACGCTTTGGCTCTTTTGACTTTTCCCGATTTTGTGAGGCTGAATCTTTTTGCCGCGCCTCTATGTGTCTTCATCTTAGGCATCTTGACGCCCTCCTTCTGTATAAAAACTTTTCATTTGGCACTCTTTTACTACGCTTTGGGCGACAGGATCATAAACATACTCCGGCCTTCCATTTTCGCATTCTTTTCGACCGTGGCAACGTCTCCGAGCATTTCAAGAAACAACTGCATGACCTGCCTGCCCTGATCCGTATGGGAAAGCTGGCGGCCGCGGAAACGGATGGAGATTTTTACCTTATCTCCTGCTTCCAAAAACTTTTTGACGTTTTTGGCCTTCACTTCCATATCGTGCTTATCGATCGTAGCGGAAAGACGCATTTCCTTCAAAGTAATCACTTTTTGGTTTTTCTTTGCTTCTTTCTGCCGTTTATTCTGTTCAAAACGGTATTTGCCGTAATCCATCAGCTTACATACGGGCGGCTTTGCCTTAGGCGAAATATTAACAAGGTCAAGATCGGCCTCATCCGCCAGTTTCTGTGCTTCCCGCGAAGACATCACGCCAAGCTGTGCACCGTCTTCGGCAACTACTCTTACTTCCGGTTCTCTGATCTGCTCATTGATGAGCGGTTCGTTTGCGATTGGTTTTCCCTCCTATCGTCGCAACTCGCGCCTCTTACTTCGTCTTTCGCACTGTTGCTCCTCTTCCCCTTGCGACCCGCTTCGCTGGGCTCGCACGGGGGCCCCTTTTCCGGCTCTGTACTCCGGCACCTTATCTGGTTCCTGGCCGCCCAATAAAAAGCGGGCGGCATATGCCACCCGCAAAAATACCAACAAATACCCATTTGTTCGTTATTCTACCATACACACCCTTGTGTGCAGGTGAGAAGCGGGCAGCTTCTGCTTTGTTTTAACTTCCTTACTATATCATGCCATGCCATGCCATGTCAAGCAGTTTCTGGCGGCATTGCCGGCTTTTTGGGGCCAGCGGTCAAAAAATCACCTTATCGCGGTCCTGCTGCACTGCCATCTCGAGAAAATCATCCTGCGACATGTTCCCAATCTCGCCCTCGCCGCGGCGGCGCACCGCAAAGGTCCCGTCCGCGATTTCTTTTTCCCCGGCGACCAGCATATAAGGGATACGCTCGTTCCGCGCTTCGCGGATCTTGTAGCCAATCTTTTCCTGCCGGTCATCCACCGCAACGCGCAAACCAGCGCTCCGAAGGCGCTGTGCGTATTCGTGGCAATACGCCGCGGCCGCTTCCGTGATATTTAAAAGCCGCACTTCTTCGCTCATCATCCACATCGGAAGCGCCCCTGCATATTTCTCAATCAACATAGCGAGCGTACGCTCGTAGCAGCCGATCGACGAACGATGGATGATATACGGCGTCTTCTTCTGACCGTCCTTATCCACATAGGTCATCTGGAACCGCTCTGCCAGCGAAAAATCGATCTGCACCGTAAAGAGCGTATCTTCCTTACCGAATACATTTTTGAACTGGATATCGAGCTTCGGCCCATAGAACGCGGCCTCGCCTTCCTCTTCCGTGTATTCAAGGCCGGTATGGTCGAGTATCTTTCTCATCGCATCTTGTACGCGCTCCCATTCTTCCGCGTCGCCTACGTATTTATCGCGGTTGTTCGGATCCCATTTGGAGAAACGGTAAGAGACGTCGTTTTCAATGCCAAGCACCTTCATATTATATTTGATCAGGTCCAGAACTCCCATGAACTCGTCCTCAAGCTGCTCGGGCGTGCAGATGATGTGCCCTTCCGCAAGCGTAAATTGCCGTACACGGATAAGGCCGTGCATCTCGCCGGACGCTTCGTTGCGGAACAGTGTCGAAGTTTCCCCATAGCGGATGGGAAGGTCTTTATACGAATGATGCTCCGCATTGTAAACCGTATACTGGAACGGACAGGTCATCGGGCGCAGCGCAAGCACTTCGTCTTCCTTTTCCTCGTCGCCCAGTACGAACATACCTTCCTTATAGTGATCCCAATGCCCCGATATTTTATACAGATCGCTTTTTGCCATATACGGCGTTTTGGTCAGCACGTAACCGCGGCGCTCTTCTTCATCTTCCACAAAGCGCTGCAAAAGTTGGATCGTTTTCGCGCCCTTGGGCATCAAAAGCGGCAAACCCTGGCCCACAACCGGACTGGTGGTGAAATAATGAAGCTCACGCCCCAGCTTGTTGTGGTCGCGCTCTTCCGCTTCCTTCATTTTTTGCAGATGCTCGTCCAGTTCCTTCTGGGACGGAAATGCAATTCCGTAAATACGGCGCAGCATTTTATTCTTTTCATTACCGCGCCAATACGCTCCTGCCGTCCGCAGGAGTTTCGGAACCTTGACCTTGCCTGTAGCGGCCGCATGCGGGCCTGCGCACAGGTCGGTAAAATCCCCCTGTTCGTAAAAGCTCAGCACCGCGTCTTCCGGGAGGTCTTCGATGAGTTCAACTTTATACGGCTCCCCCGCATCCTTCATCTTTTGGATCGCCTCCGCACGCGGAAGGATATATTTCGTGAGCGGGATATTCTCGGCCACGATCTTCTTCATTTCCTTTTCAATCTTCGCAAGATCCTCGTTCGCGAACGGTTTTTCCGTATCGAAATCATAATAAAAGCCGTTATCCGTTGCCGGGCCGATCGCAAGTTTTGCGTCTGGATACAGGCGCTTCACCGCCTGCGCGAGTACATGGGACGCCGTATGCCAAACTGCCTTTTTGCCTTCTTCGTCGTCAAATGTCAGGATTTCGAGCGTCGTGCCGTCGGCGGGAACCGTATCAAGTTCCGTTACCGTACCGTCCACTTTCGCCGCAACTGCGGATTTGCCCAGTTTCTGACTCAACTCTTTTGCAATCTCAAGAGCGGTCATGCCATCCTTAAATTCTTTGACGCTGCCGTCAGCAAGTTTGATTTTCATTGCCTTTCCGTCCTCTTTTTCCTAATAGTTATCGTCCTTACATCTTACTTCCATCCAGGTCCTTTTGTCAATTTCTCGTTTCCAGATTGACACTGTTGTTGAGATACAGGAAATAGATGGTTTTTTCCTTGTTCCAATCGGGGTTGTCTTTGATGATATTAGCTACCGTCTTTTTGAGTGCCCGCGTCATTTCGACGATACCTTCTTCGTGCAGCAGGGTAATATCCGCATGCCGGCGGAATACATAACCCATTTCGCAAAGCAGGTCCGCTTTGATTTTCTTTGCCGTTTCCGCCGGGAAAACTTCTTCAAGGCGATGCAGCTCTGAGTTCGCCGTGAGCCGCCCCTTATAGTAGCGGATAAACGTTTCGAGTGCGTCAATCCTGCTGCCGCGCTCCAGTTCAAACAAAATCATGCAGTAAAGATGCCAGTTGAAATCCACGTTCATCAGCTTCTGGATTGTCGTGCCTACGGTGTCAATGAAGGGATCTCCCGTGTTAAATTCATGTTCCAGCTGGAGCGATTCGCGGAAGTTAATTTCTTCCCCGGTCATCGTGCCTGTGATGTAGAACATTTCCGTCATGACCCGCCCGTAATCCTCCATCTGCGCGGCATTGTTGACAATAAAGATATAATCCACAATGCTGTCACAGCTGTCTTTAAACTGCACGACAAAGCCAAGGTCATTTTTCATTTTACGCGCAATGGTATCATGGATCAACTTGGAAATAATATTCTGGATGTTCTCCTTACGGTAGTGGAGTTTAGAGCTGTTATCGCGCTTATAACGTTTATACAGCACATGCAGCTGATGGTCTACAAGATTCAGGTTTTCCTTGATAGACACCATATTTTCAATCACCTGCTGCTCCACCATAAAGTAGGAGGGATTTTTATAGATGATTTTATGCTCGATATCCCCCCAAAACATATTGACCATGGACTTGATCTGCACTTCAAAATTTACGCGTATTTCGTCTTCTTCGCCTTTATGGTCCTCATAACGCGCATCAATTTTATAAATATCAAAACCATTCTTTTGCTTGGCGGGCTGCTTTTCATTCAGCTTGAAACGCATTTTGGGAAATTTTTCATTATAATAAAAAATCTGGTCGTCCGTCTTGTCAAACAATTTAAGGAACAACGAATACACGTACGCTTCGTCATCATTGAATTTACATTCAACCCGCAGGCCGATGATATCCTGGATGTTGGCGACAATCTCTTCTTTTGTAGTATGCAGCCTGTAATAGCTGTTGCGTATCAATTTTTCGCGTACGCTTTCCGGCTCCTTTACGCGGTAGGAAACATTCAGCGTATATTCCGAATTCTTACACACGACGTCTTCCATCATATGCTTCAGGTCATGTGCAATGTTCTTATATTTATATTGAATGGTCTCGTAGTATTCGACCACTTCGTCTACATATTTAAAAATATCCATTCATAATCCCCTTTTATTCAGGCAATCAACCGTAAAGCATATTATTCCGCCCGGTTTACTCGTGCCCGCTCATTTCTTCTTGCTTATGTGCCGCTCCCTATTTCACTTTCGTCAGGCAGTCCTTGAGGAGCGTCACCTGGCAGCGGCTGTTCATCAGATGCAGCAAAATGCGCTGAAAGGTTTCGTCTACTTTCCCCGAAACCACCACATTCCGTTCGATATTATGCGCCAGCCTGCCATACGCGTCGTTTACCCCGCCGTCGCCTTCCGGTAAAAAACAATTATAGCGGGCGATCGGCGTATTGACCGTCTTTTTAATATCCGCATAAAACGTATCTTTCAGGTGCCCGTCCGTTACATAGACTACATTCTGCTCCGGATGCGCATTGATGTAGCCGACTGTCGAGTTTAAGACCCGTTCTTCCTCCACGGTTCCGATGTGGATATGCGTGACCGGTTCCCGGTGTGTATATTCATCTTTCAAAGAGGCCGCCAAGGCGCGTTTGTGCATGGAGCGGTCATACGCCGCTTCCAGTTTTTCACGCGCGTCGTCCGGAATGATGTTTCCTTTCAGATAGGCGCAGATATCCGCATAGCGGATGCCGAGTTCTTCCTCGTCCGTAGCGGAAATACCAAGCCCCGCTGCGGGTTGTTTTGAAAGCACCTCCGGCGGCGCGCCGTACGTTTTCGACATTTCATAAATATCGTCTTTGACCAGTTCCTGCAACGGATTGAAATCGCTGCCTCCATCGCCATATTTGGTATAAAAACCAGTGACCGCTTCCGTCGCGTGGTCCGTGCCCGCGACGAGCATTCCCTTTGCAAGCGCATACTGGTACATCATCCGCAGGCGTGGCTGAAGGTTGCCAAGCGTATAGGCATCCTGCGAAAATCCCTGCGCACCTTTGAGGTCGCTAAGCGCACCCGCATAACCGCCCGCAATAGAAACCGTATCGCATATGGTTTGCGGATTCAGGCGCATAATCTGCCGGGCGCTGTCTTCCGCGTCCTTGAAATCGCCCTGCACACCGTTCGGCAGGAGCACGATATACATTTGTTTTCCTTCCGCAGCGCATGCCTCGGCGCACAGGGCGGCGCACAGGAAGCTGTCCACTCCGCCGGAAACGCCGAGCACCACGCCTTTTGCGTTTGCCCTGTTCATATAGCGCCGGATAAAATCAACCGTCTGGGCTTTTTTACCCGCAATATATTCTTCCTGCCCCTGGCGGTCACGCCTGAAGTCAGGAGAAATGTCATTTAAAATCTGCCGCTGTTTCATTTACCGTTCCTCCGTATATAAAGCGCCCATGCGTTTTACTTCCTCTTTCAGTTCCCGCTTCAATCCCTCCGGCGCGAGCACCTCCGCCTGTGCGCCAAAAGAAAGCAGCCAACTTTTGATATCCGGTGTAATGGCCGCCTCTTTTTCAAACAACACTGCCCCGTCTTCGTCCGTAAGGCGGTCTGCCTTGCGTGCATGGTATTCCTTTACCAGCCGGGCCGCATCCCCGGTGAACCTGACCCGGATTTCCGTGAGTTCCTCGCCCGCCAGTTTATCAAACCGCGTCTTTCGGTAGTCTTCATAAAAGCGCTGGGGCACGGTGAACGTCTCCCTGAGGAGTTCTGCATCCTCGATCCGCGAGACGCGCAGGTCGCGTACCGCTTCACGCAAATGACAAAAACCGATGGTATGCCAACATCCCTCGCGTACCTCAAGCACATATGGATCGAATATCCGCTCCGCAGTTTCGCCCGTGGAAAAAGAATGGTAGCGGAGCCGGAGGCTGCGGGACGTTTCAAGCGCCTCCTGCACAAGTGCAAGGATCTCCTCGTCCGTTTCACTGTCCGCCGCGGCCTCGGGAACAATCTTTATCATCTTCTCCACGTTTTCCATCGCGCTGCGCGAAAGCTCGGGCAGTTTCCCCAAAATCCGGCGAACGATTTTAAGGGCGTCTTTTGCCATACCGAGGGATTCATATGTTTTCAACACCTGTTCCGTAAAATACAGCGATACAACCTCCGCCATGGAAAAATCCATATCAGAAAGGGCATATTTATCAGCCTTGTATACAAGTTTTCCATCCTGTTCTTCTTCATATACAAAAAAATTCTGCGAAATATAATCCATATCGCGCGCAACCATCCGCCGGGTGGCGTCAATATCCGCCATGCGCTTCAGGCTGTCGATAATTTCGTTGATGGTATACCCGCCTTTTCGTTGGGAGAGCAGGGACAAAATGAAAAGCTGGCGTTCTGTGGAGGTGGATTTATTGCTCATTCTTTCCTCCCTGTTTCCTTTGTACGTGCTTTTCAATCAGGTATTTGTTCATATCCGCATCTGTATTGAGGCGCAGCGTATAGAACGCCATTTCCGCCACATATTCGAGGGCGACCGCATTATCGACCGCATCCGCAATATCCCTGCCCCACACGAATGGCCCGTGGTTTTTAACGAGGATCGCCGGGGTTGTCATCGGGTCTTTTAATGTAAAAGCGTCCGCAATAATGCGGCCCGTATTTTTCTCATAATCCTTCGCAATTTCTTCCGGGCGCATGGTTCGCGTTACCGGGATATCATATTTGAAATAATCCGCATGCGTAGTGCCGAGATTCGGAATGCTTTCTCCTGCCTGTGCAAACACCGTCGCCCATTTGGAATGGGTGTGGGCAACGCTTCCAACCTGGGGAAACGCTTTATAGATTTCGAGGTGTGTGAACAGATCCGAAGAAGGCGTATGCGACCCTTCGAGTATCTTTCCTTCCATATCGCACACGATGAGGTCATCCGGCTTGATTTGAGTAAAGGCGATGCGGCGCGGCTTGATGACAATATAGCCCGTGCGCTCATCCCGCGCGGAAATGTTTCCCCAGCGCAGGGTGACAAGGCCGTTTTTCGCAAGTTCCTGGTTCGCCTTATATACTTCTATTTTAAGTCCTTCCAACATTTCGGTTTCTTATCCTCTTTCATTCATATGGCGCCCTCACAGCCACCGGTGGGCCATTCTCCGTTCCATTCTTATTTTACATCCTGCCGCGTGAATCCACAAGTCCGGCGTTGATTTTCGCAGTGAAATCATATACTATTAGGTTAATACATTAAAATCCGGTTTGGAGGGTATTTCTCATGGGAAAAAAAGAGAACAAGGCGCTGCCGCTTGTCGCGGGGGCGGTGATCCAACTGTGCATCGGAATCATTTACATCTGGAGCATTTTCCAGCCCGCCGTTATGGAATATTATTCCTGGAGCGCGGCGGACGCGTCCGTCACATTTTCCATTATGCTCGCCACCTTTGTACTCGGCATCGTAGCCGGCGGCAGGATCAACGACAAAAAAGGACCCCGTCCTGTGGTTTTCCTTGGCGGCATCCTGTTTTGTGCAGGTATTTTCCTTTCCTCCTTCGTACCGCGGGAGATGCCGCAACTCATCTGGCTGTTTTACGGCGGTCTTGCAGGGTTTGGCGTGGGCGCGGCCTATACTTCAACTATTTCTTGCGCGCAAAAATGGTTCATGGATAAGAAAGGTTTTGCAACCGGGGTGATCGTGTGCACCTTCGGGGCCTCAACGGTTGTTTTTACGCCTGTGGTCAACACCTTACTGAAAACAGCAGGCGTTTCCCAGACATTTTTTACGCTTTCCATCATTTTCCTTGCCGTTATCCTCGTTTTCGGCTGGTTCGTAAAAAATCCTTCCAGGGAATATATGGATAAATTTGAAATAGCGCTTCCCGATCTTTCCCGGCAAAAACAATATACGCCCGGCGAAGTTCTGAAAACAAAATATTATTACTTTATTTTCCTCAGTATGCTGCTTTTGACCCCTGCATATTTTATCATCAATCCGCTGCTGAAATCACTGGGGGAACTCCGCAGCCTTACCGAAGCCGCAGCCCTTGCGGGCGTGATGGCTACGGGTATGGCATCCGCCGCTGGAAGGCTTCTGGCGCCGTGGCTATCCGACCGCATCGGACGCAGGAACGTGCTGTTTTTGCTTTATGGAATCACGCTTGTAAGCATCCTGCTGCTGACGTTTGCGCAGAGTTACTTCTTCATTGTCCTCATCGCGCTCGTTTCTTTTGCCTTTGGCGGGAGCGCGGGCGTATATCCGGCTGTTACGGCGGATTATTTCGGCATTAAGAACAATGGGGTGAATTACGGACTTGTAATGATTGCGTTCGCGGTCTCCGGCCTGCTTTTCCCCGCCATCGCAAAAGTGGTAACGCCGGATGGTATTCCGTCGGCATGGACATTCCTTGTGCCTGCCATTGCCTCGGTTGCAGGCATCCTGATAACGCTGGCGCTCAAAAAGGACCGGGCAAAAAAAGCAACGACTTGATTTTGCAGCAGCTAATGAAACGAAACTAAAAAGCAGGGAAAATTCCCTGCTTTTTGGTTCCGGCAAATTACCGTTCCAGCCCGATGCTTCCTTCTTTGATAAACCCGGAAACGGTCATAAAGGCCACGGGCGTGCCAAGATCGTCCGTGATTTCGACTTCGTAAAGGCATGTTTTCCGTGTGAAGGCAGTTTCCTTTGCCCGCGCGACCAGCGTCTTGCCCTTTGGGGGACGTACATATGTGATGTTGTTGTTCAGGGACACCACATTTCCATGCTTGCAGTTGGCCGCAACCGCAAACGCGAAATCCGCAATGGTGAAAATCATTCCGCCTTGCACCACATTCCCGGCATTGAGATGCTGGTCTGCGATTTCCGCGGTACATTCGCATATGCCCTTATCTGCGCTTTTAATTTCAATCCCAAGCGCTTGTACAAACCTGTCCTGCCTGAAAAACTCTTTTACCCGTTCAATATCCATAGCTGCCACCTCGTTTTGATTATTCGCACAGAAAAATTATACAACAAAATATCGAAAAATTCTTCAATTTATTCATTGACAATACAGCGCTTCCCGGTCTATGAT
This sequence comes from Christensenella tenuis, assembly GCF_014287795.1. GTDB lineage: Bacteria > Bacillota > Clostridia > Christensenellales > Christensenellaceae > Christensenella > Christensenella tenuis. The sequence goes on from NZ_JACOON010000007.1 coordinate 192,195, forward strand.
AATACTGCTTTCAGTAAATTAATTGTTGCGCCGCGCGCAACAGAAAGTATGGCAGCTTTTCATTGCGTGTGGTGTTTTCCCTCCCGGAAAACCTTGCGCGGGCTGTGTTTTGGTTCGGTATACCGCCGCCGCAGTCCCAAATATATGCTGCACAAGGCGGGCCAGTCAAAGGATGGTTTCCCCCGGAAACCGCAGTTTTCCGCAGACGGCTGGCGCAGGACGCTCTGGCAAGCTGCAACGATTGCTAACCAATAAAATTGTTTGAATTATCGGAGGATCATGTTATGGTTTCTTTGGAAACGCTGCCGGATATGATTGATATTACGGCTGTAGCGGCGGATACGCGCCTTTCGGATGTCGACCGCATTTGTGATATTGCAAAAGCCTATCACTGTGCTTCTACAATTACGCTCCCGTGTTACCTTGCACGCACTATGAAAAACACGATTGGTTATGAGCTTCTCCACGGCTCGGTAACGGGATTTCCTTACGGCGGAGAGCTTACATCCACCAAGGTTTACGAAGCAAAACAGCTTGAGCTTCTGGGCGCTCAGGAAATTGATATGGTCATGAATATCGGCGCGTTCCTTTCCGGTAATCTTAAGTATACAAAGCAAGATATTACGGCGGTATGCGAAGCCGTAAAAGTTCCCGTAAAGGTGATTATCGAAACGGCGCTGCTGGACGAAGCGCAAATTGCCAAGGCTTCCGAACTCGTAGCAAGCGCGGGCGCTCCCTGGGTAAAGAGCAGTACGGGATTTCACGGGAAGCCGACTACCGTTGAAATTGTGCGCATCATGAAAGAAGCCGCGGGCGAAAACGTAAAAGTAAAGGCGGCGGGCGGGATTCGAGACCTCGACACAATGCTGGAAATGGCTGACGCGGGCGCGGAGCGGTTTGGCCTTGGCGGACGCAGCTGTGAAAATATTTTCCTTGAGCTTGACAGACGGCTCGGGCGGGAAAACCTGATGGAATATATCAAATAAAACATACCAAATAAAAAGACGCACATTTTAAGGTGCGTCTTTTTATTTGGCCTTAGCTTTCACATCCTGTTGCGTAATACATAATTTTTTCTTCGGACAATTCGTTATGCATGAGTTCTCCCATAATCTTTCCCTCGTGCATCACAATGACCCTGTCACATAGAGTCAGCGTTTCCTGCATTTCAGATGACACGAGAACCACACTGATGCCCTGTTTTACCAAATCGTTAATAATGGCATAAATCTCCTCTTTTGCCCCAATGTCGATGCCCTGAGTCGGTTCGTCGAGAAACAGTACCTTGGGATGATTCATCAGCCACCTTGCTATGATGACTTTTTGCTGGTTTCCGCCTGACAGGTTTTTGATTAATTGATCAATCGTCGGCGTTTTTACCCTAAGTTTTTCGGCGTATTCACAGGTGATGCCGTCTTCGCCTTTTAAGTTCAACAGCCCTGATTTCCCGCGCATTTTTTTCAGATAAACTGACGTCATATTATCTTTTACACTCAGGTTCAGGAACAATCCCTGCGCTTTCCTGCCTTGGGGGACAAGTCCCATTCCGCATTCGATGGCTTCTCTGGCGCTCGCCATTTTTTTCTCCTGTCCCATGACCCGGATTGTCCCGCTATCCCTCTTATCCACACCGAAAACAGCCTGCAACATTTCGCTGCGGCCTGCGCCTACAAGACCAGTAATGCCGAGTGTTTCCCCTTCATACAGCTTCCAGCTGGCATGTTGTACTTTCCGGCCGACACATAAGTCCTCCACTTCCAGTACCACTTTGCGGTTCGTATAACTTTCCACAAAGGAATCCCTTATGGTTTCCATATTATATTCCCGGCCGACCATCAGGGAGATCATCCGCTGCATCGTCATATTCGCAGCCGCAGTGGTCTCAATGTGTTCTCCGTCGCGCATTACAGTGATCGTATCGGATAGCCGCATCACCTCATCCAATTTGTGCGAGATGTAAATAATAGTGATTCCTTTGCTTTTCAGGTCGCTGATGATACGGAACAGCGTTTCAACCTCAGATTGTGTGAGCGCGCTGGTAGGCTCATCCATGATAATCAGCTTTGCATTGAGTGCCAATGCCTTGGCAATTTCCACAAGTTGCTGCTGGGCGGTACTGATTTCCCGGATTAATGTTCGGGGATCAAGATAATCAAGGTCTACATATTTCATTGCACTGGTCGTATCCTGATATAATTTTTTCAAGTCTACCAGGCCGAGTTTGTTTTTTGGCAGCCTATTTTCGTATATATTTTCTGCAATACTCAACGCATTTGACAGGGAAAGTTCTTGGTGAATCATCGCAATCCCCATATCCTGCGCATGTCTTGGACTTTTCAACTTAATTTGTTTGCCACCGAAAAAAAGTTCCCCTTCCTCGGGCGTGTAAATTCCGGCAAGCACATTCATAAGGGTAGATTTTCCCGCGCCGTTCTCCCCCACGATTGCATGGAAATCCCCTCTTTTGATATCGAAACTAATATGGTTTAAGGCTCTTACCCCGGGAAAAATCTTTGATATGTTTTTGATCGAGTAGATCACTTCTGTATCCATATGCATATTCTCCAAGTATTCGGTTTGTCCGGGCATTCCTGCCGGACGTTTTTTACAGGGAGACTGCAGTATATACTTCAGCCTCCCTGCCTCAGGAACAAACTTTCCTACAATCAGCCATTTCCATAAACGTAGCCGATCTTATCCAGATATTCATCTACGTTTTCCGGCGTAATGACATCAAGCGCCGTGAACGCATTTCCTTCTACCTCCGGAGTGCCCGTAATGCAGTAATTGTAGCCATAAATGATTGGATTTGCGCCCTGATCAAACGGCCCTTGCGCTATGGTTGCCTGAATCGTATTATCGCGCAGGCCATCGACAATTGCATCCTGGTAATCGAAGCAGACCATTTTCAGTTCGCCTTGCAGGCCGAGGTCGCGGATTGCCTGGGCTACGCCAATCTGTCCGGATGCTGTTACGAGAATACCGTTCATATCCGGGTTTGCTGTAATCAGGTCTTTTGCAACCGTATATGCGACATCATCGTTGTCGTTGCATTCTACCGCCGGGATAACCGTAATATCGGGATATTTCTCCGCTAGTTCATCTTCCATACCAGTCCTGCGCAGTTCGTGGGAAGAAAGGCTGAACAGGCCTGTGATAATGCCGACCTTTCCTTTTTCATCCAGAAGTTCAGCCATCAGGTCCGCTGATTTCTGTCCTGCCGCATAGAGATCCTGCCCGACGAATGCAACCCGTGTGGACGGCTCGGTTGTATCCGTGTTATAGGTATATACATGGATGCCTGCCGCCGTTGCCTTGTCAATCGCCGGAATCAGCGTATCGGAAGCACCAAACAAAGTGATAACGTCATATTGCTGGACGATGCATGTTTCAATCGCATCCGACATCGCCTGCGCATTCATGTCTTCAAAAGTGATGATATCAACCTGGGCATTATATCCTTCCTGTGCCAACAGCGCTTTTGCAGATTCAATGCCGCTCACCACTTCCAACCAGAACGGTCCGTAAGGAATGCACAAGGATGCAATTTTGATCTCTTTTCCTTCTGTGTTTTCCACCGCCTCCACACTGATCCTGTCAAGGTCTACCTTCGCTCCTTCGATGATGGTCCCGGCATCAGCGGCACTCTCCGCCGGTGCTGCACTTTCTTCGCCTGTACTTTCACTTTCCGCAGGAGCCGCCGCACTCTGTGAACCGTCAGCCGAAGCCGCCGTTCCCGTGCCGCTGCCGCTGCAGGCTGCAAGCGCAAATACCAGAAGCAATACCGCACATAACAGTGCTACCGTTTTCTTTGTCTTTCTCATTTCTTTCCTCCCTAATTTGTTTTGATCTATTTCACTTGATATGAAATACGGTTAAACAACTTCTTTCCGGCGGTTGTTAATGATATTCTTGATCGGCGCAATGGACACTGCCACAAGAATTACAATGCCAATCATTGCCGTCTGCCAATAAGAAGTGACGCCCAGAAGCACGAATGCATTTTTAATCAGCCCTATGATAGCCGATCCTACAAGAACGCTCCACATTTTTCCTTCGCCGCCGGCCATACTGAATCCGCCAATGACCACGGCGGCAATTACATCCATTTCAAAGCCGCTGCCAAGTTGGGAATCTGCCGCATGCAGTTTGCCTGCCGCAACGATACCGCACAGTGCCGCAAGCGCTGCCTGAATTACATAAACCAGAAGCTTAAGGTTTTTGGTATTGATACCCGAGAGTTCAGCAGCGCGTTCATTGTTCCCTACGGCATAAATATTTCTTCCGGTCAGCGTCCTTGTTGAGAAGATCACGCCGACAATAACAACGATGAACATGATGATGACCGAGAACGGCAACTGCCCGACATAGCCGCCGCCAAGGAACGAAATCGGGCTGTCGAAGGTAACTGCCCTGCCCCCCGATATCAGCAACTGCGCCCCGCGCAATACATATCCCGTACCCAGCGTAACGATGAACGGCGCAATCCCAAGACGTGTAATGAGAAGCCCATTTGCGCAGCCGATCAGCATGCCGAGCGCAATTACGATGAAAAACACCGCAAACATGTTCATTCCTCCTGACAGCAGCACTGCGAGTACACATCCGCTGAATCCTAAGGTATAACCGATTGAAAGATCGATTCCGCCAGTGAGGATGACCAGGGCCATGCCGACGGAAACAATTGTGATCTGCGACATTTGTTGAAGGACATTGAAGATGTTGGCTGAAGTCATAAAATATGGACTCGCAAACGACATTACGACACAAATTGCCACAAGTGCTACCACGATGCCGAATTCACTGCTGTTGACAAACCTCCTGAATCCTCCCCGTTTTACATTCTTCTGAAGTTCTTTTGCTTCATTTCCACTCATAACTTCCATACTCCCCGTTTATTTGTTTTCCATTTTTTTATTGTAATCCGCGATTGCGGCGAACATCGCTTCCAGATTTTCCGCATCCGTCGGCCCCTGCACATTATGGATTGTATTGAACACAAAGCCGCCTCCCGGCGCAAAAATCCCAAGCCGCTGCGATACCTCTTCATACACCTCTTCCGGCGTTCCGAAGGGAAGCGTTTTTTGCGTATCAACCCCGCCGCCCCAGAACACGAACCGGTCTCCCCACTGTTGCTTCAGCATGACGGGATCCATTCCTTCGGCCGAGCATTGCACAGGATTCAGAATATCCACCCCGGCTTCGTACAGGTCCGGCAGCAATTCTACGATTGATCCACATGTGTGAAAAAAGACTTTCCAGTTTGTATTTTCATGAATCCATCCATTGACCTTTTGAAAGGGTTTGAGGTAAAATTCCCGGAACATGTCTTTTGATATATACGGTCCGTTTTGCGTTCCAAAATCTGTTCCGCTCACCATCATTACCTGCATTTTATCTCCGGTGGCTTCCTTAAGGAGCTTTGCATTTTCAATGGCGATTTCGGCTTGCATTTCATAGCAATCATGCACATAATCGGGGGCGGTGTAATATGCCAGCAGCCACTCCTGCGGGTCTCTGATTCCATCGGGTTCTTTCACGGCCGGCCCTTGCAGGAAGCCCATGTCTCCCATAGCAGTTAAGATGCTTGAATAAATCATGCCATATCCTGTGTTATTATAATAATAGTTGACCTTCTCTTCGACATTGCGCAGCTTGTGTTCTGACAGCACTGCAAAATCATTTTTAAAATCTTCCCTTGCACTTGATGTTGCCTCGTCGTATGGTTTCCTGATTCGTGTGATATTATTAAAAAAATATCCTCCTTCCATCAGCACTGCACACGGCTTTGTATTGCGGTCTCCACAGGGGAACATATAAATTTCTCTATCGGGGCCTTCTTTTACTTCAAACCCGCCTGCTACTTCGACCGGATCGCCGCTTGGAAGAGTCCAAGGTTTCCAGTCCTTGTTTTCAAAGCCATACACCGTGTAGTTGGGGTCAATTCCCACTACGTCGATCCCAAGGCATTCGCGGGTATCTTCTTCAATCATGCCTAGGAGTTGGAACGGTTCGTTTACCTTAACGGGTTTTTCCTCAAGGCCCATTTTCTCCCGCAGCAGCCGCAAGGCATGTGCCTGTATCCCCGTTACGGTTGTAGAACCCATGTCAACAACGACTTTTCCGGGATCTTCATGGTTTATTGTTTTAATCAGCCTTTCTCTGGAATCCAGTGCCATAACTACCTCCGTTATTTCAAATGTGTTGTTTATCTCGTTTTCGAATCGCGGCCGCAAAGGCCATTCGCTGCAAATGCGGCCCATATGAAAAATATGAATTGGCGAATATCGTTTGGAATTTTGGGCTTAGTCCTCAAGCTTTTGACCTCGTACTCTTCCCTGAGACATCTCTGATTGGTTAATTGATCCGGATAACCGCTTTCACCACATCGTTTTTCTGGTGCATATTTACGTCGAACGCATGCGCAATCTCTTCGAATCCAAATTCATGCGTCACAATTTTAGAGATGTCGATCAGGCCGGTCGACACAGCCTTAATTGCTTTTCCAAAAAGATTTTTATAACGGAAAATTGTTTTGATTTCGGCAACCTCACCCATCAATTTTGAAAAATTAAAGTCAAATTCATCCTGCGGCGCCATCCCTACCAGAACGATTGTTCCGCCCCGTTTTACAAGGTAGGGAGTTTGCTGCGTTGTTTTGACGGCCCCCGCCGTTTCAATTACGACTTCCGCGCCTTCCCCGCCGGTCAGTTTTTGACAGGCAGCCAACACATCTTCCTGCGAGGCGTCTATCACATTCGTCGCGCCCAGCTCAAGCGCTTTGTCCAAACGCTTTGGGATAACGTCAACTACGGTAATATCTGTAGCTCCGTGCGCCTTGCAGGCCAAGAGCGTGGTGAGTCCGATACATCCGGCTCCCAGGATCAGTACGCTGCTTCCGAGGGTTACGTTCCCCTGTTCTGCGGCTTCCAAACCGACCGACAAGGGTTCAATCAGCGCGCCTTCCTTTGAAGAGACAGTATCCGGAAGCTTAAATGCCATGTTCTCCGGGAATGTAATATAATTTTCGAAGCATCCCTGATACGGGGGCGTCGCCAGAAATTGTACGTCCGGGCAAAGGTTATATCTTCCCGTCTTGCAAAATTCGCACTCACCGCAGGTGATGCCCGGCTCAAGCGCAACCCGGTCGCCTTCCCGAAGGGTTTTTACGCCGTTTCCGGTCTTTACGACTGTTCCCGCGCATTCATGTCCTAGAATAAAGTCTCCATTCACGATGAAATCCCCAATGCGCCCGTATTCATAGTAATGCACATCACTTCCGCAGATTCCGACATATTCCAGCTTTACGAGAATCTCCCCGTCTCCGGGAACCGGCATCGGTATCTCTCTGATTTCCATTTTTTCCAAATCGGTCATAAAAGCCGCCTTGTTCGTCATGATTCAATTCCTCCGTTGATCATTCTGTGAACGTTCAAAGTATTTTGTTTTAATTAATTAAAATCATTTTAAATATGTTTTGAAAACTTGTTAATGGAAGTATACGTCAAAAAAATCTATGTGTCAATAGAAAATTTTATAATTCGGTAAAATTTTTAAAAAAATAATGCAATCGTATAAAAAAGCCTCCCGCTATCTGATACGGGAGGCAGCAAACGTAAATCCGGCTGACGTTATATGGAGTTTAAAAATTGGTCGACATAGTAGAGGGCACCGCCAACCGCCGTTGCCTCCGACTTGTAGCTGCATCCCTTTACGTAACTTCCGTCGAACTCAAATGTATTCCGTTCCGCAACAAGGCCGCGCAGCTGCCGGATCTCTTCCGCCCCCATCTGCGCCCCGACATATCCGCCAATTACAATGTCGCAGTCAAAGGCCATACGAAGATCGTTTACCCCCACAGCCAAATGGTTCAGGTATGTTTTCCATATCTTCAAATGCCGTTCGCTTCCATTGCGTATTTCGTAAAAAAAACGCTCCAGGTTTCCGTTTGTGGCATTGGAAAGTATTTTGGCATTACAATATACATCCATGCAGCCACGCTGCCCACAGTAGCAAGTTTTTCCATTGGGAACGATTGTGATATGCCCAAATTCACCGCCGCGCTGGTTTTTTCCAAAATTCACGGTGTTATTCAGTATAATACACCCGCCTACACTGTTATTCAGGGAAAGATAGACCATATCTACCGACTCTTTTTTGTTCCAGATTTCCGCAAACCCCGCCGCATTCGCGTCATTATTCAAAACGCAAGGGAAATCAAGGTATTGTTTAAAGCTTTCCAAATTGCCTTTTCGCATACCCAGAAGCGGGGAATATGTCATTTCAGAGCGGTCTTCGGAAACAATCGCCGGAACCGAAATGCCGACTCCAAGTATTTTTTCTTTTTCAATCTGCAGGCCGCTTATCATGTCATTGGTGAATTCCGCGACTTTTTTAAAATAAACCGGAGTATTTTCAAAAGGACACTTGATCCGCAGATTGGTTTTAATGTTACACCCCAAATCAATGACGACCCCCCCGATATGGTTCCGCGTTACATCGAGACCGACTGCATAGCGCGCTTCGGCATTATAGACAATGGCCTGTGCCTTCCTGCCTCCTGTCGACTCAAACATTCCTGCATCGACGATGAGGCCTTGTTCCTGGAGTTCCTTTATATTCTGCGCCACGGTTGGGAAGCTCATGCGCAGGGCATAAGCGATATCCTGTTTTGATTGCGGCTCTCTCTTATACAGGTAGCGAAAAATCTTGCTCCTGTTCATCTTTTTCAGCTCAATCGTGCTGACTTTACGATCATTCATAACTCCAGCCCAAACCTTTCGGCATTTCTATACTTTTACAAAAGACTTTTTTTATCATAATAAAATTGTAAACGATAAACGTTTAAATTGCAATTGTTATTCTCTAGATTTGTGTAATTTTTATCAAACTAGCCTATTAAACTGCATGGAACATACAAGGCAATTTTCCCCCATTAAAAAGGCCCATGACCGAGCAAAGTGCCATGGACCCTTTGATGTTTTATCATTTTGTTTGATGCCGCTCAGCGAACGGCCTGAAACCCTTTTTCCAGATCTTTGATAATATCGCCGATATTTTCTATGCCGACCGAAAGACGGATCATCCCCGGTGTGATGCCTGCGGCAACCAGTTGTTCATCCGAAAGCTGCCTGTGCGTTTCGCTCGCCGGGTGCAGCACACAGGTTTTTACTGTCGCCACATGCACCACGTTCGAAGCCAGTTCAAGGCTGTCCATAAATTTTACAGCCGCCCCGCGCCCTCCTTTGAGCGAGAAGGAAACGACGCCGCTTGCGCCTTTCGGCAGGTATTTTTGCCCCAGTTCGTAATACCGGTCGCTTTTGAGTCCCGGATAGTTGACCTCTTCCACCTCCGGCTGCGCCGCCAGAAATTCGGCCGCGGCCTGCGCATTCGCACTGTGGCGTTCCATGCGGAGCGCAAGCGTCTCAATGCCGAGATTCAATAAAAACGCTCCCTGCGCCGTTGGGCTCGCGCCGATATCGCGCATGAGCTGTGTGCGTGCTTTCGTAATATAGGCAAGTTTGCCGAACGTTTCCGTATACGTCACGCCATGATAGCTTTCATCCGGCTGTGTAAGTCCCGGATAGTCTTTCCAGTCGAAATTACCGCTGTCGACGATCGCTCCGCCAAGCTGTACTGCATGGCCGTCCATATATTTGGATGTAGAATGCGTTACGATATCCGCGCCGAATTCAAAAGGACGGCACAGGATGGGCGTGGCAAACGTGTTATCCACGATCAGCGGTACTCCGTGCCGGTGCGCGAGATTTGCAAAACGTTCAATATCGAATACGCTGATGGCCGGATTGGCAATCGTTTCGCCGAACACGAGCTTTGTGTTGGGACGAAAGGCCTTTTCAAGTTCGCTATCCGGTGCGTTTTGGTCTACAAACGTACATTCGATCCCCAGTTTTTCCAACGTTACCCCGAACAGGTTAATCGTCCCGCCGTATACTTCGGAGGCGCAGATCATGTGGTCGCCCGCTCCCATAATGTTCAGGAGCGCAATCATATTTGCAGCCTGTCCGGAGGAAGTACACATGCAGCCCACGCCGCCTTCGAGCGCCGCTATTTTTTCCTCCACGAACCCAACCGTCGGATTCGCGAGGCGCGTATAAAAATAGCCTTCCGCTTTGAGGTCAAAAAGATCTCCTATGTGTTCTGTGGAATCGTAGTTAAAGGTCGTACTCTGGTAAATTGGAAGCGCATGCGGTTCCCCGTTTTTCGGCTTCCAGCCTTCATGCAGGCATTTCGTCTCTACTTCCATATCGTTATACCTCCTGCTTTATATTTCTAGTATCATATCATAACTACATAATTTTTTCCTGCAAAAATGAAAAATCATTACCTCTTTGGATATGCAGGCCGAGTCTATGCAGAATCCTGCTTTTCCGCGTACATAGCGTAACATCAGATAACAAGGCCTCCGTTTGGGGACAGTACCTGTCCGGTGACAAAGCGCCCGCTTTCTCCCGCAAGGAATAATACGGCCTGCGCGATATCTTCAGGCGTCCCGAGGCATGCAAGCGGCGTTTCCTCTGCAAGTTCCCTCCGCGCACCTTCATCCAATCCCGCGGTCATATCCGTTTCGATTACACCGGGCGCGACGCAGTTGACCCGCACTCCGGAAGGCCCCACCTCTTTTGCCAAAGCTTTTGTGAAGCCGATCACCGCCGCCTTTGAGGCGGAATAGTGAACCTCGCACGATGCGCCTGTTATTCCCCAGATAGAGGAAAGGTTGACGATACATCCGCGTTTTGCGCTGACCATCCCCGGCAGTACGGCCTGCGTACACAGGAACATGCTTTTTACATTGACGTCAAACATATGCTGCCATTCTGCCTCCGTAATATCTGTAAACAGCTTTTGCTGCGCGATGCCCGCATTATTTACGAGCGCGTTTACACTGCCAAACCGGCATTCTATTTCCTGAATCATCTTTGCAACCTGCATGGCATCGGATACGTCTGCCCGGAAAAGATCCGTGCTTACGTGCATCCGGCGCAATTCATCCAGGAGCCCTTCCGCTTCCTGTCTGCTCTTATTATAATTTACCGCCACACACCAGCCCGCCCGGCCGAATGCAAGCGCACATGCCCTGCCAATGCCGCGTGACGCGCCGGTGATAAGAACCGTTCCGTTCATAACCGCCACTCCCGTTTTCTAATCATTTTTTTATCGCAGGCCCGAAGCGGCAAAGCCAGCTAAAAGGCGTGTTGCGATGCCTTCCCCGGGTGCCCTGTACGATCCCAGCGCAAGCGGATCGTATAGGGAAAAGGAGCAACCGCCAATAAGGCGATGCTTTGCCGTGAAGCGGCGAAGCTAGCTAAAAGGCGTGTTGCGACGTCACCAGCCACCGCCACCGCCGCCGCCAAAGCCACCACCGGAAAAGCCGCCGCCGGAGAAACCGCCTCCTCCGCCAATTCCGCCGCCGCCAAAACCACTGCCGCCGGAACTTTTGGTTGCCATCATATTCTGCTGCGTATAGTACAGGCTATTGGAAAGCATGCTCGCAAACCATATCGTCGTGAATACGGAGCCGTTATATCCGTAATACCAGCTTGGGGGCTCGACGGCAATACTTTCAAATTGCTTAGCCCATTTGTCCGTCACTCCCAAAACATACGCATAGGGCAATATGCTGTAGAAATATTTAGGATCGCCTTCTACCAGCATCTTAAGCTTATCCGCTTCCACCGTCTCGATGAAATGTTTGAGTCCGAGGATCCGGCCTGACCACTGTGCGCCCCGGTCCGTGCGCCTGCGCATTTGCGTGGCAAGAATCACCATGATGACAGACGCCGCAATGGGCACGACGGTCCACAGGCCAAAGCTATCCATACTGAACAGCGCCACCACTCCGAAGAATGCCGCGAATAAAATTACATTTACGATCATGGATCCCGTTTTGGCAGAAAGCTTTTCCGACCTCCACTTGTTTACATTTGTGCACAGCATAGACGTAAACATACCGCCAAATATCCATGCAATCGCCCCGGAAAAAATTGCCGCAAACCATTCGTAGGATTCCAGGTAATTCCCGAACGCAAACATGAGAACGGCGGGAAGCACCGCTACCGCGCTTGTAAAGCTTTGCCGCCTTGTCGATTTTTTAGTAAACACGAGGTTTTGTCCCGTTTGGTATTTATCCTTAATCCGGTCTTTTACAGCCGCGATGGTAGACGCAAACTTATACTGCATGTCTTTGATGCGCACGCTGTCCCGTCCCGCAAACATTTTGTCAAACAGGATACGCTCGTAATCGTTTGCCGTGTCTGGAAGGTCTTTCAGCTTCTGGAAGCGCAAATCCTTCTTATCCTCCTGGTGAATCTCAAGATTGCCCTGATCCGCCCAGTAGATAAGCAGAGATACCGCGTCCTTATCTTCCACAACGCCGTCTATGATATAACCTACATCCGCGGAGTTCATACCCTCGGGCGGATAAAATTCAACGGTTTGTATTTCCTGTTTTTTCTTTCCTGCGGTAGCATAGAGCGCAATCACGATGGCAAGCACCGCCAGGCCGCCGATAATCCATGGAAAAACCTGGCTATGCGGGTCGCGGGCGCCCACATAATATCCGTCCGGAAGCTCGATACGGATGTTGACGCCTTCATACGGCGCAATTTGCTGATCCACTTCGCCCGTAATTGTCGTACCGTCCACTTGGTATTTGAGCGCATCCATGTTATAGCCGGAAGTCCCATAGGAGCCCGTGGAAAAACCAATATTTGCCGTATCAAAGTCTTTCGGCATATAAATGGCAAAAGAAAAATGTTCCACTGGCGCGGGCCATAAGGGTTCCAGCAGGTTGAAATTGAATTCATCAAATTCCGGCCTGCCATCGTCGCCCGGATCCATCATATAGCCGAAATGATAGGTTTGCTCTCCCGTTACGTATGTGTCTGGATCACCCATTCTAATTTGGAGGATATCCCCGTCTTTTTCCGTATCATACTGCCCGTCTGCAAAAACATTACTTATTATAACCTGATAAGTATCTTTATAGATCTCACCATTGTAACGCCGCGTTACGTCTGCGCGCGTCGGGACATCGACCCCAAGCCCGTGCATGGGTTCTAGCCAGTTCACGGTCATCGTGTCTTCCACGCTGTAAGTGTTATTTTCATGTACTGTGATTTCCCTGTGGTAATCCTCAATCACAAAGTTGGAATTATAGGTCTGTGCAGATCCAACCGCAGGAACCAGCAGCACAACCAGCGCAACCAGAAGCAATAGAAATTTTTTCATAATCCCTCTTTAGCAAAATCGCAGCCGCTTTTGCGGCTGCGTATTTTGTTTCTGTGTTGTTTAGAACTGCACCTTCACGTTTTCGCGCTCTGCTGCATTTTCCACTTCATACATCGGCTGTTTCGTGAAGTTGAACTTTTTGGCGATCAGCCGCGTCGGGAAAGTCTCCAGCTTGGTGTTGAACATCCTCACGTTGGCATTGTAATATTTACGCGCATTTGCGAGATCTGTTTCCACCATATTGAGCTGGTTCTGCAAATCGAGGAAGTTCGTATTTGCCTTCAGGTCCGGATATGCTTCCGCTACCGCGAACAGGCTGCGGAGCGTTCCGGAAAGAATGTTTTCATTTGCAAGGCGTTCCTCTGTCGTAGAAGAATTCGCCACGCTGTTGCGGGCTGCCGTCACCTCGTCGAGCGTACCGCGTTCATGCGCCGCATACCCCTTGACCGTTTCCACAAGGTTCGGGATCAGGTCGAACCTCTTTTTGAGGTACACATCGATCGTCGCAAACGCTTCTTCGATGCCGTTCTTCATTTTGATAAAATTATTGTAAGCAACAATGTACCAGATGACAATAATGACGACGATCGCCGCTACAATGCCGATTAAAATCCAAAGCCATGTCAGATCCATCAGATTTCTCCTTTCGGGAAAGTTCCCCTGTGAGCGTTACCCTTTGACAATGATCGCGTGGAACACCAGTTCCCCGTCTCCCGTATTCCTGAGGCCATGCGTTTCACCATCATAGCAGATGGTGACGTCTCCGGCCGCAACGGGCACTGTTTTACCATTGTCGTTATATTCGCCGCTGCCCTGCGTAAGGCAGTATATCTCCGCCTCGCCGTGGTGCGGGTGATCGCTTACCGTCGCGCCCGGCTCGAGCGTGATTGTCGTAAGCAGGGAGAGGTTAGGGCACATTTCCGCATCCCCCAGCCAAGACATAAGCTGCGCTTTGCCTTCGCCGTTTCCGCCGAGCTTATCTGCCTGTACCGCTTCATGTTTTCCAATAATCATTCTTTTAAACTCCTGTCTTAATAGTGTCCTTTTCTTTACCGGGAGGCTCCCAAACCTTCGCAGCCTATTGCTTCGCAGCACCTGCGGGCAATTATTTTTCTACGCGGATGCAGTTTGGAACGCCGACCACCGCGTCAAGCTCCTTGATTTCTTCAATTGCCCGGCGCAGGTCAAGCTCGTGCGCTTTGTGCGTCACCAAAATCAGCGGCGCGCTGTCTTCGCCCGGCTTTGCACCTTTTTGGATCACGCTTTCGATGCTTACGCCGTGTTTACCGAAAATCCCTGCGATTTTCGCAAGCACACCCGGTTTATCCTGTACATCCGTTCGAATAAAATATTCCGTGAGCCAGTTGTCATTGAATTTGACGCCGGCTGCCTCGTAGGTATTCTCAAACGTCGCATAGCGCGGATGGTCCGCGTTGTGTACCGCATATACCATATCCGACACAAGCGCGCTCGCCGTCGGGAAATCCCCCGCGCCCTTGCCGTACCACATCATCTCGCCTACGGCGCTGCCATTGATGAAAATAGCATTAAACGAGCCCTTGATGCTCGCGAGCGCGTGGTCTTTGCGGATCATCGTCGGATGTACGCGCACCTCAATGCCGCCGTCCGCATCTTTTTTTCCAATGGCCAGAAGTTTCACCACATAACCGAGTTCCCGCCCGATGGCGATATCCGCCTTGGTGATCTTCGTGATTCCTTCGCAATAGATCTTATCTACAGGCACACGCGCGTGGAACGCCATCGAAGCGAGGATAGACAGCTTATAGCGCGCGTCGTAGCCTTCAACATCGCTTTCCGGGTTTGCTTCCGCATAACCGAGCTCTTGCGCTTCTTTCAATACATCGGCAAAATCGCGTCCCTCGTCGTCCATTTTGGTCAGGATATAATTTGTCGTCCCATTGACGATACCGTAAATCCGGTCGATGCTGTTGGCCTGCATGGAATCATTGAGCGCCCGCAAAATTGGGATTCCTCCGCCCACAGCCGCCTCGAAATAGAACCCTGCGCCGCTGCGCTTTGCCGCTGCTTCCAGGTCGGGCCAGTTCTGAGAGATCATGTCTTTGTTGGCGGAAACGACCGTTTTGCCTGCTTCGAGGGCTTTCAGGATAAATTCCTTGGATGGATGCTGGCCCCCCATGACCTCGGCTACAATAGAGATCTCCGGATCGTTTACGATTTCGTCGATATCCTTGGCTTTCTTCTCTTCCGGTACATCTACCGCATAAGAAAGAGCCAATGTCTTTTTGACCTCGAGACAGATTCCGTCTTTATGTTCGATGTTCTTTCCTTCCTGTTCAATCAGCTGATAGATACCGCCGCCTACGGTACCCATGCCGAGAATTGCCACTTTTACGTTTTTCATAGCTGTAACTCCTTTTCCTCAGCAGTTTTTCATATAAATTTTATTGAGACCGATCAGCGTAAGCGTCGGTATGATCTCGTCGATACAGTTTGTCTCCTGTGCAATCAATTCGGAAAAACCGCCTGTCGCCACGACCTTCGCGCCGCCCATTTCCGCCTGCATTTTTTCGACGATATACTGTACCTGCCCCACATAGCCGTAAATGATGCCCGCCTGCATGGACGTGACCGTCGTTTTGTTGATTACCGTTTCCGGGCGTTTAAGCTCGATCCGCGGAAGCTTGGCCGTGTTTTCCGTGAGTGCATCGGACGCGATCCGTAGCCCCGGGCAGATTGCCCCGCCGAGGAAATCCCCCTTCTCGGAAATCGCCCCGAAGCTCGTTGCCGTGCCAAAATCAATGGTGATGACCGGCCCTCCGAACAGTTCGTATGCGCCTACCGCATTTACGATACGGTCCGTACCGAGTTCCTTCGGATTATCATACTTGATGTTGATGCCCGTTTTGATGCCCGGGCCGACAAACATCGGCTTCTTTTTAAAATACTCACGCGACATATGGTCGAGCGTGTAGTTGAGCGACGGGATAACTGAGGAAACGATGAGTCCTTCAATGTCCATCGGCGTATGCTCAAGGTAGCTGAAGAAATCAATCATCTGTATTCCGTACTGGTCGGACGTTGCATCGATGTCCGTCGTCATACGAAAGGAATGCACGAGCACATTTCCCTGGAACATCCCACATTTGATGTTGGTATTGCCAACATCCATCACAAATATCATCTGCTGCACAATCTCCTTTGGGCGCGCGTGCCTGCGCGCTTATTCTGCCTGTGTCTTCTTTGCGGGCACAGCCCTGCCAAGGGCCGGCACCGTTTTTTTCAGTGCACGTACGATAGGCGGACACAAAAGCGCCGCAACCACCGCTTCGATAATGCCATTGAGGAGCGCCACCGAAAGAATGATGCCGCCGGCCACAATGCCGGAAAAGAACGCATACAGGAACCCAAGGTACAGCACGGTATTCGTGAGCGACCCCGCTACCGCCGCTACCCCGATATTGAGAAGCTCCCTTTTCGAATGCATCGCGCGGTATACGAGCGTGGCTACGAGAGGGATCAAGAGGCGCGGGACGATGATATTGACCATCAGCAACACTGGATTCGCCGCGAGCAGTGTCGGGCCGAATACATCGGACGGGATCTTTGCAATGCTTGTGACTGCAAAAAGTGCCGCGAGCGCGATGCCCGCTTTCCAGCCAAGCGTAAGCGTCCCGATGATGACCGGCAGGCACATCAGCGTAATTACGATGCCAAAAGGCGTCGCAATATAGCCGATGGGCGTGAAGCCGAAGATCAGGGTGACAGCGATCAAAATCGCCGTCAGAGTCAGCGTTCTTGTTTTTGTTTTCATGTTTACCTCCGCTCGAGTTCCGCATGCCGCGGATACCCTACCTTAGTGAATTTTAATGGACCGCCAGTTTATCCGTGCGCTTCGCGGGTATTATTAAGCTACGAATGCGATAGCGCCGGATGCGTTCCTAATGATTTATTATATCGCAGTCAGCCGCTACATTGCAAGAAATTATGAAAGGTTCCGGGATTCTTTTCCCGGCGGTAAAGGGGAAGGCAGAGTTATGTTTGTAATGACCTATAAGATGGAAGAAGAAAAACACGAAAAAAACAGGCGTACCGCAAGGATCATAGCTGCAATTGCCGTCACGCTCGCGGGCGCTATTGTCGCGAGCCTCGCTACGGATACCTCGTCGGCATGGTATGAAAGCTTGACGCTTTCGCCGCTCCAGCCTCCACCGTGGGCATTTGCGGCGGTATGGACGGTTTTATATGTCCTGATCGCAGTTTCTTTTGCCCTCGTAGTCTCGAAAAGACGCGTGTGCGGCGCAGCAGTGGTTGGTTACGTTGTCAACCTTGTCCTGAACGCGCTATGGTCGCCCGTCTTTTTCCTGGCATACATGCCCGGCCCGGCGCTCGTGGTTATGATCGCCCTGATCGTGAACCTTGTGATTCTGATGCGCAATGTTTCCGCCGTCAGCCGTCCTGCCTTCTATATGCTGGTCCCTTACATCGTGTGGCTCGGAATTGCGACGATCCTCAACGTTTCGGTCATTGTGTTAAATTAACCGTTCTTCCGGCATTTCCCCGGATATCCGAAACAAGGAGCTGTCTCGGAATAAAAAAGCGGAGACAGCTCGTTGCGCGCCGGAAAAAATTTCAGGCCAAAACAGACGGCAAAGGGAACAACAAATATAAACGACGGATCATTGGTGCCGTTATTCATTTATATGACGGCAGCGAGATTATCTTTTTGCTTTATTGTGAAAACCTGAACCGGCCCTGAAAAAGCGGGGCAAAAACGAATGGAGGTGTAATCCGGTATCGGCCTCTGCCGTTATATTGCCCGGATAACGAGTTTTCCGAGCCATGCCGCAAACACGCAGGCCGTGACGGAAAGAAGGATATTCAGCAGCGCAAAGAGGATATTACCCCCTTCAAGCAGGCGCAGCGTTTCGAGTGAAAAAGTAGAAAAAGTGGTAAAGCCGCCGAGGATCCCCAGCATCACCATTCCGGCTATACGCTCGTCCACGTTCCATTTCAGCGTTATTTGGAACACCATTCCGATGCAAAAGGAGCCGATGAAATTGACAAGCAGCGTCCCCCACGGAAAGCTGTCCGAAAAACTTTTGGTAAGAAGGCCCATTCCATAGCGGCATACAGCGCCCGCAAAACCGCCCGCGCCGATCAAAAGAATCGTCATTTCCCTTCCTCTTCTTCCCGGCGGCGCTGCCCGTCTGCGCGGCGCACCTCTTCCGTATACTCTTCATCGGGAATATTTTCCATGTAACAGCTCATCCCGCACTGCGGACAGGAGAGCAGGCGGTCCGTTCCCTGCCGCGAAGCAAAAAAGGTGCGCATTCCCGCCACCTTAAAACGCGCGCCGCAACGCGGACACTTAAAATGCCTCTTCGTTTGTATCCTGCAATAAAGCGCAATACACACGATGAAGACCGCAAGAGTCGAACATACCGTGATAATGCCAAACAAACCAATTCCGTTCATGGAAGTCTCCTTATCCGTATTTTTCCTTCATTTAGTATAGCACAGCATACGCTGTTCCAAAATGGGAGGAAAACGATTTTTGATAAAATATGCTTGAATTCCTCCTTTAAACTTGGTATGATTATGCCATAAACTGGATAGAGCGCGTTTTGCGGGCGTGGCGCCCCGCGCACATGAAACGCACAGAATGAAGGCGGGTTTTTGAACCAATCAGGGTGGAACCGCGGAAGGTGTTCTTTCGTCCCTATTCCAAGGGAGCGAAAGATTTTTTTTACAAATTTTTGGAGGAAAAACAATGGAAAAGACAATGGACAAAATTGTAGCGCTTGCAAAAGGGCGCGGCTTTGTGTATCCCGGCTCTGAAATTTATGGCGGACTCGCAAACTCGTGGGATTACGGCCCGCTCGGGGTGGAATTCAAAAACAATGTAAAGCGTGCATGGTGGCAAAAATTCGTGCAGGAATGCCCGTATAACGTAGGGCTTGACGCAGCGATCCTGATGAATCCCGAAGTGTGGGTTGCTTCCGGCCATGTAGGCGGCTTCAACGATCCTCTGATGGACTGCAAAAGCTGTAAAGAGCGGTTCCGTGCAGATAAGCTGATCGAGGATTATGTGGCGGAAAACGGGCTCGATATCGGGCCGGTGGAAGCCATGGCCAAAGAAGAAATGGAGGCCTTTATCGCGGAGCATATCGTGTGCCCATCCTGTGGAAAAAAAGATTTTACGCCCATCCGCCAGTTCAACCTGATGTTCAAGACCTTCCAAGGCGTCAATGAAGACACGGCTGCACAAATCTATCTGCGGCCCGAGACCGCTCAGGGGATTTTCGTCAATTTTAAAAACGTATTGCGCACCACGCGCCGCAAGATGCCTATGGGTATCGGCCAGATCGGAAAATCGTTCCGCAACGAGATCACGCCCGGGAACTTCATTTTCCGCATCCGCGAATTCGAGCAGATGGAACTGGAATTCTTCTGCAACCCGAAAGAGGAATTCGAGTGGTTCAATTACTGGAAGGATGCCTGCCACAATTGGCTTCTTGCCCTTGGCCTGAGCGACGAAAACCTCAAACTGCGCGACCATGCGCAGGAAGAACTTTCGCATTATTCCAATGCGACGACGGATATCGAATACCGTTTCCCCTTTGGATGGGGCGAACTGTGGGGCATTGCTGACAGGACGGACTTCGACCTCAAGGCCCATATGAGCCATTCCGGGGAAAGCCTCGAATACCTCGACCCGGTGACAAATGAAAAATATGTGCCGTACTGCATTGAGCCATCGCTTGGCGCGGATCGTGTGGCACTCGCATTCCTGTGCGAGGCATACGACGAGGAAACGCTGGAAAACGGCGATACGCGGACCGTAATGCATTTCCATCCGGTGCTCGCGCCCTTCAAAGCCGCGGTGCTGCCTTTGCAGAAAAAGCTATCGGAAACGTCGGATAAACTGTTCGCCGACCTTTCGAAGCATTTCAATGTAGACTACGACCTCGCAGGCTCGATCGGAAAGCGTTACCGCCGTGAAGACGAGATCGGCACGCCATACTGCGTAACGGTGGACTTTGAATCCCTCGAAGACGGGTGTGTGACTGTGCGCGACCGTGACACCATGGCGCAGGAACGCATTTCAATGGATGCGGTAAAGCAGTTTATCGAGGACAAACTCGTATTCTAATCCGAATCGTGAAAAGCGTATGCAAAATGCATACGCTTTTTTTCGCAAATCATAAAATTGTGCTATTTTTCCTATTGAATTACAAGAACGGGATGTGCCATACTGATTATGATAAAAATAATATCCCTACTACCCGGAAGGCCGGATCAACACAAAAGGAGGAGGAACGAATGATAGATTACACAGATGTATCGCCTTTGAGCGAAGATGCTATGGTAAATGCCCGCAGCCGCGTGGATTCCCTTTCAAAGCCCCTTGGCAGTCTTGGGCAACTCGAAGAATATGCCGTGAAGCTCGCGGGGATCCGCGGTTTTATAGGCGGTACGCTTGCAAAACGCGCCGTACTCGTATTTGCAGCCGACAATGGAATTTACGAGCAGGGGATTACTCCCGTCCCGCAGGAGGTTACTCCCATGCAGACCATCAATATCGCAAACGGCATTGCCGGGGTCAACGCCCTGGCTGCGCAGGCAGGTGCGGAAGTTGTCGTTTACAACGTCGGCGTTGCCCGGGAACTAAAGCGCAAAAATATTGTCGATTCACTCGTGATGCACGGGACAAACGACATGGCCACAGGGCCCGCAATGACACGCGAACAGTGTGAGCAAGCGATGAAGGCAGGCTATGAGGCGGCAACGGCACATGCGGGTTATGATGTTCTCGGCCTCGGGGAGATGGGAATCTGTAATACGTCTACAACCGCCGCCGTCGCATCCGTGCTGCTTGGAAAATCCGTTGTTGATATGACGGGCCGGGGCGCAGGGATTACAGACGAACAATATCAAAAAAAGGTTTCTGTAATCGAACAGGCAATCGAGCGCAACAGGCCCGATGCAGCTGACCCTGTCGATGTAATTTCCAAAGTTGGCGGACTCGATATCGCGGCGATGACAGGCGCATACCTTGCATGCGCGCATAATAGGGTGCCGGTCGTAATCGACGGCTTTATTTCGGCTTGCGCCGCCCTGTGCGCAATGCGCATTTGCCCGGAAAGCGTCTCTTATATGTTTGCTTCGCACAAAAGTTATGAACAGGGATATTCCGCCATTGCAAATGCGCTGGGCCTTTCCCCGGCGCTTACGCTCGAAATGCGTCTCGGAGAGGGCAGCGGCTGCCCGCTTATGTTTTATATCCTCGAGGCATCCCTCAGGATACTGGAGGATATGGGGACCTTTGCGGACGGGAGTATCGATCCGTCCGAATTTGTCGACCTGCGCAAATAGGGCCGCTATGAAACGTGAAATCCGGCTGAACGTTTTGCGCAACTGGCGCTTTGTGCTCGAATGGGCAACGTTTGTGAGCATCATCTGCATGATTGTGACCTTTGCCCTCACGGCAAGCATCCTGCCCATGCCCGCTCCTCCCCTGGACGCAAACGGGCTTGTGGCCAAATACGGGATGCGTACCGTGTTGTTTATTTTGTTTGCCCTTGGCGGCGGCATATGCGGATTGCTTTTTTTATTATCGCGGTTTCCACGTTTGTACCGGTACCCGGTGAAGATCAACGCAGGAAATGTCGAACTCCAATACCATATCGCAAAAATTGCCTTGTGCGCAGGACAACTCATCACGGTGGTAGTGACTTGCGTATTGATGATGCGCGTATACAACCAGAATATTACCACTGACTCGGCCGACTTCCGGGACATGCTGCTTCAGTCCGGTATTGCCGGATGCCTGGTATACCTCGTTTATTTTTTTACCGCGCGGCACTACCGTTAGCGCGGGGACGCCATTCCGCCATGAAGTTCGGGGAGCGGTATATCCGTCTTTTACACTTATTCGTTTTCAAGAAAAAAGCTGCTTCGGAGTGCCATCCGCAGCAGCTTTTATTTTTAAAAGTTCAAACTTTTCTGTTACGATCTTAACGCGCGCAAGGCGTTTACAACGGCAATCAGGGTGACGCCCACATCCGCGAATACGGCCCACCACATATCGGCAAAGCCGGCTACGCCCAATACCATAACCGCTGCCTTGACCGCAAGGGCGAAAATAATATTCTGCCACACAATGCGCCGCGTTTTCCTGGAAATGCTTACCGCCTGCGGAACGGAAGACGGCTCGTCCGTCATGAGAACGATATCCGCCGCTTCAATGGCCGCATCGCTTCCTGCGCCGCCCATGGCGATTCCTACGTCGGCACGGGCAAGTACAGGCGCATCGTTGATTCCGTCGCCCACAAAAGCCGCACTGCCCTTTTGGCCCTGGATGCGCTCCAGCGCCTCCACTTTATCCTGCGGCAGCAATTCACAATATGCCTCGTCCACGCCCACCTGCCGTGCGATGGCCCGGCCAATGCTCTGCGCATCTCCCGTGAGCATCGCGGTTCCGATACCAATTTTTCGAAGCTCTTCCACCGCGCTATGCGCATCGGGCTTTACCTGGTCGGCGATCAGCACGCTGCCAAGAAAGTCCCTGTCTTTTGCAACGTAAAGGACGGTTCCGGATTCCTGCGTTTCTTCATGGGCAACCCCTTCCCGCGCCATAAGCTTTGCATTTCCTGCGATGATCACGCCGCCTATGGTCTGTGCTTTGACGCCGTGGCCGGGAATTTCTTCATAACCCGTGCGGGCACACGGTTCTTTTCCGTAAGCCTGCAAAACCGAACGGGCAATCGGATGCGATGAATCCGCTTCCGCGCACGCCGCAGCCTGCAGAACCTCTTCACGCGTATGGCCTTTTGCCGGATAAACTTCCTTCACTGCAAATTCACCCTTTGTAAGCGTACCGGTCTTATCGAATACCACTTCCCGTACACCCGTAAGCGCTTCAAGGTAATTTGCCCCTTTGATCAGTATTCCTTTCTTTGAAGCCCCGCCAATACCGCTGAAGTAGGTCAGCGGAACGGATACCACCAGCGCACACGGACAGGAAATAACGAGGAACAGCAGAGCCCGGTAAATCCATGTGCTCCACATTCCCGTTACAAGAGAAGGCACAATGGCAACAATCAGGGCCGCAGCACATACGATCGGCGTGTAGTAGCGCGCAAATTTCGTAATAAATTTTTCTGCGCGCGCCTTTTTGTTTCCTGCGTGTTCCACAAGGTCAAGGATCTTTGCCGCGGTAGAATCGCCAAACTTCTTTTCTACGCGAAGCTCAAGCGTACCTCCGCCGTTCACGCTGCCTGCCAGCGCTTCCATACCTTCTGCAACGTCGCGCGGGAGGCTTTCGCCCGTCAGTGCGCTTGTATTGAGGGCGGATGTACCTGAAAGGACCGTTCCGTCGAGCGGTACTTTCTCAAACGGCTTTACGACAATGACGTCCCCTACTGCAACGGTAGCCGGATCAACCCGCTTTACCTGCCCGCCTGTTTTGAGGTTGGCATAATCCGGCCGGATGTCCATTAATTTCGTAATGGATTTCCGGCTTTTTTCTACCGCCATATCTGAAAGCGTCTCGCCCACCATATAAAACAGCATAACCGCCGTCCCTTCCGCAAAATCCCCGCTGCCTGTATAGATGCCGAGCACAAACGCGCCAATCGTTGCAACCGCCATCAGGAAATTTTCATCGAACACCTTGCCGCGCAGGATATTTTTTCCTGCAACCGCAAGTACGCCCGCACCGAGTACCAGGTAGGCTGCGAAAAAAATGGCGAAACGAACCCATAGGTTAAGTTCCATCACGCTTTGCAGGATATATCCGAGTGCAAAAATCGCCACTCCGATCACAAGGCGCATCAAATAGCTTTTCTTTCCCTCGTTTGTATGCGCATGCTCGTGCCCGCACGCGCAGGCGTGGCCGTGGTCATGAGCCTGGCCATGGCTGCAGCATTCCTCCCCATGTTCATGTTTGTCATGGCTGGCCGTGCAGCATGCGTCTTCATGCTCATGCGCCGATTTTCCATGGCTATGATCCATCCCGCACGCACAGGCTCTATCCGCATGGAGATGTACATGTTCCTGTTTCATTTCCGCCTCCTTCATATGAATACATGTTCATTTATTCATATGTATTATACCATATCCACACCATTTGTAAACCTACGATTCGATTCATTTTTGTAAAATTTTGTAATTGCAAGAAAAAAAGGCGGTATTTCCGCCTTTGAGGTGATCTGGTTGGGTTTAGTTTTTCTTTAGTGCCTTACATGTTCGAGTACCTGGTCGATTACGTGCAGGACATGCTCGTCATCAAGACTGTAGAACACATTTTTTCCGTCCTTGCGGCTTTTAATCAGGCGCGCAGCCTTGAGATTGCGCAATTGATGGGACACCGCGGACTGCTCCATCCCCACCGCCTCGCACAGGTGAGCCACGCACAACTCCTGGTTGTGGAGCGCAAGCAGGAGTCGGAGCCTCGTCTGGTCGCTGAGCATTTTAAAAATAACGCTCATATTTTCAAGTTCCCCGTCCGTTACCTTCCGATTACTCATGCGTTTCCTCACCCGCCTTTTCTGCCCCGCGCTGGAGCTGTTCGAGGATGATATAGGCTTTGAGTACGCAGGCAACGGTTTTGGCGTCCCTCAGTTCCCCTTTCAGGCACATTTCAACCGCCCGGCCCAATGGGATTTTCTCCACATGAATAAACTCATCTTCATCGAGACACTGTTCTTCCTGCTTGATATTGACCGCGAGGTACATATGGATCGCTTCGTCACAAAAGCCGACGCTGGAGTAGATTTCGCCAAGTGGCATCATGTCTGCCGCGACAATTCCCGTTTCTTCTTTTAGTTCACGCAACGCGCCGTCATATGCGTCCTCGCCTGCCACGTCGAGCTTGCCCGCGGGAAGTTCGAGCATTTCCC
This sequence comes from Christensenella tenuis, assembly GCF_014287795.1. Lineage (GTDB taxonomy): Bacteria > Bacillota > Clostridia > Christensenellales > Christensenellaceae > Christensenella > Christensenella tenuis. The sequence continues at coordinate 217,331 of NZ_JACOON010000007.1, forward strand.
CGGCAAACGGGTAGCGATACTGGCGCACAAAAAACAAGTTCAGATCGCTATCCACCGCGCATACGCATACGCCGCCCTGATGCCGCACCACCTCGCGCAGCGCCTCTTTTCCATTTGGAAGACGCACCTTGTCTTTTTCTACCCGGATGATCTTTCCGTCATATACTGTTTCCGAAGAAATGGTTGTTTCTTTCAGTTCCATTGTTGCCTCCCTGCTTTCCTATCGAATCATAAAACAATGCGCTGGAATAGCCTGCTGGGGGTGGCGGATATACCTGCCGTTCCTGCCGGACCAGGCCATTCCTCCGCTTTCCTGATTGCCGGTCCGCGGCTTGCTTATCTTTTCTTATCTTACCACGCATCCCGCTTAAAATCCAGCGACATGGAAATTGCATCGTGTACGCTTTTTTGATATAATGCAGGAAACGCTTCATTGTGAAAATCATGGAGGCCCTATGCGTCTGAATAAATTGCCGGCGTTTCTGCTGGCGTTCCTGATTATGATTGTGATGGTTCCCGGTTTTGCATCCGCGGTTTCTGCGGAGGAAGAGACCGTCATCAATATTTACCATACCAACGATATACACGGCCATGCCGTAGGCAATGAAACGTCTATCGGTTATGCCCGGTTTCGCACCATGCTGAAGGAAGACGGGGCAGACGGCCGCCTTGTACTCGACGCGGGGAATGCCTTTTCCGGTACGGCTTTTGCCAACCTCAGCGACGGGCAAAGCATCGCGTCCCTGATGGAGCAGGTCGGTTATGACGGAATTTCGCCCGGCAACCACGATTTCGATTACGGCAGCGGAACTTTGGAACAGCTTCTCTCGGATTTCGGCATCAACGGCCTTGCCATCAATATTTTGAAAGATGGACAGCCTGTGTTCGAACCCTATCGTATTTTTCAGGAAAGCGGCATCAAAATTGGCGTAATTGGCATTGCTACGCCGGAAACGGAAGAAACCGGGGACCCGCGCGACCTTGAGGGACTCACGTTCCTCGGGGGAGACCCCCTCCTGACGTCTGTTCAAAGCGCTGTTAACGACCTGCGTGCACAAAATGTGAATGCCGTTGTGGTGCTTTCCCACCTCGGCACATCCGATCATACGGGAACAAGCAGCGTGGACGTCGCAACAAAGGTAAGCGGTATTGACCTGATCATTGACGGGCATTCTCACGACACATATGAGACCGGCTATATTTCCTATCCCGGATACATCCAAGGCAGGACGCCTATGATTGTTCAAACCGGAAAATATTTTGAAAATTTTGGAATTGCAAGCCTGACGTTTGATTCCAAAAAAGTTTTGGTTGGGGTGAGCGAACGCCTTGTGGACGCCGAAGAAGCCTCCGACTTTTCTCCTGACAAGAGCGTTGCGGAAACGATCATCGATTATGAAAAACAGCAGCAGCCCATTATGGCGAAAAATATTTCTTCCACTCCTGTTTTTCTCAATGCGGAACCAGCCTATCTCCTGACGGGAAGTACGAATTTCGGGCAATTGTGCACACAGGCCATGCTTGCGGATACCGGTGCGGATATTGCCCTGATAAGCAGCGGTATTATTTCAGGTTCCATCCCTGCCGGGCCGATTTCCTTCGGCACATTATACAATGCGCTTCCTTACGATAATTATATCGTTACCACCAAAATTACGGGAGCCGAACTCAAAAAACTGTTGAATACGCATATGCTGTTAGGGAACAGCTCTTTCCCGCAATTTGCGGGATTTGAAATCGTTGCCCAAAAGTACCTCAACGATGACGGCGAGACTGCGGCGGCAATCCAAACGCTTACAAAAGACGGAAAAGAAGTTGCCGATACGGACAACTTTACCATTGCAGTGCCCGATTTCATTTATTACGGCGGAGACGGCTATGAATTTTCTTCCCCTGTGCTGCAGGAAGGTTCGACGCTTTTCAGTGCGGTGACAGATTACTTGAACAGCAAATCAGGCGATGAGATTGAAGCGCTTTCGGCATCCTCCAATCTTACGATTTGGGAAGAAACCATCGATGCGGATAATGTGGTTGCCAAACTGGAAGCGGATGTGCCTGAAGATGTGCACATTTATCTGAACCAGGCGGCGGTTGTGCCCGAAAACGTAATCTATTCGCTGATTGGCAAAGACTGCAATTTGATTTTTACCGTCAACGGCGAACGCCCCTACTCTTTCATATTCAATGGTACGGAACTCTCCGTCCCAATGAATATCAATCTGGCTGCGAGCGTTTCACAAGATCCGCCGCAAGGCAAGCGTACTGCTTCTTCCGCCGACAAAAACGCCGTATTCCTAAACCTGGCGCGGAACGATTCCCTGCCCCCGGATACCGATATCAGTATCTACGTAGGCGACGTTTATCCGCCTGGTTCCTTCGTTTACCTGTACTACTATGATATGAACCGTGACATTCTTCCGCTCGATGAAAAAGGAATCGAAGTGGACGAAGCCGGTAATGTAACCTTTCCCGCAAATTCAGGGGTCACGTACCTTTTAAACTCCAAACTGCTTAATGCCGCGACAATTTTTGAAAATCCCACAGCCGAGCATCCCTTTGTTCTCGGTATTGTAGTGTTGGTTGTTCTATTTGCCGTCTGGGTTATTTTCTTCCTGATTACAAAAAAAGGGGCGCAGAAGCATGACAAGCAGCAATAAGTCTTTCAGGTCTGCCGTATGCCTGCTATTAATTGCGGCAGGCATTATTTTAATGGTTATACCCATCGCGGCTGTGCGGACAGCCGCGTTTGTTTTGGGCGTTGTGCTTACCGTTTATGGCGCACTGCGTATCCTGCAGTTTCTTTTTTCCCGTCACAGCAGTCTCGATATTACGCTTGGGACCTTTGTATCGGGCATTCTGACAACGGGGATTGGCGTAATCCTGATGCTGAATCCTTCCTTTGCAGATGTATTGCTTGAAAAGCTTCTCGCGGGCTGGATGATCCTGATGGGCCTGATCCGCCTGGTCATCAGTTATACCTATAAAAAATCCCGGGAGCCCCAATGGCTTTCTACCCTCATTTCCGCACTTCTCTCCATTGTGTTTGGCCTGGTCGTATGGGGCAGTTTTGCCGCGTGGGAATTTATCCTTGACCTTTTGCTTCCGGCCTATTTGATCGTTTTAGGCGGCTCCGGATTTCTTAATATCGTATTTGAACGCGTCTCGGACCGGGCGCGCGTTCCCCTGCCGCTCTGGATGGAGGCTTTTTTCCCGCAGAAAGCATTGAAAAGTGTGCGTAAAACGCTGGCAACGGGGGAAACGGGAAGCCTGCCGCCCGATTCGGTTTACATACACGGTATGAAAGTCGATACGGATGATATCGAGGTCTTTGTTCATTTTTCCGAACGCAGTGCAAGCGCATTTGGCCATGTGGACCTTGGTCTTGGGGATTATGTCCTTTCTTATGGAAATTACGATCATTCCAAAGAAGCCGTTTCCCTATTCGGGCTTCTGTACGACGGTATTTTTTTTGCCTGTCCCCGCGAGGAATATATTCAGTTTTCCGTATCCGAAGCAGGAAAAACTATTATGGGCTACAAACTTTCGCTCCCCAAAGAAGCGCAGGAACAGGTTGTCCGTAATGTAAATGCATTCCTTTCAAATTGCATGCCATGGTCTCCCGCAGAAAAAGACCGTGCCGCAAACGGCTATTCATGGGCCCTGAAAGAAATGGGAGCATTCCTTTATAAGGTTGTGAAAGGCAAATTCCGTACATACTTTGTGTTGAACACCAATTGTGCTTTGTTGGCCGAAACATTGCTCGACAAAACAGGCGTACCCAAATCCCGCGCCTTCGGCGGCGCAGTTACGCCCGGTTCCGCCTACGCGCTTTATGAACGCGAGCTTGCGAAAAAAAATAGTTTCGTTACAGGGAAAAAGACTTATCTCAATGATGACATGCTAAAAGACCTAAGTGAAAACACACAAAAGGGGAGTGCAGGGCAAACATCGTGAAGACAGTACTAAAATGGATTGCAAAAGCGTTATCAACCGGACTGTCTTTTGTATTGCTTTTTTGGCCTTTTTCTCCTAAGCCTGCCTGCTGGTTCCTGCGGAATGTGTTTCGCTTCGGTACCTATGTGCGGCCGAAGAAGTATCCTGCCCTCCGCGCGCGTGTGGGTATCAGGCGCAATCTTCGATATGCTTCTTCAAATAAAAAATGCGTACTCGATGTGCTCTCCCCCTTGATCGGCGCAGAGCCGCTGCCCATAGTATTTTGGCTGCACGGCGGCGCGTATATCGGGGGCGACAAGGCGGATGTGGAGGGTTACTGTGTCCAGATTGCCGCACAGGGTTATCATGTTGTGAATGTCAATTATCCGCTTGCGCCCGAAGCGCATTACCCTGCCGGGGTGCGTGCGGTGGCAGATGCCTGCTCCTTTATTTTTGCGCGGGCCAACCACTTTGGCATGGATCTTTCGCGCATTTATTTTGCAGGCGATTCCGCAGGCGCGCAGATGTCCGCACAGTTTGTAGCAGCGCAAATCGATACGGAATATGCCCAAAAATCCAAAATTTTGCAGGTTGTGCCGCGTGAAAACATCCGCGGCGTCGGCCTGTTTTGCGGGCTTTATGATGCGGCGGCATATGCCGGGAACTTTGATTCGCACACCCCCGTATCCTATGTTGTAAAACGTATCTTTTGGGGAGTCACAGGAAATGCGGAGTGGCGGCATGGACCGGAACTTAAGGAGGCATCCGTTCTCCATCATATTCCCCCATCCGGCTTCCCGCCCGTTTTCCTGACGGACGGCAATATCGGTACCTTTACCGAACAGGGAATGGCCTATGCACAGGCTCTCCGCGCTTGCGGAACGCCTGTCGAAGATACCTTTTATCCCCGTTCCGCGACTCTCCTGCCCCACGAATACCAGTTCAATATGCGGCGCGCCGCGGCGCAGGACGCCTTTAACCTTTTCATGAAATTTCTACAGCGCACAAAAAAATAGTTTTCATTTTTTCCTGCGTGGTATTATAATAATATCGAATTAAATTTTCATTATTTTAGGGGGTAAATTTATTATGATCAGCAAAAAAATGGAAGACATGCTCAATGAACAGGTAAAAAACGAATTTTTCTCCGCTTATTTCTATCTTTCCATGGCTGCATGGTTTACATCCAAGAACCTGAATGGGTTTGCGAACTGGTACACCGTGCAGGCGCAGGAGGAACGCGACCACGCAACGATGCTTATGAATTACATCCTGCGCGTAGGCGGAGATGCTGAATTCCGTGCAATCGAGGCGCCGGATACGGATTTCAAGTCTCCCATGGATGTTTTCGAGAAAACGCTGGCACACGAACAGAAGGTAACGGGTATGATTAACGACTTGATGGCCAACGCGCTCGATGAGCGTGACTTCAAGACGCAGCAGTTCCTGCAATGGTTCGTGACCGAGCAGGTGGAGGAAGAGGAGAACGCAAACGGCCTGATCGAAAAGCTGAAAATCAGCGGAAACAGCGAAGCCGGAATCCTCTATATGGACAACGAGGCGGCTGCAAGGACCTATACGCCTGCAACACAATCCGCCAACTAAGGTAAAGCACAAAACAGCGGAACATTCGTTCCGCTGTTTTTATTTTTCACTTAACCAGTAATAATCCTCCCTATCCGCCAGCAAAACGGCAGTACTAATTTTTCTCTTTCTTTGCCCGCCTTTTCCGCGGCGTTTTGAGAGCCTTGCTTTGCTTTTCCGCGTACGCAATGAACATATCATAGACGAGTACGGAGCGCCGCTCAATATTTCCCGCTCCGTGCAGCGAAACAGCGTTCAGCATTCCAAACAAAAGCTCGGAAAGCACTTCCCCATCTTCCTCCGTAAGTTCCGTTCCGCATTCAGAAAAGACGCGGGTGATGAGTTCGATCAGAAGCTCCTGCACCTGCCTGCGTATGCCAAACAGCGTACGTTCGATATACTCTTTATCTGATTCAAAATTTACGACCTGGTTGATTACGTCCTGCGGCGTTTCGACCATCCGTGCAATAAAACAATAGATGGCCCCATACAGCGCTTCTTTCGGCTCCTTGCCAAACACGTTGCGCATAAAATCGTTCATAATCTGTTCGATTTCCCCGGCAAGCACCTGGGCAAGCAGCGCCTCTTTATCGTCAAAGTGTGTATAGACTGTGCCTACCGAAAGTCCACTGACCTCTGCAATCCGGCGCATAGAAAGGCTATCATACCCCTCCTGGTGATAAATTTCAAGAGCTGCATTGATAATTTTCTGCGTTACATCTTCTATTTTTTTGGGCATAATCGGTTCCTTCCTTATTGCTGGGTATTGGGATCCAGCAATCCCATTGCATATTCCTCTTTTGTGCTTTTGATAAATTTAAAAATCCTGATGGCAAGAATCAGGGCAATGACGCCCGAGATCACATCCGCTACAAGCGGAGACAGCATGATGCCAAAAATCCCCAACACATTTGCAAGCACAAGCACCGTGGGAATAAGACACACTCCCTGCCGCGAAATGGACAGGATCAACGCCCCGCCCGCTTTGCCAAATGCCTGATGCGTCATCAGCATGATGAGCGTAAAAGCTGTGATTGTAAAGCCTGCTGTAAACCAGCGAAGCGCGGGAATTCCAATTTCCATGACATATGCATCCGTGGTGAACAGCCCCATCATCTGCGGCGCGAGCGCATAACATGCAAGCGTTACCAACGCGCCAATGCAGAGTGCGACGGAAATTCCGAATTTCATCGCCGTATTAAGGCGGTCAAATTTATGCGCGCCAAAATTATACCCCGCCACAGGCTGATATCCCTGAGAAAATCCAAATATTAATGCAAATCCCAGGAATTGGATTCGATTCACAATGCCAAATGCCGCTATTGCCGCGTCTCCATACGGCTTTGCGCACACGTTGATCACCGCAAAACCAATGGCTGCCAAAAGCTGCGTTAAGAACGTAGACGACCCGATGCGTACAATATACGAAACGATTTCTCTGCTGAAGCGAAATCCTTTCAACCGGAACTTTGCAACCGTCTTTTTTCTCCAGTAATGCGAAGAGAGGATGACGAAGGCAACGACCTGCGAAATGGCTGTTGCGACGGCGGCTCCCATGACACCCATATTGAATGTAAAAATAAAAAACGGATCGAGTATCATGTTGAGGACCGCACCGATGACCATTCCTACCATGGACTGTACCGCGCTCCCTTCCGCGCGAAGCAAGTTGTTAAGCGCCATATTGGTAAGCTGCACCGGCGAAGCAAGAAGCAGGATCAACGCATAATCGAGCGCAAGGCCAATGGTGTCTGCCGACGCGCCGAGCGCAAGCAGGATCGGTCTGGCAAAAATCCCTCCAACCACAGCCACAAGGACTCCTGACAAAAAAGAAAGAATGATGGTGGTGGTCGCCGTGCGCCCAGCCTTCTCTTTTTCCTGTGCGCCGAGGAGCCGCGAAAGGTAGGCTGCGCCCCCTGCTGCAAAAAGAATGGACAGCGCCTGGGTCAAAAGCATAATCGGCATATAGACTGAAACTGCCGCCGTACCGAGGTAACCCTCCGGCGACATGCTGACAAAGTAGGTGTCCGCCATGTTGTAAATTGCCATCACAACCATGCTGACAATGGCCGGAACCGCAAGTTTTACGATTGCGCCGGGCACCTTTGCAGTGCCCATCATTTCCGCGCGCTTATCTATTGTTTGCTCCATCTTAATGTTCTCCTGCGCATTTGCAAACTGAACGTGCGTTCATTTACATTTATCATATTATTATGCCTGTCCGCCAATGTCAACCGTTTATTTGACACTTGTAAGTCCCCGGTCCTTTCGTTTATAATATTTAAGTACGAATTTTGAATCTTATGTAATGGGGAGATCATTATGTTTAAAATTTTAAAGAAAGAAACACTGGCAAACGGCATTACCAAAATGGTGATTGACGCACCGCTGATTGCCAAAAAAGCACAAAGCGGCCAGTTCCTTGTCTTGCGTACGCATGAAAAGGGAGAACGCTTTCCGCTCACCATTGCGGATTTTGACCGGGCGGCGGGAACCGTGACCATTATCTTTGCACAGGTTGGAAGGTCCACCAAACAATTAGGCGAGCTTCCCGAAGGCGGGAATGTCCTCGACGTCGTCGGACCGCTCGGCGTTGCCTCCCACTTTGATCCGTCCATCAAAAAGGCGGCTGTCATCGGCGGCGGACTCGGCTGTGCAATTGCGCTTCCGCAGGCAAAACACCTGAAACAGATGGGTGTCTCCGTAGACATGATTGCCGGGTTTAAGACGAAAGACATTATTATCCTCGAGAAAGAAATGACGGACGCTTCCGACCGCTTGATTATTACTACGGACGACGGCTCATTCGGCATGCACGGTTTTGTGACGGATGCTTTGAAAAAGCAAATCGAAGACGGCGTAAAGTATGACATTGTGGTGGCCATCGGTCCTATTCCTATGATGAAATTCGTTTCCAAACTGACAAAGGAATATGGCATCAAAACAATCGTCAGCATGAACCCCGTCATGATCGACGGTACGGGGATGTGCGGCGGCTGTCGGCTTACCGTGGGCGGCGAAACGAAATTCGCATGCATCGACGGACCGGATTTCGACGGACACCAAGTAGACTTCGACGCGGCAATGCGCCGTCTTTCCATGTATGACGGTATGAAAGAACGCGAAGAGGACTGCCGGCTGATTCAAATGGCAGATAAAGCGGAGGACAAATAACCATGGAAAGAAATATGTCGCTTGAAAAAGTAAAAATGCCCGAACTTGATCCGCAGGTCCGCGCAACCAACTTTGAAGAAGTTGCCCTTGGGTACACGCCCGAGATGGCGCAGGAGGAAAGCAACCGATGCCTGGAATGCAAGAACAAGCCGTGCGTGTCGGGCTGCCCTGTACAAGTCAACATTCCTGAATTTATCCACGAAATCAAGGAAGGCAATTTCATGGCCGCTTACCAAAAAATCGTGGAAACCAACGGGCTTCCCGCCGTATGCGGCAGGGTATGCCCGCAGGAAAGCCAGTGTGAAAAATACTGTGTGCGCGGGAAAAAAGGAGAGCCCGTTGGCATTGGCCGCTTAGAACGTTTTGCAGCGGATTTTGCGATGAGCCAAGGCGCGCTTGGCGCGAAGAAAACCGCTCCGAAAAAAGGGAAAAAAGTCGCCGTGATCGGCAGTGGTCCATCGGGTCTTACCTGTGCTTCCGACCTTGCCAAAAAAGGATATGACGTAACGGTATTCGAAGCGTTCCATACGGCAGGGGGCGTTTTGAAATATGGAATTCCTCAATTCCGTCTTCCGAAAGAGATCGTTGATCTCGAGATTAACGTCCTGAAGGAAATGGGTGTAAAAATCGATCTCGATATGGTAATCGGCAAAATCCTGACGCTGGACGAACTCAAGGAAATGGGTTATGAAGCTATCTTTATCGGCAGCGGCGCGGGACTCCCTTCTTTCATGAATATTCCCGGCGAGAATTTCAACGACGTTTATTCCGCAAACGAATTTTTAACGCGCGTCAACCTGATGCATGCTTACCAGTATCCGTCCTACGATACGCCCATCAAGCCCTATCAAAGCGTAGCGGTTATCGGCGGCGGAAACGTGGCGATGGACGCGGCACGCTGTGCAAAACGTCTTGGTGCAGGACATGTATATATCGTATACCGCAGAAGCGAGGCGGAGATGCCCGCCCGTTTAGAAGAAGTCCATCACGCAAAAGAGGAGGGGATCGATTTCCGGCTTCTGGAAGCGCCTGTTGAAATCCTCGGAGACGAACACGGTAATGTCACGGGCATGAAAGATGTCCGCATGGAGCTGGGTGAACCGGATGCTTCCGGGCGGCGGCGTCCGGTGGTCATTGAAGGCAGCGAATATGTGCTCCCTGTGGACGCAGTGATCGTGGCAATCGGCCAATCCCCCAACCCAATGATAAAAAATGCTACGCCTGCCCTTAAGACGCAGCCATGGGGCGGAATTATCGTCAACGAAAAAACGGGCGAGACTTCTATTCCCGGTGTTTATGCAGGGGGTGACGCAGTAACCGGTGCAGCAACGGTAATCCTTGCAATGGGTGCGGGAAAGACAGCAGCGAATAGCATAGATGAATATTTAAGCAAATAATTTTTTGTTCCTAAAATGAAAACTGCGGTTTCCCGCCGCAGTTTTTTTATTCATTTTAATGCATAAAAATTCTTACCATGTGAAAAAAACACGCTTTTTCCCTCTTTTTTTATTTTTCCTCTTGACAAGCTTATTTTGGCGCAGCCATGCGATTTTTGCATTTGTGGATAACTCATTTCTGTATTTTCGCTTCCTTTTATAAAAAACGCCTTTGCAAAGCCATTTTTTACACAAAAAGTTATCCACATCCTTCTGTGGATAACCTCATTTTTTTGCGGAAATATGCGGGTTTTTCGCCTGCGGAAAACCCACGGGTATTTCTTCAAAACCTGACGAAAATTTTTCATGGCTTTTACAAAAAAACTTGTGAATATTTTTTAGGAAACATGTATAAAACGGCTGTTCCTTTTTTGTATACTTCTTATCTTTCGGCGGGTTCCCAATACGCCACTTTATTCATCCGGGCATTTGGGGTATAATAACAACAGAATTCATATAAAGGAGTTTATGCGCATCATGTCCCATCATTTTAAGCGTCACCATGCTTACTCCAAGGGATATCGTCCGCGGCGCCATAGGGGGCGGCTGCGCATCGGGCGGCTGATTCTCTTGATTTTAGTTTTCGCAGCGATTATTTCCGCAATTGTGTTCGGCATCCTATTTTTGATAAAGGCCGGGCCATTCGTAAGGGACGATGCTTCGTCATCCGTTCCTGCCGTAAATTCTGCGGCAGAATATGACGCACCTATGCAAACGGCGGACTCATCTGCTGTTCCTGCGGCAGTGGATGCAACACAACCCGCCGCCTTTGGCCTCACTTCCGAGATTGAACAGGACGGAAACATTGTTACCACTTTCACACGTCTAAAAGAGATCTTTTTTCCTGCGCCAAATTCCTATGCAAATGTTAGAGGAATTACAACCGCGGATGGCAACGATTACCGCGACAGCAGGAGCTTCGGCGGCTTTGAAGCTGGCGGAGGCCATCTGGAAACGCTTTGGCGGCAGGAAAGACCTTCTTCCGCAGCGGTGCAGCCCATCGCGGTCAGTTGGGATGCGGATATGCGGCAAATGATGAATTTATATCCAGACAAGGCATCAAGGGAAGACCTGGTGGAAATTTTAAGTTGTGGCGCTGACGGAACGCTTTCCTTCACTGATCTTGCCGATGGAAGCGCTACGCGCGACCCCATCTCTCTGGGATTCACGCCGGGCGGTGCCCTTTCCCTCGACCCGCGGGGATATCCTCTTCTTTATATCGGCGGGAACGCAGAAAATGCATGCATGAATATTTACAGCTTGATTACCGGAGAACTTCTTTACAAGTATGGCGGAGAAAAAGATTCCTTTGCCCTGCTCGATTCGGAAAGAGGATTTTCCTGCTCTCCCTTGGTTTCCGGAGATACCGATACGCTTATCTGGCCGGGCGGAAATGGAATTCTCTATACGATGAACCTGAATTCTGATTTTGACCGGGCGGCGGGCACCGTCTCGCTCAATCCCGATACGCCTGTGAAATACCGTTATACGGCAACAGGCGGCGCGGATAGCGCCTCCCCTGCAAGTTTTAGCATCACAGGGCTTTCAGCCTGGCGTAATTATGCATTTATTACAGATACCGGCGGTTATATACAATGTATTGACATAAACACGATGCAGCCCGTTTACGTACAGAAGCTGGGAGCGGGCATCGTTTCTTCCCCACTGATCGAAGAAGCCGCGGACGGTATTTACCTTTATTCAGGCAGCAAGTCTGCCAACGGGAATGCTTCCGTATATAAGCTCAAGGGCCTGTCTGGAGAAATTATCTGGCAGCGGGACCTTGCCTGTGGTGCGGAAGGCGGTTTCCTCTCTACTCCGGTATCCGGCCGCGGCGATCTTGACGGCATGATTTTCTGTATGGCTGCACAAGCGGATGGCGACAATGCGGTGCTTTTGGCGCTTACCTCGGATACCGGTGAAATCAAATGGGAGCAAAAGACAGGCCGTCCATCTGTTTTTTCACCCGCTGCCGCATATACTTCCAGCGGAACAGGTTACCTGCTCGAGGCGGGAGGCGGCGGGGCAATGCTTCTTGCGGGAAATTCCGGTGAAGTCCTCGGCACACTGGATGCTTTAAACGGCGCAGATTGTCCAGCCATTGTTTGCAATACGGTAGCTGTCCTGAACGGAACCGGAGTGCTCATCAAATAATAAGGTAAGGTATGCGAACAAAAGGCGGGATGCAAAATCATCCCGCCTTTTTGATTCGCCCTGTTATTAGGCAAACATGGGTTGCAGACTGAGCGCAATCAGGAAGGTTCCGGTGAAATACGTGATGGAATTCCAGGCTGTAATCGCGTTTTTCCTGCTGTGATATTTCCAAATCCCCAGCAAAAGATCTGAAATCCAAAAGAATATGGCGCCTGCGGCCATCAACGCATAAGAAATGGACTGCGGCCCAACAGGCAACGTCCAGTCATCCGGCGCTGCATCCGTAGGTACAAGTGCCGTGACAACCGCCTTTACCATCATAAGCGACAGCAAGATCATATAAACGGTAAGCGGTCCTTGCGCTTTTCCGAGCTGCCAGTTTTGCTTCTTCATTAGAATGAGTGCAACCGCGAGCGGAACAAGCGTCAGGATCAGTTCCACAGGATCAATTCCTTGCACGACGAACATAGAAGCGAGAAAAAGCGCCTGCGTCCCTGCAAAAAACAGAATGCCGCGATTGAATTTTCTTGCATCAAGTTCAATAAACCGGAGAAAGTAGTCGCCGGCCAGCGCACATACAAGGCCACACAGGATAAGCACCGCTCCCACAGAAATAGACGCCCCCCAGGAAAGTACTCCCCAAGCTCCTACGAGGCAAAAAATGCTGCTGAGTGTCATCTTTAATTTGGTCGCTCGGTTAAACTTCCCAAAAAGGTCTTCCCTCACGTAAAAACCAAGTAAAACAAAATATACTGCCGCAACAAAAATCAATTCCACTGCTACCATACCACACTCGCCCCTTTTCCTTAGCCTACTTGATCTCAGCCTCCTTCGGGCTTTCAATGCGCTTCCCGTCTTTTGTTACAGTAAAAAGTTCCATGATTTGTTCTAACTTGCCAAATACTACGAGTTTATCTCCCGTTTCAATTTCCGTGTCTTTGGTGATATAGTCGAGCACCTTGTCTGCCCGCTGGATGAGAATAATCCGCACACCGAAGTCTGCCACAAAGTTGAGCTGCCCCAGCGTTTTTCCACGAATACGTTCAGGCACTACCGCGATACTGATTCCGGCCACCACGCCTTTTGCGTATTGATCGATCACACTTACGATATTGACATTCCCGCGAAACATAAGTTTCCTGCCCATTTTTTCGATGATATCATTAAATTTCTGTTTGGCTCCAGGCACCCGCTTGACAATCATAAAAACTACAAAAATGATTGCCAGAATTACGGTAAGCGTCCAAAAATCTTCCCGGATTGCTTTGGGCAGGTTCATTACGACGTTCACAAAGGCCGTGACGATTGTGACGGAAAAAATATAGCCGAACAGCATAATCGTGCGGGCAAGACGCCTGCGTACAAGCTTATCTACCACGAGTTCGCTTTCTTTCGTCGTATAACCGCTGTTCGTGAGCAGCGAAATCACCTGGAATCTCGCTTTTTCCTCTGTCATGCCCGACATCCGGAACAAAATAGTAAATACATCTATAATCAGGATATAGAGGACCGCAACCGCGAAAAATAGCGAAATGGAAATGGAAAGAGTCATAATATTCCCCCTGTTACCCGATGACCTTGCCGCAATATGCGACATATTCGTCGATCGCCCAGAAAATATCATTTCCCGGACGGATATTGGATTGTTCGCCCGTACAGTGCAGAATTCCGTAGGCCGGCATTCCCGCATGCGCTACCGTTGCGGGAACAGAAAGGGAGACCATTCCCATATGCATTGCGCTCATGTGCATGGCTATCATAGAGAGGTCGCCTCCGCCGCAAGACGTAGAGGCGGTCGCAAAAGCTCCGAAATAGGTACCCGCCAGCGAAGCCGGGAGCCAAAAATCGCATAGACTGTCGAGAAATGCCTTAGCCTGCGCAGATACGTTCCCATAATAGGTCGGCGAACCCAAAAAAATAGCGTCATATTCCGGCAGGCGCTTATGCTCAACAACTGGAACGGCCTTGATTTCTTCAGCCATCTCCCGTGCCAACGGAAAAGCCTGCACGGTTTGGTCGAACAGCGGGTCTTCCACGCGAAACAAATCTGCCTTGAAGCCTTCTTTTTCCAACGCACGCACATACTCTTTCGCCATCAGCATTGTATTTCCGCATGCACTGTGAAATATAACCGCCGCTTTTTTTCCCATACTTTTTCACCTCAAGTCATTCATTATCGTATTTAAACCGGCTGCTCAATCCCTGCGCAACCGCAAGCCGCCGCCCCGGCTAAAAAATGCCCGGTTTTTCCTTTTGCAGCGAAGCCGGCGTATAGATTTTCACTTTATTCTCTGTTGAGCCATGGCAATATAACCGCCCATGCAGCAATAAGCTTTTCAAGTGTCATCGCCGCATTTGCCGGGCTTGTGGATGGAAGGCATATACTTTCCATCCCCGTATCCGCCAGGCAGTACTTCGTATAATATTCATACGCTTTTTTCCCGTTTGTAAACACCGCCCGGATATTTGCCGCCTGTAAAATCCCTGAGAAATCATTGGCTTGAGGCCGACGAATCGACGCATCCGCGCTTCCACGGATTTCACACGACTTCAATACGTCAAACACCGCAATTCCATTTTCCAGCAGGAATTCTTTTTTCTGCGGAACGCCCTGCGGGCACGGTGCATCAAGCAGGGCAGCCAGCACCTGCCAGAAGCGGTTGCGCGGGTTTCCATAATAAAACGCTGTTTCCCGTGATTTCACCGAGGGAAATGTTCCCAAGATCAATATTTTGGAGCATTGATTCCAAACCGGTTCAAGGGGATGGCAAAGCTTCTCTATTTTTTTATTTCCCATATTGTTTTATTATATCACGGTAGTTGCAGCCGTTGCAACGCATAGAAAAGCGCCCCTGCAAATGGGGCGCCCTTCACAACGAAACTCCGCAGTGCGGAGCCTATACCGGGAGAAAACCGGCAGCGCGTTTAGCACTCAATCCTTAATTCTGTTTCCCGATCAAAGAAATACAGTTTTTCCGTATCAAATGCAATACGTATAGTCTCTCCACATTGTTTTGCCGATTCCGGCGGCACCTTGGCAATCAGCTTCTCTCCACCGTAATTGAGGTATAAAAAAGTCTCGGCGCCGAGCATTTCCGTCACCTCTAAAAACGCCTCCACACTGCTGTCTTCGCGTTCCTCAGTATCTTGGCCACTGGCCATAATATTTTCAGCCCGAATTCCCATAACAATTTCTTTTCCGAGATATTCCCTAAGTGCCGTACAATCCTGATACCGCTGCCCAAGCTTGATTCGGTCTTTTTCCGTTACCGCATAATAAACGTTATTTTCTTCCTGTAACACGCAAGAAATAAGGTTCATCTGCGGCGATCCAATGAAGGTCGCCACAAAAATATTATTCGGTTCATTATAGACCTCCTGCGGAGAGCCAACTTGTTGAATGATTCCATCCTTCATAACAACGATACGCGTTCCCATAGTCATGGCTTCCGTTTGGTCGTGCGTAACATAAATGAACGTTGTCTTTAACTTATGGTACAGCTTGATGATTTCCGTGCGCATCTGCACGCGCAATTTGGCATCAAGGTTGGAGAGAGGTTCGTCCAGTAGGAACACTTTTGGATTGCGCACGATTGCCCGCCCGAGCGCAACCCTTTGACGTTGTCCGCCGGAGAGCGCTTTCGGTTTTCTGGAAAGCAAATGACTGATGTCCAAAATCTGAGCCGCTTGCTCCACCCTTTGTTTTATCTCTTGCTTGGGTAATTTCCTCAATTTCAGAGAAAAAGCCATATTGTCTGCAACGCTCATATGCGGATAAAGCGCATAACTTTGGAACACCATCGCAATATCCCTGTCCTTGGGCTGCACTTCATTTACGAGTTTGCCGTCAATATATAGTTCTCCATCCGATATCTCTTCAATTCCCGCAATCATACGTAGCGTAGTGGATTTTCCGCAACCCGAAGGACCAACCAAAACTACAAACTCATCGTCCCCGATTTCCATATTGAAATGATCTACAGCGACCACATCACCTGCATATACTTTTTGAATATTCTTTAATACAACGCCTGACATTTCAGTACCCCCCATTTATTTTATAATAGTCCTTTTCATCACAGGAAAAACATTGTGTATGATGATCAACCCCGGGAAAGATGCCCCCAGTGGAATCAAAAATAACGCCGAATACGGGAACACACAATAACATAGCAGTCCGATCGGAATCAGGAACAATAGAATCAGCGCATTGGCTTTCAGGCCAACAATTGCAAGCAGGAGGCTGTTCCTGAACATATCCTTCCATTTAAGTTCCATTGTTCCGATCATACAAAAACCGTAAAATCCTGCAAATACAACGAGCACACCAGCAATCATCAGGATACACATTGGTACAGCCGTAACAGGCATTTCCGCAAGAAAGGAATCGAGGTATTTTACCGTTAGTATAATCGTCAGGAGGCTCCCGCCGTAAAACAAATAATAAAGCGAGGAAGCCTTGAAATTTTCACGGAAGGAATGGAAAAAATCGGAGACCAGAAATATATATTCCCTTTCATCAATTTTTTTAAGAATATAGCTCATTGCGCTCGATGCAGCGCCAATAGTTACTACCGGCAGGCAGCATAACAGGAACAGTAAATTCAGCTTCACGAGGCTACGCCACTCTGTGCCAACAATATGGAAAAAAAGCGCAAACCGGTTCGCGGGCGGCTTAACTTCCCATTCTCCATTCACATTGCTTCCATAATATAACTTTCCATAAACCGACATTTTTCTTTCCTCATTGAATCATTTCTTTTAAACATTTCCTAAAATAGCAATAGTTTTTAAAGCTTACGTCCGGCGGCACCATATGGTCCGTATAAGGGATATATCCGCCAGTCCCCAGTACACGCTCCACCTTATTCATCTCCTGATGGATTGCGGCCTTGCCGTCTGCAAGCGCACGTTTATCAATTCCGCCCATCAGAACCAGCTTTGGATAGCGCTTTCTGATGATTTCCACATTCATATTTGCAGCGGCCTCAAACGGATAAAAGCCTGTTATGCCGCCTTCAAGAAACAAATCGATCAACGCTTCGAAGTTCCCGTCCGTATCCACAAAAAAATTTTCCACGCCGAGCTTCTTCATGCGCCCTGTAAGTTCCTTGTAATACGGAAGGATAAACTTCCTAAAAATATCCGGAGAAATCAGCGGTCCATTTTTGTAGGCAAGATCCTCCCAGATAAGAAGGTAATCCACATCTGTTTTGCCAAGTATCTCCGTATAAATTTCCGTGTAATAGGTGAGAAAAAAATCCAGAATCTCCGTTGCAAAATCCGGATCGTCATAAAATAGGTAAAGGGATTTTTCCAGTCCCACCATCTCACGAATCACGGAATAAAAGCCGGCGATATTTCCGCCCCCCATTTGCAGCGGATAGGTCCGATTCCTGTATGCCGCGTCCCACCCGTGCGCGTAACGCCCGGCGCTGTGAGCGCAAAAGCGCCTTCTGATATCATCAAATTCCTTTCTTCCGTGTACCGGATAATCGAGGAAGCAGGGCATGCTCCCGCCATCTTTCTTAATTTTAACGCGTTTACCATCCGGACAAATTTTCTCGATATTTTCTTTCGTTTCCGATAAAATTTTTTCTTCGAATGGCGGAATCATGCTAATGCAATCTACGCCGACCATGTGGACGCGTTCATCGAACTCAAAAAATGCTTCCACGTCCCGTCCATAATACTTTTCTTCCGTAAAGCCATCGCTTCCCGGGCATGCGCTTCCCGAAATCCACTGCGCGTTTTCCGATGAAAAAGTGCCGTGTTTTCTGGGAAGCCCTTCCGTATACCAACGCTCAATCGTATCCTTCCAGTAAGCGAATTCCCAGTTGGGTGGCGTTGCGCCCGGCTTGAAGGCAATTGTTGCAAGAAACTTTTCCCGGCTTGTCATTTCGGTTTCCTCTGTTCGATAAGCACCGCACCCAGTGCGGGAATGCAAATCCGCTCTTGCCCTGCGCATTGCCATATATCCTGCCCACATACGGTGATAGCTGTTCCTCCATCAATTCGCGCGTCTTTTATCTTTATCTGTCGTTCTTCCCCCGTCCAGTTAGCCAGCACGACTGCCGTCCGTCCATCGGGTGCACTCCACGCGCTATGAAAAACTGCTGGAAGTTCATTGCACCGTTTTCCGTATTGCCACTGCACCGTTTCTGTTTCCAGAAGTTCAGCAGGACGCTGCATTTTTCCATATACAAGCCATGCCTCTGCGACATTTCGCCGCATGGTGTTAACAGTATTGAGCATACCGACTGCCGCAGCCTGTGAACCCGGCTGCGCGTCCCATGGGGCCCAGTTATCCGTATCCCGGTTTTGCAGATTTCCATCATCCATCAATACAGCTCCGGGAATTTGACCTGTTACGAGATTTAACGCATTCTTGATTTCCAAGTGATATGGTTCCGGACCATAGCCAAACCCGCCGTTTAGCAATATATAATCATGATATAAAAATTGATAGAGCGGTACCTGGTTTTTTTCCGTATTCGGATTGCCCCGTGGGTTGACGCGCGAATCGCAGACATCAAGGCAAGGGATGAAATATTCGCAGGATGGTCCTTCTACGGAATAAACAATTTCCCGCTTCTCTTCTTTGTATGCTTGCTCTTTCAGATCCGCCATTTTTCTGAAAAGTTTCTCCAAGCTTCGTGTCATCCATCGTCCGGGCATATTTTCATGCCCATGTTTTTCTGAAAAGCATGGAAACACGCTGCACCCGTTATTCTGGTCGAGAAACTGAATCCAGTCAATTCCGTTTCTAATCATAGTTTTGATGTAGTCTGCCGCTATCTTCCGGGTACGCTCTACATGCATGCAGCTTGTATAGCTCGGTCTCCAGTCCTGATCCCAGTCCTGTTTCCATGGCGTGCCATCCTTTGTCATACATACAGTTTCTTCTCCGCGCTGTTCTTCAAAATACTTTGTACCGTCATATCCATTCCAAGCGTGCGCCACCACCCAGCGCGTTCCGTTGGAATATGTGCCCGCATGATTGCCCTTGCTCTTTTGTTCCCGTGCGAATAATTCCATTTCTTCCGCGCCGCCCACCGGAGGAAAACAATCCGGATAGACCCATGGGCCTCCCTTTTCCCAAGCCATTAGAACAGGGAGCACCGGCCCGGGCACCTGCTCATTGAACTGCATTATTTTCCGGTTTAGCCGTTCATAGGGAAGAAATCCCTGATTGACGGTTGCGGGACCGGCGTCAAGCGCTCCCTGCAGGCGGATCATCAGGAAGGTTGGCGAGTCCGCCATCCAGCGCGGAAGGTCTTTACGCCCGTAAAGCGGCCTCGCCCATGGCTGTTTATCCGACCAAGAACGATAAACCTGTGCTCCATCATACCAGTCCCCTTGAAAATCCCGCAAGCAAATATCATATTCCAGCCTGCGGTTTCCACTCCAGTCTCCCACATGTGAAAATCCGAGCCGGACTCCCTTTGCTGCGGCGACGGGCATAATTTGTTTGACATATCCTTTACTGTCTTGCGCCATCACGGCAAGACCGTTTCCATTCCTGTCATAATACGCCATAAACTGTGCGAAGGTTCGCCCCGTGTAATGGTGAAATGCCCCGTTGCGTTCCTCAAATTGCCATGTACGCGGACTGTCGGGCTTAAAATCCTGCGGCTGTGGATTGTCAAAGAGATATCCAATATTGTATGGCTGCAAAACATGTCCGCCTTCGCCATATGGCACAACGATCCACGGGTATTGTATCTGGCATATTTTATGTTGCGGGCCGTTTTCCAGAGCCAACCGAAAGCGCAGCGCACCATCCTCCATACCAATATACGATAACAGCCTGAGGCCTTCGGCAAAGCAATACGTCCAGCAATGGCTGCCATCCTGCATAGCGTAACGTATCTCGTTCGCCTGTGTTGAATCCAGATAAATAAACCGTTCCCCGTCTAAAAATTCGATGCGGAACACCGGATCCTCCGGCATATTTTTCAGTAATTCCTTGTTGTTTTTTATATAGGAAACAATCTGGCCGGTTTTCTGATCAAAAGCAGCAGTTCCTTCGTTTATTTTGAATATAATCATCTTTTCGCTCTCATACTTCCGATATTTTTTGCATGATATCATTGATTCGTCTCGCACGTTCCCAGTCCTTCTGTGTCCATTCTTCCAAGGAATTCGGATTATAAGGGTCTCCGGGCCACGCGCCTACAATCGTTAGGTCCATACGCAGGCCGTTATCCCGTGCCAGGCGAAACATCGTTTCCGCTTGTTCCACTTTCGATTGCGCGATGACCACCAATCTGCTGTCAAGCCCTGCGGCAAGAAGCTCTTCCACCGTCATCTGTCCTGCGTTGATACCTTTTATCCGTTCGAGTTGATAGAGATTGGGTAAAAGATGCCCAAAATCTCCGCAGGAATGCAGCACAATACCTCCCGTTTCTTTGCTGATACGGTTTAAATACGGTGCATAAAATTCATCAAAAAATTCCGGGGAAACCATAACAATACTATCTGCTGAAACAGCCGCGCCGTTTCCTTCAGGCGCCCAGCTCCACCCAAACAAATGGGTCCCGATAAAGCTTTCCCCGAGTGTTTCTTTTTGGCGGTTCCACAGAATCAGGAAAGCGTCCGTCGCTTTCGTCATAATTACTCCATACTCTTCAGGGTTGGTATAGGCACTGACAAAAAGATTGTCATAGCCCCATAGCTGGCCGCACACGTCGGCTGGCCCCTGCATATCGGTAATATGTATTCCAAGCCGCCCTTCTGTTTCCTCGTAGAGGTATTCCTGCATACGGATCCAATAGTCGGCCACCGATCCATCTTCAATCCGCGGCTCCCCCATCCGATATACGTCCTGCGGTTTAAATATAATTTTTTCGCTACAGTAATCTTCACCGCAAATCAATTCTTCCGCACCAAACATGCTGGGTATGGTGGATTGCTTGCAGCCCGGAAATACGGCAGGAATAAAGTCGTCTTCGAACTGTCCGCGCAAAATCAATTCATCGAGCGTTACAAGTAAACGCTGTTCCGCCGTATGCGCGTCATCATAATAATTAAAACTGATGGGGTAGTATACATAAGGATAACGGTCCTTTGGTTTTTTCCCATTCCATATATCGCTGATCCGTGCTTTTGACGCTTCTACCCGTTCCGGGGGAAAAAGCTCATCAATCCGCGCCAGCTTGTCAGCTATGATTGGTTTCATATATCGTCTTATCCTTTCACGGATCCTGCCGTAAGACCCTGTTCAAATTGTTTTTGCAAGCAGATATAGAGGATAATGATAGGCAACGCAATGATCGTAAGCGCTGCAAACATCCTTGGAAGATCGCTCATGAAAAGCATTGTAAAACTATATGGTATGACCGTCAGCGTTTGGTAAATTGGCTTTTTCAAGAACATAAATGCCAAGAGGAACTCATTCCACGCCGCGAGAAAGGTAAATACCGTTACCGCCGAAACAACGGGTGCGCACAGCGGAAGCAATATTTTCCGGAATGCCTTGAACACGGAACAACCATCCACAATTCCTGATTCGATAAGTTCCGTAGGAAGCTCATCGAAATAATTTTTCATAATGAGCAGGCTGAACGGAACTTGGAGCGCCGCATAAATTCCGATCAGTGAAAGCGGATTATTGATGAGGCCCATTGTTTTTATGAGCTGTGAAAGCGGAACAATCAGCGCCGGGGCAGGTATCATCAGGCCAACCAATACAATGAGGTACAATATATTTTTTCCGCGAAATTTAAGTTTGGAAAATGCAAATCCTGCGAGCAGCGTGACCACGAGCACCACGGCAATCGTACCACCCGTGACGACCACGCTGTTGAGAAAATTCCTCGGCAGGTTTTCCTGCTGGAGGATTGTCGCGTAATTTGCAAAACCGCCATCCTCAAATGATTTCTCGAACATGAACAGCAACGGAACAAACCACAGGAGTCCGATTACCATAAGTATAATATTTTTGCTGATTTTTCCCGCTTTGTTCATTTTATCTCTCCTTCAGATTAATCCTCAGTTGGACCGCCGTAATAATCAGCGCAAGCACTATTACAAATACCGAAATTGCCGATGCATACCCCTGTTTCATGAAATCAAACGCATTCGTGAAAATATAGGTGGAAAATAATTCCGTGGCATGGTTTGGCCCTCCCTTGGTGGTCGCCCATACCAACTCAAAATATTTAAACGAACCAATGATCCCCAAAATGATCAGGCTGAACGTCGTATTTTTGACCATTGGCACAATTACCCGGCCAAAGGTCTGAATCTTGTTGGCGCCATCTACGCGTGCCGCCTCAAGGACATCTGTCGGAATGGTCGTGAGCGCGGCATTGAACATAATCAGGTACCATCCGACGCTTTGCCAGATCTGTGCTACCATGATAGCTCCTAGCGCTGTCTTGCTGTCCCCCAGCCATGCCCGTGCAAGGTCTCCAAGGCCAATTGCCCGCAGGGCCTCGTTGACGAGGCCAGTATTCATCTCATACATCCATGTAAAGATATTGGCTACAATGATTGGCGCGAGCACCACCGGTAGGAACATCAGCGTCTTGCACAGCCGCTGTATGGGCGTATTGCCAAGTGTCGCCACCGCAAGCAACATCCCCGCCACGAGACCTACGCCGACTGTTACAATCGTGAATATTGCCGTATTGGCAAGTGCTTTCAAAAACACTTTGTCAGACATCATATCCACGTAGTTCTGCGCACCGAGAAATTCACGCTCTGCACTGATCCCATCCCATGAATAGAGGCTCGCTTCGATATTATAAGCAATCGGGTAATAGATGAACAACACAACGAGTGCGATGATCGGCACAATATAGAAATAATTGGATATTCTTTTTCTTCCCAGCAACGCAATCCCTCCTGTTTAGGCGGAAGGCAGGGCCGCTCACGCCGCCCTGCCCGCGCCGTTTCTTCCTGTTCAGCGACTAATCGAATCGCTGATTTCCTGCATTTCCTGCGCAGCCTCTTCTGGTGTCATCGTACCTTCCGCAATGGCCGCCAGTACATTCCCAAGCCCTTCCGTAAGTTCCGGATAGGCCATTTCCCGCTCGTCCACCGCTTCGTTTGCCCAGCCCAGATATTGCCCGATAATTTCCTGACAGTTTTCCGGCCAATCGCCTCCAAGCGCCGTCACACCTTGTTTCACAGGCAGATCCATAAGCGTGGTATCAAGATATTCCTGTGCGTAATCATCTGCGAAGAACTTGATGAATTTCCACGCCGCTTCCTTATTTTCACAATCCTTGGAGATGCACAGCACTTGTCCTACCGTATCCCACAACGCCGCAGGCTGGCCGTCGCCGTTCATGTCGGGCATACGCATGACGCCCCAGTTCCCTGCTTCCGCCTGATCCTTTGCGATATTCCAAATATTATACTGCCAGCTTCCAAAAGGAATCATGGCCCCTTCCTGATCGAGGAACAGGGTGTAGGCGTCGTTATAGGCGGGCATCCCAAGCGCGCCGTCTTGGAAGATGCCGTCATCAAAATACTTCTTCCACCATTCGAACGCTTCCACCATTTCCGGATCCGTCCATTTTCCTTCGCCTTTTGAAACAGCCATCATTTTACCCGGCGCAAGGTCATTGACGATCGTATGGTAAAAATCGATATTCGTCCATGCGTCGCGGGCTCCTTGCATCATGGGCATCTTGCCATTTGCGCGAATCGTGTCGCAAGCCGCTTTAAGCTCGTCATAGGTCGTGGGGACTTCGATTCCCATTTCTTCAAACATATCCTTGTTGTACCAAACAGTCCCGCCAAGGCTATACTGCATGGGCATGCCCATTACATCGCCATCCATATTGGTTGCGAGCTCAATTGCACGGGGGGTAAACATCTCCTTCCATCCCTCCCCGTATTCCTCTTCTGCAAACGGGGCGACAGGGGTAAAAAACTGCGTATACTGGTTAATGCTCGCACCTGGCTGAAGTCCGACGATATCCGCCGCCTCGCCTGCCGCAATATCCGATTTCATTAGCGTATAATGATCCGCAAAGGGTACCATTTTGACTTCTACTTTGATATCCGGATATGTCTCGTTAAACCGGGCGATCATATTTTCCATGTCCGCCTCTGTCGGGGTCCAGGATTGAAAGGTCAGTACTGTTTGCCCGCCGGAGCTGGAAGTTTCTCCAGAAGACTCGTCCGTTGCCGCCGCGTTGCTTCCGCTGCTTTCCGCTGCGGCCGCATCTCCCGAAGGCGCTTCCGTAGTAGGTGTGCAGGCTGCAAAGCAAAAAGCCGCCGCCAGCAAAACGCACAAGAGTACCAGTATTTTCTTCTTCATTTTGATACCTCCAATATAGTTTGATAGTTTCATGTAAACGCATGATGAAACGCAATGTCTAAAAATAGCAAGGATTATGACCTGTCCCCTGCTGTATTTTTATCATAAGCTCCCGCGACCCGTCCGTGAATAGAGAAAAGAGACCTGTTTCTTTGGAATTTTTTACCTGCCCCCGTCCCAACCTGTCATTCATGGTAAAAAATTCACTATGTTTGTAGACATTTGACTCTATCCTGCTTGCTGCAGACTGGTTAAAAACTGAAAGATTCTCTCGTTATATCCATGGGATGACAGGTTCGTGGCCAAAATCCGGATAGACGATCATCTCCTTTTTCGATTCTATTTTATTATATACGGCATATACAGCGAATTGCGTTTCCAACGGACAGTTGCAGTCCGCAAGGCAGGCCACAAACATCACTTCCACCCGAATGTTTCCGGCAAAATTCTGTGTATCAATATATCCAAGGCGTAAAAATATTTTCTTCTTCCTTTTGCGCATCGGATCGAACCTTCGAAAAAAATCATTGAGTTCCGCGCATAGGCCTCCGCCTTCCCGAGTAGTTTCCATACGTTTTTATAATCTGCTAAAAACGGAAATACCGCAGCAGCCAATTTAATTTGCGGAACAAGAGCCGCTCACACAAGCGATAGCGTGCCGGCTTGGGAATATTCGTCTACACCCATATGGCTAAGGTCATTTTCTTCCATTTGTGCGATAAGATACATAAGCTGCACTGCATCCAGAAAAACTGAACGATAAAACCATTTCTTGGGAGCCGTTTCAGTAAGGCCGCGAATAAAATGCCCGTGGTAAGTATATCCCCGGACGCCACCAATATCTTCCGATCTCTGGCATTCGGTTGCAGCCACGCTGTAACTCGCCGCAGTATAAGGAAGTATGGCGCTATAGTCTCGTGCACTTTCCGTATAGCCGTGGAAAAAGTACCACTAAAAGTTTGCCACAATTCCTGTCCGGACATAAATATTTTGCATAGACACGCGCCCCTCTGGTTCCCGTAAAATAAAAACATCAGTTATAAGGAACAAAGAAAGCATTCTTTTTCATAATCAATCGGGAATCAATTTCCCGCATTTCACGAAGTCTTTTCTTCTAATCGCGTTCAAAATCCCCATGTTTTGGGCTGACCCCGGCATAACGCAACAGCGCCTGAATATCCCGTTTCATAAATTATACCTCCATACCCGCTTCACGTAGCATGGCGAGAACATTTTCAAGTTTCGCCGTATTTTCCAGCTCTGTCGTCGAACCGATAAAGTAACCCGCTCCCGCTTCCGCAATCGTTTCTTTGCAGATCCTCTTTACCTCCTCCGGCTCCCCGCCGGATAAAAGCTGGCTCATATCAATTCCGCCCGCCAAAAATAAACGGCTGCCATATTGTCGCCGCAGTTCCCGTACCGCCATGCCTGCCGCCGTCTCAATAGGATTAAGACCGTCTATTCCCGTTTCCAGCAAATCGTTCATGACAGGCATCAAATATCCGTCGGAATGAAAGAGGCATTTGATCCCATGCTCGTGGTAGGCCGCGTTCAAAAGCTTTAGTCTGGGAAAAAATTCTTTCCGCAGCCATTCGGGGGAATGCAGCAGAGTTCCTTTCATAGCAATATCTCCATAGGTGAGCGCACAGGGTGAGAGAGACGCGTCCGCAACAGCGTGGATCATCCGTATCTCCATTCGTGTATGCAAATCCAGATATGCTGCAATTAATTCTGGGCGGTCTGCAGACAGGTAGGAGAACAGTTCCAGACCCAACCTGTAACGTAATTCGTCAAGCCCTGTGCCGCTTTGGCGCAGGAGCACGACCGTATCATCTCCGATGTATCTTTGTATCTGCCGGAACCGCGTAAGGAATGCCTCGCATTCAGCGGAAATATCCTCGTTTTTGTAAGTCTGTTCCATACGTTCAATCTTTTGTTCCAGCCACTGCTCCGCTTCCATAACGCAGTCAAACGGCCGTTTCTCTATTCCAAGCTCGATCCATCTTTCATAAAGTTCAACAAATCCATCTTCATCCTCCCGGCGGCCCGGGGTACGCGGCCCAGCATCCGCACTCCGGGTCATATCCAGCATGGAATGGATTGTCTGGCATTTGAGGCGTATTCCCGCTTCCCCTACAGGCGCATATTTTCCGGTAAAATATTTGATGCAGCCATCATGCAAAAACAAGTCGTAGACCGGGGTCCGGTCCGTCTCCTGAAAGGCCATCGTGGCTTCCACGCGCTCCCGTTTACTCATTTTTTCCATATCATTTTCCTCCTAGCCGTTTGATAACCCTATCATAAAAGATACACTCCTCCTTTCCTATAGAGGGATTCGACTCTTTTCTTGCATGTTTTTTACTTCCCGCTTGCTCCCCCCAAAGAACAAGTCAAAAATTTACTACATTTGTAAACTTTTGACCTATTTTCAGATTGCCTGTTTTTTTCGTGATATAATGATACAATAAAGATCAAGATATATTTTTCCGGTAAATAAATGAAATGTAAATGGATTTTCAAGCCGAGACAGCATTCTGTCTCCATCAACTTTTTAATAACTTCGCTTTGTCTTGCGGTTCTTTTGATCCCGCTGATCATCATCAGTTCTTTTTTTGCTGTCTCAATGCGCAAAACGCTCGAAACAAACATCCAAAAAGATCTGGATAACTTTGTGAACCAATCGACCGAAGCCCTGGAAACAGATTTTCGTTCCGTAAAAGAAATGTATTATACCCTGATGAGCGATCCTATTGTAAACACCGAATTATACCGTGAAATTACAGACAAGGAGACCGATCCAGACATTTTATATGAAAATATCAATTCACGGCTGCGGCGGCTTACCTATTACAACAACGCGTGGAACTCGCATTTGCTGCGCTATATTTCCTTGATCTATAACGAAAATGATTACAACAGCATCAATAATTTTTCCGCTGGGAGTATTGACGGAATCCGCACAAATCAAACTGTAGGTTCCTTTTATTCCACATTTCAGGACTTTATTGCGAATGGCACGCGTATCAACACAATTTTGTTCTCTGCCGACTCGACTGATCCCCTAATCTATTTTGCACAGGATTATTACGAAATTGCCGACTATAAGATTAACGGAACTATCGTGATGGGCGTCAGCAGTGAACAGCTTGCACGCGCCTTCAACAGTATCTTGAAATATGATGGAGCGTTGGGCATTGTTTACGATGAGAAAGGCCGGATTTTATGCAGCACTGCACAAATCACTCCGGGAACGCAAATTTTCGACGCCTCTTTCGGAGAGGTACCTGTTTCAAGAATGCTGCAGGATTCCTCTTCATATTTTATCAACACGACTTCCCTTTCCGGCTACAACCTCTATTCCGCGGTTATTATCCCCAACCGGGCGGTGTTTCAGGATCTCGAAACACAAATGGGCGGCTATATCCTGATTATCTTGGTGCTGGCTGCCGCTTTTATTCTCCTGGGGCTGTTTATTTCCCGCAAAATTATTAATTATATTAATTCATTGATTTCACAAATGGAAATGATTCAGGCCGGACACTATGAAATCACTGTCCCAAATTATGGAATTCGTGAACTTGATACGCTTTCCGCCATTTTCAAGAAAACCTCCTCCAAAATTGGTTATCTGATCAACGAGGTATATACTAATGAACTTTTATTGCGTGAGGCTGAATTAAAAGCGCTTCAGGCGCAAATCAATCCTCATTTTTTGTTCAACACATTGCTGTGTATCAGTTGGAACGCAAAATCAAACGGAGATGAAAAAACGTCCCGAATGATTGATGCATTAAGCGAACTTTTGGACTCCAAAATGTCCTTTACCGAAAATTCCAAGGTAACGGTAGCATATGAAATCGAACATGTAAATTTCTACCTTTTCCTACAAAAAACGCGATTCGGAGACAAGCTACGCTTTCATGTGGATATTCCCGAAGATTTTCTTCCGCTCCTGATTCCCAAACTGTGCCTCCAGCCTATTGTGGAGAACGCTGTAGTACACGGCCTGGAAAACAAAACCGGAATGGGTTATGTGACTGTAACGGCGAAAATCAACGCCGGTATGCTTATTTTTACCGTAGCGGATAACGGCGTCGGAATGGATCCATCCAGGATGGACCTCGACGCAGATGAGCCGTGCGGCGCGCGCCCCGAGCATCACAATATAGGCCTCAAAAACACCAATAAGAGAATCCGGCATTTATATGGCGAACCGTATGGAATCACCATTCGCAGCAGCGAAAATTTTGGTACGCTCGTTGTGATTAAGTTGCCGGTCGACAGGGAGAGTGAGCATGTATAACATTATGATCGTTGACGATGAACCTATCCTTCGGAATGGAATCAAAAATTTTATTGACTGGCAGTCCCTCGGCTGTGAGGTGTGCTGTCTTGCTGAAAACGGAGAGGACGCGCTCCGGCAGTTCCCGCAGTATTCTCCTGATATCTTGATTACAGATATTAAAATGCCGGGAATCGACGGGCTTGAGCTTACCCGTCGCTTAAGCGAGCTTTCTCCTAAAACCAAGGTCATTATTCTTACCGGTTATTCCGATTTTTCTTATGCGCAGAAAGCAATTCGCTACAGCGTTGTCGATTTTGTTGTAAAAAACAATCCTGCTCCCAAAATATGTGAAGCTGTGAAAAAAGCAATCTCGCTTATTGAAAAGGAACGGAAAGATCACCAGTTTTTCGGAGAGTTGGAAGAAATCGTGAGTCAAAGCTATGATGATCTGAAAACAAAGTTGTTTCTCGATATCATCAACCAGAATATTCTCCTGCCCGAAACGATTGAAGAAAAGGCCGCCCATCTGGGCGTCAGCCTTTCCGCATACCGTTTAGCGGTGATCGGCATTCCCGACGTGCCGCCTGAAGCAAATCCCCAACAGGTCCGGCAGTCTGTCCGTAACTTTTCCCTTTCTCTTTTGCTTTCCTTCAAGCCTTTTGCTTTCACCCTCAATGCACAGACGTTATGCCTGATTCTTATTCCAACGGAAGAAAGTGGGGATTTGAACAAACTATGCGGACAAATTGTCTCTACTTTATTCGATATCACAGGTTTTCGCGTACGTATCGGCGTCAGCGAAATCAAGGAAAGTATCCTCGACTTTTCCACGGCCTACAGGGAGGCGCTTTCTGTAAAGCGCGACCAGCGCCGGAATATGGCCCCTCGGTTCCTTTATCACCGGGAAGATGCCGATAATGCGCAAAATCCGACAATCAGCGAAGCGCTGCGGTTTATTCACGCACACTACAAGGAGGACATTACCCTTCGCCAGATCTCGGATGAGCTCCATCTGAATGCAAGCTATTTAAGCCGCCTTTTTAAAAAACATATGAAGGAAACTATCGTGGGGTATATTACCCGTTACCGTATTGAATGCTCCAAAAAGCTGCTCCTGCATTCAGATGCACGCCTGTATACGATCGCTATAGAAGCAGGCTTTAACGATGCAGCATATTTTTCAAATATCTTTAAAAAATATACTGGTTATTCTCCATCGGAATATAAAAACAAATTTTCTGAAAAAGAGCATTAGCGGCGGAGCAACGCATACATGCATGAATCCTGTAGCATACCGTTTTTATAAACGCTGCTGCGCAGGACGCCTTCCAGGGTAAACCCGGCCTTTTCGAGTACGCGCCGTGAAGCCCGGTTCCCCGCAAAGGGCTCCGCGAAAATCCGCTCAATATCATATTTTGCAAATACATACCGGCACATGCGGATTACCGCTTCACTCATGATTCCCTGCCCCCAGAACGGTTCCCCCAGCCAATAGCCAAGTTCTGCGCTTTTTTCGTATACGTCAGTTCCAAAAAACATACCGATGCTTCCCGCCGCATGGCCGTTCACAAGGATTGCGCGCGTTACCTGCCTGTCTCCCCCCTTTTCGATACATGCGCGGATATACGCTTTGGCATCCTCCAATGTATACGGATGGGGAAATGCATTCCTTAAAGCAGCCGCAATTTTTTCATTATTCGCGTATTCCAGAATAGACGCGGCATCCTCTGGTTTCCATTTTCTCAATACAAACTCCATTTTTCCGCCTCTTTCCTATTTTTCCCATCGTATCATCCCGCAAGGGAGTGCGTCAATCAAAATATCGGTCCCATTTTTCAGACAAATGCTGCGCTGTTGGCCGACGAATAACCGGGCGCTGCCGTTCTCAGCATAACCGCGGCCGACGGTGCTCCGCCGCCTTAACGAAAAAGACGGAAAGGCCATGGAAAACAAAAAGCTTTCCCTTCCGGAAAAGCTTTTTGTTTTCTTTTTTCTTATTCTGCAGACAGCCTGAACGTATCCTTGAGGTCATAATATAACTTATCATATATCTTCTTGACCTTCTGGTACTTTTCATGGTTTCCCGCAACAGGCTCTACAACCTCTTTCACTGAATGCACCTTTTCCGCATCATCGAGATTCTTATAAATCCCTTCACCTACGCCGGCCACGAGCGCACCGCCATATGCCCCGCCTTCTGCCGCTCCCGCGAGGATCTTCACCGGGAGGTTGAAAATATCAGCCACGATCTGTTTCCACAGCTTCGAATTCGCCCCGCCGCCCGAAAGAATCACTTCCTTGATCTCAAGGTCTGGATTGGTGTTGAGAATCAACTCATACATCTGGTATAAACCGAACGTTACACCTTCCATGACCGCGCGGGCCATATCTCCCTTGTTCGAAAGCAGGGACAACCCATAGAATACGCCCCTCGCATCCGGATCCGGATAAGGACAGCGTTCCCCGGAAAGATAGGGCAGGAAGATGATTCCGTTAGAGCCAATGCTGGATGCCTCCGCACCTTCGTTGATTTCTTTGAACGGCTCTGCGCTTTCCGCATAGAACGTATTTTTATACCATTCCATCGAACCCGCACATGAAAGTTGGCAGCCGAACGCCATGTATTTTCCTGCCGCATTATTGCAGAAGAACTGGAGCTTCCCGCCCTCGTTCTTGCCGAAACTGTTCATCGCCGTTGCTACCACGCCGGAAGTACCCATTACGACGCCAAGCGTGCCTTCCTTGATGATGCCCATCCCCGTATTCTGAATGACCGCGTCTCCGCCGCCGCCATAAACCGGAAGGCCTTCCGGTATTCCCGTTTCTGCTGCCGCCTGTGCCGTCACATGGCCAGTTACTTCATCAGACTCGTATACCTTCGGGAATATGGAGAGGTCGAAACCCAGCTTTTCGATCAGGTCATCCGCCCATTTGCGTTCCTTTACGTCGAAAAGTCCTGTGCCCGAAGCCTCGGAGGCATCCGTTGCGATTTCGCCTGTCAGGCAATAGCGGATGTAGTCCTTAGGCATCACAAATTTTGCGATGCGCGCAAAACTCTCCGGTTCGTGCTTTTTGACCCACAGGAGCTTCCCGCCCGTAAAGCCGGTAAGCATGGTATTGTTGGTATAACCGACGAGCCCGTCCAGCCCGCCTGCCGCTTTGATGATCTCTTCGCATTCTTCGCCTGTACGCTGGTCGTTCCACAGGATTGCATTGCGGACTACTTGATTGTCCTTATCAAGCGCTACAAGGCCGTGCATC
Source organism: Christensenella tenuis (assembly GCF_014287795.1). Classification (GTDB taxonomy): domain Bacteria; phylum Bacillota; class Clostridia; order Christensenellales; family Christensenellaceae; genus Christensenella; species Christensenella tenuis. The sequence goes on from NZ_JACOON010000007.1 coordinate 249,435, forward strand.
TGCCCTGAAAGGCCAATCGCCACAAGGTTTTCTTTTTCCACGCCGTCAAGCAGCTCTTTGAACGCGTCTTTCGTGCCCTTCCACCAGTCTGCCGGTTCCTGCTCCGACCATGCCGGTTTAGGCGTATAAAGCGGGTAAGATTTCGTTACCGAACGAATAACCTTCCCTTCCTCGTCTATGATCAGGCATTTTACGCCGCTCGTGCCTACGTCAATTCCCATTAAATATTTCATCTTGGTATCCCTCCTCTATTTAATTGCCGTATAGATATCATACACGCTGTCCAGGATATAATCCGGGGCAACGTCGCCTTCCTCAATGTCCTGATAGGAAATTTCTCCAGAAAGCACCGCGATGCCCACAATGCCTCCATTTACCGCTGTTTTGACGTCCGTATACAGGCGGTCGCCCACCATTGCCGTTTTTTCCCGCTGGGACCCCGTTTTGGCTAAAATATAATCCACCGTCTCTTTAAACGGCTTACCCACAAATTTGGGTTCAATGCCCGTTGCGTGTGTAATCATGCATGCCATCGACCCGCAATCCGGGCAAAACTTTCCATCCTCGAGCGGGCAAACCCTATCAATATTGGTCGCAAGGAAAGGCACCCCCGCTGTAATGAGCCGCGAAATTGTATCTGCTTTTTCAAAATTAAAAGTCTTGTCAAATCCCAGCACGGCAAAATCCGCCGTTTCCGTATCGGGAGGAAGCAGCGTAAAACCCGCTTCCGCAAATTGCGCCTCAAGTTCAGGCGTTCCCGCGAGGTAGATCCGCTGTCCGCCGTGTGTTTTAAGATAATGGATCATCACATCGCCGGACGTCATGATGTTCCCGCGCGTCATACCCGTAAACCCGAGCCGCTCCAGCTTTTTGACATAATCCTCCGGTGCTTTGGAAGAATTATTTGTAAAAAAGTAAAACGGCACGCCGCTCTGCTGCATATATTCGATGTATTCCTTCGCGCCGGGAATCAGGTTTTCCCCAAGATTGATGGTTCCATCCATATCAAGGACAAAGCACTCGATATCCCGAAGCGCCGTTGCTTTAGGGTTTACCCTGCCCCGCTTTTCACTGCCAGTCATTCCTGTCCTCCGTAAACCGCATCATAAATTTTTTTCAGGTAGGCGTCGTCGTATGGAATCTCGTCAAGGATCGTGTACCTGTTTTTACGTGTCGTGCGCGCCGTGCGCATAACCTGTACATAATCTTCATAGGCAAGGCCCAGTTCCTCAAAGCTCGTCGGCAAGCCTGCCTGCCTGAGGTAACCGCGGATAAATTCATAATTCCCGCCGTAAAGATATTCTACAAGAATGCTCGCCACCGCAGTCTGTATGCCATGCAAGGTTCCTTTTCCGGTTGCGTCGACCGCATGGCTGATAAGATGTTCCGCACCGCTTGACGGCCGTGTGTTTCCCGTGATGTTCATCGCCAGCCCCGAAAGAACGACGGATTCCGCAAGCTGCGTAAGAAATGCCGTATCCCGGATATCCGGATGCGTATACTGCAAAATGGCGCGTACTGCCGTACCCGAAATGATATAGGCAAAATCGTCCATTTTTGCTTTGCCCGCCTGAACCGCCCGCTCCCAGTCCCGCAGGGCCGTAATGTTGGAAACAAGGTCCCCGAGGCCCGCGAGGATCAGCTTTTCGGGCGCTGTTTTGATGATATCAAGGTCCATAATGATATAGGACGGTATTTTGCAGTCAAGACTGCGCACCGAATTGTGGTCGCATTTCAAAACGGCGATCGGCGAGGCGACGCCGTCATGGGAAATAGACGTCGGAATGCTGATGAATGGCCGCTTCGACATAGACGACGCATATTTACCTACGTCCAGCACCTTGCCGCCGCCCATGGCGATAACCGCATCAAAATCGCGGTTTACGATATAATAAGACTTTAAAAACGCCTCCCGCAGGGATCCGGCGTGTACAAATTCCCGTTTGACTTCCCTGCAGTGGTTTTCCAAAAACGCATAAACATCCTGCCCGTAAAGTTCATCGACAATCCGGTCGACAATCAGCATCACACGGTCGGCCGGTTTCAGAAACTCTTTCAGGCGCGGGTACAATATCCCGCTGCCTATTTTTACACTTTCCGGTACTGCGAACGTATTGATGGCACTCCACCTCACAAAAAACTTACATAGTCAAAAAAGGCTTTCAAAAAGCCTTTTTCGATCTATTTCCTAAAACTTGCTTACTGCATATTTTCCGACATGATTTTGAACTCATCGTAGAGGTCTTTCCGGAAAATCAATTCCTTGGAGAGCGCTTCGTCGATATCTTCATCAATAATCCTGTTATCCTGAATCCCTACGACGCGATTGCCGATTCCTTTTTCAAGAAGCTGGACTGCACGCACACCCATACTGGTAGCGCGGAGCCGATCTGCCGCGGACGGCGTACCGCCGCGCTGGATGTAACCAAGCACAATAGCTTTGGCATCCAGTTTCGCTTTTGCCCGCATATAATTCGCAACCGCTTCGCCCTTGCCTGCGCCTTCCGCGATCAGTACGATGCTCGTCATATTCCCTTTGATGCGGTTGCTAATAATTTTATCGCAAATATAATCAATGTCAAATTCGACTTCCGGAATGATGATATGTTCCGCTCCGCCTGCGATGCCCGCGTAAAGCGCAATATCTCCGCACTTATTGCCCATGACTTCGATGACGCCCACACGCTCATGTGAATTCATGGTATCGCGGATTCGTGACATCTCGCCTACTACGCCGTTGACCGCCGTATCGAAACCGATGGTAAAGTCCGTATAGGCAAGGTCGTTGTCTATCGTACCCGGGATGCCGATGGTCGGTACTCCGAGATGCGAAAGCACTTTCGCTCCCTGGAACGAACCGTCGCCGCCGATCACGACCACACCCGAAATATCGAACGCCTTGATGACCTGAAGCGCTTTTTGCTGGCCTTCCTGCGTTTTAAACTCCTCGCAGCGCGCCGTTTTCAGGATTGTACCGCCTTTTTCAACGATACCAGCCACATCTTCCGTTTTTATGCGGTCCACACGGCCTTCAATGAGGCCTGCGTATCCTTTTGTGATCCCCATCACCGAAAATCCTGCCGCATCGGCAGCCATTACCACCGAACGGATTCCCGCGTTCATGCCCGGCGTATCCCCGCCGCTTGTCAGTATTCCAATTCTTCTTTTCATAGCACAGTCACCATTTATTTAAACTTTCTTTTAAAATGCGTTTGCCTTCATGTGCGCGAGCACACGTTTATTCCATCCACCGCGGTTTTCTTTTCCATCCCCTGAAAAAAAACCGGGATTTATGCCGTTTTTTAAAACATCCGCAATCAATACGTATTCTAACAAAAATTTCAGAAAAAAACAATATAAAACGATCGAAATTGTAAAATGTTACATTGGTTTTTCTCCGGACGGCGGCGCGCCTCTTTTTCCTTCAACAAAAAAGCCCTTCCGCCGCGCAAGGCGGAAGGGCCGCAGGTTATTCCCGCTTCTATTTCACAACTACATTTTCTTTGCCAAGATATTGTTCCAATTCTTCTATCAGTTGTGCCCGGTAAGCAATACTCCGTGCGCCGCACAGCTTATATTTCTGCCCGGTCTTTTCCACATAGACCACTGCGCTGCTCCCGCCCGGATAACGGCCCATGATACGCATCAGGCCGTCGATATCACAACTTGTGCCATCTGCAATTTTGACATAAAGCTGCTTACCCGCGAAAAAAGCATCATCCGGCACATACCGCGTGATCCTCCCCGCCAGGAGTTCGATGCCGTTTTGCCCCACCGTCACCTTGCCGCTCACATTGACGATGGCATCCGTTTTCAGGAACGCCTCAGCATCGGCATATACATTCGGGAATGCGATCATATTCATTTGCGCATACAAATCCTCGAGTACAAAATTCGCCATCATCTTTTTTTGCCGGGTAGGGCGTACGCGCACCGAAGTCACGATGCCAAGGAGTTCCACCTCCCGGCCGTCATATTCATACATCGTCATCTCGTCGCCCGCAGTCTGCATGATATCCGCAATGGAAACAGGACGGTTCACCAGTACGCCCGCAAGCTCGTCCAGCGGATGACCGCTGATATAAAGGCCGGTCATTTCCTTTTCATAGGAAAGCTTTTCCGCTTCACCATATTCCGGGATATCCGGAATCTGCACCGTGAGCGGCGCAAATTCCCCTTCCATGCTGTCGAAAAGCGACATCTGTCCGGTCGCCTGCCGCTTTTTGAGCTGTGCCGCATCGGCAAGCACCTGTTCATACACGGCAATAAGCTGTGACCGCCTGACCCCGAAGCAATCAAAACAGCCGGAGAGTATCATACTTTCGAGGCGTTTTTTATTGAGGACATCCGTATTTTTTTCCACAAAATCCGTAAAATCCTGATATCCTGTGCCCCTGCGCGTAATGACCTCATCGATCGCCTCGCCGACATACGAAATAGCCGACAGCCCGAAACGGATGCATCCGTTTTCGGTGGTGAAGTGCATACCCGACTGATTGACGTCCGGCGGCAATATCTTGATCCCCTCGTTTTTGATGGTCTGGATATATTCCCCGAGCTTCTGTTTATTTGCGATAAAGCTGTTGAGAAGCGCCGTCATAAATTCAACGGGATAATAGCACTTGAGATAAGCCGTCTGGTAGGCAACTACCGCGTATGCGCACGCATGGGATTTATTGAAGGCATAGTTGGCAAACGCCATCATCTGGTCAAACAGCTCGTTCGCCGTTTTTTCATCCATGCCACGGCGCACCGCTCCTTCAACCGTAATTTTTCCATCCTGCTCTTCGCCGCGAATAAAAATCTTTCTCTCTTTTTCCAGTACGCTCTGTTGCTTTTTGCTCATAGCGCGGCGTACAAGGTCGCTCCTTGCCATGGAATAGCCCGCCACGTCGCGCACGATACGCATGATTTGTTCCTGATAGACCATGCATCCGTAGGTATCCCGGAGAATAGGCTCGAGCATCGGATGCAGGTAGTGTACGCTTTCGGGATTGTGTTTACTGCGCACATAATCCGGAATACTTTCCATTGGACCCGGACGGAAGAGCGCGTTTGCCGCCATGATATCATCAAGGCATTCCGGCCGGAGTTCTTGCAGCAGCCGGCGCATTCCGCCGCTTTCAAACTGGAAAATACCCAGTGTGTCCCCGGATGCCATGAGCTCATAAACTTTTTTATTGTTCAAATCAAGCTTATCAATGTCGAGTGTAACATCGTGGTTCTCTTCGATCATTCTGACCGCGTCGCGGATCACCGTCAGCGTCCTCAGGCCAAGGAAATCCATTTTCAAAAGCCCCATACTCTCGAGTTTTTTCATGGTATACTGCGTCATAACGCTCTCGTCTTTGGGGTTCTTTTGCAGGGGTACGTAATCCGTGATGGGCGCGTCCGCAATAACTACGCCCGCCGCATGCGTAGATGCGTGCCGCGCCATTCCCTCAAGCCTGCGCGCCACGTCGATCACCTGTTTCGCATCCGGGTTGTTTTCATATTCCGCTTTCAGCTTTGGATTGCGGTCAAGCGCCTTATCGATCGTCATTTTGAGTTCAAACGGCACCATTTTCGCAATGCGGTCTGCATCCGCGATACTCATGTTCATCACGCGCGCCACATCGCGAATCACAAGGCGGGCACCCATTGTGCCAAACGTGATGATCTGGGCTACATGGTCGCTGCCATATTTTTGCGTCACATAGTCGATGACTTCCTGCCGCCGTTCATAACAAAAATCAATATCAATATCCGGCATACTGATTCGCTCCGGATTCAGAAAACGCTCAAACAGAAGATTATATTGGATGGGATCGATGTTCGTAATACCAAGGCTGTACGCAACGATGCTGCCTGCGGCGCTGCCGCGCCCCGGCCCGACCATGATGCCGTTTTTCTTGGCGTAATTGACAAAATCCCACACAATCAGGAAATAATCCGTGAATCCCATGCTGTCAATCGTAGAAAGTTCGTAATCAAAACGCTCCCTGATTTCGGGCGTAAGATCAGGATAGCGCTCGTGCAGGCCATCCTCCGCGAGATGTTTCAGGTATTCCCGGTTGGTATACCCATCCGGCACTTTAAACTCGGGCAGATGGTTATTGCCAAATTCAAATTCAAGGTTGCATTTATCGGCAACCTCCCGCGTATTGCTGACCGCCTCCGGCACATAGGAAAAAAGCTTGTTCATTTCCTTGGGAGATTTCAGGTAGAATTCCTCCGTCTCAAACGCCATTTTGCTTGGCTGGTCAATCGTAGTGACAGTCTGGATGCACATCAGCACCTTTTGCGCGTAGGCGTCTTCCCTGTTTACATAATGTACGTCATTGGTCGCGACTACTTTAACGGAAAGCTCGTCCGCAAGCTTCAGAATCAAAGGGTTAATGCGTTGCTGCTCCGCTATGCCGTGATCCTGCAGTTCAAGGTAAAAATCTTCGCCGAACATATCTTTCAGGCGCTTCGCCATGCGCTTCGCGCCCTGATAATCATTTTGCATCAACAGGCGCTGTACGTCGCCCGCAAGACAAGCTGAAAGGCATACGAGGCCTTCGCTGTGTCCTGCCAGCAATTCATAATCGATGCGCGGTTTATAATAAAATCCTTCGAGCGAGCCTGCTGAAACAAGCTTCATCAGATTCCTGTATCCCGTCATGTCCTTGCACAGCAGCACAAGATGTGCATACTCCCGGGAAAGGGAGGTTTTTTCGAACCGGCTGCCCGGGGCCACATATACCTCGCACCCAATGATCGGCTTGATTCCCGCTTTCTGCGCCGCTTCATAAAAATCAAGCGCACCGTACATCACCCCGTGGTCTGTGATGGCGAGCGCGTCCATGCCTTCCTCTTTTGCGCGGGCTACCAGGTCGCCGATGCGCCCTGCACCGTCGAGCAGGCTGTATTCCGTATGAACATGTAAATGTGTAAAATCAATCATTTTGCGGTTTTCCTCCGTCCGTAAAGCGCCGGATTTTCTTCATTTGTTTTAGTATAACACGCTCCCTTTCCAAATTGTGTAAAAATTTCTTTAATGTTCCCGTACTGGCGCAGCGGGATTTTGCGCTTTCAAATCCCACACGGTTATTGTATAATAGAAATGTGATTTTACGGAAAAAGGAAGGCAGAATTTTTATGGCTTATAAGCTAATCGCACTCGATCTTGACGACACGTTGCTCGACAGTGAGAAACACATTTCCAAAAGGAACCGGGAGGCGCTTGCTTCCGCGCGCGCGAAAGGCGCGCGTATCATTCTCGCGTCCGGCAGGGCTTATCCCGGCGTAAGCGGGTTCAATGAAATCCTCGGCAATAAAGATTACACGATTGTCTGCGGCGGCGGGCAGGTTGCCGATCCGGACGGAAAGGTGATCTATTCCGCATATCTTTCCCCCATCACCACAAAACAGGTGATGCGCTGGGCCGTTACGCATGGGGCGTATTTCCAGGTTTACACGGACGACGGTTATTTTTTCCTCCAGAGGAACGATCATTCGGACTATTACGAAAAACTGTGCGGTTACAGCGGGATCGAAGACCCCGGCCTGATGAATACGGAAATGATACTTGCAGCCAAAATACTGCTGATCGATACGGAGGAAAAGTTGGAAGAATATCGCAGCGAGCTTTCCGCGATGTTCCCGGAACTGGTCATTAAGAAATCCCAGAGTGATTTTCTTGAGATTATGGATCCTGCGGCAACCAAGGGAAACGCCCTTGAATACCTGGCAAAAAAGTTGGGCATAGAGAAGGAGCAGGTGATGGCGGTCGGGGACAGCGAAATCGACGAGAGCATGATCCGTTGGGCCGGCATGGGAATCGCAATGGAAAACGCAGTCGATGCCTGTAAGGAAGCGTCAAATGATATCACCGGTTCGTGCAATGCGGACGGCGTCGCCCTCGCGGTGGAAAAATATATATTAAGGGTGGATACGGAATGAAACGTACGATTAAAATCGAAGACCTCGCAAGGGCGATCAGCCTGAATATCGTCTATATGGGGACGCGCGACACGGCGGAAATTGATTCGAGCGACCTTAACCGTCCAGGCCTCCAGATGAGCGGCTTTTTCGAATACTTTGCGGTCAACAGGATTCAGCTCTTCGGTATGGTGGAGATGACCTATTTGCAAACGCTGGATCCGGCAACACGGATGGAGCGGCTGGATCGTTTCTTTTCCCACCCGATCCCATGCGTGCTCATCGGCCGGAACCTGACGCCTCCGGATGAATTTCTTGATTGCGCGCGCAAATACGACGTTCCGGTATTGATGTCCGGCCTCACCACAACAAAACTTTCCCATAAAACGGCGATTTATCTCGACGCGCTCCTCGCGCCCGTGATTTCTCGTCACGGCGGATTGATGGACGTTTATGGCGTAGGTATGTTTATCACCGGCGACAGCGGCGTAGGTAAGAGCGAAACGGCGCTTGAACTTGTGAAACGCGGCCACCGTTTCGTCGCGGACGATGTAGTGGAAATCCACAAGCTGTCCGACGATACGCTGATTGGCCAGTCGCCCGATATTATCCGGCACATGATGGAAATACGCGGCCTTGGGATCATCGATGTCTCCGTTCTGTACGGAATGGGGTCGATCCGCCGCGAAAAATCAATCGAACTGGCGATTCATCTCGAGCCGGGAGATGTGCGCGATATCGACCGTCTTGGTACGGCGGACAACCACATTACGCTCCTCGGGGTAAAGGTTCCCCAGATTACGCTTCCCGTACGTCCGGGCCGGAATCTCGCGATCGTGATGGAGGTCGCGGCGATGAACTTCCGGCTGAAAAGTATTGGGCAGGGCGGCGGTGAATGGCTTGCCCAGAATATTATGGATGTGATTTCACAGGCATGAATTTAAGACACCTTACCGCTCGCTTTGTCTCCCTGCTGGGCGAAGCGGGCATTCGTGAAAATGAGCCGATGGCCGCGCACACGACTTTTAAAACCGGCGGACTGGCCGACCTGATGCTCCTCCCCCGAACAGAGGAAGGGCTTGTTTCTGTGTTGCGTGTCCTGCGTGAGGAAAATATTCCTTATCACGTGATTGGGCGCGGTTCGAATCTTCTTGTATCCGACGAGGGTCTGCGCGGAGCGGTGGTGAAGCTCGCAGACGGTATGGACAATATTGATATCTGCGGAAACACCGTAACAGCGCAAACAGGCGCGGCGCTCAAGGTTTTGTGTCTTGAAGCGATTCGCGCGGGACTTGCAGGTCTTGAATTTGCCGGTGGGATTCCCGGTGCTTTAGGCGGAGCGGTATGCATGAATGCAGGTGCGTACGGGGGGGAGATGAAAGACTATCTCACGTCTGTGCGGGTAATTGGCCGCGGGCTTGAAATTTGCGAAATTCCTGCCTCAGCGATGGATTTTTCCTACCGTCACAGCGCAATTATGGAAAAGGAATATATTGTGCTTGGCGCAACGTTTTCCCTGCCCTTTGGCGACCCCCGGACCGGGATGGAAAAAATGAACGAATTGAACGCGCGGCGGCGGGAAAAGCAGCCGCTCACCTATCCGAGCGCAGGCAGCACCTTCAAGCGCCCGCAGGGAAACTACGCGGGTACGCTGATTGAATCCTGCGGGCTCAAAGGATTCTCCATCGGCGGCGCGCAGGTTTCAGAGAAACACGCCGGGTTTATCATTAATATGGGGAACGCTTTTTCACGCGATATTTACGAGTTGATCTTGTATGTAAAAGAGGTCGTCTTAAAAGAAACCGGCGTTGTACTTGAGCCGGAAGTGAAAATGCTTGGAGAGTTTTAATGTGAAAATCATTGCGGATACACACACGCATACAGTGCACAGCCACGGCACGGGCACTGTGGAAGACAATATAAAGGCCGCTGTTGCCCTGGGGTTGAAGCGGATTACAATCAGCGACCACGGCCCCCTGCACATGTGTTATAACATTAAAGATGTGGAGGCCTACCTGCAGGATATCGAGCAGATGCGCGAAAAATACAAAGGCAACATCGAGGTGCTCGCAGGTGTGGAGATGAACCTGCTTTCTTCGGAAGGCGACGTGGATTTTCCACAGCAATGGAAAGACCGCTTTGATGTGTTCCTGATGGGCTATCATAAGCTTGTACGCTATAAGACGTTTTCCGACCGTATGAAGATGATGCTTGTAAAGCGCAGTACGGAAAAGGCGGTAGAACGTAATACGCAGGCTTATATAAAGGCTATGGACCGTTACCCGATCGATATTATTGTGCATCCAGGGTATGGTTTGCCCGTTGACCTTTTAAAGCTTGCCGAATATGCGTCCGAAAAAGGCGTTGTGATGGAAATCAATGCCAAACATCCGGAATTTACGCTGGAAGAGCTTTCTGCCTGCGCCAAAACGGGAGTAAAATTTTCAATTGGAAGTGATGCGCATTCGCCCGGACGCGTGGGCGATTTCCTGCCCGCCCTCCAGAAGGCGCAGGCCGCTGGAATCCCCGCAGAACAGATTATCAATGCGGAATAAATAAGGCGTATGTTTCCGCAAGGCGGGAAATTACCCCGTCCATGCCCTAAGGGATGTGGGGACGGGGCAAAGGATAACGGACAGGCGCATGGATTGCGCCTGGATAAACAAAAAAGTGCAGGAGCAGAAAGCCGCACGAACCGGCGGAGTTGCGCACGAGGCGCACAGCGGGCAGGAAGATGGCTTTCGATGTGGAGGTTTTATGAAATTTACAATCGTAACTGGCCTATCCGGAGCTGGGCGTTCTTCCGCGCTTCGGCGGCTTGAGGACCTCGGGTATTATTGCGTGGATAACCTAATGCCTGAATTGATTCCCCAATTTGCAAAATTATGCATGGAAAGCACGCATATCCGGGACAAAGTTGCTGTCACGGTCGATACGCGCATGGGGGATTTTTTTGACTCCATTTATGCCACCATTGACAAACTGAAAACTATGGATCTCGATCTCGATATTCTGTTCCTCGACGCTTCGGATGCTGTCCTTGTCAAGCGCTTCAAGGAAGTACGCCGAAGCCATCCCGTCTCTGGAAGCGGAGAGATCCTCTCCGGCATCCATATGGAACGCCGTAAGCTCCAGCAACTAAAAGATATGGCAAATCATGTGGTTGATACTTCTTCTTATAACGTAATGAAACTCAAGAAGATGATTGACACCATGTATTCGGGCGACCACGATACCCGGTTGCTGATTTCCATCATTTCCTTTGGGTACAAACGCGGAATTCCGCTTGATGCGGATATGGTTTTTGACATGCGCTTTATTGAAAATCCTTTTTATGTGGAAGGAATGCGCCGGCATTCCGGTCTCGACGAGGATGTGCGCGATTTTGTATTATCTTTTGAACAAACGCAGTTTTTCCTCACCGAGTTGGTTAAGATCGTCGAAACGCTTGCCCCAAGCTTTGTCAGCGAGGATAAAAACCAACTTGTGATCGGTATCGGCTGCACGGGCGGCATGCACCGCAGCGTCGCAATCGCGGAGGAATTGTATAAGCGCCTCTCTGAACGGGGTATGCGGGCGACACTTGAACACCGGGACCTTACTTTGGAAAAAAACTGCTGACCGGAGGAAAGCTATGTCGTTTTCAATGGCCGCTAAGGACGAAATCTGTACGCAGGCAGAGGAAAAAGGCTGCTGCATCATTGCGGAGCTCTGCGCAGTCACTTTAATTTGCGGGAACCTTTCCATTACGAGCGGCGGTGTGCGCATTAAATATCATACTGAAAACATGGCGGTTGCAAAGCGCATTTATGATACGGTAACACATATTTTGAAGCTTGATTCCGCCGTTGAAATCAAAGACAATCTTTTGAAAAAGAAACACAGCTATACGATCGTGGTGGAGGATGCCGCGCTTCTTCTGTCCGTACTGGGCCTCGAGGGGAATTTACTTACGGACGCCGTGCCTCCGGGCGAAGCACTCGAAAAGGAATGCTGCCGGACGGCAATTTTGCGCGGCGCCTTTTTAGGAGGCGGAACGGTTTCAAACCCCAAAAAGAATTATCACGCCGAATTTGTCGTAGGATCCGAGGCGTTTGCAAATGTCCTTCTCGGTATTCTCGAAAAAAATAATATTCGTGCAAAAATAATTCACCGCAGGCAAAATTTTGTGGTATACTTGAATGAAGGAGATGGGATTGCCGCATTACTTGCGCTCATAGGCGCTTATTCTTCTATCCTGAATCTTGAAAATGTGCGCGTACTCAAGGAAATGCGCAACAATGTCAACCGGGCTGTAAATTGCGAGACAGCCAATATCAACAAAACCGTTAATGCTGCCATGACGCAGGTTATGAATATTCATAAAATAGAACGCACAATCGGTCTTAAACGTTTGAGCGATCCACTGCGTGAGGCTGCAGAGCTCAGGCTCGCCAACCCGGAGGCGACTCTCGGGGAACTGTGCGAGCTTGGCGGTATGACTAAATCGGGGATGAATCATAGGCTTCGCAAAATCAACGCGATTGCACAGGAGCTTTATGAGGCGCCCCCAAGGCCAACCCACACTAAGCGACAAAGGGAGGATTTGAAATGATTTACAAAGAACTCATCATCAAGAACAATGACGGTCTCAAAGCCAAGGCTGCTGCCAGCTTCGTGCAGGTTGCAAACCAGTTCGATTCGCAGATCCTGATCGAATTTTCCAACAAAAAAATTAACGCCAAAAGTATTATGGGCCTGCTTTCCCTCGGGGTGAAAAAAGGCGAGTCCATTTATGTATTTGCAAACGGGGGCGATGAAAAAGACGCTGTGGAAGCACTTGCGGAGCTTGTGGAAAATAATTTTGGGGAATGAATTTCAATAAGAATCTGAAAAGGTGCGGTAACAGCAGACCGCACCTTTTTTATTGTCAAAAGCTGAACCTGGAGTGATCCGGCTTTGTTTTAAAAGAAGGAGAGCGGCCTTCAAGGATGGTATTTTGGTCAGCCGTCCCCTTCTTTTTCAATTAAACCATGTGACAGAAGGCATAGCATGGATTGGGGATTTTTATCATTCGCATCCACTTATCCGGGTGGTGTTCCCGGCTTCATTTTATGCCGTATCACGCGGAGCAATCTCCCTTTTTCAATACGAAAACTATTGTGTATCGTAGTTAAAAATGTAAATTCGTTCTAAGATTTCAGTATAATCCGCTGGTTATCCTATTGCTTTCCTGCATTCTACTGGCGACCATATCGCTATTTCATGCGTTCAGCTCGCTGGACGTATTTTACTGCGGTATGTAAAAATCGCAATAATAGAGAGGATCATTACCATGCTGAATATGGTCATAGTCGCTTGCATACCGTATTCCGCCTGAAGAAAATCAAATGCTGACGAAGACGCAATCCCAAGCAGACTGCCCGTCCCGATATAGATGGCTGTTGCCCCACCCATCATTTGCGGCAGCATACCCGGCATTTGCATAATAGACGTCACCGCAGCCGCCTGGAATGCATAATAGCCCATACCGATACCAAATACACAAATATACAGGAATGCTCCGGAGGGGATTAGGGATGTTCCAAGGGCGCCGCCAAAGATAATCGCCAGCGCCGCCAACATCAGCCCCTTCGGGGATGCGCCCTTGGTAAACAGTAGTCCCCATAGGAAACTGCCTGCAATTCCGCTGACTTGCATCACGCTCGTAGCGATTCCGGCTGCTTCTGGAGACATCATGCGTTCCTGCGCAAGAAACGTCGGCAAATAAGTAGAGAAGCTATTGTAGACCCAAAGCCCACCCGCCATAGCGATGGCAATAATCCACACGTTTTTGAATTTTGCCGCTGCGATCAGGCTGGGCGCTTTTGCCTTCTCTTGCGGCAAAGATTCCTTTTTTATGTTGTGCGCCTGTTTTCCGTCAAACAGGAAGAAAATAATCGCTATTGCGATGCATAGTGTCCCCCAAAGGAGAAACATACCCTGATAGGAACCAAGTGCTTCCGTCAGCGGTACGGCAACCATGTAAGCAAGCCCCATGCCGAGCGCACTCAAGATTAGGTTCAAGCTGTTCATAAAGCTTTGCAGCTTTGCCTCGAAGCGTTCGGAGATCAGGGCATTCATGGAACCCATACTGAGACCCATGCCAATGCCTGCAAATATACGTCCTATCATCATAATACCGAACGTCGGGGCATAGAAACTGATAATGCCGTCAAGCCCCAGCATCACCGCTGAAATAGCAAGAGTTGCGCTGGCCCCCAGCTTATCGATGATAAAGCTGCCAATAAACAGTGAAACGCCCATCATAACCGTTACAATCAATAGAATCAGGCCGCTCTGCGCATAATTGAGGGACATGTCTTCCATAATCACCATGAGGATCGGAGAAGGACAGAGCCAGACCAGGCATCGCAAAATAGCGATAACGCTGAATAACATCACTAACACGATATTCCTGCTTTTTGAATATTCCATAGCTACCTTCCTCCGGATGTTCAATCAAAATATTTTTTTGTCTTTTGGGAATAGTTCCACTGTATCATATTTTTGTGACCGAAAAAAATAGTTGTTACCTATGGACTATCCATAGCAAACAGGCATGATGTGGTTCCGTAGGAAAATATCTGCTCTACGGCCGGAACATCAGCCAAAGAAAAGCCCGTAAAGGAATTGCGGGCTTTATGGTTAAAATACAGGCGCCTGTTTTCCAAATAATTTATATAAGTTATGGACAAATTGTTTTTCCGGCGTACTTAGAGGCGTTCCCTTCCTTTTCAACAAAGCCAATTCATTTACCGGGACGGGCTCCCGCTCATCCGAGATGACCGGCAACACATGGATATCCGTACCGCTGAAAAAACCACAGATCCATTTACAGGCATAGAGGAGCACATCTGTTTCATGCAGGAAGCGTTTGCAGGCGCTGGCCGTATTGACAAAAATCGTCTTATCCTCATTGAAATGGTTTTCCATCAAATTGAAATAGAGATCCTGTTTGGCCTCACTTTCCATGTCGATAATAATATTAGAGCAATTCTCCGCCTCTTTTACGGAGATCGATTTGCGATTGTAATAAGGGGATTTTGGACCGACACACACATTTGTGGGAGCCGAATCGATGATATAGGTTTCCAGATATTTAGATTCCGTATCCCGGGTGAATTCCTTGGAGTCAACGGATGAGCGGACAATGATGCCAAGATTGGCATTTCCATTCAATATGGCGCGCGTTACTCCGCCGCGGTCTGTCTCAATAATATTAAAATGAATCGCATGCCCTTCATACTGTTGATAAATCTGAATAAGAAGGTCATACAAAAATTCCATTTGCAGCGAAGCAATCGAAAGCAAATATTGCTTCGGCTGGGACTTTTTTAAAAACGTTCTTTCCAGCATATCAGAGGTTGTAATGATCCTTTTGGCATAATGCACAAATTCCTTCCCTTCCGGTGTAAGCTGGATTCCACGCGGCGTACGCACAAAAATCTGTATTCCATATTCCTGTTCCAGATTGATAATCGATTTTGTCAGGCTTGGTTGACTTAAATATAACTTTTGGGCCGCCTGTGAAATAGAGCCGCATTCGACGACCTTAAGAATATATTCCAACTGATGGATTTGCATGCTATACTCCTTTGACCGGCAATTACGGTATAGGTAAATTGAATATCCGGAATTCAATTCCCGTACGAAAAAGCCTTTATCGGTAAAATTGAGAATCTTGTAAATTATAGGATATTTTTATCATAAGAAATATTGAAATGTCTTGTCAATATGGCACGCCATAGCAAATAGCTATATCTTTCAGATAACCAAAGGATATTTGTTGTCCAGCCGAATACGTGATATGGTTGAATTACAGCAAAATCATGTAGTTTTTTTGATATCAATATCTGAAATTTTAACAGGCAGTCCAGAGTGGTAAGGCCCATTCTTTTGGAATATATAAGAGATAAGAGCTTTTTCGGTATGCAGGCACCGTGCCCGCCGAAAAAATGCATAATCACAAAATCAAATGGAATCTAAACATTTATGTACGCAAAACCAAGGCGTATGCACAGGTATTTTTTGTGTACGAAAAATACGGAACGACCAGGAAACAGTTTCTCAATGGGAAATCATGAATAAAATCAAAAAACAGAAAGGAATGAGAACAATGGCAAAAATACGCATTGACAACGTACGGGATCTGGTGCTGAAGGCAAATGAGATCCGCTCCCATCTGATCGACGAGCTGCACAGGATCGGAGGGATCCACATCGGCGGCGCTTTATCCTCGGTAAACATGGCGGTCGCCCTCTATTACAAATATATGGAGTTCGACCCGGAGGAGCTTTTGTCCGACCCGGCGCGCAACCAGTTCCTGCTAAGCAAAGGGCACGCAGGCATCCTGCTGTATGCAATCTACTGCGATATGGGAATTTATACCTACGAATTCCTTGAAACCAAATATAATACCATCGGCAATCCGTTCGGCGGGCATCCGAACCGTCACTACACCAAGGGCGTAGAAGCCTCCACCGGCTCCCTTGGTCACGGCCTTTCGTGGGCGTGCGGATGGGCGATCGCCAACAAGATGAATGGTATCAACTCCCGTCAGTATATCATCATGGGCGACGGCGAGCAAGAAGAGGGCCAGATTTGGGAGGCTGCCCTTTCAGCAGGCTCCAAAAAGCTCGACAGCATCGTCGGCATCGTGGACTTCAACCACTTCTCCGCTGCGTGGGAGACGGGAGAAAATGTGAAATGGGGCGAAAAAGGCGGCGCCGAGGGCCTTGCAGACTGCTACCGTGCCTTTGGCTGGAATGCGGTCGTGATTGACGGCACTAAAATGGCCGAGATCGACAAAGCCCTGTCCGAGCTCCCGCCGGTCACCTATGAAGGCAAGCCGAACGTTATCATTATGAATACGACAAAGGGCGAGGGCGTCGGCTACATGATGGAAAACGGCGCGGCATGGCACATCGGCGGCGTCGACGCCGAGCTGTATGTCAAGACCAAAAAAGAAATCGAAGAGTACAACGCAAAAAGATTACAGGAGGTAGAATAAGATGGCTGAATTTGATACTCAGGGCGGAAAATTTACATTTTGCTGTATCGATTATGCAAAGGCGATCGACGTTAAGGGCACTATTACTGCGGAAATACTGGACATGATAGAAGATGACGACCGCGTTATCTACGTTATGAACGATAGTGTTGCGCGCGGAACCAAGACGCGGGAAATGATGGAAAAGAAGCCCGGCCGTGTCGTAGACTTCGGTATTCAGGAGATGAACACCATCACAGCTGCGGCGGCTTTGGCTTCCAAGGGCTATCTTCCCTATTTTCAGACATACGGGCCGTTCCTCACGCTGCACGCGCTCGATCAGGTGCACAACGACATCTGCTACAATGATTTCCCGGTGCGCCTTATTTCCACGCACGCGGGCGTGTCGTCCGGCTATGGTCCGACGCACAATACAATCCTCGATTTCGCCATGTTTAACGCGATGCCAAACATGACGATGGTCGCGCCGTGCGACGCTATGATGGCGAAGAAAATGCTACGTGCGTCCCTCGACTATCCGCATCCGCTGATGATCCGCATCCCCCGCGGCGAAGAGCCGGACGTTTATACGGACGACAGCTATCAATACGAATTCGGCAAAGCCATCACCATATCCGAAGGACAGGATATCACGCTGATCGCGACCGGATCGATGGTGTTCCATTCCGTGCAGGCGGCGCGTAAGCTCGAAGCGTTAGGCTTCGACGTAGGTGTGATCGATATGCACACCGTAAGCCCGATCGATACGGCTGCGGTCATACATGCGGCAGAGCATTCGCGGGCGATCCTCACGGTAGAGGATCACTGCATTGACGGCGGCCTCGGCACGATCGTCGGCGAGGTGATCGCACGTGCAGGAATCACGACGCGGTTCAAAAAGGCGGCACTCCCAAGTGAATTCTCGCCCTATGCATATCCGGAAGAACTGTATCCGTATTACAAGCTCGATGCGGACGGTATCGCCGATACCGCGCTGAATCTTATGCGGTAAGCAAAGGCGCGCAAGCGATACCGGAGAAACAAAGGAATATTCCGCCCCTACTTTGGGGCGGAACTATTCTTTCATAAAAATAAGCACCTTTGGTTTTATTATATTTCCATCCCATCCAGCAATCAATTATGAACCGTATTTGCCTTGCTGGCGGTACTGCAATCCAACAGCAAGCACGTAATTTTAAACGAAATCTCAAAATAATAAATTCGCTGAAAGGAGTAGGCTGATTTTTCAGCCGACAGAGGATATGGCAGCTAAAAATACGACCCAACCCGCCGCAGCAGCGGCAGAACCGGTTTCAAAACCGATTTATCACGGAAAGGAAGCCGTATGGCGTAAAATGGCATTCGCCTCCGGCGATATCACCTACAACTTCCCATGGATGCTCGTAAGCTCGTTCCTGATGTTTTTCATGACAGACATCGCCCTGATACCAGCGGCGGTCGTTTCCATCCTGTTTCTCGTATGTCGCGTATTCGACGCGGTCAATGACCCGCTGATCGGCATTCTTGCAGACAGGACGCACACAAGGTTCGGACGTTATCGTCCGTGGCTGCTCGCGAGTGGTATTCCGCTTGTGGTGTCGGTCATCCTGCTGTTCTGGGCACACCCGGAATGGCCGGAAATGTCCCGCACGATTTATGGATGCGTGATGTACTGCATCGCAGTCGTATTTGCAACGATGTGGAACATCCCTTACGGCGGCCTGATGGCTTCGCTCACTCCCGACCCAACGGAACGCGCCTCCTTCGCAAGTTATAAAATATTGTTCTCATCCGTGACCTGTGCGATCGCTTCTTCGATTTTCCTGCCGCTGACCAATATGTTTGGTGCAGCAGACGGCGATCCCGTCAACGGATACCTGATCGGGGCGGTCATCGTCTGCGCATTGGCGGTGCCGTTCATCTTTACCTGCTTTTTCGGGACGAAAGAAGTGGTTCACCCGCCGAAAAACCAGAAAATCAAAGCAAAAGCTCTGTTTCAAGTCATCGGAAAGAATCCGCCTCTGCTTATCGTTGTCGTATCTTTCTTCATCTTTGGCTTCATCTCTTACGGCAGGATGACCGTCGCTGTCTATTATTTCCAGTACAACGTCGGTGATCCAACCGGAGGCTTATTTTCGATCTATGCCCTGCTGAATGGTGTATTGGCCGGCATCATGGCTTTCTTCGGTGCACGTCTGATGAAAGTCTTCAAAAGCAAGCGGAATACGATCCTGTTCGGTTATATGGCGATGGCGATCCTCTGCATTATCACATACCTCATGGATCCTGCCACGGTATCTTCCACCACAATCATGGTTCTGCTCCTCGCGAGCGGCCTTGTCAGCGGGATCAGCTCTTCCATGATCTATGCAATGGTACCCGATACAGTAGAATACGGCCAATGGAAGTCCGGTATCCGTGCCGATGGTTTTGTCTATTCGGGCACATCGTTTATGCTGAAGCTGGGCGGGGCAATCGCCCCCACGCTGCTCGCGGCACTTATCGCTATGGCTGGCTATGTCCCGGGGGCAGCGCAGAATGCAGACACTCTGAACGTCATGAACAGCATGATGAACCTGATGCCCGCAATTTTAAGCATTCTCGGTTTTGTTATCTTCCTGTTCTACAAGCTCGACGGTAAGATGCATGCCCGTATCCTTGCAGACCTTGAAGCAAGGGGAGACCAACTGATGGATTGATTATATCAATCCTTGATACCATAATGCCATCTATTTCAAACAAAACGCCCGGAGAATTCTCCGGGCGTTTTGTTTGTGCGGTAAAGCCGTAAAATTATAAATCCAAATCATTAATTTTCCATTTTTCCACAGCTACATGCCTTTCTTTTCCTTCGCTGTGCTTTATCTCCCGTTAAACGTTTTCCCATATTTTTTGCCTGGTACAGAGCTTCTGCCAATATTGCAGCCTTCCGCTCCGAAATGGATATAATAAATATAATCCTTCCAATACAGAACTACGCACAGGACGTCTGCAAAAACACTATTCCGCAATTATACATAAAAACTATTTCCCTTCTGGCATAAATATTTAGAATAACAAATTGCTATCTCTGCTTATCCGGATGGATATTCACTTTTCCGAGTGGAAATATTGGTAAACCGCCTGTGCAACGTTCGCGGGCACACCCTTTGCGGTCATAAGCTCTTCGAGCGTAGCCGCCTTAACGTTCTTTACGCTGCCGAACGCCTTCAAAAGCGCACGCTTGCGCGTTTGCCCGATGCCCTCAATTTTATCCAGTTCTCCCGTATGATGCCGTTTCTCGCGCAATTTGCGGTGATAGGAAATGGCAAAATGGTGCGCCTCGTCGCGGATACCCGTCACAAGCCGGAATTCCGGACTATGCGCCTTCAAAAGGATGCTTTCGTCCCGGCCGGGCACAAAGATTTCCTCCTGTTTTTTCGCAAGGCTGACAATCGGTATTTCTTCGCATCCCAGTGAAAAAAGGGCGTCGCGCGCCGCATGGAGCTGGCCCTTGCCTCCGTCAATAATAATCAGGTCTGGCATGGGCAGAAAGCTCTCGTCGCCTTGCAGGCCACGCAGGAGCCGGCGGGTAAGCGCTTCGTTTAAAGAAGCAAAATCGTCCGCTCCTTCAAACGATTTGATGCGGAAGTGGCGGTTTTTCTTGCGGTCTGGTTTTCCATCCGTGAATACCACCATGGAGGCGACGTTATCCGTCCCCTGGGTGTTTGAAATATCATAGCATTCGATACGGTGGAGATTCGCATCTAAATCGAGCGCCTTCGCAAGATTTCCCGCCGCGGCTTCGCGCTGGGCCTGCATCCCCTCTTTGATCTTGATCGCATCACCCGCGTTTTTCTTCGCAAGCTCCGCAAGTTTACGGTTATCGCCGCGCACCGCCTCTTTGATCTCTACTTTGGATCCCCGCTTTTCACTGAGCCACTCTTGCAGCAGCTCTGCGTCATCCGGCCGGGGCAAGGTATAAATATGTTTAGGGATTCCGCTTTTTTCCGCATAATATTGCTGCAAAAATTCACTCATGAGTTCTGAAAGCGGTTCGCCCTCATATTCAAAATAATACTTCTGTGCATAATTGAGTTTCCCATCCCGGAACAAAAATGCCTGCACAACAGCCGTTTTAAGGCCCTTTTCCACAGCGAACACATCTTTGTCGTCAAGGTTAGGGAATCCCGCGCGTTGTTTTTCCCGAATGCGGTCAATGAGCGCGATGCGGTCGCGCAGCAAAGCCGCCTGCTCATAGTTCATACTCTCGGCAGCTTCGTTCATCTTGGCCACGAGCTCCCTGCGCACCGTGAGATTATTTCCCGATACCACGCTGATAACTTCCTTCACCAGTTCGCCGTATTCTTCTTTGCTGACTTTCCCCGTACATGGCCCGATGCACCGCCCCATCTCGTAATTAAGGCAAGGCCTATCGCCCCGCGCGATCATACGCGGTATATCATTTTTACAGCTTCGCAGCGGATACAGGCGGTATACCTGGTCGAGCACGTCGCGGATGACATGTGCCGCGATAAACGGCCCGTAGTATTTCGCGCCGTCATCCTTCACACTGCGCACCACCGTAACGCGTGGGAACTCCTCGTTCAGGTCCACGCGCACATAGGGAAAGTGTTTATCGTCCTTCAAAAGGATATTATAATATGGGCGGTATTTTTTGATGAGGTTGCACTCAAGGATCAGTGCCTCAAGTTCCGTATCTGTAATGATATACTCAAAATCCGCGATATGCGACACCATTGCCGCGACCTTCGCGTATTTCTGCGCTTCCTTACGGAAATACTGGCTCACGCGGTTTTTCAAGATCCGCGCCTTGCCCACATAGATCACCTTGCCGTCCTTGTCGCGCATGATATACACACCCGGATTCTGGGGCAGATTTTTAATTTTTTTTTGCAGGTTTTCCGTTAATTCCATAATACTATTATAACCCAATTTCTTTTCCCCGTGGAAAAGATTCACATATCCTTCAACAATTTGTGGCAAATGAACAAACGAAAAATATTTTGCCGCTCAAACCGCGCAATGCCGCACAGGAGTAAGTATCCGTATTCAATAACCGCCGCAAATGAACAGACCCCGAAAAGTTAGACGGAATCAAACTGCTAAGGATTGAAGTCTGTATTGTATAGGACTCAATCCTTAGCAGTTTGATTCTGTTATTGTTATAATAGCATAAATATTTTTCAAGTTCTGCTATAAAATGCTCTGCACTTAAAAATTTTTGTATGTAAAGCATTTCCGATTTAAGCAACCCGAAGGAATTTTCAATAACAGCATTCAAATAATTGCCTTTCCGAGGCCCCCGCGCGAACCCATGCGTGAGCCCCCAAGAGCCGAGGGCGGTTAGATGGACGAAGGTATGCACAGCTTTTCTACAAGGCACGCAGCCGAATGGATGAAAGCCACTGTGAAATAGCGCCGCAAGGCGGTATGGAACAAGGAAGGCCGCATTATTCCGGGGCCCCCGCCAAACTCGAATGAAGCGGCAGCGGAATGAGTTTGGAAGGGGAAAAGGAGCGACCGCCTGACCTGTGAAATAGCGCCGCATGGCGGTATGGAGCAAGGAAGGCGGCATTATTCCGGGGCCCCCGCCAAACTCGAATGAAGCGGCAGCGGAATGAGTTTGGAAGGGGAAAAGGAGCGACCGCCTGACCTGTGAAATAGCGCCGCATGGCGGTATGGAGCAAGGAAGGCGGCATTATTCCGGGGCCCCCGCCAAACTCGAATGAAGCGGCAGCGGAATGAGTTTGGAAGGGGAAAAGGAGCGACCGCCTGACCTGTGAAATAGCGCCGCATGGCGGTATGGAGCAAGGAAGGCGGGAAGCGACGCAGCGACGTCAGTATCCCATCTCGATCGCATGCGCAAGTATTTCCCCGGCAAGCGGTGTTGCATACCTCGATCCGAACCCCGCGCCTTCGCCGATCACCGCAATGGCAAGCGGATGTGCCGCGTCTTCTACAAAGCCGACAAACCATGAGTGATTCTTTACTTCGCCGTCTTCCACATATTCGGCCGTACCCGTTTTGCCGCACACTGTCACATTCCCGATATCTGCGCTTGTCGCCGTACCATGATCCACGGTGTTCCTCATATACTCTGTGATCTGCGCCGCAATATTCTGAGGCATAATCGTACGGAATTCACTGGGCGTATAGCGAAAAGAGCTGCTGCCGCCATACCGAACATCCTTTAAGGTATTGGGCTGCATAATGACTCCGCCGTTCGCCACCCCCGCTGAAATCATCATATTGTGCATGGGCGTCACAAGGTCTTCATACTGTCCGATTCCCGCCCATGCAAGGTCTCCTTTGTTGCCGGATACATTGAACTGGCTGTTGTACAGTGTGAAATCCGGGAACTGGAAATTGTAATTATACCCGAATTTATTCGCCGTCTCCAGCATTGCATTGTCGCCAAGCTCTACCGCGAGCTGGCCGAAATAGATATTGCACGATTTCTCAAAGGCCGTCGCAAAATCCACATGGCCGTGTTGCGAGGTGCAAGTAACTTTCTGCCCTTCGATGATCGCCTCGCCCGTGCAATCCACCTCAAGGTCCGTGACCCCGTTCTCAAGCGCCGCAGCGGCTGTGAGTATCTTCATTGTCGAGCCCGGCGGATATAACCCCTGTGTCACGCGGTTGACAAATTTTGCTCCCGATTCCTCCGTATCCTCTTTTGCCGTATACGGGTCGAAGGTCGGCTTGGAAACGCTGGCGAGGATTTCCCCCGTCTCATAATTCATCAGCACCACCGCGCCCGGATCGGCATTCATGTGGTCGTAAATATATTCGCACAGCTCCGCGTCTATGGTGAGGTATACGTCTCCGCCCTTCTGTCCGCTCTGTACGCTATTAAACTTATCTACTACGTTCTGATCGTATCCATAGAGGTACTTTGCAAACAGTGTTTCCGCCCCGAGGGATTTCCCGTAAATATCGCCTACGGTATGGCTGACCGCGCGGCGCATATCTTCGCTTTCCGCATATTTGCGTTCCCCGTTCTCCGTGTAGGCAAGCGGAATCCCGTTCCGGTCATAGATTGTTCCCGCGTTCTCGATGTTTTTGGACGCCGAAATACGCGGATTATACGGCGTAGTAAACCACTGGTCCCCATATGCCACCGTGGAATACAAAAGGTACGAACCGAGCAGTACAAACAGACAGCAAAAAACGCCG
This sequence comes from Christensenella tenuis, assembly GCF_014287795.1. Classification (GTDB taxonomy): domain Bacteria; phylum Bacillota; class Clostridia; order Christensenellales; family Christensenellaceae; genus Christensenella; species Christensenella tenuis. The sequence goes on from NZ_JACOON010000007.1 coordinate 273,529, forward strand.
AGCATAACGCGCATATTCTTTTTGAGATTCGGTTTCTTCTTCATGCCACACCGCCTCCCATCTCTTCCAGCTCGGCTTCCTCATATTCGCCGTTTTTAAGGGCTACGCCTTCAATGATGCCAAGCTGCATCATGGCGGACAGCATTGAGCTTCCCCCCGAGCTTACGAAGGGCATCGTGATGCCTGTAAGCGGAATCAGCTTAATCACACCGCCAATGATAATGAAACTTTGCAGCGACAGCATTGCCGTCGCGCCAAACACAAGCAGTTTATCAAATTTTGTACGCGCATCCATTGCAATCAGGATCCCCCGTATGATGAACACAAGGTACAGCGCAATAATGCCGATTGCCACGATAATGCCGAATTCCTCGGCGATCGCCGCAAAAATATAGTCGGACGTGCCCACCGGAATGACCTCGGGCATGCCCAGTCCAAGCCCAGTGCCGAGAAGCCCGCCGCTTGCAATCGCGAGCAGGCCCTGCACGATCTGGTAGCCTTTGTCGTTATAGGTCGCCCATGGATCCTGCCACACCTCTACACGCGTCTTTACATGGTCAAACATCTTATAGGAGAGGAACGCGCCGCCCGCGAACGCCGCAGTTGCACCGAGCGTAATGCCTACGCTGCCCGTTCCCACATAGAACACAATCAGGAAGGTTCCCGCGAAAAGCAGCGCCGCACCAAGGTCCCGCGATAAGACGAGCAGGCCGACGCACGCAATGGTAAACACAAAATACGGCCACATATCGCGTTTCCTATCCCGCGAAGAGAGGAAGTATGCGGTCACGATCAAAAACAGTATTTTAGCGAATTCACTCGGCTGGAAGGAAAACGGGCCGATATTGATCCAGTTTTTAGCGCCGCCTACCCTGCTTGCAAAAATCAGGGTCATTCCCAGCATGCCGACCGCAAGAATCATAAACACCCAGTTTAATTTTCCAAAATCATGCGATTTTTTGATGACCAGCATCGCGATCACCATGCATACATTGCCGATCAGGATCCAGATCAGTTGTTTCTGCGCCACCTCCGGATCGATGCGGTACAGGATCACGATACTGATAATGCACAGGAAATCGGCAATCAGGAGCGAAAACCGTTCGAGATGCTTAAAGATACCCTTCAGCACATTGTATTGCACAATGATAAAAACGGCAAAAATAATGCCGAGGACCGCCGCCTCCATGTTGAACGTACCGCCCGCAAACGAAAGCAGGAACATTCCCGACAATAAAAACAATATCATGAACGCAAGGATAATGCCCGCGCCGAATCTCTTAATTATCATGTTCTAACCTCGTTCTCTTAAAATAGATGCGCAGCTCCACATCCCCGAAAGATAGCGCATCACCCGTTTTCAGCTTATGCGCGTTGATGGCCTTCCGCCCGTTAATTTTCGTAGGAGCTTTTGCCGCCGGTTTAAGATAATAGTCGTCTCCATCCTGGAAAATAACCGCGTGGTTTTTTTTCACCGTCCTGTCCGGCAAAACAATATCGCAACGCGAGTCGCTGCCAATGGTATTGTTTTCACGCAGGCCGAAGCGGTCGCCGATAAACTCCTGTGGCCCGCCGATGATTTTCATATAGCCGCCGAATTGGCTGATCTCCGTCATGACAAATTTTTTCTGCTGGTATTCTTTATAGGAAATATAAATTACCGCAATGAGGATTACGAGCACTGCGGCAATAAACCAATACCGCAGGGCATAGGCCGCAACTTCATAAGCCGATTCCATAAAGTACTCCTTCTTCCTGTTTGATTCTTTTTTCTTTGAAAAAAATCACTGAATTAACCACAGCTAAGCCTGTACAGGGAGCAGGCCCGCCACGGTCAACCGACATCCTGCGCATATGCCGTCAGAATTCCCCTGTGTTTAAAAGCTTGTTCCGCAGGGAACCATAATACCACCGCGTAGCCAGAGTGAAAAGCCAATCGTAGAGTAAAAATACAAGCTCACCCGCAATAACAAGCCCCCACCACGGCACTGCAAACGGAAACTGTTCTGTCATCCATCCGCCGGCCTGGAAATAAATCAATGCCGCAAACACGTTGAAATATACCAGTTTTTTCACAAGATTAAGGCTGCCCGCGCGGTCCGCATCCACAAAATATTTGAAAATCCCATAATGCCCGAAAAAGAACAGGTAAGGCAGCACCCCCGTCTTAACCGGCAGGATTAAAAATGCCGCAAACACCACGCACACAAAAGAAATAATCGCCGCGGCCGGCATACGCTCTACCATAATACCCATAACGAATACAGAAGAAATAAAGTACATTGTAATTCGTAAAATGGGCAGCGTATCCGCCAAATACAATGCAAGCAGTGTAAATGCCGCAAACATGACTACAAGGCTTCCCTTATTCGTTCTTTTTCCGTAACCCCTTACCATGGTTTACCCCTTAAAAATAACAACACAGCGCCGGCCGGCAACACATCCCGCCGGCCGCACATCCGAGGCACAGGCACGTCGAGCAAATGCCCCACATTCTTCTCGAATTGCTGTTTCCGTCGCCGTCTCCAAAATCCATATATACCCCCGTTGCCTGCGTCATCGTACGCATTGCCTGCTCGTATTCCGCATTGCCCGGTTCCATCTGGTAGGCGATATTAAAGTGCTCTGCCGCACCGTCATACCATCCGCGCCGAAATAGAATTACACCCATCAGGTAATGCCATTCCGCCGTGCGCTCGGACATGCGGTTCAGCATCGCTTCCGCGTTTGCAAGTTCCCCACGCTGAATCGCCATGCGTACAGCTGCAAACTGCGGGGAAGAACCGCCTGCCTGGGTGTAATTCCCCTGCTTCATTTTGGTGATCATATCGTACGCAGCGTTGACCTGTTTTAGTTTTTCGCTTGCAGCCGCCTGCTTTTCCGGATCGTTTGCGAAACGGTCCGGATGATATTTTTTAACCAGCTTGCGGTATGCCGCCTTGATCTCTTCATCTGTGGCGTCCTGCGAAACGCCGAGCACTTCATATGGATTCATTCCGTATCCTTTATATCTTATTTTCTACCGGAGCGGTCAGTCTGCGCCCTTCTGTTAAAACTGTACGCGTTTGCTCCCTGCACCCCAAATAGACAATATTTTCCAACAATTCCCTGTTTCTTTTAAGCTCAAGGCGGGAAAGCGCTTCCGCCGCCTGGGCCAAAGTATAATATAACCCCTGTTCGATTTGTTTGCGCGCCGTATCGTCCGGCCCGCCGTATTTGCAGGCATATACGTTGTAATTCCCCCGCTTTACGTCTTCTTCCCAGTCCTCCGCTGCGTCGATGAGGTAAATCCAGCGTCCAAGGCTGTATCCGAGGTCGTAAAGGATATGCGATTGCAGCACATCCGCATCCGTCATGACCGTTCCAAGCAGCCGCGCATATGAATCCGCAGCCGCGTCTGTATTGGGGGATTCCTCCCGCTCCAGCTTCATAAGCCCTGCGATGGTCTCGTCCGCAACATGCACTACATTTTCATGCCGCATTTTTGCCTTCGCATATGCTTTTTTCAGGAACAGCCGGGCAAGACGCATGCCCCGCCTGCCGTCGCGCACATGGTCTTCCGCGCTGTAGTACGCCATCAGGATATTAATATCCGCAGCATAACGCGCCGCGGGCGTAATGATCGCCGGATGCTTTTTCACCGGGTGCAGCGCGCACCTTTCCATCTGCGGCGCTATCTCTTCCCCACGCAGGCCGTCCGCGAGCAAATATAAAAAAACGCTGTCGAAATTGAGTACCGCCGTTTTCCTATACTCGTCTTTCAACGCTTTGCACAAACCGCAGTAGTACGCACGGTACACATTCAGCTCACGTACTTTCAGCTCTCCGGTGAGAGGCACGACATATCCAAACATAGGGTTATTATATCATCAAAAAATCGGCGTTTCCACTTTTCACAAAAAAATACGCTGCTTGAGCGTATTTTTTAAAAGATTGTTCATAAATAACGCCGTTCAGACACATTACAGCTTCCTTGGCGCGAGCCCGATTTTGCGCTGTACCTTGGAAAGCGTCTTTCGTGCCGCATAAGCAGCCTTTTCCGCATTTTCCGTCATCACGCTTTCAAGGAACGCCTTATCGCCGCGCACCTCCCCAAAGCGCTTTTGCAGCGGCTCAAGCTCTGCAATGACAGCGTCCGTCACGCCCTGCTTAAGCGTACCGTATCCCTGCCCTGCAAAATCCTTCTCGCTTTCCGCAATTGTCTTGCCCGTGAGCACCGAATAAATGGTCAGCAAGTTGGAAACACCCGGTTTTTCTTCCGCGAAGCGGATCTCCCCATCGCTGTCCGTTACCGCCCGCCGAAGTTTCCGCGCAATCGCGTCAGGCGGATCGAGAAGCGAAATAAACGCATTTTCGTTTTCATCCGATTTAGACATCTTCTTTTCCGGTTCCTGCAGGCTCATGATCTTTGCGCCCGCCTTGGGGATATATGGTTCCGGAACCGTGAACACGTCGCCATAAATATTGTTGAAACGAATGGCGATATCGCGCGTAAGTTCCAGATGCTGTTTCTGGTCTACCCCAACAGGCACAAGGTCTGCTTGGTAGAGCAAAATATCCGCCGCCATCAAAACCGGATAGGTGAACAGGCCGGCATTGATGTTATCGCCCGCTTTCGCACTTTTTTCTTTGAACTGCGTCATGCGCGAAAGTTCGCCCATATAAGTAAAACAATTGAGAAGCCATGCAAGCTCCGCATGGGCGCTCACATGGGACTGCATATAGAGCACATTTTCTTTTGGATCGATCCCTGAAGCAATCAGGATCGACATGGTATCCAAGGTTCGCCTGCGCAGCGTAGCCGGATCCTGCCGCACGGTGATCGCATGCAGGTCCACCACGCAATAATAACAATCGTATTCATTTTGGAGCGCTACCCAATTTTTAACTGCCCCGAGATAATTTCCGAGCGTCAAAATGCCGGAAGGCTGGATGCCGCTAAAAATTGTTTTCTTTCCGTCCATGTGCATTAATCCCCCATTTGATCGATAAACTTTTCAACCGCCGCTTTCAGCCCGGTCCGTTCTACACAGCCCGGATGCAGCACCGGCTTTTCGTGCAGGTCGGCGATTTGCGGCGGAATCTGTGTATTTGTAAGCTGTGACAGCTGCCGGGCCGCCTCAAACGCATCCGGCACGTCCTGCCCGGATACGCAGCGAAGCACATCCTGCGTGAATTTATAGGGATTCGCCGTGGAGACCACGACGGCAAGCGTACCGTCGCCCGTCTGCTTCCTGTATTTTTCACCTACGCACCGCGCCACCGCCGTATGCGGATCGATAAGATACCCATAGGTCTCAAAGACTGTTTTGATCGTCTGCGCCGTCTCCATTTCATCACAGAAGTCCGCCCAGAACGTTTCCCGCAGGCCCGCCTGCGTTCCATTTGGAATTTCATACCTGCCATTTTGCTTCAGAGCGTCCATCCATGCACGCACCTGCACATCATCCCGCCCGGAAACTTCGAACAACAACCGCTCAAGATTACTTGAAATCAGGATATCCATGGACGGCGACATTGTTTTATGAAAAGGCCTGTTCGCATCATATACACTATTGTTGAAGAAATCCGTCAACACGTTGTTGCCGTTGGACGCGCATATCAGTTTTTTTACGGGCAGGCCCATGCGTTTTGCGTAATATCCAGCCAGTATATTTCCAAAATTGCCTGTAGGAACCACAAAGTTGATTGCCTGTCCGTTTTCGATTTTTCCGTCCGCCGCCAGCTTTGCATAGGCGTAAATATAATAGGCCACCTGCGGAATCAGGCGTCCGAAGTTGATGGAATTTGCGGAAGAAAACGTATAACCCGCTTCCTTCAAAAAAGCTTTCAGGCCGCTGTCCGCGAACAGCGCCTTTACGCCTGTCTGCGCATCGTCAAAATTCCCCTGCACGCCGCACACCGCGACATTGCCGCCCTCCTGCGTGACCATCTGCAGCTTTTGCATCGTCGCCACGCCATCCGCCGGGTAAAACACTTCGATCGCCGTGCGCGGAACATCCTTAAACCCTTCGAGCGCGGCTTTTCCCGTATCTCCTGAGGTTGCTGTCAGGATCAACACATTTTCCTGTTGTTTATGAATATCGAGCGCTTTGCGGATCAGGCGCGGCAGCACTTGCAATGCCATATCCTTGAATGCCAGCGTCGGCCCGTGCGTAAGCTCCATCACATAGTCAACCGGGGTGAGCTCCTTTATGGGTACGACCCGCGAGTCGTCAAACGTTCCATAGGCCTGCTGGGTAATCTCCGCAAGGGCTGCTTCATCCATATCAAAGAAATACTGCAATACGCGCGCCGCAAGAATATCATATTCGTGCGCCGCATACGCTTTCATTTCCTCAAGATCGATCTGCGGGAAGAATTCGGGCACAAACAGCCCTCCATCCGCAGCAATTCCCTGAAGCACCGCCTTTGTAGCGGGTATGGAATTCATTTTTCCACGCGTACTTAAAACCTGCATTATCTTTTTTCTCCTTCATGTGAAACGCAAGCCGTGCCTGAAAATCGTCCAATTCCTGCGAGCGGCTTTTCCATGCTGGCTGCGTGCTTTTTGCACATCCTGACGCGAAAAGCGGACAGCCGCACAAATCTGCTGCAAAATGGCATTCCCGCCATCCGCATATGCTGTCCGCCTTAAGCCTTGGCGGCTTAACGCAATTCTTTCCGTATGAATACCGGCCGCCTGGCGCCCGGCTAAACAAAAAAGCGCATTCCTCAGATAATATATTGCTTGAGGAACTCCGGAGCCTGTGCCGGGTCTGCGCTGATGATGATGACAGCCTTGAAGTCGTTCTTTTCGGAGAGCGCTTCAATTTTTCCGAGCAGGTCCTTAAGTTCCGTTACATCCAGCTTTACAATCTTCAGGAATGCGTCGATGAATACTGCTTCTATATCATAATTCTGAGATACCATGCCGCATAACATGCCGTAAAGGGCGTCTCCGGAATCGATCCCAAAGTCTTTCACATCCACAAAACGCGCCTGGTGTGCGACATCGTACATATAACGTTTGTCGTCATCGATGAAAACGACGTCTCCTTTTGTAGAGTTGAGTTCCGTATTCGCAAGATCGATCAGTCTTTTTGTTTTCCCACTGCCCTTTTTTGCATAAATTAATTGTATCATGGTAAAGACCCCCTTGTTTTTTAATAAGTTACGTTTAAACTTATTATAATATATATATCCCGTTTTATCTACATCAAAAAAATTATTTTTGGTAAGAAGCATGCAGCCCGGACGGGAAGATGCGCCTGCACGCTTCTTTTCCTGCCCGGGCTGCGGATTCCGCTCAATCGTTGATATACGTATTCGTCACATTTCCGCATTTTTTGCACTGTATGACCAGCCGCGCATCGTGGACCTCCAGTATCTTGAAGTCCTGTCCTTTGCATTTCTCGCATGCTGCGAAGCTGCTCCATCCCAATTTTCCCGGCTTCGAAATCTGTACCCCACCATTCACCTGCTCCAGTTGTTTTTCAGTCAAAGGCGTTTTGCCGTCCTTCATGATACTTCCTCCTTTTGCCATCCTTTGGATATATATACGGAAATTCCCTTTCCTCTATCCCAATTTTTAAGAATATAGTTACAAAAAGGCTGCTCCGGAAAGACCAGAGCAGCCTTGTTTTATTTTTCAAGCAGGCTTTTTCCTTCCATTTCTACAGGCTGCGGGAGACCCATCAAATCAAGCATGGTTGGGGCGAGATCCGCAAGAATACCGCCCTCTCTCAGCTTATCAAGCTGGTGCCTCTGGGAAACCAGGATGCACGGGACGGGGTTGGTGCTATGCGCCGTGAACGGGCCGCCCGTTTCCGGATCAACCATGATTTCCGCGTTACCGTGATCTGCCGTGATTAGCACTTCGCCGCCCACTTTGAGGATGGCGTCTACAACCTTTCCTACGCATTCGTCCACCGCGCGGACGGCTTTTACCGCTGCCTCGAAAATGCCCGTATGCCCGACCATATCGCAGTTCGCGAAATTCAGGATCATTACGTCATATTTCTGCGATTCGATCAGTTCCACCGCTTTCGCGCAGACCTCAGGCGCGCTCATTTCCGGCTGGAGGTCATATGTCGCTACCTTCGGGGATGGGATCAGCACCCTATCCTCCCCTTCGTTCGGCTGCTCTACGCCGCCGTTAAAGAAGAAGGTAACATGCGCATATTTCTCTGTCTCCGCAATCCGAAACTGTTTTTTGCCCTGTTTCGCCAGATATTCTCCCAGTGTGTTCTGAAGCACCTGCGGCTTATATGCCACGTGGACGTTCCCGAATGTCTTATCATACTGTGTCATGGACACAAAGTAAGTCGGGAAATATTCATGCTCAAATCCCGCAAAATCTTCCTGGGTAATGCTCCGCGTAAGTTCCCGCGCCCTATCCGGCCGGAAGTTGAAGAAGATCACCGAATCGTTCGCCTTAAGCTTTGCCACCGGTTCTCCATTTTCCGTGATAACTGTGGGCTTTACAAATTCATCGTATTCTTCCTTATCATAGGAATCCTGCATCGCTAAGACCGCATCCGGCGCGTCTATACCTTCTCCCTTTACGATTGCGTCATAGGCAAGCTTCACGCGTTCCCAACGGTTATCCCTGTCCATCGCGTAATAGCGTCCCATGACCGTCGCAATTTTTCCCGCGCCAATCTCTTTAATCTTCGCTTCAAGTTGCTCGATAAAGCCTTTGCCGCTGTCCGGCGGGACGTCGCGGCCATCCATCAGGCAGTGTACGTACGTCCTGTCGCCGATTCCGTTCTCCTTCGCCAGCCGAAGGAGCGCGTACAAGTGCTCTTGGTGGCTATGTACTCCGCCATCCGAGATGAGGCCGACAAGATGCAGCGCGCTGCTGTTTTCTTTTACATTTTTGACGGCGTCCATAAATTCCTGCTTGCTGAAAAAATCGCCGTCAGCGATGGACTTTGTGATCCGCGTCAGTTCCTGGTAGACGATCCTGCCCGCGCCGATGTTGAGGTGCCCGACTTCGGAATTGCCCATCTGCCCGTCTGGCAGGCCAACAGACATACCGCTCGCGCCGAGCTGCGTGGTGGGGTACTCTTCCATCAGCTTTTTGATGTTCGGCGTCCCTTCCGCATAGATCGCATTTCCTTCCGTCTGCGACGTAAGGCCAAAGCCATCCATAATAATTAATGCTGTAAATGCCATATAAGTCACCTTTTTCTAATCAAGATTGGATTTTCCCATGTGCGCCTGCGGCAAAAAACGCCGCGCACACCCTCAATAATTTACAACTTTGGAAAAATCTTTCGCCTTCAGTGAAGCGCCGCCAATGAGCCCGCCGTCGATGTCGCTCATCGCCATTAACTCAGACGCATTTTTGGGGTTCATGCTGCCGCCATACTGTATTCTTACCTCGTCCGCCGCGCCGCCAAACACTTCTTTTACCGCTGCACGGATCTCTTTGATGGTGTTGTTGGCATCGTCCGCCGTTGCCGTCTTGCCCGTGCCGATCGCCCAGATCGGTTCATACGCGATCACAACCTTGCGCACGTCGCCTTCCGCCACACCGAGGAGGGCAAGCTTCGTTTGCTTGCGTACCACTTCCGCCGTCACGCCGCTTTCGCGCTCTTCCAGCTTTTCTCCCACGCATACAATGGGGGTAAGGCCTTTTTCGAGGGCTTTTTTGACCTTCAGGTTCACGGTTTCATCCGTTTCCGCATAATATTCACGGCGTTCGGAATGCCCAATGATAACATATTGTACACCGAGATCAAGCAGCATATCCGCTGAAATTTCGCCTGTGAATGCACCGGAATCATGATAATCGAGATTCTGCGCGCCAAGACCGATGCCAGAGCCTTCCAGCGCCTGTGCCGCCGCGGCAAGGTCCGCCGCCGGCGGGCATACCACTACGTCCGCTTTCGCATCCGCCACAAGGGGCTTTAACTCATTAATCAGGGCCACCGCTTCGCTTGCGGTCTTGTTCATTTTCCAATTTCCTGCAATAATCGGTTTTCTCATAATAAAACTCCTTAACTTTAAAATCTTTTTGAAAAGGACGGAGAATCTCCGTCCTTTTGATGTTTCGTTTTCACGCATATATCACGCCCGGAACCAACTGGCTTCATTTGCCAAGCAGGCCGACGCCTCATGCACATTACTTATCGTTCAGCGCAGCCACGCCCGGCAGCTCTTTTCCTTCGAGGAACTCGAGCGAAGCGCCGCCGCCCGTGGAGATATGCGACATTTTGTCCGCATAGCCAAGCTTTTTCACAGCCGCAGCGCTGTCGCCGCCGCCGATGATGGTGATCGCCGAGGAATCCGCAAGCGCTTCCGCGATGGCCTTCGTACCGCCCGCAAATGCAGGCATTTCCGCAACGCCCATCGGTCCGTTCCAGATGACTGTCTTTGCGCTCTTGATTTCGTTTGCAAAGATAATGCGTGTGGAAGGCCCGATATCAAGCGCCATGGCATCCGCCGGAATGTTTTCCGCCGCAACGATCTGTGTCTCCGCATCGGCCTTAAACTCTTTTGCTACAATAAAATCCGAAGGAAGCATGATCTTGATGCCTTTTTTCTTTGCCTGGTCCATCAGGTCGCGCGCGAGATCCAGCCGCTCGTCATCCACAAGGGATTTGCCCATTTCATAGCCCTGTGCCTTAACAAATGTATTGGCCATGCCGCCGCCAATGATCAGCCCGTCTACCTTGGTCAGCAGGTTTTCGATTACGCCGATTTTGTCCGATACTTTGGCACCGCCAAGAATTGCAATAAAGGGACGCGCCGGGTCTTCAAGCGCTTTGCCCATTACCGACAATTCCTTGCCGATCAAAAAGCCCGCAACTGCCGGAAGATAGTCCGCGACGCCTGCCGTGGAAGCGTGCGCGCGGTGTGCCGTACCAAAGGCGTCCAGCACGAAGATATCGCCAAGGCTGGCAAGCTGTTTCGCAAATTCCGGATCATTCGCCGTTTCTTCTTTATGGAAACGAAGGTTTTCAAGCAGTACAACCTGCCCCGCTTCCATGGAATCCACCGCATCCTGCGCCTCTTTGCCGATGCAGTCTTTTGCAAAAATCACCTTGGTGTTCAAAAGCTCGCCCAGCCGTTTTGCAACGGGTGCAAGCGAAAACTCGGGCTTTACTTCCCCCTTCGGACGGCCAAGGTGAGACATCAGGATCACCTTGGCGCCGTGATCCAAAAGATACTGGATGGTCGGAAGCGCCGCTCCAATCCGTGTCTCGTCCGTAATTTCCCCGTTTTCGTTCAGCGGAACGTTAAAATCTACACGTACGAGCACCTTTTTGCCCTGAACATCGATATCTTCAATCGTCTTTTTCATGATCATTACTCCTTTTAGAATGATTATTCACATACCCTTTTATTTTAATCAATAAGCCTTTAATAATCAAGCATAACTTAAAACCGCGCCGATCCCCGTCCAAAACCTTCACTGTCCACGCGGGCGCATCCTGGCCCGCGGGATTTTCTTACTGCATTTCACCGCGCAGGTAAACCGCCGCAATATTGGCCACGTGGTCTGCGACACGCTCGCACATGGTGATTACATCCGTAAAGACGGTACTGGCCTGTGCGCTGCATTCGCCCTTTTTCAGACGCTTAACATGGTTCTTTTTGATCTTTGCTTCGTAACGGTCGACCTCGTCTTCAATTTCAATTACACGCTGCGCACTCTCGAGGTTCCCTTCTTTGAGCGCCTCGCGCAGCAGACGGAATGCTTCGCCGATTTTGTCTGCCATAAACTGAATTTCCACTACGCCCTTTTTCGACATTTTGATTTTCTTATCCAGCCGAATCGCCGCGATATCCGCGATATTTTGAGCAATATCCGAAATCCGCTCAATATCCATAATAACGTGCAGCAGCCCCGTCACCGTACGTGAATCCACCTCGGAGAGGCCTGTCTGGCTGACGTTTGCCAGTGCATCCGTAATTTCGTGGTTCAGATAATTGACTACCTTTTCATTTTCGCCCACTTCGTTGATCAGCTTTTCATCCCGTTCGAGGAAGCTTTTGATCGCCAGATTGAAATTTTCACCGGAAAGGCGTTCCATGCGCGCAACTTCGAGGATGGCCTGCCCGACCGCGACAGGTGAGCTGTCCGCGTTCTTGTCGATATATTTGAGCTTTTTCCCTTCAAGTTGTTTATCCTCGCCGCGGACGAAGAAATAGGATATTTTTGTCAATACCTGTGGAACGCCGATAAAGATAAAGGCGTTGACCACATTGAAAAACGTATGGAAATTCGCGAGCTGGTTGACGGGCGAACCCGGCGTCCATGATTTGATCCAGTCCACAATTGGCAAGAACTGCATTGCAACCATGAAGATAAACGAACCGATAATGTTAAAGAACAGCAGGGCGATTGCCGTACGCTTAGCCGTCTTAGTGCCCGAAATACTTGCCAAAATGGCCGTGACACATGTGCCGATATTAAGGCCTAGAATCACATAAACCGCGGAATCGAGCCCCATGATTCCCTGCATGGCAAAAGCCTGGATGATACCCATCGTCGCCGACGAACTCTGGATAATTGCCGTGACCGCAAGCCCTGCCGCAAGCCCGATCCACGGGTTTTGGAAAGAGGACAGCATGTCAACGAAGGGCTGGTATTCCCTTAAGGGGGCAACCGCTTCCGACATCAGTTCCATACCGAACAAAAGAATACCAAGGCCGCCTATGATTTCCCCGATGCGCCGCACCGAACGTTTCTTTACGAACAGCATGATGATTACGCCCGCAAAAAGCACAATGGGGGCAAACTCTGTTACCTTTAAGGCTACAATCTGCGCAGTGATTGTCGTGCCGATATTGGCGCCGATCCCCACATTAATTGCCTGCGTAAGCGACATCAGTCCCGCGTTTACAAAGCCGACAACCATCACCGTCGTTGCCGACGAACTTTGAATTACCGCCGTTACGCCCGCCCCAAGACCGAGCGCTGAAAAACGGTTCTTCGTCATCAGCTCGAGGCCTGTCCTGAGTTTGTCGCCCGCCGCGGCTTCAAGACCGTCCGACATTAGTTTCATGCCGTAAAGGAAGAGCCCGAGACCTCCGATGAGCATTAAAACACTCCATAAATCCATACAAAATTCCCCCAGTAAGAAATTTTCATTTCATATGAAAATAGCCATTTTGACGCAGTGCCTCATAGACCCCCACGCACACTGCATTGGAAAGGTTCAGGCACCGCTGCCCGCTTTGCATCGGGATTCGAACCGAACGGTTCGCATTGCAGTCCAAAAGCTCCCGTGGAAGCCCCGCCGTTTCCTTACCAAATACCAGAAAGCAGTCCTTTGAATAGTTTGCCTGATCGAAATTTTTCTGTACCTTAGAAGAAAAATACCAAAAATCCCCTTTCGGATATTTTTGGTATAATTCATCAAGAGTTTCATACGTATATAAGGTAAGATCCTTCCAATAGTCGAGGCCGGCCCGGCGCACATGCTTTTCATCGAGCGAGAAACCCATCGGTCCAACAATATGAAGCACACTCCCCGTGACAACACAAGTGCGTGCAATATTTCCCGTATTTTGCGGAATTTCGGGCTCAACCAGAACAACCTGAACTGCCATCTTCAACCTAGCTTTCCGTGCCTTCCAGACCAGAAGCAAGCATTTTCCATACGTTCCCTCTCATCTGAAATTGATATTAATCCGAAGATCAATCCATGATAATTATAAGGTAAAATCCATGTGCGCGCAACGTAAAAATTCAGTAAAATTCCAATTCGTTTTTTTCCGCTTTATTTTCCTGTTTTGGGCTGTTCCTTTTCTGGAAACTGCCTTTTTCCGCCAGGCCTTAGGAGTAATTTCTATTTTCTATTGACAGATCGCGTTTTATGATTATACTTATAATCATAAGCTTGTTATTATAATCATTGGATTATACCTGAACACATTGTCATGCAAATGCAGCTACTGCCGGCAAAACGGAGGATCGAAAAATGACGGAAACTTTAACTTACAGTGAATGGATGGTCATGAATGCGCTCTGGGGCAGGGATCCGCAGCCTCTCTCCGGTGTGATCGAGGCGATGGGGAAAACCGTTGACTGGAGCTACCGCACCTACGCATCCTATTTGAAAAAGCTTTGCGACAAAGGGTTTGTTGGATTCGAAGCCAAGGGGCGCGATAAATTTTATTATCCGCTCGTTCCGCGTGAAGACTGTATCCGCGCGGAAAGCCGCAGTCTTTTAAAAAAGGTCAGCGCCCGGAGCAAAAAGGACCTGCTCGTATGCATGATTGAGGAAAGCGGGCTGACGGATGAAGACCAGAGCGAGCTCAAGACGCTGATTGACCGTTTGGGGGGATCAAAATGAGTATCCTGCGCACTTTGTTTGAGATTACCGTTTATTCCGCAATTTTGTTTGCGCTTATCCTTCTTTTGAAGCGGATTTTCCGGAATCGGTTTTCCCCTTCCCTTCAATACTTCGTATGGTTCCTGCTCATCGCCCGGTTGGCGATTCCCTTTACCTTTGAAAGCGGCATCGGGTTCTTTACCATTTCTCCCGGCGTTTCTTCCGCGGTTTCCGTTTCTGCCGAAGAAACCGCCGCCGCTCCCGCCGGGACAGGGATGCAGGCGCTGGGAAGCGTCGCGCAGCCGCCGCAGGCCGCAGCAGGCGCGCAAAGCGAAACGATGAGCGCGGCATCCCCAGCGCCGGAAACGGAATATCCCGGCAAGTCGGAAACGCCAGTATCTACCGCTGTTCCGAAGGCACAGCCTCCCGCGCCGTACATAGACCCAGCCGCCGTTCTCATTGCCATTTGGCTGTCCGGCATCGCCGCGGCCGCATGGAAAACGACGCGTGACTATATTTCCCTTTCCCGCAGGCTAAAACGTTCCGCTGTTCTTCCGCCTCCGGAAGTGCGGCGCATGGTCGACCGGGTTCGGCGCGAACTTGGCGTTAGGCGGGATATTCGCGTCTTGATGCAGGGGTCTATTTCTTCTCCCGCGCTGACCGCATCATTCATTCCAAAGCTTCTCTTGCCCGTTTCCCTGTTGGGCCACCCCGCGCAGCTTTGTTTCGCCATACGGCACGAACTGGTTCATTTCAGGCGCTACGATTACCTCGTTTGCCTGCTGATGCTCGTCCTGCGCGCCGTTTACTGGTTTAACCCGGTCGTATGGCTCATGCAGCATCCGATCAAGACGGATATGGAGGCTTCATGCGATAATATTGCGACTGCCGCCCTTCCGGAGGAAGAAAAAAAAGCATATGCCCGTACAATACTGGAAATGTTTTCGAGCCGTATGTGCCCGCAGCCCGTTTTGGGGATGTCGCTGCAAAGCAATAAAAAAACCGCTGAAAAAAGGATTCGGGGAATTTTTATGAAAAACAGCACGAAAAAAGGAATCAAATTCATTTCTGCCTTTGCGGCCGCGCTGCTGGTTACGGTATGCTTTACCACCGCGTGCCAGCCCGCCCTGGAGGTATATCCCGGCATTACGGACCGGGACAAATTCGCCGCCGGAACCGCCGTCGGCGGAATCAATATGGGCGGCATGACCTTCGAAGAAGGGAAGGAGGCCCTTATGCCCATGGTAGAGGACCTTCTCGGAAAACAGATTGAATATACCGTAAAAAATATCGATACGCCTTATGTGCATTCCCTTTCACAACTTGGCGTTACGTTTGATGCGGAAGCCGCGCTGGCGCACGCGATGGAAAAAGGCGGCGACGGCAGGAACTTTCCTCTTGAGCTTCAGGTTGACGATGCCCGGATCGAGGCAGTAGTCGCCGAAGACAGCGCCGGTTGGAACCAGCCCGGTATTTCTTATTCCGTAGCAAAGGAAGCTGACGTAGAGGCCCTCACAACCTCTGGGCAAATCGTCCAAAATGAGCTGGAAACCTTTTTCCGCGTAGATGAAGACGCACTCGCCGCGCAAATTAAAAAACAGATCGAAAACCGCGATTTTCACTCTTTTGCCGCGCCTGGAAAGACGGAACTACCCAGCCCGGAACCGGGACGCGGGCTGGTATTGATGGGGTCGGCTACGACGGCGATCAGCAGCGGTTCATCCGAAGGAAGAAAATATAATATCTGGAAAATCAGCGATATTCTCAATGGAGTGGTCATCCATCCCGGGGAGACCTTATCCGTCAACGACACGGTAGGGGACCGGACGGTGGAGAACGGCTGGGCGCTGGCGCCGGGCATCGAGAACGGAGCCTATACGGATCAGGCTGGGGGCGGCATCTGCCAGGTGTCGTCTACCATGTATAACGCGGCATTGAAAGCGGAAATGACGATCAAGGCGCGCGTGCCGCACACCATTATGGCAAATTATGTACCGGCTGGTATGGACGCCACGGTTTCCACGGGCGGGCCGGATTTTGCCGTCAGCAATCCATATGACTCGGATGTGATGCTGATTGTGAATTGCAGCATCCCTGACTCCCAAGTCACGGTGGAAATCTGGGGACCGGTGGACCGGGATTATTACCTGAAGTTCGAGAGCGTCCTTGAGGGGGAAACCCCTCCTCCTGAGTATGGAGCGACAAAATTAGTAAGTAATCCTGCGCTCGGAGAATACGAAATCCAGAAAATATCCGTGGAGCAAGGCGGCGGGCAGTATACGGTTTACGCACAAAAATATGATAAGGACAGTGACGAAGCCATCGGCGAAAGATATCAGGTGGCAACTTCAATTTATAGCGCAAGAGCTGCTACTGTCGAAATTGGACCCGGAATTCCACTGACCCATGCCAGCCTAATTGCCAATTCCGCGGAGACATTTGAAGATTTTTTGAAAAAGATTCGAGACCGTTATCCCCTGCAGTAATATTTTGTTGCATAGGAATGCCGGAAAGGGGTATATTATTGTTAGACGAATGAATGGAGGGTATGCCCTATGGCAACGGAAAACAAAGTAATTTGCAACTGCAAGCAGGTAACGCTCGCGGATATCGAAAGCGCCCTGCGGAATTCAAAAAACATGACGGATGTTACGTCCGCATTTGACGACGTGCAAAAGGTGACGCACTGCTCTACAGGCTGCGGCCAATGTCATGATAAGATCATGGATGTAATTTCGGATATGATGTACAACATAATCTAAGCAAAATAAAAAGCATCCCCGGCGGAGATGCTTTTTTCGTTTCTTTATTTTCCAAACACAAACCGGTCGATTGCCTGTGCGACACCGCATTCCCGCACATCCGCCGTGATATAGTCCGCCGCTGCCCGCGCCTCTTCCATCGCGTTTTCCATTGCAACGCCTACGCCTGCCGCGCGGAGCATTTCCACGTCGTTTCCGCCGTCTCCAATGGCCATCACCTGCTCCATTTGCACGCCGAGAAGTTCCGCCAGCTTTTTCAGGCCGGATCCTTTGGATACGCCGAGTTTGTTAAACTCCACATTGCGTTCCTCCCCGCGGACAACGTTATATTTTCCCGCAAACGTTTGCGCAATATCCCGCAGCTGCGGCTCAAGCTCAATGACCGGGGACCATACGAGCACCTTTTCCGCATCCGCGTACATCTCCCGGTACATTTCTTCCTCCGTGTCTTTGATGACCACGGGAAACACCGCTTCTTCGCCCTGCTGCCATTTGTCGAACAAAACCTGATAGTAATCGTCCTTGGTGCAATAAATTTTATTATCGCTGAAGATATACCGCTTCTGCCCCGTCCCCCGGTATGCGGCCATAATATCCCGCGTCGCTTCTTTGGGGATGCTGTCGCGGAACCACGACTTTTCTCCATCGCGTATATCCGCTCCGTTGCATATAATGATGGGAAGATCAATCCTGAGCGCGTGAATCCACCGTTTTGCCGTTTCAAGGATGCGCCCTGTCGCAAGCGTCACATACACGCCCGCCGCACGCGCGCGTTTAATTGCATCCATATCCCGGGGCGCAACGTTCATCCCCATATCTGCAATCAGCGTTCCGTCTATATCCAGTGCCAATAATTTTATTTCCTGCATTCGTCCACAAACTCCGCAATTCTTTTCAGCGCTTCCTTTAAATTATCCATGGACGACGCATAAGAGCACCGCATAAAGCCTTCGCCTGCCGCGCCAAACGCCGTGCCCGGCACACACGCCACATGCTTTTCATGAATCAACTTATGACAAAACTCTTCCGACGTCATTCCCATTCCAGAAATATTGGGGAACACATAAAACGCGCCCTTTGGTTCAAAACAGGAAAGCCCCATCTTTTTAAAGGCATTATATACAAATGTCCGGCGGCGGTTATAATCCGACACCATTTTTCCTACTTGTGCAAAATCCGTGTCCATCTCATGCCGCAGCGCTTCTTCGCCTGCGTGTTGGCTGGCCGTGGGCGCGCACAGCATAAAATATTGATGGATTTTTACCATGGCCGCAATCATATCTTCCGGCCCTGCCGCATAACCGAGCCGGAACCCTGTCATGGCAAACGCCTTGGAAAACCCGTTGATGACCACCGTGCGCGGATACATCTCCGGGAACGAAGCGATGGAACAATGCCGTCCGCCATATGTAAGCTCTGAATAAATCTCGTCCGAAATCACAAACAGGTCGTGCTTCTCAAGAACCGGAACAATCGCCGCAAGCTGTTCTTTGGTCATAATCGCGCCCGTCGGGTTATTGGGATAAGGCAGGATAATCGCCTTTGTTTTCGGTGTAATTGCCGCCTCAAGCGCACGCGGCGTTACTGTGAAATCATCGCATTCCTGCGTTTCAATGGGAACCGCCACGCCGCCCGCAAAGGCAACCCCCGGCATATAGGAAACATACGACGGCGCAGGCACAAGGATTTCATCGCCCTGCTCGATGACCGCACGAAAAGCAAGGTCAAGCGCTTCGCTGGCCCCTACGGTCACGATTGTCTGCGTCTTCCAATCATAACCCACGCCATACCGTTCGCTCAAATAACGCGTAATCAGTTTGCGCAGCGCCGGGTTTCCGTGGTTGGACGTGTAATGCGTATATCCGCGCTCAATGGATGCAATTGCCGCTTCCCGGACATTCCACGGCGTCACAAAATCAGGTTCGCCTACGGAAAGCGAAATGATATCCTTCATTTCGCTCGCAATATCGAAAAATTTCCGTATTCCCGAAGGCGGCATATCTTCCACTGTTTTCGCAATAAACTTCCTCACGGCGTGACCACCAATCTTTCATCCGTCTCCTCACCCACAAGAATCACACCCTGCTCCTTATACTTGCGCATAATAAACACCGTAACCGTTTTCGTGACTCCGTCGATGACCGAGAGTTTTTCAAATACAAACTTGGAAATATCCTTCATGCTGCGGCTCTTAATGCGTACGCATAAATCGTACGTACCCGCCATCAGGTAAACCGCGCGCACCTCCTCAAAACGATAAATGCGTTTTGCCATATCGTCATAGCCGTAATCCCGCTGCGGCGTAATCTCCACTTCAATCAGCGCTTCCGCATCCCCGTCCGCATCCACTACGTCGCGGTTTACGAGTGCACTATATTTGATAATTGCTTTTTCGTCCTCAAGCTCTTTTACTGTTTTTTCTATCGTGGCGGCATCCACATTCAGCATAAGCGCCATTTCATCCGCCGTCGTTTTGGCATTGTCTTCCAATATATCGAGAATTTCAAGCTTTAAACTCTTTTCCATAACAGCCTCCCTGTCAGCGTCTGCCCGCGCATATGCGCGTATTCTTCCGCAATTAAATGTCATTATAGCATGCTTTTACAGTTTTCTTCAACCTTAGTACGAAGAAATATCGCCGGTCAACATAGAAAAGCAGGCGAGAGAGCGCCTGCTTTCCTGTCCGTTTTTACATTTTTTCAAGGCGGTGCCCGTTACTGCTTGTCGTCCATATCACGCGTTTTCATCCCGGCCCGTTCAATGAACTCCGCAGTTGAGCGCGTAAGCGCCTCCTGCGCGCCGCGCGCTGCCTTGAGGGGGCCGCCGATGAGTTCCGACATAGGAATCCCCGCAAACTGATCCGCTATTCCTCCGCCTGTCACTTTGTCCAGTTCTTTATTCGTCAAATCTTTTTGATCCATATCGTCTTTCACAGAACCGCCGCCTCCCATCTTTTCTATTTATAGTATAAATACGAAAAGATTCGCAAAGCATCTCATGTCTTCAAATACAGGCCGTCAAATATACTGCCGCATCCAGCCAAGTAAATAAGTGAAAACCTCATCCCTGTTCGTTTCGTTCAAAAGTTCGTGCCGCGCCCCTTCGTAAAGCTTCATCTCCACAGGAAGGCCCGCCTCTTTCATCCAACCGTATACCTCTTTTACTCCCTCGCCATAGTTTCCTACCGGGTCCATACTGCCGGATACAAGCAGGCAGGGCTTATCCCCCGGCATGCGCCTGGCCCACTGCATCCCCGAAACATCATCCACCAGGTTGGCAAAGTCATAGGCCGCACGGTCAGTAAACAGGAAAGTGCACTGCGGGTCCGCATTATACTTTTCCACGCGTTCCCTGTCGCGTGTGATCCAATCATTTTTGGAACGCACATCTTCATACCGGTCGTTATATTTGGAAAACGCAAGATGGGAAAGAAGTGTGGCGGGCTTCTTTGCCCGTCCGAAAAACATTCCTACATTTGCAAGAAAACGGATGAGGCCGGTTAGCTTGTTTGCGCCCGACGTCCCCATGAACACCGCACATATGGGCTCATCGCCGTATTTTGTCATATAGCTGCGCGCCACCATACTTCCCATACTGTGCCCCATCAGCACAAAAGGAAGGCCGGGATAACGCCCGCGAACCATCCCGGTCAGGGAATGGACGTCCTCTATCACCAGCTTTTCACCGTTTTTGTCGGCAAAGTAGCCGTAAAAACTGTTTTTGTTGCGCTGTTTGGTAAACCCATGGCCAAGGTGGTCGTTTCCGCACACCACACCGCCGTTCTCTGTGATATATTCCGCGAATTCCGCATAGCGGTCAATATATTCGCACATTCCATGACAGATTTGCAAGATAAATTCCGGCTGCACGCCATCCGGCCGCCACAGGCGCGCAAACACATTGCTCTTTCCGTCCGCCGATAAAAAAGTCAATTCTTCCTTTATACATGCCATTTCCTTCACCTCATGCTCCCTGCCCATCCGCGCCGGAAAAAGACCCTAAGATGTGCCTGTCCTGAGAAGCGGCACATCTTTCCCGGCCGGCGGGCCCGCCTGTCTATCCTGCGTGCAAACCGCTTAGTCCACGGATTTTGTGGCAATGAAGTCCACGCCCGTATCGAGTATATTCCTTAAAACCACATCCCCGCACCCGACGGGCGCATCCACCGTTACATCATTTAAAAGCGCGACGGCGCGCATCATCATCTTTTTGGGGACGGGCGCGCTCGTCTTAACGGGCAGCCGCGGAAGCTCCGCGCCACGGATGCGCACTGTGGATGTAATCATGCGCGTAGGGTTCTCCATTTCGGATTCCACATAGCGGATTCCCCTTTCGCACCCCGCGCCCGTAAGGTTTCCATTTCCATCCGCAAAAATACGGCAGCCCTTCGGGCACACAATGCAGGTAAACTCTCTCATGCCTGTTCTCCTCCCTTCAGCGAAACCTCGATTTCATTTCCGGTCAGCAGCTTTTTAGGAATCCGTATTTTTTCCATTTCCCCGGGCACTGCATAATCGCGCTTAAATCGTGCAATTTCCCCGCCGTTCGATTTGACCACAATACTGATATCCTTATAAATATCGTTCACCCGGAAAAACACTTCCAGGAATTGTCCTACGTTATCCATGCGCGCACGCTGCGGAAGGATATAATTGAGCCCCCGGCTTGCATATAACTCAAAATACGGCATTTCTGTTTCGCCATGCGCAGCATATTCCGCTGCCGCTTTGCCCGCCCGTATACTTTCCATCGTTACAAAGTCCACAAGGTCGTGCACCTGCGCTACATTTCCGCACGCGAAGATGCCCGGTACGCTCGTCTCCATATTTTCATAAACGATTGGCCCTTTGGTACGCATATCCATCTCCACTCCTGCATTTTTGGAAAGCTCGTTTTCCGGAATCAGGCCCACCGAAAGCAGTACCGTATCGCACTCAATTTCCTTTTCCGTTCCCGGAATCGGTTTCCTGTCCTTATCCACCCGTGAGATTACCACGCTTTCCACGCGGCGGCGCCCACGGATTTCGGTAATTGTACTGGAAAGGTACAGTGGGATATCGAAATCGTCGAGGCACTGCACGATGTTGCGCCGGAGTCCCGCCGAATAGGGCATCAACTCTACGCACGCCACCACCTGCGCGCCCTCAAGCACCATACGCCGGGCCATAATGAGCCCAATATCGCCCGATCCGAGGATCAGGACCTTCTTGCCTACCATACAGCCTTCCATATTAACGTACCTTTGTGCCGTTCCCGCGGTAAAAATTCCCGCCGGACGCGTCCCCGGAATTCCGAGCGAGCCGCGCGGGCGCTCCCGGCAGCCCATAGCCAAAACGACCGCGCCCGCGTCGATTTCCAGTACACCCTCCTGTGGATTGACCGCTACGATATGCTTCTCCCGTGAAATGCTGAGCACCATCGTATTGAGCTTCAGTTCAATATCCGTCCCGCGAAGTTCGCTTATGAAGCGCTCCGCATATTCCGGTCCGGTGAGTTCTTCTTTAAAATAGTGCAGGCCAAAGCCGTTATGGATGCACTGGTTAAGGATTCCGCCCGCTTCAAAATCCCGCTCCAAAACCACGATCCGTTCCGCGCCGTTTTTCCTTGCCTCAAGCGCCGCCGCCAGCCCTGCCGGGCCCGCGCCGATCACTGCCACGTCATAATTTCTTTCCATTGTTCTCTCTTTCCGTATCCCCTGGGAAACGCCGTGCTGCCCATACGGTTTGTCCGGCATCTCCCTATTTCCCCATTTTGTCTTTGCTTTCCCTAATCCTCTTTTGTCTCCCCGGTCACAATGTAGCTTCCTGCAGTATCCTGCATGATTTCTTTCATAGGAACGCCGAGCGTCCGGGCCATGATATCATGGATACGGGGTTCACAGAACCCGCCCTGGCACCTTCCCATACCCGCTGCGCACCGCCGCTTGATGCCGTCTATGCTGCGCGGGGCGACCGGGCGTTTCAGGATATCTATAATTTCTCCCTCTGTGATGGTCTGGCAGCGGCACACTACCCGTCCATAAGCCGGATTTTCCTTAATCAGCGCATCCTGGGCCTCCAGAGACATTTCATTCATGCGCAGCACCCGGCGTTCCCCGCGGAATTCCACTTTCCTGCGCAGGGTAAGCCCACAGTTTTCCAGAATCCGCACAAGGTCTTCCGCAATTGCGGGAGCAGAGGAAAGCCCGGGGGACTTGATGCCCGCCGCATTGATAAAATTCCTGACGTTCGATTCTTCGACTATAAAATCATTTCCCGCTACGGCGCGCAGGCCCGCAAAATTACGGATATTTTGCGAAAAATCAATGGTGGGGACAGACTTTACCGCCATTTCCCGGATATAGCTAAGCTCGTCTGCATGCGTCGAGGTATCGTCGCGTGCCGCCGCGGTTTTGCTGTCCGGTCCGGCATATAAATTTCCATGTATTGTAGGCGCGACCACTACGCCTTTTCCAAGCTTTGTCGGGCACTGGAATACCACGGTGGAAACAATTCCGCCCATCGTCTTATCAAACAGAAAATATTCTCCCCGCACGGGGGTGATGGCCATACCTGTCCCGCCGGCCATTTCATAAACTTTATCTGCAAAAAGTCCTGCCGCGTTGACAATATATTTCGCGCGGTATTTTTCCCCGCCTGCGGTTATTTCAAACATTCCGTCCTGCTTGCTGATGCGCTTTACGCCGCTCGAAAGATAACAATCCACCCCGTTCATAACCGCCGTCTCGATCAGCGCGGCGGCAAATTCCCACGGGCTGATGACCGCCCCCGTGGGCGCCCACAACGCGCACCGTACCCGGTCCGAAATATTCGGCTCGCGCCGCAAAACCTCTTCTCCAGAAATAATTTCCACCGGTACCCCGTTTGCCACACCGTTTTCATAAAGCTTATGTACCTCGCGCACTTCCTCTTCCGAGAAGGCAAGCACGAGAGATCCGGTTTCCCGAAAGGGAATATCCAGCTTTCTGGCAAGCCTGTGGGCAAGTTCATTGCCGCGCGCATTATATTTTGCCATCAGGGTGCCCGGCTCGGGATCATAGCCCGCGTGGATGATGGCGCTGTTCGCTTTCGTACTTCCGCACGCTATATCGTTTTCCTTTTCCAGGAGCGCCGTCTTGAACTCGTACTTTGAAAATTCATACGCGGCGGCGCAGCCAGTGATTCCGCCGCCAATAATGATCACGTCATATTGCATAAAATTCCTCTTTCATAGGAGATTCGGGATGCCCGTCCTGAAAGCCCGCCGGAGAATTCCCACAGCGGCTGCGTGCTTCGCCATCTCAAGGCGCCATCCATTTCACAATTTCATTTATAAAGTTTCTCTTGCTCTCCAGCCGGAAAAAAGACCGTTAGGCCCCTATAAATTGGCTTTCGCCTCCATCTGGTTAAACCGGATCACGTATCCTGCCAGCCTTTCGCCCGGGAAACCGCCTTATGCCAGTGTCTTATCAGCCGTTCCCGCTTTTCCGCCGGCATTGCGGGAGCAAACCGTTTATCGAGCGTCCATTTCCCGGAAATTTCCTCCGTACTCTTCCATACGCCCGTCGCCAGCCCGGCAAGATATGCCGCGCCAAGCGCCGTCGTCTCGCGTACCCGCGGGCGCATCACCGGGGTTTCAGTAATATCGGCCTGGAACTGCATGAGGAAATTATTCGCCGAAGCGCCGCCGTCCACCTTCAGCCTGCCAAGCTTTATTTTCGTATCCGCCTGCATGGCGTCCAGTACATCCTTCGTCTGGTAGGCGATGGATTCGAGTGCCGCACGGATGATATGTTCTGCCGTCGCCCCGCGTGTGAGACCGATAATCGTACCCCGCGCATACATATCCCAGTAGGGTGCGCCGAGACCTGTAAACGCGGGCACAAGGTATACCCCGCCGTTGTCCGGCACCTTCTGCGCAAAATATTCGCTGTCGGCGCTTGCCTGGATGAGCCGCATTTCATCGCGCAGCCACTGGATCACCGCGCCGCCCATGAACACGCTTCCTTCAATTGCATAATGCAACGTCCCCTTGGGTGTGGCCGCAATGGTCGTCAGCAGGCCGTTTTTGCTGCGGCATAGCTTTTCCCCCGTATTCATCAGCATGAAGCAGCCTGTCCCATAGGTATTTTTCGCCTGCCCCGCGCCAAAGCATGCCTGCCCGAACAGCGCGGACTGCTGGTCTCCCGCGATTCCCGCCACAGGGATCTTTTTTCCATAAACCTCCGCATACCCGTAAAGCTCGCTCGAGCTCTTTACTTCGGGCAGCATGGCGCGCGGAATGCCGAGCGCTTTTAAAATAGTTTCATCCCACTTAAGGCTGCGGATGTTAAACATCATGGTACGCGATGCATTCGTATAATCCGTTACGTGCACCTTCCCCCTTGTGAGGTTCCACAGCAGCCATGTATCCACCGTGCCAAACAGGAGTTCTCCTTTTTCCGCCCGCTTGCGCGCGCCCTCCACATGGTCGAGTATCCACTTCACTTTGGTTGCGGAAAAATACGCGTCAATGAGCAGTCCGGTTGTCTCCCGGATGTAATCCGCCATACCGTCCTGTTTCAGTTGCTCGCAAATAGCGGCCGTCCGCCTGCACTGCCACACAATAGCGTTGTAAACCGGTTTCCCGGTTTCTTTTTCCCATACGATTGTCGTTTCGCGCTGGTTGGTAATGCCGATTCCCGCCACTTCGTCCAAAAAAATTCCCGCCTCGTCCACCGCTTCCTCAAGCACGCCGACCTGTGACGACACGATCTCCATCGGATCATGTTCCACCCATCCGTCCTGCGGAAAATGCTGCGTAAATTCGCGCTGCCTTACGCATATAATGTTGCAATCCTGATCAAAAATGATGCACCGGGAACTGGTCGTTCCCTGGTCAAGGGCAATGACATAACGTTTCATTTCACGCACCCTCCAATATTACCAGACGGTCGATACACCTTTATTGCGGGGAATCGGCCGGCATTTTCCAAGCTGCTGTTTGCGGGCAAGGGCGGCATGTACGCCCGCAGGCCTGCCCATAGGCGGAACAGCGGCCGCATGTCCTGCGCGCAGCAGATAATCCCAAATGCGAAAGAGTGCCCTGCCGCGCAGCGGCAAGACTTTTTGGGCAAGCTTATTACTTCTATTTTATCCGATTTCAGAAGGTATGACAATGCATAGTTCTGTTCCGTTTCACATTTGCAGGAAGGGACGAAAGAATCCGTTCATCTTCCATCACCCAGGGAAATAAAAAAGGCCGCCGTCCCATCCGGGAAAGCGGCCGCTGCCGTTCACAGCGTTTCTATCAGTTCATCTACCGTCGTAAGCTGTGCTCCATAAATATCTTTTAAATATTGGATGCCGTATTCATAATCCTCTTTGGTGAAGGAATCTGTCGCATCCGTAGGTACAATAATTCGGTATCCCCAGTAATACGCATCCGCCGTCGTGTGGCGGACGCACATATGCGCATGCAAGCCGGTCATAACAACCGTGTCCACCCCGAGTTCAGTGAGGAGAAGATGCAGGTCTGTCTGGAAAAATCCACTGTACCGGCGCTTTGGCACTACAAAATCCCCTTCCTGCGGCGTAAGTTCCGGAATTACCTCTGCGCCTTCCGTGCCGATAATCGCATGGTCGCCCCATAATTCAAGTTCCCGGTCGATTCCCTTGATATGCGCGTCGTTTGCATAAATCACATACACGCCCTTTTCGCGGGCCGCCCGGACAAGCTTTTCAAGATGCGGTACAATCGCTTTTGCCCGGTCGCACGTGAGTGCGCCCGTCACAAAGTCGTTCAGCATGTCCACCAAAATAACCGCTTTCTTTCCCATAACAAGACCTCCGTTTTTCATAAATAGCATTTTCTTCTATCTTACTCCCGCTTCCCGCGAAACGCAAATAAAAGAACAGGGAGCATAAAATGGCCACTGGATCACTCATACATTTCCACGGTTTCAAGCACCGTCTTGATATTCTCCGCCTTCACATGACCGGTCAGGATTCCGGCATCCGGAATATGGCTGCCGCCCAGCACACGGATGCCGGTCAGCCATTCGCAATTTTCCGCCTTTTCCCGCTCCTTGAACACCAGCCCGGATGTTGCAAACCGTGCATTCACTCTTCTCTTATTTACTCAATTCAGCGGCTGATGCTCAAAGAAAACACACGAAATTTCACACAGTTCCAAAAATTTAGTTTTTCCTGTCTGTACATCAGGCTGGGACGGATTTATTCACGCAAGTGTGAAAATGAGGAAAAGATATACCAAAGCATCTCCGTTTAGGTGCTGGGTGAAGGGTCTACCGTTTCTCTGCGGTTCGCTATTCCCATTGTGGCAAGGCAAGAAAAAAGCACGGCGCCTGAGGGCGCCGTGCTTTTTGGTGAAAGAGCCATTGAACCCGCTGTTTGAATGTTATACGATTATAGAGCCTTCGCTTGTCGTCTTGTCCGTCACCTTCCTTGCCACCACCGCGATCCGCCCGTTTTCCTGGGTGTATTCGCACGTCGAAAGCGTAATCAGCTCGTCTCCAAACTCTGGCGTTATTCCTGTATCGTACAGCGAAAGCTCTTTGATATTCCCTATAAATTCATCGAATTCTTCTTCCGTCTCCGCATCATAGAATTTATAAAATTTGAAGACGTCCGTTTCATCCTTGTTGTATACCTTTGAAAGAAACACCGATACGATCTCGTAATCGTCCTTGCTGTATAAAGAACTGTATTCAATTACCGGATGCTCCTTGTAAAATTCTTCCTCCTGGTAATCGAGCAGCGTATGGAACATCGTTCCATTCTTCATGTTATGCCCGTGCAGCAGCAGGTTTGTACTTCTCGGGTCCACGCTGCAATTCTTGTCGATGAAGATGCACCCCTCTTTCGTTGGATCCTCTTCTTTTTGGAACGTACGGTAAAGATAGAATTCGCCGTCCTCCGGCGTATACATCACCGGGTAATCCACAACAGTCCCTTCGATTTTAACCCAGCCCGCCAAATCGCCGTTCTGCCGGTACAGTTCTTCAAGCTCCGGCAATACCTGCGGTTCTTCCGGCGCCGGCGATGGGCTTGCCTCCGCGGACGGCGCAGCGATTACCGTGGGCGACGGGGTGCTCACCGGTTCCGGCTCCCGCGTCATCGGCACGATGGCAAAGGCCACGATACAAATCGCCGCCGCGATGGCTGCTGCCAGCACTATGAGCCACTTCATATTGCCCTTGGCTGCTCTTTTTGATTGGTTAGGAGCTTGATTCCTGCTGTTCTTCCCGCTCATGTTTCTTTTATCCATAATTTCTTATTCCCTGCTTTTCCATGAAAATGCACAGAGCGGGAAATTCCCGCCCTGCGCTTGATTCACCTGGTGTGGGTTTACCTGTGAATCCGATCATACGATTTCATATGATCTATTATTTAGAAAATGCCTTCCTATAAGCTGCGATACCAATTGTACCTGCCGCCGCGAGCGCAATTACCGCGAATACCCACATGTCTGTGGTCGCGTCGCCCGTTTTCGGAACGTCGTCCAGCGCGCTGTCTTTCGCCGTGTCACCCGTGCTTCCGCCTTCAGAAGGAGTTTCCGGGTTTGTGGACGGCTGCGGGTCAGGATTAACCGGGGTAGACGGCTCCGGGTCAGGGGTAACCGGGGTGGACGGCTCCGGGTCAGGCTCCACTGCCGCTGCTACCGTGCCGCTTGCTGCAAAATTTCCAACAGGATTATGCCAATCTGTACCCGCTTCATTCGCAACTTTTACGCCGGACAGCGAAAAATTGATCGTATCTCCCGCTTTTGCCGTTACTTTATATGTATAGGTCACACTGCCCGTTCCCATAACTGTAAGCTGCGTTTCATCACTAAGGGGCTTTCCAGTGGTTCCTACATACTCTAAACCCTTGGTACTGATTTTCCCTTCAAATCCGCCTACATCATTCGCCGTACAGGATACCTTAACTGTTATGGTATCTCCCGGATTCGGCTTACTGTTATCAATTTCTACGTTGATTGGAACATCCGCAGCAAACCCAGCCGCCGCGAAAGCCAGCACAAGGATAGCTGCGAGCGCAATCGACATTATCTTTTTTTTCTTCATTTCATTTATCCTCCAAATTCATTTTGTCCTTTTATTTATTCAGCCTGATATTGTTAACCAACACTAAGTCCAGAAGATCAATGATGCCGTCTCCGTTCATGTCGGCCGCCTGGAATGCCTCGTCATCAAACTCCGCCGTTCCATTCTTCACATTATTTATCTGAACCATATCGAGAAGATCTACAATACCGTCTCCGTTTACGTCTCCCGGTATTCTTGCATCCGTAACCGGGACCTCTGCCGTCCAAACGGCACTTCCACTATATCCCTTTACGCTTACTTCCACACACAGTGTCTTATCAATATTATCAGAAGTTACCGTGTAGGTCGGTGCAGTGCCCAGTATGTTGTCGCTGCCTTCGTAATACCATTTGTATTGCGCATCTTTATTAACCGGATATGAACCGATCACCGGCTCCATGAAGTTATCCGTAAAAATATTAGCTGTCAGTATTTGCCCTACCTTAGGCTCAGTAACAGGCGTCGCTCCATCTTCTCCTACCACCGTTACACCGATCACTTCATATCTGGGTTCCGGAATCACATTCGCTTCCCATGTATCCATTCCATCATAGCCGTTTACGCTTACATCCACGCATAATATTTTACCGATATTATCAGAAGTCACCGTATAGGTCGCTCCTGTGCCCAATACGTTGTCGCTGCCTTTATAATACCATTTGTATTGCGCATCCTCGTTTACAGGATAGGAACCGATCACAGGATTCGCCGGATCATCCGTCTCAATGTTTGCCGTCAGCTTCTGGCCAACTTCCGGAGTTGTTACGGCGGTATAGCCATCCGTTCCATCAACTACCACTGCCTTGGTTACTTTGTATTTAGCTGCCGCATCCGTTGCTGTCCATGTCTCTGTTCCATCGTAACCTTTTACACTTACATCCACGCATAATATTTTACCAATATTATCGGAAGTCACCGTGTAGGTCGCTCCTGTGCCCAATACGTTGTCGCTGCCTTCGTAATACCATTTGTATTGCGCATCCTCGTTTACAGGATAGGAACCGATCACAGGATTCGCCGGATCATCCGTCTCAATATTTGCCGTTAATTTCTGGCCAGCCTTAGGTGCGGTTACAGGCGTATAACCGTCCACGCCATCTACCACATTTACACCGGTTACACTGTACTTGGCCGCCGCATCCGTCGCTGTCCATGTCGCGCTTCCATTGTAGTTCTTTACGCTTACATCCACGCATAATATTTTACCGATATTATCAGAAGTCACCGTATAGGTCGCTCCTGTGCCCAATACGTTGTCGCTACCTTCGTAATACCATTTGTATTGCGCATCCTCGTTTACAGGATAGGAACCGATCACAGGATTTGCCGGATCATCCGTCTTAATATTTGCCGTCAATTTCTGGCCAGCCTTAGGTGCGGTTACGGGCGTATAACCGTCCACGCCGTCAACTACATCCACGTCGGTTACTTCATAATAAGATGCGGCTTCCGAGGCTGTCCATGTCTCTGTTCCATCGTAACCTTTTACGCTTACAGTCACGCACAGCTTCTTGCCAGCGTTGTCCGAGGTCACCGTATAGGTTGCTCCCGTGCCCAGCACGTTGTCCTCGCTGCCCTCATAGTACCATTTGTATTCCGCGTCTTCGTTTACCGGATACGAGCCAATCACCGGGTTTCCGGCATCGTTCGTATAAATGTTAGCGGTCAGCTTCTGGCCAACTTTCGGAATTTCTACGGTTGTATAACCGTCTACTCCGTCAACCACTACTACCTTGGTAAGTGAAAAAGTGGCTGCAAGCGCCATTGTCGGCAGAGCAGCCAGCACCAACAGTGCCACCAGTAAAACCGCTAAAAATTTTTTGCCTTTCATTTGAAATCTCCCCTCTTCATAATGCTTTGCCACCTGGCATTTTCTAAATGTATGATTTTTGGCAAAACGAAAAAAATAGAAAAAAGGGGTTGATTTTTCGATATTTATTGACTAATATTAGATATATGGGAAGTGGGTGTCATTTTCCAAAAAGTATACGTTTCGGGAAAAATTAAATGTTCGATAGAATCGTGTTTGCGGCATACTTTGGTGCCGTTTTTTTGTGCTTTTGCATCTTCCTGTAGAGCGTGCTGGGCGGCATTCCCGTTTCTGC
>NZ_JACOON010000008.1 GCF_014287795.1 Christensenella tenuis
CGTGTCGAAACACGGATATATCCGTATTGTGCCATTTCATCACCTCCGTTCCATGTTGCTGTCTGGCAGTTCGAACCAACTCTATCTCAAAGAGCCATATACCCATATTAAACGGCAAACGTGCAGAAAGGCATTAAACCCTTCCCTTTCCGGTCAATTTTAATCTCTTTCAACCCCCTTCTTATATCTATAGCACAATAGAATATATCATGTAAAATATACTTTTCATTCCAAACGTTTACAGATCATATACTGATATAGTTCCATTTGATTTTATATCTTATGACACCTGGCTATCTGATCTTCTCATATTATTCCATTAGATATTGACAATCGAATACCATCAGTATATAATTCTTATTGAAAATATATATGATTAAGGATTTTATTCTATGAGAGAACGTAATACAATCCAGAGGCGATTGGTGCTGAATGCTTTGAATCAATTCAAAGGCCACGCTACCGCCGATGAAATCTACCATATCGTTTCCCGTGAACATCCCAATATAAGTCGGGGAACCGTTTACCGTAATTTGCAGCGCTTATGCGACATGGGAGAGATTCGTAAGGTTGAGGTTCCCAGTGGCGCCGACTGTTATGACCATATGCTCACGGCGCATTACCACGTCAGATGTGAACAGTGCGGCCGTGTATTTGATGTAGATATGGCATATATGCCTGAACTGGAATGTTCCATTCGAGATAGGCAGGGCTTCGTCTTGACCGGGCATTCCATTATGTTCAGCGGTATCTGTCCCGAATGTCAAAAGAAACAGGATACGGAATAAGGCAAGCTGTCAGGCTTTTCTTATAAAATAATAGAGATGGAGGATAATAATGTGAGGTATGTTTGCCAAGTCTGCGGCTATATCTATGATGAGGCGAAAGAAAAAACTCTTTTCAGCGAGCTACCGGATGACTGGAGATGCCCTTTGTGCAATGCGTCCAAAGATAATTTCCAGCCGGCTGAGAAGAAGTTTGAGGATCGGCCGGAATCTGCTGCTCCCGCACAAGCGAATACAATCCAGACGAATATGGATGTGCATGGAGACAGCCTGTATTCACTGTCTATGGGACAGCTTGCGGCGCTATGTTCTAATCTTGCGCGGGGTTGCGAAAAACAGTATAAGGAACAGGAAGCAGGACTATTCCGGGAGCTTGCCGCCTACTTTACAAAGCATGTACCTGCGGTTGAGGATGCTGCCGTGGAACAGTTGGCCGCCAGATTGCAGGAAGATATCGACCGCTACCCCGCTATTCGTAGTACAGTAGATGCTGCAAAGGACCGTGGGGCCGCCAGGATCTGTGTCTGGGGCGAGAAAGTTACACGAATGCTCTCGTCGCTGGTGGAGCGCTATCTGAAAGAAGGCGAGTCCCTGTTAGCAGATACAGATATCTGGGTCTGCTCTGTTTGTGGGTTTGTATATATCGGGGAAGCCCCGCCGGAATTGTGCCCGGTCTGCAAAGTCCCAGCCTGGAAATTTGAGAAGATCGAAGGGAGGGTGTCGGCATGAAAAAACTTGCTGTCAGAAATTTGAGGCTCTGTACAAAGGACTGCCTGTGCCTGTATGTCTGCCCGACAGGCGCCACAGACACCGAGAACAGTATCATTGATGTGGATAAATGTATTGGTTGCGGCGTATGTTCCGGGGCTTGCCCCAGCGGAGCCATTAGCATGGTACCTGTAGAATATCCGCCCCAACAGCCGAAAATCGAAGCGGTCACTTCTACACTCTATGCTTTGGTGCAAAATAAAGCAGAGCAGGAAAAAATTGCTTTGCAGCTTACACAGGAAACGAAACAGGACGGTCTTTACCGGCTGATGTCAGCAGCCGCCAAATCGGAACGCCTGGTGGAAGAAGATATTATGAGGGAGGCCGGTTTTATGCTTCCCCAAAGCGGCAATGCGCACAGGTTGCTGGAAAGACTAAGGGAAAATCCTCCGTCATCGGATTTTCCGCTGGATACGGTGCAGAAACTGCTTTCACTCATTCCAAATAACGATAAACAAGGAGAGAAAAGTATGGATCAAAAGAAAAATCCCTATGCAGGTACACAGACAGAAAAGAATCTGGAGGCTGCTTTTGCCGGAGAATCCCAGGCAAGAAATAAGTATACATATTTTGCTTCCAGGGCAAAAAAGGACGGCTTTGAGCAGATCGCGTCTTTATTTGAAAAAACTGCCAATAATGAAAAAGAGCATGCCAAGATGTGGTTCAAGGAACTGGCTGGGATCGGCGATACTGCCGGCAACCTGCTGGCTGCCGCGGAGGGCGAGAATTATGAGTGGACGGATATGTACGACGGTTTTGCCAATACCGCCGATGAAGAAGGGTTCCATGAACTTGCGGAAAAATTCCGTATGGTAGCTGCCATTGAAAAGCATCATGAAGAACGGTACCGCGCCCTTCTGCATAATGTTGAAACTGCCGCGGTATTTCGGAAAAGTGAAGTCAAAGTATGGGAATGCCGCAACTGCGGGCATATCGTAACCGGCACCAACGCACCGGACATTTGTCCTGCTTGCAGTCATCCGCAGAGCTACTTTGAACTGCATGCAGAAAATTATTAATAGGCGGTCCATGACATTCCCTATCGTATCACATAGCCCTTGGAGAGGGGCTTTAATCACTACTACTTTATATCATACGAGGTAGAAAATATGAGAAGCATTACGACATTAGACCTGCAATATGCACACAGATTTTATGGATTTAAGGGTGAGGCCCAGTATTTACATGGCCATACCGGCGTCTTGACGATTGAGGTAGAGGATTCCGTCAACGATGGAGTAAACATGGTCTTCCCTTGCAATGAAATTCAGAAAACGGCATGGGATGTACTGAAGAATTTTGATCATGCTTTAGTTCTGCGGGAAGATGACCCACTGCTTCCGGCAATTCTTGATGTTTATGATAAGCAGGGCATCAAAAATGGTGCACCGCAGAACCAGATGAAAGGTGAGGCCTTCAAAACCGGTCTTGCTACTGCCTATCCCGATTGCCGTTTGGTTGTCACCAAGGAGACCATGACGGT
The DNA here is from genome assembly GCF_014287795.1 of Christensenella tenuis. Taxonomy (GTDB): domain Bacteria; phylum Bacillota; class Clostridia; order Christensenellales; family Christensenellaceae; genus Christensenella; species Christensenella tenuis. The sequence goes on from NZ_JACOON010000008.1 coordinate 3,037, forward strand.
TGAGGGCATGATCAAGATCGTTTATGACTTGCTGAAAGATAAGCTGAATATTGCAAAACTTACCTTCACCAGCGGCGTCAACGCAGCGACTGCTGAATTTGAGACGAAGAACCAGATTGACCGTTGTCCGTTATGCGGTATTGCATTGGATGAAAATGGTGTTTGCCCTAAATGCGGATACAGAAAATAACCGACTGAAACATTCTGTCTATCTACGCAAAAGGCATCTCCAACCCATTAAGGCTGGGGATGCTTTTTGATTCGTGCATCAATCATTTATGGTTATGTTTCAAATTCTGCCTGTACCCTGGTTCCAATATTTCTAAATATTCCTTACAGGTATTTATCCATGATAGCGCTTAGATTGCCCAAATCCACAGGCTTTGCAATGTGCTCATTCATCCCCGCATTCTTTGCGTGGTCAACATCTTCGGCAAAGGCGTTCGCCGTCATCGCTACAATTGGCAGTTTTCGGACATCTTTTCGATCCATATTCCGGATTGCGGCTGTCGCCTCATATCCATTCAGGTAAGGCATTTGCACATCCATAAAAATAATGTCATAATATTCTTCTTCGGATGCGCCTACCATTTCCACTGCTTCCTTGCCATTATGCGCCCATTCCACGCGTATACCGGACATTTTGATAATCTCACTCATAATTTCCGCATTGATTTCATTGTCTTCCACCAGCAAGGCACGCTTGTCCTCAAGGTGCATGTCACTGATCGTCTCCGGCTTAGCGACCAGGTGATCGTCGGTAATTTCAAGTATTTTTTTAAAGCAACGGATGACCCTGCTTTTGAATAATGGTTTGGAAATAAAGTGGTCTACTCCTGCCGCACGCGCCTCGGCTTCTATTTCAGACCAATCATAGGCGGATAAAATAATGATCGGGATATCCGGTCCCACCTCTTCCCGAATTCTTTTCGCAGTCATGAGCCCATCCATTCCGGGCATCTTCCAATCCAGTATCACAGCAAAATAATCTTCCTGGACTTGATGCCTGACGCAAATGCGCTTCACTGCTTCTTGCCCGGAGAGACACCACTCGCCTATCATTCCAATTTCATTCAGAACAAGGCTTGCGCTTTCCGCCGTAGCTTGTTCATCATCCACAACCAATACCGGCAGCCCGATCAGTTCTTCCATATATTCATGCTGTTCCTTGAGTAATTTCAAATGTATTGTAACCGTAAAACGTGATCCCCGTCCGTATTCGGATTCCACCTTGATGTCTCCGTCCATCATACGGATCAGGTTGCGGGTAATCGTCATTCCAAGGCCAGTGCCCGTTTGTTTCTGCACATCGCTGTCTTCCGCGCGGGCAAACGGCTCAAAGATCATTTTCTGAAATTCTTCCGTCATTCCAATCCCGTTGTCTTCAAAAATAAATTCATATTCTCCGTATTCCGGATTTTTCATTGGTTTTTCTTGTATACGGACATTTATTTTTCCGCCGTCCGGCGTATATTTGGCGGCATTGCCAATCAGGTTCACAAACGCCTGCTGAATCCGCAGGCTGTCCCCAATAACACATTCATGTTTGATGTCCACTACATTGACTTGTAGTTCGTGCCCATGTTCATTGATCTGCGGCAATACCATTGCAATCATATTGTCGATCAGGTCGGCCAAATTGAATTCTTCATCCTGCAGTTCCACCTTTCCCGCTTCAATCTTGCTCATATCCAGCACTTCATTGATAAGCGATAGCAGGTGCTTAGATGCTGAAGTGATCTTTCTCAGGCATTCCTGTACCCGTTCATGGTTTTCAATCTGTGTGCCGGCAATCGCCGTCATTCCAATAATAGCGTTCAGGGGCGTCCTGATATCATGGCTCATCCGCGAAAGAAATTCCGTTTTTGCCGCATTCGCGGTTTCTGCATAATTATACGCCTCCTGCATTGCCTGCTGCTGTATGAGCTTCTCTGTTTTTACCTGGTCGATGTCGAATTGGTACATAATGGCCTTAGTCGGTATTCCGTTCTTTTGTTCCACAACCTGATAACTCGTCCTCCACCAATTATGTTTTTTACAATTGGTCATGTATTCAATTTCAATACGGCGGTCTTGATACAATGCTTTTTTCAAATAGCCTATACTGGTAAACTCAATATAGGCATTCAAATAATCCGGGGCCGCTACTGCCCTGCAAACCCACTGCATTGTCTCACTATAACATCCCTCCGCAGGCAATTCCGGAACAGGCTCCGATCCCTCAAAAGAAAGCGTTGTATAAAAATCATTTTCCAAATCCACTTCAAATATTCCGATATACTCGTCCTTCAGGCACTGCAGGACATGTTCCAGCTTTCGGTGCGAATTTTCCCGCTGCTTAATATCCGTTATATCCGCAATCGTGCCAACAATCCGCTTGGTGGTTTCTTTTATGATGGAATTGGTAATCGCATACCAGCGCTTTTCCCCTGTCTTTGCGCTGTAAAGCTGTACTTGTACCGGCCTGGCGGTATTGCTTGTAAACATATTTTCCAGAATCATCACATCGCCCTTCGGGCATAATTCTTCTTTTTTCAGCCTCTCATGGAAATGTTCAAAGGTATAGCGTACTTCCTTTCCCCCACTCTCCGCAAGTGAAGGATAGATTGACAACAGGTCTTTATCTTCTTCATATTCATAAGTATACCGTTCGGAAGAAAAGACGATTTGCTGGTAACGTTCATGTGCCATATCTTTCACATAGCGTTCCGTGATATCCCGGTAAACTCCTACCGCCATTCCACTCGGGCCGCCATCTTCATTCATAATCATGCGGAATTTGAGGTCATAAATCATTTCATTTCCATCCGCAGGAATCAGCTTTACAATTCCCCCTGCTTCTTTTTCCCCATGCAGCATTGCTTCATGGATGCGGATATATTCTTTTATGGATTCCCGGGCAATGATTCCCCGGTTTACCATTTCATAAGGAATTCCTGTCTGTACCGGTTCTACATGAAATGCCTGGGCTGTCCTCTCGTCTACCAATATTTTTTGCTCATTTGTATCATAGGTGAACACTAAGCTGCCGCTCTCTTCCGCAGCAATTTGGAAGGCCTGCATACTGTTGTACAGCTTTTCATTACTTTCCTTGAGCGCCTTGTTTGCCTCCTCAAGACACCTAATCTTCTGTTCCATTTTATACCTCTTAACGTATATGCCCTTATTATTTCAATACGCTCTTACTAATCTAGTATCATGACTTTGCGCGCGGATGATGCCGCCATATATCTAAAGGCCGGATGCAGCGCCTGTATTATGAAAAGCCATACGCATTGTCTTAATATAATACCGCTTTCGTTTCTATTTTCAATATTAATATATATTTTTACGTGGTTTTTAGCAAGAGTTTACGAAGCGTTTTTATATGCACTGTCCCTTTTTATTGCGGTTTCTGCCCATAACTGATATAATCATATTCAATATTTGGCCTTGGAACAGGGGAGGAGCATCAATGGCGGAGCTCAGTTATTTGTCCAAACTTCCCTTTTGGGAACAGCTAACCGATAGCGAGAAAGAATTTGTTCAGGTAAACTCACATATACAACGCTATTCTAAAGAACAGGTTATCTTGAACAGCGATATGGAATGCCTCGGCATGTCCATGGTACTGAGCGGCGAATTGCGCGCCTGTATCCTGTCGGAAGAAGGCCGAGAGATTACCCTGTACCGGCTTCACGAAGGCGGGCTTTGCATCTTGACAGCCTCCTGCGCAGTCAAACAAATCACGTTTGAGACACAAATGACAGTATCTGCAAACTGCGATCTGCTTGTGATGGGCACAGCCGCTTTTGAAAAGCTTATCAACCAAAATATATATGTCCGCTGCTTTGCATACGAACTGCTTTGCGAACGCTTTTCATCTGTCATGTGGACGATGCAGATGATTCTGTTTAGGGGATATGACCGGCGCCTCGCTTCCTTTTTAATCGGCGAGTATGAACACACCGGCTCCCCTGTCATCCAAATGACACACGAACAGATTGCGCAGTATACCAGTTCCGCCCGCGAGGTAGTTGCGCGGATGCTCAAACGGTTTTCTGCCGACGGTCTGGTCGAGTTTAAACGGGGCAGGATTACTCTGAAAAATATAGATGCGCTCAAAGCCATGGTTTAACTGAATTTTATATAGTTCGCTGAAATGCGACCCAGTCACAGTTTTCCCTGAAACCAGGTGGTAAAATTCAATCAATAAGATCGAAAAAATTTATCAGCAGGGAGGAAAACAGATTGGGTTTTTTTGATTTATTTAAAAGCATGGATATAAACGAAGGCATAAAAAAAATGAAGGCTACAGAAGGCGCCGTACTTCTGGATGTGCGCACCAGGGAGGAATATCGGGACGCCCATATCCCCGGAAGCTTGAATATCCCTTTGGATGAACTGGAAGCCGCATCCAATAAAATCCCCGATAAAAATACGCCTGTCTTTGTACATTGTTTGAGTGGTGCAAGAAGCAGGCAGGCCGAACATATACTAAAGCATATAGGCTATACCAATATTACAGATATTGGCGGCATCAACAGCTATCGTGGGGAAACCGAAGGAGGGGCGGCGAAATGAAGGTAGTAATCGTAGGCGGGGTTGCCGGCGGCGCTTCCGCCGCCGCGCGAATCAGGCGGCTTGACGAAAGCGCGCAAATCATCGTCTTTGAGCGTACGGGCTTTATTTCCTACGCAAACTGCGGGCTTCCCTATTACGTAGGCGGGGTCATTACCGAAGAGGAAGACCTAACCCTGCAAACCCCTGAGCTCTTTTGGGACAGGTTCCGCGTAGATGTACGCGTCCGCCATGAGGTCACGGATATCGATACCGGTCAGAAAACCGTAACTGTTCGCGGGCTTGAAACGGGGAAAGTTTATGAGGAAAGCTATGATAAGTTAATCCTCTCTCCTGGTGCAAAGCCTGTGCAGCCAAATATGCCGGGCATTGACAGCGGCAGAATCTTTACCCTTCGTACGGTTGAAGATACATTGAAACTCCATCAGTTCATCGAAGCTTCACAACCAAAAAGCGCGACCGTAATTGGCGGTGGTTTTGTTGGAATCGAAGCGGCTGAAAACCTTGCCGGGTTGGGCCTGAAGGTAGCGCTTGTGGAATATGCCGATCATCTGCTGGCGCCGTTGGATTTTGACATGTCTTGCGCCGTTCACACGCAGCTTAAAGGCCACGGTATTCGTTTGATGCTTAACACAGCTGTAACGGCTTTTGAAAAGAGTGGTGACAGCATCGTTACGAAAACCGCACACGGACAGGATATTTCATCCGATATGGTATTGCTTGCCATCGGCGTTACCCCCGATACGGTACTGGCAAAAAATGCAGGATTGGAGCTTGGAGCAAAAGGCAGTATTATTGTAAACGAAAGAATGGAAACCTCTGCGCCTGATGTCTATGCTGTGGGCGACGCAGTGGAAGTAAGGCATTTTGTAACCGGGCAAAAGGCTTTGGTTTCACTTGCCGGTCCTGCCAACAAGCAGGGGCGTGTTGCAGCCGATAATGTCTGCGGTAAAAACAGTGTTTTTCATGGCCCGCAGGGTTCGTCGGTCATCAAGCTCTTCGACATGACGGCAGCTTCCACGGGTATCAATGAATCGGCGGCGAAAGCGGCAGGAATTGAGTACGAACGCATTGTTTTATCTCCCGCGTCCCACGCAGGCTATTATCCCGGCGGCAAAATAATGACAATGAAGGTGCTGTATGAAAAAGACTCTCTTCGGCTTCTCGGCGCGCAGATCGTCGGTTTTGAGGGTGTGGATAAACGGATCGATGTGCTTGCTACCGCGATTCGCGCAGGAATGAAGGCGACGGAGCTCACCGAACTTGACCTAGCTTATGCCCCGCCATATTCCTCCGCCAAGGATCCGGTCAATATGGCTGGCTTTATGATTGAAAATATCGTTACGGATAAAGTAAAGCAATTCCACCACGATGAGGTGGATACGCTCCCCCGTGACGGCAGTATAACTTTACTCGATGTAAGGACGCCTATGGAATATAAAGATGGTTGTGTCCATGGTTTTGTTAATATCCCTTTGGACGATTTACGTGAAAGGCTCGACGAGATTGCGGCGCACAGGCCCGTTTATGTTATGTGCCAAAGCGGACTCCGCAGTTATCTTGCCTGCCGTATTCTTACGCAGAACGGGTATAACTGTTATAATTTTTCCGGCGGCTACCGCTTTTACGATATGGTCAGGCAGGCAAAAAAGCAAACAGAAACGGCATATCCCTGCGGCATGGATAAATCATAAAGTCTGCTGACTGGGGAATCAGGACAACTTATGGCCAGACCGTCCAAAACAGATCCATGAAAACGCTAAGAAACCCGCTATTTAAGCGGGTTTCTTTGATGTATGGTGGAGATGAGGGGAGTCGAACCCCTGTCCGAAAGCCTGCCCAGGCAACTTTCTACAAGCTTATTGGCCTTTGTTTATTTCCCTCTTCAAAGCCCCTGGCCACAAAAACCGAAAAGAGGTAGCTTCATAAAATCTGCGCCGCCGCAAAGCTTTGGCAGCGTAGTAGCCCGTTTTAAATTGGCTCCCGATCCCCTCCCAAACAGGAAAAGAGAGGTCGGAAGGCTGCTATTTTAAATTAAGCAGCAAGCAGAGCGGGAGAACCCACCTCTGCCGTTTTGTTTGTTTTTGCGTTTATATTTAGTTGAATCTTTTTAACGCAGAGTATTCAACTGCGGCTTGCTTATTGCCCTCACAAATGCCCCCGTCGAAACCAGTACATCCCCATATTCAGTTTTTCTCGGCACAATCACGCACAGTGCCGGTATTTATATCAAAAACGGCTTTATACCCTCCGTTCCATATCGCGTTTCATGGCTTTTTCCTTTAGATCCTGCCGCTTGTCATATAAATGCTTGCCGCGGCACACTCCTATCTCGAGCTTTACCTTTCCCCGCTTCAGATACATCCTCAGTGGAACCAGCGTATATCCTTTTTGCGCGGTGAGTCCGAGGAGCTTTGTAATTTCTTTTTTATGCAGCAACAGCTTACGGACGCGCAGTGGATCACGGTTGAATATGTTCCCCTTTTCATACGGGCTGATGTGCATATTATTAACAAACGCCTCCGCATTTCTGATCTGCACATATGAATCACGCAGATTGACCTTCGCCATGCGGCACGATTTTACTTCTGTGCCGACAAGTTCGATCCCCGCCTCGTAAGAATCCTCTATGAAATACTCATGCCGCGCCTTCTTGTTTTGCGCAAGCAGCTTTTCACCAGCCATACTATTTTCCTTATTACTCTTATAACCACTATTATACTTTAATTATCCGCAAAGGTAAATTCAATTTTTGAAAGAGCGATATCTGCCGCCACTACTTTCACTTTCACCTTATCTCCGAGTGTAATTCGTTTTTTCGTATGCTCGCCGATCACGCAATATTCTTTCTCATAATACACGTAGTAATCGTCGTCAAGCTGCGCTAGTGGAATCATTCCTTCAATCGTATTGTCCAATTCAGCAAAAATACCGAACTTTGTTACGCCTGACACCACTGCCGGGAATATTTCCCCGATATGCTTCGACATATACTCCGTCATTTTCAGGTCCTGCACTGCCCGTTCCGCTTCAATCGCGTTTCGTTCCCGCGCGCTCGACTGTGCTGCCACTTCCGGCAACGCCTTCTCTAAATGCCGTATATAGCCGTCATTCAAGCGTCCATCAAGAAGCGTCTTGATAATCCGGTGTATCTGTAAATCAGGGTAACGGCGGATCGGCGAAGTAAAATGGCAATATTGATCCGCTGCGAGACCGAAATGAGAAATCGGTTCCGTTGCGTAGCGCGCCTTTTTCAGGGCTCGCAGCGTAACCGTATTGACGATTGTTTCCTCTGTGGTTCCCGCTACCTTTTCGAGTACTTCTTGGATTGCATGCGGATGGACGTTCTGGAACCCTTTCAGATGTATCCCAAAATTCCCAAGGAAAATAGCAAGTTCCTTCATGCGATCTGCGTCCGGCTGTTCATGAATGCGGTATAAAAACGGCATCTCCATATAATAATACTGTTCCGCTACCGTGATATTGGCGCGAAGCATAAATTCCTCGATCAGCTTTTCCGCATCTCCCCGCTTTCTGACGGTAACATCCGTAGGACTCCCCTTTTCATCCAGCACAATTTCCGGTTCGTCAATGTTGAAATCAATACTGCCTTTTTCAAACCGCCGTGCCCGTAAAATTTTGGCGAGTTTATTCATCTCCAAAAGAATATCCGCAATGTCGGCATATTTTTTCCGCTCTTTCGCATCGCCTTCCAGTAAACGGTTTACTCCGTCATAGGTCAGCCTGTGTGCAGAACGAATTACCGTATTCTCCACCTTCTGCGCCGTTACATTGCCCCGCGCGTCGATTTCCATGATGCAGGAAAGCGTCAGCTTATCCTCCCCGGCATTCAGTGAACAGAGTCCGTTTGAAAGCTCTTTGGGGAGCATCGGCACCACGCGGTCTACCATATAAACGCTCGTTCCGCGCCGCAGCGCCTCCTGGTCAAGCGGCGATCCCTCCCGTACATAATGGCTTACATCCGCAATATGAACGCCAAGTTCGTAATTCCCATTCCCAAGCATGCGAAGCGATATCGCATCGTCAAGATCCTTGGCATCCGCGCCGTCGATGGTGAAGACCATTTGTTTACGCAAATCAAGCCGCCCTTCCAAATCAGCCTTTTCCTGCGTTAAGGTCTGCGCCTGTCTGACACAGGCATCCGGGAACTCGGAAACAAGCCCGAAACGCCGCGCATAAGCAAGAATATCTACGCCTGCTTCTCCCGCTCTCCCGAGGATTTCCATGATCTCTCCTTCCGGGCTCTTTCCCTGATGGGCGCGCTGTGTGATATTCACGACAACCTTCTGGCCATTTTTGGCCCCGCGTGTTCGTTTCTTAGGGATATAAATATCGTCTACGCCCGGCGAATCACTCACGACAAACACCATTCCATTTTTGGCCTGTACCGTTCCTACCTCTTCCACCGGAAGAGGCGACAAAACCTTCACGACTTTTCCTTCCAGATGCTTTCCGCCCTGTTGCCGCTTAGACAGCCTGACGAGAACGTCTTCCCCATTGAAAGCGCCGCCTTTATGCGAAGGAGAAACAAAAATGTCCTCCATATTCTCTGGTGTGCGCAAAAACGCGAATCCGCCCTGTTTGCAGTCGAGCGTCCCCCGAAACAGCCCCATTGTAGACGCAAGCGCATATTTTCCGCTCTTAGTCCGTCTCACACGGTATTCCTGTTCCAATTCTCCAAGAATGCCTTTAAGCGCCTCCTGAGGCATATTCACCGCTTCGGCAAGTTCGTCAATGCCGGCATAAATCCTGTCTTCGATCTCCTGCAGGACCCGTTCTGTTTTCTCCAACTAAATATCTCCTATCTTTCATAAAAAAAACACCCGCATACCCGTGGGTGTTTTTCGATTGCGAATTTGTATTTGCTTACATCCAATACTTCTGCATGACAACAAGCAAAACCGCGAGTACCATGAAACCGATAGCGGCAATCCTTGTCAGCCGCACCAACGTCGCTTCCATACCACGCGCCTTTTTCTTTCCCCACATTGCTTCTGCTCCACCGCTAATAGCGCCGGGCACACCCGTTTTCGCTCCCGACTGGAGCAACACCACGACAATCAGAAAGCCTGAAAAAACAACCAATACTATTTTAATGATGAGAGCTAATATCTCCATAATAACCTCCGATTAAAATACATAACAAAAGTATGATAGCATGAACCGCTGTAAATTGCAACCTATTTTTTCCGCAGACGGGATAGCAGGAGGTCTTCAAGCTGTGCGTAAGTCTCCACCCTTACGACCTGCGCACGAAGCTGCCCCGCCCCTTGCATTCCCTTTACATAATGTGAAGCGTGCCCCCTCATCTGCCTCATGGCAAGCGCTTCCCCTTTTCGTTGTACGGCAAGGCGAGCCTGTCGGAGGCACATATGTATCCTTTCTTCCGGCGTAGGAAAGGTCCGCACGCTTCCCGTTTCCAGCAATTCTTTGATTTGGGTAAACAGGAAGGGATTTCCCTGTGCGCCGCGCGCTACCATCACCGCGTCACATCCCGTTTCCCGGAACATATGTACCGCATCCTGTGCGGCGAAAATATCTCCATTGCCGATCACCTTGACTTTTACAGCCTGTTTCACTTCGGCAATCATGGAAAGGTCCGCTTTTCCGCTGTAATACTGTTCCCGTGTCCTGCCATGTATCGTAATTGCGTCTGCCCCGGCGTCTTCCGCCATTTTCGCAAAAGCAACCGCATTCTTTTCTTTTTCCGTAAAACCAGCCCGGAATTTAACGCTTACCGGAACAGAAACCGCCTTTTTCAACGCGGAAATAATTTTTCCTGCAAGGATAGGTTCCCGCATAAGCGCGCTTCCTTCGCCATTGTTCACAATTTTGGGAGCAGGGCATCCCATGTTCACGTCTATTATAAACAAGCGGTCTCCAAGCAAATCACATACTTTTTTTGCAGTATCGGCAAGAATCTGTGGATCCCGCCCAAAAAGCTGCACTCCCGCTTTGTCTTCCGCATCCGAAAATTCAAGTAAATCGTGGGTACGTTCATTTTGATAGGCAATGCCTTTCGCGCTTACCATTTCCGTGAAAGTCATCTGTGCGCCGCAGGCAATGCATACCTCGCGCATTGACGCATCCGTTACCCCTGCCATTGGAGCCAGATAAATTTTCGGTTCGTCCATTTCTTTTCTCCCTGCTGCGCAGTCTTTGCATCCGCACGGCCAAAATAATAAAGCGCGCTCTATGGCGCGCTTGGCTTCTTATTCTCCCGCTTCCGTACTTTCCGCCGCACCCGGCGAAGACGTTGTCGCGGCAGCTCCGGATGATTCTTCTGCCTGTGGGGTTTCCGAAGTCTCAGGCGGAGCTGCTTTTACGAGCTTCATCCCATCGATCCTCCAAATATCCCCTACCTTGACCATAGAAAGTTCATATGTACCGTTTATCCATTCCGGTGGCTTTTCATCGCTTTGCACCGTTCCATTGTTTTCATCAGCCGGCATACTCTTATGCCCGGAAATCTCAGTAATAATATCATCTGCGGATACGGTTGCTTCGGTTTGCCACGGCCATACGATCGGCGGATTAATGTCTGCCCTCTGGTAATAATTCGTAATCTGGAACTCCTGATAGGTTGTCCCCGTCAGGACAGGATCGTTTGCAAGGAAACGCTCCGTAAAAAAGCTGTGGAGTTGTGAAGAATCCACTTTCTCCTCATCGTGCACCAATACAACTTCCGCACGCAGCGTGAGCGCATCTTTTGCCACCATTTGAATATTCATTGTGTTCATCGCGGCATAAAAGGCAATGACCACAATCGCAATAACAACGACAACAATTGCGAGCCGCGATAGTACGTATAATATACCTCTGGCAGGCTTATTGCCGCCCTCTTTTGCCACCATAACTACCTCGTTCCAGAGATCAAAGCGTGTCCTTTGGTTTCATCGTGGGGAACAGGAGCACATCCCGGATAGAGAAACAATCTGTAAGAAGCATAACCATACGGTCCACGCCAATACCCATACCGCCAGTCGGCGGCATTGCATATTCGAGTGCCGTGACAAAGTCCTCATCCATCATGTTTGCCTCATCGTCACCTTCCGCACGCTTTCTCGCCTGTTCCATAAAGCGTTCCCGCTGGTCATCCGGATCGTTAAGCTCCGAAAACGCATTGGCAAGTTCCCGGCCTGTAATAAACAATTCAAACCGCTCCACCATCGAATCCGAACCCGGTTTCTTCTTGGCAAGCGGGGAAACCTCGATCGGATAATCGTAAATAAACGTCGGTTGGATCAGGTTTTCCTCTACCTTCTGCTCGAACGCCTCGTTAAGAAGCTCCCCGCGCGAAGGCTGCCCTTCAAAGTGAATACCCGCTGCTTTCGCTGCTGCGCGCGCCTGTTCGTCCGTTTCGCACACGCCAAAATCGACGCCTGAATATTCTTTTACAGCCTCGATCATTGTCATTCGTTTCCACGGTGAACCAAGGTCAATTTCGGTTCCCTGGTAAGTGATCACATCCGAGCCGTTCACCTGCTGTGAACAGTAGCGGAACAGATTTTCGCATAAATCCATCATTCCCTTATAATCCGTATAGGCCTGATACAGCTCCACCGTTGTAAATTCCGGGTTATGCTTGGGATCCATTCCCTCGTTGCGGAAAATCCTGCCAATTTCGTACACGCGTTCAAATCCGCCCACAATAAGGCGTTTCAGGTGAAGTTCCGTGGCAATGCGCAGGTACATATCAATATCGAGCGTATTGTGGTGCGTCACAAACGGGCGCGCTGCCGCGCCTCCCGCACTCGTCTGCAGCACAGGCGTCTCCACCTCAATAAATCCCCGATTATCAAGAAAGTCACGGATGCCCCGGATAATCTTGGAACGCGCATAGAACGTATCCTTCACGTCCGGATTGACGATCAGGTCGACATACCGCTGGCGGTACCGCAGGTCCGTATCCTTAAGGCCATGCCATTTTTCCGGCAGTGGAAGCAGGGATTTGGATAATAAAACCACTTCGTGGCTTTTGACCGAGATTTCACCGGCATTCGTCTTGAATACCTCTCCCGTCACGCCTACTATATCGCCGATATCGAATTTTTTATATTCCGCGTAAGGTTCGTCACCCATCACGTCGCGGCGGGCATAAATCTGCAGCTTGCCTTTCCCGTCGAGGATATGAAAAAAGCTTGCCTTACCCATGATACGCTTGGAAATAATCCTTCCGGCGACCGATACGGTATCGCCTTCCATTTCATCAAAATGGTTCAGGATTTCGTCCGAATTGTGCGTCTTTTCAAATGTAGTAATTTCGTACGGGTCCCGTCCCGCTTCTTTCAGCGCGGTGAGCTTTTCCCTGCGCACCCGCAGAACCTCGCTCAGCTCCTGTTGTTGTTCCTTTTCCTGCTTCTCAGCCATAGCGTCCCCCTTACCTGTGGATATCCAGAATCTTTAGCTTCACAATTCCTCCGGGCGTTTCCACCTTCACAAGGTTGCCGACTTTTTTTCCAAGCAACGCACGGCCGACGGGCGATTCGTTCGAAATTTTATTCGTACTGAGGTCTGCCTCTGCGGAGCCAACAATTTTATACTCGATCTCTTCGTCATATTCCTTGTCCAGAACCTTGACCGTCGTGCCCACGTTTACACGCTGTACGTCAACATCCTCCTGGTCCACGACCGTCGCGTTCCTGAGCATGTTTTCTAGCATCACGATTTCGCCTTCGATCTTGGCCTGCTCGTTCTTAGCCTCATCATACTCGGCGTTCTCCGACAGGTCGCCAAAAGCTCTCGCCGTTTTAATCTCTTCCGCAACTTCAAGCCGTCGTACCGTTTTCAGATATTCCAGCTTTTCTTCCAGTTCTTTTACACCTTGATGTGTTAATACTACATCCTCGTTCGCCATTCGTTTACTCCTCGCCGTGCATATATGCACACTTTTCCAAATTACATGTCATTTATTATATAGAAAATATGCGTTTTGTCAAGGTAAGCGCCCCCTTTGCGGGCTCCGTGCCTGCCCCGCGGGCAATCATTCTCTCTTCCCGTCTTTGGTCTCGAGGAACTTGTCAATTTTCCCTTTTGCCCTTTGCAGCGCATTGTCGATCGATTTTTCATGCCGCCCCATAATTTTTGCAATTTGTTGATAGGAAAGACCATGCAAATAATAAGTTAATACCTGGTTTTCGAGGCTGGAAAGCATCTTGGAAATTTCTTCCTCCATGCTTGCATAGTCCTCCTGGTCAATTACGATTTCTTCCGGGTTAGAGACCTTCGATGCCGCTATAATATCAACCAGCGTGCGCTCCGATTCTTCATCATATACCGGCTTATTCAAAGAAACATACGAATTAAGCGGCTGGTGTTTTTGCCGCGTCGCTGTTTTGATCGCCGTAATAATCTGCCGTGTAATACACAGCTCCGCAAACGCACGGAAGGAAGCTTTTTTTTCCGCGTCGTAATCACGCACCGCTTTATAAAGGCCGATCATGCCTTCCTGTACGATGTCTTCTTTATCCGCGCCAATCAGGAAATAAGACCGTGCCTTTGCGCGCACAAAGTTTTTATATTTATGCAGGATATACTCAATCGCAGGGCTGCCTTCTTCCTTGTTCGCCATCGTCACAATCTGCTCGTCCGTCATAAGGGCGTATTTCTCAAATCCCGCGTGTATAATGATCTCCTGCTTTTCTTCCGGCACTAATGTATCCGGCAGTTCCTGCCTTCCTTCTTCAGCCAATTTGTTCCCCTCTTTACCTGACCAGTTCCTGCCGGCGTTTCTCATAGACGAGGATGCTTGCCGCACATGAAGCGTTAAGAGAAGTCGTCCGTCCGCCCATTTCAATTTTTACAACGAGGTCGCACAGCTCCTTGGTATGCTTTGCCACTCCCTCATCCTCTCCGCCGATGACAAGCGCCATTGCACCCGTGAGGTCTGTCGCCGAAAGGGGCTGTCCGTCCATATCCGCCGCCGCAATCCATACGTTCCGGCTCTTCAATTCCTCAATCGTCTGGTTGATATTAGTAACCTTTACCACCGGCAGATATTGCGCCGCGCCGCACGACACCTTAAACGCCGACGCGGTGAGCGATGCCGAACGCCGTTTCCCTATGATAACCCCGTGTGCACCCAGGGCTTCCGCGCTTCTGATGACCGCGCCTAGGTTATGTGGATCCTGGATATTCTCCAGAATTACAATAAACGGTTCTTCCCCGCGCACCTGCGCCAATTCAAAGATATCTTCAAGTTCACTATAGCGGAACGCCGGAATCTGCGCGGCAATCCCTTGGTGGTTTCCGGGTCTGCCATCCGGCCCCATCCCTGCGCACATGCCATCCAGCTTCGCACGCGGAACTTCCGTCACAACAAAACCGCCGCGGCGTGCAAGCATCAGCAATTCACGGATACTTCCATCCGTCAGGCCTTGCTGGACATAAATACGGTCAATTTGTTCCCCACTCTTAATTGCTTCGCGCACACTGTTGCGCCCAATTACATATTCCTGTTCATTCATGCCCGCAGCCCTCCATCAACTTCCGGTGCCGTGCGCGTACCTCTTCCGCCCTGCCGCAGCACATTTTCCCTTCGCTGCACGTTCCGCATATGCAGGACGGTCCAGCTTTACCAAAAAGATCCGGTGCTTTTTCCATAGAGAGTGCAAGCATCTGCCATGCAAGCTCACGTATTTCCCACTGTGCCCTGTTACAGCAGCGCAGTGCAAAAAAATGCAGGAGTTCGCGGGCGTTCATGGTAACGATCATCTTTGTTTCACATGCGTTCGGAAGAACGAAGCGCGCATCTTCATTTGACTTTTCTCCCGCATTCCCAAGCGCATCTACCCACTCGTCGTACCATCCCTGCATGGTTTGCATCTGTGTTTCAAACTTCGTTACGGCTTCCTGCCCCAACGCTTCGATGCTCGGTGGAATCACATATGAAAATTCGCCTTTTTTTGCACTCTGGTTCACATACCGCTGAGACTGTACGGAAAAACTGGCAATGCGGTGCCGCGTAATCTGCGCGAGAAGCGCACGCGATACTCCTTCTATTCCAAAGGAAAAGGATGCGTGCTCAATCGGCGAAAGGTGCCCCATCTGGGTCAGGCGGTCGATAAATTCCGGATTCCTGGCCGTTTTTTCAAGTTCGGATATATCCGCCTTGGAATAACACAATTTTGCTCCCATGGAAACGATCAGTTCCGGATCGGGCGTTGCTGCAAGCAGCACTGTTTTCAGCTTCGTTTTTGGCATCTTCTTTCCTCCCACTCGTCATACTTCAAAATCCAGCGTTCCGAGTATTTCGTCGATCCGCCCGGTCTGTCCTGTCAGGAACAGGTATCCAATCACCGCCTCAAGCGCGGTTGCATGCTTATAATCCGCAATGCTCATATTTTTAGGCGGCGATGGACTTTTCGCGTTCCTGCCCCGCCGGAAAATATCTGCTTCCGCTTCGGTAAACCGTTCCATCCATCGGTGCGCGAATTCTGCCTGCGCACGGGCGTTCACGAGCCGTATGCTCATGGAATGCAGCGCACCCGCATTTTTAGAACAGCCAAGCACATATTTTGTGCGGACATAAAGGTCAAACACGCTGTCGCCAATATAAGCAAGCGTAAGGGGAGGCATTTGCGCCGCCCGGTCCTCCGAAAGCCTCAAATCTTTATCAAGTCCGTTTATCATCTTACCAATCTTCCCACGCAGCAGGAAATTCCAGTCCGCAAATCGGTTGCACACTCCATAATTTTATTCCTGGCCGCTTTTATAATATTTAATTCCATTTACGATGGCTGCCGTCACCCTGTCCTGGTATTCTCCCTGCTGGAGCTTTTCTTCTTCCTCCGGATTCGTAAAAAATCCGCATTCTACCGTCACACTGGGCTGGCTGCCCGGCGCAAGCAGCCGATACCTTCCAAAGTTTACTTTGCGCGGCACTTCAATTTCAAGTTCCTCATTCATCACCGTTTGAATGCTCTCCGCAAGTTTCTTCCCCTCAACGGAATCCGTATAATAGAAAATCTGCGGGCCGCACGCATCCGCATTTTCGAAACTATTCTGATGGATCCCGATGTACATATCCGCATTCGCATCCTTTATGATCTGTTCGCGCTTCTGCATATCCGCTTCCTTGCGCTTCCCGATATCCGTTTCCCCTGCTGCCGCAATTGGTTCATCCGATTCGCGTGTCATCACTACCGTAACGCCTTCTTTTTCAAGCGCTGCTTTCAGTTTCAGGCCGATCTCGAGATTCACTTCTTTTTCATACCGCCCTGTCGATACCCCGATCGTGCCGACATCCGTATCGCCATGCCCTGGATCAACGATAACCTTCATTCCTTCAAGGCTCACAGAAGAATAACCCTGCCCGGATTCTTCTGTCCCGCATGCACACACCGCAAACAGTGTAAGCCCTGCAAGCAGGGCAAGCAACCATCGTTTCAGCCTCATTTGTTTCTCCTAAAGTTCCATGACCGGCTGCGCATTAAGGTCGAGTCCCGCGCGCCGCCCTTTCTCAAGTTCGTAATATGCGCACGACGCAATCATGACCGCGTTATCCGTACAATACTTAAATTCCGGGAAACAAAGTGTAATCCCCGTTTCTTTCGCTTTCTTTCCAAACGCTGCACGAATCTGCTCGTTCGCGGATACGCCGCCCGCCACTGCAAGTACCTGGGCGTTCGTCCGGCGCGCCGCCTCAAACGTATTTTTCACAAGGGTATCCGAAACATTTTTTAAAAACGATGCGGCGACATCCTCTTTTTTGTATTTCTGCCCCTGCTGGTCAAACTTGTGCAGTAGGTTGATCACCGCCGTCTTCAGGCCGCTGAATGAAAAATCCAGATGGTCCTCACCGCGAAAGCTGTGCGGAAATTTATATTTTGTTTCATCCCCCTGCTTTGCAAGCTCCTGCAGGTTCGGGCCGCCCGGATAAGGAAGCCCAAGGACACGCGCCACCTTATCGATGGCTTCGCCCGCCGCATCGTCCCGTGTACGGCCGAGCGTCTCATATTCCGTATAATCCTTTGCCCACACGATCTGCGTATGGCCGCCTGATGCCACAAGGCACAGAAAAGGCGGCTCAAGCTCCGGATGGGAAATATAGTTCGCGCAAATGTGCCCTGCAATATGGTGCACGGGCACCAGCGGCTTTCCCAGCGTATATGCAAGCCCCTTGGCATATGAAACGCCCGTAAGAAGCGCCCCCACAAGGCCGGGTCCGTTCGTTACCGCAATCGCATCGATCTGTTCAAAGCCGCCTGCATCCCGCACGGCAGCCTCCACGACATACGGAAGCTTCTTCACATGATTGCGCGAAGCAATTTCGGGAACAACGCCTCCGTATTCCTTATGAATCTCAATCTGCGTATAAAGCGCCTGTGAAACGACTTCGCGGCCATTCCTGACAACTGCCGCAGCCGTTTCGTCGCATGAGGTTTCAATTGCAAGTATATTGAGGTTTTCCATGCTTTCTCATCCTTTTGTAAACAATTCCCGCCGCAGCCGCGCTTCCTACCGCAATCGAAAGGAACCATGCCAGTATCCGCGCCACCATATTGGCAAAAAACGCCTCTTGGAACATACGTATCATGCGCGACACTGCCGGGTCAAGCAGCCACAGGTCATTTGTAAAAAACACATGGTGGAAGCTGACCCAGAAATTGTTGAAGTCAACCGCCGCCCACACGCCAATACATGCGAAAAATGCAAGCACCCCTACCGTCGTCCAAAAATAGCAGCGCAAAAAGGGACCGGCCGCACGCTTTTTCTTCCATAGGAAACAGCCTGTAAACAGCGCGCCGCCCACACAAAAACCGATTGTCATAAGGAGGATCGCGTTTTGATAAAGCGTCCTTACGTCAACCATGTGGTCTTTTTCGCGCTGGCTATAATATTCCTCTCCGTTCTCTATAGCCAAATCAAGCGACGAAACATTTCCCTGTAAATAGTCAAGCAGCGTATTGGTCGCCTGTTCCAAAACCGGGTCAGAAACGCCCACATACGCCGCCGTATCCATCTTTTGGTATTCTTCACGGTAAAAGTTCTTGTCAAACGCCACGCCGCTGATGCACGCTATTGCAACCGAAAGAACGATCAGCACTGTTCCTGCAGCCGCAGCCAACCCCACCCAGGCGAGCCCATGTTCTTTTGCCTGCGGCCCGTTCATTCCTCATCCAATTCCCGGATGAGGCACGCCCGAATCGGCGAACCATCCGTATCAATCTTTAGCGGAAGCGCACACAGGATATAATTGCCCGGCTCTGCCTTATCCAACTTTAAGGACTCCAATACCACAATGCCCTCGGAAAGTAAAATTTTATGTACCGCATCGTTGCCGATCGACTGCGCATCCGTTCCAATCAGGCGCACACCCGCATCCGCCAAACTACGCGCGCTTTTTTCCGTCAGCCGCGCCTCCGCATCTTCCGTCCCTTTCAGGATAACGCGCTTCGTACCGCGCGGAAGACGAAAATCCTTTTTGTTCACCAGTACGGCCTCGCCGATCAATGTGGAAAGCGGCACCTCTTTTGTCGTCTTCCCTCCGATCACAACATGCGCCGGCGCGTCGATATGCGTTCCGCTGTGTGAACCCATCGTCAGCTTCGTTACGGCATAGCCATAGTTATCCACCGTAAAAAACTGTTCGAGGCGCACATGCGGATCGCCCTCATATACCTTTGTCTCACCATTCAATTCATGGGTAATATCAATGATCTTAATTTTAAACACCTCATATTTCCAAGCTTTGCCATACCATTCCGTAGTGTCTATTATAGTGATTTTCATCTGTTTTTTCAACCGCCGCGGATATTATTCATAAATTCGTTGCAAACACCGCGCATCATACGCCATTTAACATCCGTGCAGCGCAACAAAAAAACATCTCCTTCACCCTTTGCGGGACTTTAGAGATGTTTTTTGCAAATCTTCCTGCCATTTAAATATGCTGTTTTTCAAGCTCTGCTTCAAGAATTTCGGCGGCGCATTCCACAAGTTCCGCGCACGGCCGCTTTTTATAGTAAGCCTCTGTGCGTTCTTCAGGCTTCGGGCTGCTTTTATGTTCGGAAAGTCCTAAAAGCTCGCGGCACACAATCGACCCGTTTTTTCCCCGAAACCGTTGGGCCAATTCCTGTACCCGGGCATACTGCTTTGCTTTGCCTTGCGTATCTGCCGGGGAATCGTACCCTTCCATAAGCCCCAAGACCATCAACATTCCGCTTACCGCGCCGCATACTTCGCGCAACCGCCCCATACCGCCTCCAAACGACGAACCTATTCGTGCCGCCGTTTTTTCGTCCAGTCCGAGTTCTGGCGCAAATGCAAGAATCACAGACTGGCAGCAGTTATATCCTTCCCGGAAAAGCCGTCCGGCAAGCAGCGCCTTTTCTTTCATAGTTCTTCCACTTGCCCTGCCGCACCCTCGAGCCATTCGCCGGGGAGTGTTTCAATCTTTCCATCGTCTGCCGCACGGGCAATTTCCGGATCAACCGGCACTTTCCCGAGGACCTTGAGGCCGAACTTCTCCGCAGTTTCCTCTACGCGGCTTTCGCCAAAGACCGGTATTTCTTTTCCGCAATCCGGGCATTTCAGGTAACTCATGTTTTCCACAAGGCCGATAATCGGTATATTCATCATGTTTGCCATCTTTACCGCCTTGCCAACGATCATGGACACAAGCTCCTGCGGCGAAGTTACAACGATAATACCGTCCACCGGGATGGACTGGAAAACCGTAAGCGGTACGTCGCCCGTTCCCGGCGGCATATCCACAAACATCACATCCACGTCGGACCAAATGACATCCTTCCAGAACTGTGTCACAGTGCCCGCAATCACAGGGCCGCGCCATACCACCGGGTCGCTTTCATCCGGCAGCAAAAGATTGACAGACATAATCTGAATTCCGTTTTTCGTATAGACCGGAAAAATCGTGTCCTCTGTTCCCCGCGCTTTTTCCGTTACTCCAAACATTTTGGGAATAGACGGCCCCGTAATATCCGCATCGAGGATTGCGGTGTTAAGGCCTTTGCGGCGCAGTAAAACTGCCAACATCGAGGTGACAAGCGATTTACCTACGCCTCCCTTTCCGCTGACCACACCAATTACTTTTTTAATGGTGCTGGCTTCGTGCGGCGCTTCCAGGAAATCTGCCGGGTTTTGTTCCCGCGATCCGCAGCTTTCCGAACAACTTCCGCAGTCATGTGTACAACCTTCACTCATTTTGTTCACTCCGTTTCTTTTCTTTATAATCTGAACCATTTAACGCTTCTTGTTGCTCCGAGTCCCTGATTTCCTTATTGAGAAAATAGGAAATCACTGTGCGGATTGCCACAATCGCTGCAAGACGCAGGATATCCTCAAAGGTAGGTTTGGCAATCGAGTCAATAATATCCGCTACAATCAGGACTTCAAGCGCCAACAGGATATAACCGCCGAGACTGTTTTTCGTGTCGGCAAGTTTCTTCATCCGTTCGGTCCGTCCCATTTGCCTGAAATGTGAAGTCAGAAAGTCTCTCACGCATAAAATAACTCCCCACAGGAGTATGGCGACCGAAGCAAGATATAAAACTGTTGTAATCACATCTAAACAGGGTATAAAAAATTCCATACGCTTCCCCTTTCACTACAGTCTTATAATACCCGTTCCGCTTCAAAGCAAACAGCCCGGCGGCGAAAGCGCCGCCGGACTTTTTATTCATACCATTCTATGTGCCAATATTATCTTTTGGGCAGGTTTTTGCGCGGATTGCGCAAATATTCTTTGAATTTTACGCGGAAAATGATAAAATAGGCAACCACGCATGCAAGAATATATATAATGCTTACAATGCTCCACGGGGACCTGATTCCTTCCGTGCTCATATACTCCAGAATTGATAACACCAACAGCGGTGCGCCGGTAATCCAGCAAAAAGTACGCAGCAGCTTTCTATGCGCCGCCTGCATTTCCTCCGGATAATCGTTTTCATACGCTTTGCCCGACCCCTTGATTGCATAGTATAACAGATATACCGCAATAAAGATGTCGAATATCATCATGAAATTAAAAGCGCCATCCATAATTTTTTGTTCTCCCCCTAAATTTTATTGATTTTTACGCCATCAGGCGTGTCCTTCAGTTCATAACCGCGGGCTCTCAGTTCATCCCGCAGGCGGTCTGCTTCGGCCCAGTTTTTTTCGGCACGTGCAGCCTGCCGTTTTGCGGCCATCTCCCGCACGTCTTCCGGGATTTCCTCATCCGCCTCCTGTGAGAGTATGCCCAACACATCCATAAGCGTGTCAAGTTCCGCCAAGGCCGCTTTCGCATCTTCCGTACGCCCGCCGTTCTCAAAGAGCGTGTTAACTTCCTTGATGTATTCAAAAATCCCGCCGACCGCATCCGCCGTGTTGAGGTCGTCATCCATCGCCGCTTTGAATTTCTCGCTTGCCGCCGCAATTACCGGTGCAATTTCCACCGCTTCGTCCTTCGGATGCTCCATAATAAATTTCAAGTTTTCGCGGCAGTTCAGGATACGGTCGTACGCTGTTTCCGACTGCGCAAGAAGCTCGCGCGAAAAATTGATCGGGTTCCTGTAATGTGCACTCAGCATAAAGAGGCGCACCGCCGGTCCGCGAAAATCTTTCAGGATATCACGTACGGTAAGAAAGTTGCCCTTTGACTTCGCCATCTTGATTCCATTGATATTAATGTAGCCATTGTGCATCCAATAATTTGCAAAGGGCTTCCCTGTCGCGGCTTCACTCTGGGCGATCTCGTTTTCATGGTGCGGGAACTTCAAATCCTGTCCGCCGCCGTGGATATCAAGCGTATCGCCGAGATATTTCATGCTCATTGCCGAACATTCAATATGCCATCCCGGGCGGCCATCCCCCCAGGGGCTCGGCCAAGATATCTCTCCCTCTTTTTTCGCCTTCCAAAGGGCGAAGTCCATCGGGTTCTTCTTTTCCTCGTTGACGCTGATACGCGCGCCCATTTCCAGTTCAGAAACATCCTGCCCTGAAAGTTTGCCGTAGCCCGGGAAACTTTGCGTATCGAAATATACGTCCCCATGGAGTTCATAGGCATGCCCCGTATCGACCAGCTTTTTCACCAGCGCGATAATGTCGCCAATGTGCTCTGTCGCCTTGGGATGTACAGTCGCCGGGCGGATATTAAGCGCTTTCGCATCCTTGAAGTATTCGCCGATATAGCGTTCCCCAAGCTCCTTGACCGTAATGCCTTCCTCGCTTGCCACACGTATCATTTTATCGTCCACATCGGTAAAATTCTGCACGAAATTCACCTTGTACCCGCGGTATTCCAAATATCTGCGGAGCGTATCAAACACGATAAAGGGCCGCGCATTGCCAATGTGGAAATAATTATACACCGTAGGGCCGCACGCGTAAATATTAAACTGTCCCGGATGAAGCGGGTTTAATTCCTCTTTTTGACCCGTCATCGAATTAAAAATCTTCAAATTCAAAACCTCTTGTCTGTTAAATTACCATATTTTATTATTATAATATAAGCCGGTTGAATTCACAAGGGAATTCGTCTTCGGAATAAACCAGTAAACAAAAACGCCCTTCCGCGGAATAAGTGCACTACTTCTTCTGGCAATCCGCCGAAAGATACCTCCCCAATATCCGGTATAGTCACACCGGCTGTCTTTGCGCACCATGTTTTTAGGGAACGTACAATCCCGTTTCTTGAAAGGCCTGCACACCCTTTTCCGTGTTTCTTTTTTACGCTATTTTTATTATTTACCATGTGAAAAACTGTAGAAATGGAAATATTCCGTTTTTCCGCAATAACTTTTAAGGTATTTGATCTTGCCGTCTGTATAGGCGCTTGAGGGAATTTTACAAACGCTGTCTGCAATCGTTCAAGTAAGCAATTTTATTTGGCATGCCAATATGTTTACCGGCAAAACAAAGAATTTTATTCGAGTGAAACCCATTCCTCAAGAAGCGCTTCATGAGCCTCTTTCAGATCTTCCATCTCCGTGCAGCACTTGCCCACCAATTCAAAATCCGCAGGATTTTCGGCAATCATCCTTGCAAGTTCCGCCTCGCGCGCTTCTACTTCGGCGATTTTCCGTTCCAGCCGTGAGATCCTCTCCCGCCGCCGGGCTTCCTCCGCACGGCGTTGCCGCGGATTTTTCACTTCAGCCGTCTCCTGTGCGGCGGCCACGCGCACATCCTTTTGCCTTTCCTCCGATTGTTCGGCCTCCCGCTCTTTTGCCTGTTGGTATTCGTCGAATGTCCCATCGAATTCGTTCACCTTGCCGTCCGATATTTCATAAATTTTTTCCGCAAGCGCGTTGATAAAATAGCGGTCGTGGGATACAAACAGCAAGGTTCCTTCATATTCCCTCAGCGCAGTCTCCAGGCTTTCCCGGGCAGGCAGGTCGAGGTGGTTGGTTGGCTCGTCAAGGAGCAATACGTTATATTCCCCGCACATCAGCAAGGCCAGGCCCACCTTTGCGCGTTCCCCGCCCGAAAGGTCGCCAATATGTTTATAGACTTCCTCTCCGGTAATCAGCACCCGTCCCAGCATAGAACGCGCGCCGTATTCCAGCAGGGAAGGATATGCGTCCCACACCTCCTGCAGCACGGTTTTTTCAGGCGTCATGTTTTTGTTTTCCTGGTCGTAATACCCGACAAGCGTATTTTTTCCGAAAACGATTCCATCTTCCGGTTCCCGTGCCGCCGCGACGAGCCTTTTGATTAAAGTAGATTTCCCGGTTCCGTTGTCCCCGATCACCGCGGCCTTTGCGCCGCGTTTCATCTTTAAATTCACATCGCTTGCAAGCATCTTTTCTTCCCGTCCGACAGCAAGGTCAAGCCCCCGCACCTCCAGCACATCGCTTACCGGACGCTGTGAAAAATCAAAATGAAAAGACGGCGCTTTCGATTCTGTACGCGGCTTTTTGATACGCGTCAGCTTACTCAATTGCTTCACCCGGCTTTGTGCGCTTTTCGCAGTAGAAGCGCGCGTTAAATTGCGCGCTACATAGTCTTCCATGTGCGCGATCTGCCGGGCCTGTTTTTCATATTCCTTCATCTGCCACGAAACATATTCCGCCTTGAGCTGCTTATACTGCGTATAATTTCCCGTGTATTCGGTCAACTCGCCTTCGTCGATCTCCCATATTTTCTTCGCCAGCTTATCGAGAAAGTAACGGTCGTGCGACACGATCAATACCGCGCCCTTATATCCGTTTAAATAATTCTCCAGCCACATCAACGTTTTGAAATCCAAATGATTGGTTGGTTCGTCAAGGATCAGCATCTCCGGGTCTGAAAGCAAAAGCCGCGCAATGGCAAGCCGCGTTTTTTCCCCTCCGGACAGCGTCGCAATATTGGTTTCATAGGCCTTATCAGCAAACCCCATGCCGTTCAGTATCTTCTTGATTTCTATCTCGAAATCATAGCCTCCGCCTGCCTCAAACGCGCTTTGGGCGCGCGCATATTCCATCTGAAGGATAGTATCGTCCGGAGCCTGTTCCATTTTTTTCGCAATTTCCCGCATTTTTGCCCGGGCATTGAGCGCCTCCCGGAATACGCCGCGCATCTCCTCCATGATCGTGCTCGATGCAGTGAGTCCACTGTTTTGCTCCAGGTAGCCAACTGAAAGATCCGTTTTGTGGATCACACTTCCCGCCTCCGGCCATATGCGCCTGACAAGCGTATTGAGCAGCGTCGTTTTTCCCGCGCCATTCGGGCCGATCAGCCCGATCCTATCGCCCGCGTTGATATTCGCGGTAATATTTTTTAAAATTTCCGTCTCTCCGTATGCGACGGTCACGTCTGTAAGCGATGCAAGCATTGCGTTTTTCCTCGTTTATCATTTATGATTGCCTGTATCATTATAACACAGCCCGCAAAACTTGCATCTTTAAATTCTGATGGATCTTTATACCTCTTTTCCACTCAAGCTGCGCATCTGCCGGTATATTTTCCACATGAAAGCAGCGCCTTTCATATTTAAGTGAAAGACGCTGCCTTATATTTCAATCTGCCCTTATATCTATTTCCAAAACGTTCACAGACCCCAACGGACTGATTTGACTTCCCGCGCCCGCAAATCGAGGCAGATTTTTCCATCGCGCACCTCAAGCCCCGCATACGGCTTTTCATCTATCCCACACAGCGCGGCTGTTTTAACTTGCGCGGGACCGCGATCGTCTTTACGTCGTCTGATATCTCAGAGCTGATTGGCATGTGTGACCGGCTATATATCATGTTCCGCGGGACAATCGTTGCTGAGTTAGGCGCTGACGAGGCCAATTCTGTCAATGTTCTTTCCTATGCGACTGGAAAATCCAGTTGATTCTCCGGCTATTATTTTATGTTTTTGCCCGGCGTATCCGTTCCGCTCGGCGCTGCGCTGCGCGTTCATATTCTTGTTTTTCACTTTCTGTCTGTGGAACAAACGGCTGTACGGCCTGCGGCTTTCCATCATAGCCGAGCGCTACAAAAACGAGATAGGCTGTATTGGTATGCTTTTTGGCTGTTTCTCCCATTTTCTCACTGTATACATCCACACGCACCTCAAGCGACGTACGCCCGGTCCACGTAACGGCTGCCTGAAGTGTTACGATTGCTCCAAGAGGCACCGGATGCTTAAAATCCATGCTGTCGAGCGCCGCAGTCGTCACCATGCAGCGCGCATGCCGCATCGCCGCGACTGCCCCTACGATATCTACCCACTGCATCAGCGTCCCGCCGTGCAGGTTTCCAAGCTGGTTGATGTCTTCCGACATTACGATATGCGTTGTTTCCGCATATGCTGTCTTTGTTTGTTCCATACTGTATACCCCCTTCATATACCTATTGATACCCACAAAGATTTTGATTAAGCAAGAAAATATGCGGTTATGGAAAAGGCAGCTGTTTATCAATAGGTTTGATATAGAATATTCACAATAGTAGGAAACAGGGTTATGAAGAAGATTTCATTTATGCAGCTTATTTTCCTTACGATGGCCTACTTTGCCTCCGTAAGACGTATTCCAAACATTGCGTATGCCGGCTGGGAATCCATATCCTTTATGATATTTGCCGTGCTGATGTTTGTGATTCCAATTTCGTTTGTGGCGGCGGAACTTGCTACGGCAATGCCCGAAGACGGCGGCCTCTCCGTGTGGATCGGCCGGGCCCTTTCCCCACGCTTCTTTCCCCACGCTTCGGGTTCCTCGCTGCATGGCTCGTATGGGTCCAGATGTGTTTTGGCATGGTAACGGTAGGCGCAGCCTTTGCCGATATGATCGCCACCATCACCGGGGCAAAAGCGCTCCTGTCGAATGATTTTTTCATTGGTATTATTGTTATTGCTATTTTCTGGCTGATTACATTTCTCATCATCAAAGGTGTTCCCATCACCGCCATCAGTACCTACGGCACAATCATCGGTTTATTTATTCCGCTTGCTGTTTTGCTTATTTTCGGGACAATTTTTGCCTTTACGCATAACCCGGGAGCTTTTGCCCCGTCCGCCGCGGATAAAATACTGCCCGATCTTTCAGACCTTGGAACCCTTTCAAAATTATCCGGGATCATCTTCCTGTTTGCAGGCATGGAGCAGGCTTCAAATTTTGCCAATCGTATCGATAATCCCCGTAAAAATTATCCGCGCGCCATCATTCTTGCAACCTGCCTTACCGCCGGCCTTTTTACTTATGCGGGCCTTGTTACCGACGCTCTTGTCGCGGAAGGCAATATCGCGCTTGCCGATCCCGCCCAGGCCTTTTCCGTCATATTCAGCGGCTGGAATATTCCCTGGGTTACTGCGGTCATTGCGGGTATGATCGCCCTCTCCTGTATTACGGAAATTTCGGCATGGACGGTCGGTCCTTCCCGCAGCATGCTGCGGTGTGCGCGTGAAGGTTCCCTTCCGCCTGTATTCCAAAAGACAAACCGGCATGATATTCCTGTTGCCCTGATGCTTTTGCAGGCCGTTATCGTAACGGGCATCGCGCTCATTTTTGTATTCATTCCCGGAACAAACGGAGTGTTTAACACCATCCTGACAATGGCCGTTGCTCTCTATTGCATCGTTTACATCTTTATTATTTTATCCGGAATCATCTACCGCAGGCGCCACCCGAACGAAAAACGCGCATTTCAGATTCCAGGCGGCAAAGTGGGCATGTGGGTTACTTCCATAGTTGGGCTGGCAGGCATCGCTTTCGTGATGGGTACGAGCTTTATTCCGCCGGAATCCCTCAAAACTTCTGAATATCCAACCTATATTCTGTTTATGCTGCTTGGCATTACCGTCCTTGTCGCCATACCGCTTATTATTTATCATCTGCGCAAGCCCGCATGGAAAGCGGCCGATCCCACGCCGCCCCAAGGCAGCCCGCTCAGGAAATAACACCAAAAACGGCCATCCCGCTATGGGACGGCCGTCTTTATTTTTCTCTTTCACTTTACACTTATTTTTCAGATTCCGGATTTTTCTCGAGAATAAGCCTAAAATCATCGGCAACAAGCTGGAATGTTTCCACAAGCACCGGCGAAAACGAGTGAAACACCCCGTCATGAATACGTTCCACCGCCTGCTCATGTGTATATCCTTTTGACACGATCATTTCGTCGTAACTGTGGGCAAGCCCTACCGCCTGCGCACAAATCGGGATATCGTCTCCAACCAGCCTGTCCGGGAACCCGGAGCCATCCCATTTTTCATGATGGGACCGGCAAATATTGTAACAATACCGGATATAGTCTTTGTTTTCAATATTTTTAAGGGGTTCGATCAACTGGCATCCCTTTACGGTATGCTGCTGCCAGATCAGGCGTTCTTCATCCGTAAGGTCACTGGCCCTTTCCCGTAGGATTCTCTCCGGGATCAGCAGTTCCCCAATATCATGCAGCACAGACGCAATACAGATCGTTTCAATTGTCTGCGGGGTCAATCCGTTTTTATCGTCGCTATGTTCATACAAAAATTTCAGCAGTTCCCGGGTGTAAAGACGTACACGCTGGATGTGTTCCCTTGATTCTGTCGTTTTCGTTTCCAGCACCGACGTCAGTACCGCTACAATAATCTCGTTTACATTGGAAAGTGTTTCCGCTTTCTGTTCCAGCACTTCTTCAAGGCCGTTTTGATAGCGGTATAATTCAACGACGTTTTTTACCCGCCGTTTTACGACGTCTGTTACATATGGCTTACGTACAAAATCCATCGCGCCCATCCGCAGGCATTTCTCCTCATCTTCTGCCGAGTCTGCCCCCGTAACCATGATGGCAGGCGTCCGTTTCAGGACCCCGTTGAAATTCATATATTCAAGAACCTCGTATCCGTCCATGTCCGGCATCATCACGTCAAGAAGCACCAGCGCCAAATTTTCACGCTCCCGCTCCATAATTTCTATCGCCTCTCTGCCGCCGCAGGCACAAATCGTTTCGTATTCAGGCGAAAGCAATTCCTCCAGAACCACGCGGTTCAGTTCCGCATCGTCAACAATCAACAATTTCTCTTTCATTGCAGACCTCTTCCTACTCCATTTCCTCAATAGCCTTTACTGCCGCATCATAGCGGTTGTAAACGGAATCTATATCGAAATCGGCTTCCTTATTTCGGAGCTTTTTACATACCTCATCACAACAATCCGAAAGTTCATACATCCCAAGGGTCCCGCTTGTTCCTTTTAAAGTATGTGCCGCTTCGTAAACGCCTTCCATATCGCCTTCCGAAAGGCAATCCTTTAAGCGTATCAGGCTCTCGTCCTGCAAAAATTTCTTCAAAAATTTATGGTATAATGCCTCGTTTCCGCTCATACGCCGCAGACCGTCCTGATAATCGATCCCCGCACGGTTCATTGTTTCAATTTCCATACCCTTTTCCTCCAATCATATTATGGCCTGCCTTTTTTATCATACAAAAATTTTTTCAGTGCTGCAAATATCGCTTCCGGTTCAATCGGCTTAGCCAGATGCTCGTTCATTCCGCTTTTAATTGCTTCTGCCGCATCTTCATAAAATGCGTTTGCAGTCATCGCAATGATCGCAACCGAATGCGCGTCCTTCCGTTTCAATTCCCGGATAGCCCGCGCCGCTTCATTGCCATTCATAACCGGCATATGCACGTCCATCAGAATCGCATCATAATACCCTTCTTCAGAGGCCGCAAATTTTTCTACCGCTTCTTTGCCATTATATGCGCCTTCTATCTCAAAGCCCACATGTTCGCACAATTCCCGTGCGACCTCCATGTTAAGTTCATTGTCTTCAGCAATCAGCAGCCTCCGGCCCGTGAAGTCGTAGCTTTCTGCCTGCTCTTTTTCATCCGCCGCACATGTAAGCTCTCCGCTTATATGCTGTAGAATACGGTAAATATCCGCCCGCATAACAGGCTTGGTCAGGAAATCGTCAACGCCTGCCGCAAGCGCTTCCTGTTCGATATTTTTATGATCGTAGGCTGACATCAATACAATATAAACACCCTCTAAAGCTTCCGACCTGATCCATTCCGCCGTATGGATTCCGTCTACATCCGGCATATAAAGATCGATCAAACATAAATCAAACTTCTCTTTTTTCTCCCGCATCAGCTTGACTGCTTCCACACCCGAGGATGCTGCCGACGTCTCTACGCCAAGCTGGCTGCACTGAATCTTCAAATGTTCCCGCATCTCTGCGTCATCTTCAACAATCAGCACATGGAAACTCTTAATTTCATCGGAAGTTTTTATAGATATTCCGCCTGCGTCAGCAATTTCCAACCATAACTCAAAGGAAAAAACACTGCCCATATCCGGTACGCTTTCCACTTCGATCGTCCCCCCCATGGATTCGACCAATGCTTTAGAAAGCGCCATTCCAAGCCCTGTTCCGCCATATTTCCGGTAGGTGGAACTCTGCTCCTGTTCGAATGGCTCAAACAAATGCTCCAGGAATTCTTCGTGCATTCCAATTCCAGTATCCCTGACCTCAAATTTCAGGCGAACCTGATTGCCCCTGCGGTCCATTTCTTCCACCGACATCCTGATCTTTCCGCGCTCCGGTGTAAACTTGATCGCGTTGGAAAGGAAATTCAACAATACCTGCTTAATCCGCGTATCGTCGCCTTTGACCATATCGCAGGGTGCATTTTTCAGCAGTACGTCAAAGGCCTGCTTACTTTCTTCCGCTTTTGGCTGCATAATATCCGTAATTTCGCTCAACATGGCATTCAGGCTGAATTCATGTTTTTCAATTTTCATCTTCCCGCTTTCGATTTTCGACATATCGAGAATGTCATTAATAAGATCGAGCAGGTGCAGGGTTGACATATTAAGCTTCCGCAAATGTTCCCGCATTCTTGCCGGATTTGCAAGGTCATATTCCATGGTGCGGATCGTTCCGGTCATCGCATTCATCGGCGTACGGATTTCATGGCTCATGCGTGACAGGAATTCCCGTTTGGCAATATTGGCGTTCTCCGCACGCTCCAAAGCAGACTGCAGCATTCGCTGTGTTCGGTTCCCCTCTGTAAGATCGCTTGTCACAAACACAAACTTTGTCACCCGTCCATTTTCCACAATTGGATACCGCCGGCTGGAAAGCTCTTTTTCATTTCCTGTCTTCGGATCCGTCATGATAAATTGATTCTGCTGCACCTCTCCAATGTCCGGTTTTTTGAATCCGCCTGAAAGCCGCCGAAATGTTTCGTCGTCAAGGTAAGCGCGGGCGATCCATATGTTGTTTTTATAATCTTCCGCCGAAAATCCAAGAATGCGTTCCACGTTATCGCTGATGTACTCTACACGTTCTTCCACAAGATCATAAATCATGAACACATCATCCACATTTTCCGAAATGATATGGAACAGTGCATTGTTGTGAAAAATATCCTCGTTGCGTTTTGTAATCGCATGTACACTGGTCGCAGAAACGAGTACGGCAAGCGCAATCAGGGCCGTTCCCCATACGACGGCCATCGTATTCGTCTTTGCATTGAGCTCGCTGGCCTGCTCTACATATGCATCGATCGTCATCTCTGAATAATCCGTAATTTCCTTTACACTCTTATCGGCGTTGAGATAAATAGGATAGGCGGAATCATACAGAAGCGTTTTTGCTTCTTCCCGTTTTCCTTCCCGTATCAATTGAATACAGCGGTCATGAATCGATAAAAGTTCATTTACATCGGCAATAAGCTGTTCTACAGTTTCCGGATTCCCCTCGTATTGTGTCCTCAATGTTTCCTCGAGCAATGGAATTTCATCCCGTATTTCATACATCACACCCAATTCAGCCGTCTGACTTTCGGGAAATTCATCTCCAACCAGCAAATTCATCATCGCATTGCGCGCAAACAGAATCTGCGTGCGCAGTTTCCATGCCGCATTGTTTACGGAATATGGCCGATTGTAAATCTCGGCCGTATAGACCGCAAGGTTGTCTGTATTCGCAATCGTCATGCTGGCAAACGCCGTTACTCCAATACAAATTACAACCACTACGGCAATCAGCAATGCATTGATATTCTTTGCCTTCCGGTTCTTTTTGTGCTTCATAGCCACCCACAATCCTTTATTTTCCGATCAAAAACCCAGATAAAGCAAATAGAATCCCAGTATCAGTATCGCTGCGCCAAGGACTATCTTAATCCATTTCCCAGCCTTCGCAAACTTCTCCGAACCGCCGAGTTGATTTACCGTCCCGATCCCCGCCCCTACGGCAACAATCAAGATGCTGTTTCCCACCGAATAGGTAATGAGCATTGCAACCCCAACCCCAAGCTCTATCCCGCTCGAGATTACCGCGAGGATTGCCGCAAGCACAGGCGTTACGCACGGCGAGGCAAACGCGCCGCCAAGAAGCCCAAGCAAAAAGGCGCCAACTCCACCCTTTTTGGTTGTAGTTTGCCGCACGCCGCATGCCGGAAACAGCTTGATTACATCCCACATCACAAGAGCCATAAACACCATCAGCGCGCCAAGGATCAGGTACCACCAGTTCCCCATTGCCGAAAGCTGTCTGCCAAGCAGCGCAAGCACTATGCCAATTACCGTAAAAGTCACCGTCATTCCCAAGCAAAACAACAGCGAATAAATAAGCGCGGAATGCCTGCCGCTTTTATTTCCGCTTACATATCCAATCACAAGCGGAAAAGTCGAAAGGGAACACGGCGTAAATGAAGTCAGGGCTCCTGCCACAAGCGCTATCAGCGGCCCGAGCCAAAGATTCTGTAAAATCATATCTCCCAGGCTGGAAAGAATCTGCGTCATGCCACATCCCCCGATCCCGTCAAAAGAGCCTCCTCGATAAATGAAACAAGCGCTTCCTTCGTCGCCGCGCCGGGATAATAGGTAAGGGGTGTTCCCTGCGCGTCGAGCATAACATAAAGCGGGACGCTGGAAATGCCGAATTCCTGCGCGATCTTCTTCTGCCGGTCTATATTGACCGTCGCAAACGTAATCTTTCCATCATATTGCTGCTTGAGTTCTTCCAGTACAGGTTCCATTTCCTTGCAATAAGGGCACCAGTCTGCCGTAAAGTCAATAAAAACAGGCAGGCCGTCCTCTGTCCACTCTTGCACAGCTTGCGCGGGTTCTATATCCGCCGCTTTTTCTTCCTGCGAGGTTTTTGCTAAAAAAATGCACAGTACAAGCAAAAGAACCACCGTTATAATCGTCACTTTGCCCGCTGTGCCCGATAGAAATTTTTTCATCTTCGCTCCCCTGTAAAAAAGACGCTATTCATCCGTTTTATTAATAACCAAAAACGCAAGAACAATAACTGCTTTTTTTACACATTTTTATCCGTGAAAATTCGTAAAATCAAGGGGACGGAGCATTCGCCCCGCCCCCTTTGGACAGATAGCTGCTCTTTTACGCACATAAATATAAATGCGTCCCGCTCGGCGGGATTTTTCCAAAGTACGTCTTTCGGCTGAACCCTGGTGAGATGATGTGGCAGCAAAATACACCCAACATATTATACTATAAAAATATTCCCATTGCTATGATTCATCCACAACTGTAATTTCTTCACGTACATTGCGCAGGTTCATAAAACGCTTTCGGTAACTGATTTCCCGTGCAGACATCCCATTTTGGATATTTCCCTTCCTTTTCATTTCCTTTACCGCCTTTTCTATATAACAAAAAAAGTCCCTGATGCCTTCCTGTGTCGGCTGTGCAAGATAAGAAATTCCAAGGATATCGTTGTAGATCAAAAGTTTTCCACCAGACTGCCTCGCGAAAAACAAAAATGCCGTTCCATTATATTTCAGAAGCCGACGCGCTGCATTGAGCGGTCCGGTTTTTTCGAGCTCACCGGCAAAACCGCACTTAATGCACATCAGCCTCCCTCCCGGGAAACGATTCTTCTGCGTATTCGCACCGCACCGGGGACAGGTTGTAAAAATTCCCCTCGCACTTACGAATACCGGCTTTTTAAGGCCTTTCATTTCAGCCTTATAAGCTGTCATCGCTATCAGCCGGTTAAACTCGCCCGCCGTAAGTTTTGCCGTTTCCCCGTCGTATGTAAGTTTATCGCCAATGTTGCCCATCCGGTAGGTAATAATGGAGCTTTTATGCCGCCCGGCAATTTCTACAAGCTTATTTGCCGCAGCATGCATACCATTTTTTTCGTGCAGATATCCGCCAAAAGGAATTCCGCCCTCTGCAATTACCTTTCCCCGGAGATCCGTGACAGTATAGCGCACAGCATCTTTCAGGCTGCGGGTAATTCCCATATAAGTTTCACTTTTTTCTTCCTGCGCATATTCGCACGTTACGTTTACGGAAAGATAGTATTCCCCATTTTTCCTGAGCAGGCGTGCTGTTTTAAAAATATGCGGATTTTCCAGTCCCTTGCGGAGTACGGCTTCCTGCGTTTTGCCGAAAGAAAGCGGTACGACAATATACCGTTCACGCTTATTGTCCTCTTCAAGCGGCTCTCCTCCCTCCAGTACATAACGCAGGCGGGCCGTTCCACGCCGGATCCCGCCGCGGCGTTTTTCATCTTTAACGCCCAGAAGATAAAGCTTTGCGTAAAATCTACCGTGTATTTCATCATAGAGCAGGCAATAATCCCTGTTTTTGGCATACCGTCCAAAAAACAGGGGTTTTTTGATACCGAGGCCGTTGTACATCCGGTCAAACTGCAAACGCAGCTCTTCCCGGCTGATTTCACCTTGATCAAACAATTCAAGCAATGAGAAAAAGTGCTGGTCAAAGCCTTCCTCAACTAATATTTGCGGATACCGCGCGCGCTTCTGGGTCTTGCGTAAGGAAAGCCAGGCGACCATCGCCATCGCATAATCGAGCTTAAGCGCGTCCTTAAAAGGCTGCACCCCAAATTCGTTGAGCCGTTCCATCATCTCTTTTTGTAAAAGCGCCGTAATGCGGCGTGTGCGGTAGGCGCCGCCCTCCTGCATTTCCCGCATAATTGGCTCCACATTTTCCTTTGTGTGTTCAAACAAATAGGAAAGCGCACGATTATAGCGGGAGATCGCCAGGTCAATGAGCTCCTTTTTCGTTGCCGAAGGCTTATGAAGTTTGAGAACCAACGTCCTGACTACCATTTTAGCAATACTCGAGTTCCACTTCTTTGCCCATCTGCCGGAGGATTTTTGCAATATCCTTTACCATGCGCAATTTAAGGCTGAGGTCAATTGGGAGATCCGGATTCTGGTGTGCCGGGTTGGCCGCGCGCCCCACCGTAAAATGTACGCTGGTGCAATCTTCCAAAAGCAGCTTTGCAAGCCGCGATGCACCGTCCTGCTTGAAGATATCGAACAGTTCTTCCATATCGCTTTCTTCCGACATATATTTTTGCATAATCTCATATGTCTTCGCAAGCGTCACCACGCCTTCCGTCACAAGATCGATTCCGTCGATCATACCTGTCGGCGGTACCCCCGCGTCTTTATAATCGATCTTCACGCGAAGATCCCGGCCCGAGATACGGCTCACAATCTGCGAAGTTGTACCCCCGCACACTACCTTTATGCCATCCGCGTTCAAAAGCCGCTCAACCAGCTCCTTGTCCCGCGCTGAGTCTACCGGCGGGCCTACCATGATAAACGCCGGCTGTGCGTGGCGTATTTTCGTTGTAACAAACGTCGTATCGTCCCCCGGCCGGCCGTCGTAAAGTGAATTACATGCGGAAAGCAGGAGTTTGGTCATCGCGCGGGCGGGCATTTCACGGCGGTACGCCCGGCAGGCATATTCCACAATGTTGTCCCGCTGCCATCCAAAATTCAGCGTCTGTCCTACTCCTGCATGGATCGCCCCATCCGAAAAAGCGATGCACATATCGTCCTCCTGCATGGAGAAACGGCTTTCCAGAATCTTTTTATCGCCGATTTCGATTTCCTTTTTTTCGACCGGCACTTCCTTTCCGCCGCGCAGGATAATAGCCTGTGGATTATCAAACTCCACCATGTGGGCCTTCCCCGCCGTATTGACGCGCAGAATGGTGAACGTGCAGTAAGCAAGCCCGCGCTCCGAACACACGGGCAGCGTGGAAGCGACCGTCTCTACCGTCTCATAAATATCCGCGCCTTCGGAAAGCATGGTGGCGGCGATTTTGCTGGTAAGCGTTGAAAGTATGTTTGCCTTCACACCGCTCCCCAGCCCATCCGCCAAAACAATGGTCGTCACATCTCCCTTGCGTACAATTGCCACCTTGTCTCCGCATAGCTCCTCCCCATGCTTAAACAGGCTTTCATTGCTCGTCTCAATAAATACGCTCATCTTCACTCTCCTGAATGTATTTTTTGAGGTTCGTGAGCGCAAGTTTTGTTTCCGCAGTCGTTTCTCCGAGCAAACTTGCAATCTCCTGCGCCACACGCATCTGTTTATTGATCACTTCCTGCGTAACCTCCATGGTTTCCGCACGCATTTCGCTGATCTTCTTTTGCTGGTGTTCATCCTCGGTAATATCTTTGATAAGCAGCAGGTACATAGAATTTTCCCGAATGAAAATGGTTGACTGTTTTACCGTAATTCCGAGATCCTGATAGAACACCTTGCGGTCGAAAATATTTTCTCCTGTACTGCGCACCTCGTCAATGTCGTCACAGTCGATAATCATGGACACCGGCCTGCCCACATAATTCTTTTCATTCAAATGGAACAGTTCCGCCGCGGCCTTGTTATATTCCATCAGGTTGAAATCGCTGTCCAGGATAATAATGGCATTCGGCGTGTTGTCCAACACCACATTGGAAATACTCTCCGCTTTCTCGCGCATAAACGGCAGGCACATCCTGATATCCGCTTTGCCCCGCAGCACCGCAATCGCCTTGTCGCGGCAGGTAGGATACCCGCAGCCGCCGCAGTTAAGTATTTTGTCTTCGCTCGTCTTACCCATGCGTACAAATACCTGC
Source organism: Christensenella tenuis (assembly GCF_014287795.1). Classification (GTDB taxonomy): domain Bacteria; phylum Bacillota; class Clostridia; order Christensenellales; family Christensenellaceae; genus Christensenella; species Christensenella tenuis. The sequence goes on from NZ_JACOON010000008.1 coordinate 39,884, forward strand.
TGTATCTCTTCGTCACTGGGAATTCGGCGGTGCAGGGACCGGTCGTGATACTGCCGGCCGATGCCTGTTTTCGCATCTTCCGTTAAGGGCGCGCTGCATGCGGTACGGTTTTTGGCGTACTGCAGCGTACGGTCCTTAATGTGCAGAAACGGGATATCGATCTCCTTTGCACCCGGGCCGCCAAGGCAGCTGCCCGGGCAAGCGTTCATCTCCAGAAAGAAGTTTTCAAGGCCTCCTGCCTTCAGGGAATCCAATACCTCCGCACAGCGGTCAATGCCGTCCACGGCAACGCATTTATACGTCTGGCGAACAGGTTTGTCAATTGTCTGGATGATTCCCCCGGGAATCGGGTACAGACGGTTTACCGTCGCCTTCATCTCGCGTACATCCGGGTCCTCCGCCTCAAGATCCACGCCCTCTTCCTCAAGCCATTGCATCAGTTCATCAAACAAAACTACCGCGTCAATCGCCCCTTCCGACTCCTGCGCCTCGTGTATCTTTGAGATGCACGGCCCTACAAAAACCGTCTTGATACGCGGTCCATAAACCTCTTTCATCATCTTTCCGTGCGCCGTCATGGGAGCGTCTACAGGGGCAAGATAAGGAATCAGCTCCGGATAGTATTTTTCCACCAGCAACACAAGCGTCGGGCAACATGTTGTAATGATATTCTTCATCTCATGCTCCCGCATCAATTCCATAAAATTCTGGGAAACCTTTGCTGCCCCAATCGAAGTTTCCTCCACACCTGTAAAACCCAGCTTTTTCAGTGCAGAGGAAATTTTGGGGAAAGTAGCATTTTTATAGCAGCTTGCAAAGGAAGGAGCAACCGAAACGTATACCTTGTCTCCGTTTTTAATGAAGCCCTTTACTTTGTCGAGGCTGCTGTTCACATATTTTGCGTTTTGCGGGCAAGCCAAAAAGCAGTGCCCGCACAAAATACATTCTTTTTCCGTAATCTCCGCCTGTTCATTTTTAAAGGCGATTGACTTTACTTGGCAACTCCTGATGCATTTATAACAATTTTTACAGTTTGCTTCTTTAAACTGTATGATACTCATAGCCTATAACGCTCCTTTCGTCGAAACGCATCCCTCTACCCGCTTTTCCTTTCGGGCAAACCGTTCGTTCACAGATGGCTTTTTCCCCGCTTCGCAGCAGTATACTTCGATTCGCCAACCGCGCCTTTGCCCGGGCATGCCCTTCGCCTGCCAATCGCCTCCGGCTCCTATTCAGGCACACGCTTCCGGTATTCCGGAACGCGTTCCATCCTTATTTTGCCCGGTGTGCTCCACGGCCTTTTGCCTTCGGCTAAACTCATTCTGCAGGTTTCCGGCGGCACACCCCTGATAGAAAACGTTTCTATCAGGCCTTTTGCCCGGAAAAAGCAGGGATGCGCAAAGCGCGCCGGCCCGTGCCGCCGCGCCAATATACGCTTGCTATTTCATCCGAATCCTGCTCAGACTTTTTTCAATACCTGGTTCTCAAAAAAGTCCCCAACGTTATCAGTATTGACGGAAAAAATTTCATCGCCGATTTGTACGGAAACCGCATCGGTGCAATGTCCGAGACAGAACACGCCTGTAAGCTCTACTTTGTCCCCCAGCTTATTGTCCTCGATCATCTCCTGCAGCTCGCTTACCACATTGTAAGAACCCTTCAAATGGCATGCGCTCCCAATACAAATGTTGATTGTCATCATTTTACATTTTCCTCCCTTTTACTATAATCCACATGCAGCAGCTCGTGGATTTTGTTCTTCAAAATTCCGCCGTACAGGGCCATCATGACCGGATTTTCCTCCGAACGCTTTACCTGCGACAGCTTATCTGCATCATAGAGGCCTTTCGCGCGTTCTTCCTTTCCTTCCCTGCGCGTAAATGGCTGTCCCGCGCCTGCGATACAGCCGCCCGGGCACGCCATGACCTCCACAAAATCATATTCCGCTTCGCCAATTTCGATCTGTTCGATCAATTTTTCCGCATTTGCAAGACCGTTTACCACAGCGATTTTCACGCGGCCTTCTCCATACGGAATGCTCGCTTCTTTGATCCCGTCCATACCGCGTACGCCCGTATAAGCAATATTATGCAGCATATTATTGCTTTTATCATCTACCACCCGGCGAATTACCGCTTCCGCTACGCCGCCGGTGACGCCAAAAATCACGCCCGCGCCGGAGGTAATGCCAAACGGCATATCCGCTGCTTCCGGGTCGATATCCTCAAATACAATGCCGGCTTGCTTCAAAATGCTGGCAAACTCCTGCGTGGTAATAACCCCGTCCGTATCCCGCGACCCGTCTTCATAAATAAATTCCGGCCGGACCTGCTCGTCCTTTTTCGCCGTACATGGCATGATCGCAAACACAACCGTTTCCTTTCCATCCACCGCCTGCACCTGTTTAAAGTGCTCTTTGATCACAGCGGAAAAAATCTGCATCGGCGATTTGCACGTAGAAATCTGTTCTACCAACTCCGGGTGCGTATGCTCGGCATATTTTACCCATGCCGGGCAGCAGGAAGTAAACAGCGGAAGTTTTGTCCCTGCTTTATATTTCTTCACAAACTCCTTGGATTCCTCCATTACGGTGAGATCCGCTCCCATGGTTGTGTCGTATACTTCGTCTACCCCCATCTTCCGCAGCGCTCCTACAATCTTACCCGCGACGTTCGTGCCCGGTTCGAGACCGAACTCATCCCCCAGCGCCACGCGGACAGCCGGAGCAAACTGCACCACCACGCGCTTGGAATCGTCATAAATCGCGTCCCAGAATTTCTGCGTACAGTTGCGAATGACGATCGCGCCCGTCGGGCATACCGACGCACACTGGCCGCAATTGACGCAGTTCGTTTCAGAAAGGGGCTTTCCCCATGCCGTCGAAACCGTCATGTTCGATCCGCGGTGCGCAAAATCAATCGCGCCTACATTCTGGATTTCCGAACACATGCGCACGCAATCGCCGCATAGGATGCATTTGGACGAATCCCGGATAATGGAGAGAGCCGAATCATCGACCTCTGTTTCCTTTTTGGTGTTTTCAAAACGCACGCTGTCGATCCCAAAGCGAAGCGCCAGTTCCTGCAAACGGCATTTCCCGTTTTTGGGGCATGTCGTACAGTCCCGGCAATGGCTTGCGAGCAAAAGCTCTAAAATCATTTTCCGGTAACGGAAAAGCTGCGGCGTATTGGTCTTGATTTTCATTTTATCACGCGGCGGCGTGGAACAGGAAGCAATAACGCCGCCCCATTCGTCTTCCACCACACACATACGGCATGCGCCGTAAATAGATAATTCGGAATAATAGCAGAAGGTAGGCAGGTCAATGCCCGCCTTGCGGATTACCGCAAGGATATTCTGTTCCTTATCAAAATTGACGATTTGCCCATCTATGATCATGTGTTTTTTATCAGTCATGCCACTCATTTCCTTTCAGTCCCGGCTCAAAATTCTTCAACGATTGCACCAAAGCTGCATGCCTCTTCGCATGCGCCGCATTTGACACACTTTTCCGCATCAATCACAAACGGCTTTTTGATCTCTCCGCTGATCGCGCCCACCGGGCATTGGCGCGCACACTTGCTGCAGCCCTTGCATTTTTCTTCCACAATAACATATTGCTTCATTGCCTGGCAATTTTTGGCAAGGCACTTTTTATCCACAACATGCGCCAAATATTCATCCCTGAAATATTTCATCGTGCTGATTACGGGCGACGGCGCTGTCTTCCCAAGGCCGCACAAAGCAGTTTTGGAAATCATATCCGCAAGCTCCTCGAGCATATCGAGGTCTTCTTTGTTTCCTTTTCCCGCAACGATGCGTTCCAATATCTCGAGCATCCTCAGCGTGCCTTCACGGCAGGGGACGCATTTCCCGCACGATTCGTTCTGGGTAAAATTCATAAAGAACCGTGCCACTTCCACCATGCAGTTATCTTCGTCCATTACCACAAGGCCGCCCGAACCGATCATTGCCCCCTTTTTCTTCAGGGAATCAAAATCCATAGGCATATCGAGATGCTCTTCCGTCATGCAGCCGCCGGATGGGCCGCCAATCTGCACTGCCTTGAATTTTTTGCCGTTCTTAATGCCGCCGCCGATGTCAAAGATAACCTCACGCAGCGTTGTACCCATCGGTACTTCTATGAGACCCGTATTATTTACGTTGCCTGTAAGGGCAAACGCTTTTGTTCCCGGGCTGTTTTCTGTTCCCATGCCACGGAACCAATCCGAACCGTTCAAAATAATCATGGGAATATTGGCATAGGTCTCCACGTTCGACAGCACCGTAGGCTTGCCGAACAAGCCCTGTTCCACCGTACGCGGCGGTTTTACCCTCGGCATACCCCGGTTGCCCTCGATGGAAGCGGTAAGCGCGCTTCCCTCGCCGCATACGAACGCGCCCGCGCCCTGGTTGATCCTGAGGGTGAAATCAAATCCGCTGTCTAAGATGTTGTCTCCCAGCAATCCCTGTTTTTCCGCTGCGGAAATTGCGGTCTGCAGGCGTTTTACAGCCAACGGGTATTCCGCACGAACGTAGATATATCCCTCGTGCGCGCCCGTCGCAATTCCGGCAATCATCATGCCTTCGATCATCTTATGCGGATCGCCTTCCATAATACTCCGGTCCATGAACGCGCCCGGGTCTCCTTCGTCGCCGTTGCATACCACAAACTTCCGGACTTCTTTCTGCTTTGCTACTTGTTGGAGCTTTCGTCCCGTGGGGAAGCCGCCGCCCCCGCGCCCCCGCAGCCCGGAGTCCATCACTTCCTGCACGATATCATCCGTTTTCATCTCAAACAGCGCTTTTGCCACCGCCTGATATCCGCCGCGTGCAATGTATTCTTCAATCGCTTCTGCATCCGTATGACCGCAGTTAGAAAGCACCATACGCGTCTGTTTCTTGTAAAATGGTATTTCTTCTTCCGTTGCGTACGCCTTGCCATCCTGGTGGAAAAGCAGCCGCTCCACCGGCTCGTCTCCCTTGAGGCTCTTTTCAAGAATTTCCTCGCAGTCTTCCGGCTTTACCTTCACATAAAGCCATCCAAACGGCTCTATCCGAAGAAGCGGGCCCATTTCGCAGAATCCGTGACAGCCGCTCTTTTTAAACGCAATTTCCTCGTGCGGTTCTTTTTTCAGCTCTACCGATACGGGAAGCCCCGCTTCCTGTGCAAGATCCTTCAGGCGGCTGAATATTTCGAGCGAACCTCCCGCGACACAGCCGGTTCCCGCACAAACCAATACTTTTTTGTACTGCGCCTCCATAGATTTCTTATATTGATTCTTAAATATATTTAATTCTTTTACGTTATGTATCATTATCCGTTCCTTCCGTAAATTATACGCAAATACAGCGTCCGCAATTTTTAAAGCCAAACGCGCCTTTACTTCAATGTATCGACCAATTCGCATGCCGAATCGGGCGTCATCGCCGGGTAGACCTTATCGTTCACCGTAAGTACGGGAGCAAGGCCGCATGCTCCGAGGCACGAAACCGTCTCAACCGTGTAGAGCATGTCGTCTGTCGTTTTCTTTTGCTCGGAAAGCCCGAGCTTTTTACGGAGGGCTTCAAGAATCGGGATCGACTTTCTGACATGGCACGCCGTCCCGTCACAAATCTTGATTACATATTTTCCTTTTGGTTCAAGAGAAAAATTTTCATAAAACGTTGCGATGGAGTATATTTTCGCTTCCCCTACGTGCAGCTTTTCCGCCACATAGCAAAGCGCTTCCTCGGGAAGATAGCGATATTCCTTTTGTATTGCCTGTAAAATGGGAATAATTTCCGATTTCTTGTTGTGCTCGGACAGTATCCCATCCAAAGCCTGCTTCATCTCTGCGTTCTCCAAATCCAAAACCTCCTGATTTTCATTGCGCCCCCCGGCGCCGAACATTGTTAAATATTTAACATGCTCTTTTATTGTATCTTTTTCTATAAAAAATATCAATCTCTATCCGGGATTTTTTAAGAAGAATTTGTAAATTTTCCGTAACGTCCTTTCGTGTGTAAAAACGCCTTGAAACAGGCATTTTTCTAAATTTCGGTACAAGTGTTGTTTGTCCTGACAAACTGACAATCTATATTTTTTATGGCCGCGCCGCAAATTAGCCGCAAGCAACCATATGGACTGGTGCCAATTTTTAGCTGCCATACAATAAAAAACCGCCCGTTCTTTTTCCGGAACGGACGGCCCTGTTTTGATTTTTTCAGTTTTGCAGGCAACCTGCCTTTTCACTCCGGCCCCTGACACATCCGGAAGCCATTTTCCTCAAACATCCTGCGCGCATCCTGTGGAGTAAATCCATTCCAGTCCGCTTCCGCGTATGACCCGTCACGCGGAATGGAGCCCGTCTCCACCACAAGCACATTCGCGCCGGAGCGAACCGCCTCCTGTGTTGGCGGATGGGAACAAATATCCAGGGTACTATTCCCGCCCGCAAGCCGGGTGACTGCCGTTATCTGGGCAAGCCTCCTGTCCGTAAGCTGCGGTATATTTCCAAGCGGCGTTCCCTTTACGGGCACGCGTGCCATCGCGCCCGATACCTTTGCTCCGTAATGAATGGCCGATAGAATAATATCCGCAATCTCTTCATTGCTGTGCTCCGGGCCGATGGGTTCCACGAGGTATACAAGATCAAGCGGTGAATTTTTCACTGCTTCAAGGGTACTAAGCCTTTCCTGTGGATCAAAGTGGGTATCCCTTCCTTCGCCAAGGCGCAGGGAATGATAAATAAAATCAATTCCCGACCGCTTAAGCATCTTCGCCGTTTCAAGATCAAATTCCCCTACATTGAGTCCCAATTCATAGGGACCGTGCACGCGGCCGCGTATCTTTTGGGCCAGCGCCGCAAGGTCTTTGAGGTCATAATACTCTGTTGTGCGCAGCACAATCCAACGCACGCCTGCAGCGTTAAAACCATGGACCAGACGAATGATCTCTTCCTCCGTAAACTTTTCCTGCCGCTTGGTAAGGCCCCATTCTTCCCCGAGCGAACAAAAAGCACAATTCATGGCGCACGGTGCAAAATCCACGCCAATTGCAGCCCATAAATAAGCACGGTTTCCCGTTTTTGCAGTAGACACGCGCCGCGCTGCGCTGCCGAGCTCCTCATATTGTTCGTCCGGAAGCGCAAGCAACGCGACAATTTCATTTTTGGAGAGAATGCGCCCACTGGTTGCCGCTTCTTCTGCAAAGCGGATGATCTCTTCCATTACAACACCTGCTGCAAAACTTCCTTGACCTCACACACAATTTTGGGACATAAGGTGGTCAGGAGCCCTTCATCCATAATTTTTTGCATTTCCTCGGTTTTTGAAAGATCATATCCAAGAAGCTCCCTGCAAATGAGCGTACCGCGCTTTTCTTTGAATTTCGTCTGAAACTCGTTTAATTTCGCAAGCATTTCATTTTTTGTATCCGAGTCGTTCGGCTCGCTGTGGCCATATTTACAGCCGATGGCCATAAGTGCGCCGCTTACTGCGCCGCAGGTATCGCCCTGCCACATGCCTCCGCCAAAGCAGGCCGCCAGTTTTGCTGCCTCCTCCCTGCTCATCCCGAGCTCTTGCGCACAGTCCATCAGTATAACCTGCGAGCAATCAAATCCTTCGCCAAACTGTTTTAAAACTTCTGCTTCTTTCATATTTGCCGTCCCCCATTTTGATATTGATCCATATTCCAGATAGAGTCTTTCATTAGACCTTATCTATATTATCACTATACTCGCGCCGCTTCCGTCCTTCAATGAACGATCCCGTTATTTTTTGTACTATTTCATTTCCTATGCAAAAATCCATTCAGGAATTTTTCTGTTTTATTTTTCCTACTGTTATTTCCAGTCTCCTGTACTACATTTTATCGTTTGCTAATACATCGCCTGTTCCAGCGATCAGCTTCAAAATAAGCTTGGAGTGATCGATTGTCTTAGAGACGCCACTTTCCGCGCCAATCAAACCCCAAGGAATCCCATAGGGCCAGTTGACTCCATGTAGGATGTTGCCCGGTTTGGCGGCGGCTGGTGTGCAAAAATGTAAATGGACCGGACTTTTCGTCCGGTCCGTTTTTTGTTATTTGCAATAGCAGGCAATCGCCTCGCTGATAAACTCCGCCAAACCTTCTCCGTAACGGTTGATATATTCCACAAAGCGTTTATCTGCAAGATACATTTTCCCCAGGCCCGCGAGGATTTCATTGGTGCATGCATAATAATTTGCCGTAATATACTGCTGCCAGTCCCGCACCAGCGCCTGCACCTTTTCATCTTCCGCCGGAAGCTCCATATGTTCCGCGAATTTGCAGAACCGTGCGCCCATCTCGGTTTCAAGGCGCATCCAGTCGCTTTTGCCATATCCAGCCGTTTTTTCTTTGCTTTGCTGGTAGGCTGCGCTTCCGCCCCAGCGTTCCTCCGCCTCGCGCGCATATTCCTGCCGGACCGCTTCGATCCTGCTTGCGTCAAATTCCTGAAAACTCATATCCGTTCCTCCTTTCAACGTTTTATCGATAAGGCGCACCAGGTTCGTCAAACGTTCCCGTTTCATTTCCAGCAATTCCCTCTGCTTTAGAAGCGCCTCCCGTTCATCGAAGTCAGGATTCTCCATGATCTTTTTGATCTCCTTCAGCGGAAAGCCAAGCTCCCGGAAAAATAAAATTTGCTGCAGCCGCATGAGCTCCGTTTCCCCGTAAATGCGGTATCCAGCCTCCGTTACCGCGTTCGGGCAAAGAAGGCCGATCCCGTCGTAATAATGCAGTGTGCGCACACTGACTCCCGCAAGCCGCGCTGTTTCTTTTATCGTCATGTCATCACCTTCCTTCGATATCTGTATCATATCCTATGACGCAACGTCAGGGTCAAGCTTTTTTATTTTCGCAAACAAAAACGGCCCGGGGATTCCCCAGGCCGCCTTATATCCCTGTTTAACCGATCGGTTTTGCATTCGCCAATAAATAACGCTCCGCTTCCGCAGACCAAAGGCCGTTGGATTTTTCTACAATCTTTGCAAGCTCTGCAAACATCGGTTCACTTTTACCCAGTTCTGCGAAATCGTCAATTGCCACAAGCGGCATATCGATCTGCGTATAGATCAGCTTTTTCCCTCCGGGGATATCATGCAGCTTGAGTGTCACCTCAGGTACGCAGTTAAGGCCGCCCACATGCGTAATCATTACGGAAGGCTCGAGCTGGCCCGCGCCCATCATTTTGAGCACCTCGCGCATATCCTGCGTGTTGCCGCCGGAATTGCTGCATACATGCGTTGCCGCATAGTGGACATCGTAGAAGTTGAACTCCGCCTTGAATTCCGTATTCGTCGGGCCCGCAAAGAAATTGAGGCAGCCATCCATTCCGAGGATGTTGTCGCCCATTTCCACAACCGGTTTCACCGGCGCCATAACATAAACGTCGTCATAGCCCGTGCCGCCGGAAAGCCCCATAACATATGCTTCATCCTTCTCTGCCGTATTCACATAATGCAGTTCAACGCCCTGCTTTTTAGCTTCTTCTACTGTGAAAAGGGCCTCCGCACGCGCAAGCCTTACCGGGTCAATATCCGTTACAACGAGGAGAGCGGGCTTTCTGTCCGCATGCAGCGCATAGTCGATGGTTCCAAGCCCCATCGGGCCGACGCCCGCCAGAAGCGCCATCTTTCCGCCCTCTTTGATCCCCATTTCATGCACATAGGAACCGAACTTTGTGTGGTAGTTTACATGCGCGCCGCCCGCGATGCAGCTCATTGGCTCGGCGAGCGATCCGTGATAAAACGCTTCTCCGTCGTATTTCAGGAAACAATCCGTTTCAAACGCCTCGGAAGGAATAATGATATATGTCGCGTCCCCGCCATAGAAAGGATAGGAATATCCCGGCGCTTCCAACGATCCTTTATAGAACATCGCCGGTTGTACCGTGAATTTATCGCCCGGCTTGGCAAGATGCGCCACATTTTTGCCCGTTTTAACGACTTCACCGCAAAATTCATGTCCAATGATGACCGGGTTTTCCGCCACATTATCCGGTACGCGCTTGTGGTCTCCCCCTTGGAGCGCCGCCTTATAGCTGGACATACACAGGCTGTCCGATATAACCTTGGCCAGCATTTCATCATCCGTGATTTCCGGCAATTCAAACTCTTCCAACCTCAAATCCGATTTTCCATACAACCTAACTGCTTTTGTTTTCATTATTTTCCTCCAAATCCTGGATTTTTAAATACCCCGCTGCACCCGTCAGCGGTATTATACGATTTCTACATTTCTGCGCTTTGCCTCACGCACGATTTCCTCGTCTAAATTGTCGTCGGACACAAGCACGTCAATATCTTCCATATAAGCAAATGTAAACGGCATAATTTTGTCAATCTTTTTACTGTCCATCAGCACGATTGTTTTACGCGCACGGTTCACCACTTCCTTTTTAATTTCACATTCCGTATACGTGCCGCTTGTGAAGCCGTTCTCTACCGAAAATCCGCTTGCCGCCATAAAAGCGATGTCAATATTCACTTCGCGGATAAAATTGCACGAATTAATACCAGATACGGAAATCGTGTTGCGGTTTACCTGTCCGCCGATCAAAGTAACGCTTGGTTTCTGTTTTTTGATTAATTCCATTGCAATATTCACGCCGGAAGTCATAATAGAAAGATATTCATCTTCCATTTCCCGTGTAAACAACATCAGTGTGGTGCCGGCATCCACATAGATCGACCGCCCGCGCTCAATAAACTGAAGCGCTTTTTTGGCAATCGTGTATTTCTCCGCTACGTTTTCAAGGGCCCGTTCTGAATAAATATCCTCCGCTGCAATGGAAAGCCTGCTCATCGCCACCGCACCGCCGCGGGTACGCTTTACATAGCCGTTATCTTCCAGATATTTCAAATCGCGGCGCAGTGTCATGCTTGAACAATCCGGAAAATGCTGTTCCAGATCCTTCAGCTTTACTTCGCCGCGTTCGCGCAGCAATTCCTTGATTTCTTCCCGTCTTTCTGTGTTCATAACACTTTCCCCATATTGTTTTTTCATATTGTAACACAAAAATGTTCATTTCTCAACAAATTTGTGAACATTTTTGACATTTTTGATCACTTTACTTCTCCTGCAGCAGGCTTATATAAAAAAATTTTTTATCTTTTTGTTTTTGAACAATTTCCTGCAAAATACGCCAAAAGCGATAATTACGCTTTTTTTAAATGAACGCAGGTTCACAGAGCCTTGCAATATCAAAATAGCGCATTAAAAAGGGATTTTTTGCCTTGACAACCTTCTCTGAAATCCGTATTATTTTATTAAATGAACTATGGTTCGTATTAAAAAACGTAGCGAACCGGCAATCAGCCGTCCGAAACCGGGCGTTTGCATATTGTTATATTATTAATGTAAAGGACTTATATTGGAGGTTTTATTATGGCACTTAAGAACTCGATCAAAAGCGCGGGCGCTAATGTTGCGTTCTCTGCGGCATTCAAGTATCTGGAAAAAGATCCGGTCAAGAACCTGCCGAAGCTCCTGAAATGGGCGGACGGTTTTACGAAGGGCAACCAGTGGAACAAATCCGTTAAAAATTTCCAGGATTGGTGGGAACAGCAAACCTGGCAGGGCGTTTTGATGAAACGCGTCCTCACCGATGTAAATGTAAACTATCTGAAGCGCTTCATCCTCAACTTCTTCCTGAATTCCGGCGTAAAGGGTATGCCGATCGCTCAGGCAAAGGGTAAGGAAATGGGCGTCAACATTCCGTGGGCCATCCTGATGGATCCCACTTCTGCCTGCAACCTGAAATGTATCGGCTGCTGGGCTGCCGAATATGGCAAGCACTATAACCTGACTTATGAAAAGATGGATGAAATCATCACGCAGGGCAAGGAACTCGGCATTTATGTCTACCTGTTCTCGGGCGGTGAACCGCTAGTCCGTAAAAAAGACTTGATCCGTCTTGCGGAAAAACATTCAGACTGTGCGTTCGGCGCATTTACGAATGCAACCTTGATCGACGAAGACTTCGTACAGGATCTCCTGCGCGTAGGTAACTTCACATTCATGATTTCTGTGGAAGGCACGCCGGAGGAAACAGACGCACGCCGCGGCGAAGGCACGTACGATAAGGTTATGAAGGCGATGAAGCTCTTGAAGGATGCCGGTATTCCGTTTGGTTATTCCGCTTGTTACCATAGCCAGAACTATAAAACCATCGCGAGCGACGAATGGAACGATACGATGATCGAAGCAGGATGCCTGTTCGGTTGGCTGTTCACCTATATGCCGATCGGTAAGGATGCTGTTATGGATCTGTGCGTAACGCCTGAACAAAGGGCACATATGTACCAACGGGTACGTGAAATGCGCGAATACAAGCCGATCTTCATCCTCGACTTCTGGAATGACGGCGAGTATGTTGGCGGATGTATCGCAGGTGGGCGCCGTTATTTCCACATCAACTCCAACGGCGACTGCGAACCGTGCGCGTTCATCCACTATGCAACGCACAACATCAACGAATGCACGCTTGAAGAAGCACTCGGCAGCCCGCTCTTCCGTAAATACCAGGAAGGCCAGCCGTTCTCTGATAACCTGCTGCGGCCGTGCCCGCTGCTCGATAATCCGGATGGCCTGCGCAAAGCAGTCAACGAATCCGGCGCACATCCAACGCAGGACCTCGACCTCGAAGGTGTTGACGTGCTGACGGCGAAGACGGACAAGATCGCTGAGAAATGGAAAGTCAAGGCAGATGAAATCTGGTCCTGCGGCCATTTCCCGTTCAACGGCGTAATCAACGCGGCAATGGACAAGCGAGTGGATACCACGAACGGCCAGGGTGCTGCGGCATGCGGCAACTGCGGACATGTTCCGTGTGACCGTGCTACGGAAGTCCCGGAGCATCTCAAATAGTAAAAAGCCCATTCTACGGCACAACCCCAATCGGTTGTGCCGTATTTTTTGCCCGCGTTTTTGTATTCCGGGAATTTTTCCGTTTACAATTCCTTCTCCTGCTCTGTATAATGAAACTATCCATGATTGGAATCAAACAGGCAAAATAGGCAGGAGAAAAATTATGTTACTTGTTACACGGGAAAGCATTTCTGGCAAGACACTGGAAGAACTCGGAATCGTCTCCGGGAGTACGGTTCAAAGTGTGCACATTGGCAAAGATTTTATGGCCGGGTTCAAGACGCTTGTAGGCGGCGAATTGACCTCCTACACAGAAATGATGCAGGAAGCGCGGAAGATCGCCACCGGGCGCATGGTCGCGGAAGCCTCGTCCCTCGGCGCGGATGCCATTATCTGCATGCGTTACGCTTCTTCGTCCATCACGCAGGGTGCAGCAGAAATCATTGCGTATGGAACCGCCGTAAAATTCAAAGACTGATTTTTCCGGAAAGGAATCATCTTGGAAGACATCATATCTACCTTCCCAACCGCCCTCGAAATCATTGGGTTGCTCGCTTTTAGCGTTTCGGGTGTCATTGCCGCTCTGCAAAAGCATCTTGACCTGATGGGGATTATTGTGCTTGCGATTACCACAGCCTGCGGCGGTGGTATTTTGCGCGATATTCTCCTGCAAAATGGAATTCCCGTTTTCTTTACAAATTATTCCTACATTACTACTGTGATTATTGCCATCATCGGCACCCTTGTGATCAACAAACTATATTCACGCCATAAAACGCTGCGCAAATATAACGTCAGCCGTATCCTTGACGTAGCTGACGCCATTGGCCTTGCAACTTTTGGCACATCTGCCGCCCTGATGGTGGTCGATCAGGGCGGGAATATGCTTACCTGCGTATTTATCTGCACAATTACCGGCTGCGGCGGCGGAATCCTGCGGGATATCCTGGTTCAGCGTATGCCGATCATTTTCTCCGGCACGATTTATGCCGCTTGTTGTATCGCGGGCTCTATTGCCATGTATTTCCTCCACGATGCTTGTTTCCTTCCGCGCGAACTTATCACCGCCATATGTTTTTGCCTTATTCTTGGTCTTCGTTTTCTCGGCATATTTAAAGGGATTGGCCTGCCAAAAATTCAATATCATGCGGAGTAGCGATTTCTTGCCCTGAAGATTTCTGCCCAAAAATCATTTCCTTTTTCGGATAAACGTCCGCTGCAAGGGCTGCTTCCCTTTTCATCTTTCCTGTCCATATGTTCCTTGACGCGCATCTGGTATTATTATACAATACCAGCAGGGATACCCTTCCCCACGAAAGGGCGAAACGCTATGAATGACGATTTGTTGTATATTGAGTTGAGAAATGCACTGATGCGGAAAATTTATGATGGCGTGTATGCGGCGGGAGAGCCAATCCCTTCTGAACGTTCTCTCTCAGAGCTTTACGGCCTCAGCCGTGTGACTGTAAGAAAAGCGCTTCATCTGCTCGCTCAACAGGGCGTTATCCACAAACAGATTGGCGTGGGAAATACCGTTTCGCTGGAGCGTACCAGCTATCTCGGCACGCTCGATCAAATCGCACTGGTTGCACCTGCGCAGCGTACATTTTTCTCTTTGTTCCTGGACCATTTCCAGAAAATTGCCGGCGCATCGGATGCGCTTGTCTTTTTTATCCAGCAATCAGAACGCGAACGCATTGAAGATACGCTCTTTCGTTTACTCCTGCACGGTATCCATAATTGCGTCATTTGGCTTGATTACAAGATTTTGGATCCTATTTACATTGAGCGCCTGCGCGTCCTCGGAATGAATCTGGTATTTTTTGATATTCCCGTATCTACTCCATATGCGGATAACGTCATTCTGGACAACCGCGATGCAATCCATTCCCTTTGCCGTTATCTGGAAAAAAACGGCAAACCGCCTATTGCCTATGTTGGGCGTGAAAATACCTCCCCCACCAGTTTCTTTGAACGGGAGTGTGCTTTTTCCTCGGAAATGCCGCATTCCGTAATTCTTCATATCCCTTGGTTCCACAGCGGCTATCTTGCCGAACATATGAATCGGTTTATCTGGGATACCCTATACCCGCGGCATCGGCCGGGCAGCCTCCTGTGCAGCGATGGAGAAATCGGCGTCGCCTTAAAAAAAGCATTGCTTCATCACGGAATCAACGACATCCTCGTAGCCAGCATAGACGATTTGCCAGAGGCAAAAGAACTTCCGCTGACGGTTTACAGCCAACCCTATCATCTTTTTGCACGGCAAGTTTTCGATTGCCTTGCAACACAAAATTCCAGTGCGGATTGGCAGGCGAAAACCTACCGCATCAAGGGAGAGTTAATCGTAAGGTAAGGCCTCTTATGCAATTCCCTTCCTCATATTCTTTTATCTGCGAACGCGAAAAAACGGGGCGGATATGGTATCCGTCCCGTTTTGCACCTTCTTTTCTATTTACGGCTGCATTTGCTGGCCGCCCGTCACGTTGAGGGCCTGGCCTGTCATATAGGACGCGTCATCGCTGGCGATAAACACAAGGCAGTTGGCAATATCTTCGTACTGGCAGCCGCGTTTCATCGGCACCTGGTTGATATACTTCTGGCGTACCTCTTCTTCCGTGATTCCCTGATTCTTTGCATACTGTTTGAAGAGGCTGTTTACCCAAAGCGGACTATCCAACATGTTGCCGGGGCAGATTGCGTTTATACGGATATTATCTTCCGCAAGCTCAAGCGCAAGGCTCTCTACAAGGCCAATGCCGCCAAATTTCGAGGAAGCGTAAGCGGAATTTTTCGCTGAACCTTTTTTGCCTGACTTACTGTTAATCTGTACAATACTGCCATATCCCTGCTTTTTCATGACTGGGATCGCGGCTTTTACCGTATTGAAAAATCCGCACAGGTTCACATCAATCACCAGTTTCCATTTCTCAGGATCAAATTCCTCGATCGCGCCGGAAAGGACAATTGCCGCATTGGCGACAAGGATATCAACTTTGCCGTACTGATCGACAGCCGCCTGGATCAATGCCTCACAATCTTCATATTTCGTCACGTCGAGCTTCACCGCGATTGCATCCGCGAGCAGCTTCGCCGTCTCCTGCGCGCCTTCGTAATTCATGTCGCCCACAACAACCTTTGCACCCTCGTCCGAGCATCTCTGTGCAAGCGCCTGGCCAAGGCCTTGGGCCGCTCCCGTAATCACAACTACTTTGTCCTTAAACTTCATACACCGTTCCATTGTTTCTCCTCCCTTGTATTACACAAGTTTTTCTATAAATTCCGCCAGCGTTTTCGCGCTATGCTTTTTTCCCCATTTCTTTTGCGCCCGCTCCATCTCCCTCAGCTTAAAATTGTTGAGGCGAAGCTGCATAATAACCTGGCTTACGGATTGATACTGGCTGCAATGCACCGCGAGCGAATGATTGAGCAGGAAGGCCAGGTTCATATTTTCCACGCCCGGCATAGGTTTCATCAACAGCAGGGGTTTTCTTTTCGCAATCGTTTCCGATGTAGAAAGCCCGCCCGGTTTTGTAATAATGATATCAGCCGCATCCATATAGGCTTCCATATTATCTACAAACCCCAATACCCGCACGTCGTTTTTATATTCGACCGCGGAAAGCCTGCTTTTCAGATGCTTGTTGGAGCCGCACACCGCAACAAGCTGCACGTCATCCATCTGGTCCACATCCTGCATAACCGGCGTCATGCCTGCAAATCCCATGCCGCCCGAAGTAAGCAATATAACAAATTTTTCGGGATCAAGCCCCAGTTTTTCGCGTGCCTCGTTTCGGGATATTGCCCGCGCAAATTTTGGATCAACCGGAATTCCTGTGGGAAGGATTTTGTTTTCCGGAATACCGCGCTGGGTAAACTCTGGAATCAGCAGTTCATTTGGCGCCACAAAATAGTCCATCGCCGTATATTCCCAAAAAGGATGCAGGGAATAGTCCGTTACAATGCCAATGCTCTTAATCCGGTCGTCATAGGTCCCCGCTTCCTTCAAGGCGGTAATCAGCATGGCTGTCATCACAATGGAACATACAATCACGTCCGGCTTCTCTTCGTCTATATATTTTTGGAGTTTGCTTTTTGCAAGATTGGCAAAAGCCCACGGGAAATATAATTTCATATCCGCGCGGCCGTTGGCTTTTTCCGCTCCTTTGTAAATTGTCTCGTTTAATTTGGGAATAAAACGCCCCATGGCCGCATAGCCTTTGTCAAATCCAAGGCCGATCGCTTTGTTCAGAAATTTATAGGTGTCGAGAATATCGCATTGATGCCCTCTTTTCAAGAGCGCGGCACGCAGCGCTTTACTCGTCGAGTTGTGCCCCTGCCCGACAGTCATACTCAATACAAGTACCTTCATCGTCCATCCTCTCGTCTGATTCGTTTACCCCGCATTAAATATAGCATAAATACAGTCTATTATCAACGTTAACCTATAACGGCCTCCCCTGTTTTCATCCTGCCAATCTCCATTTGCTCTCTGCGATAACTGCAAATAAAATTAAGACGCCGTGTGTTTGTCTTCACACCGCGTCTTAACTTCAGTTATTTTTTCCATACAAACATTTATAGGAAAAACCAGAAGGGCAATCTCTCCTCTTTTTTGCAGAACCATAACGTTCAATAGAGATTCTACCCGGTTTCCGTTTTTTACGGTTATCCTTCTGGTTAATTCCCCGTTTTATGCTGCCTGTTCATTCACCCTCTCCATGTTTGTCTAAAACAGGCGCATAGAGAGCCATATTGCCAATAAAGCATTTATTTGCATCTGATAGAAACGGCAGAAAGTTCAAACGGCATATATCTTACTGCGTTTCTTAATACATCTTGCCGCGCACGATTCATCCCTGTTATATGTCCTGTTTGTATTCCTGTTTCTCCAGTTCCGATTTCAGGTCTTTGTTTTTTAAATAGTGTGCAATATAATCACGCGTTGCAAGGTACACTTTTTCCCGCGCATATTCAATATCTTCCGGCCGTTCTTCCAGGGCGAACTCATAGGTCTGACGCAATTCGGTACCTACATTGATTTTTGCAATCCCGGCGTTAATCGCGTCCAATATATATTGATGCTTGATCCCTGAGCCGCCGTGCAGAACCAGCGGTATTTTTACCGCCATAAACAGATCCGCAATATGCTGCACATCCAGTTTCGCTTCCGGTTTCTTCTGGTTCCGCACGGCCTCGGCAACCGCTCCGTGAATATTTCCCACGGCGACGGAAAGCCAATCGCAGCCGCTTTCCCGTGCGAACCGGACCGCTTCTTCTATTTTGGTAAACCCCATTTTTTGCGCGAATATTTCCTCATATGGCGGCAAAGTCTTGCTTTCATGTCCCATTACCGCGCCCAGTTCCGCTTCGCATGGTATTCCGGCTTCATGTGCCGTTGCAGCAGCTTCCGCCGTTTTTTCGATATTTCCCGCCAAGCCGAGCCTTGACCCATCTATCATAATGGATTGGTAGCCGGCAGATATCGCGCGTTTAATAAGCGGCATATAAGGAACCGGTTCATAGTCCTCGTCTATCACGGGAATATGGTCCAGATGCAGCAGCGTGTGATCCTCTTTTTTATATTTTTCATATTCTTCCGCAACGCGTTCCAGCGATTCCGAATGCATCTTTTCCCATTCTACCCGCGCGACCTGAATCATCGCCACGCTGTTTTCATCGGCAATTGCCTGCGCAATTGGCTTTACCATGGGGATATGCGGAATGTTAAAGGCGGGAATGCATTTGCCAAGCGCCCGTGCTCTTTTTACAATTTTATTCGCGTTCATAATGTCCTCCTCAATTGTTAGTGGTTTCTTAAATAATCGGCAGAGAGTTTTTTATAAGTTTCATAGCTGGCCCGCTGTCTTTTCCCATTGGCATCGTTCGGTTCAAAATACAGCACCCCGTTCCGGACCTGCGACTGTGCTTCCTCCACCGTCTTGCTCCATCCATTTCCAAGAGAAGCCAGGATGCAGCTCCCGAGCGACGGCAGTTCGATGTTCCGCATCCTGCCGACCCGGGCGTTCAATAAATCCGCACGCAGTTCGATCAGTTTGTCCGACCGCGAGCCGCCGCCCCCGAAATGGATATTGCAGAATATCCCGTCTGCGGTTCCTTTGATATAATCGATACAGGCGATAAATTGATATGCTAGGCTTCGGAGCAATGCCGCGAAAATGTCGTCCAACGTCGTTGCCAGACTCATGCCTACGACCGCCCCGTGGTAATTTTCCATATAGGGAAGTACAAAAAGCCGGCTCTCTTTCTGCAAATCTGCCTTTGCTATCATTTCGCCGATATCTGCTTTCGGATTCATCAGAAGGTTCTTGCAGTACCATTCCAGCATGGCCCCTGCCGTAGGGAATGCATCCATCACCGTATATTTTCCTTTAAACGGCGAATTGTAACAGCAGGAAAATATCAGGGAATCCCCAAAATCATTGCATCCCGTTATAAATTTATCTGAAAAATATCCGATTTGCTCATAGGTCCCCATGAGTACTCCCAGAGTTTCTATTTTATCTGTTTTTACGCCTGCGGCCAAAAGAGAAGCGGATACGTCATGGCAGCCAATCGTTACCGGGACCATGCCGCCCAAATCTACCCGTCCATAATGGCGAACCTTTCCTACGACCGTCTGGGATTCGACGATATCCCTTCCAAGCTGTTCTTCCGCCATGCCGCACACGTCAAGAATCGGTGCGGACCACTTGTCTTCCTTTACATCATAGGCGAGCTTGCGCGCCGCCATCGTCCTATCCTGTATATCCCCAAAACCCAGTTTATGCATCACGTACTGTTGATTGGTATAAAAGGCTTTCGCCTGTGCGAAAATCTCCGGACGGTTGCGCCTGAGCCATAAAATTTTAGACGCAGAGCTTAAGGTAGTCAGAGTATTTCCAGTAATATCCCCATACCGGTCCGCGCCGATCTCCCGGTCTATGGTCTCAACTTCCCGGTGCGATCTTCCGCAAAAACCGGGCAGCATCTTGTACAATGCATTGCCGTTCCCATCAACCGGTGTGATATTATCCCCAAAGAATGAAAACGTCATGGCAGCAACTGATATCCCTGTTCCGCCGCGGCGTATGGCGTCGGCCACAGCTTCTTCGGAAGCCGTCCACATCTCATCTGCATCCAGTTCGATCTGGTCGGCTGCCGGCGTATACCACCGGTATTTTTTATTTGCGCCGGCAACCGCTTCCGCCGTTTGCTGGTCTATCAGCGTTACATGCACGTTTGAAGTGCCAAAATCAACTGCCAGATAACACGCTTGTTTGCCCATACAAAATTCCCCCGTCTCAGGCGACAATATTTCGCAATGGTTTGCCCGAGAGATAATCCCTAAGGCTATCCGCAACAATATCGACGGAGGCAGTGAAGGTTCCGATCGAAGTCCCCGCAAGATGCGCCGATAATGTAACATTATCCAGCTTACGCAATACATGGTCTTCGCTTAAAGGCTCTTCCTGGAAAACATCTAAGACCGCTCCCCCAATACGTTTGTTCCGCAGTGCGTCTATCAATGCCTGTTCGTCTACCAGGCCCGCTCGTGCCGTATTCACAAAGATTGCTGTCGGCTTCATTTTTTCGATCCAGTGTTTGCCGAACATTCCTTTTGTTTCCGGCGTCAGCCGCATGTGCAGGGATACGAAATCGCATTCCGAAACCACTTCTTCCATACTTCCCGCGGTGCATCCGAGTGCCTCTATATCCTCTTTTTTGCAGTATGGGTCGTATACCATAATCGTTGTTCCAAATGCCTGCAGGCGCTTTGCAATCCTTTTCCCAATATCTCCGAACCCGATCAGCCCTACCTTCATATTGCACATATTGTCCGAATATGCCATGTTCTCGAACTTTTTAGTCCAAAGTCCCTTTTTGATGTCGGCATCCGTCCGGGCAATATTCCTCATCTCGCACACCATTGCCGCAACTGTGAAATCCGCTACCGCCGCTGCCGCGCGCCCCGGGGCGTTAATTACTTTGATGTTCCTTTTTTCCGCTTCTTTCAGGTTGATGTTCTCCACTCCCGTGCGCAGCGTTCCGATTATCTTCAGGTTGGGTGCGGCATCCATCAATTTCTTTCCGACCGGTGCAAAATGCGTAATAATGATCTCCGCATCCGCCACCGCCTGATAAGCTTCGGGATTGATGGGCGTCTTATCCGGTCCGTTCACTTCCACTTCCAACATGGAATTCTGATACTCAAGAGGCGTTTCGCCTACTGTTTTCTCGATGAGCTCCACCTCATATCCATATTCCTCTAATTGACAAAAGCCGCTCATAGCTGCCTTATCTATCCCTCTGTCATAAATGCAAACGACTTTCTTAGCCATCTTTTTCTCTCCTTCTGTCATGATTTATTCGTGGTCAAAGTCGACCCACCCTTTCATATAATCCGGATCGCCGCCTTTCATCATCGTTTCGAGCAGGCTGTCGAGCGTACACCTGTGCGTAAATATATCCCCAAAGCCAAACTGTTTGAATTTGCACAACATCTGGAACGCTTTATTGAACGCTCCCGCAGTATTGACACTCATGCCGATATAGGTCGCATGTTTACTGCACAAATCTCTCGCGGGATCAAATTCTACCGTGCTTTTCCCTACGATGTTTCCTGTCTCAATCAAGGTCCCGACATTTTTCAGGAGGTCTATTCCGTCCCGGAATGCCTGCGGCGAACCCGCGCACTGGAATACGACATCCGCACCTTTTCCATGGTTGAATCCGGCAATGATTTCTTTTCGTTCTTTAATCGGCATCTTCGCTGAATTCATCACGGCGTCCGCCTTGGACAACTTTTGCGCCAGCGCGAGTTTCTGTTCGCTGAATCCGCTGATAATAATATTCTGTACACCCAGCGCGCGGGCAATCATTGCCGTGAGGGCGGCCACCTGCCCATCGCCTATCACAAGTACTGTAGAGCCTAAATTGAAAGAATCTTCGAATATTCCCGGGGCACGTATTGCCAGCTCTACCGACCGCATTGCAACCGCCATTGGATCGAGCAGTGACGCAACATTGCTCGGCATTTCTTCCGGCACCTGCCACATAAATGTCCCGGGGAATACATACATATATTCTGCAAAACCGCCTTTTAAATAAGGCGCCTCATCAACGGCATTCGAGCGGACCGGTATGCCTCCGACCCCCAACTCTTCAAACGGGACGCCATACACAAAAGCATTTTCGCATATTCCGCAAGCGCCTATGCCGTAGGTAAGGCAATTCGAACATGTTCCGCATACGACCCACGGATAAAGGCATATCCGGTCGCCGACCTTAATATTTCCCGTATAGCAGCGCATCGCCCGCGCGGCATTTTTCCCCATTTCGACAATCCGCCCGCACATTTCATGCCCTAAAATAAGTGGTGACGGCGGTGCCTGCCGGAAAAGATGCAGGTCTGTTCCGCATATACTCGCCGCTTCCAGCTTGATGATGAGTCCGTCGTCCATACATTCCGGCATCCTGATATTTTGAATCTCTATTTTCTGCGGTCCAGACCAGACCGCCGCTTTACATGTGGTATTCATACCGCTCTCCTCCTTGTCATGCCTCTGCGCCTGCCGCTTCTGCAGCGATCCGTGCGCTGCGTGCACGCTGCATATTGTCGAACGCAACTGCAAACAGCAGAACCGCACCTTTTACGACCCACTGCCAATATGTATCGAGGTTCAGCAGTGTCATGCCGTTGCTCAGCACGCCCATAATAAGAACACCGGCAATAACATTCAATATTTTCCCTTCGCCGCCCGCGACGCTCACGCCGCCCAGGACAGCGCCTGTGATGACGTCCATCTCAAATCCCTCGCTTGTATTCGGCTGCCCGGAGTTGATGCGTGAAAGCATGATGACGCCCGCAAGGCCCGCGAAAAAACCGCTCAGCGCGTATACTTTCAGCAGTCCTTTTTTCACATCAATGCCGGAAAGCCGCGCAACTTCTTCATTTCCGCCTATCGCATAGACATAACGGCCAAATCTTGTTTTTTCAAGCAGCCACCATCCCAACAGGAAAACAAGAGCCATAATGATAACCGGAATCGGAATACCTGCCATATACCCCTGCCCTATGACCTTGATATCTTCCGGCAGTCCGTAAACTGGAATTCCTTTTGTCAATATAAAAGCAAATCCGCGGGCGATCGTTTGCATAGCAAGGGTCGCGATCAGCGCGGGGACTTGGAACTTCGCCACCATAACGCCGCTGATGGTTCCGCAGCCAGTTCCCACCAAAACCCCTATTATCATCGCCAGCGCGACTGGCATTCCGGTATTGGCAATGAGTAGCGCCGATACAACTCCGACAAGTGCAATGACAGAACCGACTGAAATATCGATCCCCGCTGTCAATAAAACCATAGTCATGCCAACTGAGCATATTCCAATCATGGAGACCTGACGCAGCATATTAAAGATATTATTGGATGTCAGGAAACTATCCGGTGCGGAAAATGAGAAAAATGCCACGACAACGATCAATATCACATAGACAAATATATTGCTGAATGAAAATTTCTTTTTCATGATATAACTGTACCTCCTTTGCGCGCACGGTTCTTCAGCCGCACGACGCCATCTCCAATATTTTCTCCTGGGAAACCTCGTCTCCGGATATCTCACCGACGATTTTTCCCTGCTGCATCACGACGATCCTGTCGCTCATCCCAATCAATTCCGGCATTTCCGAAGAAATCATAATAATAGATTTTCCCGCTTTAATCAGTTCGTTCATCAAAAGGTATATCTCATACTTGGCCCCGACGTCTATTCCGCGGGTGGGTTCATCCAGAATAAGAATGTCCGCATCGACTGCCAGCCATTTGGCGATCGCTACTTTTTGCTGGTTCCCGCCCGACAAGTTTCTCGTTAATTGTTCCATGCTGGGCGCTTTTATGTTGAGCGCTTTTATATATTCATCCGCAACGCTTCGTTCTTTTTTCCGGTTAATACCCAGTAAGGAACAAATCTCTTTTCCTTTCAGTTTTACGAGTGATATATTTTCCCTGATATTCAGCGTCAGGGATACCCCCTGCCCTTTGCGGTCCTCCGGTATCAGGCTGATACGCTGTTCAATAGCGTTTTCCGGTTTATGTATCGTTACCTTTTTCCCATATAAATAGATATCCCCCGCGGTCTTCCTGTCTGCGCCAAACAAAGCGCGCATTACCTCGGTACGGCCCGCGCCGACCAATCCGGCAAATCCGAGTATCTCTCCCCTGCGCAGGGTAAAAGAAACGTCGCGAATCTTAGTCAGGTCTGTTGACAGATGCTCGACCCGCAGTATTTCTTCGCCTGGGACGCTGTCCCTTTTTGGATATTCTTCCGTCAGGTCCCGTCCGACAATCAGGCTGATTAGTTCTTTCCTGTCCGTCTTATCCGCATCCATCGTTTTGATATACTTGCCGTCCCGCATGACGGTGATGCGGTCCGCAACTTCAAAAATTTCTTCCATCCGGTGTGAAATATAGATAATGGAAACGCCTTCTGCTTTCAGCGAACGAATCAACGAAAACAGGATTTCCACTTCACGGTTGGAAAGCGGAGCTGTCGGCTCGTCCATACAGAGAACCTGCGCATTCTCGAGCACGGCCTTTGCAATCTCGACAAGCTGCTTATATGCATTTGACAGGTCGCAGATGCGCGCTTCCGGGTCAATTTTGATTTGAAAACGGTCGAACACCTCTATCGTTTTTGCAATCATTTCTTTTTTATTAAGGTTCAACCCTTTTATGAGCTCTTTTCCCAAAAACAGATTTTCGTAAACTTTCAGATAGGGGACGAGGTTAAACTCCTGATAGATCATGCTGATCCCCTTCTCTTTGGCCGCATGCGGGGTCAGGCCCGTAACTTTTTCCCCGAACAAATAATATTCCCCCGATGTCATCGGCTGGGCCCCCGCAATGATCTTGCATAAGGTCGATTTTCCGGCGCCGTTTTCTCCCAGCAGGGCATGCACTTCGCCTTTCCTCAGTTCGAAATTGACGTTGTCGAGCGCTTTGACTCCCGGAAAATATTTACAGACATCTACCATTTTAATATTGAGATTGTTGTCTTCCATTTGCACTTATAATACCTCGTGTCCTGAGCGGCTCGTTTCAGGAGCGCCTTGCCGTACGGCAGGGCGCTCTCCAAAACCTGATTTTTCTTACAAAGATTTATTGGATATATTCGTCGATGTTTTCAGCGCTGATCGCATTGACCGGCACCATATAGGATTCCGGGATCTCTTCTCCGTTTTTCAGCGACAAAGCATAATCGATAAACTGCTGGCCTGTGCCGACCGGGTTCAGGTATACAGTGCCGCGATAAATGGTTCCGTCTTTGATGAGCTGGAGTGCCTGGTCAGTTCCGTCTACGCCGCCGATAAAGAACTCATCCCCCATATCGCGCGCGGAAACCGTTTCATAGGCCCCCAGGGCGCCGGAATCGTTGATACCGATAATCGCGCATACATCCGGATTTGCGGAAAGGATGTTTTCAGCAGCGGTCATACCAAGGTCTGTCGTATGCGCATCGACCTTCGTTACGCATTCCGCATTGGGCACAAATTCCTCGATGCCCGCCTGAATACCGTTTTCGCGGCCAATTGTCTGCTCCAGAGAACTTTGCGTGAGGATGGCGTACTTACAGCTTGCATCTTCCCCGAAGGTGTCCACCATCCACTGGCCGGCAAGCTGGCCAATCGCCGTTCCCATTTCGATCTCATCTACGTTCATGTTGCACGTTGCGTCTTCATAAGCCGTTGTATGCGTAATAACGGGGATATTGGCACTTTTCGCTTCTGCGATCACGCCTTGAAGCGACTCCGCGTCAACCGGGCCGACTACGATAACGTCCACTCCCTGCGAAATGAAATTCTCCAGTGCTGTTACCTGCGTAGCCGCATCAGACTTTCCATCCGTCACGATAGTCGTAATACCCGCTTCCGCACCGGCTTCTTCAAATGAATTTGCAATAGCGGCCCAGAAATTGTTCGACAGGTCCATCGGGCAAAAACCTACTGTAAATTCTCCGTCGGCAGCAGCCGGTTCTTCTGCGGCGGACGCCTGCGCATTCACATCAGTATCCGTTCCGGGGCTTTCCGCCGGCGAGCTCATGCTGCACGCTGCCAAACCAAAGACCATGAGAGTTCCCAATACTAGCGCGATAATTTTTTTCATTCTACATTTCCTCCTTATTTTTAATCGCAAAGAGTTTCTCTTCTTCTTTGCAAAATATTTCGAAATCATTTTTGATTTTTCTTATTTCAAAATTTTTCGCTTCTTATTTTCCGATTTATGTTTTGATTTTGAGTTATTCGAACGTTTTATATTTCATATATTACTCATTTAAAGTTTTAATGTCAATATTTTTTTCGATTATTGCGAAAAATATTTTTATATTGTTCTTTTTCCGCTTATACTTTCTTTTTAATTTCGTTTTTTATTCCGATTTCCGTCATTTCTTTTTCTTGCAAAATCCTGATTTTATCCTTTTAATTGGTAACTTCAAATGCTTTTAGGACTAAATTACGAATTTACTTGATTTTTCTTTTGAAATTCGATATCATCTATTTAGATTTCGAATATACGATAAATAGGAATTAAAAAATGGATAGTCATACAAATGGCAATAAAAAGCGGCTCAGCATCGAAAAACGAAAACAATATATTCTGTCTCTTTTGGATAAACAGGGCTCTGTTACGGTTTCAGAGCTTAGCGAGTGTTTCCAAATGTCTGACGTTTCTATTCGCAAACTATTGATCGCCATGGAGAACGAGTCTCTTTTACAGCGCACCTGGGGCGGGGCGACAAAGCTGACCCGCGCGACCAATGAACTTTCTTACCCAATGCGCGAAACGCGTAACCTGGCTGAAAAAATTGCAATCGCTAAGGCTGCATACGGCTACATCGAAGATGGCGACGCTGTATATTTGGATAGTGGAACTACCACCTTAGAACTTGCCAAAATGATCGCGCAGGGTGATAAACAAAATCTTCTGATTGCAACAAATGCATTGGATCATGCACGCGAATTACAAGTGAATCCTGAGTTGAATGTTATTATGGTGGGCGGAGAGATCCGGCCTGATGTTCGGGCTTGCAGCGGTTATATTACAAATGATATCATTCGCCAGCTTATTTTCGATAAGGGGTTTATCGGTGTAGAACATATTTCCTTGGAACATTCCTTTACTACACCCAATATGCGTGACGCGGAATTGAAGCGTACAATTATACAATCATCCAAGCAAAATTATGTCTTGGCAGATTATTCAAAATTCTGGAACGATTCCCTTGTTCAAATTGTTCCTCTCCAACAGATTTATCGTGTGATTACCGATTGGCACATGCCGGATACGGAACGCGCCCTCTTTGTTGAAAAGGGAATCGATATTACCGCAGCGGTTTCGCCCGCTCTTTTTTAGGCCTTTGGTTTTGACTGCGGTATATCGGATAAAATTTTTGATCTATATCCAATTTTTTCATATCTTTTTCCTTTCCATGCCAGTCCCGGAATATTATTTTGCCCAAAATGCCATAACCACGCTCTTGCCCACGACTATCCAATATGCTATGATGGGTAAGGTTATTATTCCAAGGCAGGTATTTTATGAGTAAAAAAATCGTTTTGACAGGCGGCGGCAGCGCCGGGCACGTAACGCCCAACCTTGCCCTCATTCCCGGGCTTCAAGGGCATGGGATCGAAGTACATTATATCGGCACGGAAGACGGCATCGAGCATACGCTCGTACATGGCATTCCCTACCACGTAATCGAAGCAGGCAAGATGCGCCGCTATGCAAGCGCCAAAAATATCAGCGATATCTTTAAAATTATCAAGGGATACGGGCAGGCAAAAAAAATCCTGCGCGACCTTCGTCCTGATCTCGTGTTTGCAAAGGGCGGCTTTGTATCGGTTCCCGTCGCATGGGCTGCCGCAAAAATAGGAATTCCCGTTATTCTGCATGAAAGCGATTATACTCCCGGCCTTGCGAACCGTCTGTGCACAAAAAAAGCGCAGAAAATCTGTCTTTCCTTTGATACGCGTGAGTCTGCGGGTGGAAAGGGGATCCTGACCGGATCACCAATCCGAAGCGACCTTCTAACCGGCGAACGGGCTGCCGGTCTAAAAAAACTGGGGTTTAGCGGCTCAAAACCCGTGTTATTAATAATGGGAGGATCTTTAGGTGCACAGGCGATAAACGATGCTGTAGACGCGGGAATTGATAGATTGACCAAACGGTATAGTATTGTCCACCTGCGCGGGAAAGGAAAATTGAATCCTGCATTGGAAGCTATGCCCGATTATCGGCAATTCGAATATGTGGAAGATGGTCTTAACGATATCTTTGCGGCGGCCGATCTTGCGCTTTCGCGCTCGGGCGCCAATGCGATTTTTGAATTTCTTGCGTTGCGGCTCCCTGCGCTCCTTGTACCGTTGCCTCTTTCTGCAAGCCGCGGAGATCAAATTTTGAACGCAAACTATTTCCAGAAACGAGGCTATGCAAAAGTGCTGGAACAGGAAAATTTGAATTGCGACACTTTGCTTACAGCCCTTTGTGATCTTGAGGCACACCGGGAAGAATTGGTATTGAATATGACGCAAAGCGCAGAAGCCGATGGTACGAACAATGTCCTCAATATTATTTTAGAGAGCATTGGAGTAAAATGAACATTCAGAATTTTATTGAAAATTATCACAGTATGCCTGCCACTGAACGCAAAGAAGGACTTTCCTATATTATCAAAGAAGGAAAACTTCAAACTGTGTTCAATCAGGCTAAGGGAGCGAATACGCGTGCCGCCCTGCGTGTAATTGCCGATATGGACAACCGCGCGGCCGATTTTGTACGCGCCAATATCGACGGCATTTTAAAGTTTTTGCGCACGGGGGATGCAAAAGTACGCATGCACGCCGCCCAGATTATCGGCAATACTTGTGCGAATGAGTATCTGGATGATCTCATTGACGCGATTATGCATGAACAAACAATGTTTGCCCTTCCTTCTTACCTGCTGGCAATCGGCCGGGCAAAAAACGACCGGGCAAAACGCTTCCTTGATTCTTACCAACTCAGGAGTGATCTGGATAAACACCGCGAAGAGGAAAAGGCAGCCCTTGATAAAGCGCTTGCGGGTTTTATTATTCGCAAAAAAGCGCGCGTGCGTATTCTTCCTACGGATATCGTAATGCTGGCTTCTCCCAACCCCAATGTTACTTATGCCCAATGTGCGCAGGCAGGACTGAATCCCAAGAAACTAGGACGGTATATTGCCGTTTCCGGCCTGAATGATTTTTATGACATTTATCAGCTTCGCACTTATACGGACGCATATATTTATCTTGGTTCCGCTTCTGTCGGAGATCTTCCCACATTTCTTGCGCAGCGCGAACGCGCGGTGATTCAGCGTACCGGCGTGACAGGGTATCGTCTCGAGGTGCGGAGCGTTACACATGAAGTTCGGCTGGATATCATCAAGAAATGTGTTGCTGCAATGAAGGAGCTTATTAATACGCCTTCCTCTTATTCCATCGAAATCATGATTGAAATGGATGGAGACAAAGCGCAGGTGTTTCTGAACCCACTCACAGACGAACGCTTCGCTTACCGCAAAAAAGCGATCCCCGCCAGCATCAATCCCGGAGTCGCTGCCAGTGTATGCGCCTATGCAAGCGAATTTTTCAATCCCGATGCGCGGGTGCTGGATAATTTCTGCGGCAGCGGTACCATGCTTTACGAACGTGGGTTCTATCCGCATCATTCCCTGACCGGAGCGGATATTAATATGACGGCCGTCGAGGCAGCTAAGGAAAACAGCCGGTATGCTCACGTTCATCCCCAGTTCCACTATATCGACTGCCTGAAATTCACGGCGAAAAAGTACGATGAAATCATTGCGAATATGCCTTTCGGATTGCGTGTGGGCAGTCATTCCAAAAACGAACGGCTGTATAAGGCTTATTTTCGGATCCTGCCCGATATCCTTACAGACGAAGGCCTGGCGGTACTATATACACATGAAAAGCAGCTAACGGAGCAGCTCGTTAAAGAATGCGGAAAGTTCGACATATTGAAGCGGGCGACCTTCACCGCGGGCGGTCTTTATCCCGCCGTGTATGTACTGCGTAAAAACGCAAAATAATCAACTTATAAACAAAAGGAAGCTTCGCTCCCTTTTTTTATTTCCAACGTATTCATCACGCACCTTGTTGTTCCCCGCCCATTTTGCCCGGCACTTCCTGCTTTGTCCTTATCCGTCTCATTGCCAGGATTCCACCGGCGATGATCATTGGAAATACCACTGCGGATAAAAGTCCAATTTTAAGGCCAATTTGTTCCGGTGTAAATCCATCCGCCGCTGCCTGCGCAACAAGCGCGGGTGAACTTTGCGCTCCTTCCGATACGAATCCTGTAATCCACGGTCCAATAGAACATCCGAGGTCTCCGCAGATTGCGAGGATACCAAACATCGCCGTACCCCCGCCTGGGTAACAGGCAGAAGAATAACTGAGCATGCCCGGCCAAAGCAGGCTGACCGCAAGGCCGCAGAGTGAGCATCCCATCAAGGCAAACGCAGGAATATTCGACAATGAGGCAAGCAGATAAGATACCACGCATAAAATAGAGCATACAAGAAGCGCACCCGTAAGATTGATTTTCTTTCCCCACAGTCCATAGAAAGTTCTTCCGACGCCCATAAATACGGCAAACAGGCATGGACCAAGCAAATCGCCCATCACCTTGGAAACCCCCAGCGCCTTTTCCGCAAATAAGGACGACCATTGCGCCATAGATAATTCGGCAGCCCCCGCACACAACATCATAATCATGGCAATCATGAATATTTTTGATGCAAGTAATTTCTTAATCGGGATCTTTTCATGCCCTTCCGCAGGCGTAGGGATTGGCACCTTCAGGAAACTGAGACCATTCACAAGCGGAAGCACCGCCCATAAAACGGGCAGTATCATCCACATACCATGCCCGCATATCTGCAGGAATACCGTGGAAAGCAACACCACCAACACCTGCCCCCAACAATAAAAGGAATGCAGCAGGCTCATTGCGGATGCCTTGTCATCCCCCGGCACCGCATCTACGATCGGGCTGATCAACACTTCGATCAGGCCCCCGCCGATTGCATAAAAAATCACCGCAAGGCACAGCCCGGCATAAGGCATCATGATGTTCGGCAGGATCCCGAGGGCAACCAACCCAACCGTACAAAGGATATGCGCCGTTACCATGCACTTTCGGTAGCCGATTTTGTCTGCAAATTTTACTGCGATCGCATCCACGACAAGCTGCGTACCAAAATTCAGAAAAATCAGGTTCCCGATCATGGAAAGCGATAAATCAAACTGCTGTTGGAAAATAACGAATAAAAGGGGCGCCAGGTTGTTAATTGCCGCCTGTACGATATAGCCCCTGTAGCAGGCATGAATTGTCCGTTTAAAGGTATGTGCCATTTTGCCTCTCCGCTATGCCGCTTGCTTCAGAACTCCGCGCCCATCTTTTCTGCGCGTACGAGTCCATCTGTTTTTTCGATGTCTCCTTTTGCATTTACGCCCGTAAGAACCAGCCTCCCCCGGTCTTTCCAGCCCAGGTATTCCGCAATCAGCTCATAGCTGCGTACAAGGCCGTCAAACGCTTTTTCTTCGGAATCCCCGCCGCAGGTAAGGAGAGCGCATTCTTTATTTTTAAACTCTTTTCCGCCAACCACAAATGCATAAAATTTGTCGATTACATTTTTAATCTGCGCCGGGAAAGAAAACCAGTACAGCGGCGTTGCCACCACCACTGCATCCGCCTCCAATACAGACTGGGCAATGCTGTTAAAATCATCGTTAAAAAAACATGCCCTGCTGCCCCGGTAGCATCCGTCGCATGCCCGGCACCCTTTTACGTCCAAGGCGGCCGTTTCAATTTTTACGGTAGTATGCCCCGCTTCTTGCGCCCCTCTGATAAAAGCATCCGCCATCCGGTCGCTGTTTCCGCCCTTACGCGGGCTGCCCGTTAATACTACAATATTTTTCCCCATATATAGTTTCTCCTTTTGTCCTGATTGAAGCTACCTCTATTCTACGGGAAAACCATAAATCCGTAAAGCGTTTATCTTGCGCCATAAGATGATTTTCTTGCGTTTCCAAAGATATCTTTTTTACTTCTATCTCATTTTCTAAAACCAATCGCAGGTCCTGCATATTGGGAAAAGGCAAACAAAAAAGGCTCCATCCGTTCGTATCTGATTGCAAACCGCGAAGCCTTCCCCTCATTCTGTATTAAACTACACCCCGGCTTCAAAACCGCATTCCCGTATCATTTGACTATCGCTTTCTTTGGTGATTCCCGCCGTAGTGAGCATATCTCCCGTGATCGCCGCATTTACGCCGGAGCGCAGCATGCGCCTGCCCCGGTCTCTCAAGTGAATCCTTCCTCCCGCAAGCCGTATTTGCGCCTCTGGCAGCAAAAAACGGAACACTGCCGCCGTCCGCTCCGCCTCCTTGCCGCTCAATACCGGATTGCCGTCAAGCGGCGTGCCCTCCACGGGGTTAAGGATGTTCAGGGGAACGGAACGTATTCCCAGCTCCCGAAGTGTGAGGGCCATCTCAATGCGGTCTTCCATGCTTTCTCCCATGCCGATGATCCCACCGCTGCATACCGTAAGGCCCGCATTCTGCGCCGTACGAATGGTTGAAATTTTGTCGTCATAAGAGTGCGTCGTGCATATTTTTGGAAAATAGTCCCGCGAAGTTTCGAGGTTATTGTGATAACGCGATACGCCTGCCTGCCGAAGCATCTCAAATTGTTTTTGCGTAAGCAGGCCGTGGGATGCACACAGGGAAAGCCCGCATTCTTCCTTTATTTTCCGGTAAATCCCGCACAGTTGCTCTATTTCCGCGTCCGTAAGCCGTTTCCCGGAAGTAACGATGGAAAAGCGGTTTACGCCGCCCGCGCAATTTTTTCGTGCAGCCGTAAGAATTTCTTTCGCATCCAGAAGTTCATAAAACTCCGTTTTGGTTTTATAGTGTATGGATTGGGCGCAAAATTTACAATCTTCCGGACATCTTCCGCTTTTCCCATTGATAATTGAGCATAAATCAAATCTGTTCCCACAGGCTGTACGCCGGATTTCATCCGCTGCGCGCCGCAGTTCCTCCAGTTCACATTTCGAGAGAAACAAGGCCTCTCCCTTGGACAAAAGCCCTCCCCTTACAGCCTTTTCCTGAAGCTGCCGGATGTTCATTGTCCCGCCTCATTTCTTTTCAGCACTGGAATCATTCGTTTGGCAATCCATGATGCAAGCAAGCACCTTAAAATATCGGCGGGTAAGACAAGCACAATGCAAGACCAAATTGCCGCCCACATACCAATTGGCGTTTGAAGCGCGTAGTTCATAATAAAATAAAAATACAGTACGCCGATCAGATATACAGGTATCATGCCAATCATGCCCGTTGCAAAAAGATTTCCCACTGTCAGTTTTTTCAGCTTTCGCGTACGCATTCCAACTATAAAGGCGCATACTGCAAAACCAATGAGATAACCAAACGTAGGCTTCAATACATACATAATCCCGCCGCCTTCCGTGAAAATCGGAATCCCGGCAAGGCCGATGGCAATATAAATCAGCATTGAAACCGCACCATATTTGGGCCCCAAAAGAAACCCTGCGAGCAAAACGAAAAAGCCCTGAAAAGTAATCGGTACATAAGGAATGGGGATCCTGATGAAAGCGCCGATCGCAATCAGAGCGGCAAAAAGCGCGCATAGAATCATATTCCTTGTTGTGATACGCCGTTTGTCTGTCGTTACCATTATAACTACCTCCGGTTTTTTGTACCGTCTCAGAATATCATATTCCGTTTTTATTGTAAACCTTAAATTTAAAATTAGTTTACACATCTATCTTAAGCTATCGCTCTTTCGCCTTTTTAGCGTCCTTCCACAAATGGAGCTTTAAGATCGCCAAACGCGCGGCCGGTTGGGCTATGCACAGTTCTACGAATAAAGATATGGCAAAATTGTGCGGCCATTTATAGAAGAACAGCCGAATCGGTTCTAATGTAATTGACCGTGTTCCGATCCATATTCCGATTATAGTTAATAAAATCGACATCAGAAAAACCGTACATAAGGTATTCACTATGATCTGGGCATGAAAGCTGTCTTTTTTAGAAACGATTATCGAAGTCAATTTTTCAGCGGGCATATAGGTCAACAATACGGCGCCTATAACGCTCATCCAAATAAAAGGCAGTACAGTCAAAACGTCTTGCCAAACAGACAAATAGAAGCCTGCTTCAAAACAGGTAATCAAGGGTGCTATAATATTTACAGATATAATTGAGACAATTCCCAAAAATATAGCAAATTCTTTTTTGCTGCGCGGTAATTTCATATAAAATTCCATTTTTCCCTCCTTAAAATAGAAAAAGCGTAAAACCAAACAAATTGATTTTACGCTGAACCATTATACGCATTTTCATTATTTAAATTATATCACCAAAAATGATATTTAGCAACGAATGACAAATTTAATTATTAATGGTTCCATTGTATATATGAAGCAATAACGGTATAGTTTAAAGATCCGCCATGATTGGTTATAAGATTGTTCTAAAAGAGTATACCCTCTATATTGGCCGTTTTCAGGAGTTCTTTTGTCCTATCGTAATTGGACGTTCTTTTGACGGCATCTATGAAATGGCAGAAGAGGTAGTGATGTTGATTCTGTATTGTTTAAAATGGAAAGGAGGCGGGCTTCCCCGCCCCACGCCACTGAAAACGTCCGTCCCCAAGCAAAAATTGAAGGACATGGCCCCGCTTCAGTTCCGCGTCCACCCCCTTCAATCCGCTTAATCCATTTTTGTCTGACTTTTGGGGGTCAGTTCATACTGCCGGCGTTTTTCATTCCTATTTCTTTTTCGGCTGTAAATAGTGTTCGGGAGTTGCATTATCAAAAATGCGCTTTAAATATTCTCCCGTATAACTCCCCGGCGTTTCCGCTACCTTTTTCGGTACGCCCTGTGCGATCACCGTGCCGCCTTTGTCGCCGCCGTCCGGTCCCATATCAATGATGTAATCCGCACTCTTGATCACATCCAGGTTGTGCTCAATGACCACCACTGTATTCCCCTTATCCGCAAGGCGGTTCAGCACTTTCACGAGACGCTTCACATCGTCCATGTGCAGGCCCGTCGTCGGTTCGTCAAGGATAAAAAGCGTATTTCCAGTCTGTTTCTTGGCAAGGTGCGTAGCGAGTTTCACACGCTGCGCCTCGCCGCCTGAAAGAGTCGTGGATGGCTGGCCAAGTTTGATATAGGAAAGCCCCACGTCCAGCAGTACTTTCAGCTTGCTTTCAATACGCGGAATGTTCTCAAAGAACTTATGCGCCTCTTCTACTGTCATGTCCAGCACTTCAAAAATATTTTTGCCTTTATAGCGCACCTCGAGCGTCTCGCGGTTGTAGCGCTGGCCCTTGCATACCTCGCACGGTACGTATACATCCGGCAGGAAGTGCATTTCGATCTTGATGATGCCGTCTCCGCGGCATGCTTCGCACCGCCCGCCTTTGACATTGAAGGAAAAGCGGCCTTTCTGGTAGCCGCGCGCTTTCGCATCCTGCGTCATGGCAAAAATATCGCGGATCATGTCGAACAAGCCGGTATATGTCGCCGGATTGGAACGCGGCGTCCGTCCGATGGGCGACTGGTCAATATCCACAATCTTGTCCACATACTCCAGCCCGTCGATGCGGTCGTATTCGCCCGGCCGGTCCTTGGAATGGTAAAATTTCTGCATCGCCGCCTTTTTGAGGATATGATTTACAAGCGAGGACTTTCCACTGCCTGATACGCCCGTTACCGCAGTAATTACACCCGTCGGAAAAGAAACGTCGATGTTTTTCAGATTGTTTTCTTTTGCGCCGCGTACGGTGATCCACTTCTTCGGTTTCCTGAGTTTCGCCGGAATGCGAATCAGCTTTTTACCAGACAGGTATTGTCCGGTAATGCTCTTTTTATTCGCCATAATCTGCTTTGGCGTTCCTTCTGCAACCACCTTGCCGCCGTGCGCGCCCGCTCCCGGCCCGATGTCTACAATATGGTCTGCGTTAAGCATCGTTTCTTCGTCATGCTCCACCACAATCAGCGTGTTTCCAAGATCACGAAGCCCTTTCAGTGTCGCCAGCAATTTATCGTTGTCCTTCTGGTGCAAACCGATGCTTGGCTCATCAAGTATATACAACACACCCATAAGGCCGCTGCCAATCTGCGTCGCCAAACGGATGCGCTGCGCCTCCCCACCGGAAAGCGTTCCCGCCGCGCGGGAAAGCGTAAGGTAATCGAGCCCTACGTTAATAAGAAAGTCAAACCGCGCGTTAAGCTCCTTCAATACCCGCTCAGCAATCATTTTCTGCTTGTTGTCAAGCTTCACGGTATTCACGTAGTCCCGCGCCGCACGAATCGACATATCCGAAAGCTCCGCAATGTTTTTGTCGCCGATCTTTACGGCGAGCGTCTCCGGTTTGTAGCGCTGGCCATGACATACTGGGCACGGCGTCTCTACCATATAGCTCTCGATTTCGCCCTTCATGTATTCCGAGGTCGTCTCCGCATAGCGCCGTTCAAGGTTGGGGATAATTCCTTCAAAGGCGGCGTTATAGTGGCCCGAGCCACCCATGCCGTCATATTCCACGCGCAGCTTTTCTCCATTTGTGCCATACAAGAGCGCATGCTTCACCTCATCCGTCAGTTCCTCATAAGGTGTATCCATATCAAATTTATAACGCTTCATCATCGCGTCGAGATAATTTTTGGCAATCGTTCCAACCGTACCGAAATTCCATCCTGAAGCTTTTACCGCCCCCTCGCGCAATGTCTTTGTTTTATCCGGCACAATAAGGTCCGGATCGATTTTGAGCAGCATGCCAAGGCCCGTGCATTCCGGACATGCCCCGAACGGACTGTTAAAGGAAAACATCCGCGGGGAAAGCTCCTCAATGCTCACGCCGCAGTCTGCGCAGGCAAAATTTTCATTCATCAGCGTCTCTTCGCCTGTCTCCATATTTCGGATAATCACAAGCCCGTCCGCCATCCGCAGCGCTGTTTCAATGGAGTCCGTGGCGCGCTTTGCACTCTCCGGTTTTACGATAATGCGGTCCACTACCGCAGAAATAGAATGCTTCTTCTGCTTCTCAAGCTTGATTTCCGCATCCAGTTCGACCGTTTCCCCATCTACCACCGCGCGCACATAGCCTTCCTTTGCAAGGCCTTCGAGCACCTTTTTATGTTCGCCCTTCTTGGCACGGATCACAGGGGCGAGGATCATGAGTTTCGTTCCTTCAGGGTTCTTCATTACCCGGTCTACCATCTGGTCAACCGTCTGCCGCGAAATCTTCTTGCCGCACTTCGTGCAATACACCTCGCCCGCCCGCGCGTAAAGAAGCCTCAGGTAATCATGTATTTCCGTCACCGTCCCAACAGTGGAACGCGGGTTTCGCGCCGTGGTTTTTTGATCGATGGAAATTGCGGGTGACAGCCCTTCAATGAGGTCTACATCCGGCTTTTCCATTTGTCCCAGGAATTGCCTCGCATACGAAGACAGCGATTCCACATATCTTCGCTGGCCTTCCGCATAGATCGTATCAAACGCGAGCGATGATTTCCCGCTTCCGGAAAGCCCGGTAATTACAATGAATTTGTCGCGCGGAAGCATAATATCAATGTTTTTCAAATTATGCTCGCGCGCGCCCTTGATGCGTAAGTAGTCCATTCTTCCTCCTCGTTGTCCAAATTTTAAATTTTCTTTTATTACGGCAAAGAGCTGCATGGGCAGGGTATCTGCGCAAATAGGCTTTGCCGCGCCATCCGCCGTCAAGCCTTCGAATATCGCGCATAAATCCTCCCGTGCACCCTTCGCGTTACTTTTTCAGTTCTTCGATCATATCACGCAGTTTTGCCGCAACTTCAAATTCAAGCTCTGCGGCAGCCTGCTTCATCTGCTGTGTCAGCAGGTCAATGCGCATATTGCGTTCGCCCTTCGGCAGTTTTGCAAGATCCTCTTCTTCCGCCTTTTGTGAGATTGCCAGCGCTTCGCTGACCTCTTTTGAAATCGTCGTAGGCGTAATTCCATGTTCTTCGTTATATTTTCTTTGCAGTGCACGGCGGCGCTCGGTCTCCGTCACAGCGGCCTTGATCGATCGGGTGATCGTATCCGCATACAAAATGACGCGCCCTTCCGCATTCCGTGCCGCGCGGCCAATCGTCTGTATGAGGGATGTCTCGTTCCGCAGAAATCCTTCCTTATCCGCATCGAGGATAGCAACAAGCTCCACTTCCGGAATATCGAGTCCTTCGCGCAACAGGTTGATGCCCACCAGCACGTCAAATTCTCCAAGGCGCAGGCCACGCACAATCTCAATGCGCTCCAGCGTATCTATATCCGAATGCATGTACTTCACGCGGATCCCCATCTCCGTATAATACTCCGTAAGCCGCTCTGCAAGCCGCTTGGTCAGCGTCGTTACGAGTACGCGCCTGCCGCGCGCGGTAATTTCCCCGATCTCCCCTAAAAGGTCGTCAAGCTGTCCCTCTGTTTTGCGGATCTCAATTGCTGGGTCAAGAAGCCCCGTTGGACGGACGATCTGTTCCACCACAGCGCCGCCGGCCAGGTCGCGCTCATATTCAGCGGGCGTCGCGGAGACATACACCGCCTGGTGTACACGTTCGTTAAACTCGTCAAACTGAAGCGGACGGTTGTCGAAGGCAGATGGCAGGCGAAACCCATAATCCACCAGCATCTGTTTGCGTGCGCGGTCGCCGTTGTACATCGCCCGCACTTGCGGAAGCGTCACATGGGATTCATCCACAAACAGCAGGTAATCATCCGGAAAATAATCCATCAGCGTATATGGCGGTTGACCGGGCGAACGCCCGTCAAAATACCGCGAATAATTTTCAATTCCCGAACAATATCCCAGCTCTTTGAGCATTTCAATGTCATACATTGTGCGCTGCTGAATCCGTTCGGCTTCGAGCAGCTTGCCCTGCCCTTGGAACAGTTCCACCTGTTTTAAAAGATCGCGCCTGATGTCCGGCAAATGGGCCAGTACCTTTTCGTGGTCCATCGCATAATGCGATGCCGGAAAAATGATAACATATTTCTCGATACTCAGCTTTTTGCCCGTCAGCGCGTCGATCTCCGAAATCTGCTCGATCTCATCCCCAAAATATTCCACGCGGACCGCTTTTTCACTCTGTCCCGCCGGAAAGATTTCCACAACCTCCCCGCGTACCCGGAAGGTCCCGCGCATCATATCCGTATCGTTTCTCGTATAGTTGATGGAAACAAGTTTATCGAGGAGTACCTCGCGCGAATATTCCATACCCTCCCGAAGGGCAACTGCAAGATTGCCGTAATCTTCCGGCGCGCCGATGGAATAAATACAGGAAACGCTCGCCACTACGATGACATCCCTGCGCTCCAGAAGAGACGAGGTTGCCGAGTGGCGCATCTTATCGATTTCATCATTGATGCTCGCATCCTTTTCAATATAGAGGTCACGTCCCGGAATATATGCTTCCGGCTGGTAGTAATCATAGTAGGAGACAAAGAATTCCACCGCATTGTTTGGGAAAAATTCTTTGAACTCGCTGCAAAGCTGCGCTGCCAGAGTCTTGTTATGTGCGAGGATCAGCGCCGGGCGCTGTGTACGTGCGATCACATTCGCCATGGTAAACGTTTTCCCGCTGCCCGTCACTCCGAGAAGTACCTGCGCCCGTTTATTTTCTTCCACTCCGCGCACCAGTTCGTCAATGGCCTGGGGCTGGTCGCCCGCCGGAGCGTACCGTGAATGCAGTTCGAATCTGTCCATAATGCCTCCATTTTCCCAAAAATGAGTAACTTATATTATACCATATTTCGCAGGAAAAATGATTAATTTATCGGTATTTCCACAAACAAAAAAAGACGCGGGGCACCTCTTTCTTCCTTGTGCCAATCCGCCTCTAAAAAAGCTTCGGCGGCTCCCACAGCCGCGTTTTCCCGTCCATGGGATAATACGTTCGTATTTTTCCAATAGGCCATATAACTCCAGCCGGTTTTCTTTCGTCCCCATGGAACGGTTATATCAAACAAACAGCCTGCCGTTTGTCCCTCCATGTCTGGTCCGCCGCCGGTCCTTTTTGAACGTTTCTTTTTTTGTTCCGCGTACAAAGATCACCGCCAGAATGAGCGCCGCCGCGCATAATATTGCAGAGAACAGGAAAGACATATGTACTCCATAAACACCCGCGCGGGTTGGCGAATCAAAATCCGAACCTGCAATCGCAGCCGACATTACCGTCACCATCAGGGCCGAACCGATGGCTCCCATTACCTGCCGCATGGTGTTGTTAACCGCTACACCGTCTGGTATTTTTTTCAAATCCAGGGAATCTACGCTCCATGTGGTCGTCGGCATAATCAGGAATCCAAGGCCGATACAGCGTACACAGTAATCTGCCACCAGCACTCCCATTGGCGTACTCGCGTTTGTCATCACAAGCAGCAGCGTTCCTCCGGTCAGGAACGCTGAGCCAATAATCAGCGTTGCCCGCGCTCCCAGCCGGTCAAGCATCCAGCCTGAAATTGGGCTGGTTATTGCCATCAGAAATGCGCCGGGCAGCAAAGTCAGCCCAGAAACAAAAGCCGTCCTTCCCAGATAACTCTGGATATAAATAGGCAGCACAATCCCCATTCCGAGGAACGCAAAATAGTAAAGGGAGATGAGCGCGGTTCCTACGGCAAAATCCCGGTTTTTAAAAATACGCACGTCCAGCAGCGGATTTTTGATCCGAAGCTGCCGCCGCACAAAAAAAACGAGAGACAGGATTCCCACCGCCAGCGGTACGATCACGAGCAGATGAACCAATCCATAGTCCGAAAGGCTCGTGAATGCAAGCAGCAGCCCGCCAAACCCGCACGAAGAAAGAAGGATCGACGTTTTATCGAGCGTCCCGGATGCTTCCTCCCGGTTTACATTTTTCAACAGAAATACGGAGCACAGTAAAATTGCCCCGGAGAACACGGACAACAGCAGGAAAATGCTTTGCCATCCGTAAGTATCATTCAGCCATCCGGACAGGGTGGGCGCAATCGCGGGAGCAAAGCTGACTGCAAGCCCCACAATTCCCATGGCAAACCCACGGCGGTGAAGCGGCGCCAGTTCGAGCACAATAACATTTAAAAGCGGAAACAAGATTCCCGTACCCATCGCCTGCAAAACCCGCCCCATAAGCAGTATCATAAAATTCCCGGAAAAAAGGGCGAGCAGGGAGCCCGCAAAAAAAAGCGACATACAGGTATAAAACAA
This sequence comes from Christensenella tenuis, assembly GCF_014287795.1. GTDB lineage: Bacteria > Bacillota > Clostridia > Christensenellales > Christensenellaceae > Christensenella > Christensenella tenuis. The sequence goes on from NZ_JACOON010000008.1 coordinate 81,108, forward strand.
TTGGCGCGTAGAAAATTTCCCAATCAAAAAAGACGTGGTCGGTACCATGATTCCAATGACGAGAAGATAAATTGTCGTGAACCATTGCCCTAGGCCGACCGATACTTCAAGTTCGGCAACAATACGCGGCAACGCGGATGTAAGGAGCGTCTGCGTAAGCGAGCCGACGAATGTTCCAACCAGAATGACCATAATGGTCGGCATATATTTTTTATCCACGCCCATTGTTCCTTTCCCTTGTCCGCAAAAAAGTAGTTGCATTCGCAACTACTTTCAGCAATACGGTTATGTTACCTCTGTTCCATCCGTTTGTCAAGAAAATCTCTTCCTATCTAAAAAGAATGCCCGAATCAAAGCTTTTTTGGTCCGCCTTTGATTGGATAAGCGCCATATTTCAAGGTCGTATCGATCATAGCCAGAATATTTTCCGGCGGCACATCCGCCTGTATATTGTGCCCGCCCGACATAATATATCCACCGCCCGGCGCAAGCGCGTCAATTTTCAGTTTGACGTCGCGTTCCACTTCTTCCACGGTTCCGTACGGCAGCACAGTCTGGTTCCGCAGGTTCGAATAAAAAACCAAGGCATTTCCAAATTCTTTCTTCAACAAATAAGGATCCCGGAGCCCCTCCGCATCTCCCTGCACAGGATGCACAACGTCGATCCCGGCTTCTGCAAACGCCTCGAGTGCCCAATAGACTGCGCCGCACGAATGAAGCGCAACCTTTACATTCGCACGTTTTTTTACAAAAGCAGTAAATTCCCGGTAGCGCTTCACAAAGATATCCCGGAACATTCCCGGACTCATCAGCGGAGCAATCTGCGTCCCCCAGTCATCCCCCATCCATATCATTTCAATAAATTCCCCAATGGCGTCAAGATATCCCCCAAAAAAGTCGATCTGCCATTCCAATATCCGGTCGATCAACGCTTCCATCATCTTTGTTTCAAGGGCAATTTTTTCCATAAATTCCTGATATCCTACGATTTCCGAGGGCAGGTAAAACAATGAGGCCGCATTTCCCCCAATAACCGCGTAATCCGTCGTATCATACAGGTTTTGCGCCTTTTCACGCAGTCCGGAAAAACGTGAAGGATCCGCGGCGTCCGGAATCCGGTATTTTTTTATTTTTTCCATCGTGCATTCTGCGAGCGGCGCTTCTACGGCCTCATCATACAGGCCTGCATTGATCCGTTTCACACCCCATTCATCGTGCCAGGAGGAATCCTGCTCTACTCTGATTTCAAATCCCTCCGGTGCATTTGCAAAAAGGTAGCGCGTATCTGAATGCAAGCGTTCATATACGGATTCCTTAAGCGCAGCCAAATGTTGAATCCGGTCATAGTAACAGATCTCGTCCCGTTCCCCAAGGAATTCGAGCAAATTCCGATACGCCACATCATGCACTCCGTTGTGCATATCTCCCCCTACGTCGATCGGCACCCGGTCCGCTTCCTTATGTTCGAGCGCCAGACGAAACCTTTCCCTTGAAGTCATCATGATTTTTCTCCCCGTTTCTTTTTATTTTCAAAATTGTGCACGTGCACAATTTTGTTTAAAAATTTTTCTTATATGCTCTCGCTGGTAATAATTTCAATTTTTGTAAGATATTCCTTTTGCGCTGGCATTTCCCCTTTCACCAAATAATCCAGCAACAGCTTCAAAGCCAAATATCCTTCGCGGTACGGCTCCTGGCAAATTATAAAATCCGCACTTCCCTGAACCAGCATACGGACCGAGGACGTCCCCATATCGCTTAATATCACGCGTACCTTCCCTTGCTGATTGCATTCCCGCAGTGCGCGTTCCAAGCCGTCCGTCCCAAGCCCTGTTGTCATATAAATTCCATCCGGCCGTTCCTCTAAAATCCGCTTTCCGGCTGCATATGTTTTTTCGTCATCATCCCCATTTTCATAAATACCAAAGACCTCAAGCCCATTTTCCGCCGCATATCCACGAAATCCTTCGATCCGGTCCCGGTGCGCCTGCAAGCCGAGCCCTGTGGCGATAATGCCAATTTTCGCAGATGGACGCAGCAACATCGCCATAAGCTGCCCTGCCGTTCTCCCGCTTTTTACCAGTTCATTTCCAACAAAACAGATTCGTTCGGTTCCACGGATATCGGACAACAACGTAACCACCGGGCCAGGGAAATTCCTTAGCGCATCTTTTACCTTTTCATCGTCCACACCAACCAAAACGATTCCATCCGCACGCCTTTTCTTCATTTCGGCAATTGCGGAAAGTTCATCTTCCGCCGTCAGTCCGCTCATTTCCAGACAGCCTACTTCAAATCCCATTCCTTCGTATTCCGCGGCCGCAGTATCGATTCCTTCGCGAACCTGCATATAAAAATCGCTTTCAATTTTTGGCAGCAATACGCCGATCACTCCCTGCCTCCGCTGCTTTACAAGGGCCTTTCCGGCGACATTCGGCCGATAACCGTATTCATCGATTACAGCTTGGACTTTCAAGCGTACTTCATCCTTCACATTCGGTTTATGATTTAAGACGCGATAAACGGTTGCGCGCGATACACCCGCCAGTTTCGCAATTTCGTATGAGGTCATCTTTGATTGCCTTTCATAATTGTTCACGTGCACAATACTATTATACCAAACTTTTCATATAAGTCAACTTCGCCTTCCCGCAGGCTTTACTCAATTGATTTCATAGATTCCACCATATTAATTTTTTTCAGCTTGAAATGCAATACGAAGTTCACAATGAAAGTGAAGGCCATCGTAAGCGCACCCGCGTACAAAAATGCCGTCCACGGAATTTCCGGCGCAAACATCACGATATCCACTTCCGCCGTCTGGATGACGAATTTCTCGAGGAATATACCCCCAACAAGCCCGGCCAGCATGCCGATCACTGCTGAAATATTGTTTTCACGGTAAATATAAGCCGACACTTCCTTATCGTAAAAGCCAAGCACCTTGATGGTCGCAAGTTCACGGATACGCTCCGTCACGTTGATGTTCACGAGGTTATACATCACGATAAACGCAAGCAGCCCCGCCGACATAATCAGCACAAGTACAATGCTTCCAAGGCTGTCTGCAATATCGGAAAACTGGGTCACTGAGCTCTCTGCATAAGAGATTCCCTGAATATTGTCATACCCGAGGATCGTCTCGGAAAGGCGGCTTAAATCCGCGCTGTCTTCCGTATTGAACAGGAAAGTGTTTACCACAGGTTCCGCACCAAAAATCTGCCGGTAATATGCAGGCGACATATACACATAGTTCATCGCATAATTTTCCGTAATACCGGAAACGCGCACTTCCGCCTCAGTGCCATCCGTAGTTTCAAGAGTAAATGCGCTTCCTTCCTTAAGCCCCAAAAGCTTGGCCAGTTTCTCGTTCACCACCGCGCCGTCGTCCGAAAGTGAAAGCGGAGTGTGCCCTTCCCTTGTGCGCAGCGTTATGTAGTCCCCGAGTCCATCTGGATCCTCCGGCACAAACGCGGTCACGCTCGCTTTATTTTTGCCGGTGCCGGCGTCCATCCCCTGATAGAGCAACATCATATCCTCCGCAATCCCCGGCGTTTCCGCGAGCTTCTGCCGCACGGTCCCGGTCTCTTCCGGCGTGATGTTGCTGTTCATCGCGCCCATTGCGTCATAGATAAAAATTTCACCAAACTGTTTGGGAACGATGGCTCCCACGGAATACTGGAGGCCGAAGCCGGTCAACATCAGCGCCGTACAGCCCGCAATGCCCACAACGGTCATCAATACGCGTTTTTTATACCGGAATAGGTTGCGTGCGGTTACTTTCTGTGTGAAATTCAATTTATTCCACAACCACGTCCATTTTTCAAGCAATACCCGCTTCCCGGAAGGCGGCGCCTTGGGCCGCATCAGCTGTGCGGGCTGCTCTTTAAGCTCCGCATATCCTGCGGCCCACGCTGAAATTCCTGTCACCAAAACCGCTGCTACCGTACACCAAACAGCGTAGTCCCAGCGGAACGGCGTAATCGGTTCGGGCATGAAGTAGCGGAGTTGGTAAGCATGGATAATTGTCGTCGGAAACAAGGTAAAACCAACCGCCAGGCCTGCAATGCTGCCAATAAGGCTCGCCGCAATCGCGTACCAGAGGTATTTTGCCATGATCGCGCGGTTTGTATAGCCAAGCGCCTTCAGTGTACCGATCTGTGTGCGCTGTTCCTCCACCATGCGTGTCATTGTCGTCAGGCATACGAGCGCCGCCACAAGGATAAAAAATACCGGGAACACCTGCGCGACCGCGTCGACTTTCTCCGCATCGTCCTGATAGCTGGAATAACCGGGATTATCGTCCCTGTCCCATACATACCAGACCGGTTTTTGCACATCCGCAAGCTGCGCTTCCGCATCGGCAATCTCCCGGCGGGCGTCTGCCAGTTTTTCGTCCGATTCGCGCTTTCCCTCATCGTAGTCCGCGCGCGCCTGATCAAGCGCCGCCTGTCCGTCCGCAAGCTGCGCTTCCGCGTCGGCAAGCGCTTGGCTCCCCGTCTTTTTTTGAGCCGCAAACTCTGCCCGCCCCGCAGCAAGTTCCGCCGTTCCCGATGCAAGCTGTGCCTTTGCCGTGTCAAGCTCCTGCTGCGCATCGTCAAGCTGCACTCTCGTGGCGTCAAGCGTCTGCCTTGCTTCGTCTAGCTTCTGCTGCGCATCGTCAAGCTGCGCATATCCGTCTGAAATACCTTGCTCGAGTTTAGCAAGTCCCTCTTTTGCGGGCACAAGCTGCTGTTCCTGCGTATCAAGGTAACTATTTACGCCATCCACAACCTGATAAATGCCTGACTTCAGGATTCCTTTCATCGGGCTGTCCGGCGGCGTGAGTACATATTGTTCCAGCATTTCCTTTACCGTAGTCCCGGCTGGTAACGTACCCGGTGGGATCATAGCATCGAGTGTTCCCGCCCCGTCGATCACAGCTGCAACATCCGGCGGTAGCTGCGAAAGATCCGCTGCCGAATCATTTTCATAAGCGGCTGCCACATTGGAGATCCCGGCAGTAAGACTCCTGCCTTCGCTGATCTGCTCTTGCCCGTCCCCAACTTGTTTTTTCAGGATATCACGCTGCTGCTCAAGACTGTGCAGTTCTTTCAGCGCGGCGGCTTTTTGGTCCTCAAAATCGGCGAGGCTCTGGGTATATTCCTGCAATCCGTCTTCATATCGCCGCATGCCGTCTTCATACTCTGCAAGCCCAGCTTCATACTGTGCCTGCCCGTCCTCGAGTTTTTGCCGCGCGGCATTAAGCTTCTCCTGCGCGGCGGCGATCTGCATATCGTATTCATTCCTGTTCTGGTCAAGTTCGGCGCGTCCGGTCAAAAACTCCGCCTGCGCGGCATCGAGCTTCTGCCGCGCGCCCGCAAGCTCTGCGGTTTGTTTTTGCTCGCCGTCCGCAAGTTCCTTCTTTGCATTCCCGATCTTCTCCTGTGCTTCGCTTACGATTTCATCGTAGCGCTCCTGTTCCCGGGTCTCTGCGGTCTGCTCGAACCGTTTGACAGCCTGCTCCACTTCGTCCCGATACGGCTGCTCAAAAGGCGAAAGTCCCTGCGCCGAACCAAGCGTCAGGTAGACATCGGTATATACGTCGAGTTTAAAGTCCCCTTCAGGGATCATTATGAAAGTATCGATTTCTCCGTCGCCAATCTGCGTCTTGCCGCGGTCAAAGGAAATATACTGCGGCGATTCCACGATCCCTACAATAGTAAAGATATCCTGCGCGAGGGTGTCTTCGATCTCTTCGTCTTCTTTTCCGGCAATGAGCTTTATCGTGTTTCCGATTTGGAATTCTTCGGGAGAGTGAATATTTTTTTCCACAACGCATTCGCCCGCTTTTTCGGGCAGACGGCCTTCCTGCAGGACGGGTTTATTGAGCGTGCCCGGATTGTTCAGGTTTTCCGAATCAAGCGAAAGTACTTTTACGATCGTATCGGCCCGGTTCCCCACGTCTACAAACGCGTCTGTGGAATAGGCGGGCATCATCGCCCGAATATCATAATCTTTGCGGATTGCGGCAAGGTCATTGTCGTTAAAACCATAGGTCGAAACAAGATGTACGTCGGCAAGGGCTGTATCCTCGTAGTAACGCTCCATTGTAAGCTTCATATCCGGGCAGCTCGCTTTGACCCCGGCAAAAAAGCCGACGCCGAGCGCAACAATACCCAATATGGAAAAAAAACGGTTGCGGCTTCGCCATATTTCGCACAGCGTTTCTTTGACTAGTTTCGACTTCATATGCCTACCACTCTATTTCTTCCACCGGGGTCGGGTGGCCGTTCAGCTTCACATCCACAACTTTACTGTTTTTAAGCGTAATGACCCTATCCGCCATCGGCGTAATCGCATGGTTATGCGTAATGACCACAACCGTCATATGATCCCGCCTGCACGTATCCTGCAAAAGTTTTAAGATCGTTTTTCCCGTTTCGGAATCAAGCGCGCCCGTTGGCTCGTCGCACAGCAGCAGCTTGGGATTCTTCGCAAGGGCGCGTGCAATTGAGACGCGCTGCTGCTCTCCACCCGAAAGCTGCGCCGGGAAATTGTCCATACGGTCTGCAAGCCCTACCTCCCGCAGGGCTGTTTCCGCATCCTTTGGCTCGCGGCATATCTGCGTCGCAAGTTCTACATTTTCCTTTGCCGTCAGGTTTTGTACGAGATTGTAAAACTGGAATACGAATCCGATATCAAACCGCCTGTATTCCGTCAGCTCCTTCGGCGAATAGCGGCTGATCTCGCAGCCATCCACAAGAATGGTTCCTTCATCGCATTGGTCCATCCCGCCAAGAATATTGAGAACCGTTGTTTTTCCCGCTCCGGAAGAGCCGACAATAACGGCAAACTCTCCTTTTTCTATTTCGAAAGAAACCCCATCCGACGCAGTAATCGTCACTTCACCCATCCGGTATCTTTTATATACGTCTTTTACCTGTACAAAACTTCCCATTGCTTTTCCCGCCTGTAATTGATTGCCGTTTTTATTATATCACAAACTCATATGAACGAAGCTGTATGAATAAATTATGTATGAATTCCTTTTGATAAATAATATACCCGTTTCCCCTCCCAAAAGACAATTATTTCCATTTCTCATCCTCTATAAAACAGATTTACAAGTGAAAATTTGTATGATATAATAATGCGCGTACGGGGCATTAGCGCAGCTGGCTAGCGCACCACACTGGCAGTGTGGGGGTCACCGGTTCGAATCCGGTATGCTCCACCAAACACCAAACAAACCCGCTATTTAAGCGGGTTTTATCTTTTCCATACACGATTTATAAATAGTAGAGCCATCCATTCATAGATGTTCTAGGATCATTCTCAGAAAAGACCGACCTTATTTAGAGCGGCCTATTGTCTCTTTTATTTTTCCCCGGAGCCGGTCTGCGTAAGTCATATCCTATCCCTTAAGATGCTCCTTTAACTCGTCGTTCTGCAAAGGCGCTGAGTCGCCCGTATTTTCCTTTTGCCATTCCAATTCTTTTTTATAGTTTCTCGACATTTTCGCGCCCTCGCTTCCTTGATATACTGTGCCAGTAGGCATACGCATATTATAACTGCGGCAGCGTTTATTATCGATGATTTATCCCCGCTCCCCGATTTTAACCGTTCCAAATATGCAGTGGCCTTTTTGTGTTTCCATAACCGAATCCTCCATATTTATATATTGTATTCCATGGATTCGAAGTTGCCGGGCGAATCAAGCAGCTTTCTCCATGAGTGTGAAAAAAATAATTTTCCCTGGGCCCTCCCGCTTTGTTTTGGTATACTGCGGTAGGGCACCGTCATAGGCAGGAAAAGCAGTTCGGCTGCAGCGCTGGCCTTGACATATTTTTTCCCGTTCTGTTATGATAATTTCCGGAGGCAAAAATATGATTGGCTTGATCGACGGCGGAGGCGGAATGCGCGGTGTCTATACCGCGGGTATTTACGACCGTATGCTGGATGAACACACAAAAATTGATTATGGAATTGGCGTATCCGCCGGGGCCGCCAATATGATTACCTATCTGGCAGGCCAACGCGGACGGACGCTTACTTTCTTTGCGGATTATACCTTCCGCAGGGAATATATGAGCGTCGCCAACTGGCTTAAGGATCGGAATTACCTGAATCTCGATTATATTTATACTACGCTCACAAACCGCGGCGGAGAAAATCCTCTTGATTACGAGGCCTTCTCCAGAACTTCCTGCCCCTTTTTCATCGTGGCAACGGATGCGCAAACAGGAAGGGCACACTATTTTACCCGCAGCGATATTGCACAGGATAGTTATGACGTCCTGAAGGCATCCTGCGCGATCCCGGCGGCATGTAAGCCGTATCCGGTAAACGGCAGGCTTTATTATGACGGCGGCGTCGCCGAGCCGATCCCCTATCAAAAAGCTTTTGACGACGGTTGTGATAAAATCATCGTGTTAATTACACGGCATAAAGATTATGTAAAGCCTAAGCAAAAGAATATGCGTCTCCTTGGCTGGATGTTAAAAAAATATCCGGAAATTGTACAAAAGCTCGCGCATCGCCATGAAGCATATAACCGTTCTATCAAGGAACTCAAGGAACTTGCCCAGCAGGGACGCGCGCTTCTTGTTGCGCCTTCCGATGGTTGCGGTGTGGATACCTTCACCAAAGACCGGAAAGCATTTTTAAGATTATATGAGAAAGGTTACAAAGACGGCGGCGAAGTAGCGGCATTCATACAAAAAAATAATTAGCCCGGGAGTGCCTTCTTGTTTTATGCAGAACCAATAATAAAAAAGAGCCTGTGATTTCTATTTTCACAAGCTCTTTTTTGGCTAAAGTACTATTGGAAAAGCGCTGCCAGGCGGTCCCAGAAGGTCTCGTTTTCTTCTCCTGTTTCCTGCGGCTCCGTTTCCTCCTCCGGCTTCTCAATTCCCCCGCATTGCAGTACGAACTGCACAAACTCCGTATCTGTATTTTGAGGTGACGTGAAGGAGACCGGATCAAAATCCGAAGGCATATACTCTTCTTTCATTTTGTCGATTTCTTCCTGTATTTTGCCCGGCATATCCGCAACCTCGCCGCTCATGGTATTGGTGCCGTCCATCAGTTCCCCCACGCCGTCATTTAACTCTCCTACGCCCCCGCTGAAGGAGGAAAGACCCGTATGGAACGAGTGATATCCGGAAGAAAGTTCCGTTACCCCACTTAAATATGCGGTCAGCCCGTCATGGAATCCCGTGTAGTTCTCAGCCAGCACCCGAAGCCCCGATGCCAATTCGCCGAGTTGTTCAATCCCATCCATCTGCGAGAGCGCCCCTCCAACCTGCGCGGATATCGTATCCAGCGTATCCGCAATGGTATCGATCGAACCGGCCAGCGTATCCGCAGTGGCGTCCACCGCATCAAAAGCTGCCTTCACCTGGGCATAGGTTCCTTTCACAGTCTGCGCTGCCTGGTACTGTGCCGTGAGGCGGGTAACGACTCCCCTCTGGGCATCCGTAAGATTCGAATTGGCAAGCAGGTCGGCAATCTCCTGCTGCGATATGTCAGCATCCGGGATTCCCTGTATCGCACCGTCAAGGGCGGCATATGCCGTAACGAATCCGCTTCTTAGCTGTGAAAGCCCATCCGATGCTCCGCGCAGTCCGTCCGCCAACTGTTCCAGACCCGAAGGGAGCTGCCCTACTTGGCTGAGGTCAATTCCTTCCACGTCGAGGGCGGAAGCGATTTGCCCAAGAGCGCTGCCAATTTGGGATGATGCATTTTCAATCTGGCCTGCATTTTGACTGAGCTGCGCAAGTCCGTCTTGAATTCCGTCCGAACCGTCCACCAGGCTGTTTGCCCCAGACGTCATTTGCTGCGTTCCGTTTTTGAGCTCGGCTACGCCTTCATTGAGCTTATCAATCGCTTCCGGCAGTTGCTCGAGGCCGTCCAATTGATCCTCCATGGCAGGAAACTCCATACTCATGGAATATGGTACGGCGGAAATGGAAATTCCCGTCATTGTAAAATCCGTTACATCCGCTTTCAATGCGAAATCCGCGTCTTTACCCGGAAGCACGGTATAGGCAATCATTTTGTCTTTGCCCGCGCTCGCAGGCGTCCCGTCTGGCGCGTCGATATTGGAACATTTATCCGTATCGAGCGTCACTGTGATCTGGAGCATATAATTGTCATAAAAGGTCGGGTCCATCCGGTCATTTTTTGCGGATATAATTTTTATTTCCAACGAACCGCTTTTCCCGGCAATCTCCTCCGGCTCAAGCTTCTTGCCGTCAAGGTAATATTCGATGGTAAAATCCCATGGAAGATCCGTGCTTTTCATATTGCCCTGATAATAATAATTCTCTTCATTTGCGGTAAACGAAACAGTATTTCCTTCCTGCGTCAGGGAATCGCTGCTCGAAAGGTTCACCACCGATTCATAGTCTCCATAGTCTGTCACATTCCCGCCCTTTGCAAGCGTAAAATGGTTGACTGTATAAATCGCGCGGACGCCTCCGTTTGCGGAAAGCGTGGCATAAACCACCTCGTCCTTTCCTGCGATTTCCGCCGCTCCATCGGCGCCCTGCTCCACTTTTGCAGGAGATTCTTCCGTCTGTCCGGCACTGCCGGATGCCGCGGCCAGCCCAATTGTCGCAGCCGCAATCAGGCACACGGCCAAACAGGCGGCAATCCAATGCCTCGCTTTCATTTTTCTCTCCTTATGATTATCTTTCATTTTTCTTTACTCCTATCGATCAAAAAACCGGCCTTATAGGTCGTCTTTGCAATTGCCTTATCAAACACCTTCAAAAGCGCGGGCAGGAAGCATACTACCATGAAAAGGGACAGCAGCGTCCCGCGCCCCAGCAGCAATCCGATATCGGATACCGCAGGGTTGGAAGAGGTCGCATACAGAGTGAAACCCGCCGTTGCAAGCGTCGCCGCAGATACCAGGATCGATTTGAACGAATCGCCCATCGCCTGATGCATCGCCTCTTTCTGCGGCATGATCTTTCTCTTCCGCATATACGTCGTGGTCAATAAAATGGCGTAGTCAACCGTCGCCCCAAGCTGCACCGTATTGAGCACTAAGTAGCCGATAAAGTTAATGGAGGTACCCGTAAAATACGGAATCGCCAGATTAATCCAGATACCCGCCTCAATGGTCAGCAAAAGGAGGAATGGCAGGGTTCCCGATTTAAAAGTGACCAGCAACACAAAGAAGATCGCAAGCACCGCCAAGATCGTAACAAACTGGTTGTCTTCCTGCACCACGTTTTTCATATCGTAAAGGTTGGCGCTCTCCCCAACGGAATAGACGGTATCTCCATAATAAGACTGGGCAACCGCCGTGATTTCCTCTACCACGCCGAATGCCTGGTCGCCCTCGGCCGGCGTATCGGTGTATACCACAATACGGGCATAGTTATCCGAATAAAACTGCCCGGTCACATCTTTCCCCAAAAATTCCGGCGGGAACGCCGTCCCCACCATATTGGCATACGATACGACCGCGGTTACATGGTCCAGATCCTCAATCTCCTCTCCCATCTTAAGCTCCTTTGAAACGTCTCCCCGCGGCACAAGCAAAGCCATAATGGTAGACTGTCCGAACTCCTCCTGAATCGCCTCTTTCGCGCGGCCGCTTTCGCTTGCCTGGGCGGCGCTGCTGTTGCCATATACAAATCCCGTTTGCCCCTGTCCGAGGAAAGCGGGAACGACAATAAGGATTACCAGAATAAGCGCTGGAATGGCAAGTTTTGAGAAAACCTTGTTTACATTCTTGAAATTCGGCATCAGCCGCCGGTGCTGCGTTTTGTCGATCAGCTTAAAAGTACACAGCGTAAGCGCAGGCAAAAAGACCATCGTCGTCACAAAGCTCAGGATAATCCCCTTGGCAAGGTTCCAGCCAAGGTCTGCCCCGATCTGGAAATTCATAAACGTCAGCGCCAGGAAGCCAAACAAAGTAGTCGCCGCACTGGCCGCAATAGTCGAGGCCGATTCCTTAATTGCATGGCGCATCGCCTCGTTTACGTCGCCGTATTTCTTCCGGTTATCGGCAAAGCTGTGCAAAAGGAAAATGGCATAATCCAGCGAAACCGCAAGCTGCAGGATCGGGCTCACGGAATTGGTCATAAAGGAAACTTCGCCGAAAAAAATATTGGTTCCCATATTGATTAAAATGGAAATGCCAATGGTCAGGATAAAGAGCAACGGCTCGATCCACGACGAGGAAGATAAAATCAGAATTGCAATGATGATAGGGAGCAGAATCGCCATTGCATTTCCGACTTCCGCGCCCGTCGCCTGCTGCATCGTTGCAAGGTCGGGCGATTCGCCTGCGAGCGCATTCCCTTCGCCAATCAGGTCCCGGATCGCTTCCGAAGCCTCCTGTTCCATACCGTCTGCGATCGTAACGGTATAGAGGGCGTTTTCGTTCTTGTAATATCCTTCGACCGTGTCTGCATCCGCCGTTTCAATAGGCTCTTTCAGGTCCACCACATCGTCCAGCCACATCACGCTGTCAACTCCGGATACCTCCGCGAGTTTCTGCTTATACTCCAGCGCCTCCTCAATGGAAACGCCTTTTACCATAACACTGGCGTTCGGCATATCCGTATCGAACTCTTCCTGCATAATTTCCAGCGCCTTCGTCGACTGGGCATCCGGCGGCAGATAATCTACCATGTTATAATTTACGGCTACAAACGACTGCAATACCGCACATACCGCCGCTGCGGCAATAAATAGTATCAGAATCGCCTTTTTATGTTTCACTACCAAATTTGCCAATCCGCTCATGAAGTCCTCCACAACGCCCTGTTGCAATATCGTATGCTCTGTATTATAATCAACACAATGTTGGATTACAACCGACAATCCCTCTGGATCTGTTGATTGGGCAACAGAAAACAGAAAAATGTTGGATTTTTACAATAATTTTAAAATCAGGATGCAAGACAATGAAAATAAAAAAAATAGACAGAAGAGTAAAATATACGATCGAAATGTTGAAAGAGGCCCTTGTCAGAGCTATGCAGAAAGAACACATTTCTAAAATCTCCGTGAAATCGTTGTGCGAGCTTGCCGATATCAACCGCAGTACGTTTTACGCGCATTTCCGCGATCAATACGATCTCCTGCATTATATCGAGCAGGAAGTGCTCGCCAATATCACGCGCCAGCTGGAACGGCAGGACTTTGGCGGGGAGGGCCCTATTTCATTTCAGGTATTGAATTTGATTTTAGAATATGTACAGCAAAACGCTTCCCTGTTCAAGGCTCTCCTGAGCGATAATTGCGAACCGGGCATCCAGCGTGAGATCATGAAGCTCCCCGACATCATTTCCGTCCAGATTTACGAAGGCGTGGACGAACGCGTAAAGGATTATCTTTCCGTTTTCGGTGTAACCGGCTGCGTCAGCATCCTGCAAAAATGGCTGCAGGACGGAATGCCGGAATCTACCGAACAAATTTCCGAACTCATCCTGCAAATTCTTTATCACGGTATTGCCGATTTTAACAGGGAAGCCCGCTAACCCGCGGAAATCAAATAAAGTTTTGTACCGGCGCCCTGCCGTTTTCATAAGATTTTTTGCTAGGCGTCATCCCGGCCATAACCGATCCATATAATTGCATTTTTCTTTTTAAGAAAATGTAATATTTTTTCCCGTTAAGCGCGTCCATCGTTTCACCTGGCTGCAAAATCGCCCTCCCATTGCCGGAAGGTAAGCATTTCGCTTTCTCTATCATATTCCAGCCATGACCTTCAAAGTGCCAGTCCCCAAACCGGTTTTCGTCTTTTCCATTGGCCCCGCCTCTCTTTTTCCCGATTAAAAAGCGTGGAACATTTACACTTTGCTGTAAATCGACTATAATAACAATATAACAAAAATATAATACTCCCTATGTATTGTATGATCGGAAAAGGGCGCATATGCGAAAGCCGAAAAAAATATTTGTCGTTTCATTGATCATCGTCCTTGCCATCGCAGTGGTGGCGGTTTTTTCGATGTTCTTTTATGCTGGCACCGTCCGCCAGATTCTGGATGAAGAAAGCACATCCTATTTGCAGGAAGTTACCCAACAGGAAGCGTCTATTATCGATACCCAGGTAAGGGGCGACCTTGCCACTCTGGAATCCATTTCAACCGTATTCGGCAGCGCAGTCACTCCCAGTATTACCTCCGGCGTTTCCATGGATATGCTGCGCGAAATTCAGGAACAGAACGGCTTCAAGCGGATGGGAGTTATTTATCCGGATGGAAGCGCATTTACGACAGACGGTTACGAATACGATTTTTCAGGCCGGGATTATTTTAAAAAGGCGCTCGCGGGCGTTCCCAATATATCCGATACGTTTTTGGATATTGTGGATGGTGAAAATATTAATGTATATGCGGTTCCCGTTTATAATGGCACGCAGATAGAATGTGTGCTGTTTGCCACCAATGCTACCGATGTATTTGAGAACAAAATTTCCGTTACCACCTTCGGCGGATATGGCTATTCCTATGTCGTCGATAAAATGGGCAATAAAATTGCTACTTCCCATCATGAAGACAGTATCACGTTTGATAATATTTTCAACCTGAATGGAAGCATCGTGGAAGACCCGGATGGAAATTTTTCCGTCATGCAGGAAGATATGCTTGATGGAAAAAGCGGCGTCGTGCACTACCTGAAATATGGAGAGCCCTACTATATCAGCTATGCGCCTATCGGCGTAAATACATGGTATATTGTTTCCGCAGTGCCTGCGTCTGTCGCCACTGCCAAAAGCACCTATCTGATTACGCTTACCGGTTGGATGACGGGAATCATTGTATGCACAGTTGCTATTTTCTTAATATATATTGCTTTATCGCAGAGCCGATCCCGCCGCAATCTCGAACGAATTGCGTATGAGGATGAACTCACCGGTTCGCTTAGCTGGCTGAAATTTCGTGAAGAAACCAAAGCTATCCTGCAGGAATCTTCCGGACGTTTGTTTGCGATGATCAATTTCGATATCAATAAATTTAAAATTTTTAATCAATTATATGATTACCAAAACGGCAACGCCCTCCTCCAGCACATTGCATCCGTCCTGAAAAAAGATATGCGTGAACGGGAGCTTTTTACGCATACGGGCGCGGATGATTTTGACGTGCTGATTGAATATTCTTCTGACGAGGATATTGTCGGCCGTATCCTGAAATGGAACCAGAAAATCCGCGATTATGGATTTGCCCGCAAGCGGAGATATAATCTTCTTCTTTCCTATGGAATTTATAAAATCCAAGCAAATGATCTTTATATTACACGGATGAACGACCGCTGCAAGATTGCCAAAAACAGTGTGAAAAACAATACGCATACCTTCTATGCCTTTTACGATAACGCAATGAACCAAGAGATGCTGCGCGAAAAAGAACTTGAGAACGATATGGATGCCGCGCTTGCAAATCATGAGTTTGAAGTTTACTATCAGCCTAAATTTGATTTGGAAACGCAGAAGGCGGTTGCCGCGGAAGCGCTGGTGCGTTGGAAATCCCCGGAAAAAGGCTTCATGAGTCCCGGGGCGTTTATTCCCGTATTCGAACGGAATGGGTTTATTACCAAGGTTGATATGTATGTATTCGAGGAAACTTGCGCGGCCATTCACCGCTGGATGGAGCTTGGGCAGCCTGCGCTCCCTGTTTCCGTCAATTTTTCGCGTCTCAATATGTACGATGATAACTTTGTCCAGAGCCTGAAAGATATCGTCCGGAAGTATGACGTTTCTACCAATTTGCTTGAGATTGAGCTTACCGAGAGCGCCCTTGCCTATAACGACGAATTAATCATACGGCGTATGAATGAACTGCGCGAAGCGGGATTCTGTATTTCAATCGACGATTTCGGCACCGGCTATTCTTCTTTAAATTTACTTCGTACCCTTCCGGTCAATGTAATCAAACTTGATAAGCGTTTCTTTACCCTCAATTTTGATTCAGAACGGGAGCGCATCATTATCACGAGTATTGTCAGTATGGCGCAGCAGCTTGGCATCACCGTTGTCGCTGAAGGAGTGGAAACGAAAACGCAGGCCGACTTCCTGAAAAAAGTAGCAAAAAACATCATCGTCCAGGGCTTCCTGTACGCACGGCCTATGCCGGAAGAGGCTCTTCTTCGTTTACTCATGGGAGAAGAATAGTCTCATACTTGCAAAACGTGCGCTGTCCGGCCATCTGTTGCTTTACTTCCCTATAAATAGCCATTTCCATGAATGCGGAGCATATAATAGTATTCGCAGCCAAAATCATGATTGACTGTGTTTGTACCCATCTTTAAATGTAGAATGAAATTCTTGGGTTTCGTAAAACACAGGGAGAGGCCAGTTATGGACGCGGCTTTAAAAATAATATTTCCGAGACGGGATGTAGCGCGAAAAAGACTTTCCTGAAAAATTAGCGCCTCCGGAAAGAATGTGGGGCACAGGCTTTCCTACGGTAATTTATCAGAAAAATTGCGTGCCATTACAGGCAGGTTGAGCTGTGATATGCCGGTGTTTTTTGATTTTGGGAATACCGGCAAACAGATATAGGAAAGCTTTTGCCGGTACAAACAACACCCGGCAGTCATTGGGTTTTCAATGTAAAACGCGGCGGACATACTGTCCGCCGCACCCTTTGTACGGGTATATTTTTCTTGTTTCCACCGTCATCACAGCGTTTCATAAAAAACAGTCTCGCTCCGGGCTTTGCGCATTTTCTCGTGCCGTTCCGGGCTTTGCGCTTCTCCGTCCGCATAGCCGACGGCCAACAGATTCACAATCTCCAGATTTGGCGGAATATTGAATTCATCGCGCAATACTTTCGGGTCAAACCAGCAGATCCAAAGCGTTCCCAATCCAAGCTCCGCCGCCTGCAACATCATATGGTCGGTTACAATACTCGCGTCGATATCGGTCAGCTTTTTCCCGTCATACGGGCGTTTCCATGTTTCTTCCGTATCGCTGCATACGATGATGACACACGGCGCACCATAAAACCGTGCAGCTTTTTCCACCTTCCCGAGGCCTTCTTCGCTCTGTACCACAATCAGGCGCTGGGGCTGTTTATTTGCCCCCGTGGGCGCGACCCGCCCCGCCTCGAGTATTCGGTCGAGCTTTTCCCGTTCTATCGGCATTTCCTGATAGCTGCGCACTGAATACCGCTTCTTCGCAATATCTAAAAAATCCATGTGGTCATCCTCCATATCTTTTATTATTGTTTGGCTTCTTCCATAATTTCCCGCGCGAACTGTGCCGCCTGCTTTTGCACCGTTTCATCCTTAGCCAGCCCGCCGATACAGTGAAATTCCCGCTCGACAGGCGTGATGCCGCGTTTCTGAAGCTGCTTTTTGATCAGGCCCGACGCGCCGCCCGGATTTCCCGCCGTGCTGAATACCGCAATTTTTGCTGTCGATTCCGGTGAAAGCGTCTTGATAAACTTTTTCAGCCTGCCCGCAATGTGGAACGCATACACCGCTCCGCCCAGAAACAAAATATCCGTATTGCCTGAAAGCGGCATACTTATATCATGCGCCTCCGCACCCACCGCGGCGGCAATGGCCTGTGCAATCGCTTCCGTATTGCCCGATTTGGAAAAATACCGTACTTCAACCATACTTGTCACCTCTCTTTTCTTCATTATACCATTCTTTTCTCTTTTTCGGAATTTATCGAAGTGAATAAAAGGCTGGTATCCTGATATTGTTTCCACCGATGATAATAAATGGGTATTGGCTTGCTGTATGATAGTCCCGCCTGCGAGGCCTTACTGAAAATTTGCTTTCATATAAAAAACGAACCGCCGACAGTGATTGCGGCGGTTCGTTCTGATAACAACGTTTTTCTTTGGTTACTCAATTTTTTCTTATATCCGAATTTGTATCAACCGTAAATCTTTAATAGGATTTTGCAAAATACATCATTTTCTTTGCAGGCTTGCCGCAATGTACGCATACGTCGCCGAGGTTCTTTTGCTCAAACGGCGCGCAGCGTGTCGTCACGCCTGTTTTTTCCTTGATCGCTTCTTCGCATTCTGTCTCTCCGCACCACATCGCGCGTACAAAACCATGCCCTTCTTCGATTCCCTGCATAAATTCTTCCCAGTTTCGCGCATCAAACGTGCGTTCCTCGCGGTATTGGAGCGCGCTTGCAAGCATATTGTCATGAATTTTATCCAGCAATTCCTGCACCGTTTTCTGGATATTTTCGAGCGGATAAGACTCCTTTTCACAGGTATCCCTGCGCGCGAGCATACACGCACCTTTTTCGATATCGCGCGGGCCGATTTCCAGCCGTACCGGGACGCCCTTCAACTCCCATTCGTTGAATTTCCAGCCCGGGCTCTGGTCGCGGTCGTCAAGCTCCACACGGATTCCCGCACCCTTAAGCATATCATAAAGCTCCCGTGCCTTTTCAAGCACGCCCTCTTTGTGTGCCGCTACGGGAACAATGACGCACTGGATAGGCGCGACGCGCGGCGGAAGCTTCAGGCCGCGTTCATCGCCGTGTACCATAATAATACCGCCAATCATGCGCGTGGATGTGCCCCACGAGGTCTGCCACGCATATTTCAACTGCCCATCCTTATCGAGAAATTGAATATCAAAGCCCTTTGCAAAATTTTGTCCAAGGTTATGCGACGTTCCCATCTGGAGCGCCTTTCCATCGAGCATCATGGCTTCTACGGTATACGTATGGTCCGCGCCCGCGAATTTCTCTTTCTCGCTTTTCTGTCCTGAAATAACAGGAATGGCCAGTACATCATGCATAAAGTCGCTGTATACGCCAAGCATCCGCACAGTTTCTTCTTCCGCTTCCTCCTGCGTTGCATGTACGGTATGGCCTTCCTGCCACAGGAACTCCGAAGTCCGCAGGAACGGACGCGTACTTTTTTCCCAGCGCAAAACATTGCACCACTGGTTCAGAAGTACCGGCAGATCCCTGTAGCTTTGCACCCATTTGGAATACATGGAACAAATAATCGTTTCCGACGTAGGACGAATGCACAGCGGTTCTGCAAGTTTTTCCGTTCCTCCCTGCGTAACCCATGCCACTTCGGGCGCAAATCCCTCCACATGCTCTGCCTCTTTTTCCAATAGATGTTTGGGGATCAACAACGGAAAATACGCATTTTTATGCCCGGTTTCTTTAAACCGTTCGTCCATTTGCTGCTGAATCAATTCCCATATTCCATAACCATATTGCTTAATGACCATGCAGCCCTTGACTTCGGAATAGTCGATCATATCCGCCATTTTAATGACGTCCGTATACCACCGCGAAAAATCCTCATTTTGCGGCGTAATGTGTTCCACAAATCCGCCTGTTTGCTTTGCCATAATAGTCTCCTTCAAATATGTACTGAAACTCTATTAGTTTATCATCATGACGCGCTTTTTTCAAGCACGCGTACTCCCAAACTCATTCCGGCGTCTCTATTTTTCTCTCCTTCGCCGCCTCAGCAGGATCGCCGCCGCGACGGCGGCTCCTCCGCCCGCAATCACGGCAAGAAGAATCCACGGCGCCATGTCACGTGTGTCTCCCGTTTTGGGTTTGGTTCCTGTATCTTCCCGTTCGGCCTGTCCTTCCTGCGAACCGCCGCCCGCGGGCTGTTTCCCGTTCGCAAGCACATATTCGGAGCAATGCTCGAGGGTAAACGCCGTATATCCGGCGCTGTCCACGCGCTGCGCGCTGACATCGTCGTATCCCCTCCCATTGAAATAATACAGATATGTTTCTTCTCCCGTCTCAAACGGCGGCACGGCAAGCACGGAGACCGTCACTTTACCGGGAAGCGCCCCGCTGTGCTCAAAATTCAAGAACAACAGCTTCGCCCCCTGCGGAAATACCGCCGCATTTTTCGCCGCTTCTCCGGGCGTATTGGAAAACGCAAGGCTCACATCTATTGCCGCCGTAATATCCTTACCGTGGAATACGAACCGCGCAACCACCTTACCCGCATCATCCAGAACCGCAAAAATAATTGTCTTATCCTGTCCCTTGATCTGTTCAAAAACCTCCTTAGGGGCAACTGTGCCTTCTTCCACAGGAAGAAGCAGCGCCTGCTGCGGCCCAAGGCCAGACAGGCTTTCTTTTACTTTTTCGAGGTCAAAGCCATCCTCCATTCGCGGCAATGAAACAATCTCTTTGCCTTCCGCCCCCGGAATCTGTGCTTCCTGCACGATCCGAACCGTTTTGCTTACCGATTTGGTATCGTCTGCAGCGCTTGTCGCCGTGACCACAACCGTTCCGGTCGCTTTTGCGGTAAACAACACTTCCCTTTCCCCGCTAAGCCCGGCTTCCGCTTTAATATCGATACTGTCAAGGTCGCCCGCATAGCTCCATTTAATCCCGGCAAACTCTTCCCGGTCTGGCGTTACCACCGCCGCTGCTGAAAAGTCGGCCGTCTTCCCGATTTCCAGACAGACTGAATCCGCACTCTCAATACTGACGCTTTCCACACCCAGCTGTTCGGCAATATTATTTTGCCGCAGCAGAATACTTTCCGCACTGCTCATCGCCGCAAACGTCCAGCAGGAAGGAATCCATCCCTGGTTTTTCACCGGGGTAACCGCGCCAATATCCCGCAGGTCGAACTTTTCCGGCAGATTTGTAGCCGGATCGGCCGTCCTGCCCTGCGGCAGGGCATTGGTCTTGTTCTGGCCGCTATCTGAGGCGTTATCCGCCGCTGCCGCCGGGGCGGATAGTTCGTCCGTCTTCTCGAGCTGTGCCGCGCTGAATGCCCGGCCTGTGCCGCCCTGGGATGAATCGTCCGTTCCGCCGCCCGCGCCGTCCGTAAATACCTTGATGCAGTTATTCGCAGAATATTGCGCGGAAATATCGCTCCAGTCCCGTCCATCCGTACTGGTAAAGCTCTGCCCGGCCTGTGCCCGCGCCCTATCCGAACGGCCTGTAATCGGCATTTCGATCGCCGCTACAACGTCGCTTCCGTCCTTATTTTGCAGCCGCACGGTCACGCTGAACTCTTCCCCCGCGGCAACAGGAACCCCCTCGCCAAGCTCCACCGTATAATATCCCTTATATTTATGGATCCCGCTTGCCACATGGCGCGTCTCTCCATTCACCTCAAGGTAAATATCATATTCCTGGTCCTCATGCATAGAATAAAACGACACAGCCTTCACGTCCTGCCCGCCTGCCGCCGTAAATACGTTCTTTGTATACAGCACCTTGCCCCGCGAATATTGACTGGGCTCGTAGAGATTCGTGTAGCCGAGCGGGTCGTACTGGTAAATATTATCATAATCGTTCACCGGATCATCCACGAATATGGCGGCAGCGGGATTAGCAGACAGGTCCGCGCTGTAATAGGAAATATAGAAAAAACCGTTCTGCCCCTTTTCCGGTCCATAGCTGTTTTTGGCGAGAAACGCACCGTCTCCCGCAGGCGTATACGTCTTCCCGTCCACAGTTACTGTGAATTGCTCCGCCGGAACCGTATCGTCCCATCCGATCAAAGAAATCGCATGCCCGCCCCCGGCCATATCCGCCTCCGGCTTGAAATAATATGAACCGGTCTCGTCATAATATCCGTCTTCGCCCTCCTGGTGGCGGATTCCGCAATAGAGCGCCCCATAGGTATAAATCGCGTTTTTATAATGAAGCGTATCTTCGGCCGTTTTCTCCCGGTCGGGCAGAAGGATCGCCTGCCGCAGATGATAGCGCGCCGGAAGCTGGTTATAGGTAAACTCGCTCACATCGCCGTCAAATTCGTCCAACATATACGGATCTTCCTCTTCCATCACAGGGCCGCTCCAGCGTGCAAGATAGGCGAGCGCCATATAAGTGTCTCCTCCGGAAAGCACCCCGCCGCGTCCGTCTGTCGGCGTATAGCTTTCCTCGGAGGACTCCGCATTGAGCATTGCGTTGAGCATATTGTATTCGGAAAAATCAAGTCCTTCCGCTGCCTGCTTGGAAACCGCAAGCGTATACTCTTTCGCGGAAAAATGTCCATCCGGGCTTTTTACCACTGCATAATAATCCCCTTCGTCAAGCTCTGCCGTGATACGTTGGTCTCCCGTAAGTTCGCTCGCCGCAATCTCGGTTCCGTCGCTGCTGAGGAGCGTAAGCGAATAGGCCGCGCTCTCTTCCTCCGGCTGAAACAGCAGGAGCTCTACAGGCGTCGCGTAGCTGTAATGGAATTTGTAATAATCTTCATCCACAGCACTGTGGATCGTAGCCCGTATTTTAGAAGGAAAGGAAACACTCGTCGCCGCCGCCTGAGTGTCGTTTGGCTCGTACGCGTCGCCCGTTCCTCCCACCGTATAGGAAAAACGCTGCACATCGCCCGGCGCAATACCGTCTTTATAGGTACGTGCATTAATGACCGTATCCCGGTCGATCACAACCTTTGCCGTATCGTCCCCGGAATCAGTCGTTCCCGCCGCATCCAGCGCCGGAACAGTTCCGTCCGTCGTATATAAAATTTTCTCGTCCGCCGCCGAAGCACGCAGAATCACCTGTGTTCCCACATCCACCGTGCCCGGCGCAGGATTAGCCGCCACTGTCCCGCTTTTCTGCACGGTATAGGCCGCCGATGAGGGTTCGCTGCTCTTGAGGCCCGCCTTCCGCGTGCTTGCCAAAATCCTGCTGTCTTCGGTCAGCGTCAGTTTATCTGCCGAATCATACAGGGAAGCGCCCGGGAGCTTCGGCGACGTTCCATCCAACGTATAATAGATTTCCGCGTCCGCCGTTTCACTCGAAAGCCCAAGCTGCGTTCCTGCCGGATATTCCCCGGCCGCCGGATCGAAGGTAACCGGCTTGCATGTTGCCGGCATAAACCGTGCGTTGCCGGATGCAACCGGATCGTATTCGTCCCCCGCCGCCATGTCGATAAACGCAACGCCCACTCCGTCGAGTTCCTCCTGCGTCAGCACCCCGTCCGCCACGGCCTGCGCAATTGCTTTCCGAAGCGACACCGTTTCCGTATATGGAACGCGTTCCGTCATCCTCACTTCCTTGTTCTTCAGGGTAAACATCAGCATATAGTAAATCGGTTCTCCGCCCGCAGGAGCGATATCAGCCACCCGGACTGTTGTGTCCTCTTCCGCCGCGTAAAGGTCTCCCTCTTCCGGTGGATCGCAATTTTCAAAAACCAGAGAAAGCTCTGCGGGACCTTCCTCCGCGAGCGCGAATGGCGCGAAAGAAAATACCGCAGTGACCGCCAAAACCGCTGCCAATAACAAGCATACCGTTCTTTTCATTTTATCTGCCCTGCCTCCATAACCGTGTCTACAGTACATACCATCATTTTCATTCGGTATTATTATATCATGCCTGCGGCGAGTCCGCATTATGCGGATAAATAAAAAACAAGCCTGCGCCGAAACCGCAGGCTTTCCTTCCGTTGTTCATTATATCATCTCCGGCAAAATATAGGTAGAACCGTCCTCCGCCCGTATCATACAAATTTTTGTATCGTATACCGCCTCAAGAATATCCTTTTTCAGGATATCCTCCGTCCGGCCGTATTCAATCACGCGCCCCTTTTTCATCAAAACGATTTGATCGCAGTAATGGCTTGCAAGGTTCAGATCGTGCAGGACGCATACGCATAAAAGCCCGCTGCCTGCAATCAGGTCTCTTACAAGCGCAAGGATCCCTACCTGATGCTTGATATCAAGATTTGAAACCGGCTCGTCGAGCAGCAGGATATTCGACTGCTGCACGAGGGCGCGCGCAATAATCATCCGCTGCCATTCTCCGCCCGAAAGCCCGATCACCGACCTGTTTTCCAGATGTGCAATGCCTGTTTTGGCAATTGCCTCCCGCGCAAGACGTATATCTTCCGCGCTTTCGCTTTCAAAAGTCTTCTTATGGGGGTTGCGCCCCATCAAAACTGTCTCCAGTACGGTAAAGTCATATTCCAGCGCATAATTTTGCGGAACAAGCGCCATTTTTTTTGCCAGTGACTTTACATCTATTTTGCGGACGTCGATGCCGTCAATCTCCACGCTTCCGCTTTCCGGTTTCAAATATCCGGAAATCGTGCGCAAGAGCGTCGTTTTGCCCGCACCGTTCGGCCCGATGATTCCAACCATCCCGGAAGTAAAATCTAATGAAATATCATGTAGTATAGGGGTCTCATTAATTGTACAATTCAAATTGCGAATAGAAATCCCCATCAAATTCCCCCTTTGTTTCCGCGGCGCAGCAGGAAAATAAAGAAAGGCACGCCAAGAATCGAAGTCACAATGCCAACCGGCATTTCCTGTCCGTTTAAAATGACGCGTGCTATCACGTCGCAAAAAAGCAGGTACATTCCTCCTCCCGCAAAACACAGTGGAAGGAGTTTTTTATTATCCGGCCCGGCAATCATGCGCAGCAAATGCGGCACCATCAGGCCTACAAAGCCAATAATCCCACTGATAGATACCGCCACCGCAGAAAGCAGGGACGTTAAAATCAGCATATTCCTCCGCGTTTTATGCGTGTCTACGCCAAGACTCTGGGATACCTCGTCGCCATTCAGCATAATATTGAGTGGTTTTGCATAAAACATCAGCAAGCCCGAACACACAATAATCGCGGGTAAGGCAATCCATATTTTATCCCATGTCATATTGGCGAGGCTGCCCATATTCCACATGACAACATTTTCCATTTTGTCCCGGTTCAGCAGCATAATCAAATAGATAATTGCCGAAAACATAGCGCTCATGGAAAATCCTGAAAGAAGGAGGGAAAACGTTGATACCTTGCCGCGTATCCGTGAAATATTATAGACTATGAACACGGCGGCAAGCGCTCCCGCAAAGCTGAATACGGCAATGGTGCCCGCCCCGAATATGCTCATCCCCGACATGAACGTCATTGCGACCGTCGCCCCGAGCGCTGAACCCGACGAGATTCCGAGCACAAAAGAATCCGCCATTGGATTTTTAAATACGCCCTGCAGGCAGCATCCCGAGACCGCAAGCGCCGCTCCCACGAGGAACGCGCCGATGGCCCTCGGGAGCCGGATATTGAGAAAAATATTATGTACCGTGGAAGATGCCGTTCCGTCCAGTATTTTCCCAAATTCCGCGACTGAAAAACCGGAACTTCCCACGAAAAAAGCGCACACAAAGGCGGCAGCGCCGCCTAAGATGAGCACCAACAGGAGTATTTGAAATTTAACAGGCCCTTTTTTCATAGGCCCTCCTTGCCGCTATTTGTTGAGAATCTCGCTGATCATTGTGAGCGCCTCCGCGATCCGCGGGCCCGGACGCGTAAGTACGTTTGCATCCACTTCATAGACGCTTCCATTTTTTACCGCGTCAAGATCCTGGTATCCCTGTGCGTTTCCGAGGTCTTCCGCAGTGCTTCCCATGCTCGAATCCACAAGGATAATATCCGGATTTGCTACCATGAGATCTTCCACTGGATATTCAATCCACGGATATTCCGCATCCGCAGTTACGCATTTACCGCCCGCCATCTCAATCATCGTATTAATGAAGCTGCCGGGGCCGCTCGTCCAGTTTCCCTGGTCGCCAAAACTCATCGCGTAGTAGACCGTTTTTTCCTCCGCCGGCCTATTCTCCTCTGCCAGGCGGACAGCCGCATCGATCTCTCCGTTCACAGTTTCCGCCGTGTCCTGCGCGCCTAGAATCTCCCCCACCAATTCGATTGCTTTTGGAATATCCTCAAAGGAGGTCGCTTCCACGCTCACTACCGTAATTCCCAGGTTTTTCATCTGATCGATTGCCTCCTGCTGAAGGCTGTTTCCCGCAAGCACAACATCCGGCTCGAGCGAAGCCACTTTTTCCACATCCGGCCCGTTGAAATCGCCGACCACTTCGATCGACTGCACAATATCCGGATAATCTGAATTAGCGTCGATGCCTACGAGTTGCTTCGCCGCACCAAGCGCGCACACGATCTCTGTACCCGCCGGAGTAAGTGAAACAATTTTATCTGCTTTTTCCACAGTGACTTCATTGCCTGCCAAATCAGTTACTGTTACTCCTCCTCTATTTTCTTCCCCAATATCCACAGCCGCTTCCGCGGACGCGCCCGCCGAAGGCGATTCCTCCGGTGCGGAAGATTCCGTTTGCGCGGGAGCCGTTTGCGCGCAGCCCGCAGCTATTGCAAGGCAAAGCACGATACACGTAAATACTGCAATCCATTTTTTGCTCATAAAAAAAATCTCCTTTTCCTGTCCCGGCCCATTTCAGCAGATCTGTCCGCTATAAAAAAGAACTTCATAAACGCCCTGTAAATGGGCACGGCTATGCGTATAACTATATCATAACGCCGCGGCGTATGACAATAAAATTTTCCTCCGGCCCGGCCCGCTGTCCTCATTTCTCTCGCTTGTGCTTTTTCAAAAAAATTGTTACAATACTTTTAGTTATATCAGCAGAAGAGCAGGACGGAGAAAAGCAATGCCTGAATTGATATCGATTATTGTTCCCTGCTACAATGAGCAGGAATCCATTCCCCATTTCTATAAGGAAATCACCCGGATTTCCTCCGAAATGAAGGAGCGTTTCGGTCTTCTTTTCGAGTACTTGTTCGTAGACGACGGGTCGCATGATAAAACGCTTCCTGTGCTTCGTTCTTTGGCCGCCGAAGATAAACGGGTGCGCTTCCTTTCTTTCTCGCGCAATTTTGGCAAAGAAGCGGCAATTTACGCAGGCCTCCAGAATGCCCGCGGTGATTATGTCGCCATTATGGATGCGGATCTTCAGGATCCGCCTTCCCTGCTGCCCGAAATGTATCTGGAAATCGCACAAAATGATTACGACTGCGCCGCAACGCGCCGGGTTACACGGAAGGGCGAACCGCCTATCCGTTCTTTCTTTGCCCGGATGTTCTATAAACTAATCAATAAAATCTCCAAAACCGAGATTGTAGACGGCGCACGGGATTTTCGCCTGATGACCCGTCAAGTGGTGGATTCCATTTTATCCATGCCGGAATACAACCGCTTTTCCAAGGGCATCTTCAGTTGGGTCGGCTTTCGCACAAAATGGCTGGAATATGAGAACGTGGAACGTGTTGCCGGAGAGACAAAGTGGTCTTTCTGGAAGCTGTTTACCTATTCTATCGACGGAATTGTCGCGTTTTCCACCTTCCCGCTTTCCATCGCCTCGTTTGTCGGTTTCCTGTTTTTCCTGATCGCCCTTGTTTTCATCGTGATTATCGTTGTCAAAACGCTTGTCTGGGGCGACCCGGTCGCGGGATATCCTTCAACAATTTGCCTCATTCTTTTGATTGGGGGAATCCAGTTATTCTGTATCGGAATTCTGGGGAAATATCTTTCCAAAACTTATATGGAAGTCAAAGGGCGCCCCGTATATATTATAAAAGAAGACGAAAAAAGCATGGAAAAACAAGCGGCAAAGCGGCCGCAATAAGAGGTAGGAAGCAGATGGAACGCACACTGGGCAATTATCAATCCTTTTGGAAAAAAACGGCTGTCTGGCCTTATTGGCCGATTGTGCTTCTGGGCTGTATTTATTTTATCATTCATTTGCGCATTTCTCCGAATTTTGCGGACGACCAGGTGTTTGCTTCCATCGCAGCGGCGGATGGTTTTAATATTTTCCAGTATTCTGTCAGCCGTTACCTCACATGGTCCTCGCGTACTCTGCTCGAAGTCCTGCTCATGTGGAGCGTCAGCGTTCCGCCTGTTCTATGGAAAATATGCGATACCCTGATTATTGTTGCAGTGGGCGTATTCCTGTCAAAGCTGCTTCTCCGTGACGAACACCGCATGCAGGGAAACATGGCCATCGCAGCACTGCTCCTCTTGATTCCGTACCAGATGATGAGCTCAGCCGGCTGGATTGCCACGACAGTAAACTATATTTGGCCTCTGGCCTTTGGCCTGATTTCCCTGTATCCACTCCGTAAACTTGCAGACGGCAAAAAAATAAAGGGATATGAATACGTTCTCTATTCAGCCTGCTTGCTTTTCGGCGCCAACCAGGAACAGATGTGCGCGATCCTGGCCGCAATATATGGTTTCTTTACCATTTATATGTTTGTAAAAAAGAAGATCCATATTTATGTGTTCATTCAGTTTATTCTGTGTATTTTAAGCCTTGTATATATCCTGCTCGCCCCCGGAAATGACGTCCGTACCGTGCAGGAAACGGCGAGGTGGTATCCGGAGCATGGAACGTTTTCCCTGATGCAAAAAGTAATGCTCGGGATTGTCGCCGCCGGAAAAGATATTATTTTTAATAAAAACTGGCCTTTCCTGATTCTTTGTATCCTTTCCTGTGTGCTTGTGTGGCAAAAAAGCGAAAAGGTATCAAACCGGATCTTTGCGCTGGTTCCTCCTTTTTTTGCAGCTTCATTATTTGCCTTTTTGCCTTATTCCGCCGGTTATCAGGCGCTTCTTTCCAATCTGGAAGTTCTGACCGCTTCCACAAAGACTGCTGCCGTAGCAGTCGTATCTATTTGTGTACTGGCTTGCCTGATTTATTCCCTGCGCCTTGTTTTCCGGCGAAGCGCGCATTTTTGGCTTACTCTCGGTATCCTTTTTCTTGGATTTGCCAGTCGGGTCGCAATCGGCCTTTCCCCGACTATATGGGCGTCGCTTGACAGGACAGCCCTCTTTTTCCTCGTTTCCCTGATTGCGTGTATCGTATTCCTTCTGAATGAATGGGATTTCAAAAACAAAAACGCCACTTTCCTTCTTTTGATCGTCCTTGTTTCTCTGGGCGTATATGGCGGGGTTTCCAATTTCTTTGCAGTGGTGTGACCTGCGTATTTTCCTTCAAACAGCTATTGCATAATTATTCATTTCAATGTATAATTATTAACATTGAATAAAATTTGGGGCGCCTATACCGCTCCCCTTTATAAAAAAGGAGCTGTTTGAAATCATGGTTAATGTCAGTATAATCGGTGCGACAGGATATGTGGGGGCAGAGCTGCTGCGCCTGCTCAGCGCCCATCCCGGCGTACAGGTCAATAAAGCCGTATCCAAGAGCTTTGCAGGAAAAAAACTGCACGATATTTATGCAAACTTCCTGCCGGAAAAAGAATTGGATTTGCAGGAGGGTGACGGCGCGTTCGGTGCGGATGATTTCGTGTTTCTCTGCCTGCCCCACGGCCAGTCCCTTGCGGCAGCGCCGTCTCTTTTGAAAAAAGGCCATAAAGTAATCGACCTTTCGGGCGATTTCCGTTACGATAACACGGATATTTATGAAAAATGGTATGGAATTCCCCATTCCGCAAAAGAGGAAAACAGCGAGGCTGTTTACGGCCTTCCTGAATTTTTCAGCGAAGAAGTGAAAAAAACAAATTTCACTTCTAATCCGGGATGTTATACCACAACGAGTATCCTGGCGCTGGCTCCGCTCCTCCGGGAGGGCCTGGTCAGTGAAAAGGGAATTGTGATCGACGCAAAATCGGGCGTTACCGGTGCCGGACGGAAAGAAAAGCTCGCTTTTTCCTATTGCGAAACCGCCGACAACTTTAAGGCCTATTCCGTTCCTATGCATAGGCACACTTCCGAAATAGAGGAACAACTGTCAAAGTTTTCCGGGAAGGATGTCTGCCTGCTCTTTACACCTCACCTGCTTCCCGTAAAACGGGGTATTCTGGCGACAATTTATGCAGATCTTATGGAAGGCGTTACCCCCGGGGATATCGCTGCAGCATATGAAAAATATTATGCGGATGCTCCATTCACACATGTACTGCCCCATAGTAAACTCCCGGAACTGAAATATGTGGTGGGTTCCAACAATTGCATGATTGGGTTTGAAATATCTCCCCGCACCGGAAAGATTATCGTAGTTTCATGCACCGACAACCTGATTAAGGGTGCGGCCGGCCAGGCGGTACAGAATTTCAACCTGATGAACGGCTTCGATGAAACGCTGGGCCTGCCCCGTACCGCATGGTACCTGTAACGGAAATAAATTAAATTTTCATAGAAATAAAGGTGGAAATCATGGAAGATCAAAAAATGGAACAATATCTGGAACGCGCGCACATGCTGGTGGAAGCCCTGCCTTACATCCAGCGGCTGTTCGGCAAGACCATCGTCATCAAATACGGCGGGGCCGCCATGATGCATGACGACCTCACACAGAAGATCATGGAGGATATCACCCTGCTGAAATTCGTCGGGATGAATCCGATCCTTGTGCACGGCGGCGGCCCGGACATCAATCATATGCTCGATTCACTCGACATCAAGCCGAATTTTGTAGACGGCCTGCGCGTAACCGACGACGCCACCATGGAAGTGGTGCAGATGGTGCTCACAGGTAAAATCAACAAGGAGATCGTCGCCAAGCTGAACGGCATGGGCGCGTCGGCAATCGGCCTGTGCGGGATCGACGGCAACATCATTAAGGCAGTGAAAGCCCCGCCCAAAAACGGCGTGGATCTTGGCAACGTCGGTCAGATTACGTCCATCAATACGACGCTCCTCAATACCCTTGCGCACGACCAATATATCCCGGTCATCGCGCCTGTCGGTACGGGCGACCACGGGGAAAGCTATAACATTAACGCGGATACGGTTGCGGGAGCGATTGCGACGGCGCTCAAAGCGGAAAAGCTGATTTTCCTCACGGATACAGACGGCATCCGTACAAAGGAAGATGATCCCGAATCCCTCTTGTATGTAGCCTCCAAAACAGATATACTAAATATGATTGATGAAGGCAAGATTACAGGCGGGATGCTTCCCAAGGTACAAAGCTGTCTCTCTGCCATTGAAAAAGGCGTAGGACGCACCCATATCCTGAACGGTACGATCCCGCACCCGATCATTCTCGAAATCTTTACGGATTCCGGTATCGGGACGATGGTGACGGGCTGAAGTTCCCGGCAGCCTGTTGTTTTGGAGAAAAATATGACATACGATGAACTGAAAAAACTGGATTCGGAATACTACATGAAAACCTTCGGTACCCGTCTGCCCGTCGTGTTTACAGGCGGCAGCGGCGCGGTCCTTACGGACGAGGGAGGCAAAGAATATATTGATTTTCTCGCCGGAATCGCGGTCAATTGCCTCGGCTATTCAGATGCGGGATTTGAGGCGGCCCTCAAAAACCAGATGAATACCGGAGTGATCCATACCTGCAACTATTTCTATAACGAGCCGCAGACGCGGTTGGCGCAGCTCTTATGCGAAAAAACAGGGTGTGACCGTGTGTTTTTCGGCAACAGCGGCGCGGAAGCCAACGAATGCGCCCTCAAACTTGCAAAGAAATATGCCTACGGCAAGGGGAAGAACTCCTCCCGGTTTGTTGCGCTCAGAAAAAGCTTCCATGGACGTACGTTGCTCACGCTCTCCGCGACCGGGCAGGAGAAATTCCACGAGCCTTTCCGCCCGACAGCCTATGATTTTACTTACATTGACGCAAACGATATGAATGCCGCAAAATCCGCTGTCACGGCGGATAAATGCGGTGTAATACTCGAAGTAATACAGGGCGAAAGCGGCGTGCTTCCCCTGCGGGAAGAGTTCGTTTCGCTCATCCGCGCGCTGTGTACGGAAGCGGACGTCCCCCTCATCATCGATGAGGTACAGACAGGCATGGGCCGCACGGGCCGCTTGCTTGCACAGGAACATTATGGTATCAGGGCGGACATCATTACGCTGGCTAAGGCGCTCGGAAATGGTCTGCCGATCGGTGCCTGTCTTGCATCCGGGTCTTTTGCAGATGCTTTTGGCCCGGGCGACCATGGCTCCACCTTCGGCGGAAATCCGCTTGCGTGTGCGGCAGGGCTTTATGTAACGGAAAAAATTGACGGCCAGATGCTTTCCCATGTCGGGAATATGGGTGCATATTTCCAGTCACAGTTGGAACTGCTGATGGAAAAACATCCTGAAATCATTGTCGATGTACGCGGGAAGGGCCTTCTTCTGGGCGCGGAACTTTCCGAAAAAGCAGATGCACATGCAGTGCAGCGTACACTCCTTAAGGATGGTTTTGTTATCGGTACAGCCGGGGTAAATACGCTTCGTTTCGCGCCGCCGTATATCATTACGCAAAAGCAGATTGACCTTTTGATCGAGACGCTCGATCGGCTATTCCAATGATGTTCAAAGCAGGCGCAAGCGTCTGCTTTTTTAAAAAGATTAGATTTTGCAAGAGAAAGGGAATGCAAGATGCCAAAACTTACAGACATTGAAAAAATACTCGTAATTGGTTCCGGCCCCATCATCATCGGCCAGGCCGCAGAATTCGATTACAGCGGTACGCAGGCGTGCAAAGCCTTGAAGGAAGAGGGCTATGAGGTTGTACTCATCAACTCCAATCCCGCAACGATCATGACAGATCTTAATATGGCGGATAAGGTATATATCGAGCCGATTACCCTTGATACGGTAATTCGCATCCTCAAAAAGGAAAAGCCGCAGGGAATCATTGCCACGCTTGGCGGGCAGACCGGCCTCAATATGGCCATTGAGCTCGATGATTGCGGTATTCTTCCCAAACTCGGCATCCGCCTCCTCGGTACACAGCTTGATTCCATCCGGTTGGCGGAAGACCGCGAATTATTTAAAGACCTGATGGTAAAGACCGGGCAGAAGACCACCCACTCCACCATCGTCACCTCGCTTGAAGAAGCGGAAGCATTTTCACACGAATGCTCCTTCCCGCTGATCGTGCGCCCCGCCTATACGCTCGGCGGTACGGGCGGCGGTGTGGCGCATAATATGGACGAGCTGAAGGATATCACTGCCCGCGGCCTTAAAATGAGCCTGATTCACCAGGTTTTGCTTGAGCAAAGCGTTGCCGGCTGGAAGGAGATCGAATATGAAGTGATCCGCGACAATGCCGACAACTGCATTATTGTATGTAATATGGAAAATATCGACCCAGTCGGCGTCCACACGGGCGACAGTATCGTTGTCGCGCCTTCACAGACGCTCACGGACCGGGAATACCAGATGCTACGCACTTCGGCGCTGAAGATCATCCGCGCGCTCGACATCAAAGGCGGCTGCAACATCCAGTATGCACTCGACCCAAATTCCTACGATTATGTAGTCATTGAAGTTAATCCGCGCGTATCGCGCTCCTCCGCGCTCGCGTCCAAAGCGACGGGCTATCCGATTGCCCGCGTCGCGGCGAAGATCGCGGTCGGCTATAACCTCGATGAAATTAAGAATTCCGTTACCGGAAAAACCTACGCCTGCTTCGAGCCTACGCTCGACTATGTTGTTACCAAGGTTCCGCGCTGGCCGTTCGATAAATTTACGGGGGCGGACCGTATCCTCGGCACACAGATGAAGGCGACGGGCGAGGTCATGGCCATCGGCCGCAGCATTGAGGAATCGCTTTTAAAAGCAATCGACTGTCTCGACGTAAAGCTGAATTACAACCTCGGCATGAAAAATATCGACGACTGGACTCTGAATGAGCTTGACGAATCGCTCCGCAACCCAGACGATGAACGTATCTTCGTGCTCAGCAAGGCGCTTGAGCGCGGCTATACGGTCGAAAAACTGCATGAGATCACCCAGATCGACGAATTCTTCATCAATAAACTGAAAAATATCGTTGACCTTTCGAGCCGTCTTCGCAGCTATACCATCGAAGACCTGCCTGAATGGGTGCTCCGCAAGTGTAAAAAAGCAGGCTTTGGCGACGGCTATATCGCGGACTGCATCGGCGCACACGAATCGCAAATCACTTATATGCGCGGCGCTATGGGCATCCATCCGTCCTTTAAAAAGGTCGATACCTGCGCAGGCGAGTTCAAGGCCGTTACTCCCTACTACTATTCTACTTATGATAATGAGGATGAGGTGGAGAGGACCGACCGGAAAAAGGTCATTGTCCTCGGCTCCGGCCCGATCCGCATTGGCCAGGGTATTGAATTCGATTATTGTTCCGTGCATTCCGTGAATACCCTGAAGGAGATGGGGTATGAGTCCATCATTATCAATTCCAATCCGGAAACGGTATCCACAGACTTCGATACGTCGGATAAATTGTATTTCGAGCCGCTTACCAAAGAATGCGTGCTCGATATCATCGATAAGGAAAAACCAGAGGGCGTTATTGTCCAGTTTGGCGGGCAGACGGCGATCAACCTTGCCAAGCCTATCGTAGACACAGGCAAGACCGTACTCGGTACCACGGTCGAGGATATCGACCGCGCCGAAGACCGCGATAAATTCCTCCATGTGTTGCAGGAACTTGATATTCCCCTGCCGAAGGGCGATACTACCTTCTCCCTCGAGCATGCGCTTGAGGCTGCGGCAGAAATCGGTTATCCGGTTCTGGTGCGCCCTTCCTATGTCCTCGGCGGCCGCGCGATGGAGATCGTTTATAACGATGCGGAGCTGACAGAATACATGACCATGGCGGCCGAGGTCTCGCCGGATAAGCCGGTGCTGATCGACAAGTACGTGGTTGGTAAGGAGATCGAGCTTGACGCCGTATGCGATGGTGAGGATGTGCTCGTCGTAGGAATCATGGAGCATTTGGAACGCGCAGGCGTGCACTCGGGCGATAGTTTTGCGGTGTACCCCACGCAGACGATTTCCAAGGAAGCCAAGAAAAAGGTCGCGGAATATGGCATCGCCCTTGGCCGTGCACTCAATATAAAAGGACTTTTTAATATCCAGTTCGTTATGGACGAAAAGGAAAACGTATATGTCATCGAGGTGAATCCGCGCGCAAGCCGTACGGTGCCTATCCTGTCCAAAGTAACGGGCGTCCCAATGGTCGGTCTTGCTACGCGCATCATGCTCGGTGAAACGCTCAAGAGCATGGGCTATGTGACGGGCGTCTACAAAGAGTCCAAATTGGTTACTGTCAAGGCACCGGTATTCTCCTTCTCCAAACTTGCCACAGTAGATACTTTCCTCGGGCCGGAGATGAAGTCTACGGGTGAAGTCATGGGAACAGACCGCACCTTCATCAAGGCGTTGAAAAAGGCGTTTCTCGCCTCCGGAAGCAGCATCCCAGACAAGGAAGGAACGATCCTTGTCAGCGTTGCCAACCGTGATAAAGAGGAGGCTCTCGGCATTGCCAGGCAAATGAAGGAATGCGGTTTTACACTTGCGGCTACACCAGGTACGCACCAGTATTTCAGCGAACATGGGTTTGAGACGGAACTGGTACCCAACGAGGCTGTCTTAGACCGTATCAAGGCTGGAGATTTCGCACTCATCGTCAATACCCCCACGCGCGGTAAACAGAAAACGCGCAGCGGGTTCCGCCTGCGCCGCACGGCTGTTGGGTTCAATGTCCCGTGCATCACGTCGATGGATACGGTGGGTTCCATGCTCAAGGTTCTTCAGTCGGACGACAAGCTGAGCATCATTCCCCTCGGCGACTACAAGTAAGGGGGAACGGCACCATGATGGATCAAATTTTACTGGTAAAAGCCACGGATTCCGACGCGCCAGAGGTTCTCGAGATCACCAAACGCGCCTTCGATCTCTATGCAAAAGAAATCCGCAAGCGTGAAAGTGTGGCCGCCCTGTATGAGACGCTGGACGATGTGCTCTCGGATATTCATCATAAAAACGTCTATCTCGCCAAAATCGACGGCGAGATTGTGGGAAGCGTCCGCTTTGAGCTTCTAACGGACGGCATCGCCTATCTGAGCCGTTTCTCCATTGATCCCGAGGCGCAGAACCTTGGCATCGGCGGGCTGCTCCTGGAAAAGGTGCGTATTGAATGCCTTACCATGGGGGTGCGCGCAATCGCGCTACATACGGCATCCAAGATGCGTTCCACAGTGGCTTTTTATTTGAAGAACGGCTACTATATCCACTCTATTTCCAAGGACAGCGACTATATCCGCGCCCTTATGGTAAATGAGATTTGCGAAATGGATGAAATGTTTGATTACGAAACGGTATGCGCCACGGCGAAGCATTGACTCACAGCACGCCCTATTTGCTCGGCTCACCGCTGCGCGGCAAGTCTCGCTTTTCGGGCGGCTGCTCGCTTTCCCCACGAAACTCACTTCGTTCGAGTTCCGCGGGGGCCCCATTCGCCACGCTCGCTGTTTTAACCGCCCCCCGCAGTTTATCAATACGGGGAAATAATAAGACGGAGGTACCCTTTATGATTTCGTTGTTATTAGGCCTTGCCGCACTCATCTGCGATATCCTCGCATGGATCCCTACGCTGAACCTCAGCTATCTTTCTTTCATCGGTTTTGTGCTTGCCATCGTTGCCGTTGCAACGGGCAGTAAAATCATTAAAGTAGATCCCAAGGATAAAAATGCACGCGCCGGAAAAGCAATCGGCACAGTATGCATTGTACTTGCGCTTCTGGCAGTTATCTTCTGGGTTATCCTGATTCCACTTGGTTGTATCGCTGGTCTGGCTGCCATCGTTTAATCGGTCCGCATCGATAGGAGGCATGCAATTCGGCATGCCTTTTTTTATTTCTAATTTATCGTTTTTCAATAAATATTTATTGACATATGATAACACGCACGCTATACTGATTCATGAAAGTGAAAGGCTGGAGGTTTCTTATGAAAAATTCCGGAAAAAAGATCGCGGGTGTGCTGGGCATCATACTCCTAATATGCATGTGTGTCATTATTGCCCTGTTTGCGGTTACGCCGTTTTTGGCAAAATACATGTTCAGTTTGTATGCCGCGCAAAATCTTTTGTTTTGCTATACGGCGGGCGCGCTTGCCCTTTGGTTTTTGTATGAACTGCGCAAGTTGATTTTAAGCGTACGTGACGGCAATCCGTTTGTCCGCCGGAATGTAACGAGCCTGAAAAGGCTTTCACTGGCATTGGCGCTGCTGCTGGCCGATTTTATCTTCATCTTTTGTTTCGTACCGTCTATTTCCAAGTTGCTGTGCATCGCGCTGCTGCTCGGTACACTGTGCGCCCGGGTGCTTGCCTACCTGATTGAGCGTGCCGCGGAATACCGTGAAGAAATCGACCTGACTGTGTGAGGTGATACTGTGGCAATCCTTGTAAATCTTGACGTTATGATGGCAAAACGAAAAATCAGCTTAAACGAATTATCCGCCATGGTAGATATATCGCTCGCAAACTTGTCTATCCTCAAAAATAATAAATGCCGGGCCGTGCGCTTTTCCACTCTGAACGCGCTGTGCAGGGCGCTCAACTGCCAGCCCTCCGATCTCCTCGAATATATTCCGGACGAGGAGTTCTGAGCATGTAAAGCGCCAACCTGAACTGGTATTTTCTGTCATGCTTTTAACGCTGCGCATGACGGCTGGTTTGTTTTACCCTAAAACGGGTTTATCCCTGAGTTGATACGCTTAAGGGCCGTTTTCTTTCCCGCCTGTTCACCAGGTAATTAAAAGGAGGTTCCCATGAATACCGAATCTACACAAACGGCAATACGCACCCCGCGCCTTGCCCTTGCAGGTGCTGTGCTTGCAGTCCTGTTCTGCATCCTGCTCTACGACAATCTCGCGGGACTCATTCCCCTTGGTCTCAACGTCCCGCTCTATCTTACCGCGTTTTACCTGCTGCTAGGCGTGGCCTTTGGAAAACGTTTTCGTGTGGGATGTGCCCGTACCGTTTTTCACCTGGCCTGTATTTTCCTTTTAAGTATTACATTTGTCTTATTCAATAACCCGGTTCTGCTTGCCATCAACGCTATTCTGATCATACTGCTTGCGGGCGAACAGGTCATGCTGAGCCTGAATCAAACGCTTTATGACCCCTACTCCATATTTTTTGCCGGAGACAGTCTCGCGCTGTGGTTTTCGTTTTCCTTTGGCGGGATAAAGAATGCCTTTGTCCAATACCGGAGCAGCGGTAAAGGACGTTTGACCGGCATCCTGATCGGCATTGCCGTCACAATCCCTGTCCTGCTCGCCGTGATCCCGCTGCTCCTTTCTGGCGACGCGGTGTTCCATAAGTTTTTTACCGACCTGTTCGGAAATCTCGAGTGGAGCGATATCGTAGGAAAAACGCTTGCTGCGCTTGCTTTGTTTGTTCTCTTTTCCGGCATGTTCTGGTCGCTTGGAAACAAATTCCGCACCAAAAATGCGCCGCAGGCATCATCTGTTCCCACTGCAAAAAATACGCCTTTCGGCCAGACCGCTTCCTTGATCCTGCTTTTCACATTGAGTACAATATTGGCTGCTTTCTGCGCAATCCAATTCCTTTACCTGTTTTCAGGCCGTGTCCCGGAAGGGATCACGTATTCCGAATATGCGCGTAGTGGATTTTGGCAGCTTCTTGCGGTTGCCGCAATCGTCATAACGGTCGTGTTTCTATTATTCCGTTTTGGTACTCCCTGCCCACGCAGCGCATTCCGGCTGCGGCGGGCCCTTATGTCCCTTCTTCTTGGATGCACGATTATACTCCTTGTTTCGTCCTTTTCGCGCATGGCCCTTTATGAACAAAGCTTTGGGTTTTCCCGGCTGCGGCTGTTTACCCAATTTTTTATGGTTGCCCTGTTTATATTTCTTGCCATCTCCATCCTGCGGCTATGGCTGTCCCGCATCAATCTCAGGAAGTGCGCCTTTGTTTGTTTTCTTTCCTGCTATCTGGTGCTCGCTTTTTGGAATGTCGATGCATTTAT
The DNA here is from genome assembly GCF_014287795.1 of Christensenella tenuis. Classification (GTDB taxonomy): domain Bacteria; phylum Bacillota; class Clostridia; order Christensenellales; family Christensenellaceae; genus Christensenella; species Christensenella tenuis. Next base: position 119,554 of record NZ_JACOON010000008.1, read on the forward strand.
TGCGCGGGAAAATATGAAAAACCAGGGCAGATATGCCGACGTCGCTTACCTGACGACTCTTGGCGCCGACGCGCTCCCCTATTACATCGACCGTCTCGACGCCGATTATTTCGCTACGGCAATCATCGATGCCGATCTTGTGCCGGATGGGGAAAATTCCAGTTATCAATATCTCAGCAACGGCAAAATCCTGCTATACCGGGAAGACCAGGTCATCACGCAGGCCTATCACCTGCGCCATATCATGCGTGACCTTGAGGCTTCATACGATTGGCAATACTGGAACGCAGGCCGAAATGCCGCGCGTGCAGCGCTGAACAAAAATCCACAGTTGGTTGAAAATATCAATATAATCAAAGACGCATTGATACAGCCCCGTTAGCTGCTTCCCAAACAAAATAAGCAGTGCGGCAATGCTGTGCTGCTTATTTTGAATTTTTTCGGTCTTGCGCGTCTCTTTGCCATACCGGCCGAAATGGGTTCGTGCATCCTCATCCCCGCCGCGCCGGCAAATTACTTCTGCTCGAAATTATATTCCCTTCTATACAAATTTCCTGCTTCCCAGCAGCTTATCCTCCCCTTATGAGGTGCTGATACCAGCCGCTCCTGAACGCTCCTGGATAATAGCCACAGTCATCACTCCTTTGCAGCTTTGTATTGCCGCCGTCAAAACGGTAATATTTCCCTTCCATCTTCCGTCTTAATAATGATTACCCGGCCAACCTCCAACACTAAGGGCAAAGACCTTATACTGAAAGAAAAAGGTACTTCTACTGCAATATAGCCGGGGATCTTTCGCATTTTTAAGCTGCAACAAAAAATGGCAGAACATCTGTTCTGCCATTTTATTTGAGTGGTTTAGATGAACCGAACCGGGTTGCATTTTACGCCCGGACCCATCGTTGCGGAAAGGACAACGCTTTTCAAATACGTGCCTTTAGCAGCCGACGGCTTTGCTTTTACGATCGCGTCCATAATTGCTTTCAGGTTCTCCTTGAGCTGATCTTCGCTGAAACTCTTCTTCCCAATCGGAACATGGATGATTGCCGTTTTGTCTACCCTGTATTCTACTTTACCGGCTTTGATATCGTTGATCGCTTTTTCGATCTCCATCGTGACCGTACCGGATTTCGGGTTCGGCATGAGGCCCTTCGGCCCAAGGATTTTACCAATGCGGCCGATCTGGCCCATCATGTCGGGTGTCGCTACGATTACATCAAAATCAAACCAGTTTTCTTTCTGGATTTTTTCGATCATCTCTTCCGCACCGACGAAATCCGCACCTGCATCCTGTGCTTCCTTCGCCTTGTCGCCCTTCGTGATAACAAGCACGCGTACCGTCTTGCCCGTACCGTGCGGAAGAACGACTGCCCCTCTCACCTGCTGATCCGCATGGCGGGGGTCAACGCCTAATTTAACGGAAAGCTCGATGGTTTCGTCAAATTTCGCCTTCGCGGTTTCCCGGCAAATCTTTACCGCTTCTTCCGGGTCAAACAGGTTCATCTTGTCATAGGACTTAACACTGTCCTGATAATTTTTTCCTCTTTTCATCGTCTAGCCCTCCACTTCTACGCCCATGCTTCTTGCCGTACCCGCGATCATACTGACCGCCGCTTCAAGGCTTGCCGCATTCAGATCGGGCATTTTCAGAGTTGCGATTTCCTCAAGCTGGGCACGCGTAATCTTCGCGACCTTCTGCTTGTTCGGAACGCCGGAGGCCTTCTCGATCTTGCAGGCTTTTTTGATCAGCACTGCCGCCGGAGGCGTCTTAGTGATAAAGCTGAACGAACGGTCGGCATACACCGTAATTACAACAGGAATAATAAGTCCTGCCTGCTGTGCCGTTTTCTCGTTAAATGCCTTTGTGAAGTCCATGATGTTGACGCCGTGCTGGCCGAGTGCCGGTCCTACCGGCGGCGCGGGCGTCGCTTTTCCTGCGGGTATCTGCAATTTGATATACCCTGCAATTTTCTTTGCCATTTTCTTTTCTCCTTCTTTTATATGATGTGGTGTGCGGCGTGAGGATTACGCCTCCCACTACTAAACTTACGTTCGCGCTCCTAGGACGGAGGCTGCGTTCCTTTCCGGTCGATCCCCTGCCGTCGTTCGATTCGCTTTGCATACACAGTGGCTTTACGAAACCAATCGGTTCCTGGCAACCGCCATCAGATGCTTATAAATCTATTGCTTATCCAAAGTTTTAAATCCGTTTGACCTGAACAAAGTCGAGTTCCACGGAAGTATCGCGTCCGAACATGGAAACCAGCACACGTACCTTCTGGCGCTCCGTGTTCACTTCCTCCACAACCCCGACAAAGCTCTCAAGCGGCCCGGAGGTCACGATCACGTTGTTGCCAACTTCCACGTCGAGGCTGATCCGTACATTTTCGATCCCCATTGAACGCACTTCCGCATCCGAGAGCGGGATCGGCTTGGAGGACGGCCCCACAAACCCGGTTACGCCGCGCGTATTGCGTACGACATACCACGATTCATCCGTCAGGAACATTTTAACCATCACATAGCCGGGGAACATTTTCCGCGACACATGACGCTTTTTGCCATTTTTAACCTCTACGGATTCCTCCATCGGAACCTTAACGTCCATAATCGTATCATGCAAATTATGATTTTCCACCGTCTTTAAAAGGTTGTCCATTACTTTATTCTCATAACCCGAATAAGTATATACGACATACCAATAAGGTTTATCCGTTTTTTCCTGCTTTAAGAATTTCGGTCTTTCCTCTTTCGCGTCTACAGGTTTTTCGAGATTCGCATTTTCCTCAGGGATCTGAATATCTTCAGGTCCATTTTTATCTATACTCATATAAGAATAACTCCTAAGACAGCAGGAACGTCTGGAACAGGGCGCCGAAGCCCCAATCCATCAATCCAACGATTACTGCAAAAATAATGATAAACACAATGACTGCAAAAGTCGTCTTGAACAGATCCTTGCGCGTCGGCCATGTTACCTTCTTTACCTCACCCCAGACGTCTTTAAAGAAACGAGCGGGGCTGCGTCTTTGCTTTTTATTCTTTTTCTTGGCGAGCTTTTTTTGCTCCTTCAGGTGCTTTTCCCGTTCCTCGCCCAGCAGTTTGGTCTTAGCCATCGTAATGCCACCTCAAAAATTATTTGGTTTCCTTGTGTACGGTATGCTTTTTGCAAAACTTGCAGTACTTGGACATTTCAAGCCTGTCCGGGTCGTTCTTTTTGTTCTTCATCGTATCATAGTTCCTCTGTTTGCATTCCGTGCAAGCAAGTGTAATCTTCGTGCGCATTTCCATCCCTCCGGTCTATTGTTTTTGAGCAATCTAAAAAAAGGCACTCTCTGCCTTTTATCAAAGATGCTTTTATATAGTACCATTAAAGCCCGCCATTGTCAATATTTTTACGCATTTTTTTCGTATTTCTCCAGTAAAAAAGCGGCCTTTTCGGCCGCCTTGTTTATTCGTCCCGAAGCACAGTCTCAATGATATATTTGGGCCGTTTTTTCGTTTCCATATATGCCTTGCCCACGTACTCACCGATAATGCCGATTGCCATCAGCTGGAGGCCGCCCAAAAGCCAGATAGACATCATCATACTAGTCCACCCCGCCTGCGTATGTCCCATTGCATTGACCACCAGCGAATAGACCAGCATAATAAGGCTCACCAGGAAAATTACCAGTCCCACTGTCGTAATCATGCGGATCGGTTTTACAGAAAATGAAGTAATTCCGTCAAAAGCAAAACTCACCATTTTTTTCAATGGATACTTAGATTCCCCCGCAAAGCGTTCGCCGCGTGAATATTCGACAGTAGCCGTTTTATAACCAATTTGCGGCACGATTCCGCGCAGGAACAGGTTTACTTCGCCAAATTCGGCAAGCCCTTCAAGTGCGCGTTTCGACATCAGCCGGTAATCCGCGTGGTTATACACCGCGTCCACGCCAAAGAATTTCAGCAATTTATAAAATGCCTGTGCCGTATTGCGCTTAAAACCCGTATCCATGTCACGGTTGTTTCGTACGCCATAGACAATATCGCAGCCTTCCTGGTATTTCCTGACAAATTCATCAAGGACCTCGATATCGTCCTGCAAGTCCGCATCCATGGAAATCGTCACGTCACACAGATCCTTCGCCGTCATAAGCCCCGCAAGAAGCGCATTCTGATGTCCGCGGTTCCGGGATAGCTTCACCCCTAAAACGCGCGGCTCCTGCCCATGCAGTTCCTCAATAAGCTGCCATGTTTTGTCTTTCGAGCCGTCGTCCACATACATGATGCGGCTGTCCTGCGAAATAAGTTCGCCCGCAATCATGCGGTCTATTTTATCGGTCAGGCGTTTTGTCGTTTCGTGCAGCACTTCTTCTTCGTTGTAGCACGGCACTACGATATACAATGAATCCATTTTTACCTACTTTATAAATGAGTTATCTGAGACTCTTTTAATGATACTATATTTGCAGGAACCCGTCAATTGTTTGAACGGCACATCTTCCGGAGTTTACATTTATTTCAAAAAACCCGTTATGAAAAGAGGGTATTTCCGTCCTCTTCTTTACTTCATTTTTTTCTTGTTTGCCGCTTCCGCAGCAGCAGCGCATTTCCGATGGCCATACTTCCCATTAGAACGGCAATCCATATATAGGGGGCCATGTTTTTCTCGTCTCCCGTTTTTACAGCTGCCGTTTTCATGGTTTCCTGTCCTGTTTTGCGGTTATCTTCCGTGGTGTTTGTAACAATCGTTGTATCATTTCCGCCGCCATTTGCCGGATGATTTCCCGGCTCCGTTATATTTCCCGGATTGGAATTGTTTCCGCCGTTTTCATTCGGATCATCCGGCGAATCAGGTGCCGTATCTGATGCCCTTACTTTTTGACCGGATATCACATAGGGTGATGTATGCAAAATTGTATAGGTCACGTACCCATTTTCATCTACAGTAAGTTCCTGTTCCTCACAAAGGCCGCCTGACGGGTTCATCCAATAAAGATATACGGTGCTTCCCGGCCCGAATGTTCCGCCTACATAATCCATTCTTGTTACCGGGCAGGGGAATGTGCCATCGTGCACCAGGGAAATAAACATCAGCCCCGTACCTTCCAGTACGGAATCTTTTGCCCGCTGCGCAACCTCATCGGCCACATCATTGATAAATCCAAATTTGATATCCTGCATCGTATCTACATATTTCAAGATTTTTATTTATTTTTCTTCAGCCTTTCTGCACCTCTAATTCGGCGCAACAAAAAAGGAATGGTAATCTGCCATTCCTTTTGTTTTCTGTTTTTTCTTATTCGATAACGCCCGACACTACCCCGGATCCTACCGTACGGCCGCCTTCACGAATTGCGAACCGAAGGCCTTCTTCAATTGCAATCGGCGTGATCAGCTTGATTTCCATCTCGATGTTATCTCCCGGCATTACCATTTCCGTTCCGCTCGGCAGCTCGATCACTCCCGTTACGTCCGTCGTCCTGAAATAGAACTG
>NZ_JACOON010000009.1 GCF_014287795.1 Christensenella tenuis
CGTGTCGAAACACGGATATATCCGTATTGTGCCATTTCATCACCTCCGTTCCATGTTGCTGTCTGGCAGTTCGAACCAACTCTATCTCAAAGAGCCATATACCCATATTAAACGGCAAATGTGCAAAAAGGCATTAAACCCTCCCCTTCTCGCTCAATTTTAATCTCTTTCAACCCCCAATCTAATATATAAAGCACAACAAAACGCCCACAGGAGATAATTTTCCTATGGTGCGTACGACAACCGCGCGCAATGACTGCCGCGGGTGTAAATCTGTATAAGATTTCAGGAATAAATCTTTCCTCGGCAATTCAAAACGGATCTTTCGTACAGGCTAAGGGTGGTTCCAACGGGAACCGCCCTTAGCCTGTACGAAAGATCCTACCGCTACATTATGGCTAGATGCTTTTCAAAGTTATAGCAGTTTTAAATTTGGCAGACTGTGTAATCGCAAAACTATCTGAACGGACAAATGAGCGTACAGGCATAGCAGATCAGGAGCAGGCCCCTTTGGCCATCCCGCCTAAGGATTAATCGGCAGTATGTAAAGAGGTTTTCCGGCGCTTCACTTCCCGCTTATTCTTCACTGAACAATGCCGTGGAAAGATAGCGTTCGCCTGTATCCGGGAGCAGGGCAATCACCGTCTTCCCCTTATTTTCCGGACGTTTTGCAATCTGTGCCGCCGCGTGAAGCGCGGCTCCCGACGAGATACCTACCAGCAGTCCTTCCGTTTTTGCCGCCATGCGCGAGGCTTCAAACGCCTGCTCATTTTCCACCGTTATGATTTCATCAATTACTGTCGTGTCGAGTATTTCCGGGACAAAGCCCGCGCCAATACCCTGAATTTTATGCGGGCCAGCCTTTCCCTGCGAAAGCACAGGGGAATCCGCAGGTTCCACGGCTACCACCCGGATGCGCGGGTTAAAACGCTTCAGCACTTCTCCTACGCCCGTAATTGTTCCTCCCGTCCCTACGCCGGCCACAAAGAAATCTATTTTTCCGTTTGTATCGCGCAGGATTTCTTTGGCAGTCGTTCTCCTGTGGATATCCGGATTTGCAGGATTCACGAATTGCCCTGGTATATATGCTCCTTTGATTTCGTTTTTCAATTCTTCCGCTTTCTCAATTGCGCCTTTCATTCCTTTGGCCCCTTCCGTCAATACGAGTTCGGCGCCAAGGGCCAAAAGAAGCTTGCGGCGCTCCACACTCATTGTCTCAGGCATTGTGAGAATCAACCGATACCCTTTTGCCGCACATACGAATGCAAGCGCGATGCCCGTATTGCCGCTTGTCGGTTCTATGATAACTGAATCCTTTCCAATCAGTCCTTTGGCTTCCGCTTCCGCGATAAGTGCATAACCAATGCGGTCTTTTACAGAAGAGAGCGGATTAAAATATTCCAGTTTTCCAATGATCCTGCCAAAAGCTCCTGTCTGTTTCTCATAATTGCATAGTTCAAGCAATGGGGTGTCCCCGATGAGTTCCGTTAAATTTTTTGCGATTGCCATATGTCTTCTCCCTCCGCTTCAAATTCTGGAAAAAGCAATTTCCAGATCTTCTATGATATCGTCTATATTTTCCAGCCCGATTGACACGCGCACCTGATCTTCCGTTACACCTGCCGCCCGCTGTTCTTCGGGCGATAATTGCTGGTGTGTGGATGATGCCGGATGCACGACGAGCGATTTAGCGTCCGCAACGTTCGCAAGATTAGAAAACAATTCCAGATTGTCAATCAACTTGCGCGCTTTGGGCGCGCCTCCCTTCACGCCGAATGTGAAAATAGAACCTGCTCCCTTCGGGAAATATTTTTGCGCGAGTCCAAAATACCGGTTTGTTGGAAGCGAGGGATAGTTCACCCACGCAACCTTTTCATGCCGGTTCAGGTATTCCGCAACGCATTTCGCATTTTCCACGTGGCGCTCTACACGCAAAGACAGCGTTTCGAGCCCCTGAATAAAGAGGAACGAATTGAACGGCGAGAGGCACGCACCCGTATCTCTCATCAGTTGGACGCGAATTTTGGTCACAAACGCTGCCGGGCCTGTTTCCGCAAAACGTATTCCATGATAGCTTTCGTCCGGCTCCGTAAACCATGGGAACTTTTCGTTTTCCCAATCGAATGTTCCGCCGTCTACAATGACCCCGCCAATGGACGTTCCATGCCCGCCGATGAATTTGGTTGCAGAATGCACAACCACATCCGCGCCAAATTCAAACGGCCGGATCAGATAGGGCGTTCCAAACGTATTGTCCACAATCAGCGGAATTCCATTTTCATGCGCGATCTGCGCTACACGCTCGATATCAATCACGTTGATTCCCGGGTTGCCAAGGGATTCAATATAGAAAGCTTTTGTGTTCTCCCGCAGGGCGTCTGCGAAATTCTGCGGGTCGTCCGGATCAACAAATGTGGTTTTAATCCCATAGTGCGGCAGCGTCGTACCAAAAAGATTGTAGGTCCCTCCATATAAAGTGGAGGCAGCGACAATATGGTCGCCCGCACCGGCAATATTCATGACCGAATAAGTGATGGCCGCAGAACCGGACGCCGTGGCAAGGGCTGCAACCCCGCCTTCAAGCGCCGCCATCCGCTGCTCGAATACGTCGCTTGTCGGGTTCATCAGGCGGGTATAAATGTTGCCCGGCTTCCTGAGCGCGAAGAGGTCTTCCCCATCCTGCGTATCGTCAAACACATAGGAGGTTGTCTGATAGATCGGCACCGCACGCGCTTTTGTCGTGGGGTCTACCCGTTGTCCTGCGTGAAGCTGTTTGGTTTCAAATTTAAAATCCCTTGCCATTTTTTTCGCTCCTTGTTTAAAAAATTATAATTCCTATTTGTTTAATAAACTTTTAACCTAGTTCGAAGTATAGCATTTAAACATTATTAAGTCAATAGGAAAACTAATCTTTTTATTGATTTTTTTTGCCATTCCTCTTACAATAAGGATATGAAACTTTCGACGAAAAGCAGATATGCGCTGGAAGCGCTTCTTTACATGGCATTGCATGCATACGATCATCCGGTAAGCACCGGGGAGATTTCCAAGGAAACTGGAATCTCGGAGGGCTATCTGGATCAGATTTTCTTTCGTTTACGAAAAGCAGGCCTCCTCACCGCAGTGCGCGGCAAGGCAGGCGGTTTTCTCCTTGCTTCTTCCCCGGAAGAAACCAGCGCCGGAAGCGTTGTGCGTGCACTGGAGGGAACCCTTGTGCCTGTCGCCTGCGCAGAAGACCTTTCCGCATGCAAAAGCCTCGTGAGGGATCAATGCGTTACGCGTGCGCTTTGGGTCCGCCTTTCACGTGAAATCGGGAATATCCTTGACGGCATGACGCTAGCCTCTCTTGCGGAGGCCTTTCGTGAAAAGGAGGGTGCATTATGAAAATCTCTACCCGCGGCCGCTACGGCCTGCGCGCAATGATCGACCTTATCACGCATGCAGAGGGAGAGTATATCTCTTTACGGAGCATTGCGGAACGCCAGGGAATTTCTTCCGGATATCTGGAAGGAATTTTTGCCGCATTGAAAAAAGCGGGCCTCGTCCTTGGTTCCGCCGGGTCCCAAGGCGGTTATTTACCCGCACTGCCCGCTGATGAAATTACGATCTACAGAATTCTCGATGCGCTTGAAAGCAGTTTATCGCTCACAGAAGGATCTGAACCGGATGCGCCGCCGCTCCGCGCCTTTTTGAACAAAGAAGTATGGGACCGCATTGACAGCACGGTTGCAGGATTATTTGACTCCATAACCGTTGCGGACCTGATCCGTGAATTCGAAAACCGTGACCGTGCGGTAAACTCAAGCGGATTGTAGGCAGACGGCCAATTCTCCTGTTTCATCCCTTTTGTTCCTGACAACAGAAGAACCTTCAGATTATTAATAAGCCTTTATTGCAAGTAATCGATCGGCATTTTTCTAAGCCGTTATTTGCGGGCAAAGGCGGCATGTGCGGCCGCGTGCCCTGCGCACGGCAAAACCGCCGCAAATTTGAAAAAATGTCCAGCCGCGCAGCGGTGAGGCATTTCAGACAAACTCGGCCTCCTATCATAGTTTCTATCCTGCAATAGAAGGCCTTTTTTCTTCAATATCTGTTTTTAGGGAGGCGCACCTCTTTTTACTGGTATCGCAAATCATGAATCCGTTTGGTCTTTTTTTCGCTGCGCGGAAGTCCGCCAAGGGGCACCGCCTCGGTATGAATGCGGATGCCAATTTTCTGTTTGAACGCATGCCCCACAAGCTGCTCAAGGCTGCGCAAGTCCGTGCCGTTCTCCGCTTCAAACCGCAGAATCATTTTATCCTTGCTGCCCTCTTTGGTAAGGGAAACCATATATTCACTGCTCACGCCTTCAATACCTTTCAGTAAAATATCAATCTGGCTTGGGTGAATGTTGACCCCTTTCACTTTTACCACATCGTCCGTACGTCCAAGAATACGGTCGTGACGGGGATAACTCCTTCCACAGGCACATTTCCCCGGAATCAGGCGGGACATATCATGCGTGCGGTAACGCAGCAGCGGAGCGCCCTCTTTCCGCAGCGTGGTGACGACGATTTCCCCATAAGTTCCCTCTGGTACGGTTTCGCCCGTCTCCGGATCAATGATTTCAACATACAGGTAATCGTCAAAATAATGAAGGCCCGTGTGATACTCACAGTCAATGGAAATCCCCGGCCCATAAATTTCGGTCAGCCCGTATATATCGAAAAGTTCAATGCCCAGCCCTTCACGAATGCGTTTCCGCATTTTATCGCTCCACCGTTCCGAGCCGATAATTCCCTTTTTCAGTGCCAGATCCTTCAAAAGTCCCCGCTCCTGCACCTGCTCTGCAAGCAGCAGGGCATAAGAAGATGTAGAGCCAAGCACCGTAGTCTTCAGGTCTGCCATCATTTTCAATTGCTTTTCCGTATTTCCCGGGCCCATTGGCACTGCCATTGCGCCCAGCGCCTCACATCCTGTCTGGAACCCAATTCCCGCTGTCCACAGGCCAAACCCCGGCGTAATCTGTACACGGTCCGCCGCGGTAACGCCCGCAATTTCATAGCATCGTTTAAACATCTCGCACCAATCGGCCACGTCCTGTGCCGTATAGGGAATAATCACCGGATCGCCCGTCGTTCCCGATGTGGAATGGATGCGTACAATCTGTTCCTCCGGCACGGCCATAAGCCCCAGGGGATAAGCCTTCCGGAGGTCTGTTTTATCTGTAAACGGAATATTCCCGATATCCTCCGGCGACTTGATATCTTCCGGCGAAAGCCCGCATTCCGCAAATTTCTGTTTATAAAACGCGCTGTTTTCGGCCACGTTTTTGAGCTGCTTTAAAAACAACCTGTATTGTGTCTCTGTCACTCCGCCTCTCCCTTTTCCCCGCGCACACAGCCATATCCCGCGTGCAGCGCTTTTTGGTTAATGGAAAATAGTTTTTCCGGAAGCCGCTGCGCCAGCAGCTTTTCCATCCCCTCCAGACTGCATTGCAGGGCGCCCGTGCCGATTCCCGCGCCAAGCATCACTACGTTTGCCGCCTTTGCACTGCCGCATTGCTCCGCAATGCCCGTCGCGTCGATCATCCATACCTGTGCACTGTTTTTCAGATAGTCAAAAATTTCTTCCGTTTCATAGGCTTTCCCGGAAAGGGAAGCCGTTACCGGAACGACTCGTGCCGTATTTACAACCGCCGTACCGCCTTCTTTAAGGCGGGCCATACTGCGCGCGGCCTCCGCCGGCTCAAACCCCAGCAGCAGATCTGCGCTGCGCAAAGGAATCACGCTGCTTTCATCCTGGGCGCCGATACGCACATGGCTCACTACACAGCCGCCCCGCTGCGCCATGCCGATTGTCTCGGAGGTGCGTACGAACGCTCCTTCTTCCATAGCCGCTTGCGCAATCAGTTTTGAGGCAAGTATTGTCCCCTGCCCGCCAACGCCTGCAATCAGGATATCACATTTCATTCCCGCACCTCCACGATTGCCCCTGCCGGGCATACATAGGTACACAAACCGCAGCCATAGCACAGCGACGGTTCGACCCGCACCGCGCCGTCCGTGACGGAAATAGCAGGGCAGCCGATTTCGCGGATGCACTTTTTGCAGCCAATGCAGCCTGCATTGATTTTATATATTGTTTGCGCCTTTCGCAGTGCAATGCACGGCGCCCGATAGATAATTGCCGATACGCCGTCAAAGTCCGCAGCCTCTTTTGCCGCCCCAACCGCCGCATTAAAATCGAACGGATCGACGGTTTTCACCCAGCCGGCGCCGCTCGCGCGGAGCATTGCCTCAATATCGATTTTCGGCGATTCCGTTCCCATCATTGTGCGTCCGGTTCCCGGATGGGGCTGCTGGCCCGTCATTGCCGTCGTGCTGTTGTCGAGCACTACTACGGTAATTTTCGCCTGGTTATAGGCCGCGTTCACAACCCCTGGAATACCCGTGTGGAAAAAGGTGGAATCCCCGATAAAAGCAAAATACTTTTTATCCGGCTCCATATGGTAAAGCCCCTGCGCTACGGTAACACCCGCGCCCATACACAGGCAGGTGTCCACCATATCAAGCGGCTTTGCATTTCCCAGGGTATAACAGCCAATATCGCCCGTGAATACTGCCGGTATTCCTTTCATCGCCGTTTTAACCGCATAAAAAGATGCACGGTGCGGGCAGCCTGCGCACAGCACAGGGGGACGGACCGGCAGTGCCGGCGGAGGGCTTGAAGCCCCTTCTCCGGCAGCGCCGCCCAGAAATTCCGCAATTGCGCGCAGCACGATTTCATGCGTATATTCACCCGCAGCCGGGAGGTTGCCCGTCTCTTTTCCATAGATATCGAGTTTTATTTTATGCTTTCCCAAAAGATCCGTCAGGCTGCGTTCGATGACCGCATCCAGTTCCTCGACTACCAGTATTTTATCAAGCTCCCGAATAAAATCGAGCGCAAATTCTTCCGGAAAGGGATAGGGCGTGCCAATTTTCACGAGCGTCACATTTGCATCAAGCTCTTTTACCGCTTCCCTCGCATATGCATACGCCGCGCCGGAAGCGACAATGCCCAGGCTGCCGTTGCCCTCTATGTCGTTGAACGTGCTATGCGAAAACGCTTTGCCGATCTCTTTCTGCTTTTGCTCGAGCTCCCCATGTTTCTTCAGGGACAGGCTCGGAAAAATAACCCAACGCGGATCTTTTGCAAAACCCGGATATTCATGTTTCTCCTTGCGCATCTCTGCCTCAATTGATGCGGACGCATGGCAAATGCGCGTCGTGGGGCGCAAGATCACCGGAAGCTCCCACTGTTCTGAAATTTCGAACGCTTCCTGTACCATCTGGTAGGCTTCCTCCGGAGTAGACGGATCAAGTACGGGCAGGTTCGCAAATTTCGCAAAATGCCGCGTGTCCTGTTCTGTTTGTGAGGAAATCGGGCCCGGATCATCCGCGACAAGAACCACCATTCCTCCCTTCACCCCCAAATAAGAAAGGCACATCAAGGGGTCTGCCGCCACATTGAGCCCCATCTGCTTCATTGTTACCAACACGCGGGCTCCTGTGAAACTCGCGCCCCCGCCGACCTCCATCGCCGCTTTTTCATTGGCCGCCCATTCCACATGGATGTCGCCCGGGTTATATTTTGCAACCGTCTCCAACACCTCTGTAGAGGGTGTACCGGGATATCCGCACACAAGGTTGACGCCTGCGCGCACGGCTCCAAGCGCAATTGCTTCGTTCCCCATTAATAATTCCAAAACTGCCTCCTTATGGCCCAATCAAAAACTCATTCTATTATACAGAAAACGTGTGCTTTTGTAAACGAAAGGCGCATACCCCCGCCTTTTTGTGGTATAATAAAACTAAATTGAATCAAACATCAGGAAAGAAGAAATTTATGGAAAACGAAAACAATGATAAAAGGATTGCCGTCCTGATTGACGCAGACAATGTTTCCGATAAGTATATCCCGTTTATTTTCGACGAGATTTCCAATTACGGAACGCCTACGTACAAGCGTATTTACGGGGACTGGACAACCACCCATAATACAGCCTGGAAAAAGGTACTGCTCAACTATTCGATTGCCCCTATCCAGCAATATAGTTACACCAAAGGCAAAAACGCGACCGATTCGGCGCTGATTATCGATGCGATGGATATCCTCTATTCAGGAAACGTAGACGGTTTTTGCATTGTCTCTTCGGACAGCGATTTTACGCGGCTTGCGGCAAGGCTGCGCGAGGCGGGAATGTTCGTTATCGGCATGGGCGAACAAAAAACGCCTGCCCCATTCATTGCGGCATGCGAAAAATTCAAATACCTTGAAGTCCTTGCTTCCAGCACAGACGATGCGCAGGAATCTCAGGCAGAGGAAAAATCCGGCCGTAAGACTTCCATGGCCAGCCGTTTCCAGGTAACGCGGGCCATCAAGTCGATCGTGAATGATAGTTCGGACGACGATGGGTGGGCTTTTCTCGGCGCCGTAGGCAATCTTTTGAACAAGCGTTACCCGGATTTCGATTCGCGTAACTATGGTTATCCCAAATTGTCGCAGTTTGTGGAATCTTTAAAGCAATTTGATATCGACGTACGGCCTACGAGCAACCCACATATCAGGCACGCCTATATACGCCTGAAATCGAAAAAAGGCAAATAAGGTTCAAGAGGGCAGAATAGTTTCTGCAAACGGGTGAATTTATGAAGAAAAAAATGTGGGCGGTTCTTTCCGCGGTTTTATGCGTCCTTTTCCTTTCCTCGTGCGGCATGGGCGCACTGGCGCGCCGGGCGGCGCAAGAAATCCGCGCGGGGCAGACGGAAGCATCCTCTGTGACAGACGCAGACGGCAATACGTTGGAAACGCGTTTTTTCGGCATCTATACCGTGCCGGCCGGATGGACGGAAGCGGAAGAATTATCCACAGAAGAAAAATGGTTTTATCTTAAAGACGGGACGGACTCCTCTTCGCCAACCAGCAACATTTCCGTAGAATATGGAACCAGTCGGTATTCCGCCAGCCAACACGAAGCGTTTCGTGAGGCTATTGTTTCCCAGTTGGCCCAACAGTCTGGTATCACTGCGTTGAACGGAACGGGAACCTATACCGATGCAGGCGATATCCTCTATATTTTTACCATCGAAAACAACGACGGTACGACTACGGTTCAGTATTATATTGTTGGGGAAAAAGAATATGTCCTGGTGCACGCCACCGATTTTCACGATAAAAACGTACCCGACCTTGAAGACACTGCAAACAAGATTGCTTATGGATTCGAGTGGGCCTGACAGCAAGACTTATTTGCGCAGCCCGCTTCCCCTGAAGTTTCACGAAATTCGCTTGCCGGATCTTGTGCCAGGGTGCAGCCGTGTTTGTTCGTTTCGTTTTACATATTTTATTTGATTTTAAATTCCACAGTGGTGCGCATCCGCTTCAAAACTGCGGCAAAGCAAAATTAGAACGGGGACGCCTCAATCGGTCTTACGGAACCCGCCGTATGGCAACATGTTTTTTATATAGTTTTTTAATTGTTATGTATCTACAAAAAAGGGTTCACACCAACTTTGCGATGTGAATCCTTTTTGTCCACAATCTGGCCAGGGATTATCTTCCCCGGTGTTTTTCCTTTTTCTTCTGCTGCCGCAGATAAAACCTGCGCTCCTTTTCCTGCTCCGCCTGCCCGTGACCAGCCGTCTTTCGCTCCCGTTTTGCCTGCTCATGCTGCATTTTCAACGCTTCCTGCGCCCGGGTTCCCATGCCCTGGCGCTGTACTTCGCGGCCTGCAGCCCGCTGCATACGTTTGGGATTTATGACCCTTTGCACCGGGTATTTTTGTATTTTCACCGGCGGACTAAAGCGCAGTTCGTTCCAATGCCTAAGCCAGGCCGCATATACTTCGCAATCCCGCGGTTCTGCGCCAAAAGTAACTTTGCAGACCGAAAGCATCCCCGCCTGACGCCGTTCGAATATACCGACCCAAAACGGATCGTCAAAAAACACCGTCAGGCTGAGCGCTGTGCCGTCCATAACGGTTCCCCTCCTTTCCTGAGTACTACACAAAGAAGGGACAACCAAGGAGGCAGGTTACTGACGGTATACACCGCGCCCGGACTACCAACCGGGACTGTGTTTTTATCTTTGTACTTCCATTGTAGGCACGCCCCGAGGATATGTCAATCCCGTTGGGAAAACGGCAGGACTAGACTTTTTTTTGCTGTTTTTGCTTTAGATAGGGTACCAGATACCCATACCCCTCATCCCCAAGATTTTCCAGTGGAATAAAACGCAGCGCGGCGCCATTGATACAATAGCGCTGCCCGCCCATCTCAGCCGGTCCATCATCGAATACATGCCCAAGATGGAAATCCCCTTCTGCGCTCCTTACCTCCGTGCGAATCATGCCGTGCGAAAAATCCTTCTGCATCCTAATATGTTCCCCACAAAGCGGTTTCGAAAAGCTCGGCCAACCGCATTCCGATGTAAATTTATCACAGGATGAGAAAAGCGGTTCTCCTGTTATGGCGTCCACATAGATTCCATCGTCTCCCTCATTCCAATATTTGCTGGAAAAGGGCCGTTCTGTCCCTGCTTCGACCATAATTTCATATTGTTCGGGTGAAAGCTCCTCTTTCAATCTGGAATTATCTGGCCGTTTGTAACGATGTATACGTCCCTGCATACTGGAACTCCTCCTTCCCTATATGACAATACCCTTCCGGATGCTTTTCCAGATAATTCTGATGGTATGGCTCCGCCATATAATAATTTTTCAACTTTTCCACCTCCGTCACAATCGGGCGCGTATATTTTTGCTGCAGCCTGCTGATATAGTTCTTGATGATCCCTTCGTCATCTTCATCAATATAATAAATCCCAGTCCTGTATTGCGTGCCTGTATCATTTCCCTGCCGGTTGCGTACCGTAGGATCGATCACATTAAAAAACAGTTCTAATATTCCGTGAAGATCCAGTATGTTCTCGTTATAACGCACCCACACAGTCTCAGCGAAATTCGAATTCCCGCAGCATACATCCTCGTAAGTCGGATTAACGGTTCTTCCATTGGCATACCCAACCTGCGTACTGATTACGCCAGACACCTGGTCAAAATATTTCTGCAATCCCCAGAAACATCCGCCAGCCAAAAAAACTTCTCGCACTTCCCGGTCCCTCCTTGTCTTCATTATAGTAAAAATTAGAGACACCAATGTACTTACCCGCCGCAAGCGCAAAGTTTCGTCTCTCTTCCAGAAATAATCTCTTCGCACCTATATGTACCCCACTTTTCCCGGCAAATAATCATTTTTTTCTGTAATTTAATGTATATTATTAACTTTTTTTGAAACGTTTGCCCAAATGATTGACACTTTTTCAGATTCTAGCTAGAATATTATGTATTAGTTAGGAGAATTCTATGAAGAAAATTGTTGTTTTTCTTATAACCATACTGTTGGTGCTTGCATATGCGGTTCCTGCATTTGCCTATACAGTGAATGTAACCGCGGAACCTGCGGAAGGCGGTGACGTTTTTGTAAACGATACTGCCGGCGGCGGAGAAATCGCAAGCGGTAAAAATGCCGTCCTCAAAGCCGTTGCCAAGGAGGGATATATTTTTGCGGGCTGGTTCCGTGAAGATGGAACCCCAGTGGATGAATCCGGCGCCGAGTTCACTTATACGCTTGAAGAAGACCGTTCGTATGTCGCAAAATTCGAAAAAAAGTATACGGTTGCGCTGGAAGCTTCGCCGCAGGACGGCGGATCTGTATCCCAAAGCGGGGAAGAATATAAGCTGAACGACAGCGTCACGGTTACGGCAACTCCGGCGGAGAATTATAACTTTATGGGTTGGTTTACAGATCCTTCCTCGGAGGATCCGGTCAGCACAGATGCAAGCTATACATTTACTCTCACGGACGAGAGCCCCGCAACATTGACTGCGAAGTTTGCCGCTACCTATCAACTTGATCTTACGGTCAGCCCGGAAAACACGGGGACTGTGACAGGTGCGGGTTCGTTTCCCGGTGGAAGTGTTGTCACCGTAGGGGCTTCTCCTGAAAAAGATTGGCGTTTCTCAGGGTGGTACGACGCAGCTATCCCCGGAAAAATTATCAGTACAGACCCGGAATATAGTTTCAACCTTGATGAGAACCGAACGTTGGGGGCGTTGTTTGAACGCAGTTACACTTATATCTTGATGTGGGTCCTGATCTGGATCGGTATCTGTTTCGCCGTATTCGTGGTCGTGATGCGAACCATTCGCCATTTCCGCATTGTGCGCCGCAGGAATCGCAGGAGGCGTCCAAGAAGATATTAACTAACATCTAACAACTTTAAAAAGCATCTTTCTTGTGAAAGATGCTTTTTTGTTGACTTTTGCAGTAATCAGGCATAGCGATTAATACCCGATAAATAAGAGTTTAATCATTGAGCAATCGGACTGGCGAGAAGACGCATCCATATCTTTAATTCCCAGCTTCAATCTATTTATACGGAAAGCCGGGAATCAACGCTGCTGTCAAAGCCGCTAACATGAGGGGCCTTTATTCTATTATTCCCCTTTAGGAAAAGAAAAATTTATTCTGGAGTCAACGTTCCAAAAGCTGCGTAACATGTTCATGGTATAGGATGCGATACCGCCTGCCCAGGAGGCGCCTATAAGGTTTCCTCGATGCCCGTTCAGTCATTATGCCGCCCGATGCGCCGCAGCCACAATTTACTTATCTCTCCAAGCCCCAAATTCCTACGTATTTCGCAGGTCAGCATATAATGGATATCTGCCGGGAGGCTGCTGACAGATATTTTGGCCGAACGAACCAGCCGCACAGTAGGAATACTGGAACCATATCTAAACTATGTTTGAACGAATCAATGATATTTATTCGAATAAAAGTTTTATTTCGGCGGAGATATCCTTCCTATATAATTCAAATGCTTATTAACAAAATATCCGCCCCTGCCATATAAATATTGGGAACATATTTTAGTACATTTTAAATACATCATTCCGCGAAGACAGAAACCGAAAACAAAGTAAAAAGCCCTTAAGCACTAAGCAAAAGGACCCTCTACATAGGATATTGAAAAAATGGAATCCGGCAGCTACCTATCCTCCCGGGCCGTCTCCAGCCAAGTACTTTGGGCGTATAGAGGCTTAACTTCTGTGTTCGGAATGGGAACAGGTGGATCCCTCTAGCTATCGCCACCGGAAATTTTATAAACTTTTTTAATGAGTTGCAAAGCACACTCAAAACTGAATAGTAAGTCCGAAAGAGAAAGTCTTAAGTTATGTTAGACTGTCTATCAACTTTCGTTGATCAAGCCCTCGACCTATTAGTACTGG
>NZ_JACOON010000010.1 GCF_014287795.1 Christensenella tenuis
AAAGTCACCTCCCCCTTTTCCCCCTCGCTCTGGGGCATGGAAATGATGGAAAACCTTTCAGGTTTACCACATTCCCACACCCCGCCGCTCACCCCCATAACCCCCTCCGACTTTCTCCCTGTCCGAGAGAAAATATTTTATTATTTTTCCCCTGGCCTTTAGGCCATAGGGGGGCATATATTATCAATGAAGTTAATTCCCTATTTTACGACAAACCAACTCCATGCTATCCCCCCATACCCATAGGGTGGCATATATTATCAATGAAGTTAATTCCCTATTTTTACTGTTATTATAGCCTGTCCGGGCGGCTCTTGCAAGGCCCCCGGACAGGCTTCTTTTACAGCTCCATACCGCCCCAGGTGTGGCCCCATTCCTGCTCTCTTTCCGGCTGCTGCACCTCTGGCACAGGTAGCAGCTCACGCGCCTTTTCGACCAGGGGCCGGAACTGCTCCGGCAAGTGCCGATCCAGGAAGTCCAGCGCGGCCCCGATCCCTTCCCGGAGCCGCGCCGAAATTCCGCGCTCCCAGCTCAAATCTTTTTCCAGATATTCGACCTGCACTTTGAGCTGCCGGTTTTCATTTTCAAGCCGCTGCCGCTCCTGGGCCTCCTTCAGCTTTTCTTTCGTCGAGGGGATTTTCTGCTGAAGCTGTTGGTTTTCTACCTTCAGCTCCCGCACCTTCTGCTCTGCCGCCGCGCCCCGGATCACCGCCGCCTTCAGCTCCTTCACCTGCTCCACCGTCACGCCCTTGACGGCCCCTGTCAGCGTCTTTTCCGGCTGTATTGCGTCCAGATCTGGCTTGACCTTCTCAACCGCTTTCAGCAGCTTCACATTCCCTTGCAGGGCCTTTCTCTGCTTTTCCAGGGCCGCGATCTCCTGCTCTGCCGCTGTCACCTGTTCCTGGATAGCTTCAAGCCGCTGGGCCGCTGCTCTGTACTCTGGCAGCTCCATATGAGGCCGGCCACCGCCCAAGCTGATAATCTCAAACTCGTGCGCCTGGGCGATTTCCGTTAGGGCTTCTTTCTCCCGTTCCATCCAGGCTTTCCATTCCGTCTGCTTCCTGCCCAGCCCTTCAAATCCTTGCTGCTTTAACGCTTGTTTCATTGATACCCGCGTCGAAAGGCCCCGGCTCTGCTCCGTTGCCACCGGCACGAAGTCCACATGGAGGTGGGGCGTGGCCTCGTCCATGTGCAGCACCATATTGAACACCCGCAGATGAGGGTTGCGCTCCTGGAAGGACTCTGCAAATTCTTTGAGAGCTGCCGCCGCCCGTTCCCCTCCAGGGGAGCCGCACCCGCAGTCTGTCAAGTTGCCGATCTGGAAGATAGCCTCGTGAAATAGCTTCTCCTGTTTGCTCTGCCGGATATGCTCATAGTAATCTGGTATCTTGTCCCTGGTCTTTTTCTTTTTGGCATTGTAGGCGGCCAGGGCTTCATCGAAAAGTTCGTGGTACACCTTCTTCAAATCCTCGTTGAAAAAGGTGACATTCTGCCCCGACCTGCTTCGGTCTACATTCGCCGCTGAAAAGCTCCTGTTGTTGTGCCGGATACTTCCCCGGCCCGTCATTCCCGAAATGGTTGTGCCTATAAAATCACCCGTCCCTTTCCTGCAAAAAGCCTATATCCTACTGCTCCTATTTTACCATAACTGGCCGCAGGCCACAACCTCTTTGTTACTTTCTTGTGAGAAAGTAACGTAAAAGCACTTTCACACCGCCGCCCCTTCGAGGCTGGCAGTATGAAAGTGCTTTTGCGCCCTGCCGGGGGCTAAAGAAGCCGACCACTACTCTTCATAAGACACGCTATCTTCATTCATTTCTATAACCGTAGTCTTGCCATCAGTTGAAAAGCTTGTATATGCCGACATACCAAATATCGCCAAAAGAAGATTGAGGGCCAAAATTGTCAATAAAACAATCCCGACAATTTTCCAAATCCTTTTACTACGCCTATTCTTTATCGCTAACTGCTCACTGATCTTTGCAAGTTGCTCTGCAACCGTGTCCTTATTAACTTCGTCCATTATTGCACCCCCAAGAAGAGTACCCACATTTGTTTCCAATACATCTGCTATCTTAAAAAGAAAATCCACATCTGGAACGGATAACCCTTTTTCCCATTTGCTAATTGTCTGTCTGGTAACATTCAGCTTTATTGCAAGTTCTTCCTGGGTATAACCTTTTGCCTTCCGCATTGCTTTTAGATTTTCGCTAAACATATTTATGCTCTCCTTTCTATTTAGTAGTTTAGACGGGTATATTCTTGTCGTTGACCGAAGCGACACAAAAGCATATATCCGGGAACTGCAAGCGGTGAGCCGGAACATCAACCAAATTGCAAAACGCGCCAATGCGACGGGGACGGTTTACAGGCAGGATATAGAGGACATTAAAAAGGCGGTGGACGAGATATGGCGGTTACAAAGACGCACCCTATTAAATCAACCTTAAAGGCTGCGATAGACTATATCTTAAATCCCGAAAAGACAGACGGGAAGCTGCTTGCGTCCTCTTTCGGCTGCGGGCTGGAAACCGCCGATATTGAGTTTGCATGGACGCGGGAAGCTGCCGGAGATCGCGGCACACATTTAGGGCGGCACTTGATACAATCCTTTGCGGTGGGAGAAACCACACCGGAAGAAGCGCACAAAATCGGCATGGAACTTGCCGGGGCGGTATTAGGCGGCAAGTATGAGTTTGTTTTGACAACTCACGTCGATAAAGACCATCTGCATAATCACTTGATTTTCAACGCGGTTAGCTTCGTTGACTACAAAAAGTACCATTCCAACAAGCAAAGCTATCACTTTATCCGGCGCACCAGCGACAGGATATGTAAAGAGCATGGGCTATCCGTCGTCGTACCGGGACAGGACAAGGGAAAAAGCTATGCAGAATACACCGCCGAAAAGCAAGGGACAAGCTACAAAGCAAAGCTGAAAACGGCGATAGATACTCTCATTCCCCAAGTGAAAGATTTTGACGAACTGCTGCGCCGCTTGCAGGAAATGGGGTATGAAATCAAACAGGGCAAATACATTTCCTTTCGCGCTGCCGGACAGGAACGGTTTACCCGCACAAAGACGCTCGGCGCGGCCTATACGGAAGAAGCGATAAAGGAGCGTACCCGCAATCCATTCTATAATAGGGAACAGCGGCTTTTGCGCAATATTAAATAAAAAAGCCGATAACACATAGGTTTTTTGACCTAATGCGTTATCGGCTCTGCGTCTATGCGTCTGGCACTTTTAATCATTTTTTTTTGAATTTATTATATGTGTTAGCTAACTGTCCACAAGCCGCGTTAATCTCTCTGCCATGAGAAACTCTCATAGTAACTTCAAGTCCTGCTTGCTCTAATTGATGTTTGAATGCAACTATTTCCCGTTTCTGTGGTGCTTTAATTCTTGAATTGCTTGTTGGGTTGTATTGTAACACGTTAATCATAACTTTTTTGCCCCGAAACCATTTTGCAAGTTGTCTTACATCTGAGGGCCGGTCATTTATACCCGGTAAAAGCAAATACGCAAAGACAATTTTGCGATTATGCCTTTCAGAATAGGATAAGGCTTGCTTAACAACATCTTCAATAGCATATATGCGCATGTGAGGAATAATACGATTTCTTGCAGATTGTGTTGCTGCGTGTAAAGATATTGTCAACTGAATTTTAAGATGTTCCTCGCGCAATTTTTTTAATTGATCGACCGGACCAACTGTTGATATGGTAATGCCGTCGGTTGGAAAGTTGAGCCCATATCTATCTCGGAGAATATGGATTGCTTTTATCAAGTTGTCATAATTGAATAAAGGCTCTCCCATACCCATAAAAACGATACGGTTTACTTTTCGACGCAACAATATAATCTGTTGTACGATTTCTGACGATGTTAGATTACGAACAAAGCCATTTCGCCCGGACTCACAAAAAATACAACCAACAGGACAACCGACTTGTGTGCTCACGCAAACAGTTCCACCATCTCGCCGCTTGATAAAAACCGTTTCAATGTATTTGTTGTCTTTCAGTTCGTAAACATACTTTTCAGTATCACTGCTTTTGCAAATATTTTTTACCAACATTGATAGATTTTTTTTGCGTGGTAATTGCTTATATAATTCTTCATATAAGGCTTTTGCTTCATTCTCGCCAATAACTTCCGACATTTCTTTGTAAGTAAATCCGTATGGATCATTCCGTACTTCCGCAGGCGTATATTTAGGTAAACGTTTCATTTTTATATCCTTTCTTCTAAATAATAAAAGTTTGTTTTTCTGTATTTTTGATTACAATCTCTAATTTTTCTACATCAATGATATGCGTCAATTTGCATTTAGGGCAGAAAAGAGGAAAATCTTTTACACAAATATGTCTGTTGCCTCAAGCAATGCATATTAACATTAGGGGTTTTATCTACCGCATTGCCTTAACCTCGAAAAAATTTACGAAACCATCCCTTTTTCTCCGGCTCCTGATCCGATCCGGTTTCATCGGTAAGAAGCTGCTGCTGAATTGTCCCCGCGTGGAGAGCCTGGGCTGCTGCCGCTGTCTGCTGGGCGGCGGCCAGCGCGTCAGTGAGCCGGGTAATGGTCTGGGCCTGCTGCTCGATCTGCCTGTCTTTCATTTCAAGCTGCCCTTGCAGCGTGTCGATGGTGGCCTGTAAAACAGAAATCACACCATCAACCCCTGTCGTTTTTTCTGCATTTTTGGTTGACGCGCCATCAACCAAACCGTCAACCGTACCCGTCAACTGGTTGTCGGTGGTTGACGGTGCAATTTCAGAAAACGCCTGTTTTATCAGCTTTTCACCGTCAACCTCTACCATCAACTTACCGTCAACCGTTGCCGTCAACCCCTGTAAACTGGTTGACAGCGGTTCACGCTTAATTTTTTTGAAAACAGCTTGCTTTGATACCCCTATCTCGTCGGCTATCTGCCGGATCGTTTTCATACCTTCACGAACAGGCCCACAGGACACACACCCTTAAACCCAGGCGTAGATATGTACCAGCAAGCGGGGCCTGTCGGCTCCCAGGCTACTTCAAGGGTAATCTCGTGCCAGCCATCTGGAAACAAAGCTGTAAATCCCTCTCCTGCGTGTATGCCGCGCCCTTCCAGGAGCAGCCGAGGGTGCGGATCATCGTCTGCCGGATCGGGAAGTTGTATCTGCGCGATCCTCTCTTTATCCCAGCTCATAGACCTTTCCTCCTTCCCCTAAAATAAATCGCTATGCGATCCCGTCCGGGTGAGATACAAAATCAGCTCGTCCCCGTCCACTTCGTAGATCAACAACCAATCCGGCGTAATGTGGCACTCACGACACCCCGCATAGTCCCCGGAAAGCTGGTGATCCCTGTTCTTCTCCGGCAACGGCTCCCCCGCAGCCAGCTTTTTAATAATATCCGTCAGCAAAGAAATATCAAAGCCGCGCTTTTTCACGCGCTTCAAATCCTTCTGAAATTTTGTAGTTGGTCTTATGTTATACATCGGCAAGCAGCTCCTCCATCATCTGATCGACATTGGAATAGGTCTTGCCGAGGCTCGGATCGGCCTTCATTCTCTTTACTTCCTGGATTGCTTCGACGGTTTCCGCGTTCGGCACATCGCCGCTGATTTCAAAGGGTATTCTATACTCTCTCACCGCCTTACGCGCAAAAACATTGAACGCCGTTGTCATCGTCATTCCCATATCAGCACAAAATGCCTCAAACTGCCGCTTCAAATCTGCGTCCATACGAATGTTAATATTTGTATTCGCCATAGATAGCAACTCCTTTCATTCTTATTATATACATTGTATCATTTTTTATTCACAATGTCAATACACCTTCCTACCTGTTTACCCACGCCCTGGCTCTTAAACTTCTGCCCTGGTATGTACGCATTTAGGGGGCAAAAAAGCCTTGATTTATGCGGCTTTCCGGGCGCGGTAGAGAGATGGCCAGTATATTTACCCTCGGAGAGCTGAAAACGGCTTCTAAAGCGTAACAGGGGCCTTTCTGGGCCTTATTCCTGGCCCCCATCGTGCAGCGCGTCCAAGAGCCAATCGCTCAACTCCTGGGAAGGGGACACCCGCACCGTTATATGCCCATTTTCAAAGCGCACCGCTGGCGGTGGGCAATCCCACCACTTGCGGATGGTTTTCGGATCAAGGCCAGTTTCCCGATGACAGTCGGCCTTGCGCCCCTCCGGGTGCTGCTGCCGCCATTCATAAACCCGCGCCTGGGCCGTTCCGCTGCCTTTGGGCCTTCCGTCCTTATTGCGCCAATTCTTATTACCGTTGATCTCGTCCCTAATTAAGTTCATCAGCTTGATATGTTCTGACTGTTTGCGCCAGTTCCGCTTATTGACAGGCATAGTCAGGCCGGAGAGCTTCGCTATATCGTCCCTGGGGAATGTCACATAGTCCTCATTGAACATTTCCAGAGCGCACACCACATCATCTTTTGTAAAGCGGTTTATATCCTCCACGCTCATATCGTCGTAGGGCCGGAGCAGCGCAAAAGCGTCACGGCGTAGCTCGTCCTCGTCTATCCCGCATTTTTTCGCATAAATCGCCAGCGTCATAATGCCATAGAAACGATGGCCCACCCGGATTTCATCGGCGATCCGGTGCAGCCACCAGTCGTAAAGGTCACGCTTGACCGTCCAGCGGCCACGCCGCTCCTTTTTGACAATCCGCCGCTCATACCAATCCGGGTACTTCTCTTTCGCCTCGGCCAGCGACAGGCGGCTCTTTCTCATAAGCCCCTCAAGCCGCTGCTGCTCCCCGTTGCTGTCCGGGATATAATCAAGCAGCCGCGCCAACTCCACCGGCCCGCCGAGCCGGAACGCCCTCACAGGGTACTCACGCCCCAGCTTCGAGCCGGAGCCGACCACCCGAAAGCCCTGCAAAATCCCCTGCATTTGCGGCTCCTTGATGGTGGAGGTAAACTTATTCCAAATCTGCCGAGTAAGGGAATATTTCAGCTCTTTCAAGCATTTTTGGTTGTGCGGGTACATAGGCACCGGCTCTTTCAGCACATAATACAGGTGAAGCCCCGTCCCGCTGTTTACAACAAAGGTTGCCGGGGGCAGAATATCCTTGTTCATCTGATGCAGCGTATCCCGGAGCTGGGGCATACCCACTCCGTCCAGGTCAAAGACCAGGGCATAAAGATACCGAGCGTTCTTGCCGCACCGCCGCCGCCCAAAATAGGAGATCGGGGACATAATCGTGAAATCGGTGTCTTGCAACTCCCGCAGCTCGTCCAGCTCGTCAGTGATGGTACAGCGTTTCGCTTTACCGTCCCCCTCGATCTGCAAGGCAATCCCCGTTGCCTTGTCAACCTCACCTTTCGGCACCGTCACCGCAATTCCGTTTCCCTTCCTGTCCTCAAAATGGCCCTTCCTCTCGAAAGATCCTTCCGGGAAGATCTCACGATAAAACGCATACGGCTCCACCGGCTCCAAAAACTTCTCTAAATGCTCATTCTTTTCCCTGTAAAGTTCCCGCAGCCGTTCCAAGGCTTCTTGCTGATCCGCCATTCCTTACACCTCTTTTCGTACATTCTGCAAACCCATAGGGGGAAAAGGGGGAGCCAAAGAGCGGCCCCTCCGGGGCCTTAAAGAGAAAGTCACCTCCCCCTTTTCCCCCTCGCTCTGGGGCATGGAAATGATGGAAAACCTTTCAGGTTTACCACATTCCCACACCCCGCCGCTCACCCCCATAACCCCCTCCGACTTTCTCCC
>NZ_JACOON010000011.1 GCF_014287795.1 Christensenella tenuis
TTTTAATGAGTTGCAAAGCACACTCAAAACTGAATAGTAAGTCCGAAAGAGAAAGTCTTAAGTTATGTTAGACTGTCTATCAACTTTCGTTGATCAAGCCCTCGACCTATTAGTACTGGTCAGCTAAATACATTGCTGCACTTACACCTCCAGCCTATCAACCTTGTAGTCTTCAAGGGGTCTTACTCCATAAAGGATGGGAAGTCTTATCTTGTGGGGGGCTTCACGCTTAGATGCCTTCAGCGTTTATCCCGTCCGTACGTAGCTACCCAGCCATGCCGTTGGCACGACAACTGGTACACCATTGGTACGTCCATCCCGGTCCTCTCGTACTAAGGACAGCTCCACTCAAACTTCCTGCGCCCACGATGGATAGGGACCGAACTGTCTCACGACGTTCTGAACCCAGCTCGCGTGCCGCTTTAATTGGCGAACAGCCAAACCCTTGGGACCTGCTTCAGCCCCAGGATGCGACGAGCCGACATCGAGGTGCCAAACCTCCCCGTCGATGTGGACTCTTGGGGGAGATAAGCCTGTTATCCCCGAGGTAGCTTTTATCCGTTGAGCGACGGCAATTCCACTCTCATACCGCCGGATCACTAATCCCGACTTTCGTCCCTGCTCGAGATGTCTCTCTCGCAGTCAAGCTCCCTTATGCATTTGCACTCTAATGAATGATTTCCGACCATTCTGAGGAAACCTTTGGGCGCCTCCGTTACTCTTTCGGAGGCGACCGCCCCAGTCAAACTGCCCACCTGGTACTGTCCCCGAGCCGGATCACGGCCTCGGGTTAGAACCCTAGTATTAGAAGGGTGGTATCCCAACAGTGACTCTGCTTAAACTGGCGTCTAAGCTTCTCAGTCTCCCACCTATCCTGTACATCCAATACCAAAATCCAATGCCAAGTTGCAGTAAAGCTCTACGGGGTCTTTCCGTCCTATCGCGGGTAATGAGCATCTTCACTCATACTACAATTTCGCCGGGTACATTGTTGAGACAGTGCCCAAGTCGTTACGCCATTCGTGCGGGTCGGAACTTACCCGACAAGGAATTTCGCTACCTTAGGACCGTTATAGTTACGGCCGCCGTTCACTGGGGCTTAAGTTCCCTGCTTCGCTTGCGCTAACAGTTCCCCTTAACCTTCCAGCACTGGGCAGGCGTCAGCCCGTATACTTCATCTCTCGATTTCGCACAGACCTGTGTTTTTGCTAAACAGTCGCTTGGGCCTATTCACTGCGACCTATTGCTAGGCACTCCTTATCCCGAAGTTACGGAGTCATTTTGCCGAGTTCCTTAACAATGCTTCTCCCGATCGTCTTAGGATTCTCTCCTCGCCTACCTGTGTCGGTTTGCGGTACGGGTACCTGCCATTCTCCTTAGCAGCTTTTCTCGCCAGTGTGGATTCACAGACTTCCATACTTATTTTCTGTCCCCATCACACCTCAGGCTTTTTGGAAACCGTACTTCACTAATTTCCACCCTTAGTGCTTAGACGGGCTCTACCATCAGCCCGCTTCTGCTATCCTCCTGTGTCACTGCGTCAGTCAAACGAATGGCCGGTAGTACAGGAATATCAACCTGTTGTCCATCGCCTACGACTATACTGTCCTCGGCTTAGGTCCCGACTTACCCTGGGCGGACGAGCCTTCCCCAGGAAACCTTAGGCTTTCGACGGTGAGGATTCTCACCTCACTCTCGCTACTTATGCCAGCATTCTCTCTCGCAACCGGTCCACCACTCCTCTCGGTATGGCTTCAATCCTGTTGCGATGCTCCTCTAC
This sequence comes from Christensenella tenuis, assembly GCF_014287795.1. Classification (GTDB taxonomy): domain Bacteria; phylum Bacillota; class Clostridia; order Christensenellales; family Christensenellaceae; genus Christensenella; species Christensenella tenuis. The sequence goes on from NZ_JACOON010000011.1 coordinate 1,781, forward strand.
CGCGCGCATTGCTGCGCACCCATAACTTCGGTGGTAAGTTTTAGCCCCGGACATTTTCGGCGCACAATCACTCGACTAGTGAGCTGTTACGCACTCTTTAAATGAGTGGCTGCTTCTGAGCCAACATCCTAGTTGTCTCTGCAATTCCACATCCTTTTCCACTTAACTTACACTTTGGGACCTTAGTTGATGATCTGGGCTCTTTCCCTTTTGACAATGAAACTTATCTCACACTGTCTGACTCCCGAGTATGTAATATATGGTATTCGGAGTTTGATAAGATTCGGTAAGCCGTGAAGCCCCCTAGTCCATTCAGTGCTCTACCCCCATATATCTTCGCTCGAGGCTAGCCCTAAAGCTATTTCGAGGAGAACCAGCTATCTCCGAGCTCGATTGGAATTTCTCCGCTACCCACAAGTCATCCCCGCATTTTTCAACATACGTGTGGTTCGGTCCTCCACGGTGTTTTACCACCGCTTCAACCTGCTCATGGGTAGGTCGCCCGGTTTCGGGTCTACAGCATGCAACTTAACGCCCTATTAAGACTCGGTCTCCCTTCGGCTCCGTGACTCCAGTCACTTAACCTTGCTGCATACCGTAACTCGCTGGCCCGTTCTACAAAAAGTACGTGGTCACACTTTCTAATAGTGCCCCCACTGCTTGTAAGCACAAGGTTTCAGGTTCTCTTTCACTCCCCTCCCGGGGTGCTTTTCACCTTTCCCTCACGGTACTATTTCTCTATCGGTCATCAAGGAATATTTAGGCTTGGAAGGTGGTCCTCCCGGCTTCCCACGGGGTTTCTCGTGTCCCGTGGTACTCTGGTGCCCATCTCGCTAACTCGTATTTCGCTTACGGGGCTTTTACCCTCTTTGGCTGCACTTTCCAATGCTATTCAGCTATATTCGTCAGATCGATTGTATGGGTCCGCAACCCCGGATGTCCGAAGACTTCCGGTTTGGCCTCTTCCCATTTCGCTCGCCGCTACTTTGGGAATCACGCTTGTTTTCCTTTCCTCCGGCTACTTAGATGTTTCAGTTCACCGGGTTCCCCCCATATACCTATGAATTCAGTATATGGTAACATCCTATTACAGATGCTGAGTTCCCTCATTCGGATATCTGCGGATCAATGTTTGCTTGCAACTCCCCGCAGCTTTTCGCAGCTTGACACGTCCTTCTTCGGTTCTTGATGCCAAGGCATTCACCCTGTGCTCTTCATAGCTTGATCTTTTCGTCTACTTTTCTTTTCCCTAAGACTTTCGCAAAATTATATCTTACCCTTTTCATCTTTGCAGATTAGTTTTGTTTGATATCTTTTCGCTCTACTCTTTCGTTTCTACTATTCAGTTTTCAATGTGCTTTCTTACATACTTTCGTATGCTTGGTGGGCTCAAGTGGACTCGAACCACCGACCTCACGCTTATCAGGCGTGTGCTCTAACCTGCTGAGCTATGAGCCCATCTTCAGTTAGCTGCTTCGGTGTCTCCCGCTTTCCCCCACTTGGTGGAGATGAGCGGAATCGAACCGCTGACCCCCTGCTTGCAAGGCAGGTGCTCTCCCAGCTGAGCTACACCCCCATTTTAAATCACATACATCCCTGTATGTGCTCTAAAAGGCTTACTATGCAGTTCCCTGTTTCAAATCCATACAGTACCGAAAAGAAAATCCTTTACTTGCTTCGCTTTCGATCTCTCTTTTCTACACCCTAGAAAGGAGGTGATCCAGCCGCACCTTCCGATACGGCTACCTTGTTACGACTTCACCCCAGTCATTGATCTCACCTTCGACAGCTCTCCCCTTGCGGTTAAGCCACTGGCTTCGGGTGCTCCCAACTTCCGTGGTGTGACGGGCGGTGTGTACAAGGCCCGGGAACGCATTCACCGCGACATGCTGATTCGCGATTACTAGCAACTCCGACTTCATGTGGGCGGGTTGCAGCCCACAATCCGAACTGGGACCGGCTTTTTGAGATTCGCTTCCCCTTACGGGTTCGCTGCCCTTTGTACCGGCCATTGTAGCACGTGTGTAGCCCAAGACATAAGGGGCATGATGATTTGACGTCGTCCCCACCTTCCTCCGAGTTGTCCCCGGCAGTCTCACTAGAGTTCCCGACTTTACTCGCTGGCAACTAGCAATAAGGGTTGCGCTCGTTGCGGGACTTAACCCAACATCTCACGACACGAGCTGACGACAACCATGCACCACCTGTCTCTCTGCCCCGAAGGGAAACTGTATCTCTACAGTCGTCAGAGGATGTCAAGCCTTGGTAAGGTTCTTCGCGTTGCTTCGAATTAAACCACATGCTCCGCTGCTTGTGCGGGCCCCCGTCAATTCCTTTGAGTTTCAACCTTGCGATCGTACTCCCCAGGCGGGATACTTAATGCGTTTGCTTCGGCACGGAACCCTATCGGGCCCCACACCTAGTATCCATCGTTTACGGCGTGGACTACCAGGGTATCTAATCCTGTTTGCTCCCCACGCTTTCGTGCCTCAGTGTCAGTTACAGTCCAGAAAGTCGCCTTCGCCACTGGTGTTCCTCCTAATATCTACGCATTTCACCGCTACACTAGGAATTCCACTTCCCTCTCCTGTACTCAAGTCACACAGTTTCAAATGCAGCCCCCGGGTTAAGCCCGGGTCTTTCACATCTGACTTACATGACCACCTACGCACCCTTTACGCCCAGTAATTCCGGACAACGCTTGCTCCCTACGTATTACCGCGGCTGCTGGCACGTAGTTAGCCGGAGCTTCCTCCTATGGTACCGTCATTTCTTTCGTCCCATAGGACAAAGGTTTACAATCCGAAGACCTTCTTCCCTCACGCGGCGTTGCTGGGTCAGGGTTTCCCCCATTGCCCAATATTCCCCACTGCTGCCTCCCGTAGGAGTCTGGACCGTGTCTCAGTTCCAGTGTGGCCGATCACCCTCTCAGGTCGGCTACCCATCGTTGACTTGGTGGGCCGTTACCTCACCAACTATCTAATGGGACGCGAGCCCATCCTGCATCGAATAAATCCTTTTACCTCAGTCCCATGCGAGACCGTGGTCTTATGCGGTATTAGCAGTCGTTTCCAACTGTTGTCCCCCTTTGCAGGGCAGGTTGCTCACGCGTTACTCACCCGTCCGCCACTAAGTATATTCAATCTTCCACCCGAAGGCTTCTGTCTGAATAACTTCGTTCGACTTGCATGTGTTAAGCACGCCGCCAGCGTTCGTCCTGAGCCAGGATCAAACTCTTAATTAAAATCTTAACATCTTCTCAGATGCTTTTAACTAATCTCTTGACCTAGGCTCCGCTTTCAAGCATTTCCTTTTCGTTCTTGGTACTGTATTGATTTTTCAAGGTTCGCCGCGTTTTTTGCGGCTTATTTATAATACCAAACTCCCTCCCCTGTGTCAACTCCTTTTTTTAGTTTTTTTTTGTCTTTTTTT
>NZ_JACOON010000012.1 GCF_014287795.1 Christensenella tenuis
TTTCCGCTTTCATCCTTTACTGTAAATTGCACCCGGTCAAGTTCGCCCACCGCATCCTTTACATTCCATACCCGGGCCGTAAACTGGGTCTGATACGTTTCTGTCACATACTGGCCGCTCGATTCGAACTCTACCGCGCCCACCGCCGGCGCTGTCGTATCTTCCACCATACTGATCGTTTTATAGATGCGTTCGCTTTCATTTCCGTTATAATCCACCGCAATCGCATCGATGTTATACTGCCCGGGCCCGTCCACATAACACCACTGCGCCCACGTTGTAGGATTCTCCTGCACTGCCCTGTACGTCCAGTGCTTTTTTCCGTCCAGCCGCCAAATATTGAATTCTACATACTTAACGCCTACGTTATCTTTTACTCCGCTCAAACGCACTGTAAAATTATTCTTATATACCGTCGAGTTGTACGCTATATCCGATCCGTTATCTATGCTGATGCTTCCAATTTCCGGTGCTTCACTGTCCTTTAGCTGATATTTCTCCGAAAATTGATTAACCGCATTGGCAATACAGTTCACCAACGCATTCTGGCACGCCTGCTTTTGCATATTTGCCAGATCTGTTGCATTGCTCATATATCCGCCTTCAATCAAAATGGATGGAGCCGTCGTATATTTCAAAATAGAATTGATCTCCGTAGTCGAAACTCCACGGTTCGGAAAATACCCTGATAAACCGGATGAAAATTGCGAAGAAAGCACGTTTGCCATATATGCAGAGCGGTTAATTGTTTCTGCGCTTCTTCCTTCCGCAGAATATTTTGAATAATACGTTGTAATTCCACGTACTGATGAGTTCGTATTGGAGTCGCGGTGAAGCGAAATAATTAAATCTGGTTTTACTGTGACGTTGGGATTAATACTGGAGGGATTATTGCAAGCCGGAACAAGCTCCCCCTTCACTGATCCGCTGTCACAAAACTGGTATTGGGTTCCTTTAAAATCATTTTTGGGATTGGGGGCGTTTGTCAAAACTGCCGGAAGGTCCGTTGAAAGTGTCGTCTTGTTGGTAAGATATACTGTGTAACCCATCGAACGAAGCTTTTCTCCAAGGAGAATAGCGGTCCATTCGTTCATATAATCTTCCGTTACCTTCTTTCCGTTTGCATTCACGCCGCTGGTTCCGGAAGGCGTAGCCGATGGAGAATGCCCCGGATTAATAAAAATAATTCCATTGCTTCCCGCAGCCTCTGCTGTTTGGGGGACAGCAAGCAGTACTGTCCACAATAAAGTAAAATTCATTAATACGATAAGTATCCATGTGATGCTTCTGCGAAAATTAATTTTGCTCTCCATCCAAATGCCCCTGTCCGTTTATGATTTCACATCATAAAATTTGATATTGTATAAAGTATAATATAAAAAAAATTTTAATTCAATCTTGCAGATGTTAACAACTTGTAATATCTTTGCATCATGCTTTGCAAAAAAAGTGATCTTTTACTATAATACGGATAGACCATACATAAGAAAGAGGTTCCTAATGTCAAAAAATAAAAAATTCATTATCCCAGTGATTGTAATCGTTGGTATCTGCGCCGCCATATTATGTATTGTTTTGTTTCCATCAAAAACCACCCAAACCAACCCGCATTCTCCAGAGGCGGCGGTTTCTTCGTCCGTTGCCGAATCTTCCCCGCCTGCTTCGGCAACAAATGCTCCTGTCGAGTATAAGGAAAATAAAATTGAATATGAGTATTATGACGCAGTCAGTAATTCCAATCAGGTGGAAAGCGTTACGGTCGATGAAAACGCAGGTTTAAAAAAAGGGTTGGAACTCGTCGCCGAAAACCTATTCGGAAAACCTCTTGAGGAAACTCCCATGGATCCAAATTCCATCGTTATGGAAGGTGACAGTATCAAGATTGATTTTAAGACCACAATTGCTGATTCTGCCCTTGGTGCTTCTGAAGAGGTAGCTATGCTCAACGCCATTTCAAATATTTATCTGAATAATATTGATGGCGTCAATGCCATCTATTTCAGTATCGCAGGCGAAGATTTTATTACCGGTCATATGGTTCAACGGAAAGACACTCCTTATCAACCGCAATAAAAAATGATAATTATTTGACAAAAGGATCTCCGGTGCCGGAGATCCTTTTGTTTTTATTTTCGCTTATTTTGTTATGCCGCCGGTTCCATCATTATTTCCGGTTCTGTTTCTCCTGTTTCTTCCATTTCCTGCACCGTTTGGAATTCTTCATCGTCATCCGGGCCGCTTGCCTGCATCTCCGGTTCCGGCTGCTGGGTTTCTTCCGCCGCCGCTTGCGTCTTTTGCAAAGCGTTGTATATATCCTTCCAGAGCTGCAAATATTCTCCATTGCCATCCGCCCATGCTTTCATGGTACGGTATATTCCTCGATCGGCTTCGTTCCATTCCGGATCACAAATGCTGCCCTGGGGAGCGTTAGCGGACGCATAGCATTTGATATGCTGGATGTGGGCGCAAATTCCTTCATTTATTGTCTCAAACACATATGGAGTGCCATCCTCCGTTTGAATGCCTCCCGGATTGTTTTGTGCAGCGGCCAGCTTCCCTCCAAAACGCATTCCACCTGTTTCTGTAAACATCTGAGCAAAAGCAATTCCTGCATTTACTCCTTCCCGTTCCGCTTCCGTCCAATAAACCTTCACAAATTCTTCATTGGAAACCCCATATATCCCGGCTATATCAATTCCTTCCTGCACAAGATATGCATTTGCCTGTCCCTGTGTGATTTCTGTCTCCCCCATCAATTCCGGCGTATCATCCTGTTCTGCCGTTACTTCCGGCTCAGGGGTTGGTTCTGGTTCCTGCGTCTGCTCCGGCTCTGACTCCTGACTCGGATTGGGCGCCGTTTCCTGCTCTTCCGTCGGTTCTTCTATGAATTGTTCATCCCCCGATAGTTCCATCAAGGCTGTAGCAGACGCAGAGCTCGTTTTAATCATATCGTCCAACATAGCAATGATTTTGTCTGCGTAGCTTGAATCGGCCGCCCACGTCCCCGTAAGTTTTTCAATTGTTGGCGCACAACCGCGCGTTACATAATGGAACCGCGGATCGACACAGGCGTTTTTCAGTGGATCAGTGCACGCATACGCTTTTAAATGCTGTATTTGCGCCCTAATTCCGGTTCGTACGTCTGTAAAACTGTTGCCGGGATTCCCGTTGCCGGTTGCCCCGATCCCCGCAAAATTATACTGTGTCCATTGCACGTCTCCGCCATATTTCAAATAGCCGGTTTCATGGCACATCTGGATAAATGCAACGTCCGCCTTGACGCCTTCTTCATTCGCTTCTTCAATATAGAGATCGACAAACTGCGCTACCGTCATTTTATAGCGCGTCTGGAACTCTGCCACCGTTATCTTTAATTTCGAATTAAGGTAATTAATCATTTGCCCGCGTGTGGCGTCCTGCGTACCCATAATCGGGTGATTTGTAGACTTCAGTACCGTAATTCCTTTATAAATTTTTTCGCTGACATTCCCCTCTTTATCTGTTGCTGACACATCGATATTGTACATTCCCGGCCCATCTACGCCAACATACTGCGCCCACGTCGTCGCGTTCTCTCTGACCGCATTGAACTCCCAATGTTTTTTGCCATCGATCCGCCAGATGTTGATCTTCACTGATTCCACTGACGTTTCCGCGTCCGCTACGCTGAACGCGCGCACCGTAAATTTATTCTGGTATACCTTCGTCACGCTCTTTCCGTCCGATTCGAATCCAATGCTCCCAATCGTCG
>NZ_JACOON010000013.1 GCF_014287795.1 Christensenella tenuis
AGGAGAAAAAAGCAATGGCAAAGGGTAAGTTTGAAAGAACGAAACCGCATGTAAACATCGGAACGATCGGACACGTAGACCATGGTAAAACGACGCTGACAGCGGCGATCACGATGGTATTGGCAAAGAAGGGCCAGGCGGAAGCGACAAAATATGACGAAATCGATAAGGCGCCGGAAGAAAAAGAGCGCGGAATCACGATCAATACGGCGCACGTAGAGTATGAGACGGAGAGCCGCCACTACGCGCACGTGGACTGCCCGGGACATGCGGACTATGTAAAGAACATGATTACGGGAGCGGCGCAGATGGACGGAGCGATCCTGGTGGTATCGGCGGCGGACGGCCCGATGCCGCAGACGCGGGAGCACATCCTGCTGGCAAGGCAGGTAGGTGTGCCGTACATCATCGTGTATATGAACAAGACAGACCAGGTAGACGATCCGGAGCTGCTGGAACTGGTAGAGATGGAAATCAGGGAACTGCTTTCGGAATATGATTTTCCGGGAGACGACACGCCGATCATCAAGGGAAGCGCGCTTAAAGCGCTGGAAGCGGCGCAGGCGTCGGACGACATATCGGGGAATCCGGACTGCCAGAGCATTTTCGAGCTGATGGACGCGGTAGATTCCTACATACCGGAACCGGAGAGAGACGTAGACAAGCCGTTCCTGATGCCGGTAGAGGACGTATTCTCGATCACAGGGCGCGGAACGGTAGCGACGGGCAGAGTGGAAAGAGGAACGGTAAAGGTTCAGGATACGGTAGAGATCGTAGGATTGACGGAAGAAAAGAGAAGCGTGGTAGTAACGGGCGTGGAAATGTTCCGGAAGCTTCTTGACCAGGCAATCACGGGGGACAACATCGGAGTACTCCTGCGCGGGGTACAGAGGGACGAGATCGAGCGTGGGCAGGTATTGTCGGCGCCGGGATCGATCCACCCGCACACGCACTTCAACAGCAGCGTATACGTGCTGAAGAAGGAAGAAGGCGGGCGCCACACGCCGTTCTTCAACGGATACAGGCCGCAGTTCTATTTCAGGACGACGGACGTAACGGGAGTGATCGAGCTGCCGAGCGGAACGGAAATGGTAATGCCGGGAGATAACATCGAGATGGAAATCAAGCTGATCACGCCGATTGCAAT
>NZ_JACOON010000014.1 GCF_014287795.1 Christensenella tenuis
ATACGTTTCGGGAAAAATTAAATGTTCGATAGAATCGTGTTTGCGGCATACTTTGGTGCCGTTTTTTTGTGCTTTTGCATCTTCCTGTAGAGCGTGCTGGGCGGCATTCCCGTTTCTGCCGCCAGTTGCCGGAGCGTAATCCCCCCCTTCAGCCAGCGTTCGCACAGCTTGTCGAAGTTCTTCGGGTTCGGCCTCGCCGGCCTTCCGAATTTCACCCCCCGCGCCTTTGCCGAAGCTATTCCCTCCGCCTGCCTCTGCCTGATCGTGCTCCGCTCGTTCTCCGCCACAAAGGACAGCAGCTGCAAGACAAGGTCTGCGATAAACGTCCCGAGCAGGTCCTTTGCCTGCGTCGTATCCAGAAGGGGCATATCCAGCACTTTGATGTCTACGCCCTTTTCTTTTGTAATGATGCGCCATTGCTCCATCACATCCCCGTAGTTCCTGCCCAATCTGTCGATGCTTTTGACGACCAGGATATCTCCTTTCTTCAGCCGCTTCATCATTCTGATGTATTCCGGCCGCTCAAAATCCTTGCCCGACATTTTGTCCATAAAAACATTTTTGTCTGGAATCCTATAGGCCCTGAGCGCATCCTGCTGGCGCCGTTCGTTTTGTTCCCGTGTCGAAACACGGATATATCCGTATTGTGCCATTTCATCACCTCCGTTCCATGTTGCTGTCTGGCAGTTCGAACCAACTCTATCTCAAAGAGCCATATACCCATATTAAACGGCAAA
>NZ_JACOON010000015.1 GCF_014287795.1 Christensenella tenuis
TCGAAAGACTTTACAATCTCAATTGCAGACTGCGTGTTGATTCCAAAGCGCTCAACGCCCATCGCCAGCAATTCGTCAAACTCTTCGCGCGTGCGGATGCCGCCCGCCGCCTTTACCTTTACGCCCGTCCCTTTCAGGTTCTGTTTGATCCTGCGGATACGCTCGATGTTCGCGTCGCCGGGCACCCAGCCCGTCCCCGTCTTAAGGAAATCCGCACCGCTTTCCACAACGATCTCGCAGGCTTTGTCCGCTTCCTCTTCCGTCAGGCAATTCAGCTCGATCAGCACCTTCGTGAGAATCGGGCGTCCCGCGTTGCGTGCAAGCGCAATGATCTGCTTCAGTTCGTTCAGCACATAATCATATTCCTTGTTTTTGAAGCGCCCCACATTCATCACGATATCCATTTCTTCAATACCGTCCTGGATGAGACCCACCGCTTCGAGAATCTTGGTCTGCGTCTTGTGCGCGCCGGACGGGAACCCAACCGGGCCTCCCGCATATACCCCATCCACATCCTTCAGCATCTCTGAAAGCTGCTTCATCCAGTTCGGAAGCACGTGTACGTTAATAAACTGGTATTCCTTCGCATAGCCTACGATCTCCTCGATATCCGACATCGTATGATGTGTCCTCACCGCGCTGATATCGATCAGGTG